>NZ_PHRG01000001.1 GCF_002803605.1 Acinetobacter pseudolwoffii
ATATTGCACCAGAAATTACAACACACATTCATGGATTATTGGGAGCAGATAAAGGCTATTTAAGACCAAGCTTAATCGAATACTATAAATTTCAATATGTTGATTTACAGACACCATTTAGAAAGAATATGCTTGATCTCAGACCTAAAGAATCAATGAGAGTGTTGATGAAGGCTAGAAGAAAAATTGAGACCGTCATTGGCCAGTTGGTAGATCGCTTTAATATCCAAAAAGTAAGAGCAAAAGATTTATGGCATTTATCACATCGCTTTATCAGAAAGATTCTGTCACACACCGTCTGCGTTGTTTTGAATAAGAAGCTTGACCATTCGCCAATTCAACTCGAAAAACTCATTTTAAGTTGAGATTGGCGTAATGTGTTTTATTCTAAAAACGATATTTCATCATAACGACATGATTGAGCAGCGACTTTCCGCCAAGCATTATGCGAGCATGGGTATTTTAATTCTGGCGATTCTGCTTGCCAGTATTCATCCTTTAGAACTGGAAGCGTATCTCTTGCATCAGGCCGGCACGGTTTTCATGATCATCATGCTGCTGCTCTGTCTGTATAAAATTGGGCTGAATTTTTTAAGTTTTAACCTGTATATTCTTTTCCTGATTGTTCATGTGATTGCCGCACACTACCTGTATTCCTATGTGCCTTATAACCAGTGGATTGAGCAGATTTTTGGTTTTAATCTGAATGAAGCGATGCACTGGTCACGCAATATGTTTGACCGTTTTGTTCATCTGGCCTATGGATTATTACTCTACCCCGTTTTCTATCGCCTGTTTCAGGTCTGGTTACCGCAGCAAAAACCTGTGGTCATTTTCCTGCTGGTGATTCAGTTTGTAGTGGCCAGCAGCATGCTCTATGAATGGCTGGAATGGTTGATTGCGATTGGCTTATCTCCCGCAGAAGCGGAGAACTATAATGGACAGCAAGGTGATAGCTGGGATGCGCATAAAGATATCCTGCTTGCCACATTAGGCGCGATATTTACCGGTAGTATCCTGCTTTTACAAAAAATAAAAAGCCCACCGAAGTGAACTTTTAAAATCAGAATTTCATTGAATCAAAGTTTGTGATCACATCTTTCATGACATTTATATTTTGCAATCATGGGAGTGGGCAATAGCGCGTCCAGTCATCTTTCATTTTCTGCAATTCACTCCCGCTCAACATTTCACTGTAATAAATGAAATAGCTTGCATCAGGATATTGGATTTCATGGCGGAACATCATGCCACGCAGTGACGCAGATAACTCCTCAGGAAAATCATCCAGATCCAATTCTTCAAACTCATAATTAAAATAACAGTTTTGCGTTGCAAGATATGCTTCAGCTACAGCCATGTTTCTGCTCTAACAGTAAAATATGCTTTATTTTATCTGATTAGCTTCAGCAATGGTCGGCATTTCAGTCGGGTCAATCCATTTAACAAACTTAGACTTTGGCAAGTGGGGGTATTTAAACTTATCTAAGTATTCAAAACAGATCTTTTGACCTTTCGGCATTTTCTCAAAATGCTTATCGAAATATAAATAACGACTATACTTGGCACCATTAAAGCGAATGATCACGTTTTCATGCTGAGTTCCGCCTCGAGTTTTATATACCTGATAAGACTGCACCACACCACATTCTTTCGATGGAGTAACGGGAGGATTATTTGGCTTTAAAACACCATATAATAGAAAAATGCATGCGCCGGGTAGAAAGCTTAGCCAAAACAAAATCTTCTTTGAATCGTCTTTTATGAATTTGGCTTCAGCATAGAGCATAGATAACATCGGAATAAACACGATGCTAAAAAATCCCAATAATAAAATAAACGTGAGCATATGAGCCTAGACTCAACCAAAATACTTCACTTATATCATAATGATTTGATTTAAAAAACAAAAAAGCCCACCAGAGTGAGCTTTCCATATCATTTACAGAGCAATAAATTAAAGTTTCGGATCGCGCATTTGCACCAGATTCGCATTGGCTTTGCTTAAGCTTTCCATGACCTTATTCATTACGGTCGGCACCAGTGAATCTGCAATTTGCGCTGCTTGCAGGCCCAGTTTTTCACCTAAGGTTGGTTTCTTGCGGGTCTGGATCGAATAAACATCATGCTGGGTTAGCAAGTTCAGTAAATATTCATCTGAAGTTTGCAGTTTATCTACCAGATTCAGATCCAGTGCATCACGGCCATACCAGTGCTCGCCAGTGGCCACTTTTTCAACATTCAGCTGCGGGCGATACTTCTCAACAAAGTGTTTGAATAAAGCATGAGTCTGCTGCAATTCTTCCTCAAACTTGGCTTTGCCCTCTTTGGTGTTTTCACCAAACATGGTCACGGTACGTTTATACTGACCTGCGGTATAGAGTTCGAAATCAATCTTGTTTTCTTTGAGCAGACGGTTAAAGTTCGGCACTTGAGCAACTACACCAATTGAACCCACAATCGCAAATGGTGCAGAAATAATTTCATTGGCGATACAGGCCATCATATAACCGCCACTGGCCGCGACTTTATCGACACAGATGGTCAAGTGAAAACCGGCATCACGTAAACGTACCAGTTGAGCAGCAGCCAAACCATAGCCATGCACCATACCACCCGGGCTTTCTAAACGTACCACAACACGGTCACGTCCCGCTTTAGCCGTGGATAAGATCAGGGTAATTTCTTCACGTAAACTTTCGACCGCAGAAGCAGCCATATCGCCTTTAAAGTCCAAGACATAGATTTTCTGATTGGTTTTCTTACGGGCACGTGCTTCTTTAGACAGCTGCTGTGACAGCTGTAACAGCTCGAATTTAGATGCAGTCGTTTGCGCTATTTTTTTTCGTTGTTCATTGATACGCGCATTTAAATGACTGATACGGATTTCAGCGGGCAGTTTCGGACTATGAAATAACATAAAAAATCTATTCTCTATTTAATTCGGCTTATAGCTTTAGATTAGGTCACTTTGGTATTTTTTCAACCATATTATTAACTGAATTCTCTCGCACTGCTTTTAGTTGCAAAATTTGATATTGCCGATGTACTTCAGCAATCGACAACAATCTTATAAATAAAGGAAATTGGCTATAATAGAGTACACCTATAATCAAAGCATTGATTGGCCACCACGCAAGAATCCAAAAACTCGACCCTCTGCTACTCGTAAATGGTGTAACCCAAACATACATTGCAATACAACCATAAATCACGACACCAATCACTAGATATTGAAACCATGGATGTTTCAAAAAATATCGTAGAAATGAATTCGTCATTTTTTGCTGACCAGACCAATCATTATCTATATCTACACTTTCAACCACATCTATATCTACACTTTCAACCACATGTTTCAACTTGAATTGATACTGTGCATAAGCTCGAATATATGAGTTCCATTTTCTTCGGAAAGCGACAGAGCCTCTGAGTTGCCTAAAACGCAGATAGATGAGAGGCACAATGAATACGGATACCATCACATAAACATCATATAACCATCGATGATAATTGGTCATGCCTCGACTTTGCGAGGTTGGAAACCAGCCCTCATGCAGAACCAAAGTCGCTATAAAAAGACTAACACCAACTAAAAAGATGCTTAGATTTCTTGGAAAATTCACTGAGCCGAATAATGCTCGATATAACTCTTGCTGTGCTTGGGCAACAACCTTTCCCTCTTTCTTGGTCAAATTATAATTACGCATCTGGATTTGATTTATAGTTTTCAAAGCTCACATATAGCATAACAAAAAAAACAGAATCCTAAGATTCTGTTTTAAAAGATTTCGTTAAATATTGATTAACCAAAACGCCCGGTAATATAGGCTTCAGTCAACTGATGATCTGGCTGGGTAAAAACTTTTTCGGTCGCATTCACTTCAATCAAATCACCCAGATGGAAATACGCAGTACGATCAGAGACACGCGCTGCCTGTTGCATGGAGTGCGTTACAATCGCAATGGTGTATTGCGTTGAAAGTTCAGAAATCAGCTCTTCCACTTTTGCTGTTGCAATTGGATCGAGTGCAGAACATGGCTCATCCATCAGAATCACTTCAGGAGAAACGGCAATGGTACGTGCAATACACAAACGCTGTTGCTGACCACCCGACAAGCCTGTACCCGGCTGGTTTAAACGGTCTTTCACTTCTTCCCATAAACCGGCTTTACGTAAACTGCCTTCGACAATTTCTTCAAGATCGTATTTGTCACGCGCCAAGCCATGCAGTTTCGGGCCATAGGCAACGTTATCAAAAATAGACTTTGGAAACGGGTTTGGCTTCTGGAATACCATACCCACCTGAGCACGTAGCAAGACCACATCCAGGTTTGGATCATAAATGTCCTGATTGTCCAGCATGACTTTACCGGTCACACGGCAACTGTCAATGGTGTCGTTCATGCGGTTTAAGGTACGCAGAAAGGTTGATTTACCACAGCCTGATGGGCCAATAAAGGCAATCACTTCATTTTCATAAATGTTCAGGTCAATGCCTTTAATCGCTTCCGCTTCCCCATAGTACACATGCACATCAGATGTACTCAGTTTCACATTTGTCGACTTTTCATCTTTTTTGCTGCTACTTTGCGTATCGAATTGGGAGACAAACGATGTTGCTGGCTTTGGTGTAGCCTCATCATTAGTGAATTGTGTCTGTTGTGGATTCACGGATTGATCCTTTTTTAAGGAGTTTTGAATAACAGTTGTGTTCATGATTCTGCCCCTATTACCAACGGACTTCAAACTTTTTACGTAACCAGATGGCCAGACTGTTCAAGCTGATCATCATGGCCAGAAGTACAATAATTGCTGCTGCGGTACGCCCTTCAAAGAAGTTACGTAACTCATTGCCCTGCCATAAGAAAATCTGCACAGGTAACGCTGTAGACTGATCAAATGGTGTGGCTGGAACGCTGGCAACGAAAGCACTCATCCCGATTAATAACAAGGGTGCGGTTTCCCCTAATGCCTGCGCAACTCCGATAATGGCGCCAGTTAAAATACCCGGCAAAGCCAATGGCAAGACATGATGAAAAACCGTTTGCAGTCGTGAAGCACCCAAGCCCAACGCTGCCTGACGAATCGAAGGTGGAACCGCTTTAAGCGATGCACGTGTGGTAATGATGACAGTTGGCAAAGTCATCAGACTCAGCACTAGACCACCGACCAGAGGGGCCGATAGCGGTAAATGCATCCAGCCAATAAAGATCGCGGCACCCAGCAAACCAAACACAATCGATGGGACTGCTGCCAGGTTGTTGATGTTGACTTCGACAATATCGGTAATCCAGTTTTTCGGCGCAAACTCTTCCAGATAGATCGCAGATGCCACCCCAATTGGAATCGAGATAAAAATCACGATCATCATCATGAACAGCGAGCCCATGAAAGCGCCTGCCAGACCTGACGTTGCCGGTGAACTACGCGAGTCAGGGCTGGTAAAAATATTAGTATTGAAACTGTTTTCGATTACACCTGAGGCTTTCATCTCGTCCGCCACCTGGCGTACTTCAGGACTGAGCTGCTGCTGTTCTGCTGGTAACGAACGATCAATATTACCCGCCAGCCAGACATCGACATTGGCATCTGCCAGAATTTTAACCTCTGTGCTTTGACCGACCAGACTTGGATCATTCATGACCATGTCACGTAAGCGATAAGCCTCAGAACTGGTATATAAATAACCCAGTTCATCACGCTGACTTTCCAGCTTGCTGTCTCTGGCGATCATGCCGTTGATGATCAGTGCATCCCAGTCCACCATGCCGACATCCATTTGCCAGGCAATCATACGCTCTTCAAACTGCGCCGGAGACTCTCCCGCAGCTGGCTTGGGTTTTGGACCAATCTCTACAATGGCCGGATCGAAATGAATCGGCAAACTCATGCTGCTTTGCCAGAAGGCAGGCAAACCTTTGGATAAAATACTGCCGAAGAGCAATACCACAAAGAACAGACCGGCCAATACCGCAGAGAAACCAAATAGACGGAATGTTTTTTCTTTACGATGACGTCGCCCCAAAGAGCTTTGAATGGTCTTCTTACGCTTTTCACGCAGCTCGGCAGCGACGGATGGATCAACACGCTGATCCACAGGCGTTGTATTTGAAGTACTCATTAGTCGTATTGCTCACGATATTTACGCACGATGATCAGTGCAACAATGTTCAAACCTAGGGTAATCACAAATAAGGTCAGTCCCAGGGCAAAGGCCACCAGTGCTTGCGGACTGGCAAAGTCGGTATCACCTGTTAATTGATTGACGATGGTAATGGTGACCGTAGACACGGCTTCAAGTGGATTGGCATGCAGCTGCGGACTGTTCCCCGCTGCAAGTACCACGATCATGGTTTCACCAATCGCACGGGATGCTGCCAACAGGAAAGCACCAATAATACCCGGCAAAGCTGCAGGTAAAACCACCTGACGGATCGTTTCAGATTTGGTTGCACCTAGCCCCAGAGAACCATCACGTAAGGCACGTGGCACCTGGGTAATAATGTCATCGGATAGAGAAGATACGAATGGAATAATCATGATGCCCATCACCAGACCCGCGGTCAGCGCACTGGTGGCATTAATTTCGAGTCCGACCATGGCACCCATGGCTTTAAGAAATGGACCGATGATCATCAAGGCAAAGACACCATAAACAATCGTAGGAATACCCGCCAACACTTCAATGGTCGGTTTTGCCCAAGAACGGAAGCGCGGTGATGCATATTCTGCCAGATAGATCGCAATCATCAGGCCGACCGGTACCGCGACCAAAAGTGCGATCGCACTGACCATGAGCGTACCCCACAGCAGTGGCAATAAACCGTAACTGCCCTCGGCACTGCCAGAAGTACTAAAACCCGGGTTCCATTCGGTACCAAAGAAGAAATCCAGTGGACTGACGAAGCTGAAGAAGCGCATCGCTTCACCAAACATCGACATGACAATCCCGAGCGTGGTTAGAATTGCCACACCCGAACACAATGCCAAGCCGATATTAATCATTTTCTCGACTTGGTTACGTGCGCGGAATTCCTGGCTAATACGTTTTTTGGCCCAGACCAGACCTGCCAGTGCAGCCGAAATCACCACTGCCAATTTGGCAAAAGTCCCAATGGTCGAAAATTTAGCTAACTGTTCTGCTGCGGCCAGTTCATAGGCTGCAGGTGTATCACTGACACCGAAACCTGAGGCAAGTGCCTGAACGCGATCAACAACAACGCCCAGACTTGCCGGATCCAGATTGGCCGAAATATCCTGCGGCAAATGGTTGAGTACCACTTGCTCCAGAAAACTTGGCTCAACCATATTCCAAACAATCAAAATTAAAAACGCAGGGATACCACACCACAGTGCAACCAGTGCACCATAATATCCGGGACGCGAGTGTAAGTTTGCAGAATTGCTTCCCTTACCTGCTAAGTTACGGCTTTTACTTAATCCGATTTGATAGGCTATGGCCATAATCGCCAATAACACACCTATAAGTAGCAGATTCATGTATTCTCCACTGTTTTCTCAATTTTCATGGTTTGAAAAAACTTGTTTATCGCAAAAAGCCGATGGTAGGTTGACCCTACCACCAGCATTTTCAAAATCATTTATTACTTCACTACAACCGCTTTACCAGCCTTGAAATTTGCCAGGACTGCTGCACGTTCTTTATCAGACATTGAAATCAGACCTGCTTTTTCCAGCTTAGAGCCTTTGCCAGATACTTTCTTGTTCAGAAAGTATTCTGTGAATTGCGGTAAGCCTTTGATTGATTTCAAGTGCTCGCCTTTCACGTAGAAGAACAATGGGCGTGATACCGGATAAGCACCATTCAAAATCGTTTTTTCAGAAGGTGCTACATTGTTCACAGTTGCAACACGTAAGCGGTCACGGTTCTGGTCATAGAAGCCCAGACCAAACACCCCGACTGCACTTGGAGAAGTTTTCAAACGTGCCAGTGTTTCGGTATAGTCGCCTGCAATTTCAACTACACGGCCATCTTTACGGAATGTGGTACAGGCTTTTTTCTTGGCATCTTTGTCTAGAGACTTAATTGCAGCATACGATTCACAACCTGCATCCACCATTTTCTCCTGGAACACTTCGCGCGTGCCATGATTCGAAGCAGGAATCACCAGCGTGATCGGCTCATTCGGAAGTGCTTTGTCAATTTGGTTCCAGCGTGTATACGGATTGGCGACCATTTTGCCATTTGATGGAAGTTGTGCAGCAAGTGCAGCAAAGACATGCTGTGGACGCAACTTATAAGCCGCTTTATTGGCATTTGAAGCAAATACGATACCGTCATAACCGATTTTGATTTCTAATACTTGGTTAACGCCGTTCTTTTTACATTCAGCCAGCTCGGTAGATTTGATTTGACGCGAAGAATTCGCGATATCAATGGTGTTATCACCCACGCCATTACAGAACTGCTTCAAACCGCCTGACGAACCGCCAGAACCGACAACTGGTGTTTTAAACTGTGGAAAAGTATTACCGAATTCTTCCGCCACGATACTGGCATATGGAAGTACAGTTGAAGAACCTGCAATTTGAATCGTGTCACGAGCTGCATGTGCAGTCGTTACAGCAGCTGCCCCTGTTAATGCTAATGCTAAAGCTATATTTGTAAAGCGCATTCTAGTATCTCTCTCATTTATACAATTTGGAGTACGCCACTTTTTATTCAGTTTTGTACTTCTTTCGATACCTGCATTTTGATTTTAGAATATGACAGATAAGTTACAGCTTTATTACGATTTAGTGATTTTTAATCTAGCAGTTTTTTCTTGATTAAATTTTTATGGATTTCAATGATTAAGTTCTTTTTGTCATTCACTTCAATAAAAAATTTTAGACCAATGACATGTAACAATTTTTATAAACCTGAACTCAGGATAAATCCTGCTCCCTAGCGTTACATAATTAGATGACGATTTTATAACAGCTTAAAATAAGTACATATACTCGGTATTTTTCTGATGAATCTACCTATAGAATTGATCATTCTATGACTCAAAAATAAAAAAAGGAGATCATTTCGATCTCCTTTTTCACACCACCATTACTTATGCAATGGGTGGCGTATAAGTCCCATCAGCGATTGAATCTTTGATACGATCCGCTTCTGCAAGCACCAGTGCCAGCAAGTTCTTCACGTTATCCAGCGTTGCAACCGGGCTTAAAGTGGTCATTTTCAGAGACTGAACCTGACCGACTTTCGTCACACCAATATTCGCTTCACCACGTGCAAATAGTTCATCTGCTACGTTCTGGTTCAGTGTATCTAAAAGTTCAACCGGATAGCCCGCTGGAACCACACGGAACAGCACAGAGGCAAATTGCGGCTCAAGCAGAAGCTCCAGACCGTCAGTCGCTTTAATGTAGTCTGCTACATCACGCGTTAAGCCAACCCCATGATCGATCATCGAACCATAAAGCTCTTCACCTAATGCTTCCACCGTCATCCACAATTTCAAGGCATCAAAACGACGCGTGGTTTGTAGTGACTTCGATACCAGGTTCGGCACACCATGTTCTTCATCATAGGCAGAGTTCAAGTACTCCGCTTCATAATGCATGAAACGATAGTTTGCTTCGTCTTTCAGCAAGAACGCGCCACACGAAATGGTCTGGAAATAATGCTTATGGAAATCGAGCGTAATCGAATCAGACAGCTCGATACCATCTAACATATCGCGATGATCATTAGACAGAATTAAAGCACCACCCCAAGCTGCATCGATGTGCATCCACGCGCCATATTGGTTGGTGATTTCACGGACTTTCTTCAGTGGATCGATTGCACCTGCATCGGTAGTACCCGCAGTTGCCACCACACATGCCACGATTTTGCCTTCGTTTTGAAGGTGCGCCATGGTTTTTTCCAGTGCGTCCATGTCCATGCGCGCATTTTCATCGACAGGAACAGTCACCACTGACTGGAAACCCATGCCCATCATCGCCATGTTCTTTTGCACAGAGAAATGTGCATTTTCAGAACAGATGACTTTGACATTACGCATCGCATCCGCAGGAATACCATCACGTTGAACCGACCACGGCTTACCGTTTTCGTCTTTCCAGTTTTTCGCGATGCAAGCATCACGTGCCAGCAGTACGCCCATCAGGTTAGACTGTGTACCACCAGAGGTGAATACGCCTGCCTGACCTGCGCCATAGCCTACTTTTTGACGTAACCAGTCGATTAACTGAACTTCCATCAATGAACCGGCCGGGCTTTGATCCCATGAGTCCATTGACTGGTTGGTTGCGTTAATCAGTACTTCCGCAATCTGGCTGGTCACCATGGTTGGACAATGCAAATGCGCAAGCGAATGCGGATGATGAACTTTTAAACTTTTATTCAGAAAAAGTTCAACCATACGCTCTAAAGATTTCTCTACACCCAACCCCTGTTTAGAAGGATTAAACGCAATCGCGCTGCGCAGCTCGTTAATGCTGCCACCCGTGTACATTTTGTCATTTTGCAACCATGCTGCAACCGCTTTGGTCGCTTGATCCATGGCTGACTGGTAGTCAGCGATGGATGCAGCATCATTACAAAGTAAAGCTTTACGATGTTCTGCAAAATCTACCATGAATTATGCGCCTCGAACTGCAACAAGAGCTTCAGCAACTGCTTTCTTAAAGCGAGCAATCACTTCAACACATTCGTCATGTGTGATGATCAATGGGCAAAGTAAACGAATTACCGTACCGTTACGACCACCTTTCTCAAGCAATAATTTATTGTTGAAACATGCCGTCTGGATCGCTGCTGCCAACTGACCATCAGCAGGTAAAGAACCCATGTGATCTGCCTTTTGGCGCTCGTCCACAATTTCAACACCAATCATCAAACCGCGACCGCGCACGTTACCAATACATGGGAATTCGGCAGCTAATTTTTTAATCTCAGCTTGCAGGAAATCACCGCGTTCTTGGGCATTTTGCGCCAGGTTTTGTTCTTTAATGGTATTGATCGTTGCAAGACCTGTACCCATTGCCAACTGGTTACCACGGAACGTACCGGTATGACCTGCTGGCTGCCAAGCATCAAACTTACGTTTAATACCGAGTACTGCGAGCGGCAAGCTACCACCAACAGCTTTAGACATCACCACCACATCAGGTTCGATGCCCGCATGTTCAAAGGCAAACATTTTACCTGAACGTGCAAAGCCCGCTTGAACTTCATCAAGAATCAACACGATGTTGTGCTTTTCAGTCACTTCACGGATTTTCTTCAACCATTTCACAGGTGCAGTTACCACACCGCCTTCCCCTTGAATTGCTTCAAGAATCACAGCTGCCGGTTTAGTCACGCCGCTTTCTACATCTTCAATGAAGTTTTCAAAGAAATACGTTAAAGCGTCAACACCCGCTTCACCACCAAGACCCAATGGGCAACGGTATTCATGCGGATACGGCATGAATTGAACGCCTGGCATCAAACCGTTAACTGCGTTTTTCGCAGACAGGTTACCGGTCATGGCCAATGCACCATGCGTCATACCGTGATAGCCACCAGAGAAGCTGATCACCGAGCTACGACCGGTAAAGGTTTTCGCAAGTTTGATGGCTGCTTCTGTTGCATCTGCACCGGATGGGCCACAGAACTGCAAGCAGTATTCTTCTTGACCACCTGGAAGATAAGAAAGAAGTGCTTCAGTAAAAGCATCTTTTAAAGGCGTAGTTAAATCCAGTGTATGCAATGGCAAGCCGCTTGCAATTGTATCCTGGATACTTTGAATGACTGCAGGATGATTATGGCCCAATGCCAACGTCCCTGCCCCAGCTAAACAATCAAGGTACTCAGTACCTTCAACATCGGTAACCCAGCAACCTTGTGCTTTCGCTATCGCTAACGGTAATTTACGTGGATAACTACGCACATTCGATTCCATCTGACTTTGGCGAGTCAAGTAGTATTCGTTTGTGGAATTGGTGGCAGGGTTTACAGAAGTAACGCTCATATCGAATTACCATCTCTGATATGGGTGAAAGAAATAAGTCTGGTGACGTTTGGTCCTTTGACTCGGCGCTTTATAAAGAGGTTCTAGCTAGCAGTTTGTATTTAAATAACTAGGAGGCGGATGATACCGAATTTTTCAGGAAAATAAACAACTTTCAGTTGCATTTTGTCCTAATCTTTATCGAAAAAAAACATCACACCAACCTATAACCTGAATGATCATCTTACAGTGTGACAGCAGAAAGAAAAGCGGGTTCTTTTATGCTTTTTTGTAGCACAGCTAACATTCAGGCAAAAAAGCTTAAAATCCACCATTAAGCACTTAATTATTAACGATAAACATAAATCAAGTAAGAGTGTAAAATGAAAGAAAATTTAACACTCTTACCACAAATATTTCGTAAAAAGATCACAATTGAGATTTAATATTTTAACAACGGCTTAGATGGCCAATTTTAAGAAAAACAGGACAATTTCATGCGTCTCTTAGCACTTACCAGTTTTATCCTTGCATCTACCTTGGCCACAGGCGCATTTGCAGCTCCGGCTGAATCGCTGAATTACAATGTTGTGAATCTTTCAGCAGAGGCCAGTCGTGAAATCTCAAATGATGAAATGCATGCCGTGCTTTATATTGAAAAATCCAACAAACAGCCAGCTGAATTGGCTACACAAATTAACCAGCTAATGAATCAGGCCATTACCACAGCGCGCAAATATCCAAATGTGAAAATCGAGACGGGCGCACAAAGCACTTACCCTATTTATGACAATGATAACCGCAAATTGAAAGAATGGCGTGGACGTGCCCAGATTCGTCTGGAATCGAAAGATTTTAAAGCGGCGTCTCAACTGATTGCTGAATTACAACAGCACTTCCAGACCCAGTCGATTAACTTCAAAGTTTCAGACGAAAAGCGCAAAAAAGTCGAAAATGAGCTGATGATTGAAGCCTCTAAAAACTTCCAGCAACGCGCACAGGCACTGACTCAAGCCTGGAACAAACCGAGTTATCAACTGGTAAACTTAAATCTGAATACCAATAACTATTCACCACAACCTGTACCGCGTATGGCCATGATGAAAGCTGCATCGGCGGATATGGCTGTTCCAGAGCAGGAAGTTGCTGCGGGTGAATCGCAAATGACGGTGAGTGCCAATGGTGCGATTCAGTTTAAATAAGATTTCATCATATTATTCGGATTTTTAAGAACCACCCTTTTGGGTGGTTTTCTATCATTTGAATATTCTTTAATAATCAAGGCTACAAATTCATACAAACTCAGGTAGGAATTGAGGTTTGACCGGTTTAGAGTAACGGACATTTGTACCAATCCTCTCTGCTCATGTCTCTTGACCAACTGAATCTTTACCTGTTTCATATCCTAAATGTACCTGAACACGCCTCGATCTGGATGATCCAATATGCCTCCCTGATTGCGCATGATCTGGTTTATCTCTTTCTGCTGATTTTTGCTATTGCCTGGTTCCGTGGCAGTTATGAAGTAAAAACTGGCATTATCAAGGCATTTATTTTTACAGCAATTACCTTGTCGATCAGCGAGGTATTGTCCGCGATCCTGAATACCCCACGTCCGTTTGTAATAGATATTGGTCGCACCCTGATCGAACATGCACCTACAGGTTCTTTTCCCAGCAATCATATGAGTATTTTTAGTGGGATTGCCCTATCTTGTTATTTTTCATCACAACGTGATTTGGGAAGAATTCTAATCTGGACAGCTTGGCTAGTAGCTTGGTCACGTGTTTATGTCGGTGTGCATTTTCCGATGGATATGCTGGGTGCATTCCTGATTGCAATAACAGTAAATTTAGCTGGATTACCATTGTGGTGGAAATATCAGGATAAACTCATGCAGTTTATTTTAACTATTCATCAGTCACTGTTTGCGCCATTAATCCGGATGGGCTGGATTAAATAAATCGCATTAAGATGTCATAAAAAATCCCGCTCGAAAGCGGGATTTTTTATGATTGAAATTTAAATCTGAATGACTTAGTAGATCGCCATATGATTGCGGTGAATCATCTCGAGTGAACGCGCTTCACCTAAAACCTGATGCACTTTATCAGAAGCCAGACCACGTACAATATCTGCCGAACGCGAACTAAAGTTAACACGACCGACTGCAATTCGGTGACCTTGTGTATCCACACATTCCACCACATCACCGCGCTCAAAATGTCCTTCAACCGCTTTGACGCCGACAGGCAACAAGCTACGATGATTGTCTTTAATGGCCTTTACCGCACCATCATCAATCACCAAACGACCTGCCGTTTGCAGGTGTGCTGCCAACCATTGCTGATGCGCGGTCATCCGATCTTTGTCAGTCACAAACAAGGTTCCTAACAATTCACCAGACATCAGACGAGATAGCACAGCATCACTATCACCGCTTGCAATTAAGGTCGGACAACCGGACTTTGCCGCCAGTCGTGCAGCACGAACTTTGGTCAACATGCCGCCGCGACCAAATTTACCACCACCACCGGCCATATCAAACAGGCTCTCATCCATCGCACGTACCGTATGGAACAGTTTGGCATCTGGATTCGAGCGTGGATCTGAGTCAAACATACCTTCCTGATCCGTTAAGATAATCAGAAGATCGGCATGCACCTGACCTGCCACCATGGCAGCCAGCGTGTCGTTATCACCAAAGCGGATTTCATCGGTAGAAACGGTATCATTTTCATTGATCACTGGAATCACGCGCCAGTCAATCAGGTTCTGCAAAGCATCACATGAATTGAGATAGCGGCGACGATCTGCCAGATCATCATGGGTCAATAATACCTGCGCCGTTCGAATCTGGTGTTTCTCCAGTACGCTTGACCAGGTATGAATCAGGCCCATCTGACCAATGGCAGCACAAGCCTGAAGACTGGGTAGATCGGTGGGTCGATTCTCAAGTTTCATTCGCACCATACCTTCAGCCACAGCACCGGAAGACACCAGAATAATCTCGTGTCCTGCATTGTGTAGATCTGCGATTTGTCCCGCCCAGTGCGAGATGGCATCTAAATCTAAACCTTGTCCGTTTGCTGTGAGTAAAGATGATCCGATTTTAACAACGATTCGTTTACAACCCTTGAGCTGACGCTGCCCATCTACCACTTCTATCATCTTGTCCTCAGACTCTTCTCTCAGAGATTAGCGTACGTAGTACACTTCCACATCACTATCATTATCGCCATCTTCATCATCTTCATCGTCGCCCAGAATACCGGCAAGACGTTGCTGACGACGCATCTCACGATACGCTTCTTTTGCAGCGATGGTTTGTTCACGTGTTTCAGCTTCAAGCTGATCACGGAATGCTTTCATTTCTGCTGCATATTCTTGATCTTCAGCTTCGCGTTCACGCTGCTCTTCGATCTGATCCATCAGGTAGTAAACCACGTCTTTGGTACCTTCAGCGGTTAAGCCAGAAGTTTCAAAAACCGGGCCTTCCCACTGCAATTCTTCAAGAATATGAGTACACCATTCTTCACGTGTTTCTTCAGCCAATTGGTCGACTTTATTCAGCACCAATACGATCGGCAGTTTTGAAAGTGTTGGGGAGAAATTTTCTAACTCTTTCATAATTGCTTTAGCATTATGTGCCGGATCTGAGCCATCAATCGGTTGTACATCAACGATGTGTAACAAGATACGGGTACGTGCCAGATGCTTCAGGAAGCGAATCCCCAGACCTGCACCTTCAGATGCGCCTTCAATCAGACCCGGAATATCGGCCATCACGAATGAACGGTGACTATCGGCATCGACCACACCCAGGTTTGGCACCATGGTGGTAAATGGATAATCTGCCACTTTTGGTTTTGCCGCCGATACTGCACGAATGAAGGTTGATTTACCCGCATTTGGCATACCCAGCAAGCCCACATCTGCCAGAACTTTAAGCTCCAGACGGATTTCACGGAATTCGCCTTTTTGACCATGCGTACACTTACGTGGTGAACGGTTGGTCGATGATTTAAAGTGCGTATTTCCTAAACCACCGTCACCGCCTGCTGCCACTTTCACGCGTTGACCATCTTCGATCAAATCGCCAATAATGTCGCCAGACTCAACATCTACAATTGTTGTTCCGACTGGAACTTTTAATACGGTGTCTTCACCGCCACGACCAGCACAGTTCGCCCCACGGCCATTTTTTGCTCGTTCTGCACGGAATTTACGTGTATAACGATAATCAACTAGCGTACTGGTGTTGTCGTCAGCCTGTATATAAATACTGCCACCACGACCACCATCACCACCATCTGGACCACCAAATGGCACGAATTTTTCACGGCGAAAACTGGCTACGCCATTGCCACCGTCGCCAGCCTCTACGGTAATGACTGCTTCATCAACAAAGCGCATATTGCCAATCCTCTAAAAACTTTAAAACCCCATATTCTGCCATATTTTAAAGAATTTCTCGACTATATTTATATGCTATTCCATGAAGATCGCTTATTTAATCCTGTCATGTTATTGAACAGCCATTAATTTTTGATAAGTTTCAAAACTAAGCTCTATGCTTTTGTTTTAATATACTTTTTAATGATCACTTGATTGTTTTTAATTATTTCTGCTTTGTCGTGCAACTGCCTATAGTGCAGGCAATGTTAAAAGAGTCGGGCCTATGAGCAATTCAGAAAGGAAATCTGTCAGTCCATTGTCATCACAATTTGTATTATTGATGGCAATGGCATGTGGCTTATGTGCAGGCTCTGCCTATTTTAACCAGCCTCTGATCTATTCAATCGAGAAAAGTCTGGGCATTAGTACCAGTCAGGCCGGTTTTGCCGTGGTGATTGCACAGATTGGTTATGTCCTCGGCTTAATGCTTTTGGTTCCTTTGGGAGACTTTCTGAATAAACGCAAACTGATCGTTAACCTGATGGTCTTTGCAGCCATTTCGCAGATATTGCTTTCATTCAGTACGACTTTATCAATGTTATATCTGTTTACCTTGTGTGCCACCTTTGGCGCAATCTCGGCGCAGATCTTAATTCCTTTTGCATCGACCATTAGCCCACCTGAATCCAGCGCTGCTACAGTGGGTAAGCTGATGAGTGGGTTGGTGATGGGAATTATTCTGTCACGTACCTTTGCCGGCTTTGTTTCCACTTACTGGTCTTGGGAAGGTGTGTATTTATCCAGCGGTGTGATCACCTTGCTCTTTGCAGCACTCATGTGGAAAAAACTACCCGATACTCAAGCTCAGGCAGGCTTAACTATTGGTGACATTTACCGCTCTTTGTTTAGCCTTGCATGTCAGAATCCACATTTAATCCGGCGTGCCTGTGCGGGTGCCTTGGGTTTTGGAATTTTATCGATGATCTTTACCTCGATGACTTTTGTATTAGGCAATGCACCTTATTATTTCACCGATTTCGAAATTGGGTTATTTGGCTTACTAGGCGTGATCGGGATTTATTCATCAAGCTGGTCAGGCAAAACCGTAGGACAAGGTAGAGAAAATCTGGTCGCCAAGCTATGCATTGTCCTGATGTTCGGCTCTACACTGCCCTTATATTTTGCCCAGCACAATATTGTAATCTATGCGATTGGTGTGCTGATGGCCTACTTTGGTCTGACAGCCTTCCATGTTTTGAATCAGAATCTGGTTTATCGGATTGATCTTAAATCGCGTTCACGTATTAATGCAGTCTATATGACGATTTACTTTAGTGGTGCCGCTTTAGGTTCGCTTGGTGCAGTCTATGCCTGGGAGCAGTTTGAATGGATCGGTTGCGTGATCCTTGGCTTTATTTTCTCGATTGGAATTTTACTGATTGATCGCTTGGATTTTAAGAAAATGCAAAATGCTTGATTCACAAAGGAATAAATCGATCGGTTTATTCCTTTTGGTAAAGTACATACTTCATTAACTCTGTTCTAAGATTAGAATTTTGTTCTCGATGAATACTACCTAATTGAGGTGTAATATTCGCGATATGTTCCAAATTTTCACTACCAACCAGTGCGTTATATCTTACATAGTTAAGCAAACATTGATTTTGAAATCTCCTAATTTGGTCTTTTAATTCTCCATCAGATATTGCTTTACCTAAAAATTTAAAAGCATCTTCTTGCTCATTAAATATAGATATAAATTTTTTATTCAATATTTTTATACTTTCATTTCGATCAGGTTTATAAATTAAATAATTACATATTTGATTACTAAGATGCTCAAGCTCAACAAGTTGAATAACTAGTCCTTTACAATAATTAGCAATTACTTCTACCCCTTTCTGCTCTCGCCAACTGGTATAGGTCATTAATATTGCAAGCGGTGCAAAGATCGTTGCTGACCAAAGCAAGAGATTGGTCGCTAAAGCAATATCAACATCTAAAAGTTTGAAGATTGCATAAATCGCAATGCATAAAACTAAAATGATTGCATACACTGCCAGTAAAGTAGCCAACAGATTTTCTGACTTTTCCATCTCTTGCTACCCCAAAAGCAATTTAGCTTCTATTTGGCAACACGTTGTTTATTTTCTAAAATTTCTGGTAAACCACGTTCAATCCAGTGAATCATTTGCATCACTTTATCTGCAGCTTGTGAACCGGTAATGGTCAACTGATATTCCACTTTTGGTGGCACAACCGGATAAACCGTTCTGAGCACAAAACCATCTTGTTCCAGCACTTTTAAAGTCTGGGAGAGCATCTTTTCACTCACCCCTTCAATCCGTTGTTTCAGTTCACTAAAACGATGCACACCTTCACTCAGGCAACGCAACACCAAGACCGACCATTTATTGGCAAGATGTTCCAATATTTCACGTGATGGACATTCAGTTGATAAAACCTGCCCTAGTAACGGACTAATTGCATAATTTGTCATAAATCTATCTCGGGATTTTATTACTTACTGATTTTAATATACTTACTCTTTGTAAGCTAACAGATTAATATTTCGTCAGCAAGCTGATTTACATTTCGTGATTGAATCGAATCCACCCGACTTCAATAAAAAATAAGTATAAAAAAAGAGCCTCCATAGAGACTCTTTTTTAAACTACATCAACAAATTATGCATTTGTTTCTGCAGGAACTTTAGGATAGCTTACGCCGCCCATTTGTTCAGCAATACGTAATACCTGGCAGCTATAACCCACTTCGTTATCGTACCAAACATAAGCAGTTAAACGGTTGCCTGAAGTGATTGTTGCTTGCGCGTCAAATACACCTGCAGTGCGTGAACCAATAAAGTCAGAAGAGACCACTTCAGTCGAGTTGGTATAACCGATTTGACCTTGAAGGATCGAACCGATTGAAATCTGACGAATATATTCGTTTACTTCATCACGATCAACGTCTTGACCTAAAGTCAGGTTAAGAATTGCAAGTGATACATTTGGCGTAGGAACACGTACAGAATTACCTGTCAATTTACCTTGAAGTGCTGGCAGCGCTTTAGCAACTGCTTTCGCTGCGCCAGTTTCAGTAATAACCATGTTCAATGTTGCAGCACGGCCACGACGGTCCGCTTTATGGTAGTTATCGATCAAGTTCTGGTCGTTTGTGAACGAGTGAACTGTTTCAACATGACCATTTAACACGGTGTATTTATCATGCAATACTTTCAGTGTTGGAGTAATTGCGTTAGTCGTACAGCTTGCAGCAGAGATGATGCTATCTTCAGCAAGGATGTCCGCCTGGTTCACACCGTAAACCACATTCTTCATGTCACCTTTACCAGGTGCAGTCAAAATAACACGAGCAGCGCCCGGGCATTTCAGGTGTTGAGCAAGACCTTCAGCATCACGCCATTTACCAGTGTTGTCGATCACAAGTGCATTGTTAATACCATATGCTGTGTAATCCACTTCAGAAGGATTAGACGCATAGATCACTTTAATGAAGTTACCGTTTGCAATAATTGCTTCGTTTTCTTCATCTACAGAAATCGTGCCTGCAAATGGGCCATGAATCGAGTCACGACGCAGTAGAGATGCACGTTTTTCCAAATCACCATCAGATGATTTACGAACCACGATTGCTTTCAGGCTAAGACCGCGACCCAGACCTGATTGACCAATCATCAAACGTGCCAGGATACGACCGATACGACCGAAACCATAAAGAACTACGTCTTTATGTTCTACAGCAGCAGCATTACCTTCTAGAGATTTAACAGCGTCTGCAACAAATGCATCGATGTCGCCGCCTTTTTCTTTAAATTCAACAGCAAGTTTACCTAGATCAACTTCAGCAGAACCGATGTTCTCAACTTTCGCCAATGCTTCAAGAATTGGGAATGTATTTACAACCGAAAGTTCAACATCGAGTACGCGAGTACGGCGGTGTGCTTTCAAGATCTGAATCACAGAACGGTTAATTAAAGAGCGACCATAAACTGTAGCTACAATATTTTTTTCACGATATAACTGACCAACAAGGGCAATCATGCGTTCCGCAAGTTCTTCACGGTTTTTCCAGCGACCTTGGTGCTCTGCATGTAGGGCAACGATAGTGTCTTTGCTCACAGATACGTCCTCTAATTAATTGTAAATCTAGGCATAAATTTCAAAACCCCATAATTGTAATGGAATTGGAGGCAACTTTGAATCAAAAGCTCACCGAGACGAGTGGTTTTTAACGTATATTCACTATAAATCTGGGAAATAGTTGCAATTAGCTAAATGATTTTGCATTCAAAAATTTTAAAAGCATGCGTTTTCCCGTACGGAGCAGAAATTTGTTAAATGTTGTTTATTCATTCGATCTCTTTTTAATTTTAAGAGTCTAGTCGATCCTGATAGTTTGCCAGATTTTTTTTAAGCGCTAATTGCTGTTTACGCTGCTTAAATAGATGCAGAATTCCTTCAATCACCAGCACCAATACGGCAAGCCAAATTGGAATATAAGTCAGCCACTCGCCAGCTTCGACACGCTCCCCCAAAGCCATCGAGGCAAAGGCCAACAGCACAGGTTCCAGATAACTCAACAATCCAAAGATCACAAAGGGTAAATATCGGCTGGCGAGAATATAGCTACCGAGTCCCAGTGCGCTCAAAAAACCCAATACCAATACTGCCCAGATTAAATGAGAATGATTTAACATGAGCTGCATCGAGTCGCTATAAATAAAACCCAGATAAAATGCAGCGGGCAAAATCAGAAATAGATCCCACCAGAATCCACCAAGATGATCGGTCGCAAATTTACGCCGCATAAAAAAATAAAGTGGATAAGCTAAAGCGACATAAACCGTTTCCCATGCGATTGAACCGATCCGCCAGATTTCATGTCCTACTCCCAACACTGCCAGAGCAACAGCAACCATCTGAAAGGATGATAATTTTTCTTTATAAAGCACACAGCCGACCAGCACCATCACCAGAGGCAGGAGAAAATAACCGAGTGAAACTTCGAGACCACGCCCATTAATGGGACCCCACAAAAACAGCCATAACTGCGTGGTACATAACAAGGAGCTGATCAGCAACCAGATCAAAAACGAAGGCTGTTGCAACACCCGTTTAAAAATACTGCTAATATGTTTCAGATCACCCGACCACCACATGAAGGCTGTAAGGAATGGCAAGGTCGCTAGCATGCGCCATGCAAAGGTCTGTTCACTATCTAAAGGCTGTAAAAAAGGCGTAAATACATAGAGCACTCCAAAAACCACGGAGGCCAAGACAGATAACGCGATGCCTTTATACATATTTAAACTCTACTTTCGTTCGCCGGCATTATAACGATTAGTACAATAGAAAGCTTGATGCTTCATCTATTTAAAATGCAGCTATCTCTCGATTTTAGATTGCCTTTCGACATATAAAATAAAAAAACCATGCCGTAGCATGGTTTCCATTAAGACGATATTTTTATCTTTGAGTTTGTTTGGTATGAATCACATCGCTCAGGTCATAACCCACCGACTGTGCATATTGTAAATATTCATTCACCACATTTTTATCCAGTTGTGGATTACGTGAGAGTATCCACATATATTTACGTTTAGGCTCACCGACCAGAACAGTTTGATAATTTTCATCCAGTTTTAAGACCCAATAATCGCCACGCCCGACCGGAATCCAGCGAATAAATTCGGGCAGGAAACTGACTTTTAATTTGGTATTTTGCGGTGGATCTTGCACAAATGCCTCACCCAAGGATTGGGTGGGCTGACCATCTTTTTTCATACAGCGGTTATCGACCACAATATTGCCATTTTCATTTAAGGTATAGGTTGCAGTGACATCACGATCGCATTTATTTTGAAAAGACAAAGGCTTGCGCGCCACTTCATACCAAGTCCCCAAATAACGGTCCAGTTCTACTTTTTCAACAGTGGCTAATGGCTCATTTTGCGCATAGGCCATCGTCGCCGCGCCAAAACCAAGAAGAACCGCACTACCCACAGCAATTTTTGCCAGCTTCAATCCATTACCTGAAGAATTTTGAGTTGTCATAAAAATACCTATTATATGTTCACAAAATATTTATTTAAAAATTTTCTGTTCTTACAATAGCCTTATCCAAGCACTTGATTTGTTACATTATGTTTGGTTTATGATTGACTTTAGGTCATCGAAATAAAACTTCATGTAAAAAAAATCAATCAAACATCTGGGCTTTTAAGCGCAAAATTTCATCACGCAGACGTGCAGCCTGCTCAAACTGTAACTCTTTAGAGGCTTTCAGCATTTCCTTTTCAAGCTTGTTAATATGCTTCGCAAACATTTTCGGGTCTGCCATGATATGTCGTTCATCTGCACTGATCGCGCGCGCCTGATCAGAAGCTTTCAATTCAATTGAATCATCATCCAATATTTCACCGGTATCGATTTCCTTGATTACCTGACGGACTGCGCTACGCGGAGTAATACCATGCTCTTCATTAAACTGAATCTGCTTGGCACGACGTCGATCTGTCTCATCAATGGCTTTTTGCATTGAGTCAGTTATTCGATCTGCATACAAAATCGCCCTCCCTTTCAGGTTACGCGCAGCACGCCCGATAGTCTGAATGAGAGAACGCTCAGAACGCAGGAAACCTTCTTTATCGGCATCCAGAATCGCAACCAGTGACACTTCCGGCATATCCAGACCTTCACGCAGCAGGTTAATCCCGACCAGCACATCGTGTACGCCAGTACGCAGCTCATGAATAATCTTGACGCGCTCAACGGTGTCGATATCCGAGTGTAAATAAGCGACCTTAATCCCGTACTCTTTTAAATAAGAGGTCAGGTCTTCTGCCATGCGCTTGGTCAAGGTGGTGACCAGTACCCGCTCATTGATATCTTTGCGCAGATTAATTTCTGAAAGTACATCATCGACTTGCGTCAGTACCGGACGAATTTCAATTTCAGGATCGATCAGACCGGTCGGACGTACCACCTGCTCGACAATCTGCTGCGATTTTTCCAGTTCATAACGTGCTGGCGTTGCGCTGACATAAACGGTGGTCGGGACAATGCGTTCCCATTCTTCAAATTTCATCGGGCGGTTATCTAGCGCGCTTGGCAAACGGAAGCCGTAATTCACCAGATTTTCTTTGCGCGAACGGTCGCCTTTATACATGGCACCAATTTGTGGCACAGTCACATGCGATTCATCAATAATCAGCAAGGCATCATCGGGAATATAATCGAACAAGGTTGGCGGCGCCTCGCCTGAAGGACGTCCAGACAAATGACGCGAGTAGTTTTCGATGCCATTGGTATAGCCCAACTGCTGCATCATTTCCAGATCATAACGGGTACGCTGTTCAATCCGCTGCGCTTCCAGCAATTTGTCATTTTCACGAAAGAACACCAGTCGTTCTTTGAGTTCTTCCCGAATGGTTTCAATCGCGCGGGATAAATTGTCTTTTGGCGTGACATAGTGACTTTTGGGATAAATCGTCACCCGCGGGACTTTGCGCACCATTTTTCCGGTCAGTGGATCAAACCAGCGGATGGAGTCGACTTCATCATCAAACAGTTCAATCCGGATGGCATCCTGATCCGATTCTGCCGGAAAAATATCGATAATTTCCCCACGAATACGATAAGTACCGCGCAGGAATTCCAGTTCATTACGCGAATACTGCATTTCGACCAGACGGCGGATAATGTCATCACGACCAATGCGGTCGCCTTCCACCACATGCAGCAACATGCTCATGTAGGCATTCGGATCACCCAAACCATAAATTGCAGAAACTGATGCGACAATAATTGCATCACGACGTTCTAATAATGATCGGGTCGCGGAAAGACGCATCTGGTCAATATGGTCATTAATTGCGGCATCTTTCTCGATAAAAGTATCTGAAGATGGCACATAAGCTTCCGGCTGATAATAATCATAATAACTGACAAAATACTCGACGGCGTTATTCGGGAAAAATGCTTTAAATTCGCCATAAAGCTGTGCAGCCAGCGTTTTGTTATGTGCCATGACAATGGTCGGACGCTGGGTCTGTGCAATTACATTGGCCATGGTATAAGTCTTACCCGACCCGGTAACGCCCAGTAAAAGCTGATCATGAAAGCCCTGTTCAATACCCTTGACCAGCTTTTCAATGGCCTGTGGCTGATCACCTGCGGGTTGATAACTGGTTACTAATTCAAAGGGTTGCTTATCAGTCACAGCTACATGTCTCAACTCGAATGCGGATCAGGAATTTTAGCAGATTTCAGACTTGCCGGAGCAGATTCCATAGCCAAAATACCGAAATCCAACAGATGATGACAGTCGAGAAATATGTTGAGAATTCTCATATTTAGTCAGTCTTTCAACATTCAGGCCATCCCTGCTTTTTACTTGACCCCAACCCCGATCAAAGGCAACATGAAGATCAGGATGGCCTCGAATAGACAATTATGACTTACCACTATCACGATGAAAATATTGTTAAATCCCTTCCGGAAAATACCGTGTTTGTTTTTGGCAGCAATCTGGCGGGTCAGCATAGCGCAGGCGCAGCAAGAACAGCGCTTGAGCATTTTGGTGCAGTCATGGGCGTCGGTCGTGGCTGGTCGGGTCAAAGCTATGCCATTCCAACCATGAACGAGCATTTGCAGCAAATGCCGCTGTCACAAATCCAGCACTATATCGATGACTTCAAGATTTACACCAAAAACCATTCTAAAAATAAATATTTTATTACGTCTTTAGGATGCGGGATCGCAGGTTATAAAGTCGAAGAAATTGCACCGATGTTTAAAGGCATTTCACGCAATGTCATTTTCCCGCAATCTTTCCGCCCTTTTGTGGAAAAGCCTCTACCCAAATTAAGCGCAAACTTCCTACATACGATTTTTCGCGATTCAGTCATTTTAAATCCTGCGACTGATGAGCTGATTGAAGAATTGCCATTGACCGAAAATGAAAAAAGTCTGGCGAGGATTATTTTAAATACCCAGATCTATCCGACCGACAGCAATGGGCGGGAACGGGTCTTCGAAATTGAAGATATCCTGCATAATCTAAATACCAAACTGGTCGATTTTCAGAGTCATTCGGAAGGTGCCATGCTGTTTGGGGGTGTAATTTTAGCGCTACTTGAGCTGTATAATATTAATGAAAAAGACTTTATTGATGTCTGGCAAGAACAGCGAGAAATTGCCCCACCAAAACCGGAAAATAAAGCACGTAAAAGCATTCGCTAATAACTTATCTCTCTAAAAGCCAATTTCTGAATTGGCTTTTTTTATGGGCATAAGATGTGCAAGGTCAATAGATCAACTAATTATTTTATTCTGCTTAGCGATGAGCTTTTTGAGATGTTGCATGTATTCGATCAAGATCATGCACATGAGAAATGAGAAATGAGAAATGAGAAATGAGAAATGAGAAATGAGAAATGAGAAAAATCTGACCAAGGTTTTATCTGCTCGAGAAATAAGGAAATAGATGAAATATTAATTGCTGAATATCTAAAAATTTACACAAAAAAAGCCATGACTCATCATAGCTTTTTGAGTTCGACCAATTAACGTTTACCCATTGAACGACGCGTACCGCGTGGCGGCATCCAGGTACGGTCAGCATAACGCTGCGGTCTTGGTCTTAAATCTTCCAGAACTTCTTCCGCAGCATTTTGCTCCGCTTGTTTGATCGGGAAAGGTAAATTAACCAGAGGCTTTTTTTTGGGAGGCGTTTGGGTGCTCATATGATTCACTCAATAATATATGCGCCTATTGTACAAAAAAACTCAGGCAACTGGGTAGCAGGATCTTGGATAAATTCTGTTAGTACTATTTGGAGCTCAAGCACGGAAAGCAAAAATCAATTCATTCCTAAACGACTTGCTGCAAAAATCGGCCTCATTCAGGAACAAAAACCTATATTGAGGACTTAAAAAATCGAAATTCTGCTGAGATAAAAACCAGATTTTTCTCTACTTAAACTAACTGTCTACATTTTAAAAGACTTATTTTACAGATGTTTCTTTGTTAACAGCTCAAACCTTGTATACAAAAAACACACAAAAGCTACCAATCTTAACCGATGGTTAACCTTTGATCTATTGTTCTATAACTGAATTTTTTAATGAAGTTCACATAATTAGTGAACTAGAAAAACGAATAAATACACTGGACATGGAGTTCCAAATCAATGAAAACAATGCTGGCATGTATGGCAGGCCTTGCCACTTTACCTATGGTCGCCCACGCAGATTCGCCTTATTTTAGTCTACAGGATGGAGATGGCTTTAAACGCTTTTCTGTGTCTGTGGGTGCACTGCATGTGATGCCACAAGGTAAGGCCCAATCTTTTGCAGTCAATACTGCGGTCAAAAATGGTGAAGTAAGTGATGTCGGGGCAGTCAAGTCAAGTACTGTACGCGACAATATTCGTGAAGGTTATAAAATCCCGCCTTTACTCGATTTAGCTTTAAACCTACCCGAAATCTCGGCTCCCCTCAGTGGGCAAGCCACCATTCAAGGTTTAGAACAATGGAATAATCCAGGGACTGGTCTGGAAGCCGATGATGTTACGACTTTAGGCATCATGACCAATTACTATTTTACTGATCATATTTCCTTTGAAGTGAAAGCTGGTATTCCACCCAAAGTGGATTTACAAGGCAGTGGTAAAATCTATGCCCCATTTTCGGCCATCGCAACCCCCCTGGGGGGTGCCTTAGGCAACCTTGAATTGGCCAATGATCTTCTGATTACAGACTTGGAAGCCTATGGCCCTGCTGCCTCGGCCCGTGCCTGGACACCTGCCGTTGAATTCCAGTATCACTTTGGTAAAACCGGAGTGAATAAATTTCGTCCTTATGTCGGCTTAGGTGTGATGTATGCCTATTTTAATGAACTGGAAATCAACTCGCGTACCGAGCAGGACCTGATTGCTGCTGGACATATGATTGCCAATATTAAACAAGGCAATGCTGGTGCTTCCCTTGAAGGTAAGCTAAGTGAAGCCGATCCTAAAGTAAAACTTGAAGCCTCAGATGTCTTTGCCCCTGTCGCTACGGTTGGCTTCAGTTATGACTTTAATGATACCTGGTTTGCGGTCGGCTCAGTCTCCTACGCACATCTGAAAAATGATACAACCATTACCGTCACTGATAGTACGTTGGGCGAACTGATTCGTTCCAAGGCAGATATTGAGATTAATCCGATTCTGGCCTATGCAGGTATTGGCATGCGTTTCTAAGTTCAATATCAGGTTTCAGAAAAACGGCTTCGGCCGTTTTTTTAGGCTTAAAATATTGATAAAAAAAATTTATCTTTCGATCAATTTTTATTTTATCGCCTCCTTTACCTGAATCGAATACTATAAGCGCTGACTTTATCTGCCTGCCTGCCCTATGTCCGATACTCCATTTTCCAAAGCGCTTATTTTTATGCTGATTGGCTCCGCTATCATTCTGGCATTGTCATTGGGCGTACGTCATGCATTTGGTCTTTATCTGGTGCCGATGAGTGATGAATTTGGTTGGGGACATAATGTTTTTAGCTTGGCGATTGCCATGCAAAACCTGATCTGGGGAGCAGTACAACCCATTACTGGAGCCTTCGCAGATAAATATGGCAGCAAGATTGTCGTTGCCTTAGGTGGGGCACTCTATGCCGTGGGCTTGCTACTCATGGCGATCAGTTCTACTGGACTGCTGTTAAATCTGAGTGTGGGCCTGATTTTAGGTCTGGCCCTGTCTGCAACATCTTTCCCGGTTTTACTGTCTGCTGTAGGACGTGCTGCACCACCAGAAAAACGCAGTCTGGCGATGGGTATTGCCAGTGCTGCCGGATCTTTTGGCCAGTTTATCATGCTGCCTTCGACCCTGTTGCTGTTACAGAATGTCGGTTGGTCAGGAGCATTGGTGGTCAGTGCGATTTTGATTGCCCTGATTGTACCACTGGCCTGGATGCTGAAAGCACCAATGTATATTCATCCAAATGCAGCATCTACACCCAATAAAGTGTCCCTCAGTTTTAAACAGATTCTGCTGGTAGTGAAAAATCATAAACCCTTCTGGTTTCTGTCTATGGGCTTTTTTGTCTGCGGTTTCCAGGTGGTATTTATTGGCATTCACCTGCCGGGTTATCTGATTGATCACGGTTTTAATGCCACCACAGGGACTATTTTTCTGGCATTGGTGGGTCTATTTAATGTGGTCGGCACCTATACTGCGGGCTGGCTCGGGGGTAAATATTCCAAGCCGCATTTGTTGATGGGTCTCTATGGCTTACGCGGGATCGCAATTATTGCCTTTCTCATGCTGCCACTGAGCACATGGACAGTCTATGCCTTTGGTGTCATTATGGGATTACTCTGGCTATCGACCGTTCCGCTCACCAACGGCATTGTGGCGAATATGTTCGGGGTGAAATACCTGACCATGCTCAGTGGTATCGTGTTTTTTACCCATCAGGTCGGCTCGTTTTTCGGTGGTTATCTTGGCGGAGTCAATCATGACTTGAGTGGTAATTATAATGCTGTCTGGATGCTGTCGATTGCCTTAAGCATTTTTGGCGTATTGGTACATTTCTGGGTCAATGAGGAGCAAATTGTGCATGACTGATTCTATGCTCATACTCAAAATCTCGATTGCTGTGGCGCTCTTGCTTTTATTTGCTCTGTCGGTGGCATTATGGATCCAGACACCGCAGCTGTTTGAATACTTTAATCAGGCCTTTTGTGCGCATTAAACTGCTGAAATTTACTCAGCTAAATAAACACAATTCACAGCACAATACCTTAAATGATTCATAATCAATAGAATAATAAAAATACAAGGTTATTTATAAACTTTCGATCATTACTTTTTTAATTTTGTTTCAATCGGCAATTTTCTTAGATGCTCATGAACAAGAAAATTCCGAGACTTTACATTCCAGTCGTCCTTTTCCAGCCGATCAGCACCATTTACTCAAACGGATCAGTCTTGCCGGTAGTCGCCTGTATTAATGAGAAACATCATAATAAAAAAAGGACGATCCAGCCTTCCAGAATAATTAGATCAGCGAGGTATACACTTTCACCATTGAGGAACTAACCACCTCAATGGTGTTTTATTTTTGGGATATTGCCAGTTCTGCTCGAGTGAATTTTATTTTTCAAGCTTGATGAATATAAGATTCTTTCGTATATCCTTTTACATAACCAAGTTATTCTTTACTTTTTCTCACCTAATTAACCTAGTGTGTTTTCCTTTTTCTGCTTAGCGTATTCAGTCATGAATATGTTTATCGCCTTAAGGAGAAAAAGATGAATACCAGTCATTTGTCAGATTGTGTTCAAACCTGTATGAGCTGCTCCCTCACCTGTACTGCTTGTGCAGCTGCCTGCTTAAAAGAAGAACATGTAGAAATGATGCGTGAATGCATCCAGCGTTGTCTGGATTGTGCCGATATTTGTCAGCTCTGCGCGCGTATGGAGCAGAAGCAATCGCCTTTTATGCAGGAAATCTGCGAGCTGTGTGCCAAGGCTTGTGATTATTGCGCAGAAGAATGCAGTCAGCACCAACATGAACATTGTCAGCAATGTGCAGAAGCCTGTCGCCGTTGTGCAGAAGAATGCCGAAAAATGGCTGCTTAAAAAGCAAGTTAATCAACTTTATCTTCATCCGAATTGAATTGAATTGGTCAATGCTTTATCTTCTAGCTGATTTAAAGCATTTAAAACAAAAAACCCGCAAGCCTTCACTTACGGGTTTTTTAAATCCAAGGCAAACATCTCGCTTAGAATAAACGATTCATACCATTGAGTGTCGCTACACGGTAGGCTTCCGCCATGGTCGGATAGTTAAACGTGGTTTCCACAAAATACTTGATCGTATTGTTTGGACTGTTCATCACCGCCTGACCAATGTGGATAATTTCAGATGCATTATTACCGAAGCAATGTACACCCAAAACTTCCAGCGTTTCACGATGGAACAAAATCTTTAATTCGCCCATAGTGTCACCGGTAATTTGCGCACGCGCCAAATGACGGAACGAGGCCTGACCGACTTCATACGGAATTTTTTCTTCAGTCAACTGCTGCTCAGTTTTACCAATCGAAGAAATCTCGGGAATGGTATAAATTCCGGTTGGAATATCAGTAACGGGGGCAACGTCTGGCTCACCGCTCATATTGGCACCCGCGCAACGACCTTGGTCATAAGCAGCAGATGCAAGCGACGGCCAACCGATTACATCACCGGCAGCATAAATATTTTCAACTTCAGTCTGATATTGATCATTTACAGTCAATTGACCACGGCTGTTTGGTTTCAGACCTACATTTTCAAGACCTAAACCATCGGTATTGCCTGAACGGCCGTTACACCACAAAATTGCATCGGCTTTAATTTTTTTGCCGCTTTGCGTGTGCATCACCACGTGATCATCAAATGTTTCCAGGAAGTCGATCTGTTCATTGTGACGAATCAGCACCCCTTGCTCACGCAAGTGATAAGACAGCGCATCGGAAATTTCATCATCCAGATAGCTTAACAGTTTGTGCTGGGTATTGATCAAATCAACTTTATGCCCAAGACCAATAAAAATCGATGCATATTCACAGCCAATTACACCTGCGCCATAAATAATGATTTTCTGGATAGAAAAGTCCAGATCCAGAATTTTATCTGAATCAAATACACGTGGATGATTAAAATCAAGAATTTCTGGGCGATACGGACGCGAACCGCTGGCAATGACCAGTTGCTTAAACATCAAGGTTTCTTTAATGCCGTCTGGACTAAATACAAAAATAGTATTTTGATCCTGAACATAGGCTCGACCATGATAGATATCGATCTTGTTACGGTCATAGAACCGTGAATGTGTATCTACTTGTTGTTGAATCACTTTATGCGCATGACGCAATACTTGCTTCATGGTGAACTGTTTCCAGTCCCCAACTTTCTGAAACAGTGGATCACGTTGATAACGGATAATACTGGATACCGTTTGACGCAATGCTTTACTTGGAATGGTACCCACATGGGTACAGTTACCACCTAGCTGTTCACGCATCTCAACGATTGCAACACGCTTACCAGATTTGGCAAGTTTCATTGCCGCGCCTTCGCCCGCAGGGCCCGAACCTAGAACTACCGCATCATATTTAACGAAAGTCCCACTAACGACCTCTTTTTTACGTGGCATTCAACGCTCCTCAAAATTAAAAAATTCACTTTAATCTACCTGCTTATTATGACGTAAATCCTGTTGATTTTGTGTATTTAACTCACATATATTGGTTGATGAGAACATTTTTTAAATGAATACCCCTTTTTGCCCTATTTATAGCTAAGTTCGTTATAATAAACGCGCTATCTTTGATCATCTCCCCCTTCAAAAACAGTGGAAAAGTTGAATATGTCTGAAAACCGTAAACCTGAACAGGGTGTCAAACTTCGTGGCGCAGAGAAAGTCGCTCGTATTCCTGTAAAAGTGATCCCTACGGTTGAAACACCACGTAAGCCGGACTGGATTCGCGTAAAGATGGCAGCGCCGGAAGAAGTACAACGGATTAAAACAACGCTTCGCGAGCAAAAACTACATACTGTCTGTGAAGAAGCAGCCTGTCCAAACCTGCCTGAATGTTTTGGTGGCGGTACCGCAACCTTTATGATTATGGGTGATATCTGTACCCGTCGCTGTCCATTTTGCGATGTAGCACATGGTCGGCCAAATGCCCTGGATGCAGATGAACCGCGCCACATGGCCGAAACCATTGCTAATCTTGGGTTGAAATATGCCGTGATTACCTCTGTAGACCGTGATGACTTACTCGATGGTGGTGCGCAGCATTTTGTCGATTGTATTAAAGAAGCACGTGCTTTAAGTCCAAAAACTTTGCTTGAAATTCTGGTACCGGACTTCCGTGGCCGTATGGATATTGCACTGCGCATCATGACCGAATGTCCACCCGATGTGTTTAATCATAATATTGAAACAGTACCGCGTTTATATAAGGCGATGCGTCCAGGTTCTGATTATCAGCACTCTTTAAACCTGTTAAAAATGTTTAAAGAATATTGCCCGGATATTCCAACCAAATGTGGCCTGATGGTCGGTATTGGTGAGACTGAAGAAGAAGTGCTTGCCTTACTTGACGATTTGCATGCACACGGCGTGGACTATGTGACGATTGGTCAGTATCTACAGCCTTCTAAAGAACATGCAGCGATTGATCGCTTTGTGACCCCTGAAGAATTCGAACGTTATACCGAACATGGCCAAAAACTGGGCTTCCGCAATATCTGGGCAGCACCCATGGTTCGTTCAAGCTACTTTGCCGATCGTCAATACTACGGCGAACCGGTTCCAGCAGTGCGTCGTAAAACTGACCCTGCCAAGAAAATTGCTGTTCAGGCCATTGAAGCTTAGTCCTGTTTAAACCAATGAAATAAAAGCCCTCTCAAGTAGAGTAATGCCAGTCAGTTAAGCAATTGACTGGCATTTTATTTTTTAAATTCAGTATTATATTTGATAGATAGCAAAGTTATCCGCAACTGTTTGAAGCATGAGGTATATTGCACGGCAATATTAAAAAAATGATGGTTTCCATGACAAATTTACTAGTGGATGGTGGCTGACGAGTTTTGCGGTGAGGGATCACAAGATGCCTTCCTTGCGAAGTTTCGCTTCTCATTTGGGCGAAACCAAAGTAACAAATGATTTACAAATATTTGATTTAAAAAGTTAAGACTCCATCTTGAACGACTAAGCAGTTAAAGAGTCTATTTCTAAATTCTTTAACTGATCAGCTTTACTCTCCAGTAGAGGGCTTTTTAATATCCATATTAAAATTTTACTGAGCGTTAAACCCCATTTTTTATTTTAGATAAAGATTAAGTCATTACTTATCTTCACATTTCTTTGCGCGTTCTCACTTGAAGATTGATCATTTTTCCAACAACCTCAAAATAGATGCAAGACTTAAACATATCGTTGCCATACTTAAAAAGATCATTCTCACAAATCCAATGCTAAACCTGTCTGATTCTCGAACGACTAAAAATGAATGAACGGTGGTGAAATATCCGAGAAATCCAGACAAAGCCAGTGTTGTATAAATCTGGAGAAATATAACAATGTCATTTATTTTCGCTGTGCTACTGCTATTACTGAGTTTATGGGCAGTTTTCTATTTTCAGCTCTCGCGTAGTGCGGGTGCAATCGTGCTGATGGTCGTGTCAGTGGTCTGTGCCTTTCTTAGTCCGTGGTCACTGATTCTTGGTATCCCACTCATCCTGATCAGCCTCGTGGTGATAATCGACCCTTTGCGCATGTCGTTTATTTCCAGACCGGCCTATAAAGCGCTGGCCAATGCCATGCCGAGCATCAGTCCGACAGAGCGTGAAGCACTGGACTCCGGAACCAGCTGGTGGGAAAAAGAACTGTTTATGGGTGCACCGAACTGGGAAACCTTTAATAGCTATCCTTATCCCAAATTATCGCTAGAAGAACAGGCTTTTCTGGACAATGAAGTTGAGACCTTGTGCAGCATGCTGGATGAATGGGAAATTCACGAGCAGAAAGCGCTGCCTGATCATGTCTGGCAATATATTAAGGAGCATGGTTTTTTAGGCCTGATTATCCCCAAAGAATATGGTGGTCGCGCATTTAGTTCTTTTGCCCAAAGCCGGGTGATGAGCAAGATTTCCTCTCGCTCCCTCACCACGGCCGTGAGTTGCATGGTACCGAATTCTCTCGGCCCGGGTGAACTATTGCTGCATTATGGTACTGAGGAACAGAAAAACCGTTACCTGCCGGGCCTGGCGCGAGGTGAAGAAATTCCCTGTTTCGGCCTGACCAGTCCTGAAGCCGGCTCTGATGCAGGCGCTATTCCCGATACTGGCGTGGTCTGCTATGGCCAGTTTGAAGGTCAGGAAGTCCTAGGCTTGCGAATGAATTTTTCCAAACGCTGGATTACGCTGGCACCCATTGCAACAGTGGTAGGTCTGGCCTTTAAAATGTATGACCCGGATCATCTTTTGGGCGAGCAGACAGAATATGGTATTACCTGTGCCCTGCTACCTGCCAGTCACGAAGGGGTGCAAGTAGGTCCTCGTCATAATCCCGGCCCACCATTCATGAATGGTACAGTTGAAGGTAAAGATGTATTTATTCCTCTGGACTGGATTATTGGTGGCGTAAAAAATGCCGGTAAGGGCTGGCGCATGCTGATGGAATGTCTGGCTGTGGGTCGTGGCATTTCCCTACCGGCACTGTCTACTTCTGCGGCAGAAATGACTTATTTAAATGTCGGGGCTTTTTCCCGAATCCGTCAACAATTTAAAATTTCAGTCGGCAAGTTTGAAGGTGTTCAGGAAGCCAATAGTGAAATTGCCAGTGATACCTATATGCTGGAAGCTTTCCGTTATCTGGTGACTTGTGGCCTTAATCAGGGCGGCAAGCCTGCTGTAATGACAGCGATTGCCAAATACTATGCCACGGAGGGAATGCGTAAGGTGGTGAATCACGGGATGGATGTGGTCGGTGGCCGCGCCATTCAGATGGGGCCACGTAATTTTCTGGCACCTTATTATCAAGCGATTCCTGTCTCCATTACCGTTGAAGGTGCAAATATTCTCAGTCGTTCCCTGATGATTTTCGGTCAGGGTTCAATGCGCTGTCATCCTTATCTCTATGAAGAATTACAACTCTTACAGGCTGAAGACCCGGCAGCAGCACTCAACCCTTTTGATCATTTGCTGTTTAAACATCTGGGTTATACCTTTAACCGTACCGCCCGTTCCTTTGCCTACGCATTTACGGGTGGTTCAAGTACAGCACCTCAAAGTGCAGTTGAGTTTACCCGACCTTATTACAAGGTCATTAACCGGCTGAGCGCCAACTTTGCCTTAACCGCAGACATGTGTCTGGGTTTGCTGGCAGGCGATATCAAACGCAAAGAAATGCTGTCCGGACATCTCGCCGATATTCATGCTCACCTGTTTATTGCCTCCTCTATTCTGAAGTATTTTGAGCATAGCAAAAAGACTGAAGCTGAACGTTTGCATGCACAGCTTGCAATAGAAAAGTCACTCTATACAGCGCAGGAAGCATTTTATGATCTGTTTGCTAACTTCCCGGCCGGTGCAGCAGCAGGCATGGTCAAGCTGTTATGTTTCCCATTTGGCCGTCCTGTACACAAACCCTCAGACCAGCTTAAACAGCAGGTTGCAAATAGCATGATGGAAGATAACGCATTCCGTCAGGTATTGAAAAAGCATGTCTATTACAATACCCATGAAACTGATGTCACTGGACGCATGGAATCGACTTTCGCTTTGCTACTGGATATTGAACAGCTTTGGGATCGCTTTAAAAAAGCTGAAAACAAAGGTCAGTTTAAAGGTTTAAGCTTTGCCGAGCATGTGACAGATGCACAGCAACATGGCTTTATTAATGATGGAGAAGCAGAAAAACTGCTTCACTATAATGCACGTCGTTATGACAGCATGCTGACAGATGTCTTTGATCTGCATTTACAGGAAGTATTGGAGCTGGAGAACCCCCATATTCGTAAAGCAGATGCGACAGGAACCGATACTTCTGTTCAAACCGATCCTTTACACTCAACTTCGCCTTAAATCAAACTTTGACCAAAGGTGTCATAAATTCCAAAGTGGGATCGCAGTTGAATATTTCACTTTAGAACCTTTCCAAGTGGCTTTTTAGCCACTTTTTTACGACTATGGCACGATGGTATTTCGCATAAAAAGCACTAAGCTAGAGCTATAAGAAAATTGAGGGTAAACCATGTCACAACAAGATTATGAAAATGGCCTGAAAGTCCGTACTGACGTCATGGGTGAAAGCTTTGTCAAACGTGCACAGGAAAATACCGTGCCTTTTACCCAGCCTCTACAAGACTGGATTAATGAACATGCCTGGGGTTCAACCTGGCAACGTGAAGGTGTATTGCCACGTAAATATCGTTCTTTAATTACCATTGCTTTCCTTACGGCTCAAAAAAGCCCCACTGAACTAAAAGGCCATGTTCGGGGCGCTCTTAACAACGGTGCGACGGTTGAGGAAATTCAGGAAGTGTTACTCCATAGCCTGCCATATTGCGGCGCACCGGCAACTCAGGAAGCATTTCGGGCGGCACTTGAAGTGATCCAGGAATATCAGGTGAATCAGGAATAATTTGGTTGCAGATGAAATTGAGCCGTTTTAGAAATAAGCTCACAATTTAATTTTGCAGATGATTCATAAGTTACTTAGGCTAAATAAAGCTCAGCTGATTTTAGTTGCTTACCCTGATCTCAGCCTATCCGTCAAATGAATATGTACCGAGAAGTTGTAGATTCTCGGTACATTACACTAATGATTCTAAAATAAAACTGATAGATTTTTTAGAGTTGAGCACCTACTTATAAAAACTCGCGTCTTTGATCACATACAACCCGATCACTCATAAGATCAAGATCAGACAGATCCAGTAAAATAGTGGCTCAAAATAAGCCTTAGTTCAATGAAGATTCACACTAGAGCCAGTACACATTAAAGCTATAATAAAACTCCAGCACTTCAAAACGTACGTTATAGCCCAGTTCAGTCAACTCGGCTGATAAAGCCCGAATATCTTCCAAAGGCAAATGTTTGGGAAATACAGTAATGACTGCGGTATTGCCCTGTTTCGCATTTTCTTCAATTAGCTTGGCTAGACGCGGCTTATAGACCTCAATATTCAAATTGGCCACATCTGATAAAACCTTGGCCTGATCCGCCGTCATAAAAGTCATTTTTTATTTTCTCTTTTGATGTAATTTCATCAAGTTAAATGATTTAAACCAAAAGCCGTATTTCATTTTTGTATCAGGTAACTAAAAAATAACAGGCAAAAAAAATCCCTCTGCAGAGGGATTTTTTAAATAGAAACTTACTGACCGGGCAGTGGAATATATTGGGAAGAACTGTTTTGTGCTTTACGCTCAGTCACTACTACATCCAGCATCATGGTTTTTCCAGCACGCTCTACTTCAATCTGAATGGTACTATTCGGCTTTTGCAGGGCAACAAAATTAATTAAATGCGAAGCCGAACTAATCTCTTCCTCATTCACTTTCATAATTTTGTCGCCACGCTGGATGCCCGCTTTCGCTGCCGGTCCATCTGCCAGCACTTCTGCGACAGTCACCCCTTTCTCTTTAGGTTGCAGTACATCATCACGTTCTGTCGGTAATAAACTGATTCCTAACCAGCCACGAACGACACGGCCATCTTTCAGAATAGCATTCATCACCTGCTGGCAGATTTTGGCTGGAATGGCGAAACCAATCCCCAGTGAACCACCAGTTTGCGAGAAAATTGCCGTATTCACCCCAATCAGGTTACCTGCGACATCGATCAAGGCTCCGCCTGAATTTCCCGGGTTAATTGCAGCGTCGGTTTGCACAAAGTCTTCATAGGTATTAATGCCCAGATCTGAACGCCCTGTTGCTGAAATAATCCCTTGCGTTACGGTTTGACCCACACCAAATGGGTTACCAATGGCCAAAACGACGTCACCGACTTCATTGCCACTCAATTTAAAAGGCAACACGGGTAATTGATCCAGTTCAATTTTAATCACTGCCAGATCGGTATCTGGATCCATTCCCACAACTTTTGCTTCAGCACGTCGTCCATCCTGCAATGCCACCACAATCTGGTCTGCCTGTGCAATCACATGATTATTGGTCAGGATATAACCATCAGGACGTACAATCACCCCGGAACCTAAACTGTTCTCATTCGGACTTTGTCCATACTGGTCAGGCAACTGATCGCCAAAAAACTCACGGAAGACCGGATCGGTCAGCAAAGGATGAGCCTGCTGTTTGACTTTTTGAGTGGTAAAGATATTGACTACAGCCGGCGCTGCCACTCTTACCGCAGCACTATAGGAGACCACGCCTCCTGAGCGCGACGTATCAATCAACGGCTCTACTTTTTCAGCAGGCATCTTGACACCATCTGGTGCAACCGGTGCTTTTGGTTTTTGTAGTTGTTGCCACCCCAAAAAACCGATAATGACCAAAATCAGTAACACCCAGGGTAACCATGTAAAGGTGCGGCGCACGTTGTTATCCTCTAAAATATTTTAATTCGTTGATGACTAAGTAATTTGTGTTCTATTGTAATGCGAAATACATAACTAAACACAAAAAATTCCACAGAGTTTTGTGCAGCTTTAGTTACAATTAAATATAAAGATAAATATTGGCAAATTTTTAAACGAACAGGAATTTTATGGCGAATTTAAACGATATTATTCAGTGGTGTGAACAGACTTTGGCAGCACGTGAATTTAAGGACTATGCACCGAATGGCTTGCAGATTGAAGGTAAATCTGAGGTCAATAAAATCCTGTGTGCCGTGAGTGCTTCGCAAAGTGCGATCGAAGCGGCAATTGAGCAAGGCGCAGATTTACTGCTGGTTCATCATGGCTATTTCTGGAAAGGTGAAGCCTATCCGATCACTGGTATGCGCGGTAAACGGATTAGAGCCTTAATTCAAAATGATATCTCTCTGGTTGGCTATCATCTGCCTTTAGACAGTCATCCAACTTTAGGCAATAATGCGGCGATTGCAGATTTATTAGAACTGGAAAATATTGAACAGTTGGATCCGAGTGAACGCCATCCGATTGGCAATATTGGCTATTTAAAACAACCGATGCGTCCTGAATATTTTAAAAACCATATTTCAGAAAAACTTGGCTTTGATGCAATTCATCTTCCTGCGGACAAAACTCAAATCCATAAAGTCGGTTTCTGTACCGGTGGTGCGCAGGATTATATTCATAAAGCAGCGCTACAAGAGTGTGATGCTTATATTTCTGGTGAAGTGAGCGAACGCACCTTCTATGAAGCTCAGGAACTGAATGTACATTATTATGCCTGTGGCCATCATGCCACTGAAAAATATGGTGTACAGCGCCTGGCCAAAGCGATTTCAGAACAGTTTAATATTGAGTATGCTTATTACGAATTAAACAATCCGATTTAATTCTCGCTGACAGCATTTTCCACGAGCTTTATTTATATATTTTCAGGATTTATTGTGTATTGTTATTTATACGCAATGCCCATTTGGTCCGATTATCTATTACAATAAAGCCACTTATTGTTAAAACCCAGCTAAATGCAAGGAATTGAGAACATGACAACCATTACTTTACCAGCATTACCTTATGGCTACGAAGATCTTGCTCCACACATCAGCAAAGAAACTTTAGAATACCATCACGACAAACACCACAATACTTATGTGGTTAACCTGAACAACCTGATCGCTGGTACTGAGCTTGAAGGCAAAACTCTAGAAGAAATCATTACAGCAACTGCTGGTGATGCGTCTAAAGCAGGTATTTTCAATAACGCTGCTCAAGTTTGGAACCACACGTTCTACTGGAACTGTATGGCTAAAAACGGTGGCGGTAAAGCAACGGGTACTTTGGCTGCAAAAATTGATGAAGCTTTCGGTTCTTACGAAAAATTTGCTGAAGAATTTGCTGCTGCTGCAACCACTCAGTTCGGTTCAGGTTGGGCTTGGTTAGTGGCTGACCAAGTAAACGGTCAACTGTCAATCATGAAAACTTCAAATGCTGATACGCCAATGGCGCACGGTAAAGTTGCAGTATTGACGATTGACGTTTGGGAACATGCTTATTACATCGACTTCCGTAATGCACGTCCTAAATACATCTCTACTTTCCTGGAAAGCCTAGTAAACTGGGATTATGCAAATGCGAAATATGCAGGTCAGCCTGCAGGTGTTGAGAAATAATTCTTTATTTCTTTGCTAAAAAATCACCCATTTCGGGTGATTTTTTTATTTTTAAGCCCCAAATGAATATTTATAAAGCAAACAATTCATTTCTTTACATTAATTGATTGACGACCTTGGGTTTCCTGCCTAAAATGCCGATCAGATTCTCCAATAGCTCAGTCGGTAGAGCGACGGACTGTTAATCCGCAGGTCCCTGGTTCGAGCCCAGGTTGGAGAGCCATCTATTCTTCCATAGCTCAGTCGGTAGAGCGACGGACTGTTAATCCGCAGGTCCCTGGTTCGAACCCAGGTGGAAGAGCCAAAATTCTAAAAAACCCACTCATTGCGAAGTGGGTTTTTTTATATCTGCTTTTTTAAATTGAGATCGGTAGTGATATCTGTATATACAATTAGCTACCTTATATTCTCTGAGCCAGATCACTTATAAAAATTAAGGCTGATAACAATCTGACTGCTCCGACTGTTTACATAAACATAACAGTTTGAACTCCAAGCCTTTTCGACTATTTTTAAAACACTTGATTCAATTTCTTCGGCTTTTTTCTAAAAGTGCCTTGACCCCTTTTCAAATCTCTCTATAATCGCTGTCAGATTCTCCAATAGCTCAGTCGGTAGAGCGACGGACTGTTAATCCGCAGGTCCCTGGTTCGAGCCCAGGTTGGAGAGCCAATCTATTCTCCCATAGCTCAGTCGGTAGAGCGACGGACTGTTAATCCGCAGGTCCCTGGTTCGAGCCCAGGTGGGAGAGCCAAGATTCTGAAAAAACCCACTCATTGCGAAGTGGGTTTTTTTATTCTTCCCTATTTGTGATCTGTGTTTAATTTGAGTCAGTTTATATTTTTTGTGATTGGCTGCCTGGCAACTTTTGCGTTAGTTTGCCTGCTCTTCCCGCATCTGTTCACCCGTCAAAAAAAATTCTATCCGAAGCGTGTGATTACTGCTTTTGAAAGCAGGATGTTTACACGCCTAAAAGAAGCCTTTCCTCATCATCATATTCTGGCTCAGGTTGCCTTTAGCGCCTTGATTACGCATGACCAGATGAACATGCGTAATCAGTTCAATCGTAAAGTTACAGATTTTGTGGTGCTTGATCGTGACTATAATGTACTGGCCATTATTGAACTGGATGATCCCAGCCACATTGGCAAAGAGCAGGAAGATGCTGAACGGGATGCTATGCTGATTGCAGCAGGCTATACCGTGATTCGATACACTCAGATTCCAAGCATCAGACAACTGCAAAGAGATTTGAGATAATTTAAGGTAAGGTTACTGCGCTTTCGGATGCAGCTTGGGTTGAATTTGTATCTTGCTCTGCTTTGAGCTTTTCCGCAGCTTCTCGCGCTTCGATGCGCGCAATCATTTCTGCCTGCTGCTGTTTATATTTTTCCTGATTTTTAGCATCACTATTTACCGCAAGAAAAGCCATACTCACCAAAAATATCGGTATACATAATACCAGCGCACCTAAAATTACCAGCTTTTTAACACTGCGGGGCTGCGGCTGCTCAGACATAACAAACCTACTTTAATTTCTTCACTTAATTGCACTGCTCAATATAACAAAATAAAGTCATAGCTCAAGTCTTTGAAAAGTTTTACTGTAAAAAAGGAGCCGAAGCTCCTTTGTAGATCTTAATAACTCTATTCTTTACTTAGCTGGCATATGCTCTTCAATAAATGCAACCAGTTCAGCATTCTTTTCTACAATTGCTTGAGTATGTCCTGCGCCCTCAACCCCTAGGAAAGTCACGTCTGTACCCAAAGCTGCCAAATTCTTTTGCAAAACATCTGTAACATCATAAGGTACTGCCATATCTTCCTTACCCTGAATAATCATGACTGGTACACTGATTTTTTTAGTCGCGGGTTGGTTCTCCACCAAAAATTCTTTCACAGATCTGTTTTGATCAAAAGCATCTATCAACCCCGGATATTCAGCTACTGTTCTTCCAGGATTCTGCCGCAACCATTGATCGATATCTGCACTAAACTCTGTCATTAAATCGCCTAGACACAAGCCATTTTCACCAGTGGTTCCTTCTGCACGCTCAGCAACCAGTTTTGCACTGGATTCAAAAATATTCTGATATACAAAATTTGGCTCATAAGCTTTAATTCCAACTGCCACATATGCTGCATAAGCAAGTAATTCTGAATACACAGCTTTGGCAGTTCCTGCCGGAACAACACCAGCACCCTCGCCCAAAACTAATCGATTTAAAGCTTGTGGGGCAACTGTACCAATAATATAACCTAGGCTGGAGGCTGGTGCCGCAGCAACCGCTGCCTTATAGTTTGGATCATTTCCTGCAAATTCTGCCGTTGCAAGCGAAGCATGCCCCCCTTGTGATTGACCCACAGAAACCCAAGCTCCATTAAATCTATTCCCTTGCTGTTGCTTAAATCCTTTCACTGCATAAATTGCAGATTGTGCCGCACTCTCTAAATGTAAATAAGGATGAATGCCCTGTGTACCCAATCCTTCATAATCAGGAGCAACAATCACATAGCCTTTGGCAAGCAGACTCTCAGCCATGGCTTTAAAGCGTGGGTTAAAAGTATTTCGACTTGGCGCACAACTATCACCGCTCCCTACTGTACCGTGCTCCCAGACAACAACACGCCAACCATCTCGTGGTTGTTGTGTTCGCGGATAAATTACCAAGGCAGTAGCTTCTGCAGTCCTATTCTGTACATTTGGCATGTTATAGCGCATAACCCGAATACTTGATGCTTGAGACATAACATCTTGGGTATACGTTTGTTCACCGAGAAAAACCTGAGGCTGCGGGACAAAGAAATCATTATTATCATCATCGTTACACGCAGATAAAAATAGTACCGAGGAACACAGCACACCTAACATCAATTTCTTATAACTGTTCTGCATATTTCTATCCTTTTATTGTTATTCCCTATCTCTTAATCGAGATCACTCAAAATTAATCATAAAAAAAGCATCCTTTATAGGATGCTTTTGTTGTTATCCGACATACGGTAATTATCTTAGAGCAAACAATATTCCCACAAAAATAATGAGGCCAATCCAACGGTTATGACGGAATGCCCAAAAACATAGCTGTGGATTTTTATCGCGAGTTTTAAACCATTGGTAAATAAAATCAGCAGCAACCAGCAAAAGTGCTAACAAGCCAAATGGAATCAATAAATTTTCCAGCCAAAGTGCAGCACCTATCAATAAAATACTGCTCGCCTGCAAGGTGCTAATGATTGGAATATCATAGCGACCAAACAGAATTGCGGTTGATTTTACTCCAATCTTTAAATCATATTCACGGTCTGCAATCGCATATTGAGTATCGTAGGCCACAGTCCAGGCCAGATTACCAAAATACAATAACCAGCAAGTCAGATCAGGTGTTTGCCCAACAGCGGTATAGGCCATGGGTATGGCCCAGGAAAATGCTGCACCCAAAAATACCTGAGGCAAATGGGTATAACGTTTCATAAAAGGATAAATAAACGCTAACAGCAAAGCCCCAAATGACCAGTAAAAAGTTTCGATCGGCAAGAAAAATAGCAGACAGGCGCTGGCAGCCACCAAAACCAGAAATACCATCACCGCTTCTTTGGCGCTGATGACTCCGGTCGCTAGTGGTCGGTTTTTAGTACGCTCCACATGCGCATCGACTTTACGGTCAGCAAAATCATTGATGGCACAACCCGCCGCCCGCATAAAAATCACACCCAAAATCATGGGAATTAAAATTTCAATGCGTGGCATCCCCTGAGCCGCAATCCATAACGCCCACAAGGTTGGCCAAAAGACCAGTTCAGTACCAATCGGTTTATCAAAACGACAAAGATAATAATAGGCGCCAAGACGCTCACGCCAGGTTATTGCTTGTGCAGTTGCCATATAAAGTCAAGCCCTTGAATTTTGTATAAAGTTTTCAAATGCCGGTAAAAATGTTTCTTGTACGATAAATTTACAGCCGTGCCAAGTATAGCAGCTCTGACGCGTCCAACCCTCTTCTAAAAGAATGACCCGACGCTGGCAGAGTGGATTCGTCCGTTGAAACAGGAACCAGCCAATTGGCTTAGTCCCAATATGCTGAAAGATTCGGGCTTTTTTTTGCAGGCTTAAAATTGGAAAAATACTCTTTGCTTTCACCCAGGGCGACTGTTCTGAACCATAGAGATAGCTTTCCCGCACCCAGGAAGTATGCTGATGTGACATCTGCATCCATTTGGCATTGGCGAAGCTTAAACGCTGAAAATGCTCTTGAATAGGCTCAACATGAAATTGTCCCTGCGCCAAGCCGGTCAATTGCTGTGTCAGAGAACCTGATGCATACAGCCATGGTTTTAGCTCAGCAGACATAGTGGGCATCAAGGCATGCTGATTTTTAGAAAAATACGTCATGTTTAACAGTTATCTGCTTTAGCAATCACTTCAAATTTGCCTTGGGGTGTTTTAATTAAAATTAAGCCTTCAGCGCTTAAATAAAACTCTTTTGGATAGTCAAATGTAAGTGCCAGTTCAGGATTTTTCAGTTCAACAAACTGTACTTGTTTATAACCTTCAATGGTACGCCCTACTTCCAAATACGTAACTTCAGAAAAATTTAACTTAAAACCTTGCGCATGGTCTTTAGGATCATTCCAAGGAAAAAATCCGGTATGTTTTTTACGTGGTTTAGTCATAACAATCTAATTCAACATTCTTTGCTTTATATTAACCCAGTATAGAAAAAACCCGCGACATGCGCGGGTTTTTTACAGTGAAATTCTTGAAAGAATTACAGGCTGTAGTACATCTCGAATTCAACTGGGTGAGTGGTCGTGTTTAAACGACGCACTTCTTCAGTTTTAAGTTCGATATAGGCATCAAGCATGTCTTTCGTGAACACGCCACCTTTCAGCAGGTAATCATGATCTGCTTCAAGTGCTTCAAGCGCCATATCCAGACTATGCGCCACAGTCGGGATTTTCGCTTCTTCTTCAGGAGGAAGATCGTACAGGTTTTTGTCAGCCGCTTCACCTGGATGAATCTTGTTTTGGATACCGTCGATACCTGCCATCAACAATGCCGCGAAACCGAGATACGGGTTCATCATTGGATCTGGGAAGCGAGCTTCAATACGCTTGCCTTTCGGGCTTGACACGTAAGGAATACGGATAGATGCAGAACGGTTACGCGCTGAGTAAGCCAGCATAATCGGTGCTTCGAAATGCGGAACCAGACGCTTGTACGAGTTTGTAGAAGGGTTGGTTAATGCATTCAATGAACGCGCATGTTTGATAATACCGCCAATGAAGTACAATGCCATTTCTGAAAGGCCTGCATATTCATCACCAGCAAACAAGTTCTTGCCATCTTTAGAGATCGACATGTGAACGTGCATACCAGAACCGTTATCGCCAACCATTGGTTTAGGCATAAAGGTTGCTGTTTTCGCATATTGATGCGCAACGTTCCAAACCGCATATTTAAACTGTTGAACTTCGTCCGCTTTACGAACCATGGTGTTGAAGCTTACACCAATTTCCAACTGGCAAGATGCAACTTCATGGTGATGTACTTCTACACGACCTGGGCCCATGATGTCTTCAATTTTGGCACACATATCTGCACGCATATCATGTGAAGAATCAACTGGAGGAACCGGGAAGTAACCACCTTTTACGCGTGGACGGTGACCAGAGTTACCACCTTCGTAGTCATTGTTGGTTGACCAGGCCGCTTCTTCAGCGATCAATGTATGGCGCGCGCCAGACATATCGATTTCCCATTTTACTTCGTCAAATACGAAGAATTCTGGTTCTGGGCCAAAGAATGCTGTATCACCAATACCTGTTGATTTTAGGTATTCTTCAGCACGGCGAGCAATCGAACGTGGGTCACGGTCATAACCCTGACCTGTAGAAGGCTCAATCACATCACAAGTCACAACAACTGTAGGCTCGGCAAAGAACGGGTCGATGAAACCGGTTTCTGCATCTGGGCGTAAAATCATGTCAGATGCTTCGATGCCCTTCCAACCAGCAATTGAAGAACCGTCGAACATTTTACCGTCTTCAAAAGTATCTTCGTCGATTGTATCTGCTGGGTAAGTCACATGTTGTTCTTTACCTTTAGTATCCGTAAAACGGAAATCGACCCATTTCGCGCCACTTTCTTGGATGAGTTGAAGGACTTTGTTCGCCATGCTCATTTTGCTCCGATGAATTTTTGTTGCACTCGTTACGTGCGTGTTAGTAGTTGGTAGTCATTAAGCAATTACCGTACCAACTATTCAAAGTATAGATAAAATCTTGAAATCTATATAAGAAATCATGAAGTGACAAAAATACTTTGCGACTATTATACTAGTTGAGAAACTAAATGCACTATATTCAGGCATTCTTCATTTATTTTATTTCGGCTTTATTTTTTAGCGCACCTAAATAGTGCAATCACCTATAGAAGTGTATTAAAAACATAGTTTTTTATATAAAATTTGCTACTTTTTCGTGTATTTGTTTAAAAAAACACCCATATGTTGCTAAAAATTGACTCTTTTCTCATGGTCTGAGGCAAACAGAAATCTGCAACATGCAGTTGCTCAGTGAATATTTTGATGCATTTTCTTTAAATATACTTTCTATACCATAGTCTATATAAATTTCTATTATTCAAGTGATGCTTTTTTCAACAGATTTTAGATCAATATTGCTGATTATTTTTAACTTATCAATTTTTCCCTAAAAAATATAAATTCTAAAGTTTCCTTAAGTAAGTCTATTACTTTAAATCATGATTAAAATTTTATTCCAGTTGATACAGATGCTTTTAAAGCAAATAAATTGAGCAAAATTGTTGCGCCGAATACGGCTATTTTTTGCTATGATGAATAGTGCTTTATTTTCACACAATGAAATCAATGATTTAGTCGTGTCACACCTGTGCTTGCAATAAGCGCAAATAAAGTACGATCTGGACAACTTTAGCACAGTTAAGTGCATTAATTTCAATAGGTTAAGCTCATGCTTTTAATGGTCGACAACTATGACTCCTTTACTTACAACATCGTTCAATATTTTGGCGAATTGAATCAAGAAGTAAAAGTAGTCCGTAATGATGCCGTGACATTGGAAGATATAGAGCGATGGCAACCCAAGTATTTAGTGATTGGCCCCGGCCCATGCTCGCCGAGTGAAGCAGGCATTTCGATTCCTGCGATTCAGCATTTTGCTGGAAAAATTCCGTTATTGGGCGTTTGTCTCGGCCATCAGAGTATTGGTCAGGCATTTGGCGGTGACATCATACGTGCCAAACGTGTCATGCACGGCCGTCTGTCGGATATGTACCACAGCGATACCGGGATTTTCAGCAATCTTCCGTCGCCATTTCCTGCAACGCGCTATCATTCCCTGGTGATTGATCAAGCCACCTTGCCTGAATGTCTGGAAGTGACCTGCTGGACCAATGAAGCCGATGGCTCTATGGAAGAAATTATGGGGGTAAAACATAAGACATTGCCGGTCGAAGGCGTGCAGTTCCATCCTGAATCGATCCTGAGCCAGCATGGCCATCAAATCTTTAAAAACTTTCTCGAAATTTATGCCTAAGAACATCTTATGAATATTCAACAAGCTTTAAACAATATTACCAAAAACATTCACCTGACTCAGGATCAAATGCAAGACGTGATGCGTGCCATCATGTCAGGTGAAACCACTGATGCCCAGATTGGTGCCCTGCTGATGGGTTTACGCCTTAAAGGTGAAAGCATTGATGAAATTACCGCAGCCGCACGGGTCATGCGTGAACTGGCTACCAAAATTGATGTCAGCGATATTCCCTATTTAGTCGATATTGTCGGTACAGGCGGTGATGGTCAAAACCTGTTTAACGTCTCTACCGCGTCTGCATTTGTGATTGCAGCAGCAGGCGCAACCATTGCTAAACATGGCAACCGTGGCGTTTCAACCAAATCAGGCTCGTCAGATTTACTGGAACAGGCTGGGATTAATCTTGACCTGAATATGCAGCAAACCGAGCGTTGTATCCGTGATGTGGGGGTCGGGTTTCTGTTCGCACCGAATCATCATACAGCCATGAAATATGCAATCGGCCCGCGTAAAGAATTGGGGATTCGCAGCATTTTCAATTTACTTGGCCCGCTGACCAATCCGGCCGGCGTCAATCGCTTAGTCATTGGCGTGTTTTCCAATGAACTGTGCCGTCCAATTGCAGAAGTAATGAAACAGCTCGGTGCTGAACATGTGATGGTGGTGCATTCTCGCGACGGGCTGGATGAGATCAGTCTTGCCTCTGCAACGTATGTGGCAGAGCTAAAAAATGGCGAAGTGACTGAATGGGAAATTACCCCTGAATTGGTTAATATCGAATCCCAAACCTTGACTGGTTTAATTGTAGAAGATTCTGCACAGAGTCTGGCATTAATCAAGGATGCATTGGGCAAGAAAAAATCAGAGATCGGTGATAAAGCGGCCAATATGATTGCCCTCAACGCGGGTGCAGGTATTTATGTCTCCGGTTTGACCAGCAGCTATAAACATGGTGTTGCATTGGCACATGACATTATTTATGGCGGCCAGGCTCTGGAGAAAATGAGTGTGCTGTCTGAATTTACCAAAACCATTAAACAATACGAAGCTTAATTCGGTCAGGAATTTTGATCATGGTGGATATCGCAAATACAATTTTAGGCAAGATTGTTGACCGTAAAACGGAAGAATTTGCTCTACGTTTAAAGCAGAAAAGCTATAAAGATCTGGAAGAGCTGGCTCAAGGTGCATCAGCTGTGCGTGGTTTTGCCCAGTCTTTAATGTCAAAACGTCCGGGTGTAATTGCTGAAATCAAGAAAGCCTCGCCATCTAAGGGGATTATTCGTGAGAATTTTAATCCTGCGGAAATTGCAGCACAGTATCAAGATGCTGGTGCCGCATGTTTATCTGTCCTGACCGATGTGGACTTTTTTCAGGGTGCAGATGAAAATATTCAGATTGCCCGTTCGCATTGTGACCTGCCGGCGCTGCGCAAAGATTTCCTGATCGATCCTTATGGAGTCATTGAAGCACGTGCCTTAGATGCAGATTGTATTTTACTGATTGTGGCATGTCTGTCAGATCAGCAACTGGAAGAAATGTCGAAGACTGCTTTTGAGCATAATTTAGATGTTTTAGTTGAAGTACATGATGAAGCTGAACTGGAACGTGCGCTGAAACTTTCAGATCGCTGCTTGCTGGGTGTGAATAACCGTAATTTAAAAACCTTCGATGTCGATTTAGATACCTCGATTCGTTTAAAGAACTTACTCGATCCCTCTCGCCTGTTAGTCACTGAAAGTGGTATTGCTACTCCTGCCGATGTGGCGATGATGCAACAGCATGATATTCATGCCTTTCTGGTCGGTGAAAGTTTTATGAAACAGCCTCGACCTGATCATGCATTCCGTAACCTGTTTGGTGAGCCTGAATCGGTTTAACTATTGACTAGTTTAATACTTAGACCAAGCCCAATCTCAGGATTGGGCTTTTTTATTTTCAGGATTGATAAGAAAAGAAATAGCATCATGTGAATTCATAAATACCGAGACATGCCATGCAAGCAATTCATTTCTCCTTTATCTATTTTCAGACTATAATTCTGTTAAATTCCGCATCTTCCTTGTTTTTACATTATGAGTAAACACGATTCTTCATTATCTAAAGATCAGTACAACCTGCTGAAATCTTTTAAGAAGCAAATTACACAGCCGCATAGCCCTGCGGTTGTTGCTGCACCCGTTGAAAAGACTGTCGAGCAAGAAGCTTTAGAAGAACTGGAATTATTCCGCAAACAAATGCAGGGCGTGCAAAAAATTGAATCGGGAAATACCGTTCAATTGGACAAACCGCGCAAGAAAAAACCGGATGCACAAGTCCTGGCAAAGCGTGCAGCGGCGACTGGCCCGATGGAAACAGATGCCATGGCATTATCGGACACGCAGGCCATGCTCAATCCTGTCGGGAGTCAGGCCAACTTGAGCTATCGCATTGCCACCTTGCAGCATAAAGTGTTTGAAGACTTAAAAGCCGGCAATTTACGCTGGTTTGAAGCTGTGGATCTGCATGGCTGTACCGTGGAAGAAGCGCGTCAGGCGGTGCTACAAATTATCCAGATCGCCAAAGATGAAAACCAGAACGTGATTAAGATCGTACACGGTAAAGGCCCGGAAGCGATTTTAAAAACCTATGTGAATGGTTGGCTGCGTCAGCATCGCGATGTTTTGGCTTTTGTCAGTGCGCCTGAAAAACAAGGCGGTACTGGTGCAGTTCTGGTTCTGCTAAAACGTGCAGAAAAGAATCCAAAGTTTAAACAGTAACCGGTTTTCGCCTCAAAACAAGGCATTGTAAAAGTTTTCTGCTACAATGCCGTCCTTGTTCATTCTCAGTTTAAGTGAATACGTCATATGACTATGCAGCAATCCTACGCAAACATTCTTACTGCCGTTGGCGAAGATCTCAATCGCCCTGGTCTCAAAGATACGCCTGTGCGTGCTGCCAAAGCATTTTCATATTTAACCTCGGGTTATAGTCAGACACTTGAAGAAGTCACCAACAAAGCGGTCTTTCCTTCCGACAACCGTGAAATGGTGCTGGTCAAAAACATCGAATTCTATTCCTTATGTGAACATCATTTATTACCATTTTATGGCCGTGTCCATATCGCCTATTTACCAGAAGGTCATGTCTTGGGCCTGTCCAAATTTGCCCGTATTACTGAAATGTTTGCGCGTCGTTTGCAAATCCAGGAAAACTTGACCCAGCAAATTGCAGAAGCAGTGGCGGAAATCACCAAAGCACGTGGTGTCGCCGTGATGATTGATTCTGCACATATGTGCATGATGATGCGTGGTGTGGGCAAACAGGAATCGACCACACGTACAGTCTCTTTTATTGGTGATTTTAAAACTGATAAAGAAACCCGCCGTGAGTTTTTAAGTGCAGTGCCAGAAAGCTACTAAGCCTTAAAAGCCAATTATTTAAAGCCTCGATCATTCGGGGTTCTTTTAATTTCTTATAAACTGCTCTGGTCAGAGAATATCGATATCACAGCTGCTGTTGACCAAATTTGCATTCGTTATACTTGCAGCTAAACAATTGCTGCTTATCTTTGCAACAAGCCTACATTTAGATACATGATAAAGTTTTAATCCAGTTAGTCCTCGCTTAAAGTAAATTGACGTTGATATACAGCAAACAGCTTTATATCTTTCTGCTTGATTTTTAATGACAAGGAAAATGACCATGGCGAATAGCAAAAACAATCAGGACAAAGACAGCAAGAAATCTGCAAAAACTGCTAAAAAGACGCAAGATGAAAAACTGAAGAAGTCGAACAAAAGCAGTGACAAGGACAGCGATCGCAAAGTCAGCAAAAAAGCTGAAAGTGCTAAATCTAAAGCAGCATCTTCTAAAAAAGAGAATGCCAGTAAAGATGAAAAAGTAAAGGCGAAGAAAAGTGCGAGTTCTAAAGGCAGCGATAAAGCCAAAGACCTGAAAACATCTTCAGCGAAAAAACCGGCTAAAGCGAAAAGCAGCAATAAGAGCAAAGATGAAGACAGCAAGACGAAAAAATCTTCTTCAAAAAAATCAGCACCGGCCAAAAAGCAGTCAAGCACTTCGCCCAAGAGCAAGTCTGATAAAGCCAAAACCTCGAAGACCAGTTCGAAAAAGTCAAAGTAAAATCCAAGCCCCATGACTGGGGCTTTTCTTGATCCTGATCTCGGGTGAGTAGATCAGTAGAATTATTTTATATTTTTTAGTGTGTTCTTTATTGAGTGATACCGACCCTTCTAAATATAAGGCAAAGATATGAGTCCAGCAGCCAAAAATCCGCCGCCAAAACGTCAGTCACGGGTGGTGTCGAATAGTTTTGATTATTCTCTGGACTTCGAAAAGATTAATTTTCGCAAACGGCCCGAGTTGTACCGAATTGGCCGAGGAGAACAAGGCGTATTATTGGTGGAGCCTTATAAATTTGAAATTCTGCCGCACTGGCGCTTTGCGGATGAAGAAAAAGCCCAAGCCAGCAGTGACAAAATTTATCAGCTATTCCTAGCTTATTTAAAACAAGATGATTTTATCGGTGCGGACATGGCACGCAAGTTTTTACAGATGGGTTATACCCGTGCCCGCCGTTACGCCAACCATAAAGGTGGTAAAAAATATGATGGGCCGGTTCCGGAAGATAAGAAAGGCTTAAGCGGCGCACATGGCCGTTCAGAATTGCCACGCAGCCACGAAGATCCGGTCAAAGCAGCGGCCGCCAACATTTTTAAACAAAAATGGAATGATGCGAAAAACCATCCAGACTATATTCAGCAAAAGCGAAAATTTCAGGAATTTATCCAGCAACACATGGCAGATGAATAGAACTTTTAAGCTAGCTGGATCATTGCTGCCCTACCGGATTTGAGGGCGACTGTGCCATATAGACCCGGTTACGACCGGTATTTTTCGCCATATACAGTGCGGCATCCGCAGCATCTAAAAATCGCTGATAATCCGGATGCCCGTCATAGAGCGTACATCCAATACTGATCGTGATTTTAAACTGTTGTCCTTGCGCGGTTTTAATCATGCCATTTTCAACATATTTACGAATACTTTCGGCAATACTTAAGGCACGTTGTTTATCTGTATCGACCAGCAACAATAAGAATTCTTCCCCACCGACCCGGAAGGCATAATCACTGCCCTGACTGTATTTTTGCAGCGCTTCGGCAATAAATTTAAGTGCCAGATCACCTGCGGCATGTCCAAATTTATCATTGATACTTTTAAAGAAATCGGCATCCATCGCAAGTAAAGACAAAGGTGTATGATTTTTACGGGAAAAAGTGATTTCACGGGAAATCACCGTATTTAAATAACGGCGATTTAACAACTGGGTCAATGAATCATTGCCTGATTCAATATATTCCGCAACCTGAAATAACTGATCGACCAGCAGTTGAATTTCACGGTTTAAGTCACGGATTTGTTGAATCAGCCCCAAGACATTATTTTTATCCGTACAATCCATGATGGTCTGATTAATTGCATCAATCTGATAAATCCGCTCAATGATTAAATCGACCTGGTCCGAACCGGTAAAAGCATAAGAGGCTTTATGGATAAACCATAAACCGAACTCGGATTTGGACAACATCGGATGCTTTAAATTGTCAGGGCTCGAAAAGACCTTAAACATCAGTTCATTTTCCCAGTCCAGCAATGAGCTGCGCTGTTTGTCTTTTTGTACCGCTACATCCTGCATGGCTGAAAAAACACGGTAACTGTGTTTGATTTCCTGATTCATGGCTGTTTTGGCTTCATAAGAACGGCACATGATTTCTGTGGCAAAGCCCATGATTTGCACAATATAACTGCAGGCGGTCAACATGCTGTTTTGAGAAGATGCTTGCAACAGTTCAAAAACCTTGCGTTCAATTTCGCGAACACCACGCATGATTAACCAAGAAGGTATACCGACCCGGGCATGTACATGTCCAACCATCGCCTGCTTTTGTACGGCTTGCACATAACTCTTGTTGATCGGTACGCTAAAACTTTCTGACAGCCATTGAATCAGGGTATTACGCAAACGCTGCTGAACCATCTGTTCGGTCAGGAACTGGGCCGATTCTTTTTCTAAGAGCATATTCTTATAGAATTCTTCGACCAGAATAACAGAATGTTCCTGAACAAAATGAAATGCATGCAATAGATCATCTGCTGAATAATTCTGACAGATCTGCCTCCATTGTTCGGCCAGCATTGCCATGCATTCATTATTCATACGCCCCATTCCCCAAAACACTGCAATTTGCACTAACATTATGTGACAAATATAACAAAATTCGGGTGCATTAACTAAAATATCGACAAGATTATTCCAATTATACTGATCGATGATTCACAGGAAAAGTTTCGTAAACTAGCCCTTAAAATATATAAGCCGTTTAAAAATAACGGATCAGGCCCAAACTCCATTGATCCCAGTCTTTCGCCTGTTGTTGCTGATATTCCCAAGACAATCGAACCGCATTCTGTGCAGTAAAGGCATATTGCAATTGGGTATTTAGCTTCAGATGCCAGCGATGCGAATCTTCCCAATAAGGCAGTTCCACTTGCACCAGACTGTTGATCTGATCAGTCCAGATATTCTGGCAGCCCAAAGTTGGCCCTGCTCCTACGCGCCAACCCTGATCGAGCGCCTTGCCCGCCTGAACGTGAGTTTGCATTTGTGCATAGCACAAATGTTCGCGGCTCGCATTTGCCCAGCTATAGCCCGCTTGGGTCTTAAAACCGGCGACGCCATGCTGTTGCTCTTCGCTAAACTGGCCATGACGGTCTAAGGCTTCCTGTGTCCAGCCCAGATTAAAACCCCAAGATAAGGGCGTATTAAATGGATTAATCGGGTTATAGGAATTGACGGCCAGTAAATCCAGATGTTCCAGTTTGAGTTCACTATTACGATATTGTAATGCCCCATCCAGAAACAGCAGTTGTGTGCCGGTACGCAAACCACCCTGTGGATCGATTAAATCATGATAGGCATGCCGATGCCCAAGCTGAACAAAGGATTCACCCTGAACCTGTCCGGCCTCAAAACTGATATTTCGTGCATGATGACTTTGTACTGGATCTGTTTTCGGACGCTCAGGTGCTTGACGCTGTTTCTCGATAGCCAGCTGACTTCTTAAGCCCAATAACTTGCGAAAACGTGGCTGGGCAAAGGACTCATCTACTTTCTGTCTGAGAAAATCCAGATATAGATGATCATAGGCCATTTCCAGCACTTTGGCCTGATCCTCTGCCGGATAAGTTTGCAACATTGAAGGCATGGTACCTGTTTCTGCATAAGCCAGCTGATGAGCCTTTTTTGCCAAAGCTTTGCCATGCTGTCTAGATTGAGCCAGCAACTGTGTTTCCAGGGCAGGACGATAAACTTTCTGTTTGATCAAGCCCTGCTGTTCTACCACTTTCAAGGTTTCGATCGGAATGGCAGTCGAATTAAACTGTTTTTGTAAATTTAACTCAGGACGCACCAGATCAAATAGCCCCAGCAGGCGATAAGCACAATTATCATTGATAAAATAATAAGGGAAACTCACCTTTTGCATTTCCCAAAGATGCTGCACCAGAAACCGGGTCTCTTGTGGAGTTAAATTTAATTCATATTCCCATAAATCCCGGCTTTCAAAGTCGCCATATTCTTTGACCTTGCGATAATACGGCATCAGGGAATATTCACCCAGATATTGTCCGGTCAGTCCTTTCCAGGCAAATGACCAGTTGTCATTGCCGTCGACGGTTGCGGCATAGTTGACGGCATAGGAAATCAGGTTGAGCTGCTGTTGATCTTTGGGATCTAGACGCAACAAGGTATGCCCGAACATCGAACTGGGATTGCCCATAAAATCTGTGGCATAAATCAGCGTGGCCTGATAGGGCTTGACCTCAGCAATCCATCGATCAAAATCCGGACAACTCACTTCAGGTAATTGCTGTTCGGAAATATCCAGCTGCTGCATTAACCAGCTGCTTCGGGCCGGAAACTTACAACGGATGGACTGATTCGGTTCTGTACTGCCAAATAAGGCCTGAATATTATGCTGTATTTCTTTTTTGAGATCAGTCTTTCCCTGCTCTGCCAGAAAATAGCCTGAATAATCGACCTCGCTGTGGCCTTTAGAATTAGCATACATCAGACGCTGCCAGGTGGTGCTCTGATCTAGGCGTTTGCTTTTGGCCTGATCGAGATAATGCTGGATATCCGGATTAATTTCGTTTGCAAAACTTAAGGGACTGAAGGCCAGACCCAACATGAAGAACGCATATTTCATTCAGTTAACTTATTCTCGTCAATTTCTTTGAGTCATAAGAAAACCCTGCCAGAATAGCAGGGTTTTCAAAGTGCGGATCAGATGTAAGATTTCAATACTTCATCTTTGGCCATCACTGTTTGTAATGAACTCAGAACTTGAAGGGTATTCTGGTTTTGTTCGGAATAGATTTCAGAAAAATTCTGCTTGGAAATGTTAAAAAAATGGCCTTTGTCTTCAGATTTGATATTCAGAAGTTCAGCCAGAACATTCAGGCTTTCACCTTCACCCACTGCCATATCACGCGCCAGTGCTTCAGCATTTTCATTGGTAAAAGTCACCACTTGAGCGGTGACTGTGCCACCCTGGCTACAACCTAAAGTACCAAACGTGATCCCGAGCCATTGATTCGTGAAAAGAACGTTGGTGGTACCTGCTAAAAGTTTAGGAATAATACCAGTCTGACCGGCCCACACCTGACTTCCGATACCACAGCCGACATCTCGGTCAGCCATTGCCATACTTGAACCAGTCGCTAATACTGCCGCCAGCATAATTTTTTTCAACATACTTATTCTCCAGTTATTCTCATGCAATCTTTGTTATTACTCTCATTATGTAATTTGACTTACACACTCAGCAGAGTAGCGATAAGTCAGGTTTGGCGCAATCGAAAAAATGCATGCTTTACATAAACATAACCTGAATAATTCCATTACTCTTTCAGCGTCCAGTCGCCATGTAAATTGCGCTGCCCTAAAATCTTCAGTACCAAGACCAGACTCAGCAATAACAACAAATACCAGGACCCGAGTTTGCCCCAGCCCACCATATGCCATTGTTCAATCTGACTTGGATAGAGCCAGATCTGATAAAAGGTACTGATGTTCTCGGCAATCCAGATGATAAAGGCCAGCAGCAGCAAGATCGGTAACATTGGCAACTGAAAAGCGTGCTGATTCAACTGAAAACGAATTTTAGTTTTCCAGAACATCAGCACGCTCCAGACAAATAAAAGCATGCGATAGTCAGGAATAAAAAACTTGCTCATAAAGTTGATATAAGACAACACCGCCAGCAGCAACATATGGCGAAAGCCTGGCAACTTTTCAAATGAGACCTGATATAAACGCAAGGAACGCGCAAAAAAACTGCCGACCGCAGAATACATAAAACCGGCAAATAAAGGCACGGTCATAATTTTAAAGATTGCCGGTTGTGGATAATACCAGGAGGCAATCGCAGGATGGGTCAGAAAGATTTCCATCACCATGGCCATGAGATGAAACAGCGCAATCACTTTGGCTTCGGCCCAGGATTCCTGTTTGGTATAAAGCAGCAGCACCTGAATGAGCAGGGCAAAAAATAACAGATAGTCATAACGGTAAAAACCGTAAAACAGATCACTGCCCATGGCAGCAGTGAGTGCAAACGCCAGCAGGAGTAGAATCCCAAATAAGGCAGCCGAAGCTGCCTTATAGGTAAATTCAAACCCTGATTTGAATAGATCGATCAAGGTTTAAATCCTAAAGATATTTAGCACTATACTCATGTACGGTATCAATAAAGGCTTTTGGATTGGCTGGATCGACCCACTGGGTAATGCCGTGGCCGAGGTTTGCTACATAACCGGTTTTTTCACCATTGGCATAAGCATCATCCAGCATGGCTTTGGTCGCCTTAATAATAGTTTCCGATGAACCATATAAGGTCGCAGGGTCGAGGTTACCCTGAAGCGCAGCACGACCCGCAACGGTTTGACGTGCTACATCCAGTGGTGTGGTCCAGTCCAGACCAAAGGCATCTGCGCCTGTAGCGATCATCGGTTCCAACCACTGACCGCCACCTTTGGTAAACAGAATTACTGGAATCTTGCGGCCATCTTTTTCACGGTGCAAGCCAGTAACAATCTTCTTCATATAGTTGAGCGAGAATTCAATATATTCACGATGTGCCAGTGCGCCGCCCCAACTATCAAAAATCTGTACCGCTTGTGCACCTGCATCAATCTGCGCATTCAGATAATCAATCACGGCATCGGCTAGACGTTCCAGCAAAGCATGCAGCACTTCAGGCTGTGCATACATCATATTTTTGGTGAAACGGAAATCCTTGCTTGAACCACCTTCCACCATATAAGTCGCCAAGGTCCACGGACTGCCAGAGAAACCGATCAGAGGAACCTGGCCACCCAAGGCCGAACGAATGGTCGACACTGCATTCATCACATAATCCAGATCCGATTTTGCATTAAAGGCCGGCAGATTTGCGACATCCTGCTCGGTACGGACAGTTTTATGAAATTTAGGCCCTTCACCCACTTCAAAATACAATCCTAAACCTAAAGCATCAGGCACTGTCAAAATGTCAGAGAACAAAATCGCGGCGTCCAGATCATAACGGCGTAAAGGCTGTAAGGTCACTTCACAGGCCAGTTCAGTATTTTTGCAAAGAGAAAGGAAATCTCCTGCCTGAGCACGCGTTGCGCGATATTCTGGTAAATAACGGCCCGCCTGACGCATCATCCATACCGGAGTGGCATCTACAGGTTCACGCAACAAGGCGCGCAGAAAACGATCATTTTTTAAGGTCGTCATTTACTTTCCTATCTATCTTTGATATTCGCCATATCATAACAAAAAGGTTGTATTTTTAATAACTTCTGCTGACTTTAAAAACCGATCAGCTTAAGCGACCAAATGTGATGTTTTACACAAAACAACTACTGCATCTCCACATTTTTTCTGTAATACTTATAGTGTTTTTTCACATTTTTAAAGAAATAATTTTAAGGTTGATTTACATGTTCGTTCGCACAATGCTCGCTGTGAGTTTAGGTTGCATTTTCGCAGGTACTGTTTTTGCTGCGTCTACTGCTGAACAACCATTGAACCCGCAAGTTGTTACCGATGTTTCAGTCCAGGATCCAATTGATCCACTCGCGACTGAAGCTTCAGCCGCCCAAGCACCGGCTGAAGCCAAAATTACGGCGCAAGAACAACAAGACTTAAATCAGGCCTCTGAAGCACTGAATGAGCTACAAGATACCGAAGACCAATCTGCTGATATTGGTGCAGCGCCAAATACCAAGGCCCCGACGAACTCTGCTGCGACCAAAGCTTCGTGGACTTTAGACGGCTTAAACAATGCCCAGTGGTATGAAAACATTGGTGCAGGTCAATTTCCGGTCTACGCACGTGCACATGTCATGCTCAACAATGCCCACGCTTCACCGGGTGCGATTGATGGTACCAGCGGCAAGAACACACTGAAAGCAATTGCCTCTTTCCAGCAAATGAATGGCATCAAGCCAAATGGCGTACTGACGCAGGAAACCTGGGACAAACTGGTGGCACGTCAGGGTTCCAAGCCGACCTTTGTAGAGTACACCATTACTGAAAAAGATCTGGCAGGACCATTTGCCAAATCGATTCCTTCAGATTATGCGCTACAGGCGAAAATGAAAGGTTTGTACTACACCAGCGCATCTGAAATGCTCAGTGAAAAGTTCCATATGGATGAAAACTTCCTGAAGAAGTTGAATCCAGGTGCTAATTTTAACAAAGTCGGCCAAAAGATTCTGGTGACCAATGTTCGTAATGAGCTACCAGAAGGTATTCACTTGATTGTTGCACATAAAGGTGCCAAACAACTGTACTTATTTAACAGTAAAAATCAAATGATCGGCTCATTCCCTGCCAGTATCGGCAATACCAGTACGCCTTCACCAACGGGTACTTATAAAATCACCGGCGTTGCACCAAATCCTTGGTATAGCTACTCGCCAAGTAACTTTGTTCAAGGTAAAAACACCAAACCACTGTCTCTACCACCAGGTCCAAACGGCCCGGTCGGTAATGTCTGGATTGGTCTCAACAAAAAATCATTTGGTATTCACGGCACACCGAATCCGTCCATGATTTCTAAATCCTATTCACACGGTTGTATCCGTCTGACCAACTGGGATGCCAATGATCTTGGCCGTAAAGTCAAATCTGGCGTAACTGTTCGTTTCTTAGAATAATGATCCGTAAAATGCTTTGAATAAAACGGCCCGCTTTTCAGTGGGCTTTTTTATGACTTGATTTTAAGCTGATATATCGTTGCAAAAATGCAATGATATGTCGCCTATTTGAGATTTTTTTGAGCTTAAAACAACAGTATGATGATCTCAAGTTGAAAATAAGATCGAGATGAAATCATGAAGGCTTTTCTACATCCTAGCGAAAATCGTGGTCATGTAAAAATGGGCTGGCTGGAGTCTAAGCACAGCTTCTCATTTGGTAACTGGTATGATCCCAAGTATATGGGGATCAGTGCCTTACGTGTTATTAATGATGATTTAATCGATGGGCATCAGGGTTTTGGAACCCATCCCCATGACAATATGGAAATCCTGACCTGCGTACTGAAAGGCACCATTACTCATCAGGACAGCATGGGCAATCATGGCGGTATTGCTGCGGGTGAATGGCAGCTCATGAGTGCCGGAACAGGTATTCGCCATAGTGAAATGAATCAGGGCGATGAGCGGGTACATTTACTGCAAATCTGGATTATTCCCAATGAACAGGATGCCAAACCGAATTATCAGCAAATTCGTCTGGATCCGCATGAGCAGCCTAACCATTGGCATTTAATTTGTGGACCGAATGACAATGCGCCGATGCATATTCGTCAGAATGCTGAAGTCAAAACTGCGGTAATTCAGCAAGGTCAAAGTTTGCAAGTGCAGGCCACCCAGCAGATCAATTATATTCATGTAGTTTCTGGCACTGTGCAGATTGCAGAACATAGAGTTGAGGCGGGTGGTGCAATTGCTTTTCTGGATGACTCAGCGATTCAAGCCATCGATGATGCGCAAGTGATCTGGTTTGATTTACCAGAAGTGCCTCACTAAGTTTTAAGGCTCTCACCCATCATGGCTATTAATCACTTTGATGAATAGCCATTTTTTATGAATCGAGAATAAAAGCAGACAGAAGCTTTATCAGAAGATAATTTTTTTAAAAACAGCTATAAAAATCACACCAATTCACATCAGTTTTTTACTTAAAATTCTGGCATTTCAGGCGAAGATGAAGCTGATTCATTTCTATTGAATGAACGCATCGCGAATGGCTGATCTGGTCATGGTCTTATATGGGATTCAACGTCTATCCAGCTTTGTATTGATTTTAAATAAACCAAAGAGCAACGCTTATGAACCAGATTTTAGAAATTCAGAATCACCAGCAACATGCTCTGCATTTTTTACTAGCGTTTTTAAAACAACAAAACTATCAGTTCACAGCCATTACCCCGTTGTCGCATCAACGGATTTTAGATCGTAAAAGAAACGAGAAAAATCAGGAAATAACCCTGCAGGATATATTTGGCTGGAATCTGGAATTTAGCAAAACCGATCTTGATCCGGTTCTTTTTTCCTTGCTGGCAAAACAGCAACTTCTACAGGTTCAGGATGAGCAATACACCAGTCTGGTCAGAGTCGCTTCACTGGAAGGTGAACTCTTTATTCACTCTTCCTTTCCGACCACACAACAGGATGCTGTTTTTTTTGGTCCCGATACTTATCGCTTTGTCTATCATCTCAAGCAATATCTAGCCACCGAACCTCGCCCTTTCAAACGGGCTGCTGAAATATGCTGTGGCACCTCTGCTGCTGCCATCAGTATCGCCAAATACTTTCCGGATCATGAGGAAATCTTTGTAGCAGATCTAAACCCCAAAGCCTTGCTCTATAGTCAGCTCAACATTGATTTTTCGGGTTTTGCTTCAATCTCTCCTGTACAGAGCAATTTATTTTCCAATCTTGAAGGTCAGTTTGACCTGATTTTTGCCAATCCACCTTATTTAATTGATCCTGAGCAACGGCAATATCGACACGGAGGTAATGAGCTCGATGGCAATGAATTATCTTTTAAAATTATAAAACAAGGCCTGCAAAGGCTAAATTCAGGCGGCCGTTTATTTTTATATACCGGCGCTACCATCACACGAAATGGCAATCGATTTTTACAGTATCTGCAAGACCTGATGCAGCAGCATCAAAATATTCACTGGTCTTATGAGGAAATTGATCCGGATATTTTTGGTGAAGAATTAGAGCAACCTGCTTATCAGCATGTGGAAAGAATTGCTCTGGCTCTGATTAAGATTGAAGTATGCGATTGAAGAATATCTGTTTATAAATTATCGACTTTTTAAATATCGAACCTCTTTAAGATCCGTTTATTTTAAATCATTCTGTAAAATTCATCAGCAATAAAAAAACCCCAATCTTTCGATTGGGGTTTTTAAAATTTGGCGGAAGCGGTGAGATTCGAACTCACGGAGGACTCACACCCTCGTCGGTTTTCAAGACCGGTGCATTAAACCGCTCTGCCACGCTTCCATGGGCGCAATAATACGGCGCTTTTATGTAACTGACAAGTGAAAGTTACAGTGAATCTGATTAACTGCATATAGTTTCATCAAATCCCTACAATTTGGCGGCCAATTCGGCTCCTTCACGAATGGCACGCTTGGCATCCAGCTCGGCAGCCAGTTTAGCCCCACCAATAATATGATATTGTGCCAAGGTATTTTCCCCGGCAAGTGGCATCAAATCTTTTACCGACTCCTGTCCTGCACACACCACAATACTATCCACACGCAATAATTGAGCGTGGCCATCCACCTCAATCCATAAGCCTTCATCGGTAACAGATTTATATTGCACACCGCGCAACATGCGCACCGCGTGTTTTTTTAATTGGGCACGATGTACCCAGCCTGAAGTCTTGCCTAGGCCTGCGCCAAGCGGTGTCTTTTTACGTTGTAATAAATAAATTTCACGAATAGGTGCTTCAATTTCTGCACCTTGCATGCCGCCTTCACTGACATAATTTGGATTCGGGTCTACACCCCATTCACGTTTCCATTCATTCACAGGTTGCGGCTGTACCTGATGAGGCGGCTTTAACAAAAACTCGGACACATCAAAACCAATACCGCCTGCACCAATGACCGCAACACGATCTCCGACTGGCGCACCGCGTAGTACTTCTGCATAAGACAAGACTTGCGGTGCCTGACTGCCTTCGATCTTAAGCGCTCGCGGCACGACACCAGTCGCGACAATGACTTCATCAAAACCTTCACGTTCCAGCTGTTCACGGTTCACTTGGGTATTTAATCGCACATCAACGCCGGTTTTTTCCAATTGGACTTTAAAATAACGAATCGTTTCGTGAAACTCTTCTTTCCCCGGAATGACTTTAGCCAGATTAAACTGTCCACCCACTTCATGACTGGCCTCAAACAGCGTCACATCATGCCCGCGACTGGCTGCGACTGTGGCCGCAGACAGCCCTGCAACACCACCACCGACCACTGCAATACTTTTGGCTTTTTTGGTTTTGACATAGACCAGTTCGGTTTCATAGCCGGCACGTGGATTGACCAGACAGGTTGCGCGCTGGTTTTTAAAGGTATGATCCAGACAGGCCTGATTACAGGCAATACAGGTATTGATTTCATCAACACGATTGGTCGCGGTTTTATTGACCCAGAAGGCATCTGCCAAGAATGGACGTGCCATCTGCACCATGTCTGCCTGGCCGGAAGCCAGAATTTCTTCAGCAGTATCTGGCATATTGATCCGGTTCGATGCAATGACCGGCACCGCCACGTGCTTTTTCACTTCAGCGGTATAATCGACAAAAGCTGCACGCGGTACAGAAGTCACAATGGTGGGAATACGTGCTTCATGCCAGCCAATACCGGTATTGAGTAAAGTAATCCCCGCCTTTTCCAAAGCTTTAGCCACGGTAATCACATCTTGCATGGTATTGCCATCATGTACCAGATCCAGAAGCGACAAACGGAAACAGATAATAAATTTTTCGCCAATTTCCTCACGAATCGCTTTGACAATTTCTACGGCAAAACGCATCCGGTTTTCGATCGGGCCACCCCAACGGTCAGCACGCTGATTGACATGCCGGCTTAAAAACTGATTCAGCAAATAGCCTTCAGAACCCATGATTTCTACGCCATCATAGCCGGCTTTTTTGGCAATACTGGCCGTTCTGACATAATCCTGAATGGTATTCAGAATCTGTTTATCTGACATTTCACGTGGTTTAAAGGGAGAAATCGGCGACTTGATCGGGCTGGCCGAGACCACAAAAGGCTGATAGCCATAACGTCCGGCATGCAGAATCTGCAACAGAATTTTGGCACCATGCTTATGCACTGCATGCGTCACCAAACGATGCGGCGCAATGTCCCCCAAAGTATTCATGGTACCGCCCGCCGGTAACAACCAGCCTTGACGGTTGGGCGATATTCCACCCGTAATCAGCAGACCTGCGCCACCCTTTGCACGCTCACCAAAATACGCAGCCAGTTTGGGATAATTATAAAAACGATCTTCTAGGCCAGTATGCATCGACCCCATCACCACCCGGTTCTTAATGGTGGTAAAACCCAAATGCAGTGGCTTTAAAATGTTGGCATAGCGCGTCGTAGTCATAACAAATCCCTGATTATATTTGGCTGAGCAAGTCATTCCCTTACTTTAACTGATTTTCAGTGGCTTTTTATGACCCGGAGTTCAGCATTTTCAGGCACAAATATCAATCTTTAGAAGAGGATCACTTTCTATTTGGCGGATTAATCCTGCCATTGTCGCGCGCTAGATTTCCATAATGCAATCACGCCCAATACTGTACCAATCGGAAAACTCAGGAGCATCAGGATGGCCATAATTCTGGATAAAGTCCGTCCTGAACCATTGCCCTGTTTGACTTTGATGCTGGCCTGTATATTAAAAAATACCAGGCCGCCTAAAAGCAGCAGCACCATACCTAAACTCAGCGTAGAAATACTGGCTTGCTGATATTCCAGATATAAAAATACCAGTGTACTAAAACCAATCAGACCGGCATAAATCCCATGCAACAGTGCCAGCGTTTCATTCTTGGTTTTAGGATTTAAATTAGGTAAGGGTGGGATATGAGTCGCCATGCATTTATTCCTGTTTTATCTGAGTTTTTAACTTTATTCGGCTGAATATAGCGAATTTTTAATTTTTTAGCAGGATTCTGCTCAAAATCGTGCAATTTATGATTATTTAAGCCTATTGAATATAGATTTTAAAACGAGTTTTTCTTTTCTAAAGCAAACCTAAATAAATTAATGATACAATTGAGACAATATGTATTTTTTCAGGCCACCAATTCTGGCGTGCCTATTTCATATCATTAGGATGAACAATGTCTGATAATGCAACTATCTTGCAGAATGTCCCAGTAGGTAAAAAAGTTGGTATTGCCTTCTCTGGTGGTCTAGATACTTCTGCTGCTCTTTTGTGGATGAAACAAAAAGGCGCTGAACCTTATGCTTACACAGCGAACTTGGGTCAGCCAGACGAAGACGATTACGATGCGATTCCAAAAAAAGCTGAAGCTTATGGCGCAGTAAAAGCACGCTTAATCGACTGCCGTTTACAGCTTGCATTAGAAGGTATTGCTGCAATTCAATGTGGCGCGTTCCACATTTCAACTGGCGGTGTTCCTTACTTTAATACGACTCCTCTTGGTCGTGCTGTTACAGGTACCATGCTTGTCACTGCCATGAAAGAAGATGACGTCAATATTTGGGGTGACGGTTCTACTTACAAAGGTAACGACATTGAACGTTTTTACCGTTATGGTTTGTTGACCAACCCTGCGCTTAAAATTTACAAGCCTTGGCTAGACCAAACCTTTATCGATGAGCTTGGCGGCCGTGCAGAAATGTCGCAGTTCCTGATCGACAACGGTTTTGACTATAAAATGTCAAAAGAAAAAGCCTACTCAACAGATTCAAACATGTTGGGTGCGACCCATGAAGCCAAAGATCTTGAATACCTGAATGCGGGCATCAAAATCGTGGATCCAATCATGGGCGTTGCCTTCTGGAAAGATGACGTAGAAGTTAAAGCTGAAGAAGTATCGATTACTTTTGAAGAAGGTTTCCCTGTTGCGATCAACGGTCAACGTATCGAAGATCCAGTTGAATTCATTCTTGAAGCAAACCGTATCGGTGGCCGTCATGGTCTAGGTATGTCGGATCAAATCGAAAACCGTATTATCGAAGCAAAATCTCGCGGTATTTATGAAGCTCCGGGTATGGCGCTGCTTCATATTGCTTATGAGCGTCTTGTGACCGGTATTCATAACGAAGATACCATCGAACAATACCGCATCAACGGTTTACGTTTAGGCCGTTTGTTGTACCAAGGCCGCTGGTTCGATTCTCAAGCGCTGATGTTGCGTGAAACTTCACAGCGTTGGGTGGCTAAAGCCGTGACCGGTACTGTGACTTTAGAACTGCGTCGTGGTAATGATTACACCATCATGAACACTGAATCTCCTAATCTCACTTATGAAGCTGAGCGTTTGACTATGGAGAAAGGTGATTCTATGTTCTCTCCAATGGATCGTATTGGTCAGTTGACCATGCGTAATCTGGACATTACCGATACCCGCGCAAAACTTGGCATCTATACAGAAACTGGTTTGCTTGCAGTGGGTACAGCCTCTGCAGTGCCACAACTGAAAGACAAAAACTAAGTTTTGTTTTTGTTAAAAAACCGCTCTTGATGAGCGGTTTTTTTATGGATAGTTGTTCTTGATGTTTAAAGCATCGAGCCATTGGCGGTATATGAATTGACGGAACGAAGTGATTGATAATAAATCTGATTGCGCCCAAGCTGCTTGGCACGATACAACGCCTGATCTGCAATTCCCAATAATATATCTTTATCAGTATCTGTTTCACCACGATAGACGGTAATGCCTAAACTGATGGTAATATGTCTCGCAACCAAAGATTTTTCATGGGGAATTTCCAGACGGTCAATCGCCTTGAAAATATTTGAAGCTACGGCATAAGCACCATGTGCATCTGTTTCTGGCAATAACACAACAAACTCTTCCCCGCCATAACGCGCCACAAAGTCCATATGACGGATCGCATTCTTGATGGTTCTGGCAATGGTTGAAATGACATCATCGCCTTTCTGATGCCCATAAAAATCATTATAGTTTTTAAAAAAGTCCACATCGATAAACAGAATCGCCAAGGCAGTGTCTTCACGACGGGCCCGTTCAAAATACACTTCAAGCGTTTCATCGAAGGTTCTCCGATTGGAAATCTTGGTCAGTTCATCATACTGGCTTAAATGTAATAATTCGGTGGTATGAATACGCTGGATCTGCTCACTGATTCTGGCCCGGATACTGTATAAAAAAATCACACGCTCACGCGCGAAAATCATATGACTAATTACATAACCCAGTAAGCAACTCCCAATCAGAATTCGCCCAAAAACCAGCGGATTAAAGTCTATGGCCATGATTGATAATACAATAATGGTCGTTGCTGCAGCGACCAGTCCGGTGACCAGCATCTGTACAGGCTTAATACCGGTCAGGATATAACCCAGAATATAAATAATGGTGACGATTGCCATCGACTGGTGTTGTAACGCTGGGGTTTTAACCAACATCGTGATACAGGAAATCGACACCAGCATCCAGAATACCAGCAGCATTGAAGCTTGCGGAAAAAAGCGCTTGATCTTGGGTAAACAGGAAAACATATAAAAGAGAATTAATGACATACTGCCATTCAGTAGCCCGAACATAGACAGCACAAAATCATGCACGAAATATTCTTTACTGATAATCCAGTAATCTGTGGGGATCATCACCACCAGAAAAATAAAATAAGCCAATACCCCACCCCAAACATATTTTTCGACATGTTTGCGGGCACGTTCCAGATTTTTTGTCCAGAATTCCTGTTCCAGATGTTGAGGGAAGACCGGGCCTACACGCTGACTTTGGCGTGTAATTAATTCTTCTATGTTTTCCTTGTCATCTTGTAATTTCGCTAAACTGTACTTGTATTCCATTGCAAGTATTTATGTAATTTTTTTAGTAATTTTAAAATAACATACTTTTTCAAATTAATTTATAGATATCCCTTATTTTGTAGCCCTTTCTCATTACCATTTTTGCTATAGATGGATTATCATTTGTTTTATTTGTTCGACTGAATTTGCCTTGAATACGATTACGATTCTCCAGCCAGATGATTGGCACGTTCACCTGCGTGATGGTTTAGCACTTCAACGTACTGTTCCCGATTTAGCCAGACAGTTTTCTCGCGCAATCTGTATGCCGAATCTGGTACCACCCGTTAAAACCGTTGAAGAGGCCAATGCCTATCGTGAACGCATCATGGCGCACGTACCTGAAGGGATAAATTTCGACCCGCGTATGGTGCTGTATTTCACAGACAACACCCCGGCAAGTGAAGTTAAAAAGATCAAAGAATCTGCGCATGTCAATGCCATCAAGCTCTATCCTGCGGGTGCAACCACCAATTCTGATAGTGGTGTCAGCGACATGAGTAAAGTGTATGGCGTAATTGAGCAGCTTGAAGAACATCAGGTGCCTTTATTGCTGCACGGTGAAGTGACGCATAACCATATCGATATTTTTGACCGTGAAAAGCGCTTTCTGGATGAAGTCCTCGCACCCTTGCTCAGACAGTTCCCTAAGCTGAAACTGGTGTTAGAGCACATTACTACCAGCGAAGCAGCAAACTTTGTGCTTGAGCAAGACCGTAATGTCGCTGCAACCATTACGCCGCAACATTTATTGTTCAACCGTAATGACATGCTGGTGGGTGGCATCAAGCCGCATTTCTACTGCTTGCCAATTTTAAAACGTCAAACCCATCAGCAAACCTTGCTGGAAGTGGCGACTAGTGGCAATCCTAAATTTTTCCTAGGCACAGACAGCGCACCACATTCAAAAAATGCAAAAGAAAATGCGTGTGGCTGTGCAGGATGTTATAGTGCGCCGACTGCCATTGAGCTGTATGCTCAGGCATTTGATCAAGTGGGTAAAATTGAACGTCTGGAAGGTTTTGCCAGCCACTTTGGTGCAGACTTCTATGGCCTGCCACGTAATACCAGTACCATTACACTGGTTAAAGAAGATCAAGTAATCCCTGAAAGTTTAGACTATTTGGATGGTGAACAGATTATTCCGCTCTATGCGGGTAAAACCATTCAATGGAGAAAAGTGTGACAAATGAAACCCTCCCAATCATTGGTCAACGTTTTCGTGGATTCTTACCTGTAGTTGTCGATGTCGAGACGGCAGGTTTTAATGCACAGACTGATGCATTGCTGGAAATTGCGGCCATTCCGATTGTTTATAATGAGGATGGCCAATTTGTGCCGGGCCAAGCTTACCATGCACATATCAATCCTTTTGAAGGGGCCAACCTCGATCGCAGGTCACTGGAATTCATCGGCATTGATCCGTCAAATCCGATGCGGATTGCCATGGCTGAAGATGAAAAAACCGCATTAAAGCGTATTTTCAAATCGGTCAATGACGTGCGCCGTCAGCAAAACTGTACCCATGCGGTTTTGGTGGGTCACAATGCACATTTCGATTTAGGTTTTGTTCAGGCAGCAATTGCCCGTACCGGCACCAAAAACCAGAACCCGTTCCATAGTTTTTCTGTGTTTGACACGGTGACCTTGAGTGCGGTGATGTTTGGTCAAACCGTACTGGCGAAATCCTGTATTCAGGCCGGGATCGATTTTGATGGCAAAGAAGCTCACTCTGCGTTATATGACACACAGAAGACGGCTGAACTGTTTTGCTATATTTTAAACAAACTCGCGCCTCACCTGCTTGACACTCTGGTGGCGGATCAATAAGATACCGCCATCTTCTAAACGTCCCTATCGTCTAGAGGCCTAGGACATCGCCCTTTCACGGCGGTAACCGGGGTTCGAATCCCCGTAGGGACGCCATATATTTTCCTCCCTTTTCATATTTTTATTTTTCAGCGACTTAAGCTGCTTAAATCTTACACATTTAAAGCCCAATTAATGCAAATAATTCTCATTACTATTGATTATAGCAATCAAGTTAATGATAATCGCTTTCATTATCTTTCAAAGATTTAACCTTCCCATGCGTTTTGCCTACTCTTCACTTTCACTCGCTATATTGGCAGCTTTATCAACCTCTAGTTTCGCAGAAGAATCCAGTTATCAAGAATCTGTCCCCAATAAGGCAACGCTTAAGTTCAACACGATTATTGTCGAAGCTCAGCAAGGAAATGAAGTTGGGAAAACGGTTTATAGCAAAGAAGATTTAGCAAAAACGCCGAATAGCTCAAAGAATATAACTGATTTTTTAAAGGTGAATCCGAATGTGCAGTTTAGCCAATCACAGTTAGCAGCAGGCTCACAAGGTGAACTTAAACCCTCTGAAATTTCTATCAATGGTGCTCAAACCTTCCAAAATAATTTTATTGTGAATGGCGTATCCAATAACCTATTAATTAACCCTGCTGATGGTCCAAGTAACTACAATACATTTAGCACTGGCTCTCAAGCGATGGCTGTCAATACAGACTTACTGTGTGATTTGGAAGTACTCGACAGCAATATTTCTGCTGAATATGGTCAGTTTACCGGTGGCGTGGTCAATGCAAAGACCTGTGCACCACAAACTGAAATCGGAAAGATTCATGGTACTGTCACATATGATTACACAGAAAGTGACTGGGCTCGCTTTAATGCTGTTAGCCCATTAGAAGAAGAGCTCTTTGAAGAGCCGACTGAAGCCTATCAAAAGGAATATACCAAACAAGGTTTAAGTGCCAATATTTATGGCAAGCTTTCAGAGCAATGGGGGTTTAATAGTTATGCATCAAAACGTAAATCTATTATTCCTGTAATGAGTGGTTTTGATGACCCGAAAAAAATTGATCAAGAACGCAGTAATACCAACATTGGTTCAACCTTCTTCTATAACCCAAGCGAGACAGTGAAAGCTAAATTTGGATTTGATTATGCTTTACTTGACAGCTTGAATTATGCTGAAAGCCGTCGCAACTCAGCCAGTACGCTTGACACAGAAACGACAACAATGTTTTCAGAGTTAGAACACCACATAGGATCTGTAACATTAACGCATAAACTCAACTTCCAAAGTGCTGATAATGTCCGAAACTCAGAAAACAACTATGGTTTTATTTGGCATTATGCTGAAGGCAGTAAAGATTGGACCGACTCAAAAACCGTATCTGAAGGTACGCTTTTTGGTCAGCTAGAACAAAATCAAACTGCGCTCAACTACGACTTAAAAGCAGCCTTTGATCCATTCAAAATTGGTACGACTCAGCATAAGATTACAGCGGGTACAGGATACACTCATGCAGAAGTGGATTGGAAACGTGCCTCTGATGTATATATGTCAAATGTTTCAGCTGTCAATATGAAAAATTTAGCTAACAATACCTGTTTAGCTGATGATGCTTTATGCGATGCGACACCCACGATTCAAGGTTGGACAGGACAATATGTCGCTGCAGGTTCATTGTATAAAGCTGGACAATTCTCTGCTCAACAAGACCGCTTCAATGCTTTCCTTGAAGACAACATTCAATGGAACGATCAATTATCGACCCGAGTAGGTGTCCGTGCCGACTACGACTCTTTAAGCGGTAATTTCAATATTTCTCCACGTAGTTCCGTGTCTTATAAGCCCTTTGCGAATGACAAACTGCAATTTTTAGCAGGCTGGAATCGTTACTATGGTCAGCAAACATTAGGCACCGAACTCAACGATGGTATTGGTGAGTTGATGTATAAATTCTCACGTGAGAATCCGCAGGCGGACTGGGTCACATCTGCAACGAACTCAGCAAATGCCACACGTCGCTCTGACCTAGACACACCATTTAGTGATGAAACTGTTTTGGGTATCAACACCCAATTACATTCTTGGGATTTAGGTCTTAAGTGGGTGAATCGCAAATACCAAGATGAAATTTCACGTACCCACACCGATATCCCAAAAGATGGTTTCAACTTCTCTTATGAATATAGCAATGATGGTCATGGTGAAGCCGACATCTACACACTCACATTAAAAAATCGTGAAGCTTTGAAATTCGCTAGTACACAGCATTTCATTGCTTTTGGTTTTGACTATAGCGATGTATTCCGCAGTTATACCGATTATACCGACAAATTCATAACCGCAGATCAAGATGAACTCGTGTCCTATAACGGTAAAATTATGCATTGGTCAGAGCGTCCTGCACAAAACTTCAACCAACCATGGACTGCCCGTGTAAATTGGGATATTGCTTTCGATCACGCACCAGTAAAACTTTCAAACTTCTTTAGCTATAAAGACAGTTACGACGATATGATCACAGTGACCAGTAAAGATGACAAAGTAGAATATGAAGGTAATCTTCTTGATACTTATATTGCTTCTGAAATTAAACCTAAATTTATCTGGGATATGCGTACAACTTATGATTGGAAACTTTCAAAAGATTTACATGCAATCTTTGGTTTAACTATTAACAATGTAACTAACCGCACCAACACGTATACCACCAAATCAACAATCGCAAGCAAACCAAGAGTTATGACTGAAATCGGCCGCCAGTTTATCGCCGATGTCACTTTCAAATTCTAAGTTTTATAGAGAGCACTCCGGTGCTCTTTTTAATTTGCTTAGGCTATAATTAATGCAATTTCGTACTTTGTCTATGTGCCATGTTAAAAAAGATCTTACTGGTTTTACTGATTTTAGCTCCTTCACTGCTTTATCTTTATATCGTGAACCGTGAAGAGAAAGTAGAAACACCTGTCGAGCAGACTGCTCCTGCGCATAACTCGACAGAATACCAAACACCCGATCATTAAAATCTGGCTGTTTTAAACTCCTGCCAGCCGCGGGAGTTTCATTTTCCGCCTAAATGACGAGCAAATAAGCCCAATCATTCGACTTATTTAAGCCCTCAATAAAATTAATGCATTACTCCTGTTTAATGTTTGAACTTTTAGCGCTTTTTTATATAAAAGCCTTTTGACAAAAACCAATTGAGTCCTTAATATACGCATCACCTCGCAACGTCCCTATCGTCTAGAGGCCTAGGACATCGCCCTTTCACGGCGGTAACCGGGGTTCGAATCCCCGTAGGGACGCCATCTATCGATCGCATACGATCAAGCCTTATTCAAAATTATTATTAATACATTGCAGATTTGTAGTTTTTCACTACAATAACTCGCTTCATTCTTCTGATTTTTTTCAACTCCTATGCACTCATCTCCGAATGATGCTACGCATCAGGGCAATTCTGCGCCTTTAAAACGCGCTATGAGTACTCGACATCTGGTCATGATTTCGCTTGGTGGCGCAATCGGAACAGGCCTATTTTTAGGGTCGGGTGAAGTCATTGCACAAACGGGGCCTGTAGGTGCCATTATTGCTTATCTCCTGGGCGGCATTATCGCTTACATGGTTATGCTCTGTCTGGGCGAACTTGCTGTTCATATGCCAGAATCTGGTTCATTTGGTGCTTATGCCAAACGTTATATTGGACCGGGTACAGGCTATACCATCACCTGGTTATACTGGCTGACCTGGTCTGTCACTCTGGGAACCGAATTTACTGCAGCCGCCTTGCTGATGCAGGAATGGTTCCCGGATATTTCCATGTGGTTATGGACCATTATTTTTGGTGTCTTTGTATTTAGCTTAAATATGATTTCGACCAAATGGTTTGCCGAATCCGAATTCTGGTTGGCACTGGTGAAAGTAGTCACTGTTGTTGCCTTTATTGTTTTGGGCTTACTGGCCATCTTTGGTGTTTTGGGCTATCAGGGCTACGAAGCTGCACCTCTATTCACCAATCTGACTGCCCAGGGCTGGTTCCCTGAAGGTCTATTCCCGATTTTTGCGACCATGCTGATCGTGAACTTTGCCTTTTCGGGTACAGAGCTGATTGGTGTTGCGGCGGGTGAAACTGAAGATCCTGCGAAAAATGTCCCTAAAGCCATTAATACTGCGATTTTCCGCTTATTAATTTTCTTTGTGGGAACGATTATCGTGGTGACGGCCTTACTCCCGCATCAGGAAGCTGGCTTGGCCGCTGAAGGTGTCAGTAGCAGTCCATTCGTAACGGTATTCCAGCACATCGGTATTCCTTATGCTGAAGACATCATCCGCTTTGTGATTATCACTGCGTTACTTTCTGCTGCCAACTCGGGCTTATTTGCCGCTTCTCGTATGATGTGGTCATTGTCCTACAGCAAACAGTTACCTGCCGTATTCTCAAGACTCAATGCTCGCGGTGTACCGTATATTGCAGTCATAGTGACCATGCTCGGTGCATTGCCAGGCCTGCTGTCTGAACAGTTTGCGCCAGAAACCATCTTTACCAACCTACTGGGCATTGCGGCGTTTACCATGGTGGTGGTCTGGATGAGTATTTGTTTAAGTCAGTTCAACTTCCGCCGGCAGTGGTATAAACAGGGTCGCACGGTCAAAGAACTGGGCTTTGCAGCACCATTGTTTCCGATTGTGCCGATTTTAGGCTTCGTGTTCTGTTTTATTACCTGTGTCAGTATGGTCTTTGATCCATCAATGCGCATCAGCTTCTTTGGCTGTCTGCTGTTTATTGCAGCCTGCTATGCCAGTTATTATGCGTTCTACCATAACAAGTCTTAAGCATCAGCTTTAAAAGAGCGACTTCGGTCGCTCTTTTTTGTCTATACTGATTGTATATTGGGCAGCTTCAATGGTGCGTCGATGAAAATTGTGTTTATTCACGGCATGAACAAGCAACAGTATACGGCGCCTTCATTACGCCAACATTGGCTGCATCTTCTCAAAAGAGGCCTCAGAAATAACCCGCAACAGCAAGCCCGTTTTAGCTATTTAAAACGGCATATCCGTATCCCTTTTTATGGTGATTTACTCTCTCGACATCATTTGCATAATCTACTCAATGCCAGCACCTTAATGCCGCAGCAATGGCCGCATTTCCCTTTTCTACATCCGGCACAGCGGCAAGCCGTACCACCAACCAATCAGTGCAAATATCAAGTTTGTGATGTGCCCCAGTTAAATCCAGATAAGACATTCAACTTTGATCAAAAGCTGAATTTTATTACAGCATTAAGCAAAGATATTGCCTTGCGGGATTTTGCGGTACTCATTAATTATTTCCCCAGTTTACACGCCAGTTTTTTGCATAAGTTCCTGCTGGAAACCTATCTTTATTTGGCCAATCCGACTTTTATGCAGGAAGTTCATCGGCGCATTCATCATCAACTGCATAGCAGCAAACCACAGATTCTGGTGGCACATTCGCTGGGTAGCGTGATCGCCTATAACTATTTGCTTCAACATCCAGAACTGAATATCCAGCGTTTTATTACCCTCGGATCACCGCTGGAATTTCGTGTCATTCAGGCGCATCTTCCGCAACCGATGATAAGACCTGCTGCAATTTCAGGCGATTGGATAAATTTCTATTCACATGATGATTTTCTCACCGCATTTCCACTCTCAGCAGCTTCATTTAATTTTCAGCCTGCCATTATCAATCAGGAAATTCGTACCTTTGTACAACGTCCACATGATATTGCGGGCTATTTACAGCATCCCCAAGTGTTAGCTGCCATGCTGGAATTGCTTAAAAATTCAGCTTAATTTAAGTCATTTTCCATTATTTCAACAATATTGTTTTAAATTTATGCACTCAATTCAGAAAATAAAAATTTTTATAGAAATGCGTTTGACACCCCCCTATTTTCACCCTATTATACGCCCACCTCTGAAACGTCCCTATCGTCTAGAGGCCTAGGACATCGCCCTTTCACGGCGGTAACCGGGGTTCGAATCCCCGTAGGGACGCCAATTTTCAGAAGTACATTTTATTAAGTCCCTATCGTCTAGAGGCCTAGGACATCGCCCTTTCACGGCGGTAACCGGGGTTCGAATCCCCGTAGGGACGCCATTACTTCAAGCTAAAAGTAAAGGTTTTAAAATTTATCTTCTGTACTGTCCCTATCGTCTAGAGGCCTAGGACATCGCCCTTTCACGGCGGTAACCGGGGTTCGAATCCCCGTAGGGACGCCATATTCGAGATGGCAACATCTCAACAAAAAAGCCCGGGCATTGCGATTCGGGCTTTTCTGTATTCTGAATTTTAAATATAATTTTTTATCACTCATTAAAATATGCTCTTCGTTACATAGGCTGCCATGTAATTCATATTTTACAATTTGCATTCTTTTAACATTTCTATTCATATAAATATCCGTTCATTTTCATTTAAAGCAATACACCAATAAATTAGAACAAAAATTCAACATCTAGACGTCAAGTCGCACGTTAAGGTAACTGAAGAGATATCTGCAAGGATCAGATTATGTTCGTCAGCACAGAGTTAAGTTTGCCTTTATCGCCAAATAATAATCATAATTATCAATTTAAAAGCTTTAAGGATTGGGTCGACTTTTTTCAAGATACTGAAATCTCGACGAATACCAAAACCGAACAAGCTGAATCCTATTTGAGCGATCTGATTAAAAACCTCAATATAGAGCCATTCGGATGGCTGGATCAACCGTTACAGGTTGAACAGCATCTTTTAGAACAACATCATCAAATTTGTGCCAAGTTTCAGGCTTATCTGGGACGGCGTAAACAACATCAGGCCCGGGAGTATTTCCCAACGGTTTCACATGCTTTCGAATTTCTGTCCAAGGTTGCACCGGTTAAACTGGTCGATGGTTCTTGGTTATATTCCACCGTACATAACTGCAATCAACCCGAGCTGAAAGATTTGATCTATATCTATCTGGAAGAACTGGGTCTGGGACATCCACGTGCCAATCATGTCACCATGTATCAGCACCTGTTAAGTCACTATGAGCTGAACAGTTATGCCGAACAACTGGATGCCAGTTATTATGAGCAGGCCGCGGTACAGTTAGCACTGGCTTATGCGCCGGCCAAATACTTGCCTCTGGTGATTGGTTTTAATCTCGGCTATGAACAGTTGCCGCTGCATCTGCTCATTACCAATTACGAATTGGCTGAACTCGGGATTGATCCCCATTATTTCAATGTGCATATTACGATTGATAATGCCCACAATGGCCATGCACAAAAATCCCTGCAAGCCTTTATCCAGCATTATGAGAATACGGAAGATCCAGAGACCTATCTTGATTTGATCAAGCAAGGCTATCTGCTCAATGACGTCGGTAAAAGTTCTTCCCAGATTGTGAAAGAGCTAGATATTGAGCGCATGGCCTTAAAAGTATTCCAGAACAAGGCACTGATTGGCCAATATATTCATAACCAGAAATGTCAGTTTAGTGGCAAGACTATCAATGACTGGTTATCAGATCCGGCACAAATTTTCAAGTTCCTGAATGTACTGATTGAGAAAGGCTGGATTATTAAAGATGCTCCTGTTGAACAGAGCCGTTTCTGGAAAATGATTGATCATCCTGAAGGTAAAATGTTTGGTGTGTTTAATGCGACTGAAAAACAGATCATTAAAGACTGGATTCAGGGGGCAACTTTAGCGACTCGGCTGTCTTCACGCAGCGCAGCGCCGTCTCAGGCGAAAGTTGAACCTGCTTTAAGCCGTATGGATCAACAACGTTTAAATCAGTTAAAAAATCGCTTTATGCGCTGTGAAGGTGCGGAACAGAAAATTGACTTGCTGATTCCCTATACTTCACCGCATATGCATCATACTGAAGTGGGTTTATGGGCCACTCGTCAACTGGGACAGTTATTATTTCCTTTCCAGACCCAGGCGATGCATTATTCTTAACTATGTGATGAATAAAAAACCGGGCATTCTAATTGCCCGGTTTTTTATGCTTAGATGATAAATTTAAGCCGATTTACGCGAATTCAACTGCCCTTTAATTACGGCTTTAACATTGCCTTTGAGGTAGTTCAAAAAGACTTTTAACGGTGACAGTTTTGGATTCGGCTGTTTGCCTTTGGCAATTTCCTTAAACTGCGCGGCATACCAGATAATTTCCATAATCGCCATTTTGTCAACCAGCGGAATACCGGTTTTAATTTTCTCAACCGCATAACGTACATCTTGCCCTGCAATCAAACGATCACCCAGATCCGGCTCTACCGCAAAAGGTCGGGCGATGCCAACAAAATCACACGCACCACTGTCGAGTGCAGCATTCATGCCGTCGACGGTTCTAAAGCCACCGGTCACCATGATATGGCAATTGACTTCCTGACGGATCTTTTCGGCAAAATCGAGGAAATAGGCTTCACGGGCAATGGTTGAAGCTTTGCGTTTGTCTTCTTTTACACCAGCCATGGCAGGCGCTTCATAACTACCGCCGGATACTTCAATGATATCAATCCCGGCTGCATCCATCGCCTTAAAGACATAGATCACATCTTCTTCACTCATACCACCGCGCTGAAAGTCAGCGGAATTCAGTTTGACTGAAATAATGAAATTTTCTGAGCTTGCAGCACGGACAGCCTGATAGGTTTCCAGCAGAAAACGGGTACGGTTTTCAATACTGCCACCCCATTGATCCTGACGCTTATTGGTCAGCGGTGACAGAAACTGGCTAATCAGATAACCATGTGCCCCATGCAACTGGACGCCTTCAAAACCGGCCTTTTCACAAATTTGCGCTGAAGTGGCAAAGCGCTGGATAATCTCCAGAATTTCAGTTTCAGTCAGCGCACGCGGTGTGCCGAAGCTGACGGCCAATGCCGGACTAAAAGGCACGGCCGACGGCGCAACTGTTTCTTTATTTAAGCCTTTGGGACACTGACGACCCGGATGTGACAACTGCACCAGTTGTACCATACCCTGCTGCTTGCCCACTTCCGCCCAGACTTTAAGCTGCTCCAGATCACGCTCGGTTTCTACCACCACCACGCCCGGCTCATTCTTGGCACGAAAGTCCACCATGACATTGCCGGTAATGGCACAGCCCAGTCCACCTTTGGCCCAGGCTTCATACAACTTGAAATGTGCCTGATTGGGCTGGCCGGCATCATTGGCCAGCGCCTCACTCATAGCGCCTTTAATAATACGGTTTTTGAAATTGGTATGACGAATTTGAATGGAATCGGCCAATTGGGTCATGATCTGTCCTGATATTACTTTTATTTTGTACTCGTTTATAACGCAAGTCAGGATAATTGACAATTCAACTTGTCAAATTTACACAATTTTCATCTGCTTATTTTTACGATGATTAAAAAGTTCCGTGATTTATTGTCTTGGATCAAAAGCATCACGTACTGCTTCGCCAATATACATCAGCAAACTCAGCACAATGGCCAGACTAAAAAAACCTGATAAAGCCAGCCACGGCGCATTTAAATTATTTTTGGCTTGCAGCAACAGCTCTCCTAAAGAGGCTGTTTCCGGTGGTAGCCCATAGCCTAAAAAATCCAGAGCCGTCAGTGCGGTAATATTGGCAGTCAGCATAAAGGGAAGTTGTGACAGACTTGAACCGATGACATTCGGCAATATATGCCTGAACATGATTCGCCCATCTCCTGCACCCATACTTCGTGCCGCCCAGACGTATTCCAGATTGCGTGCACGCAGAAATTCAGCCCGTACCATGCCCACCAGAGTGGTCCAGCCAAACAACAGCATGATCAGAAATAGCCAGTAAATATTGGGACTAAACAGACTGACCAGCACCATGACCATAAATAGCATCGGCAAACTGCTCCAGACTTCAAGCAGGCGTTGCCCGATCAGGTCGATCCAGCCGCCATAATAGCCCTGCACAGCCCCCAGCAAAACTCCAATCGCCGCCGACAATAAAGTCAGTGCAAAACCAAATAAGAGTGAAACCCTCAAGCCATACAGAATCCGCGCCAGCACATCACGACCCTGATCATCTGTTCCGAGCCAGTTTTGTGTACTTGGTGGCGAAGGCACCGGAACAGCCAGTTCCAGATTCGGGCTTTGATATGAAAATGGAATGATTGGCCAGATCGCCCAGCCTTTTTCTGCAATTAACTGTTGAACGGCAGGATCTTTATACTCGGCTTCGGTTTCAAATACACCGCCAAATGCCGTTTCCGGATAAGATTTTAAGATAGGCAAATACACTGCATGATCATATTTCACCAGCAAGGGCTTATCATTGGCAATCAGTTCTGCGCCCAAGGACATGATAAAAATAAGGCCAAACATAATAAAACAGCCAAATCCCAGCTTGTGCTGCTTAAAGCGTTGCCAGCCTAATTGCATCAAGGACGACATTAGGAGGATCCCCGACGTGAACTGAAATGAATCCGTGGGTCGATCAGTTGATACAGCAAATCGCTTAATAATCGCAATATCAGACCAAGCAAAGTAAAGATAAACAGAGTACCGAAAATCACCGGATAGTCGCGCTGGATGATCGCCTCAAAACCCAAAACACCTAAACCATCGAGATTAAATATAATCTCAATAAACAGGTTGCCGACGAAAAACACCCCAATTAATACTTCTGGCAGACCTGCGATCAACACTAACATCGCATTTCGGAACACATGCCGATACAGCACTGCGTTTTCATTTAAACCTTTGGCCCGCGCAGCCAGAACATATTGCTTACTCAACTCTTCCACAAAGGAAAATTTCACCAGATAAGTCAAACTGGCAAATCCGCCCAGCACCATGGCCAACAATGGCAATGCCATATGCCAAAAATAATCCTGAATTTTCCCAAAAAATGAGAGTTCGGCAAAATTTTCAGAGCTGAGTCCCTGTAAGGGAAACCATTGCAGAAAAGATCCACCGGCAAAAAATACAATCAGTAAAATCGCAAAAATAAAGGCTGGAATGGCATAGCCCACAGCCAGCATTAAAGAGGTGATCTGATCAAAAACACTGCCATGTTTTCTGGCTTTGCCGATGCCTAAAGGGATAGACACCAGATAGATGATTAAGGTACTCCACAGGCCTAAAGACAGCGATACCGGTAGTTTTTCCCAGATCAGCTCAGTCACAGCCTTGTCTTTAAAAAAACTAGTGCCCAGATCAAACTGGGCATAGCGCCTTAGCATGTCCCAAAAGCGGATATGGGCAGGCTGATCAAAACCATATTGAATATTGATCTGCTCGATCATCTCAGGGGTGAGGCCTTGCTGCCCCTGATACTGTAATCCGGTATGTGTCAAGCCATTGACCTGTTGTGCCTGATAAATCGCTTGTTCCACCGGCCCACCCGGTGCCAGCTGGATCACCATAAAGTTAATCAGCAAAATGATCAGCAAGGTTGGAATCATCAGCAACAGACGCTTGAGTATATAAGTGCTCATGGCACTCCCTGATAGGCTTGGAGCTTAATGCTGTTTGAAATAATTGGCCACATGTTGAGCCTTTGCCGCATCGACCCACCAGTAATCAATGCCCGCGGAGAGCTTAGGTTTAAGCTTGGGCTGCTGATACATGTTCCAGTAAGCATACCAGTATTCACCCGTACCATAAGTCGGAATATGATAATAACCTGCCCGCAGCAAACGGTCTAAAGCTCGGGTACTGTCAATCACCTGCTCCCGGTTCTGCGCCTGAATTACTTGCTTAATCACCGTATCAATAGCAGGATTCTGAATACCGGCATAATTATAGTTGCCGACCTGCTTGGCAGCCTGACTGCTCCAGAACTGTTTTTGTTCCTGCCCCGGTGTCAAGGACTGTGGCATGCTGTCGACAATCATATCAAACTGGTAATTTCGTAGCCGTTCATAATACTGCGCGGTTTCGACCATACGAATATTCGCCTGAACCCCCAAACGTTTTAAATGACGTAAATAAGGCATCAGATGACGCTGCTGTTCCACCTGATGCAGCAAAAATTCAATCTTGACCGCTTGACCGGAAGCATTGACCAACTGCCCCTGTTGATAACGATAACCGGCTTTTAACAGCAATTGACGGGCTTTTAATAAATTCTGCCGGTTAAACCCTGAGGCATCGGATTGAGGATATTGCCAGTCCTGAAGTACAGCCTGACGCTGAACCGGATGAAGCTTCTGCAAATGAGGCTTTAAAATTTGCAGCTCTTGGGTACTCGGCCGTCCACGAGAAGCCAGCTCGCTATTGGAAAAAAAGCTGTTCAGGCGTTGATATTCACCATAGAACATGGCTTTATTCAGCCATTCAAAATCGTAAGCAAAACTTAAGGCCTGACGGAAGCGAATATCGGCAAAGGGCTGACGCCGGGTATTAAAGACCAGACTCTGGGTCGGGACCGGATTTTGATGCCGAAAACGATAACGTTTGACTTGTCCTTGCCGAACCGCAGGAAATTGATAATCCCTGATCCAGCGATTGACCTGTTTTTCCTCATGCAAAGTAAATTGGCCCGATTTAAAGGCTTCGAACTTGATTTCCGGACTACGATAATAACGATACTGGATCCGGTCAAAATTATAACGACCGCGATTCACCAATAGATTTTTGCCCCAGTATTGAGGATTGCGCTGATACGAAATACTGCGGCCGGGATCTATGCGTTCAATCACATAGGGCCCTGAACCCAGAATCGGTTTCAGCGTCAGGTCTTTAAAATCACGCCCTTGCCATTGCCGTTTAGAATAAATGGGCATCTGCGCGACAATCATGGCCATTTCCGGATTATGCCCGGATTTAAAATGCATTTTGACTTGTAAAGCTGATAATACTTCCAGCTTGTTTAAATCTGCCAGATACATTTGCAGACCGAAATTAGACTGGGTCTGATAAAGCTCAAAGCTATATTTGACATCTTCCGCAGTTACGGGCTGACCATTGCTAAAGCGCGCTTTCGGATTTAAATGGAAAATGATAAAGGTGGTTTTCTTGGGGTCAAAACTGACTTTTTCCGCCAGCAAGGGATAATACACCCCGGGCTCATCCAGTGATTTCGACAGCAAACTGTCAAAAATATAGTTGATCCCTTCAGTGACATTGCCTTTGCCATTCATGCTATTTAAATTATCAAAGCTGCCATCGGCCGCCAAAATCAGTGCACCACCTTTGGGGGCTTGCGAATTGGCATAAGGTAAGGATTGCAGATGGCTATATTTCGGTGGGCTATGTAGCGCAATATAAGGTGTGGTGATCAGGGCTGCCCAACTGGTATTCATTACCAGCGGGACAACCATGCTTAAAACAAATAAACTAAAAAATCTCACGATGAATGAATTAGTTTGGCACTTTAATCACATCCCCAATACGTAATTGTGTATTCGGTTTGAGATCATTCATTTCCGCCAGTTGATTGCTGTTCATGCCGTAACGTGAGGCCAGACCGATCAAGGTATCGCCGCGTTTGACTTTATAATCAGTCACCAGTTTTGGAATCTGGATGGTTTGACTGACACGCAATCCGGCACGTGGACTGAGATTATTTAACTCGGCCAGTTCGGTGACCGTAATTCCTAAACGGCTGGCAATCGCATTCAGGGATTCGCCTGACTTGACGGTATAAGATTCAGTTGCTCTAGAAGACACAGGCTTAGCTGCCACTTTCACGTCTTCTGCTTTTTTATCCGTCGGAACATCACCCACAATTTTTAAACGCTGACCAATACGGACGTTGCCATTGGCATTCAGGCCATTTAAATCGGCCAGATACTTGACCTGAAGATGATACTGACGCGCAATAGAGCTTAAGGTTTCACCCGATTTCACCACATGCGAATCAGATTTCACATGTTTCGACACCGTTTCAGCCACAGACTCACGCACGGGTTCAGCTGCCTCACCCGTCAGCTTTAAACGCTGACCGACGCGCAGGCCGGCATGACGAGAAATACCATTCAGACTCGCCACCTGATCCATCGACAGATTGTATTTTGCGGCAATGCCGGTCAAGGTATCACCCGATTGAACTGTATAAGTTTCAGGCACCTGACTGCCGGCTGGAATCTTGATGGTCTGGCCTATACGTAAACCGCTATTGGCAGCAAAACCATTTAAAGCTGCCAGCTCAGACACACTGAGCTTGCTTTGACTGGCAATGCTATACAGGGTTTCACCGCGTTTGACCTGATAATTTTCAGTGGCTGTCTGATCGACTTTAACATTTTCAAATGTCTGTTCAGTCTTTTGGGTCGATGCGGTCAGTGCTTCAACTTCCTGAAGTGGCACATTGATTTTCTGTCCCACCATCAAACTGCTACCCGCAGTTAAACCTGAGGTGAATGACGCCAGTTCAGCATTTGACAGTCCATAACGATCGGCAATCAGTTTCAGATATTCACCGCGCTTGACGGTATAGGATTTGGTTTGAACTTTGGCAGCTTCAGCTTTTTTAGCATCTTCTACTTTGGCTTTAGCTGCAGCCGTTTCTTTCAGCGACAGCTTCTGACCGACAAATAAACCACTGTTGGTACTTAAACCATTAAAATCAGCCAGCTGTTTGAGACTTAAACCAAACTGGCTTGCCACACTGGTTAGAGAATCATTGGCCTGAACCACATAAGATTCCGGCTTTTCTTTGGCTTTGGTTTGTTCCTGCACCGGCTTGGCATCATACAAATAAATCGTGGTGCCTACATATAGCGTAGAGTTTGGATCGATCTGGTTCCATTTCGCTACATCACGCCAGTTCACCCCATTTTTTGCTGCAATCAGTGCCAGATTATCCCCCGGTAAAACCTTATAGGTACTACGCTTGCCCTTAGGCGCGACCACCACCACTTCAGAATCAGTCTTGACGTAATTTTTACCCTGGTTCAACTGGGCTTCGACCGAAGTCGCTGTGGTATTGTCAGCAACTTCTTTCGGATAAGAGAAGCCTTTGGTAAGTTCCTTGCCTTGCTGCTCAGCCACAGACAGGCTGGTTTGAATAGCCGTCAGCTTGATTTTACCATCATAAGGATCGACAATTTCTGTGCCTGCCGGCGCCAATGCTTTCAGCTCTTCAACTACCTGAGCCTGTTCTGCCGGTGTTGCAACAGGCTGCAGAACTTCATCCACAGTTTTGTTAGTTTCCTGCGCGGTGATGACCTGCTGAACTTGCTGACGCTCGGCTGCAGAAATCGGTGGTTCGACCTGAATCTGTTTCGCTGGCGCTGCCGGTGTCACTGCGACCGGAATACGTGGCGCACTTGGAATCGGCAAATCACTTTGGGCAGCAAAACTGGCCAAGGCAGATGAGCCTCTAGGCGTTGAAATCTTTTTCGTGGTCTGTGCCACTGTATTTGCCGTTGTCACCACAGGTGCAGTCGTTGCAGGTCGAGTACTGGCAAGAACGGGTGGAGTCTGTTTTGCCGGCGTAGTCGCTTTCGCATTTAATACGGGAGGCGCAGCTTTGGTCGGCACCACTGTGGTGGTACTTTTCGGCAGGTTGCTGGCACTACTCGCAGATAATCCGCCGGAACCAGATAGTTTTTTCAGCTTTTCATCGACTGAAGGACTGAGGTCAGCAGGAATCAAAATACGACGCGGACTGGTAGGGTCAATATGATCACCACGATGCCCCGGGTTCAATTGATACAGCTCCGCACGGCTCAAACCGGTGATGGCTGCAATTTCATTTAAATTGGCCACGCCTACAGGCACTTCACGGAAATGCGGACGGTTGGCAATTGGTGGCAGGCTCACCCCATACTGACCTGGAGTTTTAATAATTTGTGCAACTGCCAGGAAACGTGGCACATAGCTCATGGTTTCTTGTGGCAATTTGAGTGACCAATAGTCGGTCGGCAGACCTGCTGCTTTATTGCGGTTAATCGCCTGCTGAATACGTCCCGGGCCGGCATTATAAGACGCCAGCGCCAGCTCCCAAGAACCAAACTGGTTATATAAACTGCCTAAAAACTCATAGGCTGCACGAGTCGATTCCACCACATCACGACGACCGTCGTATAAAGGGGTCTGTTTTAAACCATAAATACGGCCTGTGCTTGGAATAAACTGCCATAAACCTGCCGCTGCTGCACTACTGGTCGCTGCCGGGTCATAGGAACTTTCAATAATCGGTAATAGCGCCAGCTCGGTCGGCATACCACGGCGTTCTGCTTCTTTTACCGTGTAATATAAATAACGTGAGGCACGCGCACTTAAACGGTCCAGATAAGGCTGACGTGAAATAAACCAGCCGCGCTGCGCATCAATCCGCGGATTCCACACACTTAAATCCATCTTGAAGCCCACAGTCATGCGCTTCCAGACATCACCATGTTTCAGAACCAGTAAACGGTCGCCTTCGACTGCACGCATATCGGTTGCAGAAAGCAGATCTTCCAGTCCATCCAGACCGCTTGCATCCAGATATTGCGATCCAACTTGCTTGCTTGCTGCTGTTTGGGATGTACTTTGCGTAGATGAACAGCCCGTCAATCCCAGAGAAGCAAGTGCAGTTCCCAGTACAGAAAATTTTAAAAATGTTGGTAATGTCGGCTGCCACAAGATTGCGGTTGGTTTATACATAAAGAAATCCAAACAACTCGTATATAAATTTATTTTTTAGATCTGCCATTGTAGTGAAGCATGTTGCAGACACAAGGCAATAATTTACCGTGATTTCACGTTAAATGTTACAAGAAATTAAAAAATCCGGGACATAGAGATTGATCGACTGCATTTGCGCTATACAATAAGCCTTCCAGCGTGTTCTCTTTTGATCGGATTTTAATTTATGTCACACACTATCACACTTTATGTTGATGGCGCTTGTCGCGGCAACCCGGGTTTAGGCGGTTGGGGTGCGTACATTATTAACGGCCAGCAAGAACACAAAATCTGTGGCGGTGAAGACCATACCACCAATAACCGCATGGAACTGACGGCTGCCATCGAAGGCATTCTGTTCTGTGACAAACAGGATAAGCTGGTGATCTATACCGATTCCAATTATGTCAAACAAGGCATTACCGAATGGATTCACGGCTGGAAAAAGAAAAACTGGAAAGACGTCAAAAACCCTGACCTGTGGCAAAAACTGGATGCAGTCTGTCAGGGACGAGAGATTGAGTGGCACTGGATCAAGGGTCACGCCGGGCATGCCGGCAATGAAATGGCCGATCAGCTGGCCAATCAGGGCGCCGATGAAACCCTGAAAAAATCCAAGCAAAGCCCTTCAATATCTGAAGATAAAAAAAAATCTGAACCCGACTGGCTGCTAGATGATCCTTTTGGTCTGGATCTGGCCGAGAGCGAAGAAGAGCTGGACGATATGCAGGAAGAAGAAATCATTGAATTGAATGAAGTTGCCGACACCGAGCAAAGTGATCCAGCGCTTCAAGAGGTGGATGCAACCGTTGCCAATAGTTCGCAACTACATCCCCAGATTGTGATTACCCCCGCAACCTTACAATTGCATGGCCCGCGACAATTGATTCTGGATACCGAAACCACCGGTTTTTATTATCAGGATGGTGACCGGATTATTGAAGTTGGCGCGCTGGAAATGATCAACCGCAAACTGACCGGCAGCTCGATTCATATCTATATCAATCCGAAAACACCGGTCGGCGACTCGGTCAATGTCCACGGCATTACCGATGAGTTCCTGCAAGACAAACCGTTATTTGAGGAAATCTCTCAAGTATTGTTTGACTATTTGCACGGTGCCGAAATTATCGCGCATAACGCCAGCTTCGATATGAACTTCCTGGATATGGAATTCAAACGGGCAGGTTTTAAAGCCCTGTCCGAAGTTTGTGAAGTAACCGATACCCTGGCAATGGCCAAGTCCAAGCATCCGGGGCAGAAAAACTCGCTGGATGCCTTAGTGCGCCGCTACGAGATTCCAAAGCGTGACCGTACGTTCCACGGTGCCTTGCTCGATGCGGAAATCCTGTCTGATGTTTATCTGGCGATGACCGGTGGACAGGTATCTTTTGATATCGATGCTTTGTCTCATTCTGACGATCAGAACAACCGTTCAGGCATGGCCAGAGTTGAAATTGAACTGCCGGTGATTCTCCCCTCAGAACAAGAATTGCAGGAACATGAGAAATGGATCAAACAATTCGAAGAAAAACATGGAACTGCTTGCCTTTTCTCGAAATAAAATCTACATTTCCGAGCATGCTTTAGGTTAAAAACTACAGTTCTTCAGTTATAGTAAATACAAAGAGGTTCCGCAGCTTTAAGCGGGGCTCATATATAGATAATACTTCAGGAAAGGTGCAGATCCATGTCTTACCAAACCTCTATACATTTTGATCCAACAGCCTTACTGATAATAAAAAATGAGGTTGATAACTCGATCAAGTTAGTCGAATCAGCAGTAAGCACCTTGGTAGAAGATCAGACTTTACCTTTTGGCATTGATGATGCATTAAATCAGTTCGAACAATGTGCCCAAGTTCTGGCACTCATCGACATGTCCAGCCTGGCAAAAGTCGCTCATTATTCAGCAGAACTGATGCGCAAGATTATGGGGAACCCGGCACAGGTCAATACGCAGGACGTCATTGCCTTGAGTGAAGGCACCACCATGCTGAAACGCTATATCGAATTTATCTGCCTGCGTGAAGTAAAAATTCCACAGTTCCTGCTCGACACCCTGAACCGTCTGGAAATTGCGCTGGGTAAACCGCTCACCAGTGAAGGTCAGCATATTGAATCCCTGCTCGATCTGATCACGCCTGACTTTCAGTTACCACAAGCACCCGGTCTGGAAAAATCCAAATATGTTCAGCGCCTGTACAAGCTGTCCCTGAACAAGCTGCTTAAGCAGGAAGAAAGTGAACTGGATCTGCAGGCGATTAAACTGGTGGGGGCTTATCTGGCTGGGCTCGCTCAATCGCACACCAGCAAACAGTACTGGAATCTGGTTTTCGTTGCATTCAGCAATATTGATCACTTGCTGATTAATGAGCCACGTCTGCGCACTCTGGTGAGTATCGAGCGCAACATGGCACAATATTTTGGCGCGCCGGACAGCTTCAAGGCTTCACTTGCAGACCTGGCCAATGTCCTGAGTCTGTGTATCAGCCAGGAAGATGATACTGCACAACATATCCGCAGTCAGCTCAATATTGGTGAAGACCTGCTGACCGATATGCAGTTACAGGTCTTTAGTCGCCACCTGTATGGTCCAGACTTTGAAACCATGCATACCATTAGCGAACTGGTGACCACAGAAATGGCGCAGATTCGTAATGACATCGAGTTTAACTATCAGAACATGAGTCCTGAAAAAACTCAGGAATTGCAGGCACAGCTCAATAATCTGGCCAACATCTTCAAAGTATTGAACCTGAATGAAGCCTATCATGACCTGAACCGTCAAGCTACTTCACTGAGCCAGACTGAAATCCTGAAAGATCCGGGTTTTGCCCAGCAGTTGATGAATGTGATTCTGTCTGCCATGAACTCGATTGGGGTACTGGAACGTCATCACACCTCGAGCCGTTTGCAGCTGCGTGTCAACAACATGAATATTTCTCTGGACCGCCTGGATGAAGCACATGCTGCTTTACTCACTGAAACCAAGGCCCTGATCGAGCTTTCCAGCCAGATTCTGAGCAACTATCTGCAAGATCAGGACTTGGCTGCACTCGAACCTGTGCCAGTACAATTCTGTGAAATTGGCGGGGCGATGCTGTTCCTGAATGCAGAACATGTTCGTACTGCATTCACCACCACTGCAGCATTCATCAAGAACCGTATTGATCTATCAATGGCATTAACGCCGGAAGAGATTCATCGTGCTCTGGATACGCTGGCGAGTGCTGACATGATGATTGATAACTTAAAGAACAAACAGCCTGTTTTACAGGCTATGTTTAAGGTAGCATTGGACAGTAGTGAAAAACTCAAAATAGTTGCCTAATGTCCAAATTATCACTTGCTTATATTTTTCAGCAGCAGCAACTGCTGGTCGATCAACATTTTCAGCTTCCACAGGTTGAAGCCCTCGCAAGTGATTTGTTACTCCACACGGGTGATCAAGTGATTGCCCGTGACCTGCTTCCCGATGAGCCGATTCCTACAGGCTTGCAACTGGTACCCATCCGCCAGTTATTACAGTTCTGGAATACCCAGCAATTCGAACAGGCCAGCCGTGCGGTACAGCTTTTAGAATGGCGCCGGAATCACAAATTTTGTAGTCATTGCGGTACGGCCACCGAAGCACATCCGCTTGAACATGCGATGCTCTGTCCATCCTGCAATTATCGTCAGTATCCACGGGTTCAGCCTTGTGTCATTACTGTCATTACCCGGGGTGAAGACGAAATTTTACTGGCCAAAAACGCGCGTAATACCAAAAGCCAGATGTATGGCCTGATTGCCGGTTTTGTTGAAGTTGGCGAAACGTTGGAAGAGGCAGTACGTCGTGAAACGCTGGAAGAAGTCGGTTTAGAGCTCAAGAATATTCAGTATCTGGCTAGCCAGCCCTGGCCGTTTCCAAGCAATCTGATGATTGCCTTCAAGGCTGAATATGCCGCGGGTGAAATCGAATTACAGCAAGAAGAAATTAGCGATGCGCGATTCTTTAAATTCGATCAGCTGCCTGAAATTCCGTTCAAGGGCAGTATTGCCCATGCCATGATTATGCATGTGACTCAAGGTACGGCTGTCGCAGACGATACCAAGACCTGGCTCTAGCTCTTATTGAGCTCAAGTTTGGCTGAACCAATAAAAAAAGAATCCAAGGGAGATAATCTCCTGGATTCTTTTTTATGCCTTACTACTGGGTTAAATCCCGCTATCAGTCTCGAGATCTAAATGCATCCTCGAGTGCCCAAAGCACCTGCGCTTTGGTCTGGAAATAGCGACTGAACAAACTAGATAATGAACCTACGATTGTAATATGGCCAAGTTTCGGAATATGAATCAAATGGCTATGATTGCCCTTTTCTCGCAATACCCGATCTAGATCCTGACTATTAAAATGGTCAACGATGTTGTCCTTTTCGGCAATAAACAGATAATGTCGGGTTGGGCTATTTTTAACAAAATAATAAGGCATGACCTGCTGATATGGCACCGTCTGATCAAAAGCATCAGCACAAATCGGATCATTTTTATAATCAAAATGATAAGGCCCCGCCAGACCAATAATCGCACGGATTAGACTGTGGTCAATGCTGGCAGATTGCGGATGATACAGTGCAGACATGACATTGAATGCCCCAGCCGAATGTCCCATCAAAACCAGGTTTTCAGCACAGATATCTAACCGGCCGGCAGACTGCTGCAAGTGGTTCAATAATAAATGCAGATCATGAATATAGGCTGGGAAAATATGTTGTGGTGCCAGATGATAATTCATCACCACCACATCATAGCCTTCTTTGGCAAAGGCCTCACCAATGAACTGATAATCCTTTTTATCGCCATGCAACCACGCGCCGCCATGTACAAAAACAATCAGGGGGCGATGGGGCAAAGGCTGCTGGCTACGGAACAGATCAAAGCGTTGCCGTGATTTTAGACCATAAGCCAACTGAGTTTCGATCGTGTAACCCTGTTTAGGCGTTAAACGATTCAACGCATAACTGCCAAAATCATAGAGTCTAAATGCTTTATAGCGTTGCTGGACTTCCAGAATCTGATTCGACAATTGGTTTTTAAAATGACCGACCTTATGGAGCATCGGTTGGTTCAACCGTATCAGGATCTATCGCAACCGGCGTCTGTTCAATACCGGGCTGTGCATAAGCAGGTGCTGCAAAGTTCTGACTGCTCAGATTTGAAGACTGTTCAACATTGTCAATCAGGGTCACAATTTTGGTGACATTGCCCACTTGCTGCAATACCTGATTCAGGTCAGCAATTTCTGCGCTGTTCAAACGTCCCATCACATACAGGACGCCATCTTCAGTATGTACATGTACTTTACTGTCCGCAACCACAGTGGCTTTCATGATCAGGCCGCGAGTATTCGCTGTGACCGCAGTATCCTGCATGATGGTGCTATAGCTGATCTGGTTGCCTACAGTAATAAAATTATGTACCGCTTTGACATCGCTCATAGATTTGACATTGTCTTCTGCCAGCTGCTTGAGATGTGCATCGGGCACCTGACCGGTCAGCAAGACATTGCCATGAAAACTTTCAATATTGACCCGAGCCTGTTTGAAGCGCGAATCTAGTTTATAAAGATTAATTTTTGCAGTACGGACAATCGAGGAATCAATAAACACCTGCCCCAAGGTACGCGCCCCACTCTCAGTTCCTACAGGAGCCGTACCTGTGCCGCTAGAAATAAAACTGGCACAACCTGATAAACTTGCGACACACAGCATTGTTATTGCAATACGCTTAACCACTCAGCAAGACTCCTTCATTTTATTACGTCTTTTTCAATCTAATAATCTGTCTTTAAGCTCAGATCATGGCAACTCTGCTTGAACTTTACAATGATCTTGAGGCAAATATAAGCATCTTTAGACCTTATTTTATTCACAGATTAATAAACTCTTGATCAAAAGTAAAAGCATTTTCAATCCATTCCAGATCATAAGGGTATTGCGAAAAGTCATGCTGTAGGGTTTTTGCAAATTGCTGTTTAAAATCAAAACAAATCACGTCAAAACGATAGTAATAGTGTGCAAATTGTGGATTTTTCTGAATAAAGCACATTGCCGTCTTGAGCATCTTGCCCTGTTTTGCTTTCGACACCGACTCGATCGCTTGCGCATATCCGGTGTGTGCACGAGCTTTGACTTCAACAAAGATCAGCTCCTGTTCACGTACCAGAATCAGATCCAGTTCACCATAACGGCTGTGATAGTTGGCTGTAAGCAATTGAAATCCCTGCTGTTGCATCAGTTGGGCGGCTTGCTGTTCTGCCCATGTACCTAATTGCTGTCGCATTATTCTCTTTCCCTGTTAGAGCAGCTTTACACCTGTGCCACTGTACTGAAAACATTGCGGAGTACGCTGAACACCGTGTTCAGTGATCTGAATCCGGCCGGTTCTGCCCTGAAATTCAATCGCTTGCAGCCGCGGTTGAGATAAATACTGCTGGGTGATATGCCAGGCATCGCCGCCAAAAGCAATCAGGCGCTGATAAGACAGATTAACCGGTTCCTTGGCGTAAGCTTGCAGCACATCCGGCCAATCCGCTAAGTAAAGCACTGGAACATCACAAAACTTGATCCCTTGTGGCAGCTTGTGCTGTTCGCTCATGGCATTGGCTACGGTATACATCCGTGAACGATTTAATTCAGGCATGACAGCCATCCATTCTGCATTGCCCAGAAACAATAATCCCTGCTTGGGCATTAAAAATCGTGGTGGTTTATCTACGATCTTGAATTTCAGATCACTCTGGCTCAGCAAGGACATCAACAACAGTTCATGCTCTGCTTCACTGCCCGGCTGGCGTAAAATCAGCAGTTGCCGAATCCCGTCTTTGAATAAAAGTGCTTTTAAGGCAGCGGCATCATCTTTCTTGGATAAGCTGAACTGCCAGACATTGGGAGACGCATCAGCCACTTCATTCAGGCTGAGGGTACGTACTTTGGGTTTGCTGTTCAGCAGTTGTTCCACGTCGCTACGTGCTAACGGCCCCACCACCATTCTGGTCTTTTTATTGACATGCTGTTTGAGTAACTGGGAGATGTTTTTCTGATTGGCATTGACCCATTTCAGCGGAATCTTGTGTCCTGAAGCGGTATAGGCACTGAGAAAACCCTGTTTGATACTCGATGCAGCTCGCGCCAAAGGCCCGGATTCGGGTAGAATGATCAACACTTCTGCTTGAACGCTGCTGATGCAGCTGACTAAACACAAGCCTAATATTTTATTGTTAATCTTCCATTTTTTATTATTCAATTTATTCCACATGGAGAAACCTATGAGTGCTCAGTTATTTGTTGTTGCGACTCCAATCGGGCACTTAGATGATATTAGTTATCGTGCAATTCAGGTGTTGAAGTCGGTGAGTCTGATTGCTGCTGAGGATACACGAACTTCGGCACAGTTGCTTAAACACTTTAATATTCAAACACCTTTGACTGCATGTCATGAACATAATGAAAGCAACAAAATTGAGCAGCTGATCCAGCGTCTACTGAACGGCGAAGATATGGCCCTGATCAGTGATGCTGGCACGCCCCTGATTAGCGATCCTGGTTTTAAATTTGTTCGGGCTGCTCAAGCGCATAATATCCGTGTTATTCCTGTGCCCGGTGCTTGTGCTGCGATTGCGGCCTTAAGTGCGGTCGGCTTGCCAAGTGACCGTTTCAGTTTTGAAGGCTTTCTGCCATCCAGACAAAGTCAGCGCCTGCTGAATCTGGAAAAACTCAAAGATGAAACCCAAACCCTGATTTTCTATGAAGCACCGCACCGGATTCTGGAATGCGTTAAAGATATGGCGAGCATATTTGGAGCAGACCGTCCTGTTGGCTTCGCGCGTGAAATTACCAAGACTTTTGAAACCATCAAGAAAATGACTTTAGGTGAACTGGTCGAATTCATTGCTAATGATCATAATCAGCAAAAAGGTGAAATTGTTCTGGTGATTGGCGGAGCAACCGAAGAAAAAGATCTGGATCAGGAAAAGCTGGATAAATTATTGAATCGCTTATTACAGGATCTGTCAGTCAAAGCAGCTTCACAACTGGCAGCAGATTTAACCGGTATCAAAAAGAAAGTGGCTTATCAACGTGCTTTAGAACTGACATCAGCCAACGATTAATATTCTAGCTATCTATCACTTTTATTTTTGCAAAAAAACACCACAACTGATGTGGTGTTTTTTTATAAATCCAAGTCAAGGAATGACTTATTCTTTAGCTACTGACTCATCTGCCGGTACTTCAACGATACGGCCGCCACTTGCGAGAAAAGCCGCAATTTCGTCTTCAAGTGCCTGACGCTTCTTTAACTTTGCAGTCACGGTCAAAGTTTCAGCTTCTGCAAGATCGTTATCATTGACGACCTCTGTACTCTCTGTTGCGCCTTTTTCAGCTGCTTTTGCTTCATCATCGTCAACGATTGAATCTTCAACGTCGTCATCATAATCATTCATGTCTGTCATTTGCATCTCCCCCAAAATGAGCGCTCGCTTTGTATTTAAAGCCAGGTGTCGAATTAAGTGAAATTTAGCAATCTATGTGGCATTCGCCTAGTACCAAATATTAAAAAATCGTATTTTTTTTAAACAAAATCGTTACTCTTTATGGATGTTTGTTTAAAAAATTTACATTTCAACGTTAAGCTGCATAGCGTGTGTCTTTAAGTAAACTCAGACCATTGGCCTGTGCCATAAATGCATCTTTTAACATGGGCTGATTTTCCACCTGTTTCAGACCGAAATTACGTGCCCAAACCATCGGGAAAAATGAAGTCGTTTCCATCCAGCCAATCGCAGACATGCTGTGCATCATGGCATCGTTTTGTCCTTTACGGCGGTGCTCATAACGCTTCAGGCTTTGCTCGTGTGCCCAAATACCACGTGACTGATCATGCAGCAATACATCACAAAGCACGGCAGCATCCAGACAGCCAATATTCACCCCTTGACCTGCCAGCGGATGAATCACATGGGCAGCATCACCAATCAAAGCCAGACCATCTTGAACATAGTATTGGGCTGCGCGGGCTTTTAATGGAAAAGTGGCACGTGGTGTCGCTTGTACGACCTTACCGAGCATATGATGACTTTCACGGGTCAATAGCTGTGTAAAGTCAGCATCTGACAACCCTGCATATTCTTCAGCATAATCATCCGGCAAAGTCCAGACGATGGATTGCCAATGTCCCTGCTCTTCTTTTTTTAAGCTGGCCATCGGTAAAAAAGCCAGAGGGCCGGTTTCCAGAAAAATCTGGCGCGCCATATGCTGATGGGGCTGTGCAGTTTGAATCGCACAGCTGATCCCGGCCTGTTGGTAATCCAGCACATCAATATCAATGAAAGCTTGCTCACGGACAAAGGAGTTGGCACCATCTGCACCAATCACCAGTTTGGTTTTAAGCTGTGTGCCATCGGCCAGATGAATGATCCAGACACCGACTCCACGTTCTACCCGGCTGACTTTAACCTGAGTACGGTAATCCTGTACATCGTCAAGCATCTTTTGCTGAATAGCCAGATTCAGGATACTCGGCTCTACCATCGAGCCTAAGGCCTGTTCTACTGAGGGTGTTTTTTCTGAAGGCTGGCCGAAATTAATGTCACCATAGCCATTTTTATTCCAGACCTGCATACCGGTATAAGGCTGCTGACGTGCCAGTTTATTCCATACGCCGACTATTTTTAATAGATGAATGGTTGCCTGACTCAGTGCCAAAACACGTGGATTTGCCACATCTAATGTCTTATCTGCGTCTAAAATTGGGGCAGCGTCTAAAACTGTAGGCTGCACACCACCTTGCGCCAGCAGAAGTGCAGTCAGTCCACCAACCAGTCCACCGCCAATAATGACCACATCCAAGATTTCGTTATTTTGATTTAAGCTCATGCTTTTAATCCCATGGCATAATTCGCAACCAAAGGTTTAATGCCTGGAATATTTTCAAAGCAGATTAAGCCTGTGTTACGCATCAGTTTGAGGAATGGATTCTGGTTACTAAAACCGCGTACCACTGAATCACAGAATTTAATGACCCGCTGCTGATCTTTCAGGCGTGATTTTTCGTAGTCCTGTAGCATGGCTGCATTGCCTAAATCAGCACCCTGCTCAAGCTGCTCTGCCAAATAGCGATTAAGCACATAAGCATCGCGCATACACAGGTTAAAGCCCTGTCCGGCGACAGGATGGATGGTATGGGCAGCATTGCCCATCAATACCACACGGCCAACGGCCTGTTTTTCTGCCAGGACTTGAGAGAGTGGGAAGCTAAAACGGCGACCGGTTTTCTGGAATTTTCCGGCACGATCACCATAAGTGTCCTGCAAGGCATCAAGAAAATGCTGATCATTTTCATCGCCCAACCATTCACCTTCTGTGCCTTTTTTTACCGGCCAGACAACGGAACGGCGATATTCACCCGGCAATGGCAATAACGCCAAAGGGCCTAAATGACTGAAACGCTCAAAACCGACATGACCATGGGGCTTCGAGGTTTGTACTGTAGTCACGATCGCGACCTGATTATAATCGTGTTCTGAAGTACCAATGCCCAATGCTTTACGGCAGAAAGAATCACGACCGTCTGCGGCAATGACCAGTTTAGATTGTAAAGTCAGCTCAGATTCACCACGCTGCGCCTGAATATAAGCACAATCGGCATCTTGGGTCAGCAATGTGACTTGTACACCATCAATCAGTTCAATCAGCGGCTGTTGTTTCACTTGGGTCAGCAGCACACGGCCGAGCCAGGCATTTTCAATCACCTGACCGAAACTTTCGACTTTTTCCTGTTCTGCTTTTAGGCATGCCTTACCAAAGCTGCCTTGTTCGGTAATATTGACTTCCAGAATTGGTGTGGCATGTTGCTGTAGTGCATCCCAAAGGCCAAGTTCCTGATAGATCTGTACACTACGGCGCGACAAGGCACTGTTACGTGCATCAAAACTGGAATGATACGGGGCAAGATGTTCATCATCATAATCTGGATATTTGATGGCTTCTAAAAGTTTGACTGCAATATTGGTTTTCGCCAACATCAGTGCGAGGCTTAAGCCCACCATACCACCACCGACAATGATGACTTCTTGTTGCATGCTGTAATCCTTTCAATGTCGTATCTAAGTCAATAGATACTTATAATCATGATGGATTTTATATTAGCTCAAAAAAATTCTTTTTTATAATGAAATAGCGTGTCTCGCCTCTGATGTTTATTGTTTCCGGGTGGCCAACCAGCACAGAATTGCTCCAGCCGTAACCATTGCCACACCCTGCCAAAAACCAAAAGACAAAGACGTACTCAGCAATAATGCTGCAAATAAAGCAGATAACACCGGAGTAAAATAGGAAGCACCCGCCATTAATGTCATGTTTCCAGAAATAATTCCAATATTCCAGGCACCATATCCCAAACCTAAAGCTCCGGCTGCCATAATCAAAGTGACGGTATTATCATAAGTAAAATTAAGCGCTGCTCCATTCATCAGGAAATATTTGATCCAGAGCACAACCGCAGCAAGGGCAAAGAATATCGTGACCAAGTTTTTACCTTGAGAAGTTTTTACGGTCACGGAACAATATGCAGCCCACAAAACCGCTGCAGCAAAAGCTAAACCATAACTAAGAGGATTAGCTTTCAAATTGCTCCATATTTGTAAGAGATCAAAGCCGGTATCTCCGCCTAAAACCCAACAAATCCCAACCAAGGCCAATAGGCAACCAGGAATAATTAAGAGATTGGCTTTAACGTTGTTAAAAATGATTGCAAATAATAAGGTAAAAGTCGGCCATAGATAATTAATCATGCCGACTTCAATGGCTTGCCGACTATTTTGAGCATAACCAATAGAAAGGGCAAAACATAATTCATAAGCAACAAATAAAAGACTTCCCCACCATAAATAAGGCTTTGGAATAGTAGAAAGCTTGGGTAGACCGATGGTAAAAAATAAAATAATGGATGCCACACTGTAAATCAGGGCAGCACCTGCGACCGCTCCAAAACTCTCACTGACACTACGAATTAAGCCAACATTCGTACTCCAGAAGATGACCGCAGAAAGACCAATTAAAGTCGCGACATTTCGATTAAATACCGGTAGAGCGTTTAAGAGCATGGGCTATTTACTCAGAATCAAAGATATTCAGATATATGCTTTTTTAGTTTTAAAGATTAATTTTTCGACTCATTCAGATCATGCAATGAATCAGAATGATAGTAAATAATGCAGACTTAAATTTTAGATAAGAACTGTAACTTTCAGCTAAATTTATAGTTTTGTATGACTAAAATTGGCACAACATTTATTTTTTTAAATCGTCGCTTAGCTTTTAAGGAGAACTAAGATCTACAGCTTGGAGGTAAAAAAACTTCATTTGTTTATGGACGTTTTTTCCTCATAACTCCGCTATTTTATGGCTATCCAAACACCCAAAATGCCGTCTTTGTCAGCCAGTCATCTAGCTCAAATCATCATAATAAAACGGAGCCTCAGCTCCGTTTTATTGATAACTATTCCATCCACTCAAGCCGAATTTTAATTATTTAAAATCAACCTTGTAGGGATGTAAGTCATATAGATTAATCGTTGGCGTATTAACGCACCACTCGGCTATTCGGCTCAGTGTGATGCACTGTTTTTCCTAATTTCGTACCAGTATAGATCAGGTACAATGCCGACAAACCAACCAGTACATAAACAATTCGAGAAAGCGCAGTCATATCACCAAAGATTGCAGCAACCAAATTAAAGTCGAATGCACCAATTAAACCCCAATTGATGCCACCAATAATTGTTAAAGCATAAGCAATCCAGTCAATCGTATTTAGTCTCATAAGTCTTCTCCTGCTGTTCTTTAAGTTTATTTAAGGATCAGAGAAAGTATGAGAAGCAAAGCGCATTTAATATGTAGCTTTGATGCTAAAAACCGATTTTCTGTGTTGAATTCCTGTCAATTTTTAAGCTGCAAATTTTAACTGGGTGAGTTTTATTTGACTTGTTCGTGATAAATGTAATTGCAATCTTTTTTACTATCGTTGCGCAATCTCTCAAAAGATCTGGCTTCAAATCTATTAAAGCAGTCATAAAAAAAGCCGATCTAAGGATCGGCTTTTCATGCTTCTAAAATTAAGCAGCCTGTGCTTTCGCCATTAATGCTTCAATGTCTTCTACCGTTTTCACGACTTTCGCGGTTAATACCAGCGGGCCATTTGCAGTGGCCACGACATCATCTTCAATCCGGATGCCAATGCCACGCCATTTTGCATCCACAGTTTCATCATCAGGTGCAATATATAAACCCGGCTCAACGGTGACCACCATACCTTCTTCATACGGACGCCATTCACCATCGACCTTATACGCGCCAACATCATGCACATCCATACCAAGCCAGTGACCCGTGCCATGCATGTAGAACTGGCGGAAAGCTTCTTTTTCTATAATGTCGTCGATATCACCTTGCATCAAGCCAAGATCAAGCAGACCTTGCACCAGGATGCGCACAGCAACATTGTGCGGTTCTTTATAGGAGTTGCCAATTTGCACAGCATTGATCGCAGCGATTTGAGCATCCAGTACCACATTATACAAGGCTTTCTGTTCCGGACTGAATTTACCATTCACTGGAAAGGTACGGGTAATATCTGAAGCATAAAGCTGATATTCAGCCGCGGCATCAATCAGTACCAAATCACCATCTTTCAGTGCCTTATCATTTTCTACGTAGTGCAGGATGCAGGCATTTTCACCGCCACCGACAATACTGTTATAGGCCGGAACACCGCCATTCTTGCCGAAAATATAATTCAGCTCGGCTTCGAGTGCATATTCCATCATGCCCGGACGTACTGCTCGCATCGCTTGAGTATGTGCATCTGCCGAAATATCTGAAGCAATTTGCATCAGTTCAATTTCATTGTCATCTTTATGCAGACGCATTTCGTCAATAATACGATCCAGTTGAATCACTTGAGCAGGTGCAGACGTACCACGCCGGCTTTCACCACTTGCAGTCGCAATCCATTTCGCTACACGTGCATCAAAATCCGCGTTGTGGCCAATGCGATAAAATAACTGGTCTTTATTTTGTAATTTTTCCAGAATTCCTTCATCTAGCAGATCAATCGCATAAGCTTCATCTGCATCATAATCCTGCATCGCCCCATCAATCCCTGCACGATAGCCATTCCAGATTTCCATTTCCCGGTTACGTTCCCGGCAGAATAAACTATAGCTATAGCCTTCTTCTTCAGTGTCAAAGGTTTCAATCACAGCCACAGCTTCAGGTTCTGAAAATCCAGTTAAATAGAAGAAACTACTGTCCGCACGGTATTTATAATCTGCATCACGGTTACGCATCGCCACCGGACTGGTCGCGATAATCGCAATACTGCGTAAACCAATTTCCCCTGCGAGAATACTGCGACGTTCCTGAAAATCAGCTTGTGTTAATTTCTTCATTACACCTTACTTCTTGTCAATTCATGCTTTTATTGAAATATTCTCTTGAAAACAGAACATATATTCTAATGAAACAGCAAAATATATGCCTGATTTCAAGCAGTGTGATGACATAGCTAACTATTTAGTTAGCTTGGACGTTTAGGCGAGAAAATTTCGACCACGCTTTGCGCCTCTGTAGCAGAAACCTGAGGCTGCACTTTTTGTGTCAATTGCTGCAAGAGTGGCGTTTCCTCAACCTCTACTTTTTTACGTCCCAAAGACAGGCTCACTGGAATCAGGCGCACAAATTCATACAATTCCTGATAGCTTTCTTCACCTTCGGCATCATCGTCTGAGTCTTCAAATTCAACCGCTGCAACATCTTGTAAATGTTCAATCAGTTCTACTTCGTCCTGACGAATATGACCAGAAGCCAGACCAAAACCTAACACCACGCCTGCGCACCAGTCCGCCAATGCCTGCACACGTTCTGAGAGCACATGCTCATCATCTGGAAGCAAAGGTAAATAATCCAGTTCATCTTCAGACAATGCATGGAAAACATCTTCAGCTTCGCCAGTCAACAGTTCTAATGCTTCGGCATCCAGTTCAGGCACATCCAGTGTTTCTAAAATCTGTAACCATTCTTCACTGCTCGGTGCCTGGGTGACACAAACAATCCCGGTCAGCAAACCATGCAGTTCACTCGGGCTAGAAATTTCCTCAATTGAAGAAAAATTGCGGTGCCATTCGGTCCAACCTGAAATATCGTCTTGCATTCGTTTATCCAATCTCTATACTGCTTATATATTACCTCTGTTTGCAACACTGTGCGACCTCGATATGTTAGAAGAATTACAGCGTCTACAAGTGCAGATTGGCGTGTTAAAAACGCGACTCGCACGGCTTGAAAGTGAGAATTCCAGTTTGCGCGAAGAGCAAGACTCTTCCATGGTGCAACATCAACAGCAAATTGAACAAAAGAACAGCGTGATTGCGCAAAAACAACAAGAAAATGAACACCTGACCGAACAGCTGACAGATTCTCGTGCCCAGTTTCAACTGCTCAATAATGATGCAACTGCACTGGCAGACCGTTATGGCCGTCTGGAAAAAAGCTGTACCGATCTGAAAAACCGTTTTCAGGAAATTCTGGCTGAACGAAATGAACTGCGGGTTTTGAAGGAAAAGATGCTGATCGAGCAGCGTCATGCCCAACAGGAAATTCAGCGCCTCAATCAGGAATCTGAGCGTTTAACCCAGAAAAATGAAAATGCCAAAGCCAAAGTTGAGGCGATTATTCAACGTCTGGCAATTCTCGGTACTGCGCAGGATCATCATGCACAAGAAATCCAACAACTGGCCCATCCGACTGAAGTGACTGAGGAAGCCTCATCATGAGTGAACAAATTGCAATTGATCTCAGAGTATTGGGGCATAGTTTCCGTCTGGCCTCTACTCCTGACAAGCAGGAAGAATTAGAGCGCGCGGCACAGTTATTGAATGATAAATACGATGAATTTCGTCGTAAAGCACCACGCATGGAACCCAGCAAGCTGATTATCATGGTGGCACTTGAGCTGATGCAGGAAGTCTTGAACATGAACAGATCACTGCAACAATATGCGCATTGCGAGCGTTTGTTACAAACCATTTTAGAAGAAGTTGAGGAACTAACAGAATAATCTCATATTCTGTTTAAACTTCGGCCATTTGGCTGAACTGTTTACAGTTCATGAACAGCATAGAGTTGCCACACCGACATTATCGTTTATAATTAACTTATCTCTGAGGTGTTCGCCAGCGGGTCTATATCCCTGCCGATACTTATATCTCCGGATGCGTTCTGCATATTTAGAGTGTATGCCTGCCTTCGTGCAGGAAACCCAGCAAGTATGCGTCGCGTCCACCTTGAACTCATCGGGTTCAGGGTAACGACATGCAGCGGCATCTTCGGAGTACTTAATTTTTTGCTTAAAATATACTTGTAATTCTCTTAAAATCCTTTCTAAACTTTCTCTCAGTTTTATATTTCAGTATTTATCTCGGTCATTTTTCAAAGTTCATTTTATTCATGCCATTATCTGGTAGGCCTATAAAATGCTTAACAAGAAAATCGCTTTAACTTTCTTTTAAATACACATTGAATTTTCAAGTTATTTGATCTCGATCTAAAATAAACATGGCCCAGATTGCGGCAGGAATCCAGCCTAAAATTGAAATCTGCAGCATGAGACATATTGTTGCTTCAACCGGTTTGTGAATGGTCATAAATAATGACCAGGGGAAAATAAAGGCAATCATCAACTTCATTTTAAATACCCTCTTGTGTTCGTGTTTGCAATTTTAATATCCAGTTTTTACTGGACTCTGTGTTCGCTCTTTTTAGTGTTATCAAAAAAAATATGCATGCTGTATCATTCTAAAAAACATCTCAAAAGCCTAATTAAGTTAGCTTAAATGCAGCTTAAAAATTATTTTAAATCAGCTTAGCGAACTTATATTTTCAATTATCGTCTTGACGTTTTTATGAAAAAGACCTTGCTTTCACTCGCGCTGCCCAGCAGCTTTTCACTCGACTGAAACCCCTCATCTTTGGGCTGTTTAGGTGAAAACTGATTGCTACTTGGCAGCCGTATTCAAGGGTGATACCCGCCAAATCACGTCACCGACATCATCAGCCACTAAAATAGCGCCTGCAGAATCTACGGTTACACCAACAGGGCGCCCAAATGCTTTGCCCTGCTCGCTTAAAAATCCGGTTAAGACATCTTGAGGCTGACCGAAAGGCTGGCCATTTTGAAAGGGAACAAAAATCACTTTATAGCCACTATGCGGTTTGCGGTTCCATGAGCCATGCTGGCCAATCAGTGCACCATTTCGATAATGAGGCATTAGATCTGCTGTATAAAAACTTAAGCTCAATGATGCTGTATGATTACCCAAAGCATAGTCTGGTGGAATTGCCCGTGCCACCCGTGCAGGGTTTTGCGGCTTGACCCGTGTATCTACATGTTGGCCATAATAACTATAGGGCCAGCCATAAAAAGCACCGTCTTTAACCGAGGTGAGATAATCTGGAACCAGATCATTGCCGAGCTCATCACGCTCATTGACTACCGTCCAGAGTTTGCCACTCTGTGGTTGCCAGTCTATACCATTCGGATTACGAAGTCCGGTTGCAAAAGGTCGTGCTTGAGTATTGGCCAGGTCAAATTCCATGATCAGTGCCCGACCTTCTTCTTGATCCAAGCCATTTTCAGCTACGTTACTGTTGGAACCTACCGTAATATAGAGTTTGCTGCCCGTAGGATTGGCAATGACATTTTTGGTCCAGTGATGGTTTAAACGACCCGCCGGTAAATCCAGTACTTTGGTGCCGGTTGCAGTAATTTGAGTAGCACCTGCTTGATAAGGAAAGCGCATCAGGGCATCAGTATTGGCCACATACAACATATTGCCGACCAGTACCATGCCAAATGGAGAGTTGAGATTCTGTAAAAATACAGTTTTTTGTTCAGCGACTCCATCACCATTATTGTCACGAAGCAGACTAATGCGGTTAGCACTCGGATGCGATGAGCCGGCTCGCTGCATTACCCATTTCATGATTTTGCCTTTAATTCCTTTGCTATCATCAGGCTTAGGTGGTGCATCGGTTTCGGCCACCAGCACATCACCATTTGGCAATACATAGATCCAGCGCGGATGCTGCAACCCTTTGGCAAATGCCTGAACTTTTAAACCTGTAGCGGGAGTGGGCATTTTGCCCTCAGGCCAACCTTTGGCAGGTGCAATATTGACTGTAGGCAGCAAGCTGGATTTTGGTTTGGGTAACTGTGGCTGGGAACCATAACTGTCAGCAATTGGCGACTTGGATGGCATAGTACAAGCCGTCATCGCCAGCAGAAGTGCCAAGCCTGCACCAGGCAAAAAAAAGTGAACCGGCTGAATAGGCATTTTTATCTCTTGTTATTTTTTATCGTCATCGACTTACTTTAAAAAACAATTAGAGATGCCACTAGTGGCTTGATGTTTTTTCTGGTTATGAATTGGTTATCAGTTTTGAAGTAGATTTGTTTTTTTGTCGTAGCAGCATGATGCACAAGAGCTAAAAGAATTCTGATCAGTCATTCGATTCAGGGATTGTTGTAGTTCATCCAAGCACAGCTCCGTTTTAAGGTTTCATATACTGTTCAAAATAAAAGCCCATCTTTTGATGAGCTTCTACGTGCAAATCAGACCTGAATGATCCTAAACCTAGAGAATCTATGAATAAGAGAGTCGGATATTCGTCTGAAATACTTCAAAAAACAATTAAGGGAAGTCCTCCAAACAGCTGGGTAAGATTGTGCTACACAGCCAGATCCACTGGAATGAAAGATAAGATCCGTGGCTCTCAACCACGAAATGCCGCTTCAATCGCGGAGATGTCAATTTTCTTCATGGTCATCATTGCATCAAAGGCGCGTTTGGCGGCGGCACGGTCAGAACTGGTCACTGCCTGAATAAGCACAATTGGCGTAATCTGCCAGGAAATGCCCCACTTGTCTTTACACCAGCCACACTCGCTTTCCTGACCGCCATTGCCAACAATTGCATTCCAGTATCGGTCGGTTTCTTCCTGATCTTCAGTTGCCACCTGAAATGAGAATGCTTCGTTATGCTGGAATGCCGGGCCACCATTTAGTCCAATGCAGCTAATACCCAGCACCCTAAAGTCAACGGTGATGACATCGCCTTCTTTTCCAGAAGGATAGTCTCCGGGTGCAAGGTTGATCGCGCCAATTGAGGAGTCAGGAAATGTCTCGGCATAAAATCGTGCAGCAGCTTCAGCGTCATTATCATACCAGAGGCAGATGGTGTTCTTCGCAATATTCATCATGTTCAATCTCCATTGATTTAGGTCTTACGCGCTCTGCCTAGGCACAATGTGTTAGATCTATTGGGTTAATCAGAGATCTGATCCCTTATCTATAATTCACTCAAAAACACAAAAAATCGATTTTAGATTTGTACCTTTATTAATCAAAATCTGTTTCATGATCATCAAAATGATGACTTAAAAACGCATGCTTCACAGAAAATAAAAAAATTATGACATTTTAAGCAGCCAATAATTCAATGCCTTTAATTGACCAATTTTAATCAAGTTTTTAGAGATGAGATTCATTATGAAATTTGCTGAACTTAACCAAGTTGCTACCTCGTCATATGAGAATCAAGATCACAATTGTTTTTTACTTTTCCCGAATTCCCACTTAGACTAGAGCACACTTTTGTCAGATCTGCTTTTGCCCTATGACCATTCAAGAATTAAGAAGATACCTGCGTAAAACACGTCGTCATCTTTCTAAATTTGAGCAAAGGCAAGCTGCACAAAAAGTTTTAAATCGCCTTATACGTAGCCCGCAATTTATTCATGCCAAGCACATCGGCATTTATCTGCATGCTTTTGGTGAGATTCATACCCACACCATTATTGAACGCTGCTTTAAACTGGGCAAACAGGTCTATCTGCCTGCGATTTGCGACATGAATCAACAGCTGGTCTGGATCCGAATCAGCCAGCATCAATATCGCAACAAGCGCTTTGCCTATCATCGGCTGGGAATGCGGGAGCCCATGACGACACGTGGTACTCATGTTTCTAAGCTGGATTTATTGATCATGCCGCTGCTGGCCTGTGATCATTCAGGGACACGCATTGGGATGGGTGGCGGTTTTTATGATCGAACCCTGGCTTCTGCGCCCGGGCTTCCATTCCGTCTGGGACTGGCGCATGACTTTCAACTGCTTAGCCAGTCCTTAAAACGGGAAAAATGGGACCAACCCTTGGATGCTCTTATTACCCCGACAATTTTTTTAGCTTTCAAACGCTAATTTCTCAATTTCCCTGTTGTGAACTACTTTAAAATCACATAATTAGTCATTTTTCATACAATTTAATCTTAACGCCCCTTGTATTTTTTAAATTACCCATCACTATTAAAACATGGCAACACCGTTGTCACTCATTAGGAGTGCTCATGTCTGAAATTATTATGAATCAAGAAACCTTAGAGCCTCAGGTTCCAAGTGTACTACCCCTTTTGGCGCTGCGTGATGTGGTGGTTTATCCGCATATGCAAATTGCGCTGTTTGTCGGTCGTGAAAAATCGATCAATGCAGTTGATGTGGCTCGCAACAGTGACAATCTAGTATTTGTAGTTGCGCAAAAAGATTCGCTTACAGAAGAAATTGATCACGACAATTTATATCAATACGGTACTGTCGCGAAGATTGTGCAAGTTGTGAATCACGAAAATGATGAAAACTGTATCAAAGTCCTGATTGAAGGTCTGCACCGTGCCAAACTGAAAACCATCATTGACGAAAATGAGTATCTGACAGCAGAACATGAACTCAGCCCAATGACCGTTACGGTGGATGAAGACACTCAAGCCGTGCGCTTGCAAGAATTACGTGCGCTTTTTGCTCAATATGCAGAAGCGAAACTTCGTAATGCGCGTGAACTGATTACCGCAGCCAACAAAATTGAAGACCTGTTACAGTTATTATTCTTCGTGGCGACCCGTGTTCCATTGAATATTGATGTCAAACAAAAATTCCTGGAACATGATGAATTCGAAGCGCATTTAACTGAGCTGATGACTTATCTATTGCAACAATCTGAAGAACAGCAGATTGAGCAAACCCTGCATGACTCTGTTAAACGTCAGATGGAAAAGAACCAGCGCGAATACTTCCTGAATGAAAAAATGAAAGTCATTCAGCGCGAGCTTTCCGACATGAACGGCGGCGCGGAAGATGATGTCGCTGAAATTGAAAAACGTCTTGCTGAAGCAGATCTGCCTGAGCATGTACGCAAGAAAGCTGAAAACGAATTCCGTAAACTCAAAGCGATGCAGCCTGCCTCAAGTGAAGCAGCAGTTGTTCGCAACTATCTGGAAGTGATTCTGGATACACCGTGGAATAAAGCCAGCAAAGTCAGCATTAACCTGAACAAAGCACAGGAAATTCTGGATGCAGACCACTATGGTCTGGACGATGTCAAAGATCGCATTGTGGAATATCTTGCGGTTCAGTCGCGTGTGAAAAAATTGCGTGGCCCGATTCTGTGTTTAGTCGGCCCTCCGGGTGTTGGTAAAACCTCACTGGGTGAGTCGATTGCCAAAGCAACTGGTCGTGAATTTGTACGTATGGCGCTGGGTGGTGTACGTGACGAAGCCGAGATTCGTGGTCATCGTCGTACCTATATCGGTGCGATGCCAGGTAAAATCGTGCAGTCATTGACTAAAGTTGGGGTGAAAAACCCGTTGTTCTTGCTCGATGAAATCGACAAGATGGCGCAAGATTACCGTGGTGATCCGGCGTCTGCGATGCTCGAAGTCCTCGATCCATCACAGAACAACAAGTTCAGTGATCACTACCTGGATCTGGATCTGGATCTGTCTGAAGTAATGTTTATCTGTACCGCAAACAGCATGAACATTCCTGAAGCCTTGCTGGATCGTATGGAAGTGATTCGTCTTCCGGGTTATACCGAAGAAGAAAAAGTCAATATTGCAGATCGTTATCTGGTACCAAAAGCCATTAAAAATAATGGCCTGCGTGCTAAAGAGTTAACTGTGCATGAAGAAGCGATTCGTGACATCGTGCGCCGTTATACCCGTGAAGCCGGTGTACGTAGCCTTGAGCGTGAAGTATCCAAAATTGCACGTAAAGTGGTCAAAGAAGCGGTGAGCAAAAAAGCCAAAAACCTTCAGATTGAAGTGACAGCAGGCAATCTTCCAGATTACTTGGGCGCACATAAATTTGACTATGGTATGGCGGAAGAAGAAGCACAAATCGGCCGTGTCAATGGTCTGGCTTGGACTTCGGTGGGTGGCGAATTGCTGACCATTGAGGTTGCAGCCGTTCCAGGTAAAGGCAAGTTCATTACCACCGGTTCTCTTGGCGATGTCATGAAAGAATCAATTACCGCTGCCATGACTGTGGTGCGTACCCGTGCAGATGAGCTTGGCATCGAAGCGTCCCGCTTTGAAGAAACCGATGTGCACGTGCATTTACCGGAAGGTGCGACACCGAAAGATGGTCCATCCGCAGGTTTGGCATTGACCACTGCATTGGTATCTGCATTTACCGGGATTCCGATTCGTCCGGATATCGCGATGACAGGTGAAACCAGTCTGGGTGGTCGTGCATTACGTATTGGCGGTTTGAAAGAGAAACTTCTTGCAGCCCATCGTGGTGGCATCAAGCTGGTCTTCATTCCACAGGAAAACGTACGTGATTTGGCGGAAATTCCTGAAAATGTAAAAGATGGTTTAGAGATTAAAGCCGTGAAATCGATTGATGAGATTTTACCGCTGGCCCTCATCTCTTTGCCAAAAGCCTTGGTGAAAGCACCGATTGTAAAAACCAAAGAAGAAGCGAAAGCAGCCCGTCATTAAGATAAGCTGATTTGCCAAAACCCTGCTCCGGCAGGGTTTTTTATTGTGTAAAGAAATTGATTAAGGTTGCAAGGCCATCGCTACCAGCCCATCAATCACATAGGTCATCTTCCTCAGATCCAGTTTATCCAAGGTGTCCAGCTCAGTATTATAATAAGGGTTACGATAATGCGCCGTATCGGTAATTAACATGGTCGAATAATTGAATTTAGCATAATTCAGATAACCAGAAAAATTCATGTCCTGAGCAAAAGTTGGGCTGATAAAACGTTGACATTCCAGACGGTTAAGACTTTGCATGGCAGTACAATAATCTCCGGTCATGCCAGTCGAGGCCAAATGACCAATGGCAGCAATAAAGTTCCCATGATCTGGATAAATCCATTTCAACCCCACCGGATAAGTCTGCACCAGATTTTCATCAAAATAGCCAATTGAATCCAGAATCACCACACCTTTCAGCTTCTGCTTTTTTTTCTTGAGCGACTTGGCATGAATATAGCTGCCCATATGTTCTGTCTTGAAAAAAGGCGGCTCTTCCAAGGTATAAAAAGCAAATTCGATCTCATGTTTGAGCTTGGATTTTTGCAAGGCCAATAATCTTGCGGTTTCCAGTAAACCTGCCACTCCCGAGGCATTATTGTCAGCACCATATCGATCACTAAAGACATCATAATGCGTGCCCATGACCATTTTGGTTTTGGCCTGAGCATTTAAATGGCAAATGACATTTCGATAGCTTAGGCTATTAACTACATAGACCTGAAACTGACAGGGAATGCCAAAACGCTGCATCTGTCCTTTAATCCATGCAGACACTCGGTTCAGTTCTTTAACATTCTTGTAATTTCGAAATTCATCGACACTCATGATCTGGCTGAAAAACAATTCCAGATGAGAAATTTGAGCGCGTGTGTTGGTATTGGCGGTACTGAGACTTGAGCCGATTAGACCGGTGACCAACAGCAGCAAAGTACAACATCCTTTTATGATGACCTTAGTCCGCATTTATTATTATCCATTCCTTTATCAAGCGGAGACTTGAACTCAGGACATTAAAGCAGCACTAAATCCTTCATTTCAATTTCAATTTGTTTCCTGACTCAACTTCGTGTTGTTTGATCGTTATAATGAAGTATCCAATTATTGATCTGTCTGTATGAAAATCCGTATCCTGACCATTGGTCAAAAAATGCCAGCATGGGTGCTGACTGGTTTTGAAGATTATTTCAAACGTATTCAGCCCTTTGTACAGACCCAGATTATTGAACTGCCCATGGCCAAGCGCGGCAAAAACGATTCTGAAGCGGATATCCTGAAATATCGAAATATTGAGGGTGACAGCATTTTAAATGCACTCAAGCAGAACGAAATCCTGATTGCGCTAGAAGTGGGTGGACGTGAGTTCAGTACCGAAAAACTGGCTGAAACCATGAAAGGCTGGATGCTGGAAGGCAATGATGTGGTACTGGCGATTGGCGGGCCAGATGGTCATTCGGAAGCAGTACGTAAAGCTGCTGCATGGCATTGGTCCCTGTCTAAGCTCACACTTCCCCATCCCATGGTTCGGGTGATGCTGATTGAACAACTGTACCGTGCAATGACCATTAACCATAACCATCCCTACCATCGTGCAGGTTAATGACGTTGCTGAAGCGTTCTGTTTATGCAACGTTTTGTTGAATAATTCCTCCTGCTTTTTTCGCTATTTTTAATGCATTATTGAGACATCTTCTAGATGTGGTTTGACTTATGAACTTACAAACGTTGCCCGGCTTATTTATTTCTCATGGCTCTCCTATGCTGGCGCTGAATCCTGAGCAAGTGGGTCCTGCCTTGCATCGTTTAAGCGAAAACCTGCCACGCCCGGAAGCGATTATTATCATGTCAGCGCACTGGGAAAGTGAGGCACTGGAAGTCAGTAGCGGTATTCGACCAGAGACCTGGCATGATTTCCGTGGTTTTCCGCCAGAGCTGTATCAATTACGCTATCCTGCACCAGGAAATCCTGAACTGGCCGAGCAGATCTTGGGTTTGCTGGCCAATGCCGGTTTTGCTGCACATGCCAATAGTACTCGTCCACGTGATCATGGCGTATGGATGCCGCTGCTGCATATGTATCCGGATGCGGATATTCCAGTGGTTGAAATTTCCTTGCCCATGTCGATGAGTGCCGATGAAATCTATAAAATTGGTCAAAGTCTGGCACCGCTACGTGAGCAGCAAATCCTGCTGATTGGTTCAGGCAGTATCACGCATAACCTACGTGAACTGTCTTGGGATGGAACGGCGGCTGATGTACCGGTATGGGCATCAGATTTCCGCAATTTTGTCGTCCATAAACTGGCCCATAGCGATTATGATGCGATACTGGACTGGTCCAATATTCCACACATGGCGCGTAATCATCCAACACTGGAGCATTTTGCCCCGATCTTCTTTGCGATGGGGACCGGAAGCCGCTTTAGTCTGGTGCATAGCAGTTTTAGCATGGGTTCTCTCGGCATGGATGTCTACCGCTTCGATTAATCTTGATTGAAAACTCAAAATTTTAACTTTTAAATTTGGATACATTTTGCAACCAAAATCTGCGATATGTATCCATATCTTTTAGAAATGCATCCGTTATCATTTCAATTCTTTGTTCTTTATTATAAATCCATGAAATTAAAATTTATTGTACTGGCATTATTACCTTTAACTTTTGCAGCCTGTCAGTCGGGTGATATCCAGCAGGCTGGAGATCGTACAGTGGCTACCCTACAACAAAAAAGTGCAAATCAGCTTCTTTCTGCCTACCACTGGCAACTAGATCGCGGGCTGGAACGGCCAATCGTGCTCAGTTTCGATGCTCAAGGCCGCCTGAGTGCCGTGACGGGCTGTAATGGACTCAGTACAAACTGGTCAGTGAAAGATAATATTATCAGCACCAGCGAAGTCATAGGAACCGAAATGGCCTGCGATACCGCACTGATGCAACAGGAACGCTTTGTCAGCCAGCTTTTACAAAAACGTGCAATTCCTTTTGCGCTCAATACCACGAACCTTGACCAGCCGACCCTAACGCTTTCCGCTGCCGATGGTCAAAAATATGAATTTACCGGGAAAATGACTCCGGAAACCAGATATCAGGGGCAAGCTGAAACAATTTTTCTGGAAATTTCCCCAGATACAAAATCATGTACCGGTGTGGCTCAGCAAAGCTGCTTGCAAGTTAAACAGGTTAAATATGATCAAAACGGTCTGAAGACCCAGGTCGATAAGGACTGGACATTATTCTATGACCAGATTGAAGGTTTTCATCATTCACCGAATGAACGCCAGATTATTCGGCTAAAACGTTTTGAAATTAAGAACCCTGCGGCAGATCAATCTAAATATGCTTATATTTATGACATGGCAGTCGAGCGCGAAGCCGTGAAAGGTTCATTATAAAATATCTATCCATAAAAAAACCGAGGCTATGGCCTCGGTTTTTTTAAAGCGACACTCAATCAGACTTAGAATACGCCTTGAGCAAGCATTGCATCAGCCACTTTTACGAAGCCTGCAATGTTGGCACCGTCTACATAGTTCACAGTACCGTCTTCTTTGGTACCGAATTTTACGCAGTTACGGTGAATTTCTTTCATGATCGCATGTAAACGCTCATCAACTTCCTCAAAGGTCCAGCCTAAACGCAATGCATTTTGCGACATTTCCAGACCAGAAGTGGCAACACCACCTGCATTTGATGCTTTACCTGGCGCATAAAGCGTTTTCGCTTCAATGAATTTCTCTACAGCAGCCAAGGTTGAAGGCATGTTTGCACCTTCAGCGACACAGATCACGCCATTTGCGAGAAGCTTTTCAGCATCCTCCGCATCCAGTTCGTTTTGAGTCGCGCATGGCAGTGCGATATCACATGGAATACCCCAAGGACGTTGTCCTTCCAGATATTCAAAACCATGTTTAGAGGCAAATTCTGAAATACGACCCCGTTTTACGTTTTTAAGTTCCATCACTTCAGCAAGCAATGCTTCAGTGAAACCGTCTTTGACGTGAACCGTACCCGCAGAGTCAGAAAGTGAAACCACTTTCGCGCCCAGATACAACGCTTTGTCAGCAGCATATTGCGCAACGTTACCAGAACCTGAAATTGCGACAACTTTGTCTTTGAAGCTTTCGCCACGAGACTTGAGCATTTCCTCAGCGAAATACACAGTACCGTAACCCGTTGCTTCCGGACGCGCCAATGAACCACCGAAGGTTAAACCTTTACCGGTGAATACACATGCAGTGTCGTTACTTAATTTTTTCATCATGCCGGCCATATAGCCCACTTCACGACCGCCCACACCAATATCACCTGCAGGGATATCTGTGTTCGCACCCAGGTGACGATATAGCTCGATCATTAAAGCTTGGCAGAAACGCATGATTTCGCCTTCTGATTTGCCTTTAGGGTCAAAATCAGAACCGCCTTTACCACCACCCATAGGAAGTGTGGTTAAAGCATTTTTAAATGTTTGCTCAAAGCCTAAGAATTTTAGGATTGAAAGATTCACTGAAGGGTGGAAACGCATACCACCTTTAAATGGACCGATCGCTGAGTTGTATTGTACGCGGAACGCACGGTTTACCTGAGTTTGACCTTGGTCATCTACCCAAGAAACTCGGAACTGGATCGCACGTTCTGGCTCAACTAGACGTTCTAGCAAACCATGTGCTGCGTATTGTGGATTCTTTTGAATGAATGGCCACAAACTGGTCATCACTTCTTCGACAGCTTGAAGAAATTCTGGTTGGTGTGCATCACGTGATTTTACGTAATCTAGGAACTCATTAAGTGTGTTGTATTTCAACGCTTAATCCTCAGCAGAAAATGGATCAAAATTGGTCAAATTTACAATCAATGTTAAATTTTGGCGCAAAATATTAAATATCTTTTGTAACTAATCTACAATACTTTTTTTGAAAATACTTTAAAATTAATTTGATAACAAATATTTATATTGATTATGAATATTTTTTCTATGTTAGGAAATGCCAATTGAATCAAGGCTTAGATTCAGATTTATGCTTAATAATAAAGCATAACTTGACCTTTAATTGCGCACGACTTAGGAGTTTAAAAATATGTTAAAATGCATAACTCGACATATTTTGTTTCACTTACTGCAAAGCTCAGCATGAGCAGCTCTGGTTATTCATGAATTCGCCAACTTCTCTGGTCCAATCGATTGATGCTTTACTCCCTCAAACCCAATGTGGACTCTGTGGTCATCGTGACGGATGTTTACCTTATGCCCAGTCGATTGCTGAGGGTGAAAATGCCAATAAATGTGTACCAGGCGGACAGCCTGTTGCCGATGCTTTGGCTGCATTATTAAATCGTCCTGAACTTGTGGCAGAAGAAAGTGTCTGGCCCATTCAAGCCGACGGTCGCCCGCAGCGCATCAAAGCCGTAATTCGTGAAGATGAATGTATTGGCTGTACCAAATGTATTAGCGCCTGCCCGGTCGATGCGATTATTGGCGCCGGCAAACTGATGCATACCATTCTGACCGATTTGTGTACTGGTTGCGAACTGTGCATTCCACCGTGTCCGGTTGACTGTATCGATCTGGTCGAAGACCCACAGCCTTTGCCGACTGAAGCACAGCGTATTGCTGAACAGGACGATTTACGTCAGCGCTATTATGCGCATATCCAGCGTGAAGAAAAACGCCGTACTGACCGTAAGGGCCCAGTCGTCCGTGCAGAAATCAATACTGCCCTGTTTGCCCAGTTCTCTGCTTTAAATGAGCAGCTTCCTGTGATTGAAGTTGTGAATAAGCCGGCGAATACTCCGATTACGCTAGATTCTAAAACCACGATTGAACTGGCAAAACTACGCACCCAAATTAAAAAGCTGGAAAAACAGCTTTCGGTTCGTGAAGATGCCAGCAAACGCCTGCAACTGACAGAATTAGCTGAAAAATTACAGACCTTACAGGGATAAGTACATGACCACTGCGAGCACAAAACCTGTAAAAAACATGACCAAAAAACAGATTCAGACCTTTTTTGAACGCCTGCGTGAACAGCGCCCCAATCCGAAAACCGAACTGAATTATGCCAATCCCTTTGAATTACTGGTGGCAGTAACGCTCTCTGCCCAAGCCACCGATGTCAGCGTGAATAAGGCCACGGACAAACTGTTTCCAGTCGCCAATACACCGGAAGCGATTTATGCGCTCGGTGTGGATGGTTTAAAGGAATATATCAAGACCATTGGTTTATATAACTCAAAAGCAGTCAACGTAATTAAAGCCTGTGAGATGCTGATTCAGAAGCACAACAGCGTGGTACCGGATAATCGTGCGGATCTGGAAGCCTTGCCGGGTGTGGGACGGAAAACGGCCAATGTGGTGCTGAATACTGCCTTTGGTCAACCGACCATGGCGGTGGATACACATATTTTCCGGGTTGGTAACCGTACCGGGCTGGCTACAGGTAAAAATGTGCTTGAAGTTGAGCATCGACTGGTCAAAGTGATTCCGAAAGAATTTATCATTGATTCTCATCACTGGCTGATTTTACATGGCCGTTATTGCTGTATGGCCCGTAAACCGAAATGTCATGAATGTGTGGTCGCCGATGTGTGTAACTGGCCTGATCGTTTTGAATTTGGTGCAGCACGCGCAATTGCAGTGAAGAATATCGCTATTTCTGAATAGAATTGCAGAACTAAACTAAGACCGAAAAAAAGGTGATCAATACCTCACCTTTTCTACAATTTTCAGCATACCGCTTTTATTTAAAACTGGACTCAGCTTCCACTGAAGCATGCCGAATTATTTATTCTGATCGTGTTCAGCCTGTTCCTGTTCTTTTTTGCGCTGTTCAAGCTCCGCCTGCAATTTCGGGTGCAACTGGCGTTGTGGATGCTTGGCTGCATTTTCTGCACGTTCTTCCTGACGTACTTTATTCAGTATTTTAAAACTCATATAGAACAGACCCACCAACACTGCCAGAAATATAATCATTAACACCAACACGCCAAATTTCATAGCCACAGCACCTGTTCAAATACGCAATAAAAAAGAGCCCTAATATGACTTAGGGCTCTTCGATTGTCAAAATCATCGTTAGCCGATTATTTTGCTTGATCCAGAATCGCGAAAAGCTCAGTCTGAACCTGATCGATTGGACGCAGACCGTTTAACTTGTTGTAAGTCGGTGCATTTTCACCTGATGCTGCACGGCCCTGATAGAAGCCCACCAGTTGCTCAGTTTCAGTATGGTAAGAACCTAAACGCTTACGAATTGTCGCTTCCAGATCATCTGGACGCTGAACCAGATCTTCACCCGTTTCGTCATCTTTACCTTCCACTTTTGGCGGGTTGTAAACGATGTGATACACACGGCCAGATGCCGGGTGCTGACGACGGCCAGAAAGACGTTGTACGATCTCTTCATCTGGAACATCGATTTCAATCACGTGATCGATGTTGATACCTTCGTTTTCTAAAGCTTCTGCTTGAGGAATGGTACGCGGGAAACCATCAAAAATACAGCCATTTACACAATCAGGTTGCGCAATACGCTCTTTGACCAGACCAATGATCAACTCATCAGAAACCAAACCGCCATTGTCCATGACACTTTTAGCTTGTAGACCTAATTCAGTTCCTTCACGAATTGCAGCACGGAGCATATCACCGGTTGAAATTTGTGGGATATTGTAGCGCTTACAGATCAACTGAGCTTGTGTACCTTTACCTGCTCCAGGTGGTCCGAGTAAGATAATGCGCATATATAAACATCCTCATTTAAACAATATGTATGACGCCACGACCACAATCGCCCGATTGTGTCCCCCGGCATCTCATTATAAGAAAGCCACAAACAAATGGATTAAACCCGCGACAAAACCGGTTACCCCACCCAATAAAATCAGAATCCATTCATCTTCCTGAAATGCAGGACGTAAAAGATTCTGAAACTCCTTCGGAGTCAACTCGCGTATGCGGTCTCTAAACATTTGATAGATTTTCTGTGCACGGCTCGCATTAAATGCTGGGTCGCATACAGGCACCATCGTAATTTCAATCGAGCGATCGATCAAGTCCGTCTTGAGTTTTGCATACTCTTTTGGCCCTAAAGACAGCTGTAAAGAGGTCCGAACCAGGGGTGTTTCCATAATTTCATTAATATGACGTTTGACAATGCGGCGGGTTTTGTCTTTTTTCCCGCCATACATCATCTCGGTCATGATCGATTTTAACGTAATCAGATCTTCTGTGACTACACTTGCGAAAACATCAGAGACTTCATCCTGACGTTTCATAAATGCGCCTTGTATGTTATAGGTGCCAATACGCGGAATGACAGGTTTAATCCATGGAAACTTGCGACTTGTGGTACGGCTAAAGAATTGCGGGTACTTTACCGGGTGCGGATAGAGCGGGTTGAATACCATCCAGATTGCAATCCAGTTGGTCAAAAAGCCCCAGATGGCAGCCCAGAACGGGACAGTCCAGTGCCAAGGCACCACGAACCAGACAATCATCTGGAAAATACCAAAGAACATGCCGATGAGTGCACTGATATGCCAAATAAAATTGATTTCTTTTTGGCCCACTTTCAGAAACATGCGCACCATTAACCGACGGTCACCTTCCATCTGGCTGACCACCATTTCACGCATATCGACAAGTGACTCGACGTTCATGGTCAGCTCGGTCACCAATTCACGCAAAATTGCCGGCATTTGTTTTTGTGCCTGTGCATAAATTCTGCGTTTGATGGCAAAAGGCAGGTTTTCCCAAAGGACTGCATTACGATCCATCATCACTTCATCAATCAGATGTTCCAGTTCGAAACCGACCTGTTCACCAATGATCCGTGCCATATCATCTGGATCCATGGCCTCTAAAAATTCGCGGATGGAACCTAGTTTAGACAAAGTGTTATCGGTAATAATGCCTGAAATACGGCCAGCTTTGCGTGGCACGATCCCCTGCCAGCCGACAGGTACAGGACCGAGATGGACACCCCAAAAATTGATCGGATAAAACACCATTTTCAGTGCCATCCAGACGTGAGCCCACGTTACAAATGCGGTCACCGGAATAATGCTGAGCACGGCCCAAAAATCCGGGCGATTCACAAAGGTTTGCCACAATTCGTTGACGTACTCAAGCATGCATAAGTTCCATATTTAATTTTTTGTTCACAGAATACACATATTTATAAGGTCAAATATTTTGTCTATAAACCGATACTTAAAGTATAGGAAAATTGTAGTCGCGGTTCAGTTTCGGCCACCACACGACCATTTCGATCTTCAAATTTCTCTCCGGCACCAATGCCGACACTAAAACTGCTGATTCGCTCTGAACTCAACAAAACATAGGCCAAATCAATTCCAGCACCTAAGCGGGCCTTGTATTCATTGTCGACGCGTTTGCTTTCAATATGACCCGCATAGCCTCCGATATAATACCCATTTTTATCCTTGCCGGTCAGATGTGCAGGATAACGAAAGCCTACTTGTCCCCCTATCGTTCGATCATCATCCAGAAAAACCCCACCTTTCACATAAGCAATCCCATAAGGATTAACCCATTCAGTATTTAAATGTACCAGCTTCCGGGTAAAACCAGCCCCAACATTAAAGGCTTTTGCCTGAGTAGCTTCTACTTTATCTGCAGTATTATTGATTTGATCATGTGCATAGGCCCCGTTCGCCCACAATGCAAACGCCAACAAAGGGTAAACCTTGTTCATTCCTTCACCATCTTCCTTAATTATAGTTTTTGGTATAGTCCTATTTTTATTCGATTTTACTGTATCAGAATTATCACAACTCTTATATACAGCACTTTACAATTTTCATGTCTGCAAAGTCAAAGCTTAAAGGAACTGATCGTAATGGCAGTTTTTCATTATCAAATCAAGTCCAGTTGCGTTAGAATATTCCACTTTGATTCTTTCCTCCTTTCCTCAGGTCTCAAGTCGATCGCGTATGAAGCAGCACTTTCCTTTAAAAAATGCACAACAAGAAAAGCGCATCTATCGTAGTCGAGTATGGATTTCTGTTGGAATAGTCATCTTTTTTATGCTGCTGCTGGTTAGCCGCTATGCCTATTTACAACTCTTTAATTTCGAGACCTTCAGTACCGCTTCTGACCAAAACCGGATTCGTCTGCAACCTCTGCCTCCAGCGCGCGGTTATATTTATGACCGTAACGGCGTATTGCTGGCCGATAACTACCCGGTTTTTACCGCAACTTTAAGCCGCGCCGATGTGCAGGATATTGACCAGACTTTGGAACGTCTGAAGCCTATTCTGGAGCTGACTGAAGAAGATATTGAACGCTTCCAAAGCCGGATCAAAACAGCACGTAGAACCGAACGGGTTTCGATCAAGCTCAACCTGAATGAAAATGATATTGCCCGTTTTAGCGAGGTCAAATATCAGTTTCCGGGCGTGAATATTGAAACCCAGATGACCCGCTATTATCCGCATGGCGATCTGTTTGCCCATGTGATTGGTTATGTGGGCCGGATTAATGACAAAGAACTCAAAGCCATTGACAAGGATCTGTATGCCGGGACCAACCTGATCGGGAAAATTGGGGTAGAAAAATCCTATGAAGAACTTCTGCATGGGGTGCCAGGAAATGAATCGGTAGAAGCGGATGCTTTTGGTAATGTGCTACGGCATTTGGGCCGTAAGGATCCGGTGCGCGGTAATGATCTGTTCTTGTCACTGGATTATGGTTTGCAGGTGGTGGCTTCAGAGCAACTGGCTGGACGCCGTGGTGCGATTGTGGCGATGAATCCGAAAACTGGGGAAATTCTGGCGCTGGTTTCCAGCCCAAGTTTCAATCCAAATCTGTTTGTGACCGGTATCAGTCATAAAGATTATAGTGATCTGCGTGATAATCTGGATCAACCTTTATACAACCGCGCCGTGCAAGGGGTTTATCCTCCTGGTTCAACCATTAAACCGATGTTTGCATTGGGCGGCCTGCATTATGGTCTGGTGGACTGGGATACCACTATTTCTGATCCGGGCTATTTCAGTCTGCCGGGCGATAGTCACCGCTTCCGTGACCATAAAAAATCCGGGCATGGCGCAGTCAACATGCACAAAGCTCAGGTCGTTTCTTGTGATACTTATTTCTATGTCATGTCCTACCGCATGGGCATTGAGAAAATGAACACCTGGATGCGTCAGTTTGGTTTTGGTGAAAAAACCGGCGTGGATTTACCAAGTGAAAGCTCAGGACTGTACCCGAACCCGGAATGGAAGATGCGTACCCGTAACGCCAAATGGTTACGAGGTGAAACTATTTCGGTGAGTATCGGTCAGGGGGCTTTCACTTCAACGCCGTTACAACTGGCCATGGCAACGGCCATTACCGCCAACCATGGCAATAAAGTCATTCCGCATGTGTTACGTGAAAGTCGCGGTGCCAAAACGTTCAAGGTACATAATGGTACCCACGGCAAAATCGATTTTAATGGTCAGGAAGAAGACTGGATCAAGATGCGTGATGCCATGGTCGACGTGATTCAATCTGGTACAGGCCGAGGCATCAAAAGTGGCTTACAATATTCCATTGCAGGTAAAACTGGTACAGCTCAGGTGAAGAGTATTGCTCAAGGCAAGCGTTATAATGAATCCTTATTGACCGACCGTCAGCTGGATCATGGCCTGTTTGTCGGTTTTGCACCTGCTGAAAATCCTGAAATTGCGATTGCGGTCATTCTGGAAAATGGTCGTGGCGGTAGTGCAGCCACTGTGCTGGCTCGTCCGATTTTTGATTACTGGTTGCTGCATAAAGATAAGAAGCCGGTACGCCCGCAAGGTCATCAGCTCAGTGGTGGTCTGATGACAGCCGGAATCAAGCCTGCTGAATTGCCAAGTGGTGCAGGCATGTTGAGTCAAGATGCAGCAACTGTAGCTCCAGCCAATATTCAGCCACCAGATCCTGCCACCAATCCATCTGCAAATGCAGCTGCTCCAGCTGTAGCACCTCCTGCTCCCACACCGGTAGAACGAGACTAAAATGAAAAACCAACTTCGAATTATTGGGGGTGACTGGAAACGTCGTCAACTACCTTTTGCCAGTATTGAGGGTTTACGCCCGACGCCTGATCGAGTACGCGAAACCCTGTTTAACTGGCTTATGTGGGACGTACAAAATGCACAGGTTTTGGACATTTGTGCAGGATCTGGTGCCTTGGCTTTTGAAGCCTTATCGCGTGGTGCGGCCTCAGTCGTCATGATTGAACCAGATCGTACTCAGGCACAATTCCTGACCCAGAATCTTGAACTATTACAAGTCACCAAAGCACGCGCCCAATTGAAAATAGCAACGGCGCAGCAAGCGTTAACCAGCCTGCAAACACAATTTGATCTGGTTTTTCTCGATCCACCGTATAGCCTGAACTTATGGGAAGAGCTGGCATTACAGGCGGATCATCTGGTGAAAAATAATGCTTATATTTATGTGGAAGCAGACCGTGATCTACAGTTGCTTAAATTACCAGCGTCATGGCGACTCATTAAAAATACCAAAGCCGGCACAGTGCGTGCAGGGCTTTATCAAAAAAGTGTTTCTTAAATAAAGTTACAATTAAGACCCATTAAAAAAGGATTCCGCGGTGGAATCCTTTTTTGTCAATAATAGTCAAACTGAAAGATGCGAGAATCATTTTAGTCACGATCACGGCGCCAATCACGGTTGTCACCTCTGTCACGCTTCCAATCCCGATGATCTCTATGCTCCCGATTTTTCCAGTCACGATCCTTGTGGTCTCGATCATAATGTCCGTTGCGATCCCGGTGATCACGAGAACCATCATCCCATGGATCAACCACACAACCAGTTAATGACACTGCCAATACAGAAAGTAAAATCGCTTTTTTAATCATGTCCCTAATCTCTTTACTGCACCCTATCAGTATCAGGCGAGTTCATGGAGACTAAACGAACTCATTGTTGCTCTGTTGTAGTGATTTATGCATTTTTTATGCAGGAATAAAAAACTCATTCCTTATTTTCGTTTTAATATTTTACGCACATTTGAACTTTAGTTTGCATAAATACAGCTAACTAAAAGCTTGGCTTTTGCCCTGATCTTTAGAATACTGCTGCCTTTCCTTCTGACCTGACCTTTATGACCTGGCTGTTATTTATTCTTGGTGCAATGGTCGCTGGTTTCGTACAGGGGCTGACCGGTTTTGCCTTTGCCCTGATTGCCATGTCATTCTGGGTCTGGGTATTGGCTCCGCAACTGGCAGCGCCCTTGCTGGTATTTGCTTCCATCTGGAGTCATTTAATTTCACTGACGCAGGAACAGAAGCCCCCAATATTATCTAAACAGTGGCTACTGCCTTATTTAGTGGCTGGTCTGATTGGCGTACCGCTCGGCACTTACCTGCTGCACATCATCCAAGCTGATACATTTAAATTGGTTTTGGGCATTTTTCTGGTGCTCTGGTCTCCGCTGATGCTGCTCAATCCACAAATCAAAACCATTCAGCGCTCGGGAAAAATAGCCGACAGTAGTATCGGATTGATGGGTGGAATATTAGGTGGACTCGGTGGTTTCTGCGGAGCTGTCCCTTCAGCATGGGTGATGTTGAAACAACTCCCGAAAGCCCAGCAACGCTATATCTTGAGGCATTTTAATTTTGCAGTTCAGGTCTTCGCACTCGGTACCTATCTATGGCAAGGTATGATCGATCAAAGTCATTTACCCTATATGGCAGTGTTAATAGTTTTTGTCAGTATTCCGGCCATTTTAGGGGCAAAACTCTTCTATAAAATTTCTGAACTGCTGTTTAAACGTATTATTTTGAGTTTGCTGTTCAGCGCCGGCTGTTTTCTTATAGCGTCCCAATTCATTTAAGCCCAATCTCATGCAGAGTTGATTTACTTTGCCCCAAGCTTGAATCCGCTGACATAACTGCTATGTTAGAGCCAATATTTCGTAATATAGATCATCATTATGCAGATTCGTGATCAGATTGTTCTCGTTACCGGCGGAGCACGTGGCTTGGGTTTGGCGATTACTCAAGCCCTATTGGCAGAAGGTGCTCGCGTCGTCGTCAATTATCATAGCAGTCAGCAAACCGCCGAACAGCTTGCGCAGCAGTATCCCGAGCAGGTCTTTATTTATCAGGCCGATGTCACTCAGGCTGATCAGGTACGGACTTTATTTGCTGCTGCAAAAAAGCATTTCGGGGAAGCGATTCATGCGGTCGTCAATAATGCGCTGATTCAGTTTGAATTTAATGGGGATGATCGTCCTAAGGTTGAAGATTTAACTTGGGAGACCATGTCGCGTCAATTCAGTGGTGCAGTACAGGCCGCCCTCAATACCACGCAAGCCGCACTGGACGATATGAAGCATGCGGGTTTTGGCCGGATCGTCAATATCGGCACAAACTTGGTGCAAAATCCGGTGGTTCCCTATCATGACTATACCGCAGCAAAAGCGGCTTTACTGGCCTTTACCCGCACTACGGCGCAGGATTTGGGACAATATGGTATTAATGTCAATATGCTCTCTGGCGGCCTGTTACAAACCACAGATGCCAGTAAAGCCACACCAGACTTTGTTTTTGATCTGATTGCTCAATCAACTCCTTTACGCCGCGTGATAACACCGGAGGAGTTTTCTGCTGCAATCCTGATGTTTTTATCGCCTTATTCACGTGCAGTAACCGGACAAAACCTGATTGTGGATGGTGGCCTGGTTAAAGGTTAACTGACCAGAGAATAGACCGGGATTTTTAGATTCTATTGTTCTATTTTTTGACCATCTGGTAGATTAAAAAGGTTTTGTGACCGGATTTTACTTCTACAATACGGTGTTCCCATAAAACCTTTTGTCTATTTTCTATGAAATTTATCACGACATTGCTCAGTACCTTATTGCTGGCAGGTTGTATGTCTAGCGATCTGAAAAAATCGGAACAGCTGCTGCAAAATTTCCAGTGCTCCCAGATCGAGATGTCACAGATGTCGCATACCAGCATGACCGATTATTATCAGCATTCGCTCTATAGCACAAAATCCAAGGCCGAAGCGTATATCGAGCATTATCACCAAGGTGAAAAGTTATTTGATATTCCCTTATCGGAAGTTGTGCAACAGCAATATGAGCTGTATAAAAGTGCCTGTCAAAGCCTCGGTGGAATTTTACCCGCTTCTGAAAACTAAGTAGTATTTGTCTGATATTCTTAATTCTTAGGCAATAAAAAAAGCAGGTAAAATACCCTGCTTTTTTTACAATGCAATTTTAATTCTGATAATAACGCTGATCGACACTGAAACATTCAGGGAATTTTGGCTGAATATCTGCATAAAATGCCATGATTTCCGCCATATCTTTTTCATAATCCCCTGTCGGATAAACAATTTTACCTACACCAGTTTTTTTCTTGGCATAGTCCATATAAGCCAAAGCAATCGGCACACCCGCATTGATGGCAACATGATAAAAACCGGTCTTCCACTGTTCCTGTTTGGCACGCGTTGCTTCTGGTGTGACCAGCATGACCAGTTTGGGATGGGTCTTAAATAAATCCGTCATCACCTGTACCATGCTCGGACGCGGCTCACCCGGCTGTTTAGGACGGCGATCAATCCCGATACCGCCCATAGCACGCACAAAAGGCCCAAATGGCAATTTCATGTAACTGTCTTTAATGGTTAAGCGAACATTTACGCCCAATGCTTTTAAGGCCAGTCGCGCATACAGTGCATCCCAATTACTGGTATGAGGAGCAGCAATCATGACACATTGGTCTAAATCTAGGGGCCAATGGTTATCAATTTCCCAACCCATCAGGTTCAGGCTTTGTTCTGCTAACTTCTCAAACACGTCACGCACCAATTCTATTCAAAATTGCGCGAATTTTAGCAACCTCGGCAAATATAGATAGTGCTCTATGATCAATAAATAAACAATTAATCTATATTTGTATAATTAGAATTTTTAAATGAATAGTTGATTATTTTTGCCACCTTCAACTTATCTCATACATCAATTTACGGATAGTTCAGATTGCTTCCCCATATAAATAGGAATTTCTTTCCAATTTAAAGGATTCATACATTAAAAAGATCTTAACCTCCTAATTTTGGGATATGGCAAATATGAGGGTCTTTTTATACTGAATCCACATTATAAATTTCAGGAAGATTCTAATGAAAAAAACTTTACTTTGTATTGCTTTAGCGGGGTTACTTAGTGCCTGCGGCGGTTCGGATAATGATTCGTCTAACATTCCCCCATCCACAACAACTCAAATAGGTGTCCTAACCGATGGCCCTGTTGAAGGTGCAACTTATACCATTAATGGTATATCTAAAACGACAAACGCACAGGGAGAATTTGAATATCAAGAAGGTGATGAAATTACCTTCTCTATCGGTAATATCGACCTTGGAACTGTCACTGGATCTGAACGTATTACTCCAGTCGAGTTAGCTGAGGACGAAACGACACGTACTAATATGCTCATTTTCTTACAATCTTTAGATTCTAATGGTGTGCATGACGATGGAATCCAAATTCCAGATTCAATGCCTCAACTCACTGCCAATTCTATTGATTTTTCCAAACCGACAACAGAGTTTATTGAAAGCTTTCAACCTGTCCTTGCAAGCATAGTCGGTTTTGAAACTAAACAGGTCGTTACAGCGGAAACAGCAAAAGATAACTTTAACCAAGCACTGCTCAAAGATCTTGCCGGTGTTTGGTATGCGAAGAATGAAGAGTCAGAAGTTGTACTGCAAATCACCAAAGACGGAAAATATATGCTTGGTGAACCGATTTTCAGTGCACCATCAGATAGCGCCAATGGCATGGAATACGGTGAATTATCTATTGATGCATTGTCTGGAGACTTACGGGCTCAATCCTCAATAGACACGAATGAAGATTGGGGTTTAACGGATTTCGGTGTTACACGTGATATGAAAATATCATTGAATGGCACTGAATTAAAAATTTCAGAAGCCCAAAATCCAAATGAAAGTGCAACTTTTACTAAATTTCCTCGTCATAACTCAGGAATTATAGGTGCGTGGAGTTCAAGCTCAGGTAAACAATTATTTGTTTTCAAAACGGATAATACCTATACCCTAATTGATGCTGTAGGAGATGATCAAGTTGAAGCTGGGGAAACACCTTGTGGTGGACCAGGTATCGAATATGGTACCTACCAGCTTCAAAATGGTAAATTATTTGTTAATGCTATCGCTATCGATACAAATGGTTGTGCAGGCCTCTCTGATACCAATGCACATTTAGGTTTATCAGGCACTATTGGTACCAATACACTAACATTTACTGTAAGTGGCGAAGGTACTTTTACACTCTCTCGACTAAACTAAACCAAATTAAAATGCTCCAATCATAAGATTGGGGCATTTTATTTAATATGCTCAAATTGAATGGTACAACCCATCAATAAATGCATCAGTTCGATTTGCGAACAACATTGGGTTTTTTCATAAATATTTTTAAAATACGTCCGTACCGAACTCAACGTAATGCCACACTGTTCTGCAATATCTTCTATTTTATAACCATTAATTAACAACTCGCATAAATCAAACTCTCTTTTGGAAAGCTGGTAACACTGTTGTAGGTAAGCTCTTGACAGGGAATAATGCTGGTTTTTATCTGTCATAAATAAGGCAATTTGATGCTGAGCAGACTGTAAATGTTGCATATTTCTTAATTTTTTAAATGGCACCACCGTCAGCATGAATTGTGAGCCTGCCCCATCACTCAACGCCAAGACTCCACCTACTTCAGTCTGAATGGTCGTATCTTCCAGCAAAGCACTTTCCAGAAGCTGATCAAAACGTACCTGCTGAGCATAATTGGTTTTTAGACGGTTATGTATATCGAGATCCAGACATGAACTCTGATCAAGCATCTTTTGCGCAACAGGATTGGAATAACTTAAACACAGGTTTTGATCGAGCAGTACAATCCCTGTTTTTAAACTATCCAATACGGTATACAAGCTTAAATTATCTTGTTGAATCAAGCTGATTTGCCGGTGAATTTGCAAAGCCCGGCGTAAATGAATACTGATGCGTCTTAGAAAATCCAGCTCTGCCTGTTCAAAAGGCTGCACCTCAGGCGCACGATGGATACCGAGTACGGCCCAGCGATAATGACCTCGATCGAGCAACACGCCTGCCAGATAGCAGACACCTGTTGGCTTTAAACATTTTTCATAAAATACATAATGATCCGTACCGGGCCGCTCTGCATAATGCTGACAATTCTGATTTAGCGCATCCCCCATCTCAATATCATTCCATAAGGGCATATGGAGCTTCATATCAATCACTCTGATACGCTCATCCTGATAGGCAGCCAAACTTTCATTCGGGATATTATACGTGTGAACAAAATCATAGCCTGGATTAAGCTGATCCAGACCGGTAAAGATTGCACTCTTACTTTTAGTGTAGCTCACGATATCTTCGATCACCTCCAGCCACAAAGCTGGCAATAATGCAGCATCATAAATTTTTGCAATAAGATTATTTTCTTGTTCTAATTTCATTGCTGCCTCATTTTTCATAGTTCTTTCTTAATCATAGCGCCAAGCAGCCCTTGGTGAAACGACATAAAATGCCTTTAATATTTTATGAAAATCCCTAAAGTCTATTGATTGATGAATAACTTTGATCTGATTCACCTAATGAATCAAACTTTAACAAGATTGCTCTATTTATCTATACAGACTGCTTTTAATGTAATTAGCTAACAAATAAATCCATAGGATCAAAACAATGAAGAAATTTATATTCACCGCTGCGATGGCAGTCGCTATTTCATCAACGTTGACAGCATGTTCAAAACAGAATGACAATGAGCCAATGAATCATAATGCACCATCCAGCCCAGCGATGACGGAGCAAAATAACCCCGGTACCAATCTGACTCGGGCTGATAGCGCAGAGACCTCATTAGATTGGGCAGGTGAATATGAAGGTGTATTTCCTTGTGCCGACTGTGAAGGCATTAAAGTCGAGTTACAGCTTAATTCAGATAAGACTTATGAACTGAGTGAAGAATATTTAGGGAAAGCTAATAATAATGAATTTGAGCTCAAAGGCAGTTTTAGTTTTGATCCTCAGGATCCGTCACTCATCACATTAGATAACAAAGCTGAAAACCGTAAATTCTTTGTTGACGAAAATTTTATCGAAGCACGTGATGTTGAATCAGGTAAGAAAATCGAGAGTAATTTAAATTACAAATTAGTTAAAAAGTCTTCATCATAATTTTGTAAAGACATAAAAAATCCCCGCATATTGCGGGGATTTTTTTTATAGGTCAGTATAAGGAGTAATTATTTACCGCCAAATACGTATGATACACCTACACGGCCACCAACTTCGTTACCGCCAGCGAAACCAAGAGCAGCACTTACAGAAGTACGGCCATCAGCAAACACGCTTGCAACACCTAGGGCACCAGCAGACTCACCTTCATAGTGACCTACACCGCCAAATACAGCGAATTGACCAGCACCGATGTTAGGAATTTGTTGTTGAGCCGCTAATGCAATAGCGATACCACGGTAAGCAGTTTTTTCTACGTCATCAACACGTGAATTCAACTGGTTCATACGTGAATTTACGTTAGCTACTTGTGTATTTGTATAAGCATTTGCAGATGCTAAAGTCGCAGCATCACCGTCAACAATTGCTGTATTTACACGAGCAGATTCAGCAGCAGCTTCAGTACGTAAAGTTTGTGCAGTTGAAGCAGTAGTTGCATTTGCAGATGCTAAAGTCGCAGCATCACCGTCAACAATTGCTGTATTTACACGAGCAGATTCAGTAGCAGCTTCAGTACGTAAAGTTGCAGCAGTTGTATCTGTGTAATCGTTAGCATCTGTTACACCAGCAACGATTGCAGTATCTACACGAGCAGATTCAGTAGCAGCTTCAGTACGTAAAGTTGCAGCAGTTGTATCTGTGTAATCGTTAGCATCTGTTACACCAGCAACGATTGCAGTATCTACACGAGCAGATTCAGTAGCAGCTTCGTCACGTAAAGTTTGTGCAGTTGAATCTGTATATGCAGTTGCAGCAGCATTTGCATTTGCAATATCGCTATCTAAACGAGCTACTTCTGTATCAACTTTTGAATCCAGTGCTGTTACAGATGATTCAACTGTATCTACACGACCGTCTAAACGATTAACTTCTGTGTCAACTTTTGAGTCAAGTGCTGTTACAGATGCTTCTACTGTATCTACACGACCATCTAAACGAGCGACTTCTGTATCAACTTTAGAGTCAAGTGCTGTTACAGATGCTTCTACTGTATCTACACGACCATCTAAACGAGCGACTTCTGTATCAACTTTAGAGTCAAGTGCTGTTACAGATGCTTCTACTGTATCTACACGACCATCTAAACGAACAGATTCAGCAGCAGCTTCTTCACGTAAAGTTGCAGCAGTTGTATCTGTATATGCAGTTGCAGCAGCTAGAGTTGCTTCATCACCCGTAGTAACATCATCAACTGTTGCTACAGATACATTATTAAGCTTAATACCATCTGCTGTAATTTCTGTTGTTTTAGTTAAATCATCTACAGTTGTTTTAATTACTAAAGCATCACTAGTTAAAGTAGCTTGATTAACTGAACCAGTAATTAGAGAGTCATCACTTGCTAAATATTTACCTTGCTCTGTCTTTAAATCTACACCATAAATATTATTACTGCCAACAGTACCAATAATACCCGTATCGATTGATTTATTTGTTAAATCATAAGTACGGCCTTGATCCACATAAACACCTGGGTTAGCGTTAGTTGAACCTGTAGCATCTGTTACAGCAAAATCTGCTTGAATCGCATTAGTGGTTTTTAACGATTCGGCATAAGTCAGATTTTCATTATCTAGCTCTTTAGTAACGCTTGTTACATCCGTTGTACCAACGCGCACATTAGAAGCAGTACCACCATTTACAAATGTAGAATTTGTGGTATCGGTGAATAATTGCAAGTTTGTTCCTGACAAGATGTAGGTTGAAGGCAAGTTGCTATCATTAGCTGCATTATTACCCAGACCATCTGCAATTTCATAAAAATATGTTGTGCCATCTTCAGCCAAACGCAAAGCAACTGGAAGTTGTGCAGTATTTGGACTGCCTGGAGTAAAGACGTTACTGCTCTTACTACCTAAATCAACAACTTTTGTATTTACAACATCCGCATTTACCTCTACAGCATTATGTTGCAATGTATTAACAGCTAATGTATTTGCTGTCAGGATGCCATTAACAGTTAAATTAGTATTAACGTTCAAACCACTGTAAGAATCTAAGTTTAGTAAATTTTGATTGCCCTTATTTATGTAGAATGAACCAACACTACCAGCATTACCATCAACGGTAATAACAACATCTTTAGCTGCTGTAATTACTACATTATTCTCATCTCCCATAGCTGTAAGGTTAATATTATTAGAGCCATCAGCAGCATTTACAGAAGATTGGGTAATTGTTGTTGCATTTACAACAGTTGGGACAGCCATAGCAAATGCTAAAGCTGAAAGTTTAAAAGCTGTATTAAGTTTCATATATATATCCATTTCTTATAAAAAAACTGGCCTACCCTGGGATGGTGTAAACCAGTAAAACTGAGTTGAATGTCTGGTTGTTCTGGAGAATGCCATCCACCCCATACCGCCGCTAGAGCGATCCTGAGTCAATAATATACAAAACGAAACAAATATATCAATCAATATTTGATTTATTTTTAAATTTAAAATTGATTTTAGTTCAAAAAAGTTAGAAAAAAAAGCTTAAACTTATGTTTTAAATAGAGATTTAAAAATAAAAAAGTGATAAAGTAACCTTGATTAATTAACAGATTGATTACCTGATATTTGTATTAAGCTAAACTCAACATAAAATATAGAAACAAATAATAATTACAAATAATTACAACAAGATAGGCTAAAAAACTTTGTTACAATTGAAATATGAGTCGAGTTTTCTTAAAATTATGCTCTTAAAATCATTGTAGTATTTTAAATACATTTTTAAGATAAAACTTATAAAGTGTATGATGAGATAGAAAGAGAGAACTTAATTTATGAGCAATCAACAAGAAAAAAAATTATTTGCTGAACGATTGAAACAAGCTTTACTGGATGCTGCACACCCTATTAGCCCTACTTTTTTATCTAGGGAATTCAATCACCGTTATGACGGCAGCCCAATTTCAGTACAATCTGCAAATAACTGGTTATTAGGTAAGGCCATCCCTAGCCAAGATAAACTTTCTATTTTAGCAATCTGGCTAAATGTATCTAATCAATGGCTAAGATTTGGAGACCAGGATATTAGTCCGAGTGCTCAGATTTCAGAACATGATATTGGAGATCTAGACTATTATCTGAAGTTTCGCGCTTTAAAAAATCATCATAAAGATATCATTAAAAAGTTGATTGATGAGTTAAATCAATTGTAATTTTTATGCGTGAAATAAGCTAAAATTTTTTTATGCTCATGCTCATACCTCCGTAAACGATCTTCATATTCCTTTAATTTTCGGTATAAAGACTTTAATTCACATTTACTAATCAATACCAGTTCAGAATGATCCTCTGAACTTTTCCCCTCATTATTTATAACTGTACTGTTCATATAGCCGCACATCAATTATATTTTGATTAAATCATAAATCAAAAAATTATATATTCCAAGATCAAATGTTACAAAAATAAACATTAATCAATTTTTTAATAAAAAATGATACCCAGTTTGCATTTTTTAATCTAGATCAAACTTATGTCTCAAATTTTACTCTATTTTTTATTGAAATCGTACTTTTTTATCAAGAAATAAAAAAAATCCCTACCTGAGGTAGGGATTTTTCAAGATCAAATGATCAACATGAATTACATCATGCCGCCCATACCACCCATGCCGCCCATATCAGGCATTGCAGGCTTGTCTTCTGGAATATCCGTGATCATACATTCAGTTGTCAACATTAATGCAGCAACAGAAGCAGCATGCTCAAGTGCAGAACGCGTTACTTTTGCTGGGTCAAGAATACCCATTTCGAGCATATCGCCATAAACACCTGTTGCCGCGTTATAACCGAAGTTGCCTTCGCCATTTTTCACAGCATTGATCACCACTGAAGGCTCATCACCCGCATTCGATACGATTTGACGAAGCGGCGCTTCAATCGCACGACGTAGAATGTTGATACCTACATTTTGGTCATCATTCGCGCCAGTTACGTTATCCAATACTTTCGCTGCACGTACCAGTGCAACACCACCACCTGCAACCACACCTTCTTCAACCGCAGCACGCGTTGCATGAAGGGCATCGTCTACACGGTCTTTCTTCTCTTTCATTTCAACTTCAGTCGCAGCACCGATTTTGATCACTGCAACACCGCCTGCCAATTTAGCAACACGTTCTTGAAGTTTTTCTTTGTCATATTCAGACGTAGATTCTTCAATTTGCGCACGGATTTGCTGAACACGTTCAGAAATTTGACCTGCATTACCCGCACCATCCACAATCACTGTGTTTTCTTTAGATACAGTCACTTTATGTGCAGTACCTAAATGTTCAAGTGCAGTTTGATCTAGCTGCATGCCAATTTCTTCAGAAATCACCGTACCGCCAGTCAAGATCGCGATGTCTTGCAGCATCGCTTTACGACGATCACCAAAACCAGGCGCTTTTACTGCACATACTTTGATGATGCCGCGCATGTTGTTGACAACCAAAGTTGCCAACGCTTCGCCTTCAACATCTTCAGCGATGATCAAAAGCGGTTTACCTGTTTTCGCAACTGCTTCAAGCACTGTGATCAACTCACGAATGTTGCTGATTTTTTTGTCAACCAGAAGAATGAACGGATTTTCAAGCTCCGCAGTTAGCGTGTCTTGCTTGTTTGCGAAGTATGGCGAGATGTAACCGCGGTCAAACTGCATACCCTCTACCACATCTAGAGAATCTTCAAAGCCTGAACCTTCTTCTACAGTAATGACACCTTCTTTGCCCACTTTTTCCATTGCTTGCGCAATCAGTTTACCTACAGTGGTGTCAGAGTTTGCAGAGATCGAACCGACTTGTTCAATCGCTTTAGAATCAGACGCAGGTTGAGCAGTTGCTTTAATTTCAGCAACCAAAGATTTAACTGCAATATCAATACCGCGTTTCAGGTCCATTGGGTTCATACCCGCTGTCACTGACTTGATGCCTTCGTTCAAAATTGCTTGAGCCAATACAGTTGCAGTGGTTGTACCGTCACCTGCGATGTCATTGGTTTTTGAAGACACTTCACGAACCAGTTGAGCACCCATATTTTCGAATTTATCTTTTAGGGTGATTTCTTTGGCAACCGTTACACCATCTTTGGTGATGTGCGGCGCACCGAAAGAACGGTCGATCACAACGTTACGGCCTTTAGGACCTAGTGTTACTTTCACTGCATCTGCAAGGATGTTCACACCAGCAATCATTTTGCTGCGCGCTGAATCACCAAATTTTACGTCTTTAGCTGACATTTTTGACTCCAAATACTTTTAATATCTTTTAAATTCTGATGAACATAAGACGACTTTAAACGGAAATTAAGCAAATACCGCTAAAATGTCAGATTCTTTCATAATAAGAAGTTCTTCGCCGTCAACTTTCACAGTTGTACCCGCATACGTACCGAACAATACTTTATCGCCAACTTTTACATCTAGTGCACGTACACCATTGTCAGTGATTTGACCATTACCTACAGCAATGATTTCACCTTGAGCTGGTTTTTCTGCAGCAGAACCAGGAAGTAAAATACCGCCAGCTGTTTTAGTTTCTTCTTCAACACGACGAATAACAACGCGGTCATGTAATGGACGAATGTTGCTCATATTTAACTCCATCAGACTAAGTCTTTTTAGGTCACTGATGACGACTTAATTATTCCATGGGTCATCATCAAAAATTTTTGATGTCACTTTTATGGAGATGGAATAAAACGCTTCAAGGGCAAAAATGAAAAAAAATTGCTTTTTTTTAACGAATACTGATTTTTCGTCTATTTATTCAACATATCAGGCTTTAACAGAAAGGACTGGGTCACGTCATCGAATAAATACTGGGAAATTTTTCCTGATGCATCAATCAGATTAAAACTATTTGGCTCTTTTTTATGTAGCCGATGCGAGGCTGAAGTACCTGCATGTACATCATAAACAGGATGATCTGCCCCCAAATCAAAGATCAGGTTCAAATCATAAACCGCAGGTTGATGCAGATGTCCATGCAAGACTGCAAACAGGCCATGTGCTGCCCAAGCTTCTAAAGCAATTTTGGCCATCAATGGACTATCCTTAAAACCGCGCTTATTTTGAAAAGGCACATAGAACGGTTGATGGCTGACAATAATTTTTAATTTGGAAGAAGGCGCTTGGCCTAATTTCCGATCAATACGCTGAATCTGCTCAAGCGATAAATGCCCTTTGGTGTGATAGCGGCGCCGGATTGAGTTCACCCCCACCAGATAAAAGTTGTCTGTTTCAAGTGTCGGTTCAAGTTCACCAAAAAAAAGCTGATAACGGGTAAATGGATTGAACAGCCGATTCCATAAATGATAGAGCGGAATATCATGATTACCCGGAATTACCAGATAAGGTGTCCCAAGCTGATCTAAAAACCGTTTACAGGCCAAAAACTGACTTAAACGTGCGCGTTGGGTCAGATCACCACTGACGACGACCGCTTCCAGAGGATGAGTCTGACAGAACTGTCGAATTGCCTCTAAACACTCGGGTTTTTCTGTCCCAAAATGCAGATCAGACAGATGCAGGATCATGCGACACCCTTACACTCAGGCTGTTTTTTAAAACAGAAATATTGAGGGGCGGTGCCATTTCTACGATTTCGCCATCAATCGCCACCATCAATTTCTTGGATCTAGATTCGATACGGACTTGATCGGCAGCAAAACTGTAAACATCCGAAGCCTGATCAATCTTGCCACGAACCAACTGATACACAAGCTTAAATAAAGTTAGCTTATCACTTTTAGAAACCACCACTCCTGCGACTTTACCCTGCTCTGCTGCTTTGGCAATCTGCATTTTCATATCTGCCAGTTGCAAGGGATTGTTGCCAAAAAAGATCAGGGGTGTTTTTACCGGATATTTCTTGTGATCTACCCAGATTTCCAGTTTCAGTTCCTTACGGTCGCGAATCAGCACATCCAGTGCGGAAGTATAGGCATGTAACGGCAATCGACCAAACCGCCGGTTATAATCTTCACGTTTTTTGATAAATAAGGGATACAGACCCAAACTGGCATTATTCAGATAAATATCCTGATTAATTTGGGCTACATTGATACGTTTAGATTGTCCCGTGGCAATCACTTTAGCGGCTTCAATTAAATCCAGGGGAATATCTAATAATTTGGCTACATAATTAAAAGTACCCAAGGGTAAAATTCCGACAGAAATTTGCGTATTTAATAAATGCTTGGCGACTGTATTTAAAGTACCATCCCCACCTGCTGCCACCACGATGCCTGCTTCATCCGACGCTAAATGTCGTGTCAACACCTCCGCCATAACATGATCAAATTGCTGTGAATCATTGATTTCATAGGCTTTAGTCTGATAACCTTGCGCTGAAAATATTTCAGTCAGTTGTTCATAGATCCCTTCTGGCCCTTGTATGCGAAAACCAGCATTATGATTATAAATAAGCGATAAGGGTTTAGATTGATTAGACATTTTTCGCACAACTTTATGAAGCCTATTGGCATTTTGTCCAATTCATAGACAATTAACAGTAGCTTTATGTAAAATTCAAATGGCAACCATTTATTTAATCAATAACGAATATGAGACGTGCTCTAAAATTAATAAATTGATTTTATTAATAATTTTTAAAATAAATACCACCCATAATTAAAATAAATAACCAAGGTAATTCAAATATTCAGTTTTATCTTATTGTTTTCATTATATTTACAAATAAAATAGCATTATATGCCAAAAGAAATCTAGTGCTTCTTTGGTCTTATTTTTTTTATCATTTTATGCTTTAATACAGCCACTTTTTTTCATATATCATCCGGGCAACATTTTTATTGTTCGGATTGTACTTTGTACATCCTTTTTGTACACATTTGAGATAGGCCTCACCATGACCCAAGTGAACGCACCAGAATTCGTTCGTCACCCTAAGCTTATTGCTTGGGTGGAAGAGATTGCTAAATTAACAAAACCAGCAAAAATTGAATGGTGTGACGGTAGCGCAGAAGAATATCAACGTTATATCGACTTGATGATCGCTAACGGCACAATGCAAGCACTGAATCAAGAAACTCATCCTGGTTCTTATCTTGCGAATTCTGATCCTTCTGACGTTGCTCGTGTTGAAGGTCGTACTTACATTTGCTCTGAAAACAAAGAAGACGCTGGCGCAACCAACAACTGGGAAGCACCTGCTGAAATGCGTGCTCGCCTCAACGGTTTGTTTGATGGTTCTATGAAAGGTCGTACTTTGTACGTTGTGCCTTTCTCTATGGGTCCTTTAGGTTCTCATATTGCACACATCGGTATCGAATTAACAGATTCTCCTTACGTTGCTGTAAGCATGTCTAAAATGGCTCGCATGGGTAAAGCTGTTTATGACGTTCTAGGTACTGATGGCGAATACGTTCCATGTGTACATACTGTGGGCGCTCCGCTAGAACAAGGCGAAAAAGACGTTGCATGGCCTTGCAACCCTGAAAAATACATCGTGCATTATCCAGAAACTCGTGAGATCTGGTCTTACGGTTCTGGTTACGGCGGTAACGCATTGCTTGGTAAAAAATGCCTGGCTTTACGTATTGCATCATTTATGGGTCGTCAACAAGGCTGGTTAGCTGAACACATGCTGATCCTTGGCGTGACCAATCCACAAGGCGAAAAACACTATATCGCAGCGGCATTCCCATCTGCATGTGGTAAAACCAACTTCGCGATGTTGATTCCACCAGCGGGCTACGAAGGCTGGAAAATTGAAACTGTAGGTGACGATATTGCTTGGATCAAACCAGGTGAAGACGGTCGTCTATATGCAATCAACCCTGAAGCTGGTTTCTTCGGTGTAGCACCGGGTACAAATACCAAGACCAACCCGAACTGTATGGCAACATTAACTAAAGATGTGATCTATACCAACGTTGCTGTAACTGACAACGGTGAAGTTTGGTGGGAAGGTCTTTCTAAAGAAGTACCTGCTAACCTGACCAACTGGAAAGGTCAACCTCACACTGGCGAAGAAAAAGCTGCGCATCCAAATGCTCGCTTCACTGTTGCTGCTGGTCAATGCCCTTCGATTGACGCTGACTGGGAAAATCCAGCAGGTGTTCCAATTTCTGCGTTCATCTTCGGTGGTCGCCGCGCGGACACAGTGCCTCTAATTTCAGAAGCATTTGACTGGGTTGATGGTGTTTACAAAGCTGCAACCATGGGCTCTGAAACCACTGCTGCTGCTGTTGGTCAACAAGGTATTGTTCGTCGTGACCCGTTCGCGATGCTTCCTTTCGCTGGCTACAACATGGCGGATTACTTCACGCACTGGTTAGAAATGGGCGAGCAAGTTGCTGAGAAAGCTGAAGCTGCTGGCAACAAACTTCCTGGGATCTATAACGTGAACTGGTTCCGTCGTGACGCTGAAGGCAACTTCGTATGGCCTGGTTTCGGTCAAAACATGCGCGTTCTTGAGTGGATCATTGACCGCTGTGAAGGTCGTGCAACTGCTGTTGACACACCAATTGGCCGCGTTCCAACTTATGAACAGTTGAACTGGACTGGTTCTGACTTTACTAAAGAACAATTTGACCTTGTGACTGCTCAAGATAAAGATCAATGGATCAAAGAACTTGAAAGCCACACTGAATTGTTCGACAAACTTGGTGGTCGTTTGCCAGAGGCGTTAAAACAACGTCAAGCAGAATTAATTGCTGCGGTTAAATCTGCTTAATTGCTGATTTGATTCAAAAAAGGTCGCGTAAGCGGCCTTTTTTATTAAATGGATAAACAATTGATCACAATTGACCAGAGCAGCAGTTGAAGCAAACTATGGCATAATTAGCGCAAGACTTTAGGAAATATAAATATGAAAAGAACAACGGTCATTTTAGCTCTGGCTGCAAGCAGCTTCATGTTAAGTGCGTGTCAGACTGCACCACATCAATTCAACGGAAAAAGTGGCTATGAAATTCTGGAACGTTCAGGCAATACAGTAACCTTGAGCTATACGCTTTCAGGACGGCCTAATCAGGATGAAAGAAAATTGCAGGCAGCCTGTCAACAGACTTTGGGCGGTTCAAAAACCTATAATATCCAGATTTTAAGCACCAATGAAATTTCTAATCCACTTGCGGAGCAGGAACAATATGGCCGCCAATTAGGTAATAGCCGCACGCAAATCAGCTTAAGCAATACCCCAGATCTATATAATAGCGAGAATCTCGGTGCACGCGAAGCCTTAGACACCCGCCCAACCACGATGCGTGTCATTCGTTATACTTGTTCTTAATATCCGATATATTCAAAGCAACACAATAAAAAGGGCTTATTGCCCTTTTTATTTTTCAAATTCAACGTGTTTTATAAAAACTGACATTACGAAATTCCGGCGATTCATCCAGGTCTGGCCAGGTCGTCGCGCTACGTTCATCCAGCTTTATATACTTTGGATGACTAAAATTTTTGACTCGACTGTCTGCCACCCATACTTCAGGTGCAAATTTTAAAAATTCATCCAAGAAAAAACGGTTACACTGGTCATACAGCACATCTGCGGCTAACAGAATATCTAGCTGCTCTGCCTTATACAGATCATCCAAATATTCAAGCTCGACACTATTCAGCTCTGCATTGGCACGACATGCATCCAGACTGATCTGGTCGATATCACAGCAAATCACCCGTTTTGCGCCTGCTATTTTCGCTGCGATCGCCACTACACCCGAACCCGCACCAAAATCCAGTACCACCTTGTCTTTGACATGCTGTGGTTCAGCCAATAGCCATTGAGCCATAGACAAGCCAGACGCCCAACAAAAGATCCAATACGGCGTATCATTCCAGATACGACGAATCACTTCATCATCGAGTTTATCTGTTGGAAATACCGGTGGAATGAGCCATAAAGAAATAGGCGTATCGGGAAGCTGCTGCGCCTGTAATTCACAATGTGGAATCACATCATGTAAGGCTTTTAGCAGATGCTGAGGAGCTTTAGGCAATTGAAAGGTACAGCTCATTAGGTTTTCTTTTAATTTATATCTATATATTCAAAAAATCTCCCCTAACCCCTCTTTAGGAAAGAGGGGAACTTCCATCTAAAAATTGATGATTAGCTTCCCTTCTTTGAAAAAGGAGGGTCAGGGAGGATTTAATTAACCAAGCGCTTTTTCAGCAGCTTCTACCGTTTGACGAATCAAAGTGGTGATGGTCATCGGGCCCACACCACCCGGAACCGGGGTATAAGCAGACGCAATGTTTTCAATGCCTTGCAACTGGATATCACCTACCCCACCGCCATCCCGTGGATGGAAACCTGCATCAACCACCACTGCACCTGGTTTGATCCAGTCTTTTTGAATCAATTCCGCTTTACCGACCGCACCAACAATAATATCGGCTTGTTTTACAAATTCAGGTAAGTTTTGAGTGCGTGAATGGCAAATGGTCACAGTTGCGTTGGCTTCAAGCAGCATTGCCGCCATTGGTTTGCCCAAAATTGCAGAACGACCGACAACCACCGCATGTTTACCCGCGATTTCAATGTTGTTTTCTTTCAAAATCGTCATGATCCCGGCAGGCGTCGCTGAACCATAGGCAGCTTCGCCCATCGCCATACGCCCGTAACCCAGGCAAGTGACACCATCGACATCTTTTTCAAGCGAGATCGCATCGAAACATGCACGCTCATCAATTTGCGCAGGAACCGGATGCTGAAGCAGAATACCATGTACATCTGGATTGGCATTTAACTTTTCAATTTCTGCAAGAAGTTGTTTAGTTGTGGTTTCTGTTGGAAGCTCAACTTTCAATGAATCCATACCAACACGGCGACAAGCATTGCCTTTCATACGCACATAAGTTGCAGATGCACCATCGTCACCTACCAAAATCGTCGCAAGAATTGGAGTACGACCTGATTTTGCTTTCAGCGCTTCTACGCGAGTAAACAAGTCAGCTTCAATTTGCTTCGCCAATGCACGACCGTCTAGAACTAATGCCACGGCATTTCTCCCAAGTGTTGATATGAATCAATTTTGCACATTCTACATGAATAATTTAAATATTTTCCGCCAGATGCTGTTTTTATGCGCATACAAATGAATATGCTATTGTTTTTTTTTCAGGGCTTGATAATATACGCATCAACAAGACGTGGCGGGGTGGCAGAGTGGTCATGCAGCGGACTGCAACTCCGTGGACGCCGGTTCGATTCCGACCTCCGCCTCCATCTTGTTAAAGCCCGAGTGGTGAAATCGGTAGACACAGGGGATTTAAAATCCCCCGCCCACAAAGCGTGCCAGTTCGAGTCTGGCCTCGGGCACCATTTTAATCCTTGTTAAAATGGTGCAATAAAATCTCCAGCATTAAGCTGGTTTTTTTATGTCTGAAATTTAGAAAATAAGTCAAACTATCAATCAAGCCATCTTATACAGACGTGCGATTTTATCCCGCAGAACGTAAATAACGTTCTAAATCTTGCTCCAGTTTCTGCTGAAAATGTACAGGCTCAGTAATCTTGATGTGGGGCATCCAGTAACGCACCAAAGGTAAAAGCTGCATTTCATGGCGAATCTGACAACTGATTAACAACCCTCCCGATGCTGACTCTTGCTCAATCTGTTGTTCCGGAAATAAACGACGCTCTTTAAAAAACATGGCGACTTCTGGCTGAATTTTTACCCAGACTTGTTGTTTCTGCTGCCCAAACCAGATCCCTTCTTCATCCTCCAGAATTTTTAATATTTCAGCCTCATGTTCAAAGGGCTTCAGATCAAGCAACAATTCAACTTGCTGAATCTGACTGAGACGGTAGGTGCCTAGTTTTCCCTGATCTATACCCGCCAGATACCAAATGCCATGATGATGGATTAAACGATAAGGCTGGATATTTCTGGATTCTTCACGATAACGTAAATGAATATAATAACGCTTATGAATAGCAGCGGCTAAAGTTTTAAAATGCTCAGCAAACTGTTTGGTGTCTTCAAAATGATAGCCTTTTGCAGAAAATACCAGATTGGCACGATCATCTAACAATTCACGTAAAAACGACATATCCAACGCCGGATAAAGCTCACTAATCCCGGAAAGTTGAGCAAAGTTTTGAATATCTTGTAGCTTAAACCGTCCCAAATAAGAGGTATCCAGATAATATCTTTTTTGTTCATCCTGAAGTAAAGGCAAGTAAGAGCTTAGCCGATCGAAATCACGCTCTATGGTGCGGGTGCTGACCTGGAATTCTGCAGCCAATTCGGTAGCCCGAAGTTGATATCCGACATTTAATTTGGTCAAAATTCTGGCTAAACGCTCTGCAAGACGTTCATGTGTTGAAGCTTGCCGCTTCATAAATCCCCACTTAATACACTGTTATGTACTTACTTATAGCTCAATATTTAATTAATTATACTCAATCTCAATAAGTGAGTAATATTAGGACAAAGTCTAAGGCATTTATCTATATAAAGTCCTCGTTATCTATTGACTATAAAAATATAACTGCTTATTTAGATTTTCTGGATCGTTTTTGACCTGAATGACTATTCTGGGTGGTTAATCTTTCCACATAGCGCTCTAGATGCAGCATCGCACCATATAATTCATGTAGTTTTGTCCAAGTGATTGTCCCGCGTATAATCATTTTATGAATACGCCCTAACGCTTTTGAACCATGTTTAGGACTATAAGGTGCTGAAATAATTTTCATATATTTTTCCATCTCATATTCATGTGAATGTTGAATCTTTTAGTCGGAATTATCTATGAGTGCAATTTACCTATCATTCTTGACAGGTTGTGTCGCATAGTTGTTATTTTTTAACTTTTATTCAAAATAATATACATTTTTTTGTTGTTAAATTTTTATTTAAAACCGAAAAATACCAGTGAAATCACTGGTATTTTTTGACTCGATCACATTCGATCAAATTACTTCAACCACCACTTTACCGACATGTTCTCCGGTATCCATGGCTGCATGTGCTTCTTGGATTTGATCAAACTTGAAAGTTTTATAAATCATAGGCAGACATTCACCTTTCGCCCATAACGGTGCCACTTGCTCTTTGAGACCTTGTGCAATTTCCGCTTTTTCAGCGGTGCTTCGTGCTCGCATGGTCGAACCTGTAATGGTCAGACGTTTCATCATGATAGGACCTAAATTAACCTCTTTGGCTTTACGACCGCCCAAAAAGGCGATATACACCAGACGTCCATCACGACGCAGCAAACTCAGGTTCCGCTCTAAATATGGCCCACCCACCATATCCAGAATGACATCGACCCCGCCATTGTCAGTTGCTTCATTAATCACTTGCTCAAAGTCTTGCGTTTTATAGTTAATCGCATAAGTTAACTCTGAAATAGCTGCAACCTTGTCATCCGTACCGACAGTCGCAAAGCTTTTGATTCCGAGTGCTTTACATAACATTAAAGCAGTAGTGCCAATGCCGCTGCTCCCGCCATGAATCAGCACGGTTTCCCCTGCTTTGGCCTGCCCCATCTGGAACACATTGGCCCACACGGTAAAAAAGGTTTCAGGAATGGCTGCCGCCTGTGTAAAGCTTACACCTTCCGGAATATTCAAGGTCTGGCTTTCTGGTACGACACAATATTCTGCATAACCACCACCATTGGTCAAGCCACAGACTTTATCACCAACTTTAAACTGGCTTACCTCAGCACCGACTGCAATCACTTCACCCGCGACTTCAAGACCCGGGACTGGTGTTACGCCTTTCGGCATTGGATACAAACCTTGACGTTGCAAAATATCTGGACGGTTAATTCCGAAAGCATGGACTTTCACCAGAACTTCATCTGCTTTGGCTTCGGGGATCGCAACCGTTTCATAAGCCAATTTATCGATATCGCCCGGTTCTGTAATAATGACCTGTTGCATGCTTGCTTGTGACATATATTTCCCTGCTTATTGAATATTCAAGATACTTGGCTTTATTTGAACATAGTTAAGCTGAGGAATGAAGCCAAGTCGGACTTATGTATAATCAAGTCACTATTCAAAAAATTGATAGGAGATGGATATGAGCGAGATCATTGAGTATAACGAGAATAATTACAGTAATTTTGAATGGTTCGAAGGTTTTGCAGTCATTCGCTTTTATGCCGAATGGTGTAAGCCTTGTATTCAGAATTTTCCGGTCTTTAATGAACTGGCAGCGCAATATGCTGAAAGCAAGCCCGAAATCAAATTTGGCAAAGTAAATATCGACCAATCTCCAGTATTAACCTTGCGCTATCATGTTTATGGTCTGCCTTCTACGCTTATTTTTAAAAATGGCACAATCATTAAAAGGATTGCTGGCGCAAAAAGTCTAACGGAGATAAAGACGATTCTATCTCAATCCCTAACTGATTTTTCTGAATAATTGAAGCATACATATCTGAAGATAAACTGTAGAGAAAATTTCGTTTTTACCCCTCGGTAAAATCCGGACTTGGTAATTAACCACGGCTTTTATACTCTTTGACCATCCGATCACTGACATCTTCCGGATAACACAAAGGTGCATGCCCACCCGCCCGATTATATGCACTACGTTTACCACAGCAACTGCCATTACTGGCCGTATTGTAAGGACATGGACAATTCCCCGGATAACGATCAATCGACTGCTGGATAATTTTTTGCTTAATTGCATCTGTACTGGTCGCCTGTTTAGCGTCCACCCCAAAAGCCAAACACAACCCGATTAAAATAAATATTTTTTTCATAAACACCCCTCAATATTTGTATTATATCGAGAAGAAATTTAAGTGAAAGTTCAACATTCACACGGCTGCACATTATTTACATACTTAAAAGCATCCAAATAAAAAACCCGCTTTACAGCGGGTTTTTTAAATCGACTCAGTCTTATAATCGAACCAATTCTACAATTTTATCAGCAAGCTCTTCGACTGCTTCCATAATTAAAGTGGTGTCCGTACCTTCAGCAGTATCGGTAATCACCACCACACCTGTTTCACGAAGCAATGCAACTTGTGTAACATCAAGACCCGCTCTGGCAATTGCCACGATGCCTTGCTGAATCAATAAACTTTCAAGTGCCTGAGCATTTTCCAAAGCTTTTGCCGAGACAGTCAGCGCAGCAGGTTTTTGCCCCAAACGCGCAGCACGCACTTCAGCAGTCACGGGCTCATCATGTGCAGACCATTCAACTGATTCTTCCACCATACCTGCACCAATCGTCACGTTATTTAAACGATCAATAAAGATAAATGAACCGGTATAACGGCTGTCTTGATAACGATCAAAGACCACGGGCGCATCAAATTCAACAGTCACATTGGCAATCGCATTCAACTCAAGATTTTCGACCTGAACTTTCTCCAGTGTGTTGACGTTGGTACGGTAATGAATCGCTGTCACTTTTGCAGGAACAGTCTGTGTACCAATCTTAATGTTGTACAGCTTGCCAATCACCAGCGCTTGATCCGCCATCCACACCACAGTCGCTTGAACTGAACGAGAAATATTTGGAACCGCTTGATCGGCACGAATTAATACGTTACCACGTGAAATATCAATTTCATCGTTGAGTGTTAAAGTCACCGCTTGACCTGCAACAGCATGCTCAAGATTGCCATCAAAAGTAACGATTTCTTTTACTGTTGATGATTTACCTGATGGTAAAGCCGTTACGGTATCGCCAACGTTGATATCACCAAGTGCAATCGTGCCGCAGAAACCACGGAAATCGAGGTTTGGACGGTTGACATATTGCACAGGAAAACGAAAATCTGCTTTTGCCGAAGTACGGTTAATTTCTACCGACTCAAGCGTACCCATCAACGTTTCACCGGTGTACCACGGTGTATTGGCGGACTTGTTCACCACGTTATCGCCATTCAATGCAGAAATTGGCGTAAAGATGATGTTCGATGGTTTACGATCACCCAACTGCGCAACGAATGCTGCATATTCTGCCTGAATTTCATTGAAGCGGGCTTCAGAGAAGTTCACCAGGTCCATCTTGTTGATCGCAACAACAATATTTTTAATACCAAGTAAGCTTGCAATAAAGGTATGACGACGGGTTTGAGTTTGCACACCATAACGCGCATCAATCAAGATAATCGCAAGGTCACAGGTCGATGCACCTGTTGCCATGTTACGGGTGTACTGCTCATGTCCCGGAGTATCGGCAATGATGAACTTACGCTTTTCAGTCGAGAAATAACGATAGGCGACATCAATGGTAATGCCCTGCTCACGTTCTGCCTGCAGACCATCTACCAGAAGTGCCAAGTCAGGTGCATCGCCTGTGGTACCGACTTTTTTCGAGTCACGGGTGACGGCTTGCAATTGATCTTCATAAATCAATTTTGAATCGTAAAGCAGTCGACCAATTAGAGTCGATTTACCATCATCTACGTTACCGCAAGTCAGGAAACGCAACAGGTCTTTATTTTCATGTTGTTTCAAATAGCCCAAAATATCTTGGCTAATCAGTTCTGATTGATGAGACATTGCCCAAAGCTCCACATATTCTTTAGAAATCGGTTTTGAATCCCTCTAAATCTCCCTTTATAAAAGGGAGACTTCCTCCACTTTTAAGCCCCTCTTTCTCAAAGAGGGGTTTGGGGAGATTTTTAGGGGGAGATTAAATTAGAAGTAGCCTTCCTGCTTCTTCTTCTCCATCGAGCCTGCTTCATCATGGTCAATCATACGACCCTGACGCTCAGAGCTGGTTGCCAAGAGCATTTCTTGGATAATTTCCGGCAAGGTATCTGCAGTTGATTCAACTGCACCTGTTAATGGATAACAACCTAAAGTACGGAAACGTACCGATTTCATTTGTGGAACTTCACCTTCTTTTAAAGGCATACGTTCGTCATCCACCATAATAAGTGTACCGCTACGCTCAACCACAGGACGTTCTGCAGCCAGGTAAAGTGGCACAAGTGGAATACTTTCCAAATAGATGTATTGCCAGATATCCAACTCGGTCCAGTTTGATAACGGGAATACACGAATACTTTCACCTTGATTCACTTTACCGTTGTAAAGATTCCAAAGTTCAGGGCGTTGGTTTTTGGGATCCCAACGATGTTTATCATCACGGAATGAATAGACACGCTCTTTGGCACGAGATTTTTCTTCATCACGGCGCGCACCACCAAAAGCAGCATCAAACTTGTATTTATTTAAGGCTTGTTTTAAACCTTGGGTCTTCATGATGTCAGTATATTTTGAACTACCATGATCGAAAGGATTGATGCCTGCCTCGACTCCTTCTTTGTTTTGATGCACGATCAAATCAAAACCATGTTTTTTTGCCATGTTGTCACGGAAAGCAATCATGTCTTTAAATTTCCAACCCGTGTCTACATGCAGTAGCGGGAATGGAAGTTTGGCTGGATAAAACGCTTTCAGTGCAAGATGCAGCATGACTGCTGAATCTTTACCAATGGAATAAAGCATGACTGGATTTTCAAATTCAGCTGCTACTTCACGGATAATATGAATACTCTCAGCTTCAAGCTGTTTGAGATGAGTAAGTCTTTCCTCATTTAACGACATGGACAACACCAGCTTAGAAAAACGTGTACTTATGACACTTTTGAAAATTTATATTCATTATAGTGATTTACTTATCTTAGCCATTGCTTGTTTTATGATATTGATATATCAAAAGCTCATATAAAAATTCACTAATAACAAATATCAGTTTTTATGAATCAATAATGAACGTCACCACATCTGACTATTTTTGCTGTATTAATTTTTAAAATCACCCATAAAAGTATAGATAAATAATCTAAAGTAGTGGTTTCCAAGATGCTGAAAAATTAATAGAGTAGGCTAAATTCTCCCTTTGATATATTTTGCTTATGGCTTATAGCGCTTTTGATCTCTCCACTCTAAAAACTCGCCTGGAACAAGCAGAGCTTGCAGGTTACATTTATCAGCATCAGCAACACATTTTAGTCTTACAAGAACCTTTCAGTGAAGACGGCAAGCCTTTAAATATCTATTTGCAACATGAATTGACTGCCGACCAGATCGGATTACAGTTTGGTCTGCGTTTGCAAGAAGGTCATTGGGAATTCTTATTGGGTGTGACGTATAGCAACCAGAATGCAGCTTATGAAATCGGTGCGGGTAATCTTAAAGGTGATCAAAAAGCCTTTAACTTACTCTATGCATTTTACAATTACCCTAAAGCATTCTATCTGGTGGCATTGCCTTTAACCAGCAATAGCCAGATGCTGGAGCAGACTTTGGAACAGCAACTTTTCAGTCAGCCGGATCTGCATTTTCTGGATACTGCGATCAAGGTGAACCCGATGGGTGAACAGATCACATGGATAAAAAACTATATTCTGCAACAGACTCTGGATATGAAAGTCCGGATTCAGACTGCCTTACTCTAAGTCTTTAAGAAAGAAATATAGAGATACTAAGGCACAGTATTTCTATATTTCTCAGAAAAACCAATCCACACAACCTTAAAATTCACACAACATATTGAAAATAATTAATTTTTTAGCAGATCCTAAATAAACTTATAGTTTACTATTAACTTTAATAGTTCAATAATTATTAAATACATAATATATTCAATCCTTGTTTATAAGGTTTTTTGTTATTTTTTTGCATACAAAATTAATAATTACTGCTATCGTTATAGCATCAGAGGCTTCCTTACACTTTTCCTAAAACATAATTATAGAGATAAAAAATGTGGGAACTGTTTACTCATCCGTCAAATATCGTATTTAGTATCAGCCTGAGTCTGATGCTGATGTTTGCTGCACTGGAATGCATATTACTGCTGCTCGGTGGCGGCTCGCAGAATATGTTAGAACAGTTTTTGCCTGAAGACCCCCTGCAACCAGAAATTAATCCAGATCAACATCCCGGCTTTTTCACCAAAGTATTTGACTGGTTATATCTGGGACGTCTGCCTTTATTTATCTGGCTCATCATTTTTCTGACCAGTTATGGCCTGAGTGGCTTATTGATTCAGGGAATATTTGAACGCCTGACCAGCCAGCTCTTCAATGTATGGCTAATTTCCCCAGCCTGTCTGTTTCTGTGTATGCCGATAGTGCGCTGGCTTGCCATGGCTGCCAGCAAGCTTATGCCTCAAGATGAAACTTCTGCCATTTATAGTGACGAGCTTATTGGGCGTACCGCAATCATTATTCTGGGTGATGCCAAAGTCAACTCTCCTGCACAAGCCAAAGTCCGGGATCAGCATGGCCAGACCCATTATGTTTTAGTCGAACCAGAAACCAATCAAATTTTAAATCAAGGTCAGAATGTCGTACTGACCCATAAAACCAAAAATGGCTTTCAAGCCACTGCACTCTAATTTTATTCAGCCAGAACCAAACTGAGACTTTATAACAATGTTAACTTTTGATTTATATAATATTTTAATTATTTCTGGAATTATTTTTGCAGCACTGGTGACCTTCGGTCTCATCATTGCGCGCCTATACCGCCGGTCCAGTAAAGAAATCTCCTTTGTGCGTACCGGTTGGGGTGGTGAAAAAGTGATTTTGGGCGGAGGCGCAATCGTGCTCCCAGTCTTGCATGAAATTATTCAAGTCAATATGAACACTCTGCGTCTTGAAGTGCGCCGTGCAGATGATCAGGCACTGATTACCCGTGACCGTATGCGCGTGGACGTCATGGCCGAATTCTATGTGCGGGTCAAACCTACTGCTGATTCAATTGCAACAGCCGCACAAACGCTCGGGCAAAAGACCATGTCACCGAATGAATTAAAAAATCTGGTCGAAGGCAAATTTGTCGATTCACTGCGTGCAGTAGCAGCAGAAATGGCCATGGAAGAACTGCATGAAAAACGGGTCGACTTTGTACAAAAAGTACAGCAAGTGGTTTCAGAAGATTTGCATAAAAATGGTCTGGAACTGGAAACCGTTTCCCTGACTGGCCTGGATCAAACTGGATTTAAATATTTCAATCCACAAAATGCCTTTGATGCTGAAGGCCTGACCAAGCTCACTGAAACCATTGAAGATCGTCGTCGCAAGCGAAATCATATCGAGCAGGATACCGACCTGGCGATCAAAACTAAAAATCTGGAAGCAGAACAGGCGCGCCTGCAAATCATTCGTGAAGAAGAATATGCCAAGCTGCAACAGGAACGCGAAATTGCCATTCGCCGTGCCGAGCAACTGGCTGAAATTTCTGCTCAGGAAGCCGGTAAAAAACGTGAAGCAGAAGAAGCACAAATTGCTGCTGAACGAGAAGTCGACCTCAAGCGTATTTTAGCGGCCCGTGATGTAGAAAATGAGAATATCCAAAAAGCGCAGCTGATTCAAAAAGCCCAAGTCGAACAAAAGAAAACTATTGAGCTGGCCGAACAGGATCGTGCCATTGCCATTGCAGAAAAATCTCGCGCCGAATCTGAAGCCAAAGCGCAAGCCGATCAGGCACGTGCTCAAGCGGTAAAAGCGGAAGAAGAAGTCATCACTGTACGCCAAATCCAGCAGGCAGAGCGTCAAAAAGCGGTTGAGCTGGTCGCAGCCAAAGAACACGCAGAAAAAGATGCAATTGCGATTACGGTTGCCGCTGAAGCCGGAAAACAAGCCGCAGCAGATGATGCCGAAGCAGTACGTATTGCTGCTGAAGCTGAAGCCGAAAAGGTTCGTCTTAAGGCCAAAGGTGAAGCGGACGCAAAAATTCTACTGGCTCAGGCGATGGAAAAACAGTATCAGGTCGATGCAGAAGGTACCCGTGCAGTCAACGAAGCCAATAATGTGCTGTCACCTGAACAGGTCGAAATGCAGATTCGCCTAGCCATGTTGAAATACTTGCCTGAAATTATCCGGGAAAGTGTTAAACCGATGGAAAATATTGATGACATCAAGATTCTTCAGGTCAATGGCCTGCATGGCAGTCATGCCGGTTCCTGTCAGACAGATGCACATCATGAAAATGGCAATGTTGCCCTGTCAGATCAGGTGGTAAATAGCGCCCTGCGTTATCGCAGCCAAGCACCCTTAATTGACAGCCTAATGAATGAACTTGGTATTCAGGGTGGTGATATTAATGGTATGACCCAGAGTCTGAAGGCTAAAACTTAAAAATAGAATGAGATATAAAAAAGCTCCCAACTGGGAGCTTTTTAGTGCATGTTTAATCTATAAATCAAACCAAACCTTTATCTTTCAATACTTGCAACATGGTTGAACCAAGTTCCGCAGGACTGCGGGTATATGCCATACCCGCACGCTCAAAGGCAGCAAATTTTTCTTCAGCAGTTCCTTTACCACCTGAAATAATTGCACCCGCATGCCCCATACGCTTGCCTTTAGGTGCGGTAACACCTGCAATATAACCGACCACAGGCTTGGTGACATGAGCCTGAATATATTCCGCTGCCTCTTCTTCTGCGGTACCACCAATTTCACCAATCATAATAATGGCTTCAGTCTGAGGATCGTCCTGGAACAGTTTCAAGCAGTCAATCTGGTTCATGCCCGGAATCGGATCTCCCCCGATCCCGATACAGGTCGACTGACCCAGTCCAAGCTTGGTGGTCTGCGCTACGGCTTCATAGGTCAAAGTCCCTGAGCGCGAGATAATTCCAATTTTACCCGGCTGATGAATATGACCGGGCATGATCCCGATCTTACATTCACCCGGCGTAATAATGCCCGGACAGTTTGGCCCGATTAAACGCGTGCCATTACCATTGGTTTCCAGATAACGCTTGGCTTTAAGCATGTCGATGGTCGGTACACCTTCAGTGATCACCACAATTAACTCAATGCCCGAATCAACCGCTTCAACAATAGAATCCAGCACAAATGGTGCAGGAACATAAATCACCGAAGCATCTGCGCCAGTTTCTTTCACCGCTTCGCGCATGGTATTGAATACTGGTAATTCCAGATGGGTTTGACCACCCTTACCCGGTGTTACACCACCGACAACTTTGGTGCCGTAAGCCAAAGCCTGCTCAGAATGAAATGTGCCGTTTTTTCCTGTAAAGCCCTGTACCAATACTTTGGTGTCTTTATTCACTAATACGCTCATGATTGATACTCCTTAAGCTTTTACAGCAGCAACGATTTTTTCTGCAGCGTCAGCAAGACCATTTGCAGAAATCAATTTCAAACCTGATTCATCCAGTAATTTTGCACCCAGTTCCGCATTGTTGCCTTCGAGGCGAACAACCACAGGAACGGTCACATTTACTTCCTGAACCGCCGCAATAATTGCTTCTGCAATCATGTCACAACGTACAATTCCACCAAAAATATTAATCAACACACCCTGCACAGAGTGATCTGCCAGAATAATTTTAAAAGCTTCAATCACGCGCTCTTTGGTCGCACCACCACCGACATCGAGGAAGTTGGCAGGTTGACCACCATAAAGCTTGATAATATCCATGGTTGCCATCGCAAGACCGGCACCATTCACCATACAGCCAATGTTCCCTTCCAATGCCACATAGTTCAGATCAAATTCAGATGCTTTGAGTTCACGTTCATTTTCCTGAGACTTATCACGTAGCGCAGCCACTTCAGGCAAACGGTACAGTGCATTCGAATCAATCCCGATTTTGGCATCCACACACAGAATATCGCCATTTTCACGTACCGACAGCGGATTGATTTCAAAAAGTGCAAAATCATTGTCTACAAATGCCTGATAAGCAGCAGTCATGACTTTAACAAATTGATTAATTTGGCCATCTTTGAGTTTTAGGGCAAAAGCCACTTCGCGAGCCTGAAATGGCATGAGCCCCACTAAAGGATCAACTTCAACTTTAATAATTTTTTCAGGGGTTTCTTCGGCCACTTTCTCAATTTCAACACCGCCTTCAGTCGATGCCATAAAAGTAATGCGGCGGGTTGAACGATCGACCACCGCACCCAAATAAAGTTCGCGCTCAACAGGATAAACATCCTCAGATACTAAAATGCTATTTACCGGCTGACCATTGGCATCGGTCTGATAAGTTACCAGGTTTGAACCGATGATCTGGTTGGCATATTCAGCAGCCTCGGTAGCCGATTTAACGACTTTTACACCACCGGCCTTCCCACGACCACCTGCATGCACCTGAGCTTTCAGTACTGCGAACTTTCCACCTAACTGCTCAAAAGCATGTACCGTTTCATCGGCATTGGTGGCAAGTATCCCTTCCTGTACCGGCATACCATATTTTTTTAATAGCGCTTTTGCTTGATACTCATGTAAATTCATTCAATAACCTTTTATTACTTCTTTGCCTTGTTATAAACCCACCAGTACCCAGACGTCCGTCAAAGCAGTACCAGCATTTCTTAAAATCGTTATCTTTATTTTTAGATGATTGTTCCCATAAAAACAACCATGAAATGTAAAAAGAGCGACCTAAGCCGCTCTTTTTTTAATTTTATTTACGTTTGCGTTGAATCGCATGAATCGCACGACCATCGACCGCAAGTGCAGCTTCGTGTACCACTTCAGAGAAAGTTGGATGACCAAAAGTCATCAACTGTAGATCTTCAACTGAAGATACAAACTCAAGTGCAATCATACCTTGGTGTACGATGTCAGACGCAGCAGGTCCAATCACGTGCATACCCAATAGACGATCTGTTTTCGCATCAGCAACAAACTTCACAAAACCGGCATTTTCGCCAGCAGCCATTGCACGGCCGTTTGCAGCAAAACCGAATTGACCGGTTTTCACTTCGTGACCTTTGTCTTTGGCTTGCTGTTCTGTTAAACCAACCCACGCCGCTTCCGGATGGGTATAGATGACAGAAATAATCGTGTCGTAGTTGACTTGAGCGGCATGACCGTGAATACGTTCAACGGCCATTACGCCTTCTTCCATGGCTTTATGCGCAAGCATAGGACCACGAACCAAGTCACCAATTGCGTATACGCCGTCCACAGACGTTGCACACCAATCGTTCACTTCAACCAGACCACGCTCAGTCAGTTTAATGCCGCAATCATCCGCCAATAAACCTTCAGCATAAGCACGACGGCCTACACATACGATTAACTTGTCGAAAGTTTGAGTCTTGTCTTCACCGCCCTGAGTGTACTTCACAGTCACTTCAGAACCGTTCACTTCAGTACCAGAAACTTTCGCACCAACGCGAATATCAAGACCTTGCTTAGTCAACAGTTTTTGGTAGTCTTTTGCCAGGGCTTTATCAGCCATTGGTAAGAATGCATCCATTGCTTCAAATACAACAACTTCAGCACCCAGACGACGCCAAACTGAACCTAATTCAAGACCGATAACGCCCGCACCAATTACGCCTAATCGTTTCGGTACTTCTTGGAATTCAAGTGCGCCAGTTGAGTCAACAATAATGTTTTGATCAACAGGTGCAGATGGGATATTGATTGGCACAGAACCAGTCGCAAGAATCACGTATTTTGGTTCTAAAATTTGAGTTTCGCCTTCATGAGAAACGAACTCAACTTTTTTACCGGCAAGTAATTTACCTGTACCTTTTAACCATTCGATGCCGTTGCCTTTCAGCAAGCCATCAATACCCATGGTCAATTGGTCAACGATTTTGTCTTTACGCGCTAAAAGTTTAGCAAGATCAAATTTCACTTCACCCGTGGTAATACCGTGATCATCTAGATGCTGCACTGTATCTTCGTAACGGTGAGAAGAATCAAGCAAAGCTTTAGACGGGATACAACCCACGTTTAAGCAGGTGCCACCTAAAGATGGCTTGCCTTTATGAATACGTTTTTCGATACACGCAACTTTGAAACCAAGTTGAGCTGCACGAATTGCTGCTTCGTAGCCGCCCGGGCCACCACCAATTACGACTAAATCGAATTGAGACATGTTTATCTCCAAATAATCCCCTTTAATCTCCCTTCAAAAGGGAGACCTAAGCCCTCTTTTTAAAAAGGGATTAGGGAAGATTCTTAATAAATAAATTACAGATCAAGGATAAGACGCGCTGGCTCTTCTAACAATTCTTTGATTGTTACAAGGAAACCGACTGCTTCTTTACCATCGATTAGACGGTGGTCATAAGACAATGCAAGGTACATCATAGGCAAGATTTCTACTTGACCATTCACTGCCATCGGACGTTCCTGGATTTTATGCATACCCAGAATCGCAGTTTGTGGCGTGTTCAAGATCGGAGTAGATAACAATGAACCGAAAGTACCACCATTGGTAATCGTGAATGTACCGCCAGTCATGTCTTCGATGCCTAATTTGCCATCACGCGCTTTCGCAGCGTATGCACGAATACCGTTTTCAACTTCGGCATAGTTCATGCGGTCTGTATCACGAAGTACAGGAACCACCAGACCACGCTCAGATGAAACTGCAACACCAATGTCATAGTAACCGTGATAAACAATGTCATCGCCATCGATTGATGCGTTCACTGCCGGATAGCGTTTTAGCGCTTCAGTTGCTGCTTTAACAAAGAATGACATGAAGCCAAGACGTGCACCATGACGTTTTTCAAACGCAGCTTTGTATTGAGCACGCATTTCCATGATTGGTTTCATGTTCACTTCGTTGAACGTGGTCAACATTGCAGTTTCTTGAGTCGCTGCAAGTAAACGTTCAGCAACACGCTTACGAAGACGTGTCATTGGAACACGTTTTTCGATACGTTCGCCCACAGCAACGCTTAATGGCGCAGCAGCAGGAGCAGCTGGTTTCGCTTGGTGGTTTGCCACATCTTCTTTGGTGATGCGACCGCCACGACCTGTACCCGCAACATCAGCTGCTGCAACACCAGATTCAGTCAATGCTTTACGCACTGCTGGCGCTTGGTCTTGTACTTGCTGACGTTCAACGATTGGTGAATTACCTGCTTCAGTATTCGCCGCAGCTTGTTCAACTTTCTCTTCAGACTGAACTGCTTGAGTTTGAGCAGCGCCAGAAACAGCACCTTCTTCAAACTGTGCAATGACTTCAGCTGAAAGTACAGTGTCGCCTTCATTTTTAATGATAGAGGCAATTGTACCGTCTGCAGGAGCAACAACTTCTAAAACAACTTTATCAGTCTCAATATCACAGATCACTTCATCACGTGATACTGCTTCACCTGGTTGTTTGTGCCAAGTTGCGATCGTACCGTCCGCAACTGACTCTGGGAATACCGGTGCTTTAATTTCGGTTGCCATTACTTAGAATCTCCTGGATTATTCAGCGTCGATCGCAAGCGCGTCGTTGATGAGCTGAGCTTGTTGTTTTGCATGCAAATATGGTGAACCACAAGCCGGTGCAGCAGATGCTTCACGGCCAGCGTAGCTAATACGGACTTGTTTATCCGCTTTCATCACATCGTCATATAGACGCGGAGCGATGAACAACCAAGCACCTTGGTTTTTAGGCTCTTCTTGTGCCCAAACCAGTTCTTTCACATTTGGATATTGTGCAAGGACTTCTGTCAGGCGTTTTTCTGGGTATGGATATAATTGTTCAATACGCACAATCGCAGTATTGTTCAATTCTTTTTCACGACGTTTTTCAATCAGGTCGTAATACACCTTACCACCACACAGAACCAGACGGGTTACATCTGACTTGTTGATGTTGTCCACTTCATCAATCACGGTCTGGAAGCTACCGTTTGCAAGTTCTTCTAGCGTAGACGTTGCAAGTTTGTGACGAAGAAGAGACTTCGGTGAAGTCACGATCAATGGCTTACGGATTGGACGAATCGCTTGACGACGTAAAGCATGATAAATCTGTGCAGGCGTCGTCGGTGTGATCACTTGCATGTTGTCTTCAGCACATAGCTGTAAGAAACGCTCTAAACGTGCAGATGAATGTTCCGGACCCTGACCTTCAAAACCGTGTGGAAGAAGCATGGTCAAACCACAGACACGTTCCCATTTGGTTTCACCAGACGAGATGAACTGGTCAATCACAACCTGTGCACAGTTCGCGAAGTCACCGAATTGCGCTTCCCAAATGATCAAGCTCTTAGGAAGAGTCGTCGCATAACCATATTCAAATGCCAATACCGCCATTTCTGACAACAATGAGTCATAGATTGCAGTACGCGGCTGGTTTTCTTTCAGGTTACACAGCGGAAGATAAGTTGAACCATCGACCTGGTTATGCAGTTTTGCATGACGGTGTGAGAAGGTACCACGACCTACGTCTTCACCGGTTAAACGAAGCAAGTAACCATCATCTAGTACAGTTGCATACGCCAGAGTTTCAGCAGCACCCCAGTTCAGTGGCATTTCACCCGTTTGCATTTTCAGACGGTCATCGATCACTTTCGCAACCTGACGCTGCATCACGAAGCCTTCAGGAAGTTCGCGCATTTTCGCGCCAAGTTCTTTTAGACGCTCGATCGGGAAAGTCGTATCCCATTCGTCTGTGTAGTCATGACCCAAGTAAGGCGTCCAGTCCACAAACATTTTCTTGTTCGGTTCAAGTACCAGCGCATTGGCAACGTGATTACCCGCTTCCAGATCTGCACGGTAATTTTCAACCATTTGATCTGCATTTGCACGATCAAGAACACCCTGTTGTACCAGTTGATCCGCATAAAGCGTACGCGTGGTCGCTTTCTTGCTAATCACTTGATACATCATTGGTTGAGTTGCAGCCGGCTCATCCGCTTCGTTATGACCACGACGACGGTAGCAGAACATGTCAATCACAACGTCTTTACGGAAAGTATGACGGAAGTCATGTGCCAATTGTGAAATGAACACCACAGCTTCAGGATCATCCCCATTGACATGGAAGATCGGCGCCTGGATCATTTTCGCGATATCAGTACAGTATTCTGTAGAACGCGCATCACGTGGATCAGAAGTGGTGAAACCCACCTGGTTATTAATCACAATGTGCACTGTACCACCCACGGTATAACCGCGAGTTTGTGACATCTGGAAAGTTTCCTGGTTGACGCCCTGACCTGCAAATGCAGCATCACCATGTACGATTAATGGCAATACGTCATCGCCGCCAATGTCTTTACGACGGACTTGACGTGCACGTACCGAACCCTCAACCACAGGGCCAACGATTTCCAAATGTGACGGGTTAAACGCCAATGCCAAGTGAACTTCGCCACCTTGGGTCATCACGTTTGAAGAGAAGCCTTGATGGTACTTAACGTCACCAGAACCTTTCTTGTGAATCGATTTACCTTCAAATTCACCAAACAGGTCAGCCGGGTTTTTACCCATGATGTTAACCAGAAGGTTCAAACGGCCACGGTGAGGCATACCGATTACAACTTCTTTACAGCCAACAGAACCTGCACGCTGAATAATTTCGTTAACCATCGGGATGAATGATTCACCCCCTTCAACGCCAAAACGTTTTGCACCAACAAACTTATTACCTAGATATTTTTCCAGGCCTTCAGCTGCGGTTAAACGTTCAAGGACATGTTTCTTTTGTTCAGCATTAAAACCATATTGACCGCGTGCACTTTCCAGACGTTGTTGAATCCAACGTTTCTCTTTGGTGTCCACGATGTGCATGTATTCAGCACCGATTGAACCACAGTAAGTGGCTTCCATTGCCTGAACCATCTCAGCCAAAGTCGCTTCTTCTTTACCGATCGCCAGGTTGCCAGTATTGAATACCGTATCTAGGTCCGACTGAGTTAAACCATGCGCAGCAAGATCTAGATCAGGCACAACTTCACGTTTCGCCAAACCCAATGGATCCAGTTTTGCTTTCTGGTGACCACGATTACGGTATGCAGCAATCAGCTGCAACACGCCAATTTGGCGACGTTCATGCTCTGAGCTGACAGTTGATTGAACAACAGGCTGAATACGGCTTGAATTACGACCTAAAAGTAGGAATTGCTCACGTACATTACTGTGTGGTTGATCACCTTTTGGGAATTTACCGAAGTATTCTTGCCAGTCAGCACCTACTGAATCCGGAGCCGTCAAATACTGCTCATAAAGTTCTTCAATATACGCTGCACTATCAGCGCTAAGTTCAGTGTCAAGACGCAGAGCGTCAGCAACTTCTTGCATTTGTGGACCCATTTCCTATTGCAAAAACATTTTCAGGATGCTTTTTAAGCAAAACCCAGGATTATTAGTGTCAGATTGATAATATGACACTAGTCCCCCATAAGGCATAAGCCATGAGGCGTTATCACCACACCAAGAAAATCTTGATATGTTTAATGAACAATAACACCCCTCAGCGGTATCATTACTCATTGAATACCCGATCGAAACCGGGCAATTTTTTGCAAATCGACTTAGAAAAAACAAGTAGGAACAAAGATTTTTTCTAAAGCGACTCAAGCCTACCTTTATATACCAGTCCCTGGTTATGCAATGTTTAAAAAATGTACCTGAAATGGCATTTTCTAAAGATAGTCATAGGCTAAATGCTAACATGTTCTCAAGTTTTCAATTGATTTTTTTGACACATACCTTTCATAAATTGGCTAAATACAGTTCAGATATTTTACTCTAACCTATGGTGCTTTATCTCAAAAATAGATTCAATGTAGACTTAAGTCCTAAGCATTTCCGATAAATAAAAAGAGAGCAAACCTTTCAATCCACTCCCTCCTTAAATTTCCGTTATATAATAACATCGTTCTTGTTATTTTTCAGGTCAGTTTTACAGCTAAAAATCATAAATACCCCAAATAATTACATGTTCTTGTTCTATGGCACTTAACATCACCCGTCATTTCCTGACTACCTGACTCAACTTTATACATTTTAAGTATAGTATCTTTATTTTTATCTGATGATTTTTTATTTTGCTTCAATGGTTTGCACAAAAAAAAGCACACCTTGTGGTGTGCTTTTTTCCAAACTGCTATCAGCAGCCTATTAACCTGCCATATCTAAAAGCATATTACGGATGTGACCGATTGCTTTAGTTGGGTTCAAACCTTTAGGACACACAGATACACAGTTCATGATGCCTTTACAACGGAACAATGAGAATGGATCGTCAAGACGAGCCAAACGCTCTTGTGTTCCAGTATCACGCGAGTCAATGATGAAGCGGTAAGCGTTCAACAATGCTGAAGGACCTAGGAACTTGTCCGGATTCCACCAGAATGACGGGCATGAGGTTGAACAACATGCACATAGAATACATTCATACAGACCATCAAGATGCTCACGCTCTTCAGGAGACTGTAAACGTTCCTTTGGAGGCGCAGGCTGGTTGTTGATCAAGAATGGATGGATCTTGTTGTACTGATCGTAGAACTGGTTCATGTCAACCACCAGATCTTTCACTACAGGAAGACCAGGCAATGGACGAACAGTAATTTCATTGGGTAAATCGTTCAGGTTCCAAAGACACGCCAAACCATTTTTACCATTGATGTTTACACCATCAGAACCACAAATACCTTCACGACATGAACGACGGAACGTTAAAGATTCGTCTTGTACTTTTAATGCTAGAAGTGCATCAAGCAACATACGGTGCTTGTCAGTCAATTCCAGTTTAAAAGTCTGCATGTACGGTGCTTTATCCTTGTCAGGATCATAGCGGTAGATATGAAATGTACGAGTACCTCTACTCATCTGAATTCTCCTGATTAGAATGTACGTGGTTTAGGTGGAATCGCGTCAACCGACAATGGACGGTAACGAACTGGCTTGTACTCAAGACGGTTGTCCACAGAGAACCATAATGTGTGCTTCATCCACTCATCATCACGACGACCATATGGATAATCCGCATGATCCGGTGACAATTCGAAATCTACCACAGTATGCGCACCACGACATTCTTTACGCGCAGCAGCTGAAATTAAGGTCGCTTTTGCAACTTCATACAAGTTTTCAACTTCTAATGCTTCAACACGTGCAGTGTTAAATACTTTAGATTTGTCTTTCAAATGAATATTACGAACACGTGGTTCAATTGCAAGAATCTGCTTTACACCTTCCTCAAGTAGTGCCGATGTACGGAATACACCTGCATGATCTTGAACGATGTCACGAATCGCATCTGCAACTTCCTGAGCATTCTCACCTGTTGTGGATTCGTCAAGTTTACGAATACGCGCAACCGTTTGCTCAAGTACAGTTGTTGGTAGTGGCTCGTACTCATCACCGTGATGTTTAGTCACATAATCGATGATGTGTTTACCCGCAGCCTTACCAAATACTACCAAGTCAAGCAGTGAGTTGGTACCTAAACGGTTTGCACCATGTACAGATACACATGAACATTCACCAATTGCATAGAAACCTTTCACTGGCTTAGTGAAATCACGTTCGGCTGCATTGGTCGAATAAACATCGGTATCCTTGTTGTAATGTGCCGCCAGCGCTTCAGTTTCGCGTGACTCAGGCACAACAACCTGACCATGAATATTGGTTGGAATACCACCCATTTGGTAATGGATTGTTGGTACTACTGGAATTGGTTCTTTGGTGATATCCACGTTCGCGAATTTCTTGCCAATTTCGAATACCGATGGCAGACGCTTCATGATTGTATCCGCACCTAAATGCGTCATATCAAGCAGGATATAGTCACCTTTAGGACCACAACCACGACCCTCTTTGATTTCCTGGTCCATAGAACGTGATACGAAGTCACGTGGCGCCAAGTCTTTCAAAGTTGGAGCATAACGCTCCATGAACGGTTCGCCATCTTTGTTACGAAGGATTGCACCTTCACCACGACAGCCTTCAGTCAACAATACACCTGCACCCGCAACACCCGTAGGGTGGAACTGCCAGAATTCCATATCTTGCAATGGAATACCTGCACGCGCCGCCATGCCAAGACCGTCACCAGTATTGATATAGGCATTGGTAGATGCACGGTAAACACGACCCGCACCACCGGTAGCAAACAATGTGGCTTTACCTTGGAATACAGCAATTTTACCAGTTTCCTGGTCAATTGCAGTGACACCAAGTACGTCGCCTGCTTCGTTACGGATCAAATCAAGTGCGATCCATTCTACGAAGAATTGTGTACCCATTTTCACGTTGCTTTGATAAAGCGTGTGAAGAAGTGCGTGACCTGTACGGTCGGCAGCAGCACATGCACGTGGCACCGCTTTTTCACCGTAGTTCGCAGAGTGGCCACCGAATGGACGCTGGTAAATTGTACCATCAGCGTTACGGTCAAATGGCATACCCAAGTGTTCTAATTCGTATACCACTTGAGGTGCTTCACGCGTCATAAATTCGATTGCGTCTTGGTCACCTAACCAGTCCGAACCTTTTACTGTGTCGTAGAAATGGTAGTGCCAGTTATCTTCTTGCATATTACCAAGAGATGCACCAATACCACCCTGCGCTGCCACAGTGTGAGAACGGGTTGGGAAAACTTTGGTCAGTACCGCAACTTTCAAACCAGCTTGAGCAAGTTGGTAAGATGCACGCATACCTGAACCACCACCACCCACGATGACTGCATCGAAGGTTTCGTGTGGAATATTTGTGTAATCTTCTTTAGGGTTTATAGCGCCCATGATTGTTTCCTATCAATTCGCCCAAAAAATCTGGATCGCCCAGATTGCATATGCCAACACAGCAATAATCACTGCTGAAGTCAGTACAATACGCAAACCATTCGCCGAAGGACCCATTTGACGAGTCGTCACATAGTCTGTGAAAACTTGCCACATACCAATCCAAGCGTGTGCAACAAGAGATAAGACTGACAATAAAGATAGAATCTTCATTGGAGTTGTCATCATGAAGCCATACCATTGTTCATAGCTGAATCCACTGTTACACAGGATCCAACCCAAAATAACAACGGTATAAACAGCCAAAATAACAGCACTAACACGTTGGAGAAACCAATCGCGAGAACCTGAACCTGTTAAACCAGTAGCGCTTTTCATTAGAGTACGATCCATACAAATGCTGCAACAATACCGATTGCAGACAAGATTAATGCGATAGTAGATGCGACACGGCCACTTTCTAATTCTTCAGCAACGCCAATGTCAGCAAGTAAATGCTTAACACCCGCAATAAAGTGAAAAATCAAGCCGGCGACAAATACCCATACAATGAAGCGAACAATGAAACCATTCATGATTTCTTGAACTTGCGCAAAACCTTCAGGTGAAGACAGTGATTTGTCTAAAATCCAGAGAAGGACCGGTACGAGTAAGAATACGATAACACCTGAAAGACGGTGTAGAATTGATGCAATAGCCACGGGCGATTTTAAGTTTACTTCTAAAACTTGACCCATGGACAAATTGACAGGTCTGTTGCTTTTCACAGCGGGCATCCTGTAAGTAAAAACTCCATCCGGAGTTTGTTGGAATTAATTCGAAGGAAAGCTGGCATTCTTAGGCAAATACATGCCTAAAATCAAAACGACACTGAATTATAAAACGTCAACTATTAAAACACAAACAGATGGATTTGGCTTTTTCAAGAAAAACCCTTTAAATAAGAATCATTAACAACAACATATGAGGTTCTTTAGTGACTAAGAATCCACTAACTTTCATCTATATAATTGTTTTTAAATAATTAACTTGATCAATTTACTCTGTTATTCTTTTTAAAGCCAATTACCGCTATTTAGACTAAAGATGCACAGTTGCAGCACAAATCTTATTTAAAATCTCGATTTAATTTAAATGGAAATCAAGCTCATACAGGTAGTGCAGCAGTTATTAAGATGGGTCTGCTTTCAGGTATAATTATAACCTGAGCTTAAAGAGTCACTTAGACTGCACTCGATGATGGATTTTTTGATCGCTTTAGAGGATTTGGATTCGAAAAATCACTCATTTATTTTTAGACTGGGGACCTTTGCTGCAAAGTTGGCCATTTATTAAGCTATTTTTTAATCAATTGAATCAAGTCAAAAATTTAATTAATTGCTTTTATTTATAATTCTGCATGTGCAAAGGAAATGAGTAAAAACCATGTAAGTTATGAGATTTATATAGTTTTAACAACTCCCAATAAGATCAGCGATACTTTTTCGCAGCATTTCTTAGTCTGAAAAAACGCTTACAAATAATTCAGGCCCTCTATTTTTTTCTGCACCTCTGTTTAAATTTGACTTATTATAGATGTTTGATGCTGTGATTTTACTGAACTTTTTATACCAAGATGGTGTGACTAAGCCGCTGTGCAAGCGTCATTTTTTCATCCATAAGTATAATTGACAAAATTTCAGTACTCACTAATCTTATAGCAAATTTTTGATCCATCCGTTTTGTGCATTAAAAGATTGATAGACAACTCGGATATACATTCACCAGGACAGGAGATCTATTGAATGTCTGAAGCAACTGGCAAGAAAGCCGTTTTACAGCTTGATGGCAAAGAAATTGAACTACCAATTTACAGCGGCACATTGGGCCCAGATGTAATCGACGTTAAAGATGTGTTGGCTGCAGGTCACTTTACTTTTGATCCTGGTTTTATGGCAACAGCGGCGTGCGAGTCTAAAATCACCTTCATCGACGGTAACAAAGGTGTACTTTTACACCGTGGCTACCCAATTGATCAATTGGCGACTAAAGCTGATTACCTAGAAACTTGCTATTTACTTCTTAATGGCGAACTTCCGACTGCTGAGCAAAAAGAAGAATTCGACGCTAAAGTACGTAACCACACAATGGTTCACGACCAAGTTAGCCGCTTCTATAACGGTTTCCGTCGTGATGCGCATCCTATGGCGATTATGGTGGGTGTTGTTGGTGCGTTATCTGCGTTCTACCACAACAATCTGGACATCGAAAATGTTGATCACCGTGAAATCACAGCGATCCGTTTAATTGCGAAGATCCCTACTTTAGCGGCTTGGAGCTACAAGTACACAATCGGTCAACCGTTTGTTTACCCACGTAACGACTTGAACTACGCTGAAAACTTCCTTCACATGATGTTCGCGACTCCTGCTGATCGTGATTACAAAGTTGATCCTATCCTTGCTAAAGCAATGGATCGTATCTTCACGCTTCATGCTGACCATGAACAAAATGCCTCTACGTCTACAGTACGTTTAGCTGGTTCTACTGGTGCTAACCCGTATGCATGTATTGCTGCTGGTATCTCGGCACTTTGGGGCCCTGCTCATGGCGGCGCGAACGAAGCTGTTCTTAAGATGCTTGATGAAATCGGCTCTGTAGAAAACGTTGCTGGCTTCATGGAAAAAGTGAAGACTAAAGAAGTTAAACTGATGGGCTTCGGTCACCGAGTTTACAAAAACTTCGATCCACGCGCGAAAGTCATGAAAGAAACTTGTGACGAAGTTCTTGGTGCGCTTGGCATCAACGATCCACAACTTGCTTTGGCTATGGAACTTGAACGTATTGCACTTTCTGACGAATACTTCATCAAACGTAACCTATACCCGAACGTAGACTTCTACTCAGGTATCATCCTTAAAGCGATTGGTATCCCGACAGAAATGTTTACTGTGATCTTCGCGCTTGCACGTACTGTTGGCTGGATCAGCCACTGGTTAGAAATGCACAGCGGTCCTTACAAGATCGGTCGTCCTCGTCAGCTTTATACTGGTGAAGTTCAACGCGATATCGCTCGTTAATTCGAACGGCGTTGCAAGACAGAAAACCACCCTTTGGGGTGGTTTTTTTAGTGCTGACAAAATCCTACATATAGCCTCTTTAATTCCTTTTAAAATGCATGAACCTCGACCATATTCATAGATTGAAAACTTGAACAGGATCTGTACTTGATGTTGTTGTATGCCCTACCGTTTATTTTAAGATTCATCCGTTTTGAACAGTTCAAGTGCCGCAGCCTAACGCCCGGTGAAATCAGAATCTGTCAGCAGGTATTTGGCAATCTGATTGACTATTCGGCAGTCAGGATCATGAATCACCCATATTTACCCTGGCAATCCAGACATGTGATTATGGCACCCAGTGGTTATATCCATGCACGAAATTTAAATTATCGGGAAGACTATTCATGTGAAAGCTTGGCCTATCAGGCACTGTTTATTCATGAGATGACCCATATTTATCAATACCAACAGCAGATTAATGTGGTTTTAAAGGGCGCATTTCTACAAAGTGCTTATCTTTTAAGCTTAGGGAAATATAATCCTTACAAATATCAATTTAATCCCAACAAATCATTTTCACAGTATAATATTGAACAACAAGGTGATATTGCCCGAGATATTTTTCTTAAAAAAATACCCAATATTATTTTAGATAGTCAAACAATCAATTGATATATAATCATTTTTATTCAAAATATCATCTTGATTTGGCATTTTGAAAATCAAGACCATGAATAAATGATTTAAATCCTGAGATTTATTCATGTGCAGAAAATCTACATATTCTTTATTTTTGGATAATAACTTTTCATTTCAACATTCATTCTCGCAAAACAGCTCTAGCTTCTGGATTAAATTTCGATAAAATAACCCAAGTATGATATTTTAGCTCGCAGATCAAGATTTAACGATCATGTGATAAAGACGTTTTTTCTTTTGCCATTTGGCATTTTTTTAAGTATCAAAATGCACTCAGCTGGATAATTAGAATTATAAAAATCAGTGATTTAGTGTATTAACCTATAGGAATAGGATTTAATTGGAATGAAAAGTTTTAAAATTGCGATTGCTCAGTTCTCTCCACATGTGGGCAATTTGGATGCAAATACTCAAAAAATGATTGATCAGGCCAATCAGGCTAAAAAAGATAAGGCTGATCTGATTATCTTCCCTGAGCTTGCAATCTTGGGCTACCCTGCAGAAGATCTATTAATTCGTCCAAGTCTGGCCAAACGCACCAAAGCTGCTTTTGAAAAACTGACTGAAGTCAAAGATATTGTGATGGTCTTCGGTTTTGTAAATCAAACTGAAGATGGCCAGCGTTATAACTCAGCAGCCGTCATGAAAGATGGTGAGGTGCTGGGTATTTATAACAAACAGGTGTTGCCAAACTATGGTGTATTTGATGAAAAGCGTTATTTCGGTGAAGGTCATCAACATCTGGTATTTGAATATCTCGGACACAAATTTGGTGTGCTGATTTGTGAAGACGCATGGTCTTTAGCTACTGTACAGCAGCTGGCAAAACTCAATATCGAAACTGCTCTGGTACTGAATGCCTCTCCATATGAAGTGGGTAAACCACAACACCGTATCGAGACCATGGCAGCTCTGGTAAAACAATTGAATATCAATCTGGTCTATTGTAACCAGGTCGGTGGTCAGGATGATCTGATCTTTGACGGTACCAGCTTTGTGTTAAATAAATCTGGCGAAGTCGCGCTACAGGCCCCAAGTTTCCAGGAAAGCCTTTCTATCGCAGAATATGATGCTGAACAGCTTCAATTTAGCAAAGGTACAATTACACCTGCGCTGGACACCATGGCTGAGATCTATCAGAGCCTGGTGATGGCAACCCGTGATTATGTACAGCGTTCTGGCTTCCCCGGCGTGATTCTGGGCCTATCGGGTGGGATCGATTCTGCCCTGACCCTTGCGATTGCTGCAGATGCCATTGGTGCAGACAAAGTTCAGGCGGTCATGATGCCTTATACCTATACCGCGCAAATCAGCGTAGAAGATGCGGCTGAACAAGCAAAAAATATGGGTGTAACTTTTGGTATTGCCGAAATCAATCCGGTAGTAAACGGCTTTATGCAGGTACTCTTCCCGTTCTTTGGAAGCGCCCCGGCAGATGCGACTGAGGAAAACCTGCAAGCACGTTCGCGTGGCACCTTATTAATGGCGCTTTCCAACAAGTTCGGCAATCTGGTGCTTGCGACCGGAAATAAATCTGAACTGGCTGTAGGTTATTGCACACTGTATGGTGACATGGTTGGTGGCTATGCCGTCTTAAAAGATGTGTACAAAACCATTGTATTTGAACTGGCGAAATATCGTAACAGTATTTCAGAAACACCCGTGATTCCAGAACGTGTTATTACTCGTCCACCATCAGCAGAACTGCGTCCAGATCAGGTCGATCAAGACTCTTTACCTTCGTATGACATTCTGGATGCCATCCTGTATTCATACATCGAAGAAGACATGAGTCAAGACGATATTATTGACAAAGGTTTTGATGCCGAGGTGGTGAAAAAAGTCATCCGTCTGGTCGACATGAATGAATACAAGCGCCGCCAAGGTGCAATTGGACCACGAATCAGTTCACGTTCTTATGGGCGCGAACGTCGTTATCCAATCGTCAATGGCTGGAAAGCAGGTAACTAAGCCCTTTTCTTAGTTATTTAAATCGAATCGCCCGAGTGAATACTGGGGCGATTTTTTTATATCGACGCTAAAAGTAGAAAATTAATCAACAATCACAGAAAAATAATTTTGGAAATATCTGAAATTTTACTGGATGCTTCAAATAATTTTTATCATGCGCCATACTTTTTAAAAGACAAAAAAAGAGACCAAGCTGAGAGCTTGGTCTTTTAAAATGGTGGCTATGACGAGACTTGAACTTGTGACCCCCGCATTATGAGTGCGGTGCTCTAACCAACTGAGCTACATAGCCGTAAACTGTGTGCGCATTATCGTAATTTCAGGTGCTATCGTCAAGCATTTTAAAACACAAATGTTCAGTCTTTATGCAAATGAAGAATAAACTCTTAAACTTTAAACAATATTAGATTTTTTATTTGGTATTTCACATATTCTTATGAAGAACTTTAATGCTTGGAGCTTTCACCGATGTACAAAATTAACATACTGATTCTTTTGCTCAGCACTTTAGCAATCACCGCCTGCCAAGTGATTTCTCCTATTTTTGTCAACTACAATGGAGTACGTCGCGATGTGGCACAGTGGATTAATCATCAACAATTCATGAGCATGCAACAGAAACGCACCTTGGCGCAATTAAGTCGGGCTCAACAGCAAATCAAGCGTTATCCGGAATATGATCAGACTCAACGACTGGCCATTGCCAAAGAAAATCAGATTGCATTCTATTGTGCACGTTTGCATGTGAACGAACATAAAATCCAGCAACTGCAACAACAAATTTTCGCACCTGAGACGCAGGCGATTTTAAATCAATATGAACAACTGGCACCACAAATCAAATTGGACCCGGCATCCATTCAATGTGATTGACAATCAGCTTGAATATTTCTATAAATCCATATAATTCAATTACTTAAAATTAATAAACCATGAAGCTTAAAACTCAGAAATCTGCGTTTAACTGTTTAATCTATTAGACATTATACCTATGTATTTACTTGGTTTTATTTTTATACAATACAGGCTATGATCAAAGTATAAACAACTATTCGTACTCGGTTTAACGCGTCATCATTTTTATAACACTTAATTCCCAACAGGAGAATTCTAATGCCTTTTGAACATATTTTAGTTCCTATTGACGGTTCGGAAACATCTTATGCTGCCGTTGATAAAGCAGTCGAAGTTGCCAAAGCATTTAACAGTAAAGTGACAGTGGTACAGGTACTGACACTCGACCCTTATATTGCTGCGGAATATATCTCTGCAGCGCAAACCAACGACCTGATTGAACGTGCTCGCACCTCGATCTTAAAAACTCTGGATGAAGCCAAAGCAAAATTCTCTGGTGCAGGTGTTGAAGTAGATACCCAGCTACTTGAAGGCCAGGTGATTTATAGCGAGATTGTCAAAGCAGCGAAAGATTTAAATTCTGACCTGATCATAATTGGTTCACATGGCCGTACTGGCTTCAAGAAACTGTTCCTGGGCAGCGTAGCTCAAAGCATTCTAGGTCAGGCCGATATTCCAGTGATGGTTATTCGCAAGTAATCCGTGCATCAAACTCAAAATCCCCACTTTCTAAAAGCGGGGATTTTTTATATCTAGACCCAACCATCCCACTGATAGCGTTTTAAATCCACACGATCACCATTCAGCACAATCCCTTCCTGTATCAGCTTTTGTTGCTGAATATTCTGGCCAGATGAATCAAGCTTGTTCAGACTGATTTTAGCTTGTGCATTGATCACCCGATACCAGGGAATGTCGGTATTTTCTTCCAGATGACTTAAAACCCGACCCACTAAACGTGCATGTTGAGGTAAACCGGCCAGTCTGGCAATCTGCCCATAGGTTGCAACTTTTGCATAAGGGATCTGACTGACCACAGTCAAAATCATCTCTGCCATTTCCTGACTGGCTGAACTTGTCTTGCTGCATTTCATCTGTTCAATAGTACCTTTAAATAAAAGATCACGCCCTGATCCCCCTATTAACAGCTATAGGAAAATAATCACGCCTGATTAAATGCTGAGTCAAGCGATCTCATTTCACTATTAAACATAATCCAGTAGCGCTTTATCTTCTGGATTTTATCTTTAGAAATTATCTGGATTTTCCAGCCGTTTTACCTCTTGAACTTTGTCTGGATGATGTACAGTAGCAACACCATCGATATCTTTCTGATCAATCAGAATCTCTGGCTGAAAAATAGTGATGGTTTCATTTCCTTTGACATCTTCTCCAACAATATATTGAAAACCCTTACGGTTCAGCTTGTGGCACATACGCTGGTACCAGCCTTTAAAGCCCTGTGTGTCTTCCTCGGGATTATAGTAAAAAGCATTCATCACCGCAGGTAAGCCCAGACCACACACCAGACCCGACAAGAGCACCACAATAAAGGTATAGCCCACCAAGATACTGCTATAAGCCTCTAGCTGAGGAATATTGGCCACCGCCAGAATAAGCGCCAGGGAAATCCCGCCACGCACACCGCCCCAGGACAAAATCGTTAAACTGCCGTTATAGCTTTTTCGGCGTATTTTGGGGAACATGGCAAATGCCAAGTGATTGGCAGCAAAGCGCGCTAGATGTAAAATAATAAATGCCACAATCCCGCCCAAGACCAGACTGGTACTCAGGTCAAGAATAAACAACTCCAAGCCAATCAGAGTAAACAGGAAGGAGTTAATAATCCCTTCAACCGTATGCCAGAAATGGTTCACGTCACCAATATCGGCATCGGCCAGAATTTCTTTCCATTTATTACCGACAATTAAGCCACCAATGACACAGGCAATCGGTGCTGAAGCATGGGCCAATAAAGCAATAAGATAAGAGCCACATGCCAATAAAGCAGTGGTCAGAATCAGTGACTCCATTTCATGCTTGCCACGCAAGATTCTTAATATTGCAAAGCCAAATCCCAGACCAATCAGTACGGCCACCACAATCTCATACAATAAAGTTTGCATGACAGCCAGTACCGTAAAGTTTTCGCCTTGCAGAACATTGAGCAGGGTCATAAATAAGGCGATACACATGGCATCATTAAATAACGATTCGCCTTCCAGCTTGACAATCAGATGATGCGGTGCGCGAACTGAACTCAATACGCCTTTAATGCCGATCGGATCAGTCGCACCTAAAGCCGCACCAAGTAATAACAACACCAGTAAATCCACATGATTACCAATCAGGAACTGATAGCCATATAAAACTGCACCAAAGAACACCGCGCAAAAGACCAGCGCTAAACTTGCCAAAATACCAATCGGTCGCCAATGATTACGTAAATCTGAAACCTTAAACTTCAGTGCAGATGAGGTCAGAATAAAGCAGATCACCCCATTGATCAGAAAGTCATAAAAATCGATGTTACGAACAGCCTGCTCGATATTGTCAATATTAATACTAAAGAATGGATTACCTTGTAATAAACTGGCGCCCCATTGCAAAATAAAAACAAAGATGGCCGAAACAATCGGAACACCGATCGCTTGCGGAAAACCTAAAACACGCTTATTAAACATAGTGGTGGCAATGGAAAGTGCAAAGACCACCGTGAGTAGCTGAAGAAAAAAGAAATTTCCCATTCGGTTTCCTAAAGTCGGGCGAGATGGAGCAATATGCGCCGAGCGGCATGGTCAAAATAGAGATTTGAATAGCAGAGCATTAATAAAAAGGCATTCTAGCAAAACAAGTTTAATCCTCTTTTTATCGAATTGAGTTAAGTTTCTTTTCAGTATTTCCGAATGATGACTTAACATACAGATCAGCACTCGGCTTTTGCTTTCCCATCTTTCTATTTTGAATTTTTCTCCCATGCACCAAACTGTCAAAACCATTTTTCGTCTTTGTTTTGCGAGCGTGATTTTTCTGATCACCTTATCCTTATGTTTTACCTGCTTCGCTAAAATTCAGGAGATTCTGCAGGCAGAACAGCATTATCAGCAGGCAACCCGTATTCCCTTGAAAAGTACAACTGGCGAACAGTATGTTTTGGTATCTAATAACCAGCGACCGGACAATGCCATTTTTATTCTGATTGCAGGAAATGGTTATGTGGCCAAAATCAATTGTGAGCATTACAGTGCTTTATGTAGTGATGAGGACAATCAATCACATACCCGTCAAATCCAGAGCGCCCACCTAATTAAAGCGGGAAATCTGTTTTATATTGAAAAAATTCAATTTAGAGATAGCCGGACTGGCAAAGTCACGGCTCTCGAATATACCAACCATGATATGCAGCAGTTCTATCAAAATGACATCAACAATCTCAAATATACGGTCTTTGCCATTGCCTTGTTTGCTTTGGCCGCCTTATTTGTCAGTATCAAGATATTAAGAAATTTCCGGCGTTTTCTGCATAAATAAAAAAGGATTGCCTGCTCCACAGCTGCCCCACAATTGAATTAAGTAGATTTTGGAGATGCGAGTGTGACAAGGAGGTCACACCTTAGCCATCACGACAAGCATGTTGTGTATGGCGAACAAAAGACTTTTGCCTGCTTTTGACCTGTCAAAAGCAGGATTTCATGACGTCATAGATTCAAACTATAACCAAAGTTAAAATGATGAGAAGCAGTGGCACCTGCTCCTTTTTTATCTGGAAACAAGCTAAATATTTTGGTTAAAGGTATCGCAATTCGAAACCTGACCCGATTTCAAGCCGGTATTAAACCACTGTACGCGCTGCGCACTGCTGCCATGGGTAAAGCTGTCCGGTACCACCTGCCCGCGAGCACGTTTCTGTAAATAGTCATCACCAATTTTATGTGCGGCATCCATAGCTTCCTGCACATCTCCCTGTTCCAGAAACTGGGTGCGCTGATGATTATGGTAGGCCCAGACTCCAGCCAGACAGTCTGCCTGCAATTCTTGGCGCACTGAAAGCTGGTTACTCTGTACCTCGCTTGCCTGCTGACGTGCCTGCTGTACTTGAGAGGAAATCCCCAAAATCGTCTGGATATGATGACCTACTTCATGGGCCACCACATAAGCCTGCGCAAAATCTCCGGCCTGATCATTACGGGAGAGTTCGGTGGCATTCTGTTCCCCACTAATCCCCATCTGAGTACGCATATCTTTAAAGAATGCGGTATCGATATAAACTTTCTGGTCTGCCGGACAGTAGAAAGGTCCCATCGCCGCCTGAGCCGTACCACAACCCGAATTCACAATGCCATTGAACAAAACCAGTTTCGGGGGAACATACTGCTGATTTAACTGCTGCTGAAACACCTGAGTCCAGGTATCTTCAGTATCTGCCAGTACGGTGCCGACAAAATCAATCGACTCCTGCTGTTCCGGCGTAGGATTTTCCAGACCCCGTGTTTCCGCCGTACCCGATACGCCTTGGGTGACCTGTTTGGTGGTTTGATAAGCTTGCTGTGGATCGACGCCGAAGAATTTCCAGGCCACAAAAGCCACAATCAACCCAATAATACTGATTCCGCCAGCTTTGGCACCACCACCGCGACGGTCTTCTACATTACTACTGACACGACGACCTTTCCAACGCATAGTTTTTTCCTTTTCTTCATCTGCTCAATTTGCAGATATTTTTGCATCTTAAGCTTTTGATGATTTGGGCCAGATTTTTTTAATCAGGCTGATGACCAGCATCACCAGCAGACCCGCTAAAATTCCCACGGCGAAATTAATCAAGGTCGGTGTCAGGGCACCTACAATATTTCCGATACTGGGAATATCCTGTACATAGCTAACACTATCTTCAGTAAAGTGGTGAATAACAGGAATAGCATGATTAATAATTCCCCCACCGACCAGGAACATCGCAGCAGTTCCAACAACTGATAAAATTTTCATCAGAATCGGGGCAAATGCCAACAAGCCGCGTCCTATTTGTTGTTTAAAATCGGACTGCTGCTCGGTCAGATGCAGACCGATATCATCCAGTTTGACAATCAGGGCAACAAAACCATAGACCCCGATGGTCATCACGATCGCGATCAGGCTTAAAACGGTAACTTTGGTCAGCATAGAGGCTGCTGCCACCGTCCCCAAGGTAATCACGATAATTTCAGCCGAAAGGATAAAGTCGGTGCGAATCGCGCCTTTGACTTTTTCATTTTCAAACTGGTGCAAATCTGTTTCAGTCTGGATCAGTTGCTCACGGGCCTGTTCAGCATCCTTGGCCTTCGGTGTATACAAGGTGTGTACGATTTTTTCCACGCCTTCATAACACAGAAACAAACCACCCAGCACCAATAAGGGGTTAATCAGCCAGCCGGCAATAAAGCTGATTAACAAGGCCAGCGGCACTAAAATCAGCTTATTGACAAAAGAACCTTTGGCCACTTTCCAGACTACTGGTAATTCACGATCTGCCCGTACGCCTGACACTTGCTGTGCATTTAAAGCCAGATCATCACCGAGGACGCCTGCTGTTTTTTTGGCTGCCATTTTGCTCATCACAGCCACATCATCCAAGACCGTCGCAATATCATCTAATAATAGTAATAAACTGCTCGCCATACTTATTATCCTTATCATATTTCAGTTTATTTTAATCAAAATTCTTAAAAATATTGTATTCACTTGTTTAATTAATAAGATTTTTTTAATACAGCTTTTTTTCTGGCTGACAATCAAAAACAGAATACCGTACAATATTGCCATTCGTTAAAATACAGCTGTAGTACTGACTACCCTTTGGAATAAATAATGAGTAATCAAGATAATCGTCCAGTGATCTTGACGGGCGACCGTCCTACCGGACAACTTCACCTCGGCCACTTTGTCGGTTCATTACGCTCTCGTGTAGGCCTGCAAGATTCTCACCATCAACACTTGTTACTTGCTGATGCTCAAGCACTCACCGATAATGCCGATAATTTTGAAAAAGTACGTCGTAACATTATTGAAGTGGCAACGGATTATCTGGCTGTCGGTATTGATCCAACTAAAACTACAATTTGTGTTCAGTCATGTTTACCTGCCTTAAACGAACTGACGATGCTTTACCTCAATTTCGTGACGGTGTCACGTTTAGAGCGTAACCCGACCATTAAATCTGAAATCCAGATGCGTGGTTTTGAGCGCGATATTCCAGCGGGTTTCTTATGCTACCCGGTGGCTCAGGCAGCAGACATTACGGCATTCAAGGCCACTGTTGTTCCTGTGGGTGAAGATCAGATTCCAATGATCGAACAGACCAATGAAATCGTGCGTCGTCTGAACCGTCAAATCGGTCATGACCTGTTACCAGAATGTAAAGCGCTACTGTCTAATGTCGGCCGCCTCCCTGGTTTTGATGGCAAAGCGAAAATGTCAAAATCTTTGGGCAATACCATTGTGCTGGATGCGACAGATAAAGATATTAAAAAAGCCGTCAATGCCATGTATACCGATCCGAATCATCTTCGTGTGGAAGACCCAGGTCAGGTTGAAGGCAATGTAGTATTCACTTATCTGGACGCCTTTGATCCAAACAAAGAAGAACTGGAAGAGCTTAAGGCATACTACCGTCGTGGTGGTTTAGGCGATGGTACAGTGAAAAAACGTCTGGAAGGCATTCTCAAAGAATTGATTGGTCCAATCCGTGAGCGCCGTATGGAGCTTGCTAAAGACCCTGACTATATTATGGATATTTTAAAGACCGGAACAGATAAATGTCGTGATATTACTCAGGCGACTTTAGATGAAGTGAAAACCGGTTTAGGTGTATTCCGTTTCTAAACATAAAATGACCACCTAAAGCTCTTCATATGAAGGGCTTTTTTATTGCGAGGTGTTTATGCACGATAAAGCAGCAAACTCGCCCATAGAATCTCCATAGTTTTAACCTTAATTAACATCTATTAACATGAATACTGCTGAGTCAAGCCTTACCGGGTCGTATTATAGCTACATACAGTAAGGAATCAAATTTAACTCTCTCCACAGTTAAGCTTGATGTAGTTTGAAAAAACATTCCTTTTTCTACGCAATGATCACCCCAATCATTGCGTTTTTTTTGTCTTTAATTTTTTAGTATAGCGATTTAAAGCATAAAAAAACCCGCCTAAGCGGGTTTTCTAAAATTCAGCACTTATGCATTTTTATGACGCATATGCGGGAACAAGATCACATCACGGATACTTGCTGCATTAGCAAAGATCATCACCAGACGGTCAATACCAATACCTTCACCGGCTGTTGGCGGTAGGCCATATTCCAGTGCTTCTACAAAGTCTGCATCATAATGCATCGCTTCATCATCACCCGCATCTTTTTCCGCAACCTGTGCCTGGAAACGTTCCGCCTGGTCGATTGGATCATTTAATTCCGAGAAGCCATTTGCCAGTTCACGACCACCAATAAAGAATTCAAAACGGTCGGTGATGTGCGGATTATCATCATTACGACGTGCCAATGGAGAAGTTTCCGCTGGATATTCCGTAATGAATGTTGGTTGACGCAGTTTGGTTTCAACTGTTTCTTCAAACACAATCGTTTGCAGTTTACCCAGACCAAAACCTGGCTTCACTTGCTCTTTCAATTCTTCTTGAAGGAATTTTGCCAGGAACTCACGGTCATTGACATTTTCCGGAGTAAATTGCGGGTTATTTTCCAGAATTGCATCAAACATTGAAATTTTCTTGAATGGCCCTTTGAAGCTATACACTTCATCACCATAAGGTACATCGGTCGAACCCAAGATATCCAGCGCCAGTTTTTCCAGCATCTGCTCGGTCAATTCCATCAGATCTTTATAATCTGCATAGGCTTGATAGAATTCAATCATGGTGAATTCTGGGTTGTGACGCGTAGATACCCCTTCGTTACGGAAGTTACGGTTAATTTCGAACACACGTTCAAAACCACCCACCACCAAACGTTTTAAATAAAGCTCTGGCGCAATACGCAAGAACAATGGCATATCTAGTGCATTATGATGCGTTTCAAACGGACGCGCAGAAGCACCGCCTGGGATCACATGCATCATTGGCGTTTCAACTTCCATATAACGTTTTTCAGTCAGGAAGGCACGAATACCTGCAACCACTTTGGCACGAATTTCAAACGTTTTACGGGTTTCTTCGTTCACGATCAGATCAAGATAACGTTTACGATACTTCACTTCAGTATCATTCAGACCGTGGAACTTGTCTGGCAGCGGACGCAATGATTTGGTTAATAATTCAAAATGTTCGATGTGTACATACAGATCGCCTTTGCCTGAACGACCGATATAACCTTCGATTGCAATAATGTCGCCAAGGTCTAGACCTTTGATGGTCGCAAGTACATCTGCAGCGAGTTCTTTACGGGCGACATAAAGCTGGATACGACCTGTCATGTCCTGGATCACAATAAATGAACCACGGTTTAACATCACACGACCGGCAACTTTGACGTAGACCTTTTCGCCTGCTTCAATTTCTTCTTTAGATTTATCAGCGAACTGGTCTTGTAAATCTTGGGCATAATGCTCACGCTTAAAGGTATTTGGCCATGGGCTTTTACCAGTTTCTTGTGCCTGAGCTTCGATTTGCTTTAACTTGGCATGACGCTGTGCAATTAAATCGTTTTCGGAAATGATTTGTTCAGAAGTCGATTGAGCGTTAGTTTGCGTCATCTCTGCCTCGAATAAGATTAGTTAAAAAATAGAAGTTGCATAGAATAGCAGAAATCCTACCCAAATCGTAGCTTAAACACTCTCAGGAAGCGGCTTTTCTTTGGAAAAATCCACTATCTCGGCATTTTCCCAACCTTATCCCCTCAATCTAATCCACTCTACCAATACAATTCAGCTCGATTTGGAGCCGATTATGCGATTACTTAGATGAAAGTCCTAGTGTGTGACGAGGTAGAGCCAATCACTGCACAAAAAAATGCTGGCTTAGACCAATAGCTAACTGCCTTGGATGTCCACACGTTCTACAATGATGCTCAGATTGAAGATGATGTGCCAATCAATAAATACCAATATGGCATGCCCCATAAAAATGAGTAAGATTATGTCTAAGATTTTGTTTTTACATGGCTTAGATTCCTCCAGAGAATCCACCAAGTTTCATGCAATTAATGTCGTGCATAAATATTGTATTGATGTCGATTATCGTAATCTGAGCTATAATTCGGTCGCCAGTTTTTATCATGAGATGATTGAAACCATCAAACCGGATATTCTGGTGGGTCATAATCTTGGCGGCTATTGGGCACTGAAAATGTCGCAGGCTTATCACCTTCCCTGTGTGGTGGCGAATCCCATTTTGCAACCCAATTTCAGAGATGATTATCCGGCAATTTGTCATGGCGATTTACAGCATGATATTCCGCAGTTTGCCTATCTCGAACTGGGCGATGAAATTCTGGATATGCATGCGGTTCAGGCACAGCTTGAAGACTATATGCAAATTCAGGCAGTTGATGGCGGCCATCATCGACTAGAACATCCTGAACAGATTAATACGCTGATTCAGGAAATTGAACATCATTTTATCAGACAATAAAAAAGCCCCGATATTGAGGTAATGCTGATCAGTTAAGGAGTTTAGAAATAGACTCTTTAACTTTTTAGTCATTCACGGCGGAGTCTTAACTTTATAAATCAAATTCTTGTAAATTATTTGTTACTTTGGTTTCGCCCAAATGAGAAGCGAAGCTTCGCAAGGAAGGCATCTTGCGGAGCAACACTCCTCACCGCAAAACTCGTCAGCCACCATCGACTAGTAAATTTGTCGCAGAAACAATCATTTTTAAATCTAGTCCTGCCTCAAACAGTTGCGGATGACTTTTCTACTTGTCAAATATGATCATGAATTTAAAAAAGAAAATGCCAGTCAATTTCTTAACTGACCGGCATTACCGATATTGAGGAGCTTTTTTTTAAATCTACAATTTAGGCAACCGCAGCTTCAGGCTGAGATTTATCATCCAGTACTGACCAGATATCCAGACCTAATTCAGCATGCAAATCAGGAAGATCAAGAAAGATACTTGCACCTAGTACTTCATGCTGACATTTGAGTGCCAATTCATTTACCGCTTTTAAAGTTCCGCCTGTTGCCAGAACATCATCAACAATGATGACTTTCTGAGACTGAACTTCCGCAGACATTTCTAAACGATCCAGACCATATTCCAGGCTATAACCGACACCCACGACTGGAGGCGGCAATTTTCCTGCTTTACGCACCAATAACAAGCCTTTGCCGGTACGTTGTGCCAACAGGCTTGCCAACACAAAACCACGCGCTTCCACTGCGATAAAGCTTTCTACTTCTGCCAGTTTGTCAGCAGGAATGCTGGCAATCAGGGCATCAGTCAATGGACCAATATTGCTCATGAAAAGTGGGGTCAAATCATAAAAGCAAATTCCTGGTTTTGGAAAATCTTGGACCGTACGAATGTGAGACCACAAAGAAGTAGACAAATTGCTCATGGGAGATCTTAAAAAAAGAAAAGGAATATGCGAATTTTAAACCTATTTCCAGCCAATGAACAAGCCGAGCTGTATAATAAAAACTCAATATTTAAGCACAAGTTATTGATTTTATTAAATTCATTTATTATAAAAATATTTAATCCAGACTTTACTGATTCTAAATTATATAAAAACCTCAGTTTTTACTGCACGACTTTGGTCTATAACGCCTCATTTAAGCTAAATTTTGCCACAGCAGCCGCTTCATCACTCCACAGCATTTGCCAGCAAAGCCGATTTGACTCATTTTCAGAGAAATACTGAATCCCAAAGTCATTCTGCTGCTAATTTCGCTGATTAAGCTTTTATTCACTTTACTTTCTGAATAGAACTGCGTAAAAATTTAGCCAAATATGTTCACTGTTAAAAAGTCATATTCTTTTAGAGTCTTGCCATTTTATGGATTTTAAGCTGACGGTTACACTTGCTCAGTTTTGGAGAGTTACATGAAAAAGTATCAATGCATCGTTTGTGGATGGATTTATGACGAGGCGGAAGGTTGGCCTCAAGACGGCATCGTGGCGGGAACCAAATGGGAAGATATCCCGGATGACTGGACCTGTCCAGATTGTGGCGTGTCTAAAGTCGATTTCGAAATGATCGAAGTCTGAGCACGCCCAGTTAAAGACCATGTCGATATGGTCTTTTTTTATGTCCTTTTTATCCTCATATAAAACAGCATGGAGAGCCCTACAGCATGGAAACGACTATGCATCCTATCGTTATTATTGGTTCAGGTATGGCAGGTTATGCTGTAGCACGTGAATTTCGCAAACTTAATCCAGAGCATGAACTGCTGATGATTTGCGCGGATGATGCGATAAATTATGCCAAACCGACCCTTTCCAATGCTTTGGTTGGCAAAAAAGCGCCTGAACAGATTGCATTGGGCGATGCTGCAAAAATGTCGGCACAACTGAATATGCGGATTGAACAGCAGACTTGGGTCAAAGCCATTCATCCGGAAGATCATCAGCTGGTACTTGAGAAAGATGGTCAGGAAAGCACACAGAATTATTCCAAACTGGTCTTGGCGGTCGGTGCCAACCCGGTACGTTTAGCCATTTCCGGTGATGCCAGTGATGACATTCATGTGGTGAATAATTTAAGTGACTATAAGACGTTCCGCAGCAATCTGGCGGCACGTGAAGATAAACGCGTGGTGATTTTAGGCGCAGGCCTGATTGGCTGCGAATTTGCCAATGACCTGCAAAATACCGAGCATCAGGTCACAGTGATCGATCTAGCACCTCAACCGCTGGGCCGTTTATTACCTGAACATGTTGCAACGGCCTTCCAGAAAAACCTTGAAGAAACCGGCATTCATTTCGTCTTGGGCACCACGGTCGAGAAGGTCTCTCGTGCTGAAAATGGTGACTATTTGGTCATGCTGGCCAATGGTCAGTCTCTCGTTGCTGATGTGGTTTTGTCTGCGGTAGGTCTACAGCCGAATATTTCTTTGGCCAAACAGGCAGATGTTCATACCAGTCGTGGAATTTTAACCACGGCGCAACTGGAAACCAATCATGCCGATATTTATGCCGTAGGTGACTGTGCTGAAGTGAATGGTACCTTATTGCCTTATGTCATGCCCATCATGCAACAGGCGCGCGCGCTGGCAAAAACCCTGAATGGCGAACATACGGCTGTACATTATCCGGCTATGCCAGTGGCAGTGAAAACGCCTGCTGCACCTTTAACTGTCCTGCCTGCACCAGTCGATGTTGAGGTCACCTGGGAAACTGAAGAGCTGGAAGATGGCATGCTGGCCAAAGCCATCGACGGTAGCGGCACTTTACGTGGCTTTGTACTCTTGGGTGCAACTGCGGGCAAACAACGTCTGTCTTTGACCAAGCAGGTTCCTGACTTGATTCCTGCTGTGGTTTAGAGGTTTAATACTCAGGATATTTTTTAAACAAAATATCCTTTAATTAGGACAGCAATTATGCACAGCGCATTACAGTTTAATCTTTCTCCATATAGTTCTTTCATGCGTGAAACCAGAGTTGATCTGGGTAATGGTGTGGAATTACATGTCGAGGTGGGTGGAAATCCGGAACATCCTACGCTGCTCCTGATTATGGGACTGGGTGCACAGGTGCTGTACTGGCCTGACTTTTTTTGTAAATCATTGATTGATCAAGGTTTCCATCTGGTACGTTTTGATAATCGCGATATTGGCCTGTCTTCAAAAATCCATAACAAGGGCCCACGCCTGAACACCCTGAAAATGATGAGCCGTTTTGTGCTCGGTCTGGGCAATCAGGGGGCACCTTATGATCTGTATGATATGGCTGAAGATGTCAGTCTGCTGATTGAAAAAATGCAGCTGGAACAGGTTGATGTATTGGGTGCATCCATGGGTGGCATGATTGCCCAGATTCTGGCGGCACGCTATCCGGACAAAGTTAAAAAACTGGGTTTACTGTTTACCAGCAACAATCAGCCACTACTGCCGCCGCCCTTTCCCAAGCAACTCTTTAGTTTGATTGACAAACCGGCTTCAACAGATGAAGATGGTATTGTAGATCATAGTCTAAAACTGTTTAACATCATCGGTTCGCCAGGTTATGTCAATCATCTGGAAGCGGTGCAGACCGCACGTAAATTATATAAACGAAGTTACTATCCTGCCGGTGTACTTCAACAGTTTTTAGCAATATTATGTACAGGTTCATTGCTGCAACTGAACAAGCAAATCAAGCAAGAGACCCTGGTGGTTCATGGTGCTCGTGATCGATTGCTGCCTCCCAGTCATGGCAAGGCCGTTGCAAAAGCGATTCCAGGGGCTAAATTTGAATTAATTGATGGAATGGGGCATGATATCCCACCGCATTTTATTCCATATCTTAGCGAATTATTTGCTGATCATTTTAAATCATAAACATTAGGACACTATGGCTGCACTACCCTCCTTAAGACAGCTGTCATACCTCGTAACACTGTCAGAGACGCTACATTTTACAGAAGCTGCTCGCCGCTCATTTGTCACCCAGTCAACTTTGTCTGGCGGCATTATGGAGCTGGAGCGTTTACTCGGTGGCGTACTTGTTGAACGCGACCGCCAGAATGTTCGTTTAACGCCTCTTGGTGAACAAGTGGTTGCACGCGCACGTGTTCTACTGGCTGATGCTCAGGACTTGATGCGCTTAAGTCGTGAGATGAGTGAACCCTTAACCGGTGATTTACATCTTGGCGTGATTCCTACGATTGCTCCCTTCCTGCTGTCACAGCTGCTAGAAGAAGTGCATAAACAATTACCAAAAATCCAGTTGCATCTGCATGAAGCACAAAGCGAGAAAATTGTAGAAAAACTGGAACATGGCAACCTGGATATGGTGGCCTTGGCGCTACCTTTCGATACACGTGGCCTGAAAGTGGCCGAGATTGCCAAAGAGAATCTGTATCTGGTTTATCAAAAATCAGACCAACACGCTGCACAAGCGAATTCTCTGGAAGATCTTGATCTGTCTCGCCTGATGTTACTTGAGGAAGGTCATTGCTTACGTGATCATGCCCTGAGTGCCTGCCCGATTGGTGAGCGTAAAAATGATCATCGTTTAAAAGCCAGCTCTTTGCCGACTTTAATCGAAATGGTCTCTGCAAATCTTGGTTTTACTTTATTGCCAGAAATTGCGATTTATACCAATATGATCAAAGCCAACCCTGAGATTCTGGTCAAGCCAATCAACTCTGCGCCAAGTCGCACCCTGGCATTGGTGACGCGTAAAAGTACGCCGCTACAAAGCGAGTTTGATGTGTTATTACAGATTTTCCAAAAAATCACTCAGCACAATGCTGCTTGAGCTAAAATTTTAGATGATTAAAAGGAGCACACCCGTTGCTCCTTTTTTTATATCTCAAAGTGGATATAACCAACCATTATAGACCTGCTAAAGTCTCAAGCTGACTGTTAATGTCATCGGTTTTAATCTGTAATAAATGCTATTTAAGACGAAGATGAGGTGATTATCGTTAAATCCCTATTTTTTGGGATATTCATTTTATTTTGCTTCATCCACAGTATAGCCTTCTCTTAGAATCAACAGGATTGAGCTTATTGGCTGCCCTCTTGCCTGCACCGGTTTTAGTCATCGCTTCATTTACTGACCTGAACCTGTCCAAAACTCAGACTGTACTGCAACAACTGGGCTATCAACCAGATATGCTGCTGTATGCAGACAATTTCCAATCTGCACAAGAGATGATTGCCGAACATCTGCCTAACTTGATTCTTTATCACCTGACAGAAGCCTCACAGATTCATTTCATCGGCCAGATGAAACGGCATAACCCAAATACACCTGTAGTTGCCGTACTCAAGAGTGAATCCACAGCACTCATTTATTCAGCAATCTTATCTGGTGCAAATAGCTATATCCAACCTCAGGCTTCATTCATCCAGTTTACTGAAAGCCTGAAAATTGTCTTGCGTGGCGGTGCCTATATCCATGCTGAACTGGCAGAACATATCCTGTACCAGCTCACTGACAAAACCTGTCTCAAGGTAACCGAATTGCAGCTCTTACACTTACTCAGCCAGCAAAAAATCCCAGTAGACATACAGCTCCAGCTGACTGACTATCAGATGTATGCCCAGGTCAAACAGATCTATCGCAAACTGCTGATATCCTCTGATTAAAACCCTTGAATGCTATTTTCTGGATAAAAAAGAGGCTGAATTTTCAGCCTCTTGAGAGCATTTATTTAAACAAGTCCAATAAAATGCGTTGAGCATTATGTGGCTTTTCACCTTCTTGCAGCTGTGCCCGCAGCCAGGTTCCATCCCCTTGTAATAACCAGGATTGCTGATTATCTTTCAGATAGTTAAGCAGCCCCTGTTGATAGATGCGTTTTTTCAACGCTTCATCTTCTACCGGGAAGCAGGCTTCGACCCGGTTAAACAGGTTGCGATCCATCCAGTCTGCACTTGAACAGTAAACCCGTGCATTACCGTTATTGCTGAAATAATACACGCGGGTATGTTCTAGGAAACGCCCGACAATCGAACGTACCCGAATATTTGCAGACAAACCTGGCAATCCCGGACGCAAACTACAAATCGAGCGGATAATCAGGTCAATCTGTACCCCGGCCTGAGAAGCTTCATAGAGTTTATTGATCAACTGCATCTCGGTCAGCGCATTAACTTTGACAATAATCTGCGCCGGCTTGCCTGCTTTGGCATTCACGATTTCATTATCAATATAATTAATGAGTTGGGTATGTAAGGTAAATGGCGCATGTAACAGCTTTTTCAGCTTGGCCATTTTCCCCATACCGGTCAGCTCCTGAAAGATACGGTGCACATCTTCACACAGGTCTTTATCCGTGGTGAGCAAACCATAATCAGTATAGATTCGCGCATTACCGGCATGATAGTTGCCGGTTCCCAGATGTACATAGCGCACCAGTTTATTATTTTCCCGGCGTACCACCAGAATCATTTTGGCATGGGTTTTATAGCCAACGATGCCATAGACCACCACCGCACCGGCTTCTTGCAGGACATTGGCCACTTCGATATTGGATTCTTCATCGAAACGTGCACGCAATTCAATCACGGCCGTGACTTCCTTGCCATTGCGGGCAGCTTCCGCCAGCACCTGCACGATTTCAGAATCCGGGCCACTGCGGTACAGGGTCTGTTTGATCGCCAGCACTTGTGGATCACGTGCAGCTTCACGCAACAATGAAATGACCGGTGCAAAAGACTCAAACGGATGATGCAGCAAGATATCCTGTTTTTGCATGGCACTAAAAATATTTTCAGATTTTTTCAGTACTTTGGGAATGATCGGGGTATGTGAATCATAGCGTAAATGCGGGCGCTTGAAATTAGACAGTAAGCGCGCCAGATTGACTGGGCCTGCGACTTTATAAAGCTGCTCTTCTTCCAGATCAAATTCATTCAGCAGATATTCATAAATATGCTGCGGACAGTTTTCTGTCACTTCCAGACGTACAGCACGGCCAAAACGGCGTGAACTGAGTTCGCCTTTAAGCGCCTTAGCCAAATCTTCAACATCTTCATTCAGGGCCAGATCGGCATTCCGCGTGACACGGAACTGATAGCAACCGGTCGCTGTCATGCCTGGGAACAGATCCGAAACATGTTCATGAATAATCGCGGACAGCATCACATGATGCTCTTTGCCATCGGTTAATTCATCTGGCAGACGTACCACGCGTGGTAACGAACGCGGCGCTGGCACCACAGCCAGATCAATCTGACGGCCAAAGGCATCTTTACCTTCGAGAGTCACAATAAAGTTCAGTGATTTATTCACCAGACGTGGAAACGGATGTGCAGGGTCTAGGCTAATTGGCGTCAGGACGGGCGCAACCTGTTCCTGAAAATATTTTTTCACCCAGGCCGATTGTGCCGGAGTCAGTTCACCACGGCGCAAGAAACAGATATCTTCCTCACGCAGTTTTGGCAAAATTTCTTCATTTAAAATACGGTACTGGCGTTCAATCGCAGCATGTGCAGTTTTGGAAATCTGTTCCAGCACCTGCTTTGGGGTCAGGCCATCCGGACTGCGACTTTCATTGTCCAAATCTAACTGTTCCATCATTCCTGCGACCCGAATCTCAAAAAATTCGTCCAGATTACGCGAGAAAATTAACAGGAAATTCATGCGTTCAAGCAAGGGATGTAAAGGATCGACAGCCTGTTCCAGGACGCGTAAATGGAAGTCTAAAATAGACAGTTCACGATTTATATAACGATCATTATATGTATATTCGGGCTGTGCTGAAGTAGTGCTGGCTGCCGTATTCATATCAAACCTATGCGGATTTAAAATTGTGCTTATCAGTTCAAGTATGCTTCAAATTGATGACAATTTCATAAAAAAAAGCCCAAAAACTGGGCTTTTTCTTTAAATAATTATTTAAGGCAATTCTGCATAACGCATATAACGCTGAATCATGCGCTTGCGTGCATTTAAGGCAGAGGAGTTGCGATGATCCTGAAAATATTTTGGATTGGTCAGAATGGCCGCCAGAAAGATCGCTTGATCCTGAGTCAGGCTTTGCGCAGTTTTGCCAAAATAATGTTTGGCTGCGGCTTCTACGCCATAGATATTGTCACCAAATTCAATCGAGTTTAAATAGACTTCCAGAATCCGCTGTTTCGACCACATGCGTTCCATCATCCAGGTGGCCACCGCTTCCTGGCCTTTACGTACAAATGAACGCTTATTAACCAGAAATAGGTTTTTCGCCAATTGCTGGGAAATGGTAGACCCCCCAGCCACCACCCGGCCCTGATCCCGGTTTTTATTCAGCGCAGTTTGAATGCCGTCCCAGTCAAAACCATGGTGATGAATGAATTTTCCATCTTCTGCAGTGACAATGGCACGTTTCAGATTCAGGCTGATCTCATCATAGGGACGCCACTGATGCTGAATCGCTTTGGAAGGTTCTGTCCAGTAATCAATCCGCATCATCATGGTGGTGTTCACCGGATTGGTTCGCCACCAGGCCAGACTGGCAAAGATCCACAATTGAACCAGCAGAATCACACTGACGATGACGAGCATCGTGCGGATCAGGAAGGCTTTCATGTCAGTGCGTTACTCCTGAAAATTTAATTTTTCGTGTTAAGCTTATTCGAAATATACAATCACAGCAAAAAAATAGCATGTCTGAATACTCTCCCCCTGTCGAACATCGCAAACTTGAAATGCATCTCTGGTGGATCACCGCCATTTTAATCGCGATTAATGTCGGATTATTTGGCTGGCAGGCCATCAATGGTATGGATATCAGCCAGCCGAGTACCCGAGATGCGATTCTCTGGGGTGCCGATTATGCACCTTTAACCTATTTAGCGGAACCCATGCGTTTGTTTAGCAGCATGTTTTTCCATTTTGGCCTGATTCACCTGATGTTGAATATGTGGGCCTTGTATATTTTTGGTAGTGTTGCCGAACAACTGTTTGGCCGGATGTATTTTATTGGCTTATACCTGTGTGCCGGCTTAATGGGCAGTTTGCTCAGTGGCTATATGAACATTCAGGACAGCTATGATCTGATTGCAGGGGGTGTGGCCAACCCAAGTTTATTGCCGGCGGTCAGTGCCGGTGCATCCGGTGCGGTGATGGGACTCGGCGCTTCACTGACGGTATTGGCCCTGTTGCCGATGCTGCCCCAGCAACGTTTTATTCTGGATAAAAAGACCTTGGTGATGGTGATGGGTCTGAACCTGGCCATGGGCTTTATGATCAGCGGAATCAACAATGCCGCACATATTGGTGGCATGTTGATGGGCGCTTTTTTAACCTTGCTGTGGTATGCCGGACAAAAAATGCAGCGTAGCCGCCTGATCAACCTGATCGCTTTAGTGATTGGTTTTGGCCTCTGTGTGCTGCTTTATCAACATAACTTGGCCTTGATCGAAGCAATTCGCCCACTGTGGCAAGAGATTCTCGACCTGATGCGACAACAATTGCAGCTTTAAATCATTGCCGCTTTAAATACCAGCGAATTTAAAAAGCCATGGAGATGAATCTTACTGATTCATCTCGCGCAAGCTTTGTAAGGGCGGAATGTCCGACAGATAGCTCAGACGATAACGGCCAATCAGCGCACATAACACAGTCATGAAAATCGGCAGGATAATCCAGATTTCCCAGTGTGGCTGAATCATTAAATCCATACGATAACTGGCGATTGCGCTAATCACTTCGGCAAACAGACAGGAAACCACTCCGGCAAACAGTCCGATAAAACCAATTTCCAGACTCATCATGGTTTTCAGTTTTTGTTTGGAGCTGCCAAATGACCGTAGCAAGGCCACTTCACGTTTGCGTTCATCCATGAGCAGGTTCAGACAAGCCATCAGTACCAGAAAACCGGAGATACTAACCAGCACGGCCAGAATCGTCACGATCTGCACCAGTACATTCACAATACGCTTGATCTCTTCCAGAATCAGGCTGACATCAATAAATACCGTATTGGAAAATTGCTGGATCACAGACACCAGTTTGTCCTTATCTTGTTCCGGCACATAGAAACTGCCCAGATAACTTCCGGCATTGGCATCCATGCTATTCGGGGCAAAAATAAAGAAGAAATTCGGACTAAAACTTTCCCACTCGACCGTTCTTAAATTGATGACCTTCGCTTCCAGCACACCTTCAGGCAGACTGAAACTGAGCTTGTCGCCAATCTTGATACCTAATTCTTCAGCAGTATTGGCTTCGACCGATACCGTGCCGACCTGTTGCAAAACTGCGTCACCACGAATAATCACATTATCCTGTGGATAGCTGTCGGACTGGGTCAGGTTCAGCTCGCGTTTTAAAGTATTATTGCTTTTGACTAATTCTGGAGCAAAAGGCTGATCATTTTTAGCCACCAGACGCCCACGAACGTTCGGATAAAGTGGTGTACTTTTCCAGCCATTCTGCTCAATTTGAGCTTTTAGGTCTGGCATGTCAAACGGCGGCAAACCATACATAAACTGATTTGGTGTACCTTGCGGCAACTGTTGCTGCCAACGCTCTAATAGGTCTGTGCGCAATACGGCTAATACTGTAATCAGACTGAGACCCAAGGCCAAAGCGGTAATCTGTAAGGCTGTTTGAGATGGTGTTCGTACATAGGCTGACAGATTCAATTTCTGATTGCGCAGCAGTTTTAAGATCAACCATACCGTCAGATACAACACTGCACATAACACAATAATCGCGCCAATTACCCAGGCAGTCAGGAGCAGATTTTCGGTTAGAATCACGCTAAAAATAATCAGGCTCAGCGTTCCGGTCAGCAGCATCCACAGCATGGATTGCACTGATTTTTCCTGCTGGCGAATTACTCGAATTGGTGGCGTGTTCAACAGTTGCAATAGGCTCGGCATGACAAAGCCCAACAGCACCACCGCACTGGTCAGCATCGCGACTGGTAATGGCCCGAGCAGCATCGCCATAGCAGAGAATTCAATTTCTAAGTTGGGAATCAGTTGCAGCATTAACTGTAATAACCCATAACCCAGACCAATGCCGATCACTGTACCAATCGACATGGCAATCAGCAGTACTGTGCCGAGCAAGGCCAGATAAGCCGATAAAATCTGCTGTTTGGTCGCACCGATACAACGCATCAAGGCAATATGATCTTGATTCTGCTGGACATAACGCTGCGCAGTGAGAGCAATCGCGATACCACATAATAAAATGGTCAGAATATTGGCCAGTTGCAGGAAGGTATCCAGGTTGGCAATCGGCTTCATTAAGCGGGTATTGCCCTCACTGGCATTGCGTAACCGGAGACTGCTTTGCTCCTCAAATTCCTGTCCCTGCACTTCTGCTGGCGTTTCAGCCGAGCCGTTTTCGGACTTGAGCTGCTGCTTGAACAAGGCTTCATATTGTTGGGTATCGTCTGGACGGCCAGCCATGAGCAAGCGATATTCAATCCGGCTACCCACCTGAATCGCATTGGTGCGTGCCACATCCGCCTGAGAAATAATCACCGTTGGCGAAAAGCCAGAAAATCCGAGCTCCTGATTAGAATCCTGTTCAATCTTGGCTGTGACTTTAAACGCCGCATCGGCAATATTCAGCTGATCGCCCAGTTTGACTTTGAGCAGGTCCATAGCCCGTGGACTGAGCCAGATTTCACCCGATTGAATCTTCGTTTTTGCAGGTTGCAGCCGCAGCTCGCCACGCAAGGGAAAAGCCTGATCGATGGCTTTAACATTGACCATGACAAACTGTTCATCGGTATAAGCCATGGTGTTAAAGAAAGTGACTTCGGACTGCTGTAAATCCAGCTGTTTGGCCTGATCACGCCATTCTTTTGGTAGAGGCTCATTGTCCGAAAGCACCAGATCACCGGCCAGCATTTCTGCGGCCTGTAAGGCCACTGCATTCTGAATCTGTTCATTGCTAAACTTGAGCGCTGTTGTTGCACTGATCGCCAAAGTTAAGGCAATAATTAACAGATAAATTCCGGTACTTTTAAAACTTTGTGTGAGTAGAGGACGAAATAGAGGGTTCATCTCATCCTCCACTCGGATGTTCAATCAACTGGCCATTCAGCAGTTCAAAATGTCGCTGGCATTGCTGTGCCAGTTTACGGTCATGCGTCACCAGAACTAAAGTCGTACCCAGTTCCCGATTCAACTGAAACAAAAGCTGTTCAATTTCCTTGGCAGTTTCACCGTCGAGATTGCCTGTGGGTTCATCGGCAAAAATAATTTTCGGTTCACTGACCAGTGCCCGGGCAATCGCGACACGCTGCTGCTCCCCGCCAGACAGGACTTTCGGGGTTTGTTGTGCCTGCCGATCCAGACCAACTTTATGCAGTAGCGCCAAGGCTTTTTGTTCAGCTTCTGCATATTTGAAACTGGGCTGTAAACGCAGTGGCAGCATGACATTTTCAAGGGCAGTCAGATGTGGCAAGAGCTGAAAAGACTGAAACACAAACCCGATATTTTTCAGGCGCACCAACGCACGTTGTTCTTCATTCAAGGTAGAAACCGACTCGCCACTGACGATGAGCTGGCCTGAACTGGCCTGATCCAGCGTTGCCAGAATGCCTAGCAATGTGGATTTCCCCGAGCCGGAACGACCGGTAATTGCCACCTGCTCGCCTGCCATAATCTCCAGATCAAGATCCTCAAAAATAGTCAGCTGTTTTTGTGAAAGTTGTATCTTTTGTGTCAATTTCTGGGCAGAAATAATCGCCTGTGGCATGATGTTCGAATCGTTGCTACTTTGAATCATACGTGTCCTATATGAAAGATCTTAATCAGAAAACTCGGGTATTGTCTTACTTGTTTTTGCTCAGTCTGTGCCTGTTACCGCTCGGGGTATCAGCAAAGACGATTATGATTTTAGGTGATAGTTTAAGTGCTGGTTACGGTATTCAGCCACAACAAGGCTGGGTACATTTATTACAAAAGCGTTTAGAGCAACAGTATCCGAAACAGCATAAAGTGGTCAATGCAAGTGTCAGTGGAGAAACCACCAGTGGAGCGCTGGCCAGAATGCCGAAACTGTTGCAGACGCATCGTCCAGACCTTGTGGTGATTGAGTTGGGGGGTAATGACGGCTTACGCGGACAGCCGCCGCAAATGATTCAAAAAAATTTAGCCAGCCTGATTCAGCAAAGCCAGAAAGCCAAGGCCAAAGTCGTGGTATTTGGTATGAAGATGCCGCCTAATTATGGACAGGCCTATAGCAAGGCCTTTGAAAATAATTATAAAGTAGTGAGCCAGCAATATAAGGTGAAATTGTTACCGTTCTTTATGCAGGGTGTGGCCGGCAATAAAACCCTGATGCAAAAGGATCTGATTCATCCAAATGCCAAGGCACAAACCATCCTGCTAAATAATGCCTATCCATACATTAAAGGCGCTTTATAAAGCGCCTTTAAGTTATTTTAGATTGTATTTAAATAAATTTTGCCTAAAAATCAAAGAACAATACTTCACCTGTTTCCAGTGAATATTCAGCACCGACCACTTTGAGTTGTCCTTGACCAATCAGATTTTCTAATACTGCTGAACCATGACGTAGTTGGTTAACCGATGCAAATACATTAGAACGCACGGCATGCTTGGACAATTTTGCCAAATCATTTTTCAGTTCAGTTTGCATTAAGGTTTCAACAGAAGGACGTACTCGATTTACAATCGACATCAGGTTTGCCGACGGCGGGCAATCTGGGCACATTAAGGTATCAATGGTGGCCTGGATCGCGCCACAATGACTATGACCTAAGACTACAACAATAGCGCAGTCATAGCGTTCCGCCGCAAATTCAACACTCCCGACCTGTGATGGTGCGACAATATTGCCTGCAACACGAATCACAAAAAGATCACCGAGACCCTGATCAAAAACCATTTCAGCCGGGACACGCGAATCTGAACAGCCCAGTACAATTGCAAATGGGTTCTGATCCTCTGCCATTTCTGCGCGCTGTTGGTGGCTCAGTTGTTTTGGATGCGAGGTATCACCGCTGACAAAACGTTGGTTCCCTTGTTTAAGACGTTCTAAAGCTTCTTGAGCTGTGAGCATTCTTTTCTATCACCGATGTTTTAGTTGCAATATTTTACTGCCAGTTTTTTTGAATGTCACTTGCAAAAAATCTTAGCTGCTTAAATTTTTAACATTTATGTAATTTCATTTCAGCAGGGGTTTTATGTGCAGCACATCACATTTTAAAATCATTCAATGCTGTTCAGCAAAAAACTAATGGGTGACAAGCGCCAGGATTGATTTAAAATAGAATGAAGAATAATGTTTTTATTTGACTGAAATAGCAAATTTACAACATGGAAGTATTTGAGCAATTTGCTCGCTGTGTATTTTTTGGGGAATGTGCCAATGAAGAAAATAATAAAGTTGCGCTCGAAAATAATCTGCTCGACCTTAGTCGCGTTTACGATGGCATTGCCGAGCTTTGCACATAGTCAATATATGTTTAGCCAGCTGAATGAAAAGCCTGCCAAAATATTACAACAACATCTGCTGCAGGAACGAACACAGGCTGGACTTCAATCCAAGACACTTAAAATCGGTGATGTGACCTGGAGCTACAGTGAAGGTGGTGCCAAGAACAAGCCTTCAATTCTGCTGATTCATGGTCTGGCAGGAACGCGAGATAACTGGAATCGGGTCGCACAGTTTCTGACTCCACATTATCATGTGATTATTCCTGACTTGCCGAGCAACGGCGATACCAAGATTCCGGAGAGTTTCGATGTTTCTGTGCCCAATGTGACTTCTCAGATGCGTTTATTCATTGAAACCTTAAATGTAGACGAGAATTTACATATTGCCGGACATTCCCTGGGGGGATCGATTGCCACGGTCTATGCCTCACAATATCCATTCGATACGCAAAGCCTATTTTTAATCAATAGTGCCGGTCTCTACAAAATGGGCAATACGCCCTATACCAAAGACCCGCAAGCCCTAAAAGACCTGATCGTCAGCAAGCCCGGTGATCTGCAAGATGTCTCCAGACAGCTGATGCAGAACCCGCCGGTGATTCCTTATCAGCTCCAGTATGCACAGGAAAAACTGCTGATTTCACGTTCTGAGCAGACCAGTAAATCGATTGATCAGGTCGTGATGCTGAACCGGATTTATACACCAGAAACCTTTGCCCGCCTGACCCGCACAGTTGAAGCACCGACCTTGATTTTATGGGGCAGACAGGACCGGATCATCAATGTCGAAGTGGTTAAAGAACTGCATGCCCTGTTGAAACGTGCCGAAACGCCGGTGATTCTGAACAATGTCGGGCATATGCCGATTCTGGAAGCAGAAAAACAGGTGGCACAACATTATTTGCCTTTTCTGGCCAAGACCCAGACCCTAAAAAACCCGCTTGCTGATAAACTCATTCCTTTAAATTAAGTTTCAGAGCCGTTATGCAGAAACACCCGATGATTGAGCAGTTGATCGATGCTCAACTTGATTTTCTCGATCAGGCATTTTCTCAATCTGAAACGATTCAAACTGAGTTTCATGCGTTTTATCTGTGGTTACGTAAACAGAACCTGAAAGATCTATGGAGCTGTGATCTGATTCATCAGCTTTTACAAAAACAGATTCTGGATACTGCTGCCAGCAGCTTTCTGATTGAGCAGATTGCTGAGCATATCCGTTTTGCACTGGTGCATCCGGCCAACGATACGACCAAAATTGCCGATGTGATTCCAGTCCTGACCGTGGATAAAATCGCACAATATGTTGCCAGTAAAAGTGGCCATCGTCAGCGTCTGATTAAGACCGTCGTGAATAATCCGGCATTTTCGGCCATGATCACGCAACTGATCCAGCATTCCATTCAGGATTATCTGGATAATTCTGTCATCGCTAAAAGCGTGCCTGGGGTTTCCCGTTTTATGAAAATGGGCAAGTCGGTACTGGAAAATGTCACCGATACGGATCTGGACAGTACTATTGCGCGTTATCTGCAAAAGAATATTTTAAAACTGAGCCAGATGAGTGAACATGTGCTGAACCAGCACTTTGATGATGAAAAACTCTATCATTTTCAGGCCAATCTCTGGCATAAAATTAAAGATATGCCGGTATCGGTATTGAAAAATTATATTGAGCTTCAGGATTTAAATCAGACAGTCGGTTTAGGACATGAGATCTGGGATCATTTGCGTCAGACGGATTATCTAAAACAGCAAGTTCATGATGGAATTCATACCTGGTATGTGCGCAATCAGGAACATACTTTTGACAGCTTGCTGCGTGATCTGAATATTGATGAAGCCTTAATCCAGCATGAGTTACAGCAATTGTTGAACCCGATCATTCAACAGATGGTTTCACAAGGTCATTTACGTGAACGTACACGCAGATATCTGGAACAGTTTTATTATTCAGAAGATACTTTGAAGATTCTTAAAGTATAAAGTTTAAAAGCCGCTCGAGAGCGGCTTTTAAATTGTTTAGAAATTATAAGTCAGTCCGACAAAGACTTCCTGACGATCCAGATAATAATCATTTGAAGCATTTACTAATTTTTTATCAAATAAATTATTGAGACCACCTCGAACAGTCACTTGATCGTTCACTTCATAATTCGCAGATAAGTTAAATACCGTATGTGGTTTTTGCATCACTACCGTATCTTCAATACTTGCCGTATATTGTTCACCGGTATATTGCGCTGCAAGTTCCAATGAAAGTGGATCAGTAGGAATCCAGTTGAGTGCGCTATAAACGGATAACTCGGGAATCGTTGAAAGATTTCTGCCAGTCACTAAGTTTTTTGATTCAAAATAATAGGTTGCATTGATCTTCCAGCTTAAATTCTCTAAAAGTGGTAATGCCACACTTGCTTCCAAGCCCCGTACACGCGCTTTTTCAGCATTTTGATATTGTGTCCACCACACCCCATTAATTTCTCCTAAAGCACGATATTCAATTTTATTTTTAAAATCTGTGTGGAAATAAGTTAAACCGAGATCAAAATCATTTTGAGCAAAATTAAATCCAAGTTCATAGTTGGTACTTTCTTCAGGCTGCAGGTCTGCATTACCCGCCATATAACATCCGCCCGATACATAGCCTAAAGGTTTCAAGGATGTACATCCATTCCCCCCTGAACGCGTCGCTGCACCTGCAGTATTCTCTTTGAGTGAAGGAGCTCTAAAGCCCTGAGCAACACCACCTTTAATGGTCAATGCATCATTTGGTTGCACCACCAAATAAGCACGTGGACTATTATGTGTGCCAAATTTATCGTGATGATCAAAACGATTACCAAGGGTCAAATTGACTTGATCATTAAAAACAATTTTATCTTCAACGAACAATGCCCAGGTATCTCCTTCTAGCTCTGAACCATATTCTTTGCCGTCATAACTTGGAATAGCCAGCCCAATATTACGGGTATTAACCAGTTCTTCTGATTTCCATTGACCTCCCACTGTCGCAACATGCTCCACACCTAATTTAAACGGAATATTGAGATTAGCTTCTACAATGCTTTCCTTGGATTTTTGTGTGGTCGGCCCAGTCTCTGTCACCTGACTTTGATCATAATCATTGTAGTAAGCCGTAATTTTTGAATCACCGAAACCCCATTGAGCATCATGTGATAGAGACACTGAACGATGTTCTAACTCAGATGGACCCCATGCTAATAAAGCCTGTTCTTTACCATCCACCACCTGAGGCGTGGTCGAGGCATTATTCTCTTGCAAGCTATAACCCAGCTCTAAAGATAAGCTATGAATATCGTTCGGCGTATAATCAAACTTTAAGTTCGCATTCTGATCACGACTACCCGATTGTCCGGTTGCTTTACTTCCTGCCATTCCGGGAAGATTACGGTCAGAGGTTTGATAGCCTTGATCCGCTTCCTGTTCAGTGATCCCGACTGTGGCACGCATACCTAGTGTATCGGTTAAAGGGCCATATCCCACGAGTCCTGATTGAATGGTTCGCCCTAAATCCGAAGATGTCGTTGGCATGGTATGGTTTAAGGTCAATGAGCCGCCCCATTCTGAAGGGATTTTTTTGGTAATGATGTTGATCACTCCACCCATCGCATCAGAGCCATATAAAGAAGACATGGGTCCACGTACAACCTCAATACGTTCAATCATTTCTGGTCTCACCCAGTTTAGATCTTGATGTCCTAGGTTTGCACGATAATTGGTATCTCGAGAAGAGCCCACACGTTTACCATCAATTAAGATCAGCGTGTAATTGTCAGGCATCCCGCGTAATTGTATTTTTGAACCTGCCCCATTTGAACTTAGGCCCCCTGTTACGCCGGGCACGCGTTTCAAGATATCGGCCAGACTTGAAACAGGCTGTTTCTGTATGTCTTCTGCCGTAATGACACTAATTGAAGCTGGCGCAGATTTAACATCAACTGCCTGTCCACTCGCAGTCACCACAATCGTTTGTAATTTGGTCGCATCAGCCTGTACGATTCCCTCTTTTTCTTCAGTAACTTGGTCTTGCGCTTGGACTGAAACAGTCATTGCTGTAAATACTGCGAAAGCTAAAGTTGTTTTTAAGAAGGGCTTATTCATACCTTGCACGTCCTAAGAGTTATGAAGAGATCATGTTTATTCGGTTGCGAAGTGTAACAGGGATTTCCACAAATGCAATTACTATTGATAATTATTATCATTAACATTTATTAAACTTAAAGCCAGATATAAAAAAACCTCGAAAGTTCGAGGTTTTTTAGAATGCGATAAATGAACTGTTCTATAGAACAGCTTATTTCATATACGCACCTTCAGATTGGCTATGATCCGTTTCATCAACGACATGCATCAATTCAGGAATATGCTGCTTTAGCGTGGTTTCTACCCCTTGTTTCAAGGTGATATCAATCGCTGAACAACCCTGGCAACCACCACCAAATTTAAGCACCGCTGTTAAGCCATGCTCTGGGTCTTCTTTGACTTCAACCAGGGCACAGTTACCGCCATGCCCTGCCAGACCCGGGTTAATTTCAGACTGCAATACATAGGTAATACGCTCTTCTACCGATGCATCTGGCCCCACACGTGGCACTTTAGAGTTTGGCGCACGGAAGGTCAGCTGACCACCAAAACGGTCTTTGTTGTAGTCAATCACGGCATCAAGTAAATACGGAATAGATGGCGAGTCGATAAAAGCAGGGAACTCAGGATATTCCTGCTTATAATCTGTCGGTACAACTTCATCAGGTGCACTATAGGCCATGCAACATTCAGCGCGAGGAGTACCCGGATGTTCTACAAAAACACGCACACCAATACCCGGGGTGTTCTGTTTATCCAGTAAATCCTTTAAATACTCTTGTGCTGTTGGTGTAATCAATAAGTTGGGAATTTCACCAACAACTGGAGTGCTGCTGTTCTCAGTCGACATAACAATAATTTCCTCAAGCTCAGACGGCTATTTTAACTGAAGATCGGGGGGAATTTTTAAAAATCAACTAAAATTGTCGGATTTATTATAAAAGTACAACTTTAGTGCAATTTTAATGGCATCATAATTGGCAAATAGGCACCATTAGAATTACTTTATATGCTTGATTTACCTTTTAATCACACCGTTACCATTATTCTGATCACCTGTATTGTGTCCTTTATTGCCTTCTCTAAAGAGACGGTGATGAATCGCCTGATTTTCTGGCCACCGGCACTGCAACGTGGACAATATGACCGCTTTATTAGCCATGGTTTTATTCACGCCGATGGAACTCACCTGCTATTCAATATGATTACCCTGTTCTTTTTTGGCAGTGTGATCGAGAGCTTTTATCGTCAGTATTTATATGATCTGGGTTTTATTCTGTTCTATCTGGGCGGTCTGATTGCAGCTATTATTCCAAGTTATCTGACCCATAAAAATAATCCGCGTTGGGCGAGCCTTGGTGCATCAGGTGCAGTCTCTGCAGTGCTGTTTGCCTATATTCTGTTTGAGCCGTGGAAGCTGATTTTTGTGTTCTTTATACCGGTTCCTGCGATTATTTTTGCCGTGCTCTATGTGGCCTATAGCATCTGGTCAGGCAAAAAAGGCAATAGCAACATTAATCATAGCGCGCATTTGTGGGGAGCAGCCTACGGCGTGATCATGACCATTATTCTGGAGCCACGCCTGATTCCGCATTTCCTGAATAAACTGATGCAGGTTCCGTTTTAATCAGGGTTATTGAAGGCTAGAGAAATAAGGCTACATATAAGATAAGCTTGATATTTCCGCTAAAAATAAATGAGAGCGCCATGGCTCTCTTATTTATTTGAAACATCTCGTAATATATTAAAAAGTCATGATGTCACTTATTGCCAATCTTGGAGTGAATTTTGCAGCGATAATGTATACATCTGTATATTAATTACTGTCATTTACGAGATATTTTGCATGTCCACTACACCAGACGGTCTTCAATTTCCGCTTCAGTCCAATCAACAAAAACCAAGTAGCTCAAAAACAGGACGCGCGATCATCGCAGCAGCTTTGGCCAATGTGAATCAGCACAGTGCTGCACAGGCACAATCAGAAAAAAACTGGCGCAAACAATATACCGTGCATTTTAAGCAACTGGTCGAGCAAGGGCTAAGCTCGCCTGAAGCCAGCCTGAAAATTGCCGAAGATGGATTGGAAAAGGCCCATCAGACTTTTGAATTTTACCGTGATGGCCAGAAGCATTTACTGAAAGATGCCCTCACCTTGCCCGCCGATCAACTACATAGCTTTAAATTGACGGGAAGCAGTCAGGCTGCACCAGAATGGTATGTGCCCTACCACGGCCAGAAGCTGCAAGGCGATGCCTTAGTGAAGCAGATTGAACGTTGGGAAAACCAAGGTATTATGGAAAGCAGCCATGCCAATGCCCTGCGTGAATGTGTGGCGCACCCAGAATGGTTTGATTTGTCAGATCGAACCATGGTGCTGTTTGGTGCTGCATCTGAAGCTGGCCCTTTGACCTGGCTGGCAAAATGGAAAGCCAATATTGTAGCGATTGACCTGCCAAACACCCGGGTATGGGGCAAGATTGTCGATACCATCAGCCAAGGCAATGCCACGCTGTATGCGCCCTGTACTGAAGCACTTGCAGAAGATACGCCTGACGATGTTCTAAAAGAAAAACTCGGTGCCAATCTTTTGACTCAGATTCCCGAGATTGCTAAATGGCTATTACAGTTTGAGCCGGATCTGGATCTGGCCGCAATTGCCTATCTGGATGGCGAGAAGCATGTCCGTGTTTCGATGGCGATGGATGCCATCATGAAATATGTCAGCGAACAAAAAGCCAATACCAGCCTGATGTATATGTGTACCCCGACCGATGTCTATGCGGTTCCAAGTGAAGTGATTGAAGCATCAAAAGTGAAATATGCGGAGCGCTCGAAAGCACAGACACTGATTTCCAAAGGTGTATCGACTGTAAGCCGCAAACACTTTTTTCAGAAAAATGCGCATGAGCTGATTCAATCTGGTGACCAGTCTTATGGGATTTGTGACTGTCTGGTGGTAGAACAAGGTCCAAACTATGCACTAGCCAAACGCATTCAACAATGGCGTGCTACTTTAGCTCGCGCTCAGGGTCAACGTGTCAGCATCAATATCGCTCCATCTACAACCACGTATTCAGTCACCAAGAATCCGCTATTAAAAGCCGCGTTTAACGGTGCCAGTCTGTTTGATGTCGAAGCTTTTGCACCTGAAACCACAAATGCATTGATGGCAGCCCTGTGGATTCATGATCTGCGTAATGCCACCTCTGTAGCCAATCCTGAAATGAAGCTGAATCATCCACTGGAATTGATGATGCATGGCGCCAATCATGGTGGCTTGTGGCGAGTGGCTTATCTGGCGCGAACTGCATTACCTTTTGCTGCCCTATATGGTTTTGCGACAGAGAAGTTACCCAAGGGATTATTAAGTAAGCTTAAGAAGTAATTTATTTCCTTCACTCTACCCTTCTTCTAGAGTCAATATTATTTTTATTCAAAATTCTCCCCCTCACTCCAACCCTCTCCAAGGGAGAGGATTTCAAAAAACTTCATAAAAAAACGCTGCAAAAGCAGCGTTTTTTACTTATCTAATAACATTAGAAAACTTTAAGTAACAACCAGTACAAAGTACCTGATAAACAAATTGTGGCGGGTAAAGTGAAAACCCAGGCAGACAGAATGGTTTTCACCATCTGGAAGTTCAGACCTGACTTATTCGCCACCATGGTACCTGCAACCGCAGAGTTCAATACATGAGTGGTCGATACCGGCATCCCAAAACCATCCGCAGCCGCAATGGTCGACATCGCCACAAGTTCAGCAGACATCCCCTGACCATAAGTCATATGCTGCTTACCAATACGCTCACCGACTGTCACCACAATACGCTTCCAGCCAACCATAGTACCCAGACCCAGCGCCAGAGCAACGGCCACTTTCACCCAGGTCGGGATGTATTGCAAGAATGAATCCAGACTGTCACGGTATTGATCTACCGTTTTGTCCTGTTCAGCCGTCATTGCAGGTAAAGCTTCTGCTTTGTCCAAACGCTTGAAAGCCGTGGTACTTAGGTACATGTCATTCCGGAATTCTGAAACCTGTGCTTCAGGCACTTCCCTAATGCTGCTATAGCTACCGACTTTTTCACCTAAATGATCTGTGAGGCTCGCCAATGCAGGCACCACTTCAGGGGTGATTTCTTTGGTTTGGATATAAGTCGTGATGATCTGACGCGCTTTTTCATCTTCAATATCCGCATGGTCTGGATAAATCGCATTGGCCGTTTGCGCAGACAATTGCCCAAAAGTCTGGATATGCTGTTGATCTAGGTTTTTGTTGAGTGAGTACGCCATTGGTACACAGCCAATCAAAATCAACATGATCAGCCCCATGCCTTTTTGACCATCATTTGAACCGTGCGCAAAGCTGACACCGGTACAGGTAAAGATCAAAATGGCACGAATTAAAGGGGGTGGCGGTTTATTACCTTCAGGTGGCTGGAACAGCTCCACCTGTTTCTTGAAGATTTTTTTCACCAGCAAGAACAGCACAGCGGCAAATGCAAAACCGATTAAAGGCGAAAATAACAGCGCCTTACCGACTTTCATCACCTGCTCCATGTCTATACCCGATGCACCGCTACTCGCGTGCAGAATGTAGTTCATGATACCCACACCCAGAATCGAACCGATCAGGGTATGTGAGCTGGATGCAGGAATACCAAGAAACCATGTTCCCAGGTTCCAGACAATCGCAGCGATCAGCATGGCAAACACCATGGCAAAACCTGCTCCGGAGCCGACATTCATGATCAGCTCAACAGGTAACAGTGCAATAATACCGTAAGCCACCGCACCACTGGCCACCATAACCCCAAGGAAGTTACAGAAACCGGCCCACATTACAGCGACAGGCGCAGAAAGTGCATTGGTATAAATGACCGTGGCAACCGCATTGGCAGTATCGTGGAAGCCATTGACGAATTCAAAGCCCAGCGCAATAAACAATGCCGTCGCCAGGAGAATAATTGAATACAAACCCAGTGCAGGAACATGCGCTAAATCGGCAGACAATTGAAAACCGATATAAATAAGAGTAGAGATAATGACAGTTAGAAAAACTGGCATAAAGAATTTTGGTGTCGGCACGTGAACATTGGTCGACTTGTGCGAAGCCGACTCGTGTGCTGAATCTATGGGAGTTTGATTAGGATTCATGCAAGCAGGAATAGAGGATTCAAGAATTCCCCTATTGTTCAGTTAAATTGTGACAATTATATGACAAACTGCTGTCATATGAAGCAATAATTTAGATTTTCTTGCTGCTGTTCGTCCTGTTTAATCCCGAGTAAAACACTGCTGTTTGATTCAATAAATCATCAACTTAAGATAAAATTCCAGCTTTTCAGAACTCAAAAACGTGTCCTGTTTTTGCGCTTAAAGCTTTGAAATTCCATCTACGCTTAAGATGACCATAATTTCTATGTACAGAGCATAGTCAATAAATATGACAATTTCATGAATAAAAGCATCAGCTTAATTTTTCAAATATATTTTTGCCAGTTTTAGCGAGATCCCATTTTAAAGCTGAATACGGCATAGACCGGATAACAAAAACCTGTCTTGTTCTAACTGACTTATCAAATTTTCATATCATGTATATCCATCATTCTGAGAAAGGAGGCGCAGAATTCAAGCATTAATTCTGCTAATATGGCCGATGTTTTTTGATTTCTACTGAGAAAGTTTGAATGTCGACACTTGCCACCTTAAAAGAACTTCTTGCCAAGAAAATTTTAATTATCGATGGTGCGATGGGTACCATGATCCAGCGCCATAAACTGGAAGAAGCCGATTACCGTGGCGAGCGTTTTGCTGATTGGGCTTATGATCTGAAAGGCAATAACGACCTGCTCGTTTTGACACAACCACAAATCATTCAAGGTATTCATGAAGCTTACTTGGAAGCTGGCGCCGACATTATTGAAACCAATACCTTTAACGGTACGCGGGTTTCGATGTCTGACTATCATATGCAAGATCTGGTTCCCGAGATTAACCGTGAAGCGGCGCGTCTGGCCAAAGAAGCCTGTGCCAAATATTCAACCCCAGAAAAACCACGTTTTGTGGCAGGTGTGATTGGTCCGACATCACGTACCACGTCTATTTCTCCAAACGTTAACGATCCAGCCTTCCGCAACATCACTTTTGATGCCTTAAAAGTGGATTATATTGAATCAACCAAAGCGCTGATTGAAGGTGGTGTCGACATCATCCTGATTGAAACTGTATTCGATACTTTAAATGCCAAAGCTGCGATCTTTGCGGTGAAAGAAGTCTTTAAAGAATTGGGCTATGAACTGCCAATCATGATCTCAGGCACCATTACCGATGCATCTGGCCGTACCTTAACCGGTCAAACCGCAGAAGCGTTCTGGAACTCGATGCGTCATGCAGAACCGATCTCGATTGGTTTTAACTGTGCGCTTGGTGCAGATGCGATGCGTCCACACGTCAAAACCGTGTCGGATGTAGCGGATACTTTTGTTTCAGCACATCCTAACGCTGGCTTGCCAAATGCCTTCGGTGGATATGATGAAACACCGGAAGAAACTGCAGCTTTCATTAAAGAATTTGCGGAAAGCGGTCTGATCAATATTACCGGTGGTTGCTGTGGTACCACACCGGATCACATCCGCGCAATTGCACAAGCAGTGGAAGGCATTAGCCCGCGTCAAATTCCTGAGATTGCGCCTGCCTGTCGTTTAAGCGGTTTAGAACCATTTAACATCACCCAGGATTCATTGTTTGTGAACGTCGGCGAGCGTACCAACGTCACCGGTTCGAAAAAATTCCTGCGTCTGATTCGTGAAGAAAACTTCGCCGAAGCACTCGATGTTGCCCGTCAGCAGGTTGAAGCCGGTGCACAAATTATCGATATCAACATGGATGAAGGCATGCTGGATTCACAAGGTGCCATGGTGCACTTCCTGAATCTGATTGCGTCTGAGCCGGATATTTCACGTGTGCCGATCATGCTCGATTCTTCTAAATGGGAGATTATCGAAGCAGGTTTGAAATGCGTGCAAGGTAAAGCCGTGGTGAACTCGATTTCCTTAAAAGAAGGTTATGACGAATTTGTCGAACGTGCCCGCCTGTGCCGTCAGTACGGTGCAGCAGTGATTGTGATGGCATTTGATGAAGATGGTCAGGCCGATACAGCAGCACGTAAAAAAGAGATCTGTAAGCGCTCTTATGATGTGCTGGTCAATGAAGTGGGCTTCCCTGCTGAAGATATTATCTTTGACCCGAACGTGTTTGCGATTGCGACAGGGATTGTAGAACATAATAACTATGCGGTTGATTTCATTGAAGCGACTGGCTGGATTAAAGAAAATCTACCCCATGCCATGATTTCAGGTGGTGTCTCTAACGTCTCGTTCTCATTCCGTGGTAATGAGCCAGTACGTGAAGCGATTCACTCAGTGTTCTTGTACCATGCCATTCAAAAAGGCATGACCATGGGGATTGTGAATGCCGGTCAAATGGCGATTTATGATGACATTGATAAAGAATTAAAAGCTGCCGTTGAAGATGTGGTTCAAAACCAGAATCAAGGCGAAAGTGGTCAGGATGCAACAGAACGGCTGCTGGCTGTCGCTGAAAAATATCGTGGTCAAAGTGGTACGCAAAAAGCCGAAGAAAACCTGGAATGGCGTAATGAATCTGTTGAAAAACGTCTTGAATATGCACTGGTCAAAGGCATTACGACGTATATTGACCAAGACACTGAAGAAGCCCGTTTAAAATCAACCCGTCCACTGGATGTGATTGAAGGCCCATTGATGGCAGGTATGAACGTGGTTGGCGACCTGTTTGGTGCCGGTAAAATGTTCTTGCCGCAGGTGGTAAAATCTGCGCGTGTGATGAAGCAGGCAGTGGCTTGGCTGAATCCGTTTATTGAAGCTGAGAAAACCCAAGCTGAAGCCAAAGGTAAAATCCTGCTCGCGACGGTAAAAGGTGACGTACACGACATCGGTAAGAACATTGTCGGCGTGGTGCTGGGCTGTAACGGTTATGACATCGTGGATCTGGGCGTGATGGTGCCGTGCGAGAAAATCCTGCAAACCGCAATTGATGAAAAAGTCGATATTATCGGTTTGTCTGGTTTGATTACACCGTCTCTGGACGAAATGGTCTTTGTTGCCAAAGAAATGCAGCGTAAAGGCTTTAATATTCCATTGATGATTGGTGGTGCAACCACCTCTAAAGCCCACACCGCTGTAAAGATTTCACCGCAATATCAAAATGATGGTGTGTACTACACAGCTGATGCTTCACGTGCCGTGGGTGTGGCAACACAATTGCTTTCTGCCGAGATGAAACCAAAACTGGCAACGGACTATGCGGCGGATTATGAAAAAATCCGTACACGTTTAGCCAATAAGCAGCCGAAAGCCGCCAAATTGTCTTATGCAAAATCAATTGAAAATGGCTTTAAAATTGATTTTGGTGCACACACTCCAGTAAAACCAAACTTCATTGGTTCGGAAACTTTCACCAATTATCCACTTGAAACCTTGGTGGAATATTTTGACTGGACACCGTTCTTTATTTCTTGGAGTCTGGCGGGTAAATTCCCGAAAATCCTGGAAGATGACGTAGTTGGCGAAGCAGCACGTGACTTGTTTGAACAAGCACAAATTATGCTGAAAGATATCATCGAGAATAAACGTTTCGATGCGCGTGCCACCTTCAGCATTTATCCTGCCAACCGTGTGGCAAGCGACACTGTTGCTGTGGCAGATGAAAATGGCAATGTGACCCATACTTTTGAACATCTACGTCAGCAGTCGGATAAAGTGACAGGCAAAGCCAACTATTCTTTGGCGGACTTTATTGCACAGAAAGATGTGGCTCAGGATTATTTGGGTGGTTTTACAGTTTCAATCTTTGGTGCGGAAGAGCTGTCGCAAGAATACAAAGCCAAAGGCGATGATTATTCTGCAATTATGGCGCAGGCTTTAGGTGACCGTTTTGCGGAAGCATTTGCTGAACATTTGCACCAGCGTATCCGTAAAGAATTCTGGGGCTACCAAGCAGATGAACAATTGTCGAATGAAGATTTGATTAAAGAGAAGTATGTCGGTATTCGTCCTGCACCGGGCTACCCTGCGTGTCCTGAACATTCTGAAAAAGCGCCACTCTTTGACTGGTTAGGTACAACTGACAAGATTGGAACTTACTTAACCTCTAGTTTTGCAATGTGGCCACCTTCATCAGTCAGCGGTTTCTATTATGCAAATCCTGAAACTGAATACTTTAACGTGGGTAAAATCTCTGGCGACCAGTTGGAAGATTATGCGAAGCGTAAAGGTTGGACGCTGGATGAAGCGAAACGTTGGTTAGCGCCGAATTTGGATGATTCGATTGTTTAAGAGTCATCTAGTTTAGAGAAGAAAAATCCCCTCGATTGAGGGGATTTTTTATTTTTCAATCAATTAGTCTTAACTTTCTCAATCGCGAACGAATACCACCCTCTTTACGTGAATGTCGTTTTGCAATTTCTTTAATAGACAGCTTTTCATCCATAAATGCATCAATCAGACGAACTTCCTCATCTTCTGTCCACTTTTGCCCAATCATTGAATCATTGATATTTTCTATATCTTCTTGGGAAATGGTTACTTCAGATTTTTCAATACTAACTTCCACCGAGCTTTCTTCGACGTCCAATAAACTAGTTGCTTGCTCATAGATCTTTTTAACATCGGCAAGAAATCCTTTATTTTCACATCCCAGGATAAATAGTTTATTTTGTGCACGAGTCATACCCACATAAGCAAGTTTTCGCTCGGAATCTAAATCACGATTTTCACCGAGTCGTGGCATGTAATCTAGCCCAACGAAAAAAACATGTGGAAACTCCAAACCTTTGGATGACTCCACATTCATAATTTTAATTGAATTTTTATTTAAGTCTAATGCCTTCTTCTCTACGCTGCTAAAAATAAATTCTGCTTCAACATTTGGTATATAAGTATTTAATTTTGACTTCAACTCACTCACAAAAATATCGTATACGGCTGATTTTGCCTGTAATACAGCAATCTCCCTTGGTGCAGTTTCTGATTGCAACAATTGACGAATTTTCCGAGCGATCAAATCGGCCAAGTGACGGACATCATTTTTATGATAAATACTTGGATATTCTCCTGTTTTACATTCGCCTGTGTCAGAATCTAAAATACGATCGTATTCGTCATTATTTTGTAAGCTATCCGGTTGTTTAGAATTCAAAAATGCTTTGGCAATATCTAAAATTTCTTTAGTATTACGATAACATTTATATAGTTCTACTGGTTTTTTACCTTGAACCTGCAAGCCAACAGAGCGCCAGCTTGGCTTTTTGCGGTTGAAAATATTTTGTGCAGGGTCATAACAGAACAAAATATTGTTACTCTCAGATTTCACTAGTTTAGATAGCCCAATAATCCATTCCTGCGCAAAGTCTTGTCCTTCATCAATCAGAATAGCGTCATATAATTCAGCGTCTAGTACATCCTTCTTTTCCAGGTAATCCAGTAAAATGTGCCCCACCCGGGTATTATATTCGGACTGCTTTTCCTGAAGCAGCATAGATAAATTCGCTCCAGTTAGCTGCTTGACAAGGCTATGAAAATTAAGAACTTCAATTTTCTTATTAAAATCATCACCGAACATATGCTTTAAATGGTTGCATAAAGAATTGTTATAACAAACCACTAAAATCTTATAGTCAGGATAAATTGTTTTTAGATACTTGGCACGGCATGCTAAAACCAAAGTTTTGCCACTTCCTGCTACACCTTTTAAAATACGATGCCCATCACCAATATTTTTGGCAATTGATTCTTGTGTTAAATCTAAAGCTTTAATTTCTTGTGGCTCTAAGGCAAATAGCTCATCTTGTTTAAACTCATTGACACGAATTTCCGGAAAAATCATATACCGAAGAAATTTCTCTTCCGCCTGAGTTAAAGGTTCAAATGGAAATGCAACATCTTGGAAAGCCTTAATTAATTTTTGTTTAAACGTTTTATTTTCGGCAACTAAACGTAAATCATCCTTGTATATGGTCTTATGCTCGGAGCTAATAGCTGGAAAGCTGAGTCCAATCCCCTTAGCATCCTCTTGTTTTAATTCAGTATAAATCACACAACTACTGATCGGAAACTTAACATTTCCTTGATAGGGACCTCTCTTTTGTAAAAATATCGCAGTCTTTTTGAATTGATTTAAAATATTTAGCATGCACTTACGTACTTGCATTTCAGGATTCTGAACAGACACTATTTTAGTGTCATTTTTATTATAAAAACGTCCTGTGAATGTATCTGGATTTAGTGTTTCAAATCGTTCTTTTGACCAATCCTTGACTTCAACTACTAATAAACCATGCTTTGGCAACCACACCAAAAAATCAGTATAACGATTTAATGCTTTCGGTTCATACCAGATAATAGCATTTTCATCTTGAAATATATGTTCCAATAATTGGTAAACTTTCCTTTCCCCACTACTGGCAGATCTTAAGTGTTGTATATTTGGAGGAATGAGTTCAGCCACGATAATATTTTCTCTAAATCTTAATTAATAAATTGAATGATATATCAAAGAAAGCTCACTAATCTAATAGCACAATCAAATTCCAGTTCATCTTTGTAAAAGGTAATAGGTTTTACTTCTTAATAGAGAAATTAAATCAAACAATATACATATCAAAAACGTTATTTTTCTGACTCATTCATTAAAATTTATCCGCTTTTACATTTTTAACTCTGCAAAAATCATTACTTTCTATAATAATAGAGCAATAAATTTATCTCCCAAATCAATCACTCTTGGTGTTCCAATGAAAAAACTCATCAACAACCCTGAAAACCTGGTTGTCGAAATGTGCAAAGGCTTCGTCCTCGCTCATCCAGAACTCGCATTTACCGAGTCACACAAAATCATTTCAAGAAAAGCAAAACATAATAATGTCGCACTGATCAGTGGTGGCGGCAGCGGTCACGAGCCGGCACATGCAGGCTTTGTCGGCGCAGGTATGTTAGACGCAGCCGTTTGTGGTGACGTATTTGCATCACCTTCACAAATTCAGGTCTACAAAGCATTGCAGCATGTTGCAACAGACAAAGGCGTGCTGATGATCATTAAAAACTATTCTGGCGATATGATGAATTTCCAGAATGGTGCAGCGCTTGCAACAGATGACGGCATTAACGTGGATTACGTCAAAGTAGCAGATGACATTGCAGTCAAAGACAGCTTATATACTGTCGGTCGTCGTGGTGTTGCCGGTACAGTATTGGTGCATAAAATTGCCGGTGCAGCTGCATCAAAAGGTTTAGAGCTTGCGGAAGTCAAAGCTGTGGCTCAAAAAGCTGCGGACAATGTCATTAGTCTTGGTTTTGCTTATAGCTCATGTACCGTTCCTGCCAAAGGCACACCAACCTTTACTCTTGCCAATGATGAAATGGAATACGGCGTGGGCATCCACGGCGAACCGGGGATTCGTTGTGAAAAAATATTGCCATCAAAAGAACTGGCACAACGTATTATCGATGACCTGTTTCTTGACCGTCCTGACCTGACTGAAATAGCGGTATTGGTCAATGGTTTTGGTTCAACGCCAATGCAGGAGCTGTATGTCTTTAACAACGATGTTTGCGAACATTTGGCACGTAAAGGCATCAAAATTTATCGTACTTTTGTCGGTAACTACATGACCAGTATCGACATGAACGGTGCATCGGTATCTTTACTTGCGCTGGATGCTGAACTGAAAACCTATTTAGATGCAGAAGCCAATACCCCTGCATTTAAAACGGATGGTTCACCTGCACTACCTTTTGAATTTGCAGCAAAAGATGCAGCAGCTGAACGCAGCGCCAATACCGAAGTTGAAACCCAACCTGAACATGCAATAATCAGCAATGAGCAATTCACGATTGAGAATATGCGTTATGTCGTCGATGTCATGGCGGCTTGCATTATTAAAAATGAAGTGCCTTTCTGCGAGCTAGATGCCCATGCCGGCGATGGTGACTTTGGCATGAGCGTGGCCAAAGGCTTTAAACAGCTGAAACGTGAATGGCAAAGTCTGATTCAAGCGCAGCATATGGATGAATTCATGCTGAACTGCTCAATGATCATTATGGAACACTGTGGCGGTGCATCAGGTCCAATCTGGGGTTCAGCCTTCCGTGCCGCGAGTAAGGCCATTCAAGATAAAACCAGTTTAACTGTCGCTGACTTTGCTGAAATGTTGCAGGCGGCAGTCAAAGGCATTCAAGTGACCGGTGAGCGTTCATTTGGTCGTGGTGCCGTGGTGGGGGATAAAACCCTGATTGATGCCCTAGTACCATGTGCAGATTCATGGTCTGCCAATACCGGCAAGACTTTTAAAGAAAACTTTGTCTTGGGTGCAGCGGCTGCGGTAAAAGGTGCAGAATCGACCCAAGAGATTGTGGCACGTATGGGGCGTGCGGGTACGGTCGGTGACCGTAGCTTGGGCTATCCGGATGCCGGTGCACATGGTTTAGGTGTGATCTTTAGCGACATTGCAGCACATATTAAATAAATCATTTATTAAAAAAGCCTCGAATCATCGGGGCTTTTTTTATTTCCGGGTATACAGCCGGTGCTCAAGCAAGACAGCAGAAAAAGCGTCTATTGAAATTTTTCTAGATACTTGTTCAGGTTTTCTTTGACCACGACCCTTTTATTGCCCTTCATCTGTGCTTCACTCAAAATTCCTTCCGAGTCAACCACCACAACAGGATGACCATCCTTTTTCAAACGCGCCACGCCTTCAAATAACATGCGGGCGCCGACATTATGAATTAGGGTCAAATTGGTCAGATCCAGTATAATTCGTTTTTTGCCTTCCGGTTCATCTTCCAAAATACGCAGCAGCATTTCCGATTCAGTAAACTGCAATACGCCACGCAGTTCATACACCACCACATGATCGCGTTTTCCAGTGAGATAACGGTTTTGTAAAATGGTTTGTGCCGACGGCGTCCCTTCCATTAAATGTAGCCCCATTTCCCAGGATATACGTTCAAAGATATCGACCCCACGCGCGCTATGCCCATGTTCATCAATTCGTGGAGAAAATACGGCGATGCCCACCTGTCCAGGCAATACGCCAATAATGCCGCCTGCGACCCCACTTTTTGCCGGAATGCCCACCGTGGTCAGCCAGTCACCGGCAGCATCATACATCCCGCAAGTGAGCATCACGCTCAGGACTTGCCGCACCACAGAACGATCCAATAATTTTTTACCGGTCTGCGGCTGAATCCCACCGTTGGCGAGTACCCCGGCAATCATCGCCAGGTCTTTGACCGTCACCTTGATTGAACATTGCTTGATATAACCATTGACAATCGCTTCTGGATCTTCTTCCAATACTCCTACTGTACGCAGCATATAACCCAAGGATCTGTTACGAAACGCTGTTTTCAGTTCGGAGGTATATACATCGGTATCAAAACTCAGTTCACGTCCAGCCAAACCGCTTAAAAAACGGCGCAACTGTTCCGCCCGGGATACTGTGCGTTTATAGGGAATCAGGGAGTGGGCAGTAATAGCACCCGAATTGATCATCGGATTTTTCGGAATATTGGTGTCTTTCTCCAGTGAAATCTGGTTAAAGGCCTCGCCCGAAGGTTCCACGCCCACTTTTTCCATGACCTTGGTCAGGCCAACTTTCTGCAAGGCCAAGGCATAAGCAAAAGGCTTGGACATGGACTGCATGGTGAACTCAACCTCGTCATCACCGGTGGAATAGATCGTGCCATCTACGGTGGAGAGTGCCAAAGCAAACTTCTCTGGATCGACTGCTGCCAGCTCAGGAATATAGTCGGCCAAGGCCCCTTTATCATTGTCTTGGCAGGAAGTTAAAACATGCTTGAGATAGTCTGGCACCGGTGTTTTCATCGAATGAGCGTATTCCAATTCACTATTATTTTTAACTAACATAGCGGTTTTTGACTTAAGTACCAGAGTGAAAAGGTAATTTTCTGCATATCTGTGTGATGGGTTGTGCACGCTTTGCGTCAGCTCCTCCAGAAATTAAATTGTAGGTTTGTTCATAATTTTCTTTTTGAGAGCGATTAAAAAAGGGCAACATTGCCCTTTTAATGAGTCTGAATGATTTATTTCACTTTGGTTTTGCGAATCATCTTGTACAGGACTTTTGGCGAAATACGCGACACCAGTACCCCGAGTTTTTCTTTCTTGCCGCCAATCACGATATATTCTTCGCCACTCTGCAAAGCTTGTACAGTTTGACGGGCAAAATCTTCTGCGGACAGACCATTTTCAATCGCTTCATCTGCATGCCCTTGCGGCTTCCCTTGACCATTTAAAGCGTTCAGGGACACATTGGTTTTAACAAAACCGGGGAAAATCACCGATACGCCAATCCCCTGATCTGCCACTTCAGCACGCAGGCTGTTGGCCCACATATGAATTGCTGCTTTGGCTGCGGAATAAGACGCGCGATATTGTGTACCGAGCAAACCTGCAACACTGGAAATAAACACAATACGGCCGGATTTTTGTGCCAGAAAAGTTGGCAGTACGGTTTTGGTCAAAAATACCTGCGAGAAATAATCGACTTCCATAATGGCGCGTTCAGTCTGCATGGTGGTTTCTGCAATCAGGGCACGCTGACTGAGTCCGGCATTATTGATCAGCCAGTCAATCCGGCCTTTTTGTTGCACAACCTGCTCATAGGCATGGCGAACCTGACTTTCATCGGTGATATCAGCCGTGATGGAAATATGTTGATCCGGATTGATCAGGCTTTGGCGCACATTTTCCAGTTCTTCATGACGGCGCGCAGTCAATATCACCTGCGCTCCCTGTGCGGCACATTGCTGTGCAATCGCCTTGCCTATCCCTGAAGATGCGCCAGTAATCCAGACCACTTTTCCATTTAAACTTTCAACTTTCGCCATGAAATCCTGTTTCCTTTGTTTTAATAAATATGGTGCGGCCTTTCATCTTCCAGAAATGCCAGTAAATGCTCGAAATAATAACGCATCGTATCAGCATCATAGATATTACCGAGTTTATCAAAACGTTTATAGCCGAGCTGGGTGGTTAGGTGAATCACCCCATTTAAGGTTTTATCGACCACAACATTAAACTTCAACAGGTTTTTCGGTTCACGGATCAGACAGGTCACGCCCTGATCAACGACCTGGGTAAAGGCTTTGAGTGCCGGCGAGACATATTGATGATTGCCGGTTTTCATCTGATCCACACAACCCAGTAACTCCATCACCAGCATCTTTTCCACCGGATAACGCACAAAAACATCGCCGTCATGCGTATAGGTCATGCGATGCAGATAATTCACCATGGGCATGAGCCGTTCATTGCCAAATAAGGAAACCGACCAAGGCATATATTTACGTGTCGTCTCAATAATGTGCTGAATCACTTTTTCAGATTCACTGTCGGGAGATTTCGCGATCTGCACCATCTGACCAAAAATCTGGTCAATAATTTCACAGGCCATATCGGCCAGATTTTCACCGAGCGGTTTAGCCAGACTGTCTGGATCACCGGCATTTAATCTAGAATGAAGGTCGATAAAGCGCTGATGGGTTTCAGGCTGGATCTTCAGGGAAATGCTATAGCTCATCTTGTTATCCTTTTTAATCTTCTGCGATGAGTCGCGTTTTTTATCTTTGCATCATACGACGAGTTGCTCTGCATGCCAATTGTCTAAAGTTTGCATTTGGTTAAGCTGCCGCATCCACTATTTTTTTTGCTACAATAGATCCAATTTTTCATCTACTTTTGATCTGTTTAGACTATGACTGATTCAGCGCAAAATATCGCGACAACCTACGATCCGACCGAGATCGAGAAAAAATGGTACCAAACTTGGGAAGAGCGCGGCTACTTCAAGCCCTCTGAAAAAGGCGAATCATTCTGTATCATGATTCCGCCGCCAAACGTCACTGGTAACTTGCACATGGGTCATGGTTTTAACAATGCCATCATGGATGCATTGACCCGTTATAACCGTATGTCAGGTAAAAATACGCTTTGGCAACCGGGTACTGACCACGCCGGTATTGCCACCCAAATGGTGGTAGAACGTCAGCTTGGTGCAGAAGGCATTAGCCGTCATGACTTGGGCCGTGAAAAGTTCATCGAAAAAGTCTGGGAATGGAAAGAACAATCTGGCGGTAACATCACCCGTCAAATTCGTCGTTTGGGTTCTTCTGTAGACTGGTCTCGTGAACGCTTCACCATGGATGATGGTTTATCAAATGCTGTAAAAGAAGTGTTTGTAAAACTTCACGAAGAAGGTCTGATCTACCGCGGCAAACGTCTGGTGAACTGGGATCCAAAACTCCAAACTGCGCTTTCTGACCTGGAAGTTGAGTCTGATAAAGAAGAAGCAGGTTCATTGTGGCATTTCAAATACTTCTTTGAAGATAAGTCACTACGCACACACGATGGTAAAGATTATATCGTTGTGGCAACGACGCGTCCTGAAACATTGTTGGGTGATACAGCTGTTGCCGTTGCGCTTGATGATGAACGCTATGCAGATTTGGTGGGTAAAAATATTATCCTGCCAATCACTGGTCGTGCGGTTCCAATCGTTAAAGATGAATATGTCGATAAAGAATTCGGTACAGGCTGTGTAAAAATCACCCCTGCACACGACTTCAATGACTATGAAGTGGGTAAACGTTGCGAATTGCCAATCATCAATATCTTCAACAAAAATGCTGAAGTGTTGGCTGAGTTTGAATACATCGCGAAAGCCGGGGAGCAAATCTCTAAAACCATTCCTGCACCTGCGGAATATGTGGGCTTAGATCGTTTTGAAGCACGTAAAAAATTAGTTGAACAAGCTGAAGCTGAAGGCTGGTTAGAGCAAATCCAACCGTATACGCTTAAACTACCTCGCGGTGACCGTTCAGGGGTCATCGTTGAGCCGTTACTGACGGATCAATGGTATGTGAAAATTGCACCGCTTGCTGAGCCTGCAATTAAAGCGGTTAAAGATGGCGAGATTAAATTCGTTCCTGAGCAATACAGCAACATGTACATGGCGTGGATGAACAACATCCAAGACTGGTGTATCTCGCGTCAATTGTGGTGGGGTCACCGTATTCCTGCTTGGTACGATGCTGAAGGCAACGTATTTGTAGGCCGTGATGAAGCCGAAGTTCGTGAGAAAAACGGCATCCCTGCTGATGTTCAATTAGACCAAGACGAAGACGTACTCGATACATGGTTCTCATCGGGTCTTTGGACGTTCTCAACTTTAGGTTGGACTGGCGATGAAGCCAAAGATAAAGAAAACTATTTCTTAAATACTTTCCACCCGACTGATGTACTTGTGACTGGTTTTGACATCATCTTCTTCTGGGTTGCCCGCATGATCATGATGACCATGCACTTCATGAAGAATGAAGATGGCACACCACAAGTACCGTTTAAAACTGTGTATGTACACGGTTTGGTACGTGATGGCGAAGGTCAGAAAATGTCTAAATCTAAGGGGAACGTGCTTGACCCATTAGACTTGATTGACGGTGTTGATCTTGAAACTTTAGTACAAAAACGTACCACTGGTTTGATGAACCCGAAACAGGCAGCAAAGATTGAAAAATCAACGCGTAAAGAATTCCCTGAAGGTATTCAATCTTACGGTACAGATGCGGTTCGTTTCACATTCTGTGCGCTTGCCAACACCGGTCGTGACATCAAGTTCGACATGAAGCGTGTTGAAGGTTACCGTAACTTCGCGAACAAAATCTGGAACGCAACCCGTTTCGTGATGATGAACTGCGAAGAACAAGTGATTGGTCAAGAAGTTCGTCAAGACCTTTGGGAATTGCCTGAACAGTGGATTGTAAGCCGTCTACAAAAAGCAGAACAAGCAGTGCAAACAGCATTTGCAACGTATCGTTTAGACTTGGCTGCACAAGCGATTTACGAGTTCATTTGGAATGAATACTGTGACTGGTATGTAGAGCTGACTAAGCCTGTTCTGAATGATGAAAATATCTCGGTAGAACGTAAAGCTGAAATCCGCCGTGTTCTTCTTGCTATCATGGAAGCGTCTTTACGTTTGGCACATCCGTTGATGCCTTACTTGACAGAAGAAATTTGGCAAACGCTTGCGCCGAAGCTGAACATTTCTGGCGAAACGATTATGCTTGCACAGTACCCTGTTGCTGACCAAGCATTGATTAACGAACAAGCTGAAGCAGATATGCAATGGCTGCAAGGTTTGATTGGTGCGGTACGTAACATCCGTGGTGAGATGGGTCTAGGTAATGCTCGCTTGTTGCCTGTTCTTCTTCAAAACACGACTGATGCTGAAAAAGCGCAGATCACACGTATTGAAGCGTTATTCACTGCGTTGGCTAAAGTTGAGAGCATTACTTTCCTTGCGGACGGTGAACAACCGCCATTGTCTTCTTCATCTGTAGTGGGTCATGTGTCTGTATTCGTTCCAATGAAGGGCTTAATTGACCCTAAAGCGGAATTGGGTCGTCTACAAAAAGACTTAGACAAGGTTCAAAAACAGCATGACCAAATTGCAACTAAACTTGGCAATGAAGGTTTTGTGGCGAAAGCGCCTGCTGCGGTTGTTGAAGGCGAGAAAGTAAAACTTGCTGAGTTTGCTGATCAGTTAGCGAAAATTAAAGCGAATATGGAGCAAATTGCTGCGCTTTAATGCGTTGTTAGATTGATTCAAAAATCCCCTCTTAGTGAGGGGATTTTTTATGCATCCAATATACTTAAAGCTTGCTCAGTACTCATCTGCCAAATACTAATTTCACCTTCTTTAACTTTCGCTAACATTCTTTCGTATTTATGAATCATTGGACAATGGCTATTTAGATGATCATTCTCATAATAATATTGTTTTTGCTCTTGAAACTTACCTTGTATTTCAATTAAAAATCTTGTGAAACCAAGATATTCTGACTCATTATTACCATCAAAACCTTTAAAGTTTCCATAGGAATGTTGTAGCAATCGCGAATCTTTAGTTTTTCTTTTTAAATCTTCAATTGCTCTATATAAATCCAGAATATTGAGCACAAAACGACTTTTTTCTACTGGTATCTCATCATCTATCCATTGATCTAATAACGAATAGAAAATTTCATAGCCATTTTCTAGAATCTGGATTAACTCTTTATAATAAGTAGCATCATTTACATCCAATTTTGCTAAAATTTTATATTGGTTAATCAAGATCAAGCGATCTTTTTTTTCTAACTTCATATCACACCTAAAAAATTTTGGTTTTAATATGATTGGCTATACCAACCATATCAGGATAAATAGTAAATTCGTTTAAATTTGCCCACTTTAAGAAAATTCTAGCTTCAGCTTTAGCTGAAGCAGGCAAAATAATTTTACGAAAACAATCTGTTGCAGTTTTCTCAAAATTTCCACCTGCTGTCCCAAATACTGTGAATCTTCCAGCCTGAGCTTTCAATCTGTCACTAATATAATTAGGTTGTATTGCTAAAGGTTTTTCAATTTTCACAGGTCGATTTTCCCAATATGTTTTTTTATATTCAAATGATGCATCTTCTGGAAGACCAATAATTTCGTGACGACCACTTAAACGATTTAATGCGAATGGATCTAATACATAAATTGCACTATCTGTATCATTCGAATAATCAGAATGTAAAATAAAAGCTAATGCGACGCCTAAAACTGTTGTCCAATCTAATAAACGCGTTGGAATCCAATAATGTTGCATATCAAATAATGTATCCCAATCATTTGATCTTTTCTCGAAGACCCCTACTGATAAACGTTTAAATTCATCAAAAAGAAGTTTTTCTTTTGATTCCCAACTATCAACTCTTACTAGACTTGGCTCTAACGTCCATTCGCACTTGGATTGCCCTCTATACCAAATTTCAGCCGGGTTACCTAATTCCTGTTCCGCAGTTTTTATATTTTCAAGAAATATATTCCAATCACTCATATTCTTTTAACTTATTAATTTCACGCAACTATTATTAGCATCTTCACAACTTGCTTACAACCCTCTCCCCAACCCTCTCCCATAGGGAGAGGGAGCTTCATTTGATTTAATGATTGCATGGATTTCACAATGGTGTTTCCTCTCCTTTTAGGAGAGGGTTAGGGAGAGGTGCTTTTAATTTTTGTCATTATAAATTCTGCCCTCACCCTAGCCTTCTCCCAGAGGGAGAAGGGGCTTCTATTATTAATTTATTTTCAGTTCAAAGCATACATTCCATAAATGTTCTAAAACCACATCCGTCCGCCCCAACACATCATGATTCCAATACCGCACAACAGTTAACCCCAAAGCCTCTAAAAACTTAGTACGTTCAGCATCGTATTCAATTGCATCATCTATTGCATGCTGACTACCATCCAACTCAATCACCAAACCAAGCTCATGACAGTAAAAATCCACGATATAAGGTTTGATCACATGCTGACGACGAAATTTAAGATTCATAAATCGCTTGGCACGTAGGAGTTGCCACATCAGGTGTTCTGCATCAGTGGCGGTGTGGCGCATAGATTTGGCGAATTCTAATAATTGGGGATCTATTTTCATTGTTATTTTCCCTGTCCCTTGTACCCTCAGTATAATTCTCAGGGTGCTCATCACTTGCGCTTTTTTTTGAACGCAATGATTCTATTTAAATTAAAGCATCCCATGCCTTAAAAACATCTCTAATCCTTTCACCTTTTTGATATACATCAGGCGTTCTTTTTCTACTTTGATTTGCTGCTTGATAGTAGAAGTATCTTCATCAATCTGCTTATACAAGTCAGCAATTTGAACCTTACCCTTCGCTTTTTTGACTGCAATTCTGGTTTTCGATGACCAGACCAATCGATTGATCAATACATCGATCTGCTCTTGTAACTTCTGGCTCTGCACATCCAAAGCCAGTTGATACAGCTTGACTTGCTCTGCAGTTAAACTCTTTTGCGAAGGATCTCGGTCTTGTTCAATCTGAAGCTGCATTTTCAATAAAGCAAATAAATCCTGCTTTTCATAAGCCTGATTGGCATGTTGCAACAACTCTGTCTTTTTTATTTTCTTGACATCATTCGCTTCACGGTCAGGATGAATGGCCGCCGCAATTTTTAAATACACGGTTTTCAATGACTGCTCTGCCATCGCTGCTGCCTGCGCCTGTTTTTCCTGCTGGCGTTTTAATCTGGCTTGCTCACGTACTTGTTGAAAATGTTCACTATCCCATTCTTCAAATACATCTGTGTCGGCCTGATCTATACCATTTTGATCTTCGGAAAACCCTTCTGATGCATTGGTCTTTTTCTGATTTTTTCTGTGTTGGACATGTTCATTGAGCTGCTGATAGTAACTATCAATTTCATTGACCTTATGCGCTTCCTGCACCGACATTGCCTGTGAATCTTTTAAGTAAGCCGCCAGGGATTGAATTTTTTCATCCAGTACGACGATCTCGGCCTTGGAAAATTCTGCCTCATGCAGATGCTGCCACAATTGTTCAAGCTGCTCAAACAAAACACCATGCAATTCATGATAGACCGGTATGAAATTTTGCTGTGTATATTGTCGAATCTCTTCTTCAGCCTGCTGCCACTGTGCCAGCTCAAGCTTCTGCTGTTCAATTTTATCAATCAGGCGATCCAGCTTTTTCTGCTGTGTCGAAAGCGCTGTGAATGGCTGAATCATGGTTTTTAAATTGAAAGACATGATATTCAAAATAAGCAGGACAGATTATTAAGTTTAACGGTTTTATGAGACAGGTGTATGCCAGTTATCGACACAAATATACACCTTATGCAAATAAATTTTGTTTAATATCAAACAATATAACAATAACTTAATTTGTGACTGTGCTGAAAGGAGATTCAGATGGCAACTCAGGCAGATTTAATCTTTAATCAGGAACTCGCTGCATGGGTACAAGCGCTAGGATCTGTGTTTGCAATTTTTGTCGCCATTAGTGTGCCCTTATATTTAAATCATTTGGCACAAAATCGTGATAATGCCTTACAAGACATGCAAAAACAAAAATTCTTTGTCACGATGCTGCCGACACTTTATCGTGTTCGCCGTTATAGTGCTGACTTCATTGAACAAATGCAGTTACATCAGCAAAGTACTCAAAATATCTTACATACGCTAGAAACCGAATATCTGGAATTGATTCCGGTCTTTTCTAAAGAACTGCATATATTTGTACATAGTCAAATTTATGACCCAAACCTGAATCAATTGGCATTTGAACTGTTTCATTCCGAGGAAATTCTGCAACAACATTTATTACAGCCTAAAAACCAGAAACAGCTCAAGCATCAAGCTTTACTGACCCAACATAGCCAGTATATTCATGATGCGAGCCATCAGTTAATTAAACAGATTGAAAAGAGCCATCACCTACAACCTTAAATTGCCTTTTCAGGCCATCAATGTGTAGGCAAATGGCGCAAACAAAATGATTATTCAACAATGACACGACCATTTAATGGCTGTACCGGACGATTATTCGGATGCCCCATTAATTTGGAAAATTCAGCAATCTGTTTGGCTGAAGCCTGTTGGATCTCTTTTAAAATGAGCCAGCGCACACCCTCTGAACAAGGTGGGGTGGTCAGCGAGCCACTAAAGCGATAATAATCCAGATTTTTAGGCAGCAACTGATTGACAGGCTGTGGTGTCTTTAACACGACTTTTTCACCCTGCTTTTTCGGCAAACGTTTCCACATCTGTTTTAGCATCTGGCTGTCCTGCCCCTGCTCAAACATCATGCCAACCACTGCCAGCTCACCATCAGCATTGGCATGGACAAAATGAATCTCTAAAGGATAACTTTTACCTTGAATCAGGTTCTCACTCGGACTATGCAAATGGAACTGTTTCAGTTCAAAACGCTCCCCATCCAGCTCCAGCTCACCACCTTCGGCAAAGTCCACCTGAATGGTATGACCTTTATTTTCAATGGCGTGAATCATGGTGTTATAACTAAATTTCAGCGGTTCCAATTGTGCTTTTACCGTCCGCTCAATATTAATTGGCGACTGATTCGCACCATCACAGGCAGTATATTTCTGGCTTAAATTCGACCATTGTTCAGGCTGCATATAGCCCCAATTGGCATCTGCATAGCCTGCCGTACTCAAACCAAACACTGTTAAAAATGTGAATATTTTTTTCACAATAATTTTCCCTCTTAGAACCGTAATCAATAATTTTTCATTTAGAAAACAAATTTTTAGGCTTATGACTGCCTCATTTTTCAGAGCACAAACTACAGATTTTTACTTAATTTTGGTGAATTACTTACAAATTTCCAAACACTTAAGCCTATGAAAAGATAGAGTATTTATAAATTATTATTTAAATTTCAATAAGATAATCATTTTAGTGTCCTAAACCAACTTGGAATAAAGTGTGAGCTGAATCACAATTAAAGTGATGAATATTTATGCAATATTTACATGAAACTTCTAGCTACTTCATAAATAAATCTGATTATAAATTCGCTCTATTTTTCAATAATATATTTTATATTCAAAAGCTTACATAAACACAGCAGTAAATAAACCTGCCACATTGCTAGACTCAGCTCAACGCGTTATATAGGAACAGCTTAATGGATTGGGTCTCGATCTTTATTCATGATACGACTTGGAGCTTTGCATCAGAGATTTTGCTACGTTGTATAGTCATGTATATCATGATTATCCTGTTTTTACGGCTGACCGGAAAGCGTGGTGTACGACAGCTTTCCATCTTTGAAGTCGCGATCATTCTCGCTCTGGGCTCAATTGCCGGTGACCCGATGTTTACCGAAGATATTCCCCTGATTCAGGCAGTTCTGGTGATGTCGGTGATTATCCTGATGTATCGCCTGACCACTTGGCTGATGATGAAATACCAATGGTTTGAAGACCTACTGGAAGGCAAACCGATTTATATTGTGGAAGATGGCCTGCTGGTCATTGAAGAAATTAAAAAAGGCAAAATGTCACATGATGAATTCTTTGCCGAAATGCGCCAGCAAGGCGTAGAACATCTGGGTCAGGTGCGTACCGGTTTACTGGAAACAGACGGTAAGTTCAGTATCCTGTTTTTCAAATCGGATGAGGTTCGGCCTGGGCTGCCACTATTTCCTAAAACCTGTTCGATCGTGGAGCAGGTGAAAGCAGACCGTTTATATGCCTGTATTTATTGCGGTCAGGTTCAAAACCTCTCCACAGCTGCACAACAATGTCCTCGCTGCAAATCAGCACAGTGGGCTGAAGCGATTAATTGTTTACGCATCACTTGAATTAAAGCTGATTCAGCCGTTGTAAATGCGTAAAAATTTCAGGTAGCTGCTGGATTTTATATTGAATTTCTTCGGCATCAGGATGAAAGCCCTGCATCCACAAGGCATGCATTCCGGCATTTTTTGCCCCTTGTATATCATTCACCGGATGATCGCCAATATATAAACAATGTTCAGGCAAGACGCCTAAACGTTGTGCAGTAATCTGGAAAATTTCTGGTTGGGGTTTGCTGAAGCCGACTAATCCCGAACTGATGATTTCATCAAAATAACCGGCAATCCCCAAACCCCGAATGGTATTTAAACGGGTGTCGTGTCCACCATTGGAAACAATCGCCAGTTGATAGCCTTGGGATTTCAACTGCTCGAGTACCTGCTTGGCATCCGGCACTTCTACAGCGCAACGACCAAACTGGCTGAACCAGAACTGTGCCAGCTCTTCTATACTGGGAGGATTTAACCAGGATAGCTCCTGTAATAAGGCATAAGCCGCCGAAGCCCCGATACTGCCGTGCGTCAACAATTCCTTTTTCGGATAACCGCCATTATCGATGCGCCGTACAATCTCGATAATTTTTTCTGGTTCAACCTGTGCCAGAGCCGGAGCATAATGCTCTGCCAGAGAGCGGCTATAAGCTTGTGCGGTGAGATCACGATGGGTCAAGGTATTATCAAGGTCAAATAAAACAGCTTGAATAGTCATAGTTTTAAAAACGGAATGCTAAGGTTTATAATCATGGTATCAGCCTGACACTTTAAGCATCAGAACTAAAATTGCTAAGTTTTGTAGTTTCAAATATAAAAAAGCGGTGCCGAAGCACCGCTTTTTTTAGATTACAAAGTTTAAATTAGAATTTGTAATCTAAGTCTGTACCAATCCCTAGGCTTCATTAAGAAAATCTTCTCCTAAAGTATTGATATAAAAAATCCCACCAAGTGGTGGGATTTTTTATTAAGCGTTATATCATCAATTAGAAGCTATATTTGCTCATTAAACCAATACGATTATCTTTGAATTTATCATTATTAAAGTCTTTACGCTCACCGTTGACATACTCAACACCAAACTCAAGTGGTTTAACAGGTGAATACACCAAGTTTAACCACGCTTGTTGTACCTCTTTGTTTGCAATAGCATTGAGGTCTGCATAGTCTGAATCTTTATCAGCAAACAATGCACCATAACCTATTGATGTTTTTAAGTTAGGTAAGATGCTGTAGGTTAAGCCTGTTTGTACCGCCCAAATTTCATTTTGTTCGATATTACGATTATCTGCATCATGTACAAATGCTGCATTCGCGTTGGTACCATACAGAATACCGTTCACACCTTGCGTATAGCTCACATCAATCGTCGCTTTTAAAGGCTCAAGCACTTGATAGGTTGTACCTGCAGCTAGACCCCAACCTGCTTTACGGTCATTAACGCTTTCATCTTTAGTAACTTCAACTAAAGCACGTGCAGATGCATTGCCTTTTTTATCATCAAAGTTATGAACTAATTTAGCAGTCAAAGTTGGTGCACTTGATTTGTTATGTTCAACACTTACTGTTTCACCCTTCGCATTTAACTCATTGTGCCCAGCACTTGAGTTTGGCTTTTCTGCAGCCAGGAACAACTGTGTTGCAGGAGATAAATCAAAACCATAACGAATCATTGGTAGACGGGTAGTACCCCCACCGACGTTGGTGCTGAAGTCAATCATAAACGGTGCATGATTTGACAAGAAGGTAGATTGTGTTTGACCAATTAACCAATTTTTATAGGTTAAATATGCTTGACGTACACGGAATGAATCGTTAGTACCTGCAAAATCACTTTCAAGTTTACCGCCAATTTCTGCACCTTCAACATTGGTTTTAAAATCTAAACCTATTCGTGTTGTTTTTGCTGTTGCAACGAACTTGTCATTCGTTTGACCATTGGTTTTTGCAACATCAGAGAAGTCACCTGATGAACCTTCAATAATATAGTTCGCATCACCACGAACGAAACCATATAGCTTCACTTCAGTATCTGATTTTGTACTTAGGGCTTTCGGTGCAGCTGCTGATTGTTGTGGGGTTGCTTTGACTTGTTCTATTTGCACTGCTTGAGTTTGCTGAACTTGTTGCTGCTGTAATACTAATGCTTTTAATGCTTCAATTTCTTGGCGCAGCTGCTTAATTTCTTTTTGCTCTTGTGTTTCAGCATGTGCAACAGTCCCCATCATCAATGTTGTTACTGCTACTGCTAATCCTTTAGCTAAAAACTTTCCTGTTAAAACTTGACTCATTAAATTCTCCATAGTGAACACATGTTCATTGGCATTGGAAGTTCGGTGATTTCAACTGAAACCTACACCGTGTGGAATATCTATAATTATGAAATAGCTTGGTTATGATCTCGAAAGACGACTCACGCAATATATGTCGAGTTAAAAGCCCACGTATCATGTCATGTATTTGACTGGACTTACACTTTTAACCCTAGCTACACAACAAGCTACTTGAAAACATCAAGAATTTAACAACTTTCAAATCAGTTTGAAATCATTTTTATCTCATACTTTTATCTATAATATGTATTAACCACACTTTTAAAATAGATTGCTTTTTTTTCAGTCAGCTTTAATTCATATTTCATGATGACTGTGATTGCTGATCGACTCTCCCCCAAAATACGATAGGCAATAGAAGCACTATGCTGATATAAACAATATAGGTTAGATATTTTGCATAGCCTAAATAATCCCCCAATATCCCACTCAACATATATAAGCCACCACTTACCGTCGCCATAATTGAGACTTGAAAAGTAAAATCAGTCCCGGCCAGACGCTTACGGCTGTATTGCATAATGAGCGTCAGCATTACCACCAAGAGCATTGCCGAAACCAGATCTTCTGCTGCATTAATAGTATAAATCAGCCAGTTTTCGACTTTAAGCTGGGCTTCATATTGTGCTGCCAGCCAGGCATAGGCCATTAAGCTCAGTATTTTGAGAATCGAAAAAGACATCAAACAAGAGCGACGCGAAAAAAACTTCAGGCAATAACCTGCCAAACCGGCCCCGATCAAGGCGGCACCTGCACCCAGCATGGTCACATATACGCCGATCTGGCTGAAACTCAGACCGAGATCGACCATTAAAGGCTTCAGCAAAGGGCCAGACAGCCCATCCGCGACTTTAAAGCTCAGTAATACCAGCAACCAGCAACGCAAGCCTGGATGTGTATAAAAATACTGAAAATAGGCTTTGATTTTTATTTTACTGGAAGCGGTAATTTGCTCAGATGCGATCGAGCGATGCTGTGGCTCTTTAAATTTTAAAACAGGCAGTGTGTTTATAAAAACTAGTGCAGCCAAAAGCAAAAAAGTGCTTTGCCACTGCAACAGATCTAAAAACAGTAAAATCGCACCACCACCGACAATGAAACCCAAACGTGATCCAATCACCTGAAAGGTATTGCCCCAGTGCTGCTGTTCATTTTTCAGAATATTGACTGCCAGTGCATCGGTGGCAATATCCTGTGTCGCCCCCACCCCATTCATAAATAATAACGCAATAAAAAAGGCCAATAGATAAACCGGCTGATCTAAAGCCTGAATGGGCAAAAAGGACAAGGCGATCAGCACTGCCACCGAGAGCAATTGCAGCGGAATAATCCAGCTTCGATAATGCCCTGTAGCTTTAGAGCCATAACGATCGACCAATGGCGCCCAAAACACCTTGATTGACCAAGGCAGCATGAGCAGGCCAAAACCACCGATCTGTGCCAGCGACACTCCTTCTGCCCGTAAGATCACCGGCAAAGCATGAGTCATAAATCCGACCGGCAATCCTTGCGCCCAATACAGGGAAAACAACACAATGTAAGTATTCCACATATTCGGCATGCTGGGTCCTTAATAGGCAAAAGAAGCAGAAATCATTCAACAAGCTGGACATTTTGCCAATGAAAAAACCAAAGTAAAAGCCTAATATCATTAAAAATAAAGAAAAATATGTGTCAGGAAGAGACTTTAAGCATGACCAAAAAGCACTTTCCAGAATTACCTCCCTTGGTACCCAGTCGAGGCAATCGACTCAGCCGTTATTTTTTTAAACGGATCTTTTTAGTGCAGGGGTGGCAGCTTGAAGGTGAGTTTCCCAATTTACCAAAAGCCGTTGCGATTATTTCTCCACATACGTCCAATATTGATGCCTGGCATGGTTTTATTGCACTCTTAGCTATCGGGTTAAAGGTCACTATTTTTGGTAAAAACAGCCTGTTCCATACCCCATTAAAGCCCTTACTTGAATGGGTTGGGGTGATTCCGGTGGTTCGGGATAGTCCACAAGGTCATACTCAGCAGATCGTGGAAATCATCAAGCGAAAACCCCAGATTTGGGTCGGTATGGCACCCGAAGGTTCACGTAAAGCGCCAGAAAAAATCCGCAGTGGTTTTTATCATATTGCCGATCAGGCCGGCCTGCCTATTGTCATGCTGGCTTTTGATTATGATATTAAAACCATTCATATTCTGGGTGTCTATCAGCCGACGGGCGATTATGAACATGATCTGGTGCAGATTTATGCACATTATCAAGGCAAGATTTCGGCAAAAAATCCAGACTGGATTGCCAGGCCTTTACAAAAGCTGTTGAAAAAAGACTAGGCAAAATCCTGTTTTTTTGCTCTGATAGCCTATATTTTGATGATTTAGTGATCATTTCCTACAATGAAATTAGTGTCTTATGCTCTGATTGGCTGTCTTGGCCTCAGTCTGGCTGCATGTGATAAAGCCAGTAAAACCACACCGACTCCTACACCACTTCAGGCCCGCGAACCCGTGATTGCAATTGCACTTGGCGGCGGCGGTGCGAAAGGCTTCGCCCATATTGGCGTGATTAAGGTACTGGAGTCACACGGCATTAAACCGAAAATTGTCACAGGCACAAGTGCCGGCAGTTTTGTCGGCAGTCTATATGCCAGCGGCAAATCACCGTATCAGTTGCAGCAAATTGCCTTGAACTTTAAGGAGTCGGACATCCGTGATTTAACCTTGAATCGGCAAGGGATTATTGCCGGACAAAAGTTACAGGATTTCGTCAACAAAAATGTGGCGAATAAACCGATTGAGCAGTTCCCGATACGGTTTGCTGCGGTGGCGACCCGCCTGGATACGGGACGCAAGGCAGACTTTATTAAAGGCAATGCCGGACAGGCGGTGCGCGCCTCTTGCAGTATTCCCAATGTATTTGTCCCGGCCACCATTGGCGGTCTGAAATATGTCGATGGTGGACTGGTCAGCCCGATTCCAGTCAAAACTGCCAAGGATATGGGTGCCGATCTGGTCATTGCTGTCGATATTTCTGCCCGTCCGGATGCTAGTAAAGCCCTGAATATGTGGGGTGTGCTGGATCAAACCCTGAATATTATGGGACAGCAAAGTATTCATGAAGAACTCAGTCAGGCCAATGTGGTAATCCAGCCTAAAGTTGGCCATATTGGCACCCTGGATTTAAAGGCCAGCAATCAAACCATTCTGGAGGGTGAAAAAGCAGCACAGTTAAAAATCCGGGCCATCCAGAAAATGATTACTGATTTCAAACAGTCCCCTGCTGCATTTAAAGCACCACGTGCTGCGAAATTCTAAGGTACGAATTTTTTATATTCATCTGAACCGGCATCTGTTACATTGGGCTTAATCACATAATGATGATTAATTAAACACTTAGCGATATAGGTCACGATATGGAATTTGTTATTGAACCTTGGCACTGGTTTGTATTAGGCTTTTTGCTGATTCTTTCGGAATTGCTTCTACCCGCTTTTGCTGCCCTGTGGTTTGGTATCGGCGCCATTTTAGTGGGCATTTTATACTGGATGTTCCCGATGATGGGACTGACCACCCAGATCCTGACCTGGATTGCTCTATCCGTCCTCTGTACGCTGGCATGGTTTAAATTTATCAAGCCACTTTCGATTGATAAAACCAAAGCTGGCCTGTCTCGTGAAGCGACTATTGGCCAAATTGGCATGGTGATTCAGACCAATCTGGAACATGAACAAATCCGGGTACGTTTCCCGATGCCGGTTTTAGGCTCAGATGAATGGGAATGTCGTACTCTGGATCAGGTTCAGGTCGGTGACCGTGTTCGCGTCGTGGATATTCTGGGGAATGATCTGGTGGTTCAACCCCACAGCACACATTATCAAAATGAAAAAGGTGAATAAGATATGTCTGGTGGAACTATAATTGTTATCGCATTTTTGGCCTTTGTGGCGATTACAATTTTTAAAGGGGTACGTATTGTCCCGCAAGGTTATAAATGGATCGCACAACGCTTGGGCAAATACCATACGACGCTGAATCCGGGTCTGAATTTTGTCATTCCGTATATTGATGAAGTGGCTTATAAAGTCACCACCAAAGATATTGTGCTGGATATTCCTTCACAGGAAGTGATTACCCGCGATAATGCCGTGTTACTCATGAATGCGGTGGCCTATATCAACCTGACCACACCTGAAAAAGCGGTCTACGGCATTGAAAACTATTCTTGGGCAATTCAAAACCTGGTACAAACCTCATTACGTTCGATTGTCGGTGAAATGGATCTGGATGATGCACTATCATCACGTGATCATATTAAAGCACGTTTAAAATCCAGTATTTCCGATGATATCTCGGACTGGGGTATTACCCTGAAAACAGTTGAAATTCAGGACATTAAACCGTCAGTCACCATGCAAACCGCGATGGAAGAACAGGCCGCTGCTGAACGTCAACGTCGTGCGACCGTGACCAAAGCTGATGGTGAAAAACAGGCTGCCATTCTGGAAGCGGATGGTCGTCTGGAAGCATCGCGCCGTGATGCAGAAGCACAGGTGGTTCTGGCTGAATCTTCACAACGTGCGATTGATATGGTGACTTCGGCAATTGGTAGTAATGAGATTCCGGTTGCCTATTTACTCGGTGAGCAATATATCAAGGCCATGCAAGATATGGCCAAATCACCGAATGCCAAAACGGTGGTCTTGCCTGCAGACGTGCTGAACACGATTCGAGGCGTGATGGGTCGTCCGCCTCAGTAAAAATTTTCATTTTCAAATCCATAGGCAGCGTATTCGCTGCCTATTTTTCGTTTAAACACGAAAATCTCAGCAAAGATTTGGAATTTATGCTTAAATTTCGCGTTATTTTTTGAAATCCTTTGGGCTTTGATGCCAGATCTGTGTTTCGCCACAGCATTTATCATCAACATAAGTCCTTATTCGATTACTGTCCAACTCGAAAATGGATACCGTATGAGCTCCCTAAATCCAACGTTAATTACCTTTCTTTTTTATATTGTCGCCATGGTGGTGATCGGCCTGATGGCTTATCGTGCGACCACAAACTTTTCCGATTACATTTTAGGGGGCCGTCGTTTAGGTAGTTTTGTTACTGCACTTTCCGCTGGGGCTTCCGATATGAGTGGCTGGCTGCTGATGGGCCTGCCCGGTGCAATTTATCTTTCCGGTTTGTCGGAAATGTGGATTGCCATTGGCCTGATTATTGGTGCCTGGTTAAACTGGTTGCTGGTGGCTGGCCGCTTACGGGTACATACGGAAGTTCAGCACAATGCCCTGACCCTTCCAGATTATTTTTCCAATCGTTTTAACGACCAGAAGAAAATTTTACGTATTGTATCGGCTTTTGTGATTCTGATTTTCTTTGCGATTTACTGTGCCTCAGGCATGGTGGCAGGTGCGCGCCTGTTCGAAAGCATGTTTGAAATGTCCTACACGACGGCGCTCTGGATTAGTGCCATTGCCACCATCAGTTATGTATTTATTGGCGGTTTCCTGGCAGTCAGCTGGACCGATACCATTCAGGCTGGCCTGATGATCTTTGCGCTGTTGCTCACGCCAATTGTGACCCTGTTGACCTTCTCTGATATGTCTCAGGTCACTCTGGCGCTTGAAACGGCACGTCCACAGGCCATGAATCTGGTCGGTGACTTAAGTACGGTGGCTATCCTGTCGCTACTGGCATGGGGCTTGGGTTATTTTGGTCAGCCACATATTCTGGTGCGCTTTATGGCGGCAGATTCAGTCAAGTCAATTCCAAATGCACGCCGTATTGGTATGACCTGGATGATCCTGTGCTTAGCTGGTGCCGTGGCTGCCGGTTTCTTTGGTATTGCTTATTTCCAGCAACATCCGGAACTGGCCAGTGTGGTGAATGCCAATCCTGAAACTGTATTTATGGAATTGACCAAAATTCTGTTCAACCCATGGATTGCCGGTATTGTCCTGGCTGCGATTTTGGCTGCGGTAATGAGTACTTTAAGCTGTCAGCTTCTAGTCTGCTCAAGTACGCTGACAGAGGATTTTTATAAATCCTTCCTGCGCAAAAATGCATCTCAAAAAGAACTGGTTTGGGTTGGCCGTTTTATGGTGCTGCTGATTGCCCTGCTGGCAATCTGGATGGCGGGTAATCCTGAATCGAAAGTGCTGGGTCTGGTCGCTTATGCCTGGGCCGGTTTTGGTGCTGCATTTGGCCCGCTGATCATTCTGTCCCTGTTCTGGAAACGCATGACTTTGAATGGTGCCTTGGCAGGTATGATTATGGGTGCAGTGATGGTGATTTTATGGAAAAACCTGTTCGCAGCAACAGGTGTCTATGAAATTATCCCGGGCTTTATCTGCTCATTCATTGCCATCATTGTAGTGAGCTTGATGGGTAAAGTACCTACGGCTGAAATTACCGATCGTTTTGAACAGGCTGAACGTCTGTATAACGAAACCAAGTAAAAATTAACGATCAAAAAAAGCGGACTTTAAGTCCGCTTTTTTAATACCTGAACAATTACTCAAAATAAAAACAATGAACAGATTCAAGCCATTTTAATTTTTACGCTGGAGTAAAAACTGGGTGATAGAGATCAGCTCTGCCGCCTGATCATCAAAATGAGCAAGTGCGGCTAAGGCCTGATCATGCAATTGCTGTGCATAGGCTTTGGCCTGTTCCAGCCCCATCAAGGCAGGATATGTCGATTTTTCTACCTGCTCATCCTTGCCAGCTGTTTTACCCAACACTTCGGTATCAGAAATAATATCCAGAATATCGTCCTGCACCTGGAAGGCCAGACCAATCGCCTGTCCAAACTCACGCAGCTTTGGAATCGCCAGATCTGTACCTTCAAAGATTGTGACCGCCGCCATCATGATCGCAGCACTCATCAAGGCACCGGTTTTATTACGATGAATGGTTTCTAATACTTCCTGATCAATTTTTTTGCCTTCGGACTGCAAATCCAACACCTGACCATTGACCATTTTCGAAGAGGCTGTGGCCAGAATCTGCATTTGTTTTAGCACAATCGAAGCATCTACCGCAGGGCCTTGATCAAACAGACGACTGCCTAAAATTTCAAAGGCCATCGACTGTAGAATATCACCTGCCAAAAGCGCGGTATCTTCACCATAAGCCACATGGCAGGTCGGCTGACCACGGCGCAGCAAATCATTGTCCATACACGGCAGATCATCATGTGCCAGTGAATAACAATGGATAAATTCAATCGCAACCGCCGCACGGCGTACCGCCGCGGTATTCTGATTCGGTTTTAGTGCTGCTGTGGCATAGCATAATGCTGGACGAACACGCTTCCCTCCCAGCATCACGGCATGATGCACCGCCGACTTTAAAGGTTCAGGAATGGCAAAGGCATCTAGGGCTGTCAGTAAATCTTGTTGAATACGATGTTGTGCTTGAGTCAATGCATGGATTGATACGTCAGTAATAGATGACACATTTGCCTCGAATACATAGTCCGGAAGGATGAAAATAACAAGTTTGAGCCACTTGTCCTGATAAGCACTATTGTACCTACAATCGCCTTGAATTTTCAGCTTTATCTGTGGATTGATTTAAAGCAGCAATAGATATCAAAATATGTTCCGCCGATAAAACCACTGCCGCGACAGCGCTACTGTCCCAGAGTTGAAGTGCTTGGATTTATCAAGTGCCTGTGGCAGGGATGCCACACATTACCCATCACCACAGGACGTGGTGTATGGGCAATAAGAGACCTTTGCCTACCTTGGGTCTTTCCAAAGTAGGATTTCACCTGCACAAATCCATTTAAACTTTTAAAGGAAAGATGAGGCTGGACAATATCTACCTCTAAATATAAACAAGTTTAGATATTTAAACGTATTCTCTGATAGCTTTTATTACTTCCTACCATGCCAACGATAGCTGAGTCAAAATTTTGGCCAGTAATGGTCACAACAGTAATTTTCTCAGGCTAAATAATGGGTCGGCAAATCAAACTAGAGCAAAACATCTTCAGGAACGCGTACCCAACCTTCCATCAACACACGTGCACTGCGACTCATGATGGCTTTTTTCACTTTCCACTCTCCATTTTCCTGACTTGCTTGTGCGCCGACTCTTAAAGTCCCCGAAGGATGGCCAAAACGCACGGCTTCACGCTCTACACCGCCTGCCACCCGATTCACCAGAGTCCCCGGAATGGCTGCCGCCGTACCAATTGCCACCGCAGCTGTGCCCATCATGGCATGATGCAGTTTCCCCATAGACAAGGCACGAACCAGAATATCGGCATCTGCTTCGGCAACCACCTTGCCACTTGATGAGGTATAAGTTTTGGATGGCGCTACAAAAGCGATTTTTGGGGTGTGCTGACGGTTAGCTGCTTCGCTAATGTCCTGAATCAATCCCATCTGCTTCGCAGCATAAGCACGAATGGTTTCAAACTTTGCCAGCGCTGCCGCATCATTATTCATATGATCCTGAAGCTCGGTGCCGTTATAACCCAAATCTCCCGCATTCAAAAACACGGTGGGAATGCCGGCATTAATCATGGTGACTTCAAAACTGCCAATATTGGGAACTTCCAGCGTATCGACCAGATTACCTGTCGGAAACATCGAACCGCCTTCGCCATCATCATCGGCAGGATCTAAAAACTCGATCTGTACTTCGGCTGCCGGAAAAGTCACACCATCCAGTTCAAAATCGCCCAACTCCTGAACTTGACCATTTCGCATTGGTACATGCGCAATAATGGTTTTTTGAATATTGGCCTGCCAGATGCGGACTGTACACAGCCCATTTTCCGGAATACGTGATCTATCAATCAGATCATTAGAAATGGCAAAAGCTCCCACTGCTGCGGTGAGATTACCGCAATTACCACTCCAGTCCACAAACGGACGGTCAATTGACACCTGACCAAATAAATAATCAACATCATGATCGGCCTGCTGGCTTTTTGACAGAATCACGGTCTTGCTGGTACTTGAACTGGCACCGCCCATACCATCGATCTGTTTAGCATAAGGATCTGGGCTACCAATCACGCGCAGCAGAAGCTGATCACGAATCCGGCCGGCCTGTTGTGCTTCTGCGGGCAAATCATCCAGCTTAAAAAAAACGCCTTTACTGGTGCCTCCACGCATATAGGTTGCAGGAATCTTGATTTGGGCTGCAAAACTCATGAATTGTTTCATCCTTTGGCTTGTCTTTGTTTTGGTAAAAGTTATGGAATACTTATGAGAAGAGTATAATCGCTTTAAAGCCAAGGAAGTTCAGTGCTCCGACCTAAGTATAAAAAATCAGCATTCGTATCAGAGCAAAAAAACAGGAAACTCATCAGTTACAATGTCAATAAAATTAATATATTGATTCAGTTATCTTTTATTTAATTTATTTTTATAATTTTTTATTATAAATCTGATAATAATATTTCATTCAAAGTCTTGCACTAGGTTTCTGAACTTTGTTCCATTACAATCTTTATACTTATTTTTTCCATTGTCGGGCTGAACACTTTGAATAACGAGTCTTCACAACTTCAGCGTGGCTTAAAGAACCGTCATATTCAGTTGATCGCCATGGGCGGTGCAATTGGCACAGGCTTATTCTTAGGTTCCGCACAGGTGATCCAATCTGCGGGTCCTTCTATTATTTTGGGCTATGCCATTGGTGGCTTGATTGCATTTTTAATCATGCGTCAATTGGGTGAGATGATTGTTCATGAACCTGTCGCAGGTTCATTCAGCCATTTTGCTTATAAATACTGGGGCAAGTTCCCCGGTTTCCTTGCGGGCTGGAACTACTGGATTTTATATATCCTGGTGGCCATGACCGAACTTACTGCCGTTGCGAAATATATTAACTATTGGTGGCCTTTTATTCCAGCTTGGGCATCGGTACTGTTTTTCTTTATCGTGATTACCCTGGTCAACCTCGGCAATGTGAAATTCTACGGTGAATCAGAATTCTGGCTTTCAATCATTAAAGTGACTGCGGTTATCTCGATGATTGTCTTCGGTTTATATCTGATCTTGACTGCAGATGCTTCCTCGACTGCGTCTTTCAGCAATTTGTGGACTGCAGGTGGTTTCTTCCCGAATGGCTTTGAAGGCCTGTTCTTCATGCTGGCCTTTCTGATGTTTGCCTTCGGTGGGATTGAACTGATTGGTATGGCAGCAGCAGAAGCTGAAAATCCAGAGAAGACCATTCCGAAAGCGATTAATCAGGTGGTGTTCCGTATCCTGATTTTCTATGTGGGTGCATTGACGATTCTGTTATCACTGGTGCCTTGGAATCAGCTTGAGCTAGGTGGTCTGGATAAAAGTCCGTTCGTGATGATTTTCAGTCAACTGGGCATTGGCTGGGCAGCACACTTACTGAACTTTATTATTTTAACGGCTGCACTGTCTGTCTATAACAGCGGTATGTATGCCAATAGCCGTATGCTCTATGGTCTGGCTCAGCAAGGAAATGCACCTAAAGTCTTCATGCAAGTGAATAAACAAGGTACTCCGATTGCTGCGGTATTGTTTTCTGCCGCGCTGATTTTCGGCTGTGTGTTACTTAACTACTTTGTTCCTGAAGATGCATTAAGCCACTTGATTTATATTGTGGTCGGTGCGTTAGTGTTGAACTGGGCGATGATTACGCTGACCCATCTCAAATTCATTCAGAGCATGAAGAAGCTCGGCCAAAAGACCTCATTCCCAGCACTATGGTCTCCAGCAGGCAATATTCTGGTCTTAGGTTTCATTATTACGATTCTCTACATCATGTGGACTCAGGGTTTTCAGGAATCTATTTTAATGATTCCGGTTTGGATTGTGGTCATGTTCGTTCTGTTTAAGTTGCTTAAGCCTAAAAATACTTAATCAGTTTATATAAGTATATATTCTTAAAAAGTTATTGCTGCGGCAATAACTTTTTTTCAATTAAGTTTGCAGTACATTAACCCTTCTTTTTGCGCCCTTAGCTTAACTGGATAGAGCAGTTGCCTCCTAAGTGACCGACGTGGGTTCGAGTCCCGCAGGGCGCGCATTATTAAATATGTGATTTATTTAACAAAACATCTAATGAATTATTTAAATACTTATTATTTTTTTATTCCCTCCCTCTCCATTACCTAAGCCTATGATAGTTATAACCAAATACACATTAACCAGCGTTTTTCCTGCTCATCATTAGATCTTTTACTCTATTTAGCTGCTTTTTTATGCTTTATTTTCACTCTAGAGCATTTACTCTTATTTTAATTGTGGTATTTTTGACACATGGAGTAACAAATGATTGCGGTTGAGTAACCGAAGTCTCCAAAAATTAAATAAGTGCAAACAACAACGCTAGATATAAATTTGTACCTCAAGGAAAGACGTAAATGAAATTAAAAACATTAACTACTGCAATGATTCTCGCAACTGTACCAATGACGGGTGCATTCGCTGCTGCAATGGATCGTTCTGGTCAATCTATCGCAGCGTTTTTACAACCAGGTAATTACTTTGAAGCAGGTATTTCTGTATTAGATCCATCTGTTTCTGGTACTACGTCCAATTCACCACTATTAGGAGCAGGTGCAAATCAGGCTACAGGTGACATGGCTAGTGATTATTACTTCCCATCAGCTGCATTAAAGTTCCAAGTTACTGATAATTTTTCTTTTGGTCTTCTTTATGACCAACCATTTGGTGCTGAAGCAGAATATTCTGCTCCAAATGCTGGTCTCACAGCATTTTCTGATTTAGGTGAAGGTACTTCAGCAGAAGTTACTACAGAAAATTTAACTGCTATTTTTGGTTTCCAACCGACTGAAAATTGGAACATTTACGCTGGTCCTGTTTACCAACAAGCAAAAGGCAATGTATCACTACGCGGTACTGCATATTCAGCATTAAGCGGATATGATGCAACTATGAAAAAAGATGGTGCTACAGGTTGGTTAGCAGGTCTGGCTTACCAAATTCCTGAAATCGCATTGAAAGCTTCTTTAACATATCGTTCAGAAATTGAACACGAGTTGAGTTCTAACGAAAATATTAATCAAATTTTACCTGGATATGGTAATGCTGATTTATTATTACCTGCTCAACCATTCACCTATTCTCCTGGTAAAACCAATGTAACCACTCCTCAATCTGTTAATTTAGATCTTCAATCTGGTGTCATGGAAAATACAGTAGCATTCCTTAATGTTCGCTGGGTAAACTGGGATGGCTTTGCCATCCGCCCGAGTCAATTTGGACAAGGGTTAGATCAATTAGCAGGACAGGCAGATCGTATCAATCCAGAAAATTATGGTCCTGCTGCTCCTTTAGCACAAGGTGCTAAAGATTATTTACAATCTTTAGAAGGTGGAAATCTTGTTGAATATAATGATGATCAATGGTCAGCTACAGCAGGTGTTGGTCGCAAATTCAATGAGCAATGGGCGGGTAATGTTTCTGTAGGTTACGACACAGGTGCAGGTAATCCTGTGACCACTCTTGGTCCAACTGAAGGTTATTGGAACGTTGGTTTAGGTCTACAGTTTAGCCCAACTCCAGCAACCTTTATTGCTGGTGGCGTGAAATACTTCTGGTTGGGTGATGCAACAGCTCTGACCGTAGCTAATCCAAATGTTGGTGAATTTGAAGATAACCATGCAATCGCATATGGCTTAAAAATGGGTTACCGCTTCTAAGTTCTAATTGAATAAAAAACCACTTTCGGGTGGTTTTTTATTGACTCATTCTATTTTTATACACGTGCATATCATTCGATTATTTTACCATCAATTAAAATTAATAAAGTTTTAGTTTTTTTACACTATTTTTAATAATTTAAATTTCCTATTTTTCATACACTTGAGTTAATAAAATTAGTATAAAAACTCTAAGCAACCCTTTTATTTAACCGCCTTAGTTCATTTCTTCAACAGAGCTGAGTATTTACTCTTTTTAAAATTATGTTACTTTTCCAGCACATTTTTGTTACAGATGGCATCAGGGAACGTACCATGAAGCTCAATAAAATTTATTCTGCTATTTTACTTAGCACTTTACCTCTTTCTGCTGTTCAGGCAGCAGGCCTAGATCGTTCTGGTCAGTCTATTTCTGCCTTTTTACAACCGGGGAATTATGCAGAAGCAGGTATTTCTGTCTTAGATCCAACGGTAAAAGGTTCTTCTACAGTCACTGGTTTAGAGGGCGAGAAAATCAGTGATATGGGTGAAGACTATTATTTCCCTTCTGCAGCAATTAAAGTACAAGCGACTGATAAAATTTCACTTGGTTTAATTTATGATCAACCTTTTGGCGCAGATGCAAAGTATTCTTCAATTGCAGGTTCATTTGGTGATGGAGTAGAAGGTACTTCAGTTGAAGTAGATACTCATAATTTAACTGCATTAATTGGCTATCAACCTACAGAAAACTGGAATTTTTATGCAGGTCCAGTATGGCAAACTGTAGAAGCTGAAATTAAACTACGTGGTGCAGCTTATAAAGCATTAAGTGGATATAATATTAAAATTGAACAGGAAGAAGCTTTTGGCTGGCTGGCAGGATTTGCTTATCAAATTCCTGAAATTGCTTTAAAAGCTTCGATTACATATCGATCAGAAATCAAACATAATGCATCTTCTACTGAAACCTCTAACCTTCCATTTGGTAAAATTGTTAATAGTCCAGTAGAAGCAATTACCCCTCAATCAGTAAATATTGATCTTCAAACAGGTATTGCACAAAATACTTTAGCATTCGCCAACTTACGTTGGGTGCATTGGGATAATTTCGCAGTTAGCCCACAATTACTGTCGCATCCTATAATTAATCAAAACTTAATTGACTATTCTGATGATCAATATTCAGCAACTGTGGGTCTAGGTCATAAATTTAATAATAAATGGTCAGGTACAGCAGCTGTCGGATACGATTCTGGTGCAGGTAATCCTGTCACGACTCTTGGTCCAACTGAAGGTTACTGGAGCGTGGGCTTAGGTGGTCAATACAGCCCTGCTGAAAACTATTTTATTCAAGCCGGTGTTAAATACTTCTGGCTAGGTGATGCTAAAGCAAAACGTGGTACAGATATCGTGGGTGATTTTGAAGATAATTATGCACTCGGTTATGGCATGAAAATCGGTTACCGCTTCTGATTTTTGACTGATTAAATAAAAAAGGCGCTTATAGCGCCTTTTTTATTTACTTAAATTATTTAAGCTGGAATGTCACGTACTGAAACATTACGAATCGCTTCTTTTAACGCATCATAACCACGAATTGGCGGGAATTGCGGGAATTCAGCAATCACGTTCTCAGGGGCATCAAACAGGAAACCATGATCTGCTTCACCCAGCATCGTCGTATCGTTATAAGAATCCCCTGCCGCAATCACACGAAAATTCAAACCATGCAGTGCTTTAACAGCCTGACGTTTTTGATCTGGCTGACGGAGTTTATAAGCAGAGATCATGCCTGCTTCATCTGTTTCCAGTTTATGACAGAAAATCGTCGGCCAATCCAGTTGCTTCATTAGTGGATGCGCAAATTCATAGAAAGTATCTGAAAGAATAATTAATTGAAAATGCGTGCTTACCCATTTCACAAATTCTTTTGCTCCTGGGAACGGCCCCATTTCTGCAATCACTTCCTGAATATCGTTCAAGCCTAAACCGTGCTGTTTTAAAATATTCAGACGTTGGGTCATCAGTACATCATAGTCAGGAATGTCACGAGTCGTCGCTTCAAGCTCTTTAATACCGGTTTTTTTGGCAAAGTTAATCCAGATTTCTGGAACCAACACGCCTTCTAAATCTAGACATACGACTTCCATGAACATTCCCTCTGAGTTGTATTGAAAAAATTTTGCACTATCATAGCTGAAGAAATAGATTTTGCACTGTACTTTTTTAAATCTATTTTTTTCATAAGTATTTATTTTTTAGTGATAAGTCAACTAAATCAATTCTATTAAAATAGATGTGAAATTAATTAATATAGGCCATGTCCTTTCCAAGCCTATATCGCCAGGACTCTCATGACCATCATTCCTACTATTGATCGTATTGATGCACTTGCATCTGAATATGCAGATAAATCGCCTAATGAAATCTTGGCACTTGCACTGAGCCAGCAAGGTGAAATTGCGATTTCATTTTCTGGGGCCGAAGATGTTGTATTGATTGATATGGCCTCTCATCTGGGTAAACCGTTCCGGGTATTCAGTCTGGATACTGGACGTTTACATGCAGAGACCTATCAGTTTATTGAACGGGTGCGTAAGCATTACAACATCGAGATTGAAATCTGCTTCCCTGAAACTGATGCAGTACAAAATTTAGTGACCACCAAAGGTTTATTCAGTTTCTTTGAAGATGGCCATCAGGAATGTTGCGGTATACGCAAGGTTCAACCGCTACGTAAAAAACTGGCGACGCTGGACGGCTGGATTACCGGTCAGCGCAAAGACCAAAGTCCGGGTACACGCAATGAAATTCCTGTGGTTCAGGCAGATCCAGGTTTTTCCGGTCCGGGAAAACAGTTGATCAAGTACAATCCTCTTGCCAACTGGTCCAGTGCGGATGTCTGGAGTTATATCCGTATGATGGAAGTCCCTTATAATGCCTTGCATGAAAAAGGTTTTGTTTCAATTGGCTGTGAACCCTGCACCCGCCCTGTGCTGCCAAATCAGCATGAACGCGAAGGCCGCTGGTGGTGGGAAGAAGCTACCCATAAAGAATGTGGCTTACATGCTGGCAATCTAAAAAGATAAAGTTAAGTTTTATCGTTCCTATTGATTGAAAGACTATTTTTTAATAAAGATAGTCTTTTTAATTGATAATTTTAAATTTAGTGACAAGATATAAATTACCTTTTATCGGGATAATATTATTTTAATTAAAGAATTTATAAAATTTTATACAATTGATTTATTTGCATAAAATGTGAAATTGAACACAATGCTATTCTTCTAATAACAGATAATTATTAAGTTACACTCCACTTCACTTAGCAAATACTATTTTTAGTAAACTATTTTAAAACTAAAATTTTCACATTTCATAAACTTAGGAAGATATTCTGTTCTTGTCAATAGCCACTTTTTCACAGTTGAGGCAAGATAAAGCAGTTCATTTATATGCTAAAAAAGATATACTTTAAAAACTAAAGTAATAATTCTAACAAGGCTTTTTAGTAAAAGAGCCATAGAGAATGCAGTGAGGCAATCCACGCTATGCGTCCATTACATCCAATTGATTTTATTTTCTTAACTTTAGAGAAACGGCAGCAGCCTATGCATGTAGGTGGGCTATTTTTATTCCAAATTCCCGAAAATGCACCAGCGTCCTTTATTCAGGATCTCGTCACTGATATTCAAAACTCCAAATCATCGCCGATTCCACCTTTTAATAATTATTTAAATGGCCTGTTTTGGGATGAAGACCAAGAATTTGATTTAGATCATCATTTTCGTCATATTGCCCTGCCGAAACCGGGTCGTATCCGTGAATTGCTCACTTATATTTCACAAGAACATAGTGCGCTGATTGATCGTGCCAAGCCTTTATGGACCTGTCATATTATTGAAGGAATTGAAGGTAATCGTTTTGCCATGTATTTCAAGATCCATCATGCGATGGTGGACGGAATCGCCGGCATGCGTCTGGTCGAAAAATCGCTGTCGCATGATCCGAATGCCAAAAGTATTGTGCCACCGTGGTGTGTTGAAGGGCCACGCGCCAAACGCCTTAAAGCACCTAAGGTCAATGCTTTTAAAAATGTCCTGCAAACCATTAAAGGCCAACTGGAATGCGCACCACGCGTCGCTTATGAGCTGTCTCAGACCGTTATGAAGGATATGGGGCGCAATCCGGATTATGTGTCCAGTTTTCAGGCACCAAGTTGTATTCTGAACCAACGTGTCAGTGCTTCGCGTCGTTTTGCGGCACAATCCTTTGAATTTTCACGTTTACGGCATATTTCTAAAGCATTGGGCGTCACGATTAATGACATGGTACTGGCCATCTGTTCAGGTGCACTACGTGAATATTTACTATCACAAAACGCTTTACCGAAAAAACCATTAATTGCTATGGTTCCGGCCTCGGTTCGAAGTGATGATTCGGATGTTTCCAATCGCATTACCATGATTCTGGCCAATCTGGGCACCCATAAAGAAGATCCTCTGGAACGTCTCAAAATTGTACGTGGCAGTGTACTGAGTGCCAAGGAACGTTTTAAACGCATGAATGCCAATCAGATTTTAAATTATAGTGCCTTTGTCTATGGTGCAGCCGGTCTGAACATTGCATCCGGTTTAATGCCAACGCGCCAGGCATTTAATGTGATTATTTCCAATGTACCCGGCCCTCAGGAACCGCTATATTGGAATGGTGCACGTCTCGAAGCGCTTTATCCAGCCTCAATTGTACTAGATGGGCAGGCTTTGAACATTACCATGACCAGCTATCTGGACAAACTGGAAGTCGGCTTAACCGCATGCCGTAATGCCCTGCCGAAAATGCAGAACCTGCTGACGCATCTTGAAGAAGAAATCCAGCGTTTTGAACGAATTGTAGATGGTGAACCTGTCCCAAAGTTACAGGCGGTGAGCTAGCCGCGGATCAATAAATAGAATATATAAACTGAAAAAAGTGTTGATCATTTTTGCCAGTCCTAGCGCACATAATTAAGGGGCTCATAGAGCCCCTTGGTTTTATTTTTTAACATCGTTTTAAATTTATTTTATATTTTTGGGATGATGCATCCATTTTTGATTGCCTAGAATTTATTTCAATCTGCACAAGATTCTGTATCGGTAGCATTAGCTTTTGATGGTACGACACTGTTGTAATAATTGATGGCAGGCATTACGAATCATGCTGGCGGTAATCTGGACTTCATTACCGCGCTCATCGACGATATATCCTGCATGTACAGTCTTTGGTTCTAATACGTGTTTTAGGCCTTTATTAATTACTGCTTTACTCATATTCATAACACACTCCTTTTGCTAAGCCTGAAACTGGGAGAAACGGCTTTGGCTAATTCATGCATCTAGTATTGTAAATAACAGCACCAATGTAAAATTTCAGATGTAACAAGTGTTTAACGATATTCTGTTACAATTTCAGCTGAGAATGATATCGTATTGCTCTTGCGTATACAGATTTTCTACTTGGAACTTAATCACGCGATTAATGAAATGCTCTAGATCAGCGACTGCTGGGGCCTCTACTGTTAGTAAACGATCAATTACAGCGGGATGCGCGACAACAGTAAAGCCACTCTGCGACTCATAAGCACGTGCATAACGCAGAATTTCTCTGAATATTTCGTAACATACTGACTCGGCTGTTTTGACATAACCACGTCCCTGACAAGTCGGACAGGATTCACAGAGTAAATGTTCCAGTGACTCACGGGTGCGTTTTCGGGTCATTTCCACCAGACCCAGTTCAGATACCTGAGTAATCTTGGTTTTAGCATGGTCACGTTCCAACATGCGCTCAAACTGTTTCATCACTTCTTCACGATGCTGCGCTTCCTGCATATCAATGAAATCAATGATGATAATTCCACCCAGATTACGCAGACGCAACTGACGTGCAATGACCTGAGTCGCTTCCATATTGGTTTTAAAAACAGTGTCTTCCAGTGAGCGACCACCCACATAAGAGCCGGTATTGACGTCAATGGTGGCCATCGCTTCGGTCTGATCAATCATCAGATAACCGCCCGACTTCAACGCAACACGAGTTTGCAGCGCCTTTTGCAGATCTTCTTCAACATTATATAAGTCAAAAATTGGACGCTCGCCCGGGTAGTGCAGTAAGCGGTCTCGCATATTCGGCACGAATTCTTCGACAAACTCTTGCAGCTTGGCATGAATTTCACGTGAATCGACGTAGATTTTTGCAGTTTCTTCATTGGCCAGATCACGAATGATCCGTTGTGGTAAAGGCAATTCTTCAAAGATCAGCGAGGGAACTGCAATAATCTTCTGCTTACGCTGGATATATTCCCAAAGCTTGGCCAGATAAGCCATATCTTGGGCAATGGCTGCTTCTTCAATACCTTCAGCAGCGGTACGTACAATCACTGAGCCTGGCAGCTTATGCTCGGCCTGAATCCGCTCAATAATCGAACGCAAACGATTGCGCTCTTCCTCAGATTCAATTCGCTGCGACACCCCAATATGATTGCCATAAGGCATCAGCACCAGATAACGCGAAGGAATAGACAAATCCGTGGAAAGACGGGCACCTTTGGTACCCAGCATATCTTTCATCACCTGAACCGTGAGGATTTGACCGGGCTGAAGCAGTTCAAAGACATTTGGGGTGGGCTGCTGGCGCGGCCAGACCATATCATTGATATGCAAAAATGCCGTTCTGGACAGACCAATATCCACAAACGCAGCCTGCATACCCGGCAAGACCCGTACCACTTTGCCTTTATAGACATTACCGACCAAGCCACGCTTGGCCGTACGCTCGACAAACAGTTCATTGACCGTGCCGTTTTCAATCAACGCGACCCGACATTCCATCGGCGTGACGTTAATCAATAACTCGTCAGACATAATTACACTCAAAACATTATAAAAATTCTTTTTATCAGCAGTTAATTTAGTGCCTTAACTGTCTGTAATAACTGTACGGTTTCATAGAGCGGCAAGCCGACCACATTGGAATAGCTGCCTTGTATTTTTGGAATATAACGTGCTGCAATTCCTTGAATCGCATAAGCCCCGGCTTTACCCAGCGGCTCACCTGTGGCCCAGTAACTTTCCATGTCTGCGGCACTCAGGATTTGAAATTCGACCTGCGTACGTACCACTATACTGTATTTTTCATCTTTTGTACGAACACAGACACCGCTATAGACATCATGCCACCGACCGGAGATTTTTGTCCACATTTCAATGGCATGTTGCTTGGATTCTGGTTTACCCAAAATCTCACTATCGACCCCCAGACTGGTATCCGCAGCAATGATGATTGCATCTGGATAACGCTCGGCCACTGCATCAGCCTTGGCTCGTGCCAGACGTTCAACATAAGCCGCGACGGATTCACCTTCACGCACAGATTCATCGATATCCGGACTGTAGATATCAAAGCTCAGTCCGAGCTGCTGTAATAACTCACAACGCCGAGGTGAGCTGGAAGCGAGAATTATATGCGCCATTTTTTCAACATATAATAGAGGACAGGCCAAACCAGAATACTGGTCAGCATTGGAATCCAGTGCCGGGCAAAAGAAAATTGCACGCCTGCCACAATCTGGGCAAAAAAGATCATCAGCAAATGCGCAACAATTGCCAGCCCCGTAATCACCCAGAGATTATTAAAGGTCAGGATACGGCGTTCACGAGTCAGGAATCGGGCTAAAAAGGCAATAATAATAAAGCTGAGGGCATTCAGACCTAAAGGTGCGTCCAGCAGCAAATCAATAAAAATACCGGTACCAAAGGCAAACCATATCCCGCACCAGGTCGGCTGACACAACACCCAGAATAGCATCACCATCAGCATAAACAGCGGGCGCCAGCCCGAGAGGGTATAAGAAAGTGGATAGACCATCAAAATCGAAGCCACGATCACCGAAATGACGATGGCAAATAAGGGATCACGATGCTTTCTGGATTTCATCTTAGCGATTGACATGCGGTTGCTCCATCGCCAATGAATCGGAAAATAACACCACCACATGATGACCACCGGCCAACTGCGCGGCTGGCGTTACATCAATCTGGGCAAATTCACCTGAATTATGTCGTTGTACTTTGGACACCTGCCCCACCAGATAACCTGCCGGAAAATGTTGGCCCAAGCCTGAACTATAGACTTTTTCCCCGACCTTGATATTGGCACTGGTCGGTACATATTCCATTTTCAAACGTCCCAGATCACCCGTCCCCGAGACAATGGCACGCATTCCGGTATGTTCCAGACGCACTGACAATGAATGTTCTTTATCAGACAACAGCATGACCCGGCTACTATGCGGATAGACATTAATAATCTGTCCCATAATCCCCTTGTCATCCAGTACGGTTTGCCCGACTTTCAGCTCGTTATTTGAACCCCGGTTGATCACAATGATATGTCTTAAAGGATCGGCATCGGTGCCAATCACTTCCGCAATTTCAATACGCCCGTCAATGATCAGTGGTGTATCGAGCAGACCGCGCAAACGGGTATTTTCAGCAGAAAGTTCAGAGATTTTTTGTAAGCGAACTTGCGCCTGCAACAACTCAGCCTGCATCGCGGTATTTTCCCGACGCAACTGAACTTCAGACTTGGTTTGTTGATTCAACCACTCTCGCGACAATACCGGATAACTGGCCACAGCATAAATAGGATTATAGGCCGCGTACAGGACATCCCTTGCAGGTTGTACAACATGTGGCATGCGCCAATCAAAGAAAAGCACCACCAAGCATGTTACCAATGCAATGATAAAAGAGCGAAAAGATGGCGGTTGTCGAGAAAACAGATGTGCTTGCACCCGCCGAATCCTTTTCTTAGCCTACGAATAACATGTCATGATTTGGATTGTCGAAAAATTCGAGTACCTTGCCACCACCACGGGTTACACATGAGAGTGGATCTTCTGCCACCACAACCGGCAGGCCGGTTTCTTTGGCCAGCAGCTTGTCCAGGTTACGCAGCAATGCACCACCACCGGTTAACACGATACCGCGTTCAGCAATGTCCGAAGAAAGCTCAGGAGGTGTGTGTTCTAGTGCTGATTTCACCGCAGAGACAATGTTTTGCAAAGGATCTGAAATGGCTTGAGTCACTTCGTCTGAGTTAACCACAATCGCACGTGGTACACCTTCTGCAAGATTACGGCCACGAACTTCAATTTCAAGCGGTTTAGCACCTTCATCTGGCAAGGCCATGCCCACTTCTTTTTTGATCACTTCTGCCGTGGTTTCACCGATCACACAGCCATGCGCCTTACGCACATAGTTAATGATCTGCTCATCAAAGACATCACCGCCAATCCGTAAAGAATCTGCATAGACACAACCCTGTAGGGAAATGATCGCAATTTCAGTGGTACCGCCGCCCACGTCTACCACCATTGAACCACAGGCCTGCTCAACTGGCATACCTGCACCAATGGCCGCTGCCATCGGTTCTTCGATTAAACGGACATCACGTGCACCAGCATTAAATACCGCTTCACGAATAGCACGACGTTCAACCAGCGTCGATTTACATGGTACACACACCACCACACGCGGTGCCGGAGTAAACAGACGGTTTTCATGTACTTTGCGAATGAACTGATTCAGCATGGTTTCAGTGACTTCAAAATCCGCAATCACCCCATCTTTCATGGGGCGGATTGCTGAGATATTGGCTGGGGTACGACCTAGCATTTGTTTCGCTTCAAGACCTACAGCGGCAACAATTTTATGTGAACCACTATGACGGATGGCTACAACCGTGGGTTCATTTAATATAATGCCTCGTCCTGGCGCATAAATAAGTGTATTTGCAGTACCTAAATCAATGGCAAGATCTGGCGAAAACAAGCCTATTAGTCGTTTTAGAATCACGGGGACGTTCTCAATTAAACTTTATATGGACGCAAGGTGGCAACTTTAACTAAATGTGATGATTTGGACAAGTCAATCGCTTATCATAACGCATGATAATTTGAATTTTTTTAATACTGATTAGGTAATATTATGTCTACATCGGATGCACAGCATTCTGCAGATTTAAGTGCAGAAACAGTTTCAGCCATTGCCCACCTTGCAAGGTTATCTCTCAATGATACGCAATCTGCTGAATATGCTCAAAGTTTAAATAAGATTTTAGGCATGATGGACACATTGAAAGGCATCAATACCGACGGAATTGAACCGCTGAAGAGCCCTTTCGACCATCCTCAGCCACTACGTGAAGATGTGGTCTCAGAAAGCAATCATCGCGAGCAATACCAAGCAGTTGCACCTGCTGTTCAGGATGGTTTATACCTCGTACCGCGCGTGATTGAGTAATTACTACCCAGTTCATTCTTTTTATTAAATTAAACGTAAAGAATTATTTCTCATGACAGATTTACATCGCTTATCCATTCGTGAACTCAGTGAAGGTCTGGCAAATGCCCAGTTTTCATCTCGCGAATTGACTGAACATTACTTAAAGCGTATTGCAAAAATTGATGCTCAAGTAAAATCATATGTAACCGTTACGCCTGAATTGGCATTGGCAGAAGCTGATGCGGCTGACACACTGCGTAAGGCAGGTGGTGCAAATGTGTTAACAGGCGTACCAATCGCGCATAAAGACATTTTCTGTACTCAAGGCATCAAGACCACTGCCGGTTCTAAAATACTGGACAATTTTATCTCTCCTTATGACGCCACCGTTGTTGCGAAAGGCAAAGCTTCGGGCCTGGTGACCTTGGGTAAATTGAACATGGACGAATTCGCCATGGGTTCGACCTCTGAAAACTCATATTACGGCGCAACGGCTAACCCTTGGAATTTAAACCATGTTCCTGGCGGTTCTTCAGGTGGTTCAGCAGCAGCTGTTGCAGCGGATCTGGCACCCTTCGCTACCGGTACTGACACCGGTGGCTCTATTCGTCAACCTGCGTCATTCTGTGGCCTGACTGGACTTAAACCGACCTATGGCCGTGTGTCGCGCTTCGGTATGATTGCCTATGCATCATCCCTCGACCAAGGCGGCCCGATGGCACGCTCGGCGGAAGACTGTGCCTACCTGATGAACGTGATGGCCGGTCATGATGCCAAAGATTCAACGTCAATGAATCAAGTGGTTGATAACTATGTGGCGAACCTGAATGATACATCCGTCAAAGGTTTACGCATTGGTATTCCAAAACAGTACTTTAATGTTTCCGGCCTAGCTGAAGATGTTAAAGCACGTGTCGAAGAATCATTGAAAAAGTTAGAAGACATGGGCGCTACACTGGTTGAGATCGACCTCAACATGACCGAAAGCTACGTTCCGACTTACTACCTGATCGCACCTGCTGAAGCATCCTCTAACTTACAACGCTTTGACGGTGTGCGTTATGGCTACCGCTGTGAAAATCCAGTGGACTTGATGGACTTGTACAAACGTTCACGTTCAGAAGGTTTTGGTGCAGAAGTGCAACGTCGTATCCTGATTGGCACATATGCGTTATCCGCGGGTTACTACGATGCATATTATGTGAAAGCACAAAAAGTACGTCGCCTGATCCAGCAAGATTTCCTTAAAGCCTTTGAATCTGTCGATGTGATTGCTGCGCCATCTGCGCCAACGACTGCCTATAAAATTGGTGCGGATTTGACTCCGGTTGAAATGTACCTGGGCGATATTTATACACTTGCAGTGAACCTGGCAGGTCTTCCTGCGATTAACGCGCCTGTTGGTTTTGACCAGAACAACTTGCCAGTTGGCTTACAGTTGATTGGGAATTACTGGTCAGAATCGCAATTGTTGTCTGTGGTGCATCAGTACCAGCAAGCAACCGATTGGCATACACAACGCGCGGCAATTGCTGAGGAGAATGCATAATGGCTCAAGCTCAAAAATCGGCTAAACCAAAATCTAACCTGATTGAGGGTTGGGAAGTCGTTATTGGTATCGAGATTCACACCCAGCTTGCCACCAATACCAAAATTTTCTCGGGTTCATCGACTGTATTCGGTAATGATCCAAACACCCAAGCCAGCCTTGTAGATTTGGCCATGCCGGGCGTATTGCCGGTATTGAATAAAGAAGTGGTGGATCTTGCGATTCGCTTTGGTTTGGGTATCGATGCCTATATTGATCAGGCCTCCGTATTTGCGCGTAAAAACTATTTCTACCCGGATTCGCCAAAAGGCTACCAGATTAGCCAGATGGACAATCCGATTGTGGGCTTGGGTCATATCGACATCCAGCTTGAAGATGGCACGGTTAAACGGATTGGCGTAACCCGTGCGCACCTTGAGGAAGATGCAGGTAAATCGATTCATGACCAGTTCGAAGGTATGTCAGGCATTGACTTGAACCGTGCCGGTACGCCGCTGCTTGAAATTGTTTCTGAACCAGATATGCGTTCGGTTGAAGAAGCGGTTGCTTATATTAAAGCGATTCATACGCTGGTGCGCTGGTTAGGCATTTCTGACGGCAACATGGCAGAAGGTTCGTTCCGTTGTGACTGTAACGTGTCTTTACGTCGTCCGGGTCAACCCTTCGGTACGCGTTGCGAATTGAAAAACCTGAACTCATTCCGTTTTATTGAACAAGCGATCAATGTTGAAATTGAACGTCAAATGGAAATTCTGGAATGGGACGGCACCATTGATCAGGAAACGCGTTTATTCGATCCTGTGAAGATGGAAACGCGTTCAATGCGTTCAAAAGAAGAAGCCAACGATTACCGTTATTTCCCTGACCCTGACTTGTTGCCTGTGGTGATTGCGGATGAACAAATCGAAGCAATCAAAGCCACCATGCCTGAGCTGCCTGCGGCACGTCGTGCGCGTTTTGTGGCGGACTTTGGCGTGACTGAGTACGATGCTCACGTTCTAACGCTTACTCGTGAAATGTCAGAGTTTTATGAAGAAGTCGTGAAAGCTGCTGGCGGCGCTGCACAAGGCAAGATTGCTGCAAACTGGGTGATGGGCGAATTCTCAGGTGCTTTAAACAAAGCTGGCTTAGATTTGTCTGATTCTCCTGTTTCTGCGGAGAAACTTGGCGGTATGATCGCACGTATTGTCGATAACACCATTAGCGGTAAGATCGCGAAACAAGTGTTCGGCTTTATGTGGGATGAAGGCAAAACTGCGGACGAGATTATTGCTGAAAAAGGCTTGAAACAGGAAACTGATACAGGCGCGATTGAAGCGATTATTAAGGAAGTACTTGCTGCCAATGAGAAGATGGTTGAAGAGTATAAATCTGGTAAAGAAAAAGCTTTCAATGGTCTGGTTGGTCAAGTGATGAAAGCATCTAAGGGTAAAGCTAACCCTGCTCAAGTGAATGAGTTGATGAAGAAATTGATTGGTTGATCTGATTTTTCTTTAAAAGAAAACCCGCGAAAGCGGGTTTTTTTATTACCATGATGTATATTGAGTAATATCTGGCATTCTCTGCAAGGTGACATTAGCACCTAGCTCACTATCCCAAAACTGTTGACGCTGTTGAGTTGATTGCCCATCACCGTCCCATTCAATAATTTTTTTATTTTTCGAACTAGCGTGTATCTTTAAAATTTTATTTAAATGAATATCGCAACCTGAGTATCCAAACAAAATTATTTCTTTTACTTCACTCAAAGATAGAATCAAATAGCTCCAATAAGTTGATAAAACATCTGAAGCTGTGATTACACTTGGCTTATGAGGAATATGTGTTAATACTATGTGTTTACTACCAAAGATATTATTGGTTGAAATCTGTGAAGTTTTTAATTTATAGGTTATCCCGTTTATATCTTTAAATAATGGGCAGCCATGTAAATGCATATAATACCCAAAGTTACGTCTAAAATGTCTTTCCATGTTACTAGGTTTGAAACCAGTATCGTAAAAACCATCAACCAAATATCCTGAATAACCTTTACAAATCTCTTCCTTGATAAATTCATCATATAAAAGTTTATCGTAATTCAGGGTAGCAACATGTGAATTTGTATTTTTAATAAAATCAATTAATGCATTCTTAAAGTTAATAGGTAAGGTATTTGACGAATCGAACAAATAAGAAGCTACAGTATGAATATATTCCTGAGTCGCCGCTGTAAATTCCTGCCCATAATTTGAAAGCCAATGATCACCATTTACAGTGTTGGGATAATCATTTAGATAATCACAAGATGTCGACACTAGATATAATTTATCTAATTCCTCTTCAGACACTGGACACTGACCCGAAGAAATACAATTTTGGATAAGATCACGATGTACTGTGTTATTCCATAATGTATCATCACTCCAAACAGTATTTAATGCATTTGTTAAAGAATAATGATTTGCATCAATTGCCATGCCTAAACCATTACCAAAAATTAAGAGTTTTCTATCCATGAAAAATTTATTTTCTAAAAAGATTGAATAGTATTAAACATCAAAAAATTAGATAGTTACAAAAATATTTTCTCCAATAGATAGATTCTTGTATTTTCAGAACTCCCTTTTTCAAAAAACGACTTTATCAATATAATCTTTCTAAGCACTTTACTCCAAAAACAACATGATCATCAAAAAAGTATCCTCCATCGCTAAACTTGAAGACTTAGGGCGTATTCAACTCTCAAAGTCTTTCTTTATGCGTGATTTATAGAATCCCTCTAAATCTCCCTTTAAAAAAGGGAGACTTTGTCATGTGATTAATTTGATACACGTGGTTCCCTCTCCTTTGACAAAGGAGAGGGTTAGGGAGAGGATTTACTAGATCAAAAAGAATCTTACATCCCTCTTACAATCCCAACTTATTCAACAAATCCGGTGTCAAAAAAGTCTGTGCCACACGATTCAAATCGATATAACGCAGCACACCTTTGAGCTGATTATTGATTTCAGGATTCTTTAAAATTTCCTCGCCTGTGGTTTTACCCAAAGCCTGAAAACTATCGCCCACAGCCTGTAAACCTTCAGCTTGAATCACCGCCTTGGTCTGTGCTGAACATTGCTCCACTAAAATGCGCTGCAACACCGTCGCCAGATTCTTGTCTAATGCTTCCTTTTGAGTAGCGGTCACATTGCTAAAAGCCTTTAAATCGGGATGATTGCCCAATGCCACAAATGTCCATTGCAACACCGTAGTTTTATCAGTGGCTGTAGTGGACTTCATCAAACAGTCACTCAGCTGATCGACCGTTGGGCCCGCCATCGTAACCTGTGCTGCTCCCAATAATGCTGCACCTAGAAAAAATAAACGAATACGAGAAAAACTTTTTAAACCCATCACCACTTCCTTTTAATATGACATCAGCATTTTGGCGCTGAAAATAGTTTCTTTGTATCATGTAAAAAGGAAATATACTGATAGAACTCTGTAAAACCTGAACTGGATTTAAAATTAATTCAGATGAAAAATTTCATCCCATCATGCTATTCATTAGATGGTGATATTGATCGAGTAAACTTAGCGTTATTATTCAAATTCAAACAAAAAAATAATCATGATGACTGCAAACACCTTCAACAGCATCCTTCCTTGGAGACTGGTTGTGTTCTTTAGCTTGACCGTATTGTTATTGATCCATCCTGTTTTTCGAAGATGGATGTTCGAATCGCGCGACCTGCCCAGCAAACGCAGTCGGATCTCATCCTCTATATCCGACCTGATTGAACTGATTTTTTATCCCATCTTATGGTGAATCAAAATTATCATACGGATTCTGGATTAAATGCGTTTAATGCAGTGCTTATTTGATCTGTCTCAACATATTCTTCGCACCACTATGATTATAGTTGTTGGACAGATTCTGTAGCACACGCTTGGCCTGAGCTTTAGCATTCGGGAAACGGTTGGCATAGGCCGGAATTCCGTTCAGACAGCGAGCAACCAGCATGCCGGATTCAGTATAAACCCGAGTCCCCTCAGTCCCCTGCAATTTGCCATAATTATAGGCACGCTGGGCATTATTACAGGCATTATTCAGGTTCTTGCCACTATTAATATCACGGCGTGCTGCCACATAGAGCTTCATCTGCTGCTGTTGGGGTGTTTCTATCACTGAAGCTCTCACGGGGACTACCGTCGTCGCGATCTGTTTTTTATCTAGCTCTTTTCTTTCTAATTCCTTTCTCTCTAATTCTTTCCTTTCCTGCTCTTTACGCGCTGATTCTTTAAGTTCATTCGTGCTCTTCGTTACAGGCGTTTTTATCGATGCAGCAGTCTTTTTCTGGGTAGCGACAGTGTTCTTATTTGCAGCAAGGTAAAAGTTTCTTGCCTCAGTCGCACTCATCAACTTGGTCAGCAATCGAACACTACGGTTCTGGCTGGTTTTATCGACCTGTCGTTCAGAAACCGGCTCGATCGAGACGAGCCAGCTTTCAGCCAGGCCATCCATACGACATTGATAGGCACCGCTTCCCTGTACCACACCTCGGTTTGTACTCAGGCGTTTGCGTTGGGCAGGATCTGCCACTGCATTAAAATTACTTCTATACAATAGGGAAAATTTACCGCCTTGTTCATGACAATATTGCGTCAGGATCGAACGCGGATACATGGCCTGAGTGCTGTTATTTTTCTGTGCTTGCCCCCAAAGATAAATATAATCTTTTGCACTGCCATCACGTTGATTCAAAGCCCGCTTGGCGATTAGCTCTTCCGGACTGGCAAAAGGATGTAAAACCCCTGATTTCAGCCGACTCACGCTATTACATCCCGCCAAGCCTATTGCCCCTATTATTAGAATTATTACGTTTAGCTTCACAGCAAATATCTCAACCCCAGATTCCCGTATAACATAGCCTAAATATCAGCAAACAACAAACACAAGATATTGATAAGTATCAAATTTAAAAGATAAAAAGGAGGCACATCATTCACAACCCTATACATTATGCCAAGCCTCAGCCTATAAAAATTGAGATAAGCATCCTTCTGGCGCGTAGTTAAAGGATAAATAACAGCGGGATTGAATCAGAAATAAATAGAACACCACATAAAAAGCCGAAGAAAGATAGCAATCTTTCTTCGGCAGCTTATTCAGGATAACGGTACAGATCTTTATTATCATGTGTAAAAAATTACTTTTTACCCTCTATAGCATTGTCTGAACAAGATCAGCATCAGAATAATTTCCTCAACGTACACTTCTTATTTTTATACGTTAAACCGCTGGAAATTAAACTCCATCTTCGCTGGTCATTAAGATTCTAATCAGGAAAACCAGACCTGAATACCCCTATATTGGGATATTTTGCTCCTATTTGATCTGATCTAACCAACGGTCAGATCAAGCTTTTCGATTAGATATTAACGTCGATTTAGATATAAAAAGCCAAAGATAAAATCATTTGGCTTTTACAATCTAATGGGTAACTTAGAAAAAATTAATCCAGATGGGATTCAAATGCTTTTAAACGTTTATAGATCGACATCAGCTCAATAATGGTCGGCCACGATAAAATCAGATATTGGAAAGACTCACGTACTTTTCCAAATACATTCAGGATTTGCATCATCAAACCCAGGGTGATCGTTCCTGCTGCAATACTCGGAAACAGGATAAATAATCCATAGATATTGTCTAACTGTAAGTACCAGATCCGGACCAGGTTGAAATAGGCATAGTGAAAATACAGACGGAAATAATTCCAGCGTACCCGGCTAAACAGTTCTTGCAGTGTCAGCGGATGAGCCCGATCAGCATGATCCTCTCCATACACCAGTTCTTTACGGTAAGCAGCCTCGACTTTCTGGTTATTAAACTCCAGTCCTGGCAGTTTCATCCCCACCACCATCAAAATGACGGTACCCAATACGGCCCATCCAATAGAAGCCCACATTAAAGCATGCGGTATTTCTCCCACAATTGGCAGAACCTTTACATGACTTGAAAGCTGGTACAGGATAGGCAGAAACGCCATCAATAACATCAATGCTTCAATCAGGGAAACACTCAGCTGTTCCGTGGTTTTGGCAAAGCGCATGGTATCTTCCTGAATACGCTGGGATGCGCCTTCAATATGACGCAATTGTTCCCAATGTGCCGTGTAATAGTTATTCATCGCGGTACGCCAGCGGAACACATAATGGCTGACGAAAAACATATTAAATACGGCCAAAGTGACGTAAATCATGGCGATATAAATAAAGATTAAAGCTTCTTGATAGAGAAGTGAAACATCACCGCCACCGCTGCCTAGCATTTTCTGGATCTGGTCATAAAACGGGCTATACCATTCATTTAAAACGACATTGACCTGTACTCCAAACCAGATATTAAACAGGATAAAAGCCGAGCCCCAGACTGACCAACGCTGCCATGGATGTTGTGCTTTCCACGTCCAGAAGAGAGCAAATATGGCAGTGGCAAGAAAAAACCAAAGGTAGAACCAGAGAAACTTGGCTGACCAGAAACGACTGATACCGATAGCGAGACTTTCCTCAGAATAGCCTTCAGGGAAACCCAAATAGACTCCCCATCCTGAACCGCCAGTATGCCAAAGCACAAGATTAAGGATAAACCACAAAATCAGGCTGCTAAAAAACCAGACGGGTTGCGGGAAAAATGACTTGAACATGCTGACCTAGTTCTCCTTCTATCTCTTGGTCATCCAAATGACGCCTAGTTTATTCTTATTTTAGACTTTTACTGTTATAAAGCATTAATTTTCAATTTAGTTTAAAAAATAACATAGCGATGCATAGTCCCTTATAAAATTTATTTTTATAGATTTTCAAAACGTATTTTTCTCTTAATGAGTCTTTTTATTCTTGATCAGCCTATCTAAAGCTCCAGAGGCAATCAGGCACATGAATCATCAAGTTTTTGCCTTATGTATTTTTAAATCCTGTACATCAGTACGGCCTATCTGTTTTATTACAAACGAATATAACTTCTTAAGGTTCTATAAATAGAATAAAATCAAATACTCAATAATGGTTTTATAGATGTTTAGATAAAAGGTTTTGCTACTACTGAAGTGAACAAATCATTGACCCAGTTCTCATTTTTCGCAGAAATAGTTAAATTTTCAAAAATCATGCTATGATTTAACTCTCGAAAAGTAATCTTATTCTGGAATAAAACTATGGAAAGTTCGGTAATTGAATTACTTAAACCATTGACCTTAGAAAAGGAAAATTGCACCCCGATTATTTTTGAGGCAGGCACTGTTTTGAAAGTGGTCATGCAGACTCCCACCAGTCTTTTGGTCAGTAATGATGATGACTTTAACTTCACAATTCCTTTAAAAGATGAAAATGAGCTGTGGAGAGAGCTCTAAGCACTTTCTCCATTTTGAACAGACGGGTTGTATCTGTGCCAGCTGCTGAATTGATATGATACGGCCCTCAACTAAGCTTCCTTTTGAATGTAAGTTATCGTTATTTTATTCCCTTCTTAAAATTCATTTCTCTTCTTTTCTGAGAAGTCCTTAGCAGTCTAAGCGGGATATGATTCGTACAAAAAACAACTTTATAGTTGAAAATCCACCTATTTTTTGGCCTGGACTAAATAATTTTCACCCGTTTTTCCCTTTTTATGTAAGTTCCAGTACTTAAAGGATCTTCTTTCCTTACACACCTTTTCTTTAGCTTAACTTCATCTAAGCTCAACGTCTTGATTTTGAAACCTGAATATTCTAGCTATTTATGACCAGTAAATTAAAAAATATCAGTCTATATGAGTGACTTTTTATACCAAATGATAAAATTAAAAATCTAATAATGAGAAAAATTTAAATCTGTAAAACTAATTTCAAAAACCCTTAAACATCGTCTAATTTGTTATATCCGATCTAAAGAAAATTATAGAGCAATAAATTATTATCCTGTAACATTCTAATAGCCCCCATATCTTCATGACCTTTTATATATTTAAAAAATAATAATTTTCAACAGCTTGTCTTCTATTTTTTTCACTCCAAGAATAGGGTTAATTATTTTCATCCAAAAAATTCATTTTAAATAAAATTAACTTATATTATCTACATTTAAAATATATCAAATTTTAAAAATAAAATACCAAATTATAGCGATTAAAATTTCAAACAACTCAAGCAATCACATTGAATATTATGGCTTAAATAAAAAATAATCCTAAATAAAAATCAATTAATAAAAAAAAGTCAGAGCATTATCTTTAAAATTTATTAAGAATAATATCTTTTACATGAAAAATATTTCCAAATTTTACAAAGTAACTGTACTTGTTAAAAATGTTTCTTTTCTGCACTTAAATCCAGTCTGTTAAATGAAATATGCTATAAATTTATTAGATTAAAAATTAATCAGGCAGTTTTAGATTATAAATTAATTTTATTTCAAATACTTAGGTAGAGTTTATGTCCGCTCAACACTCTGATCAAGATGTAGAAGATTCACTTATAGTGCCTTCTCCTCTATTAGCTCAAGTGATTTTAACTCAACTCAATCCAGTTATTTATTCTCATAAACTTATTTTATTTCTTGATATTGATGGAACTATTTCTGAATTCCATCCTGATCCAACAAAAAATATAATTAAAGATGAAACCTTAAATACCTTGAAAGAGCTACAACAATATATTGAGTTGGTATTAATCACTGGACGTTCTATTGCACAAGCTCAAAAACTTATTTATCCCTTTGACTGGAATATTGCCGGCTCACATGGTCTGGAATTAAACTATCAATCGCATTTAAGTCATTTAATTGATTTAAATTCTGAGCAATTTGAATTATTAAAAAATTATATTACTGAACATAGCGCTCAGCTTCCTCAGATTCGAATAGAAAAGAAAGACTATTCGGTCGCACTGCATTTTCGTGAACATCCACATTTAGAAGATCTGGTGCATACATTTGCATTGGATTGTCTGACCCACTTTCAAGCATTTGAACTGAAGGCCGGGAAGTTTGTATTTGAGCTGGTACCCAAAGGTGCAAACAAAGGTTCAGCCATTCAACACATTCACCAGCAAGCTCATTTAAGTGATCATTACCCTATTTTTATCGGTGATGACCTGACCGATGAAGCTGGCTTTCAGGTGATTAATAGCTTAAAGGGCTGTTCCATTAAAGTCGGCACGGGCAACACCGTAGCACAACATCGGCTCGAAAACGTAACACAAGTACAAGCTTTTTTAACGGAGCTTTTAGCATTATTTAAAGCACAACAACAACAATTATTGGAGAAATCACATGTCAAAACTCATTGTGTTATCAAATCGTGTGAATCTACCTAACCCAGACAATACACAGGCAGGTGGATTAGCGGTGGCATTGCAGGATGCTTTGCAGGATATTGGCGGCATTTGGGTCGGCTGGAATGGTTCCAGAGTCGATCATGGCAAAGAGCAGAAGTTTCAAATCCTCAAACATCAGAATGTTGAATATCATACGAGTCCTTTGACTGAGCCCCAATATCAGGGGTTTTATTGTGGTTTTGCCAATAATGCCTTATGGCCGCTGATGCATGATCAGCATCAACTTGTGGATTATCAGCCACAGGATTTCAAAACCTATAAAGATGTCAATTTACGCTTTGCCAAGCATCTGAAACAGGTCGCCTCTCCCCATGACATCATCTGGATTCATGATTACCATTTTTTAAGTGTGGCGCATTACTGTCGGAAACTGGGTATGCGTAACCGTATTGGTTTCTTCCTGCATATTCCTTTTCCTGAACTGAAACTCTGGCAGACTTTACCAGCCTATCAGGATCTGGCGCATCATCTGGCTCATTTTGATGTACTCGGATTTCAAACCCCACGCGATCAGAAAAACTGTATCCAGTTTCTGGAACAGACCTTAAAAATCAAGCATCGTCATGATGAAATCCTGAATTATCAGTCAAGACGGATTTATGTGAAATGCTATCCAATTGGCGTGCATCCAGTTCAACTGCAAAATCAGGCGGCTGATAGCCAGCTTAGCAAATTGCCTTTTGATCTCGAGACAGTCCGTCCTTATAAACGTATTATTTCGGTCGACCGGATTGATTATAGTAAGGGTTTACTGGAGAAAATCGGATCCTTGCAAAGCTTGCTGGAAGATCAGCCCGAATTTAAACATCAGTTTCAGCAACTGCAAATTGCCTGCCCATGCCGACTGGATGTCAAAACCTATAAAAACCTGTATGAGCAATTCCAGTCTGCCGTGCAGGAACTCAATACCCAGCATGGCACAGCAGACTGGCAACCTTTCGATTGCAGTTATGAAACCTTAGGTCATGAAGCCTTAATGCAACTGTATCGCAAGGCAGATATTTGCTGGGTCAATTCGATCCGGGACGGTATGAATCTGGTGGCGAAAGAATATATTGCGGCGCAGAATCCACTCGATCCGGGTGTTTTGATTCTGTCTAAATATGCCGGTGCTGCCGAACAAATGAAAGAAGCCTTACTGGTCGATCCTTATGAGCATGACAGTATGTCCAAAGCCTTGAAAAAAGCGCTGCGCATGTCTAAATCGGAGCGTTTAGAACGTTATCGTTATTTAAGCCAAGGCTTGAAAAACTTCGATATTATTCGCTGGCGAGATCAATTTATCACTGACTTGAAAAAATCACAGAGTGTACGAATCTATCGTCCGGTGGCTAGCGGAATTTCCACCCAGTTCAGTGTGCATGCTTAAATACACACCTGAAAAAAACACCAGCATTATGCTGGTGTTTCGTTTTGTAGCGGAGAAATAAGCTCTTCGGCCGCTTGTGCATCTTTTGGATCTGCAGTCAGATGATTCAAAATCACAATACTGAATAGACCTATCGCAATCACACTAAACACCAGACTCAAGCCAATAATTTCACTGCCGAAACCGACCAATGCCGGTCCGATCAGTGAACCTGTGTATGCAAATACCGATACATAGGATAATGCCACATGTGAAGCCAAGGTTTTTTGACGGCCTGCACGTGAAAACATTAACGGTACAATATTAGCACTGCCCAGACCGAGAATGGCATAGCCCAGCAACACTACTTGCCAGACTGGTGCAAAGACCACAGTCAATAAACCGGTTGCAGCCAAAATTGCACTCAGTAGAATGGTATTTTTTTCACCAAACTGTTGAATAATGAGATGTCCGCTGAAACGACCCAATACCATCAAGGCCGCAAAGAAGCTATAAGCCAAACCAGTTTGAGCCGCTGGCAAATTGAACTGGCTGGCAAGATAAATCCCGCTCCAGTCCATCGCTGCGCCTTCGGACAGGAACGCCACAAAACAGATCAAACCGATGCCTAGAATCGCCCAGGTGGGTGCTGCTTTTGTCGCTGACTGTTCTGATGAGGAGGTTTCCTCTAGCACTGTTTTTGGCTCAATCCCCAAGCTAAAAGGAATAGCCAATATTGCAATCAATAGCAAAATCGCACTGACAATAACTGCGCCAGTTAAAGGCGCTAGACCGAATCCCATTAACGTGGTCATTCCCAGCACACCGGCCAGACCACCGAGGCTACATACGCCATGGAAACCCGACATTAAACTTTTAGCAAGTTTTTTCTCAACCTGTGCGGCCTGAATATTGACTGTCACCCCCAAAGCACCAGCACTGGCCCCAAAGAAAAACAGGCTGATCGCCATCATCAAATGATTCGGGCTATACGCCAAAGCAGGCAAGATAAACAAAAATGCTGTTAACACCACAGCCAGAACAGCACGGCAACCTAATGTATTGGCGAGTCGGCCTGCCAGTGGCATCGCCAGCATGGATCCAATTCCGGCACAGAGTAATAACAGACCAAAGTCTGCATGATTGAGTAACAGGCGCTGCTGTGCATAGGGAATTAAAGGTGCCCAAGCTGCGGTACTAAAACCCAAGCTAAAGAAGCACAATGCAGTCGCTATTTTCTGCCATAGATGGGGTGATGGAGACTGAATTCGAGAAAGCAGAGTTTGATTAAACATTGTATTACCTAAAAAGAAGGCTCAGGCATCCATTACCGATCATCCATAGAAAAACCCCACTGACTTATAGCTGAAATGTATAAGTAGGCGGGGCTTAATTTGCGTGAATTATAAACAGAATAATTTTAAATGGAATAGCTTTTAGGCGCTAATTTCAAGATTTTTTACAAGTGGCTGATTGTATAAAATTTATAATTTTGTAATTTTATTTGCATAGGCTGATCGGTTTTTCAGCGGCTTGTTTAAGCTCCAGATTTTGCAGAAAATGTGCAAAACCGGCTGCAATTTTTGAGCTAAGCCGACTGCTGGTGGTCACTCTGAGCTGATTCGACCAGATAATCTTTGCCCCGACATGTTCTAGGCGATGGATGAAATCGACATCTTCATGACAGTCCAGTTGCTGAAAGCCGTTTACCTGTAGATAAGACGCGGCCTTAAAACATAGATTTGCCCCATGAATATGACGGTGATCCATCTTGTCCTGATAATGACTCAGATAAGTCTGACGGGCTAATGTGCTTAAATGCCCCCATTCATCCAGATCGACCACCCCACAAATCACATCCGCCGGTTGGTGCTGCAACATGACCTGAAACCAGTCACGCTGTACAAAAGAATCGGCATCAGTACAACAAATCCAGTCACAACCCTGCTCGATCATGTGCTGAACGCCCAAATGACGTGCCTTTCCTACATTTTTAAAATGACAACTGATCGTCTGAATTCCCGACTGCTGAACTTTGCTTGCAGTAGAATCGGTGCAACTGTCTAAAACCACCAGAATCTTGATCTCGGGCAGAACTGCTAATTTTCCCACATGCTGAAAGAAGTAAAGTCGTGCAGATTTTAATGCCTTCAGGCAACGTTCAATATAGGCTTCTTCATTACAGGCCGGAATCACCACCGCAATTTTCTTCATTTCAAGCCCTCCTGCTCAGCTACGGATTGCGCAGAATTCAGCCACAGATCGACCAGAAAGTCTGAATCCTGTACGCTGAGATTATGCTTATATTTTAACTGGGCTTTTAATTGTCGATGTACCTCTTCACCATTTAAGCTAAATCCTGCAATCGGCGCGCGCCAATGACAACTCAAGATACATCCACCCGGTTCCAGTGCAGTATGCAACCATGCCAGCACCTGTTGTAATGCGGCCGGATCTAAATAATATAGAATCTCACTGATCACAATGAGCTGAAATTTCTGTTGCGGCAAGTGATCTGGCACAATCCGCTGTAGCACCTGTACATGCGGATAAGCATGTAAACGCTGCCGAGCCAATTGAATAGCAGTTTCGTTGGCATCCAGACACATTAAAGTTGCTGTTCGCTGTGCCAGTTCCTGACTGAAGATGCCATTACTACAACCAATTTCAATCGCGGAGTCAAACTGCAAACGCGGCAAGACCGCCAGACAAATCTGCCGTTTGCGCTGTTCATACCAGCGTTGTTCATAGTGCCAGGGATCTCCCTGATTCAGCGCATACAAGGCATCAAAATATTCCTGATCATAGGCTACTTTACTATTCATACAGATACACCTCCCAGGGTTGTAAAATACGCTGTAATGCCTGCTCTGGCAGAATGGGTGCCTGTTCTATGCTAGGGTCAAGCTCGATCTGACTCTTAAAACACCGCGCAGCTCGAGACTTATAGTGCAATTCTCGATCAGTCAATTTGAGTTGATGAGCGATGGTCCAGGGAATTCTGGTATCTCCAGGTGTGGCCCAATGCCAGGCCCAAATCAGGACCTGAATACAGGATAAGTGCCGTTCGGTTGCTAGCTGTTGGGTGACCTGCCCTGTAATTTCATGATCTGGATGTCCATCATGCACAAAGGTGGTAATGAGCACATCATTGGGCTGCAAATAAGATTGCAAATGCTGTTTCAGCAGTTCTCGCTGTTCTGCGACCTGGCCATCCTGAATATCCAGCGCAATCCGCAGAATATTCTGCTTCAATGCTAACTCTTCCAAAGCTGCTCGCGTTTCAGCAGGACGAATCTGGTTCAACTCTTCCGGGTTATACAAAATCGAGTCTGGATGGCTGGCGGTACCATTGGTAACGGCAAAAAGTACAATCTGATATCCCAATGTGTCCAGACGCTGAATCAGACCGCCACAACCCAAAATTTCATCATCCGGATGCGGGGCAATAATGCAGACTCGGGCATCTGATGGAATAATGCTGGGAATATCGAATTCCGGCATCTGTTGCAAAATCTGGCAAGAGCGCCATTCTTCAAGCCGTGTACCTTCGCCATGGATGACACGGTCTTCGACAATCTCGTGTCTTATAATGTCCATAACTCTTCCTCCTGCACACTCAATTCACCAATCCGTTCCAGATCAAAGGCGGCATGGCTCTGACGAATAAACACCGGCAGATCGGCTGCAAGTCGGGCAAAATGTGGCTGCTCGCAATACGGTGCAGCGCCAAGGGCCTTACCCACCTGAGTCAGCACGTTTAAAGCGGTCGCTTCAACCTGAGCACGCAAGGCCTGAATCTGTAATTGATGGGGAAATTTAGGCTGCTGATCAATTAAATCTGCGACTTGATAAAACAAAGCCTGTGTCGCTAAAAGCTTCCGACTGATTTCACCGAGATACATGGCCTTATAGGCATGCGGTTTTAACAAGACAGCCTGTTTTAAATATTCAGCCAAACGCACGGTTGCGCCGTACCAGCAGGCAGCCACGCCGGCAGCGCCATGCCAGAAGCCCGCCCGATCCAGATAAGCATTCGGCGCTGCAACTTTTTCAGCATTAACCTGATTCAGTTCAAGCCGGGCAGTCAAGGTATGCTGCATGCCCACCGCCTGCCAAATGTCCGTATGATGCTGAATACCTGCTTGTTGCAGATCAAGAATCAGCAACTGTGATCGTTGCTGCTCATCACGATAAGTCAGCAGACCATATTGCACCCAGACCGAGGCAGAACACCAAGGCTTTATTCCTGTAAGTTTTCCAGCGTCTAATATTAAAGGGCTTGGCCCGCCTTCTGCCGCCCAGACTGCCCATAGACCTTTTTGCTCTAGCGGAATATTCAGTTCATGCAAAATGGCCAAGGCATCCAGATGTGATTCAAACAGTTTGCCCAGACTCAGATTGCTTGCGGAAACCTGACTAAGCATCCGCCAGCGTTTTAAGGTGTTTCCAGAAGCGGGATAAGGAATCTGATCGGAAATCGATACCAGTTCCATCAGGGTCTTAGGAATTTTTTCTTCTAGCTCCAGCGGAGAATTTTCAAATCTTTGTAATATTGAACCGAGGTTCATGCAGGTTCTTCCTCATAAAATACGGCACTGTTGTTATGTTTTAAAGTCAGTTAATGGGAAAGTTTTCGCATTTGTTTTAACCGTGTGGTCAGGCCTAATAACTTACGGCGTGCCATGATTTCTTCTTCATTGAAACAAAGTTGCTGCATCAGTTCAGCTAAAGGCAAATGGTTATGCTCAATGAGATAGATGTCCTGTTCTCGGTTCCATTTGGCTTGCTGTACCTGTGCCAATAACTTTTTGGCATCCGGTCTTACCATATTATTTATCCATTTTGAAACCAGAAGGATAGAAGCCGCCAAGGCTCCTATCCTCTAGTGGTTTAGGCAGGAATGCTTTCTGCAACCAATTCACGCGCCCAGACACGATGGTTCATGATCAAAGTCTTGAAGCTGTCTTGTACCGCGTCAAACTGTTCATGCGCCAAAGTCCCTTCATCCCTGATCAGGCGCAGATCTTCAATCAGTTTGCCTTTATCACCCAGGAAAATAATCGGTTTCAGGTGCTTATACGCTTCCAGCAGATAATGAGTCGCCACACCATCTTTCATCACCACATCGTAATTGTCACCGTCAGCAATCACCACGGCATCATAGGCAATCGATGGCTCGGCTTTTTGCATACCGTCAGAAGGAATTACCTCGCCTTGCTGACCCAGTACCGGACCCGGTTTCGGGGTCAGTACATCGACCACAGCACCCTCTGATTCTGCCCAGGCTTGAACGGCTTTGATACTGGCCTCATTGGCTTTATCGTGTACCAGTAGCGCGATTTTCCGTGCCTTAATATCTTCGGGTTTAAAGGCCTCGAAAGATAAACGCGGTGAAACCTTTACCTCTGGCAATGTTGCCGCTTTTTTCTCTGCCGGAATTTCAATGCCCAATTGATCCGCAACTTGCTGAGCCAAGTCCAAGTCGATGTTACACAGCACTTCCAGTACTTCACGCTCACGAATATATTTGCGTTCTACCTTGCTCAGTTCAAAGACATAGGCATCGACAATATGTTTTTGTTCATGGGGTGCCTGGCTGCGATAGAAAAGACGAGGCTGACTGAAATGATCACTAAAAGATTCACTGCGCTGACGGATCTTGTGACCATCAATACGTTCCTGATAGCTTTCAAAACCACCATCTTGTGCTGCTGGCGGAGCTTCAGCCGGCCAGTGATCATCAATCGAGTTTGGTTCATAACTGGCTTGACCGGTATGTACAATACGCTGATGTAACCCATCACGCTGATTATTGTGGAACGGACAAACCGGCTTGTTGATTGGAATCTGGTGGAAGTTTGGACCACCTAAACGGCTGAGCTGGGTATCGGTATAGGAGAACAGACGTGCTTGTAATAAGGGATCATTGGTAAAATCTAGTCCCGGCACAATATGTCCCGGACAGAATGCTACCTGCTCGGTTTCACCAAAGAAATAATCGACATTACGGTTCAGCACCATTCTGCCAATCGGCGTCACCGGCACCAGTTCTTCCGGAATAATTTTGGTTGGATCCAGCAAATCGAAGTCATATTTCATTTCATCTTCTTCTGGAACGACCTGTACACCGAGCTCCCATTCTGGATAATTCCCGGATGCAATCGCTTCGTATAAGTCACGACGATGGAAATCCGGGTCTTTACCCGCCAGTTTTTGTGCTTCATCCCAGACCAGTTGGGCTAGGCCCTGTTTTGGCGTCCAGTGAAATTTCACAAAAACCGCTTTATTTTCGGCATTGATCAACCGGAAGCTATGCACCCCAAAGCCTTGAATGGCTCTTAAATTACGCGGAATACCCCGATCTGACATGGCCCACATCACCGCATGCGCTGATTCAGGCACTAAAGAAACAAAATCCCAGAACGTATCATGTGCTGATGCACCGGTTGGAATTTCAGTTTGTGGCTCAGGCTTCACCGCATGTACAAAATCCGGGAACTTGATCCCGTCCTGAATAAAGAATACCGGCGCATCATTCGCCACCAGGTCAAAATTACCTTCTTCAGTATAAAACTTGGTCGCGAAACCACGAATATCGCGTACAGTATCTGCCGAACCACGCGGCCCCTGTACCGTAGAAAAACGTACAAATACCGGCGTTTGTACACTGGTATTGGTCAGAAAGCCTGCCTTGGTCAGCTTTTCATTGCCTGGATAAGCTTCAAAAAAACCATGTGCACCGACACCACGCGCATGCACAATACGCTCAGGAATACGTTCGTGGTCAAAATGTGTGATCTTTTCACGCAGAATAAAATCTTCCATTAAGGTCGCACCACGAACACCTGCTTTAAGACTGTTCTGGTTATCTGAGATTTTAACGCCCTGATTGGTGGTGAGTGTCTGCTCGGTTGCATCGCTACGATATACGTCAAGCTGCTCACTCTTTTTATTGGTATTTTGCTTATCTAAACCATTTTTGCCTGTGGCTGGACTATTCGCCTTAATTTTCATGATGTTTTCCTTGCTGAGATTGAGTTTAGTGCAGATATTTTTGTCTATCTCAAAGTCGCTTGAGCTTTATGTCTCGCATGGGTTGGCCAATAACATGATTCCCGCAAACCCAGTTGCTACAGCCCATGCTGTCTCAAGTCAGCACTTCATCTCAGTGTTCTGTCTCGAAGGATTTTGCTTTCTGGGATATTGTTATTGACTGCGCCTGTGTCCTAACATAACTGCATTTAGGAAAGAGGTTTATTATTCTTTGTTGTGCCTTGTTTAATTAAGGCAGCGTTGTGTTATTTTTTTATAACCCCCTCTTTTTTTATGATCTTTGCACACAGCCATCTCATTCATTTAAAAGAGATATAAAATTTTAGTCATGCTATGTTGCAATAAAAGTTCTTCAGGCAAGATGTGATAGTGCGTACAAATCCGTCATCATGAATCAGTGCAATATTTCCATTCTGAAATAGCTAAGGCTTTTTTCAACGTTCTAAATCTGTTGGGATAATTATCGCTAGGTTGATAAAGAGAAATAAGTTTATTAAATTGAAAAGTTACAATCCTCTCTGCAGGCTATACATAATGACTAAACTTCCTGCCTGTCTATTGATCTAATATCTATAACTTATAAACACTTAAATCTTTCAGCTTGTTCATATTGATGATGCAAATTAAGTTTCAATTCGGGAGTCATCATCAAGATCGAACCCTCGTTTGACTCGGACTTCGAATACATCTGGCTTTATTTTAATACACAGCATGTTGTTAAATTTTAAGGAGTAAGAGCATGGCCTCTTCTAAAAAAGAATCTAAAGCAATGAAAATTGATATCGGAATTTCGCATGATGATCGTGCCAAGATTGTCGATGGTTTATCCCGACTATTGGCAGACAGCTATACCCTGTATTTGATGACCCATAATTTCCACTGGAATGTCACCGGCCCCCAGTTCAATAGCCTGCATAATATGTTTATGACCCAATACACCGAGCAGTGGAATGCGCTGGATGTGATTGCTGAACGTATCCGGGCCTTGGGTTTTGCAGCACCTGGCACCTATAAACAGTTTGTAAAACTGACCTCTATTAAAGAGGTTGAAGGGGTGCCAAAAGCTGAAGAAATGCTGCGCCTACTGGTCGATGCCCATGAGACCGTAGCACGTACCGCCAGAAGTATTTTTGCAGTGATTGAAGACGCCAATGATCAACCAACAGCGGATATTTTGACCCAGCGACTAGATGTACATGAAAAAACTGCCTGGATGCTCAGAAGTAGTCTGGATCAATAAAGCATGATTAATCGCATTTGAGAGCAAGCGGATGAGCGGGATGACACGAGGGTGTTGCTTAGCCGATTAGAACAATCCCAAAGATATGACCTTTAAAATGAAGCACTAAAAACTTGGAGGATGTATGCAGTCGTGTACATCCTCTTTTCATCACCAGGTTTTAAGAATTGAGGCATTCAGGCATGAAAATAATTCAGCGGCAGTTTTAAATAGGAAATACCATTGGCCTCTGCTTCAGGAAATTGACCGGCACGTATATTGATTTGAATCGCCGGTAAAATCAGTTTTGGCATACCTAATTGGGCATCGCGTTGCTGGCGCATTTCAATAAATTCAGCTTTGGCCATCCCCCTGTGAATATGGATATTATGCTGCTTCTGGGTCTGAATATCGGTTTCACAGACAAAGTGATCACGGCTTTCCGGTAAATAGTCATGGCACAGAAATACCCGGGTATCATCCGGCAATTGATACAGTTTTTGCACCGAATCGAATAGCGTTGCCGCACTGCCTTTGGGAAAATCACAACGTGCAGTGCCATAATCTGGCATAAACAAGGTATCACCGACAAAGACTGCATTCCCGACCACATAACTCAGACAGGCCGGTGTATGCCCCGGTGTCGGAATGTTATAGGCCTGTAGTGAACCAATATTGAATTTTTCATGATCCGCAAACAGATAATCAAAAGGCTGCGCCAGATTGAACTGTTTCATATCCAGATGATAGATCGCGCCAAAGACTTCCTGCACAATAGAAATATGCTGGCTCATGGCAATCTTGCCGCCCAACTGTGAATGCAGATATTGTGCTGCGGTCAAATGATCTGCATGCACATGGGTTTCCAGAATCCACTCAACCTCAAAGTTCTGCTGTCGTATATAGGCAATAATTCGATCCGCATGTCTGGTCGATGTACTGGCAGAAGCGGCATCATAATCCAGCACACTATCAATCACCGCACATTTTCCAGTGGCCGGATCACCCACCACATAGCTAAAAGTATGGCTATCTTCATGAAAAAAATCTTGAATTACGGCGCTATGACTCATGATGATGCTCCTGACCATTGACGATGTAGATAAACCCCTGCCAGCATGGCCATAATAAAATAAGTAGCCTGATAGTGGCCTAAACCAATGAGTGTCAGACTGGGCGCTGGACAGATACCGGCAATTCCCCAGCCGATACCAAATAAAAGACTGCCGCTCATCAGTTTAGAATCAATTTTCTGATTAGTCGGTAACTGGATCGGTTCATGAAATACAGTTTTAGCTACCGGATTTCGCGTGGCTTTCTGAAAAGGAATAAAGGCGACCATAATCGCGCCCAGCATCACAAAGGCCAGACTCGGATCCCAGTCGCCAAAAACATCCAGAAAATCCAGAACCTTTTCAGGATTGGCCATACCGGAAATCATCAAGCCGACTGAAAACAAACCACCCCATAAAAATGCCAGCAGATTTTTCATTTTAGCGCACTCCAATCAGGTGACGAATCCCATAAACTGTCATAAAACCAGCCCACATAAATATGGCTGTAGCCAAGATTGAACGTTTAGATAAACGGCTGATGCCACAAATTCCATGGCCACTGGTACATCCCGAGCCTAAACGGGTGCCAAAACCGACCAGTAAACCCGCAATCACCATCATCCAGGGACTGGTATTCAGTTCGATTTCAGGTTGTATGCATAGTCCATAAACAAATGGAATGATGATGAGACCCAATAAAAACCACAGAGTTGGCGTCTTGAAAATGCTTTGAGGTTAAGTACCTGTCCAATCAGACCACTAATGCCCGCGATCTGGCCATGAATATACAGATAGCCGACCACTGAAACACCAAGAAGTAAACCACCGAGAAAAGCGCTCAGGAAGTCATGCATCATATTTCACTTTCATCATTATATATTTTAATATTATATTTAATTAAATATTATTCAAGTTCTAGTCTGTTTAACTTATTTGATGGAAGATGATTATAGGCTCAAATCCAATGCATGCTAAGCTCTCTGGTTTCAGCCCTAGTCAGCTGTGACTAATAAAGAAATAATCTGGATCGGATCAATCTAATATTTGAAATATTGTCTAAGTTTCAATTGGATGAACCGTATGGGAATCACTTTCAATCCGGCCATCGACCAGATTAATGGTTCGATCACAGGTGGCGGATAGGCGCGGGTCATGTGTCACCAGCAGAACGGCGCAGTCGCGTTCACGATGCACTTTACGAAACAGCTCAAACATGTCGGCGGCGGTCTGCGTATCCAGATTACCGGTAGGCTCATCGGCCAGAAGTAAGGCTGGCTCTGTAATCAAAGCCCGCGCAATCGCAATCCGCTGTTGCTGCCCACCGGAAAGCTCGTTCGGTTTACGATCAGCAAACTTTTCCAGCCCCACTGCAGCCAGCAAATCCCGTGCACGTTGTAAGCCTTGCTGTCCGGGTTTGCCTCGCGTCATCATCAAGGGCATTAAAATATTATCCAGTGCAGTAAATGCCTGAATCAGGTGATGGAACTGAAATACAAATCCAATACTATTGCCACGTAATGCAGTCCGGCCACGATCATCCATGGCACTGGTCGGCTGTCCCAGTAAATACAGCTCGCCACTACTCGGTTGATCCAGCAATCCCAGAATATTCAATAGCGTACTTTTTCCGGAGCCAGAAGGCCCAATCAGAGCAGCAAAATCCTGGCGTTCAATACACAGATCAATACCATGCAAGACCTCAATTTCATTGGGCTGACCAATATTATAAGATTTGCGCAGCGCTTTTAAACGCAGGACTTCTTGAGATGGTTCAGACATGACGAATCGCCTCCACCGGATCGAGTGCCGCTGCCCGGCGTGATGGTACTGCAGCGGCCAATACCCCTGTTAATGTCGCCAACAATAAAGCCAGAAGTACCAGCTCGATCGAAATCGGGATATAAAATAATCCCGGGCCAAAATTATTAAATACCCAGACCAGACCATAACTGGCTGCACTGCCAACGACCGAACCCAGCAGACCAAATATGGCCCCCTGAAACAGGAAAATTCTTAAAATTTGTGACTGGGTGGCGCCTGTCGCACGCAAAATACCAATTTCCCGGGTGCGCTGTACCACGCTGACGGACATGACACTGGCAATGCCAAAAGCCACTGAAATTGCAACAAAAACAATAATCATATTGGTAGACAGGCTCTGTGCAGTAATCGCATTCATCAGCTGTGCATTGGTTGAAATCCAGCTTTCAGCCTTTAATGAGGTCAGGCGCCCCACTTGGGCCGCAATGTCATCAGCCTCAAAAATATCGTTAATGGTCAGATCAATGACAGTTACACCACCGGGCAGACCGAGTAAAGACTGTGCCTGTTTCAAGTCCAGATAAACATAACGCGCATCCAGTTCACGCACGCCCAGTTCAAATATGCCGGCAATATTTACCAAGGCACTGTTTTGCTGACCGGTATCCAGTCGCAATTTGCTACCGACCTGAACCCCCAGATCTTTGGCCAACTGACTGCCGATCAGTACATCATCCGCGCCAACACGTAACTGACCACTGGTTAAATATTCTTTCAATGGAATGATCTGCTGATAACGCTCCAGATCCATTCCGACCAAGGCCACGGATTCAATCGCATCACCGCGTTGTACAAAGGCCGGCCCGGAGACCACAGGCGACACAGCAGTTAATATCGGCAACTGATCCAGTGTTTCGGTAATCTGCTGCCAATTATTGATGGAACGCAGTCGTTGTGCGCGTTTATCTTCCTGTAACAATTGCACCGTCCCGGCAGGCGGCGGCACAATCCGGTTGACTTCATCGGGTGAGAGCAAACGGATATGTGCCTGTGTACCTAATGTACGTTCGACAATATTGGCCTGTAGCCCCTGAATCAGGGCCGTGATAAACACAATCACCGCCACACCAACGGCGACGCCCACCGTGATCATAATGGACTGCGCGCGACCTTCGCGCAAAAAACTGATCGCGATTTTCCATTCGATCCAAAGCCGCTCGAAAAAGTTTTTCAATCGAATTTCACCGGTAATTCATTCTTGCTATCGGTCGCGTCAGTCGAGCTCATCAATGAGCTATCTTGTGGCTTGAGACGGACTCGCGCACCCTCTTCCAGTAACGATTCGGCATTGGCCAGCACCTGATCACCCTCACTCAAACCTGAAGTTACTTCTGACATGGCCAGACCCCGTAAACCTAAAGTCACCAGTTGGCGCTGGATTTTTCTATCACGTACCAACACGACCACTGCCTTATTGCCTTTAATATTGCTAAGCGCATCGTTCGGAATAGCCAGTGCTCGCTCCCGTTTATCTGCCTCGACATTGACCGATACGGTCATGTCCTGACGCAGAAAATTTGGCACCGGGTTGACGGTTAATCTGACCTCTACCGTGCCCCGCTGCGGATCAATGCTCGGTGCAATAAAGTTAATGCGGGCCGGAAAAGACTGATCCGGATAAGCATCGCTAATCACGGTGGCATTTTGCCCTAAGGCCAGTTGCGGTAAATTCCGTTCATCGAGTGGCACCCGGATTTCTGTATTGCCCGTTAAGGCAATGGTAAATAAGGTTTGTCCTGGTTGAACCAGATCGCCTGGCTCGACATCCCGTGTCAGTACTGTACCTGCGACCGCAGCCCGAATTTTGGTTTTCGCCAGTTGCGCCTGTGCCACTGCCAGCTGTTCCCGAAGCGATGCTTCTTCAACTTGTCCCGTAGACAATGCCGCTGCTTTTAGACGAGCAGTTTCATAATTGTTGCGGGCAACTCTTTCTGCCTCTAAGGCCTGTTCTATTTCTTCAGCCGACAGGATACCCGCTTCGGCATTACGTCTCCGTGCTGCTTCACGACTGGCCTGTTCCAGTTGTGCTTTGGCACTGGCCAGTTCTGCTGTCGCCTGTGGTCGTCTGCTGGTGGCCAATTCAGTCAGTGCCAGTTCAGCCTGTCGTACTTGGGCCAGTAATTCATCCGATTTCAGCACCACCAAGAGATCACCAGGTTTCACCTGATCTCCTTCCGTGACCCGCCGCTCAAGTACTACGCCACTAATTTCACTGCCCACCTGAGCACGCGAGACTGTCGCCACGCGTCCGGTGGCCACTACATTTTGTATCAGCGGCATGGTGTTCAAGGTATAGCTTGGTAGAACCGGCCCCTGCCACCAGCGGAACAGAGCAAAACCGACTGCCAGTAGCAATAAGATGATGAGCAAAATTTTATAGCGGGCAGCGCGCAACTGAGAATCTCCGGTTGATGCATCCAATATTGAATAAGAAAGATAACGCTTTATTTATTTTCTTCGAGTGTCTAATTTACAACAGGTTCCTGCATAGATTTATAGATATTTTGTTGAGTTTAAATGAAATGTTGGATTCCTGAGCATGTTTAGCCAGCACTTATCGATTTCAGCTAAAGTGATCTATGACAGCTGCAACATTTGAATGAAGAGCTAAAATCCCGCTGTATGAAGCGACAGCCATGTCAAAGATCTGGATAGCATCAAAAACAGGCTAAAACATCGTTGATTTAGCCTGTTTAATGAATGATTGATTTAATAATTTTACCCAATAACTGATCACGTTGCGACAGGCTTTCGCCCAAAGGCGCCAACCGGATTTCCTGATTAACTTTCTGCCAGTTTAAATCACGCGGATCTGCCTTCATGGTACCTAGGGATTTTACTTAAAAAAGCCCAGCAAAATAGAAACATTATTCAGCCTATTGAAAGGACACTATAATTTAGTGACGAGTAAAGCTCGGAGTATTTCAGGGTCTTTAACTGGCATCTATGCTTCGTTATGTGCATACCAATTAACCCATCGAAATAAGCCAACCATTCAAATTATAAAGTCATTGGCTTAAACAGGATGAGAGTTAAATTAATCTTTGAAATAAGCAAATACAGTTTCTAGCTATCTGAGAAACTATATTTTTCAATCTTATAACTAACTCTTATTATTCAAAACTTGCCGTTCGCTTGAATTGCAGAATTTCTCGTTCTGCCATATTATATTCACGCTGAACTTGCCCCAACTTATTGCTAGCTTCGTTATATTTTTCACGATAATACTTTCGTGATTCTTCCTTAAGATCAGAGTTATACATATTAGATTTTGCTGTCGCAATTGTATCTTCAATCGATTTTAAATTTTTATTCGCCACATAAAACTTATTCGCCACATTGTAATAAGGTCGTAAGTTATTTTGCATTTCCATTGGGCAACTCTGATATGTTCCTCTACCTTGTAATGCGTAATCAAAAATAGTTTGTGGATTGCAATAATTTTTTAGACCTTTTTTATAACCAGTGGTATAGGCTTCTGTGTCTAAAATAGCGTTGTGTTTCATACATGCTTGAGTACGCTTTTGCATGAATGAACCATTACCGTTATAACCATCATTCTGACCAATTAAACCCCAATTGGCAGATAAACACTCATTTTTAGACATAATTGCACAACCATTCAGCATAACAATACTGCCTAACAGCAACATTTTTAATTTCATGAAGTTCTCAAAATATTGGCTACAGTAAAAATCCCAATATGTATCAATACATATTGGGATTTCTAAGAGATTTTAGACTAATGTGATCGTACGAGTATTGTTTGCGACTTTTTTACCATTCACGAGTAATTCAGTATCAAGTAAGTATTGTCCTTTTGATACACTCGAAGGAAACTTCCAACTGAATGAATTTTCAAAATCGCCAGAACTATAGCCTTGGGCTGTTGAAACCTGAACATCTTTCACCAATTCACGTATCACTTTTCCATTTGCATCTTTTAGAACTAATTTTTCTTGGACACGCTGAAGAGGATCAGCAACACCTTCTACAACAGTCAAATCTGATTTTACTGTAATATTTTGGTTCGCTGCCACAGTTTGATTAGGTAAAATAACAGTAGAATACTGTTGAACCCTTGTTGTTTGAGGCAATTTCCCTTTATTGGCTTTCTTATATGCCGTTTCAACTTCAGCAGCTGATTTTTTCTGAATGGTGTGGGCATTAATCATTAAGCATCCTGCTGCAAAAACCGCACCGCCAATAGCAGCACCTGTTGCAGCATAACTACTATCACCCACAGATGCCCCAATTGCTGCACCAAGTAGTGCGCCTACTGCTGTAGACATTCCCGTATTACATCCCCCATTGGCTGACGTTGCCAATCCCCCTGTACTCGCACAACCTGAAATAACTAAAGCTGAGCTCAACATAGCAACAGATATTGTCTTTTTCATTAAATTTCCCTCTTAAAGTATAAAATGATTATTGAATTACCATATCGTCAAAGGCTGCTGATTCACCTGCTTCAGCCTGACGTAAAATACGTTTTGCTTGACCATTACTCGGAGAAGCAGACAATACTTCTCGAGCCAAAGATTTAGCCAAACCGTAGTTATTTGCATTTAATGCACGCTCTGCACGACTGAGCTGAGAATCAAAACGTGCTTCATTCTGACGACGTGCTGCTTCTGCTGCTAGTTTACGTGCAGCCTCTTCAGCTTTCTGACGTTCTATTTGAGCCTGTTCTGCCTGGCGTTGTGCATCTGCACGCTCACGCTCTGCTTGTGCTAAACGCTGTGCTTGCTCAACTTCTTGATGCATATTTTGCTGTGGAAAATTTTCAACTTCATTTTGTATAGTTTCACTTTCTATAGATGCTTCCAGCTCTTCTTCTTGTTGAAGATTAAATTCTTCAATCATCGATTCGATCTGTGGCAACAGCTCTAGGCCACCTACAAGTTCCGCATCAAGTTCTAATGCAGCAAGCAATGTCTGATGTGCTAACTCCAAGTTTCCAGCTTGCAAATACTCTTTTGCTAAAGTGAGTTTCTCTTTTGCAGAGGTGGCTTGCGCTTCTGCAGATACAACCAACTGCACAAAACTTGCATTAATTTTACATTCTGCCTGGTTGAGTTTGATGATACTCAATGCACGTGTCGGCATTTTTTCACTCAAAAAGCTACTAATTTCTGCATTTACATTTTCACAAGGATCAACCTGTGCCTCTTCGTCTATAGACACTTCTTCTTGTATATTTTCTTTACCACTAAACAAGAAAAAGATCACCATCAAAAGTACGATAAAGGCAATCGCAATATATTTAAAACTCGAGGTTTTTTGCTGTGGTGGATCTAACAGTGTAGGTTGACTGGTTGATGGTAGTTGTGGAGGGGTTACGATTGGAGCCGCAGGCTGTATCGGTTCAAGAGGCTCATCTGGTTCAGCATCTAAGACTGACAGATCACTTTGAAACTTGAGTTGATATTGTTCCAAACTTAAATATTCATTTGGAATATTTGCTAGATGCTTTAAACGTACAAAAATTCCTTCATTTTTTTTAAAGGCGTAACGATCATAAGTTCGCATGTTTTCAAGGGTCGAACCAACAATGATGACACCCACTAGCTCTTTATTGCCCTGCTTTGTGATGTGTTTAACTACAACCGATGAGTTTGATTTTTCTTCGATTTGAGCTTCATTTTGGCTTTGACTTCCAATTGAATCTTGATTTTCACTCAATGACTCTCTTGGAATGATTGGTATTTCCTTTGACTCTACAGGCGGAGTTTGGAGTTGAACGTCATGCAAAGTACCACAAAAAGGACAATATTTTACCTTGAGCTGTAGCTTCTGCTGACATTCAATACAAACCATCTCTTCGTTCTGCTTAGCCATGTTATTTAACCTATTACTTCTTTTTTGTGTTGAGCGTTGGCAGTATTGCCCTTTTTCAAGGACAATACTGCATGAGCAATTATTGTAAAATTGGCGGGATACTAGGAATTGGTGGCGGCACAGGTATTGCAAGCTCAGGGCATTGGGCAATTGCGATCCAATTAGCTAAACCTTCACGCCATACCATCGTTGCAGAGTTAATCTGTTGCTGCTGCAACATTTCAACTACTTTTGAATGAGGGTATGGTCCAAAGTTTTGCCCATTGATCGCAATATGATATTGATACTGGGGTTGCTGCAAAATTGGGGGTGGCATTGCGCCTGGAGTAGGTGGAGGTGTCATACCAGGCATCGCAAATGTCGCTATTGGTACTACATCTGCCATGCTATTTTTCACAAGAAGTTGTTCATGTATTTGTAGGATACTTGGTGACATATTCATCACCCACTTCAGGCGTCGACCTTTATTTGGTTCGCGAATTTCATCCTGATATGCATCTTCATCTGAATCTTTGAGTACTTCAGCCCATTTTTCCATTTCTTCGCGATATTCAGTTAATTCATATGCACGCTCGATCAATTCTTGAGGAATTTCCTTACGCTCAGCTAATTCGATCAGCTCTTTCTTTAATTCTTTTGCAATAGCACATGCAAAACCGACATGTTCAACTTGCGCACCCGTTTCATTTTGAACAAGACGAGGGGTATAAATCTCTCGTTCATAATGATCAACTAATGCAATTAGCATTGTTAAATTTGCATCACTGAGTGATTTAAATTTCTGCTGCACTTGATCATAAATGTTATCACGGTAAGTCTGAGGTAAACCATTTAAACGGAAACCACGTTCATTGCCTAAGCGACGCACATCGCCACGTGCGACCGCAAATTCATACTGCCCACTTGGAATCAAGCCTGGAACGTCACAACGTTTTAAAACACCCAACATCACTGCTTTTAAGTAGCATTTAAAATCATCAGCCAAGCTGTTTAATTCATCAGGTGTTGGTGCATATGGATGCTTGAATCGTGTTGAGTCAATATGCGTATGTAGTGGTGTTCTTTCACTTTCTTTACGGTAACTAGTACGCCAAGTCTCAATACCCCGTAAAATCGTAAGAGGAATACCTGATAGCTCGACATAGCAGACTGCTCGACCAGGTTCTCCGGTTTCGACAATCGACAATGCTTGAGCATTTAAGCCTAAACCACTTGGAATACATCCCGTCAGTTCATGTTTGTACTTTTTGCTAAATTGATCTGCACCATTCACACCGATAAAACATTTGAAACGGTCTGGTGGTGGGGTGAAATCACCGCCCATTTTGGCATCAACCCAAGGCATGGCACGCTGTAACCACTCAGTAAATACATTCTGACGTTCAACTACACTCATATTTTCAAGTGCTTTATACAATGCATCTTCTTCTTGATCATTTTGTTCAAAAATAACTAGACGACGCTCTGCCATGCGAATAATTTTAAGCAATAATGGTGTTTGCTGATCCGGGTCAACAAGAATTTTAAATAGCTCTTTTGAACCACCAAAATCCTTAAATGCTTCAGCCGCCCATTCACACATTAAACGAGGATCTATTTCACGCTCTTTTACATCGTCAGTTTCAATAATTTGTAAAGTTGCATGCTTGGTACGAATTTGTTGATGAATCACTTCGCGATCGTGATCAAGACGTTTCATCATATCTATGACAGACTCTTGACCACTTTGCAGGTCACCCATCACACCATTCCAAATTGTTTTTCCACTTTCATCCACACCCAAACTGTTACCTAACCAGTTTGAAATATCTTGCATCAGTTCAATGGCTTCTAAAGCTGCTTTTGCACGCAGGTGGAAAGAAAGAATATTTGCGATATCTTTACGCAGGTTATCCAACACTGCACGAGCTTGCTCTTCTTTATTCCCACCACCAAATATAGCTAAAAGCCCTTTACCCTTTGTTTCTTCTAAATCTTTCAGTTGCTTTTCATATTCATAAGTCAATAAGGCATCTTTAATCGCAGTATAACGATTGGCTGAATTTTTGAGCTGTAATGTAATACCTGAGTTAGCATTTTCAATACGGTCTTTAATTTGTTCGACTAGCGAAATCACATATTCGAAACCACCTTGTTCGTGATTATCTAAATATAAATATAAACGGCTTTCAATATCTTTTTTGAGACTTTCAAATAATGCTTTTCGACGTCGCATGACACGGTCTTCAGCTGTATCTGCCATAGCATCTGTATTACGAATGACATCACGCATTAAGCTTTGCATTGTTTTGCGGACTTCATTTGCCCACTGTTCACGATCAATAATACTGATTTCACTAATACGCTGACTAACACGCTGACGTGTTTCTTCTGCGATATCTACTTCGACACCGTTCTGACCTGAGCGTAATAAAATATCTACAATTTCTAAATCCATAAATTCGGTATTTAACTCACGAATTTCTGGATTTTTTAATGTCGCAGCTGAAAACTCAGGAAGGTTATTAAATGGCACCAAATTGAGATTCATATTTTCGGCCATGAATGCATCACGCTTTTTTTCACTCGCCCGGTTAGCAGCAGGATTTGCGCTTGCTACACCAAAGAAGGCTTTAAGCATGTCCGCTGCCAAACTGTACGCATATTCATCATAGCGAGCACGACCAAGTGTGTCCAAAGTCGATTGACCAAATGCTGAATATGCACATGAATAATTCAATTTCATGTCACCAAAACGCCCTGTTGGTACAGGTGGTGCAAACATATGAATTTTATGTTGACGTTGATTTACTGCAACCGAACGTTTACGGTTGGCAAAGTCAGCAGAACGAAAATCCTCGAACAAAGTATCCGCAATCATTGAATACACGTCATTCATATTGTCCGTATGCTGGCGTGCGAGGTTACCGGAATCAATTAAATGAACTTCATCATACGGCTTCGATGCAAGCTGTGGACGATCATAATCATCCCATTTTTCAACATACTTTGAATGCCCAACCATTGCAGATTCAACTTCCATCAACGCTGCATAAGCATTGGCCTCAGTACGTGCTTTATTGGCACTTGAATAACCCGTCGGTAAGAACAACATCAACTCTACATCAGCAGCTTCAACTTCGTTGCTTGCTACCCATTTAGATAACCACCCCATATCCAAAAATGAACCTGATCCTGTACCACCCGCCACAGAACCCAAAACCACGATACGGAATTTACTTGTATCCAGCTGTAGATTTAATTTTCTCAGCATGTCATCGCGTGATAAACCTGCTTTTAATGTATTTAATTTTGAGCGAATTTTGTCACGTGTTTTTGGATATTTATCAAAGAAATATAAACGTGATACAGATCGAATCTGTCCCGCACCTTTTGCAGGATCAATGCCTAATTCACGAATTTTTCTCGGTGTTAACGGTAACCAATTTTGAATATGAGGATAACGACTCAGTGATGCATCATCACGGCTATATTTCTCAATATCAAAAGACTCTACAATTTTTTCATCATCCGTAAACTTGACTAAGTTATATTGCAAATCTTCAGTTTGTGCACGGCCACTATCAATAATTGCACCCTGATCTAAGTCAAAATGCATAAATTGTGCAATTGGAAACTGTGATAAGTTTTCTAAGCGAACATTATCACTGCCCCAACTTGCATTTAGAATACGACGACGTACACGCATCATCACTTCCATACCTGTACCACCGACACCAATATAAAGTGTTGGGCGGAGTTTTACGGTCTGCTCTGCTGCTTTGGCTGCAGTGCCTGTGTTGACATTTTGCGTGTCCGTCATTTTCTTCCCCTATTTTTGCTTATTTTTTAATTACTTAACTTATATTCAGTGCTTAAGCACGGCTTGATGTGAATGCCAGGACAGCACTTAGCAATGCAACAACACCTAATGGCCCCAAAATAAGCAGAGATAAGAATTTCACTGGATTGACTGCTGCCAAGACTGCACCAATGGCAACTGCAGCAAGGAAAATAAATAACCACCAACCTGCCATACTTGCTTTGCTCGGAGAAATACGTTTTTTTACCAAACTATTGCTGAAACCACGTTTTGCAAAAAAGAAAGCGATGAGAAGAACAACGATAATTCCTCCAGCAATCATGAGATCGCGAGAACCAGTTTCTTCTTGAACTGTTGGAACATTCACTGCTTGAACAGTTTGCGCTACTGTAGCTGTTTCAGTTTGAGCTTGTTCATCTGCTGTTGGTAAAACAAAACCGTTATTTGTATTTGACTCTGACATATATCCCCCTGGATGTTTATTAAACTTACTATTTAACGAAGTATTACACTAAATTTTTTATCTATAACTTGAACAGATGCGTCTGAAATACCACGTTTCACAATCGCAATTTCTTCCCCTGAATCACCATAAACACTCATCTTGGAAAATGGTTTTAATTGGATGGTTTGTTTTTTCAAGCCATTAACCCAAACATCGTATTTTTTACGTTTTGAACTCAATGCCAAAGCCAAAATGCCGAATACAAGTGCCAATAAAACCCCTGCAATCATGACTACAACTGGCCATAATGGATATTGCAAACGGAATTGCACAGGAATTGTGGCTGTGGAAGACTGAATACTTTGTGGTGCAACAAAGACATCCGATAAGGGGTCACTAGGAAATAAATTTTGCAAATTCTGTTTAAAATCTTCAGATAAGCTCAGCTTCTGCTCATACAGAGTCACGTCAATATTGGCAGGAATCGTAACTGCCTTACCCATTGCCTTAAACACTTCCCAAGACCATGGAGACACAATTAAATGCGAAGGAATTGGCACTTGAAATTCTAGCTTCGTGTTGTCTTTGGTCATCAAACGAATATCTGATTCAGAAATCTGAATCGGTGCTTGCATACCATTGGCCAATCTCAACTTTGCTTCAACGCGTGTTGCAGCAATGTTGTAAGGATAAAATTTGTTTTTTAGATCTGCTGTTAGCTTCAGTTCAGGAATAACATCTTTAGGTTCTAAATTAAAAACCAAGGTTTTTTGATCAGATGCTAAAGAAGCATGAATCGTAGACGAGTTTTTCACACCTGTTGGAATGAGTTGAACTGGTTCTTTGTCTAAAGGTTTTAACAATGCAGGTTGCTGGGTGAAAACCTTTTCCATTTGACCTGATTGAACCAAATGATTTAATTCAGTTTCAGCCTGATCACCATAAGCCAGGGCATAAACCATTAAGCCAGATGCATTAAAATGTTGTCCTTGCACAGGCATTTTTAATGGATATGCCATAACTTTGTTAATGGCAGGATCTAAATGTACCAGCTCATAGAATTCTTTATTGCGCTCAGCCGTAGCCGCATCATTATTTGGACTATTTTTATTGTTAGTAAAAATCCAAATAATGCCTGACTTTTTCGCAAATGGACCTGTAATCGTGGCAACGACAGCTTCTTTAAAATCGGTATCTGCATAGGCTTTATCAGATTTTTTCGCGATGCTCTGTTGGCTTAATTGCTGACTAATATTTTGTTTACCGGCGCCTCGATAAATCACCGTAGGTGATTTAGACACAGCATTGCTTTGGTTAAACATTGCTACCGCAATAGTGTCACTCGGTTGCGTGACGGTTTGAACCACAGCATTTACAAGTGGTTTTAATTGCGAGTTTTGATCTTGGTAAAAGGGTTCCATCCAACCAGAGTTTTGGACTAAAAATGCATGTTGTCCTGCACAAGTCAAAGATGATATAAGGCTAACTAAAGCCATTAATCCTATTTTCTTCATGCAGCAAGCTCCCAGCCTAAGATTTCAGTTAAGCTAGGGTTATAAAAATACAAAATGTTTTGATGAATAAAGAATCTTGACTGCAACGGCTTTTCAACTTGAACACGATGAAAATCTATGAGCCCATCATGCGTATCTATAAATAGCATAATATCCTGTTTAGACTCATCTGCAAGTTTCTGCTCAATACCTATATTTGTATCTGTATCAAAACTAAAACCTAAAATTAGTTGGTGCTTTTCATCCTCAATAAGTGGAACCGTAAAACGATGTGTTGGTTCAACACCAACTTTTTCTTTCCAAATATCTTTTACGTCAAGTTTGTCACCCAGGTAGAATTTTGAAAAGCCAGTGGTAAAACGAAATAAAGAAGGTTGTACATGTGGTTTTTCTGCATCGAGCTCGATATAACACCAAGGTCCTTTCTCAGCATTCTGACTTGTACAGAATTGGTAGAAATTACCTTTTCTATCATCATAAGGTGCGCCAAAACGAAAATCAGGCTTATATCCTGGTATCCACATCTCGTAAACGACCCTTAGCTCTTGATTATCAAGCCCCTCAAATTTTAAAATCAACTGGCCTGATTTACCAATCCAAATAATACGTCTATTGTCATACACTACTTTTTCAAAATAAATTTCTGATGCTGGATTATTTACTACTACTGATGTCTGCCGAGTAAGTACATCAACAACCTGCAGCTGATTATTGATCAACATTGGTTGTAATATTTTTTTATTCCAATATACAGGCATACCCAAACATGGATTATGTTCAGTCACATACTGCGTCTGATATCTCAACGATAACCCATCAATAATAACTCGTGCCAAACCAGCTTTAGTCGGAATATATAAATGAGGTGTTCCATCTGCACTCATAACACCTAAAAGGTGTAAATATTCTTCTATTGGTTCTGGGCAGCGCTCTAAACGCGGACCTTGATTACTTAAATCTAGCCATTCATTATTATATTGGCTCCAAATTGATAGACTTCCATTTACTTTATTCAATGCTATTAGCTGAGGAATATCTGTACCTGTTTTAATAGACACAAATTCAAAAATTCCTCTTGGCGGCATTTTAATTTTCAGTAGCGCATCATTACTGACATCAGGTTTACGTTCTAATTCTTTGAGTTGGCTACTCAATTGCAAGCCGTGATTATCCACATATTGACGACCATCATCATAATGTAAACTTTGCCCATAAGGTGCAAGCCAATATGAATCTGAATTGATTTTTGCTTTTTCTAGACGCTTACCCGTTTCAGGATCATACAAAAATTCAGAAGGATACATTTTCGCACCCAAACTTGGCAAATTAAGTAATTGCTTAACAAAGTGAGGATTCACATGATCTGCAATTCTTAAATTCGGCGTATTTTTTAAGGTATAACCGACTTTGTCATCTTGAACCCAAGTTCCGGATGCTAAATTCCACACTACTTTATCCTGATTATGAATCAAGACACACCCCATATTTTGAGTTTCTTTTGCAACATTCTAGACAGTTTTTTTTACTTTCAAACTATTTATTTGATTTTTTTTTAATAAAATTAGATAGTTAATATAACCTTAACAATGGACAAATATTATTTAACAAAAACTAACAAATTGTTTCATGTTTTATTTGAATTTTCCCATATAACGATTTAGTCAAAATAATCGTTATTACATGAATCATGTTTAAGCCAATGACTCCATAATCTGAATTGCTGAATGATTTCGGTGGCTCAATTTATATGCACATAGTGAGATATAGATCTCACATAAAAAACCATTAATATTAGGTAATGCTGATCAGTTAAGGAGTTTAGAAATAGACTCTTTAATTTTTTAGTCATTCAAGGCGGAGTATTAATGTTATAAATCAAATTCTTGTAAATTATTTGTTACTTTGGTTTCGCCCAAAGTAACCAAAGGCATTTGTCATCCGCAAAACTCGTCAGCCACCATCGACTAGTAAATTTGTCGCAGAAACAATCATTTTTAAATCTAGTCCTGCCTCAAACAGTTGCGGATGACTTTTCTATCTATCAGATATAATTATGAATTTGAAAAAGAAAATCCGTGTGGTGTCTGCCTGCCTTCATATCCCATACGGCGCAAAGCCATAATAAAAACGGTGTCTGATTTAGGCTTATTCTTATCCGATCTGCTCGGAAATAAATAATCTGAATTGGTTTGGTAGGTCTGCAATTCTTTTAATATCGTCACTACTTGAGTAGATAAAGGCACAACATGCTCACGCCGTTTCTTCATACGGTGCTCTGGGATATTCCATAGCCCTTGTTCAAGGTCGAACTCCTCCCATTTAGCTCCCCTTAACTCAGTAGGTCGGCAAAATAACATTGCTAAAAGCTGCAATCCCATCCGAACATCTATAGTTGGATAATTATTGATTGCTCTTAGTAGTGCAGGTAACTCCTGCTCAGTCACATGAGCCATATTTTCTTTTTTGCCTTGTTGTAGGTATTTTTGGATGCCTTCCACCGGGTTGTAATCCATTCTCCCAGTTACTTTGGCAAAATCGTATATATCACGACACATAGCACGAACTCGGTTCACCTGCTCATATATACCCTGCTTCTGCTGAATACTTTTTAAATGATTCATCCATTAGATCTCTTGCGAAAGTTAATTTAAGAGCATCCAATTTACCATTCCAGCAATTAAATTCATTCTTAGACCAAAGCGTTTCCGTCTATTTCTATAGCGTTCTGTTAATATCCGAAAATGTTTAAGTTTGCCGTTGATATGTTCAATTGTGATCCTACGCCGACTGATTTCTTGGTTGATCTGTTTTGCTATTTGGGGTAATGATAAATTCTTAGGTTTCTTGATTGGAATGAGTAACTTACTCTTAATCTGATGAAATCCTTTATAGGCTAAATCTGCCATGACACAAGGATAAATGACCATCTCCTTCAAATACTTACGCGCAATGTTCAGATCGTGTTTTCTGCCATCTTCAATCTATATACTTACAATTTGCTTTAATTTTGGGTTAAAAATGACCTGTGTTTTTAGCGTATGTTTCTTCTTTTTACCGCTATAAAATTTTCTTTGTTTTTTTGGGACGCTCAATCTGTGACTCAGTGACATCAACAATTATATAATCCTCCTCACTAAACTTTTGATTCCTTTTAAGCAATGCGAAAATCCGTGATTGAATCAGAGCATTTTCAACTTTCTGAATCGTACGATTCACATTACTTTCAGCTAGGTTATAGTCGGCGGATAACTCAATTTGAGTTCTATAACAGCGTAAGTAATTTAAAGTTAATAACAATTGATCCTCTAAACACAACGAATGAGGTCTTCCAGGTTTTTTCTTGGCAAGTTCAGCATGTTGTAACACTGATACCATTTTTAAGAATAATGGACGAGGAACTCCAACAAGTCGTTTAAATTCCCCATCATTAAATCTAGTTAAATTTTCATATTTCATGGAACTAGTATAAACAATTTTTTACTTTCGCAAGAGGTCTATTCAATCGGTTTTATGCTGGTGTACAAGCGTTTGCCTAAAACAGGAAATACATGTTTTTCCAATGCACTTTTATTTCTGGTCATCGTGTCCTGCACCCAAGTATTCGCTTTGGTGTCTAACCATTCACGGGCCAGAACTTCAAAGGTGGCATTGTGCTGTTCTAGTTCTTGCCGTTTACGTTCTTGCTTGGTGATGATTGGATTATCGCCGTGTGAAATATCCTTAATGATTTCTCTGGCCTTTTTACGTGAACCAGCTCCCGACAATTCAGGATAAGTACCGATACCCAACCACGACCATTTACCATCCGCTTTCTTATATCTGAATAACCATGCTTTTTTACCATCGGGCTTCACACGAAAATATAAGCCTTCGCCGTCCAGCTCCCGATACTCTTTTGATTCAGGTTCCAGATTAGCTAATACGGTATCTGATAGCGGCCACTTTTTAATATCGGATCTTTTCATTTTTGTATCACTGCGGTTTCAATAATTATTGAATGACACAAGGTGTGATACATGATAAGCAATGCTGTAGATATTTATAATTCGTTATAAGTACACGTAAAAAAGCCCTGAATCCTTTATAGATCAGGGCTTTCCAATTCATAAGTCATTATATAACGTCATGTGAATTTATAAATTTGGTGGAGGTGGCGTCAATTGAACTCAAAACCCAACCCATTCATTTTAAACATAATTTTACAAATATAAATATTCATTGACCCAATTTTGACCCAAATTAGATTTAGTGTATTGAATCACTTTAAAATCTTGTTCAAATCCAAATTCAGGATTAGAACTGGTGTACACATTTTAACACGTAAAGACTGAAGATCAAAAGCAATGTTATAACATTGCTTTTATTTACTACTCAGTATTTTCTATAGGCCATCTTTTTTTCAATTTGTATTTCTGCTTAGAGCTCTTGGTTTATCAGGAATTATTCGTTCAATTAATCTAGCCTCTAATGCAGGACTTAAATATTTTTTTTGAACGTTGCAAGATGCGATAAAGCTAATAATGACATAAGTTCGCTAAGGCTCTATTCCTTGTGTTCCATCGTTTCAATTAGGCGCTTAACTTGATCGCTGACTTGAGCGGTAGCTTGATCACTAGCAAAATTTTTTCCACTAAATGGTTCAAAAAATCCTTCAACTTAGCTATACAAAAAATCATCGCTACATTGTTTTACAAAATTGACCTATATTATCAATTACCTTTGTAATTACGACTACGTTTTTGTTACTTAGCATGCTGGTGCTTATGCCAATTATCATCTTCAATTTGTAGTGTCATATCACTGATATGATGCCGTTCATGAAGTATATGAAAAGCCTGATCGTATAATTTTTTTTGATCCACATCAGGTGCAACCAAATGCACGGTCAAAACCACCTTTCTTGACGTAATCGCCCAAACTTTTAACTCATGAATACTTTGAACCCCTTCTAACATTAATAAATCTGATCTTAACTTCTCAATATCAATTTCTTCAGGAACACCTTCTAACAATATATGGATACTTTGTTTCAATAATATCCAAGTTCTTGGAAGTACCCAAAACCCAATCAATACTGCAATCAGCGTATCAATCCACATCCATCCCGTGAAATAGATGATTAGTGCACCAATGATGACCCCGACTGAACCTAAAGCATCACTAAGCACCTCTAAATAAGCACCTTTAATATTGAGACTCTCTTTGCTACTCGAGAGCAAGATTTTCATTGAGATGAGATTGATGATCAGTCCGAGTATTGCCACAACCAACATCCCGATACTTTGAATTTCAGGTGGATTCTCAAAGCGCTGATAGGCTTCAAATAAAATATAGAGAGCAACAACAAATAACATCAGTGCATTAAATAATGCAGCCAGAATTTCAAAGCGTTGATAACCAAATGTACGCTTATCATCTGCAGGTTTTTGTCCGATTTTAATTGCCACTAATGCAATCGCAAGTGCAGCAGCATCTGTCAGCATGTGCGCAGCATCGGATAACAGCGCCAAACTTTGCGTCATAAACGCAGCGATGACTTCAATAATCAAAAATGTGGTGGTTAATGCTAAAGCGAAATAGAGTTTTTTGGCATTTTTTTCCGATGCTTCAAAATGACTGTGGTCATGTTGATTTGAGCTACTCATAGTGCTCTCCTTATTATTGATTATTCAAGGTAAGCCGAAGCATTACCTTGAATATATTTATACTTAATAGGTTTCCGTTTGTAGTAGCTTATTGTCCTGATCAGTATTGATCCAGCGATATAAAATAGGAAGCAATACAAGGGTGAGCATGGTGGATGAAATAATGCCTCCAATCACTACCGTCGCCAAAGGTCGTTGTACTTCTGCACCTGTTCCAGTGGCAAGTGCCATGGGCACAAAACCAAGTGAAGCGACACAAGCCGTCATCAGCACAGGACGTAGACGCAAAATTGCCCCTTTCCAGACGGCTTCATCTAAACTGTATTCATCTCTCAGCTCTTTGATAAAAGTCAGCATCACAAGACCATTCAGTACAGCAACACCTGACAGTGCAATAAAGCCAATACCCGCTGACATCGATAATGGAATATCACGTAACCAAAGGAATAAAACACCACCCGTTAAAGCGAATGGTACGCCTGTGAAAACAAGTAGACTTTCCTTCATGTTATGGAAAACCGCCATGAGCAAAATAAAAATAGTCAGCAAAGCGAGTGGAATCACAATTTGCATACGTGATTGAGCTGAAGCTAAATTTTCAAATTGCCCCCCATATTCAATCCAATACCCACTTGGCAGATCATAGTCTTTTAACTGTTTTTGGAGCTCAGTAACAAAAGAACCCAGATCACGTCCTTCAACATTCGTTGTCACAATAATACGACGTTTACCATTTTCACGGCTAACTTGGTTCACACCTTCGATTAGACTGACTGTCGCAACATCGGCTAAGACAATTTGCCCTCCACTAGGAAGCTGAATCGGCAACTGAGCAACTGTTGATGTATTTCGATCTTGATCAGTTAATCTAATTTCAAAATCAAAACGTCGATCACCTTCTAAGATTTCACCCACATTTTGACCACCAATACTGGTTGCCACAAGGTCTTGAATTGAACGCACACTCAAACCATATTGTGCAGCCAAAGTTTTATTTACCTCGACATTTAGTAATGGCAAACCTGAGGTCTGCTCAACTTTCACGGCACTGCTACCCGATATTTGCTGAATGATTTTGGAGATTTTAGTCGCCTCAGTATTGAGGACATCCATATCATCACCGAAGATTTTCACACCAACATCACTACGCACACCTGAGATCAATTCATTAAATCGGAGTTCAATCGGTTGTGAAAATTCACTATTATTGCCTGGAATCGTGGCTAAATACGTCACCATACGGCCACGTAATTCATCTAAACTTTCTTTAGGATTTGGCCATTCTGAACGAGGCTTTAACATGATATAGCCATCTGAAATATTGGGTGGCATGACATCTGTTGCAACCTCGGCTGTACCCGTTCTGGCAAATACTGCCTTAATTTCAGGGAAACTCTTTAAAAGAAGTTTTTCAGTATTCTCCTGAATACGTAAAGACTCTTCTAAGCCTGTACTTGGTGAACGCAACTGTTGTACCGCAAAGTCTCCTTCACTGAGCTGTGGTGCAAATTCACTGCCGAGTTTGGTACTGATAAATCCCGTAATCACTAATAAACACAGTGCAAAAGTCAGCACAACTGCTTTGTATTGATACGAAATATCAAGAGTTTGCTGATATTTAGCTTTTAGCCATAACATCCAACGACTTTCTTTTTCTTGAATATCGCCTTTGACCCACAATGCCACCGCAGCAGGCACAAATGTGATCGATAAAATAATAGCTGCAACAAGGGCGAGTACCACTGTCAATGCCATCGGATGGAACATTTTTGCTTCCACACCACTTAAAGCAAAAATCGGAAAATACACCACTAAAATGATCAATTGCCCAAAAATCAAGGGACGTCGAGCTTGGCGTGCGGCTAAAAAAACCTCTTTAAAACGCTCTTGTTGAGTTAATTGTCGCTTTAACTGTTGCTGAGTATGCGCCAAACGACGAATACAGTTTTCAACAATCACCACCGCCCCATCGACAATAATCCCAAAATCTAAAGCACCTAAACTCATGAGATTGGCACTGATATTTTTTTGCGCCATGCCTGTGAGTGTGAATAGCATCGACAATGGGATCACACAGGCTGTAATTAAGGCTGCACGAATATTCCCGAGAAATAAAAACAGAATGACGATGACCAAAATGGCGCCTTCAATCAGGTTTTTTTGTACCGTTTTAATCGCCTTTTCGACCAAACTGGTGCGGTCATAAACAGTTTCAATTTTAACCCCTTTGGGTAAGCTTTTCTGAACCTCTTGGATCTTAGCATCTACCGATTTTGATACCGTACGGCTATTTTCGCCCATCGCCATCATGGCAATCCCAAGTACCGTTTCCACACCGTTATAGGTTGCACCACCTGTTCTTAATTCATGACCAATGGAGACTTGAGCAATATCACCCACACGGATTGGACTACCGTTCGGACTTGCAATCATGGTGTTTTCAATATCACTGATATTATTCAAGGTACCCGGCACACGAACCGTGAGTTGCTGACCATTTTCCTCAATGAACCCTGCACCACGATTTTCATTATTCAGTGTCAATGCTTGCTGTAATTGATCTAAACCAATATTCAACTGCTGCATGCGACTAAGATCGGGCGAAACGAGATAGGTTTTATTATAGCCACCAATACTATTAACCTCAGCAACACCTTTAACTCGTTGCAGTTGCGGTCGAACAATCCAATCCTGAATTTCTCTTAAATCCATCGCTGTATAAGTAGAACCATCTACTTTTTTCGCATTCGGTTCGGCTGTAAGCACCCACTGATAAATTTCACCTAAGCCAGTAGATACAGGTGACATTGTGGGTGAAACTTGTGCAGGTAAATCAGCTTGCGCTTCTTGTACACGCTGGTTAATTTGTTGACGTGCCCAATAGATATCAGTTCCATCTTTAAATACAACAGTGACTTGGGATAATCCATAGCGGGAGATTGAACGTGTTAGCTCCAAATCTGGAATACCCGCCATGGCATTTTCAATCGGATAGGTAATCCGTTGTTCTACTTCAAGTGCTGTAAAACCATTGGCTTGGGTATTGATCTGTACTTGGGTATTGGTAATGTCAGGAACAGCATCAATCGGCAACTTCTGATAACTATAAATACCCACTGCAATCCATGTGCAGACAAACAGCATCACCCAAATAGCATTTTGAATTGCAAACTGAATAATACGCTCAAATAATCCTTCAGGACGAGGTAAATCTTGATTAATGCTCATGACCGGCCTCATCTTTTTCTAATTCAGACTTTAATAGAAAACTGCCATCCGCAATGTATTTCTGCCCTTCAGTTAATCCAGAAATGACTTCTAGCCATTGCCCATCCTGACTGCTCACGCCCACTTCTATTAGCTGTGCTTTAAGATGAACCAGTCCCTTTTCTTCAGACTCAATCACAAATACCACAGGTTTTCCTTCAACCTGCTGTAAGGCTTTTTTCTGGACTCTTAACGCTGTTTTTGCTTGTGCATCAGTCACAAAAACATTTACCAAAACATTTGGACGCAGTACATCCGCTTGTGTGGTGACTTTGGCACGCACTTGTAAACGTCCAGTTTGTAAATCTGCCTGTGAATTCAGCGTTTGTACTTTTGCTTGGTAATTTTGATCAGAACCATTGGTTTTAAAGTTTAAAATTTGCCCTGCTTGAAGATGAATATTTGAGGTATTTGGTAGATTAAATTCCAACCAAAGGTCTTTTAGATTTTCAATCACAAAAAGCTGATCCGCCAGTTGGACATTTTCACCTACCACAATGTCTTTTTGACTGATCATGCCTGGAATGGGTGCGCGAATAACAAAACGTCCATTTTGCCCAGTTGAACCTAGAGCGTGTAGACGGGCTTGCTGAGATTGCACTGTAATTTGGGCTTGGCGATAGGTATTTTCAGCACGCTGCAAATCTTGTTTTGCCGAAATACCTTGTGACCAAAGCTGTTGTTCTCGTTGGTATTCTTGCTGTGCCAAACGCAAACTTGACTGCGCAATGCTCAAATTCGCTTGTTGATCAATTAATTCAGGGATGGAAAGTACTGCAAGCGTTTGACCACGTTCCACATACTGACCAAGAGCAACATTAACTTGCTCAACATGACCACTAAAATTAGGCGATATATGCGCTTGTTGATCGGTATTCACCACCAATTTACCTGGCAGGGTTGTCAGCTTTTCAACCAATCCTGTGGATGCAACAGCAACTTTTAAACCTTGTTCAACCATTTGTTGGCTGGTCAGTTGTATTTCGCCTTCTTCAGCATGTCCTTCTTCAGAACTATCTTCATCAGAATGTTCGGCATTTCCCTCATCATGACCATGCCCCTCAGATTCAGTTTTTTTTGAACTTAACCAAATAGCCAGACTGACCAAGACCGTAATCAGAATCAAAACTACAATCATGAGAGACTGGGATATTTTTCCGTTTTGCTTGGCGTTCATTTTATCGTGCTCCCCCATTGATTAAATTTTGCGATGCTTCGACTGCCTTTTTATTCAGTTGTGTATAGGCATCCGAACGGCTAATTTCTTCATAACTTGTGCCAATACTGAGTGCCTCAGCTGCTAGGGCAGTTTGCCAAGCTTGACGTAGAATTTGTAATTGACCCAATCGAAGATTCTGCAGTTGGGTGGTTGCTTGCTGAACGTCGGTAATGGACAGTTTCCCTGCCTGAAACCCTTGTAAAGTACGGCTCTGAACTTTGGTCGCCAAAGTAACTTGTGCTGTTGTGGCATCGAACTGGCTACGTAAACCTTTGAGCTGTTGCATGCTGTTGGCAATATCGAGTATTTGTTGCTTCAGCTCACGCTGCTGCTGTTGGTTCAGCAATATTTGCTGTTGCTGGACCATCGGGATCGCATATTGCTGGCGATTGAAAATATTCAGTGGAATAGCCACGCCGATTGCTAAAGTCGTATCGTTGCTTTCATTAGGGGTTTTGCTACGTTTCATGCCTACATTTAAAGTCGGATTGGGACGTGCCTGAATTCTTAAATTTTCAATTTGATGATCCGATTGCTGAATGTTCAAGGCATAGAATTTTTCTAGCCACCCTTCAGCAATATACCGTTGCACAGTTTGGAGACTTTGCTCTGGCCAAGGGATAGCGGTTTTATTCAATTGAAGATGTGAAGATGTTTCTCCCCCCCACAAATTAGACAGCTGACGACCGGCAGCTTGTTTATTCAGCATCGCTTGCTGATAAAGTCGTTGGATTTCTAGCGCTTCAATTTGGGTACGCTCAAAATCAACCAGGGCAATACTGCCTGCCTGATAGCGTTTCTGGGCACTGTCCAGATTGGCTTTACTTGTTTTTAACTGTACTGAATAAGCAGACTGCTCAACCTCAGCAAGTGCAAATTGCGACCATGCAAATTTAACAATCAGTTGGCTTTGTGCCTTCCATAATTGCTGTTGCAATTGGATTTGTTGATTCGAGGTATTGGCAATCACCCGGTTCAGCTTACGCTGACCAAATAGATCTAGAGGTTGACTAACGCCAACATTGAATTCCTGTTCTTGACCTGAGCCAAAGCCAGACTGTTCTAAACTTATACTTGGATTCTGCCATAACCGACTTTGCTGAATATTCAATTCAGATATTTGCTGAACTTGTTGCCACAGCTTGTCTTGAGTCTGGTAACTTTGTACTTTTGCTAAAGCGGATTCAAAGCTGGTAACGTTTTCAGCATAGCTATATTGCATAGCCGCTGCACATATACAAGCAACCAAGCTATGACGCAAGAGTATAATTGATTGTGAAGACATGATTTTTCCCACTTATTTAAATAATAAAAGTGGTGGGAATGTTTTAGGCTACCCCACCATGAGCGGGGAAAATTCGGGAGGTGGGCTTTGTTGAAACAGGTCAGGAGCCTGATAGCTGTTTTTCCAATGAAATTGTGGATTCACTTTAACTTCAGAGCTTGGATGAAACACATCTACTTTTTCATTTTGTACAATCAAATGCGTCATCGATGGTAGATGATCTTGATGATCTTCACCGATTTCTAAATCGCTACTGAATGTTTTTATGTTTTCTGACTGTCCATTATGATCGTGTTGACGACTATCGCTGGCACACAAGGTATTTTGGTGATGACCAAAATGATAACTCTGCTGTGATTGAGGCTGTTGTTCATGGACACAAAAGGCCGCCGCCACATTCCAAAAGCTTTGGAACATGAACAATCCAACCAAGACTGTAATCCATGTAGTAGAACGCATCATCATAACAATCGAAAAATTTGTACCAAGTATAAGGCTTAGAGCTACTCCAAGGTCAAGCTTAATAAATTAAATTAAACATTCAATGAACACTGAATAGCCGGCACTTTTGCAAATTTACCTTGTCTCTATAAGCTCACATCAATTTCAAGTAAGAATAACAATAGATAGACACAAGAACTTCAAGGTACGACGAAATCATACAAAGTAATCCCATATGAAAACTTCGGTATGATGGCAGTTTTTTATTAGCTACATATTTTTGAATAGCCACCAAAATTCTAGACACATGTAACCATTTACAATCAATACAAAATGTAATGATATATCACTACATTTCTGATCTTTCTTTTTTCATGTATGATCGACTAAGACAAATTCAGGGATAAGGTTATGTTTGAAACTATTGATGATTTAAAGAAAAAATTAGATCAACATCGCCCTCTCTCTCCGTCAATTGTCAAAAATTTACAAGAAGATCTTATTGTCCGCTGGACCTATCATTCCAATGCAATTGAAGGTAATACCCTCACCCTGCTAGAAACAAAAGTAGTACTCGAAGGTATTACTGTTGGTGGAAAGGCATTAAGAGAACACTTCGAAGCGATCAACCATAGAAATGCAATTTACTATGTTGAAGATATCATTCGGAAAGAGGAGCCTTTTTCTGAATGGCAAATTCGTAATATCCATCAGCTTATCTTAAAGAATATTGATGATGATAATGCTGGACGTTATCGTCAGCAAAATGTCCTGATATCAGGTGCGACGTCTACCCCGCCTGATTACACGTTATTAAATGACAAGATGGCTCAATTCGTAGACTGGTATAATAGTGAAGCACATAAGCTGCATCCAATTGAACGTGCAGCCAAAGTACATGCTGATTTTGCAGGTATCCATCCATTCATTGATGGCAATGGCCGTACATCACGTCTATTGATGAACCTCGAATTGATTAAAGCTGGTTATCCACCTTGTGTCATCACAGTTGAAAATCGTTTGGCTTATTATGAAGCTCTTGATCAGTGGATGGCTTACGGAAAAACTGAAGCTTTTATTCAATTGGTTTCGGATGCTGTATTAGAAGGGTTTAAACCTTATCAGGTGGTTTTAGGAATATAGTTATTCTATAGCTATTTATTTAATGATAATAATATTATAACTCTCATGACTTAATGATGACTATGGACTTAAAATTCTTCTAGTAAAGAAACTTATACTTTATCTCTAATTTTCGTAGAACTAATTATTTTAGGTTTTTCCTGCATATGCACTTGATTATACTAGGTTTTCGATATGAATAAGAAAGGCTCATCAATTACCAGAGTTTTAGATATTATTGAGGCTATCTCAACCGCAAAGCATCCTCCCACACCTTTGGACCTTTCTATTGAGCTAGATATTCCAAAACCAAGTATCCATCGTTTACTTCAAACTTTGGAGCAAGAAAAATTCATTAAATTAGATATTTACGGTGGTTATATTGTAGGTGATAGGACTTACAAGTTGCTAATGAGCGCTTGGGAGCAAGAACCTAAAAAAATAGAAAGACTAGCAATTCTGCAAAAACTATCAGATCAAACTAATGAAACTTGTGGAATTGCCATCCTTAATAATAATCAAATGCTTTATACAGATCGAGTACAAGCAAATTGGCCATTACAAGTGTACTTACCTATTGGATCTACCGTACCATTATGGTGTACATCTAGTGGAAAACTTTTTTTAAGTTTTCAACCGGAAAGTCGAAGAAAAAATATAATAGAACACCTTCCTATTACACAGCTTACTAAAAATACTATTACTGATCCTGTGATGCTTGAAGAAAATTTGAATCATATTTTCTTAAATAAACTTGGAACTGATAATGAAGAGTTTATTTCAGGAATGGTCGCATGCTCTGTTCCCATCCACAAGGGAGATACAATCATTGCATGCTTATATGTCCATGCCCCAACGATACGAAAATCTCTTGATGATTTATTAAGTTTTGAATCGGTACTACGTCAGGCTGCGAACGATTTAAGTAAATTGATTAATATTGATTAAAAAAGCAAGTCATGATGACTTGCTTTTTGTTCAGCATAAAAACATTAGTTCAGCGTTGGCATTGAGAATTGAGCACCCTCACGAACATTAGCGGTTGGCCAACGTTGTGTAATCGTTTTACGACGGGTGTAAAAACGTGCACCATCTGGACCATAAGCATTTAAATCACCAAATAATGAGCGCTTCCAGCCACCAAAACTATGATAAGCCACAGGGACTGGCAATGGGATATTAATTCCTACCATTCCGACCTTAATATTGTCACTGAAGTAACGAGCTGCTTCCCCATCACGTGTATAAATACAAGTACCATTGCCGTATTCATGATCATCAATCAGATTCATAGCTTCTTGCATGGTTTTTACACGTATAACCTGTAGTACAGGACCGAAAATTTCTTCTTTATAACTAGTCATTTCAGGAGTCACTTGATCGATTAGCGTGGCTCCCACATAGAATCCCTTTTCGTAACCAACTGGAGCTGCATCTCGACCATCAACAACAATCGTTGCACCTTGCTCTTCTGCACTGTTGATATAACCCACAACTTTAGCTTTATGCTGGGCTGTAATCACAGGACCGAAATCATTTTCTTTTTCTGAATATGCCCCATATTTTAACGATGCCATAGCTTCAGAGAGCTTAGAAATCATCAAATCAGCAACATCATCACCTACGGCAACAGCGACTGAAAGAGCCATACAACGCTCACCTGATGAACCAAAAGCAGCACCTAATAAAGAGCTTACTACATTATCAATATCAGCATCAGGCATAACAATCGCATGGTTTTTTGCACCGCCAAGTGCTTGGCATCTTTTCCCAGTAGCAGTTGCTGTCTTATAAATATATTCAGCTATCGGTGTCGAGCCAACGAAGCTTATAGCCTGTACTCGAGAATCTAAAAGTAAGGTATCAACAGCCTCTTTATCTCCATTTACAACATTTAGTACGCCATCAGGTAGACCAGCTTCTTTCAGTAATTGTGCAATATACAAAGTTGATGATGGATCACGCTCAGATGGTTTAAGAACAAAAGTATTTCCACAAACAATTGCCATCGGGAACATCCAAAGTGGAACCATGACTGGGAAATTAAATGGAGTAATACCTGCAACGACACCTAAAGGCTGGAACTCACTCCATGAATCGATACTTGGACCTACGTTTTTACTGAATTCACCTTTTAAAAATTCAGGGGCACTGCAAGCATACTCAACATTTTCAATACCACGCTGTAATTCACCGGCAGCATCATGCACAATTTTTCCGTGTTCTTCGCCAATAAGTTTGCAAATTTTTTCAGCATTGTCCTCAAGAAGTTCTTTGAATTTAAACATGACGCGGGCGCGTTTAATGACAGGAGTATTACGCCATTCAGGAAAAGCAGCTTCGGCAGCAGAAATAGCTTCTTCAACGGTTGCTTTACCGGCTAGCCCTACTTCTTTACTTTGTTCACCTGTTGATGGATTGTAAACAGGCTGCGTTCTTGTATGATTGGTATTCAATACGCCGTTAATAAAATGTCCGATCAATTCCATGTGAATCTGTCCTCTTTATATAAAAAATAATTAAAGCTAATTGAAAAATGCATTACCACAATTGCTTATAGAGCGAAATCATTTCAGCAATTGTAGGAGTTATTGGGTTATTAGATGGAGAGCCAGATGCTATTGCCTGCTCAGCCATTGTTTGTACAACTTCATCAAAATATTTTCTATCCACCCCGAACTCAGCCAGAGTTGGAACTTTTAAATCTTTATTAATTTCAGCCAATGCTTGTACTAGCTTTTGATTTGCGACTTCATGGGAATCATCAATATGTGCAACACCCATTGCTTTTGCACAGTCTGCATAACGTTCAGGTGCAGCTTGTATTGAAAACTCAGTAATCATAGGAAGTAACATTGCATTCGATAGGCCATGAGGTACATGGAAAAAAGCACCGATCGGTCGACTCATCCCATGAACCAATGCAACAGAAGCATTTGAAAATGCAATGCCTGCAAATGTGGAACCAAGCATCATCTTTTCACGTGCAGATTCATTACCCGGCTCATGATAAGCAATTTGTAAGTTAGGTCCGATTAGTTTCATCGCTGCAATTGCTTGGGCATCACTATATGGACTTGCTTTTTTACTAACATATGCTTCAATTGCATGTGTTAGTGCATCAATCCCAGTATCTGCCGTAGTTCTAGCAGGTAAAGACATCGTTAACTCATAGTCGATAATTGCTGCAATGGGTAAGAATCCAAGCCCAGCACAAAGCATTTTTTCACTGGTCTTATCATCAGTAATGATTGTAAAACGAGTACATTCAGAACCTGTTCCCGCTGTAGTTGGGATTGCAATAATTGGCAGTCCGATCTCGTTGACCTGTCTGGGAAATTTATAATCTCTTATCTCTCCCCCAAACTTACTTAAAATACTGATAGCCTTAGCACTGTCGATAGGGCTTCCGCCACCTACAGCAATAATGGCATCATATTGGTGCGTTTTGACATGATTCACTCCAGCTTCAATTGAAGCTGAAGTCGGCTCAGGAATCGTTTCATCAAAATAGTCACTCTCGATGTTTTCTGCCTTAAGTAAATTTTGAATCTGATCAATATATCCCAGTGAAACCATCATTTTATCAGTGATGATTAATGGTCTTTTCGCTCCTAAGCTATTCAAAATCTCAGGAAGATGACTTCTAGCATTTTTCCCGACTTGCATAATTCGTGGAAGGTTAATTGAATGAGACATTTTAAATTCACCATAAATTATTGAAGTAATTAACTTTCTAGAATGATCCGAACATAGTTCCGAGGGTAATTACCCCTGCTAAAGCAATGAGTGGAATTACAACAGCGACAATAAACATGTCGTAATAAGATTGTTTATGCGTTAATCCACATAATGTGATAATGGTAATTACTGCACCATTATGGGGAAGCGAATCTAAGGCACCAGACGCCATAGAGGCTACTCTGTGCATAAGTTCTAATGAAATACCATTATCTATTGCTAAATTTTTATAGGTTTCCCCCATAGTATTTAAAGCAATACTTAAGCCGCCTGATGCTGAGCCTGTAATCCCAGCCAGTACATTAATAACAATAGCTTCAGAGATAAGAGGATTGTCTGGTGCAATACCAACTAAGAAATCACGTAGAATAATGAAGCCAGCCAATGATGCTATAACTGAACCATAACCAACTTCTGATGCTGTATTAAAAATAGGTAAGAACGAAGATGAGACCCCTTGTTGTATTGAGTCTTTAATATTTACGATCGCTTTCCAATTTAAAATAATGATAGTTAAACATGCTAAGACCAGAGCACAAATAATTGCCCAAAGCCCTACAACTGAGTTTAATGAAACATTACCGAATTTATCAGTTGCTAAATATGCTGTATCGAGTGAAGGTAAGATTATTTTAGTAAGAACCAAGTTAGTAATTATTACTACTAAAATGGGAGCAAAAGCAATGGTAAGGCTTGGACCCGAAGTGGTCAATGCACCGTCATTGCTATGGATTTCAACATGATTGCCATAACCTTCTTTTAGAGAATCTGCTTTGGCAATACGCTTATTTAACCACCACATTCCTGTAATTATAATAAAGATAGAGGATAAAACTCCTAAGCCAGGTGCAGCGTATAAATCAGTATTAAAAAACGGCATTGGAATTGCATTTTGAATTGCAGGCGTTCCGGGTAATGCTGTCATTGTAAAAGTTAAAGCACCCAACATAATTGCAGCTGGAATTAATCTTTTCGGAATTCCAAGTTTTTTGAATAGTGCTGATGCTATCGGGAAAACTGCAAAACCAACAACAAATAGTGATACACCACCATAAGTTAAAATTGCACATGAGAGCACAATCGAAAGCATAGCTCTTTTATGCCCTAATTTTTCGACGAAAAAATTGGCAATAGTTCGTGCAGAGCCAGAGTCATCCATTAGCTTCCCAAATATTGCACCTAGCAAAAAAAGTGGGAAATATTTAATTATGTACCCGCCTAAGCCGGTCATAAAAATTTGAGAATAAAATCCAAGTAATTCATTACTCAATCCACTCCAAGCAACAGCAAACAGTGCAAGCAGTGGAGCCAGAACAATTACGCTAAATCCTTTATATGCCAGATACATCAGCAGTATTAGGGACAAGACTATTCCAATTAGTCCTACCATTTTTTATACATCCCATTCTTATATTCTTCGTATAATGATACGTTTCGTATCATTATTAATGTATATAATTTAATCTAAACCAAGTCAATATAAAATTTAAATTCTAGACCTTAGTTGTATAAATTAATGATTCTGAGAGTTCTTAAGAAGGATATTTGCATGCTCTACATATTAAAATAATAATAATTTCATAAACTTATAAATTATTAATTAATTCATGACTTAACTAATTTTTTTAATATTCAAGATAGTTTTGGTTAAAAATCATTTGGCTTACTACGATATTTTTAATCAATAAGTAGCTTATAGAAGACTCAACATTTTAGTCAGTTGGTTGCCAAGGCTGTTCTGGAAGGGTTTAAATCTTATCAAATTGTATTAAATATGGGGCTTTGGAAATCGTCTAAATTTTTTTTAGATTGAGATGGTGGCAGTTGAACTAGGTCAATTTCCCCCTGATATTCTTATAATAAATTTGTTACGTTTACCCAACCATTACCCAATTGCAGTACTTGCATATAGAAAAGTACAGACCTTAGTTAATCATGAACTAAAGCTAAAAATCAGTAAGTGGCTGATCCTTTAACAGCGCTTTTCTTTGTTTCCAATCTGGCACATGCAAATCCATTAAAGCTTTAAACTCATCATTATGGGTACGAACTAATAAATGCACGAGCTCATGTACCACAATATATTCCAAACATTCATAAGGCTTTTTTGCTAATTCAAGATTAAATAAAGTCCGAGCCGCATCAGTATTACAACTCCCCCATTTTGTTTTCATTTTACGTATGCCATAAGCATTCATTTTAACTTGTAGTCTTTTTTGCCATTCAACTAACAATTCATCTAAAGCTATCTTTAGCTCGCTACGGTAAAACTCTTCAATGACTTTACGACGATTTTCTACGGTCGAGTTAGGGCTTACATAAAGATCCAACCAGTGACCATGCTTCTTAATGACATGCTTTCCATGACGCTCTATTACATTCAGACGATAATGTTTACCCCATAAGTAGTGACTCTCACCACTCATCATTTCACGCTTAGATTGTCTTCTTTGCTCATTAAAATCTGCCTGTTGCTTTTTGATCCAAGTTAATCGCCCAATGATTGCCATTCGCACTGCTGTTTCAGACATACTTAAAGGTGCAGAAACACGTACATCCCCCAATGGAGGATGTACTGTGATATTTAGATTTTTTACATCTTTACGATGAATTTCTATATCAATAGAACCAATTTTCAGCGTTTCGCTCAATGATATTCCTGATGTAGTTTAGCCAACTCTATGTATGCTATTAGAACATCTCTATCTCTAGTTTCCAAAGCATGACTTAGCTCCCTAAGTAAAATTCTTTCTTTTGCATGATCTCCGACCCAGGCTGCCAACTTATTAGATTGAATGGCTTGATCAAGCTTGATGGTCAGCTCAATATCTTTGCCAAAGTTATCATACAGGGCTTGCTTACCTGCTGTATTAATCTCTTCTGGATAGTTAGTTCTACCCGTTGGTCGAGTGACTTTACTAGCAACATCGCGAATCTTTTCTAAATACTCTTTATATTCAATCGCTTTCTTTCGTCTTAATTCAATAATTTCGTCGAGCAGAACCGACATCTGATCATAGTAGGCCGGATTGACTGGATTTTCCTCTACGATTTTTTTTCTAACGTTGTTTTCAATTGCTTCCGCCATAGATTCTGGATTTCTACGAATACTCTCTGGTACCCCCTTAAACACCTCATCACCTCGAAGAACCAAATCAATTAAGCCGAACTCTTCAAATTTAACAACTTCTTCACTACTTTCAGCTTCAATGTACATGTCAAGCAATTGACGCATTGCCGGCTCATATACTTTCATGTCGACAGCATCACCACTATGAGCTTTGATTTCCTTACTTAGGTTTTCAAAGAACTTCACATCTTTCTCTATAGATTGAATTTCCTGCCCTGTATATCCAGCATCAGTCAGCTCGCTTGCGATATTGGCATAGCTACGTAAAAGCTTATTAATCGATCTATATAAACTTAAACGCAGTGCCTCTTTCTCTTTAATTTCTTCAGAGTTTAAACCAGACTCTCCACAGAAATAATGCTGATAATTTTGACTCAGTCTTGGTGCAGGTACAGGCTCACAAAGTGCCTTGACCATCTCTAAAGCAGTATCTAAATCGAGTCTTGCAGCCTGAATACGATCTTTCAACAACCCATCAACATCTTCTTTGTCATAACCATCTAAAGCTTCCGATGTATAATCTTTAATAGTCTTGTCAATTGAATTAAATAGATCTTTATAATCAACAATATAGCCATATTCCTTATCGTCAGAATCTAGACGATTGACACGACAAATCGCTTGAAACAAGTTATGGTCTGCCATCGTTTTATCAATATAGAGATAAGTTGCAGATGGTGCATCAAAGCCAGTTAATAATTTATCAACCACAATCAGCAGTCGCATTTGACCTGGTTCTTTAATAAATTTTTCTTTTACTTGTTTTTCAAACTCTTCAACCAAACCACCAACTTGATCTACTGGCTTTTCAAAATAATCAGCTAACATCTGACGGTAGATATCATACTTAGCAAGTTTTTCAGTTGAACCTGCACCTGATTCCTCACCTTTGATACTGGCTGCCGTAGGTTGATAGCTTGTGACAATTGCAACTTTGCCTTTTAAATCAGTGTCATTAAATAATTTGTAGGCTGTACATGCTTGATAGACACTTGAACACACAAGCATCGCATTACCTCGACCATCCATTAGGCGTGGTCGAGTATCCATATCCATTAAAATATCAGCAACGATTTGCTCTTGTCTTGAACGACTTGAGAGCACTTTTTGCATAGTGCCCCACTTCTGTTTAAGAAGAGTTTTTCCTAAAGCAGAGAGTTTTCGAGTTTTGGCTTCGAACCATTCATCTACTTTTTTCGGTGATTTTACTCGCTGATCTATATCTCTTGCTTCATAGCGAATATCCAGGACAACACCATCCTCTACTGCTTCATTGAATTTATAGGTATGGATATAAGAACCAAAGACTTCAATAGATTTTTTCTTATCCTTTTTCATCAATGGTGTACCTGTAAAACCAATAAACATGGCTTCAGGTAATATCTGCTTCATTGCTTCGTGGAGTTTGCCAGACTGTGTTCTGTGACACTCATCGACAAAAACAAAAAGATCACCCTTCGCTTTAAAATTATGAGGCAATGCTTTTTTCATTTCTTCAATAAATTCAGCCGATGACTCCCCATCACCTTCTTCATCTTCAACATGCCTGCCAAACTTATGTACTAATGAACAAATAAGTGACGGGTTAATTGTGTTGAGGGTATGAATCAGATCTGCGCCACTACGTGTCCGATAGATCGTTTCTTCAACACCACTAAATACTTTCTCAATTTGCTCATCAAGTTCAGTACGGTCTGTGACAATGAGAACACGGCTATTAATAACGTTTTCTCGAATCCATTTGGCTAACCATACCATGGTGAGACTTTTGCCAGAACCTTGAGTATGCCAGATAATACCGCCTTCTCGTTGAGCAATACGTTGTTTTGCTGCTTCAATACCAAAGAACTGATTATGGCGACAGGTCTTTTTAACACCTGAATCAAATACAATAAAATCATGAATTATCTGTAAAAACCGTTTTTTATTGCACATCAAACTCAGATGTAAATCCAATTTGGGCGCATATGGATTCTCGACTTCCTCTTTCCATTCAAGATAATATTTTTCAGGCGTTTCGATTGTGCCATAACGTAGACCTTGGGAATCACTCCCCGCCATGACCAATTGCATGGTAGTAAAGAAATCACGAATGAATTTCTTATCTTGATTGTCTAGATTTTGTCGAATGCCCTCGGTTAACCCTACTGTAGAGCGTTTAAGCTCAATCACACCTAAAGCAATGCCATTAACGTATAACACGACATCGGGACGTTTTTTATATTCGCCCTGTACAGACACTTCTTCAGCAATAGCAAAATCATTTTCTTCTGGGTTTTGCCAATCAATCAGCCATACCGTCTGTTTCTGCTCACCTTGCCCTTCTTTGTCTTTAACACCGTAGCGCAATAATTCATAAACATCTTTATTAGCATAGTAGAGCTTTCTACCTTCACCCAATGCTGAGGCTATATCTAATTGGCGAAATGCTTTTTGAATAAGCACATCACTGATACCACGTTTTTTCAGCCATGCTTTTAAATCTTGCTCACGAATATTTTTATTATTTAGGTCATGTAAGTTTCCTAAATAACGATAACCCAAATCATTTTTAAATAATTGAACGACACGGTCTTGTGTGACTCGCTCACGCTGTCCGACTTCACTCATTCCTTTACCCTAATCTTTAATACTTATGCGTTTGCGGTATCTTTCTGTTCAATTGGAAATTGATATTGATCAAGGCGCTGACCATTAAAACGCCATACATCAAGTGCCAGATCCAGCATAATTTTTTGACGGTCAATAATGGCTTGTTTTGACCAATTTTCAAAAATGTAGTTTTTATCGTCTTTGAAACGGGTAATAGCTGTCTGTTTACCAATGTTATATTTGTGATCGAGTAAGTTCACGGTCAATAGGTTAGATTTTGCATATTCTTGCTGCTTCTGCTCAAACCAATTGGTTGTGAGGTCATTCATTTTATTGATTGCCTGATTGATTACGCTTTCCAATAAAGTAACGTTGCCCAACTTATAGATGGTGTTGTTATATTCCGCTTTATCCAAAAATTCTTCTGGCAACACCTCATCTTTTGGTGTTTGTGGGAAAATGTGCTCAATTTCTAATTGACCAATTTGTTTAAAATTAAACTCCGTTAGACCAGCTTGTGTACGTGCCTGATTTTCTAATTGACCTAAGATAAAACGCTGACGATATTGTGGGTTATAACCATCGTGACGGATATTTAAGAATTTGAATTTTAAGTTATCTAAGCGTTCTAACACATACGGCACAATTGTTTTTTCGACAGCCTGTTGAATCTCTTCTATTGTCGTTTTTCCACGGAACGAGACCACCCAATTGGCAAATGAGTGCTCATTACTTTTACCTAAGATGCCCACTGTATTGGTGACAAAGTAGAAACTTTCAATTTGCTGAGCTAAATAATCAATAGCTGCTTTATCCGCATTTTTTGACAAAGCCAAGAGCATGACCAAATGTTGTCGAGCTTTATATTTATTAATAAAACCAATATGTGTCACATGTGGATAGTTACTACCATCGCTCAAGCGTTTAGTTGCATTGACTAAATCTGCATAGCGTTGTGCCATAAATTCTATTTCTTTAACCAACTCAATCGGATGAGTTTCGTACTTCAGGATCGCTTTACCTGATTTTGTGATAATCCAGTTGTAGATATCATCTTCACGTAAAATACCGTTGTGGTAACGTGCCATCATAAAGTAACGTAGGAAACGTAGTGGATTTTCATCTTCTCCACAACGTAATAACGCTTCATTAATTTTTTTCCATGTTTCCTTAATGGTACTAAACTGACTTTCATTGGCTTGTCTAAACAATAAGTTTTTGACCAAGTCCATCGCATTTAAGCTTGCACCACGCTGGTTAATGGTTTCAAAGATTTTGAGTGCGCTACCGATATCTTCAGATTCGATAAGCACTAACTCAATTTTATTATAAAAATACTTTGCAAACTTAGTTAGGTTACTTACCCCTTTTTGCAAAAAATTTTGCAGATAACTATAAATTTGATTATACGCTGCACGCATCTTTTGAATTGATGCAGTGTCTTCACCTGTATATATTTCTTTTTTAATTAATTTATCGAGAAAATCTTTACTTTCCTCATACTGTAATTCTAATCTAACTAGAAGTTGTTCGGTGTCTGAATCAAAACTATACAATAGCTTCTTGACGGTACTTAAATGCTCCTTTTGTATATCATTTAAGGTTGATTCTTGAGTTGAGAGTAAATCTCGAATTGCGCACAAGGTTAATGTAATGGTGGTCAGACGTTGCTGACCGTCAATCACATCGTACTTATTTTTGTTTTTAACAATGATAATTGAACCAATAAAATAGCTTTCTTGTTGATCTGCATTTTCATCGTATTCATTATCAATATCTGTTAAAAACTGCTCGACCTGATCATCTGCTTTCCATACGTATTCACGTTGATAGTCAGGTACGAGAAAGAAATAGTCCTTTAATTTTTCAATCGATTTTACTTGTGCTTCAATTTTCATATTTACCCCCAAATATTTTTTAACCGTAACCTTAAACCAAGCGAGTTTTACCTGTTAAAAGCTCTTGCATCATGCCTTGTTTAAGTAAACTCACCTTATTCAACTTTATTTTTAATTTCTCTAACTCTTTATCAATATCTATAAAAATCCTACTGATTTTTAATTGCTCATTGATTGCTGGTAATGCAATTTTCAAATTTGCATATTGATTACCATTTATTCCAGGCTGTCCACTTCTCATAGAGTTAGTTGCAATCCAATCCCAATATTCTTTAGTTTGAAAATATAATGATAAGTACTTAGAGCATAATAAATTTGAAGCAGGAGAAATCTTGATTAAGAATCCTGCATAAATTAATTCGCCATCATCTTCATCATACAAGTAAGACTTTCCAACACTGGCACCTGTACGGGCTAAAACAATATCGCCTCTTTCTAAAATATAATTTTCAGATAAAGGACTATTTACACCCACCTTCTCTGTTGGGCTAAATTTCCCGTCCTCATTAATATCTGTAATACGAATATATGTTGGTAAATTACCCAATAGTGCAGTTGCCGCTGCATTTATTCCATATTTGGGCTGAGATTTTAATAAACTTCTTAAAGGATAAATCTCCCAATCCTCAGGAATCTGACCTAACTCACTATCTTTATAACCCTTAGGCGTACCATCTTCACGCAACGCAAATTCTGGCAAACGAGTTTTACCTGTTAAAAGCTGTTGCATGGTGGCTGTTTTAATCGCTTGCTTTTTCTCAATGAGTTTTTCAAGTTCAGAAATTAAAGCGTCGGTATCGGATAAAGCTGTGGCAATTTTTTGTTGTTCTTCTCTTGAAGAAGGTAATGGCACACTAATGCCTTTTAAATTACCTAAAGTAATTTCTACAAATGTACTTCCTTTAGCTTCTTTTACAGCTTGCTTTAACGCCTGAGGGCTACGTAAAGTCCATAATAAATAACGATTGTCTATATTATTTTTTGGGGCAATCCTAGCTGTACCCTGTGTGAGATTCGCACCAGAGACCACAGTGCCAACCATTTTTACTTCACCTAATTTCCCTCGTAAAGCATAGACAATATCTCCCTCTTCAACTTTGGACCTTCCAAATGATGAAGCTATTTCTGGAGAAGTTCTTAGCATTTCATCTACATTAAGTTCCGATGAATTCATATCAGATACACGGATATATGGAATACCATTTGGAATATGTGGTCCACATTGAACTATGCCGTATGTGATAGAACTGCGACATAAATTTTGAAGACTTTCTACAGTCCAATCATTAGGAATTATCCCTACTTCAGTCTTTTTATAACCTTCAGGAATTTCATGATTTTCTGTAAAGGTCAAATTGCTTTGAGTCATCATTACCACTCCAAACCCATTGCTTTTAAATGCTCAGCCACTTTTAAACTTAAAGCTTCAACATTTTGGGTAATTTGCGGTAAAGGCTCTGCATAACGCTCATTCAACTCTTTTACACGATTTGCCAGTTGCTGCGTCACACGCTCAATCTCAGCTTCAATACTGCTATTTAAAGTGGCAAACCACTTATCTTGTACCACCAAATCTTTTACTTCATCATCAGTTAAAGTCGGGTACTTGGTAAATACTTTAAGGTCTAATGCTTCTTGCAACTCTTTGACTTTTTTCTTTAAAGCTACTTCTGCTTCAAACAACTTTTGAGCATTTTTCAATATTTGCTTTTCTTCAATATCAACCGCAAGTTTCGAGCGAGCTTTAACGGTTGCCAAAGTCACTTTGTCTTTATCATTCAAAGCTTCAAGCAATAAACCTTCATCGGCTGTATGCTCTTCAATAAAGCTTTCCAACTCTTGCGTTGCAATATCTAGCTCTGCTTGTTTTGCATCTAGGGTTGCTTGTTCAGTTGCAAAATACTTTGCCACAATCAAATGCGGTGGAATCACTTCAGCTTTATACTTAATTTTCCCAATCACTAAATCAGGCACTTCTTTTAACTTGCTATCCTTTTCAGCAGTTAAATTACGAATAAGCTTTGCACCTGCCCAATCATCTTGGGTAATGACAGAAACATCGTCCTGTAGTACTTCATCCCAATATTCCATAAAGATTTGGTAGATGTCATATTTAGACAATAGCTTCACATCTGCATAACTTTGCAACAAATCTTCACTGACACGTAGCATGATGTCTTTTGGCTTTTGATCTTTTTCAATCGCCTTAAATGCACTACGTTCAAACCACGCTGTAAATGGCTTTAAACTTTCAACTGCAAAGGTTTTAAATTCAGCATGCTCTAGAATGGTTTTCTTTACTTCATTAGCAACGACTAAACAGCGACCATAACCTTCACGATCTTTTTCAAACAAGCTAGCACGCACATTCGGCAAAACGTTCCAATAGTGTTGTAGTGCATCAATATCTCGCTTTGGAATACCACCTTTAAGATGCGCACTTAAATCATGTAAATCTTCTGCTTCACTCGAATCAATATAGCGAGGAATATTTAAGTTATATTCATTGGCAACAATGGCATGAATATCAACTTTACGGCTGTAGCCTTCAATAATAAGTTCTTTATTGAACACATCTACAATTTTGTGAATATCTTGATGGCGCAAGCGGTTCTTGTTGCCGTCTTTGATAAAGCCTTTACTTGCATCAATCATGAAGATGCTTTGACCTTCAGTCACTTCACCTTCTTCATTAAACTGAATAGGTTTAGCAGCAGCTTTATCAATCACAATAATTGAAGCAGGAATACCTGTGCCATAGAACAAGTTAGCAGGTAAACCAATAATGCCTTTGATATAGCCTTGCTTAATCAGGTTTTCACGAATACGTGCTTCGGCATTACCACGGAATAAAACACCATGTGGCAAAATAACAGCGGCTTTACCTGTGCTTTTTAAGCTTTTTAGAATGTGTAATAAAAAGGCAAAGTCACCATTTTTTTCTGGTGGAACACCCCATATAAAGCGATCAAATTCGTCACTGTTTGGTGTTAAACCATTAGTCCAGTTCTTACTAGAAAATGGAGGGTTGGCAACAGCAAAATCAAAGTTCATCAGCTGACCAGCTTCATCTTTATATTCAGGTGAAGATAAAGTATTGCCTTGGGTAATTTTGGCACCTTCACCCACATCACCATGTAGAATCATGTTCATACGGGCTAATGCAGATGTTGCATTATCCATCTCTTGACCGTAGATGGTTAAGCCTCTTTCAGCTTCATCAGATGCTTTTAATAATAATGAGCCTGAACCACAGGTTGGATCGTAAACCGTGGCATTTTTAGGTGTGTCTTTTTTAATCCCCACGATTTTTGCAACTACGCGAGAAACTTCGGCTGGTGTATAGAATTGTCCTTTTGATTTACCCGACTCCGTGGCAAAGTGGCGCATCAAATACTCATACGCATCACCAAGTAAGTCATCCCCGTCTGCACGGTTATCAGCTAAGTTTAAGCCTTCGAAAAGACCGATTAACTTGGTCAATCGGTCAATCATATCTTTGCCTTTGCCTAGCTTGTCTTCATCATTGAAGTCAGCAACGTCGATTACACCACGCAGGTTATTGGCTTCGGCAATTTTTCGAATAATGATATTGAGCTTATCACCAATTTCTTTATTCCCTTTAAGCGCACTAATTTTATCGAATGTTGCATCTTCGGGGATCTCAATAATGGCAAAGTCATCATTGCTAAAACGATCTGAAATATACTTTAAGAACAGCATGGTAAGCACATAGTCTTTATATTGACTCGCATCCATACCACCACGTAATTCATCACAACTTGCCCAAAGAGAAGAATATAGTTCTGTTTTTTTAATCGCCATGACTGACCAAATAAATTCGTTTAAATATTGAGTTGAATCATAGCGAAATAAATTGAAAACATTCGATCAATTTATGAGCTTTCAGAATGAAGTTAAATTATTTCAGGCTAAGCGATACCAATCACATTCCGCTGCCTGATTTGAATTACATGCGATTTTTTTAGCTTTACAGTAAATGGGCAATCCCTCGGTATAATTATAATTATCTCCGCTATATTTGCATAAAAAGCAGCTCTTCACGGGTACTTTCTTTTCAACCGCAAGTTTTAACTGAGAAATGAACATATCCCCATGGGCATATCCCATCAGTACATTTGAATTTTCAAATTGCAGATCAGTTTCAATAATATTGCTATATTCGATTTTACTTTGGTACTTGGCTAATTTAGCTTTAATATCTGACAGATATTCCAAGCCTAACCAAGCTTTGCCAGAATCCCAAACAATAAATAAGAAATACCTTTTGTGCATACATTTACAGTCAGAATCAACTATAGGTGCACTTTCCTGATTGAATCCAATAAAGAGAGCATCATTTTGTTGTAAATCGGCCTTATAGATTTTTTCAACATCCTCTTCGCAATCTAATGGTAGTTCAATAATCCGTTTACCTGAGCTTTCCTTTTTTTCACTCAGAAAATGAGTCACAGCAATTTCAATATAAATGCTGTCCTCACTATTGGTTTGACGAGTCAACAAAAGATCAGGAATAAACTGATCATGCTTCTTTTCGACTTGTATTTGTGAAAAATAACTCGTTAGATCAAATCGTTTCTCCGTATAACCTAGATCACAGTGCTTTCGAATTGTTCTTTTAAATTTTTGGCACTTCTTGGGCACATGGAAGGTAATGTAAAACGGTTCATTTTCAACTAAACATTTTTGATAAGTTTCAAAAAAAGCACGTTTACCCAATCGGTGTAAGTAAGTTTCACCATTACACTCTAGTACATTTTTATGGGCAAAATGGGGCTTCTTGATTTTTCCATTTACCTTAGCAATTAATAGATTGTCACAACCAAGACAAGTATATTCAGCCTTTACTTCTTGTCCGACTAGATCAACCGCCTTAACGATTTCGCCATTCTCATTTTTTGCATATTGATAACGTGCCATTTCTCCCCCTATAAATTCAACCCATCCACAATAAATAATTATTTTCTTTCCCTTGACTATAAGCCCACTCCGCCACCTTATGCGACCGCTCTTTATCTGTCAGAAATCCCAATACAGAAATTCTATCCACAATAATCAAATCTTGATCTTCATTTCGCTCGTACCACTTATGCAAAAACTCATCACATGCAAGTAGATTACTTTTCTTAGAATTACAACTGGAATCCGCCAACACAAAGTTATGCCCTGTATCTGATGGATACATCGACCAAGGGATAAAATGATCGACTGTATACTTACCTTTTCGCATCGGCTTATTACAGTAAAAGCATTTACAGTCTTGTAGCTCAACCAGTACATTCGCCACAGCATTCAATTGATTTCGATTCGGCTCAAACATGAATTGCTCAAGGTTGGGTAACTGATTCAAAACAGGCGCATTGGTACTGTTCTTACGGATATAGTCAATCCAGCGTTTCTGGCAAAGTTCTTCAACAATCTCACTGAACTGCCGTAAGCAAAACATGACTTGAGGCAGAAGGATCAATTGCTTTCCACATTGATCAAGCTGATATAAAAACTCAAAATTTTGACCATTCATGTTTTGCAGGTAACGGACTGGCATCTCTTTTACAGTGCGAGCCACATCTTTAACTAACTTCGACCAAACAGCTGAATCTCGTCTTAATAATCCAAGAGATGAATAAATCTGCCTTAGCTCAATGATTCGATTTACAATCGCTGCTTGCTTACCGTTGTTCTGATTTAAAATAAGCTGCCCTTCGTCATTGAAAGTATATGGCACAGCCTGTTTCCAATACAGTTCGATAAACTTCTCAGCAATGTCACTGTACTCAAGCACCAATTGCTCGCCACTATCCTCACCCTTTTCAATGGCTAATCGACTCAGGCTAATGAGCAATGCGAACTTATAGGTACTGCTAAAACTACCTGACTGCAAAATCAGTTGGATATTTTTAAGGAATTTAAGTTGCTCTTGAGCTGTCGGACTGCAATTAATCATTTTTCTTCCAAAGCAAGTTTAACCACTCTTCCTCTCGATCAGGTCTCTTATCAACCGTAATCCATTGTTGAACCAAGCTGACCTGATCAAATTGAGCTAATAGTTCCTGTGCTTGCTGTTCATTCAAATCGGTAAATTCTCGACTATCTTTCTCTCGGTCTGAATCCCCATATTTAAATGACATATAGATTACGCCACCAGGCTTTAATGCTCGAAGCAATCTTTGCAGTACTTCAGCTAATCGATGACGCTGACAGTGCAATAATGAGGCACATGCCCAAATCCCATCATAAACAGCCACTTCACTCAGCTCATAAAAGCTTTGATACTTGACTTGAATGCCCGTCAGCTCCGTTGCCTTTTTGATAAGTTCTTCTGAGTAGTCGATTGCATCAATGTGATAGCCTTTATTTTTAAAAGCCAGAGTATCTCGTCCTGAACCACAGCCAACGTCAAGAATCCGAGCACCCTCGGGCAACTCAGCTAAAAATGGCGGATATAGGCTTTCCATATCAATTTCAACCGTTGAAGCTGTAAATTCTTCTGCATGCTTATTATAGTAGTCTATTGTTTTCATTACGGACACTTAGGCTAAAAGACATTTTTAGTGTACAAGAAAACAAAAAAATAAGGGAGCTAAGAGCATCCCTTATTCTCGACTCGCCAACTTACTTTCAATCCATTGATGGATCTCATAAGCTGACCAGCCGATACGATTTTGAGTAATTTTAACTTTCCTTGGGAATGTGGCATCGTAATAAGGTGAATTTTCATCCATCATTTCATAGATAGTTGAACGTCCTACTCCTGTAAACAATACAACTTGTTTGATATTGATAAGCTGATTCATTTGAAATGTTTGACCAATAAATGTATTCATGACTGATTCTCCTTAGATTGTTTAAGCGAGCTGTCTACCGCTCAAACAATCAGGACGTTCTGTAAAAAACTAATTTGAATACTTCACAACCTTGGCCTAATTCACAGCTCTTACACTTTGCTGCAATCCCTGCTGAATATCCTGTACAAACCCTTCAGGCGAAACTTGTTGCTCCACTGCCCGGTTCTGTTCTTGTTCAGGATAGTATTCCTCCAGCACATCCAACCCTTCCTCTATATCTGTTTCAAATCGCGCATTGGCAAAACCCTTCCTTGCCGTAAAGTCCAAAGCCTCCTGATAAAACCCAGCTTGTTTACTCTGCTCATCAATTTGCCTGGCTTGAGCAATCGCATCATTCAAGTTAATCCCTTCCCTTAAAGTTAGATCCACGTAATACACCGGCTGACGATAGCTTTGTGTGGTGCTTTTTCCTCTTAAAGTCAGTTGCAAAGGCAGGCAAGAGAGTAAGCCTCCTGAAGCTGCGTGGTAATAACTCAGCCGTGCAGCCAAAGTCCGAATACTGTTAAAGCCCGTGGTTCTAAAGATGAAGGTGCCAAACTCATCCGAGTCATCCAGGTTCACATGTAAACGTCCATAAGGTTTGCAGTTCCCTCCTTGAGCCAGAGGACATAGATCAGGTGATGGACAGGGATGTTGCTCGACCCCTTGATTAGTTAAACGCTGGCAAGTTTCTCCATTGCCGACACAGACTGGCCGTCCTGTCTGTCGGTCAAATAAGGTGTATTCAGCGCGTAAGTTCAAATCAGGATCATTAAAGATCATTCTGACGGGGACTGAGCGTAGCTTTTGATTCGGCGTACTGGCTCGAAGCTGTTCATCTAATGGATGTTTGACCCATCCCTCTTTGCTTTGGATCTGGGAAGTAATGGTGAACTGATCATCTTTTTCCGGTAGGCGTTTGCCATTCTTTTCTACTACCCGACCAATACTGATACGCCCTAGAGCTGGTGGTGTAATCGCTAAACCTTTAATCATGGAAAATATCCTTAAATTTATTTTCTTACAGATTTGCCGCTGCTATGTAAGAGACGTGTTTCAAAGACACTCAATAAATCCAATCAACAGAAATAGATTATTGCTAGCAGACCAGCCGTAGATATGTAAGAAGCATGTTTCGAAATAATTGAATCAACTAAAAATGAATGAATAACGTTGCTAGCAACAAAAGCCGCGACCGTTTGCCCTCTATTCCTAGCGAATGGAGGGCGGGGAGCGGTTTTTGCGCCTCGCTATTTGAATGGGCTGAAATAGGCTTAGTCGGTATAGATATTGAAACGACGACTGCCCGGCTTTTGAAGGGGGTAAAGCTCAATGAGTTCAGGCTGGTGCTGAAGCAATGCCTTGGTATTCAGGCTGATAGAGTCTTTGGCTTTCTTCCAGACCACAGAGCCATTGGCAAAGGTGGCTCGTTCAGCATCTTTCATCAACATCTGGATGTGATGCTTCAGCTGGTCAAAGCGTTCCTGCTTATGCTGAATCTCTTGCTTCATTTTGATGAGCTGATCGAACATCAAATTGGCATTTTCATTTTGCGAGAGATCTTCAACAGTCAAGGGTACATGCGCTGGATAGAGTTGCAGAATGGCTTTGGCTGCGGATTCACTGGCATCGACTGATGGCGGAGTATCCGTTTCTACACACTCCCAGAAATAACGCTCTGCCTGAATGATGTGTTGAATCACTGATTCAGAACGTGTCACTTTGAAGATTTTGGTTTCATGCCCACAGATCAGAACACAGACATGTGCAGCCTGTTTGCCTGTTACCGCAAGTTGGTGTTGCACCTGACACAACACGTATAAAGGCACACCATCTCGCCATAGCCTGGCACCATGTTCCCCAGCTGTTTTGCATTCCAGGATCTGGACGTCATCGCTACCCACCACCGCATAATCCAGATTTGCCAACATAAAGGCTTTGTCTGGGTCGGGATGCTGAAGCACGGCATTCACTCGTCTCACTTTATTATTAGTGTGCAGACTGTAGTACTCAGCCACCAATGGCTCTAACTGTTTGCCCCAGTACAACGGTGCAACGCCTGAGCTGTCATCATCAACATTCTGCTGCGCACGTCCAGTTTTGATCATCCATAGTTCCAGCATCGACATGTAGGGATTCAATCCACATGCGGTTGCGGCATCACTACTGCCAATGCCTTGCTTACGCACTTCTAGCCATTCTTGATAATCCATATTTTTGGTATTAGCTAAACGTTTGGCTGTCGCTGTTCGTTTAGCTGCGGTATTTGATTCATTCATCTCATTCGGAATTGGGAAATGAGTTCGTTGAGGGGGATTTATCGGTGCAATCTGATTCATGCTTTGATCCTTATAAATAGTGAGGTCTGTAAAATTTTCGGCATAAAAAAAGCCACATCTTGAGATGTGGCAAAAGGGAGTATGTTCACTGAAGCAGGATCACGATGATCCTTGACCAGTATTCTGAGAGTATGAGTTCAAATGGTATTTAAGCCACCAAACGAAAGGCCTGTTCCAGCCCCCGCTGCTTTAACGCAGCACCAGCACCAAACCAGGCTGAATCGAGACGATGATCGGTACTCATGGCACGACGTTCATGATCGGCAAACTCTGTAATACTGCACAGTAGACCATAAGCAGTATCTTTGGCTGAGCTGAGTTCTGCACCACGACCTTGTCCATTAAACATGTCCATGACTTTAGTCATAGCGCGTCCATTCGGTTCAGACTTTTCTTTGGCTGGATTTGGAGTAGCCATATTGCGATAAAACTGAATGATGTTTTCCTCCTGATCTGCAATGCTTAGGCTAGTGTTGTTAAACACGGCATCAAAATAGGCAGCCGCTTCGCCTTGAGTGACTTTACGTTGAGTCAGTTGTTTCATCTCATACATATGTTCATCCCATGCACGAACTGAAATGCCCAATTGCTGTTTGACCTTGTCCGCATCAAACTTAGTACTGTGTGGGACTTTCACCACACCTGCACTGCTGCTCTGTCCGCGTAAGGCAATCGCAAGCGTGTTATTGCAGACCACACGGATATTGGTGAACTGTGCTGTGGTGGCCAACGTACCGTCACATGCGGTTGCCAATAAGATATAACCATTACTGACATCCTTGCCCTTCAGTGCCGTAGATTGCCCGGTACGTGCTAATGCCCAAAACTTCTTACCCCCTTTAAGTACACCCGCGGTTTCCAGCTCAAAGCCAGATTGCTCAGTTAGATCCCGATAGAACTCCAAAATTTCCATAGGCTGGACTTCCTGATACCGCTGACTGACCACAGACAAGGGAGCATGAGTATCGGAACGATACAGCACTCGCTGTTCTTCATAAGGCATGATGATGCTCTGCCCGCGTTCATTCTGGGCCATGTAGCTAACATCGGAGGATTCAATCCGCCAATCCATCCCTGCCTGCTGTGCCCAAACTTCAATCGGCTGATTCTGTGTCAGTTGATTACCCAAGCCATGCCAAGGTGTATCACCGACATAAGCCATTTGTTCGACTTGATGCGCCATATCCTTTCTCCTAAAGTGGGTTAATCAAAATTGCGTTGGCAATGGTGACAGTGGAAGTAACGAACGGGTGTCGCTACTGGTCGGGAGGGCTGGATGAAACTATCAATCAATCCACCGACGACTGCCCCTGCAATTCCACCCATCCACGGAGAGATCGGCATGGGTAGGCTTTTAGAGATGCTGGCACCAATACCGGCACAAGTCATGGAAGACAGGCTGCCCTGACTGGAGGACTGCTGGTCAATCACACGGCTAACGTTTTCGGAATGGCAATAAGGACATGTAATATTCATAAGATATACCTCTAAAATGAAAAAAGGCTTACCGTCTGATAAGCCTTTGAATGTGTAAATAAACATTCACTGTTCATGTAGATGATGTATATCTATGATTTTTTGGGATCGACGATTCTTACGCTTACGCTGATCTTTCTTTAATTGCCCCTTTCTAAACTGTCGCATACCCAATAAGGGTCCTCGGATATATTGATCATCCTTTTCAGGATCAGCTAAGTAAGCGAGCATCTTTTGGGCCTTACTTCTTTTAGCTAGATCGGACCTTTCCAGCAAACCAAGACCCCACTGGTCTTTCTGCTGATGATACTGCCTGTAATCAGACTGGTTACAATTGAAAAACAGACCATCATCTCCCGTAATTTTTTCCTTCCAGATCTCACCTATACGCATTCCTAGATAACTATCACCATATCGCAATGAGCCGTTATAGATCACCAAGAGATGACAGTGATACCCCTTACTCTTTCCTCCTTGTTCCAGTCGATAGGCATAACCGACCTGATCTTTAAAAATCGTATCCTTGTCTTGAACCCGCTTAATCATTCTTTTGATATCTTGAGCAAAGCGTTCAATACTTGGGTCACGCCCAGTGCGATAAAATAAATCCACCCGTACAAGCAATAATTTGCAATGGTCGTCAACCAGCCCATCAAAGTACTTAAACAAACTTTTTTTATTTTCCTTATTATTTTCACAAAATTCATTAATGAACTCTTCATGATGCTCTCTAAGTTCAGACTGGAACCTTTGAAATGCAGCACGACGATAGAATATTTCTTCATCGCTACGTTTGATTCGTTTAGGTAATAAATCAAAGTAAGCTTGAATCAAAGGTCTGTACATTCTGTTTGAGTCAGAAATTAATTCGACATCTTTGCTTAATCCATCCAACTCAGATTCGAGATCTTGCCAGTGATATGTTTTTTTCATCACTTTCTTCATCAGGTTTTCAATTGCCAGTAAAGTTTGTGCTTCATTCATCGTTGTCGTCCTATGGTGGTTAATTCCATAGGAGTGACTGATCTGTATTTTTTAACTTTGAAGCGGGTGGGTTATTTTTCTCTCAATAAAACACCTTCATCATTTGGGGATGATGAAGGTTATTAAGTTGTTTAAGTATTTAATAATATTAAATATATATCCCAGCTATTCTCATATTGAATAAGCCAGCAAGTGCATGACTAAAAAGAAAATCTCTACTTCTATAGCAAAGAAGGAAAATCTTACGAGTCCCCCTTTTTTATAGAGAAAAGTGAAGCGTAAGTTAAACATCCTTATTTTTTTCTTTCGCTCTTGCTTCAGCTACAATTTGGTCAGCACTTGGCTTTACAAAACTAGGCTTTTTCCTAGGATCCATAACTAAATACTGTGCTTTATTTGAAGTAGCTGTTTGCACTGTTTGTATATTATCTGAATTCCCCACTACAGGAGAGAGAGCCTGAGAGCTTGACTCTACAAGGGTTTCACTTTTATCTGGTATCAATACTCCATCAGAATCATCTACAATAGTATCCTGTTCTTCCACCCCTCCACCTATTGATAGCTCGGCTTCGACATTTTCATCCTCTAGCAAAGTATTATCATCAGATTCAATTGAGACCACCCTCTGATCTGTATTCAGCATGTGAGTAGCCTGTAAGCTTTTAGGATCAGGTGTTACTGCTTCTTTAGATTGTTCATCACCATTGCCATTTGTATTTTCAGCTGCATCCTCTACTTTCTTCGCATAGGTTTTACGGTTTCTGCCTAAAATTAAAAAACCAGACTTCCTTGGAAAGGATAAAAGATCTTGCTCATCAACTAAAATCAGAGGACAGTAAGCATAGAATTTTGACACCCTTTCAATAAATAATCGTCTTGTTTTCCGATCATTATTAAATATTTCAACATATCTTTGATTCAGGGACTGTTCTGTCTTGATCACACAAACTGCCCTTGCTCTTAGGTTTTTATTCCTAAAAAAATCAAATTGGTTAGTCTTATTAGCTGTGTCTTTTTTATAATACTTTTCAATTTGATCATCTTTATTGTCAACATAATTCTTCCAATACTTCGTAACAGCGTCACTTATATCATTAGGATTAGTATCGTCACTTTGTTGGAATAGTAAAGTTGCATCAATAAAATGTGACTGACCATATGGAATATAAACACCTATATGTTTAAGTAGATAGACTCCAGCAGTAGAACGACGTTTTAAGTTATCAATATAGTCGCGAAACATTTCGTCAAACAGCTTAGCTTCAGCTTTACTTTTTAACGCCCCAACCTCGAAAATAAACCGGAAAGCTATCACATCTTTCAAATCTTTATCAAATACTTGCAGAAGAAACGTGTTAATTAAATTTTCTTTTTTTGCAAGATCGCGCCACGCTTGCTTTTCTTTTTTGAAGGTTGGCTTAAGAACCTCATTTTTATAGAGTAGCAGTTGCTTTTCTATAGAATTAGTATCTTCAATTAAAAGGCCTCTAGGGAAGTAGCTTTTGAATTTATCAATAAAAAAAATCGCATCCGTTCTCAAATTTATCAGCGCACCATATCCTTCCTTTAGACAACCCCTATAGGAAAGTAAGGCTAACTGTTGCAAGAGTAGAGGTAACTGTGCAAGCTTACGAGATTCTTCAAAATTTCTTCTGATTTGCTCACTTGTAAATCCATGGTAATCACGAGAATACATCAATCGAGTAAGGAAGCATTCAATCTTTACCAACTCATCCAAAACACTAGGACGAACCATGATAGTAATCGCCTGCTGTTTATATAGATATTCGATTAACTTTATTCGTTCAATCGCCGTGGTAGACAGACCTTTTAACGTAAAGTATTTATTCAATCTTTTACTAGCATTATCATCAACCAACTCTTTCAGATCATATTTTTTCTTCTTAACATAGCCAGCCGGTTCAAAGATCTTTTTAGGCTTTGATCTTGCAGGATCTAGATAAATTTTATCCTTGTAGTACCTAAAATCATTAAGAAAAATGGAATACCTTCTTTCTTGGTATTCAAGTTCAGTTCCCTTATCAGCTTGCAATAAAAAAATACTAGATAAAAAATATCTCAAAAACTTTTCGCGAAACGCTATTTTTTGTTTTTGTGACTTCAACTCTCCTATAAAGTGATCATCTGGATAGACCTTTTTAATCATCTCATGCCGGTTAATGAGCGTTATATTAGGTCTATCAATATGACCCACAATATCCGAGACTTTTCGATTGTAATAATCGAACACCTCCTGAGGATTAGCATAGTTTTTCGTCTTATAAATCAGCAAAAAAGATAGGATGAATTTGTTAGTGCTGACGATATGCGCATGATTTATCGTCATCAATATGCCGTTATCTTTTGAGAATACTAACTCCAAATGATTAATAAAATCTTGCAGGTAATCTGTTGACATATAGCCATTTCCATCTTCTCTTTTCTTGAGCCTGCTCGGCAAAACAACATCAAAGACACTGACACCTATTTTTATATTTTGGCTCAATAACTCATTATAGTTTTCTATCAATATTTTATAGAGTTCATTTTGCTTCGAGATATCTTCCAAGATTGATTCAGATGTATGTTCATATTCCAGTGCAAATTTTTTATAAGCAGCCACAAATCCAAATATTTTGTCTGGGCTAAAACTTTTTTTATCCCATGTACTGGCAGACTTAAATTCATCATAAAGTTTGCACTCACTCTGCCTTACAAAGGCTGAATACTTAAGGATGAAAGAATCCCAATGATAGTGGTCATTGAATCCATTAAATGCAAAAGATGATTCTGCTTTATTCAGAAAAGCTAACTTCTTATAAAAATCGATAATCTCCTGAACTTTCTTTTCATCCCCCTTTAGTGCTTTTTCATAATCAGCCCGTTTGTAAAACGAGTCATTTTCTATCTTTCTTAAAACAGTATGCACATCTTCTAAAGCAACAATGGTCTCATGATAAATACTCACCTTTGTATTTGTTTGCATGTACTGCAGTGAAGGCAACTCAGTAGAGAATTTCTCCTTTAAGTAGGCAAACAGGTTTTTAAAAAATTCATCATCGTTGCCTGCCCAGTCCTTTATCATCTGACTTAATCCCTTGCGTAGAATGATGTTAAAAAGTTATAAATATAGATAAAATAGATCTGTAATTTTCTAAATAATACATGTTTTATAATTTAAAAACCCTTATTTTAGTTAACTACATAAAATAAATATGCTTTTCTATCTCTTATATTTTTATATCTTATCCTTTTATTTTAATTCTATTATTTCTTTAAATAATTAGCTCTATCTCTTTGGTTGAATAAAAAATTCGATAAAAAAAGAGTTCCTCATTCTTAAAATACCCTCCTAAACAGCTCCCCCCACGCTACAGAATTCAATTAAAATTTCATTTAGACATGTCAGATTTTTAAAAAAGTAGGCAAAAAAAAGACGTGCATACGCACGTCTTCAAAGTAATTTACTTACTTCAATTAAGCTCTTTCAGAGTAAATTTGACCAGGATAAATCTAAGAATCTATTAGGTGTAAGCAACGTCAAAACTCAGCTGTTTGAGCCACCCACTCTTTCACTTGCTCCCCATACCACGCCATCAACCTTACTCTCTCATCCCAGTACTGTGCTCGATTATAGGCCGAGCGAATTCTATTTTGAGGCACATGAGCAAGCTGGCGCTCAATGGCATCTGGATTAAACAGATTCGATTCATTTACGACAGTACTGAATAGAGATCTAAAACCATGTGTGGTCATCCGACCTGCATAGCCCGAACGCTTGATCACGGCCAAAATAGACTCGCTACGCATAGGTTCTTTGTTATTTAAACGATGTGGAAATAGCAGTTCCTGATTATGGGTAAGTCTCAAAGACTGAAGCTCGGCAATCATCATGTCCGTCAACGGTACACGATGTGGAAGACGGTTCTTCATCCGCTCTTCAGGGATATCCCACTTACGCCCTTCCAGATCAAATTCTTCCCAGCGTGCTTGCAGCAATTCACTAACCCGAACGCCTGTCAGCATGATCAGAATAATGGCATGATGTGTTTGAGCATCACTTGGGTATGCTCTTACCTTTCTTAAAAATTCAGGCATTTCAGAGGCAGTAAGCGAAGCCAGGTTTTTGACTCTTTTGTTCTTGAGAGCACAAACCAGATCACCTGCCGGATTATCATAACGATAACCATGTACAATTGCATACTTCATGACCATACCGCAACGAGATAAGGTTCGTTTTGCAATTTCAAGCGAGCCTCTAGCTTCAATCTTTTTAATGATCTGCAGAATCTCAGGTGCCTGAATTTGATTAATACGCTTATTAGCAAGAGCAATATAAAGCTCATCCAAGGAAGCTCGAACATTACTAATATGTTTGGATGACCAGGTTTCTTTTTGATTATTGAACCAATCCTCTGCGACTTCCTTAAAATAAGGCTGCTCCTGCTCGACCTCAGTTGTATTTTTGAGTTTATATCTCAGATCAAGCGCGATCTCCCTTGCACGCTTTAAACTTAGCTCAGGATAGATACCTAATGCTTTGGACTTCCTTTGTCCATTTTCCGTGTATCTGATAGACCAATATTTTTTGCCATTCGGATCGATTCGTAAAGACAGACCATTAATATCAGAAAGGCGGTACTGTTTTTCCTGCGGTAATGCTTTTTTACACAGCACATCAGTAAGCGACATATCTTTGTCCCACATAATTAAACTTATTTAGTGGGTCAAATTGTCCCAATTTTGACCCTCATAAAGCAAAAATAGGGTCAAACAGCTTAGGACAGGGTCGGACAATACAGCCAATAAAAAAGCCTTTAAACATTGAGTTTAAAGGCTTTTTTAGATTCCGATGGATTACTTCGGAAAGAATTTTGGTGGAGGTGGCGGGAGTTGAACCCGCGTCCGCCAGCATTACGCTCGAGAATACTACATGCTTAGATATCGTCTATTGTTTTAACTCTTTGTGACCCGACGAACAGGATACAAATCGCGATCCTCTTAGTTTAGTACAAAGCCCCGAGGCTTGGCTTTATACGGACTTGTGTGCGTGCGCTTCAGTCGGACTCTCTAACCACAAGTATTCGGAGAGGCGGACAAGCTGCCCTTAGGCAGCTAGAGCGTATGATTCGTCGTTTGCGACTAAAAAATGCAAATTTGATTTACGAGAGAAAATGCGCTCTCGGCATGCATCTATGAGTTTCATCACCAGCGTCGAAGCCAGAAACACCCCCAAAGTACAAGGCAATCATAGCATAGATGTCAAAAATTACGATGCATTTTCTAAACATTTACACAACTTGATGCGCTTAATTACATTATTGCGCTAATATTTTACTTTTCAAGCCGAATAACAGAAAAATTATGAGCTATTTACTGGCCCTAGATCAAGGAACCACATCGAGTCGGGCTATTATTTTTAATGAACATGGACAAATTCAGGCAACGGCTCAACGTGAAACCCATATTCAGACGCCACATTCAGGTTGGGTCGAACAGGATGCTCAGGAAATCTGGAGCACGCAGATTGCGGTGGTACAGCAAGCGCTTGCTACGGCGCGTATTCTCGCCAAAGATATCAAAGCCATTGGTCTGACCAATCAGCGCGAAACCACGGTGGTTTGGGATCGAAGAAATGGTAAACCGCTCGCGCCGGCCATCGTCTGGCAAGACCGTCGAACTTCTGACTGGTGTAACCAGCTGATTGAACAGGGCTGGATGTGCAAAATTCAGCAGAAAACCGGTCTACGGATTGATCCTTATTTTAGTGCAGGAAAATTGGTCTGGTTTCTGGAGCATGTAGAAGGCGTACGTGAACTGGCTGAACAGGGTCATGTCGCTTTTGGTACTATCGATAGCTGGCTGATCTGGAACCTGACTCAAGGCGCAGAACATGTGATTGAAGCCAGCAATGCTTCCCGTACCATGCTGATGAATCTGCATCAACAAACTTGGGACGAAGAACTGTTGGAGCTGTTTCATATTCCTGCTTCGGTCTTACCAAAAATTATTTCCTCGGATAGTTATATCGCTGACACCGCTTCAGGTTTACTCGGTGCCAATATCCCCATTACCGGTATTCTAGGTGATCAGCAATCTGCACTGTTTGGTCAATCCTGTTTTGAAGTGGGGAGCGCAAAAAATACCTATGGCACCGGCTGTTTTATGCTGTTCAATACCGGTCAAGACATCCAGCTCAGTCAGAATAAACTGCTTTCTACCCTTGCCTGGCAAGCGCAGGGTCAAACTACCTATGCACTGGAAGGCAGCGTCTTTATGGCAGGTGCGGTAGTGCAATGGCTACGTGATGGTCTCGGGATTATTCAAAAAAGCAATGATATCGAAAAACTGGCCTGTAAAGTTGAGGATACCGACGGCGTGGTTTTGGTTCCGGCCTTTACCGGACTTGGCGCACCGCATTGGGACAGTGAAGCGCGTGCCCTGCTCTGTGGCATGTCTCGTGGTACGACTCAAGCGCATATCGCCCGAGCAGCCTTAGAATCAATCGCTTTTCAGGTATCGGATGTCCTCAGTGCAATGCAATCCGATATTGCCCACCCTTTAAAAGAATTACGGGTCGATGGCGGTGCCAGTAGCAATGACATGCTGATGCAGTTTCAGGCAGATATTCTCAATGTGCCGGTGCTGCGTCCGAAAATGCTGGAGTCTACCGCTTGGGGGGCAGCCGCCATGGCCGGATTAAAATCCGGAATATTTTCCAGTCTGGAGGAAATTTCGCAGTCTTGGCAACTTGAACGTGCCTTTGAACCAAAAATGCAAAATGATGAGCGTGAAGCTCATTTAGCCAAATGGCAGAAGGCCTTAAATCGGGCCAAATCAGATCTATAACCTGTATCAATCTGAAGGTCGAAAGCTAAAAAAGCACTGTTAAACAGTGCTTTTTATTTTCTATCTCTTACCCTCAATAAGCATAAGATGCAATCGCTGTAGCAATTGGCTTATCTTCATCATTGACCATGGTCATACGCATGGTGCAGCCCTTACGCCCCAAACGTAAGGTTTCTGCCCGCGCGATAAAATATTTACCGCGCCCGGGTGCCAGATAATCCACCCGCATATCCACTGTCGCCAAACGCGAGACTTTTTTAATGGTGTCGGCAATGGTTTCAGGTTCGGCTTTTTTATATAACTCCCCCATCGCTACAATTCCACCGACACTATCGAGTACCGTGGCCGCAAGACCGCCATGCAAAATTTGAAACGCGACATTACCAATCATAAAATCCTGCATTTCGACATAGGCTTCGATCTGGCCTTCCACCACCCGCATGCTCATGCCATTATGCTTAAAAAAAGGAGAGCTATTAAAAGCATGTACCAACTGATTTAAGACCACATCAATATCCACCTTTGCCCCCAAGTGTATATTACCTGTCCAGCTTTTCTCTGTCTTAGTCATCACTCTGCTCAAATCCACCGCAATAAAAAACCGCTAATTTATGCCCAAAAATTTCAGTTAGGGCTACAATAGGTGCCTAGTTTAATACTGATTGCTGAGATTTTTATGACCTATACGTTCAATCGTCCCGCGTTTCCTGCAACTCGCATGCGTCGTATTCGTAAAAATGAGCATTTACGTTCTATGGTACGTGAAACGCATCTCAGTGCAGATCACCTGATTTATCCAGTATTTGTACTGCCGGGACAAAATCAGAGCCAAGATATTCCCAGTATGCCGAATATCCAGCGCCTGTCAGCAGACTTGCTGTTAAAAAAATCAGAGCGTCTGCTGGAACTGGGCGTCAATAAACTGGCACTGTTTCCAGTCACACCACAAGAAGATAAAAGCCTGACCGCCGAAGCGGCTTGGCGCGAAGATGGTCTGGTCCAACGCACTTTGCGTTTATTAAAAAAAGAACTGCCAGAAATGGTGCTGATTACTGATGGTGCACTCGACCCATATACCACGCATGGTCAGGACGGCATTATTGATGAGACCGGTTATGTCTTAAATGATGAAACGGTCGAATGTCTGATTAAACAGGGCTTAAGCCATGCTGAAGCCGGTGCAGACGTATTTGCTCCAAGTGACATGATGGATGGCCGGATCGGTGCAATTCGTCAGGCCTTTGAACAAAATGGGCATATCTATACCTCCATCATGGCTTATTCAGCCAAATATGCATCCAGCTTCTATGGTCCATTCCGTGATGCAGTCGGTTCTGCCAGCAATTTAAAAGGCGGCAATAAATACAATTACCAGATGGATGTCGGTAACCGTGCCGAAGCACTGCATGAAATTGCGCTGGATCTTCAGGAAGGCGCAGACATGGTGATTGTCAAACCGGGCATGCCTTATCTTGATATCGTCCGTGAAGTTAAAGACACTTTTGGTGTACCAACCTTTGTCTATCAGGTCAGTGGTGAATATGCGATGCTGGCCGCTGCCATTCAAAATGGCTGGTTATCTGACAGCGTGATTATTGAATCACTGATGAGCTGCCGCCGCGCCGGTGCCGATGGCATCTGGACTTACTTTGCCGAAGAAGCTGCGCTTAAACTGAAAGACATGAAGTAAAAGGATTTCGGCGCAATGCATATCGCCATTATCGGCGCTGGCATCACCGGGTTGATGTCGGCGCTGGAACTGCTTGAACAGGGATGTTCTGTCACGATTTTTGATCAGCAAGTTGCCGGGCAGGCTGCGTCTTGGGCCGGAGGCGGGATTCTTTCTCCGATGTATCCCTGGCGCTACCCCGCTGCAGTCAATACGTTGGCTCGGCATGCCAAACCGCTCTATCAGGACTGGAATCAAAAACTGCAGCCAGTGACCGGTATCGATTTCCAGATTCATGAAACAGGCATGCTGATTTTTGATGAAGATGATTTTGAGCTTGGCTTGCGCTATGCGGAAAAATATCAGGACCCTCAGCAACAGGCCGAATTGCTTGATCAGACTCAGCTACAACAAATCAATCCCCGAATTGATCAGCGCAAGTTCAAACAGGCGATTTACTTTCCGGAACTGGCCAATATCCGCAATCCGCGACTATTACAGTCGGTCATCAGCTATTTAAAACAGCATCCGCATGTCACCTGGCAAGAGCACTGTAAAATCACTCAGCTCAATATTCAGCAAGGCTGGGTAACGAGTGTGTCCAGTGAAAGTGGTCAACACTTTCAGGCAGATCAGTTTGTAATCGCCACAGGCGCATGGTCTGCAGGCTGGTCAGAACAGCTTGGCTGTGAAATTCCGGTGCAACCGGTGCAAGGACAAATGCTGCTGTTTAAAACCCCAGAAAACTGGCTACCGAGCATGTGCATGAACAAGGTCATGTATCTGATTCCACGGCGCGACGGACATGTTGTATGTGGTTCCAGTATGCGTCAGGTCGGTTTTGACACCTCGCCTTCTGCTGAAATCCGGCAAGATATTCTACAGGCTTGTCTGGAGATGGTGCCGGAACTGGCGGATTTTCCGCTGGTCAAGCAATGGGCCGGATTAAGACCCAGCTCACCCGATGGTATTCCCTATATTGGCAAAATCCCCGAATTGCAAAATGCCTGGGCCAATTTTGGCCATTTCCGCAATGGCTTATGCATGGCCCCAGCCTCAGGCAAATTACTGGCTCAATTGATGCTTGCACAAACACCGACCATTGTAGATCCACAGCCCTATGCTCCGGCCCATCTATTGGAGCCAGGTCGCTTAGTGCTTTAGGATATTATGCAGCGCTTCTTTCAAGGTTGGATAATCAAACTGAAAGCCCGCATCCTGTAAAGCTTGAGGCTGTACATACTGACCGTTTAAAACCAGTTGCGATTGTTCTCCCAGCATCATTTTCAAACTGCATGCTGGCAGTGGCAGTAAAGGTTTGCGTTTCAGTAGCTGTGCAGCAGTCCGGGCAAACTGTGCCTGACTGACTTTTTCCGGAGCAACCACATTAAAAATCTGCCCGGTCGTCGTTTCAAGCATCAAGAATTCAATCGCACGCAATACATCTTCTAAATGCACCCAAGTGACTGGCTGACGCCCATGACCAATCCGCCCGAACAGATTCAGTTTAATCGGCAATAACATCTGCGGCAGAATTCCACCACCTTTGCCGAAGACCACAGCAAAGCGAACAATTTTGGTGTCCTGACTGCTATAGGACAAAGCCAGTTGTTCCCACTTCGCACAGAGCTCAGACATAAAAATATCTTGTGGCGGGCTTTGTTCCGTACAGACCTGCTCCCAGCGCTCGCTCGGGTCAATACCATAATAACCAACGGCTGAGGTTGAAATAATCCGTTTCGGTTTGATCTGGTATTTTTCTAAATAGTCAAATAACTGTTTGGTGGTGTCTAAACGGCTATCCAGCAATTTCTTTTTACGCGCTGCCGTCCAGCGTCCCTGACCGATGCTTTCGCCAGCCAGATTAATCACATAATCAATCTGAGGCTGTTTTAATTCATCCAGCTGGTTAATCCAGTGAAAATCTGGATGCGGTTCAGATTGATTCTTGCGGCGGGTCAGCCCAATCACCCGATAATCACGTTCCAATAAAAAACGCACCAGATGACTGCCAATAAAACCACTCGCTCCCGTCACCAGCACTACAGGTTTATACATTCGTCATTCTTCGCCTTATTATTTTCTTGGTTTAAATTATACGCCACTCATCTTCAGCTTTTTTAAAGCAGGAATATCTTTGTCGTGGTGAATTTGTATCCAGCCTGATGCGATCAATCTATCAAGATCAATCGTCATAAAGCCACCTACCTATCAGGCCTGCGGCGAATTGCCAAACATTTGATCTGCCATACGCTGTGCCTGCTTGCCATAAAACCAGTACGTCAGCAGATATAGTGGAATTGCGATCATCAGGAACATGATCAGCACAATGCTCATAAACTGTGGCTGCTGTAGATACAGCAAGAAGTCCTGCCAGGCATTCGGATTGGAACGGGTGGCGATCACAATACCGAGCAAGAGAAATAATAAATTATAGCCCCAGTAAATCAGGCTAAAACCCAGGGTAAATTTTTTACGCTCTGCTTGAGTCGGCGCACGTTTTTGCTGTTTTAAAAATTTAAATAGCACCCAAATCATGGCCACCAGATAGGGAACAATCGTCAAAACTGCGCCCATGCCCATCGGCAGCAAGGCTGCCAGTACACCGCAAATACAGGTAAAAATAAAACAGATAAAGAAAAACCAGATAAAATAACGACTTAGCGGCAACATATGTATGACTCAGTGATCTTCAATAAGCTAGTATAAAAAAAATCAGGTTTTTTTTCATTTTATTGTCAACCATCCACTACAAGGTGACGTTATATAGAGTACAAGGTACAAAAATTTGGACTGGCATCCACGAATTTTTGCTGACCTTTAGAGCTAAAGCAATAAGTCCAGTGTACAGGGAAATTTTGAATAGCAGCCAAAATCTTCATGTAACACAAATTTGACCGACGATTTCACATCACTCGAATCGTCGGTTTTTATTTTTTAAAATTCCGATTTTTCAGCCTGATGAATTGCATGACTGTTCAAGACTGGGTGATTTAGACATGACTATCCTGCCATTTTGCCTACTGATTAAAATAAATTCAGCCTGACATCAGCAACAATTCGCTGAAATATCTTTTTTAAGTAGATTTTCCCCTCAGCTTTTTCCTATAGTAGCAAGGCAGACATTTCAGGGTTCATCTACATGGCAGTTCATTTTCTTCACACTTCCGATTGGCATCTGGGACAATTTTTCCATAACCATGACCGTGAATTTGAACATACTCAATTTTTAAACTGGTTGCTAGAGCAAATTAAAACCAAGCAGCCACAAGCCCTATTAATTGCTGGTGATATTTTTGATGTGATTAATCCGGCCTCGAGTGCGCAAAAGCAACTGTATCAATTTCTGGCCGATGCCCATGAACTCGCACCGCATATGCAGACCTTGATGATCGCAGGAAATCATGACTCGGGTTATCGAATTGAACAGGTTGAACCTTTATTGGCTAAATACAATGCCAAAGCGGTCGGGATTGTGGGCCGAACTGCTGAAAACACCCTGAACCTGGATCGTTTGCTGATTCCGATTTATGACCAGCAACAAAACATCATTGCCTGGTGTCTGACCCTGCCCTATTTGCGTAGCGCCGAAATTACCGGACTAAATGAACATACTACTAACAGTCAAAACGCGATTAGCTATCTGCATCAACAACTGATCGCTGAAGCCAAGGCACGCAAACAGCCCCATCAGGCACTGATTTTAATGTCGCATGCACATATGCAAGGCAGCGAAACTTCGGATTCTGAACGCCCGATTATTGTCGGCAATGAGGAAGCTTTATCAACGGCATTATTTGATGATGTGATTGATTATGTTGCATTGGGGCATTTGCATAAACCGCAGAAAGTCGGTCAGGAACATATCCGCTATAGTGGTTCGCCTATCCCATTGTCATTTAGCGAGATTAACTATAAGCATCAAGTGGTTGAAGTCAGAATTGATCCTCAATTAGAAGATGATGCACGTTTCCAATTTGAAGCTTTGCTGATTCCACGCAGTGTACGCCTGCATCGACTACGTGGTGAACTCAATGAAATCTTTGAGCAGATTCGTACCCTTGAACATGGAGAAATTGCAGCAATTGATCAACGTGAATATGTCGATATTGAATATCATACTGCAACACCTCCCCCACCCAATTTAAGACAATGCTTTGAAGATGCACTTCCACCGAATCGCTATCGCTTGGTGCGCATATCCCGTCAATATCAAGCCTTTAATCTTGATGATGCACAAACTCAAAAAATCCATTTAGAACCGCCGACGCCAAAAAAACTATTTGAACAGCTTTGGGTCAAACAGGGTTACAGCGCTGATGACTCGGTGCTCAAAGATTTCCTCAGCCTGGTTGCTGAGGCGGAAACCAGTATTGATGCTGATGAAACAGCATAAGGATATGCCATGAAAATTTTATCTATTCGTATAAAAAACTTGGCATCGCTTGCAGGCGAACATTTTATTGATTTTGAAAGTAATCCACTTGCCAGCGCAGGTTTAATTGCCATTGTCGGTAAAACTGGCGCAGGAAAGTCCACAATTCTGGATGCCATGTGTTTGGCGCTGTTCAATCGTGTGCCTCGTTTAAAAGATAGCGATGGTAAACTGACAGATATCGATGGTTCTGAACTTCTCACCAATTCCCCCTTAACTGTTTTGCGCCGTGGCACAGGACATGGTTTTGCAGAACTCAGTTTTGTTGCTCAGGATCAAAAAGTATATTTGGCACGTTGGGAAATTAAACGTGCACGTGAAAATCCGACAGGTAAATTGCAAAGTGTGCAACGTTCCCTGAAATGTCTCAGTGATGGCAATATTCTGGCCGATAAAGCCAAAGCAGTCGAAGCTAAAATTTTGCAAATTACTCAGTTGAGTTTTGAACAATTTACCCGTGCCGTTTTATTGGCTCAGTCTGAAGTTACTGCATTTTTAAAATCAAGAGATAATGAACGTGGTGAACTACTGGAATATCTAACAAACTCCAGTATTTTTGGCAAAATTGGTCAATTGGCATATGAAAAAACCAAGCAGATAGCCAATCAGCGTAAAGCTTTAGAAGTCAGACTCGGTGATATTGAAATTTTATCAGAAGAAGATTTAGCGACGATCAGTGATCAATTCCAGCTAATCTGTACCGAATACAAAAAATTAGAACAAGAAAAATCAGCACTCGAAAAAAACCAGCAATGGTTTGAGCAAAAGCAGAAGTTAGAACATGATGTGCAGCAACGACAGCTTCAGCATGCGGAACAACAACAAAAATTTGATTTACTGAATACGGAACGTGGCCGTCTAAAACAACTCGAAGTTTTTGCATCCATCCGTCCAAGTATGATCCAGCAAGAAAAAACACAAACAGAATTAGCTCGGTTAAAACCCCAAATTCAAAGTGCTGAATTACAGTTTCATAGCATTCAGCAAGTTTTTGAGCAAGAACAGACTGCATTTAAACAGATTGATGAACAACTCAAAGCGTTACAGCATTTTGAACACACCCATCAACACCGTATTAATCAAGTCCGTCACTGTATTCAAGAACGTGAATTCATTGGCAAACAGTTTGTTAAAGCAAAATCTGTATTGGACCAGTTTCAAAAAGAGTTACAGCCCTTAATCCTGGTACAAACTCAGTTACACAACGAATCAGCGCAATTCAAGTCAGATCAGCAAAAACAGACCGAACAGTTGAATCAAACGATGCAACTGAGCAGTTTAGATGATGGACTTTCCGCGCATCTCGCACAGTTACAACGATTTATTCAGTATTACCAAAGTTTTGAACAACAATATGGCGATATTGTTTCTGCTAGAACCGATTTAAGTCAGAAACAACAGCAATTGGAATCACTACAACAGCAGTTTGGTGATGACCAAAAAATTGATCACCAGCTATCAGAACTTCGCCACAATCATGCAAAAAAACTGGAGCAACAACATCAATTTGGCTTAATTCAAAATCAATTTAAACAATGGCTACAACAACGCTCTGAACAGCATCAACTACAAACAACGTGCAATGCGCTCGCACAGCAGAGTGCCCAAAGTAAAATCCAAGTTGATGTGCAAGAACAGCAATACCAAACCCATAAACTTGAACGTGAAAACTTACAACGCATGCTGCAACAACAGCGTTTATTGCATGCTGAAAATATTGAGAAATTACGCGAGCAATTGGTGGATGGAGAAGCCTGCTTAGTCTGTGGCAGTGTCCATCATCCATTTAAAACTGATCTTTCTGCACTATCGAGTGAACTCGTCAATTTGCAAGAGCAACAAGAGCAGCAAGCAATTCAAATCGAACAAGACAGTTTTAATGCCTGGCAAAAGATTCAGCAATTACACACACAGCAAACAGCGTCTTTGAGCGAACAGCAAAAACGTCTCGACGATTTAAATATTCAACATCAACAGCATGAACAGGCGCTTTATCAAAGCTTCAAAAATGCTCAAATTCAAATAGACTTAACCCAACAGTCTGAACAGATTGAACAGCAACTGCTTCAAGTCAATCAAACCCTGCAACAAGAAAAAATCACGCTAGAGGAAAATATCAAACAACTGGAGGAGGCTGAAAAAACCCAACGGAATTTAACCCACAATATTCAGCAGATCTCACAACAACTGTCGATCGTTCAACAAGCTGAACAGAATATTCAATACCTGCTAGACCTGCTCACTGCTGATCAACGAGATGCTTGGCAAAAGCAAACCCTAACTGTTGCACAACATATTGCGCAACAATTGCATGAGCGTCAGCAGCTGTTGCAGAATCTTGAGACTTTAAATCAGCAACTGAATGAGAAAGCTCAACTCCTCGCTCAAAAAAATAACGAGATTCAAGCCAAAAACAATCAGATTGAACTCGCTGAAAAAGATAAAGTTGAATTTGAGCGTCAAGGACAACAGAACAAGGAACTTGCCGTTCAGCTTATTTTTGAGATGACACAAACTTCGGTCGATAAACCGCATGAATGGCTGAATCAACACGATGAACAGCGTAAAAACTTACAGCTGCAACATCAGCAAATACAACAAAGTTTCGAAACAGCTCGGCAACAATTTGATCACCAACACCGTCAGCTTGATCAACTCAAAATTCAGTTGGCTCAATTTGAAGCCCAGCATCATGCTTGCGCTTTGGAAATCGAACATTGGTTAAATCAACATTTAGATTTTAATCATGCTTTAATTTCAGAATTCAGCCTTATTTCAACGGAAGAAACTCAAAATCTACGTCAATATATTCAAGACATCGAACATGCTTTAGTCGATGCGACGTCTGCACTCAACACCACCCAACAGTTGCTCACTCAACATTTAAAAACTCAACCTGAAATACAAGTTTTACAAATTGAAAGTGCTATTGCACTCAACCTGAATGCCTTAGCCGAGCGACAAGAACAGCGTGACCAACTCAAAGCCAAGTTAGATGTGCATTACTCAAACCTAGACAAGCAAAAACAATTTGCGGATCAAATTATCCAAATTCAAACTGAAGAACATCGCTGGAATAAAATTTCCAGTTTAATGGGTGATGCCACAGGTAAAAAATTCCGTGATTATGCACAGCAATACAACCTTGATATTTTGCTTGAATTTGCCAATCAGCAACTTGCGATGCTGTCTCAGCGTTACACCTTAAAACGTTTAGACAACTCACTCAGTCTTGCCATTATTGACCATGATATGGATGGTGAAACCCGTTCTGTTTCATCGCTTTCTGGTGGTGAGTCATTCTTGACCGCCCTTGCCTTGTCGTTGGCCATTGCCAATATGGCTTCAGGCTCAATGAAAATTGAATCGCTATTTATTGATGAAGGTTTTGGAACCTTGGATGCCTCTTCATTACACATGGTGATGAATGCACTCGATCAACTGCAAAGCCAAGGCCGTAAAGTGGTGCTGATCTCGCATATCCAGGAAATGCATGAACGGATTCCAGTACAGATTCAGGTCAAGCCAGTCGGTGCTGGCGCCAGTACCATTCAGATTATAGGTTGACAATGATGCACCCTGCCCCAGACAAGCTCTCGCCCTATTTCAGCTTACAGCTCGAGAGCCTACGGGGCATCAGTGCCATTGTTGTACTGTTCACGCATTGCTTTCAGGCCTTTATCGCCCCTTTTGACCTCAGCCTGTATTCATGGGTGCGCCTGCTTGGTCAGGCCGCGGTCATGATTTTCTTTGTTCTGAGTGGTTATCTGATTGGCTATTCGATCCAGCACAATATTCATCAGCATGGTCAGCTCAATCTGCGCCGTTATACCCAACAGCGTTATCGCAGGATTTTGCCACCCTTTCTGTTTGCCATGGCTCTGAGCCTGTTGTTGTATCTGTTGGTACCACTACTCTTTGCCACTCAAAGCCATGCCTTTCAAAACAGTTTTGGCATGATGATCCGGACTGACTATGGTCTCGATTCAGGTGATTTTATTGGCGCTCTGCTGTTTTTGAATGGCTTCATCACGCCTACAGTTTCAGCCAATGCCCCGCTCTGGAGCCTGAGTTATGAAGTCTGGTTCTATGTCTTGGCCGGATTTCTGCCTTTTTTCAAAGATTCAGAAATAGCCAAAATCGGCTTTTTTAGTGTTTTAATCGTTTTATCCATCCTGAATATTCAGTTTTTTATTTATTTTCTGGTCTGGCTGATGGCCTTTGCCTGTTCATTTCGTCATATCCAGCGACATTTTCTAAACCGGTTACAAGTGCTTAAACTGGGGTTATTTGGCTTGGCATTTCTAATCGCCTGCATTGATGCTTACCAGTTTCATATCGTCGATCAAGCCCGACAATATCGCGCTGCAAATTTTACTCTCTTTAATTTCTGTATCGGCCTAGCATTTAGCTGCTGGCTGGTACAACTCCAGCATCAACGCAGCTACTATTATCCGGTCTGGGTACAATCCGCAGACTTTTCCTATACCTTGTATGTCACCCATTTCCCATTACTTTTATTTATTTTGGGCTGTATTCCGGCAACCTTGGCTTATGGTCTTGGGGGAGCGGTTTTAGCCTTGCTCGGCAGTATGGGCGGCTTAATTGTCTTTGCCTGGCTCATGGCCAAATGGCTCGAACCAGCCAGAAAAAAAGCGTTATCCAATACCCTGCGATAACGCTTTGCTGCAAAAAACTGACATTAGTAGTTTATATATCTTTTTTAGGCCGTGCACCAAATAGGGCTGTGCCAACACGAACCATGGTAGAACCCGCAGCAATCGCTTCGGTCATATCCCCAGACATGCCCATACTTAAAGTATCCCAATCTTCAAGATGTGCATGCTGAACTTTGACTGCATCAAATAAAACTTTGGCATCAGCAAAGGCTTGAGAATTATTCGGTGCTGGAATCACCATCAAACCACGTAAATGCAAATTCGGCAGTTGGCTGATTTGTGCCACCAAATCTGAAACTTCTGCCGGCTGACAGCCATCTTTGGTATCCTGAGCATCAATATTGACCTGAATACAGATATTCAGCGCAGGCTGATTATCTCCACGCTGATTCGATAAACGCTCGGCAATAATCAGACGATCTACCCCATGCACCCAGGCAAAATTTTCTGCCAGAGCCTTGGTTTTGTTGCGCTGCACATGACCAATAAAATGCCATTCAATGTCCAGCTCTTTCAGTGCCGTGATTTTTTCCAGTGCTTCCTGCAAATAATTTTCACCAAAAGCACGTTGCCCTGCCTGATACATATCTGCCAGGACGCTACTTGGCTGGGTCTTGGAAACGGCAAGCAGTTGCACCGCATCTGCTTCGCGGCCGGCCTGAACACAGGCAGTTTCAATTTGCACTAAGACCTGATTTCGTGACTGTTGCAACATATTCATTGATGGGGTTCTCATTTCATTCATCTTTTTTTCCCTTGCCCATGAACTAAGTGTTGGTTAAGCTGTGGGAAAGCCTTATTATTCTATCAAAATAATTAACATTTTAATGAACTCGGGGACCTTATGGATATCACAGAATTGTTGGCATTTTCTGCTAAAAATGGTGCGTCGGATTTACACTTGTCTGCGGGCTTACCGCCAATGATTCGTGTCGATGGGGAAGTTCGTCGCATCAACCTGCCAGCATTAGAACACAAAGAAGTGCATAAACTCGTTTATGACATCATGAACGATAAACAGCGCCGTGATTTTGAAGAAAATCTGGAAACTGACTTCTCTTTTGAAGTGCCTGGCGTGGCCCGTTTCCGTGTCAACGCATTTAACCAGAACCGCGGTGCCGGTGCGGTATTCCGTACCATTCCCTCTAAAGTCCTGACCCTTGAAGATCTGGGCATGGGACAGATTTTTAAGGATATCTGTGAATATCCACGTGGTCTGGTACTGGTCACAGGTCCAACCGGTTCGGGTAAATCAACCACATTGGCGGCGATGCTGGATTATATTAATGACAACCGCTATGACCATATTCTGACCGTCGAAGATCCGATCGAATTTGTGCATCAGTCTAAGAAATGTCTAATTAACCAACGTGAAGTGCATCGTGATACCCATGGTTTTAATGAAGCACTGCGTTCGGCACTGCGTGAAGACCCGGACATTATTCTGGTCGGTGAGATGCGTGACCTTGAAACCATCCGTCTGGCCTTAACTGCGGCAGAAACTGGTCACCTGGTGTTTGGCACCCTGCATACCACCTCTGCGGCCAAAACCATTGACCGTGTGATTGACGTATTCCCTGCCGAAGAAAAAGATATGGTTCGTGCCATGTTATCGGAATCATTGCAGGCTGTGGTTTCACAGGCCTTGCTGAAGAAAAATGGCGGCGGACGTGTTGCGGCACATGAGATCATGATTGGTATTCCTGCAATCCGTAACCTGATTCGTGAAAATAAAGTCGCACAAATGTATTCTGCGATTCAGACCGGTGCCAACTATGGCATGACCACACTGGATCAGACCCTGAAAACCCTGGTATCTAAAGGTCTCATCAGCCCGCAAGTGGCACGTACTGCAGCCAAACAGCCAGAAGCATTCTTATAAGAAAAATTAATTGTATTGGGGTTTTTATACATGGATTTTAACGGCTTACTCGATTATATGGTGGAGAAAAAAGCATCGGATCTGTTCATTACAGCCGATGTCGAACCTTCAATCAAAATTAATGGGCAGATTTTACCGATTGGTTCGATAAAATTACCCGGCGCGGCAGTGGGGCAACTGCTTCACTCCATCATGAGCGACAAGCAGCGTAAAGAATTTGCAGACACGCGTGAATGTAACTTTGCCATCAGTACACCGGATAAAAGTGCCCGCTTCCGTGTCAGTGCCTTTCAGCAGCGTGATCAGCCGGGTATGGTTTTGCGTCGGATTGAAACCGTGATTCCGACCATGGATGAACTCAAATTACCGCCGATTCTAAAAGAACTGGCGATGACCAAACGCGGCATCATTATTTTTGTCGGGGCAACCGGTACCGGTAAATCAACTTCGCTGGCCTCGCTGGTCGGTTATCGCAATGAAAATTCCAAAGGTCATATCATTACCATTGAAGATCCGATTGAATTCATTCACCAGCATAAAGGCTGTATCATCACCCAGCGTGAAGTCGGGATTGATACCGATTCCTTTGAAATTGCCCTGAAAAATACCTTACGTCAGGCGCCGGACGTGATTCTGATTGGTGAGATTCGTTCGCGTGAAACCATGGATTATGCGATTGCCTTTGCCGAAACTGGTCATCTGGTCTTTGCGACCCTGCATGCCAACAACGCCAACCAGGCCATTGACCGGATCATTCATTTCTTTGAAGCAGACCGGCATAACCAGCTGTTCATGGACTTGTCACTGAACATGAAAGCCATTGTGGCACAGCAACTGATCCCAACCATCGATGGCAATGGTCGTCGTGCCGCGATTGAGATTCTGATTAACTCCCCCCTGATTGCTGACCTGATCCGTAAAGGTGATGTGCATGAGATCAAGGACCTGATGAAGCGTTCCCGTGAACTGGGCATGCAAACCTTCGACCAGGCACTGTATGACCTGTATAAGGCCAAGCAGATCAGCTATAAAGATGCGCTGAAACATGCGGATTCACCCAATGACTTACGTCTGCAAATCAAACTGGCAGAAGAAGGCGGCAGTCATTTATTACGTGCACATTCCAATATCACCTTTGATGGCCAGTCCTGATCAGATTGAACACATAAAAAAAACAGGCTTCAATCGAAGCCTGTTTTTTTTGTTTCAACCGGAGCGCAAATTATTTTTTACGAAACACTTCCTGACAGGCCGGCGCATCGCAGTAACCATACAGATTCAGAGAGTGACCGGTTAATTCAAAACCAAATTTTTCAGCAACATCATGCTGCTCTTTTTCAATCGTATCATTGATGAATTCAACGACTTTGCTGCAATTCAAACAAACCAGGTGATCGTGGTGATCTTCCTGCATGATCTCGAAAACGGAATGATTGTTTTCAAAATTATGACGCTCAATAATACCCGCGGCTTCAAACTGTGTTAACACACGATACACAGTTGCTAAACCTACATCTTCACCCTGATCGAGTAAAGTCTTGTAAATATCTTCCGCACTTAAATGATGTTGTCTTGAATTTTCTAGTAATTCTAATATTTTAATTCGTGGAAGGGTAACTTTCAGTCCAGCTTTTCGTAAATCTTGGTTTGAAATAGTCATGTAAAAAGGTCTCTCAACAAAATCAAAGTTGGAATATGCAACAAACTTTAGATGCAGTATGATCTATCCTTGGATCAAATGCATCATAATTAATTTGGGATAGTTTAGCAAAATGCAAAAAATCATGTTGACGTTATTCGTCACTTCCTTGCTCGTCGGCTGTTCGACATTAGGTGTTTATAAAGTAGATATTCCACAAGGAACCCCTTTAACCCAAGCTCAAGCCGCTAAAATTCAAGTGGGAATGAGTCATCAACAGGTGCGTTTCTTACTGGGCAGTCCAACGGTAAGCGATCCGCTGAATCCTTTACGCTGGGACTACATCTATAACTATACCCCAGGAACCTACGCTAAAAAAGCCAAGATCCCGGCAGCCCAAGGCCAGCATTTGAAAATTTACTTTAACCAGTCTGGTATCGTGGAACGTGTTGAAGGTCTGGAAACCATTCCAGAATCTCAACCCGGCTTACCAGGTTCAAAAGAAGCAATTTTAAATGCGCCTCCACTATAGTCGCTTTCTCATGAAAAAGCCCCTGAATCATCAGGGGCTTTTTTGATTAAGTCGATTGATTGAGCAGATCATTGGAACTAATGCTCATTCAAGCCGCTTTCTATTCGGAAGATGGTTTCAGCTTTCTTAAAAGATTGCCTCTGGCATAACGACCCACCGGATTTTTCTCGGCACGTTTACGTCGGATATCTTTAGGATTGATAGTCAGTGCTCGGTAAATTTCGACTCGATCACCTGCTGCCAGTGGCTGCTGATGATCTTGCAAGCATACACCGAAGATACCCAAAGACAAAGGTTCAGGTAGGGTAACCTGCTCTACTATGCCACTTTGCTGGATGGCATCCAATGCTGTCATGCCGGGCTGAAATGGTACAGCCAGATGAAACTGTTGCTCCGGAGTCGCATAGGCCACCCAGATCAGTGCATTATTCATCAGAACAGTTGTCCTAGAACAGCGACCATCGCCACGATAATCGAAACAGGCAATACCACACGGACAGCAATACGCCACAGGTTATAGAACCCTTCAGAGCTAAAATTCATTGATTTACGTAAATGGCTGATCTTCATGATCCAGCCCGCAAAGAGCGCGTAAATCAAACAAATCAATAAGCCCCAAAGCAGTAAGACTACGTTGAACATTGGTGTCACATTTGGAATGGCCCAGATCAGGGTGACGACAGCCATAATCGCCCATTGAATCGCAGGGTGAAGCTGACGTTGCTGTAACTGCTCTCGTGCCATCTGCAGGATGAATGCAGCAGTCGCTACAATCGCGGCCACCAACGTAAATGCAGGGATTTGTGCTTGTACAGCAAAGAAGGCAAATACAATCACAGCAAGCAATTGTGCGATCCAGATCGGCAAGACCGTCTTGCTGGCGACATCCTGCTGTTGTACAGCACTCAGGCTAGACTGCCAGTACAAGCCCATGCCTAGGCCACTTGCAACCAGTGCCAATACGGTGGCATTGCCCCATTCCGAGAATTCAACTGGCGTGACTTGCCATGCAGGTAGCGCAGTTCCCATCACATTTGCCAAGATCAGAGATGCCAGTACGCCAATCGCCGTAATGACTAACAAAATTTGACGCGGCAGCAGTGACAAGACCAGAGCGGCAATTACCAGACCTATAAACAAAAGATTCGGTGCAAGATCAAGAGCAGCAAGCGCCAGAACATTGCTGGCATTGTTCAGCATGGCACCGGCCAGAAAAGGAATAAAGATCACACTGAGCCAGCCGACTATACGCCATTTTTGTGAGGCATCTGCTTCACGGGTCAGCGTTGACAGTGCCTGTAATGCCGTTGTTTTAGAGCGCTTGGCCAAAGCAATTTCCAAGTAGCAGATGGGAAGCGCCAGAATCAGCATAGTGGCTAACCAGAGCATCCAGAAATCCAGCTGACGATCAATCTGTATACCCGTTATCGGTGCGAGCGTCGCGATGATAATAAACGATAAACAGAAAGCCATCAGCGGTGATAACCATTTTGACATAGCATTGTCCTGCATGATGCATTCCTATAAAAATCTAGCGCTATTTTGCCTTGTGAAGCGGTGAAAATCAAAAACAAAAAGCAAACCACCATGACAGTGATTTGCTGCGCAAAATTTATTATTAAATTGTAATTCTTGTTATCTCGTTACGTCTTTTATTATGAGAAGAAACGAGCGAACCAGTTTTTACCTTTTTTCTGTTCTTTTTCTTTGATAATGCCCATCATATTTTCTTTCACTGCGCCGACATAATCAGCGTCATCGTGCTGAATATGGTTGATTAACCATTTAGATAATACTTCATGCAGTTCTGATTCAATCGACTGCCCCAGTTCAAAACGATCACGATAAGACTCGATTTTCTTGATAAACAGGTCATGTACACGTTTATGTGGAACTCGGTATTTATAACCCGCTTCTTCCTGAAGAGATTCTTCAAAAGTAAAATGCGACTGGGTATAATCGATAATATTTTCGAGGATCTGTTTAATACGGGCACGGTCGGTATTTACATTGATCTCATCAATTTCATTGATATAATCGAGAATTCGTTTGTGCTGATCGTCAATCACATCGATACCAGTATTATAGTCTGGAACCCATTTCATTTTCATTACGACCACCTATAAATATTAAGGACTTATCACATAAAAATCATCATATAACGTATTGATTTGAATAAAAATGAAGTAAATTAGTCGGCTTTCGGCTTAATTTAAGAGAAACCTTGCAATTAACTGTTTTCATTAGGAATATATTTTAAACCCGAGTATAAGAATCAGATATTTTTTAATCAATCTACTATTTCTAATAATATGGTTTCTCTTTAATTTAAATAAAAAAGATATTAAAAAATAGGAATTAAATCCCATCTTTAAAATAAAAAAATCTATTTTTAATATAAATCTGCTTTGGTCACACGTTTTAAGGACGGATCTAGACGTTCCCGTTCCAACCGATCTACCCGAGTCAGTTGCGAACGGAACTTGGCACCCTCTTTAAACAGAATCATTTCACCCGGCTGAAAAGCGGTCCATTCCTCATTTTGTGTCAATGGCTCGGTGGTAATAACCGCAACCCTGTCCTTCGGCGTAGTGACCTGACTAAAGTCCACCTCGACATCAATATCAATCAGCTGTGCCGGTCTAAATGGGTATTCACGCACCAGCCAGTGCAATTTGGTAATGGCATAGCTAAACAGCGCCTGCCCATTGGAAAGGCAGAAATTAAAAGTGCCGTGCTCTGCAATCGCAGGTGAAACCTCAGCAAGCAGTTCAAAGACCTGATCCAGACTCGGTTCATCATAACCAAAGCGTTTGACCAGCTGATCGAGCAAATAGCAAAAAGCGCGCTCACTATCAGTATTGCCGACTGGGGTAAAACGGCCACTCAGCACTGGAAAATACTCATGCAAATCGCCATTATGGGCAAAAATCCACTGCCGGCCCCACAGTTCGCGGCTAAATGGATGCGAATTTTCCAGATTGATTTTGCCTTGGGTGGCTTTACGGATATGCGCAATCACATTACGGGATTTGATCGGATAGTTACGCACCAGCTCGGCAATCGGAGATTCAACCGCAGACTGGTTATCGACAAATAGGCGACAGGCTTTATCCTCAAAAAAAGCAATCCCAAAACCGTCGGCATGATCCGAGGTAATTCCGGCCCGCTGGGAAAACCCACGAAATGAAAAGGTAATATCCGTCGGGGTGGCACAATTCATTCCAAGCAGTTGGCACATGGTCTGGTTTCAGCTTTCTATTTTCTTAGATGCTTATTGTGCATGACTACCCGAGTCATTTCAAATAGCTATCAGTTATAAATAGAGATAAAAAAGAGCCTCAATTGAGGCTCTTTTCCGCAAAAAACAACTTATGGACGAGGTGGATGGGCACGGTTGGTAATCAGTGTACCAACGCCATGATCGGTAAAAATTTCCAATAAGCTGGCATGTGGCACACGACCATCTACAATATGCGCGCTCACTACGCCACCTTTGACCGCATCCAGTGCACAGCCGACTTTAGGAATCATGCCACCATAGATCACGCCTGTTTCAATCAGACGGTCAACTTCCTGAGTGCTTAAACCCGTCAGCAGGTTTTTATTTTCATCCAGAACACCTGTAATATTGGTCAGCAGAATCAGCTTCTCTGCACCTAGGGCTTCTGCGACTTTACCTGCCACCAAGTCTGCATTGATGTTATAGGTATTGCCTTCTTCATCCACGCCCAGCGGTGCAATCACGGGAATGAAATCGCTGTTGGTGAACATTTCCAGCACATCGGTTTTTACGCCAACGACTTCACCGACCAGACCCAAATCAATTTGCTGAACCGAACCATCTTCAGCCACTTTTTCCATCAGCAGTTTTTGTGCACGAATCAGGTTGCCGTCTTTACCGGTCAAGCCAATGGCACGACCACCATGCTGGTTGATCAGGTTCACAATCGATTTATTGACACTACCGCCAAGTACCATTTCCACGACTTCCATCGTGGCAGGATCAGTCACGCGCATCCCGTCGATACGGTCTGATTCACGGCCCAACTGTTTCAGCATGGAATCGACTTGTGGCCCTCCACCATGCACCACAATCGGATTAATACCAACCGTTTTTAATAATACGATATCACGTGCAAATGAACTTTCCAGCTCAGGATCGGTCATCGCATTACCGCCGTATTTTACTACCAGGGTTTTACCCGCAAAGCGTTGAATATACGGCAAAGCTTCTGTCAAAATCTGTGCTTTGTCGATGCCTGTTTGTTGATTTGGCATTCGCCTCTCCTTATTGAGCATCTAAAATATCTTGAGCGATCTGTGGATAACGGTCACGCAACATGGCTACAAACAGCTGACGAATTTCATTCAGGCCCTGAGCATCATTGGCATCAAAGCGCACTGTGAAATACTCACCTGTATTGGATGCTCGAATGATGCCAAAACCATCCTCAAAATCAAGACGTATCCCATCAATTTTACTGATTTGCGCACGAATTCTTTCAGATTGCTGTTCAACAAAGTCTAAAAGTTCAACCGGATGCACATGATGCGTTGCAATATAAAGATCTTCGGTCCCATGCCGTTTCGGATAAGCCGCTAAAGCTTGTGCAAGACTTTGACCAGTTTGATCCAGATATTCCATGACTCTGAGCGCTGCATAGAGTCCATCATCATAGCCCCAGCCACGGCCATCATTAAAGACATAATGCCCGGCATATTCTCCACCAAAAATCGCCTGCTGCTGAGATTGTGCCAGATAAGTTCTCAGAAATGAGCTTCCGGTACGAATCATCACCGGCTCACCGCCCAAACGTTGCACGGTGTCTCGCACCAGGGTTGAACATTTGACATCATAAACAAACTTGCGTGGTGCTGAGTCAGTGAGGCAAATTTCGGCAAACAGGCACAGTAACTGATCCGCCGTGATAATCTGGCCCTGTGCATCAATCAAGACCACGCGATCGCCATCGCCATCCAGGGCAATGCCCAGATCAGCCTGCTGTTGCATGATGCTTTGGCGTAAAGTCTCCAGATGTTTGTCTTGCGAAGGATCTGGTGCATGGTCTGGAAAATGCCCATTGGCATCACAACGCAAAGCCATCACCGCACAACCCATTTTTTGAAGCACCAGATTGGCACAGCGCCCGGCTGAACCATTCAGACCATCCAGAACCACTTTAAATGAGCGCTTCAACTGGATATCTTTTAATATACCATGCTGATATTTTAGACAAAATTCTGGAATAACTTGATGAGTCTGTTCGTCTAGGCAAAGCTGCTGATTGCTATAATGTGGTTTGGCCAGATGAGCCACCTGCTGGATCATCTCTGGGCAAGGCGGCTCACCAGAGACAATCCATTTAATACCATTATCTTCTTTGGGATTGTGACTGGCCGTGACCATGATGCCATTGCCATCAAATTGCCGTGCGGTGAAATACAGCATCGGACTGGAACAACAACCGACAATGGTGGCTTCAATCGAATAAGCTTGAAAAATACGGCGAATGGTTTCTGCAAAAGCCGGACTGCTAAGCCGTGCATCATAGCCAATTGCGACACGTGTCTGTCGCGCAGCCTGATATTGCTGTGCTAAACCGTGAGCAATTGCATCGATAATCCCAGCACCCAGTACACTGACTTTACCGCGTATGTCATAGGCTCGAAAAATGTGCATAGGGAATAGATGATTCATAGATCCCATAAAACTGTTCTTTTCACTAAATATAAGGAGATATAAAATGACTTATTTCATCATCATGACTTTAAACATTTGTTTTTGTTTTAAGACCCACTACTTTTAAACCATTTCAATGTAACAATCAATTATAAAAATATTACCGTTAACTGAATAATCAGAAAATTTCTGTGATGAAATAGTCCTTATTTAATTATATTTATTTTTAATTTCCCCGGCTAAAATTAAAATAAAGATATAAATTTCAATTTTGAATAACTCTATTTATATAGAAAATAAATTTTTATTTTTAACTCCATTTTAAGCGTCACATTATGTTTAGGATTTACTTTGTTGTATTTAAGAAATGACCTACATCCATTCATTGTTTGCAGGTCATCTTCTCTTTAGTTTTTACCGGTATGGCCAAAGCCACCAGCACCACGCTCAGTGGCTTCAAATTCACTGACCAGATCAAATTCAGCTTGTACTACCGGCACCAGCACATATTGCGCCAAACGTTCACCCGGCTCCAGACTGAAAGCAGTCTGACTCCGGTTCCAGACCGATACCATCAATTCACCCTGATAATCTGAATCGATAAGACCTACCAGATTACCCAGCACAATCCCGTGCTTATGACCTAAACCTGAACGTGGCAAGATCAGACCTGCAAAAGCAGGATCTTCGATATAAATCGCCAAGCCTGTTTTCACTAAAACGGTTTGACCCGGTTCAATCACTGTCGTTTCATGGACGCAGGCACGCAAGTCCAATCCTGCTGAACCTGTGGTGGCATAAGTCGGTAATGGCCATTCCTGACCGAGACGCGAGTCAAGGACTTTCACCTGAACTTTCATGTGTTCATTCCTGTTGTTGCATTTAAAATATGTATAAGCGTTGAAGTTTATCGTTTGATAAGATTGCGCAAATTATCCAGATAATGCTGCGCCTGTAATTTCGGATCGATATTACCCGCCAGCTTTTTCTTGCGACCTAACCATTCCAGTTCATCTTCCGGTAATTCATCCAGAAAACGGCTTGGAGTCATTTGCTTCATCTGTCCGCCGGCCTTGCGCTGTTCGGCCAAGGTAATGGTCAGACCCTGACGTGCACGAGTAATCCCGACATACATCAGGCGACGTTCCTCTTCAACTGTCTCTGCAGCAATCGAGTTCTTATGCGGCAGAATTTCTTCTTCCAGCCCAATCAGATAGACATAAGGGAACTCAAGCCCTTTAGAAGCATGTAAGGTTAACAAGTTGACTTTGTCAGTATCTTCTTCTTCCTGTTGCTGCTCCAGCATATCCAGCAGCACCATTTTACGAATCACGCTTTCAATATTTTTTTCATCGACATCTTCAGCGCGGTTAATCAGGCTTTGGATGCTGCTGTAAAGCACTTCAATATTGTCGAGCTTGGTTTTTTCCTGTGCCGGCGTGGCTGCAGTTTCCTTGATGTAATCGATATAACCGGCTTCAATCATCATCTGACGGATGATCGGTACCGGTTCATCATCATCAAGTAAATTGCGAGTAAAGCCCTCAATGAAGTCGGCAAACTCTGCTAACTGTGTGGTGGCCTTTTTCGGAATCGCCATGGTCAAACGCTGATCCGCTGCCGCAGCCAGCAGTGACAGGTTATTTTCCTGAGCAAAGAGACCCAGTTTTTCCAGTGTCACCGGCCCAATGGCACGTTTTGGCGTATTGATAATCCGTAGGAAAGCGCTGTCATCTTCAGGGTTAATGATCAGGCGTAAATAACTCATCATGTCCTTGATTTCGGCACGCGCGAAAAAAGATTGACCGCCAGACAATTTATACGGAATCTGCATCTGACGGAGATGGGTTTCTAAAATACGCGCCTGAAAATTGCCGCGATATAATACCGCATAATCTTTCCAGCTTTTCCCATTCATCAATTTATGCGTGATCAGGTCTTTGACCACGCGTTCTGCTTCATCATCATCATTACGGCAAGTAATCACCCGGATCACTTCACCATGGCCTTTGTCTGACCAGAGTTTTTTATCAAAAATATGCGGGTTATTGCCAATCACGGTGTTGGCTGCTTTAAGAATACGACTGGTCGAACGATAGTTCTGTTCCAGTTTAATCACTTTTAAATTCGGGAAATCTTGTTGCAGCAAGGCCATATTTTCCGGTTTGGCGCCACGCCAAGCATAGATGGACTGGTCATCGTCGCCTACGGCGGTGAACTGCCCCATTACGCCAACCAGCAATTTCACCAGAATATACTGTGCAGTGTTGGTGTCCTGATATTCATCGACCAGCAAATAACGCACCCGGTTTTGCCATTTATCCCGTACTTCGGCATTTTCCTGTAGCAGACGTGTCGGCATCACGATCAGGTCATCAAAATCTACGGCATTATAGGCACGCAGATTACGTTCATAAAGCTGATATAAATGCGCAAACTGGACATCTTCGGCAGTTTCACAAGTGGTATGCGCCTGCTCGGGTGGAATCAGATCATTTTTCCAGTCCGAGATCATTTTCATGGCTTTGGCAATCAGTTCTTTGCTTTCTGCACCGGATAAATTGTCACGATGCATCAAATCCATCAGAATACGTTTGCAGTCGTCAGCATCCAGAATCGAAAAATTATTTTTAAGGGGGGTATGTTTCAGCTCCAGACGCAGCATATTCAGGCCAAAGGTATGGAAAGTCGAAACTGAAACGCCTTTACTTTCTTCACGGGTTAACAATTTGCTGACACGCTCTTTCATCTCACGTGCCGCTTTGTTGGTAAAGGTCATTGCAGTAATACGATGCGCAGGAATCCCGCAATGCTTGACAAGATATGCGATTTTTCGCGTGATCACTGAAGTCTTGCCTGAACCCGCTCCTGCAAGTACTAACAAGGGTCCTTGAGTGTATTTCATGGCTTCAAGTTGCTTGTCATTTAACTGACTGGCGAGTGACATATGGCTTCCTCTTCTAGATTCGGCTCCGATTATAGTCATCTCTGCCTCAGTTGCCTAATTTAAAATACGATTAATCAGGTCAATGTTCAGATATAAAAAAACCACCCGAAGGTGGTTTTTTTATATGCGTTTAAAGATTATTGAACAGCATATACCGCGATTTCTACACGACGGTTTTGTTCTTTACCCGCCGCAGTTGTATTGTCTGCGATCGGGTTGGCTGAACCTAAACCTTGAGCATTAATACGTGTACGTGAAACACCTTGACCTGATAAATAAGTTGCTACAGAGTTAGCACGTGCTTGAGACAACGGGATGTTGATTGAGTCATTACCGGTACTGTCTGTATAGCCAGTGACCAAAATACCGCTGTTGTTATCTTCGGTTAATACTTGAGCCACTTTATTCAAAGTGCCATAGAAGTTTGGTTTGATGTTCGATTTGTTGGTATCAAATGTAATACTACCTGGCATTACAAGGTTAATCGAACCATCTGCATTACGGTTAACATCTACGCCAGTTCCGGCTGTTGCTTGACGTAATTTTTTCTCTTTGTTATCAAGATAAACACCTGCTGCACCACCAACAACAGCACCAATCGCTGCTGCACGGTTGTTTTGACGGCTGGTATTCGCATTACTCTTAGAAACACCGTAACCTGCTGCAGCACCAATTAAAGTACCTAAAGCAGCTTTATCATATTCCACACCACCGAGGTTATTACCAGTTGATTGACAACCTGTAAGTGCTACGGCCCCTGCTACAGCTGCTGAAATTACTAGTGCACGCATCGCATGACTCCTTATTGTATGCTTTGTTGTATAAGCGAAATAATGATTTAAATTGAACGGGATAACCATTGAATTTTTGTTAATAATAAATCGTTTCTCAATATTTTGTAATGTTTATATGTAACTAAAACAATGGACTTCATCACAATATCTTCATAGTTAGGCCTTTAGGCTTTTTTATTTGCCTCACTCTCATTATATTATTCAAAATATGAAAAAATTTAAGCGATTAATCTCTGGGGACTGTTTTGATATGTCATCGAATAGCAATAAACAAGCAACTTTAAAAAAACTTACACGTGGCTTGGCTGTCACCTCAGTGATGACAGGCAGTACTTTTTTTCATGGCCCTCCGGTTCTGGCGCTGGGTTTTACCAAGTTTTTTAAAAAATTTGCAAAAGTTGATGAAACCAATATCAAGATTACCAACAGCTGGTTAGGCGTCAATAACTGGCTGATTGACAATGTGCTCAACAATACCGAATGGCAAATAACAGTAGATGAATCACTTGATTTAAATATGCAGGGCCGTTATTTGATGACCTGTAATCATCAAAGCTGGGTCGATACCACCGTCAATCAGTACTTCGGCTTGACCCGTATGCCGCTGACGCGTTTTTTTACAAAATGGGAACTTATTTTTATTCCTTTTGTCGGTCAAGCCTTTAAAATCTTAGGTTTTCCGATGATGAAACGGCATAGCAAGGAACAGATTGCTAAAAATCCTGCGCTAAAATACCGCGATATGGAAGAAGCACGTAAATCCTGTGAGCAGCTGATCAGTCAGCCCTTTACCCTGTTAAATTATCTGGAAGGCACGCGTTTTACCCAAGACAAACATGATCAGCAGCAGTCTCCTTACAAATACTTACTTAAACCTAAGGCCGGTGGTCTGGCTTTGGCGCTGAGTATTCTCGGCGATAAAATTGATGCGCTGGTCGATATGACCATCGTTTATCCGGACGGTATTCCGGGTTATGGTGAATTTTGGTTAGGTGAAGTGCCACGAATTGCGGTAAATTTAAGAAAAATTGAGATTCCTGACTGGGTACTCGGCGGCAATTATGAAGATGATGCTGAATACCGTGCACGTTTCCAGAAATGGATTGATCAAATCTGGACTGAAAAAGATCAACTAATAGCGCAAATGCAGCAGAACTTTGACCAAAGCGCTGTCTGATTTTTTGCCTGAGTAACTATGAAGAACGACAACCCCGACATCACCTCTAGCTCATTTAAGTTTATTCGTAAAGGCACCTGGGGCTGGAAAGTTGCGCTGATTTACGACATTTTTATGATGGTCTTAATCATCATTAATCTATTTTGTCTCAGTGCCAACGCCATTTTAATGAGCGATTTTGGTCAATGGTTGTTTGACTTCATTCGTTTACCGGAAATCTTGCAGTTTTATAAAAGTGATTTACGCCCTTGGGTCGTCATTACTGAGGGCTGGTTTACCACCTTCCTGATCTGTGAATTACTGGCACGTTGGGGCATTGCCATTGTTCAGCGCCATCATCGGCGCTGGTGGTTTTTTCCATTCGTACATTGGTATGAAATTCTCTCCATTATTCCACAACTGCGCTTTCTGCGTCTGTTACGTGCGGTCGCGATTGGCTATAACTTGCATAGTCACGGTTATAAAGTCATTCCCGAGCGCTGGTATCGTCAAGGCAATTTTTATTACAACATGCTCATGGAGGAGCTTTCTAGCCGTGTGGTGCTGACTGTACTGGACGGTATTAAGCGTGAACTCAGCACCAGTACATCACATAAAAAATTGATTGATGATTTGGTAGAACATCATCGTAAATTACTGGCAGTTGCCTTGGCAGACATCTTGCAGGAATCTTTGGGTAAAGAGTTGCAGGCACAACGTTCCATGATTGCTAAAAATGTCGGGCAAGTAGTCAATCAAGCCATTGAAGACACCCCGGAACTGACCCAGTTATTGCGATTAATTCCACTTGTCGGTAGCCGGATTGAACAACAAATTCAAAGTATTGGCCAACGTCTAGGGGAAAATATCACCCAAGGTCTGATTGATCCCTTTACTCATACCGGCCAAAAAGAAAATCCGACTTTTACCCTAATTTCAGATAAAATCAGCCAGATTCAGATTGAACATAATCCACATATTGATAAGTTGGTCGAATCGGCTGTTTTTGAAACACTTGAAGCGATCCAAAAACAGGTGAAAGTCAAACAGTGGCAACAGATTTTAGAAGAACATGAGCAAAATCAGCGCTCAATAGATAGATAACATTTAAAGTGCAGAACCAGATAAAATCATCCGGTTCTGTTGGCATAAAAAAATAACTGAGATCGCTAGAGAATTACGCCAATTTGTTCTAGGATTTGCACTATTTACAACATTGCTTCGACATAAAACCAGCAAGTCAGAAGTATTTAAGGAAGAATTATGGCTGATATACGGATAAAAGGCAGAATGGTCAATGCAATACGCATTAGCTTAGATACCAATGATCATGATGCCATCCGCCAGCAACTTAGCCCAAAATTACAAGCTGCATTCCCATCTGGCACTTTGGCCGTCATTGAAAGTTCAGTTGAACAGGAACTGATTGCCCTGATTCAGCTGTTAATCGACTTAGATGTACAGCCAATGGCCGTGACTGAGGGTTTACTGGGTGATCAGGCGCGTTCCATTCAGTTCCCGGTTCTGCCACCCGATCGCCAGTTAGAAGAAGTGAAAGCCACGAAAGAACAGGTGGTAGAAGTTAAGCCAGAAGCAGCGACAAGTGATGATCAGGCAGCTGCTGCCCCGATCGTTGCGCATGTGACCTCATATCATGATGAAATTCTGCGGACGGGCCAATGTATTGTGCAGCATAATGGCGACATTATTATCAATGCCGGCATCAACAGTGGTTCAGAACTGATTGCTTCAGGCAATATCCATGTGTATGGCAGCGCACGTGGTCGTGTCATTGCAGGTGTCGGGGGGAATACGGCAGCCCGTATTTTCTGTCACAGCCTTGAAGCAGAACTGATCTCGATTGCGGGAACCTATTGCGTAGCGGATGATATTCCCCCGCATGTCGTTAAGAAATCAGTGCATATTTACTTGAATGATCAACAAGAGCTTGTATTTGAAGCTCTACAATTTTAATGTATAAATAAATACCAAAAACCCCATTTTAAACAGGGGATTTGAACCATAACAGGAGTGGATTCGGTGGCGAAAATTGTTGTCGTAACGTCAGGCAAAGGTGGTGTAGGTAAAACTACAACAAGTGCATCTTTTGCAACAGGTTTAGCCCTACGCGGTCACAAAACTGTTGTGATCGATTTCGATGTAGGTTTACGTAACCTTGATTTGATTATGGGCTGTGAACGCCGTGTAGTTTATGATTTTGTGAATGTTTTAAATAACGAAGCACGATTACAGCAAGCACTGATTCGCGATAAAGATATTGAAAATTTATATATTTTGCCTGCATCACAAACACGTGATAAAGATGCCTTAACAGATGAAGGTGTTGCTCGTGTAATGGATGAACTTTCGCAGGAATTTGATTACATTATCTGTGATTCACCTGCCGGTATTGAACGTGGTGCTATTTTGGCCATGTACCATGCTGATGAAGCCATCATTGTCACCAATCCTGAGATTTCATCAGTACGTGACTCTGACCGTATCATTGGCATGCTTGACAGTAAAACTAAAAAAGTAGAACAAAACGAAGGTCGCATTCGTAAGCATCTGTGTATTACCCGTTTCAACCCGGAACGTGCCGATAAACAGGAAATGCTGACGATTGACGATATTTCTAAAGATATTTTACGTGTACCGACCTTGGGCGTTATTCCTGAGTGTCCAAGTGTTTTACAGGCATCGAACGAAGGTAAGCCGGTGATTCTTTTTACTGAGGCTGCAGCAGGTCAGGCTTATGATGACCTCGTGGCACGTTTCCTTGGCGAAGAACGTCCTTACCGTCATATCGAGGTAAAACCTAAGGGCTGGTTAGCACGACTATTTGGAGCGTAGACATGGCAGGATTCTGGAGTAAACTTTTTAGTGGCGAGGATAAACCATCAAGCGCACGGACTGCTAAAGACCGTTTGAAGGTTATCGTTGCTTCCGAACAAGGCTTGGGTCGTCGCTTGAGCCAGGACAAAATTGACCAGATGAAGACTGAAATCATGCAAGTGGTCAATCGCTATGTACGTGGTGTCGATGAGCAGCATATTCAAATGTCGGTACGTTCTGAAGCCAATATTGAAATGCTTGAGATGAATATCAATTTACCTGAAGAACGATAATCTGATTTTTGATTGGTCAAGCAAATTGATTCAAGGCAAAATATGAGGCCGGATTAGTAAAGCACGGCTTTACCCGGCCGCAAGACGAGAAGCTAGGCTTCGAGTGGGCTGGTCGTAAATACTGCTTTACCCAGTCGCAAGTCGAGAAGCTAGGCTTTGAGTGGTCTGGATCAGTAAATTAAAGCACGGCTTTTAAGGATTTACTCAATCCCAAGACTAGAAACAATGTTTCTAGTAGACAGAGTCAGCTCAAAAGACACTGTCTCTTGCTCATACAAATTTTGCCTTTTTTCATGCCGAAAAAACTACATTAGATTAAGGAAATTGCGATGGCATTATCTCAACCAGCGACCTTTAACGAAGAATGGTCAGATGAGCGTGTATTTGCCTACCTGAATCAGCTTCCTCCTGCAGGTGTAAATGCTGACTTTCATGTGCTTTATCATGCTTTCAAGCATATGCGTCCATTTGATTATGAACGCCTGTTGACGAAATTTGTCGCTGATGGCCGTGATGTCAATGCAACCAATCCTGAAGGACAACGCATTCATGACGTGATTGCCACCTTCCCGCGTCAAAGTGCCGAGTTCTTGGCAGTATTGGCGAAGTTTGCCTGATTTTAGCTACCGTATTAAAAAAGCCTGCAATTGCAGGCTTTTTTATGGTTCAGCATAGAGAAACTTAAACCAGAATCTCGCGTTTACCATTAGCCCCCATGCCACTGACAATACCATTCTCTTCCATCTGGTCAATGATCCGCGCAGCACGGTTATACCCCAGACTAAATTTACGCTGTAGCGAAGACGTTGAAGCCTTACGGGTTTCGAGTACAAATGCTACGCACTGATCATACAGTGCATCTCGATCTGGGCCACTCTCTCCACCCTCTTCAAAACCGCGATTTGATGGTTCCTCATCATACGGCGTCAGGATTTCATCGACATAATTGGGCGCACCACGTTCACGCCATGCATCACAAATCCGGTTCACTTCATCATCGGCAATAAAGGCACCATGCACACGCTCAGGCTCAATTTTACCAGGCCCTAGGAAGAGCATATCACCATGACCGAGCAAGTCTTCTGCACCGCCTGCATCCAGAATAGTACGTGAGTCAATTTTTGAGTTGACACGCAGTGCTACACGGGTCGGAATATTGGCTTTGATTAAACCGGTGATCACATCCACCGATGGACGCTGAGTGGCAAGCAGCAAGTGAATACCGGCCGCACGGGATTTTTGTGCCAGACGCGTAATCATTTCTTCAGCTTTTTTACCGACCTGCATGATCATGTCAGCAAATTCATCCGCGACAATCACAATCGAAGGCAACGGCGTTAAACGCGGTGCACGCTCACCCACCACTGAATCGCTGGCCTTCCAGGTTGGATCGATCAGGTCTTCACCATTGGCAATCGCTTCTTCGACCTTGCGGTTATAGTCACTGAGTTTACGAATTTTCAGGAAAGACATCAGTTTATAGCGACGTTCCATTTCATTGACACACCAATTTAATGCGTTGACTGCATCTTTCATATCGGTGACGACTGGCGTCAATAAATGCGGAATATCATTATAGTTGGCCAGTTCCAGCTGCTTTGGATCGATCAGAATCAAACGCAACTGTTCAGGGCTGTATTTGAGCAACATCGATAGAATCATCGAGTTGACTGCCACCGACTTACCTGAACCCGTGGTACCCGCCACCAGCATATGCGGTGCCTTGCCCAAGTCAGCAATTACCGGATTACCGGAAATATCCTTACCCATTGCCATCGAAAGAATGCTGTTCGGATCAGTGAAGGCTGGAATGGTCAGAAGCTCGATCAAACGTACCATTTCACGGCTGCTATTTGGCACTTCAATCCCGATATACGGTTTACCGGGAATCACTTCAACCACACGTACCGATGCCATCGACATCGAGCGTGCCAAATCTCGGGAAATATTAGTGACTTTAGAGGCCTTCACACCCGGCGCCAGATCCAGTTCAAAACGTGTCACCACTGGGCCCGGCTGTGCTTCAACCACCTTGGCTTTGACATTGAATTCCTGCAGCTTGATTTCAAGCAGTTCAGATAAACGCGACAATTGTTCTTCAGTGAAATTCACTTTTTTATTCGGATCGACTTCATCCAGCAGGTCCAGACCCGGAAGAGGCGATAAATCTTTACGGCGCTCAGCCACCTGCATCGCACGTGACATCGGACGGCCTGAAGCATCAGTTAAAGGTGCATCAAAATCAAACTCGTCTTCATCTTGTGGTTTTCCAGCCGTTTCTTGCCAGGCTTCTACAAATTCTTCTTTAGATAAAGCCTCGCGTACTGCGGCATGAGTTGCAGAAGAATCAGATACCGGTTGTGCTATAACTTGATGCTGAATCGGGGCCTGTACAAAAGCAGAAGATTGCGCATAGTTAGAGCTGCGTACCGGTTGGCTTGGTCTTGGCTCATCTTCTTCAATCAGCAAATCACCCAAGTCATCCAGATCGGCTTGCAATGCACTATTTTTGACTGCATGTGCTGTTGCGACAGATGCCAGAACCGGCGCCGCGCTTGTAACTTCTTCGGCAAAGCTCTGGGGGTTTGCAGCAGGCGCAGCATTAAATGGACTATGCACATCTGTCGCCGTTTTCCCTTGTGGAACGGCAGCCAGAAGTTCATCAAAGATTTCATCATCATCCCAGTCCAGCCCAGTATGCGTAGCAGGCGCTGTTCTGGCTTGAACATGTTGAGACGGCACAGCTTGAGAAACCGCCAAGTGTGAGGCTGGAGCACTATGCTGCTCTTCTTCGGCAGCTTTAAGTAATGCATCAATATCCTGTTTATGGCGCTGATCTTCACTGGAATGTAAGGCACGCCATACTTCGCCTGTTGCCACGACGCGGTCTGGCTGTTGCGGCACTTGCGGTGCTTGCTTCAATGTCTCGACTGGCTCAGGAGCCTGCTGTACAGCCTCAGGAATATCGTCATGTAACTGTGGCTGCTGCGATTCTTTATCAGCAAAATCATCAAATAAGCGTTCAGCAACCTGATCACGCACTACCGGATCGATGTCTACCAGTTCATGCTCAGGTGCAGGGGTTACTGCGACCATTTTCTTCGCAGCATTCACTGGCTCTTTTTTAACCACAGGCGCAGTCCGGTCAAAATCGGACATACCTTCAGGGATATTGCGATAGAACAGATTCTGTAAATAAGCCGGTGTTGCTTTGAGACTGCTCCAGGTCTTGTTCCACTTCACCCCAAAGGCCAGTGTAAATAACATCACCCAAAATACCAACAGGAAGAATGCAGCACCATATACCGTCAGCAACTGTTCTAAACTCTGGCCTAATTCATAGCCAATAATACCGCCGGAAGAGTTATCCAGCGTATCGGCAGGCACTTGCCAGAATAAAAACAGCAGTGCTGACGTGGTCAATAACAGGAAGAATTGCGCAGCATAGCGGAATGGCCGGTTCAGGAAGCTACGTGGCCACCAGACCTGAACCGCTTCCATAAACAGATAGACAGGAATCAGCAGGCTTGCCCAACCGAGAAAGCCAAACAAAAGGTCTGCAATCCAGGCACCCGCAACCCCACTGGCATTCGAAACGGTCTGCGTATCACTGGAGATATGCATCCATCCCGGATCAAATGGCGTATAGGTCACTGTTGCAAGAAACAGATAAATCCCAAATGAGACTAAAAATAATGTCATTACTAAGCGCTGTGCATAGGCACTCGACACCGCTGTCATATACTGTCCTGTAACCAATTCTTCATGAATATTCTTTTGCTTCAATGCTTGAAAAAAGCGACGCAATAAAAGGCATATTATGCACCTGTTCTGTGAAAAAAGATGCACTATTGTGCAAGCACACTGTGTACTTATTATATATAGCCCAAATCGATTTCAATGATCAATAATATCGACTTTAATCTCACCCCACTGTTATACAGTTTCACGTATAATTCAATAAATTTCTAAATAAAAAAGGATACAGCTGATGAGCGCACGTCACTCACGACTGATTATTTTAGGTTCTGGCCCCGCAGGCTACAGCGCAGCAGTCTATGCAGCGCGTGCAAACCTAAAACCAACCCTCATTGCCGGTTTGCAACTGGGCGGCCAATTGACCACGACCACGGACGTGGATAACTGGCCCGGTGATCCTGAAGGCTTAACCGGTCCAGCATTGATGGAGCGTATGCAGGCGCATGCAGAGCGCTTTGGCACTGAAATCGTGTATGACCATATCAATGAAGTAGATCTAAACCAGCGCCCTTTCGTATTGAAAGGCGATATGGACGAATTTACCTGTGATGCTTTAATCATCTGTACCGGTGCAACAGCTCAATATTTAGGTCTTGAATCTGAAGCTGCCTTTATGGGTCAAGGCGTCAGCGCTTGCGCCACTTGTGATGGTTTCTTCTACAAAAACCAGAAAGTCATGGTTGTGGGTGGTGGTAACACCGCTGTTGAAGAAGCCTTATACTTATCCAATATCGCTTCGCATGTGACTCTGGTTCATCGCCGTGATTCATTACGTTCTGAAAAAATCTTGCAAGATCATTTATTTGCTAAAGAAAAAGAAGGCAAGATCAGCATTATCTGGAACCATCAGGTCGATGAAGTTTTAGGGGATGCACAATCTGGTGTGACCTCAGTACGTATCAAGTCGACCCAGGATGACTCTACTCAAAACGTCGATGTAACGGGTATGTTTGTTGCCATTGGCCATAAGCCAAACAGTTCAATGTTTGACGGTCAGTTGCAGCTGCGCGACGGTTATATTCAGGTGCAAAGTGGTACTGCGGGTAATGCAACCCAAACTTCGGTACCGGGCGTATTTGCTGCGGGCGATATTGCTGACAGCATTTACCGTCAGGCCATTACTTCTGCGGGTTCAGGCTGTATGGCTGCACTCGATGCAGAAAAATATCTTGATGCGATGGGCAAACTAGACTAAGCAGCAAGAATAAAAATGCCGTCCATTATGGGCGGCTTTTTTATTGCTAGAATTAGCTTATGATTCATCTATAGTTTTATTTCAGGTTTGCCATGCATCTACTTTCTCCCTCACAATTTATCTTCCCTGACCCGATGCAGGTTGACCCTGAAGGCGAAGGACTGATTTGTATTGGTGCTGACCTCTCCCCTTCCACACTTTTTGAAGCCTATACCCATGGCTTATTTCCCTGGTTTTCTGAGGGAGAACCTATTTGCTGGTGGAGTCCGGAACCGCGCTGCATTATTCGGCCCCATGATTATCATCCAAGTAAATCCCTGATCCGCAATATGAAAAAATGGGATTATCAAATCACGGTCAATCATGCTTTTGAAAGGGTGATTCGTTCCTGCTCATTGCCGCGTGCTTATGCAGAAGATACCTGGATCAGTGAAGATATTATCGCAGGATACTGCGACATGTTCGATGCCGGATATGGCTATAGTATTGAGATCTGGGATGAAAATCGCATTGTAGGTGGGCTTTATGGTGTAACGATTGGACAGGGTTGTTTTGGTGAGTCCATGTTTAGTACGCAGACCGATGTTTCTAAAATGGCTTTTTATACTTTAATGCTGATTGGGCAGGAAAATAAGCTGCCCTGGATTGACTGCCAACTGGTGAACGATCACCTGTTAAGCCTGGGTGCCTGTACACTTTCTCGCCAAGCCTATCTTAATTCTTTACAAGATATTGTAAAAAAGCCTGCTATCGATTGGAAAAAGTATCAGGAAGGTGTATTTTCAAGTAAAACAATAGCGCAAAACGCGCGCTTAAGTGAATGAAAATAACAGAGGGTAGTTGTTATGAACTCTTATCAGCCCAAGGCCCTACTGAACGATTTACAGTATTATATTACGCCGCCGCACGATTGCAGCTACTTGCCCAATAAGTCGGCACGTATGGTTTTTCTGGATCCTGCGCATCGCATTGATGTACTGACCCTGTCAGAACTGTCGCGCACCGGTTTCCGGCGCAGTGGCGATTTTGTTTATCGTCCGGAATGTCATCTGTGTCGTCAATGCTTATCTTCACGCGTGCCAGTGGCTGAATTTTCCATGAACAGTTCACAAAAAAAAGCCTGGAAACGCAATCAGGATCTTCGGGTGAAAATTACCAGTCCAGAGCAGGCCGGTGATACGCATTATGCGCTGTATGAACGCTATATCAATGAACGCCACGCAGATGGGGACATGTTCCCCCCGAGTCGCGATCAGTTCGAAAAGTTTTTATTGCAAAGTTGTACGGATAGCTTCTTTTTAGAATTATGGCTGGATGATCGCTTGATCAGTGTTTCCACCTGCGACTTGCTAGATGATGGCATCTCGGCTGTATATACCTTCTTCGATCCGGATGAAAATCGCCGCTCTCTCGGTGCATTTGCAATCTTGAAGCAGATTGAACATGCGCAAAAACTTGGCTTGCAATTCATCTACCTCGGTTATTGGGTGCCACACTCCAACAAGATGAATTATAAATCTCAGTATCTGCCTCTAGAACTCTTGATTGATGGCCAATGGCGACGTTTAAACCGTGCGCTGAGTGAGCTGGAGATTCAGCACCTGGGAAACTCATTGATGACGACCTTACCCAGCGGATGGAATCACCAGATTATTAAATAAGGTCGTCAGTTTCTATTTGAACAGGCTAGCAAAGTCATCCGTACATGCCTTGACCATAATGATGGCATGTTCGCGTGTTCCGTTGGCATTTGGATAATAGTTCTTGCGCAGATCAATCTGATGAAAGCCTGACTTCTCATAAAGCTTGATAGCAGCAATATTAGTTTCGCGCACTTCCAGGAAAATCTGCACCGGATTATTTTTCAGCATGGCGACTGAGGCATCCAATAATTGATAACCCAAGCCCTGACCTTGCTGAGCCGGATCAATTGCCATAAGCAGTAAATTGGCTTCATCCAGCACCGGTTGTAAAATACAAAATCCCAGCACCTGCCCTTGCTGCTCGATCACGGTACTTTGATAAGCAGTCACCGCATCTTCAAACTGTTTTAAAGTCCAGGGATGTGATTGAGCAGATTTTTCAATCTTTGCAACGGCTGCTACATCCGCTGCTTGCATTAAACGAATCATCTTCGTTCATCTTATATAGAATTAACTTCCGCATTATAGAAACTTCATCCAAAAAATCGAGTAAAAAAAAGAGCAATTTCAATCACTCTTTAATTTTCAGTCCTATTCAAGTCCGAGTTTGGCTTTCCAGACTGTTAACAGGCCATGTGTATCATGAGCATTTGGATGAAAGCCAGGTTTAAAGTACATTAACATTTCACGACCCATGCCCGTAATTACCCCTTTTGATGGGCTATACGCGTAGGTATATATCGATTTCAGCGATTCCAAATTCAATTGATTGTCCTGCTTGAGTAAACGTGCCAGAAAATAGCTTTGTACAACAGCTAAGGTTGCCATCGAAATGACCAAAGATGAGGTCCGTAGCGCATAGGCTTTTAAACCGTTACCAAAGACAGCTTCAAACACATCATAGGCCACCGCTTTATGTTCATTTTCTTCAATCGCATGCCACATCCACATATTTTTCATGGTTTTATCAGTCATCAGTTCCTGGATATGAGCGTTACTTAACAACTGCGTTGCGATGGTCGCGGTAAAATGTTCCAGTGCTGTGGTTGCAGTCAAATCCACCATTTCTTGGCTAATGCCAACTGGCTTCAGCAGTTTGGCCATGACTTTACGCGTGGTCTGAATCACCTGATCGGTATAATGATCCAGTGTCTCGACATCATGTCCATAGCGCTGTGCGGAGGCATTAAAACCGACATGTTCATGCGTGTGCATAGCTTCTTGACCAATAAAGGCAGAAATTTCTTTTTGCAATTCTGCATTATCTTTGATCGCTGAATGCTGACGTACGGCCCGAACGCTATCGATAAAGAACTTTTCACCTGCCGGAAACAGTGCAGATAAAGCGGTCATAAAATGCGTTAAACCGGCTGATCCATGCATCCAGTATTCCGGGACATGATCGAAATCAAAATTCATACGACGAACAGGAAAGCTTGCACCAGCACGCTCTGAAATTTTTACTTTTACGTTCATTGTAGGCTCCTTTCAAGCACAGCTGCCTGAATCTATTATTTGTTTTATTGAGCCTAGTTTTATTGATTTTTATCGTATAAATAAGTGCAGTTTAGGTCATCGCACTATCAGTTAAGGACACTCATGAGTGATTGTCTGACAAAAATCCAGACAAAAAAAACGCCTCAAAGAGGCGTTTTTTTACACAATCAGCGATTATGCAGTTACTTTAGCAACTACACCAGCACCCACTGTACGACCGCCTTCACGGATCGCAAAACGTAGACCTGGGTCCATTGCGATTGGGTGGATTAGCTCTACTGACATCTCAACGTTGTCACCAGGCATAACCATTTCCACGCCTTCTTTAAGCGCGATCGCACCAGTTACGTCCGTAGTACGGAAGTAGAACTGTGGACGGTAACCGTTAAGGAATGGAGTGTGACGACCACCTTCTTCTTTAGAAAGTACGTATACTTCCGCATCGAATTTAGTGTGTGGCTTGATCGCACCTGGTTTAGTCAATACTTGACCACGTTGTACGTCTTCACGCTTAGTACCACGTAGAAGAACACCACAGTTCTCGCCTGCACGACCTTCGTCAAGCAATTTACGGAACATTTCAACGCCAGTAACTGTAGTTACTTGAGTATCACGGATACCAACGATTTCAACTGATTCGCCTACTTTAACGATACCAGTCTCTACACGGCCAGTTACTACTGTACCACGACCAGAGATCGAGAATACGTCTTCAATTGGCATAAGGAATGGAAGGTCGATAGCACGTTCTGGCTCTGGAATGTAAGAGTCAAGTGCTTCAACCAGTGCAACAACAGCATCTTCGCCATACTGACCAGCTTCACCGTTAAGTGCAGCAAGTGCAGAACCGCGGATCACTGGAGTGTCATCGCCCGGGAAGTCATAAGTAGAAAGAAGTTCACGAACTTCCATTTCAACCAGTTCAAGAAGCTCTTCGTCGTCTACAAGGTCGCATTTATTCAAGAATACAACGATGTAAGGTACACCTACCTGACGAGAAAGCAGGATGTGTTCACGAGTCTGTGGCATAGGACCATCAGTCGCAGCACATACAAGGATCGCGCCGTCCATCTGAGCAGCACCAGTAATCATGTTTTTAACATAATCGGCGTGGCCCGGGCAGTCTACGTGAGCGTAGTGACGAGTTGGAGAATCGTATTCTACGTGTGAAGTATTAATTGTAATACCACGTGCTTTTTCTTCTGGTGCAGAGTCGATTGCAGCGTAATCACGCGCTTCGCCACCGAATTTTTTCGCACATACAGTTGCAATCGCAGCTGTTAAAGTTGTTTTACCATGGTCGACGTGACCAATTGTGCCCACGTTAACGTGTGGCTTATTACGTTCAAACTTAGCCTTAGCCATGTTAATACTCCTCGTTTACGTCGAACACAATTCTGAGTAAAACCCAGTTCCGACATGTCGTTTTAAAAAACCAAATACCAAATACTTGAAAAGCAGACTAAATAGCCTGCTTCTGGAATATTGTGCAATAAAAATTGCTAAACTGTAATCTGGAGCTCTTATCGAGATTTGAACTCGAGACCTCTCCCTTACCAAGGGAGTGCTCTACCACTGAGCTATAAGAGCAAATATTAGCACTTCAATGGAGCGGGAGACGAGGGTCGAACTCGCGACATGCAGCTTGGAAGGCTACCGCTCTACCAACTGAGCTACTCCCGCACGATGTTGGTACAAACCACTTATTGAAGTATTAAAATTGGTGGTGAGGGAAGGATTCGAACCTTCGAAACTTTCGTAGCGGAGTTACAGTCCGCCCCCTTTGACCGCTCGGGAACCTCACCATTTTACACTTACATCAGTGCTGTTCTTTACTCAACCTTTGAAACTCTCTAAGATGGTGCCGGCACACGGATTCGAACTGTGGACCTACTGATTACAAGTCAGTTGCTCTACCAACTGAGCTATGCCGGCGTTTCTTAGTGTTTCGTACGTTTCGTATCGGAACGGTGTGCAGTTTAGCAAAACTCACAAACCATGCAAGTGTTTTTTTCAAAAAAAACCTCAAAAACTCATAAAATCAAACCATTTGATGATAATTCAACCGCTTTGATCACTGCGCGAGCTTTTATTTGGGTTTCATTCCATTCAGATTCGGGATTTGAGTCGGCAACCAGTCCTGCTCCGGCCTGAACATAGACCTTATTTTCGCGAATGACACAGGTACGAATCGCAATCGACATGTCCATTTCGCCATGCCAGCCTAAATAACCGACAGCACCACCAAAAATTCCGCGTTTTACCGGCTCAACTTCGTCAATAATTTCCATGGCACGGATTTTTGGCGCACCTGAAAGTGTGCCTGCGGGGAAAGTTGCCTTAAAAACATCCAGGGCATCGACATCATCACGCACTTCACCCTGCACATTAGAGACAATATGCATCACATGCGAATAACGTTCGATCACCATTTGATCAGTCACTTGAACTTTACCAATTTTTGCGATGCGTCCCACATCATTGCGCCCCAAGTCAATCAGCATGACATGTTCGGCAATTTCTTTTTCATCAGAGAGCAAGTCTTGCTCAAGGGCCAGATCTTCTTCCTTGGTTTTGCCACGTGGTCGTGTGCCTGCTAAAGGACGCACTGTGGCAATGCCATTTTCCAGACGCGATAAAATTTCTGGTGAAGAACCGACAATATGGAACGGTGTATTGTTTTCCAAGGTTTGCCCTTGTACCAGAAACAGATACGGCGAAGGATTCAGATGACGTAGCGCACGATAGACCTGCAAAGGATCACCATCGAAATCTGACACCATGCGATGCCCTGGCACCACCTGCATCACATCGCCGGCACGAATATATTCTTTGACCTTTTCAACCGAGGCAATAAAGTTGTCATGTCCGGTGAGGGATTCAAAATGTGGTGGACTATGTTTTTCAGCTTTCAGGCTAATCGGTGTTGCCAGAATATTTTCTAATTCATTTAATTGTTCATGTGCTTTTTCATAAGCAATCGGGTCAGCTGCATCGGCATGCACAATCAGAAATAAGGTATCTTTTAAATTGTCAAAGACAATGACGGTTTTAGACAACATCATCCAGATATCAGGCAAGCCAACCGGATCTGCTTCAGGCACATTTTTGAGTTTGGGTTCAATATAACGTACAGCATCATAACCAAAGTAGCCCACCAGACCGCCAGTGAAGCTTGGCAATGCAGGCAAGTCCTGTTGGGTCGGCACTTTAAACTGAGCCTGAAAGTCACGAATATAGTGAAAAGGATCTGCACAGTGCTGCTTTTCAAGCGAGCCGTCCGCATGCTGTACCGTCAGTTCACCGGCATTACAGGAAAATACCGTAGATTCGCCCAGCCCAATAATCGAATAGCGTGCCCAGTTTTCTCCACCTTCGACAGATTCAAACAGATAAGCCTGCTGATGCTGCTTAAGACGCGCGAAAATAGAAAGTGGGGTATCCGTATCGGCCAGACGCTGACGGTACACTGGAATCAGGTTATAGCCTTGTGCAGCAAGTTGCTGGAATTGTGCTTGTGTGGTCATGCGGTTTTTCTCTTTAAATTGGGTTTACTCAGTGTATAAATAGACTTGAACTGAGCGACGCCATCGAAAAACCTGATCACTATTCATTTTATTTTCCTAACACCCTAATTAAGCAAGCAATTCACGTAGATCATCTACAATTTCTTGAGGATGACAGTCTGCTATATTTTCACCGTGATTATAGCCGTAGCTCACCACAATACAATCAATCCCGGCGCGACGTGCAGCCTCCACATCATTGGAAGAATCCCCGATCAGTAACACCTGTTCTTTCGTTACACCATACTGTTCGACACAGTGTAATAATTGACGCGGATGCGGTTTACGCTCGCTAAAACGGTCGCCACCAATGGTCTCGGCAAAATAATGTGCCATATCCAATGTCTCTAAAATAGCACAAGCAGGAAGCTCCGGCTTATTGGTGACGCAGATCAGGGTTTTGCCCTGCGCTTTGGCCCAGTCGAGAAACTTCAGAATTCCGGGAAATGGAACCGTGTCGACACAAGGATCAACATTATAAATATCCAGAAAAGTATTCAGCAGCTCCTGATGCTGTGCGGGTGTAACTTCACCGACCAGATGTAGCAATACACTTTCACAAAATATCGAGGTGCCCTTGCCCACCCAGGTACGAACCTGCTCTTCCGTGACCAAAGGCAATTGCAACACATTCAGGCTCATATTCATGGCACGATACAGGTCATGCGCCGAATCAACCAAAGTACCATCCAGATCAAACAAGATCAGTTCACGCTGTTCTAATTGTGCAATAGACATCCCGACCCTCTTTTATATTATTCGCAGCCACAAAAAAGGCATGCGCTGTGCATGCCTTGATTGTAACCAATCATCGGCTTATTTAAACATTACCCAAGCCATAATTGCCAAAATAATCAATACAATCACTGAAATCAAACCAACAGACACATTTTTCTGGGTTTCTTTTTCCTGCTCTACCCGTGACACAGGCTGCTCAACCGGCATTGGCGTAGGTTCTGGTTTCACTGCAGCAAGATCGACGCCTTCAGGAATCGGCGCTGGTTTTGGAATCCCGACATGGGTTGGCATGCCATCTCGAGTCAGCTGGACTGAGGCATCTCGCTGTTTCAGTTCCGGTATACCCTGTTCATTCATTTGTTGTGCCGGCGTTGGTTCAGTCACTTCTACCTGTGCCACGACTTTTTCTGCTGTGACTTCTATTTCTGCTGGAACCTCTACCGCAGCCGCAGGCGCCAGCACGGAAAATTTCAGACTGGCAAACTGAACGATATCATCCTGTTTTAATAATGTTTCCTGCGCAATCTGCACATCATTGACGAAAGTGCCATTCGATGATCCTAAGTCCTGTACCCAGAGCGCATCATCTTTGAGCAAGAAAGCAGCATGTTTGCGCGAGATCTCTGCGGCCTGCAACACAATGTCTGCAGCCTGATGACGTCCCACCAGCATATCACGGTCAATGCTAATCTCTTGCCCTGTCAAGTCGCCTGTAATCGCGTGTATTTTCCAAGTCATGAATTTACTTCTCTTTTCTCTTTGACATTATCATAACATGCTGTTTGTTCATGCTACATCACTTAGCTTTTCGGTCTAAGTGTTGTGGTGGTCACGGTATTTTTACGCTTTTCGATGTGTTGTTCGGGTTGTGACTGCAACACAGGCTCAATCGCGACAGGCGTGACTACCACAGCAGCTGGCTGAGTCGGCACTGGAGCCGTCGGCACAGTTTGATAAGACGAATTTTGTAAAGGTGTTTTCGAAACCGGAATACGCTGTTGATAGACATCACCGACCTGTTCCGGCAGCTTGGCAAAATTACCATCAGCATCCAGGGCCAGTTGCAGACTATACAGTTGGCTATAACGTTGCTGGGTCAGTTTACTGACTTCATTTTTATCCCCCACAATCGTTGGATGGATGAAGATCAGCAGATTACGTTTCTGATTAGATTTACCTTCAGAACGGAATAAACGCCCAAGACCAGGGATTGCGCCCAGACCCGGAACTGCCTGACGGCCATAACTGGTGTTATCCGAAATCAGACCACCCAGCACAATGGTTTGCCCATTTTCGGCCAGAATCGAAGTTTTAATCGCACGCTTGCTGGTTACCAGATCCTGCGCTTGTCCACGATCCCGATTAACAGCCGATACTTCCTGCTCCACTTCCAGACGCACCGTACCATCTTCACCAATATGCGGCACCACTTTTAAAGTGACCCCGACATCTTTACGTTCAATCGTGGTATAGGGATTGGCCACCCCAGCAGCGCCAGTTGAAACCGAACCTGTCACAAAGGGTACGTTTTCACCGACCACAATATAGGCTTCTTCGTTGTCCATAGTCACAATGGATGGCGTAGACAACAGATTGGACTTGGTGCTTTCTTTTAAGGCCTGAATCAGCGCACCATACAGACGGCGTGAACCATCACTGCCTTCACGATAATCGCCGAGCACCAACGAAGTCCCAGCTCCCACGGTACTTGCAGCACCTGCACCACCGCCGGTGAGATAACCGGCTGCCACATTTTTTAGGCTGGTACCAAAATTATCAAAGTTAATCAGCCCGATACCGCTACTGATATCTCCCAAGGCCCATTGCACCCCAAGCTGATCGGCATCTGTACCTTCTACTTCGATAATGGCAGCTTCAATCAGTACCTGTTGACGGCGAATATCCAGCTGATTAATTGCTGATTCGATTTCCCGCATCAATTGTGGATCGGCCTTAACCACCAAAGAGTTTTGCGTGGCATCGGCAATAATACTCACCCCGTTTGCGCTAAAGCTGCTAATTCCACCCTGCTCGGCGTTCATGCCGGTATTCAACTGAATAGCGGAGGAAGTATTATTTCCGCTGGTGTTGCTACTGTTGTTATTGCTTAAACTGTTATTCGAACTCAGGGAAGATGAACCCGAAGACGTACCAGTGGAATTTGAACTACTGTTCACCGCCTGCCCTGTCACCAGTCCCTGCAAGATCTCTGCCAGATTCTTGGCACTGGCATATTTCAAACGAAAGACTTTCAAGCCGCCCAGACGGTCTGCCGCCGGCACATCCAGGGTTTCAATCATTTGACGCAGCCGCTTACGCGTCGTCGGATCACCTTTAATGATAATCCGATTGGTGCGGGTATCTGCGATGACACGTACCCGCGAACCACGCACATCTTTGGCTGCACCCGTGGCTGTCATGGACTCGATCAGCTCGATCATTTCCTCGGCCTGACTCGATTGCAGACTGACCGCTTCCATATCATTTTGACCGGTGCCATCCAGATTACGAATGATGGTTTCCAGCTGATAAATATTATTGGCCCGATCCGACACGATCAGTGCATTGGTGCCCGGCACTGCTGCCAGATGGGCAAATTGCGGCATCAAAGGGCGCAGTGCTGGAATCAGATCATTCGGATTGGTATTTTCCAGCCACAATACCCGAGTCACGATCTGGTCACCACTGGCACGGCTTCTGGCATCATAGGGAATGCCCGAGCTTTTGACATTGCTGTCCGGTACCAGCTTGATGGTATTGCCCGAAGGAATCGCCACCACACCATTGACATTGAGCACACCTAAAAACAGGTCATAGACTTCATTTTTATTCAGTGCTTTATTGGAAATAACGGTAACATTACCACGCACCCGCGGATCGACTGCGAAGTTCTTGCCGGTAATGTCAGCCACTTCATTAATGAATGCGGTGAGGTCAGCATCCCGCAGGTTGATTTTCCAGGTTTGCGCATAACCCGCCGTACTGATCATTGCTACGAGCGGGGCGGCCACACAGCATGCCCATGCTGATCGATTATTATTAAATAAAGCCATAAACTTTTGTGTTTCCTAACCCTATGCGTGATGACACATCACTTCAAATCTTGTTGTATGGTCATCGTCTGATCACCACGTTTTATTTCGAGTTTGACCTGACCTTCACGTCGAGCCTGTTCCAGTAATTGCGCCTCGGTTTGCCCCTGCGACAGCGTCTGACCGTTTAAAGATAAAATCCGGTCTCCCGGTCTTAAACCGAGTCGATTACGCAGTGCAGCCGGCGTCCGGGAAGTGATTTCAAAGCCCCCATCCGACGCGCTGACCCCCATATTATGTAAATACTGATCCTTGTTTTCCTGCATCTGCTGGATTGCCCGACCGATTTCATTTTGAGCTGAAGGCAGATTTTGTGCTTCAGCTGCGCTATTCATAGCCGAAGATGGAGCAGACATCGTATTAGATGCTGGAGTTTCCGGCACGATCGGCTGATTCAAGCCATTTTCCAGACCCTTGAATAACACTTCCTGAGTGGCACCGGTTGCTCTGCGCAGAATGACCCGATCCCAATAGACCTCAGCCAGCTCAAAACCACTGTTGCCCAGCATTTCTCCAACGCGATAACGATCCACCTGATCATTGACTTTCAGCACCGCAGAAGAGTTATAGCTTGGACTGGCAACCACCACGCCTTGCAAAAGAATATTGGCAGCTTCTGCTCCTGCTGCTGTTTGTCCACTTTCCTGAAACAGCGAAAATGCACTGATATTGGGGATTTGCGCCTGTTGTGAACCCAGTTCTACCCGATCCAGCTGCATAGCTTGAGGTGGCGCAATCAGCAACCAGAACATGGCCGCCAGTTTCCAGCATAAATATAGAATCAACAACAGCAACACGACAGGCGCAACACGATTGGCCTGTTTCAGATCGATATTTTTTAGATCGCCAAGAGAAATGGCCATTAGTTCAAGCCTCCCATTAGGGGTTGGCGGGTACTAATCACATAAGTATCCAGGCCAGCTTTACCTTCATAGGAGGGTGCATTCATTAAAAAGCGCTGGGTAAGCTGGATATCGAGCATCAGACTGGGATCAAGCTTGATATTCAGCATACGTTGCTCTCGGTTATCCCGAACGTCGAGTAAGAGCTGTCCGCTCTCATCTGCCAGTTGTCCGGTCATGGCCGGTACATTCATACGTTCCTGACGCTGGGCAAAGCTATAAATCAGCTCACCACCCGCCCATTGCATTTGCCCGGTCACCTGACTGAAGCCTTGTTCCTGTTTATATTTAAAATCCACCTCTTTAAACTGAATAGCAGTCGCTGGCCATTGCCAGTCTGCCACTTTTTTTAAGGTTTCCGGCGCGAGCTGACCCTCAAGATTTTTGACGATCAAGGCTTTATTCAGCCCATAGCCCATGACCCCTGAAAGCTGAGTATTGCCGCTATGCAATTCAACATCTGCCCCAACTCGCAGCAACAGCAAGTCCAATGGCCGTACTTTCCAGTTCAGGCTGCCCCGCAAATTACCTTTTTTCCAGTCAGCACTGCCCTGCCAGATATTCCCGTTTACATTGTGCAAGGCCTGATTATTTTTATAAAATTTTGAAATCAACCAGGCAGCTGGCACTTGCAGGATCACAAAGACAAAAAACGCCACAAGAGCAAGGATGAACCATCTTAAAGTTTTAGGTTTATTGCTCATCCCACCACGACCAATATCTCAAGTCTAAATCCCCATTTATAATGTTTTCCTTATACAGACACATTATGCACACTTTTTTCCCAACGCCAATTCATAGATATAAAAAAACCAAGCAATCATGCTTGGTTCAGCAATCTTAGACTGTCTGTATGACAGCCTAATGACGAGATCAAATCGAGGCTTAGATCAAGAAATCTTCAAGCTTGGCACCTTTGTCCAGCTCTGCCACCAACCAGCGCGGCTGCTTGCCACGACCCGTCCAGGTATCATCTGGGTTGCTTTTGCTACGATAACGTGGCTCTACCGATTTACGTGATGATTTCTTGCGTTTAGACGCGCCAAATTCAAGTAACTGTTCAACCGTCATACCTACTTTGTCAGCAACGGCCAAGATTTGCTGATAAGCATCTTCGATCTCTTGGTCTTTTTTTGAAGCAATCAGTGATTCTGCTTCGGCTTGTAAACGCTTTAACTCTTCTACTGATAAATGAGTAATATCTGGCATAATGCTCTCCGATTAAATAATATTAGTTGTTTTGTTAAATAATACCCCATCATATTTATATTAAATAAAACATTCAATATAAATATTTAAATCAATAACAATAAAGTTTAAAAATAATGACAAAATTAAATAATCAATTCATTTTTTAGATTTCATGTCCGGCTGTTAATTCAAGTGCTTCGATTTTCTTTCGGATATGTTCTGGAATTTGAGTTTTCTGCAGGGTTTTTTGATCAATACAAATAATAACCGCTTCAGAAGTTGCTACTATACTTTGCTGTTTTTCACTCCATAATAAATAATGCATGCGGAATGCACTATTTCGAATCTCTTCAATACGTGCTGCAATTTTTAAATGATCTGGAAAAACCACCGGTTTTAAATAACGGCACTGATTTGAAGAGACCACCGTAGAGACCGATTCATTCAGTAAATCCAATGCATTCAGATAAGCCAGACGTGCATTTTCTATGTAACGATAATACATGGCATTATTCACATGGCCCAATGCATCCATGTCTCCCCATGCCACGCTCTGTGCATAAACCACTGGATATTTTTGTAATTCTGACATGATGATTCTCAAATTTTAATTTCGATAAAGTTTACATTGGATTCAAATACTGCATTTAACTGCTGGAGCAAGTCTTCACGGTCTTGTAAGGCCGCTTTAATTCTCAAATAACTCATACGAATATCATCAGGATATAAGTCAAGCAAATGCTGGGCTTCCTCTGTATAACCGGTGGCCTGTAACACATGCCATTTTGCAAAACTCAAAATCGGTAATGCCGGATACTTGGTTTCCCAATGCGAAATCTGCTGTGCAATATGATCATAATCCGGGTTCTGCCGTAACAATTGCTGTTGAAACCACAAATAAAATACATCCTGATTAAATTGTTGCTCTAATAAATGAATTGCCATTGTTTCATGTTCGGCACTCATTTCAGGTATTCTGAATAATAATTTCAACCATAATAACTTGACTGTATAGTCACGATCAAATACTTGCTTTTTTAAATCTAAATAACGCTGTTGTAAATAAATTAAATCATCTTGTGTGGCTTGATCATAGGCCAATAATAATTGTTCAAGCCATATTTTTTTTACTTCTTGTTCTAAATGTCCATATTTAGTCGAGCGTAAATATAACCAGGGAAACTGTATGGCAAATACGCCCCATAATGTGGTGAGTCGCTGTTCATAGGCTAGTTTCACCTGTATTAACCATGGTGATAATTCATGCTGATTTAAAAATTCTAAATGAGTCAGTGCTTGCTCACCGTGCTGTTGCGATAAATAAATTTCAATTCGCTGCAATTCTGCCAACTCAAATGCCATCGGGTTAGACTGATTTAAAGCAGTCAAGGCATCTGTATATTGCTGTTGCCCCCAAGATAATCGTGCATCAATAATATGTTTAAGTAAGCCCGACTTGCTAAAAGACTGCTGAATAAAATCCCGTTGATCCTGAGCCGCATTTAATAACCAGATCACAGCCAGTTGTTCATAAGGATGTAAATGGGCAAAACTAAATACGGTTTCATTTTTACGCTGTTCACGGCTGCGATACTGTTTGATCGCGTACCAGAGGCAATGAATCAGAAAACTGAACGTGACCAGTGAGGCCACCAAAAACCACAGGCTAGTTTGTAACTGCCACTCACGCCAATATAAATAGACATAGCCGGCCCCATGCCCATAACTCAGGATGCTCAGCCCCGCTATACCCAGTAGGCAGATAAATAAATAGGCCAGCAAAATCTGTTTCATAAGCAATTAGCCAACTAAGGTGCGTGTATTTAATAAAGGCGTCGGAGTGACCGGTGTGACCTTGATTTGATGCAACTGCTGAATCCAGTGCTGACTACGTGCATCCGGCAATTGTTCCAAGACATCAATCACCGCATTCAACGCTTGCTGAAAGGCGACAGATTGATCTTGCTGCAACGTATTTTGTGCAATGAGCAAGCGCAACTGAGCTTCTTTCAATACCAGATGCCGTTGCATTAATACGGTACTCGGCTGCTCTGCAGCTTCGATCTGAATCCAGCGCTGCCAGAAAGAGCGTTGAGTTTCCAAACTTTGAAGATGCGGAGCCTGAATTTCTTTTTCAATTTCAGCATCCATCTGCATCAATACTTCTTTTAATTTATTTTGCTGCACCAAGCGACTATTGACGAATTTTTTCAGCATGTCCTGATCTTTCGCAATTACTTGCTGCAGACTACTGACCAAGGCAGGCGCCAAAACATACTCATCCAACTCATTCTGCAGGTGGTTTAGTTTTTCAATGGCGGTGGCATATTGTTGCTGTTGCAGTGCAAATTCAATCAGATCCAGCTGCTGTTGTACGAGAGCAATATCATTCTGCATGTCAGCAGTTAGCACTGCAGCTGCTGCCTGAGCTGAGGGAGTGCCTGCATTTTGCTGCTGGGCGGTAAACTGGCGTTTTAATGCCACAAACTGATCATTGAGATTGGCATTTTGCTGCTGCAACTGTTTAACACCTTGATGAAGTCCAGTCTGCGCTGCATTGAGAACATAAAGGTCATAGCTGAGCTTGACCAGCCACGCCATCATGAAAATGAACAATACAATGAATAGTTTCTTCATGCGTTCCCTAGTATCAGCCCCATTTTCGGCAAGATCGTATTGGTGTCTAAATCATCGATCTGTACGAATTGAAAACTTGCCTGATGCTGCTGTTGATATTCCCCAAGAATAGTAGCCAAACGCGGCCCCAAAACCAGATAACAGGCTTGCTGTATTAAACCGGTATAACCACCCTGCATGAGTGCCAGCCAGTTTAACCAGCTCGCTTCACTGGTGATCAGCACTGCAAAATGCTGCTGTGCCTCAAGCAATCCCAGGTTCTCTGCCAGAATTTTTGCCGCCGTTTCAGGACATTGCCGCCGGTACAAAATAAAGTTTAAAACTTTAATATTGCTGGCACGCAAGTGATCCATCATAAATTGACGACCACCTTCTCCACGCCAAAATGCCACACTTGCACCAGTATCCAGTTGCTTCAGCACCGGCAATTGCAGCATGCCTTCCGAGGTTTCAACCTCAGGCACATGGCTATGAATGCCATAGCTCGCCAAGGCCTGCTCAGTGGCTTTACCCACTGCCACCCAATGCACCTGTGCCAAAGACGAGAGTGAAATTCCCGCCTGTTGCAAATATTGCATTCCAATTTGAGCAGCAGTCGGACTGACCACCACAATAATCTGTACCTGCTCCAACTGCTGATACAAACTTGACAGTTCATCCGAATAAGGCTCGGCATGCAGTTCAAGCAGGGGCAATTCTAAAACAGAAACTTGCTCTGCCTGTAACTGCTGAGTCAAGCCCGCAGCACGATTACTGGGGCGAGTATTAATCAATAACATTAGTGGGAATACAGTGCTTTGAGCAACTCGCCAGCACCTTGATCAAGCAAATCTTTTGCCAGTTTTACGCCCAATTGCTCAGCATCTGCAGCATTTCCAGTCTGCTGTGAACGAAGCAGAACTGCTCCATCGACACTGCCCACACGGCCCTCAATGGAAATCACTCCCTCTTTGAGCGTGGCATAGCCGGCAATCGGCACCTGACACCCCCCTTCCAGATAAGCATTGAAGGCGCGTTCGGCGCGCACGCAGGCATCCGTATCTGCATGCAGAAGTGGCTGAATCAGGTCCAGCACCGCCTGATCATCACTACGGCATTCCAGGCCCAGTGCACCCTGCCCCACGGCTGGCAAACTGATGTCAGGGCTTAGCGTATGACGAATACGTTCTGCCAGACCCAAACGTTTTAAACCGGCACTGGCCAGAATAATCGCATCATACTGACCTGCATCCAGCTTGGATAAACGTGTCCCCACGTTACCGCGCAAATCAATGATGTCGAGATCCGGACGCTGTTTTAAAATCTGGGTTTTACGGCGCAAGCTTGAGGTTCCGACTTTGGCACCTTGTGGTAATTCTTCAAAGCTGGCATAAGTATTCGATACAAAAGCATCCAGTGGATCTTCACGTTCACAGATCACCGCTAGGCTGAGACCTTCCGGCAAGGCCATCGGCACATCTTTCATCGAATGGACGGCCAGATCCGCACGGCCATCCAGTAAGGCAGCTTCTAATTCTTTTACAAACAGTCCTTTTCCACCAATTTTAGCCAGTGGTGTATCTAGAATTTTATCGCCCTGTGTAACAAAAGTGACTAACTCGACCTGCAAACCAGCATGCAAATCCTGTAGGCGTGCACGGATATGTTCCGCTTGCCAAAGCGCAAGTGGACTTTGTCGAGTTGCAATTTTTAGGGTCTTCATAAATTTCAATAACAGTCAATGAGAACAATAGTCTAAACTTAACCTGCTCACTTGAAAATGCAAGTGAATTTATACAAGTTTCAACTGAATGCTCTCATTCATCTCCTGTTAAAGCTTTTGAATCCGGTCGCGTAGAAACGGTAAATGTCGCCGACTGACCGCCAAACGGTCGTCCAGCTCACGACAACGGACTTGATACTGACCCGAACTCACCACTTCCAGACCATCCAGATAATGCACCGAGATCAAGGCATTACGGTGAATGCGGATAAACTGGTTCCCAAACTCCTGCTCTAACTCCTTTAAGGTTTCATCAATCAGTACACTGCCGTTTTTATGACGTACAGTGACATATTTCTGATCCGCCAGAAAATAATAGATATTTTCAACTGGCACCAATTCGACACCACGATAGGTCTTTGCCGCAATCTGCTGGCGGCTGATATTGATTTCGTCCATATTTTCTTTTTGTTTTAGTTGGCTCATTTGAGCTTGGGTAAGTTTAGTTAAGTGCTCTAAAACCTGTGCCAATTCCTGTTGCATCACCGGTTTAAGCAAATAGCCTTCGGCATTTGATTTAAATGCATCCAGCGCATGTTGGTCATAGGCCGTACAAAAGACAATGGCCGGCATTGGATCCAGCTGACGCAGATGTTGCGCACAAGCCAGTCCATTCATTTCGGGCATTTGAATATCTAATAGAATGACATCGGGTTCGTATTGGTGAGCCAGATCAATAGCCTGACGGCCATGGCTTGCTGTCGCCACCACATCATGCCCCAGTTGAGAGACCAAACGTGATAAACGCTCGACGGCCAAAGGCTCATCATCACAAATCAGGATGTCCATTTATCCTCCTTTCCCAGTTAACATGATCAAATCAATGATAAAGCCAACTGTGATTGCTTTGATTTATTTTTATTTATAGCGATATCGCACTACCGTCGTAAACATCCCTTCGCCGGCAAAGGTTTGAAAAGTCACACTGGGTCCATAATAAGCTTGCAGACGCTGTCTGACATTTTCTATTGCAATACCATGTCCCTTTTTTAAAGTTTTATTATCCTGCGTATAAGGGTTCGTTATGATGATATTAATTTGATTTTGCAATATTTCAACCAATATGCTTATGGTACTCTTTGTGAGAATTTTTTCAACTCCATGGAAAATACTATTTTCTAACAAGGGTTGTAAAGTTAATAATGGAATTTGAACTTGCGAGTATAAGTCTTTGTTTTCTAACTTCCATTCGACCTGCAAGCGCTCCCCCAAACGGATCTGTTCAATCTCCAGATAACGCTGGCACAGATCAATCTCTTCCTGCAGGCTGACCAGTTTTAATTCCTGAAAACTGGCACGAAACAGCCGTGATAAATTCAGCAACATGTGCTCGGCTTTATCCGGATCAATACTGATCAGGCTGATCACACTATTCATGCTATTAAACAGAAAATGCGGTTGAATCCGCGCTTGCATGGCCTGAATCCGGGCATTCAGCTCACTATTTTGTTGTTGCTCCCATTGCTCACGCAAGTACAGATAACGAAAACAGAAAGTTCCCAATAAAATTCCCAGACTCAAATGCAGCCCGACCTGATCCAGAGCAATCGCCAGATTTAAATTCTGAAAATTAAAATTCTGCCCGAAATGTATCAAAACATTCAGGCTGATCGTGGTGATCAGTACAATTGCCTGTAACAGCAAAAATCCGGAAATCAGGGCCAGCTTAATCCCCATACGCTGAAAGGCCTGATGAAATAGTTCCACCAGTGCAGCAAAACATAACAGTACCCAGTTGATATACAAGATATATTGCAACAGATGCATGCCATTTAAAGCCTGCCAGGATTGCGCTTCTGCAAGCGCCAGAATCATGGCCAGCACATTGCCACCCACAAACAGTTCCAGCAAATAACGTAAATTACCAATCTGGCTAAAAAAATAGGAATTTTGCATGTGCTGGTTCATCGATGTGAAAGATTGAGCAGATGTGACTTCGGCAACGGGCTTTGAATTTGTTATACTCTTTTTAGTTCTACTGCTTTTAATCTGATTGAGCCGACATGACCACATCTTCTAATTCCTCTAATCCATCACAAGCCCAGACTTCGGGTATGTGGGGCGGTCGTTTCTCTGAAGCGACTGATGCTTTTGTTGCTGAATTTACAGCATCTGTTCAATTTGACCAACGTTTTTATAAACAAGATATTGCAGGCTCGATTGCCCATGCAACCATGCTGGCCAAAGTGGGCGTACTGACCGCTCAAGAACGCGATGACATTATCGAAGGTCTGACTGCGATTCAAGCCGATATTGAAGCAGGCAACTTTGAATGGCGCATTGACCTGGAAGATGTACACATGAACATTGAGTCACGCCTGACTCAGCGTATTGGCATCACAGGCAAAAAATTACACACTGGCCGTAGCCGTAATGATCAGGTCGCAACTGACATTCGTCTTTATGTACGTGATGAAATTGATGCGATTTTAAAATTACTCGAAAAATTACAAAAAGGTATTTTAAGCCTGGCGGCTAAAAACACCGATACCATCATGCCGGGCTTCACCCATTTACAAACCGCTCAGCCGGTGACTTTTGGTCACCACTTAATGGCCTGGTTTGAAATGCTGGTACGCGACTCTGAGCGTCTGATTGATTGCCGTAAACGTGTCAACCGTATGCCACTGGGTTCTGCTGCACTTGCAGGAACCACCTACCCGATTGAGCGTGCTTACACCGCTGAGCTGTTAGGTTTTGAAGCCGTTGCTGAAAACTCTTTAGACGCAGTATCGGATCGTGATTTTGCAATTGAATTTAATGCCGCTGCATCGTTAATTATGATGCACTTGTCTCGTATGTCTGAAGAACTGATTCTATGGACTTCAGCGCAGTTCAAATTCGTGAATATTCCAGATCGTTTCTGTACAGGCTCTTCAATCATGCCACAGAAGAAAAACCCGGATGTGCCTGAACTGGTACGTGGTAAAACCGGCCGTGTCTATGGCGACCTGATGAGCCTGCTGACCCTGATGAAAGGCCAGCCGCTGGCGTACAACAAAGACAATCAGGAAGACAAAGAACCCTTGTTTGATGCGATCGATACGGTACGTGGCTCATTGATGGCATTTGCCGACATGATTCCTGCACTGGTTCCAAACATTGCTGAAATGCGCGAAGCAGCGCTACGTGGTTTCTCTACTGCGACTGATCTGGCAGATTACCTGGTGAAAAATGGCGTGGCATTCCGTGATGCGCACGAAATTGTCGGCAAAGCTGTAGCACTGGGTGTTGCAGAGTCGAAAGATTTGTCTGAGCTGACACTTGAGCAACTTCAACAGTTCTCTGACCTGATTCAGGCCGATGTATTTGAAAAAGCCTTAACACTTGAAGCATCTGTGAATGCACGTAACCATATTGGTGGAACTGCACCTGCGCAAGTCGAAGCTGCTATTGCCCGTGCTTATACTCGCTTAGAAAATCTTTACGCTTAACTTTTTTAGCTTAAATTCGGAGTATTGATATGTCTCGACAAGTATTTTGCCGTAAGTATCAACAAGAAATGGAAGGCCTGGACTTTGCACCCTTCCCAGGTCCCAAGGGTCAGGAACTGTTTGACCATGTGTCTAAACAGGCTTGGCAGGAATGGCTCAAACACCAGACTACGCTGATTAATGAAAAGCGTTTAAACGTATTTGAACCGGACGCGAAAAAGTTTCTAGAAGAACAACGTGAAAAGTTCTTTAGCAATGACGAAACTTTGGAAAAAGCTGAAGGGCTAAAGCCTGAGTGAGGATTAGTGGAGCGCTGCTCCACCCGAACGCAAGACAAGCAGCTATGCTGCGCGTAGGCTTTAATCTAAAAGAGTCTCTTTTGAGGCTCTTTTTCATTTCTGAAATTATAAATCTTTCTTTCCAATAGCGCTTTCAAATTTCAAGAACAGAGTAATAGCAGCAAGCTAAGTTATTGATGTCTTGAATTCAGGGTTTTGATTGGGCGGCGGCCGGTATTCTGTACTTTTTAGACAAAAGCTGAAGGATTAAAAAGCATTTTTACCTAGCCTATCCCCCGCCAATAGTCAGCCACTATCCTGCTGAAAAACATTCATATTTGTATCAAAATTATAGATTGTAAATCTTACATACAGACTGATCACAAAACACAACAATCTGCTACAAGAAGTCATATGATTTTGTAAAATGGTCTCTTTATAATGAGCTCTAAGAAGATGAGATATCTTTGAATAACTATAACAATAAGCAACAAATACCCCGATTTCATCCCAGTTCTTCCCCCAAAGGCTGGGTATTTTTTTGCCTGTGATTTATCAAACTTTGATAATTTCGGAGCATAAAAAAAGCCCCTTTCAAGGAGCTTATTTTTTAATTTTGCTTAAGGCTGTTTCAAATAGGGCCAAGCCGCTTTCAGATAAATAAACATCGACCATAAAGTCAGGATGACTGCTGTGTACAATAAGGCATAGGCCAGCATTTCCAGTGGTGGCCAGTTCAGCAAAAACACGGTAATCGCAATCATCTGAAAAGCCGTTTTGTATTTACCCACGGTTGATACTGCAACATTGGTTCGTGCACCCAGTTCTGCCATCCATTCACGTAATGCTGAAACAGTAATTTCACGTGAAATAATCACAATCGCAGCAAAAGCCATCGACATCGAAGGTTGCCATTGCACCAATACAATCAGCGCAGCTGCGACCATCAATTTATCTGCGACCGGATCGAGAAAACGGCCAAAAGCAGAGGTCTGGTTTAAAGTTCGAGCCAGATAGCCATCAAACCAGTCCGTCACTGCAGCCACTACAAAAATCGTGGTCAAAATAATATGCCGTGTCATGTCGGAATGGTTGGCTTCAAAGCCCATTGCAGGCGGCCAGTAAGCCACCAATAAAAATACCGGAATAAGAGCGATACGCGCCAAGGTCAAGATATTTGGAATATTCAGGATACGACCTGTAGTCATAGACACCGCCAATTGTTCCCCTCATGTACGATAAAAATGCACACTTTTTTAGAGGTTTGATCCATCATTAATAGGCTTCACTTTATACGAATTGGCTGTCAGTGTCACTAGGCAAACACCGTCACTGTTTGTCTTGCCATCGCAATCAGGCGATTTTCTGCATCCCAGAGATAGGCATGCTCGGTTGCATAACCATCCGCAGCATGATCCGTAAATACTTTATATTTAAACCAATCATGCAGTTGATGCTGAAGCGGATGCACATAGGTCACGCTCCAGGTCAGACTACTCGCGGGTGCCATACTTTTAAACATCGGCAGTACACCAGGTGGCCAGATGTCGAAAATTGCCATCAGGTCAGCGATCAGGAATTCACGATTGCTATGCTTTTCAGGATGAAAACGGCACCAGCCGCCAAAGTCCGGACGTGAGCTGGCACTACAAGGCAGATTGACGTCCGCCCAGGCGATTTCAAAATGGTCATAACATTCTGGCAGGCCATAACCCGCAGGAATCTGCAACAGCTGCTCTGGTGCAGCATAGTCAGGTGCCTGTTCTTCTTGCTGCACCTGAATTTCCGAGTCACGCGAGATACCAAAACTGGCAATCAGAATACTTTGTACTACCTCGTCTTGCCATAGACGTACTTCGATGGTGGTGACCGACTTACCTTCCCGCAAAATTTCAGCACTCAGTCGCACTTTCGCCTGTTGGATCGGCCCAACAAAGGTGACGCTGCAACTGAGCAGATGTTTGGCCGGATCATTGATCTGAATAACCGCTTTTTGCATCATCATTGCTGCAGCCAGACCACCATACAGGGTGCGCCCCTGTAACCACCCTGATGGAAATTCCACCCATTCCTGTTCGGAAATTTGTGCATAAAGCGCCTGCAAAGACATGTTGATCCCTCAGTGAGTCTTGATCCTCAGTATATTGAGTCAAGCTTGCTCTGCTGTGAATGATCAATGACCCGTGCGTCAATGTGCTCTTTTGCCCTTGCATTGGGCTTGATAATTATTCATGCAGCACTTTATAGATCATCCGTGCCATGACTGAACCCAATCCCGGCACCAGTTGCAGATCTCTTTCTGAGGCTTTCAGTACCCCCTGAATCCCGCCAAAATGGGTCAACAGGTCACGACGGCGTTTTGGCCCAAGGCCCGGAATGACTTCTAGTACCGATGAACCGCGTTTTTTATCGCGTTTGGCGCGGTGCTTGGTAATCGCAAAGCGATGCGCTTCATCCCGCACCTGCTGAATCAAATGGAGTGCCTTATGATCTTCTGGCAACTGAATCTTGCGACCATCGGTAAAGTGCAGGGTTTCCAGACCGGGTTTACGCCCCTCGCCTTTGGACACACCGACCATAAAGGCCTCCAGCCCTAGTTCCTGCATCACTTCCATCGCCATATGCAGTTGCCCTTTCCCACCATCAATCAGGAGTAAATCTGGCAGCATGGCTTTTTTATAACGACGGGTCAAAGCCTGACGCATGGCGGCATAGTCATCGCCCGCCTGAATGTCATGGATGGAAAACTGACGATAATCACGTTTACGTACCCCACCACTATCAAATACCACACAAGACGCGATAGTGTCTTCACCCATGGTATGCGAAATATCAAAACATTCGATCCGGTCCACCGGGCGGCCGACCACCTGTTCCAGCTGATGGAAACGGTCATTCAGCTCAAAATGATTGGCCAGCTTGCCCTGAATCGCATGCTGTACATTCATTTGTGCCAGTTCCAGCCATTCCGCGCGGGTTTCTCGTACCTTGGACTTGATCTGGATTTTCTTGTCAAAATGCTGCGACAAGGCAGCTTCCAGTTCCTTGCGATCGGCCACTTCGACATTGACAATCAGCTCGGCCGGAATTTCATCCGCCACCTGAAAATAGAAATTGGCAATAAAATCGGCAAGCATCTGCCCCAGATCATCACTGAGCATATCCGGGAAATAGCTCTTTCCGCCGAGCATTTTACCGTTGCGCACATGCATGATCTGCACACAGGTCACCCCGGCCTGATAAGCAATCGACAGGATATCGGCTTCGCCTTTGAGCTTATAAATCGCCTGCTGTGACTGCACATCTCTTAACAGTGCCATCCGATCGCGATAGAACACGGCTTTTTCAAATTCCAGCGCTTCGGCTGCCGCTTCCATTTTTGCGATCAGTTCCTGATTCAGCTCCTTGGTATCGCCCTGCAAAAAGCGAATCGAGTTATCCACATCTGCTTTGTAGTCTTCCGGAGAGATAAATCCGACACAGGGCGCAGAACAGCGCTTGATCTGGTATTGCAGACAAGGACGGGTTCGGTTGGCAAAAAAGCTGTTTTCACAGGAACGCACATTAAACAGTTTTTGCAGCACCACCAAGGTATCCCGGGCGGTATAGGCACTCGGATAAGGCCCAAAAAACTTGCCGACCTGATGCTTGCCCTTGCCGCGCCCACTGGCCAGTCGTGGATAAGGTTTATCTGCGGAAACAAAGATATAGACATAAGATTTATCATCGCGCAGCATGATGTTATACGGCGGATGATGCAGCTTGATCAGGTTCTGTTCCAGCAACAAGGCTTCGGTTTCAGAGCGCACCACCAAGGTCTGAATATCATAAATCCGCGCCACCAAGGCCTGGGTTTTGGGATGATCCAGCGTTTTGACAAAATAGCTGGAGACCCGGTTTTTTAGATTTTTGGCTTTCCCCACATACAACAGTTCGCCGTCTTTGCCATACATCCGGTAGACCCCGGGCAGGCTGGTCATATTGGCCAGAATTTTCTCGATATGAGGACGTGCGTTTTCGTTCACCTAAAGCCTATTTTTTACATGCAATCTGCAGATATATGTGATGATTATTCGGTTATTTTCAAGCGAAAACACAAAATTCCCCTCAACTTGACACCCAATTTAAAACTATAGCTCAGCCATCTTTGCAATCTATAGCTTTCTGCGCATGATCTGATTGCTAAAAGCTCTAAATTTCAACCTTTAACTTTGCTATGCTCGAAGGGTCTAGTTTTGAGATGATTCGCATGACCATGCAGCAATCGGGCATCCATATTGTTCAACCATCCAGCTCCACCCATCACCCCTCTGAGCGTGATCGCCGGATTGGCAAACCGCGTTTTCATTTCGAGCCGAATCACGTGATGCAATTGCTGCGTGAACGGATGATTGGACAGGATGCCGCACTGAATGAAATTGAAAAAATGCTGCATGTGGTCAAGGCCGATTTCTCCAGTCCGGAGCGTCCACTCTCGGTCACCTTGATGCTCGGCCCAACCGGCGTGGGTAAAACTGAAACTGTGCGTCTGATTGCCGAAGCGATTTATGGTCGTCCGGATGCTTTCTGCCGGATTGACATGAACACTCTGGCACAGGAACATTATGCCGCGGCACTCACCGGTGCGCCGCCAGGTTATGTCGGTTCTAAAGAAGGTCACAGTCTGTTTGATGAAACGGCGATTGCCGGCAGTCATACCCGTCCCGGCATCATGCTGTTTGATGAGCTGGAAAAAGCCAGTAACGAGGTGATTCGTGGTTTGATGAATGTGCTGGATACTGGCAGATTGACCCTGACAGCTGGAACCAAAACTATTGATTTCCGTAACTGCATGATCTTTATGACCAGTAATGTCGGCGCACAGGCGGCACAGCAATATCTGGAAAAACTCAGCTACCTGCCACAGCAAATACAGGCACTGTGCCTGAAACATGTACCCACCCAGCGCATTATTGAAAAAGTCATGCAGCGTAAATTCGATCCTGAATTTCTAAACCGGATTGACCGCAGCCTGCATTATCAGGCGGTACAGCATGATGCCCTGCCACGTCTGGTCGAAATTGAACTGGAAAAACTCAATAAACGCCTGCAACATCAAAACCGACAAGTACATTTATCGGATGCAGCCAAAGCCTATTTCTATCAGGGCTATGATATTCGTTACGGCGCCCGGCATTTGGGCCGCAAGCTGCGTACCGAACTGGAACCGGTTCTGGCGCTGTATTTTTTAAGCCAGCCCGAGCAGTTCAGTCTGCATCTGGACTGTGTCGATGGACAATTTGTGGTTCTGCCTGAGCAAGCAAAAGCTTAAATCATGCAGACTCACTATCCGTTTTATTTGCTTGAATTGCCTGTCTAAAAGCGGTCGGATCTGTAGGTGAAACCAATACAAATTTCTGCACGCCGTCTTCCCTATAGTCAATCCGCAGACGCTTTAAGGACAAGGCCGGTGCAATGATAGAGTGATCTGTCGGCTGGATGGACTGGATGGCGCTCAACGGAATCTGCCAGCTCAACCACAGGCTTTTAATACTCAGCACTCCATTTTCCAGCACATAGCGCGTACTCCACAGCGGCCACCACAGAATAATAATGGTCAGAATGTAGATGGCGGTGTGCAGTGGATATTGCTGCAGGGTACCTTTGGCCTGCATGGTCAGCAGCAGTTGCAGTAACAGGCCACTCATACAGATCAGAAAAGCGACCAGCCACCAGTCTTTTTTGGAACGAAATACCTGCATCGAGATCCCCATATCTATGTGCCTGATCATCATAAACAATTCTGTGCCAGATGACAGAGGTCATATTCAACAGAAGCACTGTTATTTCAGGCCTAGCATCAACATAGGCATGCTGGGGCTGAAATCCTCAGAAAACCCTCGACTAAAACAATCAACTGCAGTTTTATTGCGGCTGATCCGAAAATATCTATACATGCCTGCACGCCATGTACTGAGCGAGATTCAGCCCTGATTTTCCTTGTTCCACAGGCCGATAATTGACTGAATTGACCAAATAGCAGCAAAGCCTGCCCTTGAATATTGTCCACCCTGCTCCATATCAATCAGGCTAATCGATAAAAAATAATGAATTGAAACAGAATCTTTAGTTCAGGCTGTGGTTAAAAACGGCAACAAAAATACAGCGCAGATGGAATCGATTCGGCAAAAATTGATGACCCTTGCGTCACGGCTTGATACAACTTGTTATGTTCTTTTTGGATATAGTTATCGTAAGATTAGCGAAGTCTAAAAGTGCGCGGGATATGCGCATTTGCTTCACAACATCAACTTAGAAGTCCTCCAAAATAAAGGAGATCAGGGCATGATCCACGCTGGCAATGCCATTACCGTCCAAATGCTAGAGGACGGGATTGCAGAATTCCGCTTTGACTTACAAGGTGAGTCTGTTAACAAATTCAACCGTGCAACGATTGAAGATTTCAAGGCTGCTATTGAAGCCGTCTCCCATGCCGATATTCAAGGTCTGATTGTCACTTCAGGCAAATCTACATTTATTGTCGGTGCCGATATCACTGAATTCGGCGATAACTTTGCTCAGGGTGAACAAGCAATTGTTGACTGGGCGATGCCGGTACATGAAATTTTCAACAGCTTCGAAGATCTCGACATTCCTAAAGTGGCTGCCATTAATGGTATGGCACTGGGTGGTGGTTTTGAAATGTGTCTGGTGTGTGACTACCGTGTCATGTCAGAACAGGCGCAAGTCGGTCTGCCTGAAATCAAGCTGGGCATTTTCCCGGGCTTCGGTGGTACAGTGCGTTTAAGCCGTCTGATCGGTATCGACAATGCTGTAGAATGGATGGCCATGGCCAACCCGAAAAAGCCTGCTGCTGCACTAAAAGACGGTGCTGTAGATGCGGTGGTTGCTGCTGAAAAACTTAAAGATGCTGCACTTGATCTGGTCAAACAGGCGATTCATGGCCGTTTAGACTGGAGAACCAAGCGTCAGGAAAAACTGGATCCGGTTAAACTCAGCCCGATCGAACAGATGATGGCGTTTAATTCATCGAAAGGCATGGTTCTGGCCAAGGCCAATCCGACTCAATATCCGGCGCCAAAATTACTGCTTGATTCATTACAGGCCGGTGCAAGCTTGCATCGTGATGACGCGTTAAAAGTTGAAGCTGAAGGCTTTGCCAAAGCTGCAGTTACGCCACAAGCAGGTGCATTGATCGGTTTGTTCCTGAACGACCAGATCGTGAAAAAAACCTCGAAGCGCTATGAAAAAGGTGCGCATCCGGTGAACCAGGCGGCGGTACTTGGCGCTGGGATCATGGGTGGTGGTATTGCTTATCAGGCGGCGAGCAAAGGCACACCAATCATCATGAAAGATATTGGTAATCCACAGCTTGCATTGGGTATGTCTGAAGCGAACAAACTGTTGACCAAACAGGTTGAACGCAAAAAAATGACACCAGCGAAAATGGGTGAAACGCTTGCACGTATCCGTCCGACTTTAAGCCTGGAAGAGTTTAAAGAAGTGGATATCGTGATTGAAGCGGTAACTGAAAACCCTAAAATCAAAGCTGCTGTACTTGCTGATACTGAAAAATCAGTACGTGAGAACACCATCATTGCTTCAAATACGTCTACGATTTCGATCACGCGTCTGGCTGAAAGCCTGCAACGTCCTGAGAACTTCGTGGGGATGCACTTCTTTAACCCGGTACATATGATGCCTTTGGTTGAAGTGATCCGTGGCGCGAAGACCTCTGACGAAGCCATTGCAACGACTGTGGTACTTGCTCAGAAAATGGGTAAAACACCAATCGTGGTGAATGACTGCCCGGGCTTCCTGGTCAACCGCGTATTGTTCCCTTACTTCGGTGCATTTGACCTATTGCTTAAAGATGGTGCTGATTTCCAGCAAATCGATAAAGTGATGGAAAAATTCGGCTGGCCGATGGGCCCTGCTTACCTGATGGACGTTGTCGGTATTGATACTGGCGTGCATGGTGCAGAAGTGATGGCTGAAGGCTTCCCGGATCGTATGAAACCGGACTTCAAAGGTTCGATTCAAACCATGTATGAGAACAAACGTCTGGGTCAAAAGAACGACGTGGGTTTCTACAAGTATGAACTTGACCGTAAAGGCAAAAAAGCCAAAGTGGTTGATCCAACTGCATATGAGCTTGTGGCCTCTGTTGCAACTGTGGAAAAACGTGAATTTGACGCTCAGGAAATCATTGACCGTATGATGCTGGCTTTCTGTAACGAAACGGTTCGTTGCCTGGAAGACAACATTGTCGCGACTGCTTCTGAAGCAGATATGGCAATGATCATGGGTGTCGGTTTCCCTCCATTCCGTGGTGGTCCATGCCGTTACATCGATCAAACCGGTGTAGCTGAGTATGTTGCGCTTTGCAATAAGTATGCGCACCTTGGTAAAGCTTATGAAGCGCCAGAAATGTTGCGTGAAATGGCTGCTAACAACAAAAAATTCTACGGTTAAGGAGCAACGTGAATGGCTACTTTAAATCCACGTGACGTTGTCATCGTCGATGGCGTACGTTCAGCAATGGGTAAAACCAAAAACGGTATGTTCCGCAATGTACGTGCGGACAGCCTGTCTGCTGAACTTGTCCGTGCCCTGATGGTACGTAACGAATTCGACCCGAATGAAGTTGAAGACGTGATCTGGGGCTGTGTCAACCAGACTCTGGAACAAGGGATGAACATTGCCCGTAATATCGCATTACTGGCAGACTTGCCGAAAACTGTGGCAGGTCAAACCGTGAACCGTTTGTGTGGTTCGTCTATGCAGGCGATTCATACTGCGGCTGCGCAAATTGCCACCAATCAGGGTGATATCTTCATCATTGGTGGTGTAGAGCACATGGGCCATGTGGGCATGATGCATGGTATCGACCTGAACCCGGAAGCGTCTAAGCATTATGCCAAAGCATCGAACATGATGGGCTTAACCGCTGAAATGCTGGGTCGTATGAATGGCATTAGCCGTGAGGAACAGGATGCCTTTGGTGTGGAATCACATCGTCGTGCCTGGGCTGCGACTGAAAATGGTCTGTTCCAGAACGAGATTGTGGGCATTGAAGGTCACAACGCTGATGGTTATAAAGTTCTATGTGATATCGATGAAGTGATCCGTCCGGATGCCAACATCGAATCATTCCGTGCTTTACGTCCAGTGTTCGATCCGAAAGGCGGTACAGTGACTGCGGCAACCTCTTCAGCCTTGTCTGATGGTGCTTCTGCAATGTTGCTCATGTCTTATGAGCGTGCACAAGCCTTAGGTCTTAAGCCACGTGCCGTGATCCGCTCTATGGCAGTTGCAGGTTGTGATGCTGCGATCATGGGTTATGGCCCGGTTCCGGCAACGCAAAAAGCCTTGAAACGTGCTGGCCTTGCCATTTCTGATATTCAGACTTTTGAATTGAACGAAGCCTTTGCTGCACAAGGTCTGTCTGTTCTTAAAGGCTTAGGCATTTATGACAAACAGGACATCGTAAACCATAACGGTGGTGCGATTGCGTTGGGTCACCCACTCGGTTGTTCTGGTGCGCGTATTACCACGTCTTTGCTTAACGTGATGGAACAGCAAGATACGCAAATTGGTCTTGCGACCATGTGTATTGGTTTGGGTCAAGGTATTGCGACAATTATCGAACGTGTTTAATTCTTAAATACTCAGATAAAAATAAACCCCGCTTAGTGCGGGGTTTTTTTATACAAAAAAAAGAAATTGATGCCCTTTCTTTTTTTGATGATGAATCAGGCTCACCGTTTATTTTTTTGAATGATACAAAATCTGCCGAACGGGTAAGATTCGATTGTGCGCATGAATTAGGCCACACCGTTATGCACACACATAATAAATATGTCCGCAATGAAGTAGACAATCGCATTTTAGAAACTGAAGCAGATAAGTTTGCTTCAGAATTTTTAATGCCTACTGAAGGTTTTTTAAGTACAGTTCCTTCTTATTTAACGATTGAAAATATGATCGACTATAAGAAAGTATGGCGAACATGTTTAAAGGCTATAAATTATAAATCGCATAAATTGCAACGTATAACAGATTGGTTTTATCGAAGTAACTCTATGAAAATTAGTACCTTAGGTTATCACATTAATGAGCCTAACGAAACTCACCGTGATGAAAGCGTAATGCTTCCTAAATTAATTTTAACATTAGCTTCAGATCCAAAATTTAGTAAGCAGAAAATGCTCGATGAAATTCGTATATCTGAAAAAGACTTTAATGAACTAACATTTGATTCTTTAATTAAATATGAAGAATCTAAACCTCGACCAAAGCTTTATGTCATTAGTTAAAGCTCTTCGGAGCTTTTTTATTTAAACTAGAATGTTATCCCTTTGTAAAATTGGTTTATTTTTCCACCATTAAAATCTTAATTATGAATCGCTTAAATTTTATCTGTGTATGATCAAGCCTCTTTTTTCCTACTTCCTTAAGGGGTTTATATGAACATGCTTAAAACAATGCTTGCGACTGCAATCGTAGCAACTTCTGCATCTGCAATGGCAACTGAAGCTCAAGTAGCACCTGCTGCTACAACCACTACAGTTCAAACTGTTGCTACAGAAGCGGTTGCGCCTGTGCAAGCAAAAGTTGAAGCTGCTCAAGCCACTGCTACAGATGTAAAACAAGTAACTGAAGCGAAAGTTGAAACAGTAAAAGCTGAAACAACTGCTCAAGTAGAAACTGCACAAGCAACCGCAGAACAACAAGTTGAAGCTGCAAAAACAGAAGTAGCAGAAGCAAAAGACGCAACTGTTGAAACTGCTGCTGAAGTAAAAGACGCGACTACTGAGAAAGCCGAAGCTGCTCAAGCAGAAGTAAAAGCTGAGAAAAAAGGCTGGTTCTCTTGGTTTAAAAAAGCGGCTTAAGCTTTTTAAAAGCATAAAAAAGATGTCATTACGACATCTTTTTTTGTTTTGAACACTCTCATTTTAATTCAAGAGTTTAACAGCAGCTTAAAGCACTTATTCGACCTTTTGCGCTAACATGGTCGCAAAATGCTGTTTAATCCGTTGGCCTTGTGCATCCACCCGATGCAGCTCACCAATATTTTCATTGTATTTCACAATCTTCCAGTCCTCATAATAAGCCCGTAACTCGCCCGGCTTAAAGCTAAATGGAAAATCGGGCTGTACCGGAATCTCTGGCGTATCCATCGCACAGACAATCAGGTTATAACCACCCGGCACGGTGGCCTGCTGCATCTGCGCAATCAAGGGTGCAATGGTTTTGGCCTCGAGGAACATCATCACCACGGTGCAGCAAATGAAGTCATACTGGCCTGTAATACTGGTATCTGTGTTGAGATCACGGCGCTGGATCTGCAAGTGGTCAATGTGCTCCGTCTGCACAATCTGTCTTAAGGTCTGCAAACTGTTTTCATTGACATCCCAAGCATCGACATTAAAACCATTCTGACTTAAATACAGCGCATTACGTCCTGTACCGCAACCGACATCCAGCGCACGGCCACCCTTTAAATAGGGCATGGCAGCCAGTACTTCAGAATGGGTAGGATTCAACTGATATTTTTTGATGAAGTAATCTTCAGGCCGGCAATAAAAACGCAGCTGGCATTCGACATCCTCGCTGGCAGAAACAATCTTGTGCCAAGCCTCAGGTTCAATAAATGGCGGTTGCTGTTCTGGTGTAAATACATGTTCAGATTGCACCACACCGGATGCTTCCAGCATGGCAAAACGCAGCTCGCCTTTAAGTAGCGTCAGTTTGGCCCAAGTCCCTGCTTTGGTATTGTGCTGATTCTTGAAGCCCTGAGGAATACTCTTTTCTGTCCAGACCGGAAGTTGCTTATAACAAATCAGTTCTTGCATCAATATCGCCCTCCATCTCATGCATGCGCCGCCTGTCATGCTTATAGCGACGGTTTTATTCATTTCAGCATAGCTGGTTCAGGCCGGAATTGGAATCAGCGCTTATTTACGCTGTGCCAATACAGCAGCAAGATGCAGACCAAATCTGGAAAAATAAAAAAGCGGCCTCGATCGACAGCTTGAGTTTAGCCAGAGAATGAATAGGGTGACTGGATTAATGCAGTAGTTCTGATTGTAGCCAGCGCATATAATTTTCCTGATCCATAAAATCCGGCGCGCCTTCCAGATCCAGACTGAAATACTGCTGATTAAACTGAATCACAATCTGTTCGGTATAGTGCCAGTCCTCGATCAGCTTGAAATATTGATTCAAGAAAAATCGGCTCCTGCCCTCATTATTCAGACTTTGTAGTTTTGGACATATTTTATTTGCGACAAACTCACCGTACACCTGCTGAATATCAGCAAAAACCTGAATTGTTTGCATGACTCACCTGCTTAAATGTTATGTCGTGATCTGTGCGACACATTCAATTTAAGCACTGAGTTTGAACAGCAGATGACAGTCATGTGGCAATCCTGTAATCGCCTACAGGGTTATAACTTGTTTTCAACCGCTTTCTGGTTTGCTGTCGCAATCTGTTGCATCTGTTTATTCAGATTTAATATTTCTTTATACAGCGCATTAAACTCTTTCACTGCTTTATCTTCATAAAACATGAAAGTTTTATTTTTCTTTTGCCATTTATGCTTTTTCAATACGGCAAATAAGGCATCTGCCTTGGCCAGACTTTGTTTCTCAATCTCAAAGATCGCATGAGCATTACTTTGCTGTTGATCGGCTTGCAGGTTCGCGATCAGCTGCTGGCGATAACGGTTTTTAATATCCAGTTGCTGTGCCTTATTGATCAGCTCGGCATCACGCTGCTGAATTTGCTGCTGATAGCTGTTCACAATTTGATGCACTTGCTTGAGCATGGCTTCGGTTTCTTTATAGTCTTGTGCCTGATCCTTGGCCAGACGGTCAATATCCAGAAAATTCTGCCAGTTGGCCGCTTTCAGGTCGCGTAGATACTGATTGCGCTCCTCGGCACTGTCCCGTAGTTGACCCAGCATAAATTCGGCCATGATGGCATAGTCCCCATCCAGACGATCATCCTCAAGCTCAAGCTGAATCGGTTTAGACCAGTCCTGTGCTTGCCTTACAATGCTCTGGGTTTTTTCTTCCAGCACGGTTTCATACTCGAGCAACTCGGCCTGATGTTTTTGCTGGACAGAATTTTGATAAAACAGTCCAATAAAAATTGCCAGCGTAACAGCGGCTAATATCATAAAAACACGCGGCATGTACACGCTCCAGCTCTGTCGGTCAGATCTTATTGATAATACACACTATGCTTATTTTTTAGACCCAATTCAAGAGATTTGGTTTGACCGCTCATATGGCATGCTCAGGCAAGAATCATCGTGCCCGGAAAGTAATTTAATCCAAAATCTTCTGCTGGCTGATCCTGCAGACCCAAGCCTTCAGGCTGTCAACAACGATTATCTGGAATCAAATGGCAAGCTCAGGCTGAGTCGATTTGGGTCAAATTGTTCACGTACGATTTGCACGTTGGTGGCATCCCGGTTAATACCAAAGGGTTGCAGCAAGACATACACACCATTTCTTGGGTCTGAAGACTGTAAGCCCTGTGCTATTGCCAGTACATATTCACGAAATACCACAGGCAGACTATCCAGATCAGGGGCGACCGGCGACCGCATTACATCAATATTCGCAGCAATGTCGCCATCTACGCTATAGGCCTGAATATCACGTTCGATTTTCATCAGACGCATTTGTAGGGCCTTAAGTTGGCTGTTCTGTTCCTGATAAGGCATCATTTTTTCAGTCACGGCGCGCAGTTCCGGTTCGGCCATGACAGTGAGTGTCGGCAATACCACCGGATCAGACACAGTGGCAGGTGCAGCATGGCTGGATATCGGCAGTGTAAAGGCAGCACAGGCCGTGATCAGGCCCAGTATGCTCGGCTTTAGGAGATTCATGATTTAGCCCTCATTTGGACAATAGGAAAGCTTCAGATTGAAAGCTTACAAGTAATACAAGCGCCTATTGTTAAGTTTGATAAACGGTCAATAATGAATAAACAGGATAAAAAATAGAAAAAAATACGGCAGGAACAATAAGAAAATATAGATTTAATTCTGATCTGATTTTGTTTTAGGCAAACATTACAGACAAAAAAAATCCCCAAACATGGTTTGAGGATTTTTTGAATATGGTGGCGAGACCCAGGATCGAACTGGGGACACACGGATTTTCAATCCGTTGCTCTACCTACTGAGCTATCACGCCGATGCGGTGTATTAAGCCGTATCTGGCTGCATTAGTCAATCAAAATTATAAAAAAAATAATTGAATGACTGAATTTTGGTCTAAAAAAAATCCCTGATGGGATCAGGGATTGAAAACTTTAAAATGTTTTAAAATATGGTGGCGAGACCCAGGATCGAACTGGGGACACACGGATTTTCAATCCGTTGCTCTACCTACTGAGCTATCACGCCGATGTCGCGTATTAAACAGTTTCAGCTTTAAATCGTCAAGAGCGCAGAGAATAATTTTCATCAAATGTTTACTTTTCCATCAAATCGCATCAATTTGAGTCATAAATTAAACAGTTTTTACCAAAGACTTCACTAATAAAACAAATCTGCGGTCTTATTTACAAAAAAGCAGCCCGAAGGCTGCGACTGCTTGATCTATTTTTAGATTTTTTCCAGATTGGCCAGACAACGATGGATGGCACCACACCCCGGCACAAAATTCTTGACCCCTTTTTCTTCTTCCATGCGGCAGACTTCACTGACCAGCCTTTCTGCAACGCCACGCCCGCGGTTGGCCGGATGCACCACGATATTTTCCAGAATCCGGCTTTCTCCCTGTCCGGTGCACCAGATTGCCCCGATAATCTTGGTATTAAATTCTGCACTATAAACTGAGGTATACTGTGTAAGGTTTTGCTCTAGTTGTTCCATGGCATCTGCCCCATCGCTAAATTCAGGGCTAGTGTCATACAGTCGCTCAAGCTGGCTGCGCACTTCATCATTTTCTAAAGAAGTATAAGCATGTACGGTAATAGGCATTGATAAACCCTCCTGAGCAATCTAATATGCGGTGACGTCGTCACGGCGAAAATATTTTCTACATCAATCATTTTGACGTATTTGAGGAACGTGTCTATGACAGATCGTATCAGTGAAGTGGTAAGAAATACCAACGAAACCAAAATTCGAGTTCGTTTGAATCTCGACGGTACTGGTCAAGGCACCTTAAACACGGGTATTCCATTTTTAGACCATATGATTGATCAAATCAAGCGTCATGGTTTGTTTGATATTGATATTCATTGTGAAGGCGATCTGGAAATTGATGACCATCATACCGTAGAAGACTGTGGTATTACCTTGGGTCAGGCTTTTGCACAAGCGCTGGGCGATAAAAAAGGCCTGAAACGCTACGGTCACTTTTATGCACCACTCGATGAATCTTTAAGCCGTGTTGTGGTGGATCTGTCTGGTCGTCCAGGCCTGTTTATGGATATTCCATTTACCCGTGCCATGATCGGCCGTTTTGATGTGGATTTATTCTCTGAATTCTTCCAGGGCTTTGTCAATCATTCATTGATGACCGTGCATATCGACAACCTGAAAGGCAAAAACAGCCATCACCAGATCGAAAGCGTATTTAAAGCTTTTGCGCGTGCGCTGCGTATGGCCTGTGAAGTGGATCCGCGTGCTGCGAACACGGTCGCTTCAACCAAAGGAACGCTGTAATGACCCGTATTGCCCTTCTTGATTATGGCATGGGAAATTTGCACTCTGCGGCAAAAGCACTCGAACATGTCGGCGCCACGGTTGATGTGACCAATGATCCTAAACTGATTGCTCAAGCAGACAAAATTGTCTTTCCGGGTGTAGGCGCCATGCGTGACTGTATGCAAGGTATGCATGAAGCAGGTATCGATGAAGTGGTACGCAATGCAGTGTTTAACAAACCGGTACTGGCAATCTGTGTCGGGATGCAGGCCTTGATGCAGCATTCTGAAGAGAATGGTGGCACAAATGCGCTGGGTATTTTCAAAGGTGCGGTCAAGCATTTCCCGGAAATGGCCGGTCTAAAAGTGCCACATATGGGCTGGAATCAAGTACATCAGGCCAATCCAGACCATCCGATGTGGAACAATATTGAACAGGATGCGCGGTTCTACTTTGTACATAGCTACTATGTCGAGCCACAAGATTCAGATCTGGTGGCTGCCAGCTGTACCTATGGCATCGAGTTCTGTACCGCGATTCATCAAGAAAACCTGTTCGCGACCCAGTTCCATCCGGAAAAGAGCCATACCGCAGGTTTGCAATTACTGAAAAACTTTGTGGACTGGAAAATCTGACTTTCCTTTCACTTAAAAAGCTCGCAGATTGCGGGCTTTTTTATTCGTTCAGATTAATCCACCACCAGAATAATGACTATTTTTTAGTCAAAAGAATTGTTATGCTGCTTAGGCAAGCCCTTATATTTAAATAATAATTAAAGCATATGGGAATAAAATAATGTATCAATACTCTCACACTCGTGAATCAGCCTTAAACACAAATGGATGTTTTGACCGCCTGTCTTATCTGGCTGGAACATGCTGATGACCTTGTGGCTCCTGATCCTCATTCCGCTGGTCAATCTAGGCTTTATTTTTGCTTAAACGTAGAAAAGTAATTAAGCTGAGTGCCCAAGCCCAGTGAACTATTGATAATTATGGAAGCGCTCCAGCCGACAATACTGCCGAGCAAAGAACAGATTCAGGCCTTTCCTGTATTTCAAAATCTTCCCATGCCGCAGATTCAACTTATTCATAGTCTGGAACAATGTCTGGCTGTTGAACAGGAGCTGAAAAGCTGCGCATTATTTGGCTTTGATTCTGAATCTAAACCGACCTTTAAAGTCGGTGAAATCTCTACCGGGCCACATCTGATTCAGCTGGCCACTCTAAACAAAGCCTATTTATTTCAAATGAACCCGGCCATCTGGGCTTTTCTTGTACCAATTTTTGCCAATCGTGATCAGATCAAGGTTGGTTTTGGCCTGAAAAATGATGCGCATTTGTTTCGTAAACGAGGCATAGAACTGAATAGCGTGATTGAGCTGTCGAAATGCTTCGGTTATTTGGGGCTAAAAAATCCGGTCGGACTGAAAAATGCCATCGCCCTGTTATTTGGACTAAATTTCCCTAAATCGAAACGGATTAGCACTTCCAATTGGGCCAGTAAAAACTTAAGTGCAGCCCAGATTGACTATGCAGCTGCAGATGCCTATGCGCCAGTGTTGGTATTTGAAGAATTGCTGCGCCGAAATCTACTCCCCAAAGAGATTCCGAATACATCACTGAAATTACGTCTACGCCCTTCATCAAGGCTTTAATGTCTTCAGCACACTGCAACAATGTAACTTTGTGTAAATAAGATTCTGCCCCAAAAGTTGGCAATATTAAGACTGCTTAAATGCCCATCCCAAGTGAATTTAGCAACTTTCAGCGTCTCTTTAACTTGGAACTTAACTTCAGATAGAATCATGCCCAATCTTGAAGCATAAAACTTCAAAAAGCACCATAAAATTCAAATTAATTTACTGATTTTATTTACATTTTAAAACAATAACAATTTTCAAACTTAGCAATTTGAATATATTCAACTTTTTATAATTTCTTTATTTTTCATGATCTATTTGCAGTTTCTCCGCTCTGTTTTTTATTAAAAAATTTGCTAAAACATGAGCCATCTTATTCATCATCCGATCAGGATGTACATGTTCTCGAGGGTTAATACACATGTTCAGTTTATTGAGTGAAAAAATCAGTGGCGTGCTGAGTCTGGCACTGCAAGGGATTACGACAGCACTGGGTGTGCTGACTAAAACGGTGATCACCGTGGTAGATGAAGTGGTATCAACCGTATCGGATCTGACTGCGCCTCTTAGCGCTCAGCTCGGTGCACTGCCCGTTGCCGGAGATCTGCTATCGACCATCCTGAATGTCAGCACTGGTCTGGTCAGTGGCGTCAGCGCAGGTGTACATGCCATCTCGGACCAGTGGATTGTAGGAGACTTAGCAGGCGGTGTTAATACTGCCTTGAATGGTACGACTGATCTGCTGGGTCAGGGTCTAGGGGGTGTATCTGACATTCTGGACAGTGTGCTTGCCGCTACGGCTTCATTGACTGCTCCATTGGCTAACTTACCGATCCTGGGTGATGTGGTGACCGCGGTTGGGCAGACTGGCAGCAATCTAAGTGGTCTGGTTGATGAAACCGGACAATATGTGGCAGCAATCAATCCACTCGAGCTGATTAACAATACCCTAGAAAATCCGGTCGCCAGTGTCGGCGGCGTAATTCAGGATGTATCGGGCACACTGGATGCCCTGCTCAATGACCTGGTTCCGGTCACGGACGTCGCGACCAGCCTGCCAGTTGCAGGTACGGTGGTCGGTTTAGTGGGTGAAACTGTCAGTACAGTCAATCAGGGACTTTATGAGTTGGGAGCGCAGCTGGGCCAAGTCAATTCACTAGACCATCTGTCTCAAACTTATAGCTATGTCTAATCAGTGTGACAGTGAAAATAAAGCAGATCGTATGCGCAGTCGCTGAATCATTAAAAGGATAAAAATAAATTACCTGACTGCGACCTGTCTTCGGACAGGTTTTCTTTATTGATACTGTTTAAGAGTTAGAAATTTCGACTTTATTTGCTAAGATGAACTCACTCAAATTCATTCTAAAGATTAAGCAAGGAGCGAAAGCATGCTGATCATCCCTGCAATTGACCTGAAAGATGGCAAATGTGTCCGTTTAAAACAAGGTCGTATGGAAGACGATACCGTATTTTCTGACGATCCGGTCGCAACAGCACAGCATTGGGTAAATGAAGGCGCTCGCCGCTTGCATTTAGTGGATTTAAACGGTGCTTTCGCAGGTACGCCTATCCATAAGCCAGTGGTTGAAGCCATTGCCAGAGCGCAGCCAGATTTACCGATCCAGATTGGTGGCGGTATCCGTTCGATGGAAACCATCGAGCATTATCTGCAAGCAGGCGTATCTTTTGTGATTATTGGTACCAAAGCAGTTCAGGATCCTGAATTTGTGGAAGAAGCATGCAAAAAATTCGCGGGTCATATCATTGTCGGCATTGATGCCATGAATGGCATGGTGGCAACCGATGGCTGGGCCAATGTGACGGATGTCAAAGCGACAGATCTGGCCAAGCGTTTTGCCGATGCGGGCGTATCCAGCATTGTCTATACTGATATTGCCCGTGATGGCATGATGCAGGGTGTGAATATTGAGCAAACCGTAAATCTGGCACAATATTCAGGTTTACCTGTGATTGCTTCAGGCGGCGTAACCAATATGGATGACGTCCGTAACCTGAAAGATCAGCCGGGCATTCTAGGTGCTATTACTGGTCGTGCCATTTACGAAGGTACATTAAGCCTGCGTGAAGCGCAGTTATTGTTAGATGAACAACAAGCGCTATAATTAAGCCTGCTGCACAAGAGGTCTTCGGACCTCTTTTTTTATTTGTTATTTTCCGATCTCCTGACATGCCGACCCTCATTTCCAGCTTTCGCTCTCCCGCTCTGGCAGCCAAACTTCCGCAGCTTGCTTTAATTCTGATTACCCTGATCTGGGGCGGCAGTTTTATTACTGTACAATACGGGCTGAATTTTAGCAGTCCGATTATGTTTGTTGGGCTGCGTTTTGCTGCAGCCGCCATTGCCGTGACCCTGATCTCATTAAAATCTTTAAAAGGTATGACCCTCAAGGAGATTATTGCCGGCGCGGTGATTGGGCTCATGATCGCCATCGGTTACGGCACCCAAACCGTGGGATTGCAAACGATTAGCAGCAGCGAGTCTGCTTTTTTAACCGCCTTGTATGTTCCACTGGTACCAATCCTGCTCTGGCTGCTGTTTGGTCAAAAACCACAGGTGATGACCTGGATCGGGGCATTGTTTGCCTTTATCGGGCTGCTGTTTTTGACTGGTAATGGCTTTGCAGCAATTCAGCTCAGTTTTGGACAAACTTTGACTTTACTTGGCTCCATTGCCATTGCCCTGGAGATTATTTTGATCAGTTATTTTGCTGAGCAGGTGAATGTACGCCGGGTCACAGTGCTACAACTGATTTTTGCGTCCTTGTTCTGCTTTATGATTGCACCTGTTTTAGGTGAATCTCAGCTACCTGAATTTCACTGGCATCTGGCAGGCATTTTAGTCGGTTTAGGCATTGCCAGTGCGATGATTCAACTGGTCATGAACTGGGCACAACGTAGGGTAGATGCATCACAGGCAGCGATTATCTATGCCGGTGAACCGGTATGGGCAGCACTTTTTGGCCGACTTGCAGGAGAACGCCTACCTGCACTGGCACTGTTGGGCGGATTGATGGTGGTACTGGGCGTAATTGCCAGTGAATGGAAACCGAAGTTTTTAAAGCGGAAAGTAAAAGAACAAATCACTTAATTTCCTATTTTTAATTCCCCTAAAGTCCCCTTTTAAGAAAGGGGACTTTTTTATATTTGTATTTAATTTTAGAAAGACACCATCTTGCCCGGATTTACCAGTGCTCCCAGTCCATAGGCAGTTTTGGCAATTGGAATCACCACAGGGGCAAGTGTGCGACCAAACAACATATCCTGATGCTGAATAGTGGTCAGCATATTGAAATCATCTGCCTTGCCACAGAAATCATCTGCAATCGCTTTACCGATACGCACCGTTTGCGCCACACCATGCCCACTCCAGCCTTGCACGGCATAAATCGGGAATTTATGGCCAAATTTACGGCTGTCGGCTGCACCATTCATGGTCAGATCCGTGGTTCCACTCCAGACAAAATCCAGCTCAACCTGTTTTAATTGTGGGAATACATGCTGAATTCGACCTAACAAATACTGATGGGTTTTTTCAGAACTCCAACACGAACCTGTCCCTTCCCCACCAAATAAAATTCGGTTTTGAGACACACCCCGGTAATAATCAATCTGGAACTGGGTGTCGTAGACAGGCGCATCGGTTGGCAATAGCTCTTTTAAATTTACTTCTAAAGGCGCGGTGGTACATACATAAGTATAAAATGGAATTGTGGTTCGATTGTTCTTTTGCAGCAGTTTAAACGAAGCATGATGTACGCCCATGACCACACTCTTACGCGCTTTTATTACGCCACTTATGGTCGTGACATAAATCCCATCTTCACGCTCTTCTACTGACACCACTTCAGTTTGTTCAAACACCTCTCCACCGTTTTGGCAGAAGCCATAAACCAGTCCACGGTTCAGTGCGAGTGGATGGATATGTCCCCCCAGCGAGTCAATTAGACCACCACAATAATTCTCTGAAGCAATATGCTGTTTCAGCTCATGCTCACCGACAATTTTGGTGTGGTCTTCACCTAAAAATTTACGTGCATCTGCCCCTTGAGTTAAACCAACCAAGTGCCCTTCATGCACTGCTGCGGTAATATGTCCACGTTTACGCTGTAGCTCAAGTTGGTATTTTGCTGCAATGTCATCGATTAAAGACATCGCTTCAGTAGAGCTAAAGTGCCAGAGTTTTTTCGCATCTGCATAGCTGAAATGCTCAATCATTTCTGACGCTTCCCAACGCGCTAGCCCTGGTGTGAGCTGTCCACCATTACGTCCTGAAGCAGCGCCACCAATGCGATTTTTTTCTACCAAAATGGTATCTATGCCATGTTCAGACAGATGGAGTGCTGTCGATGCTCCAAGTAGCCCACCACCAATCACCACCACATCACATTCAAGATCGGCATTTAAACCTGGAAACGCATGCCCAGTTTCGAGTGAGCTTTCATAGTAATTGGCAGGATGTTCAAAATTGCCATGTTTGGGATTAATCCAGTTCCACTCTTTGCCACTCTGTGTATTAATACTGGCTTTAAACTCGACATCTTCAATAAATTTTGGCTTATTCATTTCATCTTCTCACTATTACTTCAATACAATTGATTCGATCTTAGTAAGCACTACTAATCACAATATTCTGTTTACGCAAACGCTTATACATATAGAGCAGCACACCTACTGCGAGCCAAATACAGCCACAGATCAAGGCTGACATTTCCAGGTTGATCCATAAACCCAACATCACGCCCACCGAAAACAGGGGCAAAACCAAGTTAAGGAAGATATTTTTTAAGCCTTGACGCTGTTTGTCCTGAACAAAGAATTTTACAAATACCGAGAAATTCACTGCAGTAAAGGCAATCAGGGCACCAAAACTCACCATACTCACCACTGTCGCAAGATCAAGGCTGATGGCGAGGAGTGAAGTTAAGCCAATGAACAGCACGGCATAAAGTGGTGTACCCAACTTGTTATGCACTTGACCGAATGTGCCTTTATGGAAAATTCCGTCACGTCCCATGATATGGATTAAACGCGAGGCACTGGCATGAGTCGCCAAACCTGAAGCAAAGGTATTCATGATTTGCGCGCAGAGGAACACCGCCTGAAACAGTGCCCCACCGACATACATCACAATTTCAGGCAATGCTTCATCGGGGTTGTTAAAGCGGACATTGCTGGGGAAATACAACTGGATAAACCACGATGCCGAGAAGAAAATCACCCCGCCTGTCAACGTGGTCAGCATTACAGCACGTGGAATATTTTTTTTCGGGTCTCTAGTTTCGTGTGACATCGTCGTCACGGCATCAAAGCCCAGAAACGAGAAACATAAAATTGATGCCTCGGTAATTAACGGCAATATACTGCTATCGCCGTTCAATAATGGCGTCATGGTCAGGACGTGATGATAACCTTGCTCCGTACCAATACCCTTGATCACCAGATAGATAAACAGCAGCATTAAAATCAAGGGAGCCACCACAAAAACCAGGCTTAAGTTCGCCAAGATATTAATGCGGAAACAGTTAATCAGGGTCACCAAACCGGTAAAGATACAGACCCACACCCAATATGGCACGCCTGGAATCAGAGCTTCCAAATAGATCCCGGCCAGTAAAGCATTCACGAGCGGCAGCAATATATAATCCATTAAGGCACACCAGCCAACAAAGAAACCGGCTTTCGGCCCGCAAGATTCCGCCGTATAAGTATAAGCCGAGCCCGGTTTTTCTGTCTGGCGACTAAATCGCGCATAGCTGAATGCCGTTAACAGCATGGCACCTAAGGCAAGGATATACGCGAGTGGAACACGTCCCTCAGTGATGCCGGAAACAATCCCAAAGGTATCAAAAACAACCATCGGGGTCATATATGCCACACCAATGATCACGACCTGCCACAAAGACATTTTTTTGAAAGCAACTTGTGCTTTTTCCATTGATGTCACCTGAACATTATTTATTTTCGTTATTTGTTCAATTGCAATGACTATGCCATATAATAAAAATATAAATAAATTGAGTGAGGATAGAAAATGCCAAAGTACAATTTAGAAACTCGAATTGCAGCCATTCAGATGTATAAAAAGACCGATTACAAGGTGGCTGTCTGTAAAGAATTTGGCATCTCTCGGGTGACTCTGGATGCATGGATCCGCCTTGAAGAAGAAACTGGCGACTTGGTCCAGAAACCTGTAAAAAATCGCGGCGCACCGGGCCATATTAAAGATTGGAATGAATTTCAAGTGTTTGTAAGATCTTTAAAATTTCAAAATATTAGTGATTTGGTTCCAATATTTGAACAGCGCTTTGGTTATGCAGTTTCTTATGCGGTTCTGGTGCGTGCTATTCATGTTTTAGGCATGCGTCGCCGTCGTGGTCGCTTTTATTCTTAAATTAAAAATGAGCCCGACAATAAAATAATTCGACCTGTTAAATTTAAAAAAATAAATGTACATTAATGTAAGTTTTCTTTATTAAAAACGTAAACTATATTTATTAAAAAAGTAAATTTATGAAACAAAAAAGTAAAGTCTAAATATTAAAAATGTAAATTTATAAAATTAAAAATATTTAGCAATGTTCGTCATTATGTTCAATGATGATAAGAATTGCTCACTAAAATAGAGCAAGCTTGAATAAAAGTGGTGCGAGTTGGTAATTTTTTTCAGCCTATGCGGACAGCCGGAATCCGTTCTATTACATGAGGCATAAAAAAAGCAGCACTTTGGCTGCTTTTTCTACAATAAAATTTAGGATTTATACATCGGTCGATTGTCATTCAAGCGCATGATGCCACGAATCGCCCGATACACAATCCAGATCCAGGCCAGAAAGACCACCAACAAACAGAAAGCGGATGCACCAAATGCCACGCCTGCAAACAGGTTCGGATCTTCGCCAGTAAAGAACAGAAACAAAAATGGAATAAAGGCAATGATATTCCAGACCAGATACCACCAGAAACTGCGGATCTGCCAGGTGAAGTGGCTTTCAAAAATTGAACCACGTACATCGCGACGTTTGACATAGTTAATGATCAACGCCACGACAGCCAAGAGGCCAGCACTAAAAATGGCCACAATATATAAAATGTACAGTGCAAAAGTCAGTGTGCGATTTGGGTCTTTATCAATGGAATAGTTCACGTCCCCTCCTGATCTTTCCCCTAAATATTTAAACTGTTAAATGGGGAAATTAGCCATATAATCAAAATGATGTTAAAGGCTATAGTACAAAAATATATCTGCCGGAACGGTTGTTTTTGTGTTTTATGTCGCAGTTTTTGCTGGGCTAACCAGGCTGCTGGCCAACCACCTAAAAAAGCCACCAGATGCAGGGTATTTTCCGGAATACGTTGCTTACCCGATTGCGCCGCTTCCTTGTCCTGCGCATACAACCAGTAACTCAATGCATTCATCAAACTGATCAGCAACAAGACCAGTCCGCTGAGCAGACCGCCCAAAGTCAATGCGGTCAGCAACAGAATATAAACCACACAGGCAATCTGCATCGGTTGTAATTTCTGTGACTGCTGTTGCTTGGGTTTGAATTTAACCTGAGACATTTTGGTTTGCGATGCTTTCAGATACATGACCTGCTGTGCTTTGTATCGTCCGCGCTCATCTAAAATGACCGTGTAATCTAAGGCACAGCCGACGATCGGACGCGGACCTTGCTTGGCAAAGTCCTTGATATGCAGAAATACGCGATCTTTGGCCGAATCATTGGGCTGAATAAAGCCATAACCCTTGTCATCAAACCACTCTACTAAACGTCCCTGATCGCGCATATCCCCTGTCCTTTTGTCTTTATAAATTTTAAATATTTAAGCTGTAACGAATTTTAATCGCTCAATCAACATATTACGCATCTCGACTGGATTTTTTTGCAAAATATCTTCGCCAGTACGACCCAGTGCCGCGTTACGCTGTGCCACCTGTAAACGCATCATCCAGAAACGTCCTGCGGCCATGGCCAAGTACAACTCTAAACATGATTTTTCATCTGCTGTTAAGGGGCGGACGCTTTCATAGGCATTTAAAAAGGCAATGGCTTTTTCTTCGTTTAAAGTGACATCCGGATAGTTGGTGCAAAAGTCATTTAAAGTAATCGCGATATCAAATAAAAATTCATCTTTGTTTAGTTCATAAAAATCCAGAATACCGTTGAGTTGATCACCCTCAAATAAGGTATTGTCCCGGAACAGATCGGAATGAATAAAGCCACGTGGACGATCTGGATAGACTGCTGTTAAAGCGTCATACAGGCCTAAAAGCTTGCCGAGCAACACTTTATCGGCCGGACTTAAACTTGGTTTGATTTCTTGGGACACGGCCAGCCAATACGCATGATCACGCACGAAATTACGTTCTAATTTGAAGTCCTGCAATGCCACATGCATTTTTGCCTGCGCCACTGCAATTGCTTCAACTTGTGCCACGGTCGATGGCATGGGATGCTCACCCAATAGGCGCGGTGCAATCTGTGCCGGTTTATCTTTAATACTATGAATAGCCTTGCCTGAATGCGATAAAGGCACCGGAACGGCCAAGCCTGCTTTGCCCAAATGTTGTAATACAGGCACAAGTTCCCCTGCCGCCTGTTCATCCATATCCTCAAACACCGTTAGCACATAGTGTGCGTCTTCGCAGACCAAAAAATAGTTGGTATTTTGAATACCGCCTTGAATCGGAATCAGATCAACCGCCTTTAAACCGTAGGGCGCTGCAAAATCCTGAACTTCCTTTAAAGTCAAAGTGGTATAAACCGACATAGAAAACCTGCGAAAAAACTTACATAATTTTGCTAGAATACCGTTTCCATCTGCCAAGGTGTAGCGCTTGCGTGGGTGAGTTTCATAATCGGCTGTAATAATTGGAAAAATTTATGCTAGCTAAACGTATTATTCCTTGCCTCGACGTTGATAATGGTCGTGTGGTCAAGGGTGTTCAATTCCTTGATATTCGTGATGCAGGTGACCCAGTTGAGGTCGCACGTCGTTATAACGAACAAGGTGCCGATGAAATTACTTTCCTTGATATTACCGCTACACATCATGGACGCGACACCACTTACCGTACTGTAGAACGTATGGCTGAATCGGTTTTCGTCCCCCTGACGGTCGGTGGCGGTGTGCGTAAAGTCGAAGATATCCGTTTGCTACTCAATGCTGGTGCAGATAAAGTCAGCATCAACTCGGCAGCAGTATTTAATCCGGAATTTGTCCAGGAAGCATCACAACGTTTTGGCGCACAATGTATCGTGGTCGCCATTGATGCCAAAAAAACCGGCGAAGATAAATGGGAAATTTTCACCCACGGCGGCCGCAAACCGACCGGCATTGATGCCTTGGAATGGGCAGAACAAATGGCCAATTACGGCGCAGGTGAACTCCTGATTACCTCAATGGATGCCGACGGCACCAAAGCCGGTTATGACATCGCCCTGATGCGTGCTATCAATGACCGCGTCACTGTACCGACTATTGCCTCTGGCGGTGTAGGAAATTTACAACATCTGGCGGACGGGATTATTCATGGCGGTGCTGATGCAGTATTGGCAGCGTCAATTTTCCACTTTGGTCAACATACCATTCCTGAAGCCAAAGCCTATATGGCAGCGCAAGGCATTGAAATGCGCCTTTAATTCAAAAACGAATTGGTATTTAAAAAAGAGCATCACAACGATGCTCTTTTTTATTTCTACAGGATAAGCCTAGGCAATAAATCATTTGGAAAATACTCTCATCATCTGTGGCACATCCGGGTTTGCTCTAATGATGACTGCTTTGAAAAAGTATATCCATCGTTCTGTGGATTAAAGTAGAACAGCAAACACGACAAGAAAGAGTTAATAGAAAAGGGCTGGTATGTTCAAAATGATGTTTAGGGATTGTTATTGATCAATAGCCGCCGGACAGGACCAAGCTTTCCAGTGCTGAGCAGCTTAAATGTAAAGGATGTTATTTTCTTTCAATATTCATCCCAGTATGAGGATGAACAAGATCGCTCTATCTTGACCGATATTCAAAAGTAAAAATTAAATAAAAAAAAGGAGTCTCGCGACTCCCTGTAAAAACCAAGATTAGACCACAGCGCTTGGTATTCAAAATAACTCATTACACCTAAAACATATCAGTATGTGGCTTCACTCACCAACAACCGTGAATATAGGCCAAATAAAAAGGACAATATTGACAATACATCTGCATTTTATTGACAAATCACGACAAGAACCGGGTTTTAGCGATTTAATGGCCTATTTAAGTGATTGGTCGCAGGATTTTTAGCAATTTTAGCCGGAGTTTCTGCCCACTTGGCTGGAAAATAACGGTCTGCCCAATAGTTCAGTTTTTTCGAGATCGGTGCAGGCAATACCATACTTAAAGGGTTCTGCTCCTGTAAATCTGCGGAGGAAATCACCCGGGTACCCAGCAGATAGTCGAACCAGGGTTTGGTCACACACCAGTTGGCATCCTGATTACTATTCATGTGATGATCATAATGCCAAGGCAGCTTTTTTTTGGCCCATTCTGGCTCCAGATGGGCACGACGATGCCGATAATAATAATTGCCTGCACTATATAATACGGCCAGCGTCATCCCTTTGGAAAAAGGATAAAACGTCAATCCAAAGACTGTAGCAACCACGGCAAGAGAAGCAATTTCATTGCGGGTACGCCAGTTGTTCAGTCCTTCTACATAACCGAAATCGGAAAATTCCGTTTTACGCACAATGCGGTGATGTTCCCAATGCGAACACATGCTTTCTGGAACCGGACTATAGCGGCTCTGTCCTTGGCGGTGAATTCCATGTAACACATATTTATGCGCAAACCATTCAAATCCATTGGCAACGACGAGTCCTGCCAGAAAACCTTTCCACATGATCTTTTACCTCTTGGTCTATTTTTCAATATAGGCTAAGTAAAAGACTAGATATTGACCAAAATATTCAATATGATTGACAAAATACGACAAAATAAAAGAATTAAAAAATGCTGGTTCTAAAAAACTACGTAGGCTCGATATACGGTGGTTTAGGACATTTACTTTTGGACTATTATCAGCTGAAACAGCTCGAAGTCCCTGAGAAATTATTGGCCATTCAAAATCTGGAACGCTTTGATTTTACTCTGTGGCGTGATCTGCTGACGACACTTGATCAACAGCTGCAGCGCCCGGCTTTGGGCCTGGAAATTGCGCAACTGGTCGAGACTAAACATCTCGGGATTATCGGTTATCTGGCACTTTCCAGTGACACGCTGGGTGAAGCCTTCATGCGCTATCATGACTACCATCGCCTGATCTATGATGGTAGCCCGCTACAAATCCAGGGGCAAGGAGATCATCTTTCGATTGCCTGGGGTGAGGTTCCTTTTAAGATGAGTACGCAACTGACCGATGAAATTGCGATTGCACTCATGATCGAATTTATTAAATCGAATATTCTGGATAATAATCATCTGCATCTGCATGAAGTGCATTTTCAGCATCCAACACCCAAAAATATAGCATTGTATGAACAGTATTTCCGCTGCAAGGTTCGTTTCGGTCAAGCCAAGACTCAAGTCCTGATGCCGGTCAGCGAGCTGTCTACGCCTTTAAAACAGGGTGATCAGACCCTACAAAAGCTTCTGAAACAACAAGCTGAAGCTTTACTGGAAAAATTCCCCAATTCCACCCAAGTTGACCAGCAGTTACAGCAGGCGATTCTGGTGGGCCTGCAAAAAAACCAGTTCCAGATTGAACATATTGCCCAGCAAATAAAATTCTCTGTCCGTCAGTTACAACGACATTTGCAAAAGCAGGGTAAAACCTATCAGCAATGCATGCAGGAAATCCGCTCTATGATGGCAATGCAATATCTGAAAGATCCGCATTTAAGCTTACAGGAAATTTCCATGCTGCTTGGTTACTCCGAGCAGAGTGCATTTCAGCGGGCATTTAAGCAATGGACCCAGCTGACGCCACAACAATGGCGCTTAGAATCTTTGGCTCAGACAGCTTGAGACGCTGCAATGCTGAGACTAAAAACAGTAAAAAGCCCAATAGGAATATTGGGCTTTGTGTCTGGTTCCAGATGGAACATTCTCCAACAAATGAAAAAATCTTATAAAAATGGATTTTCAATTTCGTCCAGATCATCCCGCTGCAGCTTTTCTGGCAGATCTACAGTATTTTCCAGTTGCTGCACCACATCATTTACAAAAGCCTGCAAAACCTTGGCAGCCTTAAGACCTTCCTGATCCTTGGTGATCTGCAAGTTTCCATACAGGCTGACACAATCCAGATCATTTTCCAAGGTCAGATCATGAATGGCATGGGATTCACTGCCATTTTCAAATGCTTTAAACATATCCTCTCCACCTGTCTTTGTTATTTTCAATAATGGGTGAGATCGATGCTACTCGAATCCCACTTTTTTCAGCAAGTTTATTTCAATAACTGCAAAATATATTGCAATAGCGCATCTATCAGCTGTTTTACAATCGTATTTTGGGTGTCGTTATCGATTGCACCACCAGTCGCTGAGGACGTCGAGGTATTTGAACCTGAAGATTTAAACTCACGTTGCAGTGCCTGCAAGTTTTCTTTAGAGACATCTTCCGCACACTGGCTTTCTGCATCCCAGTTAGAATATTCGATTTTCTGATTGGCTTTGACCGCCCTGGCCGTCAATGGCAAACGATAGGTATTGCGCTTCTGCTCTTCGGTCAATTGTGGAAACAGGTTAATTCCGAGCTGTTCTTCCAGATAACAGACACTAACAATACGCACTTTGAGCGAATTATCATTCGGCGCATAATAAGCACCAATCGCACCGGTTTTCGGCAGGTAAACTGCCTTATACACCGCCGTCGGTACAATCACGCCATTACCAATGGTTTTTAGTTTTTTCGCCGCAAATACCGGCCCGGTAACTACATAAACATCCTGCTTCTGTTTGGTTACAATGGCACGGGTCGCTTCTTCCAGTTCACGCCAGACCTGCTGATTGTTTTTCGGTGCTTGCGGCACCATATTGGCCAGTGAGAAACTGTCTGACTGTGCAGCCTTATTGGGCATATCCGCATTTGGCGCCATATGCCCGCGATCATAACCGGAACCACGATAATCCGCCAACGTCGCCCGATGCGCAGGTTTAACCTGGGTCTCTTCATGAAAATTATCTTGACGCGGAATTTTCTGGCTTAAGCGTGCCGGTGTGAGTGCTTCAGCCACCCAAAGTGGGGTTTTCGAAACACCGGAATAACCGACGTTAAAGCCATTAAAGCACAGTGAATAACTGTCTTTTTTCAGGCTGTCTTTCATCAGATACGGCGGAACATCACGATAAAACTGTGTCAGACAGGCGGAATCGGATGAAGATGGCAGAGACACCCATTGACTGATTTTTTCCTGACCAAAGGCGATGGCAAAACTACTCGAAGCCACCACACCCAGAATGACTTTAGTACTATTTTTACTTAAAAACTGAAAAAGAGAGTTCTTGGATTTACGCTGCTTCTTGGCCATTATTACACGTACTTTTTAGATCAATACCGATTTTTCCCGAGCTTAACAAGCTGTGTATATGAAGTATATCTTGACCCCGCCATTCGCTTAACAAATAAACAATAATGGCTTAAAAGCCACGAAAGCTGTAACAAACTGTCTATTTTTTATTTCATTTTAAATGAGGTTTCGCAGTCTTTGAGTAGCTTTGATTGGAGCTGCCGGATGAGTATGTAAAGCTAAGCGCCTATCCCAATTCGTACAATTATTAGCAGTGGTGTCAATCATGAATTCCAAACTCTCTAAAATATTAGGTTTAGGATTATTCACAAGTGTAATCAGCGCAGGCGCATTTGCCGAGCCACCGGTTCAACCGGGTGAAACACTTGAAAGCTTGTCTAAAGCTAAAATTAGTACCACGGTAAATGGTCAGGAAGGCTCTCTAGAAACTCTAGTCAACTCTGGTCAAATCCGCCTTGTCGATCCGCGTACAGCTGCGCCACAGCAACCAATGCCAAATACGCAGCCAGCGATGCCAAATGATCCAGCTATGATGCAGGCACCAGGTAATTCAGACATGGTTTCGCCACAACCTCCTGTGGCAGAACCGGGTATGAATCAATCAGACATGCCGGCCAATCTGGCTGAACCGGCCAACAGTACTGAAGTCGAAGCAACCACATCTATGGCTGCGCCAGAACAACAGCCTGTGCTTGAAGAGCAACAGCAAGCTGCTGTAGTTGAAGCCAATGCAATGAATGCACAAACTGAAATTGCAGCTCAAGCCGATGCAGAACCAGTGCTGATGGAGCAGCCTTTGAATGCTGCACCTGAAGTGCCAGCTGCCGTAGAACTTGAGCAATAATCCGAAGCTCAGTTATTTACTGTTTCTCCCATAAAAAACCAGAGTGTGTCTCTGGTTTTTTATGCTTTTTAATTTTATTTACATCTGAATCTGGGTGCCCAGCTCGACCACACGGTTGGGTGGAATCTGATAGAAATCACTGACCGGACTGGTATTGCGCTGCATGGAAATAAACAGTTTTTCCCGCCACGGTGCCATACCCTCACCCACAGTATGCATAATCCGTTCACGTGAAATAAAGAAACTGATCTGCATCAGATCATATTCAAAACCCCATTTTCGATAAGCCTGTTGTAAAGCTACTGGAATATTGGGCTGATCCTTAAAACCATAATAGATAAATACCCGATAAAAATGCTCACTCAATTGTTCCAGTTCAACCCGATCTTGCTTAGCTACAAAGGGAACATCACGGGTAATGACCGTGAGCATAATATTACGTTCATGCAAGACTTTGTTGTGCTTGATATTATGCAGCATGGCATGCGGGACAATATTCGGTGTACCCGTCAGGAAAATGGCCTCACCTGGCACATATTTGGTATCTTCCCCCATTGAGATACTTTTAATAAACAGATCAATCGGCAAGGCATCCTGTTCCAGACGCTTCAAAACCAAAGCGCGTCCATCTTTCCAGGTCATCAAAATGGTAAACAGCACGGCACCAATCAGAATCGGCACCCAGCCACCCGAGGTGATTTTTAAAGAAGTTGAGGCTACAAAGACCAAATCCAGAGCCAAAAATGGCACAGCAAACAATGCCACTTTCCAGACCGGCCAACGCCATAAACCATAAGCCAGAATCGAGATCAGAATAGTACCGCAGAGCATGGTCATGGTCACTGCAACACCATAAGCACTGGCCAGATTGGCACTATTTTCAAACAGTAAAATCAGGATCAAGACCGAAATAAACAGCAGCCAGTTAATAAAGGGCAGATAAATCTGGCCACGTTCGACTGCCGAGGTATGCTTGACCGATAGACGCGGCAAATAACGCAGTTGAATGGCCTGATTGACCATCGAAAATACCCCGGTAATCACCGCCTGCGAGGCAATGACCGCTGCAGCCGTGGCCAGTCCAATCATCGGGAATAAAGCCCATTCTGGCAGCAGCATATAGAAAGGATTGGCCAGCGCTTCTGGACTGCGCAACAACAATGCGCCCTGTCCGGCATAATTCAGCAATAAACAGGGCAAGACAATAATAAACCAGGCCAGACGAATTGGCAGACGACCGAAATGCCCCATATCGGCATAAATTGCTTCCCCCCCGGTCATGGTCAGAATCACCGCGCCCATGGTCAGGAAAGCCACGTAGGGCTGATCAACCACAAAGTGATATGCCCAGTACGGATTCACCATCCAGAGGACAGACGGGGTCTGGATAATGCTCCACAAACCAAAACCGCCAATGGACAGGAACCAGAGCATGGTTAAAGGCCCGAAAAATTTCCCCATGGTGGCTGTACCGTGACGCTGCACCATAAACAGCCCCGCCAGAATTCCAATCGATAGCGGTACCAGCCATTGATTGAAAATAGGTGTCGCAATACTCAAGCCTTCAATGGCAGACAGCACAGAAATTGCCGGAGTAATAATACCGTCACCAAAGAATAGCGATGCACCAATAAAACCCAAGGCAATCAGGAAAATTTTCTTTTGATCGGCAATTCGTGTGGTACGCAGATTTAATGCCAATAATGACATGATCCCGCCTTCGCCGTTGTTATCGGCACGCATGATGACCGTGACATATTTAAAGCTGATGGTGAGCATCATGCACCAGAAAATCAGCGACAGGATACCGAGTACAGAGGCCTCGCTAATGGCGAGATGTGCGGTGAGGAAGCATTGGCGCAGTGCATAGAGTGGACTGGTGCCAATATCTCCGAAAACGACCCCAAGCGCAGCCAGTGTAATCACCGGGAGAGCTGCTTTTTGTGCAGTGCTTTGCATATATTGTCTTCGTTTTTAACAAGCATTTTTGCGAATCATAGCACCACATTAAAAGTTTTTCTGCAAATCAATTGTTTCAGCTTGGCACAGCTGGTTTTTTTCGCTATTATCCTCGGCCTATGGTGAGGTGTCCGAGTGGCTGAAGGAGCACGCCTGGAAAGTGTGTAAACGTTTATAGCGTTTCGAGGGTTCGAATCCCTCTCTCACCGCCAGAATTTAAAAACCCGAATCACATGATTCGGGTTTTTTTATTGCCTGAAATTCAAATTCGCATCTGCTTAGAATCATTAAACAATCCATCACCACCATGATTAAAGTTACTATGACCTAAGGAATATGGCTGTTCTAAGACGATTATTCCACCATATTTAAATTTTTCTTAAGCTTCCGTGCTTTTCTAGGTTCAATTTAAAAACTGGCATAAAAATAGCTTAATTCTATTGTCATCAAAGCTATGTTATGGTGCCTACAGAGGTGCTGAGAGGAGAATAAAAACCATAAAATAGAAAGAAATACAGGATTGATCGAGCCATTTAAACTTAAAGCTAAATAGATACACTGCTATTCGGAGAGCGAACATGAATAACAGCGCAAACTATGCAAAACAGATCAAAAATGCAAAACGTGGCGGTTATACCCCAACCATTGCCAAAGACATCAATAAACATAAAATTCAAAAAGCTCTGAGACTCATCGAACAGTGGAGAAGCCTCGCTCAAGAACTCAAACCTCAAATGCAGTTTGATATGGCCTTTACTTTAGAGGAATGTGCACAAGAATTAGACCAGATCCTAAAAAAGCGATAATCCCTTTTAAGCGATTGACCCATACTAAACCCTGTACATTCACCCTCGCCCATATCTGCCTATATGGGCGTTTTCTTGATCTTTCGATAAAAGACAGTTTAGATAGAATGAACCGGAAAAACGGTAAATCGTACCAAAATAGCTTGAACGGTTATTTTTTGGCTTGCGTAGCGAATGAATTTCTGTAAAATGCACTCCACCATGCCGGCATAGCTCAGTTGGTAGAGCAACTGACTTGTAATCAGTAGGTCCACAGTTCGAATCCGTGTGCCGGCACCATATCTTAGCCTCGCTTTTTAGTGAGGCTTTGATGTTTCTGGGCTTGGTATTTTTCAAACTTGAATTTTTCGACGTTTTCTTACGCTGTTTTAGTCCTTCGATTGTGCCGTTACCTGCACATATCTCACGATCCCTTCCTGATATAATTTTTGGCATAGCTTTGCTGTCATTTGAATTTTAAAATGATCCAAGCCTGAGCCTTGAATATGATGACCGGCTTGTTTTGAATTCAAAGTTTTTTGTACATAATCCGCAAAGCCAGAAAATACCGGCTCGGATAGATCCTGAATCTGAATATTTTTAAATTCAAAACGATCCAGACACGCATACAGTGCACCAACAGACATTAATTCTTTTAAATTTATATCGGCAGATTTCAGTAACAGCTGATATTTACGCTTTTGAAATGAATTCAAATTTTGCCAACGTTCCGATAACACCAGATGATGAAAACCAATTCGTGCATTTGGCTTTAAAACACTGCTGATTTGTTGCAAAAGTAACGGAACCGGACTGTGATAAGCTGCATCCAGACACAGCACCACATCAAAACGCTGGGAAAATTGTAATTCGTTTAAACGCAGAAACGAGGCCTGATAGATGGCATTCAGTTCTGGCAGATGTTGCTGAATAGTGGCCACGCAAGCCGCTTGTACTTCGACACCGGCCAGATATTGCACTCGGTAGTGCTGTTGCCAGTGCAATAAACTTGCACCCTGACCACAGCCCAGATCCAGCAATTTATCTTTTGAATTCAAATTGACACTCTGCGCGAGCTGATCGGCCAGCGTGCGACAGGCAGCAACATAATCCTGCTGTCCTGCCTGCCAATAGCCCAAATTACTCCAGGGCAATTGCGCCTGATCCCCCAGCGCCGCTGCATGAATTGCATATTTATGCTGAGGAAAGCGCTGACGCAGTGCCTGAAGCCATTGCATCAATTAATAACCCAGTTGCGGAGCAACCTCGACCACAGGTTTTAAACCCTGAAACGGTAAAGGCGCACCGAAAATTTCCGCAATCTTCATCGCTGAGGTCACAGCCGATTCCAGAATGGGCAAACCGTCACATGACCATGAACCGCAGAAAAAGACTTTGCGATTGGCTTCCAGATGACGCTGCTGTAATTCCTTGTTCAGCGCCACGGTATTGGCATCGACCACCGCACGCGTCAGCATGACCGAGGTAATCACCTTTTTCGGGTCAATCTCGGTCACCGGACGCCAGGTCTGGAACACTGCCGACTTGCCGACCAGAGAAGGTTCAATCGAGTTGAGCCACACTGTAAATTGCTGACGGGTAAACTTACGATCCATCATATAGCTAAGCACGGCCCAGTCTTTACGTTTTGGCGGCATCACGCTGGAGTCGGTATGAATCACCAGTTCGCCCTGTTCGAATTTGAATTTCTTCAATAATTCAATTTCGCTGGCAAACTGGGTTGGATCCAGGAATTGCTCAATTTTAGTGGTTGGCGTCGCGACAATGACCCGGTCAAACAGTTTTGAATAACCGGCCGCATTTTCAACTTTGACCTGATCGCCCTGCTCTTGAACCAGTGTAATCGCTGAACCATCTTCAATATGAATACCTTCCACCAGTTTGTCGACCAGCGCCGGTGTTCCGCCTTGCAAGCGTAGTAAGGCATCGCCATCAGTCAATTGACGCAGGAAAATCAATAAAGGTTTCGCCGGCCATTCACCAATGGTTTTCGGATTGCAGGTACAAATGGTATACAGTACCGGCATTACGGCGCCATGCCAGAACACTTCTTCAATCTCGTTGCGATTGATAAATTCTGCCAGGCTGATGTCCTGATTTTTCGACTTAAAAAATTTGGTTAATGCCACTTTGAGCTGCAACAGGCCCTTGACCAGACGCCAGCCGTACTGCTGCAAGCCTTTACGGTTATTGATAATTGGAATATTGCCGATACGGCTACGCGATGTGGTCAGCCAGGTTTCAGTTTTATCTTCAAATAACCAGCTGCAGGCCATATAGGTACGCACCGGATAAGTTTTAATGCCCAGATACGTGGCCAGACTCAGGGTGTTTTTCCACAGATAAGGATTCATCACACGTAAAGGTGCATCAATTAGCCCCCCTTCAAATTCAAGGCTATGACTGTCCATGCCACGACCTGGAAGTGCTTCAAAAATCGTGATGTGATGTCCTGCATCCTGGAGAATTCTGGCTGTTGCCAGTCCGGCCATGCCACTACCAATTACTGCGATATCCAAACTGATCATCCGTCATTGAAAAACTACAGAAATTATGTACCATGCGCCAATCAAACAGGTTATTAAAATCTTCCAGAATATATGTTTTTCGTAAAGGCAATTGGACGGGATAAAATCTGCTTTTCACTATTTTTTTGAACAGGTTACAAAATTCACCAAACTCAGGATTTTATTCATATTTTTTCCATATAACCAGAAAAATCACTTTAAAAACAAACATCTTAATTAACCATTTTTATAACCTTTGGTTGACAAACGCCCTTGAAAAATCTATGATTCACAGCATAATAAAACCATAAACCCATCAGATTCCACCAAGATGAGTTTATGCGTAAATTATTTAAAACGACAAGAAACTACAGCGCCTTATAAAATAAAAGCCTCTGCGAAAGCAGAGGCTTCTTTGTTTAACCGCTCGGTGTACTATTCAGCCTGCACCGCAATTTCACCAAATTTACCCTGATTAAACTCTTGAAATGCCTGCATAATTTCTTCCTTGCTGTTCATTACAAACGGGCCATAACCTTGAATGGGCTCATTGAGTGGCTCGCCTGTCAGTAACACAAACTGGGTATCCTGATAGGCTTGCAACTGAATCGCCGGATCTCCATCACGGGCAAACATTATAATTGAGCTGTCCAGGACTTTCTGGCTCGCATTGACCACCAGCTCACCCTTCAGCACGACTAACAGTGCATTATGCCCGGCAGGGATATGTAATGTGGTTTCATATTCCGCTTTCAGTTCACCATCCCAGACATTGATCGGACTAAAAGTATGAGCAGGACCTTGATGACCAGCAAACTCACCTGCAATCACCCGGATATGCCCCGCCTCTTCATCCATTTCAATCCGCGGAATAGCTGCCGCAGTGATCGCCTGATAACGTGGTGTGGTCATCTTGTCTTTGGCCGGCAGATTGACCCAGAGCTGTACCATTTCAAAGAGACCGCCATGTTTGGCAAAATCTGGAGAATGAAATTCTTCATGGACTACACCTGAGCCTGCGGTCATCCACTGCACATCACCTGCCTGAATCGTGCCGCCACCGCCACTTGAATCTTGATGCGTCACTGCACCCTGATAGGCTAACGTCACTGTTTCAAAACCGCGATGTGGATGTGAACCCACGCCATGTTGTACAGTCGTCGGATCAAAATGATAGGGCGCAGCATAATCCAGCAACAAAAACGGACTGATCGCCTGACCTAAACGGTCATAGGAAAACAGATTTTTGACCGGAAAGCCATCACCGACCCAATGCATGTTTTGATTACGGTAAACACCAATTACTTTTTTCATCTTTTAACTCCTATTACGATAGGATGAACATGCAGCCATTTTATGCCGGGCCAAGATGCGCTGATAGTCCTAAGCTGGAATACAGTATCTTATATATAAGACAATCTCTGCTTTAACTTCCCGAATTCAACACAAATAAACTAAAATTTTGGTCTAAATTTTTAATTATCCTATTTTTAAGATTATTTATCCCAGAATTTGGGCTTATTTTGTCCTGTTTTTAGCTCTAATATAAAAATCACCACGTCCCGGAACAGCCTGGGTTTGATCCAAGACGGGATGCTAATTTTATAGAGAGGAACAGAGAAATGGCAAAACCTTATGTACGTTTAGACAAAGACAATGCAGCCGTATTACTTGTAGACCATCAGACTGGTTTGTTGTCACTGGTTCGTGATATTGACCCAGATAAATTCAAAAATAATGTATTGGCGCTTGCGGCAGCAGCAAAATATTTCAATTTACCGACCATTTTGACCACCAGCTTCGAACAAGGCCCAAATGGTCCGTTGGTTCCTGAGCTGAAAGAGCTATTCCCGGACGCACCTTATATTGCTCGTCCAGGGCAAATTAATGCCTGGGATAATGAAGATTTTGTTAAAGCGGTAAAAGCCACGGGTAAAAAACAGTTGATCATTGCTGGCGTGGTGACTGAAGTATGTGTCGCCTTCCCCGGCGCTGTCTGCACTTGAAGAAGAATTTGACGTATTCATCGTGACAGATGCATCTGGTACCTTTAATCACCTGACACGTGATGCTGCATGGAACCGCATGTCACAGGCTGGTGCACAGCTGATGACCTGGTTTGGTCTGGCTTGTGAACTGCACCGTGACTGGCGTAATGATATCGAAGGTCTCGGCAGCCTGTTCAGCAATCATATTCCTGACTACCGCAACCTGATGAATAGCTATAGCCAGAATACTGCCCAAAAATAAACCATACACATCTCTAAAATAAGCGGCCTTCGGGTCGCTTTTTGTTGGAACAATTAAATTAATCTGGCTTGGAAACAGTTTAGCCTGGCCCGGATTTCCCCTATGATGGGCATTGTATGAACGCAGGGCGATTGAGGTGAAAGGTGCATTCTTTTGATGACTATTATTATTTTTATCTGGTGGTCAAGCATGGCGGCTTCAGTGCAGCCAGTGACATCTCCGGAATCACCAAGTCCAAACTCAGCCGACGTATTTTAGAGCTGGAAGCCCGTTTCAATGTCATCCTGATTCAACGCTCAACCCGACATTTTAAGGTGACCTCACTGGGCCAGGAATTTTTTGAGGAATGCGAAAAGCTGATTCAACAGGTGGAATGTGCCCGTAATGTCTTGCTCAAGCAGAAAAGTGAACCACAAGGCCTGGTCAAGCTGAGTTGTCCTTCGGTGATGATGCGCTACCAGATCCGCAGCCTGCTGAATGAATTCCTCAAGACTTATCCCAAGGTTCAGGTAGAAATGGAAATTACCAGCCGGCGTGTCGATGTGCTGCACGATGAGATTGACCTGGTGATCCGCACCAACTTTGAAGCCAATGAAGATTCCAGCATTGTCGTTCGCGATGTGATTAAAACCACGCATTGTCTGGTTGCCAGTCCGGAGCTGTTACAAGGCCGTTCGATACACTACCCCACTGAGATCAATGACTTTCCGACCATCGTTTTAGGCACGCAGAAAAACCACTATCAATGGCATCTGCATCGTATCGACAGTCATGAACAGATGGATATCCCCCTAGAACCCCGCATCAAAAGCAATGACCTGGCCGGCGTATACTATTCTGCCCTGGATGGCCTGGGTATTGCCGATCTACCCTTGTTAACCGTGGAAGCAGATCTCAAAGCTGGTCGCCTGATCCATCTGCTGCCAGACTGGTGTTCCAATATGGGAACCGTACAACTGGTCTATGCCTCACGCAAAGGTCAGCGTCTGGTGATGGAAAAACTGATTGAGCATCTGGTCGAAGGCTTACGTGCCCGGGCAGAAGGTCATCAGGGCTATACCATTTAAATTGCGCTGTCATGCTGAGCAGCCAATAAAAAAATCCAGCACTGAGTGCTGGATTTTTTGCTTCGAAAGCAAGTGAGCGAATTAGATTTTACCCACTAAGTCAATTGAAGGAGCAAGAGTCGCTTCGCCTTCTTTCCATTTCGCAGGACATACTTCACCTGGGTGAGCGTGTACATATTGCGCTGCTTTCACTTTGCGAAGCAGTTCAGCTGCATCACGACCAATACCACCGGCATTGATTTCAACGATCTGGATTTTACCTTCTGGATCGATCACGAAAGTACCACGATCTGCCAGACCTTCAGCTTCAATCAATACTTCAAAGTTTTTCGCCAAAGTCCAGGTTGGGTCGCCGATCATTGGGTACTGGATTTTACCAATTACGTCAGAGGTATCGTGCCAAGCTTTATGGGTGAAGTGCGTATCGGTTGATACACCATAAATTTCTACGCCCATTTTCTGGAATTCAGCATATTGATCAGCAAGATCGCCTAATTCAGTTGGACAAACAAAAGTAAAGTCAGCAGGATAGAAGAATACAACCGACCATTTACCTTTCATGTCCTGCTCGGACACTTCCACAAATTGACCCTTGTGGTAAGCAGTGGCGTTGAATGGTTTGATTTCAGTATTGATTAAACTCATGAGACCTTTCCTCGTATATTGGTGAGATTGTTCATTCGATGAAGATAGAATACGAAAATTTCTTAAATAGGTAAAACCGTAAGTTTTTATAAAAATAATCGCTTTTTTAGATTTAAGATTTCTATGAGGATTACTGATCTGATTGATTTGCTCAATATGGAGCCTAGAATTTGGAACATAAGCCGAGCAGTTGAAATATAATTTTTTGCAACTTAGATTAGCAATGATAAAGCTCTGAGCTCTATCAAAACTAAACAAAGCAAATTCAAGATATAAAAAAACCCACCGGATTCAGGTGGGTCTTGGATGAAGATTTACCGTTTTGATAAGTTAAAACGGAAGATCATCATCTAAATCAGCTGCAGGCGCTGCTGTTGGTGCAGGTGCAGATTTCGGCGCAAAACCACTCGGGTTATTGTTGCCATAACCGCCACCCTGATTGTTGTTGAAACCGCCTTGCTGCGGCGCTGAACCATAACCCGACTGCGGATTATTGCCATAACCGCCACTTTGGTTGTTACTCGCCTGATTATTGTTATTAAAACGTGGCTGGTTAAAACTGTTGTCGCCCTGTTCGCCTTGTGAACGATTCGAGTCCAGCATCTGCATTTGATCACCACGGATTTCCGTTGTATAGCGCTCCTGACCATTTTGATCAGTCCACTGACGGGTACGTAATGAACCTTCAATATATACTTTAGAACCTTTACGCAGGTATTGCTGCGCAATTTCGCCTAAACGGTTATGCAACACGATACGGTGCCATTCCGTTTGTTCTTTACGTTCACCGGTACTTTTATCTGTCCACGAATCGCTAGTGGCGATCGAAAATTGAGTGAGAGAACCACCATTTGCAAAAGTTTTGGTTTCCGGATCTTTACCCAAAGTACCCACTAAGATGACTTTATTTACACCACGCATTTGCTGTTTACTTCCTATATATTTCTGTATTTTACTTTATAAGAGTTATGCTTAAATGGCTACCTCTTTACCTAACAAGTGCGTTAATTGTTGTCGCGAAGCATCATCAATCTGCTGTTTATCGACTTTTATATAGGCAACTTGCTGTTCAGCCATCACCACGACTTCTTCAATACCACGAATCGCCAAAAGCTGAGAAGTCCATTCGTCAGTTTGTCTGCTTTCCGGCAAACGCAGCACCAGTGATGAAAGATAGCGTGGCTGAGCTAGCCCGAAACTCATCAGCAGCCAAACAATCGCAATCCCGGTCAGGATACTCCAGCCCATCGAGGTATTATTGAGCAGCAACAATTGACCACCGATCATCCCACCAAAGAAGGCACCCAAAAACTGGCTGCTGGCATTCACGCCCATTGCCGTCGCTTTAGACTGGATCGGTGCAGCTTTAGACAGCCAGGAAGGCAATAAGGCCTCCATCACGTTAAAGGCAATAAAGAACAGGCCCAGGCCAATGAGCAAGATATATTTGGATTCAAAACCAAAGACCATCACCATTAAACCCAGAATAATACCGCTAATCGCCACCAGAAAAATCGCGCGCATTTTGTGGTATTTTTCTGCCAGAATGATACTCGGAAAAGCAAAGAACAGACTTAGCACCAACAGGGGTAAATAGACCAAACCATGACTAGAAAGTGGCAGATCTGCAAACTCGATCAGCTGCGAAGGCACATAAATAAACATGGCTGTGAGCAATAAATGCAGGGTAAACACAGATACATGCAGACGATTCAGATCGCCAATCTGGAGCACCTGTTTCAGTTGGGTCAGATAACCCTGTTGAAAGTTTTTATGATGGCGCGTGACTTTAGGCACCATAAACAGCATGGCAATGGCAGCCAATCCCATCACCGTGGTGACCCAGAACAATCCCGAAATGCCAACCAGACCTGTCAGCCAAGGCCCGAGACTAAATGCCACCACAAAAGACAGACCAATACTCATGCCCATGATTGCCATGGCTTTCATGCGGTTTTCTTCACGCGTGACATCGGCCAGCAAGGCCATGACGACAGCGGATACTGCGCCACCACCAGCAATGGCACGACCGATAATCACGCCATAAATGCTGTCAGACATGGCTGCAATCGCACCACCCAAGGCAAACAGCAGCAGTCCTAAAACAATCAAAGGCTTACGGCTATAGCGGTCTGCAATCAGGCTAAATGGTATCTGTAATAAGGCCTGAGTCAAACCATAGACCCCGACCGCCAAACCGATCAGTGCAGGCGTTGCATATTGATATGCCTGCCCTGCCACAGAAAACACCGGGATAATCATAAACAACCCCAACATGCGCAGTGCAAAAATACTGCTCAGGGCAAAGGTTGAACGACGTTCTAAAGCATTCATCATAAATTATGGCGATTGGGTTAATTAATCTGGAGCCCAGATTATAGGACATTCAGCTCATGAAGAAGACATGAATTTTATTTGAAATAAAGATGATGCTGATCTAAAAATAAAAAAAGCGCAGCCGGAGCTACGCTTTTTATACTGCCATTTCAGTCAAATGGACTTATTGCCCCAGAGCTGCCTGACGTTTTTTGTACTGAATGGATGCGATAACCGCCCAGACAATAAATGCCACACCGATCAAACCGGTCACCACTTCAGGAACATGTAAACCTGTACCGCTGGCAATCATAATAAATGCCAGTGCACCAATCGCGTAGTGCGCACCATGCTCCAGGTAGATATAAGCATCTAAAGTGCCTTTTTCGACCAGATAAATCGTAATCGAACGGACAAAGATCGCACCAATGGCCAGACCGAGCATGATCACGACAACATCTGAAGTAATCGCAAAGGCACCAATCACGCCGTCAAAACTGAAAGAGGCATCGAGGACTTCCAGATACAGGAAACCACCAATACCCGCTTTGACGACACCTGTTGGAACGCCATTGCTGTCATGACCAACGGCATTACCATGTTCATCAATTTCTGGCTCGCCACCAAGTAAATGGCTCAAGACCTGAACACCAATATAAATCACGATGCCCCAGATTCCTGCCATGGTCACCACCAGACGCTTCGCTTCGTCGACATTGGCTGCCATAATCAGCAAAGCCACCAATGCCACGAATACCGACAAAGCCGGGACGCTGGCTAAATTTGCCAAACGGCGTTCAATCAGACGGAACCAGTGGGTGTCTTTTTCATTATCTAAGAAGAAGTTTAAGAACACCATTAACAAGAATGCGCCACCAAATGCCGCAATTTCCGGATGATGTTCCATTAAACGTGCGGAATATTCTTTCGGATCATTCAATGCCAGTTGAATCACTTCAACAAAGCCCATGTCTGCCGTTACCGCCACAATCACGATCGGGAAAATCAGACGCATACCGAAAACAGCAATCAAAATCCCCACGGTCAGGAACAGCATTTTCCAGAAATGATCCCAATGACGTAGTACCGAGGCATTGACCACAGCATTATCAAACGATAACGACACTTCCATAACAGCAAGAATGGCTGTAATGGTCAGTACCGTAAACATGGTCTTTAAGCCTGCTTCAGGCCCGTGGGTATAGCCCCAATATGCAGACAAACCAAGACACACGATCGTAAATACAATTGAGAAACCAAAATGTTTCAACATACACAACGACCTTGGATAAATTAAATAAATATATTGCGACCAGAGGACAGCAATATGAATGGAAAAAAGTTGGGATAATTATGAAACTTTTAGCGCATAAACCAAAGCACTTCCTGAGCTGTTTTAGCTTATTTTCTGTTTCTAAAATCTGCCGTTCTTTTCAACAGCCCGATCTTTGCTATAGTGCTGCATGGTTTAACTTGAACTGCGAAGGATTTCCGCATGAGTTTTTCACAAGAGCTATGGCAACGTAATCTAGGGCTTTATCAGAAAACCCTGGCTCTGCCCTTTAATCAGCAACTGGCACAAGGCACATTAAGCCGTGAGGCCTTTAGTCATTATGTGATTCAGGATGCACATTATTTATTGGCCTATGGCCGTGCACTGGCAGTCTGTGCCGCCAAAGCATTTGAGGCAGATGATGTAATTCAGTTTGCTGAAGCCGCCAAAATTGCGATTGTGGTGGAGCGTAGCCTGCATAACGGTTTTATGCAGGATTTTGGCATTAGCAAAGACCAGTTCGAAACTACTCCTCTGACGCTGGCTTGCCATCATTATACCTCTTATCTCACTTCGACTGCCTGGTCAGAAAGCTACCCGGTGGTGCTGGCCTCGTTACTGCCATGTTTCTGGATTTATGCAGAAGTCGGCAAAGATATAGTCGATAATTCTGCACCGAATAATCCTTATCAGGCCTGGGTGGATACCTATTCAGGCGAAGAATTCCACACGGCTGTGCGTAATGTAATTGCGACCATTGACCGTGTTGCGGCGCGCGTTGATGCCGATACACTGGAAAAAATGCACCAAGCTTATACGCATGCGGCCCGTCTGGAATGGTTATTCTGGGACAGCGCCTTTGAGCAACGCCAGTGGCCTGGCCTAGACCAATAAGATGCACAAAAGAAGCCTTGTTTAAGACCGCAATGCCAGTCAGTTAAGAAATTGACTGGCATTTTCTTTTTTAAATTTATAATCATATTTGATAGCTGGAAAAGTCACCCACTGGGCAAAACCAAAGTAACAACTGATTTACAGGTTTTTTAATTTAAAACCTTAAGACTCCGTCGTGGATGACTAAAAAATTAAAGAGTCTATTTCTAAACGCCTTAACTGATCAGTATTACTGTTGAAGATTGGGCTTCTTTATCTTATCGATTAAAATCGGATCTATTGTCATCAATTGATCATAAAAACGGCTTAGTCTGGGAAAAGAACAACAAAACTGCTGAGTGGCGAGTAAGCTAAACCTAGCTATTCGCCACACATTGCCGCACAATAAATGAGAATAATTATCATTTAATAGTTTAGTCCCAGAAAGAGGCATCAGATATGGACACTTTAGGTACCGAGGCGATTCGGGCATTTTTTACGGTGCAATGTTGCTGGTTGAATAATGAAGAAATTTATCTGGAACAGGGCTGTCTGGATTGTGGTTCAGCAGCAACTTACCTGATTTACCATACCAACACGCATATCCAGAAACATCTGCTGAAATTTATTGAAAAGTACCGCTGTCATCAGGCCCGTCGTAATGATTTGCTCGACCTGGATTTTTTCGAACAAGACTATGAGGGCTTTTTGCAAATTCTGGAAAATGAAGTTAATTTCTATGCACGTCTGCATCATGATATACCACGTGACACCTGCTTTGAGGATGTTGAATCGATCTTTGAACGCCGCTATGCAGCAGCTTGTTAAGAACTTCCCTCACGTCTAGTCATTCTGAACAGTGAAGCGATCTACTGTGATATTTCTCGGTATTGTGATGAATTGACCAATCACCGACATAACTTGACGTTTAAAATACTTTTATTTGCACTTGAACATTTTTCATCCGGTATCATATAAGGGTTTTTGATGAATATTCTAGGATCCTTGCATGAGCCAAAGCCACATCCGTATTCGAGGCGCACGTACCCATAACCTGAAAAATGTGAACCTTGATATACCACGCGACAAGTTTGTGGTGATTACGGGACTGTCTGGTTCAGGTAAGTCCTCGCTTGCCTTTGATACCTTATATGCCGAAGGTCAACGCAGATATGTGGAATCGCTGTCTGCCTATGCACGCCAGTTCCTTTCACAAATGGAAAAACCGGAAGTCGATTCGATTGAAGGTCTCAGTCCAGCCATCGCGATTGAACAGAAATCGACCAGCCATAACCCGCGTTCTACCGTGGGTACCATTACCGAAATTTATGACTACTTACGTCTGCTGTATGCACGTGTCGGTACGCCCTTCTGTCCAGAACATGACCTGCCGATGGTGGCACAAACCGTCACGGAAATGGTCGATGCAGTCAAAGTGCTGGAAGAAGGCACAGCCTTGATGCTGCTTGCCCCGGTGGTGCGTGAGCGTAAAGGTGAATATACCGCCTTATTTGAGCAGTTACAGAGTCAAGGTTTTGTCCGTGCCCGCGTCGATGGCGAGATTATGGAAATTGATCCGCCACCAGAACTGGACAAAAAGAAAAAACATACCATTGAAGTCGTGGTCGACCGCTTTAAAGTCCGTGATGATCTGGGCAACCGTATTGCAGAAAGTTTTGAAACTGCACTGCGCCTCGGTGGCGATATTGCGATTTTATCCTGGATGAAGGATGAACATGATGATCGGGTATTTTCTGCCAAGCATTCCTGCCCGGAATGTGACCGCGCTGTCGCAGAACTGGAACCGCGTTTATTCTCGTTCAATAACCCTTTTGGTGCCTGTCCGGTCTGTGATGGTCTCGGCACCCGCAGTCATTTTAGTGCCGATAAACTGATTCCCAATCCTGAAGTCAGTGTCAGTCAGGGTGCGATTCGTGGCTGGGACCGTCAGCGTCCTTATTATTACGGCATGATCCAGAAAGTCGCCGAGCATTTTGGTTTTTCTTTAGAAACGCCGTGGAATGAACTGGATGCCGACACCAAGAAAAAATTCCTGTACGGCACCGGCAAAGAAAAAATTGATCTAAGTTATATCGATGAACGTGGCCGTCGCCATAATCGGGTCATTCCCTTTGAAGGAATTTTGCCGCATCTGGAACGCCGTTATCGTGAAACCGAAAGTAATTATGTGCGTGATGATCTGGCACAGTATCTGTCCAATGCCGCCTGCGATGCCTGTGATGGTTCACGCCTGAATGAAATTTCACGCAATGTGAAAATTCTGGACAAGACCATTGCCGACATTACCCGCATGTCGATTGGCGATGCTGAAAGCTATTATCAAGGCATTCATCTGGAAGGTGCACGGGGTGAAATTGCCGACAAGATTTTCAAGGAAATCCGTGAACGTCTGCACTTTCTGGTTTCGGTCGGCCTGAACTATCTCAGCCTGTCGCGTTCTGCCGAAACGTTATCTGGTGGTGAAGCACAGCGTATCCGTCTGGCCTCACAGATCGGTGCCGGTTTGATGGGCGTCATGTATGTGCTGGATGAGCCATCAATTGGTTTGCATCAGCGTGATAACGACCGTCTGTTACAGACCCTGATCCGTCTGCGTGATCTGGGCAATACCGTCTTGGTAGTCGAGCATGATGAAGATGCGATTCGTGCCGCCGATCATATTATTGATATCGGTCCGGGTGCCGGTGTGCATGGCGGGCATGTAATTGCCGAAGGAACGTATGATGAAATTCTGGCTAATCCTGACTCGCTGACCGGACAATATTTGTCTGGCAAGTTAAAAATTGAAGTCCCGAAAAAACGGATTCAACCGCCTAAGCCTGAACAACAAATCAAGCTGATGGGTGCATCTGGGCATAACCTGAAAAAAGTCGATCTGACCATTCCTTTGGGCATTATGACTTGTGTTACCGGGGTATCGGGTTCGGGTAAATCGACCTTGATTAACCGGACATTGTTACCTTTGGCGGCGACCCAACTGAATGGTGCAACCACTTTAACATCGGAAAAGTTTGAATCGATTGATGGCTTGCAGTTCCTCGACAAAGTCGTCGATATTGACCAGAGTCCGATTGGACGAACCCCACGTTCCAATCCGGCCACTTATACCGGTTTATTTACCCCGATTCGTGAACTGTTTTCACAAACTCCGGAAGCCAAAGCACGTGGTTATGCCGCGGGTCGTTTCTCGTTTAACGTGAAAGGTGGTCGCTGTGAAGCCTGTGAAGGCGACGGCATGATCAAGGTGGCGATGCATTTCCTGCCGGATATGTATGTGCCTTGCGATGCCTGTCATGGCAAACGTTATAACCGTGAAACGCTGGAAGTGAACTATAAGGGCAAGAATATTTCCGATGTGTTGCAGATGACCGTTGAGGATGCCATGCATTTCTTCGATGCCATTCCCGTCATTCACCGTCGTCTGGAAACATTGCATCAGGTAGGTTTGGGTTATATCCGTCTGGGTCAGTCTGCGACCACGCTTTCCGGTGGTGAAGCGCAGCGTGTCAAACTGGCACGTGAACTGGCCAAACGCGATACTGGTCAAACCCTATATATTCTGGATGAACCGACCACGGGTCTGCATTTCCATGATATTGCCAAGCTGCTGGACATCCTGCATCAGCTACGTGATAAGGGTAATACCATTGTGGTGATTGAGCATAATCTGGACGTGATTAAAACCGCCGATTGGGTCGTGGACTTAGGCCCTGAAGGTGGTTCGGGAGGCGGTATGATTGTTGCTGAGGGAACGCCTGAACAGGTGGTAAAAGTCAAAGCGTCACATACGGGTAAGTTTTTGAATGCGTTGTTGAAATAAGCTATCCAAGATTTATCAGCCCTTCTTTTATCAAGGAGGGCTTTTTATTTTTCATGATCCTATTGAACGATATTTCTTCAGCCAATTGTGCCAATATTTGATCATCTACCTTTTTAGCATCATGAGATGAGATATAACCTTCATAGGCATCAAAATACTTATCTATTGAAGAATGAATTGGCTGCCAGTTTTCATGCGTCTTTTTAGTCTGATGCATTGGAAATAATTTGGCATGAACATGGTCAACTTAAGGCTAAAGATCATCCAAATTAAATCACATGACTGGCAACATGGATGTTGCCCGTTTGACTGTGCTAAAGGGACTTAGCATCAGTCGAACAAATGCATTTGGCTACTTTTGTGCAGTCAAAAGTAGAGAAGGAATCTTTTAGACTAAACCTCAGCCACCACATTCCGTCCCTTCGCTTTGGCTTTAAACAAAGCATCATCGGCATTTGACAACAAAGCCATCCAGGAAACAGCCCCAATCGCCACCCCGATACTGACCGAAATCTGGATCTCATCTCCTAGCGCAGTCAGAATATAGCGCTCAGCCACTTCAGCCCGGATTTTATCTGCAACGATCAGTGCCTGATCCATCTCAATATTTTCAATCAGTACCAGAAATTCATCGCCACCATAGCGCACCAGCAAATCCGTCGCCCGAACATTGGCCTTTAAACGTTCGGCCACCAGTTGAATCACCTGATCACCCACAATATGCCCATACCGATCATTCACCTGTTTAAAATGATCAATATCGATAATCATCAAACAGGTTTGGCTCAGTTGGCCCGGCTGATTTTCCAGAAAACGGATATATTCTTCTAGCGCGAAACGGTTGGATAATCCGGTCAAAGAATCGGAATGGGCAATATTCTTTAAACGGAACTCTAGCGCATCACGTTCTTGCAACATCTGTTGCAATTTCTGAATGGCAGCGAATAAAGAATCAGAATGATTCACTTCACGCAGCCGCATATCAATTTTCTGACGACCCGAGTTTTTAGACAAACTCAACAACATGCGGCGTGCCTGAATTAGCGGCAGAAAAACCTGTTTACGTGCAAAAATCATGGTTGAAATCGCGGTCAGCAATGAAATCAGCGATACCAACACGCTCCAGATCAAACGCTGCATATTGCTGTTCATCTCTTGAATAGCGGCATCTCTGCTATATTGCAGCAGGTAAGTTTGCAGGTCTACCACAGTCGCAAATTTATCTACGATCGCTTCAGTCAGCTCTGTTCCGCTCAAACGGTAGTCACGTTGCTCCAGACTGTCACTGATCAGCTCACTCACAATCGGTAAGCCTTGCTGAATAAACTCGGTTTCTACCCGCCGATGTAAACGGATGAATTCCTCAGTCTTATCTTGAACAGGTTGAATGGTATCAATCAAGGCCCACAAATAACGCACCTGATGTTGGGTCTGTAAAGAGCGGGTAATATTTTCAGTGGGAAGCGGAGCTTCAAAAGTCACATGTGCCATGATAGACGAGGCCACACGACCGGCCTGATCACGTAAATCTGATAAAAATAGAATCTGGCTAATATAGTTATTCAGAGGGGTCGATGAGCTATCTGAAGCCACCGCCACGTCACGCAAAAGTTCACGGCAACTTTCCCAGGCAGCAAACATCGCCAGAATCGCCTGATCAAGTTCCTGAGCACTGCGCAGCTGACGCGGCATCTGGGTATAAGCATCAACCTGTGCACGCCCTTTTTTCAAACTATTCTCAAGCTGTGAAAGTTGCTGACTCAGGTTGTTAAAACCGACCTCCGTCAAGACATCAGCCGTCTGGGAGAGCTGCCGATCCACCTGTTGACGGTAGCTGATTAACTCTTGCTGATGCTGGGCAAATTCCTGCACCGAACTGGACATGGCCTTATTGGCAGGCGCACGCTCACGCGAAATTTTATTTGCCAGGTCAGCGACCTGCTGCAATGCATTCAATTGTTGATAGGTTTGTCTGGATTTTAAATAACTTTGACTGCTACTCACAATTAAGGGAATACAGATACAAAGTAAACATAAAATAATAATCGACATCGACCAGTACAAACGTTTACTGATCCACTCAGAGCGTAAGGTATTCATGCTGTTGTATTACGCCCCAATATGACAAGCAAAGCTAAATAGATTGATTATTATACAAATAAAATGAAATACTCTTAAAGTAGGTAATTCAACTTAGTTAATGTTTTTTCTATATTTTTTTGATTTTAATTTTTAAAAGCGCTACTTTTTAAATTCAGGCTAAAGTTTTATGGGTTTTATCCTACAAAAAATACAACACAAATACAGGACTTTTAAGCATTAAAAAAAATATCAAAACTTGCTTTCCGCACTATTTACACATGCAACAATTGGGTGCATAATGCACCGCATTAGGGCGAGTTAAATTATTCCTCAGCAGATATTTTAGTTTACCCGCAAATTTTGGCGAAAAAACCCCAGTTTTCTATGAAAACTGGGGTTTTTTTTAGTGCTTATATTTTTAGGTCATCTATTAATGAATTAATATGCACCATTTTAGTGCTTTATTTTTACTATTTTTATTGCTGAAGTTCATTGCTACAGAACAGTTTCTATCTTAGAAGATGAATAGAAAGTAAATAAAAAATGCGGATAAAAAAAAGCCCAACCTTGGGGAAAGCTGGGCCAATAAAAAAATTGTGGAGAATCACGTTAAATCATAATGAAACATGAACTTTAACCTGATACTGATATTATGTAAAAATCTATTAACAATGTAAAGCCGATTGGCCTAGTCGAGATTAAAAAGCATCACATTTTGGTTCAAAAAAGAGACACCTATTACAATTCTAGAGGAATTCTGCATTAAATTTGTACAATTTATAATAAAGCGTGATGAATTATATAATTCATCTTATATTTTTTGACATATTTATGAATTTATCCTTAAAACATAAATTGAATTTTACGATAAAAAATCAATAATCAATTTAATTAATGAATAATAATATCCACACATTTTCTTCTTAATCTTTGACGTAGTGTTCTATTTTTAAGCTCTAGCTTTTTGTTATAAAACAAATTTTACATAAAATTCAATTTCAAGCTAAATAGATGAATATTACACAAAACTAATACATTATTTTAAGACGAAAAAATACTAAATTCAAAGCGGATTGACTTAATAAATTGTTACAATACAATACGTTCTATGTTGTACATCTTTTGTAACAAAATGGTAAATATCATGAAAAAACTAGGTTTAGCCACTGCTGTATTATTAGCGATGACCGGTGCTCAAGCATATCAATTCGAAGTTCAAGGTCAGTCAGAGTACATCGATAACACTGCAAATGACAAAGACTTCACTGGTGCTGTTCAAGGTACTTATTACTTCAAAGATGTAGATGCGTCTAAAGGTCCTTTAGCTGAAGCTGCTTTCCTAAACCAAGCGTCTAATGTTGCTCTAGCGTATAGCTATGGCGAAAATGGTCAAGAAGAAGCTGGACGTTCACGTACTGTAAATCATACTTACGGCGTGAAAGGTGAAACTTATATCCCAACTAAAGTTGTGCCTGTTTATGCAAGCGCTTCTTATAGCCATACAATTGCTGATAATAAAGCTGGTGACGTAGACGGCAATGGTGACCGTTATGCATTAGAACTAGGTGCATTACTAATCCCTAACTTCTTGGTTGCTGTTGGTTATACCAGCGTTGCTGACCAGACTTCTTATGACGCTTTCAACATCGTTTCTAATGGCGTTGCTAAAGCTGCTCTTGAATCTGCAACAATTAATGAAGACCAAGACGCAATCACTGCACGTACTAAATACGTAGGCGCGATTGACGGTACAAACATGTCAATTGGTTTTGAATCTGGTTTAGTTTATGGTGAAGACACTGCCTACAACCTAGGTACTACGCTTTTCCTTAACCCACAGTTAAGCGTTGGTGCATCTTATATGGAATCTAGCTATGCTGGTTCTCCAGACAAAGCTTGGGGTGCGAACGTTAACTACTTCATCACTCCTGCTGTTGCAGTTGGTGCATCTTATGTAAATGCTAATGCTGAAGGCGAAGCACTTGATACACAAACTGTTGGCGTAAATGCTAAATTCCGTTTCTAATTTTTAATTAGATGCTGAATAGAAAAAAGGACGCTTGATGCGTCCTTTTTTATTATTGCTTGATTTTCAGATTTAGATACGCTTATTCCGGTGTACGTACCAGACTTAAGAAGTGCAAATGACGTTCATATTGGTCAATGATGTCCTGTAATAGATCTTCTTGCGTCCATTCCATCACATCATAGCCCTGCCCGCCTTCTCTTAAAAAGACTTCTGCCTGATAGGAATCTACGCCCGCATTCTCCAGTTCAGACATAAAGCTTGGACTTAAAGTCTGGGTGGCATTGACCTGATAGATAAAATTAATTTCATCCTGATGATCAACACGGAGCTGTATACCGTCTTCTAGCGGGCTAATCGCCACGTGTAATCGGCGCCGTTTCAATTCACTTTGAAAGCTGAGAAATGCCTTATTCACTGTATTGTGAATATACTGCTGCACCTCTTCCTGAGTGTGCGGATAATGCATAATCAGGCCTAATCGCTGTTGCCAGCTGCGTGGATTCTGGATTGCACGCGGGGTGATCCGTGCAGCTTGCAGCGCATGCATTTTGGTGACATCCAGATGTAAGGCTTTGATTAATCCCCAGCACATCAGCAGCATAATGAATGTAAATGGCAAAGCACTCATGATCGTGGCCGATTGCAAAGCCTCTAAGCCTCCTGCCAGTAAAAGGATGATAGCCAGTAAAGCCATGAGTACGGTCCAGAACAGACGCTGCCAGGTCGGTGAATTTTCACTTTTTGCTGTCAGATAATCAGTCACCAATGCTCCTGAATCGGCAGAAGTCACAAAGAACAGCATCACCAGTAAAGTCGCAATGATACTGGTCACTGAGCTGAAAGGCAGATTAGCTAAAAATTCGAATAGAGCCACAGAGGAATCACGTTGAACTGCTTCTAGCAAGCTGGTATTGGCTTCATGCATAATGCTATACAGCGCAGCATTGCCCATAAAGCCCATCCAGATCAGGGTAAATCCAGTCGGGATCAGCAATACACCCACGATAAATTCACGAATACTGCGCCCTTCCGAGACCCGGGCAATAAACATCCCGACAAATGGCGACCAGGAAATCCACCAGGCCCAGTACATGATGGTCCAGCCCCCAATCCAGCCACTTGGCTGATAGGCATACAGATTAAAGGTCATACTGAACAGATTTGAAACATACTGGCCGGCATTCTGAATAGTCGTCTGTAACAGATAAATACTCGGACCTGCCACAAAAACAAAAATCAGCAACAGCAGTGCAAGTACCAAATTTAGTTCAGATAAACGTTTAATTCCTTTGTCTAATCCAAAAAATACGGAAGTCGCTGCCATGGCACTCACGACAATGATCAAAATGACCTGAGTACTGGGTGCCTGTTCAATGCCAAACAAATAGTTCAAACCTGAATTGATTTGGGTCACCCCGAAACCAAGCGTGGTGGCCACACCAAATACCGTACCAATGGTGGCAAAGGTATCGACGCCATCTCCAATTGGGCCATAGATCTTTTGACCAATCAGCGGATACAAGGCCGAACGGATTTTTAAAGGCAATTGATGCCGGTAAGCAAAATAAGCCAGCGACAAACCGACGAGCGTATAAATAGCCCAGGCATGCAGGCCCCAGTGGAAAAAGGTGACCCGCATAGATTGTTGTGCAGCCAGTACAGTTTCCGGTTCACCGGCAGGTGGTGTGACATAATGCATCACCGGTTCGGCCACACCAAAGAACATCAGGCCAATCCCCATCCCTGCGGTGAATAACATCGCGAACCAGGAGGCACTGCTATATTTCGGTTGGCTATGGTCGGGCCCCAGTTTGATTTTGCCCATATCGGACAGGGCAATATAAACCAGAAGGATGAGAAATATCGCCACCGACAATACATAGAACCAGCTAAAGGAGGTGGTAATCCACTGGTTCAGTTGCTGGGTGAAAACTGAAAAAGTATCTGGTGCAAAGACGACTAAAGCTAAGAAAATCGCAATAATCGTGACGGTACTAATAAAAACATTTGGATTGATATTGGCAAACCAAGATGGTTTTGTGGAAGGCATACATCCCCCATTTTTAATAAATTGAATTGCCGTGAGGCTTACATCATTATTGACAAGTACAAACGATCTCGCAGAATTTACTGCTGTAATAGATACGTTTGATTTTCAACATTTTAAAATGTAAAGACGAATAAAGCAGTGAAGTTACTGTAACCCGATCATTCCAAGGGTTGTCTCTTACTCATCCGGACTTCTATGTTGATTTTCTGCACTATTTTGTTTAGGCAGATGGGAAATATAATGTAAGGCAATCAGGCGAGAAACAATCAGGGCCAAATACATCACCCCGACAAACATCTGGATAATTGCCAGCATCCGTGCCAGCGGACTGACCGGCATCACATCCGACAAGCCCGTGGCGGACTGGACACTAAAGCTGAGAAAGATCAAATCCAACCAAGGCTGATGGGCTTGCAAGTCAGGATCTGAAAAGCTATAAGGCACCCATAACTGGCAGACACTATAAAGAAAAGCAAAGCCCCAGGCCAGTAAGGTAAATACCGCTCCAGCTGCAAAGAGTTCATCTTTGGTAAGATAGCGGTCATGAAACATATAACGCAACAGGCCATAAGCAGCACTAAAATATGCACTGGCTTCAAACAGATTCGCCGTCACATAGACCCAGGTATAGCGCAGGCCCAAAACAATCAGTGAAGAAAATAGAATTGCCCCGGCTACAAAGCTAAGTCCTAAAATGGTAAACATCGGCGTCTGGCGAATGACCTTGGCAATGACCAGTAACACCAGGACACCGAGCATCCAGGTGACTGCTCGATAGGGCAGGTTTTCATAACTCAACATGGACAAGATCAAAATCAGCAATTGCAAACAAAGCAGCCATGCTGAGGGCAGATGGGTAAAGCTGTGCCAAAACTGCTGCAAAGATTGCTTCATACTGCCCTTCTTGTTTGTCTAGTCATGCACGCATATATTGTTATTTTATCAGGCTTAACATAGCATGATTAAAGCAGTATATAGCTGTACGATTTGTATGCAAAGATTGAAAAAATCAAAGCAAAATCTAGCGCACCCAAATTCAGTACGGCGCTTGCTCTAAAAAATTTGGAGCATAAGGGCATAAAAAAAAGTCCCTTACGGGACTTTTTTTTATAGGATATCAAATCTTAGTGATCTGATGCTCCTGAGATACCGATACCGGTTTGTGAACGTACAAACTGAGCATCAAAGGCTTTGCGTTCTGCTTGAGCCTGTGCTGAATTATCTGTCACAGAGAACAACCAGCAGCACAAGAATGACAATGGCATCGCGAAGATTGCAGGACCATTGAACGGGTTCACTGGCGTATCAGAAATACCCAAAGTATCGACCCATACTGCTTTAGACAGCACAATCAAGGTTACTGCGGTTACCAGACCGGCAACACCGCCAATCACTGCACCGCGTGTCGTCAAACCTTTCCAGAACATAGACAATACTAGTACCGGGAAGTTGGCACATGCCGCAACCGAGAATGCCAGACCGACCATGAAGGCTACGTTTTGTTTCTCGAACAGAATCCCGAGAATCATCGCGAAGATCGCAAGACCTAAAGTCGCAATTTTAGACATACGTAGTTCAGATTCAGGCGTGGTTTGGCCTTTCTTCAAGACGTTGGCATACAAGTCATGCGAAATTGCTGAAGCACCTGACAGGGTCAAACCAGCAACGACTGCAAGAATCGTGGCAAATGCAACTGCAGAAATGAAGCCCATGAACAGGTCACCGCCCACTGCATCAGACAGGTGCACCGCCGCCATGTTATTACCACCGACCAGCTCCAGCTTGCCAGTCACTGCCATTTTCGCAACATCAAGGAATTGCGGGTTGTTCGATACATACAGAATCGCACCGAAACCAATGATGAAGGTGAGCAGGTAGAAATAACCAATAAAGCCTGTAGCAACCACGACTGATTTACGCGCTTCTTTGGCATCTTTTACCGTGAAGAAACGCATCAGGATATGTGGCAGACCTGCTGTACCAAACATCAATGCCAGACCTAAAGAAATCGCATCAATCGGATTAGACGCCAGACTACCCGGCCCCATGATCTTGGTGGCATCTGTCAGGCTTAAATCATGTACTTTTGAGTAGACACCAATTGCCTGTTCAAACATGTTGGTAAAGCTGAAGCCCACGCCTTTCATGACCATGAATGCCATAAAGGTCGCACCAGACAGCAACATTACTGCCTTGATGATCTGTACCCAAGTGGTTGCCAACATACCACCGAAGATGACATAAGCCATCATCAACAAGCCAACAATCACGACTGCAATGTTATAGTTCAGACCGAATAGAAGTTTGATCAGCTGACCTGCACCCACCATCTGTGCAATCAGGTAGAACGCCACCACAACCAGTGAACTTAAAGCAGCCAAGGTACGTACCGGTTTTTCCTGCAAGCGGAAAGATACTACGTCTGACAGGTTGTATTTACCCAGGTTACGCAGACGTTCTGCCACCAGGAACAATACGATCGGCCAACCCACCATAAAGCCCAGTGAGTAAAGCAAGCCATCAAACCCAGACAGGAATACCATCGCGGAAATACCCAGGAATGATGCTGCTGACATATAGTCACCGGCAATGGCTAGGCCATTCTGAAAACCGGAAATACCGCCACCGGCCGTATAGAAGTCTTTGGTACTGGTGGTTTGTTTGGCTGCCCATTTGGTAATAAGCAATGTTGCCCCAACAAAAATCAGGAACATGATAATCGCAGGCCAGTTGGTTGCCTGCTGTTCTGCTGCACCCAGATCAGGTCCAGCCAGGGCCAGACCTGAGGTCATTGTGGTTGCAGCAAGGGCGATAAGAGAATTCCATTTCATCTTAATGTGGTCCTTTTTCATGAGCAATTGCTTCTACTTCACGTATGGCTTCTGCCGTCAGTTGGTCGAGAGTGTTATTTGCAATATAGGAATACACGCCACACAAAATGAATGACAAGACAATGATGCTCAGACCCAGCGGTATCCCCCAAGTCGTTACACCACCTGAAAGCGAAGACAATAAAAACTCTTTGTTGTAGCCGACCAGCAACATGAAACCCACATAGACAAATAGCATAATGCTGGTTAAGGTCCAGCTCAGCATACTTTTCTTGCGGACCATTTCTTTGAATTTTGGATTTTGTAGAATTCGATCTACTTGTGCCTCATCCATAGTTACACTCCTGTAGCCCAACCATGGGCTGACTATTTTTAATTCGAATTATCACTATTACAACTTAACAAGAATCCTATGTTCTTGTAATTTAGACTTTGGTCGTTAAAAAATGACCAATTTAAACTGCAGCGTTCATGATGCGCTATCATAGCGGCATGCTCAGCACACATCAGGCTATATGAACAGTTGGCTCATCATAGGGGTACTTGCCCTCTATATCGCATTGCTCTTTATCTGCGCTTTTTACGGGGAAAAACATGCCAGCCGGCTGAGTACCCGTGGGCGCATGCTATTGTTTAGTTTAACTTTAGGGGTGTACTGTTCATCCTGGACCTTTTATGGCGCTACCGGCGCTGCAGTACGGGAAGGCATTATTTTCCTGCCGATCTATCTTGGCCCGCTGTTATTCGTTGCCGTCGGTTATGATATCTGGCGCCGATTAGGACGGGTACGACAGCATCATGCGATTTCCTCAATCGCGGACTTTGTCGCGGCGCGCTATGGTAAAAGTGGCCCGCTGGCATCGCTGGTCACCATTCTGGCAGTGGTCGCGATTGTGCCTTATCTGGCTTTACAGCTACGCGCCATTGCCCTGAGTGCCGCAGTCATTCTGGAACCATCTGCCGGAATTGCCAACACCACCAATGGGGTGCTGTTTTTGACCGGTGTACTGGCCATTCTGGCGATGATCTTTGGCACCCGGCAGATTGCCAATACTGAACAGCATGGCGGTCTGATGTTGGCCGTGGCCTTTGAATCCTTTGTCAAGCTCTTTGCCCTGCTGGCAGTCGCCTGTTTCTTTATGTTTGAAGCACCAGGAAATATGGCACAGATCAGCACAGATATCAGTACCACCTTCCGTGATGTCCAGCTGTTTGGGGTTCCGCAAAGTTTCTGGGTTCAGACCTTGCTGGCAGCCCTGGCAGTTATCTGCCTGCCACGCCAGTTCCATGTGGCAGTGGTGGAGCTGCGTGATGAAAAACATATTCGCGGTGCACGGCGCTGGTTTGCGGTTTATCTGATTCTGACCACGCTGGCGATTATTCCGATTGCCAGCTGGGCATTGCATGCGGCGCCGCAATATCTGGCAATTCCAGATGTGGCGGTCCTGTCCTTACCCCTCAGCTATAATCAGGACTGGCTCACTTTATTGGCATTCTTGGGCGGCTTTTCCGCATCTACCGGGATGCTGCTGGTGTCTTCTGTGGCACTTTCCATCATGCTCAGTAATGATCTGATTATGCCAGCGCTATGGCGTTTGAAACTGATTTCCCGACATGATAAACGCTTGCCGCTGGTACTGAAATTTACCCGCCGGATCTGTATTCTGGGCGTGATGTTAATGGGCTTCCTGTTCTTCAACTTCTTTAATGATATTGATCAGCTTTCTGTGTTTGGCCTGTTGGCCTTTAGTGCCGTAGCACAATTCGCCCCTGCCCTGATCGGTGGCCTGTACTGGCGCGGTGGTAGTAAGCAGGGCGTATATGCGGGTCTGTTGACCGGTTTTGCCTTGTGGTCCTATACCCTGCTGTTTCCCACCATTCTGCGCAGCCTGCCAGAAGCCTATCACCGCTTTAGCCAAAATCTGCTCACTAACGGCCCTTTTGGCTGGAACTGGTTACGTCCTGAAGCGCTGATCGGTTTCGAATCGTTTGATCCGCTGACGCATGGGGTGGTCTGGGCACTGGGCCTGAATACAATCCTATATATTTGGGTCTCGCGGATTTTCCGTCCGAGTATTGCCGAACAGATTCAGGCTGAAAGTTTCTTCTATTATGAAACCAAGCCACTGCCATCGCAGAGTCCCTCAACTGAAGTCAGTTATTCGCATCAGGATGTGGCCCGTTTAAAAGTTGGCGATCTGATTACCCTGGCCAAACGGATTACCGGTGAAGGACCGACCACACGCGCTTTTCAGCAATTTTGCACCCAAAACAGTGTCGAACTGAATGAAAACAGCAGCGCCAATGGCATGTGGTGGCGTTTTACCGAACAATATCTGGCCGGCACCATCGGGGCAGCTTCGGCCCGTACCCTGCTGACCACGGCCATGGTCAATAATGGTCTGGCCTTGGGTCAGGTCGCCAATATTCTCGATCAGGCCTCGCAATGGCAACGTTTTAACCAGAATCTGATCATGACCATGATTGATCACATGACCCAAGGGGTCAGCGTAGTCGATGAAAACATGTGTCTGGTGGCCTGGAACAATCAGTATTTAAAACTGTTCGATTATCCGACCGATATTGTCTATGTCGGCTGTCCAATCGCGGATCTGATCCGTTATAACGCCGAGCGTGGTGAATGTGGACCAGGTTCGGTCGAAGAACATGTCCGCAAGCGGATTCACTGGATGCAGGTCGGCAGTGCCCATGAATTTGAACGGATTCGTAAAGATGGCCGGGTCATTCAGATGCGTGGTAATCCGATCGAAGGGGGTGGTTTCGTTACCACTTTCGCCGATATTACTGCCTTCCGTGAAAATGAAGCCGTCTTGGAAGCCCGGGTTCAGGATCGTACTCAACAGCTGGCCGATGCCTTGTCCGAACAGCAACTGGCGCGTGAACAGGCCGACAAAGCCAATATGTCGAAAAGCCGCTTTATTGCCGCCGCCAGTCATGACCTGTTGCAGCCGATGCATGCGGCGCGTCTGTTCAGTACTGCCTTGGAACAAAGTGTACAAAATGACGAAGACCGCAAGACCTTGCAGCAACTGGATCGTGCCTTGCATGGCGCAGAAAGCATGCTGTCTGCGCTACTGGATATTGCCCGACTGGAAGGCGGTACCATTCAGCCGAAACGTCAGGCCTATCCGCTACATGACCTGCTCAGTGATCTGGAACTGCAGTTTAAATCCATTGCGGCACAACGTGGCATTCAATTCAGTGTGCATGATGCGCAGTTCTGGATTGATACCGATCCACAATGGATTCGCCGGATTATCCAGAACTTTGTCAGTAATGCGCTGCGTTATACCGCCAAAGGTAAAGTGATGGTCGGTGTCTTACGCTCCAGTACCAAACCGAATCATATCCGCATTGGCGTCTGGGATACCGGACCGGGGATTGCCGAAGAACAACGTATCAAGCTGTTTCAGGAGTTTGAACGTTGCGGCCATACCTCTCCATGGGGTGAACAGGGCCTTGGACTGGGTCTGGCCATCGTGCAACGCATGACCAGCATGCTGGACTATCCAGTGCATGTGTATTCGGCGCTGGGCAAAGGCTCCTGTTTTATGATTGAAGTGCCTGTCATTGCAGCACCCAAAGTCGTCGCTGCACCTGTTCAGGCCGTACCACTAAAAACCAAGGCGTTTAAAATCCTGTGTCTGGATAATGATGAAACCATTCTGGAAGGGATGGCGACCTTGTTGAGCAAATGGGGTTATCAAGTCTTTAAAGCCACCGAACCAGAGCAGGCATTGAGGCTGATTCAGCAGGAAAATATTCAGGTCTGGCTGGTCGATCAGCATCTCAATCAGAACAAGATCGGTTTAGACTTTATTCTGGAACAGCGCCGCAATGATGTTCCGGTGGCGCTGATTACTGCCGATTCCGATCCGGAATTGCCACAGCGCCTGAAAGAGCTGAATATTGTATTGCTGAAAAAACCACTGAAACCTGCATCCTTACGATCATGGTTATCCGGACTGAAAATTTCTGATTCCTAAGATTGTATTGCATTCATGAATGCCCATTTTAAAGCTTAAAATGGGCATTTTTTATACTCAACTGCCACAGAAAATCACCTAGCTTGCATAAAATTTATTCTAATGTGCTAAAAGCAGCAAATATGCCGAAAATACAGCCGAATAAATTGACCAAAATGTTCATTTTCTAATTCACCATGGCAAAAAATGACCAATCTGTACCTGTACAGCAGTACACTTATTTACAATTAATTATCTATTTGTTTTAACTCATAATTAAAGGGTAATTTTCCAGCACTATAACTTTAGTCGTATTTTTTATCAGCTATGCTTGGCTCTAAAAATAGAGGAATAAGAAACGATCAGTTTCCATCTCATACATGCCTTGATTGTTTGGGTAGCTGATCTTTCTGCATATCGGAGTTCTTCACATGAACATAGATCAAAACCATGGCCTGAATCAGGCCCAGCAGTTCCACCGTCAATATGGCGCCAATGCCTTATTGCCAAGCATTGACTGGGCACAGATCTTTAAATACAGCAAGCTGAATGATGCCCAGTATCAGGCGCTGGAAACGCTGTATCAGAGTGCAGTCCCTCTGGCACTGCAAGTCTTTGATGAATTACATTTTGATGTCTTTGAACCTTATGCTTACAAGCCGCAAGGACTGGGTCTGTTTGAACGGATTGCCGAGCAGGAAGACAAATTGCTTCAGTCTTTAGAAGCTGAAACAGCGGATCTGCCGGCGCAAACTCGTCATCAGATCTGGAGCATGTTGCTGCGTGGTGGTGCCGTCCTGGTGTTTAAGGCCTGGTTGGGTAAAGTCAAAAACGAAGACAACTGTCTGGATACCAGCCAGTTTGACGAGCTGTCTGATTTACTATTTATCAAAACCTGCCCGCATGAGCTGGCGCAGCGTTTACATGTCGATCCGAACACGCGCGATGATCACATCTTCCTGATGTATGACAATGAAGTCTATCTGGACCGTTTTAACAGTCTGGAAACGGCTGCACTCTTTGTCGATCTGGGCGTTTATGATGCGACTTTCCTGAGCCTGCGAGATGATCGCGTGGCAGAATATCTGAAATCCAAGGGTTATGTCACCGAAGATCAGATCGATGAATTGCAATGTGCTTTAAATCCGTTATTCTGCGATGATTTCACCCGCAAGCAGGATTATATTGCTTAATATGCATGCTTTTTCACTGAATTATTCAGATAAAAAAGACCTCCAGGGAGGTCTTTTTCAATGCGGATATACAGAACTTACATTTTTCGGTCTTCAATATTCAGTGCATTAATGGCCAATACCGCTTGTGTCCGGTTTTGTACGCCAAGCTTACGGAAAATTGCAGTCACATGCGCTTTAATGGTCGCTTCTGATACGTCCAGTTCATAAGCAATCTGCTTATTCAGCAAGCCTTCGGCCACCATCATCAATACCCGGAACTGTTGTGGGGTCAAAGACTGGATCCGTTCCGCCAAAGCCGTTTCATCGGCAGCACGCGGGTCAAAGTTCATGTTGGCTGGCAGATTTGGCGGCAACCAGATCTCGCCTTCCAGCACTTCGCGAATCGCTTCACCAATATGGCTTGGATGGGCAGATTTTGGAATATAGCCCATGGCACCATGCGCAATGGCACGCTGGATAATGCTGACTTCTTCATGTGCAGACACGACAATGATCGGCAGCGACGGATATTGCGCGCGGACGTGTACCAAGGCAGAAAAACCTGATGCGCCTGGCAAATTTAAATCCAGCAGCACAAGATCAGGCTCGGGGCCATTTTCTAGACGTTCATAAAATTCATTGACTGCCGCAGTTTCATGAATCTGGGCTTGTGGCAGACTATAACGTACAGCCTGAATCAAGGCATGACGAAATAGTGGATGATCATCAACGATTAAAATATTCATAGGCAACGTGAGAGAGATCTTGGCACGGTAGACCCTATTCTAACCACACAACCCGGTTAAGGATATGCAAGACTCTACAATTTTTAAAATAATATGCAGTTTTTCTTCAAAATCACCATTTTTCGCGGTATTTCAATAATTATTTAATTCTCATCACTTTTTTATATATAACGTATTCCTAAATTAAAAAGCTTAGCTATATTCAATATAAATATACATATCAAAAACTTATATTAAAATTAATGCTTATAAACCAGGCTTTTTTCATATATCGAAAAATCAGATAACTTTTCAGCTTTTCGTTATTTTACAGCCCGGCACTGAATCGGGATTAATAAGGACATTCCGAGATTACTCCTATTTTTCAGGTTCTAAACATGTCTAATTTTAATGCGCAAAAACCCTTAAATATTGTTGCCGTATCGGGTGGTTTAAATCATCCGTCTAAAACAGAAGCCTTGGTTAAGGCCATTATTGATGAACTGGGTGAAGCGACACCAATTCATGTACATTTCATTAAATTTAGTGAAATTGGTTCGCTCTTGGGTGGTGCGATTTATCGTAATCAATTACCGCAGCACGTTCAGGATGATCTGGCCGCAGTCGAAGCTGCAGATGCGCTGATTGTTGGTACACCCGTATATCGCGCTTCATTTACCGGCTTGTTTAAACATTTCTTTGATTTTGTCGAGCAGACTGCACTGGTCGATGTACCGGTACTTTTAGCAGCTTCAGGTGGTAGTGACCGACATGCGCTGGTGCTCGAACATCAATTACGTCCATTATTCAGCTTCTTCCAGGCTCAGACTTTACCGATTGGCGTGTATGCGACTGATCGTGATTTCACTCCTGAATATACCATTCACAGTGAATTGCTCCGCGATCGTATTACCCTGGCAGTAGCACGTGCCCTGCCTATTCTGGAATGGGCACCGGCCAAAGGACAACGTGCCGAAGTCATTAAATCAAAAACCCAACAGGCCAACCAGAACTTGAGCATCAATAAACAAATCGAACAAGAAGAAGTGTTGCCCTCTGCGGCTGTACCAAGTCTGGATGCAGCAGAATCCCGCTTGCACAGTAAAAAATCAGCGCAAACGCAAGTTGCTTGATCAGCGATTTTCACTTCGAGGGTTGAAATATGTCACAACAGCAAATACAGCAAGACATCAAATTTGCGTATTGGGTTCCGAATGTCAGTGGCGGTTTTGTCGTCAGTACCATCGAACAGCGTACCGACTGGAGCTATGAATATAACGTGCGTCTGGCACAAGCAGCAGAAAAAAGCGGTTTTGAATATGGCCTGACCCAGATTCGTTTTGCGTCAAGCTATGGTGCAGAAAACCAGCATGAATCTGTCAGCTTCAGTCATGCCTTGCTCGCACAAACCAGCAAGATCAAGTTAATTGCAGCAATTTTACCCGGGCCGTGGAAACCTGCGCTTGCGGCAAAACAATTGGCCAGCATTAACCAGCTCAGCAATGGCCGGATTGCGATTAACGTGGTCAGTGGCTGGTTCCGGGGCGAGTTTGATGCGATTGGTGAAGAATGGCCAGAGCATGACCAGCGTTATGCCCGTTCAGAAGAGTTTATTCGCAGTTTGCGCGGAATCTGGAATACAGATCACTTTAATTTTGATGGCAAGTTCTATCAATTTAAAGACTATACCTTACGCCCACAACCGCTCCCGGATAAACCGGTCGAGATTTTTCAGGGTGGCAGTTCACGTGCGGCGCGCGATATGGCTTCACGTGTTTCAGACTGGTATTTCACCAATGGCAACACGCCTGAAGAGCTGAAAAAACAGATTGATGATATTCGCGAAAAAGCCCAGGCCAATAATCACACTGTGAAAATTGGGGTCAATGCCTTTATCATCGCACGTGATACTGAAGAACAAGCCAAAGCGGTGTTACAGGAAATTATTGATAAGGCCAATATCAAAGCAGTGAAAAATTTTGCTGAAGCGACACGTGAAGCCGGTGCCTCGACAACTGAAGGCGAAGGCAACTGGGCAAAATCAAGTTTTGAAGATTTAGTCCAGTATAACGACGGTTTCAAGACCAATTTAATTGGCACACCGCAACAAATTGCTGAACGTATTGTGCTGTTAAAAAATATTGGAGTCGATCTGGTGCTTTCCGGTTTCTTGCACTGTGTTGAAGAAGTTGAATATTTTGGAGAAAAGGTGTTGCCATTGGTGCGTGAGCTAGAAGCACAACAACAGCAGGTTGTGCAGGCTAAATCCGCTTAAATCTAAGTGGTGCTTATGCCCAAATATTATAATAATGACGGCACATTCTCTATTTCCCCCTCAAGGCTCGGCTTGAGGGGTTTTTTATCCGGACAGAAACCAAGCAGTCCAGTAAAGCGCTAGCCGGATTTAGCTTTCCTGCCTACAATGGGATGCAATTGCAAGAATAGACGTTTTAACTATGTATACCGGTATTGTCCAAGGCCTGGAACAGGTCATCGAGATTCGCAAAGGCGATGGTTTTATTACCCTGTTGGTCAGTGATCAGCACGGCTTTTTTGCAGATGTGTTTATTGGCGCCAGTGTGGCAGTAAATGGTGTCTGTCTCACGGTGACCACGATTGACCGGGCGCAGAAACAGATTCATTTTGATATTTCCAATGTCACCTTGGCGCTTACCACCTTGAAAGCCTTAAAAATTGGTGATGAAGTGAATATTGAACGCTCTGCCAAAGTCGGTGCAGAAAACGGTGGACATAATCTGTATGGCCATATTGAAGGCAGGGCTAAGGTCATCCAGATTGAAGCTCGCGGTGAAACCCTGCATATCGATTTACAGATTCCAGAGGGTAATATCAAGTACTTCTTCCTAAAAGGCTTTATTGGGCTAAATGGCTGCAGCCTGACCGTGAACCGTGTCGATCGTGCCCACAGTGAAATTTCGATTGACCTGATTCCAGAAACCTTGCGTCTGACCACCTGGAAGCACATCCAGGTGGGCGATACAGTGAATTATGAAATTGACCAGATGACCCGTACTTTGGTGGATACTCTGGAAAATATTTATCAAGCCAAAGCTTAATGGTATAAAGAGACTGGTACGTGCAAAAATCAGTCTCCTATCATATTAATATTTTAATACTATTCCATCGGTAGCAGATTGCCTAAAATGCAGGCTAACTCCCTGATTTAAGAAAGTACCATGCATCTGATCTGGTTTCGCCAAGACCTTCGAATTCAAGACCATGCCGCTTTGTGGCATGCCACTCAACAAGGCCCCTGTGTGGCTTTGGTGGTGCTTTCTCCTGAGCAATGGCAGTTACATCAAGATGCGCCGATCAAAATCGATTTTTATCTGCGACGGCTACAGGTTTTCAAACAGCAACTAGAACAACTGAATATTCCTTTAATTGTGCGAGAAGTCGGCTTGTGGCGTAATCTTGCTGATGAGATGTTAGCACTCTGCCAAAACTTGCAGATTGATAGTGTGCATGCACATATTGAAGTTGGGGTCAATGAACTACAGCGTGATTTCAAGGTTCAGCAACGACTAGAACAGCAGCAGATTCGGGTCGAGCTGTATCATGATCGCACCCTCTTTCCATTGGCGAGTATCCGCAATCAGTCCAATCAACCCTATCAAGTCTATAGTGCCTTTAAGAAAAAATGCTATGAGCGGCTGATTCTCGATGTGCCTTCTGCTTATCCTGTGATTGCGTCTCAGGACTTGCTCGAATTGCCTGCAGAGCTGACACATTTTGATCTGGAAAAGTTTGCGGGTCGCTATTCAATAGAAAATTCTGAAAAACTTTGGCCCGTAGATGAAACTCATGCCCTACAGATGCTGGATGATTTTATCGAAGACCGCTTAAGCAGCTATCAAACAGATCGTGATATTCCAGCGCTTAATGGCACCAGTCAACTCTCGCCTTATTTAAATATCGGTATTCTCTCGATCCGCCAGTGCATTCAGGCGCTGTTTAAACAACATCATGGCTATTTCCAGATCGATGATCTCGGTCAACAAACCTGGCTGGATGAACTGCTGTGGCGTGAGTTTTATCAGCATACCCTGTTCGATTTTCCCCGCGTTTCCAGACATCGCCCGTTTAAAGAAAATACCGATAAAATCCAGTGGCGGCATGCACCTGAAGATTTGGCAGCCTGGCAACAGGGCCAAACCGGGATCCCGATTGTAGATGCCGGAATGCGGCAGCTACTGGCCACCGGCTGGATGCATAATCGGGTGCGCATGATTACCGCAATGTTCCTGTGCAAAAACCTGCTGATCGATTGGCGTTTGGGAGAAAGCTGGTTCATGCAGCAGCTGATTGATGGTGATCTGGCAGCCAATAATGGCGGCTGGCAATGGTGTGCTTCGACGGGTATGGATGCGGTGCCTTATTTCCGGATTTTCAATCCGGTCAGCCAGTCACAGAAGTTCGACCCGAATGGGGATTATATCCGTCAGTGGGTGCCTGAACTGGCGCATCTGGATGCCAAAAGCATTCATGAACCCTACGCCAAAAACCCTGACCGTGAACTGGACTATCCAAAACCGCTTGTGGATTTAAAATCTTCCCGTGTCCGGGCAATCGAGGCTTTTAAGCAGCTTTAAAAAAGACCCGTCATCTTAAAAATAATAAAACAGCTTCTCATATAGAGGCTGTTTTATTATTAGGATCAGGAATAAAAACTTGGATCAGGCACTTTTCCGGTCAGCACCCATTCCCCCACTTCCTGATATTTATAATCCACCGGATCATGCAAGGTTTGAGTCCGAACATTACGCCAGAACCGGTCCAGATTCAGTTGCGCAGTCGTTGCCCGTGCACCCATGACCTGAAAAATATTCTGGGTGATATATAAAGAGCTATTGGTCGCGGCAATTTTGGCGGTGGCAATCGCAATCGAGACTTCACCACGCTGCTCGGCAGTCAGATCAGGGCCGATATTCCAAGCTTTCTGCAAGGTCTGAATGGCTTGATCTGCCAATAAACGCACGCTTTCCAGCTGCACATAAAACTCGGCAAAATGCTTTTGGGTAAAAGGATCATTCACTGCATGTTCAGCCAAGGATTTTGACCAGGCTTTTTGGGTTTGTACGGTCTGTTTGGCAACTTCAAAAGCCCCTTCGGCGACACCGAGAAACATATGCACAAATATCAGCTGCGCAATCAATGGACGTAAACTGGAATACGGCGTACTCAGTGGCCCCGGATTGAGCAGCAATTCATCCCGGTGAATGTTGACCTGTTCAAAATGACTGGTGCCGCTGTCAGTCTGGCGCTGGCCCATATTGTTCCAGTCGCCTAGAAAGCTCACACCCTGTCGCTGGGTAGGAATCACGCCAATCAGCAATTTTCCTGCTTCGTTATAACCTGAACACAGCAACATATCCGAATCGATCGAACCAGAACAAAAGCTTTTATCACCATGGAAAATATATTCATGTTCTGAGACTTGAGTTGCCGTGGTACGACGATCCAGCGGATTGAGAGTATTGCCCCAGAACAGATTATTTTGTGCAGTCTGTGCAAACCATTTGCCATATTGCTCAGGTTGGGAAAATAGCTGTACGGTGGCAATCAATAAATGATGAAATCCATAAACATGCGCCAGAGAGCTATCGACCTGCGCCAGGGTCTGAATGGTTTTAAAAATTGTCCGCCAGTCTGCACCCTGTCCACCATAGGCCACAGGAATAGACAAGCCGAGCAGACCACTGTTACGGATCAGGTCTCGTTCATGCTTGGGATTACCGCCCTGCTTGTCTCGCACTGCGGCAGTTTGGGCAAATTGTTCTGCCAGTTTCTGGGCAATATCGACAGGAGATTGACCTAAATATGGTGATCGTACATTCATTATTTTAACTCATGTTCAGCATGTGGGCAGCTTAGCAGATCAAGACGTTGCGCTATATTCGAAAGCATGCAGAGCTTATTCCTGATCTAAAAATACCGGCTGCGTGCAGCCGGTATTTTGCTTGTGGACTTTAGCTATTTTTAACGATGATTGGCTTGTACTTCTGCAATCAGATGATCCACCACTTGTGGTTCAGCCAATGTCGAGGTATCGCCCAGGCTATCCAGCTCATTGGCTGCAATCTTTCTCAAGATCCGGCGCATGATTTTCCCTGAACGGGTTTTGGGCAAAGCGGGTGCCCAGTACAGTGCATCAGGTGTCGCCACTGGCCCCAAAATCTTGCGCACCCAGCTCACCAGTTCAGCACGCAATTCATCTGAACTGGTCACGTCGGCCTGTAAGGTGACAAAGGCACAAATTCCCTGCCCTTTAATGTCATGCGGCATACCCACCACAGCAGCCTCAGCCACTGCTTCATGGGCCACCAACGCACTTTCAACTTCAGCTGTGCCTAAACGGTGTCCGGACACATTCAGCACATCATCGACCCGGCCAGTAATCCAGTAATAACCGTCTTTATCGCGACGCGCGCCATCTCCGGTAAAATAAGTACCCGGATAAGTCGAGAAATAGGCTTCGATAAAACGTTCCGGATCACCCCAGATGGTTCGCATCTGGCCCGGCCAGGAATCTTTAATCACCAGATTGCCTTCAGCTTCGCCTTCCAGCTCCTTGCCATCTGCATCGACAATCGCAGGTTGTACCCCAAAGAAAGGCCGTGTTGCAGAACCCGGTTTCAAATCAGTCGCGCCTGGCAATGGCGTAATCATAAAACCGCCGGTTTCCGTCTGCCACCAGGTATCAATGACGGGACAGCGACTTTCACCGACCACGGTGTAATACCAGTTCCAGGCTTCAGGATTGATCGGCTCACCCACCGAACCTAAAATTCTCAGGCTGCTGCGGTCACTTTCCCGCACAAAGGCATCGCCTTCACGCATCATGGCGCGGATGGCTGTCGGTGCGGTATAGAGAATGGTGACGTTATGCTTATCGACAATGTGTCCGGTACGCGCCCAGCTCGGATACTGCGGAACACCCTCGAACATAAGAGTCGTGGTGCCATTCGACAGGGGGCCATACAGCACATAGGAATGTCCGGTAATCCAGCCGACATCTGCGGTACACCAAAAGATATCATCCTGTTTGATGTCAAACACTTCGCGGAAACTGCAATTCACATAAGTCAAATAACCGCCCGTGGTATGCATCACGCCCTTGGGCTTGCCGGTCGAACCTGAGGTATACAGGATAAATAGCGGATCTTCGGCATTCATCGGTTCCGGTGGGCAAATGTCATTCACCGACATGATTTCCATGTGATACCACAGGTCGCGCCCCTCTTGCATTTCAATCGGGTTGCCGGTGCGATGTACCACTATTACATTTTGAATGGAGTCTGTACCAGCCAGTTTCAGGGCTTCATCAACATTGGCTTTCAGCGGAATCGGTTTCCCGCCGCGCATACCGGAATCGGCCGTAATCACCATTTTGGCCTGACAGTCTTCAATCCGGCTGGCCAGAGAATCCGGTGAAAATCCACCAAATACCACGCAATGCACCGCCCCGATACGCGCGCAGGCCAGCATGGCAATCGCGGCTTCAGAGACCATGGGCATGTACAGCATCACCCGGTCGCCTTTAGCAATGCCATTTTTTTTCAGCACATTGGCGAAACGGCAGGTTTCGTCATGCAACTCGGCAAAAGAAATAATCTTGTGCCGTGAAGGATGATCCCCTTCCCAGATAATGGCCGGCTTATAGGGATGTTCTTTCAGATGACGGTCCAGACAGTTGGCGCTGACATTGAGCTGACCATCAGCAAACCATTCAATTTTAAAATTGTCGGGATCGAAACTGGTATTTTTGACTTGGGTAAAAGGCTTGATCCAGTCCAGACGTTGTGCCTGTTCTGTCCAGAATGCTTCTGGCTGCTCGATGGAATGTTGATAACGTTCGAAATACTGGTCTTCAAGCGTGCGTGCTGTTTTTTTAAAATCTTCGGGTACTGGATAGATCTCTTGCATATGTCACTTCCTTGATTTTGTTCTATCTCATCACGAGAGGTTAATGCTGTGTCGTTGATTGTTTTTTATGCATAATGGCAGTATGGCCTGCTTATTTCGAATCCGGCAATCATGCTTTCGTCGTAGATTATTTATTCAAATTCAAACAAAATAAAGCACAACTTACAGTACAGAATATTCTGCATAACTGTGTATGATCTGTAGCAATGCCCTTTAAAAAATAGAATTTAGCTCTCGCTCTTATTTCGTCTTGTTCAGTTCAGGATCATATTTATGAAATCGCCAGAATCTCCCTATTTCACCCCTCCCGCTTTAGTGGCAACGGATCATCCCTTGTCGATAAAAGGCCGTTTCGGGCGTCTGAGTTTTATTGCGTGGTCAGCATTTCTACATTTCATCTTCCTGTTTAGCAGTATTGCGCTGGGCTTAAGTATTGATATTGTGAATATTGCAGTCCATTCAATGGATTCTAACTGGCTGCTTTCACTACAAGGCTTGGCCGGTATCGGCGTGCTGATCATGATTCTGGTCTATGCCTATTTCGCTTTAGTGGTGACCGTTCGCCGTTTGCATGACATGAACCGCAGTGGCTGGTGGGCGCTGCTGCTGTTGCTGCCCTTGGTGAACATTTTTGTATGGCTTTATATCGTTTTTGGTTCGGGAGATCGCGGCATAAATGACTACGGTCCTGCGCGGATGACCCTGCTCTGGGAAAAGATGCTGGCCTGGCTGATGATTGTCCTGATACTACTGAGCCTATTTGGGTCGCTGGCTTTATTGGGTTATATGAGCGGTGGAGAACAGCCACATATCCCGCCTGAGATCATGCAAAAAACCACACAATATTTTTAACAACTGTCTGCTTATTTTTAGGAAATATCCATTCCTGGCGGATAGCGCTTCTTAATTTTTTGCTCAACATCAGGCAAAATAGGCAAAATTTAAATGATGGAATTTTTGTGGCAGAGCAAAATAATACCTTAAGCCAGGTCACTGAGGGCACCACGGAGTTGTTGCATCAGGCAACTGAAAAAACCACCCAGACCGTGATTGAACATACTGCCAAGTACAACGATGCCTATAGCACCATTGACAAGATCATGGAAGGTTTCTGGGAGCGTGTGCCTTATTTCTGTATTGCGCTGGTGGTCATTGTCATCTTCTGGCTATTGTCAAAACTGTTTAAGTTTTTTGTGCGCAAAACTTTAGAGAACCGCTCTTATACCCGCCAGAATCTGGTATTGGTCCTGAACCGTGTCGGCAGTACCTTTATTATTTTCTTTGGTGTTTTGATTGGACTGGTCATTGCCGTGCCTGGCTTTACCCCGGGTCAGCTCATGAGTGCCCTCGGGATTGGTTCAGTCGCCATTGGTTTTGCCTTCAAGGATATTTTCCAGAACCTGCTTTCTGGTGTGCTGATTTTACTCGGTGAACCATTCAAGATTGGCGATGATATTATCGTCAATGGCATGGAAGGCACAGTCGAAGATATCCAGATTCGTGCGACTTTTTTGCGTTCACCGGATGGCCGCCGTATCGTGATTCCCAATGCCACGGTCTATACCAGTGCCGTGACGGTAAACACGGCCTATACCCGCCGTCGCTGTGAGTTTGTAGTGGGTATTGGCTATGAAGATGATATCCAGAAAGCCAAAGACCTGATTACCGCCATTTTAGATAAAGACCCGACCATCCTCAGTCAGCCGGGCTTTAGTGTCAATGTCACGGCGCTGGCTGATTTTTCCATTACCTTAAAAGCGCTCTGGTGGGTCGATACCACTGAGACAGGCACAGGAACCTCAATCAGTGCGGTGCAGGAACGCGTGATTCAGGCGTTTGCCGAACATCATATTTCAATTCCTTATCCGGTACAGGAAGTCAAAGTCTATCGCGGCGAAGGCAATGAAGATGCCTCAGCTCGTGCTAAACAGACGACCTAGGACATAGGGAATCACGGTTTCAGTGCGGAGAATACGGTTGCCCAGACTCACAGCCTGACAGCCGTTTTTAACCAGTAAATCTACTTCATACGGAATGAATCCGCCTTCCGGGCCGATGATCATCGTACAAGGATGCGGAATCGCAAAAGGCATGGATTGTTCGGCATAAGGATGTGCCACATAAGCGGGTCGGTCAGCCGTAATCAAGCCTGGCAAAATATCTTCAACAAAAGGTTTAAAACGTTTATACAGCTCGATTTTCGGAGCTATTGTATCCCCGGCCTGTTCCAGTCCCAGCTCGATATAATGATTTAACTGCTGTAAAAATGGGGTTTGCCAGTAGCTTTTATCGACGCGATAACTATGCAGTAAAATGATTTTTTCCACGCCCAAAGTGACACTGTCCATGATCAGACGGCGCAGCACTTTCGGCCGTGGCAAGGCCACAATTAAAGTTACGGGTAATTTTTTTGGAATAGCATCTTCTTGAAGCGGTTTTAGTCGCACTGCTTTTTCAGAAATCTCGACAATCTCGGTGAGATAGCGCTGACCTTCCAGCACTCCCACTTTTAAGGTATCTCCAACTTGAATCTGCACATGCTGCTGTAAATGTTCCAGTTGACGTTTCGATGAAATCGTCCAGAGATCCGATTGTGTTTGTCGATGGTCAAGAAGGACAATATTCATAGAAGATTTTATACCGAAGAACTGTTGAATGACCTCTATCCGCTAGAGGGTGGCGACATGGATGTCGCGCGTATCCCTGAGGGATAAGGACATCCCTTCAGTGATACAAAAGATTTTTGCTACTTTTCATCTTTGAAAAGTAGGCTAGATAAGCCAGCTTAGAAATATTGAAAAAACTTCAATCCACACAGCCTAACGACGGCATCCTTGCCGTCTTGGTAAATCCAATATCTGTTACTTATCAATATCAATTAAAGATACTGATCAATCACCTGAATATGCTTGGCAAGCGATCCCGTATTTAACTGCATAATTCTCTGCGCTGCTGTATTTAAACGTTGTGCCTTGATTTGATCTTGCAAAAGTTCCAGCAATACCTCTGCCGCCTGCTGCGCATCCTGCACAACTTCTACTGCATCTGCTTGAACGAATTCATCGACAATGGTCTGAAAATTAAAATAGTTTTTGCCTAAAACAGTCGATACATTCAAAGCAATCGGCTCCAGAATATTATGCCCGCCACCCGGCTCATTCAGTGAGCCACCGACATAACAGGCCTGACTCAAAGCATACCAGAGCCACATTTCCCCCATCGAATCCGCCAGATAAACCTGGGTATCTGCTTCAATGTTCTGGGCCAAACTACGGCGCTGAGTTATTAAATTTAAACTCTGTGCAGCCTGAAACACCTCATCAAAACGTTCCGGATGACGGGGTACGACGATACATAAAAGTTTTGGGTTGCTATCTAAAGCCGATTTTAAAGCGCTTAGAATTTCTTTTTCTTCAGGCGCATGGGTACTGGCCAGTATCATAATTTTGCGACCTGCCAGTTGCCATTCTTGCTTCAAGTTTGCAGCATGTTCTACAAAACTTTGTGGTGCAGTAATATCAAATTTGATATTGCCCAAAACCTGGGTTTTTTCGGCGGTGATCCCCAACTCGATATAACGCTGCTGGGTGGCAGTATCTTGTGCCAAAAGCTGACTTAACTGCTGTAGCATGCTCCGGGTCAGACCTTTAACCCTGGCATAGCCCTTGGCCGACTTTTCCGAAAGACGCGCATTTAACAAAATCGTGGCTACATCAAACTCTGGTGCCTGATCCAGCAGATTCGGCCAAAGCTCGGTTTCCATCAGCAATAACAGTTTTGGCTGATACTGCTGATAAAAATCACGGATCAGTACTTTCTGATCAGCAGGTAAATAGACCGCTTGAAATAAATCCAGATAAGGTGCTTTTAAAAAAAGTGATTTGGCCCGTGCCTGACCGGTTTTGGTGGTATTGGTGACCAGCACCGGATGACCCGATTTTAAATAATGTTCGATGAGAGGCTGGGCAGCATTGGTCTCACCGACCGAGACCACATGAAACCAGATGGCATGCAGATTTTTGGGCGGCTGAAATGGGCCGAAACGTTCTGTCAGTTCTTGTTGTAATTGTTCAGGATCGGTCGCACGTTTACGAATACGCGATTGATATAAGGGTTTAATCAGAGCTAACGCTGCGTTATACCAAAATGGAGTAGCCAAATGCGCCTCGAAACAGATTCAATCGACAAAATATAACAGAGCCACATCGACATGTTAATCGATGTGGCTCATTTTTAGATTATTCTACAGTAATTAAAGCGTCTGCTTCAGCCAATGTCGGATAATCAATATAGCCTTCTGCGGCATTGGTTCCGATCATATTTTCCAGCTTTAGTTCATTTAGCGGTGCATCTTCGAGTAGGCGCTCGTATAAATCCGGATTGGCAATATAAGCCTTACCAAAAGCTACCGCATCTGCTTTGCCTGAAGCCAGCAATTCAATCGCATCGTCACGACTTAAACGCATATTGGCCATATACGGCACGCCGTTTGAACGCTGTTTCATATACTCCGAGATACTGTCTTCCGCCAGATATTCACGGGTAAAGAAGAACGCGATCTGGCGCTTGCCCAACTGTTCCATCACATAACCAAAGGTTTCACGTGGATCATTGTCGCCCATATCGTGTTCATCGCCACGCGGTGCCAAATGAATTCCGACACGGCCTGCACCCCAGACATCAATCAGTGCATCCATGACTTCCAGCAGGAAACGGGCACGGTTTTCGACTGAACCACCGTATTCATCTTCACGCTGGTTGGTCTTGGTTTGCAGGAACTGGTCAATCAGATAACCATTGGCGGCATGCAGTTCAACTCCATCAAAACCGGCAGCTTTGGCGCAAATTGCCGCCTGTTTATATTGTTCGGTAATCGCATGAATTTCAGAAATTTCCAGCGCGCGCGGCAACACATAAGGACGTTTTGGACGTAATAAACTGACATGACCGGCCTGTTGTACACTGCTCGCCGATACTGGCGTTTCACCATTTAACAGTTCTGGATCAGACACACGACCCACATGCCACAGCTGCGCCACAATCAGGCCACCTTGGTCATGTACCGCTTGAGTCACCTGCTGCCAGCCTGCTACCTGCGCATCAGTAAAGAGACCAGGAGTATTACGGTAACCATTGGCTTCTTCAGAAATCACCGTGGCTTCAGAAATGATTAAACCGGCACTTGCACGTTGTGCATAATATTCGGCCATCATTGGCGTTGGTACGCGGTCGTCAGTTGCACGACTACGCGTAAGCGGCGCCATGATGACACGGTTTTTAAGTTCTAACGCGCCAAGCGTTAAAGGAGAATTTAATTCAGCCATCGGTACTCCCACCTGTTGGATTAAAGGTGTTGTTGCATATAGTCGATATATTGCTGAATCAAAGCTTCATTACGCGAGAAATAAGACCATTGTCCGTGCTTGGTCGCGGTGATTAAACCGGCCTGCTGCAAGACAGACAAATGATTGGACATGGTGGACTGAGAGACTTGTCCTAACTTTTCAATCTGCCCTGCACAAACCCCGCGTTGAAAGCCACCACACTCTTCCACAGACAGATATTGTTCTGGCGATTTCAACCATTCCAGAATCTGCCGACGTATCGGATTGGCTAAGGCTTTAAAAATTAGATCAAGATCCATAGGTACATCACAATCTGTGGCGTAACAAAACTTGTTTCAGCATCTAAACCGATTATATCGCATTTTATCGATTTATATATCGATAAATTTAGATATAAGAGTCACAGTCTGTACTAACTTGGTTACGCCAGCTATTTAAACGATTTCTTACAAGCTTAAACGATTTCTTACAAGCCCTGTTTCAAGCTTGCTTCGATAAATTTATCCAGATCGCCATCCAGAACCGCGCCGGTATTGGAACTTTCGACACTGGTACGTAAGTCTTTAATACGTGAATCATCCAGAACGTATGAACGAATCTGGCTTCCCCAGCCGATATCAGACTTGGTATCTTCCAGCGCTTTTGCAGCATCATTACGAATTTGCATTTCACGTTCATAAAGTTTGGCGCGTAACTGCTTCCAGGCATGGTCGCGGTTGGCATGCTGTGAACGCTGGTTCTGACAGGCCACTACAATCCCGGTCGGTGCATGCGTTAAACGAACCGCAGAATCTGTTTTATTAATATGCTGACCACCGGCACCCGATGCACGATAGGTATCGGTACGCACATCTGCCGGATTAATTTCGATCTCAATATTGTCATCGACTTCAGGCGAAACAAACACAGCCGAGAACGAGGTATGACGACGGTTGCCCGAGTCAAATGGCGATTTACGCACTAAACGGTGCACCCCAGATTCTGTACGTAACCAGCCATAGGCATATTCACCGTCTACACGAATCGTCGCTGATTTAAGCCCTGCGACATCGCCGTCCGATTCTTCCATGATTTCTGCTTTAAAGCCATGACGTTCAATCCAGCGCAGGTACATCCGCATGAGCATGGATGCCCAGTCCTGCGCTTCAGTACCACCCGAACCGGCCTGAATTTCTAAATAACAAGGATTAGGATCCATCGGATTGTTGAACATACGACGGAATTCAAGTTTAGCCAGTTCTTCTTCAGCTGTAGTCAGTTCAGCCTGTACATCTTCCAGTAAGCCTTCATCATCCGCTTCCACTGCCAGATCAAGCAAGGCCTGCGCATCTTCAAGCTGTGTGGTCAAACCATCCAGCACATTTAATACGTTCTCAAGTTCGCCTTTTTCTTTGGCCATGGCCTGAGCACGACTCTGGTCATTCCAGATGGTGGGATCTTCTAATTCACGCAGGACTTCTTCTAAACGCTCTTTTTTCAGATCGTAGTCAAAGATACCCCCGTAGTGTTTGACCACGTTCGTTTAAGTCTTTTAATTGGTTTAGATACGGATTAATTTCCACGTGAATTACTCTCAATCAAAATTAGGCACAAATTATTTAGCCCCATATTATAGCACAGTCTATTTCTGCTATTTCAGTGTGATGGATCCAGTCCAAAGCTCGAATGTCATCCCAATTTAGAGTTATGTTTTCGTCAGAAAATTTTTGACAATTGAATCGGTTATTAAATGTCGTTTTGATCTGAAGCTTGATCGGATTTCGCATCTCGCATTCATTATCAAAATATACTTTTTCATTTGATTTTATCGTCTAAAAACACCTACCAAATTGAATAAAAAATCAGCAAATTCAATACATTCCACAATATCTACACAGTTTTAATAAAACACTACATTATAAATTTAATTCTATTATTCAGTTACTTATTTAGAAAATATTACATAAGATTACGCTATTCACATTGCTGTAACTTTCCTTTGATTGACGATCTTTGAAATTGCTCTAGACTGAAAGTTGTAACAAAAAGTGTAATGTTTTTAACTAAAGATTTGAGGGGTAGTAACCATGAAAAAATTAGCGATTGCTTCGGCACTACTTTCAGCAATAGCAATGACAGGTACAGCAGCACATGCTTACCAGGCAGAAATTGGTGCATCAGCAGGCGTATTTGATCCTGATAACGGTGGAACCAGTGGCTCTTTCGGTGTTGATGGTACATATTACTTCAATCCAGTTCAAACACGTAATGCACCATTAGCAGAGGCAGCTTTCCTTGATCGTGCCAGCAATGTAAGCGCTCAATATCAATATGATGAAATCGGTAATGATGACCGTCATCGTTACGGCGTAGGCGCTGAATATTTTGTACCAAATTCAGACTTCTACCTAAGTGGTAATGTTGGTCGTGATGATGTTAAACGCGACGTTGGCCCTAACTCTGATCAAACCGTTTATGGTGCTGAAATCGGTTACCTTCCAGCACCGGGCCTATTAATTGCTGCCGGTTTAAAAGGTTATGATAATGACTATGATGACGGCGTAGATCCAACATTACGTGCTAAATATGTGACTACACTTAGTAATGGTAAAGATATCAACCTGGAAGCTGGCGCAGGCTTTGGTGATCTAGATGAATACAATCTGGCAGCAGACTACTTTATCGATAAGACACTCAGTGTTGGTGTAGATTACGCAAGTAAAGATCTTGGCCCTACAGATACCAATGAGTTCGGGATCAGTGCTCGTAAATTCATTAACCAGCAAGTGAGCCTGGAAGGTCGAGTTGGTTTTGGTGAAGTAGGCAACAATGATTACAACAAATTTGGTGTAGCAGCGAAATACCGCTTCTAATCTAAAACCACAGATTAGCCATTTATAAAAAAACCCATCCTCGGATGGGTTTTTTTATTGCACTTTTAATCAGCATTTAGGTATTTTTTGCACATTGACTGGGCGAATATAAACTGTACAATTTATTACAACTGTTAATAATACAGTCATATTTTTATAACAAAGAGAGAAAATCTAAATGTTTAAGAAACTTGCTCTTACTACAGCACTTCTTGCTAGCCTAGGAACTGCACATGCTTACCAAGCTGAAATCGGGGGCACGATTGCTCTTGTAGATCCAGATAATGGGGATACTTCTACTGGTTTTGCGATTGATGGAACTTATTATTTCAATCCAGTGCAAGTAAAGAACTCGCCTTTGAATGAAGCAGCTTTTTTAAACCGTGCCAGTAATATTAATGCAGCTATTTCTTATATAGATTATGACTGGTTTGAAGAAACTACTTTTGGTGTAGGCGTTGAATATTTTGTACCGAATTCTGATTTTTATATCAGCGGTATGATTGGCCAAAATCAGGAAAAAGAGACAGGATTCGAAGATTTCGATACAACAGTATATGCTGCTGAATTAGGTTATTTACCTGTACCTGGTTTATTGGTTGCTGTTGGTCTTTTAGGTTATGACAATGATGCAGGTGATGATGTCGATCCAACTTTACGTGCGAAATATGTAAGCCAAGTTGGTGCTTACGATATGAACTTTGAAGGTGGAGCCAGCTTCGGTGATCTAGATGCGTATAACCTAGGTGCAGATTTATACCTCGACAAAACTTTTAGTATCGGTCTTGGGTTCTCTGATTCTGACCTAGAAAATAGTGATGTATTTACTATTCGTGCCAAGAAATTCTTTAATCAGCAAGTTAGCCTAGAAGGTTCTATTGATTTTGCTGATGCAGGTAATGTTTTCGGCGTACGTGGTGCATACCGCTTCTAATCACTCCGATTAAAAGCAAAAAAAAAACCGCTCAAGTGAGCGGTTTTTTATGGTCTATTGTTCTAAATGTATAATCCGCATTTGCAGGCTGACATTGCCATTAAAGACATTTTTATCCAGCTCATACACCAAGCGCGTATCTTTCATCGGATCAAATTCATATTTATCGGCTGCATTGAAGGCGATCGCATCAATCACCTGCCCATTTTCCAAAGCCACGCGTAATTTAAGATGTACATCTTTGAGCCAACGATAGTCCATAATCTTAAAGATCCCTTCAAAAATAGGTGGAGGGAATTTTTGCCCCCACGGACTTAAATGTTGCAGGATATCGACTGTTTCGATCTGGAAAGCCGAAGCGGATAGCTCCCCATCCGTCCATAAAGTCGCAGTGAATAAATCCGCGTCCATCGTAGCAATCAGCGCTTCAAAGACCTGCTTAAATTCAGCAAAATTTTCTTTTTTCAGGGTTAAACCCGCTGCCGCTGCATGCCCGCCAAAATGACTGACTAAATGTGGATATTGCTCCGCCACCTGTTCAATCGCATCACGGATATGAATCCCTTCAATCGAACGCGCTGAACCCTTGATATGTATTCCATCTTCATCTGCCGCAAAGACAATACTCGGACGATGGAACTGCTCTTTTAGACGCCCCGCCACAATACCAATGACACCTTGATGCCAATGCTGTTCAAACATGATTAATGCAGCCGGCAATTCAGTTTCGTCCAGCTGAATTTTCTCAAGTTCGTTTAAAGCGTCCTGCTTGATTTTAGCTTCGACCTGACGGCGTTCAACATTCAGTTGATTCAACTGTTCAGCCAATGGATAGGCCGTGGCCAGATCAGGTGCCAATAGACACTCGATCCCGATGTCCATGGTTTCCATCCGTCCGGCTGCATTAATGCGCGGCCCTAAGACAAAACCGAGATCTTGCGCTTTTAGACCTGCCGGATCACGTTTTGCAATATCCAGTAGCGCACTGATCCCTGCGCGGCACTGCCCTTGCTGAATCCGTTTCAGGCCCGCATCGACCAGAATCCGGTTGTTATAGTCCAGACTGGCGACATCGGCATAAGTACCGAGTGCCACCAGATCAAGATAATGAATAATTTGAGTGGTCGATTTTCCAAGTTTTTTGCGATGGGTCGACAGATTGGCCAGCACATAAAACGCCACCCCGACCCCGGCCAAGGCTTTGCTGGGGAAATCACAACCGAGCTGATTCGGATTGACCACCGCTTCGGCTTCAGGTGTCGGCTTGGTGGTCAGGTGATGATCGGTAATAATCACCTGCATACCATGATCTTGCGCCTGTTTCACTCCTGCATGGCTGGAAATACCATTGTCCACGGTAATCAGCAGATCAGGCGTGAAATTGACGAAAGCCAGATCGGCAATGGCAGCCGTTAGACCATAGCCATACTTAAAACGGTCTGGTACCAGATACTCGACATTCGCCCCCATATCACGTAGAGCCAGCACCATGAGTGCAGTACTGGTTGCACCATCGGCATCGTAATCGCCGACAATCACGATTTTCTGGCCACGATCAATTGCCTGATCGATCAACTGAATCGCATCCGTCAGGCCTTTCATGGTCGGTGCCAGCAGATGCTTGAGTTTAAGCTCAAGTTCCTGCTCGGACTCCACCCCGCGACGGGCCAGAATTTCAGCCACAAACGCTGGAACACCCTGAAAATTTTCAGGACGGGTCAGAAAGGGGCGCTGTTTGATGTCAAGTTTTGGCATGATTTTTGGCATAATCAAGGCATCAAGCGTTGCAATTGCCATGCACCGTCAATTTTCTCATAGCTTAAACGATCATGCAGACGGTTCGGACGGCCCTGCCAGAATTCATAATAATCGGGTTCGAGACGATAACCGCCCCAAAACTCCGGTTTATCCAGCTGTTGCTGATTCGCCACCTGATTATGCAAATCCCAGAAACGCTGTTGCAGCTCTTCACGGCTGGCAATTACCCCACTTTGCGGGGTGCTGATATGCGCAGCAATCTGGCTGTCACGTGGGCGTTTATGATAGTAATCAGTCGACTCCTGTTCAGAAATCTTGATGACTTTACCACTCACCCGAATCTGACGTTCCTGATCCTGCCAATAGAACAATAATTCAGCATACGGATTTTCGGCCAGATCCAAACCTTTTTGGCTGTCATAATTGGTATAGAAGTCATAGCCGGCTTCAGTCGCCCCGCGCAGTAATACGGTACGCACATGCGGACGACCTTGAGCATCCGCCGTTGCCAATGACATGGCATAGGGTTCATGCAGCTTCGCTTCTAGTGCATGGTTAAACCATTGCAAGAACTGCATATGCGGATTCGGGTTGACCTGCTGTTCTTGCAGCTCGCCTTTCTGATAATTCAGGCGTAGCTCACTCAGATCTTTGATCAGATCACTCATTCTTTCTTCCTCTAAGCGGCATTGGCACGTACAGCATCAGCTAATGAATTTGCCAGTGCAGTCACTTCACTTAAATCTTCGCCTTCCACCATGACACGAATCACCGGTTCAGTGCCTGATTTACGAATCAACAAGCGGCCACGCCCTTTAAGCTGCTGTTCGGCTTTTTCAAATTCAGCGGCCAAGGCCGGTACTGAATAAGGATCAAACATGGCATCTAAACGCACATTGACCAGGACATTTGGCAACAGTTGAAAATCAGCCACCAGCTCATGCAGGGCTTTCTTCTGTTCAACCATGACTGTCAGCACTTGCAAGGCGGCAATAATGGCATCGCCGGTGGTGCTCTTGTCCAAGGTCAGAATATGCCCAGAAGGCTCGCCACCAATCGTCCAGCCGTTTTCTTCCAGACCTTGCAACACATAACGGTCGCCGACTTTGGCACGTAATAATGGCACTTGAGCTTTTTCCAGTGCCAGTTCCAGTGCCATATTGCTCATTAAGGTACCGACGATACCTGCCGGCTTTTTCGAGCTTTGCGTGGCAAGAATATACAGAATATGGTCGCCATCAATCAGCTTTCCAGACTTATCCACCAGAACTACACGGTCGGCATCGCCATCAAAAGCAACACCTAAGTCGGCCTGATGCTGGATCACGGCTTGTTGCAAGCTTTCAGGATGAGTCGAACCACAGTCTTTATTGATATTTAACCCGGTCGGTTCATTATGAATGGCAATCACACGTGCGCCCAGCTCACGGAACACAGCAGGCCCGACGTTATAGGCGGCACCATTGGCACAATCCACCACAATGGTGAGTTCATTCAAGTCCAGATGATAGGGGAAAGTCGATTTACAGAATTCAATATAGCGACCATTGGCATCTTTGACCCGGATACTTTTACCCAGGCTCGCGGTATCTTCAATGATGAAATCTTGTTCGAGTTCCTGATTGATTTCTTCTTGCAAGGCATCCGGTAATTTCTTGCCTTCCGCCGAGAAAAACTTAATACCGTTATCGAAATACGGATTATGCGAAGCAGAAATTACAATTCCCAGGCTGGCATGCAAGGCGCGGGTCAAATGGGCAATCGCCGGTGTTGGCAGTGGGCCTAAAAGATGAACATAGACGCCAGCCGCATTTAAACCTGCCTGCAAGGCGGCTTCCAGGATATAGCCAGACAAACGGGTATCTTTACCCAAAACCACCAAGGGCTTGGCTTTTTTACTATGACGCTTTAAAACCTTACCGGCTGCAAACCCCAATTTCAGGGCAAACTCAGGGGTAATCGGCAATTCGCCAAACTTTCCACGAATACCGTCCGTACCAAAATAACTCATCTTTATCTCACTTCTTAGCGGATGATTGATCTCACCCATTTTTTCCCTGTGCCACACTTTACACCAAAATAAAAAAGCCGTCATTTGCATGACGGCTTTTAAAAACTTTAAATCACAGGAGATTAACCCACGCGATAGTTGGGTGCTTCTTTGGTAATGGTCACATCATGCACATGTGATTCCGACATACCGGCAGAAGTGATTTTCACAAACTTGGCATTTTGACGCAGGTCTTCAATCACGGCAGAACCGGTATAACCCATCGAAGAACGTAGGCCGCCCATCATCTGATGCACGATATTGCCCATTGGACCTTTGTACGGTACGCGACCTTCAATGCCTTCAGGAACCAGTTTCTCGGCACCGGCTTTAGAGTCCTGGAAGTAACGGTCAGCCGAACCGGTTGCACCCGCCATGGCACCCAACGAACCCATACCCCGGTAGGCTTTGTAGTAACGGCCCTGGAAGAATTCAACCTCACCCGGTGCTTCTTCAGTACCGGCCATCAATGAACCAACCATAATGGTACTTGCACCCGCACCAATCGCTTTGGCCATATCGCCAGAGAAACGGATACCACCATCAGCGATCAACGGAATCTGATCTTTCAGCGCATTGGCTACAGAATCGATTGCAGAAATTTGCGGCATACCAATACCGGCCACAATACGTGTGGTACAGATTGAACCCGGACCAATCCCGACTTTAACCGCATCCGCACCTGCATCAAGTAAGGCCAATGCAGCATCACCAGTTGCGATGTTACCGCCAATCACCTGAACTTGTGGATAGTTGGCTTTCACCCAACGTACGCGCTCGATCACACCCGCAGAATGACCATGTGCTGTATCGACAACAATCGCATCGACTCCAGCTTCAACCAGTGCTTCAACACGGCTTGGGGTTTCTGCACCGGTACCGACTGCAGCACCGACACGTAGACGACCTAAATCATCTTTACAGCTGTTTGGATAAAGTTCAGCTTTACGGAAATCTGTCACCGTAATCAAGCCTTTCAGCTCTTGCTGATCATTCACCACCAATACTTTTTCAATACGGTGCTGCTGTAATAAGGCTTGGATATTTTCTTTCGATTCGCCTTCGCGAACTGTTACCAGACGATCCTGACCAGTCATGATGTTGCTGACTGGCTGCTCAAGATTGGTTTCAAAGCGTGTATCGCGACCGGTGACAATACCGACCACTTTGCCATCTTTCACCACTGGTACACCACTGATATTGTTGGCTTGAGTCAAAGCAATCAATTCACGTACTGTGGTTTCAGGAGTAACTGTAATCGGGTCTTTGACCATACCCGCTTCGAATTTTTTCACACGGCGCACTTCTGCAGCCTGAACAGCGATATCCATGTTCTTGTGCAAAATACCGATACCACCGTTTTGCGCCATTGCAATTGCCATACGGGACTCAGTCACCGTATCCATCGCTGCAGACACAAGAGGAATATTCAGGTTAATGCCACGGGTCAGGCGTGTCTTTAGAGAGACATCTTTTGGGAGAACAGTAGAATAGGCAGGGAGTAATAGGACATCATCGAAGGTTAACGCGTCTTGAACGATGGTCAACATAACAGTCTCACTGGTAATTTCCGTGCACTATTATAAACAAATATCGACTTAAATTTCATTGCAATTGCAAAATTATTTTTGCATTAAAATAGTTTTGAGGGCTGGATTTTTTCCAGTGAATCAATTTGAGAAATACGACATCAGAAAAGAACTGACCACAGTAGCCTGATGCTTGAACTCAATCCCGATACTTTAAAAAGCTAAAAAGCAGAGCCTAAACTCTGCTTTGGGTCGATTTAGCTGACGTATTCAAAACTGTCATCATTGTCAGCTTCATCATTTTCAATCTGAATAAAAGGCAACATATTATGTGCCAAACGGGCTTTATTGCATTGATCATCGGCGATCTGTACTTCTTTGCAGGATGAACTGCGCAGCTCATACATACCGCAACTGACCTGCTGGCCGATGGTGCCATCCAGTGCAATACAGCGTGGATTTTTTTGATTGGTTCCAGCCATACATGAATAAACTGCTGTTACAGGTTCCGTATAATGCTCAGGCATATGAATCCCTTCAGCCCAGTAAAACGAAACCCTGAAATAGGCGCAGCACGCCCCGCAGCTTAAACATGCATCTGGTGTTGGAACTTGAGATAACATTTCTTATAAGTTCTCATGATCAAAAAAAAGTTTTTTGGAGAAGAAATATAAAAAATGTTGTTTTTCTACACAAGAAAAATTTTATTTTTCTGTGAACTATTCAGGACAGGTAAAAACAGTTTCGTCCATCAGGTCGGTGCCACATTGCAGCGTTTCAATCCAGTCCAGAAACTGGGTGATCTGCTCTTTACCCATAAAAGGCGTGCCATGCTGCGGCACAATCATCTCGATATCCATGCCCCGCACCATGTTCACCCAAAGACGAATCACCTTGTTATTGCACATATAACGCTGATGAAAGCTTTTCATTTTTGGGATATGCGCCGCAAAGTTTTCCAATGGTTTGGCAGCATCATCGACCATCGATGCGCCCATATCTCCCGAAAACAGGATCTTGGCAATCGGATCATAAAACTGGAAATTGCCGACTGAATGCAGAAAATGCGCTGGTACCGCCACAATATTGGCATTACCCAGAGGAATGATCTGACCATGATCCGGGAGCTCGACCAGCCGATCTAGCCAGTTGCCTTTCATCCGGTCACTCATAAAAGCCGAGTTTAAATGTGGCAAGAAACGCGCCCAGAGCTTGGAAGCCACCACTTTGGCATCGGTATATACCAGCCAGCGTGGCATCGAAGTAATGATGTCAGGATCCTGATGCGAAGCCATGACATAATCCAGATTGGTCAACCGGGTGTATTTATTCAGTTCCATGGTTAGCGGAACATAGGTGAGATCACCACCCGGATCGAGTACCGCCGCCCGCTCGTTATCAATGATTAAAAACTGGTTTGCCTGAACGCCTTCACCTTTGACCAGACTGGTAAAACTGATGCATTTATGTGTCCCGTTATCAAACAGGACCTGCGATGTGGTGCGTTCAAAAACCATGTATATATTCCCCGATTTAAATTTAAAAGTGCTGTTTTATACCCATATAACATATAAGTATTTAGTTGAACTTACAATCAATAAAACTGGCCATATCACACTACTTATCAAAGTTTTAAGCTTATTTTAGGCATAAAAAATCCTGAGTTTTTAGCTCAGGATTCATGCAATTATTACTGTATTTTTAAAATAAATAATATTGAAGCAGAGTGGCGACACCAATCACCAGGAAAATGGCCGCGCCAATTTTATGAATCAGGCTGATCGGCAGCCTGTTCGCCAGTTTATCTCCTAGAAATACCGCAGGTGCATTGGCCAGCATCATCCCCAAAGTGGTACCGAGCATCACCCAGAATATACTATCGAAACGTGCTGCCAGCGCGACTGTGGCAATCTGGGTTTTATCGCCAATTTCTGCCAGAAAGAACAAAATGAAGGTCGCAGCAAATACCCCGAATTTTTGCCATTTATTGATACTGGCATTTTCATCTCCGAGTTCATCCGGAATCAGCATCCAGGCCGCCATCGCAATAAAACCAATCGACACAATCCACAGCAACACTTCCGGCCCAATCACCGTGGTGATCCATTGTCCCAATACCGCAGAAAGGCCATGGTTAATCAGCGTCGCCAATAAAATAGCAACTAAAATAGGAACGGGTTTGCGAAAACGTGCGGCAAGCAGCAAAGCCAGCAGTTGGGTTTTGTCACCCATTTCAGCCAGTGCCACAATTGCGGTCGACAGTAAGAATTCATACATGAGGTCTTTCTCTGGCTAGCATCCAATACCAATGACTCACCGCTCCTGCTAGCCAAAATCTGCAGAGTGGTAAATCAAAGGTCTTGCCAACAAAAGAAAGCTTCGAGAAGCTCATTTGGTTTTTTGCTATGATGACCATGTCCGGTTCAGGACAAATATGTTGACCATCACCCTTCTGCTTTGCGCAAAAGGCGGCTACTCCCCAATGAAGTGCGCCAAGTATAGAATCAAATCCATTATTTTTCAATGTGGCAAAAATAAACCCCGCCGAAGCAGGGTCTATGATTGAAATAATCTGATCAGATTAAATCAATAAAGTACGGATATCTTTGAGCAGCTGGGTTAGCTTGTTGGTGAAACGCGCAGCATCTGCACCATTAATCACACGGTGATCGTATGACAAAGACAACGGTAGCATCAAGCGTGGATCAAAGCCTTCACCATTCCAGACGGGTTGCATGGTGGCAGGTGAAATTCCCAGAATTGCCACTTGCGGCCAGTTCACCAGCGGCGTAAATGCAGTACCACCAATTGAGCCCAGGCTGGTAATGGTAAAGTTCGCCCCTTGCAGATCTTTTGGCGACAATTTCTTGTCACGCGCTTTTTGACCCAAGCTTCCCAGCTCAGTGGCAATCTGTTTAATCGACTTCTGATCGGGATGACGCAATACCGGAACCGTTAAACCATCTGGCGTTGCCACCGCGATCCCCATATGGATCTCGTTACGTAGCAGGACTGACTTGCCATCATCGGCCAAGTGACCAGCAAACTCGCGCTCTTCTTTTAACAAGTGCGCAACTGCTTTGATGATGAAGGCCATAATGGTCAGGCTCAGGCCTTCTTTCTTGAAGTTGCCTTTCAGCTCATTACGCCACGCTTCCAGTTCAGTAATATCGGCTGCATCAAACTGGGTCACTTGCGGAATGAAATTATTCAGCGACAACTGCGGAATAGACACTTGTTGCAAACGCGTCAAGGCTTTTTCTTCCACACCACCAAAAGCACTAAAGTCTGGCAATTTTGGTAGACCTGCGGCTTGAACAGCAGCGGCTACAGGAGCAGCCTGCGGCGCAGTCAGGCGCGCTTTGACATAAGCCTTCAGATCTTCTTTCATCACCCGGGCATTGGAACCTGAAGCCTGAACTTCTGACAATACTACGCCCAGTTCACGTGCCAGTTTACGTACAGCAGGGCCGGCATAGACTTTCGAGTTGGCGACATTCTGCTCTTTCGTCAGCTTGTCGGCATTGTCAGAGGTCGCCACCGCTGGAGTAGAAGATGCCGCAGGTGCTGCTTTGGTGGTCTCTACTGGTGCAACAGCTGCTTTCGGTGCTTCCGCTTTAGCCGCAACAGGTGCAGCCTCTGCTTGCGCTTCAGCTTGAATTGTCATCAGTGCAATGCCTTCAGAGACATTTTGTCCCAGCTCAACATGAATCGCCTTGATCACCCCAGCAGTTGTGCTTGGCACTTCAACCGTGGCTTTGTCTGATTCCACCACGATGATGCTCTGGTCTTTTTCAACCGTATCACCGACAGAAACCAGAATTTCAGCCACAGCTGCTTTGTCTACACCCAGATCAGGCACCATCACTTCAACATCACCCGCAGGTGCTGCTGCAGCTTGAGCCACTGGCTCCGCTTTAGCATCTTGAACTGGCGCAGCTTCAGCTTTTGGCGCTTCTGCTGCAACAGTCGGGGTCGATCCTGAAGTTTTCACTTTTAGAATCACCACACCTTCTTTAATCGTGTCGCCTTCTTTAATGTCGATGGATTCCACCGTACCTGCAACCGTACTTGGCACTTCAACAGTCGCCTTGTCCGATTCCACCACCACGATGCTTTGATCCACCTCGATTTCATCACCGACAGAGACCAAAATTTCACCGACAGTGGCTTTCTCTACACCAATATCGGGGACTTGAACATCGACCACTTGTGAACTTGCTTGAGCCTCAGGCGCAGCAGAAACTTTTGGCTGATGTGATGCCAGTTCTTGCATGATTTCCTGATCAGGCAAAGACGTCGGTGTATTTTCTGAGGTTTTTTGTGAGGCATCTGCTTGCTGTGGCTCGACCACATCCGTACTGCCATCTTCAGCTTGCAGTTCAATCAGTACCGCGCCTTCAGTCACTTCATCACCCTGACTGACCAGAATGCTTTTCACCACCCCTGCTGAAGTGCTGGGCACTTCAACAGAGGCTTTATCAGATTCAAGCAACACGATGCTGTCATCAATCGCAATCGTATCACCGACTTTGACCAGAATTTCGGCCACGGTTGCCTGATCTACACCAATATCGGGAGTCGTAATTTGCATGCTTAGTTCTCCTCTTTGTAGTCAGCAACAGCATGTACAGATGGGGTGTCTTGCGGTGCCCAAGCCACCGGACGATCGGTATCCAGCTCAAACGTCGAGATCGCGTCTTTCACCAGGCGCGGATCAACTTCACCTTCATCTGCCAGTTTTTTCAGAGTTGCCACCACAATATGGGCAGCATCGACACCGAAGTAGCTACGTAAATTACCACGTGTATCTGAACGGCCATAACCATCGGTACCGAGTGCCACAAATGGGCGGCCATCTGGAAGATAGGCACGAATCTGTTCGCTATAGGCACGCATATGATCAGTTGCAGACACCACAATACCTTCGGTACCGCGTAGCTGTTTCGATATCCATGCTTCTTTCACATCCTCAGCCAGTGGATGCAGGCGGTTGTATTCTTCACATGCCATACCATCACGTGCCAGTTCATTGAAGCTGGTGACACTGTAGACATTTGAGTGAATTTGATATTCCTCACGCAGAATCTTCGCCGCCTTGATCACTTCACGCAGGATTACACCTGAGCCCAGTAACTGAACAGTAGCTTTTTCATCTTCTTCCAGTAAGTACATACCACGCTTGATACCTTCTTCAACACCTTTTGGCATTTCCGGATGCTCGTAGTTTTCGTTCATTACGGTCAGGTAATAGAACACACGTTCCTGGTTCACATACATACGTTGTAAACCGTCATGTACGATCACCGCCAATTCATAACCGAAACATGGATCATAAGAGACACAGTTTGGAATGGTGTTGGCCAAGATGTGTGAATGACCATCCTGATGCTGTAAGCCTTCACCGTTCAGTGTAGTACGACCCGCAGTTGCACCCAGCAAGAAGCCTTGTGCCTGTGCATCGCCTGCTGCCCATGCAATATCACCGATACGCTGGAAACCAAACATCGAGTAATACATATACATTGGAATCATTGGCAGGTTATTGGTGGAATAACTGGTGCCTAATGCCGCCCATGCACTCATCGCACCGGCTTCGTTAATCCCTTCCTGCAACATGTGGCCGTCTTTGGCTTCACGGTAATGCATCAGCTGTTCTTGGTCTTCAGGAGTATATTTCTGGCCATGCGCGGCATAAATACCAAGCTGACGGAACATGCCTTCCAAACCAAAGGTACGCGCTTCATCTGGAACGATTGGTACAACACGGTCTTTAATCGCTTTCTCTTTAAGAAGTGCAGAGATTAAACGTACCATCACCATCGTGGTCGATTGTTCTTTACCATTTGAACCAGCCAAGACCGAATCAAATACTGAAAGTCCAGGAATCGCCAGCTGTTCGCTTTCCTTACGACGTGCAGGCAGGTAGCCACCTAGCGCTTCACGACGTGCCTTCATATATTTCAATTCAGGTGAATTTTCGCTTGGACGGTAGAACGGCACTTCTTCAAGCTGTTCATCGGTGAAAGGAAGGTTGAAACGGTCACGCACATATTTCAAAGAATTGATTTGCATCTTCTTGATTTGGTGCGTTTTGTTGACTGCTTCGATTTCCTCGGACAAACCATAACCTTTGACGGTTTTCGCCAGAATCACGGTCGGCTGACCTTTGGCCGTACATGCTTCGGCATAAGCAGCAAAGACTTTGTACGGGTCGTGGCCACCGCGGTTCAGATTATCAATATCTTCATCGCTTAAATCTTTAACCAGCTCTTTGGCTTCTGGATATTTACCGAAGAACTTTTCACGCGCGTAAGCACCACCTTTTACCTGGTAACGCTGGAAATCGCCATCGACTGCTTCTTCCATCACGGCTTTCAGTGCACCGGATTTATCTTTATCTAGTAGTGGATCCCAATGACGGCCCCACACAACTTTAATCACACGCCAGCCTGCGCCGCGGAATAGTGACTCAAGTTCCTGAATGATCTTGCCATTACCACGTACCGGACCATCCAGACGTTGCAAATTACAGTTCACCACCCAGATCAGGTTATCGAGCTTTTCGCGACCTGCTAAAGAAATTGCACCCAGACTTTCTGGCTCGTCCATCTCGCCATCGCCCAAATACGCCCAGACTTTACGATCTTCTTCTTTAATCAGACCACGGTTCATCAGGTACTTTTGAATATGTGCCTGATAAATCGACATGATTGGACCCAGACCCATCGATACGGTTGGGAACTGCCAGTAGTCCGGCATCAAATAAGGATGCGGATAAGATGGCAGACCTTTACCGCCCACTTCACGACGGAAATTATTCAGATGCTCTTCAGTCAAACGGCCTTCTAAAAATGAACGCGCGTAAATACCCGGTGCACAGTGACCTTGGTAATAGATCATGTCGCCGCCGAAGCTGTCGCTGTTGGCGCGGAAGAAGTGGTTAAAGCCCACATCATAAAGGGTTGCGGAAGAAGCAAAACTCGCCAGGTGACCACCGAGATCATCACCGGTTTTATTCGCGCGTAAGACCATTGCCAAGGCATTCCAGCGGATCAGCGCGCGAATACGACGCTCCATATCCTGGTCGCCTGGCATGGCCGGTTGTTCTTCAACCGAAATCGTATTTAAGTAGGGAGTATTTAAACGCTGAATAGGAACATGCTTTGCAATTGCGCGTTGATAAAGTTTTTCTAACAAAAATGCTGCACGCTCAGTGCCCATGTGCTGCAAAACAGAGTCAAATGCATCTTGCCATTCTTGGGTTTCTTGCGCGTCTGTATCGCCATAAAACGCCATAATCTACAGTTCCTAAAAGCCTAATCTAATGTCTTATATGTACCATATTTGAGACCTTAGCAGGTATGGCCTTAGCTGAATGCGATTTGGCAGTACTATTTAGGAACTAAATGATTGGTGACGTATAATTACACTACATAACAAAAAATAGTCAATAAAGGCGATTTATTATACAATCATTATAATAGTTGGTGATAATATGAGACTTAAAAGTGATAAAACAAAAAGCCCTTCAAGTTGACTTGAAGAGCCTTCAGTTTAAACGCTTTAAAATGCTTATTGGAGATTTTTTATGTATAGAGATGCGTCTTGTTATTCAGGTCTATACTTAAGGTAACATGGCCAAATAAGTCGATGGGTTTTTACGTTGACCGTCTTTTACTACTTCATAATGCAAGTGTGGACCGGTACAGCGACCAGTACAACCAACATTGGCAATATGATCACCTGCTTGCACCTTCTCTCCCACACGTGCAATAAGACGTGAAGCATGAGCATAACGTGTTAAATAGCCATTGCCATGATTGATTTCAACGTATTGACCATAACCTGTACCCCAACCTGATTTGGTCACAATCCCTGGACCTGTTGCATAAATTGGTGTACCACTTGGCGCTGCAAGATCAAGACCTGAGTGATTTTCAGCACGGCCACCCATGGTACGACCACCGTAATTTGAACTTACGCGAGAATTGGGTAAGGGATGAGCTATCAGCCAGGAATAAGCACTATTTGCAGCAGCTCGATTAGATGAGGTATTTGCATACTTCTGTGCCAGCGTGCGATTGTTAAGCTCAACTGGCTTTTCACGTAGCTGGACATTCAATTTGGTTTGCGCTGGAATATCGATATCATCTGGATGAGTATATGCACCCTGTGCCAGAGTACGCGTCAATTGCTCGATACGATCTGTTGAACCATTTTCTTGATTTAGATTGACTAAATCTGCAAAGGCTACCGAAGCAGCTGAAACTGATAAAGAAAATGCCAACAAAATACGTCGCATATGCATAAAAAACCTCTCTAAACTGCTTTAATCGAGTTCCTTGAAGATCTCTATCCTTGATATCCACTAAAAGAAGCGCATAAGATTAAGACATAAACATGTAGGAATTATGTATGTCGGAACCTGTCAACGTTTTTCAACAAACCAGAAAACAGATAAAAACAGGAAACTTTTCGTTTCTCTCATCACAAGTTGCTGCCTGGCAGAAACTTACGAAACTCGTACAACCGCTATTGCCCCAACCGGAACGCTGGCAAGTTGTGTGCTATCAAAATGGTGTGTTAACGATTACCGGTGAAAACCAGGCCATGATCAGTCAATTGGCCTATCTTCAAAAGCAATACATTTCACAACTCTCTCAAATAAATGAATTAACAGATCTTACAAAACTTCAAGTTTGTTTGCGGAATCCTTCACAAACGCAACCTGTTGCAGCAACACCTGAAAGAGCCTTAAATGCAGAAACACAGGAATTACTTCGTGGTGCTGCTGACTTTATAAGCGACCCTAAGCTTAGCCAAGCTTTGCTACGTTTGGCAAGCAATAAAAAGTAACATAGCAATCAAATGTAATAAATTAGAAAAGCAGTATTATGCGACACATGTCACACTATTGACGCAATAACTAAAACATAAAGACACAAACACAATGACTTATGTCACATTCACATACATGATTGGACAATTGGCCTCGTCATCAAATGTTACAATTTCATAGCAGCTTGGATCACTTTTCACATTGCGCAACAGCTGATTATTCAAAGCATGTCCAGATTTATAACCATCAAATTTGGCAATGATCTGATGTCCAAGCAGATACAAATCCCCGACTGCATCCAAAATTTTATGGCGTACAAATTCATCAGAGAATCTTAGACCCTCTTCATTCACCACTCCGGTTTCATCCACACCAATGGCATTCTCCAAACTGGCTCCCAGTGCCAGATTATTGGCTTTGAGATAATCCAGATCTTTCATAAAACCAAAGGTACGCGCTTCACTAACTTCATAAACAAAAGTTTCAGTCGAGAAATCGATACTGGCGGACTGATGTTCTTTTTTAAAAGCAGGATGATCAAAATCAATGGTGAAATTCAGCTGGAAGCCATGGTGCGGACTAAAAATGGCACGCTTATCATCAATCAGTGCTTCAACCGGTTTAATAATCTTGACGAATTTTTTGGCGGCATCCAGCTCTTGCAGACCACCTTGCATGAGCAGATAGATAAACGGGCCTGCACTGCCATCCATAATCGGCACTTCCGAGGCAGAGACTTCGATAATCAGGTTATCAATTCCTAAACCGGCAATCGCACTCATGACATGTTCAATCGTACCGACTTTGGCATTTTCCTGAACCAGATTCGAGCACATGAAAGCTTCCTGAATCAGCATCGCATCGGCAGGAATGTCGACCGGCGGATTCAGGTCAATACGACGAAACACAATTCCCCCATCGGCATGGTGCGGCACAAAGTTAATCATGACTTTTTGCCCACTGTGAAGACCGATTCCGCTCGCTTTCACGATACGTTTCAGGGTACGTTGTTTCAACATGCTTCTTTCATCTGTTCATCAATAAAACCGCTATACGTTAGCATATTTGGCCATTGATAAAAAACAAAAAGGTGGCTTAAAAGCCACCTTTCCTGTGTAATCATGGTAAACACATGATGTTACATGTTATTTACGCTGTTGATTCTTAAGATAATCCTGAATACTCATTGGTGTTGGACGCGGGCTTGAAACTGATGCTGAAACATTCGCTGGCGTAGCGGTTTCATGCTGTTGGCGCTGAATCGCTGGTACATCATCATCTTCTACCACAGCCTGTGAGGCTGCTGCTGGGCGCGTTGCCTGTACATTGGTACGTTTGGTCGGTTCAACTGAATCCGCTGCATGACGGGTTAAACCCGTTGCAATCACGGTCACGCTGATTTCATCACGTGCATCCGGATCAAATACCGTACCGTAGAACACCTGACCTTCATCCAAATCGACAATCTGGTTAACAACATCAGTGATTTCTTCAATTTCACCAAAAGTGACATCATCGCCACCCGTTACGTTAATCAGAATACCTTTGGCGTTCATGATGGTCACGTTATCGAGTAATGGGCTACGGATAGCCTGTTCAGCAGCCTGACGGGCACGGTTTTCACCACGGCCTAAACCAACACCCATCATGGCATAACCACGAGTACTCATCGCTGTTTTCAAATCGGCGAAGTCAAGGTTAATATGACCCGGACGTACCACAAGATCAAAAATACTGCGTACCGCATTCAGTAGCACATCATCCGCTTTTTTATAGGCATCTTTCATTGAAATATCACGGAAGACTTTCAATAAACGCTGATTTGGAATGATGATCAATGAGTCGACATGCTGCTCAAGCGCTTCAATGCCTTTTTCCGCAGATTGTAAACGGCGCTTGCCCTCAAAGTTGAATGGCGTCGTCACCACACCAACCGTCAGGATACCCATTTCTTTGGCAATTTCAGCAACCACTGGCGCAGCACCCGTTCCGGTACCACCGCCCATACCCGCAGTGACAAAGACCATATCGGTCCCTTCAAGCTGTTGGCGGATCAGTTCACGGCTTTCTTCTGCTGCAGTCTGACCCACTTGCGGATTGGCACCTGCACCCAGACCACGGGTACTTTGCTCACCCAGCTGAATTTTAAATTCGGCTTCCATGCGATCGAGTGCCTGCTTGTCCGTATTGGCACAAACAAACTTTACGCCCTGGATATCGGACTGCAACATGTGTTGTACAGCATTACCACCCGCACCGCCTACACCAAACACAGTGAAACGGGCTTGACCATTGCTATCGCTATGATCGTCTTCGAAAAATTCAAATGAGGCCATGACCTATAAAATTCCTAATTCATAATTGGCAGTCACTAAGCCCGTACACTGCCTTAATCTTAATAAAATTGTTTTTAAGAATGCTGCTCATGCGTTAACTTGTCAAGTACAAGCCCGATTAACTACATCTTCTCAACAATATTCACAATAAAAATCGACTTAAAAGATTGATTTCAAGGTGTCATTAAAGCCAGACCAAGCCCGCTTGACGCGCTGAGTTAACGATAATCGCTCTACATCATCCTGTTCTACAATCGTGTCTTGAGTATCACTCTGACTAAACATCAGCAAACCCGCGACCGTACTATATTGCGAACGGCGTAGCGCCGCCTGATGCTGTTCATCGGCATACACCTGCGTTGGTGGATTACCCAAATGAGCTGACACACCCAAGGTACGACGTACAAAACTCACCATACCTTCAATATGACTGGCATCACCGGTCAGGACCACACCATGATACAAGCCCTGGATCGCGCCATTTTTCACCAGTTCATCACGCACCAATCCAAGAATCTCGTCATAACGCGCCATGATAATTTCGGTCAGCTCAATCCGGCTGATGGTTTGTGGCCCATCAATCCCCTGGAACTGAATCATATGGTCAGGCTTAACCACTTTCAGGTCTACACAGCCATACAGCAGTTTCAGGCGTTCAGCTTCTTCGGTCGTGGTCTGCAACACCGCCGCAATATCACGGGTCACATGCTCGCCACCACGCTGGAAGGTATGGGTTAAGGCCAGACGACCATCCACATACACCGCCACATTGGTGGTGCCGGCACCGATATCGACCAGACAGACGCCATATTCTTTTTCATCTTTGAGCAGACTGGCCTCAGCAGTTGCCAGACTTGAGACCACCATTTTTTCCACACCAATATTGGCGCCCTTGAGGGCACGGTCAATATTTTGCATGGTGCTAATCGGCAGCATCATCAGATGATAATGACCAGTCATGCTATGTGCAGACATCCGAATCGGATTCAGCACCCACTCTGATGAGTCATCCAGCTCGAAGCCCAAAGGCACAGCACTGACCAGATAATGGTCTGAAGTCAAATGACTGGCTTTGGCCAACTCCAGTGCACGAACCACTTCGCTGGTGGTAATCGCATGTTCGCTATTGTCGATCGAGGTTCGACCTGAAGCATAAAAGCTTTTTAATTCGGCACTTGGAATAGAAACCCAAGCAGAATGCACCCGACACTCCGCCATATCTTCTGCTTCTTGGACGGCATTTTTAATTGCGGTAATAACTTTATCGAGACTGACAATTTTCCCTTTACTCATGCCTCGGTTACGAGCGGTAGCCATACCAATCACTTGGATATTGTCTGGCGCGTGTACCTTGCCAATCAAAACTGAAACTTTGTGTGTCCCAATGTCAATCGCCACAACCGAGGGAACAGCTTCACTCATTATTCACTACTACCATTACATGTTTGTTAGATTTATGGCTTGAATGCCTCTATTTTTTAAAGCCGATCATTATGGCTTTACTGTTACATTATTCTCAACGCCCGTGTCATCAATGGTTACAATAAAATGCCCATTTACAATTTTAGGCGGAATTGAATTTTTCCACTGTATCGACAATCCATTGCGATAACGCAGGTCGATGGCCGAAATTTTAGACCAGACCGGCTTTAAGTCGCTTTGAGACAGATGGCTCAAGCGCTGTAATTTGCTCATGGTCTGATCTTTATCAACAATTATTCTTAAACCCGAATCAAACTGCATAAACCAGGTCATTCGCTCGGTGAGATAGAGTTCTTTTAGACGAATGCCTTGTGGCAAAAATAACTGATTAATTTCATTATAACGACGCATCATGGTTTCTGCATGGCTCGCTGGCCCATGTAGTAACGGTAATGCCTCATAATTCTTTGGTGTGACTTCAGTGAAAATGACACCACTGTCACTCAATAAACGTCCTGTGCCCCAACGTGCAATCGCATGATGTGGCATGATCCGTACCCGAATGCCATTTGGCCAGGCTCGGGAAACCACCACCCGATCCACCCAGGACAGCTCCAGGGTACGATCGCGGATCGCTTCCAGATCCGAAGTAAAATAGTTTTCGGTCACAACCGGTGACACATATTGCATGACCTGACGCTGTTCAGCAGCCGAGCGGGTACCTAACACGCCCAGCTCTGCCACTTCAGTATTGGTCATGACTTTATATAAGCCCAATATTCCAAAGGCCAGCACCAGCACTGCAATACACAACAATAACCAGCCACCAAAATTGGACAGCTTTTCTTTGCGTGTCGGCGGCTTGTCGTGAATTGAGGTAATCGCAGCACGTTTACGGCGCATGGAAACAGGAAGTTGAGCCATATTTAGTGTGCCGACCCGGTCAGGGTCTGTTCCAGAATCGCAACACACAGGTCATCAAAACTATAACCGACTGCAGCTGCCGCTTTTGGCACCAAAGAATGACTGGTCATGCCCGGTACGGTATTCACTTCCAGCAGCCAGAAGTTGCCCTGTTCATCCTGCATGGCATCAATCCGGCCCCAACCGCTGGCACCGACTGCCTGAAATGCACGCAGACTCAGGGCTTTTAACTGTTGCTCTTCAGCTTCGGTCAAACCACATGGAATGCCATATTGCACATCATTACGGTTATATTTGGCTTCATAATCATAGAAAGCAACATCTTGAGGTGGTTCAAGACGAATCACAGGCAGCGCCTGACCATTTAAAACCACAATGGTGAATTCACGGCCGGTAATCCATTGTTCTGCCATCACCACGGCATCATGTTCAGTTGCCTTGGCAATTGCTTCTGCAAAGTCTTCAATTTTTTCAACCTTGCTCATGCCGATACTGGAACCTTCATGTACCGGTTTGATAATCAAAGGCAGGCCTAAAGAATTGACGATATCAGCCGCATCGGAATCTTTGGTAACAATACGATAAGGCGCTGTCGGCAATTCCGAACCCTGCCAGACCTGCTTGGTCTTGACCTTGTCCATGCCGATTGCAGAGCCTTGTACCCCCGTACCGGTATAGGGCACATTTAGCCATTCCAGTACACCCTGAATCTGACCGTCTTCACCACCACGACCATGCAATACAATGAAAGCACGGTCATAATTTACCAGTTCTGTGACACTACGTTGCTGCGGGTCAAAAGCTTCCGCATTGACCCCTGAACGCACTAATGCCTCAAGTACCGCCGTACCACTGTCTAGAGAAACCTCACGCTCTGCAGATTTACCACCAAGCAACACGGCAACTTTTCCGAATTTTGAAGCATTTGACACGTTTATATCCTTAAACTTTTTTCAATCTGGTCAATTCAATTCAGTCATGCAAGATGACTATTTTATATATAAGTGATTTTGCGCAAGTTCGACTGAGATTGCTCCAACATTACCTGCGCCTTGGGTTAATAACAAGTCATTTGCTTGCAATACTTTTCTCATGATCTGATTCAGATTACCGTCCACCGCATCGACCAGAATTGGCTCAACTTCGCCACGTAAACGAATGCTGCGGGCTAAAGTACGGCTGTCCGCCCCTACAATCGGTTTTTCACCGGCAGGATAAACATCCAATAACAATAACTGGTCTACAGTAGAAAGTACTTCCACAAAATCATCAAAACAGTCACGGGTACGGCTATAACGGTGTGGCTGGAACATCATCACCAGGCGACGATCCGGATGACTCTGACGCGCGGCTTTAATGGTGGCTTCGACTTCTTTTGGATGATGACCATAATCATCCACCAGTTTTACATTACCACCCTCAATTTCAAATTCGCCCTGAACTTCGAAGCGACGGCCTACCCCACTGAAACCTTCCAGTGCACGGCAAATAGAAGCATCAGACACGCCTTCATCGGTCGCAACACCAATCGCAGCCAAGGCATTCAGGACATTATGCAAACCTGGCTGATTCACGGTTACACGTAATGGCTCACGCTCTTTACGCAATACGGTAAAGTGCGTTTGCATGCCGTCCTGATCGACATCTATCGCGCGAATGTCATTGTCTTCATTAAAACCGTAGGTCAGCACTGGACGTGCAATTCGTGGCATGATTTCACGAATATTGGCATCATCACCACAGACCACGGCCAGGCCATAAAATGGCAGTTTTTGCAGGAACTGGATAAAAGTATCTTTCAGCACATCGAAGCTACCGCCATAAGTGTCCATATGGTCGGCATCGATATTGGTCACTACAGCAGCCATAGGTTCCAAGTGCAGGAAAGAGGCATCCGATTCATCGGCTTCTGCCACGATATAACGGCTGGCCCCCAGAGCAGCATTCATACCGGTACGGTTTAACAAACCGCCGATCACATAGGTTGGATCCATGTTTTCTTCTGCCAGCATACAGGTAAGCAGACTGGTGGTCGTGGTTTTGCCATGGGTACCGGCAACCGCAATACCATGACGGTAACGCATCAGCTCACCCAGCATTTCTGCACGGCGAACCACAGGAATACGACTTTCAATCGCGGTTTTAATTTCCGGGTTTTCCTTGTCAATCGCAGTGGACACCACGATCACATTGGCCCCTTTAATATTATTTGCAGTGTGCCCGATATAAACCTTGATCCCATTTTCTTCCAGCTGCGCCGTGGTATTGGATGCCTTGATATCTGAACCGGAAACTTTATAGCCCTGATTTTTCAATACTTCGGCAATACCACACATGCCTGCACCGCCAATGCCCACAAAATGAATGTGTTTGATACGGCGCATTTCCGGCACTTTAATTAATTTTTTCGCTTGTTCAGCTGGGGTTACTGGAGACATAGTTTACTCGAATGATAATTCTTGAATTAAACGGACCACATGTTGAGTCGCATCGGGTTGAGCCTGTCGACGTGCTTTTACCGCCATTTCCATTAATAGCTGGCGATTCAGCATCGGCTCTAATAAGGTTTTTAAACTTTCCGGGGTCATGCTGGCCTGTGGGCAGATTTTTGCCGCATTAATCTTGGCCAGAAAACCGGCATTGGCAGTCTGGTGATCATCCACCGCACTTGGAAGCGGTACAAAAATCGCAGCCACACCTGCCGTCGCAATTTCGGTCACCGTCAATGCGCCAGCACGACAGATCACCACATCGGCATCACTATAGGCTTTGGCCATATCTTCAATAAAAGGCTGGACTTCGACGTGCAGATTTGCCGGAGCATTGGCATAACATGCACGCGTCGCCTCAGCATGGTTTTGACCACACTGATGATAGACATTTAAAGGCACATTGAACTGTTTTAAGGCTTCAGGCACCCGTTCATTTAAGGCCTGCGCCCCCAAAGATCCGCCCACGATTAAAATGCGTAAGGGTAATCCTGCTTTTTCGCGCTCCTGATAACGCCAGGACGGATTTAAAATGTCACTAATTTCTTGGCGCACCGGATTGCCCGTGGTCACGATTTTATCCTGTGCGGGAAAGGTGTCCGGAAACGCCTGACACACCGTCTTGGCAACACGCGACAATTGGCTATTGGTAAAACCGGCCACCGCATTCTGCTCATGAACCAGCACCGGAATGCCTAGGATACGCGCAGCCAGACCACCCGGCCCTGCCACATAACCACCAAAGCCGGCTACGGCATCGACTTTTAGCTGCTTCATGTATTTCATGGCACTAAAAGTCGCTTTCATAATTTTAAAAGGGGCCAAGGCCTTACGTACAAAACCATTACCACGCACACCCTGAATATCAATTTGATAAACAGGAATATTCTGATTTTTTAATAAACGATTTTCCATGCCTGCAGGCGTAGCCAGCCAAGACACTTCAATCCCTTGTTGTTGTAAATTTTTTGCAACGGCTAACGCTGGAAACACATGTCCACCCGTACCTGCGGCCATCATCATGACATGTTTAGGCTGTTTTTGCTGAGCGTCGGTCACGGTCTAATTCTTCAATTTAAAAAATGGAACAGGAAATCTGATTTAAGTGGTCAATTGTAATCACAATTGTAGGGCCTTGAAAGTTTATTTACTTTATTTCAACAAGGCATTAATTGTTTTTTTCATACGATTTTAAAGTTTAAACTAGTTTTGTTATCAGGCAGGCATTTTTCCTTAGACTTAAGTGACATATAAACACAATTTTAACCCTCTTTCATTTAATCTTTCCCTCACTGTATTTGTTAGATCTATTTGTTTTTCGGGATTTTCTCAGCAATTTCTATTCATTCACCAGTTTAATTGCTCTATTAACTTATGCCTAAATCATATAAATCTTAATAAAATTTTATGTTATCCATATCGCTATATACTTTTTTAGCTGTATTAGCGCATTGATTGAATGGATTAAATCATTATAAATGTCAAAAATATCAATTCGTGACCTATGGATTATTTTGGCCGGCTATTTGGCGGCTATTCATGTCGGGAAACTTTCTGCGGTTATTCCCATTTTACAACAGGATTTAGGTCTCAGCTTTACGCAAGCCGGTTTTTCCCTGTCTCTGGTTCAAGGCGCGGGGATGCTGTTTGCCTTGTGTATTGGTGCATTGTCAGAAAAAGTCGGTTTAAAACGCTGTCTGATCTTGGCGTTGATCATTTTAGGCCTCAGCAGTATGGCAGGCCTCTGGATTCAGCATGTCGCGGCGTTGTATTTCTTCCGTTTTACTGAAGGGATCGGATTTTTAACTATCTCCTTATGTGCCCCTGCCATTCTCAAACGTATCAGCCGAGCTGAAACACTCAATTTTAAAATGGGACTCTGGAGTTCCTATATGGGGGTTGGTGTCAGTCTTGCTGTTTTTACCATTCCCATGCTGCTTGAATACCTGAGTTGGCAAAGTATTTGGGCCATTTTAGGGAGTCTCTGTCTGCTCATTGCAGTGATGATTAAACGGTATTTATATATTGAAGCGGTCACACCGGTACAGCCGAATCGCCCGCAAGCCGGCACAGAAAATACCTCCTTCTGGCAAATTATTAAAGTGACCCTGACTCACCCACCGATTTTGTGTTTGGCCATTATTTTTGCCTGTTATACCAGTCAGTGGATAACCGTGACTGGATTCTTGCCTACCCTGTATGTCGAACATGGGATTGATTTAAAAGTCGCAGGGGCTCTGGTCTCGATGGTGGTGCTTGCTAATTTAGGCGGTACCTTTGGCGCAGGTATGTTGCTGCAAGGTGGCTGGAAACCCAAAACCCTGTTAAGCACAGGATTTATCGCCATGCTGTGCAGCAGCTTGCTGACTTTTGCGGCAAGCTCTTGGCTGTCATTTGAATTACAGTTTGTGAGTGCCGTACTGTTTTCACTCATTGGCGGAATGATTCCGACCACGATCTTTGCGATTACCCTGCGCTATACACCGCGTGCCAATGCCGCAGCCGCCAGTGTCGGTCTGGTTTTACAGGTTTCAGCCTGTGCGCAATTCTTTGTACCTCCTCTGAGTGCGGCACTGGTATCCACGACACAACAATGGGCCCATATCGCGACAGTCACAGCCTGTCTTTCTATCTTAGGGATATTGATGACGCTGCTTTTATTTAAGCGATATGCTTAATAAAAAAAAGCCTCAGATGAGTAATGCCAGTCAGTTAAGAAATTGACTAGCATTTTCTTTTTTAAATTCATGATCATATTTGACAAGTAGAAAAGTCATCCGCAACTGTTTGAGGCAGGACTAGATTTAAAAATGATTGTTTCTGCGACAAATTTACTAGTCGATGGTGGCTGCCGAGTTTTGCGGTGAGGAGTGTTGCTCCGCAAGATGCCTTCCTTGCGAAGCTTCGCTTCTCATTTGGGCGAAACCAAAGTAACAAATTATTTTCAAGCATTTGATTTATAAAGTTAAGACTCCGTCGTGAACGACTAAAAAGTTAAAGAGTCTACTTCTAAACTCCTTAACTGATCAGCATTACCTCAGATGAGGCTCTTTTTCTGTCTGGTTTAAACCTGCTGCGAACGGCCTGCCTCTAATACAGCAAACAGATCATCGGCAATTGAGGTTCCAAACTGGTCATCAATTTCACGAATACAGGTTGGGCTGGTTACATTAATTTCAGTGACATAATTACCAATCACATCCAGTCCTACAAAAACCAGACCTTTTTCTCTAAGATAAGGGCCTACTTTTGCCGCAATGGCGCGGTCATTTTCAGTCAGTGGACGTGCTTCTCCCAGACCGCCTGCCGCCAGATTGCCGCGCACTTCACCATTTTGTGGAATACGGGCCAAGCAATATGGTACTGGCTCGCCATTAATCATCAGGATACGTTTATCACCTTCGACAATTTCAGGAATATAACGCTGTGCCATAATCGGCTGGGTACCGTTATTGGTCAGCATTTCAATGGTTGAACCAATATTGATGCCATCCTGATACAGGCGGAAAATTCCAGTACCCCCCATGCCATCCAGCGGTTTCACAATCACATCGACCTGTTCTTTGAGAAACTCACGAATCAGGCTTTGCTGCGAAGTCACCAGTGTCGGAACTTGCAGATGCGGGAACTGGGTCGCAAACAGTTTTTCATTACAGTCACGCAGGCTTTGTGGCTTGTTAATAATCCATGCACCTTCGCGTTCTGCCTGCTCCAGAATATAAGTGGTGTAGACAAAATTCATATCAAAAGGTGGATCTTTACGCATCAACACCACATCATAAGCAGCGATGGATTCTTTCTTTTTTTCACCGAGTTCATAATAGTGATCATAGTCTTCAAACACCTGTAGCGGCGCTATCAAACCAAAAGCTTTGCCCTGCTCAATATATAAATCTTGTTGTAATGCATAACCAAGCTCATGCCCACGGCGTGCTGCTGCCCAAAGCATGGCCATGGTCGAGTCTTTCTTCAGGTTTACATTTTCGATGGGATCCATCACAACAAGTACGCGCATGTGTCTCTGCTCTTTTTCAAAAAATGACTTAGCAAGGAGTATAGCTTGTGTGGATTCTTTTGTTTATGGTGATTTTGCATGACTTGTTCTGTATAGATTTTTAGATAAGTACTGAGGCAGATTGAGCTCAAAAGGAGGTTTGCCATGCAACAGGCAATTATCGGTTTTCATTTGGATGAAGAACAGCATTGGGTTGCAGAGCTGGCCTGCGGACATGGCCAGCATGTACGGCATACCCCGCCGTGGCAAAATCGGCCCTGGGTGATGACCGAGCAAGGTCGCAAAGAAAAGCTCGGCATGCTGCTGGATTGTAAAAAATGTGAAAAGTGCGAAACTGAAACCTGAACCTATAAAAGTGTGATGTAGCTGACTAAAAATAATCTCGCACAGGATTTGCTAATTGCAGTCACTGCGTTTATGCTTTTATTGCTCAAACATGCAGCGTATTTTTTCAGGGTGGACTTTGCTCACACGGCTCGTCAAACAAATCTGGTTGGTGATGCTTATGGTTTTTGCCATAGGCTGGAGCAGTATGTCTGTTGCTTCTGCAACAACCATGCATTTGGTCATGTCGTCTGAACAGATGGGCAGCCATTGTCTGGACATGGTAAAAGCCTCCACCTCTCATGCTATGCATGAATCTGCGCATAACTCAGATCAAGACCTGACACAGGCTGACTGTTTTCCGGATACGCCACAGCACTCACAAGACTGTCTGGATTGCAGTACGATGGCCTGTCAAAGCCAGATGAGCGGCTTGCAAATTTCCGTTCCTGAACTGACAGTATTCGACCATCATTCTCTAGAAAGAACCCTCCTCCCAACTTATCATGCCAAACACCTTGCCGGTTATTGGCAGGAAATCCTGCGCCCACCCAAAACTTAATCCTGAATATTCAATTTTTTATTAATTAAGGATTAAGTGATGTTAATTAAAATTCCCCAATGCCTATGTCTGGGCATTTGCCTGATGTCATCGTCTGCAGTTTTTGCAGCTGTTAAAGAATATCATCTGGTCATTGATGAAAGCCCGCTCAATCTCACCGGCAAGACGGTCAAACGGATTACCGTAAACGGAAAATTCCCTGCCCCCTTGCTGGAATTCGAAGAAGGTGATGATGCGGTGATTCATGTGCAAAATAACCTGAAGAATCAAGATACCTCGCTGCACTGGCATGGCCTGCTCCTGCCCGGCCTAATGGATGGTGTCCCTGGATTTAATGGTTTTCAGGGTATCAAACCGAAGCAGTCTTTTACTTATCGTTTCAAGGTTCGTCAAAACGGTACCTATTGGTATCATGCGCATTCCAAAGGCCAGGAACAGGACGGTTTATATGGTGCCTTGGTGATTTATCCCAAAGCGCAAACACCGGTGCCTGAGCATGAAAAAACCGAGCGGGATTATGTAGTGATGCTGTCGGATTTTCATGAACAGGGCAGCCAGCAGATTCAGAATAATTTAAAAAAATCGGCCGAATATTATCAGAATCAGCGTGAAACCGTGGGCGATGTACTCCAGCAGGTAAAACGTGACGGCCTCAAGGCCACCTGGTCAGATCGCAAAATGTGGAACCAGATGCGCATGTTGAAAACCGACCTGTCTGATGTCAGCGGTTATACCTTTCTGATCAATGGCAAAACCCCGCAACAGAACTGGAGCGGCCAATTTAAACCGAATGAAAAGGTTCGTCTGCGATTCATTAATGCCTCGGCCATGTCGTTTTTCGATGTACGTATTCCCCAGCTTAAAATGACCGTGGTTAGCGCCGATGGACAAGCTGTACAGCCGGTCGCTGTAGATGAATTCCGTATCGGAACTGCTGAAACGTATGATGTGATTGTGGAACCAACTGCACCTCATTACCAGATTGAAGCCGAATCGATCGACCGTTCAGGCTTTGCCATTGGCAGCTTGCACAATGAGGCTGATCCAGCGACACATCCGATTCAATTACCGACGCCACGTCCACGTGCCTTATTGACCATGGAAGATATGGGACATGGCGAACCGCATGACATGTCTCATACCGCACACAGCAGTCAGACCACGAAATCTGCAACAGATACGCCTAAACATGATGAGCATGCCCAGCACGACATGCACGCAGGTCACAGTGCTATACCCAAGACAAATCCGTCTCATCCACCGGTTGAGGGTTGGGTCAATATGTCTACGCCTGCAGGGCATAAAGCATTGCAATATCAAGACCTCAAAGCCCTGACGCCACAAACCGATACCCGAGCCGCAGAACGTGAACTGGTGATTCGTCTGGGTGGAACCATGGAACGTTATATCTGGACCATCAATGGTAAAAAATTCAGTGATGCCGAACCATTGCAGGTGCAATATGGCGAACGGATCCGTTTGAAATTTATCAATGACAGCATGATGGCGCATCCGATGCATTTACATGGCATGTTTATGCAGTTGGAAAATGGTCAATCTGCTGCACAGATGCCAAATAAACACACCGTGATTGTGCCACCTGGAAAAACGCTCACAACCTTATTAACGGCAGATGAACTGGGAGAATGGGCGATTCACTGCCATCTGCTCTATCACATGAGTGCCGGCATGATGAATAAGCTGATTGTGGCACATGTGAATGACGATCAAGCTTCTCATGCTTCGCCGCAACAAATGCCGTCAAAGCCAGCAGTGGATCAAGGAGAAAGCCATGCACATCACTAAGCTCTTTTTAAAATCGGTATTAAGCAGTGCACTGCTCGTGGCGAGTTTCGGTATATTGGCAGCGGATCATCAGGATCATCAGGATCATCAGGATCATCAGGATCATCAGGATCATCAGGATCATCAGGATCATCAGGATCATCAGGATCATCAGGATCATCAGGATCATCAGGATCATCAGGATCATCAGGATCATCATCCTAGCAAAACTGCAGTACATCACAGCGCTCCTATTGCAGTGCCGGATCTACGCTCACATACCCAACAAGCTCGATCTTTATCTGATCAAGAATCTGTAGGGCACGAAAAACCTGTTGGCGCTACTGCGGAGCATGACCATCGGAAAGAACATGGTGCACAGATTTATAGCCAAGTCATTCTGGACCAGAAATGGCAAATCAATTCAGCTGGAAATGGCGCTTTTAAATCAGAGAATGAAGCCAGAATTGGTACTGATGAAAACAAGGTTTTTCTCAAGCTGCAGGCAGATAAATCTGAATCGAGTCAGGCTGACTATGCGGCCGAAATCCTGTATAGCCGTAATATTTCCGATTTCTGGGATGTACAAACCGGTTTGCGCTACCGTCAGGAAAATATAAGCCAGCATACAGCTTCCCTACAAAATGAACGTTTCGATGCAGTGCTTGGACTGCATGGCCTGGCCCCTTATTTTTTTGAAACCAATGCCTATCTCTATGTCGGTGAAGATGATTTTGTCGGATTCAAACTGGAAACAGAACGTGACCTGTTGCTGACTCAGAAACTGATTATGCAGCCCTTTATTGAACTGGATATCATTTTCAATGATCAAGCTGCGAGTGCGAAAAAATCTGGTCTGAGTCATGCGACATTAGGATTGGAAACCCGTTATGAGATCAGTAAAAAAGTCATGCCTTATCTGCAGGTTGGCTATGAATATAGCAAAGGAAATAAACAGGCTGTCTGGCAGCAGGCATCCGGCTCTGACCGGGTCTGGATCTATGCTTTAGGACTTAAAATGATGTTTTAAGGACGGATTATCATTTTTAAGATAAAAGGTAAGACCACGACGAAGTATGAAAAACCCATTCATACTTCGTCGGCTGTTATTAAATTGACTCAAGAGAAGTAGGCTGTGTATTGTCCAGAGAAAGCATTGCTACTGCCTGCTCTCTGTTTCTATTCCTCACTCTGTTTATCATTACTTTTGGCAATCAAGGTGCCTAACATAATCATAAAGGTGATTACCCCACCAATCACCAGACTCATCAGCCCAATTTCAAGCATAAAGTCAAGATTCCCGACTTCCCGGTGACCCCAAAGGAAATGCAGACTCTTTCCAAAGATAAAGTTGATGGCATAGATAATCAAAAAACTCATTATGGTCGAAATCAGTAAAGTGACGATCAGGTTTTTCCAGATTTTACAGCCGACTAGCAGGATAATAATCGTTAGGCCTACAACTGCAATAATGGAAATTAATAAAACACAATTCCAGTAATCCATGAGACTCACTCTTATTCTGGTTTTAAATTAAAATTAAGAAATTCTTATAGTTAATTTTTCCATGTATTTTTAATATAGGGGCCTTTGAATAGCTGAACAATGACCAGAACTATCTTAAACAAGCCAGCTGCAAATTTACCCAATGTTATAAAATACACTCACTTAGAAAAATCTTGCCGCGTACTGGTTCAGTTTGATTAACATAAAGTAACGTAAGCAGAATGTATGTTTGTTGTTTTGCTTGAGTAAATCTTTCATACAGTCAGTCATACTAAAAAAATTGATCAGCACATATTTAAAAAGAAAGATCCACTTATATTTATAAGAAAAATAAATAATAAATATAAAAAACTTGAATATTTGCTGATTTAGGTTATGCTGTACTCAACTAGAAAAAAGTGTTGTTTAGTTAAACTTCTTTAAGTACCGCAGTGTTATTTTATAATCCTCAGTTTTTTCAGATCTTTATTTCAATTCTTGTTGTTTTTCAAAGTTATCCATAGTCATTTTAATGGCTAAAATTATTAAAAATTTGATAGGTTATATTATGTCTACTACAGTTACCGGTACAGTGAAATGGTTTAACGAAACTAAAGGTTTTGGTTTTATTCAACAAGAATCAGGTCCTGACGTTTTTGCTCATTTTAAAGAAATTAGCAGTTCTGGCTTCAAAACATTGTTTGAAGGCCAACGCGTTTCTTTCAGCGTAGTTGAAGGTCAAAAAGGCCCGAACGCGATCAATATCGTTGCGCTATAATTTAGCCCAGCAATAAAAAAAGCACCTTAAGGTGCTTTTTTTGGCTCTAAAGATTAACAATCTTCAAAAGCGATCGGTTGGTGATGCTTTTTAAACCTATTCCAGTCATTTAAACCAGTAAATCATCTTATTTATTCTCCCCGCGTCTAAGCCTGCTACATCTGGGCCTGCATGAATCGCTAAAAATGAAAAACCCCCAGCATCCTGCCGGGGGTTTTTCGTGTTGGTTCGCTGGGTATGACTCCTGTCTTACCTTACTTTCCTTGTATTTATCTCTTGTTATTCTTTTATGGAACATCCTGTTCCTGATGAATTCATTATAGGCAATGCAGCAAAGCTGCGTATAGACGCAAACGGCTTGAACTCATGTAAGCAAATGCGTACAGAATCACTGAATATTATTGTCAATTTCCAGTATTTTAAACTGTATTCATCTACATCAAGACTGAAAGTCTTTAATATTAAAAATCTTTGAATTACAGCACTTTGACTTAGTTTTTTAAGTATTCACCCTGTATTTGCATGCTTAATTTCTACATCAATTGAACTTTAAAACAAAAAAGGAAGCTGTAGCTTCCTTTACGATAAGGATCACCGCTTAGATCCCGTATTTAACTCGATAATCTTCCATTTTAGCTAAAGCTTCTTGATCGCCCTTGGTTTCCAGATAGTCCATCAAATCTTTCATGGTAATTAAGGCATGTACAGGAATCTCGAGCTCTTGCTGCACTTCCTGAATGGCTGATAAATCGCCCTGACCTTTTTCCTGACGGTCAAGTGCAACCAAAACACCTGCGATTTGTGCACCGGCATTTTTCAAGATTGTCACGACTTCACGAATCGCTGTTCCTGCCGTGATCACGTCATCAATGATCCAGACTTTTTTACCTGCTACAGAAGCACCGACTAGCACGCCACCCTCGCCATGATCTTTGGCTTCTTTGCGGTTAAAACCCCAAGGCACACTCACCCCATGATTTTGTGATAGCGCCACAGCGGTCGCTGCCACAAAAGGAATACCTTTATATGCAGGACCAAAAACCACTTCCACATGGTCACATGCCGTTAATTTTGCTGCATAGCCAGAAGCCAGCAATGTTAAGGCTTCACCATCATTCAGCAGACCCGCATTAAAAAAATAGGGACTCACACGTCCCGATTTTAAAGTAAACTCACCAAATTTAAGCACACCGCGTGATAATGCGAGTTCGATAAAAGCTTGCGGGTTAAACTGAGCTGGCGTTGGCATGAGGTGCTCCTAAATCCATTAATTAAGGTAAGACTTGCGCATGATACCAAAGAGTAGCTATCCAGGTGATCAAAAAATTCTTCGTGTCGTTTCAATTAATGTCAACGGTTTACGCTCATCGGTGAGCAAAGGCCTATTGGAATGGATGGAACAGTCGGATGCCGATGTGATCTGTATGCAGGAAAGCCGGATCACCCATGTGCAGTGGACCGATAAATTTAAACCGGAAGGCTGGTATACTCATCTATTCCCTGCCGAACGTCCAGGTTATGCCGGTACCGCGATTTATAGCCGCCTGCCCTTCGTCTCTTTAACCGATGGTCTGGGCTTTGAACTGGCAGATTCGCAAGGCCGTTTTATTGCAGCCGAATTTGATTTAGGTTTGGAGCAAACGGCCCATATCTGTTCATTGTATCTACCTTCCGGCTCATCAGGCGATGAAGCACAAGCGCGTAAAGATCACTTTCTGGAAGAATATGCCAAAATCCTGAAACAATGGCGCGATGAAAATAAATCGGTGATTGTCTGCGGTGATTACAACATCGTGCATAAACGGATTGATATTAAAAACTGGTCCGGCAACCAGAAAGCTTCCGGCTGTTTACCACATGAGCGCGCCTGGCTAGATCATATCTATGATGAACTCGGTTATGTCGATACGTTCCGCGAAGTACGCAAAGAAGCTGAACTGTATTCCTGGTGGTCAAACCGCGGACAAGCCCGAGCCAAGAACGTCGGTTGGCGGATTGATTATCAGGCCTGCTCACCAGACTGGAAAGAGCGTACCGTCAATGCCTGGGTGTATAAGGAACAATGGTTTAGCGATCATGCCCCAGTGATCATCGACTACAAACTATAAAAAGATACCTATCAATTGAGTGCACACCTGTTCACTCAATTAAGGCTTATTGCTTACATGACATGACGTATTTTTTGGGTTTATCTCGATGTCATAACAGAGCATTATAGCCTCACGGCACAGGGACATGTCAGGATGACAACATAAGGACAGGACGCCGTAGGAAGAAAATAAAACAAACTAAAACATTTAGCTTGTTTTTCATGGATGTGACAATGGACGTTGAATTGAGACCCGCATGATCAGGATGATTAAATGCGGGTTTTCTATTTCCACTACCTAAAATTATTTTTTTTTATTGTTGTTTTTCTTGCTGATCATTTTAAAGCGCATTGATGTCATTTTGATGACGATTCTGCCTCCCTATTTTAAATTGTTTTCTAATCATTCTATTTTGCATGGTCGACTGCTGCGAATTTGGTTAAGCTAGGCCATGATTTAAGATGTGTTAGATGGCGAATATGTTAAAAATTTACGGGATTAAAAACTGCAATTCGATGAAAAAAGCTTTTGACCTACTGACTGAGCTGGGGTTGAGCTATGAATTTCATGACTATAAGAAACAGGGCATCGATGCTGATACCATTAAAGTCTGGCTGAATGCGCTGGGTCAGGATGTGGTATTAAATAAAAAAGGAACCACATGGCGCAAACTGACTGAAGAACAGCAGCAAACGGCGCTGTCCAGTGAAGATGCTTTAATTGCCGCATTAAGCACTCATACCAGTTTAATTAAACGTCCGATCTTGGCCACGCCCACAGGTTTTATTGCCGGTTTTGATGACGCGGCTTATCGCACCCTAAGTAATTAATTATTATCCTAAATAATTCATACAAAAAAGCCTGACAGCAGTCAGGCTTTTATCTTTCTATCGAACTGGATTAGTTTGCACGAACCCAAGTCTGGTTACGGCCTAATGCTGCCACACCAATAAAGCCACGAAGCTCAAGTTTCTTGCCACCATCTGCCAGTTGGCCTTTCAGTTTGTAAGTTTTACCAGATTGCGGATCCAGAATTGAACCACTGTCATAGCTGGTACCACCTGAATTCTTAAGACCTTTCACAATGGTCAAGCCTTTGAGTGACTTGTTCTTGTACGGACCTTCACACTTGGTACAGGCATTTTCTTCACCTGGTGTTAACACAGATTGAATACTTGCTGACAACGTACCGTTCTTTTGTTCAGTAAATTTAACCATGGCCTTAGGCTGCTTGGTTTTATCATCAATGGTTTTCCAAACCGTGCCATTTAAAGGATCTGCGGCATTTGCCAGTACAGATAAGCCTAGTAGTCCTAACATAAGCGCTATTTTTTTCATTTTTCTTCATTTCCTTAGTCTGAAAATAGACCTCTGTAGTATTAAAAAGTCACAACAATTTTTCAATTTTTAGCTGTGACTATTTAGTGTAACCTTGTAAATATGGTTGGTAAATAATCTACATGATCAATAAAAGCACAAAAAGATGGAAGGAAAATGAAGATAAGCCCGTTAACAAAACAATTAATTACAGAAAGCATCTTAAAGACAGTCATTCGTGCCCCAAGCAGATTCAATCTTCCACCGAGTTCAATGCGCATTGCACTGGAGCAGATGTGCAAACTCTTTCCACAAGACAAAACCGTACAGATTCGTTCGCTACGTCTGGCGGGTCTGCGCGCAGAGGAAATTAAGCCGCAGCAAGAGTCGACCCAGCTGATTTTTCATATTCATGGCGGGGCATTTTATTTAGGCTCTTTAAATACCCATCGTGCCTTTATGACTCAAATTGCGGCTCGAACCCAGATGCAGGTACTGCATGTAGATTATCCGCTGTCACCGGAATCTGCCTATCCAGAGGCCTTGGAAGCCTTGTTTGATGTGTATAACTTATTGCTCGATCAAGGCGTTCAGGCCAAAGATATCATCCTGTCCGGTGATTCTTGTGGGGCCAATCTGGCGCTGGCCTTGGCGCTCAAATTACAAAAAGAAAACCTCCCACAAGTGAGTGGTTTGATTCTGTTGTCTCCTTTGCTGGATTTGACCCTGACCAGTGAATCGTTGCGCTATAACCAGAAACATGATGCCCTGCTGTCTCTGGAAACAGTTGAAACTGGCATTGAATATTATGTCCCGCGTGCCATCGATCGGGGTGATCCGGAAGTTTCGCCCTTTTTCGCCGATTTAAGCGGCTTGCCCCCAACTCATATTCAGGTCGGTTCCAAGGAAATTCTACTGGATGATGCCAGTCGTTTTAAGGAAAAAGCCGAACAGGCGGGTGTCGATGTGGAATTTAAACTGTATACCGGCATGTGGCATAACTTTCAGATGTTCAGTGCCTGGTTTGAGGAAGCCCAACAGGCGCTGAGCGATCTGGCAGCCTTCGCGCACCGTCTGGATCGAGATTAATCACTGTTCACCCATATAAAAAAGGCCAGCATAGGCTGACCTTTTGAGTTGTTTTTGGATATTTAGATGGCTTGAACCTGCTGCAATGCCGTCTCTAAGGCTTGTGCCTTGATCGTTTCGCCCATGTTCACGCCTTCCGCACGAATCACTTCAATATCGGTTACGCCGGTAAAGTTAAACACGGTTTTCAAAAAAGCTTCCTGAAAATCGGCAGGGTTTTGCTCCCCATAAACTCCGCCACGGCTGCTGGCAATATATACTTTTTTATTGCCAGCCAGACCGACAGGGCCCTGTTCGGTATATTTAAACGTACGTCCCGCCACACAGATCCGGTCAATCCAGGCTTTTAAGGTCGATGGCAAACCGAAGTTATACATGGCCGCGCCAATCACCACGATATCTGCCTGTAAATACTGCTGCAGGATGTCTTCGCCTAATGCAGTCTGTTCTGCATTCTGACCCATTAAAATTTCAGCCGTGAGATGTGGAATCGGCTGTGCAGCAAGATCGAGATATTCAAGCTCGATGGCCTGAGCATGTTTTTGTTGTAACTGACTCACCAACGCCTGAGTCAGCTGACGCGAAATAGAGGCATCGCCTAAAATACTGGAATCAATCTGTAAAACTTTCATGGCTTCGCTCTCATCTATGGGGCTATCTAACTAATGCAGCCATTTTAAGGCTTAGGTTGCATGAAATAATTAGCACAGATAAAACACATCATTCTGAATTTAGAACAAAACCAGCTTTAATATTAGAAATTCCTATTTTGCAGACGCCTTAAATATTGTGGTTTATCAAGCGTTAAAACTTATGTTATCTTATGTAAATAAAGCTATAAATAGTCAATAAATCTTAAAAAGTTGCCATAATAATTTAAGTCAGACCGACAACATGAAGCGAATATCGCCTGTATTACAAAAAATAATCAAACACAGAATCACGAAATATCTGGTCGAAGATGAAGTCGTGATGAACTGGAGTATTCTCAAAAAGTGCATCCTGATGCTAACTTTGGGCTGCGGCGTACATCTGACCTGGCTCGGTTGGGATATCTTTGTTTTATTCAATCCAGAGTATTGGCAATATGTTCAGTTAGAACGGGTTCATACCCAAGTTATCCTGAACAGCAGCTTTTTAGCGATTTTATTGGCACTGATTTATCCCTGTTATAAATTTCAGGGCAATCCTCTGGTGGAACGTTATTTGCCCTATCTGGCAGTTGGTACTTTTGTGATTTCGCTGTGCCGTGATGCCTATGTCGTGGGGGTGATCAGTCCTGTGGCCACCACATCCTATGTCTGTTTAATTATGGTGGGACTGGTGCTGTTTCATCGCAGGCTGGTTTATAGCATGCTGATTCCAGCCTCGCTCTTTTTAGGCGGTTGCGCTTATTTGAGCTTCAGTCAGCAATTGCCTTATTCTCCTTTATTCAACATTCAGGACAAACATTTTTATAATGCTTTCTGGCTGTTTTCAATGCTGTATTTCATTGTCCCAATTTTAGCTGTATGCATGGTGTTATTTGAAATTTTACTCAGCCAATGGCGTCATCGTGAAGAACTCATCAAGCAGCTCAGTCAGATTGATCCGCTCACCAACCTGTTTAACCGGCGCAGTATCAATCAATGTCTGGATCAGCTCAATGCTACGGCTGTACCCCATTACGCCCTGGTTCTCTTAGATCTGGATCACTTTAAGAAAATTAATGATCTGTATGGTCATCATAAGGGCGATGAAACCTTGGTTGAAGTCAGTGCTGTATTAAGCCAACAGTTACGCGAAAGTGATGTAGTGGGCCGCTTTGGCGGTGAAGAGTTCATTTTGGTGCTGAAAAATACCAGTCTGGAAAAAGCCAAACAAGTAGCAGAACGCTGCCGCAGCGCGATTCAGCAATTACAGATGATGAGTGATGAAGGTGAGCCGATTCCGGTGACTGCCAGTTTCGGAATTGCTATTTCCAAAGCCGAGTTACGCCCACAACAGCTACTCAGTCAGGCCGATCAGGCGCTTTATCAGGCCAAAGCCGGTGGACGTAATCGGGTCAAAGCCTATGTTGAGCCGGTGACTGCACAGATGCAGATTTCTTAAACGGGTTCAGCTTTTTCGATGATTATGAAGATTATGGAGTTGAGCTTTGAGCCAGACGTTGCAGCTGGGCCAGCAATTCTGCTTCGCTAAAAGCACCGGTCAAACGTAAACCGCGAATTTCCTGTTGCTGCTCATTCAGAAATAAATAGGTTGGTGGTCCCAGAATTTCCCATTGATTTAACAGCATTTGATGCGAGGCATTGTATTGGCTTAAATCCAGCTTGATCAGGAAATAAGGTGCCAGAGCCTGCTGTACCTGTGCAGATTTTAAAATACGATGTTCAATCGGCTGACAAGCGACACACCAGTCGGCATAGACATCAATCACGATCTTTTGCCCTTGCGGTGCTGTATTCAAAATCTGCTGAAATTCTGCTGCGCTGCGTGCCACATGCCACTGGGCTTCTGTACTGGACTGCTCAACAAAAAACCGCTGACTATACTGATATTGGCTATAGCTGATATAAGGCAGCGCTATCATCAGACACAGGATATACAACCACCTCAAGCCAGTACGATGCCAGAAAATCCGGAACAGTACATAGGCCACAAAGGCCATGCCCAAGCCTAAGGATAACCACTGTAAAGTCGCTTCTGAAATCAGTGGGCGAATAAAATACAGTGCCAGCGCCAGCATGATAAAGGCAAAGAGCACTTTGATCTGATTCATCCAGTGCCCGGCTTTAGGTAGTACCCGTGCACCCAAAATACTGGCCAGCAGTAAAGGTGTGCCCATGCCAAAACCGAGGGTAAACAGCAGCAAGGCACCCTGCCACTGGCTTTGGGTCTGGGAAATAAACAAGAGTGCACCCGCCAACGGTGCGGTCATGCATGGCCCGACCAGCAGCGCCGAGATCATGCCCATGACTCCAGCACTGACCAAACTACCGCCCTGCTGCATGGCCTGAGCCCGATCCAGACGCTGAACCAGACGTTGTGGCAGTTTAATCTCAAACAGTCCAAACAGATTCAGGGCAAACAGGACAAACAACACACTAAACGCGATCAGGGTACCGGGTTGCTGCAACCAACGCTGGAAATTCAGGCCGGCCGAAGACGCAATTAAACCCAGCACCGCATAGACCGCGGCCATACTGCTGACAAAAGTCAGGGCGATCATCCAGGCTTTGACACCTTTGCTATCCCGTACAATCAGCGAGGTCAGGATCGGCAGCATCGGCAAGGAACATGGGGTAAAAGCCAGCAAGATTCCTAAGCCAAAGAACAGTAACAGTCCATAACCCAAAGAGCGTTCAAGCAATTGAGCTGACCATTTTTGGTCTTGTGCCGCACCGACTGCGGGTTGCCCGCTAGAGGTTGCAGAAAATGCATCTGCTGTAGATTCTGAGGAATCCGCTGTATTAAACAGGGTATTGTGTTGCAGTGATGACCCGTTTAGATCAAGTAAGCGCTTGCTTCCTGGGCCGGCAGCTTCAAATTGCACCAGACCAGACAGATCTGTCTTGAACTGAATACTTTGCGGCGGATAACAGATTCGGTCTTTGGCACAGCCCTGCCAGCTCACCTGATAGGACTGGTTGGCCTGCGTCGGAATCTGAAACTTTAACTGCTGATAATACACCTGGGTATGCCCATAGTTGTCATCATACAGATCTTTAGCAGGCGGTAATTCAAGCAATACAGGCTGATTGCCCTGCCGCACTTCAATTTTATGCTGATACAGATAATAGTTATCCGGAATCTGCCAGCTCAGCTCAGCCTGTTGCTGACTGGTAGAAATCACATGAACAGGAAAAGCCTGCTCGGCAGACAAGAGCGCTGTTTCGGCCTGAACCGGACTGCTAAACACGAGGCTTCCCAGGATGACCGGGGCAAGCATTTTGCCCCAGCTCTGGAATTGCGGGTTTCTGATCATCACGAAACTGGAGTGTCCTAGAATAAAAAGGATACGCCTAAACCTGAAAAGTAGCTTCGCTCTGTACCGTCCAGATCAACTCCCACACTGGCATCCAGCTGAACACGGTCATTAAGTGCATACATTACCCCAGTGCCAAGCGCGTATTCATTGTCGATGCTTTCAGCTTTACGGTAAATCAGTTCAGAATAGCCTGACCAGCGATCGGTGATCTGGTAGCCGATCGATGGAATCGCAGCTATGGCCCAATTGCTGTCCTGCCATTCATAACGCATAGTCAATGCAGTACTAACCAAGTCATTATATTGGTACGATACGACAGAACCCAGGCTGTAAATATCTTCTTCATTACTGAAACCGGCATTGCCTGTCGCAATAACTGCTTCGGCCAGCAAGGCCAGACTCAGTTTGTCATCATCCAGATCAATGGCTTTTTTCAGACCAATACTGACATCGCCCAGACCATCATTTTCATTCGTCTGACCATTGGATTTGACTTGTGACCAGACAGGGCCTTCCCAGCCCAGACGCAACTCCAGACCATCACTAAGTCCGGTACGTAACAACATATCTGCATTCAGTGTCGTTACCGTTTGCTCGCCCGACTTGCTGTAGCGGGCTGTGGGCAAACCTTGCTCCCAGGCAACATTTCCGACCGGGGTAATGCCTGTACTCAGACCTTCACCTGGTCGATCAAATTCAAAATCTGCTGCGAAAAGTGATGCACTGCAACCAGTCAGTGCAATTAAACCCAAAGTTTTTAATATTGTCATCTTGGTGCTCTTTATTAAAATTTAACCCAGTTCTTTGCTCATTTTTGCGCCATGACTACGCAGGAGTTCTAGCGTCTGTTTTTCTTCATCCAAGGCTTCTGACCAGTTAATTTCATCAAAATCACAATCGAAGAACAGGTCACTGATCGAAGATAAAATGGTCATGCCATCTTCATCTTTGCTATTTGGATCAACTTTTTCATCGAGTAAACGCTGCACGGCAGGTGCACATGCGGCACTTGCAGCATCCCATAATGGGCCATAAATTTCTTCTGCATCCCAGAGATGCAAATTCACTTTGGCCTGGATCAATTCTTCCAGAATTTGTAAATGTACAGCCAATCTTGCCTGTTTTTCTTCAGCTGAAAGTGGGGTGCCGGCTTCATATAACTCGCATACCTCTTCCCACCATTTAAATAAACCATCTGACCAGACCGAAATTACCGGGCCTTTGTCATGATCAATAAAATTTGGATTGAGTCCATCTGCCAAAAGCTGCTTTACCTGATCCAGATTTAATTCTTCGAGTGCTTGCACAAAAAGCTGTTGTTGCGCAGTTAACATGATGGAGCTCACTTTCATTCGTTTTCGACTATTATGCCGAATAACGTGCGGCTTTGTTGCGCTTCTCACTATTATATTTTTATTTCATACAAAAAAAGCCCCGCAGGGCTTTTTAAAATCGGTCAGCATTACTCGTCAATCTCTGCTGCAGTATCTGTATCTGCCAGTGCTAAGGCACCAGGACGAACATTGTCTTTTTTCTCAATCACATGTTCCAGACTGCGTTTTAGCCGGTCAATCGCACCACGAATGGCAGTATCCACATTGTGAGCGCGATGATTGACGACCACGGGTTTTAACCCTGCAGGACGCGCTTCTATCATGCAGCGAATATCATCATCACCGCCTTTGGCGCCATTTTCATCACTGAGATGGACTGAAAAATGAGTAATACGCTCACTATGGCGCTGGAATTCTTGATTTAATTCTTCACGTACATAATCAATTAAACGCTCGCTATTCTGAATGTGTTTATCTGTACGAAGTTCAATATTCATAAATTACCATCCTCAATCTTTGTAACTTTTTGAGTGCAAAAATTTTTATCTTGGCACGTTTGTAGCTTGCTGTTTCGCATCGCATTTCACTTCTTCAAATGATTGGAATTACACCCTCCACTTTGAATGATGAACACATTTTTGAGTCTGCAGAACCGTGTCCTTATATCTCGAATATCAGCCCTATCTTGAAAATATGCAAGTCCTATTTTGGCTTTTTAGCAAAAGAATAATGGATTGTGACAACTGTTTACTCAGCTTAAAATAGGGTTATTGACCTCTCTCAATTACATTATCATTCATATGATTTCATCAAAAATTAATAGCGAAATATTCTTATAAAAAAGTACAAATAACATCCAGACCACTCTATTCATGAGCTGAAATAATGGCAAAATCTGAAGAGTTTATCTGAAAATCTCAGAAGCAATAATCAAGTAGATTTTCTGGGAAATATAAGCGTGACAAGCCTTACAATCATCCTTCTCTCTTCTAGGCTAGTGATTGTTTTCTACTCTTCTTAAAGATTTTCAAAAATTCTTATATCTTCCCCTAAACACAATGTTCTTATGGCTTTTTGTATGCAGGAAATGACCGGTCAGGATGATTTCTCCACAAGCCAAACAGTTTAATAAATAAACAAAAAACTTTGATTAAAGCTTGAATTTATTACACAAAATGAACAGGAATTTAAAGATTCTGGCAGCTATAGTCGCTTAAATACCGGCCAAATAGCTTCATCGAGCCAAACATTTTCATGCTTTTTAGCAAAATATTCGCCCTAAAAATACATCGCTATTGTGCTTTCTCTTTTTGATGAATGATGAGATGGCAATCTTGCAAACTCAAAACACTTAAAAAACAGTGAGATTTAAATTCGATTAAAGAGAGTTTCAGCTTTATTATTTCAATAAAGCTTTCTTGGTTTTTATACTGCCTGATTTAAATTTTTTTTAATAATAATGACTTAAAAACTCATCTCTTATTTTCGGAAATGTCTATCGATGAGATCAAATATTTCCTCATGCTGAAGACTTGGAGATATTTAGGTCAACGATCAATTTTAACTTTATTTTTACGCATTAATCTGTATGCTTACTCTGCTTTCTTGGGGGAGAGATTTAAATGAAATTGACACAACTCGCGGCACTTTGTGCATTGGCTACCACTGCAACATTTACCCAGGCAAAACCAATCTGGCAAGACTTTAGCCTGACCGGCCTTTATGGTGAAAACTATAAAGTACCATTTCCAACTCAAGATGAAAAAATTGAGCAAAGCACAGTTACTGCTGAATATGCAGCCGGTTTTAAATATGGCGATTTCTTTGCCTTTGCGGATCGTACCAACAATGATCCAAATGGTAACGAAACCTATTTTGAAGTTGCACCACGTTTAAGCCTTGGCGCGGTAACTGGCCAGAAACTTGAACTAGGCCCTATCACAGACATATTGATTGCAACGACTTGGGAAGGCAACAGTGCCCAGGGTAGTGATTTTAACAACTACCTATATGGTGTTGGTTTTAATTTAGCGATCCCTTATACCAACTATGCAACCATCAACTTCTATAAAGCCGACAATGATCTGCAAAAAGATGATTATCAAATGACCATCACTTATGCGGTACCATTTAAAATTGGCAGTGAAGAGTTCCTGGCAGATGCTTTCCTAGATTGGTCAACTGCTGAAGGTCCCGATCATAAAAGTGAACTCAACTGGACCAGTCAATATAAATGGAATGTGGGTAAACACATTTCTCCCGAGACTAAACTTTATCTAGGTATCGAGCATTCGGTCTGGAATAACAAGTTCGGTACAAATATCGACCAACATGATGTTAGTGCACTGGTGAAGTATCACTTCTAATTGAGGTATGATCAAAGGCAGAACTTCGGTTCTGCTTTTTTCATCCCTTATTCAAGCCAAACTAGAACAAAAATATGCATCATTTTCAAATTCGACATGCCACCGAGCATGATCTTGAAACCATCCTCGAGATTTATAATCAAGAAGTGCTACATGGCACTGCGACCTGGAACAGAACAGCCTTTGATTTGAACTATTTTAAAATCTGGTTTAAGCAGTTGAAGAATCAAAATTTCCCGGTTTTTGTGGTTGAAGATAGACAAGATCAGCGTGTTGCTGGCTATGCCTGCTATGACCAGTTTCGTAGTATTCAAGGCTTTCAACACACGGTAGAACATTCAGTTTTTCTAAATCCGGATTATGCAGGACAAGGTCTAGGTTCTAGCTTATTAAAGCATTTAATTGAAGAGGCTCAAGCACAGCAATTGCATATCATGGTCGCAGCGATTGATTCAGAAAATATCTCATCGATTCGCCTGCATGAAAAACTGGGCTTTGTGCAAAGTGCTTATATGCCGCAAGTTGGACAAAAGTTTGGTCAATGGCGCGATCTGGTGCTATTACAACTGAATTTGGAGCAGGCTGAAGTAACGGCTCTTTAAATCTCCTGTTATTTAGACCGGCTTCTCTTTTTTTAAACTGGTATCGAAACAGACACTCTATTTACTTCCAAAGCTGGCTATGTTTTATTCAGATCAAAGCCGTCCAGAGTAAAACAATGTATAAATCTCTATGTTGTATTGGTATTTTAACTTTAAGTACACTAACTTTTGCCGATTCAGATTTTGAAAAAGAACTTCGTACAAGCTGCAGCAAAGTGAAGAGCTACGCCAATAATGGCAAAAAATTCTATGATCAAAAACACTATCAACAGGCCATAGCACAATTTAAGCAACAAGCTGCCTGGTCATCTTTTTGTGAAATGAACCGGGATGAAGCTAAAACCTCTTTCTCTGAACAAGCCATTACAACAGCATTTAATAATGTGGGTTTAAGCTATAGCAAACTTGGCAAGCCTCAATGGGCACGTGCCTGGTTCTCCGTTTACCCCGATGCTAAAAGTAGTCAATTTAATTTAAAACAGCTTCCTCCACCTAAAAAGGACACTGAACTTGCAGGTACTTATGTACAGCATGCCGGTTTTGGTGCCTGGAGTACGCTGAAAATTGTCAAACAGCAGCAACATTATGCGATCGAATATGAAGGTCTCTATATGGGCTTACGCAGTTTGATTTATGGACCAAATCTAGGTGGATTTAATACCACGATGCCACTGAATAAAACACAGGCACAATATCGCTCTGAAGACTGCAAAATCGATATCTCTTTCGGCTTTGATGCCAAACTCGGAAGTCATGCAGTGCTTAAGCAAAATAGTGGTGATTCAGGTTGTGGCTTTGGGCATAATGTTTCAGCGGCAGGAGTTTTCTTAAAAGTAGAGAATTAATCGGTTTTAGATATAAAAATATCAGCGCTCAGATCGAAAAAATAGTACTTAGATTCAAGCCAGCAAAAAGCCCGCAGTTGCGGGCTCTTGATCTAAAAAAGAGTGCTATTACACAATAATATCTGCCAGATTGCCTTTTTGCTCTAACCATTCCTTACGGTCACTGGCACGTTTTTTCGCAAGTAACTTATCCAGTAAACCTGCGGTAAAATGACTATCATCCAAATCCAGCTGCACCAAACGGCGTGTATTTGGATCTAAGGTCGTTTCACGTAACTGGCTGGCATTCATCTCGCCCAGACCTTTGAATCGGGTAATTTGCGGATTTTTGCTTTTGCATTTTTTCAAAATACCATTGAGCTCGTCATCATCCAGGGCATAGTGCACGTCTTTGTTGTCATCAATCCGATACAAGGGCGGCATGGCAACGAATAAATGCCCTTCTTCCACCAAGGTCGGGAAATGCTTGACGAACAGGGCACAGAGCAAAGTTGCAATATGCAGACCGTCGGAATCGGCATCGGCCAGAATACAGATTTTGCCATAACGTAGCTCGGACAGGTCATCTGAACCCGGATCGACACCGATCGCAATCGCGATGTTATGTACTTCTTGCGATGCCAAAACTTCATCCGAAGAGACTTCCCAAGTGTTTAGAATTTTACCGCGAATGGGCATGATCGCCTGGAAGTTTTTATCACGCGCCTGTTTGGCAGAACCACCCGCAGAATCGCCTTCCACAATAAACAGTTCCGACTGATCCAGATCATGTCCAACACAGTCGGATAATTTACCCGGCAAGGTTGGACCGGCCACAATTTTTTTACGTTCTACTTTTTTCGCGGCTTTTAAACGGCGACCCGCTTTGGAAATGGCCATTTCAGCCAGTTGCATCGCGATATCAGAATTCTGGTTTAGCCAGAGTGCAAATGCATCTTTGGCAATATTCTGCACCGTACCTGAGGCTTCACGACTCGACAGACGCTCTTTGGTTTGTCCCGAGAACTGCGGCTCCTGGAATTTCAGCGACAGAATATAGTTGACACCATCCCAGACATCTTCCGCAGAGAGTTTCATATTACGCGGCAACAGATTACGCAGCTCACAGAATTCACGCATGGCATCGGTCACGCCTGAACGTAAACCATTGACATGGGTACCGCCCTGCGCGGTCGGAATCAGGTTGACATAGGATTCCTGAATGCTATCGCCGCCTTCTACATTCCAGCAAATCGCAAACTCGGCACTGGCACGCTCAGCGTCACCTGTTGCAACAAAAGCCGGTGCAGGAATGATTTCACGATCCTCAAGCTCATCCATCAAATAGTCGACCAGACCATTTTCAAACTGCCAGCTGATCTTTTCGTCATTGATCTGGTCAACATAATTGATCTGTAAGCCCGCAGCCAAAACCGCTTTGGCTTTGAGATTATGCTTTAAAGCTTTTAAGGCAAATTTGGGTGAATCGAAGTATTTGGTTTCAGGCCAGAAATGTACCGTAGTTCCCGAGGCGCGTTTAGGCGCCTTGCCTGCCAGCACTTCAAGTGGAGCCGTCGGCTCACCATTTTCAAAGGCCATTTTATACAGGTTGCCCTGACGCTGAACTTCGACTTCTACACGGGTCGAAAGCGCATTGACGACTGAAATCCCCACGCCATGCAAACCACCGGAAAACTGGTAGTTATCGGTGCTGAACTTACCACCGGCATGCAGTTTGGTCATGATGATTTCAATACCACTTTGACCATATTCGGGATGAATATCGACTGGCATACCACGACCGTTATCTTCGACAGATAATGAACCATCTTTACAGACCGTGACGGTAATCTTGTTGGCATGTCCGGCCAAGGCCTCATCGACAGCATTATCAATCACTTCCTGCGCCAGATGGTTCGGACGAGAGGTATCGGTATACATGCCCGGACGACGACGTACCGGATCCAGACCAGATAAAACTTCAAGAGATTGAGCCGTATATTGAGACACGTTATTCGGTTTCCTTTTTTATGCAGTCCAACAAAAACTGTAAGAGCAGCGGAATTTTCTCCGCAAAATCATCCATCCCGTGACTGCCATTTGCTTCGGTCATCAGCATTGCAGGGGGACGCGCAGCACTATAATAACGATGTGCTTCACGATAATCCAAAACTTCATCGCCTTGTTGCAGCAGAACCAGCATTTTGTCTGCATCTTGTGCAACTGGCAGGGCCAATTGTTGCAGTTGTCGAAGATCCGCATCATCCAGACACCAGTTCGGATGCACCTGCAAAGGCAGTTGCTCGTCAAACAGTTCACGAAACAGTTGCCATGGTCGCATTGCCGGATTAATCAGTACAGCAGGCACAGCATGCTGTGCGACCAGATATGTCGCATAGAATCCGCCGAGACTGCTGCCCACCAGCGCCACATCTTGCATTGACTGAATCTGCTCGGAAAGCTGCTGAATCGCAGCCAGTGGCGACATATTTAAATCAGGCAAATGCACCTGAACCCCGGAGTATTTTGCACAGTAGTGTTGCAGCAATGTCCCCTTGATCGAGTGGGCATTACTTTTAAAGCCATGCAAATAAATAATATTCATGAACTACCAACAAAAAACCCATTCATCATCAAAATTTAATTTAAAAAATGTGAAGTACACTACATTATAAGACCCGTTAATTACTTAAATTGTCTGACAAAAAAGCCAGAAGTATTCTGTAATTCTCGCTATTTTAGAATGAAGGCCTCAATATCTGGAAACTCGACAAGAAAAAGAATTTATACCGCGAAGTTCTTTAAAAAGAAAGATGACAAATCATGCGGCTCATTGAAAGGACAGCATCAGATGCCAAGTTTGACACCGTTACATGAAACCTATTGTCGCTGGGACCGAACCCCACCGAGTCAGGCCGATGTACTGGAAGGTCTGGCGCAGCTGGTGACGACGCGCTTTAACGACGTGATTCAGGAACTGATCAAGAGTATTCAGCGTGAAATTTTAATGAGTATTTTTGGTCTAAGTGAGAATAATTCACAAAAAATTCAGAATATTCCATCGATTGCCCGGCTCTATCAAATGTCCTATGACATGCTGTTTCATTATGGCAATACCCTGATTGCACCCGGTCTACGCCAGATTATTGAACGTTTTCCCAAACTGCATAATAAGCCGCTGACGCCTTCCTTGCATTTTCTGGTCAGTGCCTTAAATGGCATTATTGGGGATTATCTGCTGAAATATCAAAACCCTTTGGCCTTGCCCATGGTGATCTATGATCATTATGGCTCATTGCAAAATGGTGAGCTGAGCGGACGGATTACCCTGTTTGTACATGGCTTATGCATGAACCATTTAGACTGGTCAAATCGCAAATATGAAGGGATTGGAGAAAAATTACTGGCCCAGCGCGACCGCAATACCATGCTGTATCTGAATTACAATACCGGTCGGCGAATTTCAGCCAATGGCCGCAGTCTAGCCAATACCTTGCAGGATCTGGTTGCTCGCAATCCGAGAATTACCAGTATTGACCTGATCGGGCATAGCATGGGGGGTCTGGTCTCTCGTAGTGCGCTGTTTTATGGCAAGCAGAATATGTATGGCTGGATCAATATGGTGGAGAATCTGGTCTGTCTCGGCTCACCACATCATGGTGCTGTACTGGAACGTTTTGGGTTTAGCTTGCAGGACAAACTTGGACATTTCCCGCTGATCCGGCTGATTGGTCATTTGGTCAATATTCGCAGTAATGGAATTCTGGATTTACGCCATGGCAGCGTCCGTGATGATGACTGGGAGCATAATGCGCTTCGGATCGGCTTTATGGATGACAACCGTAAACCTGCCCCGATTCCGTCGCATATCGACACCTATCTGGTCGCGGGTACGATCGAATTTGAAAACCGCAAAAACAAGACCCTGCACGTGATTGGCGACTATCTGGTCAGTATCAAAAGCGCTTTGGGCGAGCATCCCAATCCGCGTTTCCAGCTCAAAGTTCCGGATGCCCACAAGGCTATTTTCTATGGCTTGAACCATTTCGAGATTCAATATCATCCGCTGGTCGCCGAACAGGTGGCACGCTGGTTCTATCCAAGTGTAGAAGATGAAGCCTTTGATCAAATTCGTGAATATACAATTGATCTGGAAAGTCTGGAAGGTATTGCCCTGACTTAACTTTCAGCGCATTAAAAAACCCTCAATTGAGGGCTTGTTAATGCGAACTTATTAATATTTATCTCTGAGCCGTTTAACCGGTGCAGTTTTATATTTGCGCAGCAGTTGCCATAGACTGACCAGCAATAAAATACTAAAGAAGATCAGAGACCAGACCGGCAAAGATTGCCCCAAGAAAGTCCAGTCAATGGTGGCACACTCGCCAGAACCATTAAGTACCTGTTGCAACACTGACTGCATTGGCAAGGTTTCCAGCCAGTATTCCAGGCCAGGACCACAACTCGGCACCTGATCCGGTGGCAGATTCTGTAACCAGACATGCCGGGCAGCAACGCCCACAGACCATAAAATACTCAGCGAACCTAGCAAGGCATAGAGCCGCTTCATGATATTGGATTGAGGGTTATGCAGACATGCGATGAGTGAGATGATCCCCAGTCCAATTAATCCCACACGCTGAAACACACAGAGTGGACAAGGCGCCAGGCCCTGTACATGCTCAAGATATAAGGCAAATGCCATTCCAATGACAGCAGCCAAAAATAACATACCACTCACGAAGCGATAACCCCATTGCATGGTGAATCCTCTTATTTTTTATCGATATTGGGCTAAATAATCAGCAAAACTGACGCTGCTATCTTGCTCGAGTTGCTGTTGTTGCTGCAATGACTTTTGTGACATTTCTTCAAAATAAGCCAGTGTTTCCGGGCTAAGCTGGTGTGCTTCATAAACACTGCTATGTTGCTGAGCCAGATGCTGGCCAAAGTGCCACATACTGCCTTGAGTGCGTGTATCGCCCACCACCAGGGCAGATAAAGTCGCATCAACTTCATCGACCCGGATCTGCATCATTTTCATGGCATTGCTATACAGATCGGTTGCATAGGTCTGATTGAGCAGCTCGGCCAGAGGTTGCATGCGTTGCAGATGCATGGCACACCAGTCTTCAATCGGATAGCATTGACCATCTGCCAGAATTGCAGCATTCGGCGCACGGCCACGATTTACCACTTCGGTCTGATTCTGCTCAATGATCTCCTGCTCCTCACCGAAAAGTGCTGGACTGTCCTGCAATAAACAATACAAGGCCACCACTTCCAGGAAGCCGGCGGTGTCTTCATTGATGCCAATCGGGCTATATGGATTGACATCGACTGCCCGCAGCTCGACATAGGCAATCCCGCGATTTTCCAGGGCTTGAGATGGGGTTTCACCCTCTTGTGGCACCTGCTTCGGACGTACCAGACTATAATATTCATTTTCGATTTGCAGCACATGATCATTGATCTGAGTCGGCTGGCCATCTGCTGTATTTAGTCCAAGACGACTAAAGGGTTTATACGGCGTTTTGACTGCTTTTTGCAGTCCATCTAGATAGTCTTGCAAGTTATTATAGTGAATGCCGAGCTGTTTCTGGGCTGAGTTCTGGTAGCCAAATCGTCCCATACGCAATGCTGTCGCATAAGGGGTATACAGGGTGCCTTTTACCAAGGGCAATAGATGATGATCACGACCGGTCATAAAGCACTGGCAGACTGCCGGACTGGCACCGACCAGGAACATCACCAGTGGGGTCAGACGAATAAAGTTACGGATCAGCCCCATATAGCGGTGGCTGCGATAATCCTGCAGGCTTAAGTCCTTGAGTGCTTCATCCTGCTCCTGCTGCTGTAAGGCTTCGAACAGATGATCCGGGAAAGACAGGTTATAATGCACCCCTGAAATGGTCTGCATACGGCGACCATAACGCACCCCCAAGCCATGACGATACAAGGTTTTAAATAAGCCGATATTCGAGCTGCCATACTGCGCCAACGGAATACTTTCATCGCGGCTATCCAGCATGCAGGGCATCGACATCGGCCAGAGTTTTTCCTCATTTTCCAGATGACGATGCACAATCGCGTGAATATCAGTGAGATAGTCCAAGGCTTTTTTGATCGTGTCCTGCGGCGGCGTAATGAACTCCATTAAGGCTTCAGAATAGTCTGTGGTGATATGTGGATGAGTCAAGGCTGAACCCAAGGCACGCGGATGCCCTGCCTGTGACAGGAAACCATCACTCTGCATACGTAAGCTTTCACGCTCAATACCACGCAGCATGCCTTTGATGAGTGACGACTCTACCCAGGTCGGTAACACATTTTGGGAAGTCGGTTCAGGTTGACTCATTACAATCTCGCTTAAAGGGGCTAAACTATTAAATTAAAATCATCAGTTTAATCAGTATAACGTGATTTCTGGCCGGCACATGATAGGCTGTCTAGTTTTCAGGCAAACCATTGATTTTTAATTTGGCAATTTTTTAACACAAAGTTCCTCTATAAGACATGTGAAATTTGTGATTTTATGAATAAATAAATGCTAATGAATTGTAAATGTTATGAATTATCAAGATATTTTAGACTTCTGGTTCCATGCTGACAGCCAGCCGTTGTGGTTTAGCCAGAGTCATGAATTCGACCAAAGTATCGCGCGGCAGTTCATGAGCACGCATCAGCAGGCCGCCCAGGCTGAACTCTGGTCCTGGCGTAAAACCGCCGAAGGCCGTCTGGCTGAAGTTATCGTTCTAGACCAATTTTCACGAAATTTATTCCGTGATTCGCCGCAAGCTTTTGCTCAGGACAGTCTGGCACTGGCCTTGGCGCAAGAAGCTATTAGCCTGGATCTGGATCAACAGCTCAGCCCGGAACAACGCGCTTTTTTATATATGCCTTTCATGCACAGTGAGTCTAAACTGATCCATGAATTCGCATTAAAGCTGTTCCAGCGTCTGGGCAATCCGACCAATCTGGAGTTCGAGAAAAAGCACAAGGTGATTATCGACCGCTTTGGGCGCTACCCTCATCGCAACCAGACCCTAGGTCGTGACTCGACCGATGAAGAGTTAACCTTCCTGACCCAGCCCGACAGCAGTTTTTAAAGCCTGTTTTTGTGACTGGATCATTGCATCAGGAGATCGAACATGAAAAATATGCTACTGGGATTGAGTGTGATCGCTGCCATCAACCTGAGTGGTTGTGCCACGACGCCTTCAAAACCATTAACGTTTGATCAGTTGGGCCGCTACAGTACCACGCCACTCAACAACAACACTTATCGGATTGGATTTCAGGCCCGGCCCAATATGAGCTTTGGCACGGCTGAGGAAATTGCCCTGGTCAAAGCCGCGCAGACCACTGTGCAAAATGGCTTTCAGTTCTTTAGAGTGCTGAATGATCCAAGTAATCGTACCCAGCAACCGCCACGTCAGGCAATCGTCTATCCGGCACCGAGCTATTATCCATATGGTTATTACCGTCGCTATCCGGGGTTCTGGCCAGACCCGTTCTATGACCGTCCTTATACTGTCACCCTGGATCCTGCTCAGGTGGCCTATACCATTGAATGCTTTAAAGCCGGTCAGGCACCTAGCGATGCTTTCGATGCGCGCTTGATTTTACAGTCACTTGGGACTAAATATGGTCTAAGTCCATCCGGCGCAGTGCTGCAACCGCAACCGGCCAATCCCTCTTGACAGGATGATCTATGCAGACAGAGAGTATCTCACCGAACTTACAACGCAGTAAACGTTTTGCGACCATCGCGCTGGTGGTCGCGGTACTGATCTGGTTGGTACTCATGCTTGCTGCCAAGCTGCTGCCCGAATATGTCTGGCTGATTCATATCCTGATGCTCTCTGCAGAAGCCGGTGTGGTCGGTGGTCTGGCTGACTGGTATGCGATTACCGTACTGTTCCGTAATCCTTTTGGCCGCTTGCCGATCCCGAAATTTTTACGTGACCATACCGAAATCATTCCCCGCAACAAGGCCCGTATTGCAGAGTCGATGGGCCGTTTTGTGCAGGAAAATTTTCTCTCTCCGCAAATTGTACAGCGCAGTCTGGCCAGTACCGACCTGAGTCTGGCCGCGGGGCGCTGGCTGGCCAATCCACAGAATAATGCCCAGGTCACCCAGGTGATCCAGCAAACCGTGCCTAAAGTTTTTGAATTTGTCGGGCAGGAACAGATTGCCGGATTTATCCAGAATAATAGCGTGCAATGGGTCAAGAACACCCAGATCAATACCCTGGCCAGCGAGATGCTGCGCGCCGTACTCGAAAATGATTTCCATCAGGATGTACTGCAACGCGGCCTAGACGTGGTACATGCCTGGATGAGCTCACATCCTGAAGAAACCCGGGAACTGACCCGCAACCTGTTCAAGGAAATGGGAGTCTGGAAACTGGCCAAAGGCGCGAGCTGGATTGGAATTGATGTACAGCAACGCAGTATCGATTCTGTCATTCAGAGGGTTGAAGCGATGCTGGCCGACCCGGATCATCCTTGGCGGCTTAAAATTGAGGAAACTGGACATCACTGGATGTTGCAACTGGCCGACAACCACAGTGAAGCCAGCCAGCGTCTGAATGAAACCAAGGATGCCTTGCTCGATAGTCCGCAAGTGCTGAATTTTATCAGTGGCGCCGTGGTGATTTTATGTGATGCCATTAAAGAGGATTTGCAAAAACCGGATTCCGGTATTGCCGAGAATCTCAGAATTGCGATTCAGCAGGTGGGGGAAAATATTATCTCGAATGCTTCAGTACGTGAGCTGCTGAATAAACGTCTTAGCGGGATCGCGGTGGATCTGAGTGATCAGTACAGTGAAAAAGTGATTCGTTTTATTAGCGAGCGCATTCACGAATGGGATTCGACCGAAATGATCGACAAGATTGAAAATGAAGTCGGTGGTGACCTGCATATGATCCGGGTCAATGGTGTCGTGGTCGGTGCCTGTATCGGTCTGGTGCTCGGGATTATCCGGGCGGCGGTGGAGCATCTGATTTAAAAACCATTTTCTCTTTGATACAGCTTGGCTCTGCAGCAGAGCCAGGCGGTTTGAGATCTAATTAATTCAGCCTCTGTCAGGTTGTTTCAAGCAATCACTTGGGTGCTTGGGGGCCTGACATATCTACCAGCAGTCCGGTAAATTTGCGTACAAATGGCAATAAGGTCACCACGATTGGAAAGGCAATTGCCCAGGAAATCATCCAGTTATGAAACCAGAGCGCTATAAATCCATCGATCCAGCCCAAGTTGCGCAGCATATTGATCAAGGAAATAATGCCACTCATCAGGCAGGACAAAATAAATGGCACAATGATCAGTGCCCATTTTGCAGGAAGTTTAGGAATATTGCCGATAATGGTCGGACGTTGTGGTAAAGCCATGCTGACTCTTGTTAATTATTTTTCAGATCATCAATAATAAGCCAAATCCCGCACTTTGGAGGACTGATTTTTTTATTGGCAGCATTTTCTCTAAAACTGATTTCATTTTCACCAGATCCGTCCGGTGCTTTTGGGTTTACTGCACAAAATTTATGGCAGTTGATCGTATAAATTTTATTCCCTGGAAATGCTTTTACCTAAAGAGCATGAAATTTGCTATATTTGCTGTTTTTCTGCGACATTTATTTTCGACTGATTATGAACACGGCAATCCAAGCAGCTCTAGAACATGCAGTGCAATCCCTTCAAGCTGAAGGTGTCCTCCCATCTGACTGGAACAATACCAGCAGTTTGACGCGTACCAAAGACCGAACCCATGGTGATTTCGCGTCAAATATCGCGATGATTGCCTCTAAAGCTGCGGGTATGAAGCCACGTGATTTAGCAGAAAAAATTCTTGCTGCACTTCCTGAAGTAGCAGATATCAGCAAGGCAGAAATTGCAGGTCCTGGTTTTATTAACTTCTTTTTAAATGCAGACCAGCGCTTTGTGGTACTCGATCAAATTGCAGCACAACAAGAAACTTATGGCCGCACCCAGGTCAATGCTGACAAGCGCATTCAGGTTGAATTCGTCTCTGCCAATCCGACCTCTAGCCTGCATGTAGGTCATGGTCGTGGTGCAGCTTATGGGATGACCGTTGCCAATCTTTTAGAAGCGACCGGCGCCAAAGTTGACCGCGAATACTATGTCAATGACGCTGGCCGTCAAATGGACATTCTGGCAACCTCAACTTACCTGCGTTATTTAGAATTAACCGGTCAGGAACTGGTATTCCCAAAAAATGCTTACCAGGGCGACTATGTCAAAGAAATCGCGCAAAGCATTATTGACCAGCATGGCGATGCCTATGTCCGCTCTGTGGCTGATGTGTATAAAGACGTGCCGGAAGATGTACAATTTGCAGCTGAACTGGATGCAGATGGCAATAAGGTGGTGCTCTCTGGCGATAAAGAAAAACACATTGATGGTTTGATCTTTAATTCTCAGGCCTTGATTGGTACAGGCTACCGCGTATTCTTGCAGGCCGCACTGAAAGCGATTCTGGATGATATTAAAGATGACCTGGGCGAGTTTGGTGTCACTTTCAATCAATGGTTCAGCGAAGAATCATTAACCGACAAAATTGAAGAAGCCTTACAGACCTTAGATCAACGTGGTTTCCTGTACGAAAAAGATGGCAATATCTGGTTCAAGTCGACTGAATTTGGTGATGAAAAAGACCGTGTGGTGAAACGCCGTAATGGCCAGACCACCTACTTTGCCTCTGACATTGCCTATCACCTGAATAAATTACAACGTGGCTATACCGATATTATTGATATCTGGGGTTCCGATCACCACGGTTATATCGCACGTGTAAAAGCAGCGATTGATGCGATGGGCTATGACTCGAAGAAATTAACGGTGCTTCTGGTTCAGTTTGTCAGCCTGTGGCGCGGTGGCGAGATGGTACAAATGTCATCTCGTTCAGGTCAGTTCGTGACCTTGCGTGATCTGCGCAAAGAAGTCGGCAACGATGCTGCACGTTTCTACTATGTGATGCGTAAATCTGAACAACACATCGATTTCGATCTAGACTTAGCGGTGTCGCAAAGCAAAGACAACGCTGTATATTACATCCAGTATGCGCATGCCCGAATCTGCCGTATGTTAGAAAAAGCGGCCTCTACAGGCGTGAATTTTGACGCTGCGGCAGCGCGTACTCTGGCGGCCCGACTCGAGCTGGATGCTGAAACTGAAGTTCTGGCTAAACTGGCTGCCTATCCAGAAATTCTGGTGCGTGCTGCAAACAGCCATGAGCCACATCAAATCGGCAACTACCTGAAAGAGCTGGCAGCCTTGTTCCACGGCTGGTACAACGACAATAAAGTACTCGGTGATGATGCTGAACTGACTCAGGCGCGTTTACTGTTATCAGTGAACGTACGTCAGGTATTGCGTAATGGCTTAGAACTTTTAGGTGTGTCTGCGCCTGAGAGCATGTAAGCAAAGCACCGCTTTGCATGCTCGCAAGGCGAAAGCTTCGCTTGAGTAAGCATGTATAGATTGTTTTGCATGCTCGCAAGACAAAAGCTCTACTCGAAGCCACAACGAAAACTGTTGTTTTAGCTGTTCAGAAAATACCTGGCTAGATTCTGCCAGCTATTTGAAAAAATAGTTCAAGTATAAATCTGGTGTGCAGTTTGATCTAAATAATGACATTTGGATCTTAATCACATAGGATGAAATAATAGTCAGGCATAACCACTGTTATGCCTTTTCTATGAGGCAACCCCATATAGAGGAAATCCCAAGTGTTTGGAAAAACGCAACGCGGTGTATCTGAAAGACCGAATAAGCCTAAAAAGCCACTGATTCCGACCTGGCTCGGCACACTCGTGATCATTTTAATCGTGTTGAGTTTTTTAATGGCACTGATGTTGTGGAAGCCATGGGAACCGGTTAAGCCTAAAACTCAAACGACTGCAGCATCTGTCCAGGAAGAAGACACCAATAAGGATTACCGTTTTTACGATTTGTTGCCACAACAACAAGTAACTCCGATTCCTGAACAGGCGGTACCTGAAGCTAAAAGACAGGATACTGTGGTGATTGTAGAAGCACCTCGACCTGAAGTTCCTGAAGCTGCAGCAAGCACCGAACCTGGCTTGGAAGTCAGCGAAGCACCGGTTACAGCTCCGGTCAGCTATATTCTGCAAGTACGCAGCTTTGATGATCCGGATCAGGCCGATGCCCGCCGTGCGGAAATTATTCTGAATGGCCTGTCTGCTGATGTGGTCAGAAGCGTAGAAAATGGCAAAGTCTGGTATCGCGTGGTCTCAGGCCCTTATGACTCGGCTGATGCGGCACTGATTGCCCAGCAGACCTTGCAACACAGTGGCATTGATTCGATTGTGGTGAAACGCTAAAGATTTAAATGAGAAAAAGCGCCTGATGGCGCTTTTTTTGTATCCTTCCCTCTTTGGAAAAGGGTGAGGAGCATTGCTCCGCAAGGGAGGATTTATATCATTCAGGATTAATCCCCCTCGATCCCCCTTTGAAAAAGGGGGAGGATACAAGAGGCTAAAATCTTTAAACCGTATGCCCCAATGCTTCACCCATATTCACCAAAGAATTGGCCTTGAACGCGGCATCCCACTGCATTTTATGTTCTTCAAATAAAATCACTGCAGTTGAACCAAGGTAGAACCGGCCCAGTTCCGCACCTTTTTCCAGGAACAGATCATGCTGGTTTAACTCGATCCGACCAGAAGGTTTAACCTTGCCAGTAGCCACCGTTTCAATACCAGCCACAATCATTGCACCCACCAAGACCACGGCCATACGGCCAATTTCAGTATCAAACAGGCAGACCATGCGTTCATTGCGGGCAAACAGACCCGGAATGTTTTCTGCTGTGACCTGATTGACCGAGAACAGCTCGCCCGGTACATACAAAGTTTCAGTCAAAGTCCCTGCAAATGGCATATGCACACGGTGATAATCACGTGGTGACAAATATACTGTCGCAAACTCGCCATTTTTGAAGGGTTCAGCCAGTTGCGGGTCAGCAATCAGCGCTTCTACAGTAAATTTTTGACCTTTGGCCTGAAACACATCGCCATTTTCAATTTTACCCAGCTGGGAAATCGCCCCATCCGCAGGTGAAACAATACTGCTGGCATCTGGATCAACTGCACGAATCCCTTGTTTCAGGGCACGGGTAAAGAATTCATTAAATGATTTGAATTTCAAGGCATTGGCCTGTTCAGCAATCGACATATCAATGCCGTACTGTGCCTTAAAGGCAGTAATTACAGCCGTTTTGATAATCGGGTTTTCGCTGGCAGCAATTTTGCCGACCACACGAGACAGGCGATGTTGCGGTACTAATCGTTGAGCTTTAATAAAAAACTGTTGTTTTAAACGTGATGTGATGCTCAAGATGGCACCTCCCCTGTAGCGATTGGACTATTGAGGCGATTGCCCCATTCACTCCACGCACCATCATAGGCTCGAATTTTCCAGCCCAGTAAACGGCCCAGAATATAGGCCAAACCTGAGCGATGATGGGACTGGCAGTACACCACAACCGGCTGAGTCAAATCAAAGCCCAGTTGTTCCAGACGCTGCTGAGTACGTGGTAAAGGCTGCAATTTTAAATGATTTTGCCGGTTAAGGGCAGTACTCCATTCAAAATGACGTGCTCCCGGAATATGACCGCCGCGGCGCGCTGCCAGACGCAGGCCAGTATATTCATCTTCAGTGCGGCAATCCCATAGTTGAACTTGTTCATTTTCAATGAGCTGGTGTAATTCATCATAGCAAATCTGAAACTCTGATTTTTGCTCGAGATTGACAGGAACTAAATGACTCACCGGGCTAAATATTTCCTGATCGGACGAGGTTGGCAAACCTGCACCTAGCCAGGCATGAATCCCGCCATTCAATAGACTGGTATTTTCAAAACCCAGACAATGCAGATTCCAGAGTAAACGCCCGGCCCACGCCCCGCCCTCATCATCATAGGCCACCACATGATGCTCAGGCGAAATATTCAGATAAGCAATGAGGGCCTGCAAGCCTTCTACATCCGGCAATAGCCCCATCGTATGATCTTCCTGACGAACCAGCAGCTTGGGTTGTAAATGCAGGGCATGTGGAATATGCAACTGCTCATACACAGAAGCCCGGCTGAGGTCGACAATACGAAGTTTTTCATGGCCCAAATAGGGAACTAAATCTTCTGCCTCGATCAGCAGACCAAAATTAAAAGCTGAAGCTGTCATCGTTATCATGGCTATGATGGGTCAAATTGTTTTGATCTTAGCACAGCTCATTTTTACACTTATGCGGTTTCTTTTAAGATGATTAGCAGGATTTTAGATAAGTCATGCTAAAAATCCATCTCGTATAAAAAAACCGCCCCTGTAGCGAAGCGGTTTTTAAAATTGCTCATGTCTAAAATGTGCTTAAGCAGGTTCAGTGATCTCGAAAACCTGACGCAAATAAGCCAGGAAAGTATCATTATCAGTCATGGTTTTGCCTGGACTGTCCGAAATTTTTGCCACCGACTGACGGTTACATTCCACCAGTTTCAATACGATATTTAAGGGGGTTTGGCCCATGTCGTTGGTCAGGTTGGTGCCAATCCCGAAACTGACCTGAAAACGGTCTTTAAAGTATTGATGCAGTTTCCAGGCTTTTTCCAGATTCAGACCATCACTGAAAGTCAGCATTTTGGTTTTGCTGTCAATTTTCAGTTTTTTATAATGTGCATAGGCCTTGTCACCCCAAACATAGGGATCACCACTGTCATGACGCAGGCCGTCAAACAGTTTGGCAAAATACAGGTCAAAATCACGCAGGAAAGCATCCATACCGACCACATCAGTCAGGGCAATACCTAAATCACCACGATATTCCTGTACCCAGGTTTCCAGCGCAGATTTCTGGAAATTACGCAGACGCACGTCAAGCGCCTGAAATGCTTGCAGGAATTCATGCGCCATGGTGCCAATCGGGGTAATTCCCAATTCTTTCGCCAATAACACATTACTGGTACCACGGAAGACATGTGGTGCAGCCTTGTTGAATTCTTCTACCACATGCTTTTGCCATTCGAAACTATAACGGCGACGTGTCCCAAAATCCGACACTAAAAATGGCGGATCATGTGGATGTTGCGATGCATCGTATTCTTTTAATAATTGTATTTTCGCCTGTAAACGGCGCTCACCTTCAGCCAGCACTTCAGGACTACGGATCCGGCTAAAATACAGTTCATTGACAATTGCCAGTACGAAGATTTCAAACATCATCGCCTGAACCATCGGGCCTTCAATGGTGATATCTAAACGACCTTCGCTATCGATACTGGCCTGAATAAAACGGCGTTTCAGTTGAAACAGTTCCAGATAATCGACGAAATCGCTCTTGATAAAACGCAGACTTCTTAAATATTGCAACTCGTCTTCTTTGAAGTTGAGCTGACACAACAGATCAAGTTGATGATTGAGATCATCCAGAATATCCGTCAGTGGATAGACTGTATCTTCCAGATTACGACAACGGAAATGGTAGACACTATGCGTTTGCGGAAACTTGTGTAATACCACTTGTAACATGGTGAATTTGTACAAGTCAGTATCTAACAGGGAACGGATAATTGGAGCCATAACTAAGGAAATATCGCTGTGCTTATCTCAACATTAAAGCATAAAATTTTATGTAATATTGCAGGATTTACGTACAGCTAGCTGAATTCGCGACAAAAGTATCAGAGTATAATGGGTTTTATTTTGACAACTGGCCTTGGGTTTTCCCCTGTTCCTGAATGATTTTCTGCAGCTGTTTTTCCTGACCAATCACCTTGGCAAATTCGGCTGTGGTCTTTTGCCCGGTCTGCTTGGCTTGGGCATCACAGTCGACCTGACGCAGCTGTTTGGCAATGGCAAATTCCATTTTAAACAGTGCCCCCATCAATGCGGTATTACCTTTATTGTCGCGGGCGCAGCGATCAGCACCATGATTGAGCAAGGTCGTCACAATAGTTTGATGGCCATAATAGGTCGCCATCATCAGGGGGGTAAAACCGGCACTATTGCGTACATCAACCGGAAAACCATACTTGAGAAATTCATGAATCACTTCGTGATTGCCGGTTTTGGCTGCGGCAAAAAACAGCGCAACTAATTCCTGTTGTGAGCTCATCTGAATATTGTCCACAGTTTTAGCGGGGGAGATCTCCTTGGCGGTGGCCACGTTTGCGAATATGGAACCTATCGCGAGAATACTGGCTAAAACTGCATGCTGCATAGCTTTCATAATGAACTCCAACAGAAATCAAATAGAGACATGAATCGAAAATGATTCTATTCAGATTAGATAAGATGAGTAAAACGGAGTGCCTGTAGAACTCCCCCTAGGGTGCAGGAAAGGTTTGGAGTTCTACAGGACTTTGCGGAGGTGAATTCTTAAACCCTAGTCACCAATCCTGATCGACCAATCGAAATCAGTCTTTGAGTTGTGCTGCTTTGGCTTTGACCGTTGCGATGTTGCCCTTCACCGCTTTGGTCATACGTGTACCGTAGTCGGCATCTGCCTTGTAGAAATAAGACAACATGATGTGCTTGGTTTCTGAATCTTTTACTGCACCTAAGTCCGCAGCCAGGTTCATAATCAAGTCATCTTTCTCTTTGGCAGTATACGAACGGTACAGCTCACCTGCCTGCTTGAAGTTCTGCTCTTTCACACCGATTTGCTGTACATGACCCGATAATGGTGTTTGTACCGCACGTGCTTTTGCAGTTGCAGCTTTTGGCTCTTTGCGGCTTGGCTCATAGTTCACATCCGAGTCACGCTCAGACACGTTCATATAACCTTCCTGGTTGTTGTTATTTACAGCAACCACTGGACGGTTCACCGGAATTTGCTGGTGATTCACACCCAGACGGTACATTTGCGTATCTGAGTAAGAGAAGATACGGCCTTGTAGCAGACGGTCTTCCGATGGCTCAATACCCGGAACTAGATTACCTGGTGCAAATGCCGACTGTTCAGTCTCATTGAAGAAATTCTTTGGCATGCGGTTCAGGGTCAATGTCCCCACTTTCACTTCTGGAACTAAGTCAGTTGGCCAGATCTTGGTGGGATCAAGTGGATCAAAATCAAACTTGCCGAGATCTTTTGGATCGAGTACCTGGATATGCAGATCCCATTTCGGGAAGTTGCCGGCATAAATGTTGTTATAAAGATCATTGGTCAAGTGATTGAAGTCTTTGCCCTGTTGCACGGCAGCTTCTTTCACATTCAAACCCTTCACGCCTTGTTGCGAGCGGAAGTTGAATTTCACATATTTGTATTCGCCCTTGTCGTTATATAGCTTGTAAGCATGTACACCGAAACCGTCCTGTTCGCGGTAGCTGGTGGGCACACCTTGTTTGCCGTACACATAAGTCAGCATGTTGGTAGCCCATGGCTGGCTCGACAGGAAGTCAAATACACGGTTGGCATCTTGTACGTTTGTCACCGGGCTTGGCTTCATTGCATGAATGAAGTCCGGGAATTTGATCGCATCACGGATGAAGAATACCGGTGTCTGGTTACCGACCAGATCCCAATTCCCTTCTTGAGTATAAAACTTGATCGCGAAACCGTGCGGGTCACGCAGGGTTTCCGGTGAACCTTTACCATGAATTACCGTAGACATACGGACAAAAACTGGAGTTTTAGTACCAGTCTTGAATAGAGAAGCAATTGTTAAGTCAGACAGGTCTTTAGTTGCAACGAATTCACCATAAGCCCCTGTACCACGCGCATGTACCACACGCTCCGGAATACGCTCACGACCAAAACGTTGTAGTTTTTGTACCAATTGAACGTCTTGAAGCAAGACTGAACCATTTGGGCCTGCTGTGATTGAGTTCTGGTTATCACCGACTGGCGCGCCATTGTCTTTAGTTAGAGGAGCAGCTTGTGTGGCTGTGACAGTTGCAAGCATTGCAACCAGTAATGAACGCTTAAACATTTCTAAATCTCTCAATTTATTACCTTTCCTGCAGGTGCTAAGATATATAAAAACTAAAAATTGTTAAAACAGATTATTTTTATCACTTCAATCGTTTTAATGAATTTATAAAAATTAATCAATTGATTTTCAAATATTTAAAATTCATAAAAATCAGTATCTGATACTGCTTCAGGTTTTATTTTTGCTACAATCACGCCCATCTATCGTTATCAGTCAATATGTAAAATGCGTGCCTTATTACAAAGAGTTTTAGAAGCTAAAGTCGTGGTCGAGGGTGAAACTACGGGCGAAATAAATAAGGGAATTCTGGTTTTTCTGGGTCTGGGCAAGGACGACAATCTGGAAAAAGGTAAAAAGCTGATTGATAAGATATTGAAATACCGATTCTTTGATGATGAACAGGGCAAAATGGGCTGGAATATCAGCCAGGCTGGAGGCGGTTTACTGCTGGTTTCACAATTTACCCTGATGGCGCAAACCCAAAAAGGTTTACGTCCAGATTTTGGCCCTGCCATGCCACCTGCTGCTGCAAAAGAGCTGTATGAGCAACTGGTTGACTATGCAAAGTCACAATTTGAACATGTACAAACTGGTATTTTTGCAGCGGATATGAAAGTACATTTGGTCAATGATGGGCCGGTGACCTTTAATTTAGAAGTTGAATAGCGACATTATTTTCCACATTAAAAAGCCCTCAGATTCAGTAATCGAGATCAGGCAGGAAACTGTCTGGTTTTTTATTATTGTTATTCATAATGATATGGGATAGCTGGAAACCTCATCCCCAACGGTCTGGGGCATCAGGTGTATTGTACCGCAAGATTAGAAAATAATTGTTTCTGCAAAAGATTTAAAAAATTAAGGAGCTTAGATCTAAACTCCCTAACTGACTGGCATTACCCAGATTGAAACTGGCTGAATCCTGCCCTCAGCCCTCCTTGAAAAAGGAGAGGAAGTCAGGAGCAGAGTTTTATTTACCCGTTTTTTCTTTAATAAACGCCCGGGCAAATTTAATTTTTTCTTTGACCGGTTTGGGCAATTTGGGTGGAATCATCTTCGCCACCTGGTTAAACCAGACCAGCAGGCCAAAGTCACCTTCCATTTTGATGGTGCCACTTTGCATACCGGTCATGAATGCTGTCGGGTCACCTTTGACCAAGGTCTTTACACCCTGTTCACTATCAGCAAACTGCAATACAAAATCTGCTTTCTCTGCATCACCTGAAACCGTATCAATCTGGCCATTATTGACAATGATCTGACGTGCCATACCTTCATCTGTGCCAATCTGGATCCGGAATTGACGCTCATGTACCAGTTCAATAAATTTTGGGCTGGTACGTGCCAATTGCTTCATACGTAAAGCCAGACCCGCGACCAACAAGTCCAGTGGATCGGTACTCATATCAATAAGAGGAAGTTTTAACACAGGAATGGACGACAGTTTCATGGAGGATGCCTATTCTAATTGTACGAAAATTGACAAATATCCTAGCATAATTCTTGGCTAGGTTGATTAAGCAGTTTGTATCATATTTCTAAGCTAAAAAATGCACCCGTGGGTGCATTTTTTCTTTGCGATTTGTAGACTTAACGGCTCGAAAGCTGCTGCTGGTCATCTTCATAGACTGGCGTATGTTCGATACAACGGCGTTTTGCCAAGGCACGCTCTGCACGACGGTCTTCACGCAATAATAAGAAAGTGACCACCATCATGACTGCTGTCAATGCACTCAGATAACTATAGGTCATTGGCAGATCAAACCAGGCTTGTGTGCCTACACGAATCATCTCAATCAAGCCCCAGACCAACATCCCGGCTGCCATAAAACTCAACCAGCGACGATAAGGCGAGAAGAACACAGCAACTACAGCTGCAGCGACTAAACTGAAGCCCACGATCGTTGCTAAATTCGCTGTTACCATATAAACCCCTCCATCCAAATAGATAGTTTGCCTGTTTGATATTGCAACGGTTCTATCTATTGAATTTCGTTCAATCAATAAAATGGAATCTGTTGATTTGTATCTCTATGCCTGCATTATGCTGAGTTTTTTGCATAAAAAAAGTCCTGTGATCTGGTCTCACGACATACTTTGTCGCGATATTATATTGTCATTACATTTTTTGCTTTTGGCATTTTTGTGGATCAATGACTGTGTCAATGTTGGCGTGTCATTACAAAATTATCAGGGCTGTTATTGACTGAAAAAATTATTTTTCCGTTTAAGATGATCGATGTTTTTATAGTCAATCTTCTCTGCTGGCTTGGTCACCTTAGTACAAAGGCAATCAAAAAACGCGACCCTGAGGTCGCGTTTATTCTATCAAAAATAGTGTTTATGCCTGATTCAGGTCTTTATCGTGTACCCCGAGCAGATACAGTACCCCGTCCAGTCCCACACTGGAAATCGCCTGCGTGGCATTTTGACGCACCAGTGGCTTGGCACGGAAAGCCACACCGAGTCCTGCAATCGATAACATTGGCAAGTCATTGGCACCATCACCGACTGCAATGGTCTGTTCCAGGGAAATTCCCATCTCTTTGGCAATTTCGCCAAGCAATAAAGCTTTACGCGCGCCATCAACAATATGACCTTTGACTTCACCCGTGACTACGCCATCCTGAACATCAAGCGCATTGGCATGCACTTCATCAATATCCAGTTTGCCTTGCAGATATTCGGCAAAGTACTGAAAACCACCCGACAGAATTGCAGTACGGTAACCCAATGCTTTTAAAGTCGAAATCAGGCGTTCAGCACCCTCGGTAATGGTCAGGCGCTCGGCAATTTTCGGCAGTACCGATGCATCCATGCCTTTCAATAAAGCCACACGGGCACGGAAACTGGCCTGAAAATCAAGTTCACCTTGCATGGCGCGTTCAGTAATTTCAGCAACCTGCGCACCGACCCCTGCTTCAATCGCCAGTTCATCAATCACTTCCTGTTCGATCAGGGTCGAGTCCATATCAAAACAGACCAGACGGCGGTTACGGCGATAGGCATTGTCTTCCTGAACCGCAACATCGACATTCAGTTCACTGGACAAACGCAAACAGGCAGCACGCATGGCTGCGGCATCCAGCATTTGTCCTTTTAAACCAAATTCGATACAGGCACGTTTCGGACCGGTACTGCTGCCATCCAGGGCCGGACGGCCAGACAGACGGGTTACGGTTTCAATATTAAAACCCTGAGTCGAGACAATCTGGGTCACGGCCTGCAAATGAGAGGCATTTAATTCAGGGGCCAATGCCGTTACGATATAACGTGTGCGCCCACCCTCTTTGACCCACTGATCATATTCAGTCGCAGAGATCGGTTTAAAGCGCACAGTTAACCCGATATCATGTGCTAGAATCAGGATTTCCTTCATGGCTAATGCTGTCGCCGTCTGGTCATCAGACGCTACAACAATACCTAAGGTTAACTGATTATGAATAACCGCTTGCCCCACATCTAAAATCTGTAGGGAATGGGCGGACAAAACCTGCATTAATCGTGTAAATTGATTAGGCTGGTCAGGTCCTAAAAATGATATAAGAATGATTTCTCGCATGAATTGACTCGGGTCTGAGCTACAACTATTGTTAGAATCATAATCGAAATTGAACAGAATTGCCTTGGAAGTTTACGTTGAATGCGCCTAGACAAGGGCTATTTGCTAGCCTATTGATTGTAAGTTTTGCTCTGCATACCTTTTTACTGGTATTGGCAACCACTCACCAACTGAATGAAAACCGCACCAGTCAGGGGCAGCTGATCACCAGTCAACTGGTGACAGACAGCCTGTCCGAGCTGGAACCCGCCAATCGTGTTTCTCTGGCTTTGCTGGCAAATCGTTATGCGACCAACCCGAGTGTGGCTTCGATTCGAATTCTGGATGCGAAAGGTCAGGTTTTAGCCACCGGCGGACTGACCAAAACTCGTGATGGTGAAGTTTTTGTCCGTGATGCACTGCAAAACGAGAAAAAAGTCGGTCTGATTGAAATCACCCTGATTGAGCCAAGTATGGGTGAAATTCTGCGGACGCAATGGCTGGCGATTCTGTTCTCTTTCATTATTCATGCTTTGATTTGGGTGGCGTACCGCGCGATCGCGCGTCCTAGCCGAACCGAATATCTGGCACGCATTAACAATGAATCCCGTTTAAAATTCGAGATTCAGACCCTGACCCAAGCTCTGGAACAGGAAAAGCACAATGCTGCGCTGGCCATTGCCCAAGCCCAGCAGGCAGTAAAAAATAAAGCCAAAGAAAAAGAACATAAGCCAGCTGTACTGGAAAGCGATAGCCTGAGCTTGAATATCCAGTTCTATGATCCAAAACAGTTACTCGATAGCGTGAATAAAACCGTATCGGTGCCTTATTTCAACCTGTGTCAGATTTTCCTGAATAAAGCCACTGAACTCTGTGTGCAGCGCTACAAACTGAATGGCAGTGATATTAGTACTGTGCATAAATTTGATGAAAAAGGTGCCACTATCAGCATTGCGGCAGACAAGCCAAATGCCTTGGCCTGCCTGACCATGATCAGTGCGGTATTCCAGTTACTCTCGGAGGTACTGTATAAACGCTATCGTGAAGAAAAACGTTTTGTACTGCAAACCCGTAGTGCAATTGCGTCTAAAGTCGAGGAGATGCAGCTCAGCTCGGTGCAGGCCTCTGAGCGTCTTAGCCAGCACCTGGTCGCAAAAGAAAGTGCCTTACATGTCCCGAATAGCTTGCTAAAAGATGTGAGCGAACATTTCCAGCTGGTCAGTATGCCGAATCCAACCAATGTCCTGACCCGTCATGCCTTTGTGGTAAATGGCATGGATGCAGAAACGGCTGAACTGGCACAGACTTTTAGAACCGAGATTTTAAAATCCAAACAGTCCAAAGCCTCATAAAGGTTGTACAGTACAAAGCCCGACTTTAAATCGGGCTTTTTTATGCGCAGAATTTTTAAGCTGTTACTCGTCAAGTTCTATTATTCAGCGCCTTGCAGCAATTAAAATCACTGCCGCATTTTAAAACTCTAGCTGTCTGTATCCAGATTTTGCTTTGGCTCTAATGTCGTTACCCTGCTTTTGGCTGCCCAATAGGTGGCCAGAGCTGGCCCTGAAATATTGTGCCATAAGCTAAAGATTGCACTGGGCAAAGCCGTAAGTGGAGAAGCTGCAAAATGGGTCGCAGCCAAAGCCACACCCAGACCCGAATTCTGCATTCCCACCTCAATCGATACCGCACGACAGTCTATTTCCGCCAGCTTAAAGATACGACTGGCCCAATAACCCAGCAAATAACCGAGACCATTATGCAAGACCACAATCCCCAAGATCAGTAGTCCAGATTGCAAAATCTGAGCTTTGCTGCCGGCAATAATTGCTGCCACAATCGCGACAATGGCAATCACAGAAATCAGCGGCATCACCTGAATATAGGCATTTACTTTTTGCTTGAGCAGACTCCGTACAATCAAGCCCAGAAGAATTGGAAATAGCACCACTTGTAGAATCGACACCAGCATGGATAAGGCATTGATCTCGATCCATTGGCTGGCCAAGAGATAAAAAATCGCAGGGGTCAGAATCGGAGCCAATAAGGTTGAGACGGAAGTACAGGCCACAGACAGAGCAGTATTGCCTTTGGCCATATAGGTAATGACATTGGAGGCAGTACCACCCGGACAGCAACCGACCAGTATCACCCCGATCGCAATTTCCGGCGGCAACTGGAACAATTGACACAAGAGAAAAGCCAGACCCGGCATCACTACAAACTGGGCCACGACCCCAATCCCGACAGCTTTCGGACTTTGTAGCACACTTTTAAAATCGCCTACGGTCATGGTCATGCCCATACCAAACATGATGATGCCCAGCATCCATGGAATATAAGCGCGTAACCAGACAAAGCCCTCGGGCAGCATTAAGGCAATGCCGGAAAACAGCAGCACCCATAAAGCAAAGGTTTTTTGGACAAATTGGCTAAACTGGAGCAAGGCTGACATGGGGTTCATCCAGGGGTACAAAGGCAGAATAATAACAAGATAAAACAGGCATCTCTCAATACCAGAAATCTGAAGATTTAAATGCGCCGAAGATCAAAGAAATATCCGAAGCGCATCATGATAAAATTTTAAACCGGCTGAACGATATCTTTGGTATAGATGCGTTTTACCCCATGCGCCAGCATATCTTGCCAGGCATGTTGCAAGGAACCATTCAGATCAATGCCCTTGCTGGCATCGGCAATGACATAGGTCTTAAAGCCCAGTTTGCAGGCATCGATGGCGGTCCAAGCCACACAGAAATCGGTAGCAATCCCAACCACAAATACCGTATCAATACCACGTTCACGCAGATAGCCGGCCAAACCGGTTGTGGTTTTCTGATCTGCTTCCATAAAGGCGGAATAACTGTCAATCCGGGAATCAAAACCCTTGCGGATAATCAGTTGCGCTTGCGGTAAATTTAAATCCGGATGCAACTCGGCATCTACTGTCCCCTGCACACAATGCTTTGGCCATAAAACCTGAGTGCCATAATCCAGCTGAATGCTGTCATAAGCCGCTTTAGCGGGGTGATTGTCTGCAAAAGAAATATGGTTTTCTGGATGCCAGTCCTGCGTCAGGATAATATTTTGAAAATACTGCCCCAATAAATTGATATTGGGGATAATCTGGTCAGCATTGGCCACTGCCAGATTACCCCCTGGGGTAAATCCTCTTTGTACATCTACGACCAGCAAAGCGATATTATTTTGCATGTATTTTCATCCATTGAAATCTCGATTTATGTCCAAGCATAGCGCAAATTGTTATCGGATTTTTAGAGCGGCTGCTAAAAACCCTGTGACTGCATATTCTGATTCTGCCTGTTTTTAACCGCACTGCGGATCTGATTCCTTGAATTTTAAACACAAAAAAGCCTGCAAAAGCAGGCTTTTTCAAATCTTGGCCTATTACACTTTGGTACGGTTCACCAGGAACAGCATACACAGTGCAGAAATGATGATACATGGGATTGCGGCTGTAATTACCCCTGCGGCACCAAAACCTGCCACCAGGAGCTGACCTGCGATGACTGGGCCTAGCATGGCACCAATACGACCGACTGCAGAAGCAACACCGACACCGGTACCGCGCACTTCTGTTGGATACACGATACTACCGAAGGCATAAAGTACACCCTGACAGCCAATTACGAAGGCACCTGCCAATGCTGCTGCCATATACATCTGGTTCAGTGAGCTTGCACCATTTAGTGCCAATAGACCTGCAAGAATACCGCCGTACATCAACAGGATCACATACGCTTTTTTCCAGCGATCGGTCAGCATACCCAGGATAATTGTACCAATCGTCGCCGTGACCATGAAGTAGAACTGTGCGGTTGAACCATCCTTACGGCTAAAGCCAAGTTCCATAAACAATGAGGGTAACCAGCTCAACATGATGTAAACCACCATCAGCGTAAAGAAGTAGCTGATCCAGATGCACATGGTACGTAACAGGTTGTCCGAATTAAACAGGTCCTTAAATGAACCTTGTGGTGCAACGGCAAGTTCTGCTGCAGTTTTGTTCTGTGTTTTCAGATATTCCTTCGATTCAGGCAAAAATAGCATCATCAATGGAATTGCAAAAATCGGTAACAAGCCGCCCAGATAGAAAACATTTTTCCAGTTGGCACCAAATTCAGTCGCAGCAATTAAAGATAAAATCGCAGCACCCACAGGCATACCGCAATACATCAAGCCGACTGCACGACCACGATTTTGCGGCGATACCGCTTCAGAAGCGAGTGTGATGAGAATCGGCATCGCACCGCCCAGACCTGCTCCGGCCAGAAAACGTACTGCCAGCAGACTGTTAAAGCTATTGACCCAAACTGTACATAAAGTGAATATGGCAAATGTTGCTGTCGACCAGATCAACACTTTCTTACGGCCGATACGGTCTGCAAATCGACCGCCGATCAGTGCACCGGGTAATAAACCCAGAATCCCTGCACTAAAAAACACACCCAACTGGGAACTATCGAGACCGAAGTGTTCACGCACACCGGCTGCAGCAATACCAGCAGCCTGAATATCCAAGCCTTCAATCACCGCTATCAGAAAACAGATGGCGACCGTGACGATAGCATGCTTATTGTCTGATTTTTCCATTGGATTATCCTTGTTCAATCAGCGTTACAAAAGAAAGACCATCATCTATGAGCCTGAGCGCAGAAATAACTATCAATAAGTTGAACGTTTTACTTGGATATCCCCACAGCAGCTGAAGCAGCTCCATGCAATAGACCTTGCGATAAAGTCGCAAAAGCAATTAATCAAAAAGTTTTAAAATTCACAATTTATACTTTAAGACTTATACATCAAGTTAAAAAACCAACCGATTAGAAAAATATTATGCAATTTATTGATATTAAAAAAAGATTAATCGATTCAATTTTTCAATCTGTTTACATAAGCTTAGCCCCCAGACAAAGATGTTTTACATATAGATTCATCCAATAAAAATATTAATTCAGCAGCTAAAGACAACGAAATTCACGACTTGGCCGAGATTTTTACTCAAATCGAGCTAATTTTGCAGACAAAATTCCATGATATCTTGCTGAGCCGGGACTTAAGTCGCAGTTTGACCACAGTATTTCGCCGGATAAATCATCTAATTTATTACTTGATTGTTTTCAAAAGGCTTTGTATAAAGAATTGAGTGGCTTTGACTAAAGCATATTGTTCTTATGCGTTTGATCAGTCATAATTTGCATAAGCAATCTTCAATTCAGCGCAAGTCCATTGAATTTGCTATAAATCAAAATACAAATCCATCCCAATTTATGTTTTCTCATTCCTTTCGGATGGACAAATAGGATAGTTTTTTAAAATGACTCAGCAAGCACAGACCATTCAAGGTTCCATAGTCGCAATCGTCACCCCTATGTTTGAAGATGGCAGCGTAGATTGGAAGGGTCTCGAGAAGCTGGTTGAATGGCATATTGCAGAGGGCACCAACAGTATTGTTGCCGTTGGAACGACAGGCGAAGCCTCGACCCTGAGCATGAGTGAACACACCCAGGTGATCAAAGAAATCATTCGTGTGGCCAACAAACGTATTCCTATTATTGCCGGCACAGGCGCAAACTCGACCCGTGAAGCCATCCAACTTACCCGTGAAGCCAAAGAGCTCGGCGCCGATGCTGCTCTTCTGGTGACGCCTTATTATAACAAACCGACCCAGGAAGGCTTGTACCAGCATTATAAAGCTGTGGCTGAAGCGGTCGATCTTCCGCAGATTCTGTATAATGTCCCTGGCCGTACCGGTGTCGACATGCTGAATGAAACCGTGATTCGTCTGGCCGATATTCCACAAATCGTCGGGATTAAAGATGCGACGGGTGATGTACCGCGTGGTGCTGAACTCTTGCAAGGTCTGAAAGACAAAGACATGGTGGTCTACTCAGGTGATGATGCAACGGCATATCAGCTGATGGGTCATGGCGCCAAAGGCAATATCTCGGTCACAGCGAATGTGGCTCCGAAAGCCATGAGTGAAGTGTGTGCCGCTGCCATTACAGGTAATGCTACAGACGCTGAACAGTTAAATGCTCAGGTTGCAAATTTACACAATATTTTATTTTGCGAATCAAACCCAATTCCTGTGAAATGGGCACTCCATGACATGGGCTTAATTGGTACTGGCATTCGCCTTCCATTAACACCACTTGCAGAACAATATCGCGCTCCGCTTCATGAAGCACTGGTCGAAGCGGGCGTTATTAAATAAAAGAGCACAAGATTATGCAATTACGTTTAGGACTTAGCCTTACACTTTCAGTATTCAGTTTGGCAGGTTGTAGTTCAATGGCCTTTAATAACGGCACTTTAGACTATAAAGAAACTACAACTCTGGACGCTTTACAATATCCTGAAGGCGCCATGGTACGTCCTGCAACGCCATTGTATCCTGCTCCAACAGTCGATCCGCTTGCAATTGAAAATGCACCGAAGCTTGAAAACCAGCGTGGCAACCGTTTTGCCTTGCCACGCCCTCAGGCCCAGACTGAGAACACCGCTCAAGCTGAGCTGACTGAAAGCAATGCTGTTGGTAAACCACAGTTGGTCACAGACGGAAATCTTAATCCGCTGCTTAAAATTGACGGAAATTCTGCTACAATTTGGCAATATACGCTTGCCACCCTCAGCAGCCTGAATCATAGCATCGTTGCGCAGAATAAAAACCGTTACGAAGTCACGATTCGGGTCGACCAGCAAACCTATGTATTAAGATTATCTTCTGTCGGTTCAAGTAATAACCTCGCTGTGTTCAATGCCGATAACAGTTTTGCCGACCGTGAAAAAGCCGCAGAACTGCTCAACCAGATTTACCAAAATTGGCCAGCCTAGACATTTCTAGGCATTTTTTTTTGTAAAAGGTTCCCTCATGTTAAAACAAACCTTGCTCTATACTGGTAAAGCGAAATCTGTCTACACCACAGACAGTTCAGACCATCTGATTTTAGTCTTTCGAGATGATGCCTCTGCATTCAATGGCGAAAAAATCGAGCAACTAGATCGTAAAGGCAAGGTGAACAACCGTTTTAACGCCTTCATCATGGAAAAGCTGGCAGAAGCGGGTATTGAAACTCACTTTGAAAAGCTGCTGACTCCAAATGAAGTGCTGGTGAAAAAACTGGATATGATCCCGGTTGAATGTGTGATTCGTAACTATGCAGCAGGTTCTTTATGCCGCCGTTTAGGTGTTGAAGAAGGTAAAGAACTGACTCCATCTACATTCGAATTGTTCTTTAAAGACGATGCGCTTGGCGATCCAATGGTCAATGAATCGCAAGCGATTGCTTTAGGTTGGGCGACTGCTGAGCAACTGGAAAAAATGAAAGAATTGACTTACCAAGTCAATGACGTGCTGAAAGCATTGTTTGATGCCGGTAACATGATTCTGGTCGACTTCAAACTTGAATTCGGTGTATTCCATGACCGTATCGTTTTGGGTGATGAATTCTCTCCAGACGGTTGCCGTCTATGGGACAAAGACACCAAGAAAAAACTCGACAAAGACCGTTTCCGTCAAGGTTTAGGCGGTGTGGTTGAAGCCTATGAAGAAGTTGCGGGCCGTTTAGGTATTAACCTCGACAACATCTAATGGTGTAGTCCATTGCTTCAAAAAAACCGAGCTCAACCGCTCGGTTTTTTTATCCCTGATTTTTTTGGCTGGGCCAGATTAACCTTTTAAGCTTTAATCGAAAAAACAAATATTACAGATAAAAATGATCGCTTTTACATTGGAAAATCTATGGTCTAATATCATCACATACCAGGCAAATTAGTGAGCTGATTGATTTAACTCAAGGTTTGCCGACCAGATTGATCGGCTACCCTCTAGGATGTTCTCTCCCTTAAAAAACATCCTAATTTATGCCCAATTCGCCTTGAATTGGGCTTTTTTTGCCTGAGTTTAATCTATTTGTGTACTGATATTATTGCTGCTGTTGCTGTTGTTGCCAACGGCGTTGCTGTAAGCGCTCTCCTTCAACTTCACGTTTATTGCGTGCCGACTCATACAGTTTGGTATCTTTCAGTTCTGGCGGCATATAGTCTTGCAGCACAAAATGCTCAGGATAATGATGCGGATACAGATAATCCACCCCGTAGCCCTGTTCTTTCATCAGCTTGGTCGGTGCATTTCTCAAATGCAAAGGCACCGGCAAATTCGAGGTTTTATCTGCAAGCTCCATCGCCTTGTTAATTGCCAGATAGGTGCTGTTACTTTTGGCACTGGTGGCTAAATACACCGCACATTGTCCTAAAATAATCCGGCATTCCGGCATGCCGACGGCCTGCACCGAACGGAAACATTCACCCGCCAGCAATAAGGCATTCGGATTGGAATTACCGATATCTTCAGAAGCTGCAATCAGCATACGGCGGGCAATAAATACCGGATCTTCACCGCCTTTGAGCATGCGTGCCATCCAGTACAGTGCTGCATCGGGATCACTGCCGCGAATTGATTTTATAAAAGCCGAGACCAGATCATAATGCTGTTCACCGGACTTGTCATAACGGGCAATATTTTGCTGTGCCACTTTCACCACCCCTGCATTGGTGATGATATTTTCCATATCCGGTTCAAAAGTACTGGCAATCAGATCAAGTAAATTCAATGCTTTACGGGCATCACCTGCTGCGAACTGCACCAAGGCATCAAATTCTTCAATCAGGATATGTCGTTCCTGCAAAAAACGGTCATTTTGCAAGGCTTGTGTGAGCAGAGTCTGAATCGATTCCGCACTCAACGCATTCAGGCTATACACCTGACAACGTGACAATAAGGCACTATTCACTTCAAAAGACGGGTTTTCGGTAGTGGCACCAATTAAGGTAATTTTCCCTTTTTCGACCGCATTTAACAGTGCATCCTGCTGGGATTTATTAAAGCGGTGAATTTCATCAATAAACACCACTGGCGTCAGCAGATCACCGCCTTCGGCAATGATTTCACGTAGTTCTTTCACCCCGGTATTCAGTGCAGACAGACTGATAAAAGGCCGATCTACCGCTTGTGCCAACAGTAAGGCAATGGTGGTTTTTCCAACGCCGGGTGGTCCCCAGAAAATAATCGACGGTAGATGACCCTGATCAATCATCTGGCGTAAGGGCGCCTGTTCCCCTAGCAAATGTTCCTGCCCGATAATCTCTGCAAGGTCACGTGGTCTTAAGCGTTCTGGAAGCGGGATATGACTATCTGACATGTTATTATTGGCTCAAACTAAATTCTGATCTCATTCTAACACCAGCAGTTTTGATTCCAAGATTGCAAACATAAAGCATAAAAAATTAATTTATGTAGAAATCCTCTATTTTTTTAATTCTGAATGAATTAATCTTCATAAAAGCAAGTAATTTGAACATGATTAATTGTGAATTAATTACAGTGTAATTTTCATATTGTTTATTCTAATTAAAAGAAACTTATGTCGCCCCCTTGGGTATTTTTGGGTTGTATTGGTGAATGCATGAAGCATGATAAATTTGAACAGGGAGCTGTGAGCCAGTCGGAACCTCTGCTGGCAACATCACTGAGTTCAACCCCTGTTCATCTGTCTGAATTAATTCAGCTTCAAAAACTGATTGATGCCTTACCCCAACCTCTCTGGGTCAGTAGCAAAACACATCTGCACTATTTTAACGCCGCCATGACCGATTATCTTGGTGTGAACCTGAATGAACCGGGCAATATATCGTGGCAGAGTTTCATTCATACCGAGGACTTACAGCTGTTTTCGAAGCTGTGGCATGCGGCACTGGATCAGCATCAGAATTTTGAAACCCAGTGCCGGATTAAACGCAGCGATACCCATTATCGTATGTGTACGCTGGCGGTAAAATTTCATCATGATCCGGAAGATGTGTTGCAGTGGGCGGTTTCACTGACCGATGTACATGATTATTTTGAAATCCAGCAACAACTGTCTCAAATCGTTTCAACCCAGGAAAATATGCTGGATGCCAGCGCAGACTGCATCCATATTATCAGTCCTGAAGGTCAGATTCGGCATAGTAACCAGTCTGACGGTCTGACACCAGAAAGCGAAACAACAGCGCAAGATCAGGACAGTTCTTTGTCCTGGCTGAACCGTTTAGCACCTGAAGCCCGAAAATCCGGACAACGTGCACTGAAACAGGCAGTCCTAGGCTTAAATAGCCGTTTTTCTAGCAAAACTCAGAGCAAAGACCAGCCAATCCAATATTGGGATCATCTGCTGACCCCAATTCTGGATCAGCACAATATTACCCAAAGCATCCTCTGTGTCTCACGCAATATCAGTCAGCAAAAAATTGCAGAAACCCGCTTAAAAGAAGCCATTAAACGAGATGAACTGACTGGTCTGTATAATCGCAGTACCTTCTATAAAACCTTTAAACAGGTGCTATTGAAAGCGCAACAACAGCAGACCAAGGCGGGTCTACTGCTGATTGATCTGGATTATTTCCGGCACATCAATGACACCCTAGGTCATATTGCTGGCGATCATCTACTCCATGTTCTGGGTCAGCGTTTCCAGGCCTGTTTCGGCCCGAATACCATTGTGGCCCGTTTGGGTGGAGATGAATTTGCGGTTCTGGTGAAAAATCTGGAAAGTGAAGAACAGCTGCTGGCCACGGCACAACTGGCCTATAGCCAGCTGGATCAACCGATCAATTATATTGGCGACAGTATCAGCAGTGCCATGAGTATTGGCTGTGCTATCTATCCACGTGATGCATTAAATACTTCGAACCTGTTGAAATGTGCCGATATTGCTCTAAATGATCTGAAAAATAGTGGTCGTGGCGGCATTCGCATGTTTAGTCAGGACATGTGTGGTTCGCTGGAAAATATGACCAAGCAGCTGACTTTGGCCCGCAAGATTATTCTGGCCGATCAGATCATTCCCTACTATCAACCCAAAGTCCGTCTGTCTGATGGTGTGGTGATTGGTTTTGAAGCACTGTTACGCTGGCAAGATCAGGATCAGCAGGTGCAACTGCCTTCCGAGATTTTTGGTGCCTTTCAGGACTATGAGCTGGCCTCACGTATCAGTGAAACCATGCAACTGAAAGTCTTTGCCGATATGAGTCGCTGGCAGGCCCAAGGACTGGATCTGTTGCCGATTTCAATCAATGCCGCACCGGTTGAATTTTTGCGCGATGACTATGCTGAAAAAATGTTGGCCCGCCTGTCCAATTTTGATATTCCTGCGCATAAGGTGGAACTGGAAATTACTGAACAAAGCCTGTCCGAGCATGGTGCCAATTATGTGATCCGGGCCCTGAACCTACTGAAACAGGCCGGAATCCAGATCTCACTGGATGATTTCGGCACCGGGCATTCTTCACTAACCCGTTTACAAGACTATCCGGTGGATTGCATCAAAATTGACCGCAACTTCGTCGAGCGTATGAACAGTGACCCGTCCGCCTTGGCGATTGTCAAAGCCATTACCCAGATTGGTTCCAGTATTGCTTTGGATGTTCTGGTCGAAGGCATCGAAAATACCGAACAACTCGATACCCTGATCCATTGTGACTGTCAGATTGGACAAGGCTTTTATTTCTATCGTCCGATGGCCAGTGCTTCGGCTCAGGCCCTACTGCATCCGGTAGCTCAGAAACGCTAAGGCAGACAGGTTTAACGCACCCAACGCACGATATAGTCTTCGATGTCGTCTTCAGGAATGTCGGCTTCACTCAGGCAGCGCCCTGCTGCCGACTTGCGTGCCTGAATCACACTTTCCCGTGAACCGCTGATCAGATAATGCCAGGCTGGCAGGCTTTTGCCCTGCTCGACCCGGCGATAAGCACAGCTTGAAGGCAACCAGTGAATCGTTTCCAATTTTTCTGGCGTGAGCTGAATACAGTCTGGCACATAGTGCAAACGCTCTGGATAATTGGAGCAACGCGCAGTCGTACAATCCAGCAGTTTGCAGGCCACTTTGGTATAAGCGACTTCCTGGGTATCTTCATCTTCCAGTTTAATCAGGCAACAGAGTCCGCAACCATCACACAAGGCTTCCCACTCGGCTTGCGTGAGTTCGGCAAGGCCATAGTTTTTCCAAAATTCGGGACGTAAAGTATCGGTCATGATCAGGTCGGTGCACTCAAAAATCAGCTGATTATAGCAGCCCAAACCGCGCAGACCTACCGCTCAAATTCTTATTACCATCACGTAAACTATTGTTAAATCATAGACAGTTCGTCAACAAAACACTAACAGTCGCTGGAATCGTTTATTTCTATACTAAATTTGAAAATAAAAACACATGGAGAATATATATGTTTCGCTGGGCTATTATTTTTGCTGTTATTGCATTAATTGCGAGTCTACTTGGTTTCGGTGGAGTAGCAGGCTTATCTAAGGATTTTGCAATTATCTTGTTAGTAATTGCGGTGATTCTTGCGATCGTTGGATTTCTTTCCCGCGGTAAGGTCTAGATTCAGTTTAGATTGAGTCGAAGCAAGTATGATCCTTCGAAAAAAACAAGAGCCTTCTGGCTCTTGTTTTTTTATGGCTTTATTAAGCGAATATCAAGTTCAATATTCACTTAAGGTTTTAAATGACGCGGTCTAAAACCTGCCGCCAGCAAGGCCGCCAGATAGGCCACCACACCAATGACACACAAGATGAGTACTTCTGCGACACGCATCCATTGCGACACATCGGCATTGTACCAACTTAAGGCATAAGCCAAAGCTGCGATCATCACCACATTGGCAAACATGAATTGCAGGAAGATTTTTTTCCAGTGCGGGCCGAAGCGGAAAATATGACGCTTATGCAGATAATAATAAAGCAGGCCGGCATTCACCATGGCTGAACCGGTCGATGCCAGCGCCAGTGCCATATGTTCTGCTTCCCAGTCAATCAGCTTGAAGATACCGATAAAAATCACGTTCAGGATTGCATTGGCAGCCACAGCCATCAGACCGACACGCACCGGTGTTTTGGTATCCTGCTGTGCATAGAAACCCGGGGCAAAGACTTTAATCAACATAAAGGCAATCACACCACCGCTCATACATTGCAGCGCCAGAGCCGTCATTTGGGTATCTTCAAAGCTGAACTGACCACGTTCAAACAGGGCCTGAATGATCGGGGTCGACAGCATAAACAAGGCAATACTGGCCGGTAAACCTGCCATTACAATCACTTTAGCGGCCCAGTCCATCATGCCGCGGAATTTTTCCGGATTCTGCTCGGTATGTCGTGCCGATAAAGATGGCAAAATGACAGTACCAATCGCCACACCAATCAGGCCAAGCGGCAACTCGGTCATACGCTCGGCACTATACAGCCAGGACACCGAACCATCCTGCATGAAAGATGCCCAGATGGTATTCAGCAGCAGGTTAATTTGCGTGACGGATACACCAAATAAAGCCGGCAGCATCAATTTCATGATGCGATCCACGCCTTCATGCTTGAAGTCAATTTTAGGTGGGATCAGCAGGTTTTTACGCCACAGTTCAGGAATCTGAATCGCCAGCTGTAAAATACCGGCAATGATGACTGCCCAGCCCAGTGCCATAATCGGCTCTGCCATATGCGGAGTCAGCCAGAGCGCGCCAGCAATCATGGCCACATTGAGCAAGACCGGTGCAAAGGCCGGTGTACTAAAAGAACCATAACTGTTCAGAATACTGCTGGCAAAAGCCGTCAGTGACATGAACAGTAAATAAGGAATGGTCAGGCGGAACATGTCAGTCGCCAAGGCAAATTTTTCAGGATCGCTATGGAAACCGGGCGCATAGATATACATGATCAACGGCGCAGCAATCACTGCGAACATGGTCAGCAGACTCATTACCGTTGCCAGACAGCCAAAGACCCGGCTAATCAGAATCTGCACTTCGGCATGGGTACGACTGGTTTTGTATTCGGTCAAAACCGGAATAAAGGCCTGTGAAAATGCCCCTTCGGCAAATAATCGCCTGAAAAAGTTTGGAATACGAAATGCGACCACGAAGGTATCGAAGTCCTTACCCGCACCAAAGACATTCAGTAAAACAATATCTCGAACCAATCCCAGTACACGTGACAACATGGTCATCGCACTGACAATGACGGTCGAACGCCAAAGCGCCATCCTATTCACCTAATGTATAAATTTGTGGCTATTGTAATGAAACCTCTGTCAGAAGTTCATTGCTTAATTGCATCCCTCAAGCGAGGTTGAGGTATTTTTATAATGCTGTAACTGGCAACGAAAATCAGCCCAGTTAAAATACGGTCCCGGATCGGTCTTACGGCCCGGGGCAATATCCGAATGTCCGGCAATATGCTGCTGAATTTTAGGATAATAATCTTGCAAACAGGCAGTGACTTTGATTAAGGCGGCATACTGTACCGGTTCAAAAGGCAAGTCGTCACTGCCTTCCAGCTCAATGCCAATCGAATAATCATTACATTCTTCTTTACCCAAATAGGTCGAACGTCCAGCATGCCAGGCACGGTCATTAAAATTGACGAATTGCAGTACCTCACCAGAACGTAAAATCAGTAGATGGGTCGAAACCTGCATCCCTTCAATGCTTTGAAAATAGGGATGGACTGACCAATCCAGTTGATTTTGAAAAAACTGTTCAATATAACCGCCGCCAAACTGTGAGGGTGGCAGACTGATGTTATGCACCACAATGAGCTGAATCTCGGTATTGTCCGGACGCTGGTTAAAATTGGGAGAGGGAATGTGACGTGCGCCCATCAGTTGTCCATTCTTAACCTGAAACTCGGCTGCCTGTTGCATAAAACCATTCTCTCCAAAAATAAAATCTGCACGATCAGGGTTGCAGCCGGCTTCATGCTAAAACTTTCAGGCACAAATCTCAATTCATCCCGGCAGACTGTAGGAAAAATCGCTCATTTTTTATGTAACAGTGCTAAGATAAGGCGCAATTTTCACGGCTTAAAAGATACGGAAATACTCATGCGCATATCTCAAGCGTTGCTAGACCAGTCGATTCAGATCAATATCCAACAGGCACTTTCAGAAGATATTGGTGACGGTGATATTACTGCCCTGCTGACCCCTGAAGATGAACAGGCCACTGCCACGATCATCAGCCGTGAAGATATGGTACTGGCCGGGCAACCTTGGGTGAATGCCTTGATTCAGGCCTATGATCCAAGTGTTGAAGTCATCTGGCTAAAAAATGAGGGTGATCAGGTTCAAGCCAATGAAACTTTCCTTAAACTGGCCGGTTCTGCACGCAGTTTATTGACTGTGGAACGTCCTGCGCTGAATTTTGTCCAGACACTGTCTGCCGTTGCGACGAAAACAGCGCATTATGTCAAACAATTGGATGGCTTAAATACCAAGCTTCTGGATACCCGTAAAACCCTTCCTGGCCTGCGTATTGCACAAAAATATGCCGTTGCCATTGGTGGTGGGCAGAATCATCGTCTGGGTTTATTCGATGCCTTTTTGATTAAAGAAAATCATATTATGGCCGCTGGCGGAATTGTTCAGGCGATTGCCAAGGCACACCAGATTGCGCCGGGCAAACCGGTCGAAGTGGAAGTGGAAACCTGGGATGAGTTGAATCAGGCCTTAGAGGCCAATGCGGATATCGTGATGCTGGATAATTTCAGCCAGCAGCAAATGATTGAGGCAGTACAGCATGTGGCCGGCCGCTGCAAACTGGAAGCATCTGGCAATATCACGATTGATAATTTACGTGAAGTTGCCAGTAGCGGTGTCGATTATATTTCGATGGGTGTCTTGACCAAAGATGTCAAAGCTGTGGATTTATCGATGCGATTTAATGCTGAAGCCTAAATTCGATAGATGACCATTGAGGGTGCGAAGCACCCTTTTTTTATTTTTGGATTTTTTTTGCATATATTTTGTTCAATTCTCTATTTTAAGTCTTAATCATCATCATCGCGGTCACCTCGGCGATCGCGGTCATCATCGTCACCATCACGGTCGTTATATCTCCCATTATCCTCATCACGATCCTGATTTAACACTGAACGCTCGTCATCTTCACGATTATTGCCCCAGTCACAGGCGCTTAATCCAAGCACGCCCAGCAAAGACATTGCACAAATCCACTGTTTCATCTTGCATTCCTCATTGTGATATCGTTTGAATATCGGGGCAAAATAGCTCTGGATCTAGCCGATTCATGTCGGAATTTTGTCAGGAAGTTTTGTGCTGCATTTTCAATGGAGCTGTATTCTGAAATTTCCGGCATAAAAAAACGCATCCTGAGATGCGTTTTATATTTGGCAGGAATGAATTACCAGCCCAAAGCTTGTTGCTGCTTTTTCACCAGTTCCTGAATGCCTTTCTCCGCCATTTCCAGCATGGCATCCGATTGGGTACGGGTAAATGGCTTGTCTTCCGCAGTGCCCTGAATTTCAATAAATTCACCGGCCTGTGTCATCACCACGTTCAAATCGGTTTGACAGTTCGAATCTTCTTCATAGCAAAGATCCAGTAATACTTCATCTTTGAAAATACCAACAGAAACCGCAGCCACCAGACCTTTTAATGGATCATGTTTGATTTTCTTTCTTTCCAGCAAAACATTCATGGCATCGACCAGCGCCACCGCAGCACCGGTAATCGCTGCAGTACGGGTACCGCCATCAGCCTGAATCACATCACAGTCAATGGTAATGGTATTTTCACCCAGCTTTTTCAGGTCAACCATTGAGCGCAAGCTACGACCGATCAGACGCTGGATTTCCTGGGTACGGCCACTCTGTTTGCCACGTGCCGCTTCACGGTCGCTACGGGTATGGGTTGAGCGTGGCAACATGCCATATTCAGCCGTCACCCAGCCCTGACCCTGACCTTTCAGGAAACGTGGAACAGAACTCTCTACACTGGCAGTGCACAGTACTTTGGTATGACCAAACTCAACCAATACCGAGCCTTCCGCATAACGTGTATAGTTACGGGTAATTTTCACTTCACGTAATTGATCTAATGCTCGTTGGTCGATACGCATGATAAGTCCTGTATAGGCTAAAAATAATTGCGGCTCAGTATAACAGAAGCCTTTGCCAAGATTGGTCAGCCGGATGATTGATTTACAAAATCGATGCATCAGAGTGCGGTTAAATATCGAAATTCTGCCGACCTGTGGCGCTACGATTTGCCTTAATTTTTGCTAGACTAAATCTCCCCTTGAGGAAACTATATTTATGTCCTTACGTGAAGATCGCAAGCAGCAAAGCCATCAGGCGCTACTGGATGCCACACTGGCCTTGAGCAGTCAGGGTCGCGCTTTTAGCACCATCAGTCTGCGTGAAGTCGCGCATGCCGTTGGACTGGTGCCCACGGCATTTTATCGGCATTTTCAGGATATGGAGCAGTTGGGACTAGAGCTGCTGGATCAGGTCGCGATTCATCTCAAGGGAGTGCTGAATCAACTGGGACAGGCCTATCTGTATCAGCCCAACACCCGGATTAAAACCGGAATTGAGCTATTTTTTCAGGCAGTCGAATATCACCCTGAACCCTGGATTTTTTTTGTTGCAGAACGCTGGGGTGGCTCGGCAGTGTTACGTGCCGGAATAGAACGGGAAATTCGTTTTTTGACTGAAGATGTCATGCATGAACTGGAAAAAATGCAAGCTACCCAGCATATCCAGTCTTCGCAAGATTTGCAGGCACTGGCACAGATGCTGATTGATCTGTCGCTGAACTGGGCCATGGGCTGGATTCATCTGCAACATCAGGCTGATCCAGAGCTACGCCGCACCCTATCCAATGTCTTTAAAACCCAAAGCGTGCTACAGATGCAGCTTTTATTGCGAGGGATTTTGCACTGGCATCGAATTCCGACAAAAACAGCAGATCCTTCAATCAGTACAGCAACAAGTACTCCCCCCATCTGAATAAAAAAACCTGCATTATTGATGCAGGTTTTTTACGGATACTCGGTTATTTCTTATTTGGCTTTACGCTCTTTTTCAATCAGGTAATTCACCACCTGAATTACTTTGGCATCATTGCCCTGCACAATATATTTACCATTGACAGTCACCGCCGGTACGCCGCTTAACTGATATTGAGCAGCCAGATTTTTGGCCTGCGCAATTTTTGACGAAATCGGGAATGATTTATAAGTCGTGTTAAATTTTGCTTCAGAAATACCATAACGGGTATAGAACTTGGCCAGTTGTGCCTGTTCTAAAATTGGACGCTGCTTGTCATGAATATCATGGAATAACTGCAAATGGGCTTTTTGGCGCACACCCAAAGCTTCAGACACATAATAAGCACGTGCCGCTTGTTCCCAGAGTGGATTCATCGCAGCAGGTGTACGTACAAAACGAACATCTTTAGGTAATTTTTTCAACCAGCCCTGCATATGTGGTTCCAGCATGAAACAGTGACCACAGCCATACCAGAAGAATTCACGTACTTCAATTTTGCCCGGTTTTTCGACTTTGACTGGTTGTGCGACCACCTGATAGTCCTGACCTGCCACAAAATTGGCCATAGCACTGCCGGAAAAGGCCAAAACAGATGCGGCAACAGCGCTTAAAAGGAATTTTTTCATTGGGATTATCGTCCTCTAAATCATTATGCTTAGTGTATGGGTTCACTATAAATCAATTATGCCGATTTCGTTTTCATTCTGTGAACTTTTTTGCTGCTTTTATCGCTTTTTCTGCCAGAAACGCTACACTAAAGCAGAGGACTGATTTTCAAGGTTTTAAGTCAGTCACTCTGGCCATTCGGCCCCTATGTATTTTTAGATAATCACGACTGATTGAGGTGACACCGATGTCGCAATTGAATGTTGATCCACAAGAAATTGCCAAGTTTGAAGCATTTGCAGCTATATGGTGGGATCAGCATTCCGAGTTCCGCCCCTTGCACATGATTAATCCACTACGTTTAAACTGGATTGATGAACATGCCGGTGGCCTGAGCGGCAAGAAAATCCTGGATGTCGGCTGTGGTGGCGGCATTCTGGCCGAAAGTATGGCGCGCCGTGGTGCCGATGTACTTGGCATTGATATGGGTGCTGCCCCGCTGAATGTGGCGCGGATTCATGCCGAACAGGAAGGTGTCAGCAATATCGAATACCGTCAGGTGCCAGTCGAGCAACTGGCAGAGGAACAGGCTGGCCAATATGACATCGTGACCTGCATGGAAATGCTAGAGCATGTGCCAGATCCGGCATCGATTATTCAGGCCTGTCACAAGCTGGTCAAGCCAGGTGGCCATGTGTTCTTCTCGACCATTAACCGCAATCCGAAGTCCTATTTATTTGCCATTATTGGTGCAGAATATGTGCTGCGGATGCTGGCCAAAGGCACCCATGATTACAGCAAATTTATCAAACCGTCCGAGCTGGCACACGATATTCGCAATGCCGGCTTAAAACTCAAAGACATGACCGGTCTGCATTATAATCCCTTGACCAAACGCTACTGGCTGGCACCGAATGTCGATGTCAACTATATGGTCTATACAGTCAAAGAAAGCCAGAACGAGACCAGCGCATGAAAGCCGTTTTATTTGACCTCGATGGCACCCTGATTGATACCGCAGCCGATTTTATCCGGATTATCCAGCAGATGTGCCGTGAAGAAGGCCGGATGCCGGTCGAGCCCGAGCTGATCCGGACGCAGGTCTCCGAAGGCGCGCGCGCCATGGTGAAACTGGTCTATCCGGAACTGGAACTGGAAGATCCGGTATTTCTGCAACATCGTCAGCGCTTTCTGGACATGTACGGCGCAGACATTGCAGTCGATACCGATCTGTTTAAGGGCATGTATCCGTTACTGGAACAGCTGGAAGCACAGGATGTTCCCTGGGGCATCGTCACCAATAAACCACGCTGGCTCAGTGAATCTTTATTAAAAGCATTAAACCTGACCGAGCGCTGTGCCGTGCTGGTCTGTCCGGAAGATGTGACCCGTACCAAGCCCGACCCTGAACCGATGTATCTGGCTGCCAAGCAACTGGGGCTTGCGGCAGAAGACTGTATCTACATTGGCGATCATCCGCGCGATATTGATGCAGGACGCCATGCCAAAATGCCTACCATTCTGGCAGCTTACGGTTATTTACCACTGCAATACAAAGATGACTTAACAGCCTGGCAAGCCGACTATATAGTGAACACGGTGGCAGAATTACAACAGCTGATTCAGACCTTACTACGCAAACAGCAGACTGCAGTATCTTGAACGCTTAAAACTGAACAATAACAAATAAGGAGGTAGATAATGAAATATTCAGCCTATCAACCTCGCCCCGATCTGCTCAAGGATCGTATTATCCTGATCACAGGTGCGGGCGATGGCATTGGACGTGCGGCAGCAATCAGTTATGCCTTGCATGGTGCAACCGTGGTGCTGCATGGACGTACCCTGAATAAACTGGAAGTCATCTATGATGAAATTGAAAGTTTAGGTGCACCGCAACCTGCCATCTTGCCGCTACAGCTCTCCAGTGCTTCGGAACAGGATTATGAGCTTCTGCTCGACACCCTGGACCGTCAGTTTGGCCGTCTGGATGGGATCTTGCACAATGCCGGCATCCTTGGTGAGCGTACAGAACTGGCGCATTATTCGCCTGAGGTCTGGGATGATGTCATGGCAGTCAATCTGCGGGCGCCTTTTGTCATGACCCAGGCGCTATTACCGCTCTTATCCAAATCTGAACATGCTTCGGTGGTATTTGCCAGCTCGGGTGTAGGCCGCGAAGCCCGCGAACGCTGGGGTGCGTATTCGGTTTCTAAAATTGCTATTGAAGCGGTAAGCCAGTTATTTGCCAAAGAGCAGGTACATCCGAATATCCGTTATAACTGCATCAATCCCGGGGCAACGCGGACTGCCATGCGCGCCAAGGCCTATCCGAATGAAGATCCGAAAACCCTGCCTACCCCCGATTCAATCATGCCGGCTTATCTATATTTGATGGGTAATGACAGCCTGCATATGAATGGCCAGAGTATTGATGCACAGGATTAAATTATTCTGTCTGTCATTCAGGGAGCAATCGCTCCCTTTTTATTTCATTTTTAGTCATATTCAGCGCATAAATCTTAAGTAAGTTCACCCCGCTCGCATTGAGTTTCATTAAAATAACAGCATACTAAGCCCCACTATATTTCACTCGAGTGCATCATGACTGAATTAAACAATATTACGGTGACCCATTTAGACGATGGCATGGTGTCGCTGCTGATTGATCAACAGCCTATTTCAGAGAAATACGGCACCAAGTTTGAAGCCAGTATCGTGGATGACATCAAAGCACTCGAAAATGCTCAGAAACTCAAATTGTTCGAGCAATTTGTATTTTCACATCAGGATCTGAATTTTGAACATGCCTATTATTATGTGACTGGCATTGAAAAATTAGACGACAGTTATCGTCTGGCCAAGCATTTTGTTTATCGCATTAAAATTGAAGGTCAGCCAGAAATCGAACATGTCATCAGCAATCAGGGCAAAGCCATGACGGCCGAGGATGTACGTGCCTTTATTCAGGCGCATGTGCAGAAATCACTCAACGATTATACTGACCTGAACTACGCTTATTAAAAGTCGGGTCATTGAATAATCTTGGGCACTTTTCGATAAAGTGCCCTTTTTTTCTTAAAATCCTGCAAAAAATAACAATAAATCGGATTTACATATTAAATATATAAAATTATACGGTTTTCCAAATTAAACTGATTGGACTATGCTTTCTTGAATCACAGATAGATCAAATCAGGAGCGCAGCATGGCTGACCAAAAACGTAAAATTGAAACAATTCACCGGATTGAACAGTTGCAGTTATCTGAAGCATTGATTGTGGCACTCGATGACGCCCTACAAGCTGAATCCGTGGCTGACGCGATTCAGTCCTTACAAGGTTTGGCAGAGCAATGGAATTAATCTCAAACTAAACCGGCAAAATTCTTTGTCGTTTCATTAAATCATGAACTTTTTTCTCGCTGACTCAATGCTGTTTTTTTGAGCTAAATCATCGATTTTAGCTTGCATGTTTGCCCTCACTTTGATGAGATAAGAACTAGGCTCAGCCTGTCGGGTCATCGGACAAATGCGCAGCCTAAGCTCATGTAAAATCATGACATAATCATAATATCTCTGCATTTGTTATAAAACTGGTGCCTGTTCTTCACAGTTTCTCTGTAATCTTTCCGTATATTAGACACAGTAGAACATGAACGATTTAATGAGGGTTCAACATGAAAAAGGTTTTGGTGGCATTAGCGATCTCCTGCAGTACATTCATGCTGAGTCATGTTGCAATAGCCTCCCCTCATTTCAATGCTGAATCACAAATGGATAGCCGTCAGGGACATGGCAAGAAAGGCCGTGAGTTCCGCGAAAAGGATCAGGACCAACACGATAATCGCCGTATGCGTGAGGAACGTGGAGTGAAGCGCCTGCAACAGCTCAGATGGCAGCCGGGCTATGTGATGCCGCAGCATTATCGGGGTAATGGCTATAAAGTCGAATACAAAGAACATAGCCTGCCTCGACCTGACCGCAAACAGCAATGGTATAAAGTCAATAATGACTATATTCTGGTCAATTCTGAAACCAATAGTATTATCCGCATTGTCGGCGATTAATGTGTCCGCCTCTTTGCTGACCTGAAACCCTGATAGACTCAACCCTGGTTGAGTCTTTTTTATTTGAATCATCAAAAATTCGACAAGTGCAGCGCTGGCTGCTATTCCAGTTTTTAATTGAAGTGATGCATCTTCTAAATTTCTTCATAAATTTAACAATTTAACTAAATAGCCCCCACGCTTTCTATCTACTTATTGGCTAATTTAGTCTCATCAAATACAGATCTACATTTTTAGGTGAGAGCCATGAAAAAAGTCCTAACTACAATTGCGTTATCCCTAAGTGCTTTGTTGGCTACTTCTGCCATGGCAGCGCCACAGCATGATCCACGCTATAACCATAATCCGCATAAACCGGCACCGCACTGGAATGCCAAAGATAGTAAAAAATGGAATGATGACCGTCGTCATAACAACCGTGAGGTCAATCCAAGCCGTGACTGGCGCTCAGGACAAGTTCTGCCGCGTCAATACGATAACAAACGTTTTAAAGTGAGTGATCGTGAAGCCCGCCGTTTACCGAATACTGGCCGTTTCCAGCAATGGTACAAGATCAACAATGATTACGTTCTAGTCAATGAACGTAGCAATAGAATTGTACGCATTATCAACTAATCTTTCTCCATTACTGCGCGTCTTGCAGACACCTGAAGTCCCCTTCAGGTGTTTTTTTATATCTGCACTTCCACTTGCGTTTTTTTTCATTAGAATCAAAGCTTGATCTTTAAGCATTGAAATAGGCACAGGCATGAGCTCAGCAGAAACCTCACACAGCACAACCTTGCAATATGTGCACTGGTTTCGCCATTCTGCGCCTTATATCAACGCGCACCGCAACAAAACCTTTGTGATCATGTTTGATGGCGAAGCGGTCCTGCACGATAACTTTCAGCATATTATTCACGATATTGCCCTGTTACACTCCTTGGGTATCCGGCTGATTCTGGTACATGGGGCACGTCAGCAGATTAACCAGAATCTGGCCCAGAGCCAGATCAGTACGCCTTTTCACCAGCAGCGCCGGATCACTACCCGTGAATCCTTAAGCTGTGTGATGAATGCGGTTGGCTCGATCCGTCTGCAAATTGAAGCCCTGCTTTCCATGGGACTGGCCAATTCACCGATGTATGGTGCCCGCATTGATACGGTTTCGGGCAATTTTATCACTGCCAAACCCTATGGCATTCGCGATGGCGTGGACTTTCAGCTGACCGGTGAAGTCCGTGCGGTCGATACCGATGCAATTCAGCGCCATCTGGACAGCCATAATATTGTGGTACTTGGCCCGACCGGTTATTCCACCACAGGTGAAGTCTTTAACCTGCTGGCCGAAGAAGTTGCGACCAAAACTGCAATTCGACTCAAGGCCGATAAACTGATTTTTCTGGGCAAGCAACATGGTCTACTCGATGCTAAGGGCCAGCTCAAACGTGAAGTGACGCCGCAACAGCTGGATGACTATATTCCGGCAGAACCGCAGGATGCCATCGAAAGAGGCTTGCAGCTGCAGGCGGCACAAGAGGCTTCCATGAACGGTGTCCATCGGGTGCATCTGATTTCCTATGCCTATGATGGCGCCCTACTTGAAGAACTGTTTACCCGGGATGGTTCTGGTACCCTGATTACCGACGCACATTATGAAGACGTGCGGATGGCCGATATTCAGGATGTAGGCGGCCTGATCGGTTTGCTGCGACCGCTAGAGGAAGAAGGGATTCTGATCTATCGCTCCCGTGAACGTCTGGAAAATGAAATTAACCAGTTTGCCGTGATTGAACGGGACGGTATGATTCTGGCCTGTGCCGCGCTTTATCCGATCCCCACCACGGGCAATGAATTACGTTCCGCAGAAATTGCCTGTGTCGCAGTACATCCAAGTTATCGCCAGTCCAATCGCGGTAGCCAGATCTTGCATTATCTTGAAGAAAAAGCCAAAAGCATGCAGATTCAGCAGCTGTTTATTTTAACCACGCGTACCGCGCACTGGTTTCTGGAACAGGGCTTTGAACCAACTTCAGTCGATGACCTGCCGGATGCGCGTCAGGCATTTTATAATTATCAACGCAATTCAATCGTTTGTAAAAAGTCACTTTAAGGTGACTTTTTCTTTGAGTGCCTTAGCTTAATTTCAGATAAAGATATCTGACAATTCCAATTTAAATTTTAAAATGCCATTGCTGCTTTTTAGCTAAATATATCAGCAGATTGAATTTATAAAAATAAATATATATTTCATAAGCTTGATTAATTTTATTGGCAAATCTTCATTGTCATATAAATCACTTTTTCGCATAAGTTTTGCGTTTTTTTATTTATCTTTTTTCTTCATTAGAAATTCCTGAATAGTTATTTTTTTAGAAAAACAAAAACGATTAGCGTGTGTCTAGGTTTTATTCGCTAGTTTTCACTTTCGGGAGTTTTGCTTCATGCGCCAATCTAATGTTCAGTTTTTAGCAAAAACTGCAGTACTCGGTACTGCAGTGGCTGGCGTCATGATGCTTTCTGGCTGTTCAAAACAGGAAGATACCACCACCCTGAATATTGGTTTTCAAAAATATGGCGTACTGCCAATTTTAAAAGAACGCGGCACGCTAGAAGCCTCATTAAAAAAACAAGGCGTAAATGTGAAATGGGTGGAGTTTCCGGCTGGCCCACAGTTACTTGAAGGCCTGAATGTCGGCAGCGTGTCTTTTGGTGAAGCAGGTGAAGCACCCCCCATTTTTGCCCAGGCAGCGAATTCAAATCTGGTCTATGTCGCAAACCAGCCACCAGCGCCTAAAGCCGAAGCCCTAATTGTACCGAAAGACTCCCCGATTCAATCGATTCAGGATCTGAAAGGCAAACGTGTGGTCTTGAACAAAGGTTCCAACGTGCATTATTTACTGTTGAAAGTTCTTGAAGCCAACAATCTGAAACTCAGCGATATTGAAGTGATTTACCTGCCACCCTCTGATGCACGTGCAGCTTTTGAACGTGGTGCAGTGGACGCTTGGGTGATCTGGGATCCATTCTTTGCCGCTGCTGAACATCAAATTGGCGCGCGTGTGATTGCCACGGGTGAGAACATCGTGAGCAATCACCAGTTCTATCTGGCAGATCGCAAGTTTGCAGAAAGCCATCCTCAGGTCGTGGAAGCGGTGGTGAATGAACTTAACTTGACCACAGAGTGGGTAGCACAAAATCAGGATGAAGCAGCCAAACTTCTGGAAAAACCGACAGGTCTGGCTTTTGATGTCCTGAAAACTTCGATTTCCCGTATGGGCTTTGGAGTCAAACCTTTATCTAACGATGTCATCCAAAAACAACAACAGGTGGCAGATGCTTTTTATGGTCAGCAACTGATTCCACAGAAGCTGAATATTGATGCAGCGATTATTAAATAACGCCAGAATAATTCGAGAATAAAGATGAGTAATTTAAAAACGGTTTCCTCTATCAGTTTAGCGTTATTGGGCTTTGCTTTGATCGGTTGCCAAAAACAGGAGCCACAGCAAAACACTGCTGCAGAAACTGCAGTACCACCACAGGTTCAAACTATTGCCATTGGTTTTCAAAAATCGGCTTTAAATCTGCTGGTTGCGCGTGATGAAAAACTGATGGAACAGCAGTTTCCAAATACCAAAATTGAATGGAAGGAATTTCCTGCCGGTCCGCAAATGCTGGAAGCTCTAGCAGTGGGTGCGGTCGATTATGGTTATGTCGGCAATACCCCACCCATCTTTGCTCAAGCGGCAGATAAATCCCTGAACTACGTGGCATTTGAAAAAGTGGCTGGCAACTCCTCAGCTGTGATCTTACCCCATGACAGTGATATTCAGACCATCCAGCAGTTGAAAGGTAAACGCATTGCCGTTCAGAAAGGTTCAAGTGCACATGAACTTCTGGCAAAAACTTTAGAAAAAGCCGGATTAAGCTGGTCAGAGATTCAAGCGGTCTGGTTACCACCTGCAGATGCTCGTGCTGCTTTTGATAAAAAAGCTATTGATGCCTGGGCGATTTGGGATCCGTTTCTGGGTGCAGCTGAAGTCGACAGCAACGTAAAAGTGCTGATTGAATCCAGTGTCTTTCCACAGACTTATGCCTTTTATATTGGCAATCCAGAATTTATTCAGAAGCATCCAGACAGCCCGGAAAAGTTTATTCAGGCTTTAAATGCATCAGATCAATGGATTATTAAAAATCAGTCCTTAGCTTTAGATGTTTATCAGAAAAGTACCGGTCTCAAACCAGAAGTGGCAAAGATTGCCTTTGAACGTCGCCTTAAACCCTCCCCTGTACTGCCATTAACTGCAGAAGTGGTCGAAGCGCAACAGCATATTGCTGATCTGTTCCAGCAGGTTCAACTGATTCCCAACAAAATAAGTGTCCAGCAACACATTTGGACGCCAACAGCTACACATTGATTACCGAGCACAATTACTTAATTTAAGGAATTTCACATGAAAATTTTCTGGTTTATCCCGACACATGGCGACAGCCGTTACCTAGGTACCAGCAAAGGTGCGCGCCAGGTCGATCATGCCTACATGAAACAGATTGCTGTGGCAGTCGACAACCTGGGCTATGAAGGTGTGCTGATTCCTACAGGTCGTTCATGTGAAGATCCTTGGTTAACTGCTGCCAGCCTGATTGATGCAACCAAAAAACTAAAATTCCTGGTAGCACTTCGTCCCGGGGTGACCACGCCTGCTTTGGCAGCACGTATGGCTGCAACATTTGACCGTCTCTCTGGTGGCCGTGTTTTGCTGAACCTGGTCACTGGCGGTGATGAGCAAGAGCTAAAAGGCGACGGCGTCTATGAAGATCACAAAACCCGCTATAAAACTGCCACCGAATACACCACCATCTGGCGTGAAATTCTCAAGCGTTCGCATACTGGCGAAAGCTTTACATTCCACGGCGAACGCTTAAGTGTCGATGATGCCAAACTGCTCTATCCACCAATACAAGAACCACATCCGCCGTTATGGTTTGGTGGTTCTTCAGATGATGCCGTTGAGCTGGCAACAGACCAGGTCGATACTTATCTGACATGGGGCGAGCCACCTGCAGCAGTGAAGGAAAAGATTGAAAATGTGCGTGCTAAGGCCGCTGCTAAAGGTCGTGAACTGAACTACGGTATCCGCCTGCATGTGATCGTGCGTGAAACCAATGAACAGGCCTGGGCTGCAGCAGAAGAACTGATCCAGTATGTCGATGATGCCACCATTGCAGCAGCTCAGGCGAAGTTTAAAATCATGGACTCGGTCGGTCAGCGCCGTATGGCTGAATTGCACAATGGCGACCGTAGCAAGCTGGAAGTATCGCCAAACCTTTGGGCCGGTGTTGGCCTGGTACGTGGCGGTGCAGGTACAGCACTGGTGGGTGATCCGGAAACTGTCGCAGCACGTATTCAGGAATATGCGGATCTGGGAATCAGTACCTTTATCTTCTCTGGCTACCCGCATCTGGAAGAGTCCATCCGTTTTGCTGAACTGGTGTTCCCATTACTTCCACTGGAAACCCAGAAAAAACTGGCTCAACCGAACCTGACAGGTCCATTCGGTGAAATCGTAGCGAACAACTACACTCCGGATGAAAACAAGAAAGCTGAGAAAGTTCAGGAGTCTGCTTAATGTCGAAAGTCGTTTCCGTTGAAACCCTGGCACAAAAGCAGGTTTCACGTGGAACAATTCTGGGGCGGCATTTGCTGCCCTGGCTGGTTCCGATTTTCTTGATTGCCATTTGGCAAATTGCTTCTGGCACTGGTCTGCTGGAAAGCCGGATTCTGCCTGCACCAAGTGCAGTGATTTTGGCATTCTGGAAATTATTGTTAAGCGGTGAGCTGTGGACGCATGTACAAGTCAGTGCAGGACGTGCTATCAGTGGCTTGCTGGTTGGAGGCGGTTTGGGCCTGTTACTAGGGCTGTTAAATGGTTCATCCAAAATTGCCTCTACCCTGCTCGATACCACCTTGCAGATGATCCGCAACATTCCTGCGCTTGCGCTGATTCCATTGGTGATTCTCTGGTTCGGGATTGATGAATCTGCCAAGCTGTTTCTCGTTGCAATTGGGGTATTTTTCCCGATTTATATCAATACCTATCACGGCATCCGTTCAGTCGATCCGCAGTTGATCGAAATGGGGAAAAGCTATGGGCTTACGCGCTGGCAGCTGTATAAAGAGATCATTCTGCCGGGAGCAATGCCGTCGATTCTGGTTGGACTACGCTTCTCTCTGGGTCTGGTCTGGGTGCTTCTGATCGTTGCAGAAACCATTTCTGCCCAGTCGGGTATTGGCTATATGACCATGAATGCACGCGAATTCCTACAAACCGATATCGTTTTAGTCGGTATTTTACTGTATGCCCTACTCGGCAAACTGGCCGATGTCCTGGCGGTGGCCTTAGAACGATTCCTGCTGCGTTGGCATGCGGGTTATCAAAAATAATTTAAAATAAGGAGCATCTGATGACTGATCTCAGTTTAGGCCGTCATGCCAATGAGCCTATTGCGCCATCCCGGCAACCTGCGGCAGATATCAACCCGAATGCGGTGCTTGGTGCCGAAATTATTATTGAACAGCTGCACAAGTTTTATGGTTCCGTCAAAGTTCTGGAAGATCTGGATCTGCATATTCAACCGGGCGAATTTCTGGCGATTGTCGGGCGTAGTGGCTGTGGTAAAAGTACCCTGCTGCGTTTGATTGCCGATCTGGAAAAACAGAGCTATGGCGAAATCAAGTTCAAGTCCGCGCGGCATATCCGTGAAGGAATTACTGCAGATGATATCCGGGTCATGTTTCAGGACCCGCGTCTGCTGCCATGGCGTAGCATCGAACAGAATGTGCAACTGGGTCTGGCCAAAGAGCAGCATGCCAAAGCATCGCAAATGCTGGAAAAAGTGGGCTTAAAAGAAAAAGCCGCATTGTGGCCATCACAATTGTCGGGTGGTCAGCGTCAACGTACCGCTCTGGCACGTGCATTATCGCATCAGCCGCGTATTCTGCTGCTGGATGAACCGCTTGGTGCTTTGGATGCCCTGACCCGTCTGGAGATGCAAAGCCTGATCGAACGCTTATGGACCGAGCAAGGCTTTACCGCCATTCTGGTCACGCATGATGTCAGTGAAGCAGTGCAGCTGGCCGACCGGATTATCCTGCTGGATAAAGGCCATATTGCCAAAGAATTTCAGGTCGACTTACCACGTCCTCGCCAAAAAAGTGTGAAATTTACAGAACTGGAACAGCAGGTACTGCAAGCAGTTTTGGCAACCTGAACTATAGATAAAACCCGGAATATGGCTGTTCCGGGTTTCATCTGGGAACTAAATCCTGAACCGGATTTAAACTGCAGCTATATCCCGGTCATAAAAGCGTTAATTTTCTCATGCTCTTTAAAATAAAAAAAACTTAATAATTCAAGCATTTTCACAAACTTGTAACCTTATTCTGTTGGGGTGCATTTATGCTGTTTTTAAAGGTCGATCTAGAGAATAAATCATCATTATTCAAAAAATTAGACATTGACTGTGTGCACAAATCTGATGATTTGCCGTACAATTGAGGATTCCCATTTTTTCATTGTTTTTTATATTTGCTAATGGAACAAAAAAAGAGTACTCAAAAACGCAACCAGCTGCTGAATGCTGCACTAGATGTATTTTCCCTGTACGGTTTTAATGGGGCAAGTCTAGATGAAATTGCACAGATTGCAGAAATGCATAAATCGAATATTTTCTATTATTATGAAAATAAAGAAGCTCTCTATGTCGAGGTATTGACCACCGTTCTACAAAAATGGCTGGCACCTTTACAAACACTTGAGGCCGAACTGGAGCCTGAAGAAGCGATTACCAATTATTTAATGCAAAAAATTGAAGTGTCGCGCACCCAGCCAAAAGCATCGCGCTTGTTTGCTTTGGAAGTAATTCAGGGCGCACCGCATATACTGGAAATTTTAAAAGGTCCGCTAAAGAAACTGGTAAAGCGTAAAGCCAAAGTCATTTCTAACTGGCAGGAACAGGGCAAGATTTCCGCAGATATCGATCCTGAGTTACTGATTCTGAATATTTGGGCGATTACCCAGAACTATGCAGATTTTGCCACTCAAATGGAAATGGTCACTGGAAAAACCTTGCGTAATCGTAGCATGCAGCAGCGCATTATCCAGCATACGGTACACATGATGTTATATGGCGTGATCCCGCGTCCGGATAAATAAGCGCTAGCTTCTGATTGGCATACGACCATAGCTGCTATGGTCGCCGAGCAAGCTTGACTTAATCTACTATTTTACCATTTGATATAAAGATAATAATTTTTGCGCACCCAATAGCAGATTTTCTTCCCAATCCAGATGCGCAGTTTCATTGGCCCCATCAGTAATATACTTGACTGAAATCAGGCGAACACCCAACTTTTTACAGACTTTTGCCAAAGCATAACCTTCCATATCGACCAGATTACACGCCACTTTCGAAATCCCGGTTTCAAAGCTGTCGCCTGTCCCACAAATCCCTTTGGGTAAATGTTCAAAAAAAGCCTCCAGTTCAATCGCGGCAGGATAATCCTGATCCATCGGGGTAACACCGACCTCAAAGCCGAGTGGTGATACATCCATATCGCGCTGTACAAACTGAGTCACTTCAATCAGGTCATGAGCATTAAAATGCGAACTGCCGGCTGTACCCAGATTCAGCAAGGTACTACAACCGGTTTTTTGAATTACTTCAAAGGCTTTAAAGGCCGCGTTGACTTTACCAATCCCGCTGTAATGCACATTTATGCCTTGAGCTTCAAACAAGCCTTTGGATTCATTGGCTAATGCCATGATAAGCGCCAGATCGGACATTCAAAATCTCGAATACACAGAAAATTGCTGACATTAGAAAACAAAATCCGTGTAATGAAAAGCAGGAATGCGCTGATCCGATCCATTTAAAGCATCAAAAAACAATCTGGCCTGATGTTGCGGAAAAGGAATATTCAAGAAAAATATTGCATAAAAACACAACAACAAGACGAAAGCGCGAGATTATGGCAATATATAGCCTCTCGATATTTACAAGCACTCGATTTGCCCATGCAGCTGCTCCGTCTAAATGCTTTAGCGTCACATTCTGAATTACCCAAAACTGCCGTGACGATCGGTAATTTTGACGGCGTGCATTTGGGTCATCAGGCCATGATCCGTCAGCTGCAACAGGTGGCCAAAGCACAGGGCTTAAAATCTGTGGTGATGATTTTCGAGCCGCAACCGCTTGAATATTTTAAAGCTTATGAAGCACCACCACGCATTTCCTCCTTACGTGAAAAAGTCGAATATCTGACTGAACTGGGTGTGGACTATATTGCGGTGGCGAAATTTGACCATACTTTTCGTAGCCTGACCGCAGAAGCATTTGCCGACATTTTAAAACAAAAACTCAATGCCCAGCATCTGGTACTCGGTGATGATTTTCACTTCGGTAAAAACCGTCAGGGCAATAGCGAATTCCTGCGCAATTATGGTTTCCAAGTCACCAATTTAAGCACCATTGCTTTAGAGGGTGAACGGGTCAGTTCAACCCGGATTCGTCAAACTTTACAAGCAGGCGATTTAGCCCTTGCTGCCAAATTACTCGGCCGGCCCTATAGCATTACCGGACGGGTGCAATACGGCGACCAGATTGGCCGAACCATTGATTTCCCAACCATTAATGTACGACTAAACCGGCATAAGCCCTGTCTGAATGGCATTTATGGGGTTGAAGTCATCTGTGAAACTGAATCCCTCAGGGATAAAGTAAAACATGATCATGCTACTAAAACAGGCATTGCGGGTTATGACCCCACGGCCCTGTTTGGTGCGGGTCATGTGGGAACACGCCCAGCCATCAAACAAGCCCATCCAGAATGGCGATTAGAAGTACATTTTCCAGATGTTTCTGCTAATCTGTATGGCCTGTTAATGCGGGTGACGTTCTTAAACTATTTACATGGCGAAAAGGACTATCCTTCGCTTGAAGCGCTAAAAGCCGGAATTGATGATGATGTCGAGAAACTGCTGGAGTTTCGTCGAAATCATCCTACATTTCCCTTTTAATATCCCATATTTTTATTGTAAAACGTGTCAGTAACATAACTGATTAGATTGGAAGACGACTTGCATGAGCGATAAGCAAACTCCTGAAAATGCAGTGGACTATAAAGCCACGCTAAACCTCCCAGGTACTGAATTTGCAATGAAAGCAAATTTGGCAGTACGTGAAGCGAAATGGTTAGAAGAGTGGTATGCCGACAACATTTATCAGCAGATTCGTGCGTCGCGTATTGGCAAGAAAAAATATGTACTTCATGACGGCCCTCCCTATGCAAATGGTCAAATCCATTTGGGTCATGCGGTCAATAAAGTATTAAAAGACATCATCATCAAAAGCCGCGTGATGGATGGTTTTGATGCACCCTATGTACCGGGCTGGGACTGTCACGGTCTGCCAATCGAACTCAAAGTTGAAGAAAAAGTCGGTAAAGTCGGCGTCAAGGTAGATGCCTCTACCTTCCGTAAAGCCTGCCGTGAATATGCCTACACCCAAGTTGAACTGCAAAAGAAAGACTTCGTGCGTATGGGTGTATTCGGTGATTGGAACAACCCTTACCTGACCATGAACTTCAAACAGGAAGCGGACATCGTACGTTCATTGGGTGCGATTGCCAAAGCCGGTCATATCGAGCCGGGTCTGAAACCGGTGAACTGGTGTCTGGACTGTGGTTCGTCGCTCGCTGAAGCTGAAGTTGAATATGAAGATAAAAAATCAGATGCCATTGATGTCGGTTTTACGGTGGTTGATTTAGCGGATTTATCTGCACGTTTGGGTGTAACTGTTAGTGATTCAACAGACATCGTCATCTGGACCACCACGCCTTGGACACTACCTGCCAACCAGGCCGTTGCTGTACATGCCGAAATTGAGTATCAACTGGTTAAAGCACGTGGTGACGAAAAAGCAGCACAAAACTTTATCCTGGCCAAAGATCTGGTGGAATCGGCAACTGAGCGTTATGGTTTTACTTCATTCGAAGTAATTGCAGGCTTTAGCGGTAGCAAACTTGAACACCTTGTTCTGCAACATCCTTTAATTAGCGATCGTCAGGTACCGGTCATTTTGGGCGAGCACGTGATTGCCACCAGTGGTACCGGTGCAGTACATACGGCTCCGGGTCATGGTGTGGACGACTATAAAGTGGGCTTATTGTACAACTTGAAGGTTGACAATCCAGTCGGCGGAAATGGGGTGTATTTACCGACTTCGCCACTGTTTGCGGGTGAGCACATTTATAAAGCCAATCCACAAATTATTGCGGCGCTGGGTGAAGCCAATAAGCTGTGGGCACATAAGCCAATCAAGCATAGCTACCCACATTGCTGGCGTCATAAAACCCCGATTATCTTCCGTGCCACACCACAATGGTTTATCAGCATGGATGCCAAAGGCCTGCGTCAGGGCGCGTTGAATGCGATTGAAAATGACATCCAATTCGTTCCAGATTGGGGTAAAAACCGAATTCAGGCCATGATCGAAGGTCGTCCGGACTGGTGTATTTCACGTCAACGTACTTGGGGCGTGCCAATTCCGTTCTTCGTACATAAAGACACCAATGAATTGCACCCACGTACACCTGAATTAATCGAAATCGTAGCAAAACTGATTGAACAAGAAGGCATTGATGGTTGGTACAACCGTGATGCATCTGAATTCATCGGTGCGGACGCGGAGCAATACAATGCTGTACGCGATACGCTAGACGTTTGGTTCGACTCGGGTACCACCCATTATGCGGTACTGCGTGAACGTGAAGACTTAACTGATCCTGCTGATTTGTATCTTGAAGGTTCAGACCAGCACCGTGGCTGGTTCCAGTCATCGTTATTGACCTCGATTGCCATCAATGAACGCGCACCGTATAAAGGCTTGCTGACTCACGGTTTCGTGGTCGATGAAAAAGGCCGCAAGATGTCGAAATCAATCGGTAATGTAATCACACCGCAAGACATCATTAAAGATATGGGGGCAGACGGCTTACGTTTCTGGATCGCCTCTGCGGATTACCGTTATGAAATGACCGCGGGTAAAGAAATCTTTAGCCGTGCATCCGATGGTTATCGTCGTATCCGTAACACCTTGCGTTTCTTGTTAGCGAACTTGAATGGCTTCAAACCTTCAACAGATGCATTACCAGTCGATCAGTTGATTGCACTGGATCAATACATCCTGCAACGTGCAGCGGAAGTTCAGAAAACCGTTCAGCAAGCTTATGAAGATATGAACTTCCATATCGTGACCAGCGCATTAACTAACTTCTGTATCAACGACCTCGGTGGTTTCTACCTCGACATCATCAAAGACCGTCAATACACCACCAAAGCGGACTCAAAAGCGCGTCATTCTGCACAAACTGCGTTGTATCATTTGGTACAGGCCTTTGTGCGCTGGATGGCACCGATCCTGAGCTTTACTGCACAAGAAGCATGGCCACTGATTCCTGAGCAATCAGAGAAATATGTATTCACCACTGAATGGTATGACATTCCGGTCGCGTCTACAGCCAACGTGATTTCAGAAGCAGAATGGCAAACCCTGATTGCGGTGAAGTCGGCCGTGAACAAGTTTATTGAAACTGCACGTGGTGCCAAAACAGTCGGCTCGAACCTGTCGGCGAAAGTTGAACTGTGGGCAACTGCAGAACTGAAAACCGTACTTGACCGTCTCGATGATGAATTACGCTTCGTTCTGATTACCTCGCAAGTGATCGTGAACGAGTTTGAGGCTACACAAGGTGAAGCCTCAGATCTTGAAGGGCTTAACGTGAAAGTCTCTGCGGCAGATGGCGAGAAATGTGTACGCTGCTGGCATGTGCTTCCGGATGTAAATACACATAGCTCACATCCAGGACTCTGTGGCCGTTGTATTATTAACCTTCCTACAGGCCAAGGCGAAGAGAGAAAATATGCCTAATACCCAGACTAAAAAGGGCTTATTCCAGTTCTATCCACATAATTTATGGTGGATTGGGCTGGCCATTGTGGCGATCATTCTGGATCAATGGACCAAATGGATTGCAGTGACGAATCTGAACTATGCAGATCCTATCCCTGTGCTGCCCTTTTTAAATTGGACACTATTGCATAACTATGGCGCTGCCTTTAGTTTTCTGTCCGATGCGGGTGGTTGGCAACGTTATTTCTTTACTTCACTGGCAGGGATTGTGTCTGTGATCTTTGTTTTTTGGCTGATGCGTATGCCAAAAAACATGAAGGTTTTACCGCTAGCAATTGCCCTGATTTTGGGTGGTGCAATCGGTAATTTAATCGACCGGGTCAGTCTCGGCTATGTGGTCGATTTTATTCATGTGTATTACCAGAACAGCCACTTCCCTGCTTTCAATATCGCAGACAGTGCCATCACGCTTGGCACTATTCTGATGCTAATTGATACCTTTTTCTTAGAAAAATATCGAATTCAACGGGCGCAAGCACAACATGACTGATTTTATTCATCCTAATGAAGAAACCCGGGTTGCAGACGGCTCTAAGGTCGAGCTGCATTTTTCTGTCGCGATCGAAAATGGCGTAGAAATTGACAATACCCGTAGCCGTGAAGCCCCGGTCAGCCTCACGATTGGCGATGGTAATTTATTGCCAGGCTTTGAAAAAGCACTGTTTGGTTTACGTGCCGGTGACCGTCGTACTGTAAGTCTGCCTCCGGAAGATGCTTTTGGTCCGTGGAATCCGGAAAACATCCAGAAGTTCGATACGGTGAAGTTTGGAGAACGTCCGATCGAGGGTCACATGATCGAGTTTGAAGACAAAGCCAAGGCGACCTTGTATGGTGTGGTACGTTCAGTCAATGATGACATCACCGAAGTGGACTTTAACCATCCATTGGCAGGCAAGAATATTACTTTTGAAGTAGAAATCTTTAAAGTCACCCCTGCCGGTCAGCAAGGCATTAAACTGATGTAAAGCATCCGCTAATTGCCTGATTTTAAAAAAGCTCCTTCGGGAGCTTTTTTATATTCCGGATACAAATCATCTCTAGTCACCTCTCTGAAATCTGATTAATTTAATTTGATGATAAGAAACCCAGAAAGGAATAGGTATGAAAATTTATATTGTGGTCGGCAGTGTACGTGAGGGGCGTACCGCGCTTAAAGTGGCGCACTGGGTACTACAGGAAATTAAAAGCTATGGTTTTAGTACGCTTGAAATTGAAATTGTCGATTTAAAAGAATGGGCTCTTCCACTCTTTAGCGGTGCTCATCCGCCACTGACCGGGATCTATGATCAGCCCAAACAGCAAGACTGGGCAGACAAAATTGCGCGCGGCGATGCCTTTATTTTTATCACACCTGAATATAATCATGGCTACAGCCCTGCGCTAAAAAATGCGCTGGATTACCTTGCCAAGGAATGGCAAGGCAAACCGGCAGCCTATATTGGTTATGGTGTCACCAACGGTTCACGTTCAATAGACCAGATTCGTCAGGTCGGGACTCAACTTGGACTGATCGATACCAATGCCGTGATTGAAATCCGTGACATCTTCGCAAGAAATAAGGATTATTCGTTCCAGGGCAATGAATTTGATACTAAAAATCTAAAAGTAGTAGTAGATAAATTAATTCAGTATGTCAGTGCTTGAGACTTTAGCCGACAGCATCGTAGGTTTTCGCCTACAGCGACCGCTGCATATAGCGGCTATGTACTACGCTTAGTTAGGACTATAGTCACTACATAGACAGACAGGACGTCTGCAAAGCGATACGACAACAATAACAAGCGCAAATCAACAGGACGTTGACAGATTAGACAGGAGTCAGATCTGAGAAGCAAATCCAGAAAAGCCTCAACAGGATGTTGAGGCTTTTTTGTTTTTAAGCTTAGATCGTGATCTGTATGCATCAAAATATGATTTGCAAGAATAGTTATTTCCCCTAGACTTTTTATAATCTGCTGATACAGAGTAGGCTTAGTATTCAGGATCTGGCTAGTCAAAAATTTATCCTGATCAAGAGAAATATTCAGGTTGTATTCAATGATTCATTGAATAAAAATAATAATCATTCTTTCACTGCTATTTTTGAAATTCACCTGTCAGCTTTGACCTATAATCGATGCAGTTAAATGCCCTATTGGGCTACACTACTTCGGGCTATATTCGAGTCATACCAAGACAGGCAGTCTTATCAGAAAAATAAAAATATTCACCAAGCAGGATGCTGATCGGTATAACAGACATTATACCTTTGCCAGAATATGAAAAGGCCTTCACAGGATGTCGAGGCCTTGTTCTTTCATATCAGGATCATCTTAAAAAATTTACTCAGGTCGTCAGCAAATCATGAGCATTCTGTCTCGCTCGATATTTCATGTTCAAATGCAGCCTTTCAAAAAAAGGATTAAGGTGCGGTCATTTTTAATAACTTGGCTTGCGTGCCATCCTGAATTATCCAAAGCGTACCATCACTGGCCTGAATCGCGCTACGAATCCGCTCCTTCATATCCACACGCTGGATTTCTTTGACCGGATTCTGTGTCGTATCCACAATCACAAGCGCCTTGGAAGACAAACCAGTCGTGATCGCTTTATTTTTCCATTGTGGAAATACATTTCCTGTATAAAACAACAGATCTGAAGGAGAAATGACCGGCGTCCAATCCAGTGCTGGCGCTTCAAATTCCGGGCGGGTAGCATGGTCGGGAATGGGCTTGCCATCATAATGATCACCATTTGACACCACTGGATAGCCATAATTTTTAGCTTTGATGATCTTATTCAGCTCATCCCCACCTTTGGGACCCATTTCAATCACCCAGAACTGCCCCTGTGGATCAAAAGCCATGCCTAAAGGATTGCGGTGTCCAAGACTCCAGATCTGCTGGGCAATTTTACCCTGATTCATAAAAGGATTATCAGCAGGAATTGAACCGTCATCATTTAAACGAATAATTTTACCGGCATTGGACTGCATATCCTGTGCTGGAGTAAATTGCTGCCGTTCCCCTGAACCGATCCAGAGCTTGCCATCCGGTCCAAATACAATCCGGTGTGCATAATGTCCCTGCCCTGAAAATTTAGGGACTTGAGTCCAGATCCGTTCAATTTGAGTCAATTGAGGGGCAGTCTGGTTTAAATCCAGTTTGCCACGGATCACCACTGCGCCATAGCCACCCTGACCTTGTTCAGCATAGCTGAGATAGACCCACTGATTGTTTGCAAAATCCGGATGTAAAGCGACTTCACCCAAGCCTCCTTGGCCACCATAGGCAACTTGAGGAATACCTTTAACTTCGACTTTCTGCTTGGTACGTGGATCAAAAAGTTGTAATTTTCCTTTACGTTCGGTAATCAGTAAACGGCCATCTTTGAGTGATGCAATTGCCCACGGCTCATTAAATTGTGCCACCTGTGCGATCTTATATTTTTGTACATTTGAGGCTGTAGCTTCAGATTTAGAAGATGAGGTGGAAGCCTCTTGAATACTGCCAGAAGATGAGTTATCGGCATGACAGGCAGTCAATGCCAAAGCACAACAACTGAGTAAAATTTTTATTTTAAATTGCGCTACCATCATCCTCTCCACGCTTTTTTATTCTCTAAATTAATATCACAATACACAAGTCTTCACAGAAATTCAGCATAGAAAAGTAAACAGATATATTTGCAGCAACAACAGAGACTCGTTTTATAGTATTTGAATGGCTTTGATTTTACTTTTGGATCTAGCATCTAAATACCTGCCCCAATTTCATCTACTTATAATATTATCCCGCGCACAAAAAAACACCCCCAAGCCTTGGCTTGAGGGTGTTTCGAATAATGAGCTGGCGATGACTTACTCTCACATGGGTAACCCCACACTACCATCAGCGCAAAGAGGTTTCACTTCTGAGTTCGGGAAGGGATCAGGTGGTTCACTCTTGCTATTGTCGCCAGCACAACTGTTATGGACTTGTTCGGGTCTTATTTAACTACTTTTTTGTAGTGTTTGCCTTACTTCGTACCAAATAGAATACATTAACAGGTATATCTGAGTTGAACATTGTCTTACTAACGGTCTTCTGAATCAAGTTATTTTGCTTAATATCGAATCAATCGAGCTTTATACAACAACTGTTTGGGTGTTGTATAGTCAAGCCTCACGAGCAATTAGTATTGGTCAGCTTCACATATCACTATGCTTCCACATCCAACCTATCAACGTCGTAGTCTTCAACGGCTCTTTAGAGGACATAAAGTCCTAGGGAAATCTTATCTTGAGGTAGGCTTCCCGCTTAGATGCTTTCAGCGGTTATCCCTTCCGAACATAGCTACCCGGCGATGCGACTGGCGTCACAACCGGTACACCAGAGGTTCGTCCACTCTGGTCCTCTCGTACTAGGAGCAGATCCTCTCAAATTTCCAACGCCCACGGTAGATAGGGACCGAACTGTCTCACGACGTTCTAAACCCAGCTCGCGTACCTCTTTAAATGGCGAACAGCCATACCCTTGGGACCTGCTTCAGCCCCAGGATGAGATGAGCCGACATCGAGGTGCCAAACACCGCCGTCGATATGAACTCTTGGGCGGTATCAGCCTGTTATCCCCAGAGTACCTTTTATCCGTTGAGCGATGGCCCTTCCATACAGAACCACCGGATCACTAAGACCTACTTTCGTACCTGCTCGACTTGTGGGTCTCGCAGTTAAGCGCGCTTTTGCCTTTATACTCTACGCGTGATTTCCGACCACGCTGAGCGCACCTTCGTACTCCTCCGTTACTCTTTAGGAGGAGACCGCCCCAGTCAAACTACCCACCAGACATGGTCCTCGCTCCAGATCATGGAGCAGAGTTAGAACCTCAATATTACCAGGGTGGTATTTCAAGATTGGCTCCACCGAAACTAGCGTCTCGGTTTCAAAGCCTCCCACCTATCCTACACAAGTAAGATCAAAGTTCAATGTCAAGCTGCAGTAAAGGTTCACGGGGTCTTTCCGTCTAGCCGCGGGTACACCGCATCTTCACGGCGAATTCGATTTCACTGAGTCTCTGCTGGAGACAGCGCCCCCATCATTATGCCATTCGTGCAGGTCGGAACTTACCCGACAAGGAATTTCGCTACCTTAGGACCGTTATAGTTACGGCCGCCGTTTACTGGGGCTTCGATCAAGAGCTTCGCTTACGCTAACCCCATCAATTAACCTTCCAGCACCGGGCAGGCATCACACCCTATACGTCCACTTTCGTGTTTGCAGAGTGCTATGTTTTTAATAAACAGTTGCAGGGGCCTGGTTTCTGTGGCTGCTCTCAGCTCAGGAAGCAAGTTCCATCACCAAAAGCAGCGTACCTTCTCCCGAAGTTACGGTACCATTTTGCCTAGTTCCTTCAGCAGAGTTCTCTCAAGCGCTTTGGTCTACTCGACCTGACCACCTGTGTCGGTTTCGGGTACGATTCCTGTGTAACTGAAGCTTAGAGACTTTTCCTGGAAGCATGGTATCAGCCACTTCACTGTACAAGTACAGCTTGCTATCAGTTCTCAGCATAGAGCACCCCGGATTTGCCTAAGATGCATGCCTACAACCTTCCACCTGGACAACCAACGCCAGGCTGACTTAACCTTCTCCGTCCTCTCATCGCATTACACAGAAGTATTGGAATATTAACCAATTTCCCATCGACTACGCCTCTCGGCCTCGCCTTAGGGGTCGACTCACCCAGCCCCGATTAACGTTGGACTGGAACCCTTGGTCTTTCAGCGTGCGAGTTTTTCACTCGCATTGTCGTTACTCACGTCAGCATTCGCACTTCTGATACCTCCAGCAGACTTCTCAATCCACCTTCATCGGCTTACAGAACGCTCCCCTACCACGCATAATAAATTATGCATCCGCAGCTTCGGCATATAGTTTTAGCCCCGTTACATCTTCCGCGCAGGCCGACTCGACTAGTGAGCTATTACGCTTTCTTTAAAGGGTGGCTGCTTCTAAGCCAACCTCCTAGCTGTCTATGCCTTCCCACATCGTTTCCCACTTAACTATAATTTTGGGGCCTTAGCTGGCGGTCTGGATTGTTTTCCTCTTGACTACGGACGTTAGCACCCGCAGTCTGTCTCCCGGATAGTACTCATTGGTATTCGGAGTTTGCATCGGTTTGGTAAGTCGGGATGACCCCCTAGCCGAAACAGTGCTCTACCCCCAATGGTATTCGTCCGAGGCGCTACCTAAATAGCTTTCGGGGAGAACCAGCTATCACCAAGTTTGATTAGCCTTTCACCCCTATCCACAAGTCATCCCCTGGCTTTTCAACGACAGTGGGTTCGGTCCTCCAGTTAGTGTTACCCAACCTTCAACCTGCTCATGGATAGATCACCTGGTTTCGGGTCTATACCCAGCAACTAATGCGCCCTATTAAGACTCGGTTTCCCTACGGCTCCCCTATTCGGTTAACCTTGCTACTGAATATAAGTCGCTGACCCATTATACAAAAGGTACGCAGTCACCGAACAAGTCGGCTCCCACTGCTTGTATGCATGCGGTTTCAGGATCTATTTCACTCCCCTCACAGGGGTTCTTTTCGCCTTTCCCTCACGGTACTGGTTCACTATCGGTCAGTCAGGAGTATTTAGCCTTGGAGGATGGTCCCCCCATATTCAGACAAGGTTTCACGTGCCTCGCCCTACTCGACATCATCATATAAGCCCTTTCGTGTACAGGACTATCACCGTCTACGGTCGCACTTCCCAGAGCGTTCCACTAGAACTTATATGACTTAATGGGCTCTTCCCCTTTCGCTCGCCGCTACTGAGGGAATCTCAATTGATTTCTTTTCCTAAGGGTACTGAGATGTTTCACTTCCCCTCGTTCGCCTTGCATGACTATGTATTCATCATGCAATACCTACCTTATGGTAAGTGGGTTTCCCCATTCAGACATCTCCGGATCACAGGATATTTGCCGCCTCCCCGGAGCTTTTCGCAGGCTATCACGTCTTTCATCGCCTCTGACTGCCAAGGCATCCACCACATGCACTTAATTACTTGACTATACAACCCCAAACAGTCGTTCATCCTTACAAGTAGGATGAGCAACAGATTAACCAATCACTCAGTCAATCATACAGTTGGCGTTTGTGCATTTAAGCACTGTACAGCTTCAATTAGATTCATATACCAAAACGCTTGATTCAGTTAATCGCTAGTTTCTCAGTTCTGCATCTTCATTCAAACATGTCACTTGCGTGTCACATTTTAATGTCAATTTAGTTCTGAGCCTTAAACAATTTATTTCAACTCAAATATATTCTGTTAATGATTGATCTAGCCTTCGTCAGGTCTAGACGCTGTGATAAATCACAGAACTTAATAAGCTTAAACTTACTAAATTCTATAATCTAACAACTTATCTTAAATGATGGTGGAGACTAGGAGAGTCGAACTCCTGACCTCCTGCGTGCAAAGCAGGCGCTCTACCAACTAAGCTAAGTCCCCAGCTTATCAATAAGTCAATGTATTCTGATTCGTTCTGTTTGCTTCAGCACTCTCATGCTGCGTTAGTCAGATTTGGTGGGTCTGACAAGACTTGAACTTGTGACCCCACGCTTATCAAGCGTGTGCTCTAACCAACTGAGCTACAGACCCTCAGATACATCGTATGAAGAACAACTTGTTGTGGATTCTTACCAATCGTCAATCTTTCGTTAAGGAGGTGATCCAGCCGCAGGTTCCCCTACGGCTACCTTGTTACGACTTCACCCCAGTCATCTGCCACACCGTGGTAAGCGTCCTCCTTGCGGTTAGACTACCTACTTCTGGTGCAACAAACTCCCATGGTGTGACGGGCGGTGTGTACAAGGCCCGGGAACGTATTCACCGCGGCATTCTGATCCGCGATTACTAGCGATTCCGACTTCATGGAGTCGAGTTGCAGACTCCAATCCGGACTACGATCGGCTTTTTGAGATTAGCATCCTATCGCTAGGTAGCAACCCTTTGTACCGACCATTGTAGCACGTGTGTAGCCCTGGTCGTAAGGGCCATGATGACTTGACGTCGTCCCCGCCTTCCTCCAGTTTGTCACTGGCAGTATCCTTAAAGTTCCCGGCTTAACCCGCTGGCAAATAAGGAAAAGGGTTGCGCTCGTTGCGGGACTTAACCCAACATCTCACGACACGAGCTGACGACAGCCATGCAGCACCTGTATGTAAGTTCCCGAAGGCACCAATCCATCTCTGGAAAGTTCTTACTATGTCAAGACCAGGTAAGGTTCTTCGCGTTGCATCGAATTAAACCACATGCTCCACCGCTTGTGCGGGCCCCCGTCAATTCATTTGAGTTTTAGTCTTGCGACCGTACTCCCCAGGCGGTCTACTTATCGCGTTAGCTGCGCCACTAAAGCCTCAAAGGCCCCAACGGCTAGTAGACATCGTTTACGGCATGGACTACCAGGGTATCTAATCCTGTTTGCTCCCCATGCTTTCGCACCTCAGTGTCAGTATTAGGCCAGATGGCTGCCTTCGCCATCGGTATTCCTCCAGATCTCTACGCATTTCACCGCTACACCTGGAATTCTACCATCCTCTCCCATACTCTAGCCAACCAGTATCGAATGCAATTCCCAAGTTAAGCTCGGGGATTTCACATTTGACTTAATTGGCCACCTACGCGCGCTTTACGCCCAGTAAATCCGATTAACGCTTGCACCCTCTGTATTACCGCGGCTGCTGGCACAGAGTTAGCCGGTGCTTATTCTGCGAGTAACGTCCACTATCCTAGAGTATTAATCTAAGTAGCCTCCTCCTCGCTTAAAGTGCTTTACAACCAAAAGGCCTTCTTCACACACGCGGCATGGCTGGATCAGGGTTCCCCCCATTGTCCAATATTCCCCACTGCTGCCTCCCGTAGGAGTCTGGGCCGTGTCTCAGTCCCAGTGTGGCGGATCATCCTCTCAGACCCGCTACAGATCGTCGCCTTGGTAGGCCTTTACCCCACCAACTAGCTAATCCGACTTAGGCTCATCTATTAGCGCAAGGTCCGAAGATCCCCTGCTTTCTCCCGTAGGACGTATGCGGTATTAGCATCCCTTTCGAGATGTTGTCCCCCACTAATAGGCAGATTCCTAAGCATTACTCACCCGTCCGCCGCTAGGTCAGTTACCGAAGCAACTTCCCCCGCTCGACTTGCATGTGTTAAGCCTGCCGCCAGCGTTCAATCTGAGCCATGATCAAACTCTTCAGTTTAAAATCAGTAGTGSCTAAAGGACACCAATCTTGGCTCATCAATTTTCTGACAAATATTTCTCAAATAAACTTCGAGTCATTTCTACCATCAATCAATGAAAATAATTTCGATCAATCAACCAGTAAAAATCCACACAAGTTGTTCTTCATAATCTCTTAATGATCTTCTTGCTGATTCGTCACCAGCAAGCTAGGTCGGCTATATTACACTGAATTTCTAAAGTGTCAATCCGTAATTCAAATTAATTTAAACTTAACCAACAAAACCTAATCTTAACACTTCGTGCTAAGTTACTGTTTTATCAGAAGTTTTAATCTTCATCACTGCCGATGGATGTGCATTCTACAGGATTTCAGGGCGCTTGCAACACCTTTTTCAAGAAAATTATTTTGCATGTACATTTTTTACTCTTTTTGTGTATTTTCATTCATTTTTTATACAAATTTGCTTAAATGATGTCTATTCGTGAATATAACGTTTATTATTTTTATACTAATAAGTAGTGCTCCTTACTCAGACAAGGCCTCGGGTTTCCTTATGCATCGTTCTATTTACTTATCTATATGCTTATTTTCTCTAGTATCAAGCGTACATGTTTTCGCAGAGGTCAACACGGATGTGGAAAATGAATCTTTGAAAACGCCACTCAGAACCAAAATATCGGCCAAGGCACAACAATTACAGACACAGCTAAAAGTCGATGCCAGTGCAGCACAGGCTGAAGAAGTCAAAGATCCTTTCCAACCGTTAAATAGAAAGATTTATCAGTTTAATGATGCGATTGACCGTACTGTGGTACGTCCTATAGCTGTTCAGTATGTTGAGAAAGTTCCACAGGATGTCCGCGGTAGCTACACCAATTTCCGTAATAACCTGGGCGAACCCTGGAATGTAGTCAATCAGCTGATTCAGGGCCGTCCGACCCGCGCAGCGAAATCCTTGGGACGTTTTACCATTAATACTTTAACGACCTTAGGTTTGGCTGATCCGGCACGTCGCCTTGGTTTAAGTCATGAAGACGAGAGATTTGGAACTACTTTGGGTTATTATGGTGTTGCGTCTGGTCCTTATATTATGTTGCCATTTTTAGGCCCAAGTTCAGTGCGTGGGGTAATTGGTACTGCTGTAGATAGTCAAACCCGCCCACAAAAATATCTTCTCGAAGATGAGGATGGGCTTTACTGGACCGACCAGTTCTGGCGTGCCATTGATAACCGCTCGGAAATACTGGATGTTGAAGGGGTGCTGACCGGTGATCGTTATGCCCAGATTCGGGATATTTATTTGCAACGCACCAATTACGCGATTGCTGAAAAGAAAGGTACAGAACAAGATACCCTATTCCTAGAAGATGACTTCGAAGAAGATAGTTCTGAAGATATACCTTTTGATGAGAACAATATTGAATCTTCAGAAGAAGATCTTTAAGTTCATGCTTGATGTATGATTGCTAGTGAAATCTGTTCGCTAGCAATACCTTGCTTGTTATAGTACATCTTATAACCAACCCTGAGATCGAATCACTTTTTTATGTATTTCATTCAACCGACTCGTGATATTCCCTATTTAGATCAGGTACTTGATACGCTTCCGCATATTCAGATGATCTATCTGGATGATCATGAGCTGTATGATTCTACGATTATCGCAATTGCAGATGTACATGACTATCTGAAATATAAGTGGAATCTGCCTACCATTGTGCTGGCCTTAGAGCATGAAGGCACAGCGTTGGCTCAGGCTTGGGAGCAAGGGGCGCTGGCAGGCTGGATCTGGAATAAACTTCCTGAAAATCCTGACCTGGCGCTGCAAAAAATTGATGCGCAATATAAACGTAACCAGGATAGCCGTGATCTGCCTTCTGCGGCAGAACTACAAAAAAGATTGTTACCCAACCCGATTAAACTGACCAATTATGAGGTCGAAACTTATTTTCAGCCTTCAGCCTATCTTTCAGGAGATTGGTATGATTACTGGAAAATTAGCGACAAAGAAGTGATTTTCTATTTGGCCGATGTATCTGGACATGGCGTCACCAGTAGTTTACTCACGTCCTGGATGGCTGCTTTTCACGGTCGCTCCAAAACGCCGCGCGAGCTGATTAAAAAGCTTAACGGCATGCTAATGCAGGAAAATATTGAAAAGCACATCACCATGATTGCCGGGATTTTAAATCTGGAAACCCATGTATTAAAATGGTCCAGTGCCGGACATTATCCCCCACCGATTATATTTGAACCCAATCAAGAACCTAAGATTTTCTCTACCAGCAGCTTCCCTTTAGGCCTGACCGAAGAGCTTGAGGTTGAAGAAAACGAATGGGTATTAAGCCCTAATGCCCGTTTTATCATCTGTTCAGATGGTGCACTGGAACCCTTTGATGGTGGATTAAATGAGCAATTTTCGCAATTATTACATCACTTGCAGAATGAGTCATTTCAGGCTCCAGAACATGTGGCCGACGATATCGCCTTTTTAAGCTTTATCCGCGTAAATTAGCAGTATATTTACAGACTTTATAAGCACTTAATTTGATTACCACTTTCAGCTACTTGAGTATCAATACACCCTATGGGATAATTTAATATCCTTCTCTGCAAATGGCATTTATATGTCAACAGGTCATGTTGAATATGCAAGTCTGAATGGAACGCATATTTTTAAGCTTATCGGCGAAGTGCGTGCCCAATCTTGTATTAGTCTAGACAAATTACTGAACAAAATTGAACAGCAGGACAACGTAGTTGGCGCTATCGTTGATCTCACCGAAACCAGTTTTATTGACAGTACCGTACTGGGTGTTTTGGCCAAGTTAGGACTGAAACTCAAGCAAGTACATAATATCCAAGCTGTTATGCTTTCCACTAATTCCGACATTACTACTTTGGCCAACAGTATGGGACTGAGCCAGGTGTTTGTGATTCTGAATTATTGTGGCGATCCGAATGTCTGCACCCGTGCGCTGATGGAAGAACATGTCACGCATCAAAATATGCTAAATACCGTTCTGGATGCGCATAAAACCTTGATGAAGCTAAATCAAAGCAACCAGAATATGTTTGAACCTTTAGTCAAACAGTTACAGAAAGAGCAAGACAATTTAGATAAAATCTCCGAGCAAAAGGTATAACGACTATATAAGAGGACCGCATGACTTTACTTTCTGTTGCACAAATGAATTCTCAAAATGAAATTGACGCCAATTTTGTGGAGATTGAGTCTTTAATTCAACAAAGTAAGGCCAATGGTGCTGAGTTAATTGTTTTCCCGGAAAATTTCGTCTGTTTCGCAGCAGGCAAACAACGCGAAACTGCTGCACAATTTGAAGTCATTCAACAACGTCTGGAACAACTTGCCCATCAATATCAAACCTGGATTGTGGCCGGGACTTTGCCCTGCCCTTATCGTCCGGATGGTTCAATCATTCAAGATGGCCGGGTGCGTACTGTCAGTCTGTGTATCAGTCCTGAACGAACCGAAGCGCGTTATGACAAAATTCATTTGTTTGATGTGCAAGTCGGCGATGCCGTTGGTGGTTATCAGGAGTCCAAATTCTTTGAGCCTGGTACAGAGGTGGTCGTTGCCAAGACTCCTTTTGGCAATATCGGCTTGATGGTCTGTTATGACCTGCGCTTTCCAGAACTGGCTTTAAGCTTACGTGTTAAGGGTGCAAACCTGCTGACTGCGCCTTCTGCATTTACCTATACCACCGGTGAAATGCACTGGCAGTTATTGCTGCAAACCCGTGCCATGGATAGCCAGTGTTCGGTACTTGGCGCTGCTCAACAAGGCTGGCATGGTGAAAAACGTCAGACTTGGGGGCATGCAGCTGCCACCAATAGCCGCGGCCAACTGTTGAATATGATCCATGCTGATGGCTCCCATTTGATTACGGTGGACTTTGATTTAAGTGAACAGCAAAAAATCCGTGAATCCATGCCTTTAATGCAACACCGTAGACTTCTGCAACTTTCCTGAATCGTGTCATTTGCTTGCATAAAATAACAAAATCCCTGCTTATTCTTCAGGTGAAATCACTGAGCATAGAAGCTTCATGAAAAATAAACAGGGATTCAACTCATGTCATTAGAAAAAGCCGTCTACACCGCACATGCCAAAGCCACAGGGGGCCGTGATGGCCGCGCCATTTCTGACGATCAGATTCTGGACGTTCAATTGGCCGTACCCAAAGAAATGGGGGGACCAGGCGGTGGAACCAATCCTGAACAGCTCTTTGCCGCAGGTTATTCCGCCTGTTTCTTGGGTGCAATGAAATTTGTCGCCAATCGCGATAAGCTTAATATCAGTAAGGATGCTTTTATTGAAGGTGATGTCGGTATTGGTCCGATTCCTACCGGGTTTGGTATTGAAGTGACCTTAAATATTCATCTTGAAGGCATGGATCAGGAAGAAGCAAAAAAACTGGTCGATGCTGCACATATCGTCTGTCCATACTCAAATGCGACCCGCAATAATATTGATGTGAACTTAAACGTCATTACCTAAACTTTTTTGTTTAACAGCTATCCTGAAAAAATAGCTTCAGGATAGCTAAATCTTCATTATAAATTTCAAAATTTACCCGCTTCATCTTTCCTCAAAAGCTACTTTTCTTTCCCCCATTTGAAAACAGCAGCAAAAACTCAAGGACTTATATATAATGATTCTTATTTACAATTATCTGATTTATATTGATGTTAAAACCTGTTCTTCTGAGTTCTCTCCTGCTTATCACTACTACAGCCTCTTTTGCAGAGCTGCAAATTTCAGAAAAAGTTCACCCCCAAGTAAAATCTGTAGTTAATGCCGAGATTGAACGTCTGCCCATTCCTGCAACACCCAACAATATGATTCTGCCTGAATTTGGTAAAGGTATCATTGGTTGGGGTGCTGGCCCCAAAGATGCCGAAGTCCGTTTCCAGCGTGTCACCACAGCCGATGTTGAAAAAATGAAACAGGATGGGGTTACTTTAGAAATGGCGCAGGCCTGGCAGACCTTCTATGAAAATGAAACTCAGCGGAATCCGGGTAATCCGACTGCACCTTTTCGGGCCCAACTGATGAAAAAAATCGTCAGCCTCTGGTAAATATCCAGATATCCTGAGGACAAGTCATTAAAAGCAGCAGATTAGAAAATTATTCTGCTGCTTCATTGGTGACCCGTAACACTTCTTCAATGGTAGTTTTCCCTGCCAATACCTTGCGCAGACCATCATCCCGAATCGAACCGGATTGCTGCCGTGCATAACTTTCTATTTCGTATTCGGCCGCATTGCCATGAACCAGACGGCGCATATGATCATCGACGGGCACAATTTCATAAATCGCAGTACGCCCGCTAAAACCAGTATTGCCACAGCGTTCACAACCCTGTGGTTGCGGCAGTCTTAAATCCTGTGGATGTTCAATATTTTCAAACAGTTTCTTTTCAAAAGCATCTGCTTCATGCCAGGTCGCGCAATGCGGACATAACGTTCTGACCAGACGCTGGGCAATTACCCCAATCAGGGAACTTGAAAGCAGGAACGGCTCAATGCCCATATCCTTCAAACGCGTGACAGCACCAATCGCGGTATTGGTATGCAGGGTCGACAACACCAGATGCCCGGTCAAGGAGGCCTGCACCGCAATTTCTGCGGTCTCCAGATCACGAATTTCACCCACCATCACCACATCAGGATCTTGGCGCAGCATGGCTTTTAAGGCACGTGCAAAGGTCATATCCACTTTGGTATTCACCTGGGTCTGACCAATACCTTCCAGTTGATATTCAATCGGATCTTCAGCGGTGAGGATGTTTTTGGAACCATCATTCAGGTCAGAAAGTGCGGCATATAAGGTGGTGGTTTTACCCGAACCGGTGGGGCCAGTGACTAAAATAATGCCGTGTGGACGATGCACCAGAGTTTTCAGTCGATCATAGTCATTATTCATCAAGCCCAAATGGGTCATATTTAAACGACCGGCCTGCTTGTCCAGCAGACGCATCACCACACGCTCACCATGAGAGGATGGCAAAGTAGATACACGGACATCGACTTCACGTCCGGCCAGACGCAAGGAAATACGACCATCTTGTGGAATGCGCTTTTCCGCAATATCCAGTTTGGCCATGACTTTAATCCGCGAGACCAAAAGCGGCGCAAGTTCACGGCGTGGCTGGACAATTTCACGGAGCTGGCCATCGACCCGTAAACGTACCGACAGTTTTTTCTCAAAAGATTCAATATGAATATCGGAAGCCCCGACCCGAATCGCTTCAGACAATAATGCATTGATCAGTCGTACAATCGGCGCATCATCTTCCTGATCCATCAGATCTTCAGCTTCAGGTACGGAATCGGCCAGACTGAGTAAATCCGGATGATCTTCCAGACCCGCAGCCACCTGTTGTGATTCGCCGCTATCTCCGGCAAAACTGGAGCTGAGTAACTGGTTAAATTCCTGTTCGCTGCACAGCTGAAAATGAGCCGGATAACCGAGCAGACGGCGCGCTTCCTGCAATGCAAGCATCGAGGTATTGTCACGACGCAGAATAAAGGCCTGATCTCCCTCATAACGCAACAGCACACCATGGCGCTTGGCGAAGCTATATGGGATTTGTAATTGTTTAAGTACTTGCATCGCGGATTATAATAATGATGAAAAAATTTAAATTGAGTGTACTCTAAGCATATGACAGCGTGAAGTATGTTTTCAAAGATTTAGCAAGAAAGGGTGCCAACATTGCCGCAAGATAAAGATGAATTAATCCCGAATACAGCGAAAATGCGCTGGTGGGGAGAACAGATTTTTGAAATAAATCAATCCAAAGCCTGGCAGTTTGGTTCCTTGCTGTTTCGTCTGACTCGAGGCATTCAGGAATGGCGACTGGAATACTATCGTCCTGTGGTGCAATATGATTATGAGCAGCAATGGCATCAGATTGATGATCCGAACTTTGCCTTTCCAGCGCCGGTGCACATTGAACGTTATATGTTCAAATCCACCCAAAATAAATTACAGTTGATGCCACGTTTGGCAAACCGTTCGGTGGTGATCAAGCCGGTTGATCCGATTTATATTCCTGCCGGACAACGTGGTACGCTTTATATCAGCACGCCCTTATGGATTGCCGGTTTTGTCGAGGGGCAGCGCGAACCAATTTTTGATCTCCCGGTGATCTTGCCAAAAGACACCTGGTTTGGGCCGAATCATCGCTCAGGTGAAATCTGCTATGCCACTGCAGTCGATGGCAGAACTGAACTGAAACAATTGCATCCACGCGCTTTTCGTGCGGTTACACCGATTGAATTTCACAATACCAGTAACCAGCAATTGCGCTTTGACCGGATGAATGTCCCGGTGCCTGCCCTGCCGTTATTTTACAGTGAAAGTACCGGGCGCTTATGGACCTCGCAAATCCGGGTCTTGCATGAAGGTTCGGACCGCCCACCGCGTATTCGGGTGGAGAACCGTACCCCGCCAAATGCCGGTGAAGTCGCCTATCTGCATCCACCGCGTGATCCGGCGGGCGCTTTATTTAATATGTTTGATTCATTTTTCTAAGGGCGTCTGATGCCAAGTTCAAATATTCCGACCGAAGTCACCAACAGCCTGAAGGGAGTATTTACCAATATCAATACCGACCGTTTAACCGAAATTTTGGTCGCGGTGGTGTTATGTTTTATTGGTTTCCTGATTGCGCGCTTTATTTCAAATACCTTTATTCGAACCATTGGGGTACGTTTTAATGCCCATCAGAAGCTGGTCTGGCGCCGCGGGATTTTCTATTTTATTTTTCTGCTGTTTGTAATGGCCAGCCTGAAAGAAGCCGGTTTTAAACTGAGTGTCTTCCTTGGCGCCGCCGGGATTCTCACCGTAGCCTTGGGTTTTGCGTCACAAACCTCGGCATCCAACCTGATCAGCGGTCTGTTCCTGATTGGTGAGGGTTCTTTCGAAGTCGGTGATACTATTCAAATCACCTTGATTCGTGGGCATACCATTGAAGGTGAAGTGATTTCGATTGACCTGCTTTCAGTCAAACTCCTCACGCAGGATAATATCTATGTACGTTTGCCGAATGAACAGCTGATTCGGGCGCCGGTACAGAACCTGTCAAAATTTCCGATACGGCGTATTCCGATTACGCTGGCGATCAATTTCCACGAAGATATTATTAAAGTACGAGAAGTGCTGCTGGATGTCGCCAATAAATATCCACTGGTGCTAGCTGACCCGAAACCTGCAGTTACCGTTACCGCCTTTCGTGAATCATCCATCGAGTTGCTGTTTGCGATCTGGTGCCAGCAGGAAAATTATCTGAAAGTACGTGATGAAATGCAGGAACGGATTCGTAATGGCTTTGTCGATAACCAGATTGAAATTCCAGTGCCGAAAATGGGCTTTGTCGACCATCCATTATCTCGCCCCTTAGAGAATGTTGATATTGACCAATACGCCAATGACAAGGCCCTCAAAAGAGAGCCTGATCTAAAATAACCCTTCGATTCCCTCTCCTTTTTAAAGGAGAGGCTTAGGGAGAGGATTCAATCAGTTTTCTCTGGCATCGGCGCAATATAGGCAATCAGCAGCATCACCCCACCTGCCAGCAAGAAGGAAATGACTCGCGTCAGGGTGCCAATATGCGACAGATCAAAGAGCACCAATTTTAAGGTCACAACCACCAGAATACTACCGCCTAAAATCCACATCGGCTTCAGGTTTTTTAAGGTCGCCGTCCACATGGTGATCCAGGCCAGCAATACCCAAAGTACAGTCAAGCTGAGTTGCACCGTCGCATTACTCCATAGCTCCAGATCATTAAACGGCGTGTGTAAATACACATGTAAAGCTCTTAAAACCATATAACTGGAAAGCCATAACAGGCTCAACACCATCAAGACTGCCATCATGCCTTTATCACGGCCAACCTTAATCTGTTGCAACAGCATCCAGATAAAACTGGCAAACATGGCGATACTGATCAGGTCAAAAGGATTCAGAATCGGCAACCAGTAATACTGGAATGCTTGCTGACTAAATAACTGTGAACATACCAGCCAAGTGGCCATCAGCAATAAACAACACTTGGTTTGCCAAAGCTGCTGCCAGCCTGATTGCAGGTCCTGTCGATAGCACCACAGGCAAAACAATAAAGGTAAGATCACCATACTGAAATAAGGCATGCTCGGGATCAGACACAGACTGGCCAAAGCCAAACTGCTAAAAACGCCCAAACTCATCCATTCTTTGGATAGCTGCAAACCAGCCAGCGGTCTGAGCCACAGCATGGCCAGTAATATAGCTGAAAGGGCAAAAACCCCGCGCTCCAGACCGCTATCCCAGACAATCACCGCATTTTGACTGCGATCCAGTGTCAAAATCACTGCAATGACCAGCAAGGGTGAGATACCACTCCACTTCGGTAGCAACCAGGACCATTGCTGATTTTTGCGCAGAATCATTTCATTCAACAGCACATAGCCCAGTGTGATGATGAATAAACTCAGCACATAGGCATGCTGACTCGAAAATTCATCTTCCAGCAAGGTAAAGAGCATTAAACTGGCTGCAACACTTAAACTACTTAAAAAACTGATACTCAGACTATCCAGTTGCTGCTGGTATTTTTCTTTGAGCTGACTGATCGCCACCACTGCCACATAACACAGACTCAAAATCCAGAAAATCATCCGCGGTGTGGGATTGATTTCGACCAGATAATACAGGCTGCTAAATCCGGCCATCAACAATAAGCCCATGCTCAGATAGTGTGCTACCCGGACATTTTTTTCCAAGGCCCACAGATAAATTAGTACCCCTTCCACAGCCCAACCAACCACACTCCATTGTTCGGTCAATAAGATCGGTGGCACCAGTGCCAGAAAAATCAGCATCAGACTCAGATAACTTTGTGAAATAAGCTGAATCGTTTGTTTTTGGCGCAATAAAGTCCAACAAGTGGCAAAGACCCCTGCGAACAACAGACTTAGACCGGCTTGCCAGAGTTTTTGATCGGGCTGATTAAAGTGAATCAGATACAGAAAAATATAAGCAGTAATCGGTGCGGCAAAAATCAAGGCCAAGTCGAGTACCGGTTTTAGCTGAAAACGGGACAAATCCTGTCGTGCCAGCAACTGGCTAAAACGAAAACCCAGCCAGATAAACAGCGCACTATGCGCCAGAATCAGCGCAGTCATGGCATAACGCTCATGAGTATCACCATGAATCAGGCTATACATTCCACCGACAATCGCCGTAATTAAAAAGGCAATCTGATTGAGAATTTTCCAGGGGCGGAAGCTGCTCAGCACTGCCACCCCGACATTAATCAGCAAGTAATAACTGATCAGCTCAACAGCGGAAGCATCTCGGATTGGCAAGGTAAACGGCGCCAGATAAGCAATCAGCAAAGCCATCAAGGCCAGTTCGATACTTTCCTGTTTCAGACTTAAATACAGCGTCATTGCCAAAATGATGATAAATACACATGCTGCCAGCGGTAGTGTTGGAATCACCATATTGTAATAGGCAAAGAATAATGTCAGAAACAAACTCCCTAAACCTAATCCTTCCAGCGCCAGAGCAAAACTGCGGTTTTTAGGAATCAGCCGATAGCCCAGTCCTGTTACAAACAAACTGGCCAGCGCAACCAGACCTAATTTAGCAGCCAGACTCAGCTGCCAGTGCTCGGTGGCAAAACGCAGCAACAAAATAATCCCGATCACTAAAATACTAATGGCGACTTTTAAGACCGGATTGCCCTGAAAGATCCAGCGCTGCACTTGATCGATGAGATTAGGCGTGGACTGAGAATTTAGAGCCGGTTGAGCAGTCACAGGTGCAGCATCAGACCAGTTCGGTGGTGTCGAGGGTGGTGGATCGGCAGAATAAGATTGCGACTGTAACTGTATCAAGCGCCCTTCCAGACGTTGCAGCCATCGGAGTAAAAAGAACACCCAGGCGGTAATCCCGATGCCCATCAACCAGTCAAGCTCGGCCAGCCCACCGACAATGGCAATAATTGAAGAGACATATAAAGGAACTTTCGAATTGCGTTCCAGAGACCTCTGCTGCTGTGCAGCCAGTTGCTGTAGCGGGGCTTCTACTGCGCTGACATATTGCATCACACTGAAGAGAAAACCCACACCACACAGATAAGTCACAATCTGATAATCCAGATACCAAGCACTGATCCCAACAATTAGCAGAGTAATCAGCCAGATCATGCGTAACTCATTGCGTCCTGCAGCCATTCTTATATTTCTCTTTCCTGAATCATTCCATCATACAACAGCTTGTGCTGCTTATTTCATCTTCAGCCGATATTCGCTAAGCTGTAAACTCAGACTCGCCTCAGCGAGCGTAGTAAAAATCACGTACAATAGCGCTGTATTTTGAATAAGGAATTGATTACATGCCACCATTTGTCTTGGTCGATGGCTCTTACTTTTTATTTCGTGCCTTTCACGCACTGCCACCATTAACCACGTCAACCGGTTTACATACCAATGCAATTCGTGGTGCGATTTCTGCTATTCAAAAACTGATGCGCCGGATCCAACCGACCCATATGGCGGTGATTTTCGATACGCCAGAACCGACGTTCCGGCATGAGCTTTCACCGATTTATAAAGGTGACCGCCCGAGCATGCCGACGGAATTATCCGAACAGATTCCTTATTTGCATGCCTTGATTCGTGCACTGGGTATTCCCCTGCATACCTTGCCGGGTGCCGAAGCCGATGACATTATCGGAACATTGGCCAAACGTGCCGAAGCCTTGGGACATCAGGTGCTGATTTCGACTGGTGATAAAGATATGGCGCAATTGGTCACAGACAAAGTGACCCTGGAAGACAGCTTTAAAGAAAAGCCGCTGGATGTCGATGGCGTGTTTGAAAAGTTTGGCGTATGGCCAAATCAGATTATTGATTACCTGACCCTGATGGGCGATGCTTCTGATGGCATCATGGGCGTGCCGGGTGTCGGTGCCAAAACCGCGGCAAAACTGCTAACCGAATATGGTTCGATTGGCGGCATTTTAGAAAATGTCGACAAGATCAAAGGCAAAGTTGGTCAAAATATTAAAGAGCATGTGGATGGCATTGCACTGGACCATCAACTGGCCAGTATTGTGATCGATCTGGATCTTAACTTTGGTTATGACGATTTAAAACTGGGTGAGCCGAATGTCGAGACCTTACGTCATTTGTACACCGAGCTGGAATTTCGTAATCAGCTACAATCCTTAGATCACCCAAACAACCCGAATCATTCAAATTATAAACAGGCGGCAAGATCCATTACCGCCAAACCAGCAACTCTGCCAGACACCACAGAAGATCATGCTTCTGTGACCAGTGGCGATGATCAGCTAGGTCAAGCAACCTATCATAGTGTGTTAAACCAGCAGGACTGGGACAAGCTGTTTGCGCGCTTAAGTAGCGAAAAACGTTTTGCCTTTGATACTGAAACCACCAGTCTGGATTATCGTATCGCGCAGATTGTCGGCTTCTCGGTCGCCTTTGATGCCAACGATGCCTACTATGTTCCTTTGGCCCATGATTATGAAGGCGCACCGGAACAGCTCAATCGTGAAGTCATCTTGGCACAGATCAAGCCGATTCTGGAAGATGACAGTGTACAGAAAATTGGTCATCATCTGAAATATGATGCGCATGTACTGGAAAACCATGGTATTCATTTGGCAGGCTGGTATTTTGATACCATGCTGGCATCGTATGTGCTGAATTCTGTGGCAACCCGTCATGGTATGGATGATGTGGCGCGTCTGTATTTGAGCCATCTGACCACGACCTATGAACAAGTTGCCGGTAAAGGAGCCAAACAGAAAACCTTTAACCAGATTCCGCTGGAAACCGCTGCACATTATGCTGCTGAAGATGCTCATGTCACTTATCGTCTTTATGAAGTTTTGGATGAAAAACTCAAAGTCCATCCTGAATTAAGTCAGCTTTTGCATCGCATTGAAATGCCGGTGGCACGTGTATTAACGAAAATGGAAGAAAATGGCATTCAGTTAGATGTGCATTTCCTTGACCAGCTCAGTGAAGAATTTGCACAAACCATTCAGAATCTGGAAAACCAGATTATTGAATTAGCAGGCCAAAGTTTTAATGTCAGCTCACCAAAACAAGTCGGTGAAATTTTGTTTGATAAGCTGGGCCTCAAAGGCGGCAAGAAAACCTCGACTGGCCAATACAGCACCAGTGAAAGTATTTTAGAAAAACTGGATCATCCGATTGCCGCATTGATTTTGGAATATCGTGGCCTGTCTAAACTGAAAAGCACCTATACCGATGGTTTATGCAAACAAGCCAATAATGACAGTGGCCGCGTACACACCAGTTATCATCAAGCGCTGACTGCAACGGGTCGTCTATCTTCAACAGATCCAAATTTACAAAATATTCCTATTCGCGAGAAAATTGGCCGTCAAATTCGTAAAGCTTTTGTAGCACCGAAAGGTCGTGTGCTACTCGCTGCCGATTATTCACAAATTGAATTACGCCTCATGGCGCATTTTTCCCAAGACGAAGCCTTGGTACATGCCTTTAATCACGGTCAGGACGTGCATCGTCGTACTGCAGCAGAAGTTTTGGGCATCGCTTTTGAAGAGGTGACAAATGATCAACGTCGCCAAGCCAAAGCCGTGAATTTTGGTCTGCTCTATGGCATGTCTGAATTCGGTCTAACCCGTCAGTTGGGCTTTACTCGTCAAGAGTCACAAGAATACATTAAACAGTATTTCCATCGTTATCCGGGGATTTATGAATATATGCAACGCACCCGTCAGGTGGCACTCGATCAAGGTTTTGTCGAAACCGTTTCTGGTCGTCGTTTATATACACCGGATATTGATGCTCGTAATATGATGGTGCGTAAAGCGGCAGAACGTGCTGCAATTAATGCCCCGCTACAGGGTTCGGCTGCAGATATCATTAAAATGGCAATGATTGAAGTCGACAAGATGTTGCCAAAAGATCAGGCCAAAATGCTGTTGCAAGTCCACGATGAACTGGTGTTTGAAGTCGATGAAGCTATTGCCGATGAATTGGCACCGAAACTGGCTGAAGTCATGCAATCGGTATTGCAGATTTCTGTACCGTTGGTGGTTGAAGTCGGTAAAGGTAAAAACTGGGATGAGGCGCATTAATGTGTCTCTAAGCCCCTTCCTCCCTACAGGAGATGAGGCATATATTCGGCAAGGGGATGCAGGTTAGTTTTAATCCCCTCTTCCCTTACGAAGCAATGCTCCCCATCCCAAAGGAAGAGGAACTTTCATTTACTTATTCCTATGCCTTTCTTGAAGTCCATAATTTTGAGTTGGAAGATGTAAGGTAAAGCCCCTCTTTGAAAAAGAGGGGTTTGGGGAGATTTAAATCCTTCCCAACCTCCCTTTAGAAAAAGGAGGCGCAAATAAAAAGGACGCCTCAGCGTCCTTTTTATTTGAATCCAATTAAAGACCGGTCAACAATACAATTGCCACCTGGTTCATGATCATTTCAATGATGATCAAGGTTAAAATAGCAAAAATTGGAGAGAGATCAATCATCCCCATATTTGGCATAATCTTACGGAAAGGTGCCAGCAATGGTTCAGCCAACTCCTGAACCACTTCAATATACGGTGAACGAGACTGAGTAAACATCACCACCCAACTTAAGATAATCGTAGCGAAAATCAAATAACGACAGAAACGGATCAAGTCCTGCATCATGGTGACAAAGGTCAAAATCAGTAAATGCACAGGACCATTCGGCATGCCACCAGAGAGATACATCATGCCGAAAATTTTCAGCAAATACAGTACCACCAATAATGCCAAAGCGGCAGTATTGACACGGCCTTTGGCCAAAGTTGGGAAAATTCGACCAAACACATCTACAATTTTAGTGGCTTTTACAGTCGAAAGAACCACGGGATTGTAGGGGCTGACAGCAGCCAATTGCATTAAAAATCGGAAGAATACGAGCAAAATCGCGACGTTAATGATAATGCCAAAAATTAGCGCAGAATTTGCACCCATACTTGAACGTTCCTAAAAATTAAACTGAAGATTTGCTGCTTTCACTGAGCTCTTGTGCCAGTTCTTGACTGCGTTTTTGTGCAGCGGCAAGTGCGGCCTGAATATTTTGAGAAATCTGGGCGCGATCAAAGACTTCAAGGGCTGCCTGTGTCGTTCCATTTGGAGAGGTCACATTTTTACGCAGCTCGGCTGGGGTGTTCGAACTGGTGATCGCCATTTGTGCCGCACCTAAAGCCGTTTGCAAGGTCAGCGCCGTAGCCACTTTTTCATCCAGCCCTAAATTTTTGCCCGCACGAATCATACTTTCCATCATATAGAAAAAGTAAGCCGGCCCCGAACCCGATACAGCAGTCACCGCATCAATTTGCGCTTCTGAATTCACCCAAATGGTCAAGCCCGTAGAGGCTAAAACCTGACTGGCCAAATCACGGTCACTATTTTCTACATCTTCATGGGCGTATAGACCATGCGCCCCGGTTTGTACCAAGGCTGGCGTATTCGGCATGACCCGTACAATACGCGCTGTCCCCAATAAGCTTGCCAATGTCGCTATTTCCGCACCGGCAACAATGGAAATAATCAGCTTATCATTGACCAGACCTTTTAAAGGCTGTAACACTTGTGCCAAAACTTGAGGCTTTACCGCAAACACCACAATATCTGCATCCTGAATTGCAGCGCTATTATCATCGGTCACATTGATTTCTTTTTCCGCCAGTAAGGCACGGACTTGTTCGACCGGATCAGAAACTGTAATACGTGTTGTTGGCAAACCACGCGAAATCAGGCCGCCAATTAAGGCTTGGGCCATATTACCGCCACCAATAAAACTAATATTACAATTTAAAGCTGCACTCATGTTTAATGCTCGTTGTTGAGTTCTAAAGTTGAAGAAACCGAAATCGGCAGCCATCCCCCTGCTTCACAATATGCAGATTGGGCCAACCAAAATCCTTTAGGGGTAAACACGCCTAGCATAACATTATCTGTGCTTAATATTTGAATAGTATGCCGAACCCAAGGAAATATTTGCGCTTCCTGAATGGCTTTTTTCAGCGGCCAGGCGCCAACACGACCATAGAGATGGATCTTTTCACCCCCCTGACGCTGCTGCAAGTATAAGGGCTGCTGCAATAATGCTGTGGATAAACCCACCTTTGCAGATTCAATGACATATTTTCCGGACAAGACCTGCACATGATCTTTTAACGCAATTTTCAAGGTTTTTAGGCCAGTTTGAAGCTGTTGCTGCTCGGCCAAATAAACCTCTTCTGTCAAACGATATAGTTGCTGCTGATAGCGTACATAGTAATAATCTTTCCAGTGTAAGGCCGCCTGCGCATCGGGTTTGGCATGAATTACCTCGCGTTGCAGACGCTCGACCATATCTAAAGAGGGGCGATACTGCGCTTCGCCTTTCATCCAGGCGGAGAGTAACTGGCGTTGCCGTGATCTTGACAGTTGTAGAAGTTTAGACAAATCAAGTTGCGTATCGGTTCCACACGCCTGTAAATCTTGTTGTAATACTTCTTGCAAAATTTCCTGGGCATCTTGCATCAGTTCACTGGTGCGTACCAGCGCAGACTGCATTTTCGGATAACGTTCACTCAAAACTGGCCACAAGGTCTGGCGTGCCCAGGCCCGGTCATAATGGGTATCAGCATTGCTCGGATCTTCAATATTTTGAATATTTAAGTGTTTTGCCCATTGGCAAATCTGCTCACGGGAAATATCCAGCAGTGGCCGCCAAATGGTGAGATTTTCACGTACATCAACCTGTTTCATGGCCGCCAAACCATCCACGCCAGCACCAGACAATAAACGTAGCATTAAGGTTTCTGCCTGATCCTGTTGATGATGCGCCAACACCAGAATTTCATCCGTTTGCAAATGTTGTAAATAAGCCTGATAACGGCAATGACGCGCTTGCTGTTCCAGATTGCCATTTTCGACCCGAACCGGCTGGATGATGCAGGGAATACTCAGTTGCTGGCATCGATCAGCCACAAACTTACCCCAATCTGCACTGAAAACTTGTAATTGATGATCGACATAAATCGCCCGAACTTTTTCCGGGCATAAAAAAAACATCAGATGCAGTAGCAGCATAGAATCTACGCCGCCACTGCACCCGATGAGAAATTTTGTCTCTGCAGGAAAGCCCTGCAGCTGTTTTAAGAAACCAGACCTAAATTGTCGCTGCCAAACTTCATTAAACGTTGGTAACGTGCTTCGCATCGTGCTTGCGCTTCCATTGGTTGCAGTTCATTCAAAGCTTCTTTCAACACTGCTTTCAAGCTGTTCATGACATGATCCGGATTTAAATGAGCGCCCTCACCTTCATCCACCACATATTCTACAATGCCCATTTTCTGCAATTTTTCTGCAGTCAGCGCCAAGGCTTCACTGGCCTGTTCGGCTTTTTCGGCAGTTTTCCAAAGAATCGATGCACAGCCTTCAGGTGAAATCACTGAATAGATACTGTGAGACAGCATCACCACACGGTCTGCCACACCAATACCCAGTGCGCCACCTGAACCGCCTTCACCGAGTACAGTTGCAATCACCGGTACTTTCAAATTGGAAAGCTGCGCCAGACTGGTGGCAATGGCTTCAGCCTGACCACGTTCTTCTGCACCAACTCCCGGATAAGCACCCATGGTATCAATAAAGGTGAAGACTGGCAGATTAAAACGTTCAGCCATATCTAACAGACGCTGCGCCTTACGATAACCCTCAGGGTTACTCATGCCAAAATTATGCTGTAATTTTTCACGGGTACTACGACCACGATGCTGACCGACGATCATCACCGGTTGACCATCAAAACGAGCCAGACCACCGATCATCGCACCATCATCACCATATAGGCGGTCACCATGTAAAGCATCAAATTCAGTGAATATTTCACCCACATAGTCCAGAAATTGTGGACGTTCCGGATGACGTGCAATCTGCACTGTCGCCCATGCTTTTGATGGAGTCGCTTTATTTTTCATAGGTTAACCGTTTTCATCCCTATAAAGGTATTAATTAACAAACTGTTCGGATTGAATCGAGAGTTCAATCTCCCAATTTTTAAATTGCTGCTGTTCATCATGCAGTTCAGCCACCAGCAATGGCCATTGTTTGGCATCACCAGACACGCTGAGCTGCCATTGTTGCGCATTTTCAACCTTAAGTTCAATGGCAGGAAGCATCTCATCACTACGACTGTGATTGACCAAAACCGACAGACGAAGCAGCAAACATAACCATAAAAGTTTCGATCCACCGACTTTCATCACATCATGCTTGGCATCAACGCGCAATTTGCGGCGATGGTGTGCGACCAAATGTGACAAATGATTTTGGTCGACTTGTGAGAAACCGGCAATATCCGAGTGTTGTAATAAATAGGCACCATGACGATGATAACCACTATGGCTGATCGCCAAACCAATCTCATGCAGATAGGCAGCACGACGTAACAGATCGCTATCCTCTATCGTCAGGCCCAGTTCATGTTCCACGTCATTAAACAGTTTTTGTGCAGTCTGGACCACACGCTCGGCCTGTTTGGCATCGGCATTATAACGACCAATCAGGGCATGTACGGAACGATCACGGATATCTTCATGCTTGAAACGGCCAAGCAAGTCATACATCACGCCTTCACGCAGCGCACCATCCGAATAAACCAGATGATTAATTCCGAGCACATCAAACACAGCATAGAGAATGGCAATCCCAGCCGGCAATACCGCGCGGCGGTCTTCTTTGAGACCTTCGAATTCCATATCCGAGACATATTTATATTTGAGCAGTTTGTCTTTGAGTTTTTCCAGGCCTTCACGGGTGAGCTGTTCTTTGTCATTGCTCCAGCCCATATTGATACAAATCTGACGACAGGCCTTGATCGTGCCACTGGAACCGACCACCGCATCCCAGCCGGCTTCTTTATAGGTATTGGCAATTCCGGAGATTTCTTTACGCGCCGCAGTAACCGCTTTATCAAAAGCTTTGGCACTGATCTCACCATCCTGAAAATAAGCCTTGGTAAAGGCGACACAGCCCATCTGCACCGATTCAGTATGAATCGGCTCGAACTCTTCACCAATAATCAGCTCAGTCGAACCGCCACCGATGTCAACCACCAGACGACGACCACTGTTGGCCATGGTATGCGAAACCCCGAGATAAATCAGACGGGCTTCTTCACGGCCGGCAATAATTTCGATTGGCTTGGGTAGAATTTCTGCAGCTTTTTGAATAAATTCATGCCCATTTTTGGCTTGACGCAAGGCATTGGTCGCCACAATCCGTAAACGATTTGGCTGAACTGCACCTAAACGTCCGACAAAACGTGCCAGACAGGCCAAACCCCGTTGCTGTGCAGCTTCGGTTAAATTTTTATTTTCATCGAGTCCGGCGGCAAGCTGAACTTTTTCTGACATTGATGCCACTTTTTTAACTTCGCCATGATCTACACGTGCGATGGCCAAATGAAAGCTATTTGATCCCATATCGATGGCGGCAAGTAATTCTTCATCAATCAAAAAGTCAGACATTCCGGAAATAAACCTTTAACGAATTGTGCTTAGAGTAATTCACATGCATGCAATTTAAAAGCCATTTGTAGCGACAATTTGATGCATGATTCTTTTTATATCGGGAACAATAGTAGGACACGATCATCACTATCGTGATCATCCATTAGACAAAATAACATTAAGCATTGAAAATTTACAGATTCCCCTACATTGTTAAAGATGGCTATGTAATACTAATAATTAGTTATCTTTAAAATATTAATCTGGAGCACATTCCATGTCTGGCAACATCGTAAACACTACTGACGCAAACTTCGAAGCAGACGTTCTTCAATCAGACGTACCTGTACTGGTCGACTTCTGGGCGGGCTGGTGTGCACCATGTAAAGCAATTGCACCCGTACTAGAAGTGCTTGCTGATGAATACCAGGGCAAAGTTAAAATCGTGAAAGTTGACGTAACTTCTTGCGAACAAACTGCCGTAAATTTCAACATCCGTAATATCCCGGCTTTGTTGATGTTCAAAAATGGTGAAGTTGTTGCAACTCAAGTGGGTGCTGCGCCAAAATCTAAACTGACTGCGTTTATTGATGACAATATCTAAGCCCAGCATTTTCAGTAAAAAATACGCGACTGACAATCGCGTATTTTTTTCGGCTATAAATTGACAAAGCCGACATTTTCTCTTATATTTGCTACTCAAGAGATAAAGGATCTTAAATCCTGCCAATTTCTTACAAGACACATTACATAAGATGCCGCTCGGCAATAGAAATTGTTTTTCACATTTTTCTTTGAAACACTCAAACAGATCTCTGAATTGTTCTTTTGCAAATTCAATTGCTTTCGTTTGAATGCTTGTATGCGGCCGAGTGTTACTCCCTTTCTAACCTGTACCTCAGAACTTTGATTCTATCTGACCACCTATGAATTTAACCGAACTCAAGAAAAAACCGATTGGCGAACTCATCAAGATTGCCGAGTTTATGGGCCTTGAAGGTATGGCTCGTAACCGTAAGCAAGACATTATTTTTGCCATCTTAAAACGTCATGCAATGAATGGCGAAGAGATTTTTGGTGATGGCGTTCTAGAAATTTTGTCAGATGGTTTTGGCTTTTTACGCTCAGCCGCAGGTTCTTATTTAGCAGGCCCTGACGATATCTATGTCAGTCCTTCTCAAATTCGTCGTTTTAACCTACGTACTGGCGACACCATTACTGGCACTATTCGTCCACCAAAAGAAGGCGAACGTTATTTTGCCTTACTTAAAGTTAATCAGATTAACTACGACACCCCTGAAAATTCACGTAATAAAATCTTATTCGAAAACTTGACCCCATTGTTCCCGACTGAACAGCTGGTGATGGAACTCGGTAATGGTACCACTGAAGATTTAACCACACGTGTGATCGACTTGGTGGCACCGATTGGTAAAGGTCAACGTTCAATCATTGTGGCACCGCCAAAAGCCGGTAAAACCATGTTGCTGCAAAGTATTGCGCAATCGATTGTTCGTAATAACCCAGAAGCTATTCTGATTGTTCTTCTCATTGATGAACGTCCAGAAGAAGTCACCGAAATGGAACGTACCGTTCGCGGTGAAGTGGTTGCGTCGACCTTTGATGAATCACCAGCACGTCATGTTCAAGTCGCTGAAATGGTAATTGAAAAAGCCAAACGTCTGGTTGAGCACAAAAAAGATGTGGTGATTCTACTGGATTCGATTACCCGTCTGGCACGTGCGTATAACACGGTGATTCCTTCATCAGGCAAGGTTTTGACCGGTGGTGTAGATGCGCATGCATTAGAACGTCCTAAACGTTTCTTCGGTGCTGCACGTAATATTGAAGAAGGTGGTTCACTCACCATTATCTCTACTGCCCTGATTGAAACAGGCAGCAAGATGGATGAAGTGATCTACGAAGAATTCAAAGGTACAGGCAACCAGGAAATTACTCTGGATCGCCGTATTGCTGAAAAACGTGTCTTCCCTGCGATGAATATCAAGAAATCTGGTACTCGCCGTGAAGAACGCCTGATGTCAGAAGACAATCTGCGCAAAGTCTGGATTCTGCGTAAGCTGCTGCATACTCAAGATGAATTGGCAGCGATGGAGTTCTTACTGGATCGTATGAAAGAAACCAAGACCAATGATGATTTCTTTGATCAGATGAAACGCAAAGCTTCAAATTAAAATTTCAAATGAAAGGTCACCTAAGCGGTGGCCTTTTTTAGGTTGACATAAATTACAGAATGAAACAATCAAGCCTGATTTATGTAAACTTATTTTTAAGTTTTTGATTAATAAAATATTCAGATTAAAAATTGTATAACTTTTAAGTGTTTAACAAGCCTTTCTCCAATCTAAATGTTTCATTCCATTGTTATTTTCTGTTAAAAACTTCTTATTTTTTATCGTTTTTCCGTACTTTTTTGATCATTGCCAGTAGCAATTAAAAATGCGCAGTGATAGCATATTTGCAGACCAGTTAGACTGCTCCTGCGTTGTTAGTCCCTAACACAATTAGGAACAATAAAAGCACTTAACAGACTAACTTTGGTTTTTTTTAATCTCAATTTTTAGAGAGTGATGCCATGTTATTCAAAAAAATCGCTATTGCTGCTGCAGTTGCTACTACTTTAGCTTTCGTTGGTTGTGCTAAAAAAGCTGACGACGCTGCTGCTGACGCTAACCAAGCTGCTTCTGAAGCTGTAGAAGCTGCTTCTGAAGCTGAAGCTGCTGCTGACGCTGCTGCTGTAGAAGCTACTGACGTTGAAGTTGCTGCTGAAGTTGACGCTGCATCTGAAGCTGAAGCTGCTGCTGCAGTTGCTACTGAAGCTGCTGCTGACGCTACTGCTGCTTCTGAAGCTGCTGCTCAATAATCTTTTAGATTATTCAGTACAAAAAAAGAGAGCCTTTGGCTCTCTTTTTTTATTTTAAAAACTGAAATTTAAAAATATTAGATTTCAGCTTTTAAAAAAGCAGATCAGTTGATCTGCTCATTTCCCACACGTTGACGGAACTTCTGTCCCGCACGGAAGGTTACTACACGGCGTGCAGAAATCGGAATCTCTTCACCCGTTTTCGGGTTACGGCCTGGACGTTGACGCTTGTCACGCAACTCGAAGTTACCAAAACCCGAAAGTTTTACTTGCTCGCCTGAGATGAGCGCCTGGCTAATCTCATCGAAGAACAACTCAACCATTTGTTTTGCTTCACGACGGTTTAAACTCGTGAGCTCACTTAAATGATCAGCCATTTCTGCTTTAGTTAGTGCTGTCATGAAGCCCTCAATGTCGCTTGGTAAGTGTTTTCTAACACTTGAAGGATATTATCCATACCTGATTTAATTTCAGCATCTTCCAGTGTACGGCTTGGATGCTGCCAGAGAAGTGCAAATGCCAGTGAGCGTTTCCCTTCTTCTACTCCTTGTCCAGTGTACACATCGAACAACCAAGTTGAGTCTAAAAGCTCTCCGCCTGTTTTTTCGATAAGTCCCTGAATTTCGCTAACATTAATCTTATCACTAATTAAAAGCGCAATATCACGTCGAACCGATGGAAAACGTGATAATTCTGTAAAATTAGATACATAAGTTTGCAAAACAGCCGCTTGATCCAATTCTGCCACCCATGTGGTTGCCAGATCAAGTTCGTCTTCAAGTGATGGATGTAAACGCCCCAAGTAACCAATTGATTGACCATTCACGAGAATTTCTGCGGATTGCCCTGGATGCAACCAGCTACGCTCTGAACGCACATATTCTACTTTGACACGACCAGCAGCCAGAATTTCCTCCACATCACCTTTAAAGTCAAAGAAGTCCATTGCAGCGGGTTTCGCATGCCAAGACTCAGCATGACGTGAACCAGTCGCAATCAATGCAAAAGTTGGAATCTGTTTTAAATCGTGGATGCTGCTGGCTTCCTGATAGTCGAAACGCAGACCGAGCTCAAAGAAACGTACACGGCTTTGCTGGCGGTTGACATTGTACTGAACACAAGGAATCAGGCTAGACAGCAAGGTTGAACGCATCACAGCCAAATCACTTGAAATTGGATTGGCTAATGCTAATGGATTCACACTGGAATTAAGTTGCTTTTCAAGTTTTAGGTCTGCGAAGCTAAAGCTGATCGCTTCTTGGTAACCCAAAGTCACCGCGGTTTGACGAAGTTGGCCCAATTCGAATTGATCTTGGTATTTAGCCAGCTTCACATCAATTACAGGCAAACTGATTTGAATATTGTCATAACCGTGAATACGTGCCACTTCTTCAATCAAGTCTTGGTAAATCACCATATCATAACGATGTGATGGTGGCACTATGGACCACTCACCTTCTGCTTTTACTGTAACTTCACAACCTAAACGGGTCAAAGCATCAGTAATGAAAGCTGAGTCAACACTATAACCTAGCAGTTGATCGACTTGGGCTTGATTCAACTCAATTGCATCGCGTGTTGGCAATAGGGCTGCATTTTCGGCAACTGTAATTGGCCCGAACTCACCGCCGGCAAGTTCCGCAATCAATTGTGATGCGCGGTGCATAGCGATTAATGGCAATTCAAAATCGACACCACGTTCATAACGCTGAGAAGCATCGGTATGCAAGCCAAAGCTACGTGCACGACCGGCAATATGCAGTGGCGCGAAGAATGCAGATTCCAGGAAAATTTCAGTGGTTGTATCGCTGACTGCTGAAGACAAGCCGCCCATAATACCGGCAATGGCCAATGCTTTCTCATCATCTGCAATCACCATCACTTTTTCGTTGAGTTCAACTTCTTGTTCATTGAGCAAAACTAACTTTTCAGCTTCCGTCGCTTGACGTACATGTACCGCACCTTGAACTTTACCGCCATCAAATGCGTGTAGCGGTTGACCAAGCTCGATTAATACATAGTTGGTAATATCGACCAGAATACTGTGCTGACGAATACCTGAACGTGCTAATGCGCGTTCCATCCATACAGGAGTCGCTGCCTTGGTATTGACGTTTTTGATCACACGACCTAAGTAACGTGGACAGCCTTCAGTGCTGACTACAACCTGCTTTTCATCAGCAATGGTTGCAGTCACTTTTTTAATTTCAGGCGCAGTCACTGGCAATTGGTTAATCACACCAATTTCACGTGCGATCCCGCGAATGCTGAAACAGTCACCACGGTTCGGCGTGATACTGATGTCAATCACATTGTCATCAAGATCCAGATATTCACGAATGTTGACACCCACAGCTGCGTCGTCTGGTAGCTCTAACAGACCGTCAATTTTATCTTCGAGATCAATCTCAGAAGCGCCGCACAGCATCCCTTGAGACTCAATACCACGTAGCTTGCCTTTCTTGATTTTGAAATCACCCGGCAATACCGCACCAATGGTTGCTACAGGCGCTTTCATGCCTACACGTACGTTTGGCGCGCCACAGACGATTTGTAATGGCTCAGCTGTACCGATATTCACAGTGGTCACACGTAAACGGTCTGCATCTGGATGTTGTTCTACTGTCAGAACTTCACCAACCACTACGCCTGTAAATGCTTTTGCTGCAGGTGCAAGTTCATCGACTTCAAGACCCAACATGGTCAATTGATCAGAAAGTTTGTCGCTATCGATGGCTGGGTTGACCCATGTGCGTAGCCAATTTTCGCTAATTTTCATTGATATAAAACCTGTAATTCAAATCTCTAGAATCCCCCTCTGACTCCCCCTTTTCTAAGGGGGAGAACCCCATTTATTTCGTGGAGTCCCTCTCCTTTCTTAAAGGAGAGGTTAGGAGAGGATTAAATAAAAAGTTTTAAGCAAACTGGCGTAAGAAACGCACATCATTCTGGAAGAACATACGTAGGTCGTTCACACCGTAGCGCAACATCGCAAAACGTTCTACGCCCAGTCCGAAAGCAAAGCCTTTGTATTTCTCAGGGTCAATGCCGGCAGCTTGTAGCACATTTGGATGCACCATACCGCAGCCCAAAACTTCTAACCAGCGACCGCGTTCATCCATGATATCCACTTCAGCACTCGGCTCAGTGAACGGGAAATAAGATGGACGGAAGCGTACTTTCAAATCTTTTTCGAAGAATTCATTCAGCAGGTTAATCAACAAACCTTTCAGTTCTGCGAAGCTGGTATTTTCAGCCACATACAAACCTTCGATCTGATGGAACATTGGCGAATGGGTTTGATCCGAGTCACAACGATAGACACGACCCGGACACACGATCTGGATCGGTGGCTGTTGTGTTTCCATCGTGCGGATCTGTACACCAGACGTATGCGTACGTAGCAAATGATTTACATCGAAGTAAAAGGTGTCATGCATGGCACGCGCCGGGTGATGCCCCGGAATATTCAGCGCTTCAAAGTTATGATAGTCATCTTCAACTTCAGGACCAGTCGCTACCGTAAAACCGGCTTTGGTAAAGAACTGACAAATACGCTCTTGTACCTGGGTCACAGGGTGGATACTGCCCACCTGTTGACCACGACCGGGCAAGGTAATATCAATGGTTTCGCTTGCCAATTTTTGTTCTAACGCCGCTTTATGCAGTTCAGCTTGACGTGATGTTAATGCAGCGGTAATGGCTTCACGCACAGCATGGATTTGTGCACCGAAGACTTTACGTTGTTCAGGATCCATTTTACCAAGCGACTTAGATTGTTCCGCGAGCTGGCTTTTTTTCCCCGTAAATTGCACTCGTACTTGATCAAGTGCAGCAAGGTCTTCTGCTGCTGCAATCGCAGCGAGCGCTTCAGTGGTCAGGGCTTCCAGTGACATAGTAACTCTCAAAGCAACAGGTTAAAAAATATTTTAAAACCCCACATTCTAACAGTTTTTAGACACTTTGATGAAGATACGTTTTAAGGAAAATTAGATTGGCATGATTAAATATAAAAAGTATAAGATAAACACAATATCAATCAGATCAAATCACTATGGCACTCGATCAAATTTGGAAACAGCAGCTGACCTTGGTCACTTATGGCAATGAGTATCTGACTCAGGACCTGAGTTTCAATCGTTGGATTCAACATTCCATTTTTAATCAGCATCAGTTTGCCTTCCGGGATCTGATGTCACAGCACCTATTGGCCCAGCATTTTCAGATTTGGCTGGAAGGACTGAAAAAACAAGGGGTTCGCCGACTGAGCTTGCATCGCTCGGATTTACTGGTTGATGAAAAAAATCCGAATGCCAATGTCGAGCTGCTACCTCTGGCGCATTTTATCGTCAGCCATGGTGCCAAAGCCAAAACTGCCTGGATTATTGGCAAAGAATTGCCGGAATGGTATAGCGCGGACAATGATTACGAAGCGCCTAAATCGCAGCAGTCCCCTTTACGTCATGAAACATTCTGGTGTTATGAGCTGAATCCCAAACTGGCCAAGCGTATTGACACAGATCTGGAAGCACCGAACTGGGATGATATCCAGGCTTATACCAATTATGAGTTATTTGAAAGCAGCCTAGCTCAAGATTTTATAGAACCGGCATATACCAATCTTCCATACTACGGCACGATACCTGCAATTCAGGCAGATACAGAAAGTCATTTGGCCCTGATTCCAACCGACTATTCAGCTGATTATGCGCATCAGACTTTATACCGGCTAGATGCCTTAAATGAGTTTATTCAAACTAAAATTCAACATCCCTATACGTCAGATGGTGAAGTCCTGAGCCCAGATCAGCAGCTCAATTTACGCCACTTTTCACAAAAAATTGATGATTTAAGTGCCAAATTCATCAGCAAAGTTGCCAACCACTATAAAACTGCACAGCTCACCCCAAAAGTTGCGCCTGACCCATTTGTGGGTATGAGTACCGAACACCGTTCGCCCAAAATATCTAAAGCGGAAAAACCTCAAGATCCGGGCAAATCTAATTCTGCAAATGTACTGACCTTGATTGTGATTACCGTGATTATCTGTCTGATTGGCTACTATTTTGGTCTTTAAGATTTCAGCAAGAAAATATTAACTTCTTGGATAAAACTTAGCCGAATCCAGTTGATATATTGATATTCGACAGCAGAGATGAGCTTGAAATAATGCTGTCGGTTTTCGCGATGAGTTTTGATCATTCATCAAACAATTGAATCTCAACTCAACCAGGGTTTGATATTTTTTCGATTATTTGAATTTAACCGCAATTATTTTTTACTCAGCGCTCGAGATAATGCTCTTTTTATTGCTCAGTAAAGATGGGAATAAAAGGTTAAATTCAAGCAGATTACAGTATTAGTTTCAGCCCATTTTTCTGAAATAGTATCGGTGTCGTTATTCGCAAACTTAACTTTTTTTAGTCTGATCGATGGGCGACCATATTTCACGAAAATCGCGCATTAGCTATTTCCCATTTTTCAGGCAAAAAAAGACCGCCAAATGGCGGTCTTTTTTCAAGTCATAAAGACTTATGCAGCCAACGCATCTTTTGCTTTTTGAGCAATCGCAGCAAACGCAACTGCGTCATGCATAGCGATGTCAGCAAGAACGCGACGGTCAATGATTACTTGAGCTTTTTTCAAGCCAGAAATCATGCGGCTGTATGACAAACCGTTTTGACGTGCACCAGCATTGATACGTGCAATCCACAAAGCGCGGAATTGACGTTTCTTCTGACGACGGTCACGGTATGCATATTGACCAGCTTTGATTACCGCCTGGAACGCTACGCGGTAAACGCGTGAACGAGCACCATAGTAACCTTTAGCGCGAGCAAGAATTTTTTTGTGACGGCGATGAGCCTGTACACCACGTTTTACACGAGCCATTTATAATCTCCTTAGATGTACGGGCACATACGACGAACTGAAGCAACGTCACTTACGTGAACCATTACACAGCCGCGCAATTGACGAATACGCTTAGCAGATTTTTTGGTCAAAATGTGGCGTTTGAACGCTTGTTTACGCTTAAAACCGTTAGCAGTCGCTTTAAAGCGTTTAGCTGCACCACGGCGAGTTTTCATCTTAGGCATAACAACCTCTTTTGAACACCTGTTCGGCTCGTTTGCACCATTACAAAACGACCTGCAGGTAAGGGAGCGAGTATTCTAAAGCATCTTTGTTTAAAACAAAAGCATCTTCATCCAATAAGCGAATTTAAACAGGATGGTTTTATGATTTCACTATTAAAAATAGTGCGCAAAACAGAATCAGAAAAATCGCTTCAGGTTTAGAACAGGGCAAAAGCCGCATAAATAAACAGATAACGTCCAATTTTCGCCAGGCTGACAATGAGTAAAAATCGGGCAAAGTTTTCTTTCAGTAGTCCTGCAATTAAAGTAATGGGATCTCCAATAATAGGCACCCAGCTCAGCAGCAAAGACCAATAGCCATATTTCTGATATATCATTTGTGCCTTGAGCATCTTGTCTTCTGACACCGGAAACCATTTTTTATTTTTATAATGCTCGATTTTGAGCCCCAGATACCAGTTGACACAGGAACCCAGAATATTCCCCAGACTGGCCACCGCAATTAACAGTGCCACACTATGGCTTGCCTGTACCAAAAGACCAAGCAGCACAGCTTCAGACTGTAAAGGCAGTAATGTCGCTGCACCGAAGGCTGATAGAAAGAGCAGAAACAGGCTCATGCCAGTATTAACGGCTTAAACGCAGTTTTTTCTTGGCTTTGCTATATTCCCAGCTGGACCACAGTACTGCTGCCACCATTGCCATGATCCGTCCCCATTTATACTGCTGGGTAATGGGTTCAATCGCTGCACGCAAAATCTGCTGATCTTTGGTATTGAGAGCAGCAATTACCTGATCAATATGTACAATTTCAGCAATATAAAGTACTAAACATGCAGCAATACCGAAGAGAATACTCCAGTAAATTCGGGTATTGCTTTCAACAATCTTGGTAAAATTCAGAAGAAAATCGTTCATATATCCATCCAATAAAAAACCACCTTAAGGGTGGCTTTATTTATTTAAGGCTATTTTAGCATAAAGGCTGCAGCTTAACTGACCTGTATAGCAAGCGCTTTCTGAACTGCAGGACGTGCATTCAAGCGATCGATATATTTAGCCACTTCAGGATAATCTGCCAGGTTAATCTGCTGCCAGTCGTGTCGCAACAACCACGGGAATATCGCCATATCGGCAATCGAGTATTCACCAGCCACATAATCCTGCCCGACCAGCTGCTTGTTTAGCACGCCATACAGACGTTTGCTTTCATTGACATAACGCTCGGTGGCATAGGCGATACGCTCAGGCGCAAAACGGCTAAAGTGATGATTTTGCCCAAGCATCGGGCCTAGTCCACCCATTTGCCACATCAGCCATTGTTCTACCTGAATACGTTTGATTTCATCTGTCGGATAGAACATGCCGGTTTTACGACCTAAATACTGCAAAATCGCACCCGATTCAAAGATTGAAATCGGCTGGCCATCTGGCCCTTCCTGATCGACCATCGCCGGAATTTTATTGTTAGGAGAAATAGCCAGAAAGTCAGACTGGAACTGGTCATTTTCCAGAATATTAATCGGAAAAATTTGATACTTCAGTCCCATTTCTTCCAAAGCAATGCTAATTTTATGGCCATTGGGGGTGCCCCAATAATATAAATCGATCATTTTTTTAATACTCCCTGCACTTTATCTATGCCATGATGCATTCAACATAGAGGATTCAGCCAGAAACAACAAGTCTGTATTTCAAAAATATTTTTATATAAATATCATTATCTTAATAAAAATTCATGTATTTTTTTATTTTTTATCTTGAAAATTTTTACAGCAGACACATATTTATTTGTGCATAAGGATTGCGTCAATCTTATGTACTGTCGATGTCTGACATGACAGATCTTATTTTCTTGTTTTTATAACTTTGCTTAATCGAGAAGGTTCTAATCATGAGCAACTTAAATCTTCATCCTCTGTTTCGTCGTAGTATCGGTTTTGATCGCTTGAATGACTTTATTGACTATGCCATGCAAAGTGATGCGCCGAATTATCCCCCGTATAATATCGAAAAGCATGGCGAAAATAATTATCGGATTGTGGTCGCAACTGCGGGTTTCCGTCAAGAAGAACTCGACATTCGTCTGGAAAATAAGTTACTGACCATTTTAGGTAAGCCTGAAAACCAGAACAATGACCATACCGAATTCTTGCACAAAGGCATTGCACGACGTACATTTAAATTGTCTTTACGCCTGGATGAATATATTGAAGTACAACAGGCAGATTATGAAAATGGTGTATTGATCATTGACTTGCAACGTATCATTCCAGAAGAGAAATTGCCGCGCCAAATTCCGATTGGCAATAAACTGCTGATTGAAAATGGTGAAAAATCAGTTGAATAAGCTGGATTTGACTTAAAAGAAGGCCCAAAAGGGCCTTTCTTTTTAACTCCAGATTCTCTAAGCTCATTAAAATAATACGCTTTATGATCATAAAAATAAGCTATGAACGCGTCAGAAAAAATCTTGTTTCATCAGAGTAGTCCGATCATGCGCGCTATCGGATATTTACTACTCTGTTATCCGGTTGGCATATTCAGCATTTTTTATTTAAGCAGTCTGCGTAGCAATTCCAGCTTTCTGCAAGGATTGTTATTTTTATGGCAGGAGTCGCCTGGCTTTTATGTTTATATCGGCGGCTTTCTTGGTCTTTTGCTGCTCATGCTGGGAACCAAACTAAAAATAACGTCTCAGGCAATTTATTATACTTTGGCCGGTTTCCGGATCAGCCTCTGCTTAAAACGACACTCGGTACACTATAGCTTTCTGAATCCGCGATACGATTCTCTCAAAGCCCATCTCAAGCGCTGGCTGAGTAGAACTCCAGCGCATCTCATCAGTCAACGCGATGGCACGCTAGATTTTAGATTATGCCAGCCTGATCTGATCAATCAAATCTGTCTCGGATTTTTCCGGATTCAATTGTCAATGTTTTCCCGGCAACAGGCTCAACAGATTATGCAGGCCATACAAACTGCTTGGAATTTTAGGGCATAAAAAAAGCCCTGCATCTGCAGGGCTTTTTTCGCTTCATGAGTGCTTACTTTTTCTTTTTAGGACCAAGCAGCATACCCATTTGACGGCCTTCCATTTTCGGCATCTGTTCAACAGTACCGAATTCAGCCACGTCAGCTTCAATTTTTTGCAATTGAGCCAGACCCAACTGTTGGTGCGCCATTTCACGGCCACGGAAACGAAGGGTGATTTTCACCTTGTTACCTTCTTCAAGGAACTTGATGATTGCACGTAGTTTTACGTTGTAATCACCAACATCAGTACCCGGGCGTAGCTTGATTTCTTTCACCTGGACTTGATGTTGTTTTTTCTTCGCTTCTTTCTGCTTTTGCTTAAGATCAAACAAATGCTTGTTGAAGTCCATGATCTTACATACTGGTGGCTCAGCATTGGCTACGATCTCGACAAGATCAAGTTCCACACTTTCTGCTGCGCGCAGGGCTTCAGCTAAGCTTACAATCCCTTTTTGCTCACCATTTTCGTCTACAAGACGGACTTCTTTCGCACGAATTTCATCATTCAAGGCAGGACGGTTTGATTTGTTACCGCCCTGTTGATTACGGTCAGGCTGTTTAATCGCTGTTACTCCACAATGTACCGGCCGCGTTCGGCAACGGCTGCTTTTACTAGGTCAACGAAAGCATCGATTGACATAGTACCCAAATTTTTTCCTGAGCGGGTACGGACGTTTACTGTACCTTCTTCAACTTCCCGGTCCCCAAGTACCAGTAAGTAAGGAATACGCTCTAATGTACGTTCACGAATCTTAAAGCCGATTTTCTCATTTCTCAAGTCAGAAATTGCACGAATACCGTTTTCTTTAAGTTTTGCGACCACTGACTCACATGCTTCTGCCTGAGAATCGGTAATATTCATCACACACGCTTGCATCGGCGCCAACCAAGGTGGCATGAAGCCTGCGTAGTGTTCAATCAGTATACCAATAAAACGCTCAAAACTGCCAAGAATTGCACGATGTAACATTACTGGCTGATCGCGGTCGTTATCTTCTGTGACATAAGACGCATCTAAACGTTCTGGCAAGTTAAAGTCACACTGAATGGTACCACACTGCCAGACACGACCCAGACAGTCTTTCAGAGAGAATTCAATCTTCGGACCATAGAATGCACCCTCGCCCGGCTGAAGCTCCCATTCAAGACCCGCAGCATCTAAAGCATCTGCTAAAGATTTTTCAGCCATATCCCAAAGTTTGTCATCACCGACACGTTTTTCAGGACGCGTTGATAATTTCATTTGTACTTCTTCGAAGCCAAAATCTTTGTATACGTCGAGTGTCAATTTGATAAAGTCTGCAACTTCAGGCCCAATCTGTTCTTTGGTACAGAAGATATGCGCATCATCTTGAGTAAAGCCACGTACACGCATAATGCCGTGTAAAGAACCTGATGGCTCGTTACGGTGACATGAACCAAATTCTGCCAGACGTACCGGAAGATCACGGTATGATTTTAAACCCTGGTTGAACACTTGTACGTGACAAGGACAGTTCATTGGTTTAACCGCGTAGTTACGGTTTTCAGAATGCGTGGTGAACATGTTGTCTGCATAGTTGGCAGCATGTCCTGATTTTTCCCACAGCGTGAAATCAACCACTTGCGGGGTACGGATTTCTTCATAGCCGTTGTCTTGCTGAACTTTACGCATGTATTGTTCAAGTACCTGGTAAATGGTCCAGCCGTTCGGATGCCAGAACACCATACCCGGTGCTTCTTCTTGCATATGGAACAAATCAAGCGCTTTACCAATTTTACGGTGATCGCGTTTTTCTGCTTCTTCAATACGTTTTACATAAGCTGCAAGCTGTTTCTTGTCTGCCCATGCTGTACCATAAATACGTTGTAACTGTTCGTTTTTCGCATCACCGCGCCAGTAAGCACCAGAGATTTTAGTCAGCTTGAACGATTTTAAGAATTTGGTATTTGGTACGTGCGGACCACGGCACATATCCAAGTAATCTTGATGGTAGTACAAGCCCATTTGTGTTTCTTCAGGCATGTCGTTGATCAAGCGTAATTTGTATTCTTCGCCACGCGCTGTGAATTCTGCAATCACTTCGTCACGCGGGGTCATTTTTTTCACAACATCATAGTCTTGATCGATGAGCTTTTTCATACGCTCTTCGATGGCTGCCATGTCGTCTAATGTGAATGGACGTGGCATCCAAATGTCATAGTAGAAACCTTCTTCAATGACCGGACCAATGACCATCTTTGCTTCTGGGAACAGTTGCTTAACCGCATGACCCACCAAATGCGCGCAAGAGTGACGAATAATTTCGACACCGGCTTCGTCTTTAGGCGTAATAATTTGTAAGGTTGCATCTTCAGTGATGAGATCAGACGCATCCACTAAACGGTCGTTTACACGACCAGCAACGGTATTTTTTGCAAGACCAGGACCAATGCTGAGTGCAACGTCCATCACAGATACGGCTTGATCAAACTGTTTTTGATCGCCATTTGGCAAAGTGATAATTGGCATAAGAAATCCTTAAGGAGTGATGCCCCGTACCATGGAGCATGTCACCGCGAGATTATGATCGAGGAAAACCTCAAAAGATAAAAACGGTGGATAAATAAAATCGATTCGAATTTTACACGGCTTGGCCGCATGATTAAACCTTTTCCCCAATAAAAATCAGATTTACTCCCAAATCTTTCCCTGATCTTTAAAGACTTAGGCTCATCTTTTAATTCAAAATGTGGTTATTCCCGGAAAGTCTGCCACTCAATAAATGTTCTCTCACGATAAACATAGAGCTGGGCAAATTGTGGAATGATGGCTTCACTTTGTGTCGGCCTTAAAAACACATAATCATCGACATGAATATCGCATTGCCTAGGTACCTGAAGCATTTCCTGATTACTACTGCGACCATACAACAGATGCGGCTGGCTTTTTTCAGGATAAATATAATCTGCCTGCCAATAGCCACCATAGATAAACAGTGCTTTATGCCGATGCGGCAAATGATTCAGCATTTCCAGACCCGGAATCTGGCTATAAGACAATACCTTTAAAATCGGTGTGGCAATCCAGAGCGCACATTTTAAAACGGATAAATTGTCCAGATCGAAGTCACTGGGTTTGAGCAGCATCGAGCCAAAAGCCAGATCATTACAGACACTCTGCTGGCAGTGCTGCATAAAGGTCGGACTGCCACCACCGTTAAAACACAAATCTGCCCGCCATAAATCGGGGAATTGCTGCTGAATAGTATTTTTATATTGTTGATAAATCTGCTGCGATTGCTGATAACTTTTTTCGGGGCTTTTCAAAATATTCGGCAATTTGGCGACATGTGCATCATAGCCCATCAACCCCGAAAGCCTGAGAGCGTCGGGATGTTGCTGAATGAGTTTGAGTAAGGCTATTTGTTGCTGGCTACTCACCCCACCACGATGTAAGCCGACATCAATTTCAATATTGATATTTAACTGAAGATTAGATTCTTGAGCGAATTGCAGATATTGCTTCAAGCGTTTTATGTCATCGACCAGCCATTGAATATTGCTTTGATCATTTGCTTTATTTTGTTCAGGAACGTTTTGATAAAAACCTTGTACCGCATGAATCGGCATTGGCTTACCTAGCAAGATATCGGCCTGTTCAAATGCTCTCATCATTTCTAAAAGATGGGGTAAATGAAATACCATAAATCGTCGGGTATTCAGCTTTTCACTGGCCAGTTTGAGTAGCGGGATACTGGCTAGAGACTTCACCACCAGACGCGGCTTGAGCTGCGCAGGGATTTTTGCCTGTACAATCTCCAGATTCTGCTGATATTGAGCCAGATCCAGAATCAGTTGCGGTGTACCAGTTCCCTGCTGCTGCAAATCTCGGGTCAGTTGCTGAAAATACTTCGATTGCATAATTCGCTCCTGCTATTCAGACAAAAATAACTGCTGTAAATGCGGATTAAGCCATTTTTTCTGCGGATCCAGTTGCTGGCGCAATCTCATAAAATCATCCCATTTTGGGTAGAGATCACACAGCGAAGCGGCTGTCATGCTGTGCAACTTTCCCCAATGTGGCCGTCCCTGATATTTCTGCAAAATCGGTTCGACCAGATCGAAAATAACTCGGCAATCCTGTTTATAAAACTGATGAATGGAAATCGAAACCGAATCACGCTGATAAAAAGGACTCAGCCAGATCTCATCGGCTTTGACATAACGGAATTCGACTGGAAAGAACATTGGCACTCGATGTTTGCGTAAAACACGCAGAACCTCGTCCAGACACTGCAAGCCGGAATCGACCGGAAGCTGATATTCCATTTCATTAAATCTGGTCTGACGCGGAGTCGGAAAAATCCGGGATGACCAATCCACATAACAACTCGGTTTAACAAAAACACCCAATAATTTTTGCAGATAAGGATTAGATGCAGGAATAAATCGGGTCAATTCAGAACACAAAGTCAATAACGCATCTTCAGATGGCCAGTTCTCCTGCCTTGGCTGAATTTCATCATTCGTTTCATCCAGGGTTTTTAGCATGACCTGATCAGAATGAAGAAAAACCCAAAATTCAATATGCCGGTGCTGATGTTTCCATTGATCGATATGCGCAAATACTTCTTTTAATGGACACAGCCGAATCTGTTCTTTTAATTTATAGCGCGGACGATTTTGCAGGGTAATTTTGGTCAATATCCCCAGACTACCTAACGCCACACGCCCCGCTTGGAAGATGTCCGCATTTTGCTGACGATCACATTGCAACAGCTCTCCATCTGCAGTCAGCAATTCAAAACCGTCCACAAAAGCAGATAAACAGGGTAAATCGATGCCGGTGCCATGCGTTCCCGTGGAAATCGCTCCCGCCAGACTTTGCTGATCAATATCACCCTGATTGGGTAAAGCTTGATTGATCGGGGCAAGATATTCACCTAAATCATATAAACGCGTACCAGCGTGCACGGTACATTGAACTTTTGCCTCATCCAAAGCCACCACACCTTTTAAATGATCGAGATGAAGCAGCACATCATTGGTTTTAGCCAAAGCACTAAATGAATGCCCCGCACCTACTGGACGAATCTTTGCCTGTGACTTCACCAAACCTTGTAATTCGCTTATTTTTCTGGGCTGAAAAACTTGAGGAGCGCTGTGCTGACTCCCTGACCAGTTTCGCCAGACTGCATTCGCCTGTTGTATTTTCATTATTATTCCTTGGCTCATATTATTTTACTGACTCAATTAGAGTAAAATACCTAAAAAATCAAATATGGGAACCCACGGGTTCAAAAAAATCAAATAGGGCTAAATATTTTAATTAATATTCAATGACTTAAAATTTATATTAATTTACTCGACTAAAGCATAAATGCAAGATTTCGAAGAAGTGCATATCTTTTCAAAAGGATATGAAAATAACGATACAACGGAGTTTTACCATGGTTAGCGCATACGATGAATTACCGCGTACCCCCGCAAATTTTGTAGCCTTGTCACCTTTACGCTATCTAGATCGTGCAGCTTATATCTATCCGAATCAAAATGCGATTATTCATGGTCAGCGCCGCATTACCTGGCGTGAAAAATACAATCGCTGCCGTCAGTTTGCCAACCAACTCCAAAAATTAGGCATCGGTAAAAATGATACCGTGTCTGTCCTGCTGCCTAACGTCCCTGCCATGATTGAAGCGCACTTTGCTGTGCCAATGGCAGGTGCGGTACTCAATACCTTAAATACCCGTCTGGATGCCAAGACGCTCGCCTTTATGCTGGAACATGCTGAAAGCAAAGTCTTATTGGTCGACCCTGAATTTACAGCGCTTGCGACCGAAGCACTGGCGCTGGTTTCACAAGAGATCTATGTGATTGATGTGGCCGATGCAGAGTTTGAAGGTGAAGACAGCCGTATTGGTCAAATCGAATATGAAGACTGGATTGCCCAAGGCGATGCAAATTTTGACTGGCATTTGCCTCAAGATGAATGGGATGCGATTAGCTTAAGTTACACCTCTGGCACCACGGGTAATCCGAAAGGTGTGGTTTATCATCACCGCGGTGCCTACATTAATGCAGCCAGTAATATCATTGCTTGTGGCATGATGCCTCGCGCGACCTATTTATGGACACTGCCACTGTTCCACTGTAATGGCTGGTGCTTTGCATGGACTATGGCGGCCAACGGCGGAACCAACGTCTGCCTGCGTAAAGTCGATGCCGAACTGATTTTCAAACTAATTGCTGAACATAAAGTCGATTACTTCTGTGGCGCACCGATTGTCCTGTCGATGCTGATCAATACGCCTGAAGAGAAAAAGACCAAAATTGACCATCGTGTCGAAGTCATGGTGGCGGGTGCTGCCCCGCCGGCTGCAATTATTGAAGGCATGCGTAATATCGGAATTAACGTCACACATGTCTATGGCTTGACTGAAACCTACGGCCCTTCTGCGCTCTGTGCATCACAGGCCGGCTGGAGTGATTTGTCTATTCAGGAACAGGCGCAATTGCATTCACGTCAGGGTGTGCCATATCCGCTACAAGATGGTATGAAAGTGCTTGATCCTGACACCATGCAGGAAGTTCCGCATGATGGTCAGACCATGGGCGAGATCATGTTCCGTGGCAATATCGTAATGAAAGGTTATCTGAAAAATCTGGAAGCGACCGCAGAAGCCTTTGCCGGTGGCTGGTTCCATACCGGCGATCTGGCCGTGTGTCAGCCTGATGGCTATGCCAAAATCACTGACCGATCTAAAGACGTGATTATTTCCGGAGGGGAAAATATTTCCTCGCTAGAAGTCGAAGAAGTGCTGTATCAGCATCCTGCCATTTTAACGGCAGCTGTTGTGGCCAAGCCGGATCCACGCTGGCAGGAAGTACCATGTGCCTTTGTAGAACTCAAAGCAGGACAAACTGCAACAGCGGAAGAGATTATGGAATTCTGCAAACAGCATCTGGCACGTTTTAAAGTGCCTAAAGATGTTGTGATTACCGAAATTCCAAAAACCTCGACCGGAAAATTGCAGAAATTTGTTTTACGCGAATGGGCCAAAGAACGCGCTGAAGGTGAGTTTTCTTAATTCCATACCAGTGTGTTTTTTCAAAATCTACTCAATAAAAAATCGTGCCAAGTTTTCTTAGCACGATTTTTTTTAACTTACCCTCTCCAAACCTATCCCATAGGAAGAGGCTGATCAGAACAGTTACATCTCAACCATTTCCACGCCATCAATACGTGCCACAGTCATCAAGTCTTTATCACCACGACCTGAAACCGTCGCAATAATGATTTGATCCTTGTCCATGGTCGGTGCAAGTTTAGACACATAAGCCATGGCATGTGCGCTTTCCAGCGCCGGAATAATGCCTTCAATCTTGGTTAAATCACGGAAACCCTGTAGGGCTTCATTGTCCGTGATCGGTACATAGTTCACACGTTCCATATCTTTCAGGAAGCTATGTTCTGGCCCCACACCCGGATAATCCAGACCGGCAGAAATTGAATGCGTTTCAATGATCTGACCTTCTTTATCAGACATCAGGTAAGTTCGGTTTCCATGCAGTACACCGACATGACCGGCATTCAATGGCGCTGAATGTTTACCGCTTTCAATACCCAAACCCGCGGCTTCTACACCGTACATTTGCACATCTTGATCGTTCAGGAATGGATAGAACAAGCCCATTGCATTGGAACCACCACCAACACAGGCTACCAAGGCATCAGGCAGACGACCAGCTTGCTCCTGAATCTGACGGCGTGCTTCACGGCCAATAATCGACTGGAAATCACGTACCAGCTGCGGATATGGATGTGGGCCTGCCACGGTACCAATCACATAGTAAGTTGAATCGACATTGGTTACCCAGTCACGCATGGCTTCGTTCATGGCATCTTTCAAGGTTTTAGAGCCACTTTGTACAGGCACAACTGTCGCACCGAGCAAACGCATACGGTACACGTTCATGGCCTGACGTTTGACATCTTCAGCGCCCATAAATACAACGCATTCAAGACCTAAACGTGCTGCAATTGTGGCGGTTGCTACACCATGCTGACCGGCACCTGTTTCGGCAATAATACGTTTTTTACCTGACAATTTTGCAAGCAAGGCCTGACCAATAGTGTTGTTGACCTTATGCGAACCGGTATGGTTCAGGTCTTCACGTTTCAGATAAATTTGCGCACCACCCAACTCTTTTGACCATCGTTCAGCATGATATAAAGGACTCGGACGACCGACGTAAAACGCCAGATCACGGTCAAATTCTGCCAAAAACTGTGCATCATCTTTCATACGGAAGTAGAGCTTTTCCAAGTCTTCTAAAGCCGCCATGAGTGTTTCTGACACAAAACGTCCGCCATGAATACCGAAATGCCCGCGTTCATCTGGGAATTGGGTATAGTCAACTGCCTGACTGTTCTGGCTAGTACTTTGCTGATCCACGATGGACTCCTTGCATAAAGCGTTCTATGAGTTGTTGGTCTTTAATACCTTTTGCGGACTCGACACCGCCACTCACATCTACGGCATAGGCCTGTGTGGTGAGAATTGCCTGTTCGATATTGTCAGGATTTAAACCGCCTGCCAAGATCAAGGGAATATCAAGTTTGGGAAATGTCTCCCAATCGAAGCTGTGGCCCGTACCACCTTTCAGATCAGGATGCCATGCGTCTAACAACACTGCACTCGCGCCAGCATCTTGATAACCTTGAATTTCTGTAACTACGTCAAGATCAGGTTTGACCTGAATGGCCTTGTACCAGCGGCGTCCGACCTGTTGAGCGATTGTCTGACATTGTTCCGGCGTTTCATCACCATGGAATTGCACAATATCAAGATGAACCGTTTGCAAGATATCCTGAATCTCATTAGCTGAATGATTCACAAACAGTCCAACCACTTGCACATAAGGTGCAATGGCTTGAACCAGTTGAGCAGCTTGCTCTGCTGTAACAGCTCGGGGACTCGGTGGATAAAATACGAATCCTATCGCATCTGCACCTGCGTTCACCACAGCATGAACATCTTCGACTCGGGTGATTCCACAAATTTTGGCACGGGTTCGCATATTATTCTGGCTCTAGATCTACCAATGTCTTGAACAATCTATAAGATTGGGGCAAATCATTGTAATGCAATTTTTCCGGCTTGCGTAAAGTTCATCCGGATTATTCTTGCTGCAGATTGTGTATAAGGCATACAAACTTTATACTGCGCCCATCTTGCAACAAGCCAAAGCAGCCTCCTGCTTTAGGGAAGCTGGTGTAAATCCAGCACTGCCCCCGCAACGGTAAAAATGAAACGTCTATCAAATAAACCGCTTCGGTTTACACCACTGCATCTTGATGTGGGAAGGTGGATAGACAGCAAAGCCTGTACTTTGCACATTTAAGTCCGGAAACCTGCTTGTTGTGTTCTATCACCCAATCATTCACGGGGAAGTGAATGTATGGAGCATTTCATGTCTATTCAATTTCAACCTACTGCCTTGGTAGGTGCGATCGCACTTGCGTTGGGTATCACTTCACCTGTTTTTGCTACCGAGCAAAAAATTGCAAAAGCATCTTTGGATACCATTGTGGTGACTGCTTCTCGTAGTGAACAAAATATCAAAGATGTACCCGCGCGTATTTCAATTATTGAAGCTGCGACTCTTGAGCAATCTCCTATTGCTTCATTACCAAACTTATTGAAAAAAGAGGCTGCTTTAAACGTCGCTCAGCTCGGCGGTTATGGACAACAGTCCTCTATTTTTATGCGAGGTACAAGCTCTTCACATACACTCGTTCTTCGTGATGGCATGCGATTGAATACAGCATTAAGCAGTTCAGCTTCCTTACCTTTTATTGATACGACTGATCTCAAGCAAATTGAAATTTTAAAAGGCCCTGCATCCGTTCTATATGGCACAGATGCGATTGGTGGTGTGGTACAACTCGTGTCTAAAACACCTGAAAAAACATCTGCATTTATGACTGGTGAAATTGGCGAGAATAAAACCTACAAATCACTTGTGGGTGCCGATTTAGCTGAAGATGGTTTTTATGCGCAAATCCGTGGTCAACGTCTAGAAACTGATGGAAAATCTGTTCTAGATAATGAGGATGAAAACTATTCCTTTGACCAAAAAGGTTTCAGCACCAAATTTGGTGTCGACAAAGACCAATATGCGTTATCTCTTGATTACAGCCAAAATAAAGGCACAAGTGATTACAACGCAGGTAGCCTTACTTCACAAGATTTTGAAAATGAAATGTTTAACCTGAAAGGGCGCATTAACCTAGGTTCACAATTAGAACTCAATGCTCGCTTATCGCAGTTTGATGATCAACTCGATCAAAATGCTGCGAATTATCTGGGTCAGGTCGATTATTCATATAGCACCACTCAAGAAGCTGAAATGTATGCCAAACTCAATTTAAATGATCAGCATCATTTTTTATTAGGCACAACTTACAGCAAGCTTGATGGCGATGTGCTGTCCTATGGAATAGCCTATCAAGGTGATGTTTCATCACAAGGCTATTATGCACAACATCAATATCAATCAGACAAACTTAATACGCAACTTGGCATCCGTGTTGAAGACAACGAAAAATATGGCACCCATACGGTAGGCCAAGCCGCTGCACGTTATGCAATATCACCTCAACTCAGCGTCTATACGAATATCGGCTCTGCTTTCCGTTCACCGAATCTGAATGAGCTGTACAGTGGCGAATCTGCAAATCCAGACCTAAAAGCCGAAGAAAGCCTGTCTTATGAAATCGGCTTAGACCATGCTCTCACTCAAAACTCATCTGTTGCAATTTCTGTATATCAAAATGATATAGATCACATGATCCAAAAAGTAGATGGCAAGTTAAATAATATCAACGAAGCGACACTTCGTGGTGGCGAGCTTGCATGGAACTGGAAAAAAAACGATTGGTTCATTGATGCTGCTTTTGCATATGTGCAAGCTAAAGATAGCAAAGCGGATGTTGCTTTAGCTAAACGACCACGTCAGACCCTCACTCTGACTACAGGCCTGGAAAATGAAGTTTATGGAATGAGTGCTTCTCTTATTGCTCGTTCCAAGTCAAAAAGCTGGAGTGATTCAGACCATAATCCGGGCTATGCGACCGTCGATTTAAATGCCTACTGGAATATCAATCCACATGTCAAAGTCTTTACCAACATAGAAAATGTCGGTGATGTCCGTCATAAGATCGAATACAACTGGAATAATTATTATATTGATGAAGGCCGCCTCGCTTCTGCCGGTGTAACCTTTACATATTAAGTTCAGCGTTTCAATAAATACTTTTGAGCATCATGTCATGCCTATGGCATGATGCTTTTTATTTACAGCATTTAAAAATCAAGGAAATCACATGGGTCACCGTTTAAGTAAGATTTATACCCGCACAGGCGATTCAGGCACCACAGGTTTGGGCGATGGTTCACGCGTTGCCAAAGATGATTTACGTATTGATGCGCTCGGTGATGTGGATGAACTCAATGCCGTGATTGGTGTACTACGTGCACAGATTTCAGCAAGCACGATTGAAGATAAAGCCACTTGGGACAAATCTTTAAGCCTGATTCAACACTGGTTATTTGATCTCGGTGGTGAAGTGTGTATTCCGGGTTTTAATCTGGTACAACCTGTGTCGATTGATTTTCTAGAAAATGATATCGACGGGATGAATGAAGCCTTGCCAATGCTCAAAGACTTTATTCTGCCTGCTGGCACTTTAGTCTGTAGTTTTGCCCATCAGGCACGCGCAGTCTGCCGCCGTGCAGAACGTAGCGTGATGTCTGTCCACTCTCGCGACCAGAATATTCAGGCAGCGTCGCTACAACTGCTGAACCGTTTATCAGACTGGCTATTTGTAGCATCGCGCACCTTGCAACGCAGCGAGGGCGGTTCAGAAGTGCTGTGGCAAAAAAACATCAATGACAGCATCGAAAACTAGAATTATTTCTTGATTCTAAATCTAAAAATACGCGTCAGATGTATCTTGATTTTACAGTGCATCTGACGACAATAAGCCTTATCATCTTTTTGTCACATAGCACGCATACAATGAAATCAACTTCTCAATTTATGGGCAGTCTATGCGCATAATTGGTCATCGTGGTGCACGTGGCGAAGCCCCTGAAAATACCCTAGGCGGTTTTCAATATATTCAAGACATCGGTATTCGCGCCGTTGAGTTTGATGTGCGTCAGCTCAAAGACAATGCCCTAATCATCATGCATGATGACGACTTTGTGCGAACCACAGGTTTGCAAAAGCATTTATATGAATGCAATCGTCAAGATCTTGCACACTATAATCATGCTGTGACCTGGTCAGACTGGAATAAAGTCGAAGCCACTCCCCTTTTAAATCAGACCTTAAATGTCATTCGAGACTTTGAGCATATTGAAGTCGAAATCAAAAGTGTCGATTCCGAAGCTGCGGCTGAGAAAATTGCACTGGGCGTTGCACAGCAACTGCAAGGCTATGAGCAGGCGGCCATCATTACCAGTTTTGATGCCAAAGTCCTGCAAGCCTTCAAACAGCAAAACTCCCGGCTAAAACGCGGTTTACTCATCGAAACCGACCTAAAATATCAAGCGATTGATCAGGCACTAGAACTGGATTGCTGTCATATTGGCTGGATGAATGAGCTGGCCAGCAAAGACCTGATTCAGGCCACCCAGGCTGCTGAATTGAATATCAGTGTCTGGACGGTCAATGATGTGAGCCGAGCCAAAGAGCTGCGTGATTGGGGAATTCAAGGACTGATTACCGATTACCCAAAACTGATGCTGCAGCAACTCTAAAAAACAGCCTGATTATTGATCAGTTCAAATCGTTTTATTTAAGACAGCTCGATTCCATTGTCAAGCTATTAAAGTGTGTCTGAGTTTTAGATTGATTCGACTTGAATGTTAAATTAATTTTCTATGAGATATATTCTGCAAATTTTCTGGCAATATTGTAGAAATGATGAACAGTTAAATCACTTAATATTAGCCAAATTAAATAGTCTAAAAGACCGATAATCCTCAGTCACTTAGTCGGAAATCAAGCCCCGTCTAGACTGGCAAAATGGTCGTTTTTGCCCTACTTATCCTGTTACTGACAAGTACAATACAACCGTACAATAATGCTAGTGATGCCATAGGTCACATGCTAATATAAACAAGATAGGCTGCTGTTAAAACCAACAGCGGTTTCTGCTTTTTGTTAAACCTTCCGAGGTTCTAGGAGTGCTGTTGGAGATGAATGCTCCCTTACCCAAAGCCCCCATTAACTGGATTGCGGTGTTTGCATTGGTGTTATTACCCATTGTCACCCTGATTGCAATTCCGTTATATGCGTATCACCATGATTTTAGCGCCGCCGCTTGGATCAGCATGTTTGTTTTACTGGGCGTAAGCAGCCTTGGCATTACAGCAGGATACCATCGCCTGTGGGCACATCGTGCTTATGAAGCCACTCTACCATTAAAAATCATCTTAATGATTATGGGTACATTTGCTGTACAGAATAGTATCTTGTTCTGGGCATCTGGTCACCGTACTCATCATCGTCATGTCGATGATGTGGATCAAGATCCGTACTCGATCAACAAAGGTTTCTGGTATGCACATATCGGCTGGATGTTACGTGATTATCCATCAGGTGTGGCAAACTATAAAAATGCGCCAGATCTGTTAAAAGACAAAGTCGTCATGTTTCAGGACAAATACTATATTCCATTAGTGATTGCCGTTCATGCTGCTATTTTGCTTCCAATTGGCTGGGCAGTCGGCGATGTGTGGGGAGTCTTGCTGCTGGGTGGATTAGTGCGTTTAATCCTGAGCCATCATGTGACTTTCTTCATCAACTCGCTGTGTCACATGTGGGGTAATCGTCCTTATACCGACGAAAACACTGCACGTGACAACTTCGTACTTGCGATTGCCACCTGGGGTGAGGGTTATCATAACTATCACCACATTTTCCAGTACGATTACCGTAATGGCGTGAAATGGTGGCAATACGATCCAACCAAATGGTTGATCTGGACCTGCTCCAAACTGGGTTTAGCCAAAAACTTACGTCGTATTCCTAGCTTTAATATCAAAAAAGCGGAACTGGCAATGAAGTTTAAATATGCTGAACAGGATCTTGCGGTGTATGGCCATGATGTTTCTGAAGACATCATTACTGTGAAAACCAAGATTGCACAGGAATATGATGCCTTTACCCAAACTTTAAATGACTGGGCCAAACTGAAAGAGCAAGAAATTCAGGTGAAAAAGGCTTCTATGGCAGAAAAAATTCACCAGATGGATGACAAACTGAAAGTTGAATTCCAGCTGGTTGAACAGCGTTTATCCCATCACCGGGCAACCTTAAATCTACTGGTTCGTAATTTGAAAAAATCAGCAGTATCTTAATAAAAACTGCTCACAAAAAAGCCCCAATCGGGGCTTTTTTTATGTCTGAAAGATAACTTGAACTCTCGTTTATACAACAGTTTTCTACAGGCAACTTTGTTATAGTCAAGGTATTCCAAGCCTGTACTGAGTGCCATGTATTTTAACTCTCGTTATCAAACCCTTCCTGCTGCCCTTTACCACCATCAAGTTCCGCTACCGTTGAAAGGCGCAAAAGCCGGGCATTTTAACGTAGCTTTGGCAGAACAACTGCAATGGTCAGATGAAGACAAAGCGCAATGGGTCGAGATGTGTAGTGGTCAGAAAGTCTTTGCTGAGTTTCAACCCTTGGCCATGGTCTACGCAGGTCATCAGTTTGGTCAATGGGCTGGACAATTGGGAGATGGTCGCGGCCTGTTAATTGCACAGATCCTTGATCAGGAAGGTCAGACTATTGACCTGCATTTAAAAGGTGCGGGTGCAACGCCCTATTCGCGTATGGGTGATGGGCGTGCAGTACTGCGTTCGGTGATTCGTGAATATCTGGCGGGTCATGCATTAAATGCTTTGGGTGTAGCGTCGAGCAATGCGGTTGGCTTTACTTCCTCAACGCAAGGCATTCAACGCGAAAAGCTCGAACCCGGTGCAATGATGTTACGTACCTCAGACTGTCATATTCGTTTCGGGCATTTTGAATGGATCAATCAGTATCAGTCGGATCTGCTGGCTGAATTTACCCAGAAATGTATTGAATGGCATTATCCGGAATGCCTGCAAGCCGAACAGCCGATTCTGAGCTTTGCCACCAAAGTTATTCAGCGCACTGCCGTCATGATTGCCAAATGGCAACTGGTTGGTTTTGCACATGGCGTGATGAATACTGACAATCTGAATATTACCGGCTCGACTTTGGACTTTGGTCCTTATGGCTTTATGGAACGCTTCCGTCCGAACTGGATCAATAACCATTCGGATTATCAGGGGCGTTATACCTATCAGCAACAACCAAGTATCGGGCACTGGAACTTGTGGCAATGGTTAAACAATCTGGTTCCCCTCTGCCCTGTGAATTATGACAAAGAACAATGGAAACAGGATCTGGCCGGCTGTCTGGAACATTATGAGCCGACATTCTTGGAACATTACAAACACGGTTTAAACCAGAAAATGGGTTTACCAGGTTTCCATAAAGACAGTTTTGACTGTGCGATGGCATTTTTACGAATCTTGCAAAGTGAGCAACTGGATTACACCCAGAGTTTTATCCGCCTGCAAAATAAAGACTATGACGCTATTAAAGATGATTGTCTGGATCGCCGTCAGTTTGAAGCTTTCCTGACACAATATGAAACTATTCGTGCACATCAGGATATTGAAGAACTGGATGCCGCCATGAAGCAAGCCAATCCGCATTACATTCTGCGCAATCACATGGCACAGAAAGCCATTGAACGGGCAGAGCGTGATGATTTTTCCGAAGTCGATCGTTTGTTTAAATTGCTCAGCCAGCCTTATCTGAAACAGCCAGATCTGGAACATGCTGAAGATTTAGCACCATTGCCAAGTGATGTGCCTGAAGTCATGGTGAGTTGTTCTTCTTAATAAAAACGAAGCATATCGCTCCGTTTTTATTAGAAAATTTTAATGTTGAAAGATTTTACCAGTAATATTGAGCATATAAAGAGGCACTAAAACGATGTGCCTGATTACTCTCTAAATTGTCAGTCATATATTTAGCACCAAAATTTTTATGCTGTATTGATAATCCCCAAGCTTGTGTTTGCGGCTCTATATGCAGTCCATATTTTAATTGTTCCATTTTCCAAAAGGCATTGAGTTGAGCTAATGTTATATATTCATTTGAAAAACTACTAATGCTCGCACTCCAAGGCTTAGTTTGAACATCATAGCTAATTTCCGAACTTAATTTAAAAGGCAGTTTTTGACGATACTGTTTGCTCTTACTTAATTGTCCACTTAGATCCATTCGAGGACGCTGATTTTGATCGTAATAAAGATTGTAGCGTGTAAATGGAGCCTTATCCCAATATAAGTAACCGAGTAAATCATCGACCTGAAGATTAATATTCCAATCTTTTTTGATTTGCCCATGTAAACCAAAATCTAGGCCATAGCCATAACCTTTACTGGTTCTTCCATCCCAACCTAATTCTTCTTCTTTTAAAGCAGGACGGTCATAACTATAATCCAATGAACCATTTAACCAAGCTACTCGATCCATCAATTCAGTCAAATTGGTTGTTTGTCCTGTTGCTTGAAATTTACCATCCACATAATGACGGCCGATGAGAGCCGTTGCCCCTGTCACAATTGTCCAATCAGGATGAACTTTCCAATCATAGGCAAAACGAGTTCCCACCGTTTCGACATGCTGAGCTTCTAATTCCAATTGATTATGTTTATTTGCATCAATTAACTGATCATTTTCAATTTGATAATATAACTTTGCCATATCATCACTAAAATGAATCTGATAGTCATAAGCCCAAACCCAACCTACAGTCCAATTATCCTGTTTGGTTTCTAATTTCATTTTCCCATGTGCAAAGGCATTATTGCCTTTTTTAAAATTAGGGGTTTCCCAACCATTTAAAAAGGCATGTACACTAACAGGCTCACTATAAATATCAGCATTTATACTGTATTGAATCGTTTTTTCCGCATAAGCAGAGCATGGCAAACTTACGGCCAATATGAATAAATTTTTTTTCATTAGATATAAAAGAAGACAGCAAATGCTGCCTTCTTCTCAAAGTTAAGTTTTAGATTAAGGAGCGATATAAATTATTGTGCCATCATTAAATTTCACCACATATTGCCCAGATGAGTTTTTAGTGAGGTCCCCGTAACTTTTTCCTGCAACCATAATATTCGCTGAAGTAAAACCCTGTACATCTGCAATACTGATGGATGCTCCATTTTTATGCTTAATTACACCCGCAATAACTTGATATTCTTGATCTAAGTCTTTTGCAGTTAACTCAATATCCAATGCATTTTTATCAACGACAACGGCAACAGTAGCTGTGCCTTTGGTAAATTCAGCACGTTTTGCAGTAATATCAATGCTAAATGGTGTAGGTACTGCATTAGCACCTTTTAAGTTACCGCTTAATTTGACATTTAAATTCGCATTGATGAAATTAGTCGATGTTTCCTGCCCAGCACTCACATCAATAGCTTTAGATAAATCATTATTCAAATTGAATTTAGCTTCTAAATTCAACGATTCCTGCTGATAACTTACAAGACCTTTCAGCACCAACTCAGATGGAATCAATTGTTCTAAAGTTTCAACACCATTATCAAATTTAGCTTTGCGTGCAATTAAAGAAACTTCTGCTAAATTGGCTTTCACATCTGCACTTTCAAACAAAAGTCCTTTTAAATTCATTGTGGCTTGATTCGGAATATCTTCACGGTTTTCCATTGTATCTGCGGTAGCATAAACCATAGATGCTGTACTATCTGCAGTGAAACTAAAACTCGCAGTTTGATTTTTAAGATTCTTGGTAGAAATTTTTCCATTATTCTGAATCTTATAATTATAAGTTGTACGTGCAGTATCAATAAACGGTGCTTCTAAGACCAAATTTGATACTGTAACTTCAGCATCATCACCATAAATTGAATATGCAGGATCGTTATACCAATTTGCATTATTCCAAGCATTGTCCGCTGTAACTTTATCCCAATCAAAATCTTGCCAATATTGGACACTAGCATCACCTGAAATAGTAATAGAAGTACCCGTAACATTAGCCTTTAAAGTATTGCTCTTAAATTTAAAATTATATGCATCATCCTGATTAATTAAATCCTGAATTTGTTGTGCTGTATAAGTCTTGGTCTGCCCCTGTGCATTCTCAGTAACAACCTCTGCAATCACTAATAATAAGTTTGTTGCACGGCTCAAATCTGAAGATGTGTTATTTATTACTTCTGCAGGAACTTTATATTGATCAGCAATATTTTGAAAACCATCATAATAAGAAATGATAGCATTGGTGGTTTTAACAAGTTGTTTTGCTTTTTCTAAATCCGAAGCAGGTGTCGTTACCTCTCCCCCATTTGCTCCGCTAGGTGAAGATGATTCGCTTCCACTCCCACCTCCACCACAAGCCACTAAAAACACAGAGCAACTTAGTACTAGTAATGTTTTTTTTAAAATCATTTTACCCCAACCCTCTAAAAATTATAAATAAAAAGCTCCTAAAAAATAACCATTTTAAAGGAGCTTTACAATGCTAAAAAAATATTTATTTATTCAATCTTCAGGATATTCAAAACGGTAACCGACCCCATACACCGCCTGAATCCACTCATGACGGTTGCCGGTTTCAGCTGCATCTGAAATCTTGCGGCGCAAATTCTTGATATGACTGTCAATGACACGGTCAGCCACATCAAAACTGTCCGGATTAATATGATCCAGCAATTGCGCACGTGAATATACCTGCCCGACATGTTCCAGGAATAACTCCAGTAAACGGAATTCGGTCGGCGTTAAATTCAAGGCTTTTTGTTGATACCAGATGCGCTGTTGTGATTTGTCCATACGGAATAAATCATTGCTTTCCGGTTCTGATTTACGGTCCAGACGACGTAACACAGCCTGTACACGCGCGACCAGTTCTTTCGGACTAAATGGTTTACAGAGATAATCATCTGCACCCATATTCAGACCCAACACACGGTCAATTTCTTCAGTACGCGCGGTCACCATGATAATTGGCAAATCCGACTGTTCACGGACTTTACGGCAAATGGTCAGACCATCCATACGCGGCACCATCAAGTCCAAAATCATCAGACTCGGTTTACGCTGGGTAAAACTGTTATATGCTTCCTGCCCATCATGAAACATACTGACCTCAAAACCAGCAGCTTCCAGATAGTCTCGCACCAACTGTGCAAGTTCGATTTCATCTTCAACCAGCATGACATGTTTCATCAATATATTTCCTTTATGGTTTCACTTGTTTAGGAAAGCTCAGCTTGCATCGTAAACCACCCAGTGGTGAATGTGCAAAGCTTAAGCTGCCGCCCAGCGCCTGTGTAATTTTACATGATAATGCCAAACCCAGTCCGGTTCCGCCAGTCGCCCGGGTACGCGAATCATCGACACGGTAGAAACGCTCACCAATACGCGTCAGTTGTTCATCAGTCAGGCCAAACGGACTATCATCGACATATAAGGTCCATTCTTTATCATCTTGCGTGGTGTGAATATGCACTTGCCCGCCTGCTTCAGTATAGCGAATACTGTTACTCAGCAAGTTCGCCACAATCTGTTTAAAACGATCTAGATCCAGATTTAAATCAGTCCCTTCGCCATCTGCAGTAACCACTAATTCAGCCTGTTCAAAGTTCGGCTGGAAGTTAATGAGTTCCTGCTGCACAACCTCCCACGGATTCACCGTCGAGAAATAGAATTGCAATTGCTGGGCATCGACCTGTGCCAATGCGGCCAGATCTTGGGTCAGTTTTTTCAGACTGTTCACCTGAGCCAGCATGGAAGCAAAATGTTCAGGCGTTGGTTTACGGATTCCGTCCTGCATCGCTTCAATCTGTGCCTGTAAGACTGCTAGTGGCGTTTTTAACTCATGTGAGGTATCTGCCACCCACTGACGGCGTGAGGTTTCATGCTGATCCAGAATCACCGCCAATGCATTTAATTCATTGGATAAATCACCTAATTCATCATTCCGGTTCACTTTAACCTGATATTGATAATTTCCCTGAGTCAAGGCACGCGTACCATTGAGCAAACGTTGAATCGGTTTTTTGAAATAAGTCGCCAATAACAGGGAAGCTATCAGACTCGCCAAAATACTGAGTGCATAAACCAGAAATAAATAACGCTTTTGGTTACTGAAGAAATTAATACTGAGCGCATCATCCTGATCCAGAACCGGTTTTAAGCCCAAATAGCCGACAATCTGATTATTCACCATAATCGGACGATAAGAAATCTGCTCATCCGAAGCTTCACCGACTACAAAACGACGTTTTGCATCATACAGGGAGAGACGTGAACTGAGGCCGAGACGGTCCGGCATCTGGATAAACTGTTTTTTGCCAGTCGGTTGCTGTGCTGGCTGCTCACCATTTTTGCGATCAGTTCTAAACAGATTTTGATTGGAACTGAGCGGGAATTTCAGGCCTTCAAAAGGCTGAAACTGGGAGGGCAAATTAGATGCTAATAAACGTAATTCTTCTTCATTGACCTGACGCGGTGGCAAAGCCGGATCGACCATACTGGGTGCGACTTGAACCAGGGTCTGTTCCTGAAAATAGCGCTGCTGCAAGGCAATATCATACTGACGGCGTAGCCACCAGCGTGATAAACGGTCATAATCATCTGGCGCAGCCTCCCCTTCCATTTGTAGAATCTGGGCCTGAATCGCATTGCCCCAGTCCTGATACACCGCATAGACATCCGCCAGATTTTTAATCACATAATCCAGTTTCTGCATTTCGACATCAGCCACATAGCGGGCGAAATTACGCTGCATATTCAGATGCAGTACACCCAGACTCACTGTGGTAATAACCAGCGTGGTCAACAGTACAGTCAAAAATAGACGTAATGCAATCGGAATACGGCGAATGTTCAAAACAGAAATCTCAATTTTTCTTCTATATTCATTATTGTAGCGAACATGGCATCAAAAAACTCTTCATTGTTTCTTCATCTTTATTGTTTAATCTTTACCTGACATAAAATCAGGTTCTTGACGGGAATAAATACAATGCAAGCCATGACAAAAATAGCCTTAATCAGTGCCAGTGTTCTTTCTATGGGTGCTTTGACTGCCTGTCAATCTACCAGTAATGTACCGAACAATGAGCATCGCCAAATGATGAAACATCATCATGAGGGTAAAAAACAGCATCATCTTTCGCCTGAACAGCGCGAGCAGTTTAAGGCAAAGCGTGCGGAACGTCTGCAATTTGCCAAACAGCTGCAACAGGCCTGTGACAATAAAGCCGTAGGTTCAGCGGTTCAAATCAAGGCCGGTGATAAAACCATTGATGGCAGCTGTACTATCGTTTTTAAAGCCGATCGTAAAAACATGCAAGGCCAGCGCGGCGAACACCGCGGCATGAAAGGTGAACATCGCCCGATGCGTGCCGATGTCCGTGGCGGCATGATGCGCGGTGAAGCATTAACTGATGCAAAACGTGCAGAATTGACCAAACAGTTTGATCAACGTCTGGCTCAGCGTCAGGCACAACAACAAGCGATGCTGCAAGCCTGTCAAGGCAAGAAAGATGGTACTGCTGCACAGATCAAAGCAGGTGAACAAACAGTGAATGGTCAATGTCATGTTCGTTTCCAGCCCAAAACATCTGCCTATTAATGCATAGGAATCAATGATTCACGACAAGCACCTTCGGGTGCTTTTTTATTGCGTGCTATTTACCCTGGATAGTTGACTATTCGTATCATACAAAATATGACTAAAGCCTTTATACTCAATATGTTTAATACGTCGTGCATATTAATCTTTGACTTTACAGTCACCAAGAAATCCCCCTGAAAAGCTTGTACCGCAGGGGAAGATGTTGCAGGATTAGAATCATTCCAAACCGTGTCAGTGAAGATACGTTTTTAGTTCATCTAAGATTATAACGCTGGTTAAACCAGTATTGAGGAAACCGATATGCCACAATACAAAGCGCCTTTACGTGATATGCAATTTGTGTTGCATGAATTATTAAATGCTGAACAACACTATGCAAATCTCCCTGCATTCCAAGAAAACGTAAGCCGTGAACTGGTAGATCAGTATTTAGAAGCTGCGGCTGATTTCTGTGAAAATGAACTCTCTCCGATTAACCAGGCGGGCGACCGTGAAGGTTGTACCTGGAATGACGGCGTGGTGACTACACCAACAGGCTTTAAAGAAGCGTATCAAAAATACATCGAGCTGGGCTTCCCTTCACTTTCTGCTGAAGAACAGTATGGCGGTCAAGGCTTACCGAACTCTTTAGGGATTACCATCTCTGAAATGGTCGGTACTGCGAACTGGGCATGGGGCATGTACCCTGGCCTGTCTCACGGTGCGGTTCGTACTTTAGAACACCACGGTTCAGCTGAACAAAAAGATGCTTACCTGCCTAAACTGGTTTCAGGTGAGTGGACGGGTACCATGTGCCTGACCGAATCGCATGCAGGTTCTGACCTGGGTATTATCCGTACCAAAGCCGAGCCACAAGCAGATGGCAGCTACGCCATTTCTGGCGAGAAAATCTTCATCTCTGCGGGTGAACACGACATGGCTGAAAACATCATCCATATCGTACTGGCACGTTTACCGGGCGCACCGAAAGGCACCAAAGGTATTTCATTATTCATCGTACCGAAGTTCAACCTGAATGCCGATGGCTCTATTGCCGATCGCAATGGCGTACGTTGTGGTTCAATCGAACATAAAATGGGGATCCACGGTAACGCAACCTGTGTGATCAACTTCGATAACGCGAAAGGCTTCCTGATTGGCCCTGAAAACCGTGGTCTGAACTGCATGTTCACCTTCATGAACACTGCACGTATCGGTACGGCAGTACAAGGTCTGGCAGCGTCTGAAGGTTCTTTCCAGGGTGCACTTGCCTACGCAAAAGACCGTCTGGCGATGCGTTCACTGTCTGGCCCTAAAAACCCGGAAAAAGAAGCAGATCCAATCATTGTGCATCCAGCTGTACGTAACATGCTGCTAACCCAAAAAGCATATGCAGAAGCAGGTCGTGCACTGGTTTACCTGTTGGCGCAATATGCGGACGTGGTTGAACATGCTGTAGAAGAAGCCGATCGTAAATTTGCAGACAATATCCTGTCTCTACTTACCCCAATCGCAAAAGCATTCCTGACTGAAACCGGTTCTGAAGCTGCGAAACACGGTGTGCAGGTCTTCGGTGGTCATGGCTTCATTTCTGAGCATGGCATGGAGCAAATCGTACGTGATACACGTATTGCCTGTTTGTACGAAGGTACCACTGAAATTCAGGCGCTGGACTTGTTAGGTCGTAAAGTGTTGGGTACTCAAGGTGCGATGTTGAAAGACTTCACCAAGATGATCCACAAATTTGCTGAAGCGCACAAAGACAATGCTGCAATGAAAGAATTCGTTGAGCCATTGGCTGCCTTGAACAAGGAATGGGGCGACCTGACCATGCAAATTGGTATGCGTGCGATGCAAAACCCTGAAGAAGTCGGTGCAGCTGCGGTCGATTACCTGTACTTCTCTGGTTATGTCACCCTGGCTTACCTATGGGCACGTATGGCACTGGTTGCTCAAGAGCAACTGGCTGCTGGCACCACTGAAGTTGACTTCTACAATGCCAAAGTGACCACTGCACGCTTCTACTTCAAGAAAATCCTGCCACGCGTTCGTTCACATGTTGACGTGATCGCAACAGGTGTAGAGCCATTGATGAACCTGGATGCAGAACATTTCGCATTCTAAGTTAGAATCAGACTAATCGCATCACAGAAAAAGGACGGTCAATGAACAGACAGTCCTTTTTCTTTATAACGAGTTACAGAATTAACCTTTAGTCGTCTAACATTCAGATTTTGAGTGTTTTAGACTGATTAAAACTTATTTAATCAAACAATAAACAGGTGACACACCATGCCAATTTATAACGCGCCACTTGCCGATATGAAATTCATCCTCAACGATGTCTTTAATGCAGAACAATTCTGGCAAGCCAATGAAAATTTAGCGCACCTCGATGCTGCAACAGCAGAAGCCATTCTGGAAGAAATGGCGAAATTTGCGCAAAACGTGACCCTGCCACTCAACCGTAGCGGTGATGAAGAAGGCGCAAAATATGAAAATGGCAATGTGACTACCCCTGCTGGCTTTAAAGAAGCCTTTAAACAATATGCCGAAGGCGGCTGGATCGGGCTGGGCGCAGATACCGAATGGGGCGGCCAGGAAATGCCGAAAATGCTAACGGTACTTTCTGATGAAATGCTGTTTGCCACCAACCCGTCTTTCATGCTGTATCCGCTGCTGTCTGTCGGTGCAGGTATGGCCTTAAATAGCTATGCTTCACAAGCGCAAAAAGAAACCTATTTACCTAAAATTTATTCGGGTGAATGGTCGGGCACCATGTGCTTAACCGAGCCACATGCCGGTACTGATCTGGGGATTATCAAGACTAAAGCTGAACGCAATGAGGATGGTAGCTATAGCATCACCGGCACCAAGATTTTCATCACTGGTGGTGACCACGACCTGGCGGAAAACATCATTCATTTAGTTCTGGCCAAAACACCAGATGCACCTGCGGGTTCACGTGGTATTTCCCTGTTCATCGTACCGAAATTCCTGGTCAATGAAGATGGTTCTGTTGGCGAACGCAATCCTGTAGGGCCAGGTTCTATCGAACACAAAATGGGCATTAAAGCTTCTGCGACCTGTGTCATGAATTTTGACGGTGCCAAAGGTTATCTGGTGGGTAAAGAAAACGAAGGTCTGGCGGCGATGTTCGTGATGATGAACTACGAACGTCTGTCGATGGGTATCCAAGGCCTAGGTGCTTCTGAATTCGCTTATCAAAACGCTGCGCAATATGCCACAGACCGTTTACAAGGTCGCAGCGCGGCTGGCGTTCAGTCGCCAAGCAAACCTGCGGATAGCATTCTGGTGCATGGTGATGTACGCCGTATGCTGCTGAATGTACGTGCCAATAACGAAGCTTCGCGTGCCTTTGCAGTTTATGTAGGTCAGCAACTGGATATCACCAAATTCTCTACTGATCCTGAAGCGGTGAAAAAAGCCAATGACCGCGTTGCGCTATTAACACCAATCGCAAAAGCCTATTTAACCGATACTGCCTTCCAGGCAACATTAGATGCGCAAATGGTGTTTGGTGGTCATGGCTATATCCGTGAATGGGGCGTGGAACAATGTATCCGTGACCTGCGTATTTCCCAGATCTATGAAGGCACCAACGGCGTACAGTCACAAGATTTAATCGGTCGTAAAACCATTAAATGTGGCGGTGAATATATCTCTGAATATATCTCTGAAATCCGTGACTTTGCCAACAGTCTGGATGCAGACCTAAACTTCATTAAAGACGCCACTTTGGATGCAGCAACTGAAGTCGAATCGGTGACTCAGTTTATTCTGGAAGCAGCAAGAGAAAGTCATGATTTCCCGAACTCGACCGCGGTCGACTATCTGCACGCTGTCGGTCTGCTCAGCTTCTCGTATATGTTCGCACGTATTGCCAATGCTGCGAAAAATAAAGAAGGCGAGTTCTATCAAAACAAACTGGCTTTGGCGAATTATTTTGTGCAACGCATTCTGCCTGAGCTGGCTCTACGCATCACCAAAGTAAAATCAGGTTCTGACCTGATCATGAACTTCTCTGAAGATTACTTCACGACTCAAGCTTAAGCTGAAACAGCCATAATCAAAAACGCCTGCTTGATGCAGGCGTTTTTATTACAATTCGAAACTTAAACTTTCTGAATCATTAAAGAATCCGGTTGATTATTGCTTTTCGGATTCAGATGTTTATTCACAATTTTGATATTCCCCTCTGACTCTAAAGACTCGCAGAGTTCCACCACCTTTTGCATATCTTCAGCCTTAATGCCTACGCCGAGGATTAATTTTTTTCCGGCTTCTAATTGGTCAATTTTTGTTTGAATTTTATCTAACACTTTTTTCTCCTATTTATTCAATGTACCACCCATACAATATAGCAATTTAGTCTAAAAAAAGCGCAAAAGTTCAAATAATTTAATCTTTATTTTTCATCCAATCATTCTGTGCATAATTTTTGCAGGTTATTCTCTAAGTATCGTTTATATCAAATAAAAATCAGGAAGATCTTATGCCGAAACCCCATCCCAAAGTTGAAAAACTTGAAGCCCTCCTCGACCGTTTTGGTAATCTTGCTGTAGAAAGTTTTCATTATATTGCCCTGTTTGTAATTGGCTGTATGGTGATCTGGTCTGCCGGTCATACCGTCGTCGACATTCTAACCGTTAAACAGTTCGCCACCATTGACGATATTCTTTTACTGTTCATCTATCTCGAACTCGGTGCCATGGTTGGGATCTATTTTAAAACCAATCATATGCCGGTACGCTTCCTGATTTATATTGCCATTACCGCACTGACCCGCTTGCTCATTGCGGACATTCAGCACACGCATAAAGCCAGTATGGATCTGGTGATTATTACCGGTTCGATCCTGATTATGGCATTTGCCATTTTAGTGGTGCGCTATGCGTCATGGACCTACCCATCGGTGATTCGTGACAAACACAGCGAGAAACCAGTGCCACAAGGCAAAACGCCTCGTCCGGAAGATGATGAGTTGGCTTGATATAAAAAATCCCCCTTGAATAAAGGGGGATTTTTAACTTAACGATTCGGCACCAGCACATAACGTCCATTTTCATAAATCCAGTAACTGCCACGCGGTGGTGCAGGTAAGCCCAGACGCTGCCAGTCACTGATAACGCTATATCTTGAACTTTCAATTCGAGCCACATTCGGATCGCCATTCACCCAGCTATAGCTATTGGAATTTTGATAAATCGTGGTCGGTGCCTGATACTGGATATTGAGACCACTTTGACTTTGAGCCGGCGGATAACCCCAATGGGTCGGTCGTTGCGGGTAATGTGGTCTAGGTGGCATCGGACGCTGCGGATAAGAGTGCCGTGGTGGATCATAAGAGCGTGATGGTGCAGCGCGGTAATTCGGCTTAGAACGTTCAACCCCTGTATATCCGCCCCAAGCGTTTCCGGCCATCGTCTGTGCAGAAGCCCCCAATAGCAATGCAGCAAATATTGCACTCAATAACACTATTTTCATTTGGGCTTCCTCTCAATCACTCGTTTATATTTTAAACAAAATAAATGCAGAAAATATGAATACGCTTACTGACCCTGCAATTTTTTGTAATGTGCCTGCGTATTTTCAATCTAGCAGGCCCATCGGCAGGCGACTGCTTTATGCTAAAATCACTTTTTTAATGTTTCGAGTTGAATACTGTGTCTGATTTAAATTTCGATCGTTTACATGAATATTTTTCTAAAGTGCCGAGTGTTCAAAAAGAACGGATTGATAGCTATGGTTCAGATGGTAAACAGGCATGGTGGTTTAAATTTCAGATCAATGTAGATCATCCGTTGGCTTGGCAGACCGTACAGGAACTAGGTCATGTCCTGAATTATATTTCTAAAAATGAACGTCTTCCGACTCAGTTCCTGCCAGTATCGCCACCACCGTATATGAATGGTGTCGCCAAAGATTTCTTGTCTTGGGTGATTCAATGTAATCATGCCAATTTCCCGCCAGATGTAGTCTGTGACTGGCTAGAAGCGCGTTTACCCAATCCGGTCGACCATGAAGAGCAATGGAAAATTAAAACGGATCTTGCTGAACTTGAAGCATTGTCCGATAAAGAACTGGATGAACTGGTTCCACCGAATCCGGAGCCTTAAAAAATCCCTCCTACCCTCCCTTTAAAAAAGGGAGGTAAAGTCCCTCTTTTCAAAAGAGGGATTTAGGGAGATTATTAGAGATGCTAAAACGTCGACCAGCCGCTCCATTCCATAAAGCGGTACAGCCAATATTTAGACCATGAATTGTCTTCATATTGTCTATAGTCCACACTCATCACACGGCCATTCAGATTTGACCATGCACCATCAAAATATTGTTGGGCATCTTTAAACACTTCTGCCTGATGCTGACCCAGCACGCGCATATTGGTTTCCAGATTATAGTTTTTCAGATTGCGTGCGGTGAAATTGGCCGAGCCTAAAATCATTTCAGCCTGCTGAGCATTACGCTTCATCAATATTTTGCTATGACATTGCTCACCCTGGGTATTGCACCAGCGTACATCAATGCCTGCCTTGTGCAGTTCCGAAGCCACCTGTCGGTTTGGAATCCCGTTTTTCTCACGGCCAAAGGCATCTTTATTGGGATCGAGTAAAACCCGAACCTTAACCCCGCGTTCATGCGCCGCAATCAGACTTTTAATAATCTTGCGCTCGGACAGATAAAACATGGCCAGATCAATCTGTTCATTTTCTTTCGCCGTCTGAATCAGATTTAAAGTCGCATCATAAATGGCTTTTTCCGTCAGTACCTGAACTTGTGGCTGGGTATTTTCTGCCTGAAAATCGCCCGCGATAATGGCTGGCATATTGGCCTGTGACATGATGCCGACCGATTGTTCTGTTCTCAGAATATCCACGGCTGTGGTTCCCCAGACCAATAAACCGATATTGGAATGCCGCGAACTCCCATCATGCGGATTCATGGAGGTGACCAGCGCTTTCCAGCCCTGATCGGTGTCTACCACCAAAGTTTTACGATGATTGGCTTTAAAGTTAAATAAATCAAAATAACTGCGCAGGGTAATTTTTTCTGGGCCAAATGGATTCGGTAACCAGCCTTTTTCCGGATTATTACCAATGCCCTGGCAACATAAATACCAGAACCCCGACCAGCTCGGATTGGACGCCCGCAAAGGGATCAGATTGGTTTCAATCACATCGATACCATGCTGACGTAACTTGCGATACTGCTCGGACTGAATTCCGCCATAGACTGAATTGATCGGATCGGTAATGAACTTGATTTCAACTTGCGGTTGCAACAGGCGTTTACTGATTAAGGCATCGCTCAACTGTTGACTCAATGCCTGATGTTCCTGTGTCGAGGCACCGGTTTGCTGATTAAATAAAAACAGATCCAGTACAATCAGTGATTTGGCCTCTTCAATCATCTTCAGCATTTCATTAAAAATACGATGATCTAAGTGCTGTTTTCCTTCGGCATCCAGATAAGTCCGATCGGCCAGAAACTTGACTTCGGCATGGCGCAGCTTGCCGGTGTAATTCAGACCTTCTGGTAAAGGCTTATAAGTATGATAAACAGCAGATGCCAGATAACTGACCGCCAGTAGACTGATAATCAATGCCGCATAACGGCGATTTGACCAGTTCAGTTTATTGTGAATTCGTTGAAAGATACGCATAAGAAAAAACCTAACCCAATATGCTCAGGCTAGGTTTTATCAGATGATTTTTCAAGTCAATTTCAGTGACATCTCTTTGATTTGGTCAGTTATTTCATCACTACTTTAGAAATCATACTGCACACCGACGCTAAAGTTACGACCGACTTGCGGAATATTCGACAGGAATGAAGTATGGGAATAGACCTGATCATCGAGCAGGTTATTGGCCTTGAAATACACCCGATAAGCATTTTTATCTGCAAGGGTATTGGTATAGCTTAAGCCCACATTGACCATGTTGTAGCCTTGGGTTTCCTCTTCATAGCTGGCAATCTTGTCCTGATTGAAGACATGATAATATTCAGCCAGACCTGACCAGCCATCGGCAAAATCTGCTTCCACTTTGCTGCCTAAGCGACCGGCAGGAATACGTGGTGCATTCTCAGCTTCAATTTTGCCACGCACATAATCGCCAAAGACACTCAGCTTGTACATATCATTGATCTGATAACCGGCTTGAGCCTCAGTGCCATAGAATCTGGCCTGGTCTTGGGTATATTGCACGCCGCGCAAATTACCTTTCTGCGCTACCGTTTCGCCATAAATATAATCATCAAACCAGTTGTGATAGACATGCACATGGTAATCCAGTTTATCCCCTGCATAGTGCAGACCTAATTCAAGATTATTTGACCTTTCTTTATCAAGATCAGGATTCCCCACTTCATAGGTATTGGTCGCAAAATGCAGACCATCAGCATACAGCTCTTGCGCTAGAGGCAAACGCTGTTGATGTGATCCCACTACAGACAGTTTGTAATTCGGTGCAAACTCCCAATTCGCAGCGGCAGAGGCAGAAACACCCGTACCGGAATAATCTTTTTGCTCCGAATCCACTTTTACTTTTTGATGATCGACACGTGCTCCAAGTTCAACATGAACATCGCCGAACTGCTTATGTTCTAAAGCAAAAAGGCTGTATTTTTGGGTTTTGGTATCTGCCATCAACACATCATGATTATGATCCGCATGCTCACTATGATCGTGTTCATGTCCTTCATGATCGTGTTCTGCATGACTATGCGATTCTGGAGCCGATAAATTAATTTTCTGCTGTGAAAGCTGGGTGCCAATGACACCTTCCCAACCTGCAACAGGAACATGCACCAGTTCTAGACGTGCATCATAACCCTTACTTTTAAAGTTGCTGATGACTGCATTTTCTTCCAGTTCATCATGTTCATAATCGGTAAAGCTGGCATACGCACGCAACTTGTCAAAACCGGCAAAAGGTTGTTCTAGCTCGGTACGAACATCATAACGCTCAGAGTTTAAATCTACCCACGGCCCCGCTGTTTCTTCATGATCATGCTCATCTTCGCCCGGTTTTGGACAGTGAAAATGGTCGCCATGAATTTCACAGCCATGATATTCATGGCTATGGCCGGGCAAGCCATACTGATCCTGACGATTGCTATAAGACAAACCAACAAAACCACGGTCATGAATCCATGAACCGCCAATATTCACCGTTTGTCCTTCTACAAAGGTATTGTCTACACGGCGGGCTTTTTCTAATTCATCATCATGATGCTCAACCCAATAATCCGGGGCAATATAATCATTGGCTTTACGCTTTGAACCCTCTACACGTAAGGCGAAGTTCTCACCAATTCCTGCAGTGATACCCGCACTTGCCAGTTTTTCATCACTGCCCGTGTTATAGCGTAGACCTGCTGTACCTTCCAGACCATCTTCAGGCATTTGCGTTGGAATTTTTTGATCGGTGACATTGACCAGACCACCTACTGTCCCTGCACCATAGAGCAAAGTAGATGGTCCACGAATCACTTCCACCTGTTTCGCTAAAATTGGATCGACTGTTACGGCATGGTCTGGAGATAGCGTAGAGACATCAGCCGTTTCTGAAGCATGTTGCAAGACTTTGACACGTGGCCCATCTTGACCACGAATCACCGGACGGCTGGCCCCCGTACCAAACTGGTTAGAATATACGCCCAGTTCATCTGCCAATGCATCTCCAATGGTGGTTGCACGTTCAGACAAGGCTTTCTGATCTACAACATGATCCGCTACCGCAAAGTCCGCTGCAGTCTGCACCAGTGGATGAGCTTGCACCTGAATGGTGTCCATGGTCTGCACGGGAATGGAAGATGAGGTCTGTTCTGCAAAAACTGTAGGGGCAGCTACAGCAAAAATTGAAAGTGTTATTAGATTCTTAGGGAAGGACATGACTGAAGCTCAAATTCACCATTTTGGATGAATGTTATAATATAACATTTCATTGTTTTTGCAATCCTTTACGATAATCCTTCGCATATTTTATTAAAATGTGTTTTCTGGTTATTTTCATCTTTAAAAAAACTTTTATGCCCTTTACCCTGTCTCATGCTGTACTTGCGCCACCTCTTTCACGTTTAAGCGGAAACCGGCTTCCGATTGCTGCATTGGCGATTGGCTGTATGGTGCCCGATTTACATCGTCTGTTTAGTTCCAGCAATTCGAATGTTACGCATTTATGGTCCTCGCTGATTCATCCAGACCTGTGGATCGGGTTGGGCTTTTGTGCAATCTGGTATGCTCTATATCGGCCAGCCATTTACCGCTTTGTCGGAATTCAGCATGATCTAAATATTCACACTCTCATTTCAGCATTCAAGTTTTTTCTGGCAGTTTGTCTGGCGGTGATCATCGGTACTGCCACGCATTTAATCTGGGATGGTTTGACTCATGTAGACTTTCGTACTTTTGCTTTTCATGATTTTCTAGCACGACCATTTCAGCTTTTTGGACACAGTTATCCGCTGCATCGAATTTTACAAATCGGCACTTCCTTTCTGGCCTTACCGTTTATGCTGTGGATGAGCGTGCATTACTATAAAAAACATCAGCAATATCTGGCAGTGAACCTGAAAATCAAAGCTTATGCCTGCGGATTATTGCTGTTTTCGATATTCACTGGCCTATTTTCAGTCTGGGATTATGCACGTTATATCTCTACAGAAGTCTGGCAATACGATCTGTACTATTTTACCGGCCGTTCCATCAATCAATTCAGTCAGGGTTTTCTGATCACCTTTAGTCTGGGCTGTTTGCTGTTTTTATTTTTAGATCGCGATCGCCGGATGGGCTAAGCAAAGTGCTGGCTTTTATCTCATTCACTTTAAAATGATATTGTTTTTGACCCAAGTTCTTGTGACAACATGCCCAAAGAGGCATAATCCTACCTCTACTCAAAGCGGTACGCTGTTTACGTATTCGCTGACCTTAACCCATATAGTTGGATTTCTAACGCTATGATGCGAACTCATTACTGCGGTTCTTTAACCGAAACTCAAATTGACCAGACTGTAACATTATGCGGCTGGGTTCACCGTCGCCGTGACCACGGTGGTGTGATTTTCCTTGATATGCGTGACCGTGACGGTCTTGTTCAAGTGGTTATTGACCCGGATACCCCTGAAGCATTCGCAACTGCGGACAAAGTACGTTCAGAATTCGTATTAAAAATTACAGGCCGTGTACGTCGCCGTTATGAAGGCACAGAAAATGCCAATATGGTGAGCGGTCAGATCGAAGTCTTGGGTAAAGAAATTGAAGTTCTTGCTCAGTCAGACACTCCGCCATTCCCTTTGAATGACGAAAACACCAATATTTCTGAAGAAGTACGTTTGAAATATCGCTTCCTTGATATTCGTCGTCCTGAAATGATCGATCGTTTACGTTTCCGTTCTAAATTGACCAACTTGATTCGTAACTATTTCGAAGAAAATGGCTTCCTAGACGTTGAAACACCGATTTTGACACGTGCAACACCAGAAGGTGCGCGTGACTACTTAGTCCCTAGTCGTGTATCAAACGGTAGCTTCTACGCACTTCCACAATCACCACAATTGTTTAAACAGTTGCTGATGGTGGGCGGTATCGATCGTTACTATCAAATCGCGAAATGTTTCCGTGATGAAGACTTACGTGCTGACCGTCAGCCTGAATTCACCCAAATCGACGTTGAAACATCGTTCATGAGTGACGATGACATCATGGATTTGATGGAAACTTTAACAGTGAAGATGTTCAAAGAACTTCTTAATGTTGAATTCGACAAATTCCCACGTATGACCTATGCAGATGCAATGCGTGACTATGCATCTGACAAACCAGATATGCGTATTCCTTTGAAACTTGTTGACGTTGCAGACATGATGCAAGACGTTGAGTTCAAAGTATTCGCAGGTCCGGCAAAAGATCCTAAAGGTCGTATTGTTGCACTTCGCGTACCGGGTGCAGGCTCGCTTCCGCGTAGCCAAATTGATGAATACACTAAATTTGTAGGCATCTATGGCGCGAAAGGTTTGGCTTACATCAAAGTCAACGAACTTGAAAAAGGTATCGAAGGTCTTCAGTCTCCAATCGTGAAATTCATCGAGCCAATCGTGCTGGATCTGTTGAAACGTGTGGGTGCTGAAAATGGCGACATCGTATTCTTCGGTGCGGACAAAGCCAAAATCGTAAACGATGCGATGGGTGCTTTACGTATTAAAGTCGGCCATGACATGAAATTGGCAACATGTGAGTGGGCGCCGCTTTGGGTCGTTGACTTCCCGATGTTCGAAGAAACTGACGATGGCAAATGGACCTCTGTGCATCACCCATTCACGCTACCGAAATCAAGCGTTGAAGAGGTGAAGAACAATCCAGGTGCTGCACTTTCTGTTGCTTACGATATGGTATTGAACGGTACTGAAGTGGGTGGTGGTTCGCTGCGTATTCATAACCTTGAAATGCAAAAAGCGATTTTTGAAGCTTTAGGCATTGATGAAGAAGAAGCGGAAGAGAAATTCAGCTTCTTGCTCAATGCTTTACGTTATGGCGCGCCTCCACATGGTGGCTTGGCATTCGGTCTTGACCGTCTGGTAATGTTGATGACTGGTGCATCTTCAATCCGTGACGTGATCGCATTCCCGAAAACCAAAACTGCGGAATGTCCATTGACGCAAGCACCGGCACCAGTTGAATCAAACCAACTGCGTGACCTTGGCATTCGCTTACGTGAAAAACCAAAAGCTGAATCTCAAGAATAATTCTTGAAGATTTAAGTGAAAAGCCCTGCCTTGCGCGGGGCTTTTTTTGTGTGATTGAGTCGACTCTGGAACAGTGGCATAATAGCGATAGTTTTTAATCTAAGGTAATTCGCAATGGCTATGCGTCCTGCAGTTCGTAATCGCAGCATTATGCTTATTGTATTTTCAGTGGTTCAATGGCTGTTCATGCGTTATATCCTTGCCAACAACCTGTTCAACCTCGATACCAATGAACGTATTGTATATTTCTGCCTGAGCAGTATTTTAGGTGCCTTACTGATTTTCGTCGGTTTGATTTATATGGTGCTGAAGGGCAATCCAGATAAAGACCTATAATCTGACGCTCTGGATAGCATGTACACCTTACTCAAAAATTTCTCCAAATTTCCATTAAGATTTATTCAAAATCTTGCGCAACTGGCTGGATCTCTTTTGTATCTCAGCCATTCTTCTGCACGCCGAGTAACTGAGATTAATCTGGCCTCTGCCTATCCTGAACTTTCGGAATCTGAACGCGCTGATTTAAGTAAACGCAGCCTGAAAAGTCAGTGTATGACCTATGCGGAATCGGTCAAGATTTGGGGTTCATCACCAGATTATGCGCTGTCTTTGATTCGAGATGTACATGGTGCAGATTTATTTATTCAGGCTTTAAAAAACCCGCATGGCTGCTTGGCGGTAGTGCCTCATTTTGGTACTTGGGAGCTGTTGAATGTCTGGGTCAATCAACATACCTCCCCTGTGATTATGTATAAGCCCAGCAAAAATGAAGATGTCGATCGCTTTATGCTGGAAGCTCGGCAACGCCTGAATGCCACACTGGTTCCGACAGATGATTCTGGGGTACGTGCTTTATTTAAGCATCTTAAGCAAGGTGGGTTTTCTGCGATTTTACCAGATCATGTTCCTAAAGAGTCTGGTGGAATTTACTCTTATTTTTATGGCCAGAATGCCCTGTCTTCTACGCTGCTTTCTAAGCTGGCAGCTAAAACCCAATGTGCTGTGATTGGACTGAGTTGCTTAAGACGTGATGATTTATCTGGTTATGATATTTACGTCACTAAGTTATCAGATGATATTTTATCGAAGGATTTACAGCTTTCCGTGGATACTTTAAATAAAGAAATGGAGCGCATGATTAATGTCGCTCCAGAACAGTATTTATGGGGATATAAACGGTTTAGGAAGATTATTGGTAATAAAAATTATTATGAAATATAACGTTAATTTCTCCACAAACCAAAAGTTTTTAAAGTATTTTTAACCAAACGTACACCTAATATATAAGCATTAAATATTAAATTCGATATATTATTTTTCCTAACAATAGGCCCTTTATAACTAGCATAATGATTAGAAAGCACCTTAGTATGAGATTGATCAACTAAAGCATTATAAACAAAACCTAGGTCTCTATCATAACGTTCAAATCTATGAGGATATTTATCCATAACACTATGAATAGCTTTAGTATATGCCACAGGCCCAGTTACAAATAGCACACCTCTTTTCCCATAGCTATGTAATTTATAATGCCATGGTCGATAACTCAAGATATTATTTACTACTGTATTTACCACTTCCTTCAAGAAAGGAGAATTAGCCTCAGAAATAATAAACCATTGCTGATACTCACCATTTTTAATACCTAATTTATGTGTTAACTCTTCAAACAATCCAGCCCCTTCATTTACTTCCCCTTCTTCATTCTGCCATTGTGTAATAATAAAATGTTCATTAGGTTTAATAACTTCATTTAGAGGATAAACACATGTACTTTTAATATCCAAGTACACTCCACCTTCTTTATATAAAACTAAGTATCTAAATAAATCTGCTTTAGCAGCACCATAAACAGGATTAATTTTCAAATAGGCTTGTAATGTACGCTCATCAAAATTAGATTGAATATATTTATAAATATCATCATCTGTATAGAATCGATATTCCCAATCTGTATTTCTAGTTTTTAATTGACCTACAATTTCAGCAATTTCTGTTGGTAACTTTTCAGTTCTGTAAGTTTGATGAATAATTTTAGGTATAGCCATTATTTATACTCTTCCATAAATATCATCAAATCTAATAATATCATCTTCCCCAAGGTAACTACCTGATTGAACTTCAATTAATTCTAAAGGTAATTTACCTGGGTTTTCGAGTGCATGAACTTCACCCACAGGGATATACACTGACTGATTTTCAGTTAATAAAAATGTCTCTGCACCCTTAGATACTTTTGCTGTACCACTAACAACAATCCAATGTTCAGCACGGTGATGATGCATCTGCGTAGAAAGCTTTTGACCCGGCTTTACAGTAATACGCTTGACCTGATAGCGTTCAGATTGATCAATACAATCATATTTACCCCATGGACGATAAACTTCACGATGCGATGATATTTCACCTCGATCTTGTGATTTTAAATCATCAACAATCGCTTTAATTTCTTGAACTTGGTCCTTTGCAGCAATTAATATTGCATCCTGCGTATCAATAATGACCATATTATTTACACCAAGCAAAGAAACCAAGCGCTTTTCACTGTAGCAATAATTCTCACTAGATTTATGTGAAATAACATCACCTTGATAAACGTTACCTTGATGATCTTGCTCTGAAACCTCCCATAAGGCAGACCATGAACCAATATCACTCCACCCTGCATCAAGTTCAACTACAACAGCATTACTTGTTTTCTCCATCACAGCATAATCAATTGATTCTGACCTGCAATTTTTAAATTGATCGTGATCTATTCTAATAAAATCTTTATCATATTCAGTTTTAATCATTGATAGTCGGCAGTTATCTAATATATCAGTGCCATACTGCTCCAACTCATTCAAATAATGGTTCGCTTTAAAAACGAACATCCCACTATTCCACAAGTATTTTTTGGATTCTAAGTACAACTCAGCTGTCTCTCTATTCGGCTTTTCTACAAATTGCTGTATTTTAAAACCACGCTCAAATTGTGTACCTTTTTCAATATATCCATACCCTGTTTCAGGCTGCAAAGGAACAATTCCAAAAGTCACCAATTTATTCTTTTCTGCTAAAGACACCGCATCTAAAACTGCATTTTCAAATACTGCAGTATCTTTTATCAAATGATCAGCAGCTAAAATCAACAGTATTTGATTTGGCTCAGTTTTCTCTAATAATAATGCAGCTAAGGCAATTGCTGGCGCTGTATTTTTACCTTCTGGTTCCAAAATTATTGTTGCATCGATCCCTATCTCACGCATTTGCTCTGCAGCGATAAAACGATGCTCTTCATTACATATTAGAATTGGCTGATCACATTCTAAATTTTTTAAACGTAATACCGTATTCTGCAATAATGTGTAATTCGTTGAGCCAAGTTTTAAAAATTGCTTAGGACTTTGTTTTCTAGATAATGGCCAAAGACGAGTTCCACTTCCACCCGCAAGAATTACTGGTCTAATTTTTTTTGACATTTAAAGCACCATTTTGCTAAATTTTAAAGATCTTTATTTTGTTTATTCATCTGCCAAAGCATCAAATATTTATCAAATGTATAACCCATTGATGCCAATGCTAAGAACAGACCATAAGCTCCACCAGCAAAGTCACCACGAATGATATATTCACGAATAAAAGAAAATATCGAACGGAATAATAATGCGATCAATGAAACGCTTTTGCCGTGTTTGAATTTATCTTTTGCCCAATCATGGCTATAACGGACATTTTTAAGCAAGAAATGATGCAAATCATCATTGGTTAAATGTGGCAAAAAGCCCTCTAGCTTCTGCATTGGCGCATTCTTTTGATCCAAAGATTCATGTACTTCTAATGCCGAATACTGATAATGTGCTCTTGAATATAAGCGTGCCAATTTATCTGTATAGAAGAAACGTTTTTGCACTTCGATACCACAGAATAAATTCACTCGGGCTAAACCAAAAACCTTATCTGTTTGTAATGGTTGTTCTAGAATTTGCGCAATTGACTCACGCAAAGGCTGCTCTAGACGCTCATCTGGATCCATGACCAAAACATAATCTTTTGTTGCATAGGTTTGAGCAAGTTGGCGTTGCTTACCAAAGCCTTGCCAATCTGTATTTACAAACCATTTTGCACCGTAACGGTCTGCAATTTCTTTGCTATTATCGGCACTTCCAGAGTCAAGAATAACAATCTCATCAACAAGGTCATGAACCGTATCTAAACAATCTGCCAAATGACGAGATTCATTTTTTAAAATAATCACAAGCGACAGACTGGCTTGTTTATTTTTAAATACAATAGGTTTGAGCTCAGCATTATGAGCTTTGTACTCTAAGAATGTTTTTTCAGCTTCATTATGGTGTAAATCGTACAAAATGGCATATTTATTAAAGGTATATTGGGTAAACAATAATGAATAAATAAAGCCATACGTACCTTTTAAAAATCGGCCATCTACCACGTATTGCTTAAAGAATGCCCACCAAGCATGTAAGATAACCGACGGTATCGAGACGGTTTTACCACGCTGATAACGATCTACTGCCCAGGCATGTGCATATTGCAAACGCTTACTTAACCAAAACTCAGGTGTATCTGCTGTATGGTGCAGCATAAAACCTTTTAACGTTTCTTTTTGAGCACCTTCAATCAGGACAGATTCATGTACTAAATTGTCATTATACTGAAACGTCTTTGGGTACAGGCGCCAATGTGCTTTAACGGCCCAATATTGATTGTCAATTTCATGTCCAAAAATACAATCGATTCGCTTAATTCCATAGACTGTATTTTCAGGTTTAGCCTGAATCACCTGAAGAATGCTTGTTTTGAGTTCTTCAGTAATTTCTTCATCTGCATCTAAGGCGAGAATCCAATCACCTGTCGCATAACTTTGAGCAAGTTGACGTTGTTTACCAAAGCCTGGCCATTCTGTATTTACATACCATTGACCACCTGCTTCTTCCACTAATTGTTGACTCTGGTCTGTACTACCCGAGTCCAAAACAATAAGCTCGTCAATCCATCCTTTTAACGCTGGTAAAGTAATCGCAAGATTTTTAGCTTCACTCTTAACCATCATTACCACAGATAAACGATACGGTCGTTCTAATGTATTCAGTTTATCCATGATTACTGCCAAGCATCCTTAATCCACTGCGATGGCAATACATAACGGTACCATTTCCCACCACCACCATTCACTGCATCAGGTGGATTAATCTCACCATGAAACACAATAATTTTGGCACCTTCAGGCTTCACTGGGGGCTTGAAATAAGCCATCGGAATTTTTTGCAGGCAATGATATTTATAACTCTTACACCAGCTTTCTGGCCAATAAGTCTGCTTGCCCTCTTTATCTACATACCAAGACAAATAAGCCTGCTCATTACGGAATTTCTGACGGATTTCATCAAAATTTTCACGGAAATACGGTAAAAGTCCCGGAAATGCACCCAGTTTAAAACGATACACCGAACTGTTGCCGGTAATCCGCCAAGGACGTTTCCAGTCATGGATAATCAGAAAATCACCCGGATAGCTAAAGAACTCATCGATGTTATCGACAATCACCACATCAAGATCGAGAAATAGCGCATTGCCCTCTAAACCATACAGATCAGGTTCAAAAGTGGACAGCTTATTCCAGCCACGTTCAGGCGCACCTTCAGGCAATGCCAAAGGTGGAATTGGGAAACATTGTACTTCAGGATTAATTCCTTCCGTACGATCCGTCAGACAGACCATTTTGAAATCGACTGTCGTATGTCGTTTAACCATGTTGTATAAACGATTGACGTATTCAGAACCGTATTTGGTTCCCCATTTCATACAAATAACGATGTTACTCATTGCGTATGCCTAAGCTCATCTTAAAATCTTCTGGATACCGAATATGATGACATAAGTTCGGCAGAATAAGTATATCCCTTAAAAAAAACCTCTCAAATGAGAGGTTTTTTCAATCAGTAAATTATTACTTATTTCACGTAAGTTAGCCAATGTGCATATTTAGGATCTTTACCCTGAACTGCATCAAAATAAGCTTTTTGGATTTGCGTCGTGATTGGGCCACGGACACCTTCACCAATTTGACGGTCATCATATTCACGGATTGGTGTCACTTCCGCAGCAGTACCGGTAAAGAACGCTTCATCGGCAATATAGAATTCATCACGGGTAATACGGCGTTCAACCACGTCATAACCCAAGTCTTTGGCAATGGTAATAATGGTTTGACGGGTAATACCATCCAGCGCACCACCGGCAATATCAGGGGTATGAATTACACCGTCAGTCACCAGGAATACGTTTTCGCCTGACCCCTGGCATACATAGCCTTGTGGATCGAGCAACATGGCTTCATCATAACCCGAATGCGCGACTTCCTGATGCGCCAGAATCGACAGCGTGTAGTTCCCAGATGCTTTGGCTTTACACATGGTCACGTTTGGATGATGGTGGGTAAATGATGAAGTTTTCACGCGAATACCCTTCGCCATGGCTTCTTCACCCAAGTAAGCACCCCAGCTCCATGCCGCAACCACAGCATGAATCGTGTTATCAGTTGCAGCAATACCCAGTTTTTCAGAACCAATAAAAAGGATTGGACGTAAATAGCAAGATGCCAGTTTATTTTCACGCACCACATCAATTTGCGCTTGTTCTAATGTTGCATGATCAAATGGAACTTTCATTTGATAAATTTTTGCAGAATTCAACAAACGCTTGGTATGTTCTTTTAGACGGAAAATAGCCGTTCCATTCGGAGTTTCATAAGCTCGGACGCCTTCAAACACACCCATGCTGTAATGCAAAGTATGGGTTAATACGTGGGTTTTCGCCTCACGCCAGTCAACCAGTTGTCCATCTTGCCAAATAAAACCATCACGATCAGCCAAATTCATGCCACAAACTCCAATTTTTCACAATTATTCACTATCCAGCGCAAAGCTTGCACTTGGATCAATTAGTCTTTGCCATAACTTGCAAACGGTCATTCGGGTATCGTGCCAGTCGCTTGCAGACACTTGCATGGATTGATTTGCAAGGGCTAAGCGGTGGCTCTCGGCGCGTTCACTGAGATAAGCTTGAATCAGAGCAGTCGCATCGTCGCTGGATAAGCAACCTGATTTTGCGGTATCCTCAAGAATTCTTACATTGTCGGAGAAATGGGCGAGATCTTTATTCGTCCCACTCCAGGCCAACACCGCATACTGTGCCATAAATTCGATGTCTACGATACCACCTGTATCTTGTTTTAAATGAAAAATTCCATCTTTTTTCTGCGCTTTGGAGGAGCCCAGATGATCCTTCATTTTCTGACGCATTTTCAGCACTTCTGCCCGCACATAATTTTCATCACGAGGCTGAATCAAAATATTACGGCGTAAGATTTCAAATTTTTGTCTTAGGCTTAACTCACCCGCAATTGGACGCGCGCGCACCAAGGCTTGATGCTCCCATAACCAGGCACTCTTAAGCTGATATTGTTCAAAGGCTTTCAGACTGGTGACCAAAAGGCCTGCTTCACCTGAAGGACGTAAACGGGTATCGACTTCATAGACCCGCCCATCCAGGGTTTGCGTGGTCATCAATGACATGAATTTTTGTGCTACACGCATGGCAAACTCAAAACCACTAATCGGCTTGAGTCCATCCGTATCGGCCTGTTCCCCCATAAAATGAATAAACACTAAATCCAAGTCCGAGCCATAACCCAGTTCAATGCCACCGACCTTGCCATAACCAATGACCGCAAAGGCAGTATGCTCGATTGAACAGCGCTTGCCTTCGGCATCCAGTGGAAAACCATGTCTTTTGGCCACCATCTGATAGGCCAAATGCAGGGCTGCATTGACAGATACTTCAGCAATATCGGTTAAGGCATCAGAAACTTTCATCAAAGGACTTTCAGCCAGAACATCACTGGCTGCGACGGCCAAGACATTGGATTTTTTAAACAGGCGCAATACCCGCATCTGATCTTCAACCTGATCAATCTCAATACGGAGTAGTTGCTGGCGTAAAGAATCTTCCAGATCCTGTCGTTTCGGTAACTCAAAATCCATCGACAGAAACTCATCTAGCAATACCGGATATTGTGAGAGTTCTTCACAAATCCAGGGACTCACCGTGGCCATTTTCACCAGTCGTTGCAGTGCGCCTTTACTTTCAATCAGCATGACCAGATAGACAGTACGGCGCATCACCGACTCAACCAAGGGCATGAGACGCAACAACGCCATTTGCGGCTTGGCAGACTCCAGAATCGCTTCAATCAGATAAGGCCAAAAGGTTTTTAAACGTTGAATCGCCTTGGCTGGCAACTTTTTCAATGCATGACCATGCCAGAATTCATGAACCAGATTCTTGGCGGCATCATCCAGAACATCGTTGAGCTTCTTTTCCAGCTGGACAAAACTTTCGACCTGGGCTTCCGGTTCATTTTCCTTAATCAGATGCTCAAACTGATAAATGACTTTGGCTCGCTTCTGGTTCAGGACAGTCATAAACTCTGACCAGTCTGCAAAACCTAAGGTCTCTACCATTCGCTGGCGTAAATCAGGCTCAGTCGGTAAAGATTGGGTTTGTTGATCGCTTAAGGCCTGAATCGCATGTTCCACCCGGCGCAGGAACAGATAGGCATCTTCCAGATCCTGCACCGCCTGTTCATCCAGTAACTCGGCATCATCCAGATGATTCAGATTCACCAGACACTGGCGATCCTGCAATTCAAGCTTGGCTCCACCATAAATCAGCTGAAACACCTGCACGATAAATTCAACCTCGCGAATGCCGCCAGCTCCGAGCTTGATATCATCTTCTATATTCCGGCGTTGTACTTCACGCTCGATCATGGCTTTCATTTCGCGCATGGCTTCAAAAGCGCTGTAATCGACGTACTTGCGGAATACAAATGGACGAGTCATCTCCATCAGCTCATCGCCTTCCAGGCTTGGATTGACAATCCGTGCTTTAATCCAGGCATAACGCTCCCATTCACGCCCATGCTGGCTCAGATATTTTTCCAAGGCCGCGTGGCTAATGGCCAGCGCTGAACCATCGCCCCAGGGACGCAGGCGCATATCCACCCGGAATACAAAACCATCCGCCGTGATCTGATCCAGCAAATGAATCAATTTTTGTCCCCAAAGGATGCAAAACTGCTGCACATCAATACATTTGCGTCCATCGGTTTCACCCTGCTCATCGAAGGCAAAAATCAGGTCGATATCACTAGAAAGATTGAGTTCTTGGGCGCCGAGTTTCCCCATGGCAATGACAATCAGATCCTGGACTTTTCCGTTATAGCCAATTGGCTGGCCATACTTGGCAGCCACTGGAATACGGGCAAAATCTTTCGCCGCACAGATGCAGGCATCGGCAAAATCGGAGAGCTCTTGGGTGAGAGTAATGACATCGGTGAGTTGATTGGCATCCTGCCAGATCCAGCGAAACATCAAACGAGCCCGCAGAATACGCATTGCGCGCATCCACGTTGCTTCATCGCTTATATTCAGGATGCAATGCTGCACCAGCTGATCAATATATTCCCGACTGAGTGAGCCTTGAAACTGGTCAATTGCATAATCCTGTTCCAGTAAACTCTGGTGATTGGCCAATACCTGTTCGGCATATTGGCTGGCTCTTAAGGTTTTCTGCAATTGTGCCGCATTCATCACTCAACTCTTCCCCTGAAACATTCTGCCTAGTTATAGCAGGAGTTTTGTCTCAGGGGGAGGGTTTTAGTTTGAAATTATCTTTTAGGATTTCTCAGCATGCAGATCTTCAAGCACCAGTGCCTGATGATCATTGGTGACCATTGGCAAACGCACCGTAAAGGTCGTACCTCGACCTTCTTTTGAATCCACCGCGATTTGACCATGATTCAGATCAATAAAGCGCTTGCACAATACCAAACCTAAACCAGCACCTTTCTCTTCAGCGGTACCTCGGACACTCACCATCAACGTCGGCTTGAACAGATTCTGTATCTGCTCTTCAGTCATGCCCAGACCGGTATCCTGAATGGTGATTTTAACCTGCTCACCGTCCATTTCTGCCTCTAAAATGACTTTACCGCCTTGATTAACCGGGGTGAATTTCAGCGCATTGGAAACCAGATTCTGCAACACTGAAGTAATCATATTGATATCCGCATGGACTTTAATGTCTTCGGGAATATTGTCGATTAATTCAATTTTTTTATTCAACGCCAGACTGTGCAATACACTGCAGACAATTTTACTGGATTGCTTGAGTTCATAATTAATCGGATGATATACAAAGCGTCCGCCCTCGGCCATGGCCCAGGTCAGCAAGCTTTCCAGCAAGTTATAAGTCGATTGTGCATTATCATATAAATAATCCGCGATACTCTGAATACTGGACTCATCCAAGGTATCGCGTTCCTGCGCCAGAACTTCGGAAAAGCCCAGCAGTCCATGAAATGGCGCACGCAGATCATGTGCGATGATTTGGAAAAATTTGGTTGTACTAAAGTTTTGTGCACATTGCTGTTCGTATAGCTCTTTCAGCTCAGTATGTTCTTCATTGAGTTGGATTCGAATTACTAAACTTTCAGCAAATTGCTTAACGGTCTCAATATCATCCTGATCAAACATGTCAGTTTGATCATCAAAAAAAATCACCTGACCTAGCGGCTGACCAGCATTCGCTTTTAAATTAAATGCGACCAGTCGGTGATGCGCCACACCCAGCTCTTTCACATAATTCGACAATTCTGCATAAGCAGGATGAGTCTGGTCGATGACATCTGCCTGTTGCAGATATGTAGGGATGGCAATTTCCTGCGGAGCATGCAAGGCCCGAAAACCGTGCGGACAGCTGTACCAGATATACGGCTCCATATGGAATCCAATAATACTGGTTTTAACGCCTAGGACTTTACGGGCAACCTTACAGAAGGTGTCTAGTAAATTATTGGAGGTATAGACGCCTAAAATGAGAGATATACGACATGAGCTTAAAAGCTCCGTATTCTGACCGACCTCTAGCAGTTTTAGTTCCATGTCTGCCTCTCTGAATATGTATGGAATATAGAAAACACTGTCGACCAAATTTATACAATCAATAACAAAGATTCTATATTTACTGAACGCTGAAAACTCACCTATAGGTTAAAGGATTTGTTAATCTGTTTCTATCCAAATACACTCATAACCGCAAGGCACTGATATTTAATTAATTAAGAATAACTTGAAAATTTAATCTTCAAAAAAAGTCTGCTTAAGTATTTGAAACTCAATATCTAAGCTAAAATTAAGCATGTTTATTTGTATTTACTTTAACATACTCTTGACCAAAAAATACTCAGCATCGATTTTTATCCCCTTTTAAATAAAAGTTAATGGTTTTTCAACTATATAGATTTAAATTTCGTTTAAAAAAATAAATTAGATTGGCTTCACTCTCTAATAACGCTCAAAATTCATTTTTTATTTTTAAAAAATACTTAACAATGATCTTGAGTCTCAACTTAAAGTCTCAAAAAAACTGTCTGAAAGATAGCCTTTGAATTGTAAAGAAATTACAGTCTTTAACAAATTAATTGCGAAAATTTTGTGATTTTTTATCACTCAAGCTTACATTAAAAATGGAAATTTCATGCTGAGGAAGAATGAATCCAATTCAGGGTATTTTTTACACAAGAAACAGTGCACTTAAGGTAAAGACAAAAAAAAGCAGCCTAAAAAGACCGCTTTTTAACGAAGAATTAATTGTCTGAAATTAACGCCACTTGCTGTACATAGTTAAATAACTTTAACTTAGACGCATTGACCTCTGCTTCAGGTGCCTGATTCTTTAAATCACGATGTACGCGAAGATAATGCTGACGCAAGGTATGACGTTCTGTGGCATTATAGGTTTTGGTAAATTCATTAATGGCCGGGTCACCATCTTTGACAATTCGATCGACCCAACGCTGTAATTGGGCTGTCTTTTTAAGACCTTGTTTTGGTGTTAAATAAGATAAAATCACCGTTTCATTTTCATTGCGCAGTAATTTACCAATACGTGAAAATTGACGGCGACGTGCTTCATGTGAGGTAAATTCCTGTACATCGAGCAATGCTTCAATCAAACGCTCTTCAACAGGCAAGTTTTTAATTTGTTTAGCACTCAACTCAGCCAGCTGTGCACCCAAAGCCGCCATACGCTGGACTGCTTTTTTCTGTTCGGTTTTACTTGCGCGTCCCTCTAAAGAATCGAAATCTTCTTCAGTTAAACTGTTCGGTCGACGTGCCACGATTAATCTGCCTCATAAAATTTTGCTGCAAATAGTGCCTGAATTTCAGATAAGGCTTTGTCCTCATCCGCTCCTTCAATCACCAAGCGTAAAGTTGTTCCTTTGCCCGCACCGAGCATCAGCAAGGACATGATATTTTTTGCATCTACCAGTTTGTCCGTTTTCCCAATCTGGATACTGGAACGAAATTTGGTAGTCACTTCTATAAGTTTACCAGATGCGCGTGCATGTAAACCCAGTTTATTAATTACGTCAACAGTGGTATCAATCATGACCAGTGCTTCATTTCTCGATGGAGGACTTGAATAGACCATTTTGCCTCAAGGGCTTTTTTTAGTCTATCCACAATGTAAACAGAACGATGCTGGCCACCGGTACAGCCAATTGACACAGTCATATAATGACGATGCCCTTCAGAAAAGGTTGGCAACCATTTGTCCAGAAAATGGTAAATATCATTAAACATATCTTCGACCTGATCGCTCTTTTGCAAAAACTCCTGCACCGGTTGATCGAGTCCTGAAAATTTGCGTAATTCCAGTTCCCAATGCGGATTCGGCAAATGCCGGACATCAAAGACATAATCGGCATCCAGTGGAATGCCATGCTTATAACCAAAAGACTGCAAAATCAGGATCAGGTTATCGGTCTGTCCCAACTTGGTCAATAAGGTATGTTTCAGGTCATGCACGCTTTTATCTGTAGTATCGATGTGCACGGTAGAACGCAGCTGGATGGGCATTAGCAGGATTTTTTCTTCCTGAATGCACTCGTTCAGACTCTTAAAGCGCGAGGCTAGAGGATGCGGCCGACGCGAGGCACTAAAGCGCGCAATCAGTTCCTGATCCTGCGTGGTCAGATAGATAATATCAACCGAGCCATGCTGTTGCAACTGCTCGAACACATGATCAAATTCCTGCAAATCGGCACGGGTACTGCGTACATCAACACCCAAGGCCAACTGCTCCAGATTGTTCTCACTGTGCAGTTTCGCCACGATTTCGGGAAGCAATGCCAAAGGCAGATTATCAATACAGTAATAACCCAGATCCTCAAGCACCTGCAATGCAGATGATTTACCTGAACCAGATTGTCCCGTGACAATTAAAATGCGCTTCATACATGCTACCCTTTCATCCTATCCGGCAGTGTATTTGACCTGCAGGTTATCGATCAGACGTGTATTACCTATCTTTGCAGCTACAAATAACACAACATCTTGATTAAACGTATGAATTTTTTGTAATTCTGGCGTTCGTGCTTCAACATAGTCTACGACAAACCCGACATCTGTTAAAGTCTGGCGAAGCTCGGCCAATACCGTATCCAGTTCAATCGCAGCATGGAGCTGCTGTTCAGCCTTTTGTAAGCTTTGATAAATGACCGGTGCGATTGCACGATGCTCTTGGCTTAAGTAACCATTTCGAGAACTTAAGGCTAAACCATCTTCTGCACGCGCAATCGGCACACCAATCACTTCTAATGGAATATTCAGGTCTTGTACAAACTGGCGAATCACTGCCAACTGCTGATAATCTTTTTGCCCAAAGAAAGCATAGTTTGGCTGAACAATGTTAAACAATTTGGTCACCACCACCGCTACACCATCAAAATGGCCGGGGCGCTGCAAACCACACAAGTCATCAGTAATGTCAGAGACACTGATATTAGTCAGACGCGGTTTTTTGCCATACATTTGCTCAACCGTTGGCGCGAAGACGATATCACAACCGACGTCTGCCAAAAGCTGCTGGTCCTGCTCCAGCGTACGCGGGTAGTTATCAAAATCTTCATTGGGTCCAAACTGGATCGGATTGACAAAGATACTGACCACCACCACATCACACAGCTTACGCGCTTCACGTACCAGATTTAAATGACCCTGATGCAGATTGCCCATGGTGGGTACAAAACCAATAATCTTGCGGTTGGCACGTGCCGGATTAAGTGAGGCCGCTAATCCCTGAATGGTGGTTTCTGTTTTCATCTTACAATTCAACCTGAAAAGTTTGTGCGGGTGCCGGGAAAGATCCATCTAAAACTGCAGCATGATAAGCTTTAAAAGCATCCAGAATGGCAGTAGCACCCGATTGTTCCTGCATAAAATTACGGACAAATTTTGCAGTATGGCCAAAGGTTAAACCCAGCATGTCTTGTACTACCAAGACCTGACCATCAGTGGCTGCGCCTGCACCGATACCAATCACCGGAATTTGTGGAAACAGTTCTGTGATTTCCTGACCCAATTGTGCCGGTACACATTCCAGCAGTAACAGTGCAGCACCTGCATCAACCACTGCTTTACAGTCTGCAATCAGTTGATCCGCTGCTTCACGGGTACGAGCTTGCAGCTTATAACCGCCAAAGACATGTACCGATTGTGGCGTCAATCCCAAGTGCACACAGACTGGAATACCGTTACGAGTCAGCACCTGCACGGTTTCTGCCAGCCATGCACCGCCTTCCATTTTCACCATTTGCGCACCGGCCTGCATCACGGTTTTCGAACTTTGCAAGGCATCATTTAAGGTGGCATAACTCATAAACGGCAAGTCAGTCATGATAAAGGCATGCTGGTTACCACGGCGTACCGCAGCGGTATGATAGGCCATATCTGCAACAGTCACTGGCAAAGTCGAATCGCGGCCCTGAATTGACATTCCCAAAGAGTCGCCAATCAGAATACTGTCTACTTCTGCAATTTCCATGGCTTTGGCCATACTGGCATCATAGCAAGTCAGACATGAAAATTTGCGTCCATCTGCTTTGAAGCGTCTTAAGTCACTCAGACTGACCATGAAGATGTTCCTCTATGATTGAAGTTCTCGCGAACATACCCATAACTCAAAAATTAAATATTTGCCCAGTTTGTGTCATCGAGTACCGTTAAGGTCGATTGCTTGACGATGTCCAGGTCTTTTAAGGATGTAGCATGAACCTGTATTTCAGCATCAATGTCCAGCAACGGAATGAGTACGAAGTCACGCTCTAACACGCCGACATGCGGTACAGTCAGGCGTTGATTCTGTATCTGTTCATCTCCGTAGATCAGCAAGTCCAGATCCAGCGTACGCTCGCCCCAATGACGCAAACGTACCCGACCGGCTTCCTGCTCGAAGGCTTGCAAATAATCCAGCAAGCTTAAAGCTGCCAGATCAGTATTCAACTGCACCACAGCATTCAGATAATTTGGCTGATCCTGTGGCCCCATCGGTGGACTTTGATACAGATGCGAGGTTTTTACTTGACCCAATGTCGCCAGTTTCTGTACAGCTTCTGCCAAAATCTGGCGTGAATCACCCAGGTTACTGCCCAAGCCAATATACGTCACGATCATTGTGTTGGCCCAAACACCACCTGGCTTAAATCACGTTGCACCCGCTTACGTTTCATAATCGGATGATCTGCGCCAATTTCACCACTGGCACTGGCTGCCACATGTGACAGAGTTTTCGCCTTGTCTTCAAACTTGGCTTTACGCACCCGGCGGTTACGTGGTTCAGGTTCATTGACTAAAGGCTCAATCTCGGCGAGATCCTGTTGTGCCGTCAGTTTCTGTTCCAGATGTTCTTCTTGACTCGCCTTACGACGGTTCTTGGCACGCTGACGGTTGTACTGGCTAATCGCCCGTTCTTTCTCATCACCGCTCATTTGCTGGTAAGCATCCCACCAACTGCCCATGCCTTGCGCCGTTGCATCGCCTGATTTTTCGCGCAACAGCAAAAAGTCAAATCCGGCACGGAAACGCGCATGACTAGACAAGGCCTCAATTTGTTGCGGTTTTGGATTCAGTAAACGGGTCTGCATTTCCCAGACTTCACGAATGAAAGTCTCGGCGAAGCGAGGAATAATGGTTCGGGTTGCCTGACGTTTCAAAACATCCAGACCCGCTTGGGCACGTGCTTCTGCTGCGACCACGCCTTTATTCAGATAAAACTCACAACGCTCGAGGAATGGCTGCCATAATAGTACCGCGTAGAAAAATGCAGGATTGATGGTCTTGCCAATCGAAATACGCTGATCGGTATTTTTCGCGGCACGCTCCATAAACGGCGTGATTTCAGCTTTGATATCGGCGAACAGCTGATGCCAGATTCCGAAATCAATCAGCATGGGCAACACACGATTTAGATGCCCCATGGTGAATAACTTTTGTGATTCATCATAGAGTCGATGCGGAGAGACATCACGCAGCAGCTGGGTCATTTCCGGCGTGAAAATATCCAGAATGGCTTCATCAATACTGAAATTCAGCTTGGCAGCAAAACGTAAAGTACGTAACATCCGCACCGGATCTTCTTCAAATCTTAAGGCCGGATCACCGAGCAAACGTAAAGTTTTGCTGTGAATATCATCTACAGCATTGCAGAAATCCAGCACAATCGCTTTACGCGGCTGGTAATACATTGCATTGATCGAGAAGTCGCGACGGGCAAAATCCTGCTCGATGCTGCCCCAGTTATTATCACGCAGAATCATCCCCGCTGCCGAGGTGACTGCTTTTTTTGGAGGTGCACGGAAGGTGGCCACTTCGACCAGTTCCCGCCCTGAATAGACATGCGCCAGTTCAAAACGCCGTCCGATAATTCGACAACGTCGTCCGAATACTTCCTTGACCTGAGCCGGGGTTGCATTGGTGACTGCATCGAAATCTTTAGGATTCAAACCTAACATCAGATCTCGAACACCACCACCCACGATATAAGCTTCATAGCCTGCCTTGTTTAAGGCATCAATCACATCGAGAATATAAGAAGGTAATTGAGCGGTTGATAAACCACATTTTGACGCGCGCAAAGTTTGCAAAAGACGCTGTCTCCTACGTCTGAACGTAAAATTCTAAGATGACGCTAATCATATCGCTTACACGACTAAAGGGCAATTTGATTATGTCAATCCTGCAGCTCAGATTGATTCTGTATTCAGCATCAATTCCGTCTATTCACAACGCGAGTCTGGCCTTGTTTTTGGCAAATAATGCCGGCCCAATGCCTTTGACCAGCTGAATATCTTCAATGCTTTTAAATTTCCCATTTTTCTGCCGATACTCAACAATGGCTTGGGCTTTCTTTTGTCCCACGCCATGCAACTGTTGCAATTGTTCAATATTTGCACTATTTAAACTAATTCTATCACCTGTCGCTTGTACCGAAAGTGCCGGTTTTGCCAGATAGTGATCTGCTTTAGTCGATGCATTCTGTTGTTTGAGCCGCGCATCATGTTGCTGTTGTCTGGTCTTCCATTCCATATAATCGGTCGCAGTTGCATGTGCAGTTCCAATAGCAATATAGCCTAGCCATAAACCCAGAAGAAGATTAATCCACGCCGGACTTGTTCGATGTTGTTGTTTGTTCATGCGCCGCTCTTTGTTTTAATTCTAATTTGGCCTGTTCCCAGAGCTGATCCAATTCAGCCAGTGACAAGCGGTCTATATTGAGTTGTTGTTTTTCCGCCTGATGTTCCATCAAGGCAAATCGAGTACGAAACTTATGGATCGTGCCTAATAATGCCATTTCACTCGAGATTCCAAGTTTACGGCCAACATTGACCAGAGAAAATAAGCAGTCACCAAATTCTTCCTGTATTTCATCGGAATTCTGGCTTGCCAAAGCTTCTTTTAACTCGGCCAGCTCTTCTTCTACTTTGTCATATGCCCCAGTGACATCGGGAAAATCAAAGCCGATTTTTGCGACATTTTTCTGGATTTCATCTGCCTGTACCAAGGCCGGTGCATGCTTGATTTCATCTAAACGGGAACTTGGCTTGCCCTGCTTTTCTTGCTGTTTAATTTCTTGCCAGAGCTGAGAGACATCTTCCGGGCTCAATTTTACAAACTGTTCAGCCTGAAATACATGCGGATGACGGCGGATAAGCTTGTCGCTAATGGCCTGCACCACATCCTGAAAATCAAAAGCGCCCTGCTCGCTGTACATTTGCGACTGGAACACCACCTGTAACAGCAGATCGCCCAGTTCATCGCGAATCTCATCAACATTTCCAGAACGTACCGCAGCTTCTACTTCATAAGCTTCTTCAATCGCATATTGGGTCAGAGATTCGGGAGTCTGCTGCTGATCCCATGGACATTTTTCACGTAATTCACGCATGATATTAAGCAATTGTTCCACTTTTAAAACCTCTTCTTTACCAAATAGTCGCGTCAAGCTGCCTGTTTCTTGTTATGCTCAAGAAAAAAAGACAATAAGGAGATCAAGCACATGCACAGTATATTGATTAGTGGGGCAGCACAAGGAATTGGCGCAGCGACAGCCATGCTATTTTACCAGCACGGCTATAAAGTCGGTATTTATGATATCAATGTGGTACAGGCCGAACAGCTGGCCCAGCAACTGGGCGAACATGCCAAAGCAGGCTTTCTGGATGTGGCAGACTATGCTTCCTGGGAAACAGCTTTGGCGGAGTTTTCAGCCTGGGCCGGTGAAATCAACATTCTGGTAAATAATGCCGGAATTTTATATTCAGGGCCTTTTGAAGACACCACAATTGTAGCGCATCATCGCACGCTGGATATTAATGTTAAAGGCCTCCTCAATGGTTGTCATGCCACTTTCTCTTATTTAAAAGAATCTTCATTTGCTCGTGTCATTAATTTATCTTCGGCATCCGCCATTTATGGACAGGCCGATTTAGCCTCTTATGCGACCAGTAAATTTGCCGTGCGCGGTCTGACTGAAAGTCTGGATATTGAATGGCAACCCTATGGGATTCGGGTGCTTGATGTGATGCCACTTTTCGTCGGTACAGCCATGGTGAAAGATATGCAGGCAGAAAGTATTAAAAAAATGGGCGTACATTTGAAAGCAGAGGATGTCGCACAAGATATTCTGAAACTGGTACAGCTTAAAGACTCTATCTGGCACGCTACGCACCATCCGGTTGGATTAAAAAGTAAATTTTTATTTCATCTATCACGTATGAGTCCACAGTTTGTGAACCGAATCAGCAACCTGTTGATTGCCAGACAATAGAGTCTATTTCTACTCTGCTGCTTTAAACAGATTGGTGAATCTGGATTAGCGGAAATCTGAAACCCTTGCATGAATGCTCACTTTGCCAGGCCACGGTGAGCATACATCCTGCCATATTATAATTTTGATAGGCATAGACGCCGATCTCTGGATGTTCACATCTTCCACCATTCTGATCTGGATGAATCTGGGTATTTAACTCATTCAGGTTGATGCGTATGCCCAGTCCTGAGGCCTTTAATACAGCTTCCTTGGTGGTCCAGACCTTAAACCAGTATTCGGAATCATAGTCCAGTGCCTGCCACTGTTTAAGCTCTTCAGGATGAAAGGCATGTTGTGCCATGGCTTCAAATCGAACCTTACGGCTCAGCTCTTCAATATCAATTCCCAAATTTTGGACATTATTGCTCGTTGCCAGAGCATAGAAATTTTGACTATGGCTATGGTTAAAGTTGAAGTCTGGATGAGTGTGGAGATAGGGTTTGCCGAATTCAGTAATGCTAAAATCTGAAGACTGGATAAGATAATTAAGTTGATCTGAAAGCAATTGGTTACGATGGGCATAAATAATATTTTTACGCTGTTGAATATAGTCTTTACGATTATTTTGGATCAAATTTGCCAATAAAGGCTCTAGAGGAGTCCAATGAATATTGATATTTCGTTTCAATATTAAATGCCTACAGGCTTATTACAAAGCTTATTTCTAACATAAAATTTCCTAGATAGCTGTATCTGACGTCGCATTATCTAATCCTAAGTATTGTTCAAGCATCTGTTAATCTCCCACACAAAAATCAATGCTTATTAAAATTATTTAAAAAATTAAAATTAAAATTAAAATTAAAATTAAAATACTGTTATTAAATGTCATTTAAAATTTATACAAACATTAGTTACAATTCAATTACAATTTCACACATACAAAAACAGAGGGTCACATGTTTAAACAAATCATACTCAGCACTACTCTTGCAGTATCATCATTTTCAATACAGGCCGCCTCTTGGTTAGAAGCTGCAACAGCGGTGATGGGAGCAAAAAATGGCGCGATTATGGATCAGGCCGAAGCTAATATGGAGCGTAGCCGTGCACAGGCGAATGCTGCTGTGGCACGAGCAGACCGCACATATGCTTTTAACTATAATAATGCTTCACAGCAGAATAATAGCGTCTACTCAACCGCATACTTAAAAGGTTTAGATTGTACTGATTTAGCTGTAGAAGCACGCAGCTTTGAACGCACTCTAGAAGCCAGTCAAAATGCACAAAACCAGGCAAATGCTCAAGCCAATAATCCTGTTTCAAAATTAGCTGGTATTGCAAGTGGTGCATTGTCTGCTTTTGCAGGTCAATCACAAACAGTTGCACGTGCAAGTGAAATTACGAATGCCTTTTCTGGCAATAATAATCAAAATAATTTAGCCGCTTCTCAAGCCGATGCAGATGTTGCTTTAGCTAATCTTGAAAATATCCGTATTTATCAAAAAGCAAAAAAATGCACTATCTAAATGTAGCCGATAAAAAGCCTGCATCAGCAGGCTTTTTATCGAAAACTTAACACAAAAAATTAACGCTTAAATTTCTTCTCGGCTTTCTTGAACTTCTGTACATAACGACGTTTACGCGCTGCAATACGCTCATCCATCACCGTCTTACGCCCTTCAAACGGGTTTTCAGAGGTTTTAAACTCGATTTTAATCGGCGTACCTTCCAGCTTGTATACTTTACGGAACACGTTTTCCAAGTAACGACGGTAATCTGCAGGGGTTTTATCGACCTTGTTACCATGGATCACGATGGTTGGTGGATTTTGTCCACCCATATGCGCATAACGCATTTTAATACGACGCCCCTGAACCATAGGTGGTTGGTGGGCATCTGTTGCATCATTTAAAATCTGGGTGATTTTTGCCGGTGATACTTTCAAACGAGATGAATCATAGGCCCGGTGAATCGAAGGATAAAGCTCACCCACCCCCGTTCCATGCAATGCAGAAATCAAATGCACTTTTGCCCATGGAATGAAATCGAAGCGACGCTCTACATCGAGCTTACATTGCTTGCGATCATATTCAGTCATGTTATCCCATTTGTTGACAGCAATGACCATGGCACGACCCGCTTCAAGCGCATAGCCAATCAGATGCAAATCTTGCTCAACGATACCATCACGTGCATCGACCACAACCACAATCACGTTGGCATCTTTCATCGCCTGTAAAGTTTTAACAATCGAGAATTTCTCAATCATTTCATCCACTTTACCTTTACGACGCACCCCTGCAGTATCAATCAGGGTATATTGACGGCCATCACGCTCGAATGGAATATAAATCGAGTCACGTGTTGTACCCGGCTGGTCAAATGCCACCACACGCTCTTCGCCGAGCAAACGGTTCACCAGCGTAGATTTACCCACGTTTGGACGACCAATAATCGCTAAACGCAGACCAGTGTTTTTATCATGCTCTTCCGGGTTTTCATCTTCCGGTACATCGGCAAGCACGTCTTCCAGCATTTGCTGAACACCACGACCATGGCTGGCAGCGACTTGTAGCGGCTCGCCCATGCCCAGTTTGTAGAACTCAACCAGGGCAGCTTCAGCATGTACGCCATCGACTTTATTGGCCGCCAGAAAGACCTTTTTGCCTAAAGTACGCAGTTCACGTGCAATCTGCTCATCGGAAGCCAGTAGTCCAGCACGCGCATCGACCACAAAAATGATAATATCGGCTTCATGAATGGCAGTTTTAGATTGCTCTGCCATGTACGAGTCAATACCGCCTTCATTTTCACCAATACCACCGGTATCAACCACAATGAAAGATTTATTTTGATAGGTTGCATCGCCATATTTACGGTCGCGTGTCAGACCAGCAAAGTCTGCCACCAATGCGTCACGGCTCTTGGTAATCTGATTGAACAGAGTTGATTTTCCGACGTTCGGACGACCAATGAGCGCAATTACGGGTTTCATAGAGTAACCTTTATTCAATAATCAGGCAGTCAAAGTGGCCTGAACATCAGAAAGTATAGGAAGATATAAGGGGAAAAATACCCTAAATAAAAACACGGGGCATTGATTTTTCAATCACCCCGCGTTCACAAAAATACGGTTGCGGCTAGTTTAACATAAGGCTCGTTAAAATTAACGGTTCTGCCAAATGCTTAATGCGCCCTTGCGTGTAGAAACATAAAGCTGGTTGTCGATCACGCGTAAGTTACGCACTTCACCGGAGGTTTTCGAACGACCAGTAATTTGTCCGGTACGCGGGTCAATCAGGTGCAACACACCATCCAGATCACCGACCACCAAATCCGTGCCTAACATCACTGGATTACTGAGCTGACGATTCAGCAATTGATCATTTTCCCAAAGCGGTTGACCCGAGCTAATCTCAAAAGCTTTAATTTTGCCATCAGTTTGCGCCACGAATACGCCATTTCCGACAACTTCTGGACGCTGGATGCTGCTGGCATCTTCACTCCAGATGACTTGCTGTGAAGCCAAGTCCAGTACAGTCACCTGACCTTGATAACTGGTCGTCACCACAAACTGACCTGCAACGACCGGCTCACCGTCGATATCGACCAGACGCTGAATATCAGAACGGCCATCCGACACGGCGACACGACGCTGTAACTTTGGTACGCCACTTAAGGCATCCAGTGCATAAATATACGCATTTGAAGATGCAATCAGCACATTACGCGCATCTAATGGCACAGGAGCCGCCATACCACGCAGGCTGAATTGTACATTAGGCAGGTTATAAGTCCAAACTTGTGCACCGCTTGCCACTTCATGCGCATAGACCATACCGTCATTGCTCACACTAATCACACGACCTGCATGAATCAGTGAAGGCGCCAGTAAAGCACCCGTCAATTGTGCAGTCCATTTTTGCTCACCGGTTTGCTGATCGAGTGCAAACAGTTGGCCCTTCTGGCTACCCACAACAACCAGACCCTCGGCCGCTTCAACACCAGAACTTAGATTATCTTTGCTGACTTTTTTCTGCCAAAGACGCTGTTTGCCCTTAAATGCAGACACCTCACCTTTTGGATCAATCGCAAAAACCACACCATTGTCTGCATCCAGACGTAAACGCAATGGATCGGCAGCATCTGTCGCAGATACACTGGTGGAAAATACAGGAACCAGTGTTTTGGCTTGGGTCAGTTTTGGAAGTGGGTTCGGTTTTACTTCTGGAACTTTATTTGTTTTACCTGCACAGCCAGCCAGTGCAAGCGTTAAAACAGTCAAGGCACAGGTAATTTTGTATTTTCTATTCATGCAGCTTCTTCCGCTTGTGTTTCTATAATTGGGCGTTCGATTTCTGGATCATCGACCAACACGCCTACGCTTTCGAGCTTAATTTGTAAAATCTGACGTTCTTCTTTACGTTCAATCAAGGCATCCCATGCACTTTGATATACTTTTTTCGCATTTTCAATATCATTTTTGGCAACATAGATATCGCCACGTGCTTCATCGGCAGTTGCTTTAAACGCAGGTTCAGTCACTGCTTCTAAAGTTTTCAATGCAGCATCATATTTTTTCTGTGCCAGTTGCGCATAAGCCAGACGAAGTTTGACCACCTGAACCAGACCTTTATCGTCTAGTGTCGAGTTTTCAACTTTTTGTAGCGCTTTCTCAGCCGCAGCATAATCTTCTTTGTCATAGGCCAGTTTCGCCATGACCAGCTGAGTCTGAATGGCCTGAGCTGAATCTGGTGCTTCTTTGACAATTTTGTCCGCAGTTTCAGACAGCTTGGCAAAGGCATCGCCCTGCGTCGCCTGTGCATCATCCATCAACTGCTGAACCTTGGCAGTGTGCATTTGCGACTCTGCCAGGTTTTTCTTCTGCCAATATTCCCATCCAAAAAAGGCAATCAGCGCAATCAAAATCCCTGTAATGATCGAAGAACCATATTTCTTCGTAAAGGATTTTAAGCTTTCAAACTGTTCATCACCCACTGCGCTCATGAGACTACCCTTTTCCTGATGTTTTATCGATTATTTTAAAGAAATTTTAGCACTAAAAAATGCAACGAAGTCCGTAAATGGCACATTCGATTGCTCTGCGGTTGCCAGTTCTTTCACCGTAAAAGTCTGCGCTTCAAGTTCACGCTCACCTAAAATCGCAGCAAACAAAGCACCGGCCTGATCGGCCTTTTTCATTTGCGACTTCATTGAACCTTGAGAGCCCACTTTCAAACGCACCTGACTCCCCGCTGCTTCAAGCTGATCACGGATCTGTTCAGCAATGACCAAGGCTTGACCTTGAGAAGCCGGTTCAGCCACCAGGAATACCTCACAATCACGCGTTGGTGTATTGTCTTCAACCTGTTCAAGCAGAAGCAATAAACGTTCGATACCCATGGCAAAACCAACCGCAGGTACAGACTGATCAGGCTTGCCCTTCAATTGACCAACAAGACCGTCATAACGGCCACCGGCACACACGGTTCCTTGTGAACCTAAATGTGTTGTGGTCCATTCAAACACAGTTTTGTTGTAGTAGTCTAAGCCACGTACCAGTTTTTGGTTGATCACAAAACTCACGCCGGCATCAGTCAGGTACTGTTGTAACTGGGCAAAATGCGCCAGAGTTTCTTCACCCATAAAGTCATGCAGTTTCGGTGCATTTTCTAGGATGCTTTGGGTTTTGGCATCTTTAGAATCCAGAATACGCAGTGGATTTGTGGTCAGACGGCGCTGAGAATCTTCGTCCAGATCGGCTTTATGTGACTCTAAAAATTCAACCAAGGCTGCACGATAGGCTGCACGTTCATCCGATTCGCCTAAAGTATTTAATTCAAGTTGAACCTTGTCCGCTACGCCCATACGTTTCCACAGACGTGCAGTCATCAAAATCAGCTCTGCATCCATGTCCGGAGTCGCCACACCAAAGGTTTCTACACCAAACTGGTGGAACTGACGGTAACGGCCTTTCTGTGGTTTTTCATAACGGAACATTGGCCCGATATACCAGACGCGAGGAGTTGCACCACGAAGCAGATTATGCTCCAGCATGGCACGTACACAGCCTGCAGTTCCTTCAGGGCGTAGTGTCAGAGACTCAGGCGGATTACCTTTGTCCAGAAAGGTATACATTTCTTTTTCAACGATATCGGTGGCATCACCGATCGAACGTTTGAACAGATTGGTCTGTTCAACGATAGGCAAACGGATTTGTTGATAGCCATAAGCATCCATCAAACCCGACAGATGTTGTTCAAGACGTCTCCAAGCTGGGCTTTGCGTTGGGAGAATGTCATTAAAACCTTTGATTGCGACGATTGAACTCATGATCTACTCAGAAAAACTTGTACGAATAATTTCTTTAGATTTAGCTTCTTCAAGCTCGGTAACACGTTGACGAACCATATTTTCGATCTCATCAACCAGTTGATTGGTATCAATTAGATGGCTCTTTTCACCATTACGATACACCAGTGAACGTGGCGCTGCACCTACGACACCGATATCGGCTTCTTTAGCCTCGCCCGGCCCATTTACTTTACAGCCAATCACCGAGACATCCATCGGGGTACGGATATCTTCCAGACGCTCTTCCAGTTGTTGCATCACTGAAATCACATTAAATTCCTGACGTGAACAGCTTGGGCAGGCAATGAAGTTAATGCCGTTGGAACGCAGACCCAGCGATTTTAGAATATCAAAACCGATTTTAATTTCTTCTTCAGGCTCGGCAGCAAGCGAAATACGCATGGTATCGCCAATGCCTTCCATCAGCAAACCACCCAGAGCGATTGCAGATTTAATCGAACCTGTACGGTAAATACCGGCTTCGGTTACACCCAAATGCAGCGGATTATCAATTTGCTGTGACAGCAAACGGTACGCATCCATGGTCAGGAACACATTGGATGCTTTAACTGAAATTTTAAATTCCTGAAAATCCAGACGGTCTAAAATGTCGATATGACGCATCGCAGATTCAAGCAATGCTGCGCCTGTCGGCTCGCCATATTTCTTTTGAATGTCTTTTTCGAGTGAACCGGCATTGACACCGATCCGCATTGAAATATCATTATGACGTGCTGCTGCCACCACTTCACGAATCTTTGCTTCTGAGCCGATATTGCCCGGGTTAATCCGCAAACAGTCTGCACCGAAGTCCGCAACTGCCAAAGCAATTTTATAGTCGAAGTGAATATCGGCCACCAAAGGCACATTCACCTGCTTACGAATTTCACCAAATGCTGCCGCCGCTTCCATCGTAGGCACAGAAACCCGCATGATGTCTGCACCGGCATCGACACAGCGCTGGATCTGTGCAACCGTGGCTGCCACATCACAGGTTTCAGTATTGGTCATAGACTGGATACTGATTGGTGCATCACCACCCACATAAACTGAACCGACACGAATTTTACGTGTTGGACGACGTTTAATTGGATTTACGATCATGGTTTTGCTCTACTCTTGATCTGTTAAGGTGACAAACGGAATTCTGCTTTTCCGTTTACGGTATAAGGTGACAATGAAATATTTTCATTATTCAGGCTGAGTGATACAGCTGCCGCATCATCAAGACGAATCTGGAATGGTGCTTCACCATTGAGTTGCAAACTCGATGCCTGACGGCCAGTCGCTAAAACGTTACCGGCTGAATCGACGATATGCACAGAGGTCGGACGGTTAAAATCGAGTTTTAGCTGGTCGCCAGACAGTGCGGCGCCTGCATCCAGATTCAGAATCTCGATATTGGAAGCACCGACTCCAGAAACTTCACTGCTATTTTGCGAATTACTGCTCGACCAGTTTTGAATCATGGCAAACAGTGCGCCCAAAATTAGCAGCAAGACCAGCGTAATAAAAATGCGCTTTAACCATTTACGGTTACGGTCACGCTTGGAACCTGGCAATTTCCCCATAATTTTGATGGGGGAATTATTCAGCGCATGATTGGGCAACAAACCCGTATCATTGGTATAAATTTCATCAAAACGCTGAATAATAGTCGACGCATCTACACCCAAAAGTTTGGCATAGATCCGGTAATAGCCTTTGATAAAAGTCGCCTCAGGCAAAGACTTATATTCATCCTGCTCAAGTGCAGTCAGGGTTTTGACCGGAATATTCAGCTCTTTGGCCACATTTTCCAGATCACGTTGCTGATTGAGACGAATCTGGCGCAAGTACTCGCCCGGACGTTGAATATTTCCTAACGCATTTGGAGCTACGCTCGAATGATTCGAAGGTGAATTAGGATTTACTTCCATACGGCCTCAGTACTGTACTGTAATTGCAAATAACGTTGGTATTCCTGGCTTTCAGGAAACAATGCACGTAACTGGTTCACCAATACCTGCATCCCCAACTGATCACCACTGGCACGCGCAGTGCGAATGCCAACCCAGAGCGCACGGGCACCCTGATTTTTCTGTCCCACACCACGCGCAAACTGTTGATACAGTTGTGTCGCTGCCGGGAACTGCTGGTTTAAATAAAAAATTTCTGACAACTCTAACATTGATATATATGAATCGCGATTCGCCTGAAGCGCCTGTTTGAATGATTTTTCAGCATTCACCACATCGCCCATTTTCAGGTAAATACGTCCCATATTTTCCAGCGCACGGAAACGCTGATCATAACCTAAAGTTGCACCGGCAATGTTAAACTGCTCGATCGCATCATTATAGCGTTCTAGCTGATATAAATACGTGCCATAGTTGTTGCGTGCCTGTGCATTTTTCGGATCTGCCGAAATTGCACGCTTGAAATAAGCATCTGCTTTCTCAAGATTGAGCTGACTACCTTCCTGTTGCAATAGCACGCCCATCATCATATTCGCTTGCGAATCACGCGGAGTCGTTTCGAGTGCCTGATCCAGCGCACGTTTGGCTGCATCTAGGTCACCTGTTCTTAAATATTCTGCCGCCAATTGGGTACGGACTTTGGTGGCTTTTTCAGGATCTTTCTGACCTAAATCTGGCGTTTGACATGCAACCAAAGCTAAAGACACACATACTGTTGAAATCAAAGCAATTTTAGATGTTAGATTTCTCAACTGGCGACCTCTTATTATCCTTGTGAACGCATAATCTCATTTGACTGCGCAATTTTCTTTTTCCACTGTTCCGCACGACGGGTACGATCAGCCACTTGACCTACAAGCTGTCCACACGCCGCATCAATATCATCACCGCGTGTCTGACGAATCGTACACACAAAACCGGCATCAGACAAAGTTTTTTGGAAAGAAATAATGCGGTTACGGCTTGAACGCCCATAAGGCGCGTGCGGGAAAGGGTTGAATGGAATCAAATTAATCTTGCTAGGCAAGTTCTTCAGCAGCTTAATCATTTGCTGTGCATGTTCAGGATGATCATTCACACCATCCAGCATCACATATTCAATGGTGACGTGTTTACGTGAACTTTCATTACCATCTTTGGCGATATAACGCTGACACGCTGCAATCAGTTGTTCTAACGGATATTTCTTGTTGATTGGCACCAGTTCATTACGCAGTTCGTCATTTGGTGCGTGCAATGAAATGGCCAGTGCCACATCAATGTCTTTGACCATTTGATCAATTTTCGGCACCACACCTGATGTCGATAAGGTCACGCGACGTTTCGACATGCCATAAGCAAAGTCGTCCAGCATAATGCGCATTGAATTGAGTACGGCATCGTAGTTAAGCAGTGGTTCGCCCATGCCCATCATGACCACATTCGTGACTGAACGTTCACGATCTGCCACAGGCACATCTTCCATATAGGAATAGTTCGCCACCCACAACTGACCAATGATTTCTGACTGATCTAAATCGCGCTGAAAACCCTGTTTACCGGTTGAACAGAATGAACAGTCCAGTGCGCAGCCCACTTGAGACGAAATACACAAGGTACGACGTAGGCCACTACGATGTTCAGCAGGAATCAACACAGTTTCGACGAGTGAGCCGTCACCATCACCGACACGGAAGACCCATTTCCGGGTACCGTCTTTAGAATAATTTTTATGCACCACTTCGGGCGCTTTAATTTCAGCAATTTTTTCCAATTTTTCACGTAATTTGCCTGAAATATTGGTCATCTCGGCAAAATCAGTCACGAAAAATTGGTGAATCCATTTCATTACCTGCCCGGCACGAAACTTCTTCTCCCCCATATCCTCAAAGAATTTCTCCATTTGCGGACGAGACATGCCGAGTAGGTTCACTTTTTCCACAGCATTCTGCTGTGTGGGAGTGGACGGAGATGGTTGCTGTGCAGCTGAAACTGCAGATACAGCGACGACTTCAGTACTCATGTGTATTACCTAAACCATGTCTAAAGATCAAAGGAGAAGCTCAATATGTGAGCAAAGAATTATTCAAAGAATAAAAAAACCAGATAAGTATAATAACACTTATCTGGTTTGAATACTGCGAATTAACGAGTACGTGGAGCAATCTCAGTTTGAGCGAAGAAGTAGTTAACTTCACGGTCAGCTGATGCTACAGAATCAGAACCGTGAGCAGCATTTTCGTCGATGCTTACAGCGAAATCTGCACGGATTGTACCAGGAGCAGCTTCTTTAGGATTCGTCGCGCCAAGGATATCACGGTGAGCAAGAACAGCGTTTTCGCCTTCAAGAACTGAAACAACCACTGGACCAGAAGTCATGAAAGCAACGAGGTCAGCAAAGAAACCACGTTCTTTGTGCTCAGCGTAGAAGCCTTCAGCTTCAGCTTGAGTCAAGTGTTTCATTTTAGTTGCAACGATTTGAAGACCAGCTTTCTCGAAACGAGCAAAGATGTCGCCGATGTGGTTTTTAGCAACTGCGTCTGGTTTTACGATAGATAAAGTACGTTCGATAGCCATGATAGGCTCCTTAAGTCAATTGTTGACATGAAAATTTGGCGCATTATACCGAGATAATGCGCACTTTTCTGCTTTTACACTGTAAAAATATGCTTTTTTCAATCGGGCACTTAACGCGCTTCGTCAATCCATGCCATTTGAATCGCTTCCAGCAGACCTTCTGTGGATTTAGTCGGGTCATCTGCAAACTCAGGCAAGGCACATACCCAGGCGTGTAAATCAGTAAAACGAATCCACTGCGGATCCACATCTGGATGCGCTTCGTAGAGTTCAATCGCGATATCGAGGGTATCAGTCCAACGTAAACCCATCTCTATTTCTCACCATATTTGCTTTAATGCTGTACTTTAGCAAATTTATAAAAATCTGCGAGCTTTCGCCTCAGTTTTCACTTATTTTTACAACATAATATTGAGATAAGGTGCGCTCAGCACAATGACCACGGCCATCATACCTCCGATCATTGCCCCAACTGCGACATCACTTGGATAATGCAACCCCAGAATCATGCGCGATAAAGCCACCAGCAGCGTAAAAGGGAGCATCAACAGCAATAATAGCGGTGCAACATAACCCAAGACCGTGGTTGCCATTACCGCATGCAAGGTATGTCCAGACGGAAAACTAAAATGATCCAGCGGCCGCTCACCCAGTCGAATCACCTGATGCACCTGATAAGGTCTTGGACGTACAGTTTTTGTTTTGAGAATTTTATAAATCAGCGTACCGAACGTTCCGCCCAAAATGATATAGAGCATCTGTAGCCCATACTCCAAGCCACGAAGTCCCCATGCAGCAAAACACATCACATACCAAAACACGCCATCCCCCAAACGGCTAATGATTTTAAAAAAAGCAGCGATTCGATTTGAGTGGGAGAGATGATTGAGGTAGACACAGCCTTTTAAATCTATTTCTAAAAATTTGAGTTTGGCATTGTGGATTTTCATCATGTTGCTCCCGCTCTTGTTTTAATTAGGTCATTTATTTTGCCTTGTGATTGAGTACAGAACCTGTTCAAACTGCTCTACAGGATGTTGCCATCCGACCTTCTGTGCACAGTGTGAAGCATACACACCCATTCTTCTAAGTGTGTGATAATCTGGTAACTTTAAGATATTGGCTGTTAAATCTTCTTGCAGACCCAGTGAGCTGAGCCAGCCTGTTCGGTCGTGTTGTACATGTAGATGTGCACAAGCATAATCATAAGCAATAACCGGTAGTCCACTGGCCATCGCCTCCAATACCACATTGCCAAAGGTTTCAACCTGACTCGCAAAGCAAAACACATCGGCACTGGCATAGGCTTCAGCAAGCTGTTGACCACGCAAACTCCCGGTAAACACAATCGAAGCATCATGATTCAACTGCTCTAAGCGCTGTCGGTCTGGACCATCTCCGACCACCACCAGACGCACATCCTGACAATGCATATGACGCAATGTGAAATATGCCTGAATCACCACTGGTATTTCTTTTTCAGGCGATAAACGCCCGACATACAACATGACACGGGTCTCTTTGGAAGCTCCCCAGCTCTGGCGTAGGGAATCAGAACGCCATTTAGGTGAAAAGGCTTGTGTATCTACCCCTCGTCCCACCACAACCAGTGGACACGTCACTCCAAATTTGCGGAGTGCTTCGGCAGTCTCACGACTCGGTACACAGGTAATTGCGGTATGATTATGAAACCATTTGAGATAATGCTGAATAGGTTTAACCAAAAATGCCAAATCAAAGAAACGGCTAAATTCCTGAAATGGTGAATGAAAACCGCTCGATACAGGAATTTCAAGGAATCTTGCAGTTTGCTGCGCGGCAAGCCCTAATGGGCCTTCTGTGACGATATGCACTACATCGGGTGCAAAGGCTTCTACCGCATGGCGAACCTTTAGAAACTGCGGCCAACCGAACTGTAAGCCTGAATATTTGGGAATACGCTGTGCTTTAACCAAACATTCCCGATAGGGTTGAAATTCAGCACAGATGCCTTTTTGCTCGGGTCGAATCAATAAAATTTTATGCCCCTGTTTTTTCAGCCCTTTGCAGAGTTGTAACAATGAATTTGCTACCCCATTAATTTCAGGTGGCCATGTTTCGGTCACTATGGCAATTTTTAAGCGGGGGCGTACCAAATCTGCAAGCGCAGATGATTTTTGAGGACTTTTCAGACGTTGCTGTTTTAAGTCAAATTGAAAGCCATCAAGGAGTGCTTGTTGTTTTGTTAAGGCTTGGCTGTAGGGCTGATTCATGTCGCACCTATCTTACTTATTTATGTTTTAAGCAAAGCATAGGTGTTCTGTGTGACTGTTTGATGAAGTAGCAAAAACTTAATAATGGGTGCTATGCAACCCAAAATAAGCCTTCTGAATTGAATATCATTTTGGCTGTAAAAGCTTTTTGATCTTTAATAGTTAGAATTAATCCTTTGTAGTAATTAGGGTCATTACAATCAATAAATACATCACGCTTAAAAATATCTTTTATCTCAAAAAACTAAATTGCTCTCAATAAAATCATTAATATTTATTAGATTCTTTTCTGTACTAATCTCAAATCCTAAGCATTTAACTTTCATGCATTTTCCAATAAAAAACCCCATAATAACGAGGCCTTTATAGCATAAAATTCAACCAAAAGGAGTATTAATTCTTTTCCTTATCAACGATTTTGTTTACTTGAATCCACGGTACGAAAAAAATAAAGCACTGCTTTATTCTTCTTGAGGCACTTAACGTTAATACTAACATCATTATCACACACAAAAAGCCCCTGTTAAAAACAGGGGCTTTTTGACTTAGACATTAGAACTTAGTTCTTTTCTTTGTCTACGATTTTGTTTGCTTGAATCCAAGGTACGAAAGAAAATTAAAGCATGGCTTTACTTTTCTTGAGGCACGTAACTTAGTTCTTTTCTTTATCTACAATCTTATTCGCTTGAATCCAAGGCATCATCGCGCGAAGTTTGTTACCCGTTACTTCGATACCGTGAGCAGCGTTTTGACGACGACGAGCAGTCATAGATGGGTAGTTCAACGCACCTTCTTGAATGAACATCTTCGCGTATTCACCAGACTGAATACGTTTAAGCGCATTACGCATCGCTTCACGAGACTGCTCGTTAATTACTTCAGTACCCGTTACATATTCACCATATTCCGCATTGTTCGATACAGAGTAGTTCATGTCCGCGATACCGCCTTCGAACATCAAGTCAACGATCAATTTAAGTTCGTGTAGACATTCGAAGTACGCCATTTCAGGCGCATAACCAGCTTCAACCAAAGTTTCGAAGCCCATTTTAACCAGCTCAACTGCACCACCACAAAGAACTGCTTGCTCACCAAAAAGGTCAGTTTCAGTTTCTTCACGGAATGAAGTTTCGATAATACCAGTACGGCCGCCACCTACGCCTGAAGCATAAGAAAGTGCAACGTTACGCGCGTTACCAGACGCATCCTGGTGAATTGCGATTAGGTCAGGAACACCTGAACCACGCTGGTATTCAGAACGTACTGTGTGACCAGGTGCTTTAGGCGCAACCATGATTACGTCAAGGTCAGCACGTGGAACAACTTGGTTGTAAAGAATCGAGAAACCGTGAGCAAACGCTAAAGTAGCACCTTGCTTGATGTTTGGCTCAATCTCGTCACGATAAAGTTGAGATTGGAATTCGTCAGGCGTCAAGATCATGACTACATCCGCTTGCGCTACAGCAGCAGCAACTTCAGCAACTTTAAGACCTGAATTTTCAGCTTTTTTCCAAGAAGTAGAGTTCGCACGTAAACCTACAGTGACATCAACGCCAGAATCTTTCAGGTTAAGCGCATGCGCGTGACCTTGTGAACCGTAACCAATGATCGCTACTTTCTTAGATTGGATGATAGATAAGTCAGTGTCTTTATCGTAAAAAATTTGCATTGCTGTCTCCGCTTAATGCTTGTTTGTCCGTTAAATCAGGCAATGACCCTTGTATTTACATTGCCTGATACCCCCTTCTTATTAGGATGAGGAAATATTTAAATTAGATGGTTAAAACTTTTTCGCCGCGCGCGATACCTGAAACACCTGAACGAACCACTTCTAAAATGGTGTGTTCTGCAAGTGCATCAATAAATGCATCAACTTTTTCAGTCGTACCTGCAATTTGAATGGTATAGGTTGTCGGCGTTACATCGACAATCTGACCACGGAAAATATCTGCGGTACGCTTAATTTCGTCGCGAGATGAACCCAATGCTTTGACTTTGATCAGCATCAGTTCACGCTCAATGTGCGCACCTTCAGACAGGTCAACCACTTTCACCACTTCAACAAGCTTGTTGAGTTGCTTGGTGATTTGCTCAATCTTGTGATCATCGCCATAAGTGGTCAAAGTCAAACGAGAAAGTGTTGGATCTTCAGTTGGCGCAACGTTTAATGTTTCGATGTTATAGCCACGCTGTGAGAACAAGCCGACTAAACGGGAAAGTGCGCCTGATTCGTTCTCTACGAGTACAGAGATAATATGTCTCATTCCGTGCGCTCCCCTTTTGCCAACCACATATCCTGCATCGATTGACCTGCGACCAACATCGGATATACGTGTTCGGTTTTGTCAACCATTACGTTAATAAATACGCATTTGTCATTAATTTCCATCGCTTCTTCAAGCTTGGATTCAAGCTCATCGGCATGGTCAATCTGAATGCCTACATGACCATAAGCTTCCATCAATTTGGCAAAATCAGGCAATGAATCCACGTAAGAACTTGAATGACGTCCTTCATAGTTCATATCTTGCCACTGTTTCACCATCCCTAAAGACTGGTTATTCAGGCACAGGATTTTGACGTTCAGGCCATATTGCTTACAGGTCGAAAGTTCCTGGATACACATCTGAATCGATGCTTCACCAGTAATACACACCACCTGCTGTTCCGGGAAGGCAAGCTTCGCCGCCATCGCATATGGCAGACCTACACCCATAGTGCCTAGGCCACCTGAGTTGATCCATTGACGCGGACGCTTGTATTTGTAATACATCGCACCAAACATTTGATGCTGGCCTACGTCCGAAGTAATGATCGCTTCGCCATTGGTCACTTTATCCAATACCTGAACCACTTGTTGTGGCTTCATCACACCATCAACACCTGCTGCATAACGACCGCCATGCACTTTGCGCCATTCATTAATCTGAGACCACCATGCCGCAATCACTTCAGGATTTGGCTTGGAAACATTGAGCTGTTTCAACTGGTTCAACATTTCAGTCAATACCGGCTCTACCGCACCGACAATTGGAATGTGCGCCATAATGGTTTTTGAAATCGTCGCCGGGTCGATGTCAATATGAATCACTTTGGCATTCGGACAGAATTTTGCCGGATTGTTGGTGACACGGTCATCGAAGCGCGCGCCTACACACAGAATCACATCTGCATTGTGCATGGTCATGTTGGCTTCATAAGTACCGTGCATACCGAGCATACCGATGAACTGTTCATCATCACCCGGGAATGCGCCCAAGCCCATTAAGGTATTGGTTACCGGATAGCCCAATAGATGCGCAAGCTCTGTCAATTGTGCAGATGCATTGCCTTGAACCACACCACCACCCGAATAAATTACTGGGCGCTTAGCATTGACTAATTCTTCAATCGCTTTACGAATTTGACCTGAGTGACCACGAAACGGTGGCTGATACGAACGCATCTTCACTTTTTCCGGGTATTCGTAAGCAAATTTTTCTGCAGGATTGGTCGCATCTTTAGGAATATCAATTACGACAGGGCCTGGACGACCAGATGACGCGATATAGAATGCTTTTTTGATGATTGCAGGAATTTCGCTGGCATGACGCACCTGGAAACTATGCTTCACGATTGGACGTGAAATGCCGACCATATCGGTTTCCTGGAATGCATCTTCACCAATCAGATGACTCGCAACCTGACCTGACAAAATCACCATCGGGATTGAGTCCATATAGGCCGTTGCAATTGGCGTTACCGTATTGGTTGCACCCGGACCTGAGGTCACCAGCACCACACCGGTCTTACCTGTGACGCGTGAGTAAGCATCCGCCATGTGACCGGCAGCTTGTTCGTGACGTACGAGGTAATGATTGATTTTGTCTTGTTGAAATAGCGCATCATAAATATGAAGAACTGCGCCGCCTGGATATCCAAAAACATGTTCAACGCCTTCGTCCGCTAATGCGCGAACAAGCATTTCACCACCAGATAGAAGTTCCAACGTGATTCACCCTAATATTATGACACTGCACAAATGGGAGGCATTTGCAGTGTTTCATTTGTTAACTGTCTGCACTGTTATAGCACACAAATTTCATAGTTTTCATAGCAATAGGAAAAAAATCTGATCTCTTGGCTGTTCGAGCAATACAAGACCTAAAACATGTTGGGATAAACATATTTTGCTTAGCTTTGTTCAATTTCTCGGCTAGAGAAATCGCCCACTGCATGAAATGACACTTAGTCGAAGGGTGATCGATTAAGGCATATAAAACTATTGCAGCATTCTTGTGTTTTCAGGCTTTAAAGTCAAGTTTAAAAAACAGGCAATATGCGCTTTAAAATACCTGATTTGCTGTTTTTAACAGCAATCTAGAGCAAGGACAGTAATAAAGAATTAATCTAATAATATTTAATCCAATAAAATTCATAAACTTATATATTTAATTTTATAAATTTTTAGTATGTCTTATATAAAAAAAATGAATGAATTTTTAATAAATCCAGTGAAGTTGTTTATCAATAAATTTTGTGTCTGAAAATTCGCTCACCACTTCTACAAACGAGATGCAGAAGCTGTTCGACCCTTAATCATGAATAGAGCGGATAAAAAATTCATTATTTTTACTGTGAAAATCACTACAATGTTTTGTAGTATTTTATGGCTAGAACACAGAGGCTCAAAAACAATGAAAATATCTTTTTTAACTGCCTTAAGTCTGAGTTGTGCAATTTCTCTGGGCACCTGTAGCAGCAGTGCTTCAGCAATCCAGTATTATAAATGGGTCGATGCCAAGGGCACCACGCACTATACGAAAACACCGCCCCCGAAATCTGCGAAAAAAGCCACCACAGTGGATACTTATGGCTGGAAAAATTCAGCACCGGCATCTCCAAGAACAGCTGAAACTGAAGTTCAAACCGAGAACACACCTCAAGAACAACAGCAACAAGCCCCTCAAGTTCCTGCGAATCAGGACCAGCAACAACGTGAAGCCAACGAAGCCTTGCAGCAATCTAAAAATCGTGCAGTTGCTTTATAAGACACCTCTATATAGAACAGCGTGTTTTTTCTTCGGGAAATGCCGGCGCAAAATTCACTTTTAGGTGCATTTTGCGCTATGCTGTGCAACAGACTTTTTCACCGTAATTCACTGATACGTTTATGACTACTCACATTGATTCCGAATATCAAGCCAGTGCGATTGAGCCTCAAGTCCAACAGGATTGGGAATCTCGCAAAGCCTTTAAAGTTGCCGACAAAGTAGAAGGTCCACGTCGTTATATTCTCTCGATGTTCCCCTACCCAAGTGGCAAGCTGCATATGGGTCATGTGCGTAACTATACCATTGGTGACGTGATCAGCCGTTTCCACCGTTTAAAGGGTGAAACTGTCCTGCAACCGATGGGTTGGGATGCGTTTGGTCTGCCTGCTGAAAACGCAGCGATTGCCCACCAGGTGGCTCCGGCAAAATGGACTTTTGAAAATATTGCCTACATGCGTGACCAGTTGAAAAAACTTGGTCTAGCTGTCGATTGGGATCGCGAATTTGCGACCTGTACCCCAGAATACTATCGCTGGGAACAATGGTTATTTGTTCAGCTTTATAAAAAAGGTCTGATCTACCGTAAGCTTTCAACCGTGAACTGGGATCCAGTTGATCAGACTGTGCTTGCCAACGAACAGGTTGAAAATGGTCGCGGCTGGCGTTCAGGTGCATTGGTAGAAAAACGTGATATTCCAATGTACTACTTCCGCATTACCGATTATGCGCAAGAGTTACTTGACGACCTAGACACGCTTAAAGATGGCTGGCCACAACAGGTCCTGACCATGCAGCGTAACTGGATTGGCCGCTCACAAGGGATGGACATCACCTTCCCTTCAGCAAATCCAGAAATCTATGCAGACGGTTTAACGGTATTCACTACCCGTGCCGATACCTTGATGGGCGTGACCTATGTTGCAGTTGCAGCAGAACACCCGATGGCGCTGAAAGCGGCTGAAACAAACCCAGAATTGGCTGCATTCATTGAAGAATGTCGTATGGGTTCAGTTGCTGAAGCGGATCTTGCGACTGCCGAGAAGAAAGGTATGGCAACAGGCCTGTCTGTTAAGCATCCTGTGACTGGTGAAGAAGTTCCGGTCTGGATCGCCAACTATGTGTTGATGTCTTACGGTTCAGGTGCGGTGATGGCGGTGCCTTCACACGATGAGCGTGACTTCGAATTTGCCAATAAATATGGCTTAAGCATCAAACAAGTCATTGATGCCAAAGGCGCTGACGATAGCGACTTTTCTGCAACAGAATGGCAAGAATGGTACGGTTCGAAAGAAGGCAAACTAGTGAATTCAGGCGAGTTTGATGGTCTAGATTTTCAGGGTGCATACGATGCATTCCTAGCTAAACTAGAAGCAACAGGTCTGGCAAGCTCTAAAGTTCAATTCCGTTTACGTGACTGGGGTGTTTCCCGTCAGCGTTATTGGGGTTGTCCAATTCCAATGATTAACTGTCCATCATGTGGTCAAGTGCCGGTGCCTGAAGAGCAACTTCCTGTTGTACTTCCGACTGACGTGGTTCCAGACGGTTCAGGTAATCCATTGAACAAGATGCCTGAGTTTTATCAAACCACTTGCCCAAGCTGTGGTGGTGATGCGCGTCGTGAAACAGATACGCTGGATACCTTTGTAGAGTCATCTTGGTACTATGCACGTTATGCATCTCCTGATTTTACTAATGGTTTAGTTAAACCTGAAGCTGCTCAAACATGGCTTCCAGTAAATCAATACATCGGTGGTGTTGAACACGCGATTCTGCACTTACTTTATGCACGCTTCTTCCACAAATTGATGCGTGATGAAGGTGTAGTACAAGGTAATGAACCATTTACCAACCTGTTAACTCAAGGTATGGTTTTGGCAGATACTTATTACCGTGAAGCTGAATCAGGCAAGAAAACCTGGTTTAACCCTGCAGATATCGACCTCGAACGTGATGAAAAAGGGCGTATTCTGTCTGCGAAATACCAAGGTGATGGTCAGGACGTAATTGTTGGTGGTCAGGAAAAAATGTCGAAATCGAAAAATAACGGTATCGACCCGCAATCAATTATTGACCAGTACGGCGCAGATACGGCACGTGTGTTCATGATGTTTGCAGCTCCACCAGATCAATCACTAGAATGGTCTGACGCCGGTGTTGAGGGTGCAAACCGCTTCCTGAAACGTGTATGGCGTTTAGCAACAGGCTTCCTTGAAAAAGGTAACGGTGCATCAAACATCGACAAAGCGGCACTGTCTACGGCTGCACAAGACCTACGTCGTAAAACTCATGAAACCATCCAAAAAGTCGGTGATGACATCGAACGTCGTCATGCATTTAACACTGCAATTGCTGCATTGATGGAACTTCTAAACGCGAACAACAAGTTTGAAGCCCGAGATGACAATGACGTTGCTGTTGCACGTGAGTCGATTACAACGCTATTAACTTTACTTGCACCATTTGCACCGCATTTAAGCCAGACTTTATTGGCTGAATTTGGGATTGAATTGAATTCAACTTTATTCCCTGCAGTAGATGAATCTGCGCTGACACGTAATACGCAAACCATCGTGGTTCAAGTCAACGGTAAACTTCGTGGCAAGCTTGAAGTATCTGTAGATGCTTCTAAAGATGACATCTTGGCTCAAGCCAAAGCATTGCCTGAAGTTCAACAATTCCTGACTGGTCCAACCAAGAAAGAAATTGTGGTACCGAATAAATTGGTGAATTTGGTGGTTTAAATCCTGAGGAATTGTTTAAGCACTGCTTTAAACAATTCTGCAAGGGGATGAGGGCGAATAATTCACCTCTCCCTAACCCTCACTTGCGTTCAGTTTTAAAAGCGCTGCTTTAAAACCTCACTCAGGAGAAGGACTTTAAGAAATAATCCCTCCAAACTTCCCTTTGCCAAAGGGAGGCTTAAAAAACACAAAGCCCGTTGCCAGCCAGCGGGCTTTGACTTTACAATCCGGTTCAGGATTTCAAATATTTCCCTGAGGGAAAAAGAGGATACTCATGCATTTAGGCAAACGTTTAGCAGCAATTGTTTTAACTTGTGGTCTAAGTGCAGGCTTAGTCGGTTGTGGCTTCCATTTGAAAGGCACCAACCCAAGCTCGGCACCTGTGGCCTATTCTGTTATGAGCCTTTCTTTACCCCCCAATACTGAAGAATTACAAGAAAAGCTGGCGGTTTATTTAGGTGCTGCGGGCGTACAACTCAGTAATGCACCAGAAGCTTATGTTTTACGTGTTCTCGATTACACGCCGCGCCGCTTAGAATTAAACGGCAAGCTGGTAGAAACCTTGCTGCGTTTAAATGTAACCTTCCGCATTGAAGATGCGCAAGGCAATCCGATCACTAAACCACGCACTGTGGTGGCAACGCGTACTTATCAATATGACATTGAAACAGTCAACACTGATGACCAGGAACAAAAGTTTCTCAATCAGGTGATTATTGATGATGTGGCACAGCAGATCGCGCGTCAGATTTCATCGAACCGCCTACCCTTGGCCAAACAAAATACCCCAGCGCAACCTGCTCAATAAGAACACCTTATGAAACTTGACTATCTGCAAGCCCTAAAACGTGTCGATGAAGCTCGCGGTGCCTGGGTCTTGCATGGTCAAGAGCCTTTGCTAGAACAAAACCTGATCGATGCCTTTCGCGCACATTGGCAAGCCAAAGACATCGAACGTCAACGTTATGATGTCAGTTCAGTTTCTGAGTGGAAAAATGTCTTTAATGCATTGAACAGTTTGTCATTGTTCTCAACCCAACTGGCAGTTGAAGTGCATGGCAATATCAAACCAGATGCCAGTAGCCTCAAACTGCTGAAAAGCTATTTACAACAAGACAGTGATAATCTGCTATTGGTCGTTATGCCCAAGCAAGATGCGAGCAGCCTCAAATCCAGCTTCTTCCAGACGGTTGAGGCCAATGGTGTCTGCGTTGCGCTTACTGCAAATTATCCACGCGATCGTCAGCAAATTTTGGCAGTTGAAGCAGAGAAACTGGGGATTAAACTGGCCCATGATGCCTGGCAATGGCTGGAACAGCATCATGAGCACAACTTGCTGGCAGCCAAAAACAGCCTGATGCGGGTCAGTGACACCTTTGCTGAAGTTGATGTGATTCAGATTGATCATTTATATGCCTGCTTACAGGATCAATCACGCTATAGCACCTATGATTTGAGTGATGCCCTGCTGCAAGGCAATCTCTCGCAATCGATCAAGATTTTCCAGTATCTGGTCGCTTCAGGTGAACCGATGAGCCTGATCTTATGGAGCCTGAGCAAGGAAATGCGTCTGTTGATGCAACTGTTTGAACAGCCGCAAAATGCCTTGCAAATTGGAATCTGGAAAACCAAAGTCGGGCTATATCAGCAAGCTTTACGCCGTCTCAGCCCCCAACGCTTTTTGAGCTGGCCCCAGCTGTTAATCCGTATTGATGCAGCCATTAAAGGAATGTCCAAAGAGAACCCTGAACATCTCATCTTACAGGCCATTGCTGAAATGTGCGGTCAACGCTTATTTTTAGCGCCGAGTGCTTAACCAAAGAAACGTGCAAACCAGCCCTTGCCTTTTTTGCTTTCCTGAGCACGTAAATAACTCAACATATTATCGCGCACTGCATCGACATAGTCCTGATCATCATGTTGAATATGATTGATCAGCCATTTGGACAATAAACGATATAAATCATTTTCAATCGATTCTCCCTTCTCGAACTTGAGACGATAATCATTGAGTCGTTTCACAAATAATTCATGTATACCGCGATGCGAAGGTAGGTATTGATAACTGACCTGTTCCAGCAGGTTTTCTTCAAAGCTGAAATGTGACTGGGTATAATCGATTAAATCCTCCAAGACCTCTTTGATTCGATCGCGATCTCCTGTGCTTTTTACCTGCTCCAAAGCATTGATATAATCTAAAATTTGACGGTGCTGATTATCGATTACGTCGATTCCAATATTATAGCTTTCATTCCATTCCATCGTTAAACCCTCATCAAAGTTGTATTATTTTTGCACAATAAATGTGCATTTTCTTGTTAAGCGGTAAAACCATAATTTTTTTATGGAATTAAATCTTACAAGCTTTATTTATTTAAATCCATATATAAAACATGGGTTTTTAATTTTTTTTCTACTTAATTTTCAACTGGTTTTTGCTATTGGGACTAAAGGGAGGAAAATTAAGCCAGAAACAGCCTTAAAACAAATATCACACAACAAATCTAGTATGTTTGGTCTTATGTCTTTATTGATTCACACTCGATTTTATTTGTGCAGCGCTTTGATTGAAAAAATACTGTTGGGGACAGTGATCATTTTATTCAAGAGTCACCTGATGATCTTTTAAACAGGATCGATGTTATCTAGAGAGGATCAAAGTCTTGTTATGAATGTCAGAACAAGCAATTCATGGAGCATTTTAAAATGGTCTGTATGGACGATATTTTCAGAAATCAGCCAATAGAAAATAATTCTCATTATAATTCAAAAAATTCACGATTTATCCCAATTTCGCTTTTATAATCAATCCCTATCTTTGATCCGAATTCGTACTCAATATGCCAAAAATAAAACCGACGAAACTAATTATGGCCGCCGTGATTGCCATTGTGTTAATCGTTGCGGGGTGGTATTTCCTCAAACCTAAAGAACAGCCGCCACAGTATATTACTGCTGAAGTGACGCAGGGTGATATTGAAAGTTCTGTACTGGCGACCGGTATTTTAGAAGCCACCAAAATGGTCAGCGTAGGTGCCCAGGTTTCTGGCCAAGTGAGACAAATGTATGTGGAACTCGGTGATCAGGTTAAACAGGGTCAGCTGATTGCACGAATTGATTCTGTTCGTCAGGAAAATGATTTAAAAACTGCTGAAGCCAGCATTAAAAACCAGATGGCACAGCTTGCGGTGAGACAGGCGAATCTGGCCAAAGTTGAAGCTGAATACAATCGTCAGAAAGCCATGTATGCACAGGATGCGACTTCCCGTTCAGAGCTGGAATCTGCATTTGCCAGTTATAAAACGGCTCAGGCCGATATCACGGCAATCAATGCACAGATCGAACAGTCGCGCCTGACCTTGGCAACTGCCAAAGAAGACTTGGGTTATACCCAGATTGTGGCACCGATGGATGGCACGATTGTGGCGATTGTGACCGAAGAAGGTCAAACCGTGAATGCCAATCAAAGTGCACCGACCATTGTGAAACTGGCCAAGCTCGACACTATGACCATCAAAGCTGAAATTTCTGAAGCAGATGTGATGAAAGTGGAAGAAGGCCAAACCGTTTATTTCACCACGCTGGGCAATAACGAGAAAAAGATTTACGCCAAACTGCGTCAGGTTGAACCTGCACCCAATTCGATTAATACCGATTCAAATACATCTGGTTCATCGTCAAGTTCTGCGGTGTATTACAACGCTTTATTTGATGTGCCAAATGAAGACGGCAAACTGCGTATTGATATGACGGCGCAGGTTTATATCGTGCTGGATGAAGCTAAAAATGTGCTGACCATTCCAGCCGCTGCGATTCAGAGCTCAAATCGTCCGGCACGTGCCAATCGGGGTGAAGGTTCTCGCGAAGAAGGTTCCCGTAGCGAAGCTAATCCAGCAGCACGTCCTGAAACTGAATCAACTCAAGGCAATCGTCCTGCCGCTGAACGCCCTGCCCGCCTAAATCTGTCTGACGCTGAAATTGCGCTGATTGAACAAGGCAAAGCGCAACGTGCCATGGTTCGTGTCTTGCAAGCCGATGGTACTGCAAAACCAACCCCTGTGCTGATCGGTTTGAATAACCGTGCCACTGCACAAGTGCTGAAAGGTTTAAAACGTGGTGATCAGGTGGTGATTGCCGATGGTTCTGATACTTCCAATGATGCAGCAAAACGCGGTGGTAATAGCCGTGGCCCAATGAGAATGTAAGCATGAATTCACAACAGCAGCCTCTGCTCGAGGTGAAAAATCTGGTACGTGAATTCCCTGCGGGTGAAGGCACAGTCCAGATTTTAAAAGGGGTGAATCTGGAGATTTATCCGGGTGAACTGGTGGCGATTGTCGGCCAGTCCGGTTCGGGTAAATCAACCCTGATGAATATTCTGGGTTGTCTGGATAAACCGACCACCGGCAGCTACAAGGTCAAAGGCCGTGAAACCCGGGAACTGGAAGCAGATGAACTGGCGCAGTTACGCCGTGAGTATTTCGGCTTTATCTTTCAGCGTTATCATCTGCTCGGCGATTTAAACGCAGCAGGCAATGTCGAAGTCCCTGCCATTTATGCGGGTGCAGATTCATCGGAACGGCATGCGCGTGCGGTCAAGATTCTGACCGATCTGGGTCTGGGCGAAAAAACCCAGAACCGTCCGAGTCAACTGTCAGGCGGTCAGCAGCAACGTGTATCGATTGCCCGTGCGCTGATGAATGGCGGTGATGTGATTCTGGCCGATGAGCCGACAGGTGCCTTGGATAAGAACAGCGGTATTGAGGTGATGCGTATTTTGCGCGAACTGAATGCCAAGGGTCATACCATCATTCTGGTTACGCATGATCATAATGTGGCAAAAAACGCGACACGAATCATTGAAATTTCAGACGGGAATATCATTTCCGATCAGCCGAATGTGCCTGAAGCCGAAGACCATCTGGAAAAGCAGCCGCTGATCCGTAATCAACAAAAGAAGATTTCTTCATGGCGTTCGGCGGTTGACCGCCTCGGTGAGGCCTTCCGTATGGCTTTGCTGGCCATGAATGCGCATCGCATGCGGACTTTCCTGACCATGCTCGGGATCATTATCGGTATCGCTTCGGTGGTTTCAGTGGTGGCTTTGGGGAATGGTTCACAGAAGCAGATTCTGGAAAATATCAGCAGTCTGGGCACCAATACCATTACCGTATTTCAGGGGCGGGGCTTCGGAGACAATTCCAGATCTTCACAAGCCAAAACCCTGATTCCAGCCGATGCCGATGCGCTGGCCGAACAACCGTATGTCGATGGCGTCAGTCCCTCTGTGAACAGCAGTGTTACCGGCCGTTATAAAGAAATTGAAGCCTCAACCACGGTCAATGGCGTCAGTGAAGATTTCTTCTATGTGCGTGGCATGACTTTCCAGTCCGGTCAGCCCTTTGACCGCAGTAGCGTCATGCAACAGGCACAAGATGTTGTCATTGATACCAATACCAAAAACACTTTCTTTAAGGATGGTACTAATCCGGTGGGTCAGGTGATTTTACTGGGTAGCGTCCCGAGCCGGATTATCGGGGTGATTGATGCGCAAAAAGGCATGATGGGCAATAATGACAGCCTGAATGTCTACCTGCCGTATTCTACCGTGATGAGTCGTATGCTGGGGCAATCTAACGTTCGCAGCATCATTGTGCGGATTAAGGATGAATATCCAAGTGCGGCGGCTGAAAATGCAATTTTAAACCTGTTGGTACAGCGCCATGGTGCGCAGGATGTGTTTACCCAGAATGCCGACAGTATTCGTGAAACCATTCAGCAGACCACAGCGACTATGACGCTTTTAATTTCGGCGATTGCTGTGATTTCACTGGTGGTCGGCGGGATCGGGGTGATGAATATCATGCTGGTGTCCGTGACTGAACGTACTCAGGAAATTGGGGTACGTATGGCAGTAGGTGCACGTCAAAGTGATATTTTGCAGCAATTCCTGATTGAAGCAGTGCTGGTGTGTATTTTAGGCGGTATTTTGGGTGTGCTGCTCTCGCTCGGGATTGGCCAGCTAATTACACACTTTGCTGGTGGTACTTTCCAGATGGCCTATTCAACCACTTCGATTGTGGCTGCCTTTGTCTGCTCAAGCCTGATTGGAATTGTGTTTGGCTTTATCCCGGCACGTAATGCCGCTCGTCTGAATCCAGTCGATGCGCTTTCTCGCGAATAAGGAACCTGATATGCAAATGAATTTAACCAAGCTTGCCAGTGCCCTGTTGCTGGGAAGCTCGCTGACCGGTTGTGCGGCAGTGGTAAAAACACCTTATGAGCAGCCTGCGATTAATATGCCTGGCAATTTTCAAAATAATAAGGTTTTAAGTCAGCAGATCCATGCCGACATTCTGGCAGATCAATGGTGGACCTTATTTAAAGATCCGCAATTGAACAGTCTGGTCGATCAAGTGCTGGCGCAGAATACAGATCTGGCGGTGGCTGGCATCAGTTTACAGCAGGCGCGCATTCAGGCCAGACAGGCACAAAGCCAGCAAGGCGTCCGTGTCGGTGATGCACGAATTTCAACGGGTCAGCGTTTTGATCTGGAGGGTGGCAGCAATGCTTCGACGGGTCTTTCACTGGGCTATCCGGGCTTAAGCTATGAACTGGATCTGTTTGGCAAACTGGCCAATCAGACTGAAGCGGCGCGCTGGGAAGCCTTGGCATCTGCACAGGACTTACAGGCGACGGCGCAGAGCCTGATTGGCACCACGGCACAGCTTTACTGGCAATTGGCTTATTTAAACGAGCGTTATAGCGTGGTACAGCAAAATCTGGCAACAGCGCAAAAAACCTATGATCTGGTGCAGGTACAATATCGTGCCGGTGCGGTGTCCGGTCTAGATTTAACCCAGGCCGAACAGGCGATTCAAAGCCAGCAAGCCACCTTAAGCCAGATTGAGCAGCAACGGGTGGAAACGCGTACCGGCCTCGCAGTATTGCTGCATATGCCAGTACAACAGCTTTCTATTCAGGAGCCAAGCCGTTTACCGAATATTCAATTACCGAGTATTCAGGCCGACTTACCCGCGAGTTTATTGTCCCGTCGTCCCGACCTCCAAGCGACTGAACTACGTTTGCGTAAAGCGCTGGCCAATAAGGATGCCAACAAAGCCAGTTATTATCCTTCAATCAGTCTGACTGGGAATTTGACCACAGGTATTGGCAGCAGTACCTCGCTCTCAAATGCCGTAAAGAATCCGGTGGCGACTTTAGGTGCGGGTCTGACCTTGCCCTTCCTGCAATGGAATGACATGAAACGTGATCTGCAAGTCAATGAGCTGGAATATGAAAAAGCGATTATGCAATATCGCCAGACCATGTATGAAGCCTTTGCCGATGTGGAAAATGCCTTATCGAACCGGACTGAAATCAGTAAGCAAGTCACTTTGCAGCAACGTAATGTCGAACTGGCTGAACGTACCGAACGCCTGACTGAAGTACGTTATCGTAATGGCGCGGTGGCGTTAAAGAACCTGCTGGATGCGCAGGAAACCACACGGAATGCACGGCTGTCTTTGGTACAAACCCGACAGAACCAGTACAATGCCTATGTGACTTTAATGCAGGCATTAGGTGGCAGTCCAATCCAGCAATTACCTTAAACAAAGCTTGAACCATAAAAAAACCGCTGCCAGACAGCGGTTTTTTTATGGTGTTATTTCAATAGAATTACTTCATTTCTAAATAGGCATGTACATTTTTCAATAATTCAGTTGATCGCTCATGCCCGAGCAAACTGCCTTTTTCCAGCCAGTCCCGCGCGCGCCCAATATCCCGCTCTACACCAATGCCTTTGGTATATAAGCGCCCCAGATGACTATAGGCATCGGCATTGACCTGCGCTGCCGCCTGACGGTAATACTGTACCGCCTGTTCAATATTTGCCTCAGTGCCTATGCCATTTTCAAACGCTTCCCCCAGCGCATTCAGTGCCACACCATTCTGCTGAGCAGCCGCTTTTTGCAGATAGCTCAAGCCTAAGGCAATATCCTGCGCAATCTGTTGTCCCTTAAGATACTCCAAGCCCAATTCTGCCTGTGCCTGTGCATGTCCCAGTTGTGCAGCCTGATGCAGATAACGATTGGCCTGCTCTGGATGACAGATAAAGACCGGATAAATACCTGACAGAGCCTGATACAGGAACCAGGCTGCTTCCTTGGAGCCTTTCGCAACCGCCTGATTCAGATATTGAATGGCTTTGTCGCGTGTCGGCAATGGATATTCCGCCAGACTATAAAAACGCCCGACCACATAAATTAAATCTGCCTCAGACTGAGCCTCGATCTGCCAGTATTGCTGGGCCACTGCCTGAATCATGCGGGTGGCTTTGGCTGTGTCTTTTACAGTACCGATGCCATTTAAATAACACAGTGCCAGACCCATTTGTGCATAAGTATCATCGGGACTAAGCTGAAATGCTGCCTGATACAGTTCAAATGCCTTTTGCGGCTCATAAGCCACTAGATGCTGTTCAAAATACAGCGCAGCAATCATGCATAAAGCGGGCGGATGCTGAGTATTGGCAGCTTCAGACCAGTAACGAAACGCCATGGTTTCATTTTTATCGACATACCAGCCATGAAAATAAGCCAGTCCAATTAAAGTCTTGGAATGCGCATCGGCATGTTCTTTGGACTGCTGCATCAAATGCTGGAACACGCGCTGACGCTGGTCGGTATCGATACGGCCTTGCAGTACGCCAGCATAATAATCATAGAGACCTTTTTGATCACCAAGACTGATACAGCGTTTAATAAATTGCAGGGCTTGAGTCTGGTCTTGGGGCAGCCTCTGTCCACGCGCATAATCATCGGCGATCTGCTGATTGGCAGCCAGATGATCTTGCTGCGCAGCTAAAAACAGATAATGAATTCCCTGAACCAAATCTTGAGCCGCTGAATCTGTTAAATAATACTGCGCCAGTTGATACTGCGAATTGCTATGTCCCTGCCCGGCATTTTGAATGAGTAAGGCCAAGCGCTGCTGTTCAGCGTTCTTCTCTTCTGGATTTGTTTCTGTAGTGGAAGAAAGTTCAGTGATGCGGTACTGGGCATCCAGATTGCCACGGGCTACGGCATGTCGGTACCAGTACAGCGCTTTTTCCGGGTCAGCCATTTGATAGCGTTGCTCCTCATGAATCTGCCCTAGATGATAAGCTGCGTCATCACTGCCCAGATGAAAGGCTTTATCGAGATAACTGATGGCTGTTTCCGTATTTTGCGCATGTCCCAGACCCTGCAAATGCATCAGCCCCATGCCGACATAAGCCTGTGGAATTTCCTGTTGCTGGGCAAGATTCTGGTAAATCTGATAGGCGCGTGCATAATTCGGATGTTCAGGATCTGAACTCAAGCGCGCCGCATGCTTGAGCTGTGCATCAAGCTGCTCAATCCATAGATCATGCTGCACAGCTTTGGCCTGATCACGTTTTACCGGATCCGGACGTTTCCACATCCAAATCCCCAAGGCCCCTATCCCCAAAATCAATACCAGCAAGAACCACATAACTGCTCCAAAACATTATTTTTGTTCTGCAAATGAATCCTTTCATTCTAAACGCCGTCTCAAAAAAAGCACATATCTTGTGCTTTTTATTTTGTAAATCAGGCTTTTGCTCTTTTACTATCCAGCTTCTTCAAGCCTTCTGCCACAGCGACCATGGCAAAGCTTGAAGTCACCACCACGGCAGAGCCATAACCACCACAGCGCAAGCCGGCACTGGCACAGACATCGGCACTCGAGAACGGATTATCGATTGAATAGACACAGGTAATGCCGAATTTTTCTTTAGGTTTTTTACAAATACCTTTGCCGCGTAACTGGGCACGCAATTTGGCCAGCATCGGGTCCTGTTCGGTTTTAGATAAGTCTGCGACACGAATTTTCAGTGGATCCAGTTTACCGCCTGCCCCACCCGACACAATCAAGGGAATCTTGTTAAAGCGACAATGCAGCATCAAGGCAAATTTGGCCTTTACATCGTCAATACAGTCGAGAATTAAATCAGGATTACCTGCTAAAATTTCTTTGATATTTTCCGGCGTCAGATAGTCATCAATCAGATTAATCTTGATCCGTGGATTAATGGCATGACAACGCTCGGCCATCACTGCAATTTTTTCATGGCCCAAAGTCGTGCTCATGGCAGGCAATTGACGATTAATATTGGATGCCGCCACCACATCCATATCGACCAAACTCAGCTCGCCCACACCGCTACGTGCCAGCGCTTCTACTGCCCAAGAACCGACACCACCGATGCCAATCACCATCACATGACTTTTTTCATAATGACTGAAGCTGTCTTCTCCATAAATTTTGGCAACACCCGCAAAGCGGCGCTCATATTCATCGTCTTGAAGCAGTTCAGTCATAAGTCATCAATAGCTGTTAAATCACGGCTTATTTTAGCAAAGTCAGTATTTTTTTACTGCTTCTAAAATTTTGATACAAAATCTATCAGCAAAATCAGAAAGATAAATTCAGGAACATTTATAATTGGATAAAATTCATACATAAAACTTTAAATATGGGAGTCAAACACTGTGCTGATCAATGCTCTTTTGGCTCTCAATTTTATACTGATCACTCTACATTTTTATTTTTACAGTAGCCAAAAACAGAAAAACTATGCGCTGAGTATTTTTATTCGTTTGTTGATTTTAGGCCTATTCGGATATGTGATCCTAGATCGCCATGAAACCCAGACCCATCTGATTTTGGTACTGATATCCTGGGTGATATTTGAACTGATTGAGAGTTTATATCAAAAGAAAAAAGCATCAATCTCATAAAAAAAGAGGCTTGCGCCTCTTTCAATCCATCTAAACTTAGTCTTTATTCATGATAAAGAAATATTGACGATAGTATTTCAGTTCGGCAATTGAATCACGAATGTCATCCATCGCCAGATGCGAAGCATTTTTCTTGAGACCACTCATAATTTCTGGACGCCAGCGTTTTGCCAGCTCTTTCACTGAAGAGACATCCAGATTACGGTAATGGAAATACTGCTCCAGCTCAGGCATCAGGCGATGCAAGAAACGGCGATCCTGACAGATCGAGTTACCACACATCGGGGATGATTTTGGATTGACCCATTTCTTCAGGAATTCAATAGTTTGCTGTTCTGCATCCTGAGCCGTCAGTTTACTGCGACGCACCCGTTCAATCAGACCCGATTGACCATGTTGACGGGTGTTCCACTCATCCATGGCATTTAACAGACGTGCAGGCTGATGCACCGCAAGCACAGGACCTTCTGCCAGAATATTCAAATTGTCATCGGTTACAATCGTCGCAATTTCAATAATTTGGTCATTGTCTGTGTCTAGACCTGTCATTTCAAGGTCAATCCAAATCAGGCGGGTATCAGCGGTGCTGCTCATAAATGTGCAATCTTATTGGGTTTAAAAACAACTATAGTAGCAAATTAATTACATCTTGGGTGTCATTCGGGGGCTGCTTCATGCTATTTTTGCCATCTGATTTACCCGGTTTTTTAGGATATGAATGGCCTTAATACGTAAGCGTCGTCTGACAGAGCAACAACAGCGCCGCATTCAGAAACAACAGAAAACACGTCAAGAAGATCTCGATACCTCCAGTGATCTGGAAGGTTTGGTAGTGCAACACTACGGCCGCCAACTTGAAGTGCAAGCTTTGTCTACTCCTGACATTCACCCTGAAAAACCTGTGGTTGCCGATGGCGAGCCTGAACCTTTCTGGAAAGAAATTGAATTGGGCAGTGTCTGGCGCTGTCATACCCGAACCAATCTGGATTTATTGGTCACGGGTGACCGGGTTAAATGGCAAGCCGATCCGAATACCGGATTGGGGATTATTACGGCGATTCATCCACGTAAATCCTTATTGACCCGTCCTGACCGCTATCACAAGGTTAAACCGGTAGCGGCCAATATTTCACTGATTGTGATTGTGTTTGCACCATTGCCTGAGCCAGCACCGGGCCTGATCGACCGTTATCTGGTGGCCTGTGCCGATGCCGATATTCCCGCACTGCTGGTGATGAATAAAGCCGATTTGCTCAAAGAAAATGATCCGATTCTGACTCTGCTACAAGAATATCAAGACCTCGGTTATGAAGTAATGCAAACCCAGTCCGATGGTGATCTGACTGTATTGTCCAATCGTCTGGAAAATGAAACGGTGGCCTTTGTCGGTCAATCGGGTGTCGGTAAAAGCACGCTGATCAATGCGATCGTGCCGGATGCTGCCCAGAAAACCAATATTATTTCGGAAAACTCGGCACTCGGTCAGCACACCACCACCTCAACCCGTTTGATCGGTTTTGGTGAAGGCGCTGCCCTGATTGACTCTCCGGGAATTCGTGAATTTGGCCTGTGGCATCTGCCTTTAGATAAGGTACAAATCGGTTTTCCTGAAATTGAAAACCTGCTCGGACACTGTCAATTCCGGAATTGCACGCATAAGCATGAAAAACAATGTGCTTTACGTCAGGCCGCGAGTGCGGGTGAAATTTTACCGCGCCGACTGGACAGCTATTTGCGTTTAATCGATGAAATCACTGAAGCACAGCAAAAAAATTAATTTTCTTGTGCCTCAACCCTTGAAGCGGTGATTTTGATCACCATATTTATGAGCTATACTCTTGGCAATTTTAAAATTGTAATTAGGTGAATTGTGGAACGTTGGTTCGAGTTTATGGGGAATCACCCCTTCTTATTTGGAACACTCGCGGTATTGGTAGTTTTGTTCTTCATTATCGAAGGTCAACGTAACGGTCGTAAAATTTCTCCGCAGTCGCTGGGAATTTTAGTCAAAGCAAAAAATGCCATGCTGATTGATTTACGGGATGCCAAAGACTTCCGTGAAGGTCATATCAGCGGCAGCCGTAACATTCCATATAGCCAGATTACAAAGCATGTTGAAGAGCTGAAAGCATCTGATCGCCCTTTGGTGTTCATTTGCAACCTTGGACAGGTGGCTGGTACTGCGCTACAACAAGTGGGTCATGCCGATGCATACCGTCTTGATGGCGGCATCAGCAACTGGAAAGCCCAAGGTTTACCTTTGGTGAAAAGCAAATAATCCACGAACAGGAGATTGATCATGGCTGACGTTATTGTTTATTCAACGACTGTGTGTCCTTATTGCGTGCGTGCAAAACAGTTGCTTGAGCGTAAAGGTGTCGCATATAAAGAAATTAATCTATCTCAAGAAGCACCTGAAGTACGTCTTGAATTGATGCAGCGTACCAATCACCGCACTGTGCCACAAATTTTTATTAAGGATCAATTCATCGGTGGTTTCGACCAGCTTTATGCTTTAGAGCGTGAAGGCAAACTTGATGAATTACTGACTTAATTCTACTAAAATCATCACTTTATATTAAGGATCAAAGAATGAGTGAAGAACAACAAGCTCAACCACAATTGGCATTAGAGCGTATTTACACCAAAGATATTTCTTTTGAGGTTCCTGGGGCACAAGTTTTTACCAAGCAATGGCAACCTGAGCTCAACATCAATCTTTCTTCTTCTGCAGAAAAAATTGATGAGACTCATTTTGAAGTGGCTTTAAAAGTCGTTGTTCAAGCGACCAATGAAGGTGATACTGCTTTTATCGTCGACGTGACTCAAGCCGGTATCTTCTTGGTAGATGGCGTTGAAGAAGAGCGTCTTCCATACATCCTGGGCGCATACTGCCCGAACATTCTGTTCCCGTTCCTGCGTGAAGCAGTGAATGATATGGTGACTAAAGGTAGCTTCCCACAGTTGCTGCTTACCCCAATCAACTTCGATGCTGAATTTGAAGCCAATATGCAACGTGCACAAACTGCCGTTGTAGATGGTCAGGCTTAATCGCTGTCCTGCAAATCTAAAAAAGACCGCATATGCGGTCTTTTTTATGGCCTTGAGTGAATTCCCCCTTTATCAAAGGGGGAATGAGGGGATTTTGCTCATTTACTCTTTTTTTAAAGAAAGGGTTTAGCAAGATTAAAGAAAAATAATCCCTCCTAACCTTCCTTTAAAAAAGGGAGGAACTCTTCCCCCCCACGGCAGAGAATAGACTTTTATTCCGCATCCGCCATTAAATCAGCGCTCATACCCACGGTATTGAAACCGGCATCGACATACAGGATTTCACCGGTAATGCCATTGGCCCATGGCGAGCACAGGAATAATGCGGCATTACCAACATCTTCAATCGTTACATTACGTTTTAATGGCGCAACTTTTTCATTTAAGTCGAGCATTTTACGGAATGATTTAATACCTGAAGCTGCCAAAGTACGGATTGGACCTGCAGAGATGGCATTGACACGAATACCTTCCTGACCCAAGCTAGACGCCAAATAACGTACCCCTGCTTCTAAAGAGGCTTTGGCCATACCCATCACGTTATAGTTTGGCATTACACGCTCAGAACCTTGATAGGTCAATGTCAGCAAACAACCTTGACGGACTTGCAGCAAAGGTTTTGCCGCACGTGCCATTGCGATAAAGCTATAGGCACTGATGTCATGCGCAATATTAAAGCCTTCACGATCCGTGATCTCGGTGAAGTCACCATCCAGTGTATGTGCCGGTGCAAAACCGATAGAATGCACTACGCCGTCCAGACCATCCCAGTGTTTTGCCAGCTCAGCAAATGCATTATCAATATCAGCATCTACCGCCACATCACAAGGAAAAACCAGTTTTGAACCAAACTGTTCAGCAAAGTCATCTACCCGCTTTTTCAGCTTTTCATTTGGATAAGTAAAAGCCAATTCAGCACCTTCACGATGTAATGCCTGAGCAATACCAAAAGCAATGGATAATTTACTCGCAATACCCGCGATCAAGAAGCGCTTACCCGCCAAAAGTCCTTGTGCCATGTGAATCTCACCTAAAATAATATATATGCATGATGCCAAGTCTGAGGCATTTTAGAAATTGCATAATGCATCTTTTTTTAACAGATACCAAATTACAGCAGATACAGCCGGGCAATAAAAACCGGCATTATTCATCGGCCAAATTCAAAACCTGATGGGTATTCTGCCAGAGCTGCTGTGCCAATTTGGCTTGATCTTGCCCTAAGCTTTGTGCCAAACCTTCCAGTACATAAGGCAAGTTGGCAGGTGTATTGCGGGTACGTTGCTCACCTGACTGTTGACAGCATAACGGCGTCATATCCGGACAATCGGTTTCCAGCACCAGATGTTCTGCACCGACTGCCTGTACCACCTGATGCAGTTTCCTGGCATTCGGATTGGTAATCTGACCAGTAACACCAAGCTTAAACCCCAACTTGACAAAAGCCTTGGCTTCCTCGACACCTCCGCCAAAGGCATGTGCGATTCCACCCTGTTTAAACTGATGCTGTTTTAAAATTTGTAAAACTTCTGCATGTGATTTACGGATATGCAGCAAAATCGGCTTATCGAATTGTTGTGCCAGTTCAATTTGTGCAGCGAAAAAATCTTGCTGCTTTTGAAAAATTTCAGGTTGTTTATGCTGCTTTAAAAATGTGTCGAGACCGATTTCACCAATGGCAATGCATTGTTCAACTCTAAGCAGCTGCTCTAAATCATGTAAATGTTCAGCCTGATGCTGTTCAATATAAAATGGATGCAAGCCGGGTGCCAAATGGCTATGTGGTGCATCTTTCAAGCCATTGATAAAACGATGGGTTTTTAACAAATCCTGAAAGCGGTTTTGCAAAAAGCCAATTAAAACCAGATGCTCCACACCTACCGCTTTGGCCGCATACGCCAGTTGCTCCCGATCATGATCAAAATCGGGAACATCAAAATGGGTATGCGTATCGAACAGTTTTAACTTCATTCGGCTTTAGATGCTAAGGCTGGCTGTGCCTCGGAGGCTGCTGTTTCAGCTTGCGGCAGATATTGTGGTTTTAGCACGCCTTGTAGCTGCGCATAAGGGATCATTAAGCGCGGCAAACCCACCACATAAGGTCCGATTTCATATTCGGCATATTGTAAGATCAACCCTTCTTTGGCCAGATAAAAATTATCGGTCAGTGTGAACTTCCAGGCCTGTTCATATTCAGCGACATCTTTTGCCAGCTTGGACTCCATGACCCAGACTTTAAAAGCCTCATATGCCTGTGCTTCAAGTTTGGCTTTTTGCTTCTCTGCAATAATGTCATCCAGCTTGACCAGTGTTTGCTGTTCAAGATCAAAATTATAATAGCGCTGTGCAGATGCTCCGTGCGCACCTCCCAGATAATGGCTACTGTTTAGCACCACAGTCGCCAATGGATCACCCGAATTCAGAATCTTGGGCTTAATCATCAGGCTAATGCTATGACTGGCACTCAGTGCTTTGAGCTCCTTGTCCAGATTCAAGAAGGTCTGCATAGAAGGCTGAATTTGCTGCTCAAGCTGCTGTTTTGGTGTAGTGACCGTCGACAAGGCTGTTTTTGGTTCAGAAGCAGCCACTTCGGCTTCACTGGCAGCAGTGGCTTTTGCCGGCTCAATCGCATCGACAGACAGGATATTTTTTAACTGTTGCAAAATCTGCTGATCGATCCATTCATCAATAAAGCGCTGATTACTGTTCAGGCGTTCAATCGAAATTTCCGGACAGTTTTTACCCTCACACTCTGGAATCACCAGCTTGAGTTTTTCGGTATCACCACTAAGTTTCAGGACTTCTGGCTCGGTTTGTACCACTTCAGGAGAAGTCGGCTCTTTCGGCTCATTGCTCTTCGGCTGACATGCACTCAGTAAAACTGCGGATGCCAGTATCGATAGACAAAAAATATTCTTATATTTTGGCATTCATTACCCTTTTCAAAACGTGTAATTAATCCTGAGAGGATTACAACCTTTAGAACATATTCCGATAGACTTCGGCTTTCAAGACCTGTTGTGTTTGTTCTTTTGTTAAATAGATATCCAGTTGTTTGGCATCTTTGCTAATGTCATGACTGCGATAATGCAGACCAATCCCTTCCTGATCGAAGAACCACTCAGCCTGCCCCCAATACAGTTTTTTCGGTGCTTGCTGCTGAACCTCGTGATTATTGTCCTTTAACCATTTTTCATAAGCGGTTTGAATGATCTTGTCCATTAACAACTGTTGTTTGGGATCGATAATATCCAGTGGGGTCAGCATTTTTTGTTGTTGACGATCGGCTACAAAAAAATAATAGCGCTCATGCACACTGATATTTTCCTGTCTACTATCAATACCAATTTGCAGCAAGACATATTGATTACGCTGATAGGGAATGCGGGTATACAGCGATAATTCATAAGCCTGATTGAGCTGGAGTTGAGCCTGCCAGGCATCCGATTTTTTCACATAGGCATTCATCGCCTGTTGTAAACTCATATCCTGTTTTAAGCCAATTTGATCCTGAATTACCTTGGCCTGCTGTTTTTCGATCCAGTGATTCATCCATGGATCAGCCGTATATAAAGTCTGGATATCGACATTAATACAGTTTTTGGTTTCACAAAATGGCAAGGCGATCTTGGCCGGTTGTTCTTGAATATTCAGGTAAGGCAAAATACTGGCACTTTGCTTAACTGGGGTTGTTTTTCCATCCGGCTGGTCAAGTTCCGGTTCTTTTTCGCTTTTATCACAGCCACTCAGGACAAGACTTAAACCAATGACAGCACCGAGGGCGGCTTCCTTGCTGAACTTCATTTTTAAACAATCTATCAGGTTATGAATAGTTTAAATGTAACATAAAACAAAACAGCTTCCGGAGAAGCTGTTTGATATTTTTAGACGATATTTGAATACCTGAAAGTTTAGTGTTCGCGCGTATTATGGAACACGATGTCCGGATAACGTTCTTGCATGAGCTGTAAATTCACTCGGCTTGGCGCAAGATAAGTCAAGTGACCACCGCCATCGACTGACAACTGGTCGTGGGCTTTTTTCTTAAATTCGTTAAATTTTTTCTCGTCATCACAAGACACCCAACGAACAGTATTGATGTTCACGGGTTCGTAAACACAGTCAACTTTATATTCTTCTTTCAAACGATACGCCACCACTTCAAACTGAAGTACGCCCACTGCACCCACGATCAGGTCATTATTATGCTGTGGCATAAATACCTGTGTTGCACCTTCTTCAGACAACTCTTTCAGGCCCTTTTGCAACTGTTTCGATTTCAAAGGATCTTTTAAGCGTACACGGCGGAACATTTCTGGTGCAAAGTGCGGAATACCTGTGAACTGTAGTTTTTCACCCGAGGTAAAGGTATCACCAATCTGAATGGTGCCGTGGTTATGCAGTCCGATAATATCGCCCGGCCACGCTTCTTCCAGATGCTGGCGGTCACCGGCCAGGAAGGTTAAGGCATCACTAATCCGCACATCTTTATCCAGACGTACATGCTTCATTTTCAGGCCTTTTTCATATTTACCTGAACAAATTCGCATGAATGCAATACGGTCACGATGTTTCGGGTCCATATTGGCCTGAATTTTAAAGACAAAACCGCTAAAACCTTCTTCATCAGCTTCGACAACACGAGCCTGAGTAGGATGGGCCTTCGGCGGCGGTGCATATTGACTGAAGGCATCCAGCACATGGTCAACCCCAAAGTTACCCAAGGCTGTACCGAACAAGACCGGCGTTTGACGGCCTGCCAGAAATTCTTCACGATCCAATGGCTCATTGGCCATTTGCACCAGTTCAAGTGATTCTTCAAATGCAGCCCACGCCAGCTCACCAACTTTCTCACGAAGATCCGGATAGTCATAACCATCACGTATTTCGATTGTAGGAATGGTTGAACCAAAACCGGTTTTGTAAATGTAGAATTTTTCTTCGATTAAATTAAATACACCGGCAAAATCACGCCCCGTACCCAATGGCCAGGTGATCGGAACACATTTAATTTTCAGAACGTTTTCGATTTCATCCAGAAGCTCCAGTGGCTCACGGATTTCACGGTCCATTTTATTAACAAAAGAAATGATCGGTGTATCGCGCATACGACACACGTCCATCAATTTAATGGTCCGGTCTTCCACCCCTTTTGCACCATCAATCACCATTAATGCCGAGTCAACGGCGGTTAAGGTACGATAGGTATCTTCCGAGAAATCTTCATGTCCCGGAGTATCGAGCAGGTTGATCATCTTGTCTTTGAACGGGAACTGCATCACCGAGGTCGTGATCGAGATGCCACGTTCTTTTTCCATTTCCATCCAGTCCGATGTAGCGGCCCGGTCAGACTTACGGCTTTTCACCATACCTGCAACCTGAATCGCCTGCCCCCATAACAGTAGCTTTTCTGTCATGGTGGTTTTACCGGCATCGGGGTGGGAAATAATGGCGAATGTACGTCGCTGAGCGACCTGCGCCGCTAACTCATCTTTAAAACTCATGGAAAATACCTACTGCAGAACCGCAGTGCTCAAGATCAAAAACGATCAATATGAAAATTGGCGATATTGTAGCAGATTTCTAAAGCCAATAAGTATGCCCACGGCTGAAGGAAATGACAGTATTTATAAGATCTACACTTGCTGACTGCTGGATTTTTCAGCCCAGATTGAGTCGGAAACAATACGGTTATGAAGCTTAAATATGGGAGTTTGTGTCATTCAACTGGCCTGCTGAATAATGCTAAATATAGGTTCACCGTACTCTTTAGTACCGTATTAGTAGCGTATAAAAATTCAAATTAAGACAGGAAATCCTGTGTTTCCAATGACTCGACTGGCATCGGCTTTGCCAGCAAATAACCTTGTAATTGCTGACAACCGAGTCGAGTCAAAATATCTGCTTGCAGCGTGGTTTCTACGCCTTCAGCGGTCACTTTTAAACCCAGTTTAATCGCCAGCCGAATAATACTTTCCAGAATCATTTCTTCTTTAGAGCCGACGCTAAGATCCTGAATAAACTCTTTATCAATTTTCAGTTCATCCACGGGCAGATTTTTTAGATATAAGAAGCTGGAATGTCCGGTTCCAAAATCATCAATCGCCAGCTGGATGCCGATATTACGTAATTGTTCAAGGGTACGAATACTGGCATCGATATAATGCATGGCGGTCGATTCAGTAATCTCGATCATCAAGTGCTGCGGATTGATCTTATAGCGTTTAAACAGGTTTTGCAGATTAGCTAATAGATGCTTATGCTCAAACTGCACCGCAGACAAATTCACGGCAATCGGGAAAAAGTCAGTATTATTTTTTTCCCAGAGTTGGATCTGTTTGCAAGCCTGCTCCAGTGCCCAATAGCCCATCTGAATAATAAGCCCGGTTTTCTCAGCGCCATGAATAAACATATTGGGACCCAGTAACCCATGTAATGGATGCTGCCAGCGAATCAGGGCTTCTACCCCACAAATTTTTCGTTCACTGGTAAATTTAGGCTGATAAAACAGTACAAATTGCTGATCTTCAACTGCTTTATACAGATCATTAATCAGCTTGCTCTGGCTCTTGGATTCATGCTGATCAGAAGAAAAATTAAAGACTGAATAGGTATTGCGGCCCTGATATTTAGAACTGAGCATTGCAGCATCGGCATTCACCAGTAAATCTTGCAGATTCTTGCCATGCTCCGGATACATCGCGATTCCGATACTGCCCGAAATATTAATGGTTTTGCCATCAATCAGGAAGCTGTCCTGAATCAGATTTAGAATCTGCTCTGACATTTCTGAAGCTTTGCTGACGGACGTATTTTCCAGCACCACCAGGAACTCATCGCCGCCAATTCTGAGCAGCTTGGAACGGTCACCCCATAACTGATGAATACGCGCAGTCAGTTGAATCAGCAACTGGTCTCCGACCTGATGACCAAACACATCATTCACCGCCTTAAAACGATCCAGATCAATATATAAAAAGGCAATTTCCTGCTGATGTTGTTGCTTGGAAAACAAGATATCTGCGTATTCAGCCAGGTATAAACGGTTGGGTAATTTGGTGAGATTATCCTGGATATTTTGATTTTCGAGCTCTTTATTGGCCCATCGCAGTTGGCGATTCCGAGATGCCAGGCGCAATTCCGAGAGAACCAGACGAATCATGGCAATCAGTAACAGAGCACTGATTAACACAACCGCGAACAACAGATCATAAGTCGCATGTGAAGATTCTGTGATTGGCGTAATCTCTGTTCTCTCAAAGTTGGCCCTAAGACTACTTGTATAGTGCATGGCTGAGACCCCGAGACTCATCACCACGATCACGAGAGCCACTCTGGAAAATGACCAGATGCTTTGGATCATTAAGCAGAGGGTAAAAATAGAAGCCGTAAAGACACTCAAATAAGAGAGCAACATCCAGCTGAAATCAAAATGATAGGCATGACTTAAATGAATTGCTGTCATCCCAATGAAATGGATCGACCAGATCAACAGCCCCAGTAATGCGGCCGTTGCAAATAGCATGAGTGTTGCAAATTTTCTTCGCGACTCACGCCACCATATTTTTTGAATCGGCATCAAAAAATAGCCAGCGACGAAAGCAAAGAGAGTTGATCCGATGACCAGACTGATATCATGCTGAATAGGAATCATATAAAATGTTCCGTATTGGTCATCATTGTTATTATTCCCCTCACGTGTATTTCTATTTCCACCTGGTCAAGTTTAAAGCCGTCAGAATCGTAAAGTTGACAAGCAATGCACATGTGTCGCTGTGCAAAGCCTCTGGTTTTAAATAAAATTAGAATTTATATTTCTTTAATTCAGGGTCGAGAACAGATTCTGAAATCATGATGAGCATCAGCATAAAATATGACTTCTATCTTATGAGTCTTGAAAATTTTAGCAAATGTTTAAATCTATTTTTCCAGTTTATTTATTCGACCACCGTCACAATTTTTTTCTTTTTATTTAGACAGCTAGCAATTCATATGAAAAATTTATTCTGATTTTTAAATAGCCGGATATCATAAAAAAATAGCCTGTCGAAACAGGCTATTTTTTTAGATCCTTAGATACTTAAATGGACATGCTTAAAAGTTACTGTTTGGCCTGTAATTTGGCATAGTCCAATAACACATGTGCTGCTTCAATTACAAAAGCTTCTTCTTCAGGCAGAGCCGGACGTTCCTTGGCTTTCATTTTGGCACGGGTTTCAATCAGTGCATCCATGGACGCCTGATAGGTTTCCCAGTTTGGATAAGGCTTGAGACCTGTAGCAATACGACGCGCATTTTCTGCTTCCAGAGTTTTTTGCTCCATGGCAATCAGCTCTGCTTTACGCTGCTGTAAATCCAGTACCTGACGCTTTTCATCTTCAGCTTTTTTCATTACTGCCTTACGCTGCTCCAGATACTTGAACTGAGAATCCAGTGCGACCCGTTGCTGAGAAAGTTTAGCCAACTCTGGTACATATTTTTGTACTGCGCCTTCGCGTTTAAATGGCGCGGTTGGAATGGTATCCCATTGCAAGGCATTTTTAGCCTTACGCTCACCAAACTCTTCGTTATAAATATCAACCAGTTTAATGTCTGGAACCACACCCTTGTTCTGGGTACTGCCACCGGTCACCCGGTAGAATTTACGCTGTGTCAGGGTTGCCTGACCATGCGCCAAGCTATCCAGTTGCACTTGCGCTGTACCTTTCCCGGTGGTGGTACTGCCAATCACAATCCCGCGCTCATAATCCTGAATCGCGGCAGAGTAAATTTCACTGGCCGATGCAGAAGCCAGATTGATCATTACCGCCAAAGGACCCGCATAGGTTTGTGCACCGCCATCATCATCTTCAAAGACGCTAACATTGCCATTACCATCACGAATCTGCACCACTGGGCCAGATTTAATCACCTGCCCCAACATACGTGCCACTTCTTCTAGTGAGCCACCCGGGTTATTACGCAAATCGACAATAATCCCGGCAACATTTTTGGCCGCCAGTTCTTTTAAAGCCTTATTGGTATCTTCAGAGACTGAACGATAATCTGTACCGGCACGACGTGCACGATAGTTCAGGTAGAACGACGGGATTTCAATCACACCATATTGATATTTCTTGCCATCGCGCTGAATGTCGACAACACGCGTACGCACACCGGCATCTTCTTCCTGAATCACATCACGGGTAATGGTCACGTTACGTGCCTGCCCCATGGTCGCGCCTGCACCGAGTAAACGTAGAGTGACTTTAGTGCCACGCTTGCCGCGAATCAGACCGACAATTTCATTGCTTGGCCAGCCAATCACATCGACCATCTGTTCGCCATCCTGGGCTACACCAATGATGCGATCACCCGATTTCACCTGACCGGATTTACTCGCAGGACCACCTTCGACAATGGTTTCAATCTTGGTGTAATCTTCATTGCCACGTTCAGGACGAATCGAGACCCCGACCCCTTCGAGCTGCAAAGTGGTCTGACGATTCAGCTCCATCGCATCTACAGGCGGGAAATAATTACTATGCGGATCATAGGTCAGCATCATCGCATTCAAGGTCTTGTCGAGCACATCATCACTCTTGATCCGGCTGACACGTTCCAGCTGACGGGTATAACGCTTGGTCAAGGTTTGTGCAGGCGTCAGATCTTCAGGTCCGGTAAGGTCTTGTCCATTGGCCAGTTCTGGATTGGCCTTCAGTGCTTTCTGTTTGGCCTGTTCTTCTTCTTTACTGATGGTCAGATTGATCAGCTGGGACACCAGCATTTTTGACCAGTGCGCGCGCTGTTCAGCCTCAGTTTTAAAGAATGGCGCTTTTTCACGATCAGTTTCGATATAGACATTTGGCTGATTCAGATTCTGTGGTTTCTTCAGCTCATTCAACATATAGGTGTAAAACTGGGTCAGGCGCTGACGATATTGCGCATGGATTTCATAAGGACCCGACAAATTGCCAGCTTTCAGGTGAGCACCAAAATTGGCCCCATAACGTTTCTTGTAATTTTCAACTTCTGGTGCCAGAAATAAGCTATGTTCCGGATCCAGACTATCGATATAGAAATCGAAAATACGCTGCGAAGTCTGGGCATCCAGACGCATATTCAAATAGTGCTGACGATCCACCAGCGTCGCCAGTTGACGTGATACCAATGCCTGTTCCTGAGATGGCTGAATGGCTTTGCTGACCACTTCTGCACTATTGGCTGCAATCGCATCATTCACGACATGGGTAAAAAAGAAGCCACCTGTCGCAATCGCAACGGCGCAAGCTATCGTTTGAAATTTCATAAATAATTCGTACTTCCTTGGCCTAGAGACCAATGTGACCGTGTTGCTTTTCGACCAGAATTTAAAGTATTCAGCATCTTAAACAACTTAATATGTTTATGTCGTGTAGTTTTATCATATTCTGTGCTGACAAAGTGTAGCAAATCATTGCAGAAATCAGGTATTGTTTCCCGGAAAAATTCTAAAACGGATTCCGCATATGATTGGCGCATTGATGCTCGACATCGCAGGCACAACCCTGACTCAAGAAGATATTGAACTATTCGGTGCGCCGCAAGTCGGTGGAGTCATTTTATTTGGACGTAACATCGAATCTGCGGCTCAAGTCCGTGCCTTAACCGATCACATGCGCCAGATTCGTCCTGATATTTTGATTGCAGTCGATCAGGAAGGTGGACGTGTGCAGCGCTTAAGACAGGGCTTTACCCTGCTCCCTGCGATGGGGAAATTTGGCGAACTGTATGCTCATGATTCGCAGCGTGCTTTAGATTTGGCCGAAAAATGCGGCTGGCTGATGGCGATTGAAGTACTGGCTGTCGGGATTGATTTCAGTTTTGCGCCGGTGCTGGATTTAAACGACATCAGTGATGTGATTGGTGACCGAAGCTTTGCCAGAAATATTTCAGATATTATTCCACTGGCCAGCGCATTTTTAAAAGGGATGAAACGTGCAGGAATGGCGTCAACTGGGAAACATTTCCCGGGTCATGGTTCAGTCAAAGCGGATTCACATGTTGCCGCAGCCATTGATATGCGCAGCTATGAAGACATTCAGCAAAAAGACATGCAGACCTTTATCCAGTTACAGCCGCAACTCGATGCTTTAATGCCAGCGCATGTGATTTATAGTCAGGTAGATCCCAATCCGGCCGGATTCTCGGAATTCTGGATTCAGAAAGTTTTGCGTCAGCAACTCGGTTTTGACGGCGTTCTGTTCTCGGATGATTTAAGCATGCAGGCCGCCTGTGTGGCAGGCGGTGCCGATGCCCGAATTCAGGCCGCACTGAAAGCCGGGTGTGATATGGGGCTGGTCTGTAATGATCGTGCAGCACAATGTATTGCACTGGAAGGCATTGCCGACCTGCCGTTGCCAAATCAGGAACGTTTAGAACGTATGCGCGGCAACATCCCGAACATCCAGATTGGTGATGAACTGGATCTGGGTGAAGAATGGCGCGAGATCCGTGATGAAATACTGGCATTTAAACAGCAATCCAGCTAAAACTTTTTAAATCCAATCAATATGAAAAAGGGACACGACAAGGTGTTCCTTTTTTATTATGATGTTAAAAGGCGTTACTTCTGTAGCACCCAACTAAAATAACAATAAGGTCAGAACCCTATGCCAAAATCACTTTCGCAGCATCGTCATATTTCTTTTACAGCACATTATACCGGCTATATCTGGTATCAAATGGGGATCTCACATCCGGTCTTTGCCACGACTAAAGGCAAATTTCTGGCCACACTGCTACATCCACTTGAAGTATGGGCAGAACGCTCTGTAGGTGGCAGCATGCGTACCACACTCAAGCAGCGCCATCAGATGATTGATGAACATCTGTGTCAGTTGATCGAGCAGCATCCACAACTTCATATTCTTGAAATTGCCTGCGGTTTGTCTCCACGTAGCTGGAATTTCAGACAAAAATTTCCCGAGATTAATTATCGTGAACTGGATCTTCCCGACATGGCCAGAATCAAGACCCAAGCCTTGCAGCAGATTGATCAGCAGGCTCCCGAAGTGCTCACTGCAGATATTTTTAGTGAAGAGTTGGACTGTATCTTTCAGATGTTTGATCCCGACCAACCTTTGGTGGTAATTAATGAGGGGCTGATTAATTACTTTGATCAACGCATGTTGCGTATTCTGTTGCAAGGTATTGCAGAGAATGCACGACATTTTCCAGCCTTGCATTACCTTAGCGACATTTACCCGGAACCCGTCAAAAATAAATTGACAAATTTTATTTGGAGCTGTAGCCGTCTGCTTAAATTCATGTCACGCAGTGCTTTTACCTTTCATTTTAAAACCCCCCAAGAATTACAGCACTTTTTTCAAGATGCCGGTTTCGATCAGGTTGAGGTACAACAACCGCAACGTTATTTTGCCGAGCCTCGTCAGCAAAATCTGACACCGGAGCAGGATGAACATCTCGGTGATCTGGTCTGGATGATTCATGCAGTGAAAAAAAACAGCGTTAAATGATGCTGTTTTTTTATTAAGCCCCGATTAAATCACTGCATCGAAAGCGTCTTCTTGCTGAAGGATTTTCTGTTGTTGCACAAAAGCCAATAAACGTTCTGCCACTTCAAAACTGCCATGTTTAAACAGGGCCCGCACTTGAGTCTCATCCTGTTCAAAGATCAGACATTCGATCTTGAACTCGCCGTTTTCATCTTCCAGATGCAAGGCCAGATCACGCGGATAAGCTGCGGCACACTCTGTCTGTCCTGCGTCTAACTCCAGCAATACTCCAAAGAAATTCATGTCGATAATTTCTACATTCAACAGCAGATCCGAATGACGATGACTCAAATAACGTTGTGGCTGTTGCACACAAATCCGCTCTTCACCGCGCCGTTCAATCTGCTGCATCTGTTCACGGCTAAACGGAATAATTCCCGGCAACTGCTCGACTGCTTCATCACGCAAGAAGGTGGCAAACAGATGCATAGTTTCTTTCCTGCGCTGCAACTGAGGCACATGGTCAGCACCGGCAATTTGTACATACTGCATATTTGGACATTGCAGGGCAAAATTGGCATTCTCATGTGGCAAGGTAAAACTGTCATATTGACCACAGGCCACCAGAACCTTGCACTGTGGAATCGGCACGTGGGTCAGACGCAATAGACGGTTGCAGTTAATATCATAACGCTCTTGTTCGGTCACCGTGAATTCTGACATCTGCTTGAAGAATAAGCGCTTTGCTGTTGGTGACATGCGGGTTTCTTTGAGACGGGCATGATTGACCAGATATAAAATGACCGCCTGACCAAATTCATCCATACGCTGTTCTTTCATCAGATGCAAGGATTCTTCCAATAGCATGCGCCAGCTTTTGCGGGTTTTCTGCATTACGCCCATCAGGATCATCCGGTCCACCAGTTCAGGGCGCTGGTCTGCCAGACAGGAGGCGACCACTGAGCCTAAGGACATGCCTAAAATTGAAACTTGAGGAAGTTGCATCTGCTCCAGCCATTGCCCCAGCATGGCAGCAAGGTCTTCAAGCTCCAGAGTTCCAGCCGACAGGCCAGTATCCACATTGCTGATCTGCTGGTTGGCTCCCATCGAAGGCAAGTCAATCAGAATGATCGGGCCGGCAGCGAAGAGCTGTTCGACACAATATTTATAGGAATTAAAATTCTGGAAGGCGCCCCCAATGATCACCATCGGCCTGAGATGCAAGGTATCCGGACGGGCAATCGCCATATATTCGATTTTCCAGCCATCCATCCAGGTGCTTCGTGCTGGCTGCTTAAAACTGTGCTTATCATAAAGATCAAAAAAACCATAATGGCTTTGCGAATCCAATACATGGGCATCCATGTGGATAATGGAATTCATTTTCCTTTTCCTCCGTCCTTGCCTTATTTTTATTGTGCAAGTCATGATTAACAGATCTTATGCTTCAGACACATTCCGATGAGCCTGAACACGCATCCTGCTCTTTAATAATTATATATGACTTCAATGTCGCTTATTTCATTCTATACAGAGCGGCTTTTCACAAGCAACCGCTTCAGCGACCACTTATCTGCTTTTAAACAGAAAACAATTTCAAAATGTTTAGAAGTCCGCGAAAACGGATGATTTTTAACAGATGGGCTTCATTGTCCGGCAGCAGACTGTTAATATCGAAGTGAAATTTCTAAGTGATCAAAGCGCTATGCAAGAGTCTATTGAACAATATATGCAAACGGTAGGACAGCAGGCACGCCAGGCTTCTCGCATTTTGGCTCGTGCGTCCACCCAAACCAAAAACAACGCACTATCGGCTATTTATACGGCTTTGGAAAATAGCCAGCCAGCTATTTTGGCTGCCAACCAGAAAGATATGACCAAAGCGCATAATAACAATCTGGACAGTGCCCTGCTTGATCGCTTAGAACTCAACCCCGCACGCTTTAAAGGTATGTTAGAAGGCCTGAAAGATGTGATTGGCCTGAAAGATCCGATTGGTGAAATTAGCGATATGGCTTATCGCCCATCTGGCATTCAACTGGGCAAGATGCGTGTACCTTTAGGTGTGGTCGGCATGATTTATGAATCACGTCCCAACGTGACCCTGGAAGCGGCTTCACTGGCGCTGAAATCAGGCAATGCGATTATTTTACGTGGCGGTTCAGAAGCACTGGAATCCAATCAGGCGATTGCCGCGGCAATTCAACATGCGCTGAAAATTTCCGGCCTGCCAGAATCAGCAGTACAAGTGATCAATACCGTTGATCGTGCTGCAGTCGGCCAGCTCATTACCATGACCGAATATGTCGATGTGATTGTGCCTCGTGGCGGCAAGAGCCTGATCGAGCGCATTACTGAAGAAGCTCGTGTCCCGGTGATCAAACATTTGGATGGTAATTGCCATATCTATGTGGAAGCACAGGCGGATCTGTTAAAAGCCTTACCCATTGCTTTAAATGCTAAAACCCATCGTTATGGCGTGTGTAATGCCATGGAAACTTTGCTAGTCGATGAAAAAGTCGCTGAAGAGTTCTTGCCCCGCATCGCAGAACTTTATCAGGAGAAAAAAGTAGAGCTCCGTGGTTGCAAAGAAACCCAGCGTATTCTTGCTGATGCAGTGATTGCGGCCACTGAAGAAGACTGGTATACCGAATATCTGGGCCCAATTCTGGCCATCAAAGTGGTTTCTGGCATAGAAGAAGCGATTGAACATATTAATCAGTATGGCTCACATCATACCGATTCGATCATTACTGAAAATTACAGTCTGGCACGCGAGTTTTTGGCCGGTGTCGATTCGAGTTCGGTGATGATCAATGCCTCGACCCGCTTTGCTGATGGTTTTGAATATGGCTTAGGCGCGGAAATCGGAATTTCAACCGATAAAATTCATGCCCGTGGTCCGGTTGGTCTTGAAGGCCTGACCTCACAAAAATGGATCGTATTTGGTGATGGTCAGATTCGCCAATAACTATTTCAGATGATCACGTTAAAAATCAGCTTTGTTCGCAAGGCTGATTTTTTATGGATATAAAAATTAAAACCGAAATGGATCAGAACCTTTGGGTCATTTTATTGATGAATCTCTGTATAGAATTGTATGTATAAGTCATATTTGCTGTTTTAGGCACTAAACTGAAAGCAATCTGTTCCAGTACGACATTGAAAATAGAATTTGGCAGCTTTATTGATTATATTTTCAGCATCATTTTATTTATAAATGAAAACTATGAACTGATAAATTTTAGTTATTATTGTCAGCCTGGTCGATAATGCTTAAGTCTAATCTGCTAAAGTCTATCTAGGACAGAAAAAAAACAAATGTTAAAACATCAATATTGATTCAGCTTAGTGCCTTTTTGCTGATCACTGGATCAAGTCAATGGACGAGAATTTTAATTAAAAATCGGGTAATCAATCGTGTCTAAATCAGTATTAGTTATTAATTGTGGCTCTTCTTCAATCAAGTTTGCATTACTTCTTGAGGAACAGAACTTCCGTATTCATGGTTTAGCTGAGAATTTAGGCACAGAGAATGCTCGTATCAAAGGCGTGACTGTCGGTAACGAACCGGTTGATATCCATATTCCTTTTGCCGACCATAAAAAAGCCCTTGAAGTTGGTTTGGAGCGTCTGGCTAACTATCGCCCAGATGCGATTGGTCACCGTGTGGTACATGGTGGCAGCCTGACCAAAGCAGAATTGATCAATGATGAAATTATTGAAAAGATTCGTGAAGCAACGCCACTTGCGCCCTTACACAATCCGGCACATCTGATTGGCATTGAAGCCACCAAACGCTTGTTCCCAGACTTACCGCAAATAGCAGTATTTGATACCGCATTCCATCAAAGCATGCCAGCACATGCATATCGCTATGCCCTGCCAAAATTCTTATATACAGCCCATGGTGTGCGTCGTTATGGTTTCCACGGCACCAGCCATGCTTATGTTTCAGACCGTGGTTCTGAACTGGCAGGTAGCCTGAAACAAGGCGGCTGGTTAACAGCACATCTCGGTAATGGCAGCTCGACCTGTGCCGTGTGGAATGGGGAAAGTGTAGATACGTCAATGGGCTTAACCCCGCTTGAAGGTATTGTCATGGGCACCCGCAGTGGCGATGTCGACCCAAGCCTGCACAGCTTCCTGGCAAAGAACCTGGGTTGGGATATCTATAAAATTGACAAGATGCTGAATAGCCAGAGCGGTCTGTTGGGTCTGTCTGATTTGTCGAATGACATGCGTACCCTGATTGAAGCATCGGAACAAGGCAATGAAGATGCTGCATTAGCGATTGAAGTATTCTGCTACCGTCTAGCCAAATCTCTGGCAGCACTGAGCTGTGGTCTGCCACGTATTGATGGCTTGTTCTTCACTGGCGGTATTGGCGAAAATTCTGCCTATATCCGTGAAAAAACCATGACTTATCTGCCCCACTTCGGCTTCAACCTGGATAAAAGTGCCAATAATGACCTGAAACGTGGCACTGAAGGCCGTATCGATTCAGGTACAGGTCCACAAATCTGGGTAGTGCCAACAGACGAAGAAGGTCGTATCGCTCAAGAAGTACATAGCGTTGTAGAACTTGAAGTGGAGCAAAAAAACGCAAAAAAGTCTGAAGCTGAGGTAGCGCTTGCATAAGCAAGCAGGGCCACTTTTTAACTGATTTTTATTATTGTGTGACTGACGTAACTTATGAAAACGATTCTATTGGTTCCCACTGGGGAAGGCGTAGGCTTAACTTCTGCATGTTTAGGCCTGATTTATGCACTGGAATGCCAAGGGGTTAAAGCTGGCTTTCTCAAACCTTTTGCTCAGGAATTGAATGAAGTCGAAGACCGTACTACGGCTTTGTATCGTCATATTTCTCAAAGTGAAACTGTTGAACCCATCCGTTATAGCAAAGTCTTGCAGCAGATTAATCTGGGTGAACAGGATGAACTGCTGGAAGAAGCGGTACGTCTGCATCGTCAAATTGCCAGACAGCATGACCTGATTATTGTCGAAGGTCTATTGCCAAATGCTCAGGACAGTTTTGCCGATGATCTGAATGCCTCGCTGGCGCAGGCTTTGGATGCCAAAGTGATTGTGGTCAGCAATGCCAATATCCAGCAGCCAGGTCAGACTGCCGATAAAGTTGAAAACCAGATTCGCAACTTTGGTGGCGCCAGTTCAACCCGCCTGTCTGGCATCCTGTTGATGCGAACCAAAGGTCTGCCTGAAGAATCTGCACAGATTCCTGTAACGCTTGATCCGGATTTACGTCTTGCAGAAGAAACCACACAATTTATTCGTGCCATCCAGCAAACCCATCCACATATTGGTTCAGAAAAGTTACCTGTAATTGGACTGGTGCCTTTCAGTAAAACTTTAAGTGTGCCGCGTATATCTGATCTGGCGGCACATATTCAGGCCTACTGGATTAATGAAGGCGAAGCGAAACAGCGCCGTGTCCAGCACAGCAGCCTGATTTCGGCCAATATTGAACATGAATTGCATAAATTTGTAGCGGGTGAATTGATCATCAGTGCATCTGACCGGATTGATGTGTTATTGGCCAGCAGTCTGGCCAGCAGCAATGGTATTCCTTTGGCTGGCTTGGTGCTAACTGAACATCATCAACCAAATGATCACGTACTGGAATTTTGCCAGACCGCCATCAAACAAGGTTTACCAATTTTACATACACCGCTTAGTACCTTTGAAACCGCACAAAAACTGGTAAATCTCAGCAATGAAATTCCAGTAGATGATACGGAACGTGCAGATCAGGTCACGCGTTTTGTTTCGAGTCACATCAATCCGGAATGGCTCGGTCAGATGTTGAATGGTTCTTATAAGCCACGTCTCTCGCCTTCAGCCTTCCGGCATGAACTGGTACAAAAATCGATTGCGGCGAAAAAACGTATTGTATTACCTGAAGGTGATGAACCACGTACGATACAAGCTGCAGCAATCTGTCAGTCGCGTGGCATTGCACAATGTATTTTATTGGCCAATCCCGAATCTGTTTTAGAAGTGGCAAAAGCTCGTGGTATCGAATTGCCTGAAGATCTGGAAATTCTGGATCCGGATCTGATTCGTGACAACTATATCGACAAGATGGTCGAGCTACGTAAAGGCAAACTCAACGAACTGCAAGCGCGTGAACAGTTGCAAGACACTGTGGTGCTCGGCACCATGATGCTGGCGCTGGATCAGGTTGATGGTCTGGTCTCTGGCGCGGTACATACCACGGCCAATACCGTACGTCCTGCCTTTCAGCTGATCAAGACTGCACCGGATTATTCATTGGTTTCTTCTGTGTTCTTTATGCTGCTGCCAGATGAAGTCTATGTTTATGGCGACTGTGCGATTAATCCTGATCCAGATGCAGAGCAGCTGGCCGAGATTGCGATTCAATCGGCAGATTCTGCCAAAGCCTTTGGCATTGACCCGCGGATTGCCATGATTTCTTACTCTACCGGAACTTCAGGTATGGGTGCCGATGTCGAGAAAGTGGCTGAAGCAACACGAATTGCCAAAGAACGTCGTCCTGACCTGCTAATTGATGGGCCATTACAATATGATGCTGCCTCGGTTGAAAGTGTTGGCCGTCAAAAAGCACCAGATTCACAAGTGGCCGGACGTGCCAATGTCTTTATTTTCCCGGATTTAAATACGGGTAATACGACTTATAAAGCTGTGCAACGTGCTGCCAATGTAGTCAGTGTTGGGCCAATGCTGCAAGGCTTGAACAAACCGGTGAATGACCTGTCTCGTGGTGCTTTGGTCGATGATATTGTATTTACCATCGCCTTAACCGCGATTCAGGCAGAACAGCAGGCTCAATAAATTTAATAGCTCCGCACTCACCACCCTCTCGCAAGATGGGGTGGTTTTTTTAATCATTTTTGTTCTAAAGTCGGACATTCTATAATCTGTCGATTACGTTTCTAAAAATAAAAAATGCTCTCAAAGAGCATCAAATCAGCACTGATCTTAAATGGAATCGCATCTACTTACACTTACTGAAAGTTGAAAATCTGCTCACATTTTTAGCGCTCACGCAAATCGATGAAATGCGTTATATGACCGGCTTGAAATGGCATTTTACACTTGAAGATATGCAGGCACATATTCAGCGCTGTTTGGCTGATCCAACCCGTTATGACTTTACAATTTGTTTAAACCATCCTGATGAAATGATCGGTAAACTTTGAATTCTAGAAATCAATCTTGTGCTCAACATGCTGAATTTTGTATTGCAATCTCAACAATCACTTGGACAGCTCAAGGCTATGGCAGTGAAGCGCTCAAGTTGGTCAAAGAGTTTTTCTTTAAGCCATTACAACTCAAAAGTTTAGGCTTGATAGTCTTTGGACATAATTTAGGTGGAAGTCGTGCCTAGGAAAAATATGGTTTTCAAACGCTAAAAATCATACAAAATGGTTTTGAATATGAAGGGAAATTTTCAGATAAAATCATTATACAGGCTCAAAATCCATTTCTGGCAGAATGCAAAACCAAATAAAAAAGAATCAACTACGCATAATAAATGCCAGTCTTTCGAACTGGCATTTTCAACGATTACTAATAAAGTCTGTGACATAAAAAATTAAGCTGAGACAGCCCTGCTTTTCAGTCCACTGACTTTAATTTTTTATAAGGTGGTCCACTCTTTACGCACATCTTCTGCTGTTTTATTGAGCACCACGCTATCGTCTTTGATTTCGCTTACCCAACTCAAGGGAATCAGATGATGCTCATTATTTTCATCATCACTTCTTGTTAATTTAATTGAATCCTGACCTTCTAAATGGTCTACCTTCCCGACTTGAGTACCACATGAAGCAATGACTGAAGCATGTTCTTTAATATCACTTGCATTAAAATTGTTCATTCTACTTGCCTGTTTCTAGAAGTTGAGAGAAACAGTCTAAGCAATAAAAAATGCCACATGTGTAAGGGTTTTCAGGCTTTGAGTTTTTCTGGGTTAAAAATGTAAATGGTCAACATGGCTTGAGTAAGCTATAGGAGAGATGCTTTTTAAATTTGAGTTTTCAAATATTTTTATAACTGGATTTGAAGATTTGAAGATGTGAAGATGTGAAGATGTGAAGATGTGAAGAAAGGTTAATTTTTTATGTCTTAAAATAAAAAAGAAGATAAAGCTTAGGCTTGATCTTCTTTCTGACCGTACATCCAAGTTGCAGCGATATATACACAAAAACCACTTGCCATTAAAATACCTGTAACCATTGTTAAGATCTCCCGTTTCAATAGCTGCATTATGTAAAAGTTTTATGACAGTTATATGACAATCTGGTTTTTTATTAAATTTAAAATAATTAATAAAATTCAATCGCTTAATACGGAATAAGCAAAATTATGCGTATTTTTTATCTGAAATATGACACTAAATATGACCGATTACTGTCATATTTGACCCGCTGAGCTGCTCAAGTCGTCCTTCAGATTGCTTAAACTATAAACTTTCGGCCAATGCTCGCCCAAAATGCCCACAACCCGATTCTTTTGTCTTATAATTTAGCCCGCTAGCTATCAGCCCGCTCAAGAGATATTTGTATGACAACTATTATCAAGCAAGATGACTTGATCACATCGGTTAAAGATGCGCTTCAGTTCATTTCTTACTATCACCCACAAGACTTTATCCAAGCGATGAGCCGTGCGTATGATCGTGAAGAGAACAAAGCTGCTAAAGATGCGATCGCGCAAATCTTAATTAACTCACGCATGTGTGCAGAAGGCCACCGCCCAATCTGTCAAGATACCGGTATCGTCAACGTATTTGTTGAAGTGGGCATGGATGTTAAATTCGATTTAACCATGGGCCTGGATGATGCAATCAATGAAGGCGTACGTCAGGGTTATTTAGAAAACTCCAACGTGCTTCGTGCATCAGTTCTGGCCGATCCTGCTTTTGGTCGTAAGAATACCAAAGACAACACTCCTGCCGTGATTTACCACAAGCTTGTGCCTGGTAATAAAGTAGATATCACTGTAGCAGCCAAAGGTGGCGGTTCAGAAAATAAATCTAAACTCGCAATGTTGAACCCATCTGATTCAATCGTAGATTGGGTACTGAAAACTGTTCCAACGATGGGTGCAGGCTGGTGTCCACCAGGTATGCTAGGGATTGGGATCGGTGGTACTGCTGAAAAAGCCATGATGCTTGCCAAAGAAACATTGATGGAAGAGATCAACATGGACGAATTACTTCGTCGTGGTCCACAATCTAAACTTGAAGAACTTCGTATCGAAATCTTCGAAAAAGTGAATGCTTTGGGTATTGGCGCACAAGGTCTTGGCGGTTTAACCACTGTTCTTGATATTAAAATCAAAGATTATCCATGTCATGCTGCGGGTAAGCCAGTCGGTATGATCCCGAACTGTGCTGCGACTCGTCATGCACACTTCACACTTGATGGTACGGGTGTTGCCAACATCATCGCACCAAAACTTGAAGACTATCCTGAAGTAACCTGGGATTCTTCAACATCTAAGCGTGTTGACCTAGACAACATCACACAAGAAGAAATGAATGCCTGGAAACCAGGTGATACATTGCTTCTGAACGGTACTATCTATACAGGTCGTGACGCTGCGCACAAACGTATGGTAGATATGCTGAATAACGGTGAAGAACTGCCTGTTGATCTGAAAGGCAAATTCATCTACTACGTTGGTCCGGTCGATCCAGTCGGTGATGAAGTTGTAGGCCCTGCTGGTCCAACAACGGCTACGCGTATGGATAAATTCACACGTCAAGTCCTTGAAGCAACTGGCATGTTCGGCATGATCGGTAAAGCAGACCGTGGTCCTGCTGCCGTTGAAGCCATTAAAGACAACCAGGCAACTTACCTGATGGCTGTCGGTGGTGCTGCTTACTTGGTATCGAAAGCGATCCGTGAAGCTGAAGTGGTGGCGTTTGCTGACTTGGGTATGGAAGCAATTTACAAGTTTGTCGTGAAAGATATGCCGGTTTCTGTCGCGGTTGATGTGAATGGTACTTCTATTCACGCGACTGCACCGAAAATCTGGCAAGCTAAAATTGGCAAGATTCCAGTCGTGGACGCTGCTGCAGGCTAATTTTGGACTGCAATAAAAAAGCACCCTCTATGGGTGCTTTTTTATTATATTTATTCTGGGAAATGTTCCATTACCAAGTACGCGGATCCCAAAGTTTAAAAGGTGCCTTCAACTGTACATCTAATGATGGATCATAAACAGTTGGTTCAATTTTCTGGGCTTTTTTGCGAATCTGGCCAGTTTCCTGATCTTGCGCTACAAAATTAAAACTGTGAGATTTAAGCTGAGTAAAAGCAATTTCACTCAGACCGACCTTTTCCGGCATGAGCATGAAGGGCCCCGAGACACTACGCCGCGTGCTGATATTTTCTTCATCATATTTAATAAAATAGGATTGTCCTGCTTCCACACTAAAATCCAGATATTTAGGCTTCTGAAAATGCAAAGCACCCAACGGTCGACTGGTACTTAAACGATATGTTCCTGTAGGAACTTCAATCCAGTAATAATGATTATGCAAAAGACTTGGAATATGTTCTTGATTGATAAACAGGCTGGCAGCGACAATTTCCTGACGGTTCCATCTGGAATCAGGACGGTATAAATACACGATGGCGGCTTGATCATGTTGTGGTTTCACCGTTTGAAACTGATTGCCCTGCTTTTGATTGACCCAGCCACCAATAGTAAACATACCAATACGATGCTGTTCAACAAAGCCCGGTTTTTTTTCAAGATCAATATTTTTTAGAGTGCTGAGTGACTGTGTAGGCTCAACTACGGCTTTCTTACCATGACACCCCAGCAATGCCAAACTGCTGATGAGTACAATTGCGACTCCACGCATGCTTATCCCTCACTGCGTCTTTATTCTTTTATATGCAAGTGCTTTGCGATTTATTTTTTATAAGTTTTAGGCATCCACACCTAGTCAATCAGATTAACACCCAGCTTTATTTTTGGAAATAAAAAACCTGCGAAAACACGGAGTTTTCGCAGGTTTCGGATGAATAGCAGTTAAGCAGATTTGCTATTCACCACTTTTAAATCTATTTTTGTCGCTGTCTCTTGCTGCTCATGCGGTTGACGCTCGGCACGATATTCTGGCTCTGCTTCACCTTTAATCACCGCTTCATTGACGACCACCGTGCCGACATCGCTACGGCTTGGCAGGTCATACATGGTTTCGAGTAATGAATTTTCCAGGATCGAACGTAGACCACGCGCGCCAGTATTACGCTCAACCGCTTTTTTCGCCACGGCACGTAATGCGGATTCTTCAAAGACCAGATCCACGTCTTCCATATCAAACAAATGTTGATACTGACGGGTTAATGCATTCTTCGGTTCAGTCAGAATCTGCATCAATGCTTCTTCATCTAACTCATCCAAAGTAGCAATCACCGGCAAACGACCAATAAATTCTGGAATCAAACCAAATTTTACCAGGTCAGTTGCTTCAACTTGACGGAACAGATCAGACAGCTTCTTGGTTTCATCTTTTTTACGCACTTCTGCGGTAAATCCGATGCCACCTTTTTCCTGACGCTGCTGCACAATTTTCTCAAGTCCAGAGAATGCACCACCACAGATAAACAGAATGTTGGATGTATCAATCTGAATGAATTCTTGCTGCGGGTGCTTACGGCCACCTTGGGGCGGAATCGATGCAACCGTACCTTCGATCATTTTCAGTAAAGCCTGCTGTACGCCTTCACCCGATACATCACGCGTAATCGATGGATTTTCAGACTTGCGGGTAATCTTGTCGATCTCGTCGATATAGATAATGCCCTTCTGTGCTTTCTCGACATCGTAATCGGCTTTTTGCAAAAGCTTCTGTACAATGTTTTCTACATCTTCACCCACATAACCTGCTTCTGTCAGTGTGGTTGCATCTGCCATGGCAAAGGGTACATCAAGAAGGCGCGCCAGCGTTTGTGCCAACAAGGTTTTGCCTGAGCCCGTCGGGCCGACCAGCATGATATTACTTTTTGAAAGTTCAACTGAATCGTCAGCTTTTTTGCCATTATTCTGCACTTTCAGGCGCTTGTAATGGTTATACACTGCAACCGACAAGGTCTTTTTTGCGATATCCTGACCAATGACATATTGATCCAAGGCCGCACGGATTTCCTGTGGTTTCGGCAAAGGACGATTGGCCCAGTCATTGGTTTCCACCTGTTGACTGGTTTGAACCAAATCTAAGCATACGTCCACACATTCGTTACAAATGTATGCGTCCTCGCCTGCAATCAGCTTCCCGACTTCAGACTGCGTTTTACCGCAAAATGAACAATGCTTTTGTCCTTGAGGATGTTCGGACATATTTACTCCACTATCTGAATCTTTAAAACTTATGGACGTTTAGTTAAAACTTCGTCCACAAGACCGTATTCTTTCGCTTGCTGAGCAGTCATAAAGTTATCACGGTCTGTATCGCGTGCTACTTTCTCGTATTCCTGACCGCTGTGTTCAGCCATTAAACGATTTAAACGTTCTTTAATAAATAGAATTTCACGGGCATGAATTTCAATATCCGAAGCCTGACCACGGAAACCACCGAGTGGCTGATGAATCATAACACGGGCATTTTCTAAGCAGTAACGCTTACCTTTAGTTCCGGCATTGAGCAGGAAGGCACCCATAGATGCTGCCTGCCCCATACAATAGGTCACCACGTCAGGTTTGATAAACTGCATGGTGTCATAAATTGCCATACCTGCAGTCACTGAACCACCTGGCGAGTTGATATATAAATGAATATCTTTATCTGGATTTTCAGCCTCTAAAAACAACATTTGCGCAACGATAAGGTTCGCCATATTGTCTTCAACTTCGCCCGTCATAAAAATTACACGTTCACGCAAAAGGCGTGAATAAATATCAAAAGAACGCTCACCACGAGAGGATTGTTCTACCACCATTGGCACTAAAGCGTTTTCAATCGTTGGAACATACATACGTTTATTTATTCCTAAATTTTTTGTGACCTAACCCATAATCACAATATGAGGGATAATCACTGAAATTGCAAAAAATTCGCCAATAAATCCATCATATTTTTTGCATTAGTTTTGTGAAAATCAGAAATGCTTTTTTCAGGCATCAATATGAAAAAAAGGCGCATCAAGCGCCTTTTTTATGGAAAGCTAAAATTAAGCTTGTTGACGAGCTTGCTGCTCTTTCAATAAGTCTTCATAGCTTACAGTCGCATCAGTTACTTTAGCAGAAGCCAAAATGTAATCAACAACTTGGTCTTCTAGTACAACAGCTTCGATTTGTTGACGTTGTTGCGCATCGTTTTTGAAGTATTCGATCACTTCGTTTGGATCTTCATAAGAAGACGCCATGTCTTGGATATACGCTTCAACACGTGCAGCATCTACTTCGATTTTCGCATCAGCTAAAACACGGCTAACCAATACACCAAGTTTTACAGATTTTTCAGCTTGTTCTTTGAACAATTCATCTGGAAGCATGCTTGAATCAAATGCTTGCGCACCTTGAGCACCGAACTGTTGAGTGAACTGCTGAATCATTTGTTGACGTTGACGGTCAATTTCTTGAGCAAGCATAGCCGCTGGAAGTTCAACTTCGTTTGCAGCAACAAGCGCATCAAAAGTCGCACCTTTTACCTGGTTACGCAGGCCGTTTTTCACTTCACGTTCCATGTTTTTACGAACGTCAGCTTTCAACTTCTCAACGCCTTCTTCTTCAGACACACCGAAGATTTCCAGGAATTCAGCATCAATTTCTGGAAGCTTTTGTTTTTCAACAAGCTTCACAGTGATTTTGAATTGAGCTTGTTTACCAGCAAGGTTTTCAGCTTGGTAATCTTCAGGGAAAGTTACATCAATCACTTTCTCTTCGCCTTTCTTCATACCAACGATGCCGTCTTCGAAGCCAGGAATCATACGGCCAGAACCGAGTACAAGTTTGAAGTCTTCAGCAGCGCCGCCTTCAAATTTCTCACCATCAACCGTACCTTCAAAATCGAAAGTCACTTGCATGTCTTTTTTAGCCATGCCTTTGGTTTCAGCCCAAGCAGCACGTTGTTTTTGAAGATTTTCGATCATCTTCTCAACGTCTTTATCGTTGACTTCAGTTGCTTTACGTTCAACTTCCAGACCTTCGAATTTCACTTCAACTTCTGGATAAACTTCAACAGTCGCTGTATATACCAGCGCGTCGTCTTTCATTTCAGTTTTTTCGATGTTTGGCATGCCCACAGCATTGATTTTCTCTTGCTGGATTGCTTCGAAAACTGTGTCACGAATAATATCGTTTACCACTTCTTGGTAGATACCCGCGCCGTATTCACGACGAACTACGTTTACAGGCACTTTACCTGGACGGAAGCCGTTGATCTTCGCAGTTTTAGCAGTGCGTTTTAAACGAGCTTCAAATTGCTCATTAATACGGCTCGTCGGTACAGAAACATTTAAACGACGGGCAACGCCCGAAACCGCTTCAGAAGTTACTTGCATGGCTTCCTCTATATATTAGGTTATAACAGGTTTATAAAAATGTGCCACATTATATGACAACATTTAAGGATATACAAAAAATACGCGCGAGTTCCAGTTTTTAAACCCTTTTTTTACTTGAATTGGCATCTTTTCAAATATTCAAGCGATTAAATTGAAATGAAGGAATTGTATATTTTTATTGCAAATGATAAATATTATCACTAGTATTCACTTTCAAATTTGATACAAAACTCTGAACTCTCTCCATATTGGAATTTTGGTTATGCGTGATTTTAATCTTCGACCTTTAGCTGTGGCTATTCTTGGGGTTACAACAGCTGCTGCACATGCTGAAACAACAAGCACAACATCTGTTCCGACAACTCAACTTTCCACGATTGTGGTGTCAGCGGCGGGTTATGAACAAAAGATTAAGGACGCACCCGCTTCAATTACTGTACTCACCGAAGAAGATTTTAAAACAAAACGTATTACTTCTTTAGCAGATGCTTTAAGCGATGTAGAAGGTATTGATATTAGTCCTACGGCTGGTAAAACAGGCGGTCTAGATATTAGCATTCGTGGCTTACCATCTGAGTACACACTTGTACTCATTGATGGTCGCCGTCAAAACAGTACCGGCGATATTACACCGAATGGTTTTGGTGAAACAAAAAATAATTTTATTCCTCCATTGTCTGCAATTGAACGCATCGAAATTATTCGTGGCCCGGCATCTACCTTATATGGTTCGGATGCAATGGGAGGTGTCGTAAATATTATTACTAAAAAAGTAAGCAGCGAATGGACCGGTTCGATTGGTTTAGAAGGATCAATCTTGCCGAAAAGCTCTGATTTTGGTAACCAACGTAGTATCGATTTGTATGCAACTGGTCCCTTAGTACAAAACCTTTTGGGCTTACAAATTCGCGCAAAACATTGGGAACGTGACGAATCGAATGTAACTAGAGATATTGACCAAACAACATTAGGTACAGGTAATAATCCATCTGAAGGTAAAATTGATACCCTAGGTGCACGTTTAACATTAACACCCACAGACAAGCATGACATATCTATTGATGCAGAGTCTCAGCGCCAATCATATGAAAATCCGAAAAATACCAGCGGTTTCCAATTAGGTACTGTAGGCCCAGCAGGTGGCTATGATAATGAGATGGAATTTAATCGTGATAAATATGTGCTAGCTCATCAATGGCGTAATGACATTGGTACTTTAGACAGCAGCATTACCCGTAATGAAAGTGAAACTGTTGGTCGTCTTATTCCATCACGTATGCAAGGTGGCGATTTAGTTACTAAAACCCCGCGACTAATTGAAAGTGAAGATACTATTTTTGATACTAAACTGTCTGTAAATTCAATAGCAAATCATAACTTGATCTTAGGTGGCCAATGGTGGGATGCCAGCATTTCAGATGGCCTACGTTCATCTAAACCTGAGGTTAACTTTACTCAAGTTGGTTTGTTTGCAGAAGATACATGGAATATCTTACCAAACTTCGCCTTAACATTAGGTCTGCGTTATGATGATCACGATACTTTTGGTGATTTCATTACTCCTCGTGCTTATGCTGTTTGGAATGTTAACGATACTTGGACACTAAAAGGCGGTTATTCAGAAGGCTATAAAGCTCCTCGTTTAGAACAGTTGACAAATGGTGTAGTAAACGTTGGACGTCAAGGTGCTCAACCTATTTTTGGTAATCAAAATTTAAAACCTGAAACTAGCGATAACTATGAGCTTGGCATTTATTTCACACCTAATAATGACTTAAATATTAACTTGACAGGTTTTATCAGTACCGTTGAAGATAAAATTGTTTCAGGTGCAATCACAGATACTTCGGTAAATACAGGTGGCAATCCAGGTGAATGTTTAGTAAACCAAACTTGTGCAGACTATTTAACTGGTCTCGGCACTCCATGGCAGTGGCTTAATCAATCCAGTGATCGTGCTTTTATGATCACTCGACCTGACAACGTTGATGAAGTTGAAATTTATGGTACAGAGCTAGGTATTAATTGGGGCTTTGCTGAAGATTGGAAATTAAACTTTAACTACACTTGGACTGAAACTGAGGTTACCAAAGGTAAAGATAAAGGGAAAAAGTTACAAGACACCCCTGAGCATATGTTTAATGCAACTGTAAAATGGAATGTCGCTGACAATGCTGATCTTTGGTTACGTGGTGAATACCGTACCGAACGCTCTCGCTTCAAAACCACAAACTTAACTGGAGATGATCTTACTGTTTATAATACGTTGGGTGACTATGAGGCATATGGTTTAATGCACTTAGGCACAAATTATGCCGTGAATGATAACTGGGATATTGGTGTTGCACTCTACAACATTTTCGATAAAGACTTTAATAAGTATGAAATCGTTGATGGTACTGCCTATAACTTATATAGCAATACCCAAGAAGGTCGTCGCGTTCAGTTAAGTACAACTTTTAAATTCTAAGAAATACATCTCTTAAAAAAACCCTGCCCTGGCAGGGTTTTTTTCTTATCGTGCGATCAATACTTTCCAAAACATTGCTAATTTATGCTGTTCTATAAACATCATTATTCTCAATAAAAATTTAACAATTAGATTAATTTTTCAATATTTACTAAAATCATATGTTTATATATTGATTGTTATAATATTACATTTAGAAACTCATTTAACATTTTCTTAAAGATCATGAATTCCCATGATAAAAAGATAAAAATAAAAACAAGAATCATTATTATTCGCATACATTTTCAAATTCATTTTTTAGGTTTAACATGACCTTCATTAAAACACGTAAAAAAATCGTTTCCTCTGCAATTGTTTCATCTTTATCAATAGTAGCTGGATCTGCGATGGCAGAAGAACAGGTGATCCAGTTAGAAACTATTCATCAAGAAGTCAAAGCTGAACAAGCACCCAGCTTAAAAGTAGATCAATCTGCGAATAGCAAATTTGTTGCGCCTTTACTCGACACACCCAAATCAGTTTCAGTGATTTCAAAACAGCTGATTGCCGATACACAAGTGACGACTTTAGCTGATGCACTGCGTACAGTTCCGGGGATTACCTTGGGTGCAGGTGAAGGTGGTAATCCGAATGGTGACCGCCCATTCATTCGCGGTTATAACTCTGAAAGCTCGATGTATGTAGACGGCGTTCGTAATGCCACTTCACAAAACCGTGAAATGTTTGCTGTCGAACAGGTCGAAGTGACTAAAGGTTCTGCGTCTGCGATGGGCGGCGCAGGAACAACTGGTGGTAGCATTAACATGATTTCTAAAGTCGCTAAAGCAGGCGATTTTCTAGAAGGTTCGGTCGCTGGCGGCACAGATAATTATCAACGTATTACTTTAGATGGTAACAAAGACTTTGGTAATGGTATTGCGGCACGTGTTGCAGTCATGGGGCATCAAAATGAAAAAGCAGGCCAGAAAGACGGTGCAGAATATAAACGTGCCGGTATTGCACCGAGTATTAGCTTTGGTCTAGACACCCCTACCCGTGGGACTCTAAGTTATTACTACTTAAAAACCGATGACACGCCTGATTCAGGTGTTCCATATTGGAATTCTGCAGATAATACTGCTACTGGTAAACCGTTAAATGCTAAACAAGGTATTTACTATGGTTGGCTAGATCGTGATTTCCAGAAACAGGAAAATCAGGTTGGCACATTAAAACTAGAGCACGATTTAACAGATAATCTAACCATCAGTAATACGGTTATGTATGGAAAATCTAAAAATGATTATGTCTGGACTCAGCCAGATGATTCAAAATTAAATATTGCTAATGGACAAGTAGTTCGTCGTGCAAATACACGTATTACGGACACAGATACCTTTAGTGATCAACTTTCATTAACAGGTAAATTCAATACCGGCACGCTAAAACATAGCTTTAATGTAGGCACTGAATATTCAAAACAAGAATCTGATAAAGGAAATTATTTACTTACAGATTTAGGTCAGGCGGCAACTTCTACTCTTCCAGCTAATCTTAGCGGAAGTAAAGCATGTAACACATTTACGAATGCTACCTCCAATAACTGGTGTACTAATGCATATAACCCGAACTCAAAAGACTCTTGGTTGGGCTCAATAACAGCTGCGCAAAAAGCAAGTACAACCGAAACAGAAAGCACCGGAATCTACTTGTTAGATAATATTGAATTAAATTCACAGTGGTTACTAGATCTAGGTCTTCGTTGGGACAAATTTGAAACTGAACAAAACATTCATGCTTCAGATACTAAATATACAAATGACAGTGATTTCTTTAACTACCAGGCGGGCGTGACATATAAACCACTGGAAAACGGTTCTATTTATGCAAGCTATGCAACTTCCGCCAATCCAGTTGGGGTAGACGCTGCTGATGGTTCAGAATCACTGTCCGTTCCTGGCAGAAATACAACTGAAGAACAAGCCAAAGCGATCAACAATCTAAAACCAGAAGAAGTTAAAACATATGAAATTGGCACAAAGTGGGATTTATTTAATGACAAATTAAATCTAACCGCTGCTATTTTCCGCACAGAGAAAACGAATACGCGCTCTACTGACTTTGATGGTTTTACACGAAATATTGGTGAAACACGTGTAGACGGTTTTGAGCTAGGTGTAAACGGTAATATCACGGATAAATGGGCTGTATCTGCGGGTTATACCTATTTAGATAGTGAAATTGTAGACGCTGGTTTTGTGAATACTGCTCCTTCAGGTCAACCACCAGTATATGAAACTAGTCCTAATAATGATAATCAAGTTCAGAACGTTGCGAAAAACTCTGCAACTCTTTGGACAACCTATGCGATAACTCCTGCTTTAACCCTAGGTGCTGGTGCAGTGGCGATGGATAAAGTTTATGGTGATGCAGCCAATACCAAATATGTTCCAGGCTATGTTCGCTATGATGCCATGGCACGTTATAACGTGAATGAAAACGTTGATTTGCAATTAAACCTCAACAACCTGTCTGATGAACGTTACTTCACAAAAGCTTACGCCTCTCACTATGCCACTGAAGCAGAAGGTCGTAGCGCAGTATTGGCAATCAACTTTAAATATTAATTCAATGTAAGCGCATAGCCTCCTTATGGGGGCTATGCTATTTTCAATATAAAATATTCAGGAAAAGTCTTCGTGCTGCATCATATTCCAAACGTACTGAGCAAAGAACAAGTGCAATATTTCCGGGAGGAGATGAATAAAATCGAGTGGGTGAATGGCAAGGTTACGGCTGGTACGCTCTCTGCAACGGTGAAACAGAATCAGCAATTGCCTGAAGATCATCCCCTGACCCATCATTTAAGTAATATTATTCTTGAATCATTGGGTCAACATCCGCTATTTCTATCGGCTGCGATTCCACTCGATATCATTCCCCCACTGTTCAACCGTTATGAAAATAACGAAGCTTTTGGCTTTCATGTCGACAATTCGATTCGTCGTATTCGCGGCAGCAATGAACGCCTTAGAACGGATTTATCCTGTACGGTTTTCCTGAGTGAGCCGGAAGAATATGTCGGTGGTGAACTGGTGGTCGAAGACACTTACGGTTATCACGAAGTGAAACTGCCTGCCGGCGATATGATTCTGTATCCGTCGACCAGCCTGCATGAAGTCACTCCGATTACTTCTGGTTGCCGAATAGCCTCTTTTTTCTGGGTACAAAGTATGATTCGGGATGATGCAGAACGGCATATGCTGTTTAATCTGGATCAGAGTATTCAAAATCTGAGAATTGAGCTAGGTGATCAGCATGCCGAAGTCATGAAACTGACCAATCTGTATCATAATTTAATGCGTAAATGGGCCGAGCTTTGAAAGCCAGCATGAATTTAGTGATCTGTGAACATAAGCAGATTTATTTTTTGTAAAAAAATACTGCATCACCGGGCATTTAAGTGTAAAAAATCATGCATTAAGTTTAAATTAAGAAAATATAAAATAAAATATTTAAAATTAGTGAAAATATTTTCCATGACTTAAACTTTATAAGAAAATCTTTATTGAGATACGACTAAAATCCATAAAAAAAGCAAAAACTTTTCGATTTAACTGGATTAAACTAAATTGTATAAGTGATACATGCAGGTTTTGTGGTTAAAACTAAATTTCACATATTTCGGAAGTTTTTTAGTTTTAATCCTGGTTCCAACCTGCATGAAAATGATTATAGACAAAATCTATTCCGCAACCTTTGCCAGTGCTTCAACCAAACACAGGCTGTATCAGGTTACACAAGGAGCTCTCTCATGATGTTGGCTGATCCAAGTAAAAAATACCGTCGTATGTATCAGCGTGTGGACTTACCAGACCGTCAATGGCCGAACAATGAAATCAACAAAGCGCCAATCTGGATGAGTACTGACCTGCGTGATGGTAACCAGGCGATCTTCGAGCCAATGAACATGGAGCAAAAATTCAAGATGTTCCAGATGTTGGTGAAAATCGGTTTCAAGCATATTGAAATTGGCTTCCCTTCAGCATCGCAAATTGACTTTGATTTCACCCGTAAATTGATTGAAGAAGATCATATTCCTGAAGATGTTTATATCGAAGTTTTGGTTCAAGCCCGTGATCATTTAATTGCTCGTACCTTTGAATCTTTACAGGGTGCAAAACGTGCCATTGTGCATATCTACAACTCCAATTCACCGACTTTCCGCGAGAAAGTCTTGAATGTAGATGTAGCGGGCGCAAAACAATTAGCCGTCAATGCAGCACAAAAAGTCAAAGAATATGCCGCAAAACAGCCTGAAACTGAATTTGTCTTCCAGTACAGTCCGGAATGTTTCACTGCGACTGAATTAGAAGTCGCAAAAGATGTCTGTGATGCTGTGACTGAAATCTGGGAAGCATCACCGACCAATAAAGTGATCTTGAATTTGCCAGCAACGGTAGAAGTCTCAGGTCCACACATCTATGCCGATCAAATCGAATGGATGCACCGCAACATTCAGCGTCGTGACGGCGTGATTATTTCAGTGCACTGTCATAATGACCGTGGTTGCGGCATCGCGGCATCTGAATTGGCGATGATGGCTGGTGCCGATCGTGTTGAAGGTTGTGTGTTTGGGAACGGTGAGCGTACCGGTAACGTCGATGTGGCAGCAATCGCATTGAACATGTATACCCAAGGTGTTGCGCCAAACCTGGATTTCTCCAATATCAATGAAATTATCGCGACTATAGAAGAATGTACTGGTTTACCTGTGCATCCACGTCATCCATACGCAGGTGATTTGGTCTTTACTGCATTCTCCGGTTCACATCAGGATGCGATCAAAAAAGGTTTCGAATTCCAGAAAGACCAAGAAATGTGGGATATGCCATATTTACCAATCGATCCAAAAGACTTGGGTCGTGACTATGATGCGGTGATTCGCGTTAACTCACAGTCAGGTAAAGGCGGTATCGCCTACTTGTTAGAATCGAATTACAACGTGACTTTACCACGTCGTTTACAAATCGAGTTCTCGCAAATTGTACAAAAACGTACCGATGAACAAGGCACTGAAATTTCTGCAACCGAGATCTGGAAGTTGTTTAAAGAGACTTATGTCGATGTTAAACATGTACATTACTCGACTAAAAACTACAAGTTATCGGATGACAATGGCAATCAGGTGATTGAGCTGGATCTTGAAGTTGAGGGTCAGTCCCGCCGTGTTCGCGGTGAAGGCAATGGTCCAATTTCTGCAATCTTGGATGCACTTCAGTTACCGATTGATGTGGTGAACTATGAAGAGCGCAGCATCAGTTCAGGTGCGCATGCCAAAGCCTTGGCCTTGATTGAACTGCAAGTCAAAGGCACTGGCAAGTCTGCCTTTGGTGCGGGTGTACATGACAACATCGTGACCTCTTCGATTGAAGCAATTCTTGCCTCGACCAACCGTCTGATTGATCAAGGTGTATTAAGCACTGATCAGGTAATCGCTGCTGCGGTCTAACCGGCTGTATTAGAATTAGCGATAATTCATAGCACTAAAATGACTTTAGAAGGATATCCGCTAGTGGTATCCTTTTATTATTCATACTCAAGATTTTAAGGCGAATCCTCCCCGTGTCTTTTCCAGCTGACTCAGTGGGCATTGTTGTCCCACAAAAGTTCCAATTTGAAGAGCCGTTAGAGCTTGAATGCGGTCGCATCCTCCCCCGTTTTGAACTGATGGTTGAAACTTACGGTACCTTAAATGCTGACAAGTCGAATGCCATTCTGATTTGTCATGCCCTTTCTGGTCATCATCATGCCGCAGGTTATCATCATGAAGATGATAAAAAGGCCGGCTGGTGGGACGCCTGTATTGGTCCCGGCAAAGCCATTGATACTGCAAAATTCTTTGTGGTTTCACTGAATAATATTGGGGGCTGTAGTGGCTCTACCGGTCCAACCTCACCAAATCCTGAAAATGAAAACCGTCCTTATGGTCCAGATTTTCCGCTGGTCACGGTCCGCGACTGGGTTAAAACTCAGGCTTTATTGTCCGATCGTTTAGGCATTCAGACTTGGGATGCCATCATTGGTGGTTCACTCGGTGGCATGCAGGCACTGCAATGGTCAGTGGATTACCCGAACCGTTTAAGAAAATGTGTGATTATTGCCAGTGCGCCAAAACTTTCAGCACAGAATATTGCCTTTAATGAAGTAGCACGTCAGTCAATTTTGTCTGATCCTGACTTCCACAACGGCCGTTATCTGGAAAATGACAGCTATCCCAAACGTGGCCTGATCCTGGCGCGTATGGTCGGTCATATTACCTACCTGTCCGAAGAAGCCATGAAGCAGAAATTTGGCCGTGATCTGAAATCTGGCAAATTTATGTATGGTTTTGATGTCGAATTCCAGGTCGAAAGTTATTTGCGTTATCAGGGTGAACAGTTCAGCCGTAACTTTGATGCCAATACCTATCTGATCATGACCAAAGCACTGGATTATTTTGATCCGTCACGTGAATATGAGCAGTCACTGAAAAAAGCCATGGCCCATACCCAGTGCAAATTTTTGGTGGTGTCCTTCACGACTGACTGGCGTTTTACCCCTGCCCGCTCGCAGGAAATTGTGGATGCATTAATTAGCAACCATAAACCGGTGAGCTATTTAGATATTGATGCCGAACAGGGTCATGATTCCTTCCTGTTCCCGATTCCCCTGTATGTAAAATCTTTGCGTGCATTCCTGGGTGGTGAAGAACACCTGAAAGCCACACCGAAGGAGGCCGTATAATGCGTATCGATCAACAACTCGCTGAAAAGTGGATTAAGCCCGGTTCTAGCGTGCTCGACCTGGGTTGTGGCGATGGTGAACTGCTGGCACAAATGAGTAAAAAACACGATATTCGTGCATACGGATTGGAAATTGATCAGGAAAAGATTGCAATTGCGGTCAGTCGCGGGTTAAATATCATCCAACAAGACTTAAACCTCGGTTTAAGCCGCTTTGCCGACCAGTCTTTTGACAATGTGGTCATGGCACAAGCTTTGCAGGCTGTAGATGCACCTGACGTATTATTGCGTGATATGGTGCGTGTAGGGAAACAGGCCATTATTACGTTTCCAAACTTTGCCCACTGGAAGACCCGTTCTTTCTTGGCGATCAAAGGAAAAATGCCGGTTTCTGAAGCCTTGCCTTATATGTGGTATAACACCCCGAATATCCACTTATGTACATTCCGTGACTTTGAAGCACTCTGTGCGGAAAATAACATCAAAATTATTAATCGACTCGCTGTGAACGGGAATCAAGAAGATAGTTTGCTGAGCAAACATCTCCCTAATCTATTTGGTGAAGTCGCAATTTATCGAGTGAGCGCGCTATGAAAAAATTATTATTAGGTACGACGCTACTGGCTGGACTTTTTGGCATGCAAGCCCATGCCGACTATGTTGCTCCAAGTCCTTCTGTTGCCAGTCAAGCGGCTCAGTATTCAGTAATGGATATCAACAGTCTGATCAAAGCAGCTAAAGCAGGTCAGGCCGGTGCACAGTTTTATCTGGCCACCAAATACCAGTATGGCAAAGACATTCAAAAAGATGAACGACAGGCCTTTGCCTGGTACAAAGCTGCTGCCGATCAAGGTTTAGCTGTGGCGCAGTTAAATGTCGGCCGTATGCTGGCAGATGGCATGGGCACCCGAAAAGATGAAGCGCTGGCACGTCAGTATTTTGAAAAAGCAGCCAGCCGTGGTGATAACCGTGCCAGCTTTAACCTGGCCATGATGGAAGAGAAAAAGAAAAACTACATGGGTGCTTATCAGTGGTATGAACTGTCTACCCGTGATGGCATGCTCGACAATAAAGTGATTACCCTTTCTGAAGGCAAGAAAACAGCATTGGCGGCAAACTTGACCCAGGAACAGATCCGTCAGGCGCGTGACCGTGCCGACAGATGGATTCAGGCACAATAAAGCTGAATGGTATAAATAGCACCTTCGGGTGCTTTTTTATTGCCTACAAACCCGCAATGGCAGTTAAAATAGCACGATTGATATTTAGAGAATGAGTGACACATGGCTTCTACAGATTGGTTATCCCAAGGCACACTGGTATTGGCAAGTAATAACAAAGGTAAAATTGCCGAGTTTGAGAAAATGTTTGCGGAACTGCAACTGCCGGTAGATGTGATTCCTCAAGGTCAACTGAATATCGAAGATGCCATCGAAGATGGCTTAAGCTTTGTTGAAAATGCCATTATCAAGGCACGTCATGCCTCTAAAATCTCAGGTAAACCTGCGATTGCCGATGACTCAGGCATTTGTGTGCCAGTTCTTGGCGGAGCTCCTGGGATCTACTCAGCACGTTATGCCGGTGAACATGGCAATGATGCTGCCAATAATGAGAAACTGCTGGCAGACCTTAAACCATTGCGTAAAGATAGCGAAGCGATTGAAGGCATGTTTGTCTGTGTACTGGCACTGGTTCAACATGCTGAAGATCCACTGCCACAAATTTTCCAGGGCATCTGGACGGGTGAAATTTTAGAAGCAGCACGCGGTGAAAATGGCTTCGGTTATGACCCGCTGTTCTGGTTGCCGGAACTCGGTATTTCCAGTGCAGAAATGAGCAAAGAAGAAAAGAATAAAATCAGTCATCGTGGTCAGGCCATGCAGCTGTTTAAAGCCAGTTTGGCGAAATAATTTGTTTTACCCCTCCCTTTTCCAAAGGGAGGTCGGGAGGGATTCAAATTTACCTCTTATCAAGAATCCCCCTAAATCCCCATTTTTCAAAGGGGGGGACTTTATAACTCTTTCTAGCCTTCTCTCCAAAAAAGGAAACTTTATAGCGTAGGCATCACCGCATGCAACACCAGCCCATAGATCCCAATCAAAATTGCACTCGCAATCGTCCCCGAAGCAATATATTTAGCGGAATGCCCTGTGCCCTGATAATGGGTTTCTAAAGCCACGATGTTCGCTGCCGGTGGCAATAAGAAATACATCATCATTACACTATAAGTCAGGAGCTGATGTGGAATCGGCAAGAATATATAGGCAATACCAGCCAAGCCTAATGCAAAAATAAAGCGCCCGCTGATCAGCACCAGACTGCGCTTTAAATCCCTCAGCTGAATACGGACATGACGAAGCCACATGCCCAAAATGCACATTCCTGCAAAAGTGACTAAAAATTTATTGGCTGCATATGCCCATTGAAGGATGGGATGAAACTCATAATGACTAAAGTCCCAAAATGATAAAACCCCTGCAATACTGAGTGCGATCACCGGTGGTGATTGCAGGACATTTTTCAGAATAAATGTCCAATCTTGGCGAGTTTGGCTCACGGCAATGACAGCACTGACATTCCCAAATAATGAGCCACCAATATAAAGTGCAATCATGGTCGACATTGCGTCAGTGCCAAACACTGCTAAGGCAAACGGCAGACCGAGCCATACGCCATTCAAATAGCTAAAACACAGCGCACGCAATTTATCTTTGGCAAAATAATAAAACAGGCTAAACAGCACAATTGAACTAAAAATACTAAAGCCCATCAGCCACAGACTGCCCGCTTTATAAAACACCATATTGTAAATAATCAGCACAGGAATCAGGACACGTGCCAATAAAGCCGCCAAGACAGGTCGAATTGGCTTTAAATATTGCACGCCCCAATAACCAATCAAAAAAGACAGCAGGGGAAGAATCAAGGCCATGACAGTGCTGCTGAGATTTCCATATCAGGTTATATGCTAGCACAGCATCCTTTTCATCTAATGATAGATTTTTCATATGAATTACTCATTACCCTGCTGCCGTGTCGGCAAACTGTCATTAAAGCGTCACTGCATTGTCATACAAGCCTGCTGAGATAGGGGCATGAAATATAGAGGATAAAATAATGGCAGGATTATCAATTTGGCATGTGCTGATTTTTGCAATTGTGGTGATTTTATTGTTTGGTACATCGAAGCTGAAAAACCTGGGTAAAGATGTCGGCGGTGCAATTAAAGACTTTAAAAAATCAGTCAAAGATGAAGAAGCAGAAATGGCCAAGCTGCAAGAACCGCGAACGATTGATGCACAAGTCAAAACCCCTGAAACCTCGATCAAGAGTTAAGAGTCCGCTATGCTCAATATCGGAATGACCGAGCTGCTGATTTTCGGGATTATTGCACTTCTGGTGCTTGGGCCAGACAAGTTACCTGAGGCAGTCCGTTTTGTCGGAACATGGTATGGCAAGATCAAGCGCATGGTCAGCAATGTTCAGAACGATCTGGATCGTGAATTACGCTTGTCCGAACTGCGAGAACAGATGCAGGTCGAAATGCAGCGGATCCAGCAACTCGAAGCCAAGATGCAGGCACAAATGGCAGATTTGCAGCAGCCCATTGCAACTGATGAATTAAAAATAAAGCCTCAGGCTGCCCAGCCCGTGCTTCGCTATCAGCCTGTAGTACAGCCCGTATCAGTGGTGTATTTACCTCAGCCTGCACAAACTCAAGCAGTGATTTCCCAACAACGCTATACAGAAATGAAGGTGGCCGTATGACATCCTTGCCGACCACACCAGCCTCAAATGATGCTGCAGCGCTGAATCTTGAACAGATGCCGATTACCCAGCATTTGGTGGTGTTAAGAAAACATCTGTTTAAAGTGGTTGCTGTCCTGATTGGCCTGTTTTTCTGTTTGCTGCCCTTTGCCAATCAGACCTATCAATGGCTATCTGAACCTTTACGGGCACAATTGCCTGCCAGCTCGACCATGATTGCTACGGATGTGACGGCAACATTCATGGCACCGTTCAAGCTGAATTTCTTTGTGGCGCTGATGATCACAATGCCGTTTATTCTGTATCAGCTCTGGACATTTGTTAAACCGGCGTTATATGCCAAAGAAAAGAGTCTGGCGCTGCCGCTTTTGATCGGCAGTATTGTGCTGTTTTATACCGGGATCAGCTTTGCCTACTTTGTGGCCTTGCCTTCGATCCTGCATTTTTTTATCAGTGTCTCGCCGGAAACTGTGGCACCGATGACCGACATTAACAGTTATCTTAGCTTCTGTTTAAAGCTGTTTCTGGTCTTTGGTTTTACCTTTGAAATCCCGATTATTACCTTGGTTTTAATCCTGATTGGGGCAGTTTCAACACAAACCCTGGTGGAGAAACGGCGCTTTATTATTGTCGGCTGTTTCTTTGTCGCGATGTTCGTGACACCACCAGATGCACTGTCGATGATCATGTTGGCTTTACCGATGTGGTTGCTGTTTGAACTGGGTTTGCTGGCCGGAAAACTGATCGAAAAACGGCGTTTAAAAGCGCAATAAGAACAATCAGCCAAAACAAAAATCATGCTTTAACTCAGGCAGCTCCGGCTGTCTTTTTATTTTCAAAATATTATTAAAATACTGATTTATTTAATCTTAATGTCACATTTCCTTAAGATTAGTGTCATATCCCAAGCTTAAGGTATTGAAAACTTCTACACCACCAAGCACTTATTTTTACTTGAGACTTTAAAATGAAAAACGAAGACATGATACCTTGCCAGGATCTGGTTGAAGACAGTAATAATTCAAACAATAGCCACTTTCAAACAATTCTGGATCAATACACCAGTCGCCGTAGTTTTATTGCAAAAACCACCAGTGGGGCAATGGCCTTAGCCTTTGCAGCAACAGTAAGTGGTTGTTCAGATGATGATAATGATTCTGGCACGCCTGACACTAACCCCACCACACCACCAGACACCACAAACCCAGATCAACATGCATGGAGTGACCTGAAAGCGCGCCCGAATAAATTGACCTTTGAGCCGGTTCGCAAAAATACGCAAAACTTCTTTAGCGTGCCTGAAGGCTATGAACTGAAAGTGCTATATGCGGTCGGTGATCCAATTAACCCTGCATATTCAGAAAAGACAGATGTAACATTAGCTTCAGGTGCTTCTTATCAGTTCCGTGCAGGCGATAACCATGACGGCATGAGCTTTTTCGGTATGCATCCAAGCAACAAAAACTATGCGGCCAAAGAGTCCACCCAAGGTTTACTGGTTTTAAATCACGAATACCTGCAACAAGCTCAACTCCATACGCCAGAAGGCCCGATTACGATCGACGGTGTACGTCCAGAAGATCAGGTCCTTCGTGAAGTGAATGCGCATGGGGTTTCGGTAATTGAGATTAGCAAAGATGCCAATACACAAGAGGTTAAAATTAACTTAAATTCTAAGTTTAACCGTCGTATCACGGCAGCAACCGAGATGGAAATTCATGGACCCGCTCGCGGCTCTGACTTGGTGAAAACGATTTTCTCACCCGATGGAACGTTGACGCGCGGCACCTTTGCCAACTGTGGTAATGGGTATACACCTTGGGGCACTTACTTAACCGCGGAAGAAAACTGGAGTGGTTATTTTGCCCGTCAAGCCAATGACACCCGCGCGATTGCAAAAGAAGAAATTGCCTTGTCACGTTATGGTCGTGGCGGTAGTGAGGCCCGTTCATCTCAATACCGCTGGAATACTCCGGTTGCTGAATTAACCGGTGATAAAGGACTGTATGATCGTTGGGATATTTCAGTAAAAGGCGCCAGTGCTTTAGCTGATTATCGTAATGTCATGAATACCTGCGGATTCATTGTCGAGATTGATCCATTTAGCGCGAACACACGTCCGGTTAAACGTACTGCATTGGGCCGCTTTGCCCATGAAGACTGCCGCTGTAGTAATCCGATTCCGGGTCAGCCATTAGCCTTCTATATGGGGGATGATGCAACAGGCGAATATATCTATAAATTTGTTTCTGATGCAGTCTGGGATCCGAAAGATGTCAATGGGGGTTATACCGCTGGTGATAAATACATGGATAAAGGCACATTATATGTCGCTAAATTCAATGATGATGGTACTGGTGAATGGTTAGAACTTAGCTATGGTAAAAATGGTTTAACTGCTGCCAACGAAATTTATCCATTTGCAGGCCAAGACGATATCGTCATTAATCTCCGTCTTGCTGCCGATCATGTCGGTGCGACCAAAATGGATCGTCCGGAATGGGTTGCCATCAATCCGGAAAATGGTGAAGTCTATGTCACTCTCACCAATAACGGTAACCGCGGACGCGCCTATCCGACCGATGCAGCAAACCCACGTAGCTATATCGACTTCAAAGATTCAAATGCCAGTAATTCAGGCAATATGAATGGTCACATTATCCGTTTTAGTGAAAATGAGAATAATGTCAAAGCCACGACATTTGCCTGGGATATCTTCCTGTTCGGTGCAGAAGCACGTGCTGCCTCTAACATCAACCTGTCAGGTCTGGATGATTTAAATGACTTCTCTAGCCCGGACGGGATGTGGTTCGATCCGCGTGGTATTTTGTGGATCCAGACGGATGATGGCCAGTACACCGATGAAACCAACTGTATGATGCTGGCAGCCCTGCCAGGTACAGTCGGTGATGGCAGAAAAGCATTGGCAGCCAGCACCAAGGCTGAAGGACAGGAAACCTTTGTCGGTGCCAAACTGAATAATGATCGGGTTCGCCGCTTCCTCACAGGGCCATCGGGCTGTGAAATTACCGGTGTGACGATTACGCCGGACTACAAAGCAATTTTCGTCAATGTGCAGCATCCAGGCGGTGCATGGCCAGCCAATCAAAGCGAGCGTTATAGCCGTTTAGGCAAAGTGCCTCGCTCTGCGACTGTGGTCATTACCCGTAAGGATGGCGGTGCGATTGCCGGTGAAGCCTTGGAACAAGCGACAGCATAAAAAAATAAGTTTCATTAAAATGCCGGCAGATGTCGGCATTTTTTATCTGGGATTATTGTTGTAGCATCATGATTTTCTCGATCAATTGCCCTGCAGTCACACCTTGTTGTGACTTCTCAATCCAGTGCCATTGTCCCTGCTGCATTCTCAAAAAATTGGAGCATCGGGTGCCATAGGCCGGACTCTGGATAAAAGTCGAAGACAGCAGCTGTTCCATTTCAACCGAGATGCCGGTGTCTGGCAGAAGTTCAGGAATCACCTTGCGTTCATCTTCCAGAATATCCCAGACTGCATGACACAAATCTGCTTCTGCGATCTCCAGTTGTTGCAGCATCGGTAAAAATTCCTGGGTAAAGCGTTTACGTAAATGTCGGGTCTTGTACCAGTCTTCGCTCATCAGGCCATTCGAAACCACATAGACGCCATGCGCCAGTACTTGTGGTGCTTCACCGCGATTGCTCATATATACGGCCTGATCTTGATTTCCAATAAAAAGATTAAAGCCGGCGTAGTCACACTGATGCTGTTCCAAATCTTGTGCGAAACGAATCGGCGTTAAGTCAGAATCTAAAAAGTTCTGGATGATATGTCCACGTGAAGTTGGATAATGTCCTTTGTCCTGTCCATCACGAAAATTGGTAATCACCGCCCAGCGACCTGAGGCCGTGATACCCATCCAGGTGCCGCCCGACTGCAAATCCTGCCCGGCAATAATCGGACTATCTTCCCATTCATGTAATGCCTGTGTAGGCCGCTGATAGAATTCATTTCGATTTGAAATCAGACATAATGGGGTCTCATCTACAACCCGCCAAGCCAGTGCCACGATACACATAATTTACGCTCTCGATCTTTACACATTGAATGTACAACATTTTTCTTTGCTTTCAGCTAAAATCTGTGCAAAACAGAATCACAAGGAACAGGAATGCTCACCTATCCCAATATTGATCCCGTCGCGATTTCGCTCGGGCCCCTGCAAGTCCACTGGTATGGACTGATGTACTTACTGGCATTTTTATTTGCCTGGGGCTTGGCAACGTTTCGAGCCAAACAACGCGGCTGGACGCCAGATATGGTCTCTGACCTGATTTTCTTCGGTGCGCTTGGTGTCATCATCGGTGGCCGTGTCGGTTATGTCTTGTTCTATGGTTTTTCTCAGTTCCTCGCAGATCCTTTATGGTTATTCCAGATCTGGACCGGTGGTATGAGCTTCCACGGTGGTTTCCTCGGTGTCATTCTGGCCATGCTGTGGTGGTGCCGGAAATACAAGATGACCTGGTTCCAGACCCTGGATTTTATCGCACCCTGCGTACCAACGGGGCTGATGTTTGGCCGGATTGGTAATTTTATTGGCGGTGAATTGTATGGCCGTCAGGTGACCGATCCCAACTTTGCCTGGGGCATGATTTTCCCGACCGATCCTTTGCAGCTGGTGCGTCATCCATCACAATTGTATCAGGCGCTGTGTGAAGGCCTGATTCTGTTTATTGTATTGTGGTGGTTCAGTTCCAAGCCGCGTCCACGTATGGCGGTCTCTGCACTGTTCCTGATCGGTTATGGTCTGGCACGCTTCGTGGTCGAGTTCTTCCGTGAGCCGGACAATGGTCAGCTGTTTATTGGCTGGATGAGCAAGGGCCAATTCCTGAGCCTGCCAATGATCCTGATTGGCTTGTGGATGATGTGGTATGCCTACCAAAAGAAAATCTATGACTGGGGTCCACAGAAAAACAGTTAAAACCAGCTTAATTGAGCGAGGCACAGGCCTCGCTTTTTTATAGCCAAAATATGCTAAAGTGCCGATTATCTTTTCGATTTCTTCATCACTATGCTTGAGTTCTGGTTCAATCCACAGGTGTCTGTTCTAAAAAAACTGTTGATCTTTATTGTGATTGCCGTGACAGCTGCAGTGTTGTACTGGATGGAACCGCTGCCCTTGGATGCAATTCTGATGTTTGTCGGTACGGGTGTGATTTTTCTGATTTGTCGTTACTGCAAAATCCACTTTGCCAGCAAAAAGCCGACCGGTTTACTGTATAGACTACTGACCTGGATTCCAATTGCCTTATTGATTGCTTTAGTTTTTATGAACATGCAGCAGGGTGAAATCCTGATTCCGGGTGCACAAGGCATTGCTTTTATGGCACTGGCAATTTGTCTGTTTTCACCGCTATCGCTGCTCAATCAGAACTCTCACGATCCAGAGCCGCCACATGCTTGAATTTTGGTATTCCGAACGCTGTCACCGTCAAATCAAACTGATGGTGATTATTGCGACCTGTATTGTCATTTACGCAGCATCAACTGTGGCCCAGTTAGGTCCGGCGTTGGTCGCAGTCAGTCTGGGCATTGGAATTGTCGTGCATTTACTGCATCATTTCCGCTTGAAAATCTCCAAGTCCAATCCCTATGCCAATGGTTTTAGCGCCTTAAGCCGGGTCATTCCTATCATTGCACTGATTACCCTGTTTGGTTATTTACCCGAGCAACATCAGCCATGGGCGAAACTTGCCTTGGGTCTGCAATGTCTTGGCTTTGCCGCGATTGGATTGTTTATCGTATCGGTCTATGAAAACCGTGCGAAGCGCTTTGAGGACTGATCACTTCGCAGCATTTTCTTAGAAGTATGTTTCCAGTCGATAGTAACTATAGGTCAGGTTTTTGGTGCGATAGATTGCATGACTATTCTGCTTGAAATCTGACACCCAGGCACTGCCTGAATATGCCGCAATGTGTCCATATTTATGATTTGAGGTACGGTCAATAATATAGATGTCACCTTTTTTCGGCCGGTCAAAAGAAGCATTAATTTTCTTATAACCCAGTTGCATCAGGGTATTTCCCCAATCCGCTGCTGCCACGGGATGATTGACAATTTTCGCACCCGAAGATTGCAGACCGACACGAATACTGCGCGCACATTTCTGTGTACTGGTATTTCGGGTAATGCCTTGCAGATAACTGGTAAATTTCTCGATATTAATACGCTGACCATTGCCTGCGCCTGAAGCATTACGGACAGTGGCTTTTTGCGTTGGCTTTTTAGGTCTTTGCTCCGATTGGGAACGCACCATGATATTCGCTTGCACAGGAGCATAAACTTCGCTCATGTTCACCTGATGATCATAGATCATGCCTTACCAACCGCTCCTCGCCTGCAACTTAGGCTTTCATATTGTTAACAAGCGAAGGATACTAGCCGGATAAATGTTATTTTTCACATAAAAAATGTAAACAAATTTGTCTATTTTTACAGCATTTAAATTAAGCCTTTCTTTCTATTGTAATTACAAAAATAATCATCTTTATAAAAAAATTGTAAAGCAAATAAGACTCAAACAACGAATAAAGTCTGAACATATCTGTATAAGCATCCTCTTCATCTATTTTTTCGGCAATCTGGTATGCATATTTAATGCATTGCAAAGCGCTATTCCAAGATAACATTTCACTACAGGACGACATCATTTTTAGCTGCAAATCTCGTATTAAACTAATTCGGTAGTTTTAATATTGGATTGAGATTAACGGAGAAGAAAAAATGACTCAGGATTTAGCCACTGTTTCAAATTTTAATTTAGAACAATATTTAGGTACCTGGTATGAAATTGCACGTTTGCCAATGAAACACCAGCCCGACGACAGCACCGATATTTCTGCAGTATATAGCTTGAATGAAAATGGTAAAGTTCGGGTGCAGAACCGCTGTCTGGATGGCGATGGCAAGCTCGATGAAGCCATTGCTGAAGCCAGCATCGTTGATGCAGAACATGCCAAGCTTGAAGTCAGCTTTTTACCCGAAGGTCTGCGTTGGATCCCGTTTACCAAGGGCGATTACTGGGTATTAAAAATCGATCCGGATTATCAGACGGCCCTTGTAGGCGAGCCAGGTAAAGAATACTTATGGCTGCTACATCGCGGGACGACTTTAGATGAAGCCACTCAACGTGAATATTTAAGCTATGCAGAATCCTTAGGTTATGATCTGTCCGATCTGATTCACACCGTGCATACTGGCCATAAAACGGCTTAATTTACTGTAAAAAGACCTCTATCAGGAGGTCTTTTTTATTCTGGTTTGAGCGATGAAAGCTCATCAAAAAATGTTATGATATGCGCAATTTAAATTCTCCCTTTCGACAGCAAATTATTTTGGAAATAATCTATACTGCTGTTAAAACGGCGATTTTCAACAGATTTAAATAGAGAGACCTATGCGCCAATATCTTGACCTTTTACAACACATTCTCGACAACGGCGGTGATAAAGGCGACCGTACCGGTACAGGGACACGTTCGGTATTTGGTCATCAGCTGCGCTTCGATCTTTCCCAAGGTTTCCCTTTACTTACCACCAAAAAAGTTCATTTCCGTTCTATCGTGATTGAATTATTATGGTTTTTAAAAGGCGACACCAACGTTCAATATTTAAAAGAGCATAAAGTTTCGATTTGGGATGAGTGGGCAACCGCCGAACAGACCGCGCGTTTTGGCCGCCCTGAAGGTGAACTGGGGCCAGTTTACGGTCACCAGTGGCGTAATTTTGGTGCCAGCAAAAATGCAGATAATAGCTATAATCAGGACGGTTTTGACCAGATCAAATGGTTGATTAATGAAATTAAAACCAATCCGAATTCGCGCCGTCTGATTGTATCTGGCTGGAATCCGAATGAAGCGGGCCAAGTGGCATTACCGCCTTGCCATACCCTGTTCCAGTTCTTTGTCCACAATGGCAAATTGTCTTGTCAGCTGTATCAGCGTAGCGCCGATGTTTTTCTGGGTGTGCCGTTTAATATTGCCAGCTATGCCCTGTTAACGCATATGATCGCGCAGGTTTGTGATCTGGAGGTGGGTGATTTTGTCTGGACAGGTGGCGATACACATCTGTATAGCAACCATTTTGAACAGGCACAATTACAGCTCAGCCGTGAGCCACTCGACCTCTGTCAATTAAAACTAAATCCCGAGATTAAAGATCTGTTCGATTTCAAATTTGAAGATATCGAAATTGTCGGTTATGAATCTCATCCAGGAATTAAAGCCCCTGTCGCTGTTTAATTTTCTTTATTATAAAGTTCCCTCTCCTCCTAGGAGAGGGCTAGGGAGAGGTCTTTTACCACACGTGAATCGCCAACTCCTTTCAAAATATATTCCCGGCCTTAAAGCACAAGGAAATTAGCATAGATTGTTAAGCTCTCCTTCGTAGCAGTGAAAAATTACACAAAAGACTTTGGGCTTGACCAGAAGGATTCAATACATGTCATTTCAAGATTTAGAAGTTGTCCACGTTGTCGCCATGGATCAGCAGCGCTGTATCGGCAAGGGCAATGACCTACCTTGGCATATCTCTGCCGATCTGAAGCATTTCAAGGAAATCACCCAAGGCGGTGTGGTGGTGATGGGTCGCAAGACACTAGAGTCGATGGGACGTACTCTACCTAAACGGGTGAACTGGGTCATTACTCGTGATCCAAACTGGGCATTTGCAGGTACCAAAGTCGCTTATAGCATTGAAGATGCACTGAGCCAAGCCGTGGCAGATGTGAAAGCTTCAGAAAAGCCTGATACCATTTTCATCATTGGTGGCGGTGAAATCTTTAAACAGACCATGGAGATCACAGACCGTCTAGAACTGACGCATGTCGAACTGGATGTACAGGGCGATGCCTATTATCCAGCGATTCCAGCAGAATTTAAAAAAGTCGCTGCCGAGCAACATATCGACGACAAAACCGGCATTGCTTTTGAGTTCGCAACCTACAGAAAATAAAACCTATTTCTCATGAAAAAATGATGATGCAGGGACGCGAATACATCTCCAGACATTGGAGTCTGTGGCTACTGGGCAGCCTGTTTACTTTATTCGTCCTTCTGTCGAGCCTGTGGTTCAGCCTGATGCTCTGGGTTCATCAACCCCTCGGAAAAATCGGCAGCTTGATGCTGATTGGACTCTGGCTGACCTTTGCGCTGGTCGTTCTCGGGATTTATTTCACCCGGCATCTGATCTCCCGCCAAGTGGATAGCGTTCTTTATCTTCTGGCCTTTTTATTCTGTCTGCTGGGATATTTCAGTCTGGAAGCGCATCAGGATCGAGAGTGGAATCCTGAGGTTTCCCAGCTTCTGCATTATGAGCAGCAAGGCGATCAGGTTACCTTACACAATATCCGCAACTTTGACTGGCAGGCCGATGGGCGCTATATCGAACGCTGGGAAAGCCGCAGTTTTGATCTGAATCAGATTACTGGCGTGAACATCATTACTTCCTACTGGATGGGGCCTAAAATTGCCCATACTCTGGTCAGCTTCGATTTTGCCAATCAAAAACCACTCACCTTCTCAATCGAAATCCGCAAGGAAAAGAATGAAGAATTTTCAGCAATTGGTGGCTTTTTCCGAAAATATGAACTGAGTCTGGTCGCATCGGACGAAAAGGATATTCTCTATACCCGCAGTAATGTCCGTGGTGAACAGGTCTACTTTTTCCCAGTCAAAATGCCGCAAGCTCAGGCCAAAGCGCTATTCAAGGAATATCTGCGCCAGGCCGATGAATTGGCCAGAGAACCCAAGTGGTATAACACCCTGACCAGTAATTGCACCACTCTGGTCTTTGATATGGTTCAGGCAGTATCGCAACAACAATTGCCTTCAGATTATCGACTGTTAGCGTCCGGCTATTTACCGAATTATCTCTATGATCTGAAAGTGCTGGATCAATCCTGGGATATGCACACCTGGTACCAACGGGCGCATGTGAATCCACGAGTCAAACAGAGCGCCGATCTGTCCAGCCAGGAATATTCGCAGCGACTTCGTCAAGGCCTGCCTGCACCTCAGACACATTAACTGGCGTTTTTATCACTGTAAATAAAGATACAAAATCAACTGGAACCTGAGTCATTTTTTTGTTTATATACAAATAGCTAGTCAATAATCAGAGTATCTTTCATGCTAAAAAAATTAACTGCAATTGCCCTATTAGGCTCGGTATTGGCTGTAATGGGCTGCGAGACCGTGCCGAATACCGCCACCACACAAACCACGAATCATTTACAACTTTTGCAAAATCGTACCTGGATTGCCACACAGATTGGCAATACTGAAATCAAAACCGCAGCTACTGCATCTCATCTTCCAAGTCTGCAATTTGATACCAGCACCCAGCGTGTTTCCGGTTCAGATGGTTGTAACCGGATCATGGGCAGCTATACGGCGGGCAAAGATACTTTGAATTTAAGCCAGATGGCAACAACACGCATGGCCTGTATGCATAATGATCAGCTTGATCAAAAATTTAATGAAGCTTTAGCCAAGGTGACGCATTATCAGGTATTTGGTAAAACCCTAAAACTATTGGATCGTCATGGTAATGTGTTAATTCAGCTGGAAAGTGCAGTTCAGCCACGTTAAGACTTCCCTACAAAAAGCCTGTATTGGCGGGCTTTTTTTATCTTTCATACTGATGGGCCAGGATTTAACCATCAGCCCAGTTCAATCGAATGAGGAATCAGCCATGCAACAAGCACTTTTTGGTGGTGGATGCTTTTGGTGTACCGAAGCGGTATTTTTACAAATTCAGGGCGTTCAGCAAGTCCTGAGTGGCTATGCCGGCGGTCATACCCCTGAGCCAAATTATGAGGCCGTGTGCGGCGGTGAAACCGGCCATGCTGAAGTTATTCTGGTTGATTTCGACGAAAACCAGATCAGCTATGCCCAGCTCCTTGAGGTGTTTTTTGCGACGCATGATCCAACCACTTTGAACCGTCAGGGCAATGACGTCGGCACCCAATATCGTTCCGTGATTTATTATCTGAATGCTGAACAAAAAACTCAGGCAGAAGCAGCCATGGATGCTTTAAAAAATGAAGGCCTGACTATTGTGACTGAACTCAGCCCGATGCCGACCTTCTATCCTGCTGAGGAATATCACCAAAATTTCTTTGCGAAAAATCCAAACCAAGGTTACTGCAATTTTGCCATTCCGCCAAAACTGAATAAATTACGCAGTAAATTTATGACTTTGTTAAAAACCCATTAATTTGCATAAAAAATGGGGATAAAAAAAGCGACTGAAATCAGTCGCTTTTTTTCGTTAGCTGAATCTTAGTTATCGGTTGCAAAGGCAATATCGCTGAGTCCGGCTCCACTCGCACGCGACATGACTTGAGCTACCATGTCATAACGGGATTCTTTATCTGCTTTCAGCACAATCGTCGGCTGACGTTCAGTCTGACCTGCTTCATTAAAACGGGTCTGCAATTCGTCTAGGGTCAGGACATTGCCATTCCAGGCAATGTCACCTTCCGCATTGATGCTGATTGTGACATTTTCAGGCGGCAGATCAATAATCTCCGCAGTGGTTTGTGGCAAGGTTAATGGAATTGATGGGTTCGCAACGGTCGCTGTCACCAAGAAGATGATCATCAATACCAACATAATGTCGATGAGGGGAATGAGGTTCATCTCATTCATACCTACATCGTTGTCTTCACCCAGTTGAAAAGCCATTAAGCTTGACCTCCCACTAAACTCTGTTGTGTTACTTTTTCATCAGACTTTTTTGTAGCAGATTCCTGTTGCAACATGGTGTCAATCAACAAGCCATGTGCCTGATCTTGTAACTCATGCGCCAAACCACGATTGAAACGCACACAGATGTTATAAGCCAGTACCGCAGGAATCGCGACGGCCAAGCCTAGACCCGTCATGATCAAGGCTTCACCGACTGGGGTTGCCACTTGTGCCAGACCAGCCTGACCGCTTTTACCCACTGCAACCAGCGCATGGAAAATACCCCACACGGTACCAAACAAACCGACAAATGGTGAAATCGAAGCAATCGTACCGAGGACGGATACCCCTTTCTCAGCATTGGCTTTTTCGGCTGAAATCTGACGTAATAACGCCTGTTCTGCCACTGCCTTACGCTGTTCAAAGCCCAAAGGAGCCAATTTGGTTTTCAGTTGCTCCAATGCTTGAGACAGCTGGGTATAAGCAACTTGTTTAAGCTGGCGAGTGCCCATTAAACGCAGCACAAAAATGGTCCATGTCGCAATCGACATTGCCAATAACACGAAGTACAGCGTTTTACTGACTGCATCAGCGTGTTGCCAATAAACTGAAAAGTTCATCTTCGAACTCCTAATGGGTTAGCCGTTATTTGGTAATTTGAAAATCGAAAGGCTGCTCAACCCGGGTTGGATAAGCCACACCATTTTCCACATATTTGGTTAGTTGCGCGCGGCGTACCGCTGCTTCAACTTTACGGTTCACTGCCGAGCTACAATCCGAATTACGTGCAGTCGCAGAAACCACTTTACCCTGCTCATTTGCCGCCACATCGACCACCATCGAACAAGTCGCTCTTAACTCACCTGAAGACAAGGAAACTTTCGGTGCGCGCTGCCAGCTCACTCCCCCCCCAATCGAGACACTTTTTGGTGATGGCGGCGCAGCAGGTGCTGGCGGTGCTACAGGCGCAGGTGGCGCGACTGGAGCTGGTGCCGGTTGCACTTTGGTTTCGGTGACCACTGTCGACACCACCGGACTTGGGGTTGGTTTAGCTTCAACGGGTGGTGCTTTCACGACTTTAGGTGCTTCTGCCTTCTTCACCTGTTCTATTTTTTCAACTTTTTTCGGTGGTGGCAGCGGTTTATCTACAATTTTGACTTCTTTGGGCTTAGGCGGCTCTTTTTGTGGCTCGGCCTTCGGCTTTGGCGGTAAAGGTTTGGGTGCTTCCTGCAATTTTACAAAGCGCACTTTAAGCGGCTCTTTCTCTACAGGCTTGAGCTCCGGTGCGTCCATCTGGCTCACTGCCCACAATAGGCCCACATGTCCGACGAACACGGCCGCCAGAATCGAGATGACTTTCTTTTTCATCTTGTTGGGCGGTGTAGGTGGCATGGGAGCAGCAACTTGACTCATTAAATCTATTACCTTGAGGAGATGATGTGAAACAAACAATCAAGCTCATCGGTTAGCACAATTAAAGTACGCCAATAATAAATGAGAAGTGTTTTCATTTGCAACTACTAATCATGCCTTTCACTGACTTTTTTTGCATCAAAACAAAAAAGGCACACTAAAAGTATGCCTTTTTAAATAGGGATGCAAGTTTTATTGGAACACCACAGTTTTATTGCCATCGACAATAATACGGTCTTCCAGATGCCATTTCACTGCACGTGCCAGTACATTACGTTCTACGTCCTGACCGAGTTCACGTAACTGTTCAACGGTAAAGTCATGATTGACACGTTCTACGTCCTGCTCGATGATCGGGCCCTGATCCAGATCGGCAGTGACATAGTGTGCAGTCGCACCGATCAGCTTGACACCTTTTTCATGCGCCTGTTTATACGGATTTGCACCGACAAATGCGGGCAGGAATGAATGGTGAATATTGATCACTTTCATTTCCCACTTGCTTACAAATTCTTCATCTAGAATCTGCATATAGCGCGCCAATACCAACAGGTCATTGCCCTGCATTAACTGGTCAATTTCTGCATAGGCTTCAGGCTTGTTGTCTTTGGTCACCGGCACCACTTCAAATGGAATGCCAAAGTTTTCAACCGCTTCGCGTAAAGTCTCGTGATTCGATACCACCTTGGTAATTTCACATGGCAAACCACCACGGGCATGACGCCATAACAGCTCAAGCAAGGCATGATCGACCTTAGACACCAAAATACCGACTTTCTTCACATCGCTGACCAGAGCCAGACGCCATTGCATGCCATAACGCTCTGCGACATTTACCGCAAAAGTCTGGGTAATGCTTTCTTTACGGCTTTGCAGATGATCCAGTTCAAATTCAACGCGCATGAAGTAACGGCCGCCCTGCGCTGCTGTCGCATATTGGTCAAGCGCAGTAATATTGGCACCTTGATGATACAAGAAGCTCGAAACAGCCTGCACGATGCCCGGCTTGTCTTCACAAGTAATCAATAAACGTGCGGTGTTAGCAGTCGTCATATTCATGTTGGTTTAAGTCACTAATCAGTTAAATTTAAAATAAGCCGAGTATTCTAGCGCGTTTCCGAGATATTCTGAATAGTCGACTCGACTTCTGTGTTTTTTGCAGATGACAGGCTGGCAAAAAGTTCCGAAGAACCCAGGCTATTTAGCAAACCTTCATAAGTTTGACGGCTTTCACCGCGTAAATAGGCCCCTTCCAGGAACACCATTTGACGGAGTGCCTGCCAGACCCATTTTTCTTCCAGCGTATTGGAATCGGTCAGATGACCTGACATATATAGGAAGTTGGTCCAGTTGGTCAGTACAATCCACAGGTTAATGATCAGTGCTTCAATTTCTGAATCGGTCATGTCCATCAAGCCAGCATTCACAAAAGCCTTATAGATTTTCTGACCTTGCTGCATCACCTCGCCGGCAAAGCGTGGATACATCTTGCGGAAATCTTCGTTATTTTCGACCAGATGATAGACATCGCGATGCAGGAAACGATAAGCCCACAGCTGACTGCTCAGTACCTGAAAATAATGAATCTTGTCATTGGCATCCAGAGCACGATCATCCGGCAGCGCCAGCATTTCCAGAGTTTGCTGCTGGTACTCCTCCATCAGTTCTTTAATAATTTCATTCTTATTACGGAAATGATAATACAGGTTACCAGGGCTCATCCCGAGTTCAGCCGCAATATGATTGGTGGTCACAGAGCGTTCGCCACGCTCATTGAACAGCTGCAAACTGAGCTGCAAGATACGCTCTTTAGTTTTTAAGGTTTTGGTTTGGGACATCCTAAAATAACCATTCAGTTCGTGCATTAGCAGGCTAACACACAAAGTCACTTGACTAATTAGAGTATTTGCTCTAAAAATTAATTAATCGATTTTTGAATAATGGTAGTGCGGCATGAACAGTCACACAAAAACAATATCAATGACACCACATTTTTTTGATGGCCAATACTTAAATGAGCTTTTGGCACAACAAAAACATGCTTACTTAAACTATCCTTTGCCGACGGCAAAGGAACGCATCGATCGTTTAGCTCGACTTAAGCGTATCTTAGTTAAGTATCAAGATCAATTTGCAGAGGCAATTAATCAAGATTATGGTAACCGCTCGATTGGGGAAACCAAAATCGGTGAACTGCTCACCTGTCTGGAACATATCAAATATTATAGCAAAAACTTGACCCGATGGATGAAACCCTCCAAGCGTCATGTCGGCATTATTCATCAACCGGCCAAAGCTTGGGTGCAATATCAGCCTTTGGGCGTGATTGGGATTATTGCACCGTGGAACTATCCGCTGTTGCTGTCCGTTGGCCCGCTCATTTGTGCATTGGCTGCCGGCAACCACGCCATGATCAAGATTTCTAGTGCATCGGCTGCGTTTGGTGAAGTGCTTGAAAAAGCCTTGGCAGAAGCCTTTCCAAAAGAGCTGGTCGCAGTGGTCAATGGTGGCGGTGTGATCTCAGATGCTTTCTGTCGTCTAGCCTTCGACAAAATGATTTTTACCGGCTCGACTGCTGTGGGTAAAACCGTGATGGCAGCCGCAGCAGAAAATCTGGTTCCGGTGATTCTGGAACTGGGAGGTAAATCGCCAGTGCTGGTGCATCCATCGATTGATCTGCGTGATGTCGCGCAGCGGATTGCGGTGGGCAAACTCTGGAATGCCGGTCAAACCTGTGTCGCACCGGACTATATGTTCCTGCCTCGTGGCAAGACGGCAGAATTTATTGATCATTTTAAAGCCTGCGTAGAAAGAATGTATCCGGATATCACTCATAATCAGGATTACACCTCGATTGTGAATGACAAACAGTACAACCGTCTGCAAGGCTATCTGGATGATGCGCGTGAACAGGGTGCTCATGTTATTGAAATCAATCCGCGCCATGAAAATTCCGCTGATCTGCGTAAAATTTCCCCCACCATTGTGACCAATGTCACACCAAGCATGCAGATCATGCAGCATGAAATCTTTGGTCCACTGCTGCCAATCATGGAATATGATCAAATTGATGAAGTTATCGACTTTATTAATAGCCGTCCACGCCCACTTGCTTTATACTACTTCGACTTTGATCAAGCGCGTGCTGATTATGTCGCACAGCGTACCCATTCAGGGCATTTCGGGCAAAATACGGTATTAACCCATGTTGCACAAGACGATCTACCATTTGGGGGTGTCGGTGCATCAGGTATGGGGAAATATCACGGTCCAGAAGGCTTCTTCAGTTTGTCGCATGAACGCTCGGTAATGTCGAATCCAAAGCTGTATAGCTTGAAATACATTCTGCCGCCGTTCAATAAACCGATTCACAAGCTGATTTCGAAGACACTTCTCCGTTAAATGATCAAGGCATGAGCTATCGATATAGCTCGTGCTGCGTTTTGACGAAAATCGCTTGTCTTTTAAGCGCATTTTTGATATAAAACGCCCCTTGAATGATTTCAATCCGTTTATTTTTGACTGGCCATACAGATTTGCTGTTGGCTAAATCAATGGAGTTACACCATGTCTAAGGTTTGCCAAGTTACCGGCAAGCGTCCAGTCGTTGGTAACAACGTCTCACACGCCAACAACAAAACTAAACGCCGGTTCGAGCCGAACCTGCACCACCACCGTTTCTGGTTAGAAAGCGAAAAACGTTTTGTACGTCTTCGTTTAACCACTAAAGGTATGCGTATTATCGACAAATTGGGCATTGAAAAGGTTGTTGCTGACCTACGTGCTCAAGGTCAAAAGATCTAAGGAGTCTGAACCATGCGTGATAAAATTCGCTTAGTTTCTTCAGCTGGTACAGGTTATTTCTATACCACGACTAAGAACAAACGTACTATGCCGGAAAAAATGGAAATCAAAAAATTTGATCCAAAAATCCGTCAACACGTAATCTTCAAAGAAGCTAAAATCAAATAATTTTGGCTTTTTAAAAAAAACGACCCTTTCAGGTCGTTTTTTTTTGCATTTTTTTTACCCCACTTGATAAACTTTCTACATGTTTTGGCACTTTTTGTGCTTATTTCCCAGCAAACCTAACTAAAGGAGTATTTAGTGCCACATGACGTAGAACTCATTATATTATTGGCTGTTGGTTTTGGCTTAGCCCTGGTTTTTGGCTATATCGCTGCACGTCTGCGCCTCCCCCCACTTATCGGCTATCTGGTGGCCGGCATTCTGATTAGTCCCAATACACCCGGTGTGGTCGGCGACATTCATCTGGCCAATCAGCTGGCAGAATTAGGTGTCATGTTCCTGATGTTCGGGGTCGGGATGCATTTCTCGCTAAGTGATCTGATGCAGGTGCGGCGGATTGCATTGCCCGGTGCGATTTTGCAAATTGCAGTCGCCACTCTGCTCGGAGTGGGAGTCTCGATGTTATGGGGCTGGAGCTTTGGCTCTGCGCTCGTATTCGGTTTAAGCCTGTCCTGTGCCAGTACGGTGGTTCTACTCAAAGCACTCGGTGATCGTGGTCTGCTCGATTCAATTAATGGCCGGATTGCCGTCGGTTGGCTTTTGGTCGAAGATCTGGTCATGGTCTTGGCCTTGGTGTTATTGCCGGCCACTGCCTTACTTCTAGGCGGACAAGCACTTGAAGGTGCGAGTGATGACAATATCTGGGCCACTTTAGGCATTACCCTGCTGAAAGTCGCAGGCTTTATTGCCTTTATGCTGATTATTGGTAAACGTCTGGTGCCGATGATCATCCAAGTCGTGGCACGTCTGGGTTCTCGTGAGCTGTTTACCCTGACTGTAGTCGCTGCGGCCATCTCGATTGCCTTTGGGGCCTATAAGGTTTTTGGGGTATCTATGGCGCTGGGGGCTTTCTTTGCCGGGATGGTGGTGAAAGAGTCAGATTTCAGTCATCGCGCGGAACAAGAAACCTTGCCGCTGCGTGAAATCTTCTCAATCTTATTCTTTGTTTCTGTCGGAATGCTGTTTGATCCGCGTATTTTACTGGAACAGCCACTCCATGTGCTGACAGTCGTCGGCATTATTCTGATTGGTAAAACTCTGGCGGCAATGGCACTGGTATTGTTCTTCCGCTATCCAATCAATACCGCGTTGACTGTTGGCGCTTCGCTGGCACAGATTGGTGAATTTTCATTTATTTTGGCAGCACTTGGGGTGTCACTGAATCTGCTTTCACTAGAAGGTCAAAACCTGATTCTGGCGGGCGCATTGATCTCGATCACTCTCAACTCCTTTATCTTCTCCGCGATTGAACCGGTACAAAAATGGATTCGGGAACGCTCGACCCTGGCACGTTTACTGGAACGCAGTGGTGATCCCTTGGCGATGTTACCCGATGAAGTTTCACAGGATTACTTGCGTGATCAGGTGGTGCTGATTGGTCATGGTGAAGTGGGGCGTCGTATTACCCGCTCATTAATGGAAGAAAATATCAAGGTGGTTATTGCAGAAGAAAACCGCGATATTGTCGAAAATCTGCGTGAAAAAGGCATTGCCGCGGTTTCAGGCGCTGCGACTGAAGCCGGTGTTTTGATCCAGGCGCATATTCAACATGCGCGCTTACTGGTCATTTCCCCTATGGATATCATCGATATTCATAAAATTGTAGATATTGCCAAGACCTTGAATCCGAAAATTCAGGTATTGGTCTGTGCCGAAAGCAAGGAAGAAGCTGAAGCGATCCGTCGTGATAATATCGGCGCGGTGTATTATGCCAAAGAAGAAATGGCGAAGAATATGAGTAATCATATTTTGAACCAGATCGAGATTGCGCATCAGCATCCCCCTTCTCATTAATCTCTTTGCATAAAAAAAGTTGCCCAATGTGGCAACTTTTTTTATGCATAATCACAAGATTTTTTGTATAAGCTGAATTCAAATCATCAGGAGTAAAATCACAGAAACGGGGTTTTCATTTCTTGAAATTCACCTTGAGCTCGTACTTAAAATCTAACTTATTCCCCAACCCTTTAAAATCAAAAAGCACACCGATAGTGTGCTTTTGAATACATTGTAATCTTAACTCATATACTTCGGCTCTTCATCTACGACTTCTGCCTGCCATTCATTGACCTGCTGTTCCAGCAAGCCATACAGGGCCGCCTGAATCATCTGTTGCGCAATTACAGGCGTCTGCTCTCCGAGTAGAGCCTTCACCTCGTCATTAAACTGAATCATGACCAAAGGCTGTTTATGCGAACCTGCATTGCGTAAAGCCAAGGCACCACCTTCAAGTTGAACGAGTTCTAAAATCGCGTCTTGATTACCAAATAAGTCTTTCAACTGTTCTATAGACATATATCCTCCATGTTCAACATGGTGGCAAAGAGCCGGGTGCACTTTGCATCATTAGAGTAATTGATATAGGGTTAAAAATTCTAATTTCAAGTACGGTCGATCCGATTAAAATTCAATCATCTCATTGCGAAAACCATCGATGAGTTGTGTTAAGTCACGATGCCATTCTCTTAATATAGCAGGATCAGGTAACCATGCTTGTGGAGACTGTGTGACTTTAATGATGAGATTTGAGGAGGTTTCGTCTTCGGGTTCCGGTGTACTCGGTTCAGGCGCATACTGGCACAGATGATAGGCACGTTTCAGTTCAGCAATGAAACCGCTCTTGGATAAGTGTTGTAATACGGCTACTTCGGGTGAAATCTGGCCTTTGGCTGCCATTAGTTCTTCGATCGATTTCAGCGTCGGATTGGCATCATTCAGGCGATAGTAACGCACCAGTTCCTGCAAAAATGCCAATAAAGCGCCATGTAAATGAAATACAGTCGCCTCACGTTGTGCCTGAGCCTGTTGCACATGCTGGGTTTGCTCTGCCTGCTGGCAGGCAAGACGGGCAAAATACAGTTTTTGATTGGTACGGTCCGCATGATAGCGAGCAACACGGGTCATTGATATTTCCTAAGGTTTTAAACAAATTTTGGCTTTTATAAAGTAAAAGGTTCGCTTTCATTTCGCAATCAAAACATGTTTAAACTGAATCCATCCAGTACTGAAATCCAGAAAATCTAACTGCCTGCACGAGTACAACCATGAGCACAACAAGGTTAAATTTCAGCCATAAAAAAGGAGCATATCAAGTGCTCCTTTTCCAGTTTAAGCCTCGGGCTTATCTTCTGCTTGTTTTACCCGGATTCCATGTCCGTGCAAGCGCAAAGTATTCAGGCCTTTAATGGCTTTGATGGCTTCACGTGCATGCGGCATTTCTACAAAGGCAAAACCTTTTGATTTCCCGGTTGCCGCATCGAGCACCAAAGTACAAGTATTCACTGTGCCATATTCCTGGAACAACTTCAGCAACTCGGCTTCTGTGACCGTACGTTCTAAATTACGAACTAAAATTTTCATCTGATAACCTTAAGAAGATAGGCAAAAAATATCAAAAAGCACGCGCCTACTCTACTTTTTGTATGCAACAACTTTGCTATAGTTTAATCGAGATCAATGCCAAAATCTAAATTAATCGATTGACGTTCAATTAAGGCACTTTTCACGGTCTGCTGCCGGGTTTTGTAATGGGTTTCCGTGGTGCATAAATGCCGGGTGAGATCATTCAAGAAATAACTTGCGACTTTACGTCCCTGCGCATCGACCGTTTCCCGCGCCCAGTGATTCAGATTTTGTTTGGTTAGAATCAATTCATTTTTGGCTCGGGTCAGCGCCACATACAGCACACGACGTTCTTCTTCAACATCATCAAAGTCGCCTTGGGCGCGTGCATGCGGATAATTTCCCGGCGTGACATTGGCCACATAACAGACATTCTGTTCGGTGCCTTTTGCTGAATGAATGGTAATCAGGGTCACCACATCATGATCGGACTGGCGTTCAATTTCCGAAATCGACACTGGATCGAGCACATATTCCTCTAAAAATTCACTTAGTTGTGAATGCTTGGAGGCCAGTTGTTTCACCAGTTCAAAATCACCCTGACGACGTGGCCAGTCTTTTTTATAGTTCTCTGCCAGTTGTGTTTCAATTGCCTGAATCGCAAGACTGACACAAGCCTGCACTTCGCCTTTCAGCACGCTCATCTGCTTCATGATCAGAATCGCATTTAGAGGTATCTTGCCAAATTTCTCCAGTTTATCGGAGATTTTATCGATTTCAGGTTCCAGCAAAATGTGTTGCGCCAGCTTGCTTGCACCGACATCACCGACACCATTCCACAGGGTCAAGAAACGCATCCAGGCGATATCATCCAGCGGATTGGCGACCACACGCAGCATGCTGAGCAAATCTTTGACATGTGCCGTTTCCAGCAGCTTCATACCGCCAATAAATCGATACGGTACATTGGCCGCGATACAGGCCGCTTCAATATGCCGCGCGGCAAAACTGGAACGCACCAGTACCATATGTTCGCCCCATTTGCTGCCCTGTAAATAATGACGCTCTTTAATATCAATTGCGATCCATTTGGCTTCATCAAACTCATTCGGAAATATATGCATGCGCGGCTTTAGGCCCTCGCCACGATAAGCTTCCAGACGTTTGTCATATTTGATTTCAGACTGATCCAGCAGCCAGTTGGACAGATCCAGAATTTCCTGGGTCGAGCGGTAGTTTTTTTCCAGTTTAAAAATTTGCGCATCTGGTACCCGTTCTTTGAAATGATGAATATTTTCAAAGTCTGCGCCACGGAAACCATAAATCGACTGGGCATCATCGCCGACACAAAACAGGCTGATCCGGTCTTTCAGCGGCTCCAGCAAAGCCCATTGCAGCGGATTGGTATCCTGCATTTCATCGACCAGCATATGTCGACAGATTGAAGCCACATAATCGACCAAGCCTTCTGATTGTGCCAAAGCTGTCGCCACCACCGCCAGAATATCGTCATAATCCAGAAAGCTGCGTGCCTGCTTACGTGCTTCGTACTCTTTCATAATCTCGGCAATTTGATCTTTCAGCGCCAAATATTCCGGCATCTGCTTTTCCAGTGCCAGACTGAGCTTCTGCCGAGTATTACGTGCAAAGGAATATAAATCGCAGAGTTCTTGTGGCTTGGGCAAATGATTGGGATTTTTCTTGTCATCACGGCCACGAATCAGACGGAACATCATCAACTGATCATCACGATCAATAATCGAGAACTGTTCCAGACCAAAGGCCTTCGGAATACGGCGCAACAGATACATACAGAAAGTATGAAAAGTCGAGGCACGCAAACCTTTGGCTTGATCCCCCAAGGCTAATTCCACCCGCGCTACAATTTCACTGGCTGCACGGCGGGTAAAGGTCAGAATCTGAATCTGGTTGGCGGGTACACCCTGCTCAATCAGGTAAGCTGCACGTGCCACGATGGTCTTGGTTTTGCCACAACCTGCCCCGGCCAGCACCAGACTATGTTTTGTTTCTGTGGTCGCTGCTTGCTTTTGTTGGGGATTTAATTCATCAATCAGGTTGGCTAAACTCATTTTCACTCATCGTTTTGTGGATGGCTGTAGTTTAGCAGATCGCTCTTATAATTATGGCTTTTCATCCGCCCTGAAACAGCAGCAAATTTTATCTCTTGATTTGTTTGCTATAGGGTCGACAGCATAGATGCCGTCTGCTGGATTGAGATATAGGAACATACCCTCAATCCAGCAAAGGATTTCTGTTACCTTGCGAAGCAGTGCTTCTCATCCATGAAAAGCAAGATCTGCTTATGCGTTATTATCTGCCATTACGTAAAGCTTGTGCAGCAATGACGATCTTGTAAAAGAAAACTAAATACGCTGTTCCTCAATATTTTTAATTGTTTTGGACACTGCTTTTTCCAGATTCACTTCCGCATTTTTTAAGGCTTCTTCCCGGCTACAATCTGGTGGATTAATCCCGATAATCTGACTAAATCCAGACTCATATAGTGACTCAATCCCATCGCCCACCAGTCCAGCAAATGCAAGCACCGGTTTATTGAATTTTTGCGCTACTTGTGCCACGCCAAATGGTGTTTTTCCTAACTTAGTTTGATGATCAAGCTTGCCTTCACCGGTCAGAACATAATCGGCTTGAGCTATTTTATTGGCTAAATCTGTCTGCTGAATGATGAGTTCCACACCTGATCGAATAGAAGCAGCTGTGAATGCCATTAAGCCAAAACCGAGTCCACCTGCCGCACCCGCACCTGCAACATGACGATGATCACGTCCAATGTGCCGAGCAACCAGATCGGCAAAATGACTGAGGTTTTGATCCAGTTGCTTGACCATTTCCGGTGTCGCACCTTTTTGTGGGCCAAAGATCGCTGAAGCACCATTGGGTCCACACAGCGGATTATTCACATCCGATGCAATGATAATTTCAATATCCGCCAGCCGTGAATCCAGTTCGGATAAATCAATTGCTATGATTTGATCTAGGTTTCCACCGCAAGCCTGTATTTCTAATCCTTGGGCATCTAAAAACCGAGCGCCTAAAGCCTGTGCCATTCCCGCACCGGCATCGTTCGTCACACTGCCACCCAAGCCAATGATGATTTTACTGGCCTCTAAATCGAGCGCAGACTTGATCATTTCTCCTGTGCCACAGGTTGAGGTCAGCAGAGGATTACGCTTTGCAGCTTCCAGCAGATCTATGCCATTGGCTTTGGCCATTTCAATGATTGCGGTTTTTCCTGCATCAATTACGCCAAAATACGTCTGGATGCGCTGATCAGGCAATGGCCCGGTCACTTCACAGGGAATGCGCTGTCCTTTTGAACTTGAGATCAGCGTATCGACAGTGCCTTCCCCTCCATCCGCCATAGGAACATGAATGCACAAAGCATCAGGCAACACGTTTTGAATGCCACGCTGCATGGCCTGACAGGCTTGTTCAGCACGCATACTTTCTTTAAAGGAATCTGGAGCAAGAACAAAAGTAAGCGGCATATGGTTATTTTTATCTATCAATAAAGTCTAGATTCTGGATAAATCCAAGAGAATCTACAAGTCTTTATTTCCAGCCCAACTCAATTGCTGTGATCTCATTAATCAGGGTCTGATCCAGAGATCCCGGCATTTTACTCGTGGTTTCGGACAGCGGGATATGTCCTGCCATCAGTTCTGCCTTGGCTTGTGGGAACACAGGTTGCTGATCTGGAAATGCATAACCTATTGGATAAATCGGCTGACCTGTGGCCAGATCATATTTATCACTGGCACCAAAGGCATGCAGTAACTCATGTACCAAAACAATTTTATTTTGTTCAGACTGCTTTTGAGAGGCAAACAGGTTGACCGAACCAATCCGGCCTTTTTGCAAGGCAGTTGAATGCTTTAATTGCCGGGTTTGTGCCGGATCATAATAATTTAAAAACAGGGTCAGACTGGCAGAAGGGTCCGAACTTTGTTGCTGTTTCCAGGCATAAAATCGAAACTTTAAACTCCATACAACAGTATCGAAAATTGAGGCCTGCTCAGGGACTTTAGGCGGTAAAACTTTAAGCTCACGACCCAAATTAAAATAAAAATAAGTGGGTTGATTACGATATTGCTGTGCTGATTTTTGTAGAAAGTCTCTTGCCGTTTCTAGATCCTGAACTGACAGTTGCTGGATGTATTGCTGTGTGGTCGGTAATCCATCTGCATTAATCGGATGCAACAGAACCATGACCGGCTTTGACCAGTTCTGATTTTGATCACGATAGGCATTGACTGCAACGATCAATAAAATACTTAATAAAATCAGAATCCGAATCTTTTTCCACATATCCCCAAGCAACCTTATTTATTTTTTTTAAAATATCGACACATCATAAATAAAAAATGCCGACTTTCGTCAGCATTTTTTCAAGTTTAAACTTTATTTAGGCTTCAACCCATTTTCCATCCTGGTAAATCAGAGACCATTTGGTTTGCTTGCCTTCCGCATTTTCAGAGCCAATATATTGCGATTGGTTCTTGCGACTGAATTTCACCAAAGTCGGGTTACCTTCCGGATCTGCATCAGGCGCTTGCAAGATAAACTGATATTTCGGATCTAGCTGTTCAGCCACAGAGCGAATCTCGGCAACTTTCGGTGCCCGTGTTTCACGCACTTTCGGGAACTTGCTGGCAGCCAAAAATAAACCGGCCGCACCATCACGCAGCACAAAGAAGTCATCGTGCTTGGTCGAGCGCAAATGTTCCATCTTGATCGGATCGACACGCGGAGGTGCCGGCTGACCACTCTTTAATACTTTACGGGTATTGTCACAACTGTTGCAGGCGAAGTATGGACCAAAACGACCCGTTTTAAGCTGCATTTCGCCATCACATTTGTCGCATGGAATGGTTGGGCCATCATAACCTTTGATCTTGAACTCTCCTTCTTCGAGTTCATAACCATCACAGTCCGGGTTATTGCCACAAACATGCAGTTTACGACCGCCATCAATCACATAGCTGTCCATTGCCGTTTCACACACCGGACAACGTTTCTTCGACATCAGGTCAGCGGTTTCGGCCGCATCATCATCAGACAGTGCAGCCAAAGACTCGACTGGGGTCAGGTTCAAGGTTCCCTTGCAACGTTCTTTCGGTGGCAGGTTATAACCAGAACAGCCCAGGAAAACGCCTGTGGTTCCGGTACGAATCTGCATTGGGCGCTCACATTCTTTACAATGTACCGCATCCACTTCCACTGGCTGATTACGGCGCATACCGTTCTCACCTTGTGCCGTAGTCAAACGCTGCTTGAAATCGCCGTAGAAGCTGTCTAACAGCTCTTTCCAATTACGTTCACCATCTGCCACCTTATCCAGCTGACCTTCAAGATCTGCGGTAAAGGCGTAGTTCATCAGGTTATTGAAGTTTTCATCCAGACGGTCGGTGACGATCTCACCCATCTTCTCGGCAAAGAGACGACGGTTATCGAGCTTCACATAACCACGATCCTGAATGGTCGAGATAATTGCAGCATAGGTCGATGGACGGCCAATGCCTTTTTTCTCGAGTTCTTTGACCAGTGAGGCTTCAGTAAAACGAGCTGGTGGCTTGGTGAAATGTTGAGATGGATCAAGCTTCTGAAGTTTCAGCACTTCACCGACTTTCACTGCCGGTAATAGAATATCGTCATCCGCTTTGTTGGCACCACGCACCCGGGTAAAACCATCAAAGACCAGCGTCCGGCCTTTGGCTTTTAGTTCTACGCCATTGGCATTGACTAAAATGGTTGAAGACAGGTATTCAGCCGGTGTCATCTGACAGGCCACAAACTGGCGCCAGATCAAGTCATAGAGACGCTGTGCATCACGCTCCACACCGACCAGACTGTCACCTTTGAGGCCCACAGTAGATGGACGGATTGCCTCATGCGCTTCTTGCGCGCCGGCTTTATTGCCATAGCGGTTTGGTTTGGCCGGCAGGTACTTCTCACCAAATTCTGATTCGATATGGCCACGGACCATGCTTACCGCATCATCACTCAGGAAGGTCGAGTCGGTACGCATATAGGTAATGAAACCGGCTTCATACAGGCGCTGTGCCAGCATCATGGTTTTCTTCACAGAAAAACCGAGACGGGTACTGGCCGCCTGTTGCAGCGTCGATGTGATATAGGGCGCGCTTGGATTGACCTTGGTTGGCTTATCTTCACGGGCAGAAACGGTATAATCCGCATCTTTAATCAGGTTTAACAGTGCATCCGTTTCGTCTTTATTACGAAGCTTTAAAGTCTTGCCATTTTGCTTGACTGCTTCCAGACGGATGTCATCTTTTTTCGATTTGGTATCGGCAAACACCTGCCAGTATTCTTCAGGAATAAAGGCCCGAATTTCACGTTCGCGTTCAACCACCAGTTTCACCGCAACCGACTGTACACGACCGGCTGACAGGCCACGGGCAATCTTTTCCCACAAGAGTGGTGAAATCATGAAGCCGACCACGCGGTCCAGGAAACGGCGTGCCTGCTGGGCATTGACTTTATTGGTGTCCAGACGTGAAGGATGCTTAAAGGCTTCCTGAATGGCATTTTTGGTAATTTCGTTGAAGACCACACGTTGATAACGTGACTCATCGCCGCCAATCACTTCTTTTAAATGCCAGGCAATCGCTTCCCCTTCTCTGTCCATATCCGTTGCCAGATAGACTTCATCGACTTGCGCTGCCAGTTTTTTCAGTTCGGCAACCACATGTTCTTTGCCAGGAAGCACTTCGTATTTGGCTTTCCAGTCATGTTCCGGATCGACACCCATGCGGTTAATCAACGCATTCTGTGATTTTTCAGCTTTCTGTTCATCTGTCAGTTTGGTGCGTGTCGCCGGCTTTTTCTCTGTCGATTTGGCAGAGCCGCCTGTTGGCAAGTCACGGACATGACCGACTGATGATTTTACGATGTAGTTTGGACCAAGGTACTTATTGATTGTTTTCGCTTTTGCAGGCGACTCCACAATCACTAAGGCACGCTTACTTCCAGCGTCGGGAGACTTTGCTGTGCTGCTTTTTGATGTGGACCGAGGAGCGTTCGCCATAATTAACCGTTAATCCTGTTTATTTCTAAATTAAAGTTCAGCCAAAGCGTGTAATAGTGCTTTGATATCGTCGAGTTGGGCTGCTCTTAAATCAGCATGTTCATCCCAATACAATCCGACACAGTTGGCCTGCATATCAATAGCATAAATGCCTTTTAATGCAATGGGAAAATCTTTAAATTTCTCATCACCCTGCACAATTTCGAGTTTATTATCGACAACACGGGCACGCATCAAGGGTAAACGCGCATCTGGCATGAGTACGCTGTAGTACGCAACCATACTGGCACGACTTTCAGTGGCCTTTGGAATTTTGGTCCAGTCGGGTGCAACCACCAAACGTGGATGCAGACCCATTTTGCGGGCTTTGTCACGCATGATGCCAAGCGCTTTTTCTCTTGGGCTGACACGTAAGCCAAAAATTGACCCCATGACAAAAATGATGATGATCACCGCTACCCAAATTCCAGTGTTTTCCATAGTTCAACCTTTATGTTCTATTATTAGAGTTGCATAAGCACAATATAAAACGCAAGTTTGCACGATAAAATTAATTCAAGAACATTTCATGACTATATAAAACTTCGTGACCATTCCAGTAAATATAACCCTTCTCAATCAGTTCTTTCAGCAGCAGACGGATATCCGATTGAGGAAAGAGCTGCTCTAGCAAATCACGTAATTCATAAATATCTTTGGGTTTGTCGCCCTGAAGTTCGCGCAGTTTACGTGCGACTTCCAGTTGCACTGGATCAATCCGGTTAAAGTTTTTAAACAGGTCTTGCTGGGCTGACTGAATTGGAGTTTGCAATGCTTCAACTGGAGCATCATCAACTTTGAGCCGGGACATGACCTGATCCAGTTTTGGATTTTCAAGCGGATCTTGTTCATCCAGATTGAGCTGTAGCCACTGTTTCAGGACTTTTTTACGGAAGCTGATCTGCTCATCATAGCGTTTGACAATTTTCAGGTTAATCAGCATGCCGACCACATGCTGGGCCTTCACGGGCATGACGTGCAGAATATTGGCAACTGAATTTTTTAAGGTTTCCAAGGTATTTGGCTTACCACTCATTTTCCCTAGAGCATCACAGTACTTTTTCACCAGTTGCAAGGCCGGTTTGTTGCGGATCGCCTCCAGACTAGGCAGGTAATTTTTAACATGCTCTGCTGGAATAGAGACTTCATCGGGCTGAATCTGAATCAGGCTACATTTAATATCAGAGGCTTGCAGCATCTGCTGCAACATCTCGCTGCTGTCCATCGCCGAGATCAACTCGACTTCGGTTTCCGGCTCCAACAACGCCATCAGCTGACCGACAATGACCGCATATTCATATTCTTTCTGGGGCGATTCAGGTGTATCCAGAATGATGATCTGTCCACTCGCAATCCAGCCGGCCAGCTCGGTTAAATCTTCTAATGAAAATTCAAATGTTCCGGCACAATTTAACAGATACAGGCTGGAATAATGCGTCACAATTTCACGCAGTAACTTGGCCGTCGGAAAATTATTTTCGAGGTCGAGTAGAACAACTTTTGGATGCATGGGACAAGCTTCTGAAATGTACCTGAAAGCCAGTATTAGAGTAGGAAGTGAGTGAAAGGTCAAATAATTTCATGGTGAATATTCGGGTTGCAGCGGATTTACCAGATTCCAACCGAGTGGAAGATTACATATTTGATCTTGCTGCAAGCAGGTCAGAAATCGCTAGATTCCAGGCTGAGAGCTGATTAAATGAATCGAATCATCGGTGAAATAGCAGCTGTAATAAAAAAACCCTTATCGCATATAAGGGTTTTATTAAATGATTGCTTGCAAATTAATAATGTGGCGGACGATCAGCAACCGGATCAAAATCCGCAATTCCTTCAGAACGGTCTGAGGACTCAACACGTTGATATAACAGGCTCATTTGCTTTTTCAGATCGGCAATTTCCAGAGTCTGTTTAGCCACCTGATCATTCAACTGTTCAACTAAATCGTCTAAAAATGCAATTCGCACTTGCAAATCTTCAATGGGTGCGGAAAATGACGCCTGATCATTTAGATTTTGTTGTTTAGTCATTTAAAGTCCTCATTGGGGATTTCAGGAAACATTATGGCCTATATTACCCTTAGGGATGTCCAACTTGCGTTTGGTGGACCCGCCCTGCTCAACGGCGCGAATTTTAACTTGGAGCGCGGCGAACGAGTGTGTTTGATTGGCCGTAATGGTGAGGGTAAGTCTACCTTACTTAAGCTGATTGAAGGAAGTTTACTGCCGGATAGCGGCGAAGTTTCATTACAAAATGGCATCACGATTTCGATGCTGGCCCAAGATGTACCGATGGATTCCGGCAAAGTTGCTGACATCGTGGCCGATGGTGCCGGTGAAGCGTCGGAAGTTTTGCGTGCCTACCATGCAGCCAGTGAAGCCTGTGTACTCGGCGATATGGACGCTTGTGACCGCATGGGCAATCTGCAACACAAAATGGACCAGCTCGATGGCTGGGCGCTGGAAACCAAGGTCAATTCGATTTTAAGCAAAATGGGGCTGGACCCAGATGCAGATCTTGCCGATTTGTCCGGTGGTCGTAAGCGTCGTGTCCTATTGGCACGTGCCTTGCTGACTCAGCCAGATGTCTTATTACTCGATGAACCGACCAACCATTTAGATGTTGAAAGTATCGAGTGGCTGGAAAAATTCCTGCTCGATCAAAACAATTTAACTCTGTTATTCATTTCGCATGACCGTGCCTTTGTCGATAGCATCGCCACCCGTATTGTGGAACTGGATCGTGGTCAATTGCGCAGTTATGAAGGTAACTATTCACGTTACTTAGAACTCAAAGCCATGCAAATGGAAGCTGAAGAAAAGCAGAATGCGCTGTTTGATAAAAAGCTGGCGGAAGAAGAAGTCTGGATCCGTCAGGGCATCAAAGCACGCCGTACCCGTAACGAAGGTCGTGTTCGCGCTCTAAAAGCACTGCGTGAAGAATCCAAAGCGCGCCGTTCGCAACAAGGTAAAGTGGCGATGGCGACTCAGGATGCCAACCGTTCCGGCAAACTGGTCTTTGAGATTGAGAACCTGAGTGTGAAATTCGGTGACAATGCACCGATCATTAACAACTTCTCGGCACTGGTTTTACGCGGTGACCGTATCGGTCTGGTCGGTGATAACGGTGTCGGTAAAACCACACTGATTAAAGCCATTCTGGGCGAGCTTGAGCATGGCGGCACGGTGAAAACCGGTACACAGCTGGAAGTAGCCTATTTCGACCAACTGCGTAATGCACTGGATCTGGAAAAGTCGGTCAAAGATAACGTTTCTGAAGGCTCTGACCACGTGGATGTGAATGGTAACCGTCGTCATATCTATAGCTATTTACAAGACTTCCTGTTCTCGCCAGAACGTGCACGTACCCCAGTCAAAGCGTTGTCTGGTGGTGAACGCAACCGTATCTTGCTGGCGAAACTGTTGCTGAAACCATCGAATCTGATTGTGATGGATGAACCAACCAACGATCTGGATATGGTGACCCTAGAGTTACTGGAAGAAATGCTCGGTGGCTACAAAGGCACCTTGTTATTGATCTCGCATGACCGTGCCTTTATGGACAACGTGGTGACCTCCACTTGGGTCTTTGATGGTAAAGGCAATATCGACGAATATGTCGGTGGTTATCAGGATTATCTTGAACAGCGTCCGGATCAAACCGTGGTCGATCAAAAAAGTGCCGTGAAAAAAGCCATGGCCAAAGCTGAAGCCGCACCCGTTGCTGCCAAAAAAGTCAAACTCAGCTACAAAGATCAACGCGCGCTCGAGCAACTTCCGGCTGAAATGGAAGCGCTGGAAAAAGAGCAAGCTGAGATCAATACACAACTGGCTGATGGCTCTTTATTTGTCAGTGATTCCGATAAAGCCATGCAACTGTCTCAGCGTTTATCAGAAATTGATGAACTGTTACTGGAAAAATTAGAACGTTGGGAAGAGCTGGATAACCTTAGCAACGGCTAAATATTCCACGAGTATTTGCTCAAGCATCTGTATTCGTACAGATGCTTTTTTTTATTTCAAGAATCTTCTCTGTTAGACTGCACTTAATCTTTTAGCCCTATATTGTTCTATGAGTACCCAGCCTGCATATCAACCCGGCGAATTTCAATGGTCATTCCTGTTACCTCGATACTGGGGCAATTGGCTGGGTATTATTTTCCTGATGATTTTGGCGATTTTACCATGGGCCATTCAGTATCGTCTGGCCTATCTGCTGGGCCATCTGTCTTTTAAGTATCTGCCCTCACGTCGCGACACCACACTGCGCAATCTGGAAGTCTGTTTTCCTGAATGGTCTGCCGAGCAAATACAGGACAATGCGCGTCAGGTTTTTATCGATCAAATGCTGGGGGTTTTTGAAACCTTAAATGCCTGGTACAGTCCGAAATGGTTTCAGGATCGCGTCAGTATTGAAGGACTGGAACATATTCAGAATGCTCAAGCCGAAGGCCGGGGTATGCTGTTACTAGGCACGCATTCGACCTTACTGGATGCTGGTGGATATCTGTGTGCACAATATTTTGAACCGGATGTGGTGTATCGCCCACAGAATAATCCACTTTTGGACATGCTGATTTACCGTTGTCGCGCCACGATTTATGCCCATCAAATTGATCATGATGATATGCGCGGTCTGGTACGTAATCTGAAAAAAGGCCATGCAATCTGGTACAGTCCGGATCAGGATTATGGTTTAAAACAAGGGGTGATGGCACCTTTCTTTGGTGTACCGGCGGCAACCGTCACCGCGCACCGTCGTTTACTGAAAATGACCAAAGCTGCTGCGATTCCTTTATATTTCTATCGTCATGGCGATATCAAAAATCCACGCTACCATGTACTGATTGAACCGGCACTGGAGAATTTCCCTAGTGAGAATGAAGTCGAGGATGCTACTCGCGTGAATCTGATAATTGAACAGCAGCTACGCATCGCACCGACCCAATATATGTGGTTCCACCGCCGTTTTAAAACTCGCCCTGAAGGTTATAAGGAAATTTACTAAATCTGTTTGATCCTAGACTTTAAATCGCTACAGCTCCTATAGTTTAAAATCCTGTTGATGATCTGTACCTTGATAGATCTACATAGCTTTCGTTAGTCCCGCACGCATGAAGCCTAAGACCTGATAAAATCCTATTGTCTGCTGATCGGCCACTAAAATCTGCTGATGAAATCCTGAATAACATTACCACATATTTTACATGATCCGCCGACCAATGCCTTGTCGTTGCCAGTCCGGATCAATCAATAAGTGTGGGAAATACACCCCCAGAAAGCCATCTGAAATCGCATTCGCCAGTCCGACCAGCTGACCATTTATACGTGCAGTGACCAGACCATGGATTGGCACGATAGAGCTGAAGTATTTCTGATCCATTCACTGAGTCATCACTGGCAATAACATTTTCCATTCTGCACTGTAAAAATATAGCTTTAAGCCTAAAATTATCTTTAATAATCAATTAAATATTTAAAAAAATTCACTCTGAAAATAATTTAACCCGGGTTCTACATCCTGTAAAACCCGGGTTAATGAGGTTGTGCTTTCATCTATTATAATTGGTTCTATTTTTTGTGATTTCCCTTTCAGCATCATATCCATGATGTTTTCATTCAGCTTCGTCTTCCTTATGAGAATATCCTTTCTCGACTCCCTGTGCTGATAAACCTAGAATACCTGGATTGCTCATGATTGCCCATCCGCAAGAAGCGCAAACTGATGTAAGCAATCTCTTACACTTTTCTCTTAAAAAGTTAAGAGATTTTGCCGCCATCTTTATAAGCCATGGCAATTTCATCGGTCACTATTTTTTCCTCTTTCTCTGCTTTCTGAATCCCCTCTTCTATGGCCTCTTGTGCTTCCTGCTCATCTTCATCGGTTTGCTCCAATTCTTCCTGAATATGCTCAAAGACCCGACCGGTTTGTAAAACCAGAAAGACCGGAAAATGATCAGAACCGATATGGGGCAGACGCTCCATATGGACCAGAGCAAAATCGGTACTGTGAAATACGTGATCGAGCGACCAGCGAAAAAAAGGATAATCTGCATGAAAGGTGTTTACATAATGACGTCCGACGCGTGGATCCAGCAGTCCGCTAATGCGCTGAAACAGCCGCGTAGTACGAGACCAGGCCACATCATTCAGATCCCCCATGACGATGCAACTTTCATCTAAATCTTTGATCTGATCCCCGACAATTAACAATTCCGCATCACGTAAAGTAGAATCCTTGGCTTCAGTTGGGCTCGGTGGTTTCGGGTGCAGGCAGTACAGCTGCACCGGCTGTCCCGAGCCTAAAATCACTGTGGTATGAATGGACGGAATCTCGTCGCTTAAAATAAACTTGACCTGGGTATTGCGAAGTTCCAGTTTACTATACAGGTGCATGCCATACAGGTTATCCAAAGGCACAGGCACACGATAAGGATAATCTGCTTCAATCACCGACAGTTCATTTTGCCAGGTTTGATCCGTTTCCAGCGTTAACACCAAGTCTGGCTGATGGGTCTGGATCTGTTCAATCAGTCGATGATATTGAGTATTGGTGGTCAGTACGTTCGAAACAATCAGGGAGATTTGCCGCTGCGGATCCAGTTGATCCTGTTTGACCTGCTTGACCTGTTTTTTCCAGATAAAGGTATAGGGCAATACCATTTTTAGCTGATAAGCCAAAGCCGCAATCAGGGCCACAAAAATCAGCTGATTCAAGACAGTCCAGGGATGCTCCACCACCAAAAACAGCACAAAGGCAATAAAGCCCAAGACCAGAATTTGTAAGCGTGGAAAATCCGCACCTCGAATCCACCATTCATCGCGTGGGATCAGTGACCAGAAACTTAACCAAATGACAATGATTGCCACAATTTGGATAACCCATATCATAAAGCGTGCTCTTAATTAAGTTATTATTTTTTCTGAAAGAAAAATGACGTTATCAATTTTGTATGTATCATAAAGCAGATATTTCGCTCAAGAATATTGATGTTTTGATTGTGTAGCACTTGCAGTTGAGTCCCTTTTTGATACACTCGAATCCCTTTAGAATTTTTAACGCACCGAGGCAAAGTGACATGAGAGTAGGTCTGGTCGGTTGGCGCGGGATGGTCGGTTCCGTCCTAATGCAACGTATGGTTGAAGAGAATGATTTTGCTCATTTTGAGCCATTTTATTTCTCTACCAGTAATGCAGGCGGTGAAGCGCCAGCATTTGGTGGTAAGACTGCCCCAGCACTTATGGATGCATCAGATATTAACAGTCTGAAGCAGATGGATGTCATTATTACCTGTCAAGGTGGCGACTATACCTCTGAGGTTTTCCCGAAACTGAAAGCTGAAGGCTGGAATGGTTACTGGATTGATGCAGCATCGACCTTACGTATGGATGATGAAGCCATCATCGTACTTGATCCGGTCAATATGCATGTGATCAAAGACGGTTTGGTAAAAGGCACCAAAACTTTTGTTGGCGGTAACTGTACGGTTTCCTTGATGTTGATGGGTCTAGGTGGTCTGTTCCAGAACAATCTGGTAGAATGGGCAACGTCTATGACCTATCAGGCAGCGTCTGGTGCGGGTGCGCAAAACATGCGTGAACTGATCAGCGGTATGGGTTATTTATACAATAACACCAAAGAATTACTCGATGATCCACGCTCTCCAATTCTGGATATCGATTCGAGAATTGCTGAATTACAACGCGGTGAAGGCTTCCCATCCAGCAACTTCGGTGTGCCTTTGGCCGGTTCACTGATTCCTTATATCGACAAGCAACTGGAAAGCGGCCAGTCGAAAGAAGAGTGGAAAGGCCAGGTTGAAACCAACAAGATTCTGGGCAACCAGCAGATCGTGCCGATTGATGGTCACTGTGTGCGTATTGGTGCCATGCGTTGCCACTCTCAGGCATTGACGCTAAAACTGCGTAAAGACGTGCCTCTGGATGAAATCGAAGACATCATTGCACGTGCCAATGACTGGTCTAAAGTGGTTCCGAATACCCGTGAAGCCTCGATGACTGACCTGACTCCAGTTGCAGTGACAGGTACGTTATCGGTTCCAGTGGGTCGTCTGCGCAAGCTCAACATGGGTAAAGAATACTTGGGTGCATTCACTGTCGGTGACCAATTGCTTTGGGGCGCTGCTGAACCATTACGCCGTATGCTGCGCATCCTGATTGATTATAAAAACGTTTAATATCCCGAGATGGATATAAAACAAAAAGCCGATCTTTATTGATCGGCTTTTTTATGTAACTATTGCGTAAGTATTTTACAAAAAAGAAACATCCCGTTAATCTATAATTTTCGCTATGCGATAATGACTGAGCTCACAATTAAGATGACTGTATATAACAAATTAAAGCTTGCCATTTTAGCCATTGTTGCTTCACAGAATATTTATGCGATTAACGTAGATCCGGTTCAGATCCAGTCTGCGCCTGGAGAGTTACTCTATGCTGAAATGACCTTTCGACAATCTGATATGAATTTACCGATTGAGGTGAGTCTGGCTTCGCCTGAAGATTTAATCTCGATGGGTGCATCACATCAACCGCCTGGTCATCTGAACTTTTTCACCCGGCGTAGTAGTAATGGCACCGGAGTCATTACCATTACATCGTCTCGACCAATAACCGATCGGGAACTGAATATCATTGTCAAAATTAAGGAAGGCAATGCTGCACGTTTGCAACATATCCGCACGCCTTTGCAAGCGAAAACCGATTTATTAAAAGCTAGTCTAAAACAGAATGAACGCCCACTTGCGCCAGTTGTCATGGTCAGTGAAAAAGATATTGCTTTAAACCTGCCAGTGACTACCCATTACAACAGCTCTCCAGCCACTTCAAATAAGCAACCGGTTTTAGAAAAGCCGCTGGCTGTGCAACATGTTAGTCCGCCGACATTGTCTAGCAGTTCAATTCCTCAAGCTACACTCGCGCCAGCAGCACCATCGATTCCGGCGCAATCTATCGCTCCTACAATTAAAAGCGAGTCTGTAACTGCTGCCAATACTCAAACTACGGTTAAAACTCCAGCATCGGCCACTTCAGATTCAACGCATCATACTTCGCAGCCGATTCCATCCTCGCCTGTTGTTACAGTAAAACCAACGCCGGCACAGTCTGTATCTGCAAATACGCCAGCGAGCAAGTTATCAGCAGATCATGTTTCTCCAGAGCAAAATAAAGTATCTATGCAAAAACCGGCTGAGACTGGTTCTGAACATCAAAGCGCTTCCAGCGATCCATTGGTCAAGAAATTTGCCGAGGAACAGGCCAGAAAATCGGCTGGCTCAACTCCTCCTGTACAGACCCCAGCTCCAATTACAACAAAAGTTACACCAGCCAAGAGTGCCTCAGCCCAAGCTCAACCCACTTATATGGTTCAGTCCAATGAGTCGCTGTGGGGAATCGCATCACGAATTGCAGCAGAACAGCAACGTCCGGTTAATGAAGTGATGCAGCAAATCAAGCAAAACAATGAACATGCCTTTATCGGAGGAAATGCCAATCGTTTACGTAAAGGTGCAGCACTGAATTTAGCTATGATGAGTACTGTAACTGCTCCGATCAAAGTCACCGCCGCCAAGCAGACACAGGCACCTTCTCAGCCTGCTACCAAAACTAAATACCGTCTGAATCAGGCTGAAATGAGTCTGGTTGCTGAGAACCAGCACGATTCCGGACAGCTTTCTGCAAACCAGAACACAGAACACAATCAAACATCGAAGGAATTGTCATTAAAAGTTATGACAGCCCGAGAAAAAACCGTTAAATTACAGAGAAACGTAACCGAATTAGAATTGGCACTCAATCAGAAGGATCACAGAATTCAATTATTAAATGCGCGTCTGGCCCAGCTGCAACAACAGCTTAAAGCCCAACAAGCAGATAAGAAGCCAGTTAATTAAAAGTTACACATGACGATTTATTGGGATGAGTGAACATTGAATACACTCTATCCTCAAGGGGTAAAACATGCTGATTTATGTGATTCCATTAGTGATATTGATCATCGTATTAATTGTCGTCAAAAAACGACAAGATGCTCAAGAATCAGATAAAGCAAAAACTAAAACTGTAAAAGCGAAAAAACCTGGCTCTGCTTCAAAAACTGCCCCACAAAAAACCAAAGTAGTTGAGCCAGTCGGGGTCGCAAAAAAATCAGCAACGCCATTATCCGCAGAAACGCGTAAAAAAATTGAAGGCCTGATTCAGGAACGTAATTTTTTTGCGGCCGAAGCTCAGATTAACCAGGCATTGAATCGCGACAATTCCCAGCATGAGCTCTATCTGCTGTTGTTAGATATTCATATCTTACAGAAAGATGAGTTTGCGATTTCACAACTGCTCAACCATATCCGTTCTTTAAATTTAGATGAGATTCTGGCGCAAGCTGAAGCCAAACAGCGTGAATTTGATCAATCTTTATCTGCTGTTCAAGATACGATTGATTTCCCAAGTGCACAGCTTAAAACTTCATCTGTACAGGAAACCTCGGCATCTTCCGATGCCTTTGCTGATCTGGTCGCTCCCGCTCCTTCAAATGAGCAGGCATTTGAACAGTTGCAACAAGAGTTTCAACCAAGCAAGCCAGCTCCAGCAATTGAGCCTGTTGCGGATATTCAGCCACTTGAATTTAATTTTGAACCGACAACTACGCCGGTCATAGCGCCAAAATCTGAAGAAACTCCGGTACCTGCTGTAGATTTTGAATTTCAAGATACTTCATCTGCTGTTGTGCAAACTACACCTACGGCAGCAACAGAAACCGCACCTGTTTTAGATTTTAAACTGGAATTGCAGCAGGCTGCTCCAGTAGAAACAGCGGCTGCTGTATCTGAAGAGATCAAGCCTCTGGATTTCTCATTTTCTATAGGAACTCCAGCGCCTGTCGCCGAAAAAACCTCAGAACCAGCAATTGAGTTTGATCTGTCTAGTCTTTCTGCTGCTGCACCTGTGAGTGAATCTGCGACACAGACAGACCTTTCATCAGGCCTAGACTTTAAATTAGATCATGCAGAAACTAAACCTGCTGCAACAGGTGTTACTTTCGACATTCCTGCTACATCAGTTCAAACAGCCACAGACCAGCATGATCCACTGGTACAATCTTTCCCGGAATTACTGGACATCAATGAGGCCAGTCTGAATCTGGATCTTGCGCAGCAATATATTCAGCTCGGTGCCTATGTTGCCGCACGTGAGATCATTGCAGAGCGAGAAGCTGAATATACGGCCGAGCAACAGCAACGCGCAGAGCAATTACTGAATCAAATCGCATCTTGATGCATTTCGATTTACACTAAAGCAGTCAAGGGTTGGCTGCTTTTTTTATGATGAAAAATATTGCATTAATTTATATGGGTGGCACATTCGGCTGTGTCGGCGATCCACTTGCCCCGATGTCTGCGGATTTATTTATTCCCAAGCTCGAACAGATACTCGCAGACCAATATTTCGTTGAATGCCACCGCGCACCAGCCATTAAAGACAGTAGTGCCTGTACAGCCGCGGACTGGCTGCAATTGGTGCAGTTTATTCAAGAACTACAATCTCGAAAGATCCAATATTTTGTGATTATTCACGGTACAGATACGCTGAGTTATGCCAGTGCAGTCCTGGCACATTTTCTCGGCAACTCGGCACATGTGGTACTGACTGGTAGTCAATATCCGCTGCTGAATGCTCAAGGCAATGAGCAGCGCGAATTTAGTGATGCGCTGGATAATCTGAGATTCGCCCTGGATTCTGTCAGTATGTGTACCGCAGGGGTCTATCTGGCTTTTCATCATCAACTAATGCATGCCCAGACGGCACTCAAACAGCATACTACCGAGTTAAATGCCTTTTCAGGTCTTGAGGCCAATATTGCAATCCAAACCAGTCAACAATGTTATCAAATCGAAGCTGAAGATATTAAGAAAGCGGCTGGATTTAACTGCATGAGTATCATGATACAACCGATTGATCTGGCCCAGCAACTGAACAACCTGCACAGCTTATTAGCCCGACCACCGCATTTTTTATTTCTGCAAGGTTTTGGCACGGGTAATCTCGCTGTCAATGAGGCCCTGATTGCACTTATTGATCAACTCTATGACCAAGGCTGTATCTCTGTACTGACCACCCAGGTGCCTTTTGGCGCGACAGATCAGCGCTATGCCATTGCAGAATGGGTCAATCACTGCAAAATTCTGCTGAATGAAAGTTATGGCCATGCGGATCTGTATGCAAAAGCCCTGAAAATGTATTTACAATACGACACTGTAGAGCAATGGCATCGTCATTGGTACGATCAATAAGGTTTTGAGGTCATTATGCAACGTTTTGCGGTGGGAATTGAGTTTTGTGGGATGCATTATCGGGGATGGCAGACTCAACAGCCGGGTGTTGCAAGTGTGCAGGAAACCATTGAAAAGGTACTGAGCCGGGTTGCCGATCAACCGATTAGCCTACATGGTGCCGGACGTACCGATGCGGGGGTACATGCGACCAATATGGTGGCACATTTTGATAGCAATGCCATTCGTTCTGAACGTGGCTGGCTGATGGGTTGCAATAGCCAGTTGCCCAAAGATATCTCGATTCAGTGGATCAAAGAGATGGATCACAGCTTCCATGCCCGCTTTAAGGCTCAGGCACGCCGTTACCGCTATGTGGTCTATAATCATCCTGTGCGACCTGCCTTGCTGCATAAACAGGTCACCCATGTCTATGCTCCACTCGATATTGAACAGATGATGCTGGCTGCGAAAAAGTTTGAAGGTACACATAATTTTGAAAGCTTCCGTGCTGCAGCCTGCCAATCCAATCAACCGGTGCGCCATGTCAGCCACTGCCGTCTGATTCAGCATGGTCAATATCTGGTACTGGATATTCAGGCCGATGGCTTTCTGCATCATATGGTGCGTAATATCATGGGCTGCCTACTGGAAATTGGTCAGGGCATGTATGCTGCCGATCATATTGATAGTATTTTCGCGGCCGAAGACCGCAAAGCTGCTGGCGTGACTGCGCCTGCCGATGGTTTATATTTTATTCATGCCGACTATCCGGAGCAGTTTGAATTGCCTAAATTACCGTTGGGGCCGCATTGGCTGAATCTGCCGGAATAATTTTTAAATTTTTTAGAATATTTACCTCCCCTAACTCCTTCTGAAAGGAGGGGAATTCCTCCCTTTTTAAAGGGAGGTTAGGAGGGATTTTTAACGCTGCTTGCGTTTCCGATATTCCACTGGCGTTTCATTGGTCCAGCGTTTAAAGGCACGATAAAACGTACTTGGTTCCGAGAATCCGGTCAGATAGACAATTCTTTCAACACTTTCAGTGGTACTCGCCAGCAAACGCTTGGCCAGACGACAACGATAATCCGACAGAATCTGTTGAAAGCTGGTATGTGCTTCACTCAGTTGTGTTCTTAAGCGACGTGGCGTGATGTTTAGCTGTGCAGCTACAGTTTCCAGTGTGGTTTCGCCACTTTCCAAAGTAGAGCCAATCGCTCGACGAACTTCACCGACCAGATCATAACGCGCCAGTTCCTGCAGTTTTTCAATTGCCAGCTGCTCATGTAATTGTAAAAGCTCTGGTTCAGCCTGCCACAGCGGAAACTCTAGAATACTTGGGTCGAAATAAAGTCGGGTTTCTTTTTGACCTAAGCTGACCGGACACTCATAAACCCGGAAATATTCCTCGTCAGGAGCACCTTTGGAAAAATTAAAATCGATATAAATCAGTTCAAAACGTCCTTCGGTAATAAATTTGAAGAAACGCAGTACACCCGACATGGCACACTCGGTAAAATGACGATTGACCAGACTTTCAGCAAAAGGCTGCTCGCCATTGGTTAAATAGCAGCGACCATCTTCAATCACCAACTTGGCAGCAAAGGCATCGCTGATCAGTCGTTGATAGGCCAAGGCACGTTTCAGTCCCTCACCAAAATTTTCAGATGAAACAAACAGGTGTTCAATCACCTGACCACGATACAGTGGTAAATGTTCGCCCAGATGCAAACCAATATCCGGGTCCTTACTGACTTCTTCAGCTGCCACCCAAAAGGCATACTGGGCACTCAGCGGCGTACGGTCATTGGCCTCGACCTGATTTAAAGCAACTCCTGCTTTGGTCAAAAGTTCTTCTGTCGGCAAACCCGCACGACGAATCGCCTGATAGCCCAAACGCAATACGACTGATGCATCCGTTAGCTGACTCACTCAAAAGCCTTCCTTGTATGTACTTCATTTATACTTAAAAAGATTAATTTTAGATTAACTGCGATTGACCAAACTGACAACAGAAACCGACATTTTTTTAGTTAAAAAGTTTATCCTGATCGTTCGCTTATTTTACTGACAGATGATCAGTCTAACGCCCGTTTCACCTTGTATTTTGCAAAAAAATTGACTATAATTTGCGCCTTTCCAATTTATTCATTCAGGTAGGCTATGGCCAATAAAGAGGAACTCATCGAGTTCGAAGGCGTTGTCACCGAGACGCTTCCTAATACTATGTTCCGTGTACGTTTAGAGAACGGTCACGAAGTGATTGCCCACATCTCTGGTAAAATGCGTAAACACTATATCCGTATTTTAACTGGCGACAGTGTGAAGGTTGAAATGACACCTTATGATTTGACCAAAGGTCGTATCACCTATCGTGCACGCTAAGTTTTAGCGCAAGCAAAAGCCACTTTTAGTGGCTTTTTTATTGCTTTAATTTTTTATTGAACAATAAAATAATTTGACACTGAACTATAAACTCACGACTATTCATTTAATTAAAATAACATGTCTAAAAACCATGAATATGAAGTGCTTGGTCCTGCTGTGCAGCTTAATCCTCGTCGCCTGTGCCACAGGCGGCAAACATCACCTAAATCAGTCGCTACAACACTATGTCGGTCAAACTGCCGCACAGGTTCGCAGCCAGCTTGATCTGAGTGCAATGGGATTTAAAACCGCCCAGCAACCGATTCAGACAGCAGAGTTTCTCAGCTATACTATTTTTCGGGATATGAATATTCCGATGGGCACACCGAATATTAGTCAGAGTATCTCGATCGGTGCACCAATGCCTACGCCCTCAAATGGCGGTTATAGCATCGAGATGAAATGCCAAATCCGGTTTGAGCTGAAAGATGAAATTGTTCAATCCGTTCGCTATAACGGCAGGGCTTGTTAAGCTGTCATCCTGTAGTCCAATTTCTTTGATGGATTGATGTTGAGCTAGCTCTCGCCCCCATCTGTACCGCGTGTCAAATTACAACAATACCAATCACACTTCCTGCCTACACTATTGATGAGTCGTTCCTGTGCAGGAGTGAAATGATGCGATTTTCCTATCTCCAACTATCGCTCGGTATTTTGGCCAGTATTTTAATAGCGGGCTGTGCACATTCCCTTAATATGGGCCAATCTGACCGCGAAGCCTATTTGCAGCAGTTTATTGGACAAAGCAGCCAGCTGATCGATCAAACTCTAGATCTAAAACGTTTAGGTTATCAGCAGGTCAGTGGGCCTGAACTCAGTGCCCAGCAATTAAGCTATGTGGTACAGCGCCCTGTTGCAATTCCTTTGCCTGTAGCACAGTTTCCGGCAGCAGGCGGTGCTGTACCTATTCCGGTTCCTGTGAGTCCTTCAGGTGGCTATGACGTCAATCTGCAATGTAAGATCACCTTCTTACTCAAAGATAATATTGCAACCGCAGTTCGTACTACAGGTCGAACCTGCTAACCTGAGCTAGATACGAGAAATCTGACATAAAAAAACGCAGCCCAAAGCTGCGTTTTTTAATCATTTTTTTAATCAAAACAGACTTAGTTCAATGCAGCAACCACTGCCTGACCCATTTCAACTGTACCGACTTTGTGCATGCCTTCAGACATAATATCTGCTGTACGCAAGCCTTGATCCAAAACATTGCCTACGGCATCTTCAATCGCTTTGGCTGCAGCTTCTTCACGGAAAGTGTAGCGTAGCATCATCGCAACAGACAAAATTGTGGCCAATGGGTTCGCCAGGTTTTGACCCGCAATATCAGGGGCTGAACCATGACAAGGCTCATACATGCCTTTAGCATTTTCATCTAGCGAGGCTGATGGCAACATGCCGATTGAACCGGTAAGCATCGCTGCTTCGTCAGACAAGATATCACCGAACAGGTTAGAGGTGACAATCACATCAAACTGTTTTGGTGCGCGCACCAGTTGCATCGCAGCATTGTCGACATACATATGTGACAAGTTAATTTCTGGATACTGTTCTTCTTTCAACGCAGTAACGGTTTGTTTCCACAACTCAGTGACTTCAAGTACGTTGGCTTTATCCACTGAACAGACCTTGGCACCGCGCAGCTTCGCCATTTCAAAGGCAACTTTGGCAATGCGTTTGATTTCAGATTCTGAATACACATCCGTGTTATAACCTTGCTTTTCGCCGTTTTCCAGTTCACGGATCCCACGTGGCTGACCGAAATAAATACCACCCGTCAATTCACGCACGATCAGGATATCCAGACCTGCCACGATTTCAGGTTTCAGGCTTGAAGCATCAGCCAATTGTGGATAGAGAATCGCTGGGCGCAAGTTGGCAAACAGGTTCAGTTCGCTACGTAATTTTAATAAACCGCGTTCCGGACGGATTGAGCGCTCGATCGTATCCCATTTTGGCCCGCCGACGGCGCCCAATAAAATTGCATCGGCTTTTTTGGCCTGTTCTGAGGTCACTTCAGGATATGGTGAACCGTGGGCATCAATTGCCGCACCACCGAGTAAACCCTGTTCCCATGTCAAATCGAGATTAAATTTTTCATTTACACGATCCAGTACCTGCTCTGCCGCTTTGACAATTTCAGGACCGATGCCATCACCAGCTAAAATCAAAATTTGTTTAGACATGAGATTTTCCGTTTAAAGCGTCAGATTCAGACCTGACAAAGGTTAAATTTTCTTTTCTACAAACTCTGCAATGCCGTTGACCACATTATAAGGTTTGCAAAAACGACGAATGGTTTTTTGCTCTTGCAATAAATCCACGCAAAGCGGATCAGGTGCAGAGGCATTTAATAAACTGCTGCTACGCGCACTACGGTCGCGGAACATTTTCAAGGTATAAGTTTTGTTGGCCTGAAAGCGATGAAACACATGTAAAATTTCCGCTTTATCCTTACTGATTGGATAAAAACGGACGACTAATTCATGCTGTCCTGCGGGTACTGACAAGTAAATCGGATTGGCCTGATTCAAATTCTTAGCCTGCAAACGTACCAATTTTTGCTTTCGCGCCTCATTACTGAGGCGGCCATTGTCGTTATTGACAATGATGGTCTGGTTTAAGCGCTCGAACTGGCAATCCGATGTTCCTTTACAGTAAATCAACGCATTGTTTTTGCTTTCGGCATTTTCTTTGGCATGTTTGAGCTTCATGGTATCGATGCTTTGACATGCAGTCATCAGCACCGACACCGTACTTAAAGCAAGCCACTGTTTCCAATAATTCGCCATAATGTCTGTCTTACCCAATCAAAAAACCCAATAATCTTCCGATATTAGCAAGGGCATCGCAGTCATGCTATGACAATTTTCGCTGATTTAGCCCTGAATTTCGGCAAATACCCATGGACGTGATTGTTTGGTTTTTTCCTCATAAGCACGAATGTCATCCGCAGCTTGTAAAGTTAAACCAATATCATCCAGACCATTTAACAGGCAATGCTTACGAAATGGATCGACTTCGAACTTAAAGCTTTCACCTGTAGGGGTGCGAACTTCTTGTGCCTGCAAGTCAATGGTCAGTTGATAGCCTTCATCTGCCGCACATTCCTTAAATAACTGCTCAACAATATCTTCAGCCAAAATCACGGGCAACATACTGTTCTTAAAACAGTTATTAAAGAAAATATCGGCAAAGCTTGGTGCAATAACAGTACGGAAACCGTATTCACTCAAAGCCCACGGCGCATGTTCACGGCTAGAACCACATCCAAAGTTGGCACGTGAAATTAAAATAGACGCACCCTGATAACGTGGCTGGTTCAAGACAAAGTCCGGATTGATCGGACGAACTGAATTGTCCTGACCTGGATAACCTTCATCCAGATAACGTAATTCATCAAACAAATTGTCACCAAAACCGGTACGTTTGATCGATTTCAAAAACTGTTTTGGAATAATTAAATCTGTATCGACATTGGCACGGTCTAAAGGTGCAACGATACCTTGTTCAACGGTATAAGCTTTCATGTCTGTGCTCCTACGTACCAATTAAAATGAACGGACATCAACAAAGTGACCTGCGATCGCAGCAGCGGCTGCCATGGCTGGACTCACCAGATGAGTACGACCGCCATTGCCCTGACGACCTTCAAAGTTACGGTTCGAAGTCGAGGCACAATGCTCGCCCGGTTGTAACTTGTCAGCATTCATCGCCAGACACATTGAACAGCCAGGTTCACGCCACTCGAAGCCCGCCTCGACAAATACCTTGTCCAGACCTTCCGCTTCTGCCTGGGCCTTGACCAGACCCGAACCCGGAACCACCATCGCCTGTTTGATTGAAGATGCGACTTTACGACCTTTGATTACTTCAGCTGCAGCGCGGATATCTTCAATACGCGAGTTGGTGCACGAACCGATAAATACACGATCTAACTGGATGTCTGCTAATGCCTGACCTGCATTTAAGCCCATATATTGATAAGCACGGTTCCAGTCATTGCGTTGTACATCATCTTTGGCTTGTTCTAAAGTCGGTACTGCCTGAGACACTGGAATCACCATCTCAGGGGAAGTACCCCAAGACACTTGCGGCTCGATTTCTTCACCTTGCAATACAACAACCGTGTCAAAGTATGCGTCATCATCTGAATGTAAAGTATTCCAGTAAGCAACAGCCTGATCCCACTGATCTGCAGTCGGCGCATACGGACGGCCTTTAACATACTCAATGGTTTTTTCATCGACAGCCACCATGCCGACACGGGCACCGGCTTCAATCGCCATGTTGCACACAGTCATACGACCTTCGATAGACATGTCACGGAAGACCTGACCGCCAAATTCAATCGCGTGACCAGTACCGCCTGCGGTACCGATCTTGCCAATAATCGCCAAGACCACATCTTTTGGTGTTACACCCTGACCTAATTTGCCATCAACACGCACCAGCATGTTTTTCATCTTCTTTTGAACCAGGCATTGGGTCGCCAATACATGTTCAACTTCGGATGTCCCGATACCATGCGCCAAGCAGCCAAAAGCACCATGGGTTGCTGTATGCGAATCACCACATACCACGGTCATGCCCGGCAAGGTTAAACCTTGCTCAGGCCCAACCACATGCGCAATCCCCTGACGGATATCATTAATATCAAATTCAACAATATTAAAGGTCTTGCAGTTGTCGTCCAAGGTTTGTACCTGGATGCGCGAAGTTTCATCTTCAATGCCGGCAACACCCTGTTCACGCTCTTTTTTCGAGGTGGGTACGTTATGATCTGGTGTAGCAATGTTTGCGCTTAAACGCCATGGCTTGCGCCCGGCGAGTTGTAAACCTTCAAATGCCTGTGGCGACGTTACTTCATGTAATAAGTGACGGTCGATGTACAGTAAGGCAGAACCATCATCACGTTGTGTTACTAAATGGTCATCCCACAATTTATCATATAATGTTTTTGCTGTTTGGGTTGCGCCTGCCATGTCGATGTACTCCACTGGACTGGGTAAATTCTTGCTCTGATTTTGATTATATCGCTGCTGTCACATAAATCTAATTTATCATTTTTATTAGTTAAAAAACTTTTTGGAATCCTTCAAAAGCTGAATAAAATCATGCTTTCGCTGCATTCCCATAAATCTACTTTTCCGATCAATTTATTAAAAATATTCGTTTTTACAAATTAAATGAGAATTATTATTATTCCTGCATAGACAGAGATTTATATTTTGAGGAACTTCGACATGGCACATATCCAACGTTTTGTAGACAATAATCAGCGTATGTTTAAAAAGACCTTCAGCTATTACATTATGCACATCACGGTGGCGATGATTGTCGGTTATTTGGTGACTGGCAGTTTGGCCATGGCAATTGCCTTAAGTTTATTGGAACCCACAGTACAGGCAGTTGCGTTCTTCTTCCACGAAAAAATTTGGGAGCGCAATATCGAACAGCAGAATGAGGACATCACCGCCTGATCTTTTCTGTCGATGTTCCTGACCAAAGACCATCTCATCCAAGAGGGTCTTTTTTTGACGCTATTTAAATCCCAAGGCTTTGAAAATGTTTAGTAATGCAGCAATGCAATACAAACAAGCGAATTATGCTTTGATTTATTCTTAAAAAATAACAATAATATAATTACACATAAAAATTCTTTATAGGTGATTAAGATGAATCTCGCAGCTTTTGAAGCCTTCGTAAAAGTCATGGAAACTGGTTCGATTTCTCTGGCCGCAGATCAGCTTTTTATTACCCAGCCTGCCGTCACCAAACGTATTCACAGTCTGGAAGAATATTTTGGGGTCAAACTGTTTGAATCCGCCGGACGTGGTGTACAAGCCACCCATGCCGCGCATTCGCTATTGCCTAAAGTGAAAAACTGGCTGAATGAACTCGGTGATATTCATTATACCTTGAGCCATGAACAGGGTCAGGTACAGGGAAAATTGAAAATCGGCACCAGCCATCATATTGGCCTGCATCATCTTCCAAGTCATTTGCGCCGCTATGTACAAGAATATCCGGATGTAAGGCTGGATGTACATTTTGTCGATTCCGAGCAGGCGCACGAACAAGTCATTGCCGGCGATCTGGAACTGGCATTTTTAACCTTGCCGCCACGGGGCGATGCACGTCTGAATTATGTCACCATCTGGAATGATCCTCTGGTCTTTGTAGTTGCACCCTTTCACCCCCTGGCCCAGCAAAAAAATCTGTGTCTGGAAAATTTGCTGAATTACCCGAGTCTGTTACCGTCTTCACATACCTATACCTCACAGATTACTTTGGCCGAGTTTGAAAAACAGGGCATTAAACCAAAAGTCAGCATGAGCAATAATCCGCTGGAATCAATCCGCATGCTGGTATCCATTGGTCTCGGCTGGTCGGTGCTGCCAAAAACTCTGGTCAATCACGATCTGCATCAGCTGGATATCAATCTGGAAATGAACCGCCGGCTGGGCATGGTCTGGCATCCGGGTCGTACTCAGTCCAAAGCGGCGCAAGCTCTGGTTCAACTTATGCAAAGTAGTTCCCTGCCTCTTTAATTCATTTCTAAAAATGCTGCATTCAAAACAGTGCAGCATTTTGTTACCTAAATACACCCATCTGGGGATTTCTTTCGCGTATTTTTAAGATAAATCTATTCTTTTGCGATGCAGAGGAATACTTAAAATTATTCGATGGAGCCTGACGGATGCAGCTCGATTCTCCCCTAAAACCCCTCTCTCAAGATAAAACAAATGCCAGCAGCCTATGGCTTTCGGCCAAACCGATGCTGTTGCCTACACCTGCGCTTGATTTTGCCGACGAACAGACAGCGCGACACAGCCTACGTGATTACTTCCTGAATACCTTTGATACCTATGAGCAGTTATTTGAATGCCTCAAGCATGAAGATGCTTTTTTTATCAAGCCAATTAATTTGCGTCATCCGCTGATTTTTTATTTTGGTCATACCGCGACTTTTTTTGTCAATAAACTGCTGCTGAGCAAACTCATTACTGAACGTCTGAATCCGCATTTTGAAAGTATTTTTGCGATCGGGGTTGATGAAATGAGTTGGGATGATCTGGATGAAGTGCATTATGACTGGCCGACTGTGCAGGCAGTCCGGGATTATCGGCATCAAGTGCGCGCCCTGATCTTGAACATTGTTGAGCATGCCCCGCTGAATCTGCCCTTAAACTGGCACAATCCGTGGTGGACGCTGATTATGGGCATCGAGCATGAACGGATTCATCTGGAAACGTCATCGGTGCTGATTCGTCAGCATGCTTTAGAACATGTACACCAGCATCCGCAGTGGCGTGCCAATATCATTACCGGCATTGCCCCGGAAAATAGTTTGATTGCTGTGCCTGAAGGCCAGATACATCTACAGAAAGATTTTAACCATCCTTTTTATGGCTGGGACAATGAATACGGCCAGCATGAAGCCGAAATTGCAGCCTTTGAAGCTGCAAAATATCTGGTGTCGAATCAGGAGTTTCTGGCCTTTGTCGAAGCAGATGGCTACCAGACCGGACACTACTGGAGTGAAGAAGGCTTAGGCTGGCTGCAATTTTCACAAGCGACTCATCCGTGTTTTTGGTGCAAGACTGAACTGGGCTGGTCACTGCGCCTGATGCTGGAAGAAGTCCCCATACCTTGGGATTGGCCGGTAGACGTAAATTATCATGAAGCCAAAGCCTTTTGTCAGTGGAAATCGCAACAGCTTGAAAAAACCATTCGTTTACCGACTGAGGATGAATGGTATCGCCTGTATGCGGTTTCAGACCTGGATCCAGATTTACCCAGTCCTGAACAGGCCAATATCGAATTGAAATATGGCACCAGTTCCTGCCCGGTCGATCATTTTCGGCAGGGCGATTTCTATGATATTCAGGGCAATGTCTGGCAATGGACTGAAACGCCAATCTATCCGTTTCAGGGCTTTCAGGTGCATCCTCTTTATGATGATTTTAGTACCCCGACCTTTGACGGGCGCCATAATATTATTAAAGGTGGCTCCTGGATTTCAGCAGGCAATGAAGCCCTGCACAGCGCACGTTATGCTTTTAGACGGCATTTCTTTCAACACGCTGGCTTCCGCTATGTCGCCTCTGATCAAGCCTTGCAACAGTTTCCTTCACAGTATGAAAGCGACCAGTTGGTGTCTCAATATCTGGAGTTTCAGTACGGCGCCGAATACTTTGGCATCGCCAATTTTGCCAAAACATTGGTGCAGCTGGCGCAGCCGTATTTCCGAGAAACTGCATGTAAAAGTGCTCTGGATATTGGCTGTGCTACTGGCCGCGCCAGCTTTGAACTGGCACACTATTTTGATCAGGTCACCGGTCTGGATTTTTCTGCACGCTTTATTCAGCAAGCCGTCTTTCTGGCCCAAGGTCACCGAATCCGTTATCAGCTCCCCACAGAAGGTGAATTAAGCGAAGAGAAAATCTGCTCGCTTGAGGATTTCGCTTTGGATCAGCTTGCCTCTAAAGTGGAATTTTTTCAGGCCGATGCCTGTAATCTGAAAGCACATTTTAGTGGCTATGATTTTATTCTGGCGGCAAATCTGATCGACCGGCTGCATCATCCCAAAGACTTTTTGATGCAGATCCATCAACGGATAAATATGGGTGGAATTCTACTGCTCAGTTCGCCTTATACCTGGCTGGAAGAACATACTGCACGTGATGAATGGCTGGGCGGCTTCAAGCAGGCAGACAGAGAGGTCACTACACTGGAGGGAATCTCGGAAATATTAAAGGCTCATTTTGAGCTGGTGACCCAGCCCCAGGATGTGCCTTTTGTTATTCGTGAAACCGCCAGAAAATATCAACATAGCTTGTCACAAGTCAGCATCTGGCGACGCACTCACTAAAGCCTTCAAGCTAAAAAAGCCAATCATTCGATTGGCTTTTATTTCATCCTTCACTGGTTGAGTTTTCATGCAGGGATTCATTGAGTTGATCCACCACAATGGCCCATGAACCATCAGATGCAATTTTTTCGGTTAAAAACTGACGTTGTGCTTCTGACCAGTACGGTGCATCGAGCAAAGTCAGATCTTTATGCAGTTGATGTTCGTGAATAAACTTTTCAATGCCTTCCTGAGTGGCATCCAAGCCAAGCTGCTGAAACAGATGTGTCATACGCGGTCGAACGTGAGTCATAGCATTACACCTCAAACTTTTCCATTATTTTCATGTCCTGTTTTTTGAGCATAACATGTCCGAGGCAAGCGGACTGTGAAAAAACATTAACACTTATATTGAATTCGGGCAGATAAAAAAGCACAACCGAAGTTGTGCTGGATCAATCAGATGGATAAAATGCAATCAGTTAAATCGACCAGTCCTGTATATTCCAGCCCTGCGCTTTGGCTAAAACTTCAAGGCGGTCATCCGGATTCACTGCAATGGCATGATCGGCATATTCCAGCAAGAAACGGTCATTAATCGAATCTGAATAGGCCCAAGACTCGGTCACATCGCGACCTTGCAGCCACTGTTCCAGACGCACCAGCTTGCCTTGTTGATAACACGCGGTATTGATCACTTTTCCGGTATATTTGCCATCGAGTACTTCAGCATTGGTGGCAATAATTTCAGTAATGCCGAATTCACGAAAAATTGGTGCAGTAATAAAATCCGAAGTCGCGGTAATCCCGACCAGAGCATGACCGGCGTCTTTATGCCGTTGAATGGCCTTAAAACCTTCTGGACGCATTTGCGGGCGAATCACCTTTTGCATAAACAGCTGGTGCAACTCGGTTAAATAAGCATGCTCATGTTGAGTCAGAAACTGGAACACAAATTCATTATAGGCATAGGGGTCTAACTGACCTTTTTTATAGTCGTCATAGAACTTGTCATTCATGGCACGATGCTGCACCGGATCGACCAGACCCTCGCTGACCAGAAACTCTCCCCAAGAATGATCCGAATCCGTGTTTAACAAGGTGTGATCGAGATCAAATAGCGCCAATTTCATGAAAATACTCGTAAAAACTGAAATTTAAGAAAAAAATTGTAAATCTATCTCCGCTAGTCGATAGAAATTCGTTAAGATCATAGCAATTTTAACATTTTTAAACTTTGCTTTTTTCGAGTTGGATAAAGAAATAACGCTCCCCGATGGCAAAGGTATAAATTAAACAATTTTTAGGTAGCCAAATGATCGACTCTGAGGGTTTCCGACCAAATGTCGGGATCATTTTGGCAAACGATGCTGGACAAGTTTTATGGGCAAAACGCATTGGTCATAATGCATGGCAATTTCCACAAGGAGGTATCCAATATGGAGAAACCCCTGAGCAGGCACTCTATCGTGAGCTGAGAGAAGAAGTTGGCTTATTGCCCGAACACGTCCAGATCATCGCGCAAACCAAAGGCTGGTTGCGCTATCGTTTGCCGCATCGATACATACGACCGGACTCCGATCCGGTGTGCATCGGTCAAAAACAAAAGTGGTTTTTACTCAAACTTACGGCCCCCGTTCAGCATATTCAGTTGAATCTGTCTGATCCGCCGGAATTTGATCAATGGCAATGGGTCAGTTACTGGTATCCATTAGGTCAAGTCGTGAATTTCAAACGTGATGTTTATCGCAAAGCCCTGGTGGAGTTGTGTCAGCAGCTGCCCCAGCAAAAACCTTAAAAAATCGCATAAATCATGCAGATTTTTTGGTCGGCTATTGTTATAAATAAACGTATCACTGAAATTCTGAATAGACGGAGCAGACCTTATGTCGAATATGCAACTGGACACGTTGAGACGTATTGTTCAAGAGATCAATGCATCTGCCAGTTTGCATGAATCCCTCGATATCATGGTCAAGCATGTCGCGGACGCCATGCATGTCGATGTCTGCTCTATTTACCTTCTGGATGAACGTAACCAGCGTTATCTGCTGATGGCTTCCAAGGGCCTGAAGGCTGAGTCCGTAGGTCACGTATCGTTACAGACTGGCGAAGGTTTGGTGGGTCTGGTCGGCCAGCGTGAAGAAATTGTCAATCTGGACAATGCACCCAAACATGAACGCTTCCTGTTCCTGCCTGAAACCGGTGAAGAGCTGTATAACTCTTTTCTGGGCGTCCCGGTGATGTACCGCCGTAAGGTGATGGGTGTGCTGGTGGTTCAGAATAAAGAATCTCAGGATTTCTCTGAAGCCGCCGAATCATTTCTGGTCACACTGTGCGCGCAGCTCTCTGGCGTAATTGCCCATGCCCATGCGGTGGGCAATATTGATGTCTTCCGCAAGCCAAGTAACCTGCCTGCCTATAAAACCTTTCAGGGGGTGTCCGGTTCAGGCGGGATTGCCCTGGGCCGGGCCGTGATTCTCTACCCGCCAGCAGATCTGGCCGCCGTTCCCGATCGTGAAGCCGATGACATCAGCGAAGAACTACAATTATTAGACAGCGCCCTCAACTCCGTCCGTGAAGAAATCCAGTCGCTCGATGACAAGATGCAGGATGCGCTGATGGCCGAAGAACGCGCCCTCTTTAGCGTATTCTTGCGGATGCTGGATGAAAATGCCCTGCCGGCAGAAATCAAGGCGCTCATTCGCGAAGGCCATTGGGCACAGGGTGCAGTGCGCATCGTGATTGATAGTCATGTGGCACAGTTTGCCCAGATGCAGGATGATTATTTACGTGAACGGGTGGCAGACTTAAAAGACTTGGGCCGCCGTATTCTGGCGCGTTTACAGGAAGCTGATGCCAGTCATCGTGAGCTGACCGATGAGAGTATTCTGATAGGGGAAGAGATTTCCACTGCAGCTCTGGTTGAACTGCCAGTGGATAAAATTGCTGCGATTGTCACCACTGAAGGTGCCATGAACTCGCATATGGTAATTGTGGCACGTGCCCTCGGCATTCCGACTGTGGTCGGTGTGACTGAACTGCCAATTAATACCCTGGATGATGTAGAAATGATCGTTGATGCGCATCAAGGCCGGGTCTTCATCAATCCGCCACGGCGTTTGCGCAGTCGCTATAAAGAAATTCAAAAAGAAGAAGAACAGATCGCCAAAGATCTGCGTCAGTACGAAACCAAAGATGCGATTACCCCGGATGGGGTAGCGGTAAAACTGTACGTCAACACCGGCCTGATGATCGATGTGGTCCGTGGCGTGCAACGTGGTGCCAAAGGCGTTGGTTTATACCGTTCTGAAATTCCATTTATGCTACGCGACCGCTTCCCGGGCGAAGAAGAACAGCGCGCGATTTATCGCCAGCAACTCACTCATTTTGCCAATAAACCGGTAGTGATGCGTACCCTGGACATTGGGGCAGACAAAGACCTGCCGTATTTTTCAATTGAAGAAGAAAATTCGGCACTGGGCTGGCGTGGCATTCGTTTTACCCTGGATCATCCGGAAATTTTTTCTTCACAAATTCGCGCCATGCTTAAAGCCAGTATCGGACTGAATAACCTGCATATTCTGTTGCCGATGGTGACCAGTGTCAGTGAGGTTGAAGAAGCACTCTATTTACTGGAACGTGATCATGCGGCGATTCAGGAAGAAGAGCAGGTCAAAGTGAACAAGCCAAAACTTGGCATCATGGTAGAAGTGCCGAGTGTGCTGCATCAGATTGATGAGTTTTCCGAACTGGTCGATTTCTTCTCGGTTGGCTCTAACGATTTGACTCAATATCTTTTGGCGGTCGATCGCAATAATCCGCGGGTTGCCAATGTCTATTCACATTTACATCCTGCCGTACTGCGTGCCCTGACCCGTCTGGTGCAGGACTGTCATCGTAATGAAAAACCGGTCAGTATCTGCGGTGAAATGGCAGGTGATCCGCTGTCTGCGGTTTTGCTCATGGCCATGGGCTTTAATACCCTGTCGATGAGTTCGAGTAATATCCTGAAGGTACGTAAAACCATTTGTCACGTGCCGATGAGTGATGCACAGGAATTGCTACAGCATGTGTTAAAAATGGACAATCCACTGATGGTAAAAAGCTGGCTGGAATATTATTTCAGAACCCATGGTTTGGGTGATATGGTGAAATCAGCCACGCGTATGGTGAGTGCCTAATCCGGGACTTTTCCAGTCCCTCGACGAGTGTAGAGGTGGTTATGGAATTTCTGGTTATCCTGTTCATGCTCATTGCGGTGTTCTATATTGTTATTATTGCACCTGCCTTGCGGGCCCGGAAAAATGCGGATTATTCCGGCTCATCTTATACACGTCCTGCCAGCGGCTATGCCGATCGGCCTAAAATGTCCCCTCTATTGGGCATTGAAATTTCAGCATCCCAGCAACGGCGTTTAGGCCGAAATGATCCCTCTGTGATAGCGGCCAAACTCTATCGTCAGCAAAAAGATCAATTTGCCAGTTTTCAGCAGGCCAGAACTGAACCTCACCCTGCACATTATGGACAGCCAAATCAGGGAAGACTGAATCAATTATTTAATGATTTTATACGAGATGAGCCAACAAATTCATCGCGGCGCTCCACTCAAAATACACAAAATCGTAGCAACCGCCCCGTTGCCCCGCTCTCTCCACTTGGAACCAACCCCAAACAGCCAACGCGTCATCCTCAACCACCTTACAGATCTTAAGCTGCCATTAAAAAAGGGCGATCTTCCATGGAATATCGCCCTTGTCTGTGCTTGTTGTAGCCACGTTTTGCATTTTTCTTTCGGTCTACAAAAACCTGACTTTTGTTGACTTCATGCATGTGTTTTGCCACAAAATTATGGATCACCACATGCTCGACTGTTTTCTTCTTGGCCATGTTGTACTTTCGCCTTTTAACTAGATTTTAGTGAGTTTCCACGCGAGTGGGAAAATAATGATACGCCATTTTGGACAATTTTCAAGCATATTTGCCAATGCTTTTTTTAAAAATAAAGACCATTTAAGCAGGATATTCTGTATTACAAAAATGAGCGCTATGGCCGGAAAACATGCTGATTACATTCAGCATTTCATGATGTTTTTCACACAGACAAAACCTGATCAAAAAAAGCATTTAAAATAAATCAGTTATAAGATTTATTTGAAACAGCACGATTCATCTATTAGTTTGATCCTTTGATAAAAACATATAAGGGACTTAAAGATTGTTATTTTCGTTTAATCCGATTCATTATTTGAGTTATCTAAAATATAGAGAATTTGATATTGTCAAAGAGTAGAAAACCGGCTACTTTTAAAAAGTAACCATTTAATTTTCAATATTTTAGACTTTATTAACTTTAAAAATATTTTTTGAGTGACATCACTCAATTATATCCTGTGAATTCCACTTTGTGCGCTAACAGTATTTATATCAAGATATTGAAAATAGAGTAAAACCTGATGCCCTTCGCAGATAACTCAATATTTTATAAATACTGGATAAACGCTACAAGATATTCAAAACTTGGAGAGGAAAAATGAGCCAAGATTTTAAAAAATGCCCTGTTACCCACCTGACCACTGAAGCGGGTGCGCCTGTGGTCGACAACCAGAACAGTATGACGGCAGGTGCGCGTGGACCTTTACTCGCTCAGGATTTATGGCTGAATGAAAAACTGGCCAACTTTGTCCGTGAAGTGATTCCAGAGCGTCGTATGCACGCCAAAGGTTCAGGTGCTTTTGGAACCTTTACCGTGACCAACGATATTACCCAATATACCCGCGCAAAAATTTTCTCGGAAGTGGGCAAGAAAACCGACATGTTTGCGCGTTTCTCGACCGTCGCAGGTGAACGTGGTGCGGCCGATGCAGAACGTGATATCCGTGGTTTTGCCCTGAAATTCTATACTGAAGAAGGCAACTGGGATCTGGTCGGCAATAACACCCCGGTATTTTTCCTGCGGGATGCGCGCAAGTTTCCAGATCTGAACAAAGCCGTTAAACGCGACCCGAAAACCAACAAGCGCAGTGCCACCAATAACTGGGATTTCTGGACGCTGCTGCCTGAAGCCTTGCATCAGGTGACCATTGTCATGTCGGATCGTGGTATTCCAGACGGTTATCGTCACATGCATGGTTTTGGCAGCCATACCTTTAGCTTTATCAATGCCAATAATGAACGCTTCTGGGTGAAATTCCATATGCGTACCCAGCAAGGCATCCAGAACCTCACCGATGCTGAAGCTGAAGCATTAATCGCTAAAGACCGTGAAAGCAGCCAGACTGACCTGTTTGATGCCATCGAACGTGGTGATTATCCAAAATGGAAAATGTATGTCCAGGTGATGCCGGAACTGGAAGCTGAAAGCGTTCCTTATCATCCATTTGACCTGACCAAAGTCTGGCCGAAAGGTGATTATCCGCTGATTGAAGTCGGTGAATTCGAACTGAACCGCAATCCGGAAAACTATTTCCAGGATGTGGAACAGGCGGCTTTTGCACCCAGCAATCTGGTACCGGGCATCAGCTACTCGCCGGACCGGATGTTACAAGCACGTTTATTTAACTATGCCGATGCCGCGCGTTACCGTGTCGGCGTGAATCACTCACAGGTTCCGGTCAATGCTGCACGCTGTCCGGTCAATTCTAACCGTCGTGATGGTCAGGGTCGTATGGATGGCAACTACGGTTCCTTGCCACATTATGAGCCGAACAGTTTCAGCCAATGGCAGGAGCAACCGGAATTCAGAGAGCCACCACTAAAAATCACCGGTGCTGCCGATTTCTGGGATTTCCGTGAAGATGATAACGATTACTTCAGCCAGCCACGTGCCCTGTTCAACCTGATGAATGATGAACAAAAGCAGGCCTTGTTTAATAACACGGCTGGCGCGATGGGTGATGCACTAGATTTCATTAAATACCGTCACATCCGCAATTGTTATAGTTGCGATCCGGCCTATGGCGAAGGCGTAGCACAAGCACTCGGCATGACAGTGGCAGATGCACAGGCTGCTCGTGAAACCGATCCAGCCAAAGGCTTAGCCAGCTTGCTTTAAGCTGCCTTAGCGATATATAAAAAACCACCCTCGGGTGGTTTTTTAGTGTGATATCAAGCAGTATACAAATAATACGTCACTAGAAAAAATATAACGATGAGCAAAGATATTGAAGACATCATTCAACAACACGACATCATTTTATTTGATGCTGTTTGTGTGATCTGTAATGGCTGGGCACGATTTTTGATTCAATACGATAACAAGATACAGTTTAAACTGGTCTCTGCCCAATCCCCTTTAGGTGTTGCCCTGCTCGAGCATTACCAGATGTCCACTGCACATTACAGCATGATGCTCGTCATCCAAGCTGGCACACTTTATACCGAATCCACTGCCCTGTTAAAAGTCATGCAGCATCTCGGTTTTCCGTTGAATTTAATGAGTACAGGCTATTTAGTGCCGCGTTTTATCCGCGACTTTCTGTATCGTGGGATTGCTTTAAAGCGCTATCAGCGATTTGGTAAAACTGATTATTGCCTGATTCCATCTAGCGAAAATAAACACCATTTTCTGGAAAATGCTATTCGTGAATTCTGAGCCCGTTTTCACCCAAGCGCTTCGCACCATTCAGCTAAGCTTGGCAATGCGCTGATTCTATCAAGGACTGATTCCAAAAATACTGTTTCAGTCCCCTGCTGAAATCACAATCTGGCAAAACCTGGGCTTTGAGCGGGTACTGGCCAAAGTCTTGGTTGGATTTTCTGGCATAGGTGAAATGCTGTTTGGCTGATGCTTTCTGTGCTTGCCATTCAACTCATCAAGCAAGAACAGCGTGAAGCCATTAGACAATAATCCGTTTGCCTTCATGTACGCAGTAAAACGGATTAATCAGCTTGGAAGAATGTTTGATAATTTCATGCAATTCATGCTCTGGCGCATCCCGATCTTCATCAGTAAGCTGGAACGTACGGTAATGAATCGCCAGTGAGCATTTGGCCTGCAAGTCCTGATGTGCATGAAATGCATCTTCCGGATTCATATGAATCGCACGCATCAGTGCACGCGGCTCATAGGCACCGATGGGCAGCAAGGCAATTCGGGGCGCACCCAGACGCTTGCGAACCTCTTTAAAATGCGAGGCATAACCACTATCTCCGGCAAAGAAACAATGTTCCTGACCATGCAATAAGGAAAAGCCACCCCACAAAGCACAATTCTGATCACGCATACCGCGCCCCGAGGCATGCTGTGCCGGCGTATAGACAATGCGGATTTCTTCAAAAAATGCATTTTCCCACCAGTCCATCTCATGCACCGTATAGTGCTTTGGCAAATACCAGGCATTGCCCAGTCCGGTATAAATTGGCATTTCAAATGTGCTATGCAACCATTCTAGCGTGGCCAGATCCATATGATCATAGTGGTTATGGCTGAGCAGCACAGCATCAATATGTGGTAGTTCATCTAGCGCAATACCGGCAGGAATGACCCGCTGCGGGCCAGTGGATGCAGAAGGACTGGCATATTCAGCCCAGACCGGATCGGTCAGGAAATTATAAGGCCCGATTTGAATGAGCACAGTGGCGTGACCAATAAACCAGATTTGCCAGTCATCTAAAGGCGCATCGGGACGCTGCTGTGGCAATGCACGCGGTCGCGCAAAAAACTCGGCACGTTCTGCATCGAGATTGATATTCCAAGTTTTGGATTTTCGGGTAATGAGCCATTTATATAAGTCAAAACGACTGTGCGCCCGAGCAGGATGCTCGAGATTACGAAACTGTTGTCCATTGAAATGATCTGAATGCAGATACTCAAATACCGGCTTAGACCAGAGATGTTTCCAGCTGGACTCCGTGGTTAACTGAAATTTTTTAGTTTTGAGAAGATCTTGCATAAACATCCACTATTTATTATTCGCTATATGCAAGACAGCAACCGCTTGAAATGGTCAGGCGACGCATCTTTTAATGAGCATACAAACTAAAAACAGGCGCACTTGAGTATAGTATGAAATCCATCACAGACAATCATGTATGTTTTTGTTATTTTAGCAAAAAAATAGCGCTCTGATAGCCTGCTGGCTGGCCGGACTAGGGGTACTATCGAGAAAGACATGATGCATGCAGTTTTTTAAAGAATACAAAATCATACCAAGCCCTACTCTGCTGATTTCAGCCAAAATTTTATCCTCATAATGTGCTGATTTGATCGTGCATGCCTGAGTTATGCAACGATTGAGAGTGCGGACGATGAAATCTACTATTTTTAACATTTGGCCAATCTGCTAAATAAACTTGCTTAAACTCTTGTGAACGGATATAGCCATAGACTTCTTTCATCTAAAAAATTTAAAGCATAAAAAAGGGCTTTCGCCCTTTTGATTTGCTACAGATTTAGCGCTTGGAAAAGTATTGCTCACGCCACTCTTTCCAAAAGTACATAATGATGCCGAACATCACCACGGCAATTCCTGCAAAGGCATGACTGCTGATGATTTCATGATTCAGAGTCGCACCAAGTACCAGTGCGATGACTGGCGTCATGACATTACTCAAAGATACTGTTGAAGCATTTAAACGCCGAATCAGCCAGAAATAACACAGCATCGCCACAATCGAGGACATGATCATGGTAAATACAAACCCGATCAGCGCCTGTGTGCCAGGCAACTGGGTCGGCATATGCTGCCAGATAAATGGAATCAAGAGCAGTGAACCGGCTGCTGATAGCAGCAGTGAACCTGTCGCTTGTGACATTGGGCTTAAAGGTGCGTTGATCTGTTTGACCCAGAAGATTGAACTGATATAGGACACCATACTGATCAGCATCAGCACCACACCCCAAGGATTCACCTTGCTGTCTGCCGAATCTAAAAATACAAAACTCAGCCCGGCAATGGCAACAGCCATACCCGACCATTGCAGCCACACTAACTGATGAGTTTTTAAGATCACATGCCCGATCAGACCGGCAATCAGCGGCGAAAAACCAAAAATCAGGGCCATCAGACCTGAGGTCAGATAATTGGCTGCCAAATAAATAAACAGCTGTGCACCGATTAAATTCAGACTGCCGGCCAGATAGCTTTTCATTGAGGTGCTGTCAAAAGGCAAAGGATCACGCATGATTTTTAGCAGGAATAGCGCAATAATCGATGCGCCAAAATAGCGAATGATCAGTACCCACATCGGGTGAATCTCGGCCACGCTCCAGACAATCGCCAAAGGCGTTGCGGCCCAAATCAGCACCAGTAAAGCATAAATACTTGCCGTCACCAGCATGGGAGATGAATTTGAATTCATAAAAGACTCAATTAAAGTTAATCAGAAAGAGTTGAACTAACTTCTCGTTCAAATCCACAATCGACAATACTGATTGCGGCATGGATGCCGCCGCTAAACTGGGATATATGGACATATCCTCAGTTTAGAAAAAGATTTTTGTCACCTTGCGCCATGTATGGCTCATCTATCAAAAGTGAGGCATTACCTACGCAAAGTAATACAAACCAAAACTGAAACTTGAGGTAGTGATCATATAGAGAGTATTCGATCAACATAAAAAAACAGACCTATGCAAAACATAGGTCTGTTCCAAGATATCTCAATACAACTTAAGCAATTTTGCGTAAGTCTTGTGTCAGATCCAAATGTTTTTCAGCTTCAAAAGCCGTATTCTTGCTGATCATTTTTTTCAGATGACGCATTTCTTTGGCCGCATTCACGGTAATACCGGCAACGATTTGACCATCGGTCACACCATACATCACGAATGAATTGTCTGCGCCTTTGGCTGCATCCATGTCACCACGAACCAGCCATTGGGTCGCTGCCATATCACCGACAAACTGGAAGTTGATATTGAGCTGATCGGTCCAGAACCAGGCCGGATTGGCTTTTGGATGTTCGACACCCATGACATGACGCGCAAAAATGCCTGCCTGAAGATTGGCATTTTCCCAAGTCTCGACACGGCGGAATTCGCCGTCTTCACGAAGTTGTGTCGCGACATCGCCTGCTGCATAAATATCGGCATTTGAAGTCTGGCAATTTTCATTGACCTTGATCGCAAGATCAGCATCTAAACCGGCTGCAATGGCAAGCTGTGCGTTTGGCACAATTCCGATTCCATAAACCACAGCATCAGCACGTAACTCTTCGCCATCAGCTAAAGTCACCACAATTTCTTCACCATCTAAACGGCAAGCTGCAACTTGAGTATTTAAGCGAACATCTACGCCTGCCAGACGATGTTGTTCAAGCAGAAATTCACTTAAAATACGCGGTGAACAACGACCCATTACCATTGGTCCCTGCTCAAGCACAGTCACCTGACAGTCTTTGTAACGCGCAGAGGATGCCAGTTCAAGACCGATCACACCGCCACCGATCAGCAGAATACGTTGACCTGCTTGCAATACAGGAACCAAGGCTTGTGAATCTTCAAGGTTACGAAGCGTATAAACATGTTTGCCCAAAGCATCGAAGTTTGGCAGACGGCGCGCGGCACCGCCTGTTGCGAGAAGCAATTTATCATAAGCAACAACATCACCATTTTGAAGTTCAACCGTTTTCGCGGTCGCGTTGATTTGAGTCACGCCATTGCCACGAATGGTGGTCACGCCAAGATCAGCCAGTTTTTCTGCTGACAGAATTTCAATCTTGGTGTCCTCAGGTTTTAGAATCACATCTTTCGACAGTGGCGGACGCTCATAAGGAAGATGCGTTTCATCACCAATCAGAATGATTTTACCTGCGTACTTGTTGCCACGAAGTTCTAAAATCGCGCTTGCACCTGCCTGGCCAGCCCCTACAATTACGATGGTTTCGATGTTGCTCATGTCAATTAACCTTTTAACTCTGCAGATACGATGCCGAAGCCCGCAATCCATTCACTGATATCTTCATAGCAGTGTGTTGTCATGTCGTATTCGCCCATTTCGCTTAAGGCTGCAAATGCCGCCATCCAGGAACGGACTTCCTGACCACCACGACCGCCGTCACGACGAATTTCATCTTCTGTCATGGCTTCTAAGGTCGCAAAATCAGCGTTCTTGAAGGTTTCAAGCAGTGCACGATCCCATTCAGCATTCAAAGGAACTGCAACCGAAGTATCGCCTGCTGCCAGTTTCTGACCGACTGCAATGACTTTGCCCTGACGCGCTTCACGTGCTTCAGGCGTTGGATTACGACCTGCTATCAGGAATTCTTCTACTGGTGGTGGAACCGAACCCATTTGCGGTGTGGGTGGATCATGCGACAGACCACCTGTACCTAAAACAAGGACACGCTCATTTTCAAGGTTTAAAGATTTAATAAACTGACCTACAGCACGGCCCAAAGCAAGGGTACGCTTGGTGGTTGGCATCGGTGCTGCAGCGCCATTAATAAAAATTGGAATCGTTGGATAACGATCGAGTTTGCCGTCACACAGGAAGTGCAATGGCTGAGTCACCCCATGATCCGCCTGCATACGGTAAGAATATGCAACGTCGACACCTTCATCGAGTACACGTCGAACCAAACCTAATGCTTTGTCTTCAGGTACATCAATGTGATCATTGTCTTTACCATAATCCCAGTCACCCGCAGCTTTGGCACGAATACCGACACAGAAACTTGGCATCAGGTCATAGAAGAAACCATTAAAATGGTCAGGACCAAAGGTGATAATCAGGGTTGGGTCGTAAGCTTTTACTTCAGCAGAGAGTTTTTCAAAAGCATCACGAACGGCTTGTTCTTTACGCTTTTCCTGTGGTGAAGCAAATTCCATTAAAGGACTGTGCGATGCACAAATAAGTTTAACGGCCATGAGAGACTCCAAAAAGGAAGACTTAAATCCTCCCCCATCCTTCCTTTAAAAGGAGGGAGATTCTTTCCCCCTCTTTTATAAAGAGGGGTAAGGGGAGATTTTTAAAAGCAGATTTTTATTCGTCAAAGAAACCGGCACGGGGCTGACGTAAGCCACGAATTCCCAGACCGCATTCTGCATTGATCAGAACGCCAGTCAAAGGACGGTTATTTTGACGAGATGCCAAGAGTACGTATGAACCTGTCATATCTTCCGGTTCAGGCAAGAAATTCAATGGCATACCACGTGCAATTTTCTCAGGATCACGTGCATCGAGCAGGCCAACATTTTCCTGACCGAGCGACGCTGCGCCTTTGATATTCACATTCATACCTGACGGTGCAACCGCATTCACTCGTACTTTAGGCGCAAGCTCATAGGCCAATTCTTTCATAATACCCACTCCTGCATGCTTAGATGCAGTATATACAGGGCCTCCGCCAGCGGAGTACAGTGCCGAATTAGACAAAGTAAATATGATAGAACCTTCAGAAGCGATCAATGCATCCAGTGCAGCCTTCGCACCGAGAATGAGTGACTTGGTATTAATCCCCATAATCTCGTCAAAGGCTTTTTCCAGCTGCTCACCAGAGGTATTGACGATATCGGCATAATGATCCCAGATCCCGGCATTGCCGACGAAACAGTCGAGTTTGCCGAAACGCTCTACAGTGGCATTCACTGCACGAACGTTGTCTGCATAGCTGGCTACATCGCCTTCAATCGCAAGAACTTTACCGCCAAAGTGTTCGTTTAATGCCTCCACTTTTGCTTTTGAACGTTGAAGAACGGCAACTTGTGCACCCTCTTCCAGGAAACGTTCCACTAGCGCCCAGCCTAAGCCTGAACCACCACCGGTAATAAGTGCAACTTCGCCTTGTAGCCAACCCATGATTACTCTCCTGCCATCTCTACATATAATGCGCCGTCTTCAACCACTACCGGGAATGTTTGAATTGGATCAGTTGCCGGCAAGCAAAGTGCTTCGCCGGTTTTCAAACAAAAACGTGCAGCATGAAGTGGACATTCCACTGTACCGTCGTCTTCAAGATAACCTTCAGACATAGACGCATTGCCGTGTGAACAGCGGTCGTTCATTGCGAAGAACTCACCACCGTTATTGAATACTGCCAATGCATCAATACCATTCACGCCGCAATCTACTTTTAGCGCTTCGCCTTCGTCTAATTCGTCAACTTGGCAAACAAAAATCTTATTCATTAGAAGAATACACTCAGGTTATGTGAGCTATAGGTCGCTTGATCCAGCATGATCTTACGGTTGAAGATCTGGAAGCCGAGGCCGCCTTCAACTTTACGGATCTTGTCATGGCGTTTACCGCAGTAAATGACAATGTCTTTCTCTTTTTGCGTACGATATAGCAAATAGGTTACATATACGTCGTATTCGCCTTCAACTTCAGCTGGCTCTACGATCACGTTGCTCACCATGTGAGTGGTACGTGATGGAGGCTCTTCAGCCCAAGCCATACCGGTTTCAAGACGTGCGACACGACGCTCTAAAAGGTCTTTGGTATCGTTGAATACCCAAGTCGTCGGTGGCTCAACTGAACGGCGACGGTCACGGGTTTGCGCGTTTGGTGTGGTACGTAGCGTATAAGAAATATCTTCAGCCAAGGTATCCAACCAATCGCGGAATTTCCAGTCGTCCAGCAATTTTGCTTCGCGATACAGGAACTGACTGATTTGATGATGAAGTTCTAAACTCACTTGACTCATTTCATAAGCTCCTTCTCGTATGCGTCAGCTGCTGCTTCAACGTCTTCCCATTTTTCATGGATCAATAAATCTGCCCAGCGGCGGTACATGCCACGTGCTGCAGTTTCAGAGAAAATATAGTTGGTGATCCCCGGAATACCATCTTCACGGATTTTCTCGTTGCCTTTACCCATTTCCATAATGAGTTTGTTTTGACGCGCTTTATAACCACGTAAAACTTTTTGGATTTCGATCCAGTTTTCAGAGTCATCTTGCTCTAGGAAACCAGCAGGACCGAAAGCACGCGTTGCAGAACGTTCAAATGCTTCTTTGACTTCTTGCGATGCTTCAGCATCCGCAATACAGAATGCCCATACTTCAGTTTTGTTTGGACCACGTGGGTGCCATACACGAAGCGTTGCCGTACCGTTCAACCAAGACAAGGTCGGGAACATGGTGTTATGACCTGCAAGACGCAGGGCACGGACTTCACCTAAACGCTCTTTTACTTCTTCATAAGTTTCGCGGAAGTAGTTGGCTACTTCACCGTCGACCCATACGTTTGCATCTGGTTTTTCTGTAAAGAAGAAGCCTGAACCGTGACCACGTGAACCGTACTGAAGTGCATCTTTAGCCGTTTCCCAGACTGGACGAGCCGTTTGTGCAGCACCAAGTTTTTTCGATGCTTCATCATCTGGTTTTGCGCCAAGGACTTGGATCGCAGATGCATGAGAGAACAAGGCATGATATTGGTCAGATGCAAACTGTTCCGCTGCAAATTTCCAGTTACACTCGATTTCCCATTTGTGTACACCACCGATAATTTCTGTACCACCTGGACGACGGTCAAGTACACCATCTAGATACCAGGCGATATCGCCCATGTATTCTTCAAGATCAGGTGTGGTTTCATCCCAACAAGCGAATACCAGACCTTTGTAAGACTTGACACGATTCACTTCGACCAAGCCCCATTGCTCTTTACATGCACCTTGTGGGTAAGCACGTTCTTCAAGCGGAATGTCTTTTAAAGAACCGTCAATGCCATAAGACCAGCCGTGGTATGGGCAAGTGAATGCACGGGTATTACCACAGTCTGCGAAACTCACACGCATAGAGCGGTGACGGCACTGGTTTAAGAATGCTTTGATTGAGCCATCTTTTTGACGTGCCACGATGATCGGATCTTCACCCATATAGGTATTGAAGAAGTCACCCGCCTTTGGAATCTGGCTTTCATGACAAAGGAACAACCAAGTACGGCCAAAAACGCGTTCAAGTTCTAATTCGTAAATATCTGGATCTGTATAGATAGATGGAGTGATACGCCCATTTTGTGCATCGACTAAAGCGTCGATTTCACGCACATCAATTTTTCCACTCATGAAAAGCTCTCCTGTGACCCATCAAGGCACAAAGTAAATAGACTCAATTCGAATGGATAATGGATTTTGGATTGATTTTGGGGAAATATTTTTTTTGTTTCAATTAATAGCTTTAAGCAATTATTCCACGTGCTTGTTCTGATATTAAAACATTAATAAATATCTCAAGAGTATTTACTTTCTAAATATCAAAATAACCTTCACGACATAGTTGTTTATAGATTATACTTCTATGAAATTATAGTAAGACATTTTTTGGATTACTCTTCGGGCTGATGACATGGAATTACGACACCTTCGCTACTTTATCACCGTTGCTGAAGAACTGAACTTTAGTAAGGCAGCACTTAAACTTTATACGGCTCAACCCTCACTTAGCCAGCAAATCAAAGACCTGGAAGAAGATGTCGGCGTCAAGCTACTCAACCGAACCAAACGTAAAGTGGAGCTGACCGAAGAAGGTGCCGTATTTCTGGAACAGGCGCGCCTGACCCTGGCACAAGCAGACAAGGCCGTTGCCATGGCACGTCAGGTGTCACAAGCCAAGCAGCAAATGCTACGGATTGGTTTTGTTCCGGTGGCCGAGATGAAAATCTTCCCGTATATCTTGCCAAATCTGCGTGTGCAAAATCCGGATTTAAAAATTGAATTGCTCAGCCTGAACAATAATGAACAAATGCGTCTGTTGAAAAAAGGTGATCTGGATCTGACTTTTACCCGTCATAACTTCAATAGTGATGAAATTGAAAGCCAGTTTGTAATTCGTGAGCCTTTGATTTTTATATTACCTAAAGATCACCCTCTGGCAAAATACGAGAGAATTCCAGTTAAAGCATTGAATGGTATTGATTTTATTATTCCATCAGCAGAGCAGTCACATACTTTGCATCATGCCATTCTGGACTTTGCCAAAGCCAATAACGTTGAGCTCAACATCGTACAGAAAGCGGATAATATCCTGTTCAATATCAACTCGATTGGTATCGGCTTGGGCTGCACCATATTACCGGGCTATATTGTACCGCTGACCATGGACAATACCGTAATTCGCCCTCTGGACGTGGAACTGCCATATCTGGATCTGTATGTCAGTTACCACAAAAACAACAAATCCTATGCGGTAACCAAATTCCTTGAGCTATTAACCCGGGTGTTTTATCTGGACATTAACCGCGACGAACAGGACTAATCCCGCTCCATCTCCGATCAAGCATATGCCATTCAACTTTTGAGTGGCATGTGCTTTTTTGTTTTATCATTTTTTGCTAAAAAATTTATTTTAAATTCTATTTTTTGATAAAGGATCAATCTGTAGCTCCTTAATTGGTCGCCTGATCTAGGCTAATACTGCCTGTTTTTCACCCTAAACTCCCTTCATTTACAACTTAAGTCTAATAAAAGTTAAGTCAGTTTTTTCTCGGCTTAAATTTAATAACTTGCTAAAAATAATTAGATTTTTACATCAACCTATACAAATGAGAATCATATGCACTTAAATACATTCTGTTCAATATTTTGCCCACAAAAAAAGGATGACCGAAGCCATCCCTTTTTAAAACACGGTAAAATTATTTTACGCCGTGAACAGCAAGATAGTTTTTGATCACAGTATTGAATTCGTCTGCTTTCTCAACTTGAGACCAGTGCCCACATTGGCTGAAGATATGCGCATCAGCATTTGGAACCACATTCAGGATGTCCCAAGTACGTGATACTGGAATGACCACATCTTGCGTACCATGAATCAATAGCACTGGCACAGTAATGTCTTTCATTTTTTCGAAATCAAGCGGGAATTCGAAACGGTCACGGTCACGTGCGCCAACTACATCCATCAAACGATTTGATGCATAGTCATTTGCAGCAGAAGCAAAGCGAACTTTAACCAGTTCATCCGTGATCAAGTCTTTATTTACCACAAACATTGACAAGGTTTTCTTGATGCCTTCTTCAGTCAACACCGGGTTTGCATGCGCTTTGAGTGCAGCAGTTTGTTTCGCACCGCCTGTCCCCATAGACACGATACCCAAAACGCGCTCTGGATAATCCAGTGCCAACTGGAATGCCAACCAGCCACCTAAAGAGTTACCCACTAACCAGGTTTTTTCGATACCCAAAGCATCTAGCGTACGGATCGCATGGTCCACCCAGGCACGAATACCATATTCAGTGTTTGGCGCAACCACAGTTTGGCCATAACCAATGGTATCAATCGCGATGCAACGTGCTTGCTCACCAATTTGTGGCAGGTTTAACCACCAGTTTGCCGCAGCAGATACACCTGTGCCTGAACCGTGTAAAAATAGAATAGGCGTACCTTCACCAATTTCGTGGTAATGGGTCAACTCACCTTCAGCAGTTTCAATCCATTTGTCTTCCAAGCCAAAGAACGGATCTGTTTGATAGTCAGGGATTTGAACAGTGCTCATATTACTTCCTCTTACAGTCTTTCGCTTGCGTGTCCCTCTCTTTTCAAGAATTCGACGTCAAGTTGACTCATTAAAATGACTTTTTTACATCCTTATCTTAACCGCTCAAGACGGGTCAACTGATACAAAATTACGATTGCACACTACAAAATAAATATAATTTAAGTTTATGTTTTATATGGTTATTTTAATATCAAAACCCTTATTTATTTTCAGGATTTAGTTTATGTACAGATAGAAAAACAGCGCTACACCGGATAGCGCTCTTGATCAAGGCAGCAGAATTAGAATTTATAGGTATAAGTGGTTGCTACACGGTATTCCTGAAGGTCTGGTTTTGCTGGATTTGCAAAATTCACATCAATATACATGCCCTGTACGCCTAAACCTTTTAATTTACCTTCTGGCACAGTGTAATTGACGATTGCATTCACTTCATCCGTATTGAAGTTTTGACTTTGATATACTCCGGTACCTTGCTGATCATAGCCTTTGAAATAAATCGCTGTTGCATTTAGTCCCTTCAAGCCGACTTCAGAAAAGTCATAACCATAAGACACATGCCATGACTTTTCTTCCGGCGCTGTGAAAGTTGAGACTCCCCAGTTCGCCAAATAAGGCTGTGGCACCCAGCCTCCCAATGTCGGGAATGCACTGTCACCAAACATTTGCTGATAACCCACGCCTACCGTATGTGCACCATGATTGATTTTTGCAGCTACCGATAATGCCTGGTTGTCGATCTCACCATACAATTTATCGCCAGATTCGGAGTTATTGAAATAACGCACATGACTATCTAATTTGGTTTTTTCACCTAACCCGATTTTGTAATTCACACCCAGATAATGCTGCTGGTAAATGTCTTGAACATCGGCATACCAATAACTTGCACCCAACTCTTTTGTCAGCTGGTGATCTATACCGGCAATCCACATCCCATCCGCTTCTGCACCATTATCAAATTGTGGTGGATTAAATTTGGTTAAATCACGGAACTGGTTGTCATAACGGTTGTTAATCCTGTCAATATAAGCCAGTGTAAGCTTAGTATCTTTAAGCTCTTTCGACTCTAACCATGCACCGCTATAAGTTGTTAACAACTGACGCGATGGATCAAACACTAAAACTGGCGACACTGGGAGTAATTCACCAACTTTTAATTCGGTTTCTGAAACCTTGGCTTTTAAGGTTGCGCCGACTTTACCGAAATGGTCTTTTGATTGCTTGCCATCATGCGGTAAAACCCAGTCCGGATTCTTATCACGACCTTTGAGTTTAACTGCATGTTGAACTAGCACATCAGCACCGACCTTTATCCCAGCACCGATATCGTGATAACCCGACTTGGCATCCAGAGTCACCCCTTGTGACCAAGAACCCCAGTTACGTGATGAAGCATCATCTTGATACTGGCGATCTAAATAGAAATTTTTAAATTTTAATTGCACATTACTGTCGTCAATAAAATCTGCATTCGCTGCAGTTGTTCCTAAAGTTGCTATCGCAGCAAACATTGCTATCCATAAGTTTTGACGACGCATCATGAGTTCCCCATTCAACAGATAAAATCTATGTCGCCATCATGCGCAAGTCGATTTAAATAAAAAATCCGACCACAGTATTAAGATTTTCTGCTTTCATCGGCCGATATTTCAGACCTCTCCTCAAGCAACCAATCGCTTAGATTTTAAAACGATTAATTAAAATAAAAAATTGACCAGATATTTAATTCAAACTTTTGTTTCTTCTATTAATAAGAGTAAATTTTTTAAAATCTTTCAGCAGCCATTTTTTATTTATCGTTTTTATGTTTAAGGAAAATATAAAGCCAAAATAATCGCTCTACAACATTATAACTAAAACATCTCACCCCAGAGTTTTAATATATTAATCAATCTCATTTAAAATAAAAAAGCACCCAATTTGGATGCTTTTTTATCAAACTTATTTTAATACTGAGCGATTAAAAGTTAAGCTTGTAACTCACGCGCTTTAGACATGGTTAATGCTAAATCTTCAATCATGTCTTCCTGACCACCGACCGTACCACGACGACCAAGCTCCATCAGGATTTCACGTGCAGAAACGCCATATTTTGCTTCAGCGCGTTTAGCAAACAACAGGAATGAAGAATACACACCCGCATAACCCAAAGTTGCTGCATCACGATCCGCGCGGATCGGGTTGTGCATCATTGGAATGACCAGATCTTCAGCAACGTCTTGTACTTTGAACAAGTCAACGCCAGTGTCCATGCCCATACGGTTTGCAACCGCAATGAACAACTCAAGTGGTGTATTACCCGCACCCGCACCCAAACCTGCAGATGCCAAGTCAACACGTACTGCACCGGCTTGTACCGCAGCAACCGTATTCGATACACCCATACCCAAGTTATGGTGACCGTGGAAACCGAGCTCAATGCTTGGGTCCAAGTGTTGACGTAAATGACCAACACGATCGATGACATCTTGAGGAAGCATATAACCTGCTGAGTCAGTGACATAGATACAGTTTGCACCGTAAGACACCATCTTGTTTGCTTCTTCAAGCAGTTTTTCAGGAGATGCCATGTGCGCCAACATCAAGAAACCGACCGTGTCCATTTCTAGTTTGCGTGCAGCCGTGATGTGCTGTTCAGAACAGTCTGCTTCTGTACAGTGTGTTGCCACACGAATAGTAGATACACCAATTTCATGCGCCATTTTCAAATGGTCAACCGTACCGATCCCAGGCAGAAGAAGTGCAGAAATTTTGGCATTCTTCATACGTGGTACAACAGCTGTTAAATATTCTTCGTCAGTCGCAGCAGCAAAACCGTAGTTGACGGATGAACCGCCAAGGCCGTCACCATGCGTGACTTCAATTAAAGGTACGCCTGCATCATCAAGTGCTGTTGAAATCGCAATCATTTGCTCAACAGTGGTTTGATGGCGCTGTGGATGCATACCATCACGTAACGTCATATCATGAACAATAATCTTAGACATGTGGTTGCTCCTTAAGCGTCTTTATTGAATACGTGTTCTGCAAACATCTCTGCAGTACGTGCAGCAGCAGCAGTCATGATGTCAAGATTACCGGCATATTTCGGCAGGAAATCACCAAGACCTTCAACTTCCAAGTAAATTGACACGCGGTTGCCATCAAAAACTGGACCATTGACAAGCTTGTAACCCGGTACATATTTTTGAACTTCTTTAATCATTGCGTGTACAGATTCAGTGATCGCAGCTTGATCTGGCTCACCTTCTACCAGACAGTGAACTGTGTCACGCATCATCAGTGGTGGCTCAGCCGGGTTGATGATGATAATCGCTTTACCCTGTTTCGCGCCGCCCACTTTCTCAATGGCACCGGCAGTGGTACGGGTAAATTCATCAATGTTTTTACGTGTACCTGGACCTACTGATTTAGTCGATACCGTTGCAATGATCTCACCATATTCAACCGGTTGAACGCGAGAAACTGCAGCAACCATCGGAATCGTTGCCTGACCGCCACAGGTGACCATGTTTACGTTTGGCACTTCGCCACCCACAAGCAATGCTTCCAGGTTGACCGGTGGTACGCAGAATGGACCGATCGCAGCAGGCGTTAAGTCAATCATCAGTACGCCAAGTTCATTGAGCTTGCGGCTATTTTCAGCATGTACATAAGCAGACGTTGCATCGAATGCAATTTTAATATCATCTGCAATCACGTGAGGAAGAAGACCATCCACACCTTCAGCGGTGGTTTTTAAACCCATTTTTGCAGCACGTGCCAGACCTTCAGAAGTTGGGTCAATCCCCACCATCCACACTGGCTCTAACCATTCGCTGCGTTGTAACTTGTAAAGCAAATCAGTACCGATATTACCTGGACCGATCATTGCACATTTAATCTTTTTCATGAATGTACTCTCTTGGAATCTCGATTATTCAGCAGCAAATGCAGCTGTAACAGAACCGAAGCCTTCAATTTCAACTTTGAATTCATCGCCTGGTTGAGCCACAACCATAGGCCCTAAGGCACCTGTTAAGATAATGTCGCCTGCAAGTAATGGACGACCACGGCGTACCATTTCATCTGCCAGCCAAACTGCAGCATTGAGTGGGTTTGCAAGACATGCTTTACCTACACCGTGAGACACAACTTCGTCACCACGCGTCATGACCATTTTGCAGTTCACCAGATCAAGGTTTTCAAGTTTTACAGGTTGAGAACCTAAAACGAATGCTGCGGAAGATGCGTTATCTGCAACTGTATCAATTAAACTGATTTTCCAGTTTTCGATCCGGCTATCGACCACTTCAACTGCAGGCAGGGCATACTCAGTCGCGCTGATAATGTCTGCATAGGTATGTTTTTCTTTGGTCAAATCCTGGTTAATTACCAATGCGATTTCCGCTTCAACCTTAGGTTGAATCAGCAGACCTGCAGGAATTACTTCACCATCGCCATAGGCCATGTCAGCAAACAACATGCCGAAGTCAGGCTGATCTACGCCGAGTTGCGCTTGAACCACTTTAGAGGTTAAACCAATTTTACGGCCGACCAGACGGCGACCTTCAGACAAAGCGCGCTCGGTATTCACTTCTTGAACGGCATAGGCAATATCTACGTCAGCACTTTCACCACCCAGTTCTGGGCGAATCGGCGCGATCGCAGTTTGTGATAATTCAGCGCTACGAAGGGCTTGTGCAACTGATTCAACAACAGCAGAATTCGACATCAATGTTTCCTTAAACTGCAAAAATTAGGCTTATGCTGAGATCTAAGATGGACAGAAAATATGGACATGATCAGGCCGATAATCCGTCAGGATTACCTTTCTCAGAGCGAGCATAGGAATAAACAGTTTTAGAATGGGAAAAATACGGCTTTTATGCCAATAGTTATTTTATTTTTTGCTATAGCTATTATCTATAAAGAAAATCCATAAAAACCAAGACAAAACAAAATCTTAGTATTTAAAATGCATCATCATTTAGCAGAAAAACTCCGCTAATCTGACCGAATAAAATCAACATAATTGCGACTTTAGACTAAAAGATAAGAGCAAACGCTTAAATCTGTGGCGCTCCCCGGCAGTTTTAAACCGGGGAAATACCATTTTTTACTGTAACCAAGATAATAGATTAAATCGCTTGTTTCCATTGGACTTTAGCCAACAATGCCGCATGTAAAGCGGTCACATCATCTACGATACAGATCGGATTAAATTGCGCCAAAAGCTCAGGTTCATGCACGCCATAGCTGACACCGATACTTGGCATGGCCATATTTTGTGCCATTTCCAGATCATAAGAAGTGTCACCGACCATAAGCGCATGTTCGGCCTGTACACCCGTTTCTGCCAGTATTTCTTCTAACATGAGTGGATCTGGTTTGGAACGGGTTTCACTGGCAGCACGCGTGGTCACAAACAGCTGCTCACTGTTGGTCTGCTTCAAGACACGATCCAGACCTTTACGGCTTTTACCCGTCGCCACTGCCAGCTTCACACCGTGTTGCTGCAAATCCGCAAGCATATGTGCCACCCCTTCAAACCAGGAATCTCCGGAAGAGTTTGCCACATAGTGTTCTGAATAGCTTTGTAAAATATTGGCATGCAATTCAGGTACATTCGGAAATAAACGCTGTGCCACTTCAGGCAAACCTAAGCCAATAATGCTTTTCGCGTCTTCATCGCTTAAAGGCTGCTGAAACTGTTGTGCTGCAAACTGCAAACTCGCCACGATTTGACTGACCGAATCAAATAACGTGCCATCCCAATCAAAAATGACCAGTTTTACAGGTGTGTTCATAAGGTTTCCTAAATTTGATTCAAGGTTAGGTAGCTTTACCACCTCTCTCTAGCCCTCTCCTTGTAGAAGAGGGTAGAGAGAGGTTTAATGCCTAAAGTCTCCCCTAGCCCCTCTTTAAGAAAGGAGGGGGAATTCCCTCCTTTTTCAAAGGAGGGTTAGGGTGGATTGAATTTATTAAAAGAAAAAAATAAGTCTTTACTGAGCCGTCGGCTTATCCGCTTTCTGTGCTCTTAACTGCGCCACCAGACTCTGCATATCTTCCGGCAAAGGTGCTTCAATCATGGCATAACCCGGAATTTCCAGACGCATGGCATGCAGACACAAGCGGCGCGGTTTCGGCCCGTTATAACCAGTTTCATGACCATATTTTTCATCGCCCACCAGCGGATGACCAATACTGAGACCATGTACACGAATCTGATGGGTACGACCCGAAAGTGGAGAGGCATAGACCAGTGTGGCATGCATAAAGCGTTCCTGCACATTCCACTGCGTCTTCGACTCTTTACCTTCTTTCGGCGATACACAGACACGACGCTCGCCATTGGCCAGCTCATAGCGATGTAAAGGCGCATCAATCAACTGACGGTCAAGTGCTACGTTACCTTTGACCACAGCAGCATAGGTTTTTTTAATTTTATGTTCACGCAGCATGTCCTGTAAGCTTTTCAGTACGCTACGTTTTTTCGAGATCATCACCAGACCAGACGTGTCACGGTCAATACGATGAATCAGTTCCAGATATTTTTTCCCAGTCGCTGCACGTAAGCCTTCGATCAGACCATATGCGACACCACTACCGCCATGTACCGCGATGCCCGAAGGTTTATTCACCACCATCAGACCTTCATCTTCATAGATCACGCGGGCCAACAAACCATTGGCAACCTTGTCAGAAATGGGCGCAGCAGATTCATCTTTTTGCTCATAACGGATCGGTGCAACACGAATCTGATCAGCAATCGCCAGTTTGGTTTCCGCCTTGATGCGTTTTTTATTGACGCGCACCTGGCCTTCACGAATCAGGCGATAGATACGGCTTTTTGGCACACCTTTCAAACGACTAAACAGGAAATTATCGATGCGTTGTCCATCTTGATGTTCATCCACTTCAAACCAAGTGACGTTTTGCCATTGTTGCGTAGAATTCATACAGTTACTATGACCCAAAAAATACTAAAATTGATTAAAAACTGATCACTTAGGTTATGCTTTACACAAGAAACATAAGCTTAGCCCATAGGCAGATGATGCAAGGTTTGATATAGTCAGCGCACGGAAACCATCGTTTGTGGGTAAAAGTTGAATCATTTCAGATTTTTCTGAACTTGATTGTTCAATTAAAGACTCACATGATACGGGAAGGTCCCCAAAGAATTATGCCGACGCCGAAGGCTTATTATATCGGCAAACAAAGCAAACTGTTGCGTTTAATTGTACCTCAGGTACATAAATCAGTTTGTCTTAAAAAATATGTCGCCAACTTTCGTTGGTTTTTAAACGTAAACTGATACACATCAGATTAGTCGCACCCTGAAGACGACTTCAGGCTACAGCGTCGATGCATTGGATCTGCACAGTTTGTAAAGATACGACGACAATTCCGTATCAAGACACTTTCTATAAAGAAGGGATGATCTTCGAGCAATGTGACAGTGAAAGTTACATACATCCAATGCACCGCTCGTCCGCCAGTGAAGCGTTCAGGTGACTTTAATCCGTTTAAAGATTGAAGCCGTATTGCCATCATCAATACGTGAATCAAAACCGAAGCCTATCTATACAAGTAGAAGCCGGTAAGAAAAGACTCAGACCACAATGAAATTCATTGCAGATTTGAGCCATTGATCCGTGATGTGTGATGTTCGCTACGTGTATAGCGATTTTTTGCTGTGTATCACTATAAGGTGTTACACCCATGAAACGTATGTTGATTAATGCAACACATGCCGAAGAAATTCGCGTTGCACTTGTCACTGGTCAGCGTCTTTACGATTTTGATTTAGAGAATCGTACCCGTGAACAAAAAAAATCCAATATCTATAAAGGTCACGTGACTCGCGTTGAGCCTTCTTTAGAAGCTGTATTCGTCGAATATGGTGCAGGTCGTCAAGGCTTCCTGTCGATGCGTGAAATTGCAAACTCATATTACAAAGCCGACCCTCGCCAGACCTCAAATATCCGTGAACTGATTACGGAAGGTACCGAGCTTTTGGTTCAGGTGGAAAAAGAAGAGCGTGGCAATAAAGGCGCTGCCCTGTCTACGTTTATTTCACTTGCTGGCCGTTACCTGGTTTTAATGCCAAACAACCCGAAAGGTGGTGGTATCAGCCGTCAAATTTCTGGTGCTGTGCGTGAAGAACTGAAAGAAATGCTGGCGACGCTTAACGTACCACGTGGCATGAGCGTGATTGTGCGTACTGCCGGCATCGGCCGTTCACAAGAAGAGCTGCAACTTGATCTGCAACATCTGCTTGACCTTTGGGCACAAATCCAGAAAACAGCAAGTTCTGGCCCATCTCCAATGTTGGTGCATCAGGAAGCGGGTGTGGTGACACGTGCCATTCGTGACTACCTGCGTGATGATGTTGCGGAAATTCTAATTGACTCTGAGCAAGCCTATAACGAAGCTTATAACTTCGTAAAAGCAGTGATGCCACGTCAACTCGACAAACTGAAAACCTATACCTTAAATGAGCCTTTATTTGCTCATTTCGCGATTGAAAGCCAGATTCAGACTGCCTATGAACGTGAAGTAAAACTCCCTTCTGGCGGTTCGATCGTCATCGATCAAACTGAAGCTTTGGTGTCGATTGACATCAACTCAGCAAAATCGACCCGCGGTAGCGATGTTGAAGATACTGCGCTGAACACCAATATTGAAGCTGCAGAAGAAATTGCGCGTCAACTCCGTTTACGCGATATCGGCGGCCTGGTGGTGATCGACTTTATCGACATGACCAAAGATCGCAACCAGCGTATGGTGGAAGCGAAACTTCGTGAAGCGACCCAGAGTGACCGTGCCCGTATTCAATTCGGTCAATTGTCACGTTTTGGCCTGATGGAAATGAGCCGTCAGCGTCTACGTCCTTCTCTTGAAGAAGCGACTGGCTATGTCTGCCCACGCTGTCATGGTACTGGCATGGTACGTGACTTGCGTTCACTTTCACTTTCAATCATGCGTAAAGTGGAAGAGATTGCGCTGCGTGAACGTCAAGGTGAAGTTCAGGTCGAAGTTCCGGTCGAAATTGCTGCATTCATGTTGAATGAAAAGCGTCATACCTTGGTATATCTGGAACAGACCTCGAATGTACGTGTGACAGTATTGCCGCATCCGCATCTAGAAACACCGCATTATGAAATTACCTATAATGCCGAAGGCTTTGCCCCAACCAGCTATGAACGTACCGAAGCGACCCGTTCAAGTGAAAAAGAATTGGGCTATGAGTCTTCTGAATGGCATCTAGAAGAAGAGCAGCATGCGCAACACGCAGCACCAGCGCCTTCACAGCCGCAACAAAACAACGGCCGTAATAACAATAAACGCCGCAATCCACAAAACCAGCCGGCTCAACCGCAAGTGGCACAGCAAACACCTGTACAGGCAGTAGCTCCAGTAGCTTCAAGCAGCCCATGTGCATGGTTAGAAAACCTGTTTGTACAAAAACAGGCAGCGACTGTTGATCCATCACGTACTGCCAATAATGCTGCAGCAGCGATTGAACAAATGATCAATGGCGGTGCGGTAAGTCGTGGCCAGTTCGGTCAGGTGGCTGCACCGGTTGCACAGCCAGCACCACAGCACGTAGCACAACCTGCTGCTGTATCAAGCAACAATAATGCTTACCTGGCACCATCGACTGTTGCACAAAAACAGGAACGTGATGCGGCAGAAAAACCGGCAGAGCGTGAAGAAAGAGCACCACGTCACAACAAGAAACCGCGCAACCCGAACCCGAAGCACAAAGAACCGCGCGAGCAGGTTCAGTCTGAAGCTCCTGCACCTCAGCAACATCAAGTGCATGAAGAAGTGGTTCAGGTGTCTCGTCAAGAACAACGCCATGAAGCACGTGAAAACAAGCGTCATTCTCGCCGTCAGCATCACAACGAGCCAGCGCAGCAAAATGATGTTCAGAACAATGAACAACAGCCACAACAGGCAATGCCGCGCCGTGACCGCCGCAACCAGCAACGTCCGGAACGCCCAAATCGCCACCGCGATCCAAGTGTTCTGAACGAACAAGCGCCTCAGGCAGCTCCTGCAGTTGTTGAAGCGCTGGCCGTCAATGACAAGCAGCTTCGTGTTGAATTGGTCGATGCACCCCGTCCGGATGTGATGCCAACAGCAATGGTCGTAAATATTGACCAGGCAAAAAGCGAAATCGTGGCATTGAATGACAATGCTACAGTTGCAACGCCAGCAGTTGAAGTCACTGCACCGGCAGATGCGCCAGTTGAAGCGGCTGCAGCTGAAAATGTGGTTGAAGCCACCTTGACAGCTCCTGTGGAAGAAATTGTAGCGACTGAAGCAACGTCTGAAAAAACACGGGCCAGCAACGATCCGCGTCAGCGTCGTCGCCAGCAGCGTGCAGCACAGTCGCAACAACCTGCAGCTCAGCAGTTAACACCGTCACAAGTGCCAACTTTGGGCCAGTTCACCATTGGTAGCCTGATTCGTCATGTCTATGGTGAAGACTGCTCAGTGCTGATTGAACAGTTTGGTTTATTACCAACCTTCAACCGTGCTTTAGAAAAGTTCACGAAAGAGTACAACGCGAGTCTGGTGGCTGCCGCAGCGCCTGCTGCTGCTGCAGAGAAAAAACCGGTCACCCGTGATGTTGAAGTAACGGTAGCCAAGGTTGAAGCAGAGCCTGCTCCAGTCCTGGACCTGAACCCACCAAAACCGGTCTCAGACAAGCGTGTTGCCAACGATCCACGTGAGCGTCGCCGTTTGGCCAAACAGGCTGCGGAACAGGCTTTGCAACAAGCCAAACAGCAGGCAAAAGTAGAAGCCGCGCCGGCGGTTGAAACTGTGCCAGAACCTGTAGCAGTAGAAGCACCAGCTGAACCTGTTGAAGCAGCTGTAACTGAAGCACCTGTAGCATCGGAAGCAGTGGTTGAAACGACGGAAAATACTCAGCCGACGGAACCAGCAACTGAAACCGCAGCACCAGTAGAAGTGACCACTGAAGTTGCACCAGCTGAAGTTCAGGTCGAAGAAGCGGCTCCAGCTGAAGCAAGTGCTGAAACAGAAGCGCCTGTGGCAAAAAGCAAAGATGTGGCAGAAGCGACCGTAGAGGAAGCTGAAGCCAGCGAAGCGGAAAAAGCCGAGAAGCAAGCTGCTCGCCCGCGTCGTCCACGTGGCCGTCCACCGAAAAAAGCCAATACTGCAACTGAGTCATAATTTGCCCAATTGCAGTCACATAAAAAAACCTAGTCATTTCGATGACTAGGTTTTTTTTGCTAGATTTGGTCAAAATAGGTAGATTGCACTAGCTTTTTAACGTTAAAAGATGGATAGCTTGTCTACTGTATATAAATTAAACCTATCGGATACGAAAAACAAATAGGATTCTCATGACCCAAATGAAACCGCACGATCTTATTGGTATTGCAGATGTCGCTGCCAAAATCCCGGCCTTCTTAATCAAAGTGCCTAATTTGCTGACTGGGCTAAGACAGGCTTATTTACGTACTCCGAATACACCGGCCGGTCTGGGTCTGGCTTTTGAAAAAGCTTCACAGCGTAATCCTGAAGGTATCGCTTTGCGTTTTGAAGATCAAAGCTATAGTTATACCGCTCTTAATGCCTGGGCCAACCAGATTGCACATTTTTATCTTTCCTTGGGTGCCAAGAAAGGTGATGTCGTGGCGCTGATGGTCGAGAACCGCCCTGAACTCATTGCCAGCGTGCTCGGTCTGGCCAAACTTGGTGTCACCACGGCACTGGTCAATACCTCGCAAGTGGGTAAGGTGCTGACCCACAGTATCAACCTGGTCAAACCAATTGCGGTGATTGTCGGTGAAGAGTGCCAGAACGCGGTCAACGAGATTCGTGATGACCTCAATATTAGCAGTGATCGCCTGCATTGGTTTGCCGACCAAAATACTCTAGCCGATCCGGGTCAGGCGCCTGCAGGCTTTATCAATCTGGCTGAAAAAATCGATCTCTCCCCGAAATTCAATCCACCGACCACCCATTCGGTGCAAGGCAAAGATGGGCTGTTCTACATTTATACGTCGGGCACCACCGGCCTGCCTAAGGCAGTCATCTTTACCAACGGGCGCTGGACGCTGGCTTATGGCACCTATGGCCATGTGCTAAACCTGAAGAAAGATGATGTGATGTACTGCACCCTGCCGCTTTATCATGCCACAGGCATGGTGGTATGCTGGTGTGGCGTGATTGCAGGTGCAGGAACGCTTGCGATTCGACGTAAATTCTCGACCTCCTCCTTCTGGAAAGATGTAAAGAAATTTGATGCATCTGCAATTGGCTATGTCGGTGAGTTGTGCCGCTATCTGATGGATGCCCCTCCCTCTGAACTGGAAAAAGACCATCGGGTCACCCGAATGATCGGAAATGGCATGCGCCCGAATATCTGGGACAAGTTCAAATCCCGTTTTGGGATTCAGGAAGTGCTGGAATTGTATGCGTCCAGTGAAGGCAATGTCGGTTTTAGCAATATTTTCAATTTTGATAATACCGTCGGTTTCTCCCCGACACCCTATGCCATTATTGCCTTTGATAAAGATAAAAATGAACCGGTTCGGGATAACAAGGGTCACTGCAAACGGGTAAAAAAAGGTGAAACTGGTTTACTGATTGGTAAAATTACCCGTCGCTCACCCTTTGATGGTTATACCGACCCGGAAAAAAACAAGTCTGTGATCATGCAGGATGTATTTGGCAAAGGTGATGCTTATTTCAATACGGGTGATCTGGTACGTAATATCGGCTTTCGTCATGCCCAGTTTGTCGACCGCTTAGGTGATACTTTCCGCTGGAAAGGTGAAAATGTCTCGACCACCGAAGTCGAAAATATGCTCACCGAGTATGACAAAATTGTTGAAGCCGTGGTCTATGGCGTTGAAATTCCAAATACCAATGGTCGTGCCGGGATGGCAGCGCTGACCTTAAAACCAGATATGCAACTGGATCAAGAAGACCTGCAACAGATGGTCAGCACCTTTAAACAGTGCTTGCCTGCTTATGCCGTTCCGGTGTTTTTACGTATCCAGCAGCAAGTCGAAACGACAGGCACCTTCAAATACCAGAAAAACAGGTTGAAAGAGCAAGCATTCGATCCGAATAAAACCGATGAACGCCTGTTGGTTCTATTACCAGGTGCAACGGCCTATTCTGAGCTCACAGCAGAGATTTTTGCCAACATTCAGGCCTACCAATATCGCTTCTAAGTACTGAAGTTGCCTATTTTTTGTTTAGATAAAGCACAATTGTTCTATTTATAATCAAACATGGGCAACTTTGTTATTTTTTGCTTGCGCTGAAATGAGATCTTGCTACAATACGCTCCATCAAACAAAGTGGTGCTTTAAGCTATTTAGCTTGACTTGCACTATACATTCAAACCTAGTTTGAATGCCGGTTCAGGGCCGTTAGCTCAGTTGGTAGAGCAGTGGACTTTTAATCCATTGGTCCCGCGTTCGAGTCGCGGACGGCCCACCATTTCTTTGATATCCCTTGATGGGCCGTTAGCTCAGTTGGTAGAGCAGTGGACTTTTAATCCATTGGTCCCGCGTTCGAGTCGCGGACGGCCCACCATCATTCTAAAACATCAGTTTTAGAAATCTCAATCAAAGTCATTTTGATTACCCAGAATGGGCCGTTAGCTCAGTTGGTAGAGCAGTGGACTTTTAATCCATTGGTCCCGCGTTCGAGTCGCGGACGGCCCACCATTCTTTACTTAGAATGTCTTCTGAAACATCCCCTACACTATTTTCATTTGCTTTCTATCAGCTGCTATTATATGTTCACGCTTGGATTTTAGGCTGATTTGTTTTCAAAACTTGTTTTGATTTTTAAATAGTTTTCTTTAATCCAATTCTAAAAAAAGAGCAGCGCCGTTTCTTATCGCATTATTTTCTAATATCAAATGTGGTGTCTTTTACCAGCTCATAAGCTTTAGAGGGTGCAGGATAGCCGCGATCAAATAATTCACGATTGATTCTTTCCTTTTCACTATAGATTTTGTCCAGATTCATCACCAGATGGTTCGAATCCTTAATCGTATAATAAAAGCTCGCCCCTTCTTTACGACTCACCACCACCTCGGTACGCTCCGGATTGATAAACCAACGGTCTTTGCGATAGGTGATATTGCTGGCAGTGCTACTTTTGGCATTATCAATAAACACTTTGCCATACTGCAAAATGCTGCGATGCACCGTACCATCCGGCATTAAGGTCAAAATAAATTCTGCCTTACCCTCATTGCAGGGCGCAAAGTTACCATCACAGTCGATCTCGGTATAATAGCGGCCGATAAAATCTTTGGCATAATCTGGTACGACGGCCAGATTTGACTCGGTTTCTGCCCGAAGGGTAGCTTGCCCTGCTACCTGAGTTAAAGATTTTGCACTCACCGGCACGACATCAGGCTGTGCATTCGCAGCGGAAATTTTCACCCCCTCCTGTCCTGATTCTGCCTGAAGCTCCTGCTCAGGCTTGACTTGATGGCGATCACAAGCCTGTAGTATGCCCATCCCCCCCAACATTAGGCCGAATTTAAAAAAACTGCTTAATGTACAACTTGATACATCCAATTTCATTTTAAAGCATACCTAAATTAGGAAACACAGCACGTACAGAGCACATTGCAAGCCAATGAACTTTACACAAGAGTTCAATAGAATTTTCACTATGTTAGTGGCTCTTAGAGCTGGATTTAATCTTTATTAACATTACTTAACGAATTTATTTGCAATCAGCACTTTAAAAATTTTGATCCAACTCCATTTTTGAAGTATGGATCTGTTTTAGGATTCAACCCTATTTTTAATCAGGAGATTTTAATGGCCAATGTTGGTTTATATCGCTCTAACCGCTCAAACATGATTGCAGGTGTGATGGGTGGTATTGCTGAACGTTTTGGTTGGAACGCAAATTTATTACGCCTTATCTTTGTGGTGATTTCGGTCATGAGTGCTGCATTTCCGGGTATTCTGGTCTATCTGGTTCTGTGGTTAATCATGCCAAAAAAGCAGTACAGCATTGAACAGGACAAGGTTCAGCAAGTTCAGGGCTATCAAAATCCTGTGCGCACCGTTAATCAGGATAAACGCTATTAATCTGCATCCTAATTTATAGCAAGATGTATTGAAGTGCTTCCTCCTTCACCCAGTCTAATGGGGTGAGATTTTGATGCCACGATAATTCCCCTAGATTATCGTGGCTTTTTTTTGCCTATATTTTTGTTATTTCTATGCTGTATGACAGCTTTTTACTTTATCTTTTAGCTCAATTAGCGATAAATTCAATATTCCAATGTTTGAAATGGATGTCAGATGACTCAGGCAGAATGGATGATGCTCTGGCTCTGTGCCTTAGCTGCACTGCTGCATGGTTTAAGCGGATTCGGCTTTCCCATGATGAGTACAGCCGTTCTGTCCAGTGAATATCCGCTGAGTATGGCAGTGACGCTTGTGATTCTGCCCTGCCTGCTGCTTAACCTGATTATGCTCAATGCCGATCCACAGCATGGCCTGTTCAGCAGTATGGGCTATTATCTCAAACGTTATTGGCCCTTAATCCTGAGTAGCCTGCTGGGAAGCATGCTCGGAGTTCAGTTATTATTCTGGTTGAATGAAGGGATTCTAAAATTATTGCTGGGTCTGGTAATTGTATTTTATGTCTTGGACCAGTTACGGGCACGACCCTTACAAGTTAGTCCGCATATTTCCAGCATGCTCTGTTTTGGTTTACTGGCCGGCATTATTGGAGGTGCGACCAATGCTATGGCACCTTTTCTGATGATGTATCTGATGAGCTGCCAGCTGTCTAAAACCGACATCGTCATTATCAGCAATCTCAATTTTATTGCCAGTAAACTGATTCAGCTGGTTTGGCTCTTTCCCCTTCTGATTGCATTTGAAGTCCCCCAACAGCATATTCTGATCGGGATAAGCTTATTTGCCCTTGCTGGCGTCTGGATTGGAGGCAAAATACGCCATCGTTTATCTCAGCAGCACTTCAAATGGATTGTCCTGGCTTTACTTTTTGGCTTGGGCCTGTATGCCCTCTGGCAAAGTGCTGGATTATTGCAACAATCTGGTTATAGTATCTTTAAATAGGGTATTTTTTAAACAAAGCAAAATTACAAATTCAAAGCTGATATAAAAAAATGACGTAAATAAAAACCTTGCAAGGAGAGCATATGACTCAGACCAATCTAGCCACCCCAACCAATGCGATGCCTAAAGGGCTGCTCAAAGGCTGGATCCTTATTGTTGTTGCAGCTATTGTGGCCTATAGCCTCTATCTTTATCTGCCCTATGACCAGAATGCCAATAAGGGTCTGGCTCTGCTGGCTTTTATCGGTATTCTCTGGCTGACTGAAGCGATTCATATCACCATTACCGCACTTTTAGTTCCAGTGATGGCGGTGTTACTCGCCATGCCAATGGCCTCTGACGGGGGACTGGTTCCCATCACCACACAAGCCGCTTTGGCCACTTTTGCCGATCCTGTCATTTTCCTGTTTTTTGGTGGTTTTGCGCTGGCAACGGCATTGCATATCCAGAAGCTGGACCGGAAAATTGCCATGTGGATTATCTCCATGTCTGGTGGGCATTTGGGTATTTCTGTACTGGCGATTTTTGTGGTGACGGCGCTGCTGTCCATGTGGATTTCCAATACGGCCACTGCTGCCATGATGCTGCCTTTGGCCTTAGGCTTGCTTTCACATCTGGATGTCAGCAAGGATCGTAAAACTTTTGTCTTTATCCTGCTCGGCATTGCCTATTCGGCCAGTATTGGCGGGCTGGGCACCATGGTCGGTTCCCCTCCGAATGCCATTGCCGCCAAGGCACTCGGCTATGATTTTGCCGACTGGATGAAAATCGGCTTGCCGATGATGTTCATTATTCTCCCCGCCATGCTAGTCAGTTTATATCTGGTACTACGTCCAAAACTAAATCACAAAGTACAATTTGTGACCGAAGATATTCCCTGGACCGGCACCCGTATAGCCACCATGATCCTCTTTCTCTGTACTGCAATTGCCTGGATTTTCAGTAAAAAATTCACCGAAATTTTTGGTATTTCTCAGCCGGATACCTGGATTGCAATTTCGGCTGCCTGTATGGTGGTAATTCTAGGTACCGCAAGCTGGAAACAGATTGCAGAAAATACCGACTGGGGGGTCTTGTACCTATTTGGTGGTGGTCTGACCTTGAGTGCCATTCTGAAGGATTCAGGCAGTTCGCTGGTACTGGGGCAAACTCTGGCCAATGCCTTTGGTGATGCCTCCCCGCTGATGATTATTTTTGTAGTCGCCACTTTTATTATCTTCCTGACTGAATTTACCAGTAATACCGCTTCGGCTGCCCTGCTGGTACCAGTATTTGCCGCAATTGCGGATCAGATGGGCATGCCCAAAGAAATTCTGGTGATTGTCATTGGTATTGGTGCCTCATGTGCCTTTATGCTGCCGGTAGCTACCCCGCCCAATGCGATTGTTTTTGGAACCGGTCATATCCAGCAAAGCGAAATGATGAAAGTCGGTTTTGTACTGAATATTATGTGTATCTTTATTATTTCACTGTTTATTTACTGGTTCTTCCTCTAAACCAAGTCCAATAAAAAAGCACGTTTTGGCGTGCTTTTTTATTGGCAAGTATCGCTGCTTTTTAAGCAAAATCCTTGCTCAAAAGCAGATGCATTAAACTCAGATAATTTCTCTAAAATCATCTTATTCAGTTCTGCTTTTGATCTTAAGTTGATTGAGTTCCTGATTCAGTGCAGCAATGATATCGGCACGACTGATAATTCCCACCAGCTGTTGTTGACTGACCACCGGAATATAATTAAAAGAACGTTCAACAAAATAAGGCACCAGATCCTGAATCGGCTGGGTCGGCTGCACCGTGACGACTTTTAAGCTCATAATATGCCTGACCTGATCTTCCCAACTGCTGCGAATATCTGAAGCACGCTTAAACCATTCCACCACGTCATACATGGCCAAAGTACCGACCAGTTTTTCTTCTGCATTGACCACGGGCAGGCTCATCAGGTTCATCTGTTTAAACTTGTCCAGCGCATGATGAATATTGTCATTTTCATGCAGCGTGACCACATCTTTGGTCATAATATCCTGACAAGTAAATTCATGCACCGCGCGCGCATTGGCAATATCCTGTGCTTCCAGAATAATCTTTTGCAGGTCATATTCACTGATATCCAGCAATTCTGTTTGCTGGTCTAGCACGTCCTGAATATCCTGCGGCTGAATGGTAACTTTCTGGGTCGGGGTTGGATCTTTAGAACGGGTATTCAGTTGCGCCTGCTGCGGATAGCTCTTGCCAATCATGCGGTTAAATACAATGGCGATGATCATCAGCAGCAGTGAATTTAAGAGCACCGGATAAAACACAAAGGCATAGCCCAGATCATGTACCGCATTTCCGCCCAAGACCGCAGTAATCGCGACCGCACCACTCGGGGGATGCAAGGAATCTGTGGTCATCATCAGCATAATCGACAGAGCGACGGCGACACTAAAAGCTTCAGTCGGATTGGCCATGAATAATGCGCAGGTTACGCCGACCACAGCCGCAATGGTATTCCCCACCATAATATTCCAGGGCTGTGCCAGAGGACTGGCCGGCACTGCAAACAGCAACACCGAAGACGCCCCCATCGGTGCAATATACCAGGCCTTAAAATCACCCAGAATCCACAAACTCAGCAATGAGGATACGGCCAAGCCGATCAGGGCACCGATGCCGCATAACAGACGGTCTTTGAGCGGAAGGACTTTGAAGTTTGGTTTTAAGGTATTGAGCCAGTCTAGATTTGAGTGAAACACAGTCTACCTGATTTACTTTTTATCGATTTTCCGCATTATAGAACCAAGCAGCCTTAAAGGTATATTTGTTTTATATCTTTTAATGCTGCAGGTATGCCTACTTTTTAGAAAAAAAATGTCGGCATGATTGCTCATCATCAAAATGGTTTTGAAGGGCTGAGGCTTTATACTTCATGCATATTCCAACAACATCGTGACTTACAATGAAGCTGATAAAACTGTTTAAAATCATGTTATTTTGCAGTAATTTCAGTGGGCTTTGATAGCGGATTTTCATCTGATTCAGATCGAATAATCGGCTCGATTTTAATCAGCTCGACCTCACCATAGAAGGTCGAAAATGCCACATCTCCGGCATCGATGCCAGTGCCAATCCGAATTAAATTTTCTACAGGCGCCAAACGGGTCGGATCAAACAGTACCCACCCACCCTCTAAATAAGCTTCAAAAATGGCGTGAAAATCGGGTAAAAACTTTTCGATTTCGACATAACCGACCACCATGCGTGCTGGAATGCCTAAAGCACGACACAGCGCAATACCTAAATGAGCAAAGTCACGACAGACGCCCGCCCGATGGATGAGCACATCTGTTGCAGTACTAAACTGATCCGTGCTGCCAGAAACATAAAATATATTGTTATAAATCCATTGTTCAATCGCTTTGACCCGCGCATAACCCGGCGTCATCCAGCCAAAGGACCGATTGGCCATTTCTGCAAATAAATCCGAATTACAGTAACGGCTGGCCAGCAAATAAGGCAGCACCGCATCAGGCAAATCCGGAATCAGCACTTCATTCAGATTATGCTGCGCATCTGCATTGATCACCGGATGACGTTCAACTGTCGCGTTATAATGCACTTCAAAGACATCACAAGGTTGGACATGCAGACGTATATAACGATTTTGATGATTTAAATCCTGGAATTCACGCCATACGACAGGCATATTAAATGTCAGTTGTTGTTCAAGAATAGTTTGATCGGAATGATGTGCCGCCTGAATCAGAAAAACAAATTCTGTGGTCTGGACAACCTTATATTTTAAATGACATTGAATTTGATAAGTGGTCATGAATTTCCTTATTTTTAAGCATTATTATATTGTGTGAATATTAAACTAATTTTAGGATGCTAATCGTATAAGATCAGTTGAGCTTTATAATGCTCCGGTTAATCGGATGCCATATATCTGATTTATTCTTGATTTTTAAGTTAGCCTCAATCGGCCAGTAAAGCTGAAATCACGACAGATGCATAGATGACTCTTCTTGTTTAAAGGTATTCTGGATTTTTTCAAAAAAGGTTCCACACATTAACCCTTTGCCACTCCCCTGCAAAGTCCTTATAATTGAGCACAATTTTTCTCTAATTTTAAGTGGATGACCATGAGTCGCGCCATATCGCATATTGATACCTTCCAAGGCTTAATTCTTGCCTTACAAACTTACTGGGCGGAGCAAGGCTGTGTAATTTTACAGCCTTACGACATGGAAATGGGCGCAGGAACATTCCATACAGCGACTTTCCTTCGTGCTTTAGGGCCTGAAACCTGGAACGCAGCCTACGTTCAGCCGTCACGTCGTCCGAAAGATGGCCGTTATGGCGAAAACCCCAACCGTCTGCAACATTATTACCAATTCCAGGTGGTACTGAAGCCAAACCCGGACAACATCCAACAGCTCTACCTTGACTCGCTTAAAGCGATTGGGATCGACCCACTGGTACACGACATTCGTTTTGTCGAAGACAACTGGGAATCGCCAACCCTCGGCGCTTGGGGTCTAGGCTGGGAAGTCTGGCTCAACGGTATGGAAGTGACTCAGTTTACTTATTTCCAGCAAGTGGGCGGTGTTGAATGCTACCCAGTGACAGGCGAAATCACCTACGGTCTTGAGCGTCTTGCCATGTACTTGCAAGGTGTAGACTCGGTTTACGATTTAGTTTGGACCAAAGGTCAGTTCGGTACTGTGACCTATGGCGATGTGTTCCATCAAAATGAAGTTGAGCAGTCAACTTATAACTTTGAATATGCAAACGTTGAAAAAATGTTTGAGCTGTTCGATTTCTACGAAGCTGAAGCAACGCGTTTAATCGAAGCTGAACTGCCATTGCCTGCTTATGAGCAAGTGATTAAAGCATCACACTGCTTTAACTTATTAGATGCGCGTGGCGCGATTTCGGTGACTGAACGTCAACGTTATATTTTACGTGTGCGTACTTTGGCACGTGCCATTGCAAATAGCTATGTAGCAGCGCGTGCGAAATTGGGCTTCCCGATGGCTGAACCTGAGCTTCGTGATGAAGTTTTAGCGCAGTTAAAAGCACAAGTTGAAGCGGAAGCAAAAGTTGAATCTAAGGAGAGCAAATAATGTCTAAACATACCGTTTTGTTCGAATTAGGCTGTGAAGAACTTCCACCGAAAAGCCTTAAAAAATTACGTGATGCATTGCAAGCAGAAACCGTAAAAGGCTTAAAAGATGCTGGTCTTGCTTTTGATTCTATCGAAGCCTATGCAGCACCACGTCGTTTAGCATTAAAAATTACCAATGTTGATGGCGCGCAAGCTGACACGCAAAAACGTTTCGACGGCCCTGCAAAGCAAGCAGCCTTTGATGCGGAAGGCAACCCAACCAAAGCGCTTGAAGGCTTTATGCGTGGTCAAGGCATCACGGTTGATCAAGTATCGACTTTCCAAGCCGGTAAAGTTGAAAAAGTGTGCTACCTAAAAGATGTCAAAGGCCAAAGCCTTGATGCACTTTTACCACAAATTTTACAAAATGCATTAGACAACCTGCCAATTGCAAAACGCATGCGTTCTGCGGCGAGCCGTACTGAATTTGTACGTCCTGTGAAATGGGTGGTATTGCTTAAAGACAACGACATTGTTGATGCAACCATTCAAGATCACAAAGCAGCTAACGTGACTTTCGGTCATCGTTTCCATGCACCTGAAGCAATCACTTTAACGCATGCTGACGAATACTTAGCGAAATTAAAAGCAGCGCATGTTGTGGCTTCTTTTGAAGAACGTCAAGCCATTATCGACCAACAAGTGAAAGCGTTGGCTGATGAAGTCAATGCCATTGCAATTGTACCAAGTGACCTTCGTGACGAAGTAACAGCATTGGTTGAATGGCCTGTTGCGCTTCGTGCCAGCTTTGAAGAACGCTTCCTTGCTGTTCCGCAAGAAGCATTAATTACCACCATGCAGGACAACCAAAAGTACTTCTGTTTAGTGAATGCTGACAATAAACTGCAACCGTACTTCATTACGGTGTCGAACATTGAGTCGAAAGACCCAACACAAATTATTGAAGGTAACGAGAAAGTGGTTCGTCCACGTTTGTCGGATGCTGAATTCTTCTTCCTGCAAGATCAAAAGCAACCGCTTGCATCGCGTAAAGAGAAATTGGCGAACATGGTGTTCCAAGCAGAATTGGGCACGCTTTGGAACAAGTCTGAACGTATTGCAAAATTGGCTGTGGCTTTAGCGCCAATTACAGGTGCAAATGCTGCCGATGCTGAAAAAGCAGCACTTCTTGCAAAATGTGATTTAACCTCTGAACTTGTGGGTGAGTTCCCTGAACTTCAAGGGATCGCGGGGACTTACTACGCACGTCTTGAAGGCGAAAATGATGAAGTTGCTGAGTCTTTAGGCGAGCAGTATTTACCTAAATTCGCGGGTGACGTTTTACCGAAAACCAAAACAGGTACAACCATTGCCCTTGCGGATCGTTTAGATACTTTGACGGGTATTTTTGGTATTGGTCAAGCGCCTACAGGCTCTAAAGACCCGTTTGCACTGCGTCGTTCTGCGATTGGTATTTTACGTCTAGTCACTGAAAATGAACTTGATGTATCAATTGAAGATTTGATCAAACTTGCTTTAGCTGCTTATGGCGATGTATTGAAAGATCACGACAAGACTTTAAATGATGCAGTTGCATTCCTTGAAGGCCGTTACCGTGCGAAATACGAAGACCAAGGCGTAGCTGTTGATGTGATTCAAGCTGTTCAAGCCTTGTCACCAAAATCTCCACTTGATTTTGACAAGCGTGTCAATGCAGTAAATCACTTCCGTGCCTTGCCTGAAGCTGCTGCGCTTGCTGCTGCAAACAAGCGTGTTGCCAATATTCTTGCAAAAGAAGCTGCTCCTGAAGGTCAAGTGGTTGAAGCAAACCTGGTTGAAGATGCTGAAAAAGCATTGTTCGCTGAACTTGCAAAAATTACACCTGTGGTTGAGCCGTTATTTACTGCCAAAGACTACACTGCTGCACTTTCAGCTTTAGCTGCACTTCGTGCACCAGTCGATGCGTTCTTTGACGGTGTGATGGTCATGGCTGATGATGCAGACCTTAAAGCAAACCGTTTACGTATGCTTGCTCAGCTGCGTGATTTGTTTACGAAAGTGGCTGATATTTCGGTGTTACAGCACTAAGTTCCGATTTAATAAAAAACCCGCTTTAAAGCGGGTTTTTTATTTCATACTTTTCATCAATTTCAGCCATTAAGCTTTTGAAATAGTCATTTTTTTCATTAAGATAAAAATTATATATTCGTCCAGCTCGTTCATCATTGCTCCGCATTGCTTTTCTCATTAACTCGATTGCAACTAGATAATCTTCAATTTCATTAAACCAATATTCACCATGTAATAATCGATTTTCTAAAGATTGTTTTAACGCTAAATATTCTCTCTGGATATTATCTAAAGCTGTATAAGCAAATAGTTTATTCTGCTCATCATAAATACTATGAATTTTTTCAAACCAATAAGAAATTGGCAACAAGCCAACTAATTTTTCATTTTCAAATTTCTTTTTAACTTCATTTTCCATAATAATTATTTCTTTATTCAGTCTTCTCAAGAGAACAATTGCTTCATCTAATTGCTTCTTGAGTAACTCATAAATAGAAATTTCTTCATAAACTGTATCTTCTTTCTTTTTAGAATATCTCAACAAGTCAAAACCAGATTTATTAATTGTGATACGAGAAATAAAATTATTAAATTCATCCTTATCTTTTTCGCTTCTTCCTCCTTCATTATTTAGGATTGTGTGCCCAATCGAAGCATTCCGAACCTTACGGATCTTTTTCAACTCACTATTTGCTTCCCATTGAACTTTGAATACTTCATATAGATGCTTCAAGCTATCTTGTTGAAGAATGAAACATTGTAAAATTCCATAGCAATGAATGTATTTAAGCCCTGTTTCTTTAGGAAACTCCGTTTGCAGATAATCCTTAAAGGCTAAGGATGTGTCTCCTAACACATCTAAAGCACTGCATAGCATCCACCATCTGTGCTTATCATTTAATAATTGGTAATGAAGAACTCCACAATTAATATAATTACGCAGCTGATTTTCTAAATTTTCTATTTGATCTAAAGAGTCTAGTAGATGATCCATACTTATATCTATACGGGTAGAGTATTCTTTAAAATTAGTTTTCAAATCATAGGCAATTTCATCTGAATTGCCTATACTCAACCTAACAACACTCAACAAGAAAGAATCATATGAAATTTAAAGCTCTTATTTTGACGGGTCTTGCGAGTATCGCAGTTACAGCTTGTACATCTGCACCAAAAATCCCGCAGCTTGAAGTTGGCGTCTTACAGGAAGTACAAAACCTCGAAGTATCTCCAGAAACCACCAACAACAAGGCAAAACTGACCAAGTTCCTCGACAAATGCGTGATTGAATTTACCGGCGATCTTGGCAATAACCGTGTCGTTGAACAATGGTCATTTAAAGGCCTTACCCTGATGGATGCAGGTTCAGCAACTTTCCAGCGCGACGGCACCAGCACTGCACAAAAGTTTGATCTACATACCGAAAATGTACAAAAAAACTTTATTTCACTCCGCCATCACTTTGCCAAAGATGCATTAACTCAATGTGACTAAGCATCCTGCCCTGTTTTTATTCAGAAAATGGGGCAATTCTTTATCTAAAATAAATAAAAACCGGTTTCATATCTCACCGCGCCGTCTTTCATTACAAAAAAGCTAAATTGTACTTCTTGGAAGCGCTAGCGAATCCATCAGATCTTCATTGTTTTCGTGAAATTATCCGCTACACTCAAAATCAAACAAAAGATCGCTATTTGACTACTTCGAGGTCGATCACATTATGATGATGAAAAAAGCTATTATTCTCGGCACTGCATTTTTAATCTGCATTCCAGCACTGGCACAAGCTGCAACCGAATCAGAAACACAAACCAGTAAGCCAATTGCTCCATATGGCACCAATCCAAATCTTTTGCATGTCTTTGCCTATAAAGCTCAGGAAGGCGTCATCAATACCGCAGAAAAAGTCGGTGAAGTGACTGAAAAAGGCATTGCCAAAGTCAAACCAGGTGTAGATCGTGCTTGGGGAAATACCAAGGCAGCGGCTTCAGAAACCGCACAAAAAGTCGATCAGGGAGCTACGCAAGCAGCCCAACAAACCAATCAGAAAATCCAGCAAACCAAAGAAGTGTGGCGCGCCAACCCTCAACAAGCAGCACCGATTGTGCAACAGCCTTTGAGTGAATCCTCTGCGCCTCAGCAAACCACAACACCGCAGATGCAGCCTCAATCCGGTTCCGGCACTGCCACCAGCTATGCAGTGACTGATTTATAAGAAAAGCCCGTCATGGGCTTTTTATTTATCTTTCAGCAAAAAATATTCACTTCAAGAGAAGGGTTAAAAATCAATTCACCTGCCGTATCGGCTGGCCATTTTTAAAAGCCTCAACATTTTCGACCATTTGATTCACAATGCGCTGCCGTGCATCAACACTGCCCCATGCATTATGCGGCGTCACAATCAGGTTTGGAATTGTTGCATCAAGTAAGATATTGCCTTCTTTCGGTGGCTCAACCGTTAAAACATCGGTCGCTGCACCGGCAATCTGACCCTCACGCAGCGCCTGCGCCAAGGCTGCTTCATCGACAATACCACCACGCGCACAGTTAATTAAAAATGCGCTTGGCTTCATGGCTTCGAGTTCAGCATGACTGATCAAATGCCGGGTGTCTTCAGTGAGTGGACAATGCAGACTGAGAAAATCAACTTGAGCAAGCAACTCGGTAAATGGTACACGGGATGCATCTGCTGGACGGTTTGGCAGCGCTGCAATGAGAACTTTCATGCCAAAAGCTTCAGCCAGTTTCGCCACCGCATGGCCCAGTTCACCATAACCGACAATGCCCAGTGTTTTTCCGGCCAGCTCGACAATTGGCGCATCCAGCAAACAGAATTGTGAAGATTTTTGCCACTGGCCTTGTTGTAGCGCATGTTGATAAGACAGAAATGAAGTGGCCAGATTGAGCATTAACATTAAGGTATGTTGTGCAACCGCAGAAGTACCATAAGCCTGACAGTTACAGACCACAATGCCGTGTGCTTTGGCTGCTGCCAGATCGACATTATTGCTGCCGGTCGCAGAAATCAGGATCAGTTTCAGTTCAGGAGATTGCTGAATGGTCGCAGCATCAATCAGTACTTTATTGCTAATAATGACCTCAACCTCGGCCACGCGGGAAGCAATCTCGGCGGCCGAAGTCGTTGGATACAACACAAGCGGATCAAAGGCTGCATGCAGTGCCTGAAAGTCCAAATCCTGTTGGTCTAGAGAAGCATAGTCTAAATAAACGGCTTTCATGGCTGTTCCCTCAATCCTGTTGAACCATTGATCTTTGTCATTTAAAACAAGTCATTGAGGCTTTTCAAGCAGTTTCCGCTCTACCAATCTTAATCTAGCGGTTTATCGAGATGATTGCGCAATGAACGCCGGATTTTATAGATCACATACACCGCCAGAATGATCATGAAAATAATCGATGCACTCATCATAATCACGGCTGGATGTACACTTTCTGCATGTGCCAGATTGGGCAGCGCTAAACCGACCATGAAACAGACTTGTATCATCTGGGCAGATTGCATCATATAGAGATCCCCTGGTTCGTTTCAACTATCGGGAGCAGTACGGGTGGATATTATTTATACCGCCTATCTCTATATTATGCCTAGCCAATCACATGTCAAGTAATTGTTTTTTATTAAAAAATAAAGCTAGTTTATCTCATTGTGCGTCACAAACTGCGTATTTTTGTCACTTTCATCGATAAAGGCCGCAGCGCCATACTCATTGGTACTTAAATTCAAGTGCTTATAGCTGAACATATAATAATCGCTATAACGTTTCATGAGAATCGGGTGCATGCCCAGACTGAGTTCATCCTGCTCCTTGATCAGTTTCATGACATGCCGGTCATTCATCACCACCAGATAACGCTCATCATTCAAGCTGATGCTCAATAGGCCATTGCCTTTGGCATAAATCGGAATCAGGAATTTATGGTTCAGGGCAATCGCGCCTTCTGCATAACTTTCGATTTTATGACTGATGACATTAAATACCAGACCATGTCCATATTGATCCAGAAGCAACTGACGATTTTCCTGCGGCAAATTGACATGAATGCCGAGCTTGAGCAGGTCATGCTGATCGACCTGTTTATTTTGCAATAATTCTCTTAAGATCACCTGTTTCTGGCTGGCATCAAAAAACTGATTATCCAGTTGCAGATCATTATTTTTCAGGATACGCCCCAAGGCCATACGATGGCGTGGCAAAACATTTTCAATGACTTTGCGATAATAGAACTTGCTGTTTTTCTTGACCCGACGCATTTTCTGGTAAAAATAACTCGGTTCGTAATCATGTACCAAAAAGTCATACAGCAATTCGGAACTGGCCAGAACGGCAATGGCATCATGTCCGGTAAATGGCAAATGCAGCACATGATGCTGCGGAATCAGGGCCTGTAATTTCAGATAATGCGCACGGTCTTCGGCACAATACGGATCATAAACAATAATATATTCGCACGTGCTATCGATATCTTCGGCTTCAACCCGCATTCCTGCATTCAGCTCTGGTTGATAGAACATATTGTAGCGGGCATCGTGTACATCATCCGGATTGATCGAATATTGCGGCACCATCGCCACCACGCGCTGCACGCCTAAGGCGCGGGAATACTTGATCGCGGCATAGCCACCCATCGAGCCGCCATAGGCAACCCGCTGCTGAAACGGCGCAATCAGTTCAGCCACTGCCTCTAACATGTTCCACATGGAACCTTGCGGGAACCAGGATTTGTGCTTGGGCATAATACCCAGAACATTGAATTCAAATTTCTGTAGCGACTTTTCTGCATTGATGTTGAGGCCCTTGGCACGGGTAATCAAATCGCCAAATGAAAAAATCAATTCTGAAGATGACCCCGGCATAAAAATCGCGCGTATATGCTCATCTTCAAAAACAATCTGCTTGTCCATAACTTTCCCGTGCTGGTAAATCGAACCCTTCCACAACAATTCAATCAATGAATGCTGTCAAAAAAGTGAATATGCTATTTTATATCGATCAAAAAGATTAAAAAGCGCAAAATATGACACAATCATTACATCCGGCAGCAAAACGGGGTTTTAGTGCATCTGCCGAGCTGTATCAGCAAGTGCGTCCCGATTATCCGGCAGAGATCAGTCAGTGGCTGGCCGATACTTTGACTTTGCCTGTCGATGCGCGTCTTTTGGATTTGGGCAGTGGGACCGGCAAGTTTATTCCTTATTTACGCCCGCTCAGTAAAAACATCATCGCTGTCGATCCGGTTGCGGAAATGCTGGCACAATTAAAACTGGCCCATCCGGACATTGAGGATGTTGAAGGCCTGAGCCATCAACTCCCCTTGCCTGATCATAGCCTGAATGCGGTATTTTGTGCACAGTCATTTCACTGGTTTGCGAATGCAGAGACCTTACAGGAACTCAACCGAGTCCTAAAACCCGATGCTTATCTGGTTCTGGTCTGGAATCAGCGGGATACCCGGGTAGACTGGGTTCAGGCACTGGCAGATTGTATCGCCCCCTTAGAAGGTGATACCCCGCGTTATCATAGCGGAGCGTGGCGCAAGGTGTTTGAACAACAAACCCTGTTTCAGCCGTATGCAGAAACCAGCATGACCCGGCAACACCATGGCAGTGTGGAGCAGGTGGTATCAAAACGGCTACTCTCGACCAGCTTTATTGCAGCCATGCCGGCATCCCGGCAAGCACAGCTCAAACAACAGTTTGAACAGATTATCTGGGACTATACAGCCAAAGGTATAGAGGAAATGATTGATTTTCCTTATATTACCCATATATACGTATTTAAAAAAACTAATTAAAAACAGGAGTTAATCATGCATAAAATATCAGGAATGACACGCACTGCCCTGTTTGCAGCAGTCATGCTGCTCATGGCATGTGACCAGAAAACATCGGAAAGTACCGAACCGGCTGCAGACAGTACGGCTTCAGATCAGGTGATGCAGGAACTGAAAACCGAGCCGCTGAAAGACTTTCCCAAAACCACTGATGATCCACATGATATTGCAGTACTGACCGATTATGAGCAACGTTTTCAGGAAATGAGTGCGGAGCTGGAAAAAGAATTAAACAGCATGCGTGATGAAGACAGCTTGAGTCCGGAGTTTATTCAGCAACGCCAGCGCGATCATGTACAGTCAGCCCTAAATATGCTGAAGGATTTAGAACTGAAAACCGAACAGGGCCGTTATATTCAGGGCATGATGTATCAATATTGGCAACATCAGGACAAATTGGTAAATAGTCCTAAGACTCAAACCAAAACAGTGAATGAGGCCAGTGAAAGTGTCAAAGGTTTAGGAAAATATCTGCATGCGCAAGAGCAACTAGAACGCTGGCGCTCGCAATATCCGGATCTGAATGCCAACACAGCATCTGCCCGCCCAACCAGTTAATTCCATGGAGCTCATTGCTTGCACCAAGCTTGACTAAAATACACAGCGAACATCTAAGCTCAACGGGTGCATACAGGCACCTTGAATAAGCATGATACTGTCCAGGCTTGGTCTGCATTTCAGAATAAAGTCTTTTTCTCCCTCAGCATAAAATGACTTAGCTGGCCTTTAGGAACTGATGCACCCCTTGACCTGCCGCCCGGCCTGTAGCAAAACAGGCTGTCAGCAGATAACCTCCAGTCGGTGCATCCCAGTCCAGCATTTCCCCACAAAGAAATACATACGGATTGGATTTAAGTTGGAGCTGTTCCGACAGCACTTCACGCTTGACCCCACCTGCACAGCTAATCGCTTCTTCAATCGGACGAAAGCCTGTAAGTGGAATGGTCAAATGTTTTATCTGCTTGGCTAATTCAGCAGCATCTTGCCACCAAGTCTTGGCCACCAGTTCACGCACCAAAGCCGCTTTGGCACCATCCAATCCGGCTTTACGCCAAACATTGCTTAAAGACTGCTTCTTAGTCGGCTGTAATTTTTTCGCCAATTGCCCCACACTTTGGTCAGGAAATAAATCCAGACTCAGTTGCATTTGCTGACCTTGTTTTAGCTGTTCGCGTAAACCTCTTCCCTGCTTATAAATCAAACCACTTTCAAGCCCATAATGACTGATCACAATGTCACCCGTGGTTTTTTCACCTTGCCCGACCCAGGCTTCTACACGTTTTAAAGGCTGACCAAAGACTGGCTGCATGAACTTGGACCATGGATATTCCACCCCGGCATTACTGGCCTGAAAAGCCTCAATCTCATCGGGTTTTAACCAGGCTTGCCATGCGCCGTCACTGCCCAGTTCTGACCAGGATATTGCGCCACAGGCCAAAATAATTGCATCAAATTTTTCAGTGCGAAGTTCATTATTTTTTAGATCGTGCAGCTCAAGCTGTTGCTGATGCAGTCGGCTGACTTTATGCCGGTAATGAAACTGGATGCCATGACTGGCCAAGCGCTTGAGCCAGGCACGCAGCAAGGGAGCAGCTTTCATCTCTGTGGGAAATACCCGACCGGATGAACCAATATAAGGCTCAATGCCTAGTTCCTGCATCCAGTTTTGAATCCAGACAGCATCCCACTGTTTGACCCATGGCGACAACCAGTCCACCTGATCATAACGCTGCACAAATTGCTCAACCGGTTCCGCATGAGAGATATTCAGGCCGGTTTTGCCTGCCATCAAAAATTTACGTGCAGCAGACGGTTTTTGCTCATAGACGTGCAGCTCATAATCAAACTGACTAAGGACTTCTGCGGCCATTAACCCGGCAGGGCCAGCGCCAACAATGGCAATACGTTTGCTCATCTGATTATTCCGCGATGCTAGCATTCTGCCCTTGCAAAGGCTGGAAATCATCAAACCGTGTCACATAAGCTTCAGGTTTAGTAATAATAAGTTGCTGACACAATTCCCCACGTTCCAGATATTTAATTTCAAAATGAGTGCGTGCTGAATCCTGGGCAATGACTTCTTTAATAAAAGGTAATTTCCACAGTTGTTCCGCCTGCTGTTCTGCTTCTTCGATATAAGCAGGAATATTACTGGCCAGTGTAATGGTTCCACCCGTCTTTAAACGGGAAAGTAAAAACTCAAAAAATGGCATATTGACCCAGCGCTGCGCCGGATTATGCGGTTCAGGATTTGGATACAAAATAAAGAATTGTTCTACCTGCTCTGGATACAATGCATGCACGATCCACGGCAAAGCATCGGCATGAACGGTCTGTAAATTGGCCTGACCTTCAATCCCGTGCTGTTTTTGCATGGCCAGGAATTTTTCGCGGGTACGTTCAATCGCAATCAGTTGAGTATCGGGGTGGGTCTTGGTAAATAACAAAGCATGTTTGCCTTTACCCGCCCCGACTTCGATGCAGACCGCTTCAGGACTGATGCTTTGAAAATCACGGGGTGCATGCATACGCTGTGCTTGAAATTGACGAATCGGCATAATCAGATCAAACTAATAAAAACCGCATAAGTCTACCAAGTGCGGCTATATTTGCCTAATCGAAGCTTTATTTTTCTTTGGAGTTGATCTCATGCCCACTACTTTAAACTGTCCGCGCTGTGGCAAACTGACGACCTGGGAAGAGAATGATTTCCGTCCTTTCTGTTCAGAACGCTGCAAGATGATTGACCTGGGCGCATGGGCCAATGAAGAATATAGCTTGCCCACTCAAGATGCACCGCAGGCGGACACTTCTGAGGATTAGAAGTTCTGTGCAGTAAAAAAATATTTCTGAACTGAAGACTATGTAGAAAATTAGCCAAAAATCACATAAAGTTTATAAAATCACCCTGAAAAGCCAACACGAATTAACACCATTCATCGTGCCTTAGCATTATTGTTCTACTCTAAATCTTCACATTATTTTTAGAGCAATAATATGAGCTATATTATTTTAAAAGTCATATTAGTTGGGGTGGGTCTACTGGCACTTCTCTCTCTGGGAGTCGGTATTTTCCAACAAGATAGCTTGTTTATTGTACTGGGTGTGCTTTTTGCTTTTATGGCCTGGCTAATTCACATGCAAACCCGTCAATTTAGCAGTGATCCATTTTCAAAATAAAAGACCAAGGATACTTGGTCTTTTATTCACGTCGATATTTAACCCGCTTTGCCTGCAACAAAGGGATTATGCTGCTTTTCAAAACCAATGGTGCTGATCGGTCCATGTCCTGAAATAAACTGGGTTTCATCCGGCAGGCTAAAACATTCACGCTGAATTGAATCCAAGAGCTGCTGATGATCGCCACGCGGGAAATCCGTACGGCCAATCGAGCCTTTAAACAGCACATCGCCCGTCCATAACAGGGCATGATTGCTATTATAAAACATCACATGGCCCGGGGTATGCCCTGGCGCGAAACGCACTTCAAATTCTTCATCACCGAGCTTCAGTATTTCCCCCCCTTCCAGCCATTGTGTCACTTCAACTTTTTCTGGAATCGGAAAACCATAACGTGCTGAAACCTCCTGAATCATGTCCAGCCAGAAAGCATCTTCCTTATGTGGCCCAATTACTGGTACATTCCAGGCTTTTTTCAAGGCGCCTACTGCACCTGCATGATCCAGATGTCCATGGGTCAGCCACAAAGCTTTTACGGTTAAGCCCAGAGCTTCGACCTCAGTTTTGAGTTTTTCAGCTTCGCCCCCTGCATCAATCAAAATGGCTTCTTTCGTGTCCGTATCCCAAATGATCGAACAGTTTTGCTGAAAGGCAGTAACCGGAACAATTTTGACTTGTAACATAGGGCAAAAAACCTCGGAAAAATTAATGAGCAAGCGTTTGTGTCAATGCATCCAGATTAGCCTGTAGCAAACTGTTCAGCAATCGCAAATGATCTTCACGGCTATTTAAAGCAGGAATATAACGATAACTGCCTCCCCCCAGAGATTTAAAAGTTTCGGCATTTTCTATGGCCAGCTCTTCAAGCGTTTCCAGACAGTCAGCCGAGAATGCCGGGCTCATCACCTGCACGGATTTCACCCCCTGTTTGGCCCAGTCTTCCAGCACAACATCGGTATAGGGCTTAATCCATTCCTGTTTGCCAAAACGTGACTGAAAGCTAATCGCATATTGCTCTGCACTCAGCCCTAACGCCTGTGCAACCAGTTGTCCGGTAATACGACAACGATCGGCATAAGGATCGCCTTTGTCGGCATAAGGCTGCGGAATACCATGAAAAGACATTAACAGTTTTTCCGGCTGACCATGTACTGCCTGATAGTCACGCACGCTTTGCGCCAGAGCCTGAATAAATAAAGGATGTTGATAATAATCCCGAATGATGCTCAAACCAGGCAAATTGCGTTGCTTCACTACCCATTTTGCTAGGGCATCATAGAGAGGTGCAGTCGAAGTAGCAGAATATTGGGGAAATAGTGGAAATAAGATCACATGGTCCTGCGGCTGTTCAGACACTCTGGCCAAAACCTGCTGAATATTCGGATTGCCATAAGTCATTGCTGGCACCACATTCAACTCAAACTGCGGATAGAGCTGGGTCAAATGAGTTTTGACTGTATTGACCTGTTGCAACAGGATTTCACGCATCGGTGAATCCTCTCCCCAGACCTGTGCATAGGCCTGTGAAACCCGCTTAGGCCGAAATGGCAAAATGAATAAACGCAGGATTATTTGCCAAATGGGTTTCGGAATTTCAATCACCCGCTGATCAGACAAAAACTGCTTCAGGAAACGGCGTACTGCTGGAATCGTGGGCGCATCTGGCGTACCCAAGTTGGCCAATATAATCGTCACTTTAGCTTTAGCAGGAGAAGACATTCAGTTTATCCGTCATGGTATCAACCCCTGTACTTTAACAGTTTTTGATTGATTCTCTATATGGATTAATACACTGACTTAGATTGAAAAGTACGATCTAAATCCAGCAAACTGCTGTCCAGTAATTTTTGAGCTTTCGGCGTAATCTGCCAGAGCATGCGCTGGCGGTCATCCCGACCTGATGGCACAATCCAGTCATTCTGGCGCATCTGAATTTTCAAGCTATGCAAGGCACGAATATTCATCTGGGCACGAGCCACGGCATGTGCACGTGGCATTTCTGCCCGTGCATCTTCCAGACCGTTTTCATTTAAATATTCATTCATCCGCTTGGAGAAAAACTCTTCCGGTGTCGGATTGACAAAGGTAGAGCCCAGCAGGGCCAATAATTGCGCCCAAGTCAGCTTCTTCTGAACTTTAATTTCCTTAAAGTTTCCATCCTGATAAGCCTGCATCCGGTATTCAAAAGAAAAAACTTCATGCATGGATACTTTAGGCAGGCTCAGGAACGGATCTATTTCCGCCGTTCCACCATCACGCTCCAGTTGGCTCACTTTAGCCTTAAGCTGATCAATCTCGTCATGCAGCGCCTGGGTATTTTGCGGACGCACCCATCCGGTCACCGGATAACGCTCCAGCATTTGCGGCATATTAAAACGTACTGCCATTTCCAGATCGCGCAAGCTGCGATAAGTAAAGACCTGGTCTACTTCCTGCTGCAGTAATTGACGAAATTCCTTAAACTTTTCCCGTAATTCCGGCTTGGTATCATGTAATGAGCTTTCACGTGATGCCGGATCGTCATGCATAAACACAATAATCGGTTTTTGCTTGGTCACTGCATAGATGTATTCGAGGTGCATATAACCGACACCCGAGACAGACTGTTCCCCATACTTACTGCCTAGCAAAATCACTACATAGTCACAATCATCAATCTGGCGGCGTGAAAAAGCAGTATTCAGCGGCGTACGCTGTTCCAGTCCCCAAGAGAAGAACCCCATACCCACTAATGTTTGAGACAAAATGATACGTTCCGGCTGCATTTCTGCCCCAGAGGTTGAGATGAACACTTGGTATCGTTTATCCAGCATGGGCTATCCTCTTCTCCTGTACATTTGCATAAAAAATGCATGAATTCATGCATTTTGACACAATATGACCACCCCAAAATGAAAAAATATCGTTCTTTTAAAATTATAAAAATGAGTTTTAAACTGCACTCATATTACTGATCTGCCATTTTAAACCGGCAGGAATCAGGTGCTGCAAAACCGGCCGGAGCTGTTCAGCATTCTGCCCACTCACCACCAATTCAATTTTCACGCTTTCTTTACGCTCATGCTCAAATAATAACTCATTTTTAATTAAAATTCGGGCCGTTTGTCTCGCAACTGCGAATCCTGAGTCAATTAATGTCAGCTTTTGACCAAAAATATACTGAATTGACGCTTTTAGGAAGGGGTAATGCGTACATCCCAGTACTAAATAATCAGCGCCTTGATCCACAACTGGTTGTAAAATCTCTATTAATGTTTGCAGACAGGCTTCACTCATCTGCTCTCCAGCCTCAACAAAAGGTACCAGTTCCAGACTGGTCACAGGCAGGACTTTAACCTGAGCCGGTTCGGCAAAACGGGAGATCACATCTTTAATCAGCTGCCCGCGAAAAGTGGCCGGTGTTGCCAAGACCGCAACTGTTTTCGACCGGGTATTCAAGACTGCAGGTTTAAGTGCTGGCACCAAACCGATAATTGGAAAGTTCTCGCCATAATAGTCACGCAAATAATCCAGACTAAAGGCAGAAGCCGTATTACAAGCCACGACTGCCACTTTACAGCCCTGACGATACAGCCATTCAATCGCCTGAGCAGTCAGGCTACGGATTTCCTGATCATCTCTCGGGCCATAAGGCACATGTGCAGTATCGGCATAATAGACAAAGCGTTCATTCGGCAGATGGCGGGCAATTTCCAGAGCCACCGATAAGCCGCCTACGCCCGAGTCAAAAATACCAATCGGCGCATCTGCTGTTGCGTTGGGCATCGGGTCTAATAGCGGGGAAATGGGTTGAATGGCGCTCATAACGGTCTGAATTGCGGTGTCAAAAACTCTAGCGACCAAGCTTAAACCTCAGGTGCTCAAATGCAAGTCTAAATCGCCACTTTTCAAACTTAAAACGGCTTCACCTGCCGGATTTTCATCAAGCTCTCCCATCTCGACCAGATGCAAAAATGCGGCACGCTGGATCAGGGCATTGATTCCAAAACGTACATGCACATAAGGTCGCAACTCATCTTTATATTCACGCATAAAGATCAGATGTTCAGCATCCACAATAATCAGGTCTTGGGTTGTGGTGCCCAGTTGTAAATAACTCAGTCCATTAATCTCGACCTGATCGACCTGATTGACCAATAAAGGTTCATCTTCCACTTCAATTTCAATCATTTCTACCGGTGTTTTTAGGTAGAATTTTCCCTGCTCTTTCCAAAGGACGGTTGCAAACAGGTCAATCATGGCTTGGCGTTTGATCAATTGACCTTCGTGCCACCATTCTCCATTGGCCAAAACCTTCAGATCCATTGTGCCACAATGCTTTGGCTGCCATTGCTCCAAAGGAGGAATTGACCTTTTGTGACCGCCCTGTGCATCTTTTAAGTATTGCGCGATATCCATTAAATTTTTATCATCAGGAGAAGTTACTTTTTTCGTCAGATGTTTGCTGGGTACTGGCTTATCCATAAAAGAAGACCTTAATGACGGAAAAATAATATGTTTCAGCCAATTGGCTAAAACTCGGTTTAAAACTATACTAGCCCAGATTATCAAAGACACCAGTATTTTTGTGTCTAGGAACCAAGAACACTTATGGCAGCACCCAATCATCCGATTATGGTTGCCACCGAATAGTAATATGAGGAGTCCTACATGGAACACATCGAACGTGAATCGATGGAGTTTGACGTCGTCATCGTCGGCGCAGGCCCTGCGGGTCTATCTGCTGCGATCAAAATCCGTCAACTTGCAATTGAAAACAACTTAAATGATTTGTCCGTTTGTGTCGTAGAAAAAGGCTCCGAAGTTGGCGCACATATTCTGTCTGGTGCTGTGCTAGAACCGCGTGCCATCAATGAATTGTTCCCGGACTGGAAAGAACAAGGCGCGCCGCTCAATGTGCCGGTGACTGAAGATAAAACCTTCTTCCTGCTTTCAGATGAAAAATCACAAGAAGCACCACACTGGATGGTGCCAAAAACCATGCACAATGATGGCAACTACGTCATCTCGCTCGGCAACGTGGTGCGCTGGTTAGGCCAAAAAGCTGAAGAACTGGAAGTTTCAATCTTCCCGGGCTTTGCCGCCTCAGACATTCTGTATCATGCAGATGGTACGGTAAAAGGCATCCAGACCGGTGACATGGGCATTGGTAAAGATGGCGAACCGACGCATAACTTTACTCCGGGTTATGAACTGCATGCCAAATATACGATTTTTGCTGAAGGCTGTCGTGGTCACCTCGGTAAACGTCTGATTGAACAGTTCAATCTGGCCAAAGATGCAGATCCACAGCATTACGGGATCGGCATTAAAGAACTCTGGGAGATTGATCCTGCCAAGCACAAACCGGGTCTGGTGATGCACGGCGCCGGCTGGCCATTGAATGAAACCGGTTCTTCAGGCGGCTGGTGGCTGTATCATGCTGAAAACAATCAGGTGACTTTGGGCATGATCGTGGATCTGTCCTACACCAACCCGCATATGTATCCATTCATGGAAATGCAGCGCTGGAAAACCCATCCTTTAATCAAGCAGTATTTAGAAGGCGGCAAGCGTATTTCTTATGGCGCCCGTGCCGTGACCAAAGGTGGCTTTAACTCGTTACCGAAGTTCACTTTCCCGGGTGGCTCACTCATTGGTGATGATGCCGGCTTCCTGAACTTTGCCAAAATCAAAGGCTCACATACCGCAATGAAATCCGGCATGCTCTGCGGTGAAGCGGTATTTGAAGCGATTGCGGCTGGTGTGGAAAAAGGCGGTGATCTGGCGATTGCACGTGTGGTTGAGGGTGACGATTTCTTTGTTAAGGAACTCACCGCGTATACCGACAAGTTCAACAACAGCTGGCTCAAAGAAGAGTTATACAATTCACGTAACTTTGGCCCGGCGATGCACAAGTTCGGTCAATGGATGGGTGGTGCATTTAACTTTATCGACCAGAACGTGTTCAAAGTACCATTTACCCTGCATGATCTGGTGCAAGACCATGCTGCACTGAAAACCCAAGCCGCTGAAAGCTTCAAGCCAAACTATCCAAAACCGGATGGCAAGCTGACTTTTGACCGTTTATCTTCTGTATTTGTATCGAATACCGTGCATGAAGAAAACCAGCCTGCGCATTTAAAGCTGACCGATGCCTCTATTCCGGTTGAAGTAAACCTGCCTAAATGGGATGAACCGGCGCAGCGTTACTGCCCGGCGGGTGTCTATGAAATCATGGAAAATAATGACGGTTCAAAACGTTTCCAGATCAATGCAGCCAACTGTGTGCACTGCAAGACCTGTGACATTAAAGATCCGTCTCAGAACATCACCTGGGTAACACCAGAAGGTGGCGGTGGTCCTAATTACCCTAACATGTAATTAGTATCCGAATATGTAATTCGGCTAGTCCTTGCGCGAGTTCATACCCTAACATGTAATGTTAGGGTAATCTTGCGAATGAGGAATATATTCCGCAAGTTCTCATATCCGAATATTTAAGCTCTCATGAGAACAAAATAAACCCGCTTTCGAGCGGGTTTATTTTCTGGAGAATGACGATAATATTATTTTTAAGATCGAATAAGAACTCTTATCAGATCATAAATTTCAAAAAAATTTCGGCCAATTTAGCTGCCCTTTTTCACCAGATAATGAAATTCTTTATTACCATTTTCATCCAGACACTCTTCCTGCAACAGCAATTCATGTCCCAAGTGCATGCAAAATTTTGGAATATCCCAAGAGGTTGAATTATCGGTAGCAAACACCTCAACTACATCACCGGCTTTAGATTTACGAATGGCCTGATGCAACATCATGACTGGCTCAGGACAGCGTAAACCTCGGGTATTTAATTGCAGGCTTGGGATAATTTCAGTTGGGGACATCGATAGACTCAAGAGTGGAAGACTGAAAATATTTTAGCATAATCCCGCTCGGGCATTGCGGCTTTGCCAAAGTACACACGACTAAACGCGGCCCTGACTGATACGATCATGCCTGCACATCATATTTACAATAGACAAGCGTATTTTCTGCGGTATGATAAAACCACGTTTTTTTAGATATTAAGAGTCTTCAGGAAAAATCATGCACGAGGAATCAGGCCCGTCGTGGGGTATGCGCGGCTTACGTAAATGGCTGGGAACTGCACCCGAAACTCGCGACGAACTGCTAAAATTAGTACAAGATTCACGTCGATTTTTAGAACCCGATACTGTTGCCATGCTTGAAGGTGTACTTGACCTTCCGGCAACCAAAATTCGCGAAGTCATGACGCCTCGCACGTCGATGATCAGCTTACAGGAAGATGACCAACTGCTGGATATCCTGCATGTGTTGGTCGAATCTGCGCATTCGCGTTTTCCGGTCTTTTCCTCCGATCAAACCGATAATGTGGTCGGCATTCTATTGGCCAAGGATTTATTGCCTTTTCTGACCGAACCAACCTCCAAAGTCGATATTCGCGCACTGATGCGTCAACCCTTATTTGTGCCAGAGAGCGCCCGTTCCGATCAGGTGCTGCGGATGCTGAAAAACACCCAGACCCATATTGCCGTGGTGATTGATGAATACGGCACCACCTCGGGTCTGGTCACGCTGGAAGATATTCTGGAAGAAATTGTTGGTGAAATTGAAGATGAACATGACAATGCCGATGAAGAGGCGCAGTTCATTGTTCCGGATAACGATCCAAACACCGCCAATACCTGGATAGTACAAGCTCTGACCCCGATTGAGCATTTCAATAATATGCTGGATGCGAATTTTTCTGACGATGAAGTGGAAACCATGGGCGGCTTGTTATTACAGGAAATTGGTCTGGTGAACGATCTTGAAGGTCAGACCATTGAACTGGAAAACTGGCAATTTACCATTCTTGAAGCAGATTCACGCTCTATTCACCTAATTCGAGCCGTGCGCCAATGAGAGCGTATTTCGACAAGCTGTTGAGTTCTGATCAACAGCAAAAACCGTTACCGCTGATCTATCCTGTTTTAATTGCCTTATTTGCAGGTGCTATCTTCAGTTTGGCATTGGCTCCCTATCATTACTGGTGGCTGGCCATCCTGTCTCCGGCACTACTCTATGCCTGCCTGCGTGGACGTAGTGCCAAACAGGCCTTTGGAATTGGCTGGGCCTATGGAATTGGCCTATGGTTTGTGGGCGCATTCTGGCTGTATACCTCAATTCATGTCTACGGCGATACCAGTGCATTTCTCAGTGTTGTAATGATCTTGATCATGGCACTGGTGATGGGCCTGTTTAGCGCCGTTCAAACCTTTGTCTATCGCCGCTTTTTCCCGGAAACCCCTTTGACCTTTGCCCCGCTTTGGGTTCTGTTTGAATGGTCTAAAACCTGGGTCTTTACCGGTTTCCCGTGGTTGTTTGCCGGCTATGCCTTTACCGAACGCTACCTAGATGCCTATGCACCTCTGTTTGGGGTGTTTGGGGTATCTTTTGTCGTGATTATTCTGGCCTGTACACTGGTCGAAATTCTGAACCGACGTCTGTTCTGGGCGGTTCCTGCTGCAATTTTACTATTCGGTGCCTGGGGCGCGGCTCAATTGAGTTTTGTGCAACCAAAGAATGAAAAGCCGCTTACGGTTTCTCTGATTCAGGGCAATATTCCGCAAGATCTGAAATGGCTGACTGAATATCAGGTAAAAACTTTATTGATTTATGCCAATCTGAGCAAGACCGAATGGGGCCGTGACCTGATTGTCTGGCCAGAGTCCTCGATTCCGATGTTCCAGACCGATATTGAAGCTTTTCTCGAAGCGATGAAAGTACAGGCTGAAAAATCCGGTACGGCTTGGGTGACCGGCATTCCGTATTGGGACTTACCAGAATCACAGGCTGCGGGTTATCCGAAATATTACAACAGCATTATGGCCACGGGTGATGAGTCGGATGGTTTGTATAAAAAACAGCGCCTGGTGCCCTTTGGTGAATATATCCCGCTGTCAGGCTGGTTAAGCTGGGTATTGCCAGGTTTACAGAATGATCCCTCTATGAGCGGCTTTACCCGTGGTGCGGACAATCAAAAACCATTGAATGTGAAAAACCATCCTTTAGGTTCCGCAATTTGTTATGAGGTTGCTTATCCAAACCTGACACGCCGCAATGCCAGTCAAAGTGACTTTTTAGTTACGGTCTCGAACGATGCCTGGTTTACCGGCACGGCAGGACCTTTGCAGCATCTACAAATGGTGCAAATGCGCGCCAAGGAAAATGGCCGATGGTTTATCCGTGCCACCAATACCGGCGTGACCGCCTTTATTGACCACAATGGCCATATTGTGAAAAAAGCCCCGATGGATCAGGAAGCGGTACTGCGGGGTGAACTTCCAGCCATGCAAGGCGAAACACCTTATATGAAACTGAGTGATTGGCCGGTGATGATCTTCTCGATTCTGCTCTTGCTGGTGGGCTGGCGCTTCCGTCCCCGTAAAGTGGATGTCAGCTTTAAGTCGAGAAGATAATTTCTCCAAGTCCCTCTTTTACAAAAGGGGATTTAGGGGGATTACTAGATATAACATCTTATCAATCTCTCCTAAGCTCCCTTTACGAAAGGGACGGACACTCAAGGCAATAAAAAACCGAGGTCAATGCCTCGGTTTTTTATATTTCAAATTTTAGAACTGAACTGCTAGATAAGAAATCATACTGGCGAGGGATAACATCGGAAGATAGCGGTAAGTTTGCACCATCATATTTTCGAATACAGACATCTGCCGTTGTTTTAATTGCAATACCGAGGCTTTCAATGCCGACCAGAAACACAATGCAAATAATGAACTCATCAAACTGATGGCAAAAAAACCTACCATAATCTGGCTGCTACCCTCGGTAGTCTGCCATAAATGCAGAATGCCCTGACTAATCGGTAACATGCTTAAAACCAAAAGAACAGATTTCAGCATCGACCAATGAAATTGGTTTATTTCATCCCCTAAGATTAATGCTTTCATATTCTTCTCCGTTGGCTCATCAAGTGCCGTTCAGATCATTATGAGCCTTTTTGGGTAAATAGAAAGTCTATATTTATTCATATTTTATGATAATTGTAATAGATAAATATGGGAATAATTCTTATTATAACTCGCATATACAAATTATTAATTAATTACAATAAATATCAAAAACTTAGATTATAACTTATAATTAAGAGTTATTATCACTTCACTTAGTATTGAAAACATCTATTAAGTGAAGTGATATATTCCATCTATTGAGAGTTTATATTGATTCTCAATCAAGGCTGATAATAAATATCAGCATCGGTGCCTTCACCACCCGACTGACCATCTGCACCGAATGAATACAGATCAAAAGTACGACCATTTGTGCCCGGCATCACATATTGCAGATCATTATCCCAACTGTCTTTAGGATAGCCGCCCTTGACATAGCCGCCCGGCAACCAGTTTTTCGCAGTCGCTGGCTGATTCACCAGTGCATCCAGACCACCTTCCTGCATGCTTGGATATTTGCCATTGTCCAGCTTATATTGGTCCAGTGAACCAGCAATACTCTGTAACTTGATCACAGTGGTATCCACTTTGGCCTTTTCACCGCGTCCCATCACGTTCGGTACAATCAGTGCAGCAAGCACACCGAGAATCACAATCACCACCATCACTTCGATTAAGGTAAAGCCCGTCTGTTTATTTAATTGATTCCTTTTCATTCAATCTCTCTCATTCATTTGCATCATTCACAACATTCAATTTAATTTTAATACCACAGGAATTTTAACTTGATTCTGTTTAAATCATATTATTCATATTGACGATTGGCAGCATCACCGCAATCACAATGACCAAAACAATACTGGCCATTAGCACCAGCATTAAAGGTTCCAATAAGGCCAGTAAAGTCGAAATCAGCGTGGTGACTTCCCGATCCTGCATCTGTGATGCACGCTCCAGCATGCGATCCAGTTCGCCCGAGGCTTCGCCACTTTTGATCATTTGTACCATCATCGGCGGAAAATAACCACTGCGCTCCAGCTGGGTTGCCAGGTTGCCGCCTTCGGTGACTTTTTCCGCTGCCAGATTGACCGCATCACGAATCACCCAGTTATTACTGACTGCAGCGCCAATCCGTAGGGCATCGACCAGAGGCACGCCTGACTGGGTCAAAATGGATAAGGTACTGGCAAAACGTGCGGCATTAATCCCGCGTGATAATTTTCCAAATAAAGGCAGTTTCAGGGTTAAACGGTCGAAGGCATAATGCCCGGCTGTGGTTCTTAAGAATCGTATCAGCAGGGAGATGCCCAAGAAACCGCCAACCAAGAGAAATGGCCACGCAATACGAATAAAATCACTGGCTTTCATCAAGGCGACCGTAATCCACGGTAAGGCATCTTTGCTTTGATCAAAAGTCTTGACGATATCTGGCACCACATAAGTCATCAGCCCCATCACGATGGCAAAAGACATCAGCATCAGAATAATTGGATAGACCATCGCGCCTTGAATTTTTTTCTGCATGGCAAAACGGTTTTCGGTATAGTCAGCCAATTGATCCAGAATCAGATCCAGATGCCCGGAACGTTCACCGGCCGCAATGGTGGCAATATACAATTCTGGAAACCGCCCGGACTGTTGCAGACCCTGCGCCAGACTATGCCCCTCCAGAACCTTGGAACGCACCGACATCAGCAGATTTTGTACATGTACTTTTTCGCTTTGCTTGCCGACGGCGCGGATGGCTTCTTCCAGCGGAATCGCGGCGGCGACCAGGACAGATAATTGCCGGGTCATTAAGGCCAGATCATAAGCGGTAATGCTTTTTTCAAACCATTTCCGCCGATCATGTTTGTCTTTTTTCTCGACAGGATCAACAGAGACCGGAATAAGTGCTTTATCCCTTAACTGTTGCCGGATCTGACGTGCAGAATCCCCCTCCAGCACGCCTTTTTGCTGCTTTCCTGAAGCATCAAGCGCAATAAACTGATATGCAGGCATTGTAATGCTCTAATTTTCCAAAATTTTGCTTAACGCTGTTGCGTCAGACCACCGAAATCATTCATATTCTTTGATATAAATTATCTGCTCACTCTACCATAATCGAACTTTAAGCACGACGAAATTTCTTCAGGATATCCAGCGCCAGATATGCAAAATTCTCATACCGATTCTAGTCCACTTTATCGCGTACGCGTTGCTGTACCTGTGCATGTATTCGATTGTTTTGATTACAGTATGAATGCAGAACAATTTGAGCAGGCCCAGGTCGGCGCACGCGTATTGGTGTCTTTTGGACGACAGAATCTGGTTGGGGTGATTATCGAAAAGCTCTCCGCAGATACTCCTGTCGACCCACGTTTTAAACTCAAGCCCGTCACTGAATTGCTGGATGAACGTGCCATCATAGACCCTAAAGTTTTAAGTTTGTTGACATGGTCGGCACAGTATTATCAGTTTCCGATGGGTGAAGTGGTGCACAGTGCCCTGCCAACGCTGTTACGCCGAGGTAAGCCTTATAACCTGCTGGCCCGCACCTGGAAACTTCTGAACCCTGATGCTGAAGCTAAAATACGCCGTTCGGAAAAGCAGCAGGAAGCCTACCGGATTTTAAAACTGCATCCGGTTGGCACCACTGAAAATGTATTGAATTTGGCCGGAATTGAAACTGCGATCTTAAAAGCACTGGAGAAAAAAGAGATTTGTACCTGTGTGCTGGAGCCACAAGATTTCAGTCCACAGCCAATGCAATTGGCGCAAATGCCGCTGACCGCTAATCCTGAACAGAAACATGCCATTGATCAGGTATTAAAGTATCGCAATCAATATCAGGCTTTTTTACTGGATGGTCTGACCGGCAGCGGCAAAACCGAAGTCTATCTACAAATCATGCAACAGGTGCTGAAACAGGGCAAGCAGGTTTTGGTGCTGGTGCCGGAAATTGGTCTGACCCCGCAAACGATTAGCCGTTTCCAGTCGCGTTTTCAGTGTCATATCGCGCTATTGCATTCAGGCCTAAATGATACAAAACGTCTGCAAGCCTGGCAGGCAGCAGAAACTGGCAAAGCTTCAATCATCCTCGGCACACGTTCCGCCATCTATACCCCCATACCGAATTTAGGTCTGATCATTCTGGATGAAGAACATGATTTGTCTTTTAAGCAGCAGGAAGGCTTCCGCTATCATGCCCGCGATGTCGCCCTGTACCGCGGCCATTTACAGCAATGTCCAGTGCTGCTGGGATCAGCGACGCCAAGCATTGACAGTTATGCGCTGGTTGAACATGGCAAAATGCAGGTGCTGGAGCTGAATCAACGTGCCGGCACAGCCTTAATGCCGAAAATCCATATTCTGGATTTAAAGGTGGCACAGAAAAAGCATGGCATCAGTCTGCAACTGATTCAGGACATCAAAAAGCGTCTGGAGAAAAAAGAACAGGTACTGATCTTTTTAAACCGCCGTGGCTATGCGCCCGTCCTGCTTTGTGGCAGTTGTGGCTGGCAGGCACAATGTCCGCACTGCGATGCCAATTTTACTGTGCATCGCCAGCCTTATCAGCATCTGCATTGCCATCACTGTGGCACCATTCACCGAATGCCGGAGCACTGTCCGCAGTGTCAGCATCAGGAACTGGTCACACTGGGTATGGGCACTGGCAAGGTCGAAGAACATCTGAATGAACTTTTTCCAGATCATGAAGTGATTCGGGTCGATCGCGATTCCACCAGCCGGGTGGGTAGCTGGCAAAAAATCTATGACAAGATTCAAAAAAGTGAACCCGCGATTCTGCTCGGCACCCAGATGCTGGCCAAAGGGCATCATTTTCCTTATGTGACGCTGGTGGCGATTCTGGATATTGATTCCGGTCTGCTCAGTGTGGATTTCCGTGCCACCGAACGTACCGCACAACTGATCGTTCAGGTCGCAGGCCGGGCTGGACGTGGTGAACACAAAGGCGATGTCTATTTGCAGACGCTCAGACCGGATCATGCCCTGCTGAATACCTTGGTCAATGAAAATTATCGTGTGTTTGCCCAGCAGACCTTAAAGGAACGGCAAATTGCCCAGATGCCGCCTTATCGTTATGCCATCCTGATTCGCTGCGAATCCAAGGATCAGGCACAAAACACCGAATTCTTACAGAAACATGCGGCATTCCTCAGGCAATATCCTGATCTGGCGCTGGACATCTGGGGGCCAATTCCTGCGCCGATGGAACGTAAGGCTGGGCGCTATCAGTCGCATATGGTGCTCTTGTCAGCAGATCGTCCACGTTTGCATTACTATGTGCGCAGCTGGTGGCAGAATATGCTGCAGGACAAACCTTCCAGCATGAAGCTGACACTGGACATTGACCCGCAAGAACTCAGCTAAGAGAATTGCATCTGAGTCCATGTCCCGGACATACGCATCAACGTCTGGATCAAGCATAAAATTTAGGACAGGAAAATGTCGATACTGTTACAAATAACACTGGTTTTGGTGGTCGCACTGTTAATAGTGCCACTGAGTAAAAGGCTCAGACTACCAAGCGTACTGGGCTATCTGTTAACAGGACTGATCTTAAGTCCGGGTGTTTTGCATCTGATTCAGACTCCAGACCTGATGAACAGTTTCATGAACGTCAGCCTGCTGGCACTGCTGTTCTGGATCGGGCTGCAACTCAGACCACAACGCATCGCCCAGATCAGTCAATCTCTGTGGATGACGGCTGCTTTGCAGGTACTAATGAGCACCTTGATTTTTAGCCTGCTGGCCTGGATTTTTCTACAACAAAGCCTGCTGGCCAGTATTGTGATTGGACTTGCTGGCAGTCTGTCAGCCATGACCTTGGTGATTCAACAACTCCACAATCAGGAACAGTTTGCCACCAGCTATGGTCAACAGACCTATTCAATCCTGCTGCTGCATGCCCTGCTGGCCATTCCTGTGATTGCCGCCATTCCTTTATTTGCCGGGATTCGTTCGACCGAACACGGAGTGGCTTATTTTGCCGCAATGATCACCACTTTTACCGGCTTGTTCCTGTGTAATCGCTATCTGATGCAGCCACTATATCGCTGGATTGCAAAAAGTGGCAGTCACGAACTGCATGCCATTGTGGCGATTGCGGTAACTTTGGCACTGCTGCTCTTGATGAGTACGCTTGGACTGAATCTGTTTCTTGGCGCTTTATTTGCCGGGATTTTACTGGCAGATACAGATTTCCGGCCCGCGGTAGAAAGCACCATTCGGCCTTTTCAGGGCTTATTGATGGGCCTAGCCTTTATCAGTCTGGGTATGTCACTGCAACTGCCCGATCTGTTGAATTTCCGTTGGATCATTTTAGGCGGCACTCTAGCTTTAATCTTGGTCAAATTTGCCATGACTTTGGCCTTGGCGCGTTATCATCAAAATAGCTGGCGCAATAGTACTTTGTTAGCAGCTAGTCTGGCGCAAGGCGGCGAATTTGCCTTGCTGGCGCTGGTGATTGCGGTATCCGACCAGATCATTGCAGCCAATCTGCTGTCTCCCTTGCTCTGGATGGTGAGTTTCTCATTGTTACTTAGCCCGGCATTTTACTGGTTATTACACAGTCAGGTTTTACCGCGTCTGGATCAAAACAATCATCTGGCAGCCACCTTCGAAACCGATTCCAGTCCTCAAGCCAGCCCCCCTATTTTGCTGATTGGATTTGGCCGCTTTGGACAAATTATTGCCCGGATTTTACTGCAACAACAGCATGTATTTAGTGTCATGGACAGCAATGTGCCAGCCACTGAACTGCTTGCGCAGTATCAGATCCCTTTCTATCAGGCTGATGCGACAGAGCCAGAAACTTTGGCACATGCAGGAATTGCGATGGCCCAGCAAGTGATTATTGCCATTGATGATATTGAAAATTCGATGCTGATGGTGCGGCATATCCGGCTGAATTATCCTGAAACTTGTTTATGGGTACGCGCACGTGATCGTCATCATGTGCATCTGTTACAGGATTTAGGTGTAGAGAAAATCTGGCGTGAAAACTACTTTTCAGCACTGGAAATGAGTGAGGCTTTGTTAAGCCAGTTGAATACTGCTCCGGAAGAAAGTCAGCAACAGATTGAATACTTCCGCGCACATGATGAAAAATTACTCAACAGTCAACACCATCTGGATTCGGATCAACACGCAAGTTATGAACATCACCGCAGTAGCTTGGCAGAACTCGAACATCTGTTTGCGCAGGATCAACGCAACAAAGTTCAAAAAACAGATACACAGCCGCAACAGGATACAAACGGCGCAGGAATTGATGCGTTAAGAGATGATCTGTCATAACTTGTGTTTTACAATAATGACACCATTAAAGCAGGGTTATGGAGAATTTTATGTCTGATTTACGCCAACGCTTTTTTATTGAAGATAGCCCTGTTCGTGGTGAAGTGGTGCATCTTGAAGAAGCTTTACAAACCATTTTAGCGCAACGTGACTATGCACCTGCGGTCAAGATTCTGTTGGGTGAAATGCTCACTGCGACTGCACTGCTTGCCAGCACCTTGAAGATTAAAGGGCGTATCAGCCTGCAAATTCAGGCATCAGGCACATTTAAATGGGCAATGGCTGAATGCAACCACCTGGGTGAAGTTCGCGCTTTGGCGGACTATGAAGAAGATCCGCACTTTCTGGTGGGTGAAGACAGCAGCACCATCTTAAAGTCACTGGTTTCTCCAGTGCTGTTTATCAATATCGAACCAGAATTTGGTGAGCGTTATCAAGGTATTGTGCCGCTGGACAAAGAAAATCTGGCTGGCTGCCTCATGCAGTATTATGACCTGTCTGCACAGATTCCAACGCGCATTGTACTGGCAAGCGACCATCAGCGCGCCGGTGGTTTACTGATTCAGCTATTGCCACGGAATAGTGAAGAAGAACAGCGCCGTGTTGATGAAGATTTATGGCCGCGTCTGACCATGCTCACTGAAACCTTGAAAACTGAAGAACTAATCGGCCTGCAAGCCACTGACATTCTTTACCGTTTATATAATGAAGAAGAAGTGCGCTTGCCAGAAACTGAAGCCTTGAAATTTGGCTGTACCTGCTCTAAAGAGCGCTGTGCAGTGGCCTTACAACAGATTGGCGTAGAATCAATACGTGAAACACTGGAATTCCAGAATCCGATCAAAATGGATTGTCAGTTCTGTAATAGCCAATATACCTTTACAGCCGAAGAGGCCTTAGGTCTATGTGGTGAACATCTAAGCTAAACGGTGCTAAGCATGAGTTTAAAAAAGCATTCCTCAGGAGTGCTTTTTTATGTTTTAAAATTTACATGACGAAGCTCAACAGAGCATATTTACCTCCAGTAGAAAACCTGCCTATTCACTGAATCAGATCCTCAGATAAACCCCACCTCAAAATCCCATTTAAATTATAAGACTATTCACATTAACAAAGACCAAATAATCATCGTTTTAAAAAAATTATGAGAATACAATCACATTTTATAGTATTGATTTAATTATGCTTTTAAAATAAATTAGAGTAATAATTCTAAAATGAATACAGTATCAAATTTAACAGGTATGTTATGAAAAAATTATTGAACACTCTAGTGATGGGGATAAGTTTGGCTGCGGTTTCTAGCTTGGCCTTTGCCTATGAAGATCCGTTAGTGGGTAAATGGAAAACCATTGATGATCAATCAGGCTATTCTCGTGCGGATGTAGAAGTTCGTAAGAAAGCGGATGGTAGCTATGAAGGAATAATTGTCGCAACACGTAGCTTGCCTGGCGCAGAGAAAATGGGTATCTGTCATAAATGTCCAGGTCAGCTCAAAGACAAACCGTTTATAGGCCTGCCGTTTATCTGGGATTTTAAAGCAGATCCGAAAAAGCCACGTGAATACCATGACGGCAAAGTGCTTGATCCGATCAGTGGCAAAATTTACAAAGGCAAAGCACGCCTAAGCGCCAATGGCAAACGTCTAACCTTGCGTGGTTATGTCGGTGTCTCAGTAATTGGCCGCAGTGTAACCTGGATAAAACATTAATTTCAGAAAGATTTTCAAAGCCTCTGTATCAGGGGCTTTTTCTTTGTCATGATTTGAAACAATAAGGTACAAATAAAAACTGTTTTGGCGCGGCTAAAGTCATAATAATGGATCGAAGACGGTTATTTTTTATCCATTTATGATGATCAATCTTCAGCCTTGTTCAATTCTGTCATCAGGTCTGCTTTGCCGTCCTCATAGGGCAGCGTATATTCAACACAGGAAAGTGTTTGAACACACTCGGTCAATAAAACATAAAACTATAAAAACAGCGTTCACTTTCACCTTCTCTTATTCGCGCGTTCCTGAGGCATTGAATACCGGAACATATCGATTTTTTTCTCGTGATCATTTGAGTCATCACTCTGAGTCTGCATATCCGAAGAATAGAAAGCGTTTTACTTCAGCACCTTTTCATTCTCTCAATTTTGCACACTTGGCTGTTTAAGGAGTAGAGCCATGACTACAATTCAGTACCAAGAAAGCTTTTCACAGGACTATACCCCGTCAGAAATTATGGACGATCACTCATTTGACCTCATCCACTTCGCAGAAGCATGCGGACAAAGCCCGGAATGGGTCATGCAATTGATTGAACATGGAATTCTGCCCGATCGTTCTCCTATCACGCCAGCCAGCACTTTCCTCGGTGAGGATATTTCACGTGCACAACGCGCCTATCGCCTGCAACGCGATTTTGATGCGTCATTTACCGCAGTCGCGATGATGCTGGACCTCATCGATGAAGTGCAGGAGTTACGCCGCGAGGTCAAACATTTGCATTTTAAGTAAGTCCTTTGATGCTCTGTCTATCTGTATCTTTCGCTGCAGATCAGGGCATATTTATTTTTAATTTGATGATTAGAGTATAAAAAGCGCTATGAAAACCAAAGATTGTAATAAAAAAATGAAATACATGTTTCCCGAATACCGCGACTTGATTGTGCAACTTCGCGAGGAAAATCCATACTTTGCCAAATTATTTGAGGAACATAATGAGCTGGACAGGAAAATTAGTCAGCTTGAACTCGATCCGGTCAATCATATCAACAATGATATTGAAGCGATCAAGCGCAAAAAATTGAAACTGAAAGATGAAATTTATCGTCTGTTAAAAAGTTCGGAAGCGGATCCCCTGACCTAATATCCGCCGGATAATACACGCTGAAATCGTCAATCTAATCATTGGCAGCCGCTAGTCCGGTTCAGGGACTTTTGCCAGCTGTACCCAGATTCGTTGGTGCATAAAAAAGCCCCGAACCAAGCAAAGTAATCACTTTGACCAGGCTCAGGGCTTTTTATATCTCATTCCCGCGAGTTAACTCACGGGAATTCAGACGATTAAACTTGTTCGATGTCTTTCATCGTCAATTTGATACGGCCACGGTTGTCAACATCTGCAACCTGAACCTTCACTTCTTGACCTTCTTTCAATACATCTGCCACGTTGGCAATGCGTTCGTTTGAAATTTGAGAGATATGAAGCAAGCCATCTGTACCCGGAAGGATATTAACGAATGCACCGAATTCAACGATACGAATGACTTTACCTACGTAAATTGTACCTGGCTCGATTTCAGCAGTAAGCGCCTGGATTTTTGCAACCGCAGCAGCAGCGGCCGCTTTAGTTTCACCAAATACGCGAACTGTACCGTTATCTTCGATATCGATTGCCGCTTTAGTTTCTTCAGTAATCGCACGAATTGTCGCGCCGCCTTTACCAATCACATCACGGATTTTGTCCGGGTTGATGTTGATCACCTGGAAAGTCGGGGCATGCATAGAAATTTCAGGACGAGCGCGTGAAATCACTTGGTTCATTTCATTCAAGATGTGCATACGACCAGCATAAGCCTGGTTCAACGCAGACTCCATGATCTCTTCAGTAATGCCTTCGATCTTGATGTCCATTTGCAGTGCAGTAATACCGTTTGCAGAACCTGCCACTTTAAAGTCCATGTCGCCAAGGTGATCTTCGTCACCCAGGATGTCAGAAAGCACTGCGAAACGTTCGCCTTCTTTCACAAGACCCATCGCGATACCAGCAACTGGTGCTTTCAATGGAACACCTGCATCCATAAGTGATAGAGAAGCACCACATACAGAAGCCATTGAAGATGAACCGTTCGATTCTGTGATGTCAGATACGATACGGATCACGTACGGGAAGCGGTCAGCTGCAGGAAGAACCGCTTGAACACCACGGCGCGCTAGACGACCGTGACCGATTTCACGACGCTTAGGACCAGATTCACGACCCGTTTCACCTACAGAGTATGCAGGGAAGTTATAGTGAAGCATGAAGTTGTCAGTTTTCGTACCTGCAAGGGTATCAACCATCAACGCATCACGGGTGTTACCCAAAGTTGTTGTGACCAACGCCTGAGTTTCACCACGTGTGAACAATGCAGAACCGTGTGCACGGCCTAACACGCCCACTTGTACATCGATTGCACGAACAGTTTTGGTATCACGACCATCAATACGTGGCTTACCAGACAAGATGTTGTCACGAACCGTGCGGTATTTAAGATCTTCAAAGAGTTCGTTTACTTCGTCAGCAATACCTGTTTCATCTTCTTCAGGAACGAACTGAGCAACCGCTTCTGCGTGAAGTGCATCAAGTGCTGCATAACGATCTTGTTTCACAGCAATTGTGTAGGCTTCAGAGATTTTCGCTTCAAATGCATCTTTTAATTGACCAAGAAGCGCTTCATTTTTGCTTGGAGCAACCCAAGTTGACTCAACTGCGCCAGCTGCTGCAGCAAATTCTTTAATCGCTTGAATCGCGATTTGCATTTCGTCATGACCGAACAATACAGCGCCCAGCATTTGGTCTTCTGAAAGTTCTTTCGCTTCAGATTCAACCATCAATACTGCAGCTTCAGTACCTGCAACAACCAGATCAAGATCAGACTCTTTTAACTGTTCGTGGTTCGGGTTCAGGATGTATTCACCGTTGATCAAACCAACGCGCGCGCCGCCGATTGGACCACGGAAAGGCGTACCCGCAATCGACAATGCAGCAGAAGTACCCAGCATTGCAGCAATGTCAGCATCCATGGTTTTGTCAGATGAAATTACTGTTGCAGTCACTTGAATTTCGTTGAAGTAACCTTCTGGGAACAATGGACGAATTGGACGGTCGATCAGACGTGAAATTAAAGTTTCAGCTTCAGACTGACGGCCTTCACGCTTACCATAACCACCCGGGATACGGCCTGCAGCATATTGCTTTTCTTGGTAGTTAACAGTCAATGGGAAGAAGTCTTGACCGGCTTTTGCTTTAGGTTGCGCTACAACAGCAACAAGAACCTGTACGCCGCCCATGGTAATCACAACAGTGTTTGCTTGACGTGCAACGCGACCTGTTTCAAGAATCACGTTGTGTTGACCGAATTGGAATTCTTTACGAATAATATTAAACATCGACATGTTTTATTTTTTCCTAGTTCTTGTGAACAATTATTCTAGTGGAGACCCCTAAGGTTTGGCATTCACGACCATATAGACGAACAAATGACAAAGCTTAGAAGCCGACCTCACCAGATTAAATACTATTTTTAAACACAAAGAAGGAGCGAAACATTCGCCCCTTCCACTGGCCTAGCCAAAAGCTAAACCGACTTTAGTTTTCAGCAATAAAGCACAAAGCATGCAATAACCCGAAAATAAAGTTTAAATCGAATTAACGACGTAAACCTAAAGCACCGATCAATGCTACATAACGACCGTGGTCTTTACCATTTAGGTAGTCAAGCAGCTTACGACGTTGGTTAACCATACGGATTAGACCGCGACGGCTATGGTGGTCGTGTTTGTGCTCTTTGAAGTGACCTTGTAAGTCATTGATTTGAGCAGTCAAAAGAGCTACTTGAACTTCTGGTGAACCAGTGTCGTTTTCAGCGCGTGCGAATTTAGCAATGATCTCTGCGCGATCTGCGTTAGTTAAAGCCATTCGATTTCTCCGAGATGCTTATATATTTTGATAAAAATCAATGTAATGAGAATTCAAAACTTTGACTGCCGTGCATCACTACAGCAAGTTGCATATTTTAAGGGAAAATGCGCCAAATTGCAAAAATAGATCAGCACTTTTGAATGTTTTCAATCGGTGATTTATTTAAAGCGAAGCTGTCGTCCATTGATCCTGAGTTATTCAAGATCTGTACTGTTTTAAGCGAGATCGTCTAGACCACTTAAATAGAGAAATCGACCTAAGCAGTTAGAACGCTTTTCCTATTGTTTTAATGTACCGTCGTCTGTCTGAATAAAAAATGGATAAAAAAAAGCCCGAGTTTAGTCGGGCTTTTTGGCGCTGTAGTTCTTTCTCTTATCATTATTATTTATTGTGTTTTTTATAGCGTTTTACGCTTGTTATTATTTTCAAACATCCTGTTGAAAAATCACCTTCCTTGTGTGGTAGATTTTGCCATATTCTACAAAGACAAGTAGAGGCATTTAGCGTATCTTGCTGTAAGCTATTTCGTACAATAACTAGCCTAAAAGTTGCATAATATTACATTAATACCACTTTATTTAACCTAATTCGCTTAAATCCAGCCATTCCACAACAATATCCAACTTTAGAATTAAGGTAAATATCTAGTATTTTGAAATATAAATTAATTAAATATAAAAAAGCCTTGTAGTCTCTCCCAAAACTACAAGGCTTAGCGGCTGTAAGTTTCCTCTTTTTACTTACCTCACTGTAAGTTCGCTGTCTACTGACATTCTTTTTATAATTATACGATTATGCTCAACTTTCCGTGTTGAGTTATTTTGTATGGCCAATCTTCTCAAAAACTGAGTAAAAGCTCTATGCGGCAATTTCTTGAATCCGTGTAAGCTTTTACCTACAAGATCTGATTATTTTTTGCCAATAAACTAGTAGATTGTTCAAGTATTTTTTGACTTAAACCACTTTTACGTGTGGTTCGTACGCATAAGGCTTGTGTAAAAGCGTCACAATCTACCAATAAACTGACCACTTTTTTAGCACGGGTAATTGCAGTATAAATCAACTCTTTACTTAATAGATTTTGCGCATATTGATCCAGCACCACTGCGGTATGTGCAAATTCTGAACCTTGAGATTTGTGAATGGTCAGTGCAAAAGCGGTTTCTATACTCTTTGGCAAACGGGTGGCCAAGACCCATTTTTCCAGACTCGGAAAATAGACTTCAAACTGGCACTGACCAGACTGCTCACGTAAAAAACAGATGCCAATATCACCATTGGACAAACCCAGTTGATAATCGTTATAGGTCATCATGACCGGCCGCCCGACATACCAGTCACCCTGCTTCAGTTGACCTTGAGCGGCTAAAAAGCGTTGTTCAATCTGTAGATTGATTTTGAATAAGCCCAGATCGCCAGAACGAATCGCAGTTAAAATACGGTAATCATCAAATGATCTCACCACCTGTTGTACATATTGCTCGAAATTATCTAAGCCTTGCTTATTTTTGACAGCCTGTGTATAGGCCTGATAACCATACATCAACTGGTCATAATATTGATTCAATGTAGTGGCCGTCTGTTCAGCACCAGGCGCTAAATATTGCAACTGGAGCTGGTCAATCTCAACCTGATCCAAGGCGATGGCTTGTAATTCACTGGCAGTGACAATCTGCTGCTCAAATTTTTGCAGGACATTGGCAGCTTCATGATGCCGCTGAATAAAATCAGCCATTGCCCCAATCTTGGCCCCTGCTTTAAAACGTCGTGTGGTAATTAAGTTGACCCGATTATCCTGCAAAGTCGCAACCTGTTGCAGATCTGCCAGAACGGTACCGACATCCACAGAAGCCAACTGGTCTGCATCGCCAAGTAAAATCAGACGTGCCTGAGATGGCACAGCGGCCAGCAACATCTGTGACAGACTTAAATCCAGCATCGAGGCTTCATCGACCACAATTACGTCATAGGGCAAAGGCTGTTTGGCATGAAAACGTGGCTGTCCGCGCGTGCCCAATCCCAATAAACGATGCAGGGTCACGGGTTGTAACTGTTGTAGTGCAGCTATTTCAAACTGCTGCAAAGCTTCAGTCTGTAAGGCTTTTTGCAGCGCTTCTTTCATCCGCTGTGCAGCCTTTCCGGTCGGCGCGGCCATGGCAATCCGGATATTCGGCAGCGCGTCATATAAAACTGCAATAATATGCGCCAGCGTATAAGTTTTACCAGTTCCCGGCCCGCCAGTAATAATACTGAAGGCTTGCTCTGCCACCATTTGCAGGGCTTTTTGCTGCTGTGGATCTGAGAGCAGACTGCGGTCACGTGCTGTTAACTCCAGGGCTACAATAGACTGGGTCTTGATTCGTGCTATATGCGTTGCCACTGCCTGTTCCAGCTGCCAGTAGCGGTACAGATATAAATGCTGATCTTCAAACACCAAGGGGGCAATACCCGTGCCTTGCTGAGCATGATCACGCACCAGATTATGCAATAATGCCATTTGTTGAGGGAGCGCTTCAATGCAGCTATCGCCGGCCTGCATCGCCTCAAGCAATTGCTGAATCAGTAATTTTGCTGCCGGATCAAATGTAGCCGAGCTAAATGGAGGCTGACATAAATAGTCAATCCAGGCCATCAAACTGGCGTTTTGTTGCGACACGTGATTCTGCTCATTTTCCACACAGTTATCCTCAAAGTTATCCACAGGATAATTTTCTGTTTAATCTCTATATATTTTATCAGGCAGCAAAATTATGCTGTTTTTTTCTGCTCAAAATAACCCAAAATCTGATCCAGTTTTTCAACGAATTCGATGTCTGGTTGCCAGTGATATACACCTTGTTCCATCTGCCCGTGCATACCGCGTAAATATAAATAGCTTGCGCCGCCCAGATGCTGCTGCATTGAATACGCCTGCATATTTGCGTTCAGATAACGATGCAGGGCCACCAGATACAAGGCTGCCTGCAACCAGTAACTGGACTGGCTCATATTCTGCTGAATCGCCTCAGCGGTATAATGCTGTTGATCTGGGCCGAGAAAGTTACTTTTATAATCGGCAATATGGTAACGCTGACCATCAAAATACACCAGATCGATGGAACCGGTCAGATAACGTGCCGATTTGGCCTCATTAAAATCGCTCATGACCATGTCATGTTCGAGAAAAAGCTGATGGATTTGCCGGATCTGCAAAGGCGCATCGGTCAAGGACAGATAAAAAGGAAATTCTGACAGATACTGTTGATCACCCAGTTGTGCCAAAACAAAATCTGCCTGAATCGGAGTGACCAGAATGTCATGCACCCAGTCATGCATCAGATTGAGTAAAATATCTTCCCTAATTTCATCAAGCAATCCATCTAAAGCAGTATGGAAGATGCTTTCGACATTGAGCTGTTCAGGACTTGCAAGGTGTGCAATCTGGGCCATTTCCTGTTCAAAAAACAGGATAAAGCTGTCATCATCCAGCTCGGTGAAATAACGCTCAAACTGGCTTAAAAAAACCACCAAGGCTGATCGGTCTTGCTGTGCCGATTGAAATAACTGTCGCCATTGTTGACGATAAGCTTCGCTCTGATCATGCAGGCGAATGCCGCTCAGCAATTTATAGTTCAGGCTGGACAAAACGCGTTGCATACTCTGTTGCAACTCATCTGCTTTGAAATTTGCCTGCGCTGCGGCTTGAAAAAGGCTACGCAGATTCACCGCTGCGGCCTGATAATGCGGCGCAAAGGTCTGCTCCAGCACAGTACGCAGTTGAAAGGCCTGTTCGAATTTTTCTTTTAGCTCCTGCCAGATTTGCGGTGCAGTATTTTTAAAACGACGGCGAATTTCCAGATTCCAGTAACTGCTGTCCTGAAAATTGATATGTTCAAAAATACTGTGCAAGAAAGTTCCGGCCACCGTACCTTTGGGGAAATTCAGCTTGATCCAGTCCAGCGGTGTGACAGCCGGCTGATCTGCTAAAGCATCCAGATTGATTTCATCCGCTGCACTATCCGGGTGTTCCTGGGCATTGACCAGATCATCCTGCAAAACTGGCGCATGTGACTGATGTTGCGACAATGCGGTAAAACTGGTTTTGGTGCGTGGATAGAACTGTCGCTCTGGCAAAGGTTGCGCCAGCATGTCGATCTTATGATGGTGTGACTGCTCGACCAGACGTGCCGGTTCCTGAGACAGCGGCTGCTCGACCAGAGATAAAGCATGTTCGAAGATGGCATCGCCCTGGCCACGCCAGAACGCCAAGCCCGAATCGGATTGTGCAGCGTGGTCTTGCAACATGGCATACACCCGATGACTGGCACGGGTCAGCGCCACATACCAAAGCCGGTGATTTTCCGCTGCATTACGCGCTGCATTCTGTAAAATCGCCTGCTCGTGCAAATTCTTATGATTGACCGCAATCACCCGGGATTGTTCTAAAATACTTTCAGACAGTGTGCCACTTAATGAAAAGTTCAAGTTGCCTTTATTCACATCAAAAGCAGCATCTGCGCCCAATAAAAATACCACTTTAAATTCCAGCCCTTTAGAGGCATGGATGGTCATCAGCTGTACCCCATGATCACCAGACAGCTTGCGTTCTTTTTCACTGTCTTTGCCTGAAGAGGACTGTAACTGACGCAAATACCAGTGATAGAGTTTTTGGGCACCCTGATAATATTCACTTTGCTGGCTCAGAATTTCGGTCAGATGACGCAAATTCACCACCACCCGTTCATTATCCAGACTTTGACTGGCCACCAGATGAGTCCAGACCTGAAATAAGTTTAAGGCATAATTCCATGCCGTGAGAAAACCTTTTTCGAACCACATTTCCCGAATTGCATCCAGATCGGCAATATAGCGACTGAGCCCTTCACTCTGCGCCTGTAACTCAATCAGTTTTTTCAGGTTGAAACCCAGCAGGCGGGTCAGTAAGGCACGTTTGACCTTGGATTCATTAAAAGGATCCATGATCGCAGTCAAGACGGCCGCGACATCCTGCGCAATGGCACTGGCAAAAACACTTTGTTTGGATTCTTTATAACAAGGAATACCCATACGCTGTAGGCGCTGCTTGACCTGTTCCAGGGCAAAATGTCCAAACCCCAGCACTGCAATATCATCGGCTTTCAGGCTTTGAATACTGTTCTGCTGCTGAAAATACAACTGCTGTTGAGCAGACTGATTGAGGAGTATACGGATTTTCCAGGCCACCTGATCGGCTTCTACATCCGACTCACCCAACTGAATCCAGCGTAAGGGCTGCGGATTGCAGACAGCGCTATCGATGAGATCCGGATGCGGCCGACTCCCGGCCTGAATCAGGGTGTACTGCACCTGTTCACCAAAATCCATCTGGCGTTGAAATAAAGCATCGACCACTTCGACTAGCGCTTTGACCGAACGATGGTTCTGCATCAGGGTATATTCGCGGCCCTGCTTTTGCCGCACGTCAGCATGTGCCTTGTTATAGGTCAGCATGTCGCCGCCACGGAAACCATAAATCGCCTGTTTCGGATCACCGACCATAATCATGCAGCCGGACTGCACCCGGCTGGCACCCCGCCAGATCTTGGCCAGCAGGTCATCCTGATCCTGATTGGTGTCCTGAAATTCATCCACCAGAATCAGCGGATAACGTGCCTGTACAAACTGGGCAAAGCGCTGGCCTTGTTGTCCTTGCAGTGCTTCTGCCAGTGTGCGGATTTGCTGGGAAAAAGTCGTTTCACCCTGCTGTTGCAGGGTTTGCGGCAAACGAGTTTGCACACTTTGAATAATATGAAATTCCAGATAGGTCGTGAGCTGCTTCAACTGCTCATCCAGATCCTGTTTGACCTCACACAGTGCATCAATTGCCACAATCAGGCTGTGTTGCAAAATCAGCTGCTGCTCCGCTTCCGGACAGCTCTTGTTAAAAACCTGAGTGGTCGGCTGGAAATCAGTTTTTTTACGGCGTAAATGGCACAGATTCAGTAAAATCGGTTGCAATTCTGCATCAAAGAAACTCATGCCACCCTGAGTTTGCAGGGCTGCGCTCCAGGTCATAAAGTTTTCACAAACGTCGGTTAACTTGGTCAAAAAACTCTTGTGAAAATACTTTGGACTTTCCTGACAATAGCGCCGCATGACTTCGAGATCATGCTCATGAATATTCAATAATTGGGTAATACAGGCTTCTAATTTACCTAGATCACATTCAGCCGGCTCGACCTTCTGGAATTGCTGCTTGCTAAAATTCAGAGCATCCCGAACCAGCCCGGTATAATGCTCGACCGGTTTCAGCAGATTCTGCACATACAAATGATTGACCATATATTGTGGCTGCTGCTGAATCCAGTCACGCAGCACATCATGAATCAGTTGCTGGATATATAAATCCTGATCTTCGGTCAGTTCAGCACGTTCAATCTTGCCACTTTCAAAAGCAAATTCACGTAACAGTTTCTGGCTAAAGCTGTCCAGCGTCCCGACAAACAGTTCATCCAGCTGGTTCAGTACCAGACGCAAGCGGCGACGGGCATAGTCCATCCGTGTGCCATAATCTTTCAATACCTGCTGAAATAAAGGATCAGTTTCGCTCTGAATCTTCGCTGCAATTTCCACAGAATTGAGCTGCTGATGACGCTGGATATAGGCCAAAGTTTCTTCGACCCGCAGCCGTACCCGGTTTTTCAGTTCGGCCGTTGCCTTGCGGGTGAAGGTGGTTGCAATCACCTGATGCGGATAATACTGATCCAGAAAAATCCGCACCATCAAACTGGATAAAGTATAGGTCTTGCCGGTGCCTGCCGAGGCCTCAATCCAGTGTAAGCCCCGGAACGTCATGTCCTGAATCGGATTGGTAGAAATGGCTTTTTGCATCTGCTGCTTTAACACGGTCATATTGCTATTTCACCCATTCCAGATGTTGGTGAATCGGCGCATACAGAGCATGGGCGAAATCATGACAGCAGCGCTGCAAGGCCAGATCCGGGTCCTGATCCTGCAAAATAAACTGCCAGTCCTGATGCAACAGGCTGGATTCATCCGAAGCCAAAGGCTTGGCACTTTCATAGCTATTATTCCAGGCTTTTAGCAGTTCCGGCATTTCCACAATGGTCATTTTGCCCTGTTCATTTTCGGCCCACTGCCACTCTTTTTTCATCAACAATTCCGCTGGCAACACCAGCGGCTGCTGTTGACCAATTTCCCAGGCTTTGAACCAGAACTGTAAATATTCTCGCGCTTTAGTTGAACTCAAGCCGGAAAATTTCAGGGTCTTATTACTGAAAATCACAATACGTTCCAGTTCTGGTGAGCGTGCATCATCATTCAGATAAGCCAGCCATAACAGATATTCCAGCCAGATCTGGGCACGGCGTTTTTCCGAGGCCGAAGAAGATTGCAGACTTAACCAGTAACTGCTGTGCGAGGCTTGTGGTACGCTGATATGAATGATCAGTTCAGGACTAAATTGCAAGGATTGCTGGGTCACCGGCGTCAGTTCTTTGCCGAGCTGTAGCAAACGTTCTTGCAACAACTGCTGTTCCTGCTGACTGCTGAGCCAGGTGGCTTGCTGGGTTTTGCCTACTGGCAAACAGTCTAGCATCAAGCTCGGCTCAATCTGCTGATCTTGTTGTAATAGAAAATCCCGCACCTGATATTGTTCCAGCTTGTTTAATAACAAGGGCTCACGGGAACTCGGCAAATCTGCATAGCGAATTGTGGAAATTCCGACACTTTTCAGAAATAAACGTGCCGGGAAAATCATGTCCCGAATCCACTCATCCCCTTTCAGCACCCGTAGTTCTTTTTGTTCAACTGCCGGATAATGCGCATTGATCCAGCTGCTGCGCTTGCCTTCGGCACTTCGGATATATTCTGCCACCGCAAACCACTGATCCCGATAACGCGGTGTTTGCGCATCTGCAAATCCGGCTGGATCAAAAGGCTGCAAGGGATGTACATGATAAAGCTGCTGGATATGTTGGGCGACTGACAGACCATTGATTTCCACCACAGGATCGACTTCGGCATCCGGCTGTTCCGACTGACAGATGAATGCGATATGCTGAATCAGTTCCTGCAAGGCAGTGGATGGATCTCGGGCCTCGCCATCGTCCAGATCAAAGCCATTATAAAACAGCCATAAATTATCCTGCGCCAATAGTAAGGCATCCAGAAAAGCACCCTGCTCATCATCCAGACGCGAACGATCGCCGAGTTGCGGCTTCAGGCTGCGCATCAGATCAAACGGCACCTGCTGATTCCGGCTCGGAAACTTACCGCTATCCAGATTCAGCATCACCACCAGCTGATAAGGGAGTGGCCGGATCTGGCCAATCTGGCTAAAAGTGATCTGTCCGGTTGGTTCGGCCTGATCCAGCTGCATTTCTAGCGTATTCTGAATTTCTTCCAGCACATAAGGCAAAGGCAAACTCAGTGCCACCAGCTCCTGACTGGCATGTGAATCATCCTGCTCATGATAATCGGCCAGGGTCAGCATCCGCATCTGCTTGTCGATAATCTCGGCCACAGTTTTGAGCGATTCCACCCCGGCATCACGAAATTCATTCAGATCGGCGCGCAAATATTCCAGCCAGGTTTTCACCGGCGTGCGCTGTCCGGTCTCATGCAAAGTCAGCCAGTCACGGCGCTGCACCAGATCCTGATAAATCTGGATCAGGGTTGAAATCAACGGGAAATCACTGGTCAGAACCTTGGCATAACTCAAGGTATCCTCAAACATTGTATGTTCAGGAATGGCCAGGCCCAAAGCCAGACGGTCTAGCGCGAATTTAAAACTAAAACGGTAATCATCATCGCCTGCGCTCAGGCTTTGCTGTAAATGCTGCTGGTCCAGACCGCGCTTGAAGCCAGCCTCCGTCAGCAACTGCAACATCCGTTCTACCTGACTATAGTCCAGAGCATAACGTTGCTGGGTGGCATTCAGGCTGAGCCAGTCGGCAAAGTCCTCAATACTGAAACGGCGACGTACCCACTGGATCCGGCCCAGTACCGCGCGCCAGGCATTGCTAACATCCAGACGCGACACCCCGGCAATCTGGATCGGTAAATACAGGTTATCTTTCTGCAACCGTTGGCTGCCGATCTCACGCTCACGTGGTGGCGGGGCAAAGACACTGCGAATCGCCGGTTCCAGTTCTTTCAGATTCGGACTCAGCACCAGAATGTCGCTCGGTTGCCGTGGCTGCTGTTCCGTGCCTTGTGCCAGCCAGTGAATGAGCTGTTCTTTGAGTACTTCCAGCTGACGCAACGAGGAATGACAGACATGAATCTGCACCGAATCATCGGCCGGACTTAAAGCATATTGATGCTGTTCAGGTTCGAGTAAATATAAAATATCTGACTGGATTTTTGCCAGCAGCTTGTCCTGATAGTCATCGACAAAAACATCGGCCCAGAGACCTTCTTCTCCAGAAGACAGTTTGGAGAGTAAAGAGAAATGATCCCGCGCCTGCTTGCCAAATCGGGTCAACAGCGGATGCCGCGATTCACGATCTTCGGCATTAAAGTTAAGCTGCTTGATTCGAAATTCTTTCAGTTCAGCATCATTCGGTTTACGTTGGCGAGTTTTTTCAAAGCGCTGAATAAAGCGCTCTTCCCGTTGCAGATCAAATTTGGCTTTCCAGTCCGGATCGACACTGTCGGCCCAGTATTCCTGCGAGGGGTTAAAATGAAAGATATAAATGTCTATGTATTGCCCCAGCCGGCGTAAAAAGTCCAGCTGGCTGGGCGGAAGTTCCAGCAGGCTAAATACCACTATCTGTGCCGGCAAGCGTTTCAGGGCTTCGCTTCGTGTTTCCGGATTCTCCAGCCGTTCCCAATACAGGCGCTCAATCTCCAGAATTTTGGCATAATCCTCCTGAAATACATGCTGCCACAACCAGCGTTGCCAGGCTTCCAGCTCACGCGCCTGAATTTTGACGAAATCGGCCACCTGCATTTCGTGACCATTTTCATCTTTGGGACTATAGATCATCTGCTCGGTATCCAACGCAACATCCTGTCCCCAGGCCTCTAGCCAGTTGGTCGGGCAGCTGCAGCTTTGCGGTGGACAGTTACGTGCACAATAGCCGCGATAATCCATATAATGGCTGAACAAGCGCGATACCTGTTCGGCCACCCAGTACAGCATGCTCTGTTTTTTCAGCTGTTTTTCTGTGCCCTGTTCCAGCCGGTCGGCACTGTCGTAAATCCGCTTTACAATTGAATACAGCGGATGATCGACGTCTAAGGGAATCTGTTCTGGCAGAATACATTTGCGCAGTGCCTGAAACACGCGCCATTTGATGATAATACGCGGAATATTGGCTTCTCGAACCTGTTCGACTTCTTTAGGCGCATTCAGCACCCACTGATAAGACGTCCACTGAAACGCACGAATTCGGTGATGGAACTGGCTATTGGCACTGATGCCTTTCTTCTCGGCAATTTTTTGAGTCAACCAGCTTTCTACGGCCGGAGACGGCACAATAAAATGCCGGGGCTGTAACACTTCAAACGGATGCCGGGCAGTTTGATTGACAATACGCAGCATACTATCCAAAAGCACATCAATGCGTTGACTCTGAATAACATGGATTGCCATCGTTTCCCCTGAACTGCTGAACTAGTTTTACTACAAAATGATAAAGATTACTTACTATACATCTCGAGCGCTGTATGACACTTTAAAACCACACTTCAGTCGAAAAATTTCTTTGAAAAAAGCATCTTAATGATGCTTGCATAGAAAAAAACAACATAGAGCTTAGGTAGTGCCCATGAAATTAGATAAAATTCCTGAACGTATCGATCCAAGCTTAGATTTGGAAAAAATTCGTGCCGAGTGCCTGGAACTCACCAAAAAACGTGCCTACTATTCTGCGGGTGCCGCCATTATTCCAGTGCCGTTTATGGATGTCGTCATTGACATCGGCATCTTGTCGCAATTGATTCCCGAGATCAATGCCCGCTTCGGACTGGCGCCTGATCAGATCAGTGTCTATGATCCCAAAACCCGTCAGGTGCACTGGAATGAGCTGCGTAAACGCGGCGTAGAATTTTCTGGTCTGGTGGTCGCGCGAACTGCTGTCAAAAAATCTTTGAACAATGTTGCAGCGAAAGTGATCACAAAGCAAGTGACAAAATTCATTCCCCTGGGTGGTCAATTGATTGCCGCCAGTCTGGGCTATTTTGTCATGAAAAAAATTGCCGAAGCCCATGTCGAGGAATGCTACCGTGCGGCTAAAAATATCCAGCAAAAACAGGTCGCTCAAGGTTAAGCACATTTGAGCTCAATATTTTAAACAGCTGAGCCCGTGCTACTTCAGGCAGATTATTCTGCCTGAAGCTGTTTTAAAATGGCCTTTAACACCTCGACCCGTGCGGTATTTTTATCATCGGTCGCAATGATATGCCAAGGTGCATAATCGGTCGAGCTACGTTCAAACATGTCGGCTGCTGCTTTCAGATAATCATCCCAACGTTCCCGGTTACGCCAGTCATCCTCAGTAATTTTAAAACGCTTATGCGGTGTATCTTCGCGTGCCTTGAAACGTGCAGCCTGTTCATCTTTGGAAATGGCCAGCCACAGCTTGATCACCACGGTTTGATGCTTGACCAGACTTTGCTCAAAACGGTTAATTTCCGCATACGCACGTTGCCATTCTGCGGCACTGGCAAAACCTTCTATCCGCTCTACCAGTACCCGCCCATACCAGGAACGGTCAAAAATACAGATATCATCATCGCTTTGCAGTTTGGTCCAGAAGCGCCATAAATAGGGACGGCTCAGCTCATATTTCTCTGGTGCGGCAATGGTATGAATTTCATATTCACGCGGATCCAGTTTTTTCACAATGCGCTTGATCGCGCCGCCCTTTCCAGCCGCATCCATGCCCTCAAACAGAATCACCACATTCCGCGGATCGGACCGCATCGCCTTGGCCACCTTAGCCGTTAATTTTTTCAGCTCCGGCTTGTAATCCTCTGCCTTGGCTCGAGTTTTGGCAGGATGTTTTAACAGTTTGGGAGTCTTGGCCTGTTTCCATCGTCCACTGGCTCTGGCCGGATGATTGGGGCAATGCTTGAGAGCACCCAGAATATGCTGGGCAAATTGCTGGTCACGCTGCTGTTCATCTTCACCCTCAATAATGAACCAGTCTTCGGTAAAATGCTGACGCAAGTGCTGCAAGGTGTCGTACTGTTTTCTGTTGCGCCAGTCCAGACCATGCAGCTGATGCCAGTGCGCTTCACTCGGATCCATGGCATCCAGCCGTTTTTGCAGGGCTTTCCAGGACAGGTCAAACCAGACCTTGACCACATCGACATGATTATTTTTTAGGTCCTGTTCAAAGGCTTGCATCTCTTGCAGATAATGATTGAACTGTGCATTAGTGATCGGATCTGAAGCTTGCATGGCGCTGCTCAGCAGGTCGCTGTACCAGTTGCCAAACAAGACCATGATCTGTCCTTCGGCTGGAATAAAACGTGCATAAGGTTGCCACAAGGTCTGCTTCGGGCCGGCTAGCTGAGGCTTATCGGCTTTCACACGCAAATAGCGCGGATCGACCCATTCACGTAACTGTTTAACCGCTTCACCCTTGCCGGCTAGCTCAATGCCATTCACCAGAATCACCAGACTTTTGGCATTTTTCTGGCCCCGGGTCTTTTTTAAATTATATTGAGCATCAATCAGCTCGACAGACAGCTGATCTTCATCCATTAACTGAAATTGTGGTTGTTCCATACGCATCTTCAACCCTGATCTTTTATTCTGTTTGCAGTATAGCGAGGAGTTTCAGCGCAAAAATAGTTCTGGCAACGTTTTTCACACGATTAAATTGGCTATTTAAACAACAGATTGACATACAAATGCCCGATCTCTGTTCAATTTGTCATAGCAGGATTGTCCGGCAGCCTCTAAGATTCTTGCATCCTCCAATGATAATTGAAGCCTCATGTCCAAACTTGCCGTACTCGACGATCTGTTAGCGCATTATTATCAACTGGCTTATCATACCCGGCCTGACATTTTAAGCCGTTTACAGGATGTGCAGGCCTGGCAGAAAGTCCGCATGCAGCGTACCCATCGCGTCCATTTTGCTGAAAAACAAAACCAACTGATGTCCGAGTATTTCCTGAACCGTCTCTACGGCGGCGCTGACTTTGATGCGCTGGCAGAACAGATTGCCCGGCTGATGAAATATGCGCATAAAGCAGAAAAAGTTATTCCGGAAAATGCCATTAAAACCGGCACCTCAGGCGTAGAGCTGGCTATTCTGGCGGTACAGCTGGATGAACAGGTCGCGATTCAGTTATTAGAGGATTATCATCCACATGAACCGCTGACTGACGAGATGATGCGCCTGACCTATCTCAAACTGGATCAGGGTGAAGCACGCTTGAAACAGTTGGCTCTGCTGGATCAGCTCGGCATGAGTCTGGATAAATATATGCGTTCCTTTGTGGTCTATACCGCTTTTAAAATGTGTAAGGGCGCGGCGAATAAATATAACTTTCAGGTGATGTATGAATTTATGCAGGATGGTTTTCTGGCGATGAAGCCGCTCAAATCGGCAGAAAAATTTGTCCGTGAATTTACCGCAACCGAACGCCAGATTATTGAGAAAGTGCATTCTGGCGATGCGTTGCCATTTCAATAAATAGTAGTGCAGTATTTCTGCCAAGCGCACATTTTTCTGTATATTATTCATAACAATTGCATCATGATTGCTGAATAAGCCTTTAGAATCTGTCATGATGCAGACAATGCAAGATTAACCCGATTGATATGTTAGGAGTGACTCCAATGTCGAATGAAAATACAACGCCTACCCCTACCCCTGAGTCGGCACAACAGACAGACAAAGTGAGCCCATTCTTAACTGAACCTCTTCCACAAGGTACGCCGCAAGGTCAGCAACAATCCCTCGAACAACGCCTGACTGATACGCCAGTCACAGGCTCGGTGCCGAAATATAACCTGCCACGCGGTGCCAATACCGGCAACGTGGGTTCAACCACACATTTTGGTTATCAAACCGTAAACAGCGAAGAAAAGGCCCAGAAAGTGGCTGAAGTGTTCCATTCGGTGGCCAGCAAATACGACATCATGAATGACCTGATGTCTTTCGGGATTCACCGTCTGTGGAAACGTTTTGCAATCAATATGTCCGGTGTACGCCGTGGCCAGCAGGTGCTGGATATTGCCGGCGGTACCGGTGACCTGGCCAAAGTGTTTAGCCGTGAAGTGGGCCCGACCGGTCATGTGGTGCTGTCTGATATTAACGAATCGATGCTGAATGTCGGTCGTGACCGTCTGATCGATGCCGGCTGTACCAATGTCGATTTCGTACTGGCCAATGCTGAAACCTTAGAACCATTTGCAGACAACAGTTTTGATCTTTTGACGATTTCTTTCGGTCTGCGTAACGTGACCGATAAAGATGCCGCACTTGCATCGATGTATCGCGTACTCAAGCCAGGTGGTCGTTTACTGGTGCTGGAATTCTCTAAACCGGTGTTTGAGCCATTCTCTAAGCTTTACGATCTGTACTCATTCACAGCCTTGCCAATCATGGGTAAAATCATTGCCAATGATTCTGAAAGCTATAAATATCTGGCTGAATCGATTCGTATGCATCCAGACCAGCGCACCTTAAAAGGCATGATGGAAAATGCCGGCTTCCAGAATTGTGACTATCACAACCTGACTGGCGGGATTGTTGCAGTTCACCGCGGTTTTAAACTTTAAGGTTCACTCCCTATGTGGTCAATTCTGGCACTCGGTGCTGTTGAACGCGTGATTCACCATGTGATTGATCTGGATGCGATTACCCGCATCCAGCTAAATGCTTTGTCTGGTAAAATGCTGCGGGTGGTGATTGCTTCGCCGCAGCTTTCGGTCGATGTGTTTTTTGATAAAGACAAGCTTCGTCTGGAGCCGACCGCGACTGGTCATAGTGAAGCATCTTCAATCTTTGAACAGCGTCCATTTGATGCTGGCTCATCTACAGTCACCGAAGCGACTGCAACCTTGCAGGTCAGCAATGTGGTGGAATTACTCAAGCTGCTGCTGTCCGATGAAGTCGGCAATATTCCACTGCAAGGTGACTACAAGTTATTGCAGGAAATCCAGCGCATCATGCAACAGGCAGAGCTGGATCTGGCGGCGCACTTAAGTCCCTGGATTGGCCCGGCACTGGCACATGAAATTGGTAAATTTCAGCTATTACCCAAACAGCTGAAACGTACCCTGCAAAGTCAGCTATTCTTTGCCGAAGATGCCTTAAAAGAAGACAGTGGTCTGTTTGCCCCACGCTGGCAAATGGATGACCTGAATCAGGACACCCGTATCCTGAATCAAAATCTAGATCGGGTTGAAGCGAAAATCCAGCAGCTTCAGGCCCAGATCGATACCTCAAACAATTCTACTCAAGACTAGGTACGCTGCTTTATGATTCCGCATGTTTCACGTTTACTCGAACTTTGGCGCATCGCCGCGCACTATCGACTCGATACGTTGTTTCCTGCGGAAGAATTACCAGAAAAGGCCCGGCATATTCTGTCTTTGATCCGTATGCATCCGGCCGCCTGGTCCAGTCGTGAACGTAAGAATCCACTCAAGCTGAAACTGGCGCTAGAGGAAATGGGACCGCTGGCCATCAAAATGGGCCAGCTGCTCTCCACTCGTCGCGACCTGATTGCACCTGAACTGTTACAGCAACTGGTTTTGCTGCAAGATCAGGTCAAGCCCTTTGACAATGACGTGGCGCGGATGCGCATTCAGGAATCGCTGAAAGCCGATGTAAATACCCTGTTTGCCCGTTTTGATGTGCAACCACTCGCAGCAGCCTCGATTGCACAGGTGCATACCGCAGCCCTGCACGATGGTCGTGAAGTGGTGGTCAAGGTGACCCGTCCGAATATTCGCCAGCAGATTTTGCAGGATTTTGAAATTCTGCAATGGCTGGGGGACTTTTTGGAAAAACGTCTCGAAGCTGCACGTGCTTTACATTTGTCTGAAATTATTCAGGATTATCGTCAGATCATTTTGAATGAACTGGACCTGACCCTGGAAGCGGACAATACCCGCCGTATGCGCCATCACTTTACCGGCTCCAGCATGATGTACGTGCCGGAAGTGTATATGGACAGCAAAGATGTGCTGGTGGCCGAGCGCATTACCGGAGTGCCAATTTCAGATATCGCGACCTTTGACCGACTCGGCATGGATCGTGCTGATCTGGCACGTAAAGGCCTGACTATTTTCTTTACCCAGGTCTTTCGCGATAACTTTTTCCATGCCGACATGCATCCGGGCAATGTTTTTGTCGAAACCATCAATCCGAGTAATCCGCGTTTTATTGCGCTGGACTGCGCGATTATGGGCGAGCTGTCTAAGCATGACCAGATGACCGTAGCACGCATGCTGCTGGCTGTCATGAACAGCGACTTCATGCAACTGATTCAGGTGGTGCATCAAGCTGGCTGGATTCCACCGGGTACCGATCAGGATGCTTTGGCTCGTGAAATGCGCCGCAGTGTCGGGCCGATGGTCTCTAAACCAATGCATGAACTGGATTTCGCCGGTATTCTGATTGAAGTGATGGACATTGCCCGTCGTTTCCATCTGGAAATTCCACCGCAACTGATGCTGCTACTCAAAACACTAGTGCATGTCGAAGGCTTGGGAACCGACCTGTATCCGGAACTGGATATCTGGAGTCTGGCCAAACCGATCCTGACGGACTGGATCAAGGCGCAGATGAATCCGCAAAAGAACCTGAAAGAACTGGGACAAAAAATTCCGGATCTGCTATTAGGGGCACAGGATCTACCAACCTTGATGATTGATAGCCTGAACGGTCTGAAAAACCAGTCAGCCTGGCATGCCAAACAGCTCAATGAACTGCAAAGCATGCGCCTGCAAATGGAACTTCAGCAAAAACGTAGCTGGATGTTTGGCAGTATCATGGCCATTCTGCTGTCGATTGCGATTATTTCACCATGGTTTGTGTCGGTGCTTCTGATTGTGCTGGTGAGCGTTCTGGCAGTCTGGCGAATTTCGAAATAATTTTTTAAATAGCCTGATTCGTCAGGCTTTTTTATGCTTAAATTATTGAAAAAATAAAACAAGAATATCCAAATGAAATATAGTTTTTTATGCGCACTGTATCGCCAGAATAGACAAAAAACCTTTCTCACTGCACTACTTTACAGCTTCCCAACATGGATAGATATTTTTTTCTATATCAACCAAACAGCCCATTGGCTTGCATGGTCCCCTGCTGCCAATACCACATTCTACCGCCTGATTCATAGTGACTATTTCTGGCTCATTGTCAGCTTTAACCTGCTTCCGTTGTTATTTCTATTCTGTCTACGACAAACACAGCTAATACTAGCTTTAAAAATATGGATAGGTATTGCAGGTAGTTTGTTTCTAATTCATGCTTTTTACTGGCCAAGCTATCCTATAACCACGCTTTTGATTATTTCATTTAATCTACCTTTTTTAAATTTACGCAATAAAGAACTCATGCACACTTACATCAACCCGATGCCATGACTCTCAAGTCACCTTAGGACATATCTTGCCATTGGGTCTAAAGACGCATCGATTAAAATAAGCACACACTTGGCTGGTATGGGTTGAATCATGGTACAGATTTTACAAAAACGGGCGCCTGCGCTGACGATTCGTGCTGGCCATCTGGCACGTGAGCTGATTCTGCAACAAGGATTACAACCTGAACAGGTCGATATTATCCCCGGTGCTGCGGGTGGCCCAAAAGGAATCGGGATTCAGGGTCTGGATCAGGCGATTTTTGGCGAGTTTTTCCCACGTGCCCCACAACGGCGTACTCTCGTTGGTTCCTCGATTGGTAGCTGGCGTTTTGCCAGTATGGCTGCACATGGGGCTCAACAGGGAACCGAGCGTTTAGCTGAGCTGTATACCAACCTTTATTTCCATAAAAAAATGACCCGCCAGGAGGTCAGCGAAGTTTGCCGCGGCATGCTACTCGACCTGGTACAAGGCAAGGAAAATGATCTGGTCAATCATCCGGATTATCATCTCGCAGTCATTTCAATTAAAGCCCAGCACATTTTCCAGAGTGACAAAGTGCTGCCTTTGCTGGCCTCTGTAGCCGGAATTGTCGGAACGACTGCTGTTGCACGTAAACACAGCCGTCATTTTATGCAACGTGTGATTAGCCAGCCGAATATGGGGGAACAATTTCAAATCGCGGAAGATGGATTTACTACACATTATCATGCCCTGACCGAGCAGAGTGTATTGTCCTGGCTGATGGCCTCGGCGTCGATTCCCGGGGTAATGGCAGCGGTGAACAATATTCCAGATGCACCGCAGGGTTATTACCGCGATGGTGGTCTGATTGACTATCACATTGACCTGCCCTTTCAGAGCAAAGGCATTGTGCTCTATCCACATTTTACTGACAGCATTACCCCCGGCTGGTTTGACAAGTTATTTAAACGTACCTCAAATCCGGAAAATCAGGCACGCACCTTGTTGCTTTCTCCATCGCAGGACTATCTGCAAAGTTTGCCTTTAGGCCGCTTACCGGATCGTAAGGATTTTACCCTGAAGGGCCTAGATCAGGCAGAGCGGATCAAATTATGGAAAGCCTGTATTGCTGAAAGTCAGCGTTTAGGCGATGAATTTCTGGAACTGGTCGAGAAGCAAAATTTTGCTGAGGTCATGAAAGGCTTGTAATTGACCGAGAGTGCCCGATTATTTGTATAATTGCCTTCATTTTGTGAACTGTTGAGATTTATGCAGAAGTTTTTAGTGGTCCTGCAATACCTGTGTCTGGCCTTTGCCGTCTATCTGACTTATAGCGTGAGCATGTCGCTGTATAACCAAGATTTTGTCCTGATGGAGCTGGTCGCTGATATTGGTACGATTCTGATCTGTATTGACTTGGGCGTGTTTTTATTTAGCAGTAAAACCAAAGCAGGCATTAGCATGGAAGAATATGCCAAACGACTGGAACAGCCACCGTCGAAACTGGTCTATGTGACACGAAAAATGGGGCATCTGGGTATTTTGCTGATTATTACCAGCTGGATTGTACCGATGATCAATTCATAAAAATCACATATAAAAAACCTCCCGATCGGGAGGTTTTCTTTTAGCAATTAAAGATTACTTTGAACCTTTAATGCCTGCTTGAAGTAGCAACGCACCCAAACCACCAATTTTTTGCTCTTGTGGTTTAGCCGCTTGCGGTTTCTTGCCCTGAGGACGCTCACCTTGCGGACGTGCTTGTTGTGGACGTTTGCCTTGAGGCTTACGCTCACCGCGCTGTTCATTCTCACGACGTGGCTGACGTGGTGCTTTTGCCGGCGCTTCAGAACCTTCAGGACGCATCGATAAGTTCACACGATTACGTTCAGCATCCACATTCAAGACCCGCACTTGCACGATTTGACCCGGTTTCACCACTTTATGCGGATCCGCGACAAATTCATTGGCAAGTTCAGAAATATGCACCAAACCATCTTGATGCACACCGACATCGACAAATGCACCGAAGTTAGTGACATTGGTTACTACGCCTTCTAGCTGCATGCCTTCAGACAATTGCGCAACTTCAGTAATGTCATCACGGAACTTCGCGGTACGGAATTCTGGACGCGGGTCACGACCCGGTTTTTCCAGTTCGCTTAAAACATCTTTGATAGTTGGCAGACCGAACTTCTCATCTGCAAATTCTTCAGCATTGACCTGACGAATGATTTCAGTATTGCCAATGATATCTTTCACTGTCGTCGCTTTCGCTTCAACAATTTTAGATACAAGTGCATAAGATTCTGGATGCACTGCAGAAGCATCGAGTGGCTCAGAACCATCTTGAATACGCAAGAAGCCCGCGGCTTGTTCAAAAGTACGCTCGCCTAAACGTGGCACTTTCTTCAAGGACTGGCGATTATCAAAACGGCCATTTTCCTTACGGAATTCCACAATTTGCTGTGCAATCGATTTATTCAGACCTGCGATATAACCCAAAATCGCCGCAGATGCCGTGTTGACATCGACACCGACCGAGTTCACACAATCTTCTACCACTGCTTCAAGGGTTTTCGCTAAACCGGTCTGGTTTACATCATGTTGATACTGACCCACACCAATCGATTTCGGATCAATTTTCACCAGTTCAGCCAATGGATCCTGCAAACGGCGTGCAATTGAAACTGCACCACGAATCGACACATCCAGCTCTGGCAGTTCTTGAGAAGCCAGTTCTGATGCTGAATACACCGACGCACCTGCTTCAGACACAGATACACGGGTCAGGTTAAGATCGCTGTTCGCCGCCATCATTTCAGCCACTAAAGCTTCAGTTTCACGGCTTGCCGTCCCATTACCCACTGCAATCAGGTCAACATTGAACTCGCGGCATAAACGTGCCAGTTCAGCCAATGAACCTGCTTTATCATCTTTGGGTGCAAATGGATAAATCGTGCTGTGTGCCAGCACATCACCCGATGCATTCACCACAGCCAGTTTCACACCGGTACGGATACCCGGGTCAACGCCCAGAGTGGTGCGCGCGCCTGCAGGAGCAGAAAGCAGTAAATGACGCAAGTTTTCAGCAAATACGTTCATGGCTTCTGTTTCAGCAGCCAGACGTTTTTCAGTCAGCAATGAATGTTCAATGCTTGGACGCACTTTGCCGAGCCAGAACAGTTTTGCAGTTTGCTTCAGGAAATCCTGACGTGCTTGCGGCTGAATCGTTTCTAAATTGTATTCAGTCTCAATGCGTGCCAATGGTGCAGCATCTTCGCCATCCACTTTCAGGCCCAGGACGTTTTCTTGACGGCCACGCAGCATCGCCAGTAAACGATGTGAAGGCACTTTGCTCAGGTTTTCAGAGAAATCGAAATAATCACGAAATTTTTTGCCAACTTCTTTTTTCTCTTCACTCGCAACCAGACTTTTCAGCACTGCAGTTTTGGCAAAAGTGGCTTTCAGTTCAGTGGTCAGCGCGATATTTTGTGCCCAGTCATCAATCAGGATGTGCTGGATCGCATCAAGCTGGCTTTCTGTATCTGGATAATCTTCATGGCTGAAACCGGCCAGCGCTTCTGCTGGATCTACCGCTTCGGCAAAGATTTTCTCGGCAATCGGGCCTAAACCGGCTTCTTTGGCCTTGAATGATTTGCTGGTACGTTTTGGACGGTACGGCGCGTAAATTTCTTCCAATGCATTTTTGGTTTCCGCTGCATTCACGCGCGCCAATAAATCATCAGACAATTTATCTTGTTCTTTGAGTGATTCAATCACCTTGTCACGGCGCTCATACAAATCACGCAAGTATGATAGACGCGTATCGAGTTGACGTAATTGCGTATCGTCTAAGCCTTGCGTTACTTCTTTACGGTAACGTGCAATAAAAGGAACACTGGCACCCTCATCAATAAGCTTGATGGCAGCTTCAACTTGGTTTGGACGTACGGCAAGTTCTTTTGCCAACTGCTGAACTAAGTCAGTCATCGTGTTTGATCCCACAAGGATAAGTACTAAATGGCATGATTATAAAGACCGGGCCTATAAAATCCACCATTGTTTTTATTAATTTGTCTCAACTTTATATTATGAAGTGCGACAGTTTTCAGCTTTTCTGAATATAGTTTGCATGAACTTTGCTTTTTATGTTGCTCCAAATCATATTTTTTGTCCATTTAGATGTATATATTTGGTATCTATGTCTTGATTTTAACTGCAATATTTGGTGCTTTAGAGCATAGTCAATTAATATCAATGAATCGTATACTCAAAGCATATTTCATTTTTTGTTTATGACGACAATAAAGAATAAAGGAGCATCTCATGAGTTTAGTTGTACCTGCTGAAAAAGCCGATGCCGTACATACCGAAACAGACCGAGTCGAACGCATCTTGGTTGTTGATGATGATGTTCGTCTGCGTACCCTATTGCAACGTTTCCTCGAAGATAAAGGCTTTGTGGTGAAAACTGCACACGATGCCACGCAGATGGATCGACTTTTACAGCGGGAACTGTTTTCTCTGATCGTGCTCGACTTTATGCTTCCGGTTGAAGACGGTTTAAGTATCTGTCGTCGTTTACGCCAGTCCAATATCGACACACCAATCATCATGCTCACCGCGCGCGGCAGCGATTCTGACCGTATTGCAGGGCTTGAAGCCGGTGCGGACGATTACCTGCCTAAACCGTTTAATCCGAATGAATTGCTGGCGCGTATTCGTGCGGTATTGCGTCGTCAAGTGCGTGAAGTACCGGGCGCACCGAGCCAGCAAATGGAAGTGGTCTCATTTGGCCCCTGGTCACTGGATTTATCAACCCGTACATTGACCCGTGAAGGTCAAGTCGTGACTTTAACCACAGGTGAGTTTGCGGTATTGAAAGCTCTGGTTCAGCATCCACGCGAACCGCTCACCCGTGACAAGCTGATGAATCTGGCGCGTGGTCGTGAATGGGGTGCCATGGAACGTTCGATTGATGTTCAGGTGTCACGTTTACGCCGTCTGGTTGAAGAAAATCCGGCGCGTGCGCGTTATATCCAGACCGTTTGGGGTGTGGGTTATGTGTTTGTTCCAGATGGTGCGGAGTAAATTAATACCTTGATTCATGACGGAGTCTTATGGTTTAAGCTCATTTATAGGGTTTAACCTGCGGTTCGCCTTACTTTTGTTTCGACAAAAGTAAGCAAAACCATTGTCATCCGCAAAACTCGACAACCTCCGTCATTCAAGCAATTCTCTCGCAGAAACATCATTGACCATCTTGAGTCCTGCCTCAAACAGTTGCGGATGACCTTAACGTGTATCCAACTACGGGGGGAAGCCTCCCCTTTTGAGCAAAAGGACGCAGTGTGAAACTCGACCCCATCGACCCACAAAAATTTACCGATTTTGTTACCTACTCAGAAAAAAAACGCACCCGTGGGGAACGCTTTCTGGACAAGATCAAACCGCGTTCTGCCGCCATGCGTACCACAGTTCTGGTGGTCTTTGTGGTCTGTTTCAGCCTGTTCATGTCTTTGTGGTTCTTCTGGCGTACCTTATTTTTACCTGAAATCCAGCAACATGCGCGCTATCTGGCCATGGAACTGGAAATTCTCAATAATCCCGATCTACGCCTGTATCATAAACAGCAGGAAGTCGATATTGATACCTGGTTAAAAAACCGCGTTGGTATTGAATATGTGACCAATCCGGCAGAGTATCCCACTGTTCGGGAAAAAGTGATTGCAGAATTTTTTACCCGGCAGATCGAAACCAAGCTGGCCAAAGAACTACGTATTGAAGAGGCCACGGTCTATTTCCAGTTTAAACCAAGCCCGCGCATCTGGATCCAGACCCCTGAAATGAATGGTCACTGGGTGCAAGAGCCTTTAAAAACCTATGCCAATTATAGTAATGAGCTGATTCTGGGCTGGTTACTGGGCACGCCGATTATTGTCGGCATTATTATCCTGACCCTGGTGCGTCAGCTCAACCGTCCTTTACGCCGCTTGCAGAATGCCGCCAACAGTTATAGCCGCATTGGTTCAGCACCTTATCTGGACACCAATCATGGCCCACTGGAAATCCGTCAGGTCAATCATGCCTTTAACCAGATGATTTATACCCTGGACCAGACCGAGCGGGAACGCCGCATCATGCTGGCCGGTATTTCACATGACTTGCGCACGCCTTTAACGCGGATTCGTCTCAGTGCCGAAATGATGCCCGATGAAGACTTTCTCAAAGAAGGTCTGATTTATGATGTGGAAGATATGGACGCGATTCTGGATCAGTTCATTTCCTATATGCGTGATGGTTCCGATGAAGAACCACAGGACACCAATGTCAATGTATTGCTTCAGGAACTGGTCAAGCAGTTTAAACCGCTCGATATCCGTTTCAGTCCGCAAGAAATACCGATGATTCAGGCGCGCAGCATGTCGCTAAAAAGACTGATTGGCAACCTGATCAATAACTCAAAACGCTATGGTTCAGAACCGATTGAAATCTCTGCACATGTCGAGGAAAACCAGCTGTTAATTTGTGTTGCAGATCATGGCGAAGGCATTCCGGAAGATCAGATTGAAGCGCTGATGCAGCCTTTTGTACGGGGAAATTCAGCACGAACCGTCCAAGGCAGTGGCTTGGGACTGGCTATTGTGAAACGGATTGTCGATATTCATCAAGGTCAATTACGCATTCATAATCGCCCTGAAGGTGGACTTGAAGCCATCATCTCACTCCCCTTGAATCAGCTTAACCCAGAGACGCCTCCCCCAGCCACCACACTTGATAAAATCCGCCAAACACTGACTGATCGCTTTTAAGAAACGATCAGTCAGTGAGCAAATGATTTTGTAGTTTTTCTATACAATTCATTTTATATTTCATTAATTCAATCACTTAAAAATCATCATTTTTTATTATACCTACATTTAGCTAAAAAATTAGACCTTAGCCTAACACCTATGCACAATACATTTTTTGAGCGGTACAATCCGTCTCATAGTTTAAGAATTAATGAGAGTTAAAATGTCTTTAGATCGTATCCGTTTAGCCTCCCTACACAACAAAGTCATCAGTCCAGAACAAGCGGCTGAATTCATCAAAGATGGCATGACTGTGGGTATGAGTGGCTTTACTCGCGCGGGTGAAGCGAAGGCGGTTCCTTTAGCTTTAGTTCAACAAGCAAAAGCAAATCCATTAAAGATCACGTTAATTACTGGTGCATCACTAGGAAACGATCTAGACAAACAACTGACTGAAGCTGGCGTACTGGCACGTCGTTTACCGTTCCAGGTCGACAACACTTTACGTAAGGCGATCAACAACGGCGAAGTGATGTTCATCGACCAGCATTTGTCTGAAACTGTTGAACAAATGCGTAACCAACAGCTGAAAAAACCAGATGTTGCGATCATTGAAGCGGTTGCAATCACTGAAGATGGCGGCATCATTCCAACCACATCTGTAGGTAACTCTGCAAGCTTTGCAATCTTTGCTGAAAAAGTAATTGTAGAAATCAATACCAACTTAAGCCCGGCATTTGAAGGCTTACACGATATCTATATCCCGTCATACCGTCCAACGCGTCAAGCGATTCCTTTGACTCAAGTGGATGAGCGTATCGGGACACATGCGATCAATATTGATCCAGCAAAAATTGTCGGTATCGTATTCAACAATGACTTGCACGACTCACCATCTACAGTGACTGCACCAGATGATGAGACGCAAAGCATCGCCAATCATTTGATCGCTTTCTTTGAAAAAGAAGTGGCTGAAGAGCGTCTACCGAAAAACTTAGGTCCATTACAGGCGGGGATTGGCTCAATTGCCAACGCAGTATTGACCGGTCTGAAAGATTCGAACTTCGAAGACTTGATCATGTACTCAGAAGTACTACAAGACTGTACCTTTGAATTGATTGATGCAGGCAAAATGAAGTTTGCTTCAGGTTCTTCGATTACCCTGTCTGCTAAATATGGCGAGAAAGTATTTAACAACCTGGAACAATACAAAGACAAACTGGTATTACGTCCACAGGAAATTTCGAACCATCCTGAACTGGTACGTCGTTTAGGTATTATCGGTATCAACACGGCACTTGAGTTTGATATTTACGGTAATGTGAACTCGACTCACGTCTGCGGTACCAAAATGATGAACGGTATTGGTGGTTCAGGTGACTTCGCACGTAATGCACACCTGGCGATCTTCGTGACCAAATCTATTGCGAAAGGTGGCGACATCTCTTCTGTAGTACCGTTTGCTTCACATATCGACCATGCAGAACACGATGTAGACATTCTAGTAACTGAACAAGGTCTGGCAGATCTTCGTGGTTTAGCGCCACGTGAGCGTGCCCGTGCAGTGATTGATCACTGTGCACACCCAATGTATCGTGATGCCCTGAATGATTACTTTGACCGTGCTTCTGCAAAAGGCGGCCATACACCTCATCTGCTTCGTGAAGCGCTGTCTTGGCATTCAAACTTCGAAGAAAATGGTCACATGCTGGCTGTTGAAGCTGCAGTAAAAACTGCATAATTGACTGCATTCGAAAAACGCCCTACGGGGCGTTTTTTTATGGGATTTTTATCTTTGTTGAATAGCCATAAGTAGACTCTCTGGACAAAATCATCAGGCTATCATTCATATTCTCGTCCAATCTTCATGCTGCCAATATGCTGTAGAAATCCCCTTCTGATGCTCAAGGACTTTAAATTCTGATTCTTCACCCTCATACTTAAACACAAGAGTAAATTAGAGACATGACATGCGCGTAGATATCTGGTCAGATGTGGTTTGCCCCTTCTGCTATATTGGTAAAAAACGTTTAGAAGCAGCTGCACAAGAAGCAGGCATTGAACTTGAAGTGCATTGGCACAGTTACCAGCTCGACCCTGAAGCACCAGTGCGCCAGGAAGTGTCCAATTCTGAGCGTCTGGCACAAAAATATGGTCGTAGCGTAGCTGAAGTCGAAGAAATGCAGCGTAATATTGCCGAGATGGCCAAAGCTGAAGGCATTGAATTTAACTGGGAAGGTGCCAACTCAGGCAATACTTTCAATGCGCATCGTATTATTCATCTGGCGCAAAGCAAAGGTTTGGGTACTGATGCACAGGAAGCTTTCTTCTATAGCTATATGACGCAAGGCTTGGCCATTGGAGAGCGTGAAACACTGGAAGATGTCGCAGCACGTATTGGCCTGAATCCGGTCGAGGTCGATGACTTACTGGACTCTGATGAATTTTCTGATTTTGTCAAATTTGATCAGGAAGTGGCACAGGATCAGCTCAAAGTGACTGGTGTACCTTTCTTTGTTTTTGATCAACGTGTGGCCTTGGCAGGCGCGCAGCCTAAAGACGTGTTCTTGCAGGTTTTTGAGAAAGCGCTGGAGACTGCAGCAGAAAATCCGGCTGAATAATACTCAACAGAGAGTTGCAATACGCCTAGGCAATCGAACTCAGAAAATTTATAAAAACATCCCCATTTCAGATGGGGATGTTTTTTGCCTGTCATTTACACTCATTGACTTAGTCGACCAGAAAACTAATTTTTAAATTTACACGATATTCCGTGATTTTATTTTCTTTGATGACCACCTTCTGTTCATTGATCCAGGCACCTTGTACATTTTTGATGGTTTCTGTGACTTTTTGAATACCGGTTTGAATCGCATCTTCAAAGCTTTTCGTACTGCTTGAATTAACTTCCACCACTTTTGCAATTGCCATAATGAAACTCTCATTGTAAACATGAATGAAAATCCATCTTAGTTCATTCCCACAGGATTGCAGCAGCGCGTAAACAAGCGACAGCAAAAACTTACATGGATTGAACAAAGCTTTCATCTGAGCAGATGAAAATCTGTTGACCTTATTTTGGCAGTTCATGGTATTCAAATTTCCATTGTGACTAACAACCATAAAAGCCCCATAAACAGCTGAAACCCAGACTAGAGCAAATACACTAATATATTGTTTTGTAGAATAATTTTTCTAATTTTTTAGGTGCTGCTTTTGCCGAATCTATCATTTTCTATTCAGCCTTATTTGTTATGATTTCACCCAAATCAAGTTTAAATACTCTCCCCTCTGCTCAAGTTATTGAGCACCCTGATATTAAAGGTCGTCCCATGAATGCTCTTAAATTTGCTTTCGCAGCAACTGTTATGGCTTTTTCTGTTCAAGCATCAGCGCAAATGGCACAAGTGGTTTATCTGCCAGACTTTCCGGCAAGCAAAGCACCTGCTGAAACTGTAAATACAGAAACTGTAACGCCGGCAACTGAAAAAACTGCTTAATACCCAACAAGTTTTTATGCAAACAGGCTGATTGATTCAGCCTGTTTTTTTATATCGATTTAATTTAGCTGCTCTCTGAAGAAAATCTGTATTTTAAAAATTATCGATCATTTCATATTTTGTTATTTTCCATTGATATTGATCGCTTTTTTGTCATTAAATTTACTAGTTTATAAATATAAAACAGTTAAAATAAATCACTATTTCATGTGATCTACGCATATAATTTTAGCAATATAAAAATACTGATAATACAAAAGCATTGTTATGAACAGACTTCAGGCATTGGTGCAGGGCAAAATTCCACCTCAGTCCATTTCTATTGATTTTCTGATTGAAATGGCAGAACGCCATACAGATCCTCATTCTGCTGAATACAAATTAATCGAGTTGGCGCTGAATATGGTGCTGGCCCAAACTTTGGATAAAGCGCTAAAACATATCTAGAGATATAAAATGAACGCTTTAAAAAAAGCACACTTAGTCAAGGAATTACATGAATTGATCCAGCAACTGGAGCGTCAGGCTCTACCTCTGTACGACGTGGCCCGTTTCAAAAAAAGAATTCGTGATATCTTTAATCTTTGTGATGAACCTATTTTTAAAAATCAGATTTTAGCGTTTAAAGCCCAGACCCAGCCTGAACTTGCTGCCTATCAATTTTCCGCCAGTACCCCCTATCATCTAAGTTTTCGTGGTTATTTCACCGAGATTCCAGCTCTGGAAAAGGCACTGTATACCCAGCCAGATATAGGCTGGGCAATTCTACATCATCCTGAGCGTGGCTGGCAGGTCTGGCTAATTCCGGCACCGAAGCATCCTGCACTAAACAGTGAATGGAATGAGTTACAACAATGTTCTATCTGGCTGTCACAGCAACAATTGACAACCGGTCTGCAAGCGGCTCCTCCATTGACTGTACCGGCCTTATCCCTGAATGAAGCAGAAGCCAGCTTAAAAGCGGCGGCAACGACTCGATATCATCGTGGCCGACAAAAAGCAAAAATCAACTCATTAAGCTTAAATCATTCAGATGAACCACACATTCAGATACAGGCCACGTCTGAGTATCTAGATCATCCATTACCCACTGAAACTGCGATTGTGCAGGAAAAAATTATTGTCCCAGAAGTGATCGATTTTCCCACCGAGATTCAACTGGGAGACGTGATTGCGCAGGTTCAGCCTTTGACTCCGGAAGATACCAATCTCCAGCGGCTTTGTGCTTTAGAATTGGAACCTGATGTCGGGCATCCAGCCTATCTGGATATTGTGCTGTATTATGCCGCAGAAGATCACTGGCAGGCACGCCAAGTTTATTTGGTGGAGCAGCTGAATCTGCAAGGCCAGTTTATTAAATATCTGATGCTTTTGGGTGCATCAAGTCAATTACAGGCGCACTATTGTATTGAGCATTGGTTGAGTCAGCATCAGTATCAGGCTGCTGCGATTAAATCGCTGTCGTGGCCTCAATTAAGTACAGGTTTCACGCAATTGCATCTGTTGTCAAAAGCCTATTTGCAACAAGCAGAAATAGTCTGGACACAACCCGATTATTATCCTTATATTCCGGCAGATTCGATTCAGAAACAAAAATTTATCTCATTTGAGGAAGCCCTTGCGGATTTCTCTACACCGATACTCTTATTGCAAGAACATCAGCGAATACGCGTGATTCATGGTGAAAAACGCCTGTCTCTCGCAGAGGATGAACTGGCCTATCCATCTATCTTGCTGCAACGTGATCAACAGCTAAACTGGCAAAAAATTCACACGATTATTTTAATGATGTCGCAACCCATTCAGGTCATGGAGCTTTATCAGGCAATTCAGACTCAAATCATTGAATAATTGCTGTTATTTTGTAGCTTTAACTTGCTTTTTATCGCTATATTTAAGAAAACTACAGCTGAATAAAAGAATACAAGAGTAATAAATATCTCATGCAAATAAATCGAATTACTCAGATATTCCTGCTCTCTCTTGGCGTGGGAATCAGCAGTAGCATGTCTTGGGCAAATTCAGTAAAAGATGCTTCTTCAGACCAGGAAAAAAGCTCGGAGAATGTTGAGCCGGTACGTTCAGGACTGCTGGATCAAATTCCGCGTTTGATTGATGCAACACCAACCATTCTTCCAGAGCAGTCGAATACCGCCATCGTCCCGCCAACGCTAGAAACGGAAAATCATTCATGGGCCGATCAGAAACAGAAAGGCATCCGAGAATGGGCAGATCGTACTGCGCATAAAATTGACAACTGGTTCGGTGAAACTGATCCGGATCAGCCGGCTGCCGCCACACTGCGTGTCATTTTGGATAATCGCTGGGATGAATATGAGGGTTATGAGATTAAGCCCCGTATCCGTGGCAGAATCAAACTTCCCACCTTAGAACAAAAGCTGAGTCTGGTCTTCGGTGATGACAGTCTGGACAATGAATTAGACAGTAATGTCGCGATTACCAATGAAAATCCGGCAACATCTGGAGATAAGCGTCTCGATACCAAGCGCGCACGCCAGGATAACAGCTCATTCGCCTTACGCTGGTCGGAATGGTCAGACCGGATTCCTTTTGAAACCGATCTGGATCTGGGTTTACGCTCCGGAGATGATATCTACCTGCGCGTCAAAGCCAGTAAAGATTGGACACTGGAAAATGACTACTTTTTTCATGCCGAACAGATTTATCGCTACGGGATTCAAAGTGAAAACTATTTGCGTACCAATCTGGAACTGATCCATGCCCGTCCCAATCAGGCATTTTTTTCCAATCAGCTCAGTCTGACCTATGCAGATGATCAAGATGACGATCTGACCTGGGACAATTATACCTTTAGGCAACATCAGTTTTTTCAGGACAACCGTTTTAGCTATGGTATTTATACTGGCGGTTATCTAAATGACAAGGATCTACGCCTCAATCGCTGGGGACCGTATGTGTCCTGGAGACAGCCTTTTTTACGTGAATGGTTTTTTGTCCAGACCGACCTCAACTATCTGAATGACCATCGCGAAGATCGTGATCATTATGTTGGTGCTTTGGTGCGTTTAGAGGCATTGTTTTAAACTCAAGCGCTGTGCAAAGCTAAAAAATCCCTCCGTAGAGGTAATGCTGACCAGTTAAAGAGTTTAGAAATAGACTCTTTAATTTTTTAGTCATTCACGGCGGAGTATTAATGTCATAAATCAAATTCTTGTAAATTATTTGTTACTTTGGTTTCGCCCAAATGAGAAGCGAAGCTTCGCAAGGAAGGCATCTTGCGGAGCAACACTCCTCACCGCAAAACTCGTCAGCCACCATCGATTAGTAAATTTGTCGCAGAAACAATCATTTTTAAATCTTGTGGTGCAATACACCTCATGCCTCAAACAGTTGCGGATGACTTTTCTATCTATCAGATATAATCATGAATTTGAAAAAGAAAATGCCAGTCAATTCCTTAACTGACTGGCATTACTCCGTAGAGGGATTTTTTAGCTTAGAGCATCATGTGTCAAGCAAGCAACAAGCTATTGATACGCTTCACATACTCAGCAGGATTTTCTGGTAATCCACCTTCTGCAATCACCGCCTGATCAAAGATCACATTGGCCAGATCGTCAAACTGCGCTGAGCCATCCAGTTTTTTCACCAAAGGATGTTCCGGGTTGATTTCCAGAATCGGCTTCATATCCGGTACAGGCTGACCTGCATCTTTCAGCATACGGATTAATTGTGGAGATAGTTCCCCTTCTCCAGTCACCAGACAGGCCGGTGAATCGACCAGACGCGTAGTCACGCGCACTTCTTTGGTCTTGTCTTTGAGTGAATCAGTCAGCTTCTCGACCACCGGTTTAAACTGGGCTGCGGCTTCTTCAAGTGCTTTTTTCTCTTCAGCATCCTGAAGATCGCCCAAATCAACTGCACCCTTAGACACGTTTTGCAACGGCGTGCCATCGAACTCATTCACAAAGTTCATCGCCCATTCATCTACGCGTTCGGTCATGAGCAGAACTTCAATGCCTTTCTTCTTGAACAGTTCCAGCTGCGGTGAATTCTTTGCAGCATTCAGGCTGTCTGCAGTCACATAATAGATGGCTTTCTGGCCATCTTTCATGCCTGCTTTATAGTCTGCCAATGACGTGCTGACTTCATCATTGTTCGAGGTTGCATAACGCAGCAGTTTCAAAATACGTTCACGGTTGGCAAAATCTTCGCCTAGGCCCTCTTTCAACACTGAAGCAAATTCCTGATGGAAAGTCTTGAATTTTTCCTGATCTTTTTCATCTTCAGATTTGGCCAGATGATCCAGAATCGTCAGGATACGGCGGGCATTCCCGTCACGAATGGTTTTTACATCGCGGCTTTCTTGCAGCAACTCACGGCTGACGTTCAGTGGTAAATCCGCACTGTCTACCACGCCTTGTACAAAACGCAGGTAATTCGGAATCAGGTTATCCGCATCATCCATAATAAAGACGCGTTTCACATACAGCTTGATACCAGCTTTGGATTCGCGGGTGAAAATGTCATGTGGGGCTTTGCTTGGAATATACAATAACTGGGTATATTCAGTACTGCCTTCCACCCGGTTATGCGCCCAGGCCAATGGCGCCGTGAAATCATGGCTTAAGTTTTTGTAGAACTCGACATATTGTTCTTCAGTAATTTCAGACTTGCTCCGTGTCCAGAGTGCGCTGGCCGAGTTAATCGCTTCCCACTCATCAGTCTTGACATACTGGCCACCTTTCGGTGTTTCCCCTTCAGCTGCTTCTTCTTCCTGCCAGACTTCTTTTTGCATCTGGATTGGCAGGCTGATGTGGTCTGAGTATTTATTGATGATCTGTTTGACTTTATGGCTTTGCAAATAGTCCAGCGCATCGTCACGCAGATGCAGAATAATATCGGTACCACGACCTGCTTTTTGAATTTGTTCAACTTCAAATTCACCAGTACCGCCACTAATCCAGCGTACGCCTTCAGATGCATCTGCACCGGCACGACGTGATTCTACCGTGATCTTGTCTGCCACAATAAAACCGGAATAGAAACCGACCCCAAACTGGCCAATCAGCTGGGCATCGGCCTTCTGGTCACCGGTCAGTTTAGACATAAAGTCTTTGGTGCCCGATTTGGCAATGGTGCCTAAATTATCAATAGCTTCCTGTTCGCTTAGACCAATTCCGTTATCTGAAATGGTAATGGTCTTATTCTCTGCATCAAGGCTGACACGAACACGTAAATCCGGATCATTTTCATAAAATTCGGGATGATTGATCCCTTCAAAACGCAATTTGTCACAAGCATCCGAGGCATTCGAAATCAGTTCGCGCAGAAAAATTTCAGGGTTTGAATAAAGCGAATGGGTCACGAGATGTAGTAACTGAGCCACTTCAGCCTGGAAACTATGTTTTTGTGCGTTAGACTCGCTCATTAATCACTCCTTTTATTTTAAATACAGGTCAATACTGTTGCCTATATGAATGGAGTGAGTTCCTCAATTTTCAATAGTCAGTGGTATATTTTTTCACAAGATATTTTTGAGCACTTGATCTGGCAGGGTTTTAATCTTTGCCAGACCGACTGTCAGACTTAATAAGGCCCAAGCTTATAAATGCGCTGAAACTGCAAGTCCAGTTGCTGTTGACGCATATTATAGACTTGGTTCAGGCAAGAGACCGATTCCAGACACTGGTCGCGAAACTGCAACCATTTGACCTGATCGCGCTGTATCACTGAACGCGTGCCCATGGGAACCATACGCCGTAAGATATGATAGCTGGTACTCATTTTGACATCGGCATCATTAAGCAGACGATGTTCACAAATGGCTTTTTCGGTCACGGTTTCAGCTTTCTGACAATCAAAACTTGCGGCATAGGCAGGTGCGACCAACAGGCCGCAGAAGATCACAATACTCTTCATTAAAAATCTCATGCTGATCTTCCTTATTATTCAATTATTAAGTCGTATTCAATTAATATTTACTTTATTCGTTTTAATATATTTGAACATTGCCAATCTGCTCAATTTCAATAGGTTATAAATCGTTGTTATTTTGAAAAAAAGCCTCATTCAAGATGAGGCTTTTTTGTTGAGCAAAACTAGAATTTAGAACTTGTAGCTATAACCCAATGTATAAACAACCGGATCAATATCTAAATTAAATTTAGATTTTCCAACTGCTGCAGCTGTTGCATCATCTAAAGTCACTTCAGGACTCAAATCTGCATAGCGCACGTCAGCAAATACCCCCCAGTTTTTAGCATCTGCCGGTTGATAGTTAAAACCGACTTGTCCAGCAACACCAAATTCCTCTTTGACGTCTTTTGCTGCACCTTCTTCATCCCAAGCAATAAAAGCTGTTCCACCCAAACCTACGTATGGAGTAAAACGTGTAGAGTTTTTAAAGTGATATTTAGCAGTAATTGTGGGTGGGAGATGTTTAATCTTGGCAATTTTCCCTAGACCCTGAGCAGAAATGTCATGGTTAAACGGGGTAGCCAATAATAATTCTGCCGAGATATTGTCATTAAAGAAGTATTCGACCGAAGGCGTAAAACCATATTCTTGATCTGCTTCTACGACTAAACCTGGTGCAATTTCAGTGTCACTTGATGGTGCTAAAGAACTGGCACCCATCTTCACTTGCCATTGGCCAGCCATTGCCGATGCAGAAAGACCCATTAATGCAATTAGAGCAGCTTGCTTTAACATTTTAAAATACCCCACAGGAAGAATAATTATTAAGAAAATAAATCTTAATTAATAATAAACACGAGGAAAAATAATATGCAATAAGGATTATAAAACTAATTTTTAATTATTATTTAACATACTGATTTAAAAAGTAATTTATTTTAAATTGACTAGATTGGTTGGTTTTAAATACCAGGTATATTAATCAGATAAACATGAATTTATTCAGACTAAAATAATCAGGTTTATATTAATTTTTATTTAAACATATATTTTAAATACATCTTATTATTTATTTTAAATTCAGATAAATCTGCTCCAATAGATATCAGAGCAGATTGAAATTGACTTACAAAACCATGGCTGCAATCCAGCCAAAAATCATCAACGGAATATTAAAGTGAATGAAGGTTGGAACCACACTGTCCTTCATATGGTCATGCTGACCATCCATATTTAAACCCGAAGTTGGGCCTAGAGTTGAATCTGACGCTGGAGAGCCGGCATCGCCTAAAGCCGCCGCAGTCCCGATAATGGCAATGGTCGCAGCCGGACTAAAACCAAACTGGATACACAGCGGAACATAAATAATCGCCAGAATGGGAATGGTCGAGAAAGACGAACCAATGCCCAATGTGATCAGCAAACCAATCAACAGCATCAGAAATGCGGCCAGTGCCTGACTATTACCAATCCAGTTTACTGATGCTTCAACCAAGGTTGGTACCTGATTAGTCGCTTCAATCACCGCGGCAAAGCCTTGTGCCGCAATCATGATAAAGCCAACTAGCGCCATCATGCGCATACCGGTAATGATCACATCATCCGCTTCTTTCCATTTAAAGATCCCGGCACAACTCAGGATTGCGACACCGACCAGACCGGCCAGAATCATCGAGTCTGAATAAAGCTGTACCGCCAATGTGGCAATAACTGCAAGGCCGGCCATCCAGATGGTAAATTTGGCAATCTGCGGTTTAACCTGCTCAGCCACACCCAATTCAGCGGAAATACTTTGCTGTTCCTGGACATGAATATCTTGATATTGACGTGGTTTGCGATAGCTAATAAAGATCGCCACCAATAAGCCCACAAACATACCGAATACTGGAATTGCCATCGCAGATGGAATCTGGTCATAGCTAATTTCAAATCCATATGGCTTACCAAAAGTATTGATGTTATGACCCAAAATGTCATTCAGGAAGATGGCACCAAAACCGACCGGAATCAGCATATAGGTGCCTACCAGACCAAAGGTCAGCAAACAGGCAATCAAACGACGGTCGAGCTTTAAATGGTTAAATACAGTCAATAATGGTGGAATCAGGACTGGAATAAAGGCGATATGTACCGGAATCACGTTCTGGGAAAATACCGCAGCAATGGCTACTGTAAAAAAGATCAGATATTTCACCCGGTTTTGTGCTTTAAAATCAGCCTCACCTTTTAAGGTGTTGATCATTTTATACGCCAACAAATCCGGCAAACCTGAACGTGCCAACGCCAAAGCAAATGCACCTAAAATACCGTAAGCCAAGGCAATTTTGGCACCGCCGCCCAAGCCATTGTTAAACGCGTCCAAGGTTCCCTGGAGGCCAAGACCTGCCAGTAAACCACCTGTAACAGCACCAATGACCAGGGCAAAAACCACAGGTACACGTGCCAATGAGAGTCCGAACATGACTCCAATAGCAGCAAGAATTGCGAACATAATGAATCGGAATAGAGAGAAAGCGGCTATTTTATCAGAAAATTCGGATAAAAATTCCGCCACTTTTCCTTTCAGCAGTCATGTTCAGTGCTGGGGCTGATTAAACGACTTCAGCAGATTGACGCTGAATAAAGTGATCAATTAATTGAGCCACTTGTTCTGGCTGGCTCAGAATTGCCCAGTGATTGGCGTCCAGTTCCACTTTAGATAAATTATCGACCCATTTTGCCATCTCATCGACCAGATCAGGCCCGACAAACTGGTCATATTTCAGTACAATCGCTTGTACCGGACAGATGGCAAAGCGCTGCCGTGGTCGGGCCAAACGCGGTAAAAAATTGGCCCGATACAGGTTTACCCCATACTTGCCATCTTTGACGATCTTCGGGTTCAGCGGCAGATCGTCCCGTCTTTCTAATTGCCGGACAATCTTGGCCCAGCGCTGCGGATTAAAAAAATTCCAGGCCAAGGGGGCTAGTAAAGGTAACTGAAATACCGCGATATACCAGGACTTGCTCATTTGCTTTAAAAATTTTGCTTTGTCTTGATTGAACTGCTCGCGCATCCAGAAAGCAGCATGATCCAGACAAGGGCCAGACAGCGTGCTATAAGACAGAATTCGGCCTTTGAATCTTAAATCTGTGACAGATTCCCAAGACTGAATTGAACCCCAGTCATGCGCTGCCAGATGAAAACCACGATTCGGCAATACCTTGCTCACTACCTCTTCCAGATCCTGACTTAAGCGTGCCAGGCGGTAATCCGAAATTTTTTGAGGAATACTGGACTCACCTGCGCCGCGCACATCATAGCTCACAACAAAATAATCCTGACTCAAATAAGCAATGACTGGCTCCCAAACTGCTTGATGATCGGGGTAGCCATGAACCAGTACCAATGCCGGCCGTGTGGGCTGTCCGTAAGTTTTAACGCAAAGACGCTGCTGATCCGTGGTATCGACCCATTGCATTTCCATGTTTTGATCCTGTTGTTGTTATTGACCGCATAGTTTATAAATCGGAATAATTTATCAATGCCAGCGCATTTTTGTTGCTCTAGTATGCATAACTACACAAGAAAAAAGAATGTCAGCATGAGCCTATTCCAGAAAATTCAAAAACTGCCCTTGGTTTCAAAATTTATTCTGAACCGCTATGCCCCCTATCGTGGTGCAGGCATCGAAATTGATAAAATTGATTTTAATCATTATCACATTCGGGTCAAAATGCCACTGACCCGTAAAAACCAGAATATTGTCGGCGTCCATTTTGGTGGCAGCTTATATTCAATGGTCGATCCATTTTATATGCTCTTACTGATGCATCATTTAGGGCCGAAATATATCGTCTGGGATAAGGGCGCGAGTATCCAGTTTTTAGCACCGGGTCGCGGCACCGTCTTTGCTGATGTGCGCATCTCTGCTGAAGAAGTCAGTACTATTATTGACCTGGCTGCTGACTATGCACCGGTATATCGCCATTACCAGCTCAATATCTATGATGAGGCTGGCGTTCGAATTGCCGAAGTACAAAAAACGGTTTATATCCGGCGCAAACAAAGCAAAGGAAAAATTCAAAAAACTGGATAAGGTAAAAGCGCCACATGGGCGCTTTTAGATCTGAATCGATTTAAAGTCAGTGTAGACTTAACGACGGCGGTTATCCTGTTCGATCGCAGCACCTGCGCCACCACCGATTGCACCACCAATCGCAGCACCAGCATTCCCACCGAATATGCTTTTACCTACAGCTGAGCCTACAGCACCGCCGACACCACTATAGGTCGCATTACGGTTTGAGCCACCTTGGGACTTACTTCCCACGGCTGCGCCTGCACCACCACCGACTGCAGAACCAAGACCACCCCCGACACTATTACCCACACCACCACCGACTGCACCACCTAAGGCGGCAGCACCGATACGCTGCTCATTGGCAGACATACTTTCACAACCTGCCAGCATAAAGGTGGAGAGAGTGGCAACTGCCATAACACCCATTAATTTTTTCATGACCTTGGCCTTCCTGTTCTTGCTTTAATTAAGCTTATCTTCATTTTATGAAACTAAAATCTGTAGCGTGTTACTTCTCTCGGTATTCCTGCTGAGTTTTGTAAATATCAATGGATTATTCTTCTGTTCAAGATGTCCTATTTATAAATTTCAGACAAAAAAAAAGACGCCCGAAGGCGTCTCTTTTCTCAACTTTAACTCGAATTAGAATTCTTCGTTAAATGCTTGGCTTAGAGCTTGGTCTACATCAGAGAAGTCATTGTGCAGTTCAAATTCTGCAGCTTCTGCTTCTTGACGACGACGCTCCAGGTGGTAAGCCAAACCTGTACCCGCTGGGATCAGACGACCTACAACCACATTCTCTTTCAAACCGCGTAAATCATCTTCTTTACCTGTTACAGCCGCTTCAGTTAACACACGCGTGGTTTCCTGGAACGATGCAGCAGAGATGAACGAGTCAGTAGAAAGCGATGCTTTGGTAATACCCATCAATTGACGTTCAAACTTCGCAGGGAACTTGTTTTGTGCAAGAACTGCTTGGTTTTCTTGTACAACACGGATGTAATCCACTTGTTCGCCTTTGATGAAGCTGGTATCGCCGCCATCAGTGATATCAACTTTACGCAGCATTTGACGTACGATGACTTCAATATGCTTGTCGTTGATTTTTACACCTTGCAGACGGTATACGTCCTGAACTTCGTTCACGATGTAGTTTGTAAGCGCAACTTCGCCTTTCAAACGTAAGATATCGTGCGGGTTCTGTGGACCATCAGAAATAGTTTCACCACGGTTCACATGTTCGCCTTCGAACACGTTAATGGTACGCCATTTCGGAATCAACTCTTCATAAATCTCAGAGCCATCATCCGGCGTAATCACCAGACGGTTCTTACCTTTGGTCTCTTTACCAAAGCTTACAACACCCGATACTTCTGCAAGGATTGCATGCTCTTTCGGCTTACGTGCTTCGAACAAGTCAGCTACACGCGGTAGACCACCGGTAATATCACGGGTACGTGAAGATTCTTGTGGTACACGACCAATAACGTCACCGACACCAATCGTTTCGCCATCACGGACAGAAAGAATGGTGTTTTGTGGCAAGAAGTAGAACTGTTCAGTGCCTTCAACTGTGTCTAACACTACAGCAGGACGCAAATCTTTACCTGACGCAGGACGTGAAGTCACTGGCAAGATTTCGATGGTTGACATACCTGTTGCATCATCAGTTTTCGAAGTCACGGTCACGCCATCAGCGATCTGGCTGAAACGCACTTTACCTGCAACTTCTGTTACCAATGGATGTGTATGCGGATCCCAAGTCGCCACGATACCGCCTGCTTCTACAACTTCGCCATCTTTTAGCAAGATAGATGCACCGTAAGGCAGTTTATAGCGCTCGCGCTCACGACCTAAATCATCCGCAATACCGATCTCACCTGAACGTGAAGTCGATACCAAGTGACCTTTGGCATGTTGTACTGTTTTCACGTTGTGGAAACGCACTGTACCTTGGTTACGAACTTGTACGCTGTTTGCAGCAGACGTTCGGCTTGCAGCACCACCCACGTGGAAGGTACGCATAGTTAACTGTGTACCTGGTTCACCAATTGATTGAGCTGCCATGACACCAACAGACTCACCCGGGTTCACCTGATGACCACGCGCCAAGTCACGGCCGTAACATTTCGCACATACACCGAAAGTAGACGCACAGTTTACAACCGAACGTACTTTAATTTCGTCGACACCTTGGCTTTCGATAAACGTCGCCAGTTTCTCGTCAATTAAAGTATTACGTGGAAGCAGAACTTCGTCTGTACCGACACGTTTCACATCTTCAGCAACCACACGACCCAATACTCGTGCACCCAAGTTCTCGATGACATCGCCACCTTGAATGAATGGTGTCATTACTAGACCGTCGAAGGTGCCACAATCTGGCTCGGTAATCACCAAGTCTTGCGCAACGTCTACCAGACGACGCGTCAAGTAACCAGAGTTCGCAGTTTTCAGTGCTGTATCGGCCAAACCTTTACGCGCACCGTGTGTCGAGATGAAGTACTGTAGTACAGTCAAACCTTCACGGAAGTTCGCTTTAATAGGCGTTTCAATGATCGAGCCATCCGGCTTCGCCATCAAACCACGCATACCCGCCAACTGACGAATCTGAGCTGCCGAACCACGGGCACCCGAGTCAGACATCATGTAGATCGAGTTGAATGATTTTTGCTTCTCGTCTTCACCCTGTTTGTTTTTAACAGTCGTGAAAGACAAGTTGTCCATCATCGCTTTAGCAACCTGGTCATTGGTACGCGCCCAAATATCGACCACTTTGTTATAACGTTCGCCGGCAGTTACGAAACCTTGTTCGAACTGTTGTTCGATTTCACGAACTTCAGCTTCCGCTTTACCAATAATGACTTGTTTTTGCGGTGGAATAACCATGTCTTCCATACCGACAGATACACCTGAACGCGTCGCCTGACGGAAGCCTAGGTACATCAATTGGTCAGCGAAGATAACAGTATCTTTCAGACCCAATTTACGGTAGCAAGAGTTAATTAACTTAGAGATGTTTTTCTTGGTCATCTCAACGTTAATTTGCTGGAAATCCATACCTTCAGGCACAACTTCCCAAAGTAGGCAGCGACCAGGTGTGGTATCTACAATAATGGTTTGATGTTCACGGTTGCCATCTTCATCGATGACAGTCTGGTGTACACGTGCTTTAACGCGAGCGTGTAGATCAACCTGACCTGTTGCCAGTGCACGGTTTACTTCGTGAGTATCCGCGAACACCATGCCCTCACCTTTGGCATTGATTGCATCACGCGTGATGTAATACAAGCCCAAGACAACGTCCTGAGACGGCACGATGATTGGCTCACCGTTCGCTGGAGACAAGATGTTGTTGGTCGACATCATTAACGCACGCGCTTCTAACTGCGCTTCAAGTGTTAATGGTACGTGTACCGCCATTTGGTCACCATCGAAGTCGGCGTTAAACGCAGCACACACGAGTGGGTGTAGACGGATCGCCTTACCTTCAATCAGGATCGGTTCAAATGCTTGAAGACCTAGACGGTGAAGTGTTGGCGCACGGTTCAACATCACTGGATGTTGACGGATCACGTGAGCAAGAACGTCCCAAACTTCTGGCGTCTCGCGCTCAACCATTTTCTTCGCAGCTTTAATGGTGGTTGCTTGACCAGATGCTTGTAGTTTCGCGAAAATGAATGGCTTGAACAGTTCAAGTGCCATTTTCTTCGGAAGACCACATTGGTGCAAACGCAGGTTTGGACCAACGGTAATGACCGAACGACCTGAGTAATCGACACGTTTACCCAATAAGTTCTGACGGAAACGACCTTGCTTACCTTTGATCATATCTGCCAAAGATTTAAGCGGACGCTTGTTTGAACCGGTAATTGCACGACCACGACGACCGTTGTCCAACAATGCATCGACAGACTCTTGCAACATACGTTTTTCGTTACGTACGATGATGTCTGGCGCCGCAAGGTCAAGAAGACGCTTCAAACGGTTGTTACGGTTAATCACACGACGGTAAAGATCGTTCAAGTCAGAAGTCGCGAAACGACCACCTTCAAGTGGTACCAACGGACGAAGGTCTGGTGGCAGAACTGGAAGTACAGTCAACACCATCCATTCTGGCTTGTTGTTCGAATCGTTGAATGCTTCCATCAACTTCAAACGCTTAGAGGCTTTTTTCAGCTTGGTTTCTGAAGTTGTCACAGGAATTTCTTCACGAAGACGCGCAATTTCAGCTTCAAGATCGATGTCTTTCAACAAGTCTTGAACCGCTTCTGCACCCATTTTCGCTGTGAATTCATCACCATGCTCTTCCAACGCATTGAAGTATTCTTCATCGTTTAGAAGCTGGTATTTCTCAAATGGGGTCATACCGGGATCGGTAACCACATAAGATTCGAAATACAATACGCGTTCGATATCACGTAGCGTCATGTCTAAAAGAAGACCGATACGGCTCGGTAATGATTTCAAGAACCAGATGTGCGCAACTGGAGAAGCTAGCTCGATGTGACCCATACGTTCACGACGAACTTTCGCAGTTGTTACTTCAACGCCACATTTTTCACAAATGACGCCTTTGTATTTCATACGCTTGTATTTACCACACAAGCATTCGTAATCTTTTACTGGACCAAAGATTTTGGCACAGAACAAACCATCACGTTCCGGTTTGAACGTACGATAGTTAATGGTTTCTGGCTTTTTAACTTCACCGTGAGACCATGACTTAATCATTTCTGGTGACGCAAGACCAATACGGATGCGGTCAAACTCTACAGGAGCATGACCGTCTGAATCCGTCTTTTTGCGCATGATATCGAGCAAGTCTTTCAATTTTTTTCTCCGTGTGTCGAGAAGATTTTCACTTCTCGACTGGGTCACAAATATTGTTTTTTAACTGAATTGGGAATCCCAAGAATCCCCCTAAATCCCCCTTTACAAAGGGGGACTTCCCCCTCTTTTTTAAAGAGGTGAGAAGCACTGCTTCGCAAGGGAGATTCAATGGAACTAATTAGTCACCATTTTTCAGTTCAATGTTGATACCTAAAGAACGGATCTCTTTGGTCAATACGTTGAACGATTCAGGCATACCCGGGTCCATATAATGGTTACCATCTACAATATTCTTGTAGATACGGGTACGACCTTCAACGTCATCCGATTTCACAGTCAGCATTTCTTGTAGCGTATATGCTGCACCGTAAGCTTCTAGTGCCCAGACTTCCATCTCACCGAAACGCTGACCACCGAATTGTGCTTTACCACCCAGCGGCTGTTGCGTGACTAGAGAATAAGAACCAGTTGAACGCGCATGCATCTTGTCATCAACCAAGTGGTTCAGTTTCAGCATGTACATATAACCTACAGTTACTGGACGGTCGAAACGCTCACCAGTACGACCATCATATAATACTGTCTGACCAGTACTTGATAGACCTGCAAGTTGTAACAATTCTTTGATCTGACCTTCTTCAGCACCATCGAATACAGGTGTTGCCAAAGGCACACCAGCACGCAAGTTACCAGAAAGTTTCAAGATTTCTTCATCAGTCAAGCTGTCAAGATCTTCTTGCTCGCCACCAACTTTGTTATAAATCTTGTCCAGGAAATCACGAAGCTCAAGTACAGTACGCTGTTCTTTCATCATCTTGTCGATTTGATCGCCAAGACCTTTGGCAGCCATACCTAAGTGAGTTTCAAGAATCTGACCCACGTTCATACGCGATGGTACGCCCAGCGGGTTCAGTACGATATCAACAGGTACACCATTGGCATCGTGTGGCATGTCTTCTACCGGCAAGATGTTTGATACAACACCCTTGTTACCGTGACGACCGGCCATCTTATCACCCGGCTGGATGCGACGTTTTACCGCAAGATAAACTTTAACTACTTTCAATACGCCAGTGGTCAGCTCATCGCCTGTAGACAATTTGCGTTTTTTCTCAGCAAATTTCTCGTCAATTTCGAAGCTCTTCTCTTTCAAGAACACTTGAATTTGCGTTAGACGTTCAGCGATTGCTTCATCAACCGGTTGAATTTCAAGAAGATCAACAAGCTCTAAACCAGACAACACGTCTTCAGACAGTTTGTCGCCACGTTTAGTGGTACCGCCACCATTCGACTCTTGACCGTTCAACAAACGAATTACACGTTCACGTGCTGCTTCTTCAAAGATCTTGAACTCTTCTTTCAAGTCTTTACGGTAAGCATCAAGCTGAGCTTTTTCAATTGCTTGAGCACGTTCGTCTTTTTCAAGACCATCACGTGTAAACACTTGAACATCAATCACAGTACCTTTGGTACCAGATGGAACGCGTAAAGATGAATCTTTAACGTCAGCTGCTTTTTCACCGAAGATTGCACGAAGCAATTTTTCTTCCGGCGTTAGCTGCGTTTCACCTTTAGGCGTCACTTTACCAACAAGAATATCACCTGCTGTTACTTCAGCACCGATGTAAACAATACCTGATTCATCAAGTTTAGAAAGCGCTGCTTCACCCACATTCGGGATATCGGCCGTGATTTCTTCAGCACCAAGCTTAGTATCACGTGCGACACATGACAATTCCTGGATATGAATCGAGGTTAAACGGTCTTCTTGAAGTACACGCTCTGAAAGTAAGATCGAGTCTTCGTAGTTGTAACCGTTCCAGGTCATGAATGCGACGCGCATGTTTTGACCAAGCGCTAGCTCACCGCCATCAGTCGATGGACCATCAGCTAATACGTCACCACGACCCACTTTATCACCCAGGTTCACCAGAACTTTCTGGTTGATACAGGTGTTTTGGTTTGAACGGGTGTATTTGATCAGGTTATAGATATCTACACCTGCCTCACCTGCGATCATCTCTTCTTCGTTCACACGAATCACGACACGAGATGCATCAACAAACTCGATACGACCACCACGCTGAGCGATCACACATACACCAGAGTCATGTGCTACGTTCGCTTCCATACCCGTACCTACGAGTGGTTTGTCAGCGATTAACGTAGGAACAGCCTGACGTTGCATGTTTGAACCCATCAATGCACGGTTGGCATCATCGTGTTCAAGGAACGGAATCAGTGACGCAGCCACAGATACAACCTGCTGAGCAGATACATCCATATGCGTTACTTTTTCCGGCGGCATGCGTACAAAGTCACCTTGGTGACGTACAGATACAACTTCTTCTAATAAATTACCATCAGCATCTACTGCAGAATCGGCCTGTGCAATCACAGTACCCACTTCTTCAATCGCAGACAGGTATTCAATGTCCATGGTTACACGGCCATCAACTACTTTACGGTAAGGTGTTTCCAGGAAACCGAAGTTGTTCGCTTTAGCATATACAGAAAGCGAGTTGATCAAACCAATGTTTGGACCTTCCGGCGTTTCAATTGGACATACACGACCGTAATGCGTTTGATGTACGTCACGTACTTCAAAGCCCGCACGTTCACGCGTCAAACCACCGGGACCAAGTGCTGATACACGACGCTTGTGCGTGATTTCAGACAACGGGTTGTTTTGATCCATGAACTGAGACAACTGGCTTGAACCAAAGAATTCTTTGATTGCAGCAGCAACAGGCTTCGCATTGATTAGATCTTGCGGAGACAGGTTGTCTGTTTCAGCTTGAGATAAACGTTCTTTAACAGCACGTTCTACACGAACCAGACCGACACGGAATTGGTTTTCTGTCATTTCGCCCACAGAACGAACACGACGGTTACCCAAGTGATCGATATCGTCGACTTCACCTTTACCGTTACGGATTTCAACTAATGTTTTCAATACATCAGTGATATCTTCGTTCGAGAGAATACCTTCAACTTCACGCGACTTCTGGTCTGTACCCACTTCATAAGGACGACCCAAACGACGGTTGAACTTCATACGACCGACTGGAGACAAGTCGTAACGCTCAGAAGAGAAGAACAGGTTATTGAACAGGTTCTCAGCTGCTTCTTTGGTTGGTGGCTCGCCCGGACGCATGACTTTGTAGATTTCGACCAATGCTTCTTCACGAGTGGTCGTAGTATCTGCACGTAGAGAATCTGCAACGAATGAACCACGGTCGATATCATTGGTGAACAGAACATTAAACTGCTTCACGCCGCCTTCTGCAATTTTCACCATGACTTCATGGCTCAATACGGTATTTGCAGCAATCACGTCGCCATCTTTTAATGCGATGTCTTCAGCCGTGATACGCTCATACAAATACTCATCAGGCACTGCAAGTTTTTCAAGACCTGAAGCTTCCATCTGACGTACATGACGCGCGTTAATACGTTTACCTTGTTCAACGATTGCCTTGCCATCTTTATCCAAGATGTCAAATTGTGCCATTTCGCCGCGCAGACGTTCCGGCACCAAGTCAATTTGATAGCTACCCATGTCAAGATATACAGGGACTTTCTCGTAGAACATGTTGAGAATGTTTTCGTTGCTATAACCCAGCGCACGCAGCACCACAGTCGCAAGTAATTTACGACGACGGTCAATACGTACATAGACCAGGTCTTTGGCATCGAATTCAAAATCCAACCATGAACCACGGTAAGGAATGATACGCGCTGAATAAAGGACTTTACCACTTGAGTGAGTCTTACCTTTATCGTGGTCAAAGAATACGCCTGGTGAACGGTGTAATTGAGATACGATTACACGCTCGGTACCATTAATTACAAAGGTACCGTTATCCGTCATCAATGGCATTTCGCCCATATAGACTTCTTGTTCACGTACGTCTTTAATTGACTTCGTTTCACGATCTTTCAGGATCAAACGAATTTTTACACGCATTGGTGCTGCATAAGTTGAGCCACGAAGAATACATTCGCGTACATCAAACTCAGGCTTACCAAGACTATACTCAACAAATTCTAAAGCAGCATTGCCAGAATAACTTTCTATAGGAAAAACTGAACGAAATGCGGCTTGGAGACCGATATCTTCGCGGTTTTTTGGTGATTTGCCATCTTGTAAGAACGTTCTGTACGAGTCGACTTGAATCGCGAGCAGGTACGGAGCATCCATAACGCTAGGCAATTTACCAAAATTCTTACGGATCCGTTTCTTTTCGGTATATGAGTATGCCATCTGGAGTCCTCGGAAAGTGTAAACCAAGCCCGCCTGCAGAACGGGCTCAGAAGGAATTACGCTGGCCGATATGGCCACCACTCTTTACAAATGCTGCAATTTTTAGTGGTATTAAAACGCTTATCAATATTTTTTTACTGAAAAATATTGGTAAACGTTTGTTCATTATGTTTATTTTTAATTTGTATGATTTTTATATCATGCAAACAAAAATCGAGCCGATTATTGTAACGCAAAAAGGCTGATGACCCAAGAGCCATCAGCCAATTTTTGGAGCTGATTATAAAAAAACCGGCTCCCTTAAGCTATTACTTAAGAGTAACTGTAGCACCAGCTTCTTCAAGTTTCTTCTTAAGTTCTTCGCCTTCTTCTTTAGAAACGCCTTCTTTAAGAACTGTAGGAGCGCTTTCAACCATGTCTTTAGCTTCTTTCAAGCCAAGGCCAGTTGCTTCACGAACTGCTTTAATTACAGCAACTTTGTTTGCGCCAAAAGAAGTCAATTCAACATTGAATTCAGATTGCTCTTCAGCAGCAGCAGCAGCAGGACCAGCAGCAACAGCTACAGCAGCAGCAGAAACGTTGAATTTCTCTTCGAAAGCAGAAATAAGTTCAACAAGTTCAAGAACAGTTTTTTCAGCAACTGCGTTTAGGATTTCTTCGTTTGTTAAAGCCATGAGATTAACTCCAAATGGGTATTGAATGATGTGTGTGTAAGTTTGAGCTTAAGCAGCTTCTGACTCGTTTTTCTCTTGAAGCGCTGTAAGTAAGCGGCCCAATTTCGAAATAGGAGCTTGAAGAACGTTTGCAAGCATAGTAAGCGCTTTTTCTTGGTTCGGAAGATTCGCGATAACGCTAACTTCTTCGCCTTGATAAAGTTTGCCATCAAATGCAGCAGCTTTAAGTTCAAATGCTTTATTAGTTTTAGCGAATTCTTCGAACAAACGTGCAGCAGCACCCATGTCGTCTTCAGAAGTCGAGAAAGCTAAGATTGTTGGGCCAACAAGGTTGTCGTTCAAGATATTGAATTGAGTATCTTGAAGAGCGCGTTTAGCCAAAGTGTTACGCACGATACGTGTGTGAACACCTAGTTTACGAGCTTCAACGCGAAGAGCAGTTAATTGCTCAACAGTTAAACCTTGATAGTCAGCAACAACAGCGGCAAATGCAGTAGAAGCAACTTCAGTTACTTCAGCTACGATCTGTTTTTTGCCTTCGATAAGAAGAGCCATTGTAAAACCTCCTAACGGTGATTTATGTACTTACGCGAAGTACACTCCCAATTCGTTAATCCATCACTGGACTAACACGCGGAGGATGAACAAATCACACCACCGCGTCTACGCAGGCTGGACGATTAAGAGCGAAGCATAAAACTCCCCTCGCCCGCGGTCTTTGACGCTGATAAATTTTCATTTATCAATTCAAAGTTTGCCTAAGTTTGCAAAATACGACGGAGCGTTTCTTGCGTAAGTTTTAAAGCAGTGCTTTAAAACTTACTCAGGGCTTTAAAATTCTGTATAAGTCGAGACTTATTTAGAAACGTTTGCTACATCAACGATCAAACCAGGACCCATAGTTGAGCTCAAAGTGATCTTTTGAATGTATACGCCTTTAGAAGTCGCAGGTTTCAAACGTTTCAAGTCAGCAACGAGTGCTTCAACGTTTGAACGAACAGCTTCAGCAGTGAAACCTACTTGACCGATCGCAGCGTGGATAATACCCGCTTTGTCTACGCGATAACGTGCTTGACCAGCTTTTGCATTTTTAACTGCAGTTGCTACGTCAGGAGTTACCGTACCCACTTTAGGGTTTGGCATTAAGCCACGTGGACCAAGGATCGTACCAAGTTTACCTACAACGCGCATTGCATCTGGAGCAGCAATTACAACGTCAAAGTCAAGGTTACCCGCTTGGATGCTTTCAGCAAGATCATCGAAACCAACAACGTCTGCGCCTTCAGCTTTAGCAGCTTCAGCAGCAGCGCCTTGAGCGAATACAGCTACACGTACAGTTTTACCCGTACCTGCAGGAAGTGTAGTCGCGCCACGAACAACTTGGTCAGATTTACGAGGATCAACACCTAGGTTTACCGCGATATCCAAAGATTCTTTGAATTTAGGAGCTGGAAGGCTCTCTAAAACTGCAACAGCTTCTTCTAGCGTGTAAACTTTGTGCGCTTCTACAGCAGCTACGATCGCTTTTTGACGTTTAGTTAATTTAGCCATGTCTTAAAGCTCCACTTCCAAGCCCATAGAACGCGCAGAACCAGCAATGGTACGTACACGTGCGTCTAAATCAGCACCAGTCAAATCTGGTTCTTTAGTAGTCGCGATTTCTTCGATTTGAGCACGAGTCAACTTACCAACTTTAGTTTTGTTAGGTACAGCTGAACCCTTCTGGATACCAGCAGCTTTCTTAAGAAGAACAGCAGCAGGTGGAGTTTTCATGATGAATGTGAACGACTTGTCGTTGTACACAGTGATCACGACTGGAATTGGTAGACCAGCTTCAACTTTTTGTGTCGCAGCATTGAATTCTTTACAGAATGCCATGATGTTCACACCACGTTGACCTAGTGCAGGACCAATCGGTGGAGATGGATTCGCTTTACCAGCTGGAACTTGCAGCTTGATATAGCCGTCAATCTTCTTAGCCATTTCAAATTACCTCTGGGTGCAAACGCCGGTGAAGGCTCCCCAATGATTTCAAGTAACGATACCGTTACAACAACAATGCCTGATTTGCACGCAAATCAGGCGTTTTCAACCCAAACCAATTAAACTGATTTTTCGACTTGACGAAATTCCAGTTCAACTTGAGTTGGACGGTTAAATACATTAATGGTCAGCGTTAAACGTGACTTTTCGTACTGAACTTCTTCCACCACACCTTTAAAGTCTGTGAATGGACCGTCAACTACGAGTAATTCTTCGCCTGGTTCAAACATCGTCTTAGGACGAGGTGCTTCACCAGTATTGCGTACACGCGCAAGAATCGCATCGGCTTCTTTTTGCGTAATTGGCGCCGGTTTTTCCGCCGTACCACCAATAAAGCCTAAAACTTTCGGACATTCTTTAACAATGTGCCAAGTATCATCGTTCATTTCCATTTCGACTAGAACATAGCCAGGAAAGAACTTGCGCTCTGATTTACGTTTCTTGCCATCCTTCATTTCTACCACTTCTTCGGTAGGAACCAGGACTTCACCAAAGCTATCGGCAACAGCGCTACGCTGGATTCGATCATTAAGCGAACGCATTACTTGTTTTTCATAACCTGAATAGGCATGAATAATGTACCAACGTTTCATAGCTCTCTTACCCGATAATAAACTTGATTAACCAGCCTAAAATATAATCGAAACACCATAAAACAATGGAGGTAATTACGACTACAACAAGAACTTGCCAAGATGTGGACACAGTCTCTTGCTTGGTAGGCCAGGTCACTCGACGGAGCTCGATTCGTGCATCTTTCAGCAGACGAATAAAGCCTTTGCCTTGATGGGTGGCGTATAATAAACCGAATGCTGCAACGATACAAGCCAAAATCACCCCAACACGCACCCAAATATCATTCGCAGGGGCCCAGTATGCTGGTAAATATTGGTTTACCATCATTGCACCAACCAATAAAATCAAGGCGATAACCCATAGAACCATGTCTAATGGAGAACCAGAACTTACATCTACTGCAGGATTATTTCTTTGAGGAATTGCCGCTTCGCCTAATGCGTCGCGTGATTTTTCATTCGACATTTTTGTACTCGTCGTAGGTTTCGCGACTTATTATATGACCAATTTTGCCGACATCAAGCGTCTTTTTCAAAACTTGGCAGGCCAGGAGGGACTCGAACCCCCAACATTCGGTTTTGGAGACCGACGCTCTACCAATTGAACTACTGACCTGCAAAATAACAAGTTGGAGCCGAAACCCCAACCCGTTTATCTTATTCTATGATTATGCAGTTACTTTAGCAACTACACCAGCACCCACTGTACGACCGCCTTCACGGATCGCAAAACGTAGACCTGGGTCCATTGCGATTGGGTGGATTAGCTCTACTGACATCTCAACGTTGTCACCAGGCATAACCATTTCCACACCTTCTTTAAGCGCGATCGCACCAGTTACGTCCGTAGTACGGAAGTAGAACTGTGGACGGTAACCGTTAAGGAATGGAGTGTGACGACCACCTTCTTCTTTAGAAAGTACGTATACTTCCGCATCGAATTTAGTATGTGGCTTGATCGCACCTGGTTTAGTCAATACTTGACCACGTTGTACGTCTTCACGCTTAGTACCACGTAGAAGAACACCACAGTTCTCGCCTGCACGACCTTCGTCAAGCAATTTACGGAACATTTCAACGCCAGTAACTGTAGTTACTTGAGTATCACGGATACCAACGATTTCAACTGATTCGCCTACTTTAACAATACCAGTCTCTACACGGCCAGTTACTACTGTACCACGACCAGAGATTGAGAATACGTCTTCAATTGGCATAAGGAATGGAAGGTCGATTGCACGTTCTGGCTCTGGAATGTAAGAGTCAAGTGCTTCAACCAGTGCAACAACAGCGTCTTCGCCATACTGACCAGCTTCACCGTTAAGTGCAGCAAGTGCAGAACCGCGGATTACTGGAGTGTCATCGCCCGGGAAGTCATAAGTAGAAAGAAGTTCACGAACTTCCATTTCAACCAGCTCAAGAAGCTCTTCGTCGTCTACAAGGTCGCATTTATTCAAGAATACAACGATGTAAGGTACACCTACCTGACGAGAAAGCAGGATGTGTTCACGAGTCTGTGGCATAGGACCATCAGTCGCAGCACATACAAGGATCGCGCCGTCCATCTGAGCAGCACCAGTAATCATGTTTTTAACATAATCGGCGTGGCCCGGGCAGTCTACGTGAGCGTAGTGACGAGTTGGAGAATCGTATTCTACGTGTGAAGTATTAATTGTAATACCACGTGCTTTTTCTTCTGGTGCAGAGTCGATTGCAGCGTAATCACGCGCTTCGCCACCGAATTTCTTCGCACATACAGTTGCAATCGCAGCTGTTAAAGTTGTTTTACCATGGTCGACGTGACCAATTGTGCCCACGTTAACGTGTGGCTTATTACGTTCAAACTTAGCCTTAGCCATGAGATCTTCCTTTTTAAACTACTCATGCAGGATCACTGCATGAGCACTTGGGTTTAACTATGAATTAGTTTGGGCTTATAGTAATCGAAAGATTACTCGTCGTCACCTTTTTTACCGCCAGACTGGAACTTAGAAATGATGCCTTCAGCCACGTTACGTGGAGTTTCAGCATATTTAGCAAATTCCATAGAGTAAGTCGCACGACCTTGAGACATAGAACGCATATGAGTTGCGTAACCAAACATCTCAGCCAATGGAACTTCAGCACGAATGGCTTTAGTACCACCAGGTAAATCGTCCATACCCTGAACCATACCACGACGACGGTTTAAGTCACCCATGATATCGCCCATGTAGTCTTCTGGAGTTTCTACTTCAACTTTCATGATTGGTTCAAGCAAGATTGGATCTGCTTTCATGAAACCATCACGGAAGGCATAAGAACCCGCCATTTTGAATGATAATTCGTCAGAATCGACATCATGGTAAGAACCGTCGAACAATGTCGCTTTGATGCCCACTACTGGATAACCAGCAAGTACACCATTCTTCATACGTTCTTGGATACCCTTGTCAACCGCGCCGAAGAATTCTTTAGGTACTACACCACCTACAACTTCTTCAACGAATTCGTAGTCTTTACCAGCGTCTTCAGCAAGCGGTTCTAGACGTACGTATACGTGACCGAACTTACCTTTACCACCAGTTTGACGTACGAATTTACCTTCTTGTTCAACTGACTTTTTGATCGTTTCACGGTAAGAAACCATTGGTTTACCAATGTTGGCTTCAACACCGAATTCACGCTTCATACGGTCAACAATGATGTCAAGGTGAAGTTCACCCATACCAGCAATAATGGTTTGACCTGATTCTTCATCAGTACGTACGCGGAATGATGGATCTTCTTTCGCCAAACGACCTAAAGCAACTGACATTTTTTCTTGGTCAGCTTTAGTTTTAGGCTCAACTGCAAGTGCAATTACTGGCTCAGGGAATTCCATACGCTCTAGTGTAATTACGTGGTTTTCATCACATAATGTATCACCAGTCGTTGTGTCTTTAAGACCTACACATGCCGCGATGTCGCCCGCACGAATTTCTTCGATATCTTTACGGTCATTCGCATGCATCTGTACGATACGGCCAACACGCTCACGCTTCATTTTTACTGGGTTATAACACGGGCTACCCGCTTTAAGAACACCTGAGTAAACACGAACGAAAGTCAAGTTACCTACGAATTTGTCATTCATAATTTTGAATGCAAGTGCAGAGAACGGAGCTTCGTCAGACGCTTCACGAGAACCTTCAGATTCGTCTTTGTCGTCAAGGATACCCTTGATCGCTTCAACGTCAGTCGGTGCTGGCAAGAATTCAATTACAGCATCCAACATACGTTGAACACCTTTATTTTTGAATGCCGAACCACAAAGCATCGGTTGAATTTCGTTTGCCAATGTACGCTTACGGATACCAGCAACGATTTCTTCTTTAGTCAGCTCTTCGCCTTCTAGGTACTTGTCCATGAGTTCTTCTGATGCTTCCGCAGCAGCTTCAACCATGTTAGTACGCCATTCTTCAGCAGTAGCAACTAAGTCAGCAGGGATGTCGCCATATTCGAATTGCATACCTTGAGATGCTTCATCCCAAATGATTGCTTTCATTTCGATTAGGTCAACAACACCCTGGAAGTTTTCTTCTGCGCCGATTGGAACAACGATTGGCACTGGATTACCGCCAAGACGTGTTTTAACTTGTTCAACTGCACGGAAGAAGTTCGCGCCAGTACGGTCCATTTTGTTAACGAACGCAATACGTGGAACTTTATATTTATTTGCTTGACGCCATACCGTTTCTGACTGAGGCTGAACACCACCTACAGCACAGTAAACCATGCACGCACCGTCAAGAACACGCATAGAACGCTCAACTTCAATCGTGAAGTCAACGTGTCCCGGGGTGTCAATTACGTTAATACGGTGTTGTTCGAACTGGTTCGCCATACCTTTCCAGAAGCATGTTACAGCTGCTGAGGTAATGGTAATACCGCGTTCTTGCTCTTGTTCCATCCAGTCCGTAGTTGCCGAACCTTCGTGAGTTTCACCAAGTTTATGGCTCTCACCTGTGTAGAACAAAATACGTTCAGAAGTGGTTGTCTTACCTGCGTCAATGTGCGCAGAAATACCAATGTTACGGTAACGAGAAATTGGGGTTTGACGTGCCATGATTTCTAGCATTCCTAAATTTTGTTGTTTAAAACAGGACGCTTTAAGCTGCATAGCAACTTAAAGCGCTTTGGTGACAAAACCATGACGGTTTTAGCACTTTCCTGAATAGGGCCTGTTTTATCTGCTTAGAAACGGTAGTGAGAGAATGCTTTGTTGGCTTCAGCCATACGGTGCACATCTTCACGTTTCTTAACCGCAGCGCCTTTGCCTTCAGATGCATCAAGCAACTCGCCAGCAAGACGTAAAGCCATAGTTTTTTCAGAACGCTTAGCAGCAGCATCTACTAACCAACGCATAGCTAGGGCAGTACGACGGGATGGGCGTACTTCCATAGGTACTTGGTATGTAGCACCACCAACACGGCGTGCTTTTACTTCGACCATAGGACGAACTTTTTCAAGAGTAGTCTCGAAAAATTCAACTGGGTCTACTTTAGATTTTTCTTGAACGCGGTCTAAAGCACCGTAAACGATACTTTCAGCAATAGATTTTTTACCATCTTGCATTACGTGGTTCATGAATTTAGCGATTGTTTGGCTGCTGAACTTAGGATCCGGAAGGATTTCACGAGCAGCGACTACGCGACGTCTTGGCATTTTAAACTACCTATAAAGATGACACTTCAGGTTTATCCAGCATGAGCACAAAGTGTCATGTGCATTCGCTGGCCTTACTACACGTCGCTTGAATTTCACAAAATTAAATGCAGAAATCAGACAAGCGAGACGATAAAGGATTGCGGTTCTACGTTCTTAAAATTTAATTCTCGACGAATTATTTCTTAGGACGTTTAGTACCGTATTTAGAACGAGACTGGTTACGATCTTTAACACCAGCACAGTCTAAAGAACCACGAACGGTATGGTAACGTACACCTGGTAAGTCTTTAACACGACCACCACGGATAAGAACAACACTGTGCTCTTGCAGGTTATGGCCTTCACCACCGATGTAGCTAGAAACTTCAAAACCTGAAGTTAAGCGAACACGGCAAACTTTACGCATTGCTGAGTTAGGTTTTTTAGGTGTAGTTGTGTAAACACGTGTACAAACACCACGGCGCTGTGGACAAGCCTTCAACGCAGGAACTTTAGATTTTTCAACTAAAGTCGTACGACCCTTACGGATCAACTGATTTGTTGTTGCCATTTGGCAATTCTCCCGTTAATAAAAAGCCCCAAAAACATACTGCTTTTTGAGGGCATGCAATTGTAATTCAAGATGTAAAATTGGTCAACCTGCTCAGGTCGACCAAATATAATAACAACTATACGCTATGCTGCTATTTTCTCTCAGAATTCATTTACTTTTTCGGATTCTTCGCAGTTTTTTTTGTAACATCTTGAGCTTTAGATGTTGTTGAGGCTGTTTCAGATGCAGAATCTGGATCCTCCTGCCCCTCTAGCCCCTCATTTTCCACGGTCTCCGATTCATTTTCAGCAGTATTATCTGCTTGTATCTCTGCTTCCACGTCAGGATCAAAAGAAGTTTTGGTTAAAGCAGGCTGTTGCGATTGTTTATCTGCCACAGGTTCAACCAATTCATCACTGAGGGCATCTAGACCTTCACTGACTTTTTCATCTTTTTTCACTTCAGCTTCTTCAGAACTGAGATCATTCTTTTCTTTCTTAACCAGTTTGACCTGAGTAATTGTATCATTGCCTTCAATTGCAATATCCTGATCCAGAATTGGCTCGTCTTTTGGCGCCTCGATCGACTGAGATGAACTGTCTAATAATTTAGGTGCAGCCTGTTGCAATAAATTGACTGCTTTTTCATAGGCCGCATAGGGAGACAATTGCGAATCTTGATGCTGAATCAGATATTGTCGAGCATGTGAGAAAGCTTCTTGAGCTTTCTGATTTACATCATCAACAAAACGGTGACTATAAACTGCTCCGATTCCAGCACTTGCCAATGGTGTCAATTTCGTTAATTTTTCTAAAATAGAAATTTTTGGCAGATTGTTCACCCATTCCCATTTCGCCTCGCCTTCATGGTTGTTTAACCATTGCTTTATGGCAGTCATATCATTATCAGAACCTAGCATGGTCTGAAGCTGGGAAATATCGTGGGTTTTAATCGTATTACTCAGCGCTTTTAAGCCCAATAATAAGGTCTGCTTTTCAGCAATCAGGCCAAGGTCTAGCTGTCTAAAAATATGTTGTACGATTTCCTGATCATCTTCTTTGCTCAGGTCAAAACCATAAGAGCGACCGACCTGATAAATGGTACGTAGCGCCATTAACAAAGAAGCCGGAATATCAATCGCTGTACCAAGCACCCCAGAAGCACCGCTGATTGCACCCTGTACCGTTGCAATCCATTTGTTTTGCTCACCCAAAGCCTGTGAAATTCGTTTAGAACGATTGACATCCTGAGTCAACTCTTCCAAGTCTTTTGCTCCCGCTTCATTCAGAATGGCATCGACCGAACTGCTCTGGTTACTAAACTGGTTAAGGCGGTCATAAAAATAGTCTGATACTTTCTCCGTCAGTTCAGGAGAAACAAAATGTGCCACGTTATTGACGGTATTAAAACGGTGTCCTAGAAGTTGGCGAGATACATTTGGCAGATGTTCACGAAGCATTTGCTGTGGATTATCATATTTTTTAGCCGAAAAAACGCTTTTTGTCTTCGCCGAACCGTCAATCACCTGACCGGAATTTGACGGCTTAAGTGCTTTCGTCACCGAGTCTGGTGCAACATGATTCAATAAATCCAATCCGGTTGAACTGAACTTTTTCGCCACTCCAAAGGCATTCGAAATCAGACCATTAGATTGTTTATTATTAGCATTTACCATTTTTTACCTCAGCATTCACGTGCTTGTATTTGATATAAATACTAGGTGTAGTCAGCATTTATCTCAACTTTATTCTGTGTCATTTAGTAAAATCCCTACATGCCGACTCACAAACCCAACCGACTGTCACACGGCATAACATTTGCCATAAGATTTCAAAAGTCTTTCTGCTATCATGTTCTCCATCATGAAATAAGGCTAGAGGCCGGATTTGGCGATTTTATATAGCCCATTTTCTGCCACTGGACGTAGAGCTAAACTATAAGGATCTGTAGATGAAACGTGTTGTCATCACTGGCATGGGTATTAACTCGTGTATTGGTAATACATTAGAGGATGTAAACCATTCTTTACAAAACGGGATTTCAGGAACACGTTTTAATCCGACTTATGCTGAACTCAATTTCAAAAGCCATGTGAGTGCTGCGGCCGAACAGGATTTCGACGGTATTGACCGTAAACTCAAACGCTTTATGGGCGTATGCGCAATGTATGCCTACAATTCGGCACTTGCTGCAGTTGAACATGCCGGTTTAAAACAAGAAGATCTGGCAAATAATCCACGCTATGGTATTGCCGGTGGTTCAGGTGGTGGTTCAACTGCCTCAGTGGTTGAAATGAAAGAACTTCTAGATACCAAAGGTGCGCGTAAAATTGGTCCTTTCTTTGTACCACGCAATATGACCAACACCATTACTGCAAACGTCGGTGTCGCTTTTAAACTACAAGGCGTAGCACATACCATTACCAGTGCATGTGCAACCTCTGCCGATGCCATTGGTTATGCTTATAACCTGATCCAACTGGGCAAACAAGATTTGATGCTGGCTGGTGGCGGTGAAGAGGATCACTGGTCACAAAGCTTATTGTTTGATGCGATGGGTGCGCTTTGCTCTAAATACAACGACACGCCTGAAACTGCATCTCGTCCGTACTCTGCTGACCGTGACGGCTTCGTGATTGCCGGTGGTGGCGGTTTTGTGGTGCTTGAGTCACTTGAGCATGCACAAGCACGTGGTGCAAACATCTTGGCTGAAGTGGTGGGCTATGCGGCCAACTCGGATGGTGCAGATATGGTTGCACCAAGTGGCGAAGGGGCTACACGCTGTATCCTGATGGCACTTGAAGAAGCCAAACAACATGGTGTTGAATCGATTGATTATGTGAATACTCATGGTACATCTACACCTGCTGGTGACGTGACCGAGCTTCAAGCAATGGCACGTGCATTTGGTGAAGATAAAGTTCCACCACTGAGCTCAACCAAGTCTATGACTGGTCACAGCCTGGGTGCTGCTGGCGTTCAGGAAGCAATTTACTCGATCCTGATGATGCAAAATGACTTTATTGCTCCAAACATTAACGTGACCGAGCTGGATGAAGGCGCAAAACCATTTGATATCGTGCTTGAAAAACGTGACGCAAAATTGAATACTGTGATGAGTAACAGTTTCGGTTTCGGCGGCGTAAATGCTTGTCTCATCTTCAAAAAATGGGAAGGCTAAGCCGCCCATTTTAGGGTGACTTGATGGATGCTCCTTCTGATGCTTTCCTTTGGGTAAAAGCATTACATATTATTGCTGTGGTGTGCTGGTTTGCTGCGTTGTTCTACTTGCCACGGCTATATGTTTACCATGCCATGAGCGAAGATGCCGTAAGCCACGCGCGTTTTCAGGTGATGGAACGCAAGCTGTATCGTGGCATCATGTGGCCTGCCATGCTGGCCACCCTCATTACAGCGCACTTTCTGGTCGATTGGGGTGATGCAACACGTCACTATCATGAAGCTTTATGGTTTTACCTGAAAGTGGGTCTGGTGGGTTTATTGGTGATTTATCATCTGGTATGTGGCCATTACCGCAAAAAACTGATGGAAAATGCCCATTACAAGTCACACAAGTTCTGGCGTTATTTTAATGAAATGCCAACCCTGATCTTATTTGCTGTGGTAATTTTGGTCGTGGTAAAACCGACCTTCTAACGCATAGAGCAAAAATAAAAAATCCCTGATTCGTCGGGGATTTTTTATTTTGGCCTTCTAGATTTTTACACAGCTATCCTGCTTCAGATTCAGTTCAGACAATTTCTGTTGAGAAAATGGCAGTGCTATACATAACTTTCCATCTTGCTGAAAATAACGTCGCCCTGCTGCATTTTGATTCAATAGCTCTATCTCTATACTGCCTGAATTGACTGCATTAAAAGTCATAATTTTATTGCTTAAGACATGATTCATCACAATATATTTTTCAAAGTTGGGCTTACTGATCTGCGCTAGAACATGTCCAATCGCATTTTTTAGTCGCCATTTAGACAGTGAAGAAGGCTCACTTGTCGTAAACCGCTCTTGCAGTTCAACATACGGTGTTTCCGAAAGCATCCAGTACACCTCATATTGTGCTGCAATTGCATTAAAGGTGGTATTGGGTAAATACAGCCATTTTAGCTGTACAGGACTGATTTCAGAGGCATGTGCCAGATATTGCGTCAGCAAATAATGTCCCATTAATTCATTTTGCAGACTTGCTTTTAAACCCAATTGATCTGAATCCAGATTGTTAAGCATGACTGGATTGCTTTCATTTTTTTGCTCGATCCGAATCAGATCAATCATTTGACTGAGCCAATTCTGTAGCAGCATTTTTTCAACCAAAGACAAGCGGTTCCGGCTAAAATCTAAAACCTGATGAAACTGCTGTGCATAATCCTGCACTTTAGAGCCTGAATCAAGCTGGATGTGAGCCAGTTTCAGCAACTGTAAATTTTGAATATAGCGATAATCAGGCCCGACTGCCTGCGGCGGAATCACCAATGAAATATAATCCTGGTGTTCCAATAAATCTGAAAACCGTTGTAAAGGAATACGCTCACGCTCCAGTAAAGCGTGTAACGATTTTTTATGTTCTAGCACCAATGCAGAAAACTGCTCAGCTGAATTAGCCAAACGCATTTGCAGATTTTCAAGAAGTTCTTTTTCCTGTTCAGAAAAACCAGCTCGGCTCAGCTTTCGGCTTAATCCTGAGTCAATCTGCAGATTTTCAGCAGCATTCTGATCTTGAATATAGTTTGCCCATTCCCGATGGTAACGATAACGACCCAGTGCCTGAGGATGAACCTCATCTTTGGCAGTAATTCCCAGTAAGTAAAAATATGAGTGTTGCTGAACATTCGCCCTATAGATTAAATCTGGCTGAATAAACTTTTTTGCCGTATCCGTTAAAGGCTGATCTGTACGCAGCCATTTTGCAGTGAATACCAACAGAATGGCTATTCCCACAAGAATGCCAAGCGACCATAACCACAGCCTGTTTTTACTCCATCCCCTCATATAGATCCTTATTTTTAATTATAAATTTTTCTTCAATTCTAAGGGCACAGGACAAAGTTCACAAATGATTCATCACACCATAAAAAAATCCCCGATCAGGCGGGGATTTTTTAAGCTATTTTATTGTGTTTCTAATGCCGCTTTTCTCGCGGCTGCGACACGCGGCCGATACAGTACATAATAAGTCACTGCCAAAATAATCAACCATAATGGACTGATTTTTAATGCATTAAATGTATCTGGCTCCAAACTTAAAATGACCAGAGCGAAAGCCAGAAAAGTTAGTACGATATAGCTCATCCATACCCCACCCGGCATTTTAAAGGTGGAGTTGGCATGCTGTTCAGGGCGTAATTTACGGTAGCGTAGATAACACACCATAATTAAGCTCCAAATACTAATAAACAAAATCACGCACAGCGACGTCGCTAAAGTAAAAGCTTCCAAGGTATTGGGCACAAAGTACTGCAAAGCTGCACCAGCCATAATAAAGGCACATGAGAACATTAAACCCTTGGCTGGTACAGAACGTTTCGATAGATGCGCCAAAGCGGCAGGTGCCTGTTGGCCACGCGCCAATCCGAAAAGCATACGACTGGTGGAGAATACACCACTATTCATGGAAGACATGACGGATGACAAGACCACCAGATTCATGATGATCGCCGCCGCACCAATACCGGCATGCATGAATAAGCTGACAAAAGGACTTTGATCCGCAGGAATTTTAGCCCATGGAGTCACTGACATCACTACAAACAATGACAACACATAGAACAAGATAATACGCGTTGGAATCGCATTGACGGCTTTGGGTAAATTTTTCTCAGGATCTTTGGTTTCAGCTGCCATCGTACCGAGCAATTCCACACCGACAAAGGCGAATAAGGCAATCTGGAAGCCTGCCAGAAAGCCATCCGCACCTTTGGGGAACATACCACCCGACCAGACATGGCTAAAGCTTGCAGTACTGCCATCTGGTGCCTGAAACTGGTTCAACACCATAAAGCCGCCAATAAAGATCAGGCCTAAAATGGCTAAAATCTTAATCAGGGCAAACCAGAATTCAATTTCACCAAACAGTTTGACCGTCAGCAAGTTCAAACCTAGAACCAGCAATACACAGCCGACACTGATCAGTGCCTGCCCGATGGGGGTAAAGGCCACACCCTCAGGCAACCAGAAACTCAGATAATTAATAATCGCTGCTAAATCAGCAATCCCGACCAGAACCCAACCGAGCCAATAAGACCAGCCAATATAATAGGCCGCGCCCGGACCAATCAGGTCGCGTGCCATATCAATAAATGATTTGTAATGTAAATTAGCCAACAATATCTCACCCAATGCGCGCATCAGGAAGAAAAACATAAAGCCAATAATCATATAAATAAATAAAATTGAAGGGCCGGCCAAAGAGATAGTTTTACCCGATCCCATAAATAAACCGGTACCAATTGCACCACCAATGGCAATTAACTGCAGATGCCGATTGGATAGCTTGCGTTGTAGCTCATGTTGCGACGGCGCTGCGTCATCTTTAGCGGATGTTGTATTCATGTTTAGTTCCTTTTTCGCATCAGACCCTTGCCCATCTGATCGGATTTCTTCCTGAAATCCTGAATGCAGATGAAGTTCCATTTAAAAAGCTAAATGACCGGAGCTGATGTCCTTACAAAATTGAGTTGGGAGATATAAAAATCAAAACAACTCAAGCCTGTGCTGCAATCACTGCAATTTCAATCAGCCAGTCAGGATTGACCAGATCTGCCTGAATGGTGGCACGTGCCGGAGTTCCCTGTCCTTGCAACCAGTGAATCCAGATCTGGTTCACGGTTTGAAAATCTTCCAGATTTTTCACAAATAGTTGTGCCGACAGCAGTCGGCTTTTGTCTGTTCCTGCCAGCTTGAGCAGCTGATCAATTTTCGTCAGCACTTCCTGCGTTTGACCGCTAATATCCTGACGGGTGCTATCCGGCACCTGCCCTGATACATACACGGTCTGGTTGTGAATGGTGACAGCACTCATGACCTGATTGCTGTTAATACGCTGGATATCGGTGTGTTCCATCATCATATGTCCTCTCAATTTCTTCCGTTATTTGGTCAATATTTAGTTTTAGCTTTCAATCCGAACCGGTACACGAGCCGTAATCGCACACATCAATTCATAGCCTACGGTTCCTGAACCGGCCGCGACCTCATCAATTGATAAAATTTCACCTTGCGAAGATTTCCCCCAAAGTACCACTTCACTCCCCACAGTCGCCTGAGGGACAGCGGTCAGATCGACGGTAAGCATATCCATACTGACCCGACCAAGAACTTGAGTTCGCACTGAATCCACCAGAACTGGTGTACCTGTGGCTGAAATGCGCTGATACCCATCGGCATATCCACACGCCACTACACCAATGCGCATCGCCTGCTCCGCAACGAAGTTAGAACCATAACCCACACTTTCATCAGCCTGAATATACTGAATCGCAATGATTTCACTGCGCAGGCTCATGCCGGGCTGCAAATTCCAGTCATCAATAGTATGGTCAGGATAGTCAGGCGAACTGCCATACAGCATGATGCCACTACGCACAATGTCGGATTGAATATGGTGATGATGGCGCAGGATGGCTGCACTATTACTGACAGAAGTTTTCCCTGCTAAGGGTTCAATGATTTGCGTGAACATTGAATATTGATAATCAATGCCGTTCTGGCCAAAGCGCTGACCATCTGCATCGGAAAAATGCGTCATATGGCTAATTGAGCGCACATTGCCCAGTGCCTGGACTTGCTTAAAAATATCCGTATATTCGTGGGCCTGAAAACCCAAACGGTTCATACCGCTGTTAAGTTTTAAGTACACATCAAATTTTGCGTCTGGATTGATCTGCTGAAACTGCGTTAACCAGGTGATTTGATGCTGGCTATGTAGACTAAAACTTAAATCTAATGCAGCACAGACGTCTAAATCGTCTACAGCAAAAATTCCTTCGAGCAGTAAAATTTTGCCCTGCCAACCGAGCGCACGCAGACGCTGCGCTTCAGCCAAATCCAGCAAGGCAAAACCATCGGCTGATTGAAATACTGAATAGACTCGCTCAATACCATGACCATAGGCATTGGCTTTAACCACAGCATAGACTTCTGCATTTGGCGCTGCGGCTTTGGCGATCTTCAGGTTATGCTGCAATGCATCTAAGTGCACTACAGCTTGAATTGGGCGTGGCATAGCTTCTTCCTTGAAACAGCAATTTAGGCCGCGTGTGAATAACGTCCGAGTGAAAGTCCTTCAGTGCTGATTTCGGTTTTATGATTCAACACAATGTCACTGATTAACTTGCCCGAACCACAGGCCATGGTCCAACCCAGGGTGCCATGTCCAGTATTCAGGAACAGATTTTTAAAACGCGTTACACCAATAATCGGGGTACTGTCTGGGGTCATTGGACGTAAACCGGTCCAGAAACTCGCTTCTGCCAGATCCCCGCCTGGGAATAATTCCTGAGTGACCATTTCCAGAGTGGCACGGCGATTGTCTTTCAAATTGTGGTTAAATCCACTTAGTTCGGCCATACCGCCAACACGGATCCGCTGGTCAAAACGCGTGATGGCAATTTTATAGGTTTCATCCAGCACCGTAGATTGTGGTGCAAAGTTGGCATCAATAATTGGAATGGTCAGTGAATAGCCTTTGACTGGATAAACCGGCAAATCCAGATTCAAAGGTTTTAAGAAATCACGCGAATAACTACCGAATGCCAATACATATTTATCAGCCGTCAGCACTTCACCATTGACCACCACCCCCTTAATTTCATCGCCTTCAATCACCAAACGCTCAACATTTTGGTTAAATTTAAACTGCACGCCCAATTCTTTGGCAACATTGGCTAAGGCATTGGTAAATAAATAACAGTCGCCTGTCTCATCATTGGGTAAATGCAAGCCGCCCACCAGTTTATCCTGGGCATGCGCCAGGGCTGGCTCAACTTTGGCCAGATCAGCGCCCAACAACAATTCATGCGGTACGCCGCATTCTCGCAATACCGCAATATCACGTTGCACCATCTCTAATTGCGCTTCGTTACGAAAGACTTGCAAAGTACCTTTAGAACGGTGTTCATAACTGATCCCGGTTTCTTTACGCAATTCACGTAAACAGTCACGGCTATATTCAGCCACACGGGTCATACGTTCTTTGTTAATCGCATAGCTGGCTGGATTACAGTTTTTCAGCATTTGTGCCATCCAGTTCAACTGCCACATACTGCCATCTAAATTAATGGCTAAAGGTGCATGATGCTGGAACATCCATTTCACTGCTTTAAATGGAATGCCCGGTGCTGCCCATGGCGTCGAATAGCCCGGAGAAATTTGTCCGGCATTGCCAAAACTGGTTTCTTCAGCCGGCCCGGTTTGACGGTCGAGCACTGTAACTTCTACACCCTGCTGCGCCAGATAATAGGCACTCGCCACACCGATTACACCACTGCCTAAGACCAAAACGCGCATCTTACTACCCTCAAATTTTTCTAGTTGATTTAACTAGTATATTTTTGGATCAATAGTGAATTTAACTATATTGAGACGATATATTTAGTGAAATAAACATTTTTTTCGGGCAGAATTAAAAAAAAGAGGGAAATATTGATGCGTAAATTAGACCGCATTGATCGCATGATTCTGGATATCTTGCAACGCGATGGCCGGATTGCCATTAGTGAGCTGGCAGCACGTGTGAACCTGTCAACCACACCCTGTTCAGAACGGGTAAAACGGCTGGAGCGCGAAGGCATTATCATGGGTTATTACGCGCGCTTAAATCCGGAACTGCTAGAACGCAATTTGCTAGTCTTTCTGGAGATTAAGCTTTCTGCAAAATCGGGTGATGTATTTGATCAGGTGGCGCGTAATCTGACCGAAATTCCAGAAGTACTGGAGTGTCATTTGATTTCCGGTGACTTTGATTATCTGGTCAAGGCACGTCTCAAAGAGATGAGTGCCTATCGGCGTCTGTTAGGCGATTTGCTAAAAAAATTACCTGCTTCTGCCTCCTCACATAGTTATGTGGTCATGGAGGAAGTAAAAGAAAGTCTCTATCTGGATCTTGGCGGGTAATTATTTTTATCTTTCAACATTCAGCGCTCAAGCTGTTTCCAAAAAAATAATGCCCCAAATGGGGCATTATGGTGAACAAGATATTTAGATATTTATTTTCGACTTAAAAATCAGGCCGGAATACGCAATACCTGTCCCGGGAAAATATCATCAGCATCTTTGAGCAATGGGCGATTGGCCTCAAAGATCTTATTGTACTGATTGGCATCACCATAAAATTCTTTCGAGATTTTTGACAAGCTATCCCCCGATTTTACCGTATAGAATTTGCTTTCCGGTTCAGGGCTGCTGACCGTAAGCTGATCATCCACTTTGGCCACATGATCAATATTCCCCACCGCCAGAATAATTTTTTCACGATCGGCCTGACTTTGCACCTGACCTCTGACCGTGGCCAGATCCGAGGTTGAATTATAACTGATGGATAAACCAGTGATCGGAAGACCCAGACCTTTTACATGACCAAGTAATTTATTTGCGACTTCTTGGGCAGAAGGCTCTGCGGGCTGTGCTGCTGCGGCTGGAGTAGTATTTGCTGGTGCGGCCTGCGGCTCTGCGGCAGCTGTATTTTTCTTACCGATACCTTTTACAAAATCAAAAAGACCCATATGGAGCTCCATTCTTGTCGTTAATGTCATATCACTCTTATTTTTATAATGAAAATAGCCAAGGCATAGTTAGTCATTGGTGACAGAAAGGTAATCGATTGTAAAATTTCCATTTAGGTGAAAAGCAGACACAAAAAAACCACCGAGAGGGTGGTCTTTATGCTCAGCAAAGCTGAAATCGGCGATTAACCCAGTTTCTTAGAAACATAGTCAATTGCAGATTGAACAGTTGTGATTTCGTTAGAATCTTCATCAGGAATCGTGATGTCGAAATCATTTTCGAAAGACATAACCAGTTCAACTAGATCTAGAGAATCTGCACCTAAGTCATCCATGAAAGACGCTTCGTTTTTAATCTCTTCGATTTTGATACCAAGTTGTTCTGCAACTGCTTGCTTAACACGTTGTTCGATATCGCTCACAGGAATTCTCCTCATTGCTTGTGGCGTTTTTAATGCCGTTAGTTTAATTGAATCTAAAAAATTTGGAAAGTTTATACTTGAGCTTAGCTCATGTATAAGCCCCCATTTACATGCATAACTGTACCAGTAATGTAACTGGCTTTGTCTGAAGCCAGGAAACTTACGGCATTGGCGATATCTTGTGGGTCACCCAAACGGTTTAACGCCACTTGCTCAGTCATTTTTTTACGAATTTCTTCGCTTAACTGTTCCGTCATTTCAGTTGCAATAAAGCCTGGTGCGACCGAGTTAACCGTAATCTGACGGCTACCCATTTCTTTGGCCAAACTACGACTGAAGGCTTCAATTCCGGCTTTGGCAGCAGAATAGTTGGCCTGCCCCGGGTTGGCAAAGTGTGCCACCACAGAGCTGATGTTGATGATGCGTCCGAAACGTGCCTTGGTCATGCCTTTCAGCACACGTTTAGACAGACGGTAAACGGCTTTCAGGTGAATATTTAAAATATCATCCCAGTCATCTTCAGACATGCGAAGCAATAAGTTGTCTTTGGTAATACCGGCATTATTAACCAACGCCAGCACTGGACCATAGTTCTGTTCGATCTCCGTCACCAGTGCATCAATCGCAGCACCATCACGTACATCTAAAACTTTGCCCGCACCATTTTCAGCAAACTGTGCAGATAATTTTTCAGCGCCCGCTTCAGAGGTCGCAGTACCCACGACAAAATAACCATCCTGAATCAACTGTTGTGCGATCGCAGCACCAATACCACGACTTGCACCTGTTACCAAGGCAACTTTCGGTTCCTGTGTCATGCAATTTTCCCTTCTGCCGTCAATACGGTGTTCAATGCATCTTCCAGACGAGATTTGCTATCCAGTGGAAGTGCTTTTTCGATATTCGGTAGGCGTTTCGCCAAGTTACTCAATACATTGCCCGGACCACATTCAACGATGTACTGAATGCCTTCATCTTGAAGGAATTGCAGGGTTTTGGTCCATTGTACTGATTCATAAAGTTGCGCTGTTAAAGCCTGACGCAATGCAGGGACATCAGCCGCAGCTTCAGCGCCTACATTTTGTAATACAGGAATGCATGGCAGCTCAATGGCGGTTTGTTCCAATGCAGGCGCAAACTGTTCTGCCGCAGGTTTCATCAGTGAACAATGCGATGGAACCGATACCGGCAATGCAATCGCCTTAGCGCTATTTTCTTTGGCCAGTGCCATCACTGCTTCAACGCGATCTTTATTGCCTGCAACCACAACCTGCCCTTGGGCATTGTAGTTTGCCGCTTCAACAGAACCTTCACCTGCTGCAGTTGCCTGTGCACACAGCTCAATCACTTTGGCATCATCCAGACCTAAAATAGCAGCCATTGCACCGACACCCTGAGGTACAGCCGTCTGCATCAGTTTACCGCGCAGGTTGACCAGTTTGACTGCATCACCCAGGCTTAGGCTACCCGCTGCCACCAGCGCGCTGTACTCACCCAGTGAATGGCCTGCCAGATATTTCGGTGCCACACCACCAGATTCCAGCCACACGCGCCACAAGGCAATACTTGCAGTCAGCAATACCGGCTGGGTAAATTCAGTTTGATTTAAGTTTTCGCCAGTTTGCGCAATCTGCCACAAATCGAAGCCGACAGCTTCAGAGGCTTCTGCAAATGTCTCGCGAATAGCAGAAAACTGCTCTGCAAGTTCAGCCAGCATGCCGGCTTTTTGTGAGCCTTGACCTGGAAATACAAATGCAGTTTTCGTTGCTTGTGCTGCTTGTTCGAGTTGTGTCGCAGACATAATAAAATCCTTTCATTCAAGAGGTGTCATCTTCAGTTATAGCAAGAAGACTGGCCAATAAAGCCACCTAAATCATTGTGGAGCGCAATTTAGCATGTAATTTTGCTGGCGGTAATTGCCAAATACAACAAAAAACCGATGCAAGCAAAAATCAAGGACAAAAAAAAGGGAGCTAAATGCTCCCATTTTTTCTACTAAGCTTGACGCTTAATACATCATCAATTATTCAGCAGATGCTTTAGCGAATAATTGACGACCACGGTAGATACCATCTTTAGATACGTGGTGACGACGGTGAGTCTCGCCAGTAGCTTGGTCTACAGTTAATGCATTCTCGGTTAAAGCGTCATGTGAACGGCGCATGTCACGGCGAGAGCGACTTTTACGGTTTTGCTGAACGGCCATGATGGCTCCTTACAAAGATCGAAAAAATGGATCAGAACAAATTCGATTGTCTTATACACAAGAGTATAACACAAAAATTAGTTAAGTTTACCCTTCAGAGCTGCCAAAACATCAAACGGATTATCTCGTTTTTCTTCGACAACTTCTTCTATGGCAGGCTGATGCTTATGTTCGCAAAACTCATGTTTAGGCGACAACGGCACCAACAATAACAGTTCATCTTCTATCAGCGCGAGCAAATCAGCGGTCGCAGGTGCATCATAGTCACCTTTGGTCGTTGCTTCACTTTCACCTAGGACGATGAAATCAGCATCCTCATCCAAGCGCTCTATCAGTGACTCATCATCCACAAGTGCCAAATGGAACGATGAAACCAGTTCAATCTCTACAGTTTCCAGACAACGCTGGCATTCCATAGGAACTTTTGTTTCAACGTGACCATCTAGCCATGCAATACGATGATAGGCATCCATTGATAGCTTACAGTCTATGTTAATCAATTGATCATCAATTGATCCAACAGCTTCACGAGCGATACGAACAAAGCGGGATAAAGGCAGTTGACCTGACCATTTAAAGCCCTGTTCAGCCCATTTAAACGGCTCAATCTGTGCCGGAAAGGTATTTGCTGACATAATTAAGGCGGCAATTCTACAAATTCATCAGTACTCTGTCAAAGATTAAGATACAATTTTGTACTTATTTCGACAGACCATTTGGGTAACTCAAGTCATGCATCTGTTGCAGCCGCAAACAGAAGTGAATGTTTCATCACTCGTTAGCACAATTCCAAGCCTTGATTCTGACAGTTCAACACAACAAGTGCAACTCTCGCCATGGACGAATTTATCGTCAGAAGCGCAGCAGGTGGACTGGCTCATCTTACACTTTAATCACTGGTTTTCCCATTTAAATGTGACTTTAGTCCGTGGCGAATTTGAACCTGAATATTTTCCTGCCGATGCCGATACTCCTGCCCGGATTCAGTTTGCACATGGATTCTTTAATAGTGCCTTGCATGAAATCAGCCATTGGACAATTGCCGGGGATAAACGCCGGGAACTTCCGGATCTTGGTTACTGGTATGCCCCGGATGGGCGTACAGCCGAACAACAAGCGCTGTTTGAACAGGTAGAAATTAAACCGCAGGCAATCGAGTGGATGTTTGCCCAGGCCTTTGGGCGTAAATTTCGGGTGTCGCTGGATAACCTGACTGGTGACGGCGGTGACGGAACCCGCTTTAAAGATCATGTCTATGCACAAGTGCAGGCTTATTTTCGTGGTGAGGCAAAATTGCCACGGGATGCACAACGCTTTATTCAATGTATCTGTGCCTGTAGCAGAGGTGGCAAAAGTTTACAATCTGATGAATTTATACGTGAAATGCTTGATTAAATTACACAAATCTACCTTTTTGGTGATTGCCAGACGCTGCCTGAGCGCCACATAATAAGCCATCAGCCCAAGCTTGGAGTAGCCTCTATGCTGCATTTACGCGTACACCCCGATAACCCGCAACCGCGCTTAATCAGTCAGGCGGTAGAACGAATCCGTGCTGGCGATGTGGTGGTCTATCCCACGGATGCTGCCTATGCGATTGGTTGCCAGATTGGGAATAAAAGTGCCATGGAACGCATTGCGCAGATTCGCGGACTTGGCCCAAAACATCAATATGCAATTTTGTGCTGTGATTTATCCGATATTGCCACCTATGCCAAAGTGGACAATGCCATGTATCGCTTACTCAAAAACAATACACCAGCAGTCACCACTTTTATTTTACCGGCCACCAGTGAAGTGCCGAAACGCTTGATGCATCCCAAAAAGAAAACCATTGGCCTGCGCATTCCGAGCAATCCGGTGTGTCAGATGCTGCTCAAAGAACTGGGTGAGCCTCTCTTGACCTCTACCCTGATTTTGCCGGACCAGACCGATCCGCTGGATGATCCTTTTGAGATTGAAATGCAATTGGGCAAACGCATTGATGTGTTTATCGATAGCGGTTTAGGTACATTAAGCACCACCTCGATTATTGATTTATCTGGTGATCATCCAGAAATTATTCGTCGTGGCGTGGGTGATGTCAGCGCATTTGAATAAAGAATGCCATCTTATTTCCAGCCGACTGCAGGAGTCAGTCTATGGATTTATTTTATATCCTGCTGAATCAGCATGAATTCTCTGCCCAATATTGTATCTATGCAGAACTGCCTTGGACACTTCAATCCAGGGCCATCATGATCGAAGCATATCCTTCGCCCAGTCCCACTCTAAACATTGATGCTACTGAATATCAGTTTTTCATGAATTTGGCTTTGCTTCGACAGCTATTACAGATCTATTCAAGCCAGAACCTATGCCTGGCAGAGACTTGCCAACGTATGATTGAGTTTGCACTGAGTGAATATCCTTCCTCACCGCGCTGAAGTTCTTAGCACTCAGATAGGTATTAATCATATCGCAGGATACTAAAACAGATACTAAAACATGGATATGGTCATAGCTTCTACCCGTAACACATTGACTCTTTGCCCCGCTTATCTGGCTGTTTTTTTGGGGCCTTCTTTTAAATTGCAAATAAATTCCATTATTTTTTCAAGTTTTTATGCCTTTGACTCCTTATTTAATTTATTTAGAGTTACTTTTCCAGTACAATGACGGCACTTAATTCTATGCTTTTTCTTTCGATGAGATACCGAAGATCAAGCCTTTGCATGCCTTTGAAAATTCGCGTGGCCTATAATTGTAATGACTCAAATTATCCATAACACAATGGAATCTGCTCCGCACATTCGGGTTCTGGATGAATGGCAGGATACTATTCCAGAGGATCTGTATATTCCTCCCGCCGCATTTGAAATCTTGTTAGAACATTTTGAAGGCCCACTCGACTTTTTAATTTACCTGATTCAAAAAAATGGTTTTGACCTGTTGCAAGTCGATATCGCGCCGATTGCAGCGCAATATTTATCCTATATGGATGCAATGAAATCCCTGAATATTGAGCTGACCGCAGATTATATGGTGATGGCTGCTTTATTGGCAGATCTCAAATCGCGTCTGTTATTGCCTAAACCGAAAAGCCTGTCTGCGATTGAGCAAGATCCAAAACAAGAACTGATCGACCGTTTAGAAAATTATTTAAGAATTAAACGGGCAGCAGAACGTCTGGGGCAAATGCCTATTCTGGAGCGTGATACATTCCTGACCCATGTCAGTCTGGGCGACGTTCAGCAGAATAATGAAGGCTATTCGATCGATTTACTGCGTGATGCCTTGTTGTGTATTTTTAACCGTCCTGAACCGGTGATTCATCAGGTGCAACAGGAACCGGTACTGCTCGAAGAACGGATTGCCTATATTGAAAGCTGTCTGGAATCTGGCGAAGTCTTATCTTTTGCCGATTTACTCAAACCGAGTCAGGGACGCATGGGTATGGTGGTGACCTTTATGGCAGTGCTGGAGCTGACCCGGCAACAAAAAATCCAGATTATTGCTACAGGTATTGAAGCCCCGCTCGCAGTTCAAGGAGCCAGTCAATGACACTAGAGCCAAATACGCTGTTTTCTGCAGAAGATCATCTGCATGAGGTGTTGATGCAGCTTGAGGCGATTATTTTCGCCAGCGACTCTGCGGTTTCATTGGCGCGTCTGAAAGAGGCTTTTCAGGATCGCTATAGCAAACAGGAATTACGTCAGTATTTACAACAACTTTCCATGTTAATGCATGGCCGTTCGATTGAACTGATTGAAACAGCACAAGGTTACCGTTTTCAAGTGCGTGCAAAATATCGTAATATTATTGCACAGACCTGGCCTGAGCGACCAACTCGCTTGTCGCCAGCCTTACTTGAAACACTTGCAGTGATTGCTTATCACCAGCCGGTGACCCGAGCCGATATTGAACAAATTCGTGGTGTGACGAATAACAGTCAGATTTTGCGTACGCTGTTTGACTGGAACTGGATTAAAGAATCCGGATTTCGTGAACTCCCTGGAAGACCTGCGTTGTTAATGACAACGCCACAATTTTTAAATGCGTTTGGCTTGAATTCTTTAGGCCAATTGCCTCCCCTGCAGGATGCCAAGGAAGCTTTTATGGCCCTCGATGCAAATGCACCGAAGTCATAAATAGGTGAACTGTTGATAATTATTTCTAAGGTTATGCTGTCATGAGTGAAAAATTGCAAAAGGTGCTTGCACGCGTTGGTTTGGGTTCTCGCCGTTATATGGAAGAAGTCATTGCCGCGGGTCGTGTAAGCGTCAATGGGCAAATTGCCCAAGTGGGTGAACGAATCGAACCAGGTGATGAGCTTCGCATCGATGGTCGTAAGGTTGCATTTCAGATTGAAGACGAAATTCGTCGTCGTGTGATTATCTATTATAAGCCTGAAGGCGAAATCTGCTCACGTAGCGATCCTGAAAACCGCCCGACCGTGTTTGAACAGTTGCCTGCGATTCCGGGCGATCGCTGGGTGATGGTCGGCCGTCTGGATATTAACTCGACCGGTCTGTTACTGTTCACCAATGATGGCGAACTTGCCAACCGCTTGATGCACCCATCCAATGAAATCGAACGTGAATACGCAGTTCGTGTCATGGGTGAGGTGACACCACAAATCAAAAACACCATGCTTAAAGGCGTGGTATTAGATGACGGCCCAGCGAAATTCGAATCGTTCTCTGAACTCGGCGGTGATGGTATTAACCGTTGGTTCCAGGTCGTAGTAAAAGAAGGTCGTAACCGTGAAGTACGTCGTATCTTTGAATCACAAGGTCTGAAAGTAAGCCGTCTGCTGCGTACCCGCTACGGTACTGTGATTCTGCCACGCGAACTGCGTACCGGTCGCTGGATTGAACTGGATAAAAACGATATCGACAACCTGACCAAAGCTGTGGAACTGAAACCACGTCAAGGTACAGGCCTGTTTGGTATGGCGAAACGTCGTAACGAGCGTATGCAGGATAAACCGATGGCTGCACGCCGTGGCGGTTTCTTGCGTCAGCAACGTCGTGACAGTGATGAACAACAACCACAGAATAACCCTGGCCGCGAGCGTCGTGATGACAATGCCTATGGTCGTCGTGACAGAAATGAAAACCAAAATGGTACGCAGTTCGTTCGTCGTGACAACCGTGATGGCAATACTCAATTTCCTCGCCGCGAAACTCGTCCAGATCAAGCTTTTGGTCGCCGTGAAGAGCGTGATGAAAATGCGCCACGTCGTCCATACGGTGTCAATAAAGGCTTTAAAAAGTTTTAATTGATATAAACAAAAAAAGTCAGGCAAATGCCTGACTTTTTTATGCATTATGTATCAGGCACTTTGTGGAATCCCTTGTGGAATGGCACTGAGTAAACGCTTGGTATATTCATGCTGTGGTGACTGATACAATTCATCTGAATTGGCAATTTCCACCAGTTCCCCATGATTCATCACCATGATCTGATCTGAAATATACTTCACCACCGATAAATCATGTGAAATGAAAATATAACTGAGTCCAAATTCATCCTGCAAATCTTGCAGTAAATTCAAGACCTGCGCCTGTACTGAAACATCCAGTGCCGAGACCGATTCATCACAGATTAAAATTTCAGGTTTTAAAGTCAGGCAACGCGCGATCGCAATTCGCTGACGCTGACCACCGGAAAACTCATGCGGATAGCGATAAAAAGCCTGAACAGGCAAGCTGACCCGCTCCAACAGGTCCAAAGCCATTTGCTTGCGTTCTGTATCATCCTGACCAATTTTATGAATCTGCATCGGTTCCATCAGGATTTGCCCCACGGTAAAACGCGGATTTAAAGAGGCATAAGGATTCTGGAAAATGATCTGGATTTTACGTTGATACTGGTTAAATTCCTTTTCAGACATGGCCAAAATGTCCCGCCCCTGAAATAGCGCTTTACCGCCTGTTGCCTGTTGCAAACGCATCAATAGCAAGCCAATGGTGGTTTTGCCCGAACCGGATTCTCCGACCAGCCCCAAGGTTTTACCTTTGGCCAGCTGAAAAGAAACCCCTTTCACCGCCTGAAATTCATCTTTGCCAAACAGACCTTTGCGGCTATAAAAAGATTTTTTCAGATCACGTACATCCAGAATAATTTCTTCTCCGCCCTTGAGTCCGCGTGAGCGTTGCGGAAGTTGAGTATTCAGGTGGATATCGTCCAGCCAGGTTGAACCATCCTGTTTCATAAAATCACTGATCATCGGCAAACGTAACGGACGTTGCGACAATTGTGGACGGCAATGCAATAAAGCCCGGGTATACATATCCTGAGGTCGATCCAGTACGTCCTGAACCAAACCCTGTTCACGAATTTCACCATGTCGCATCACAATCACCTGATCGGCAATTTCCCCCACCAAAGCCAGATCATGGGTAATGAACAGCATCGACATCTGACGGCGCTGACGCAGCGATTCCAGCAAATCCAGAATCTGCTTTTGAATGGTGACATCCAGTGCTGTGGTCGGTTCATCCGCAATCAACAGTTTAGGTTCACAGGCAATAGCCATGGCAATCATGACCCGCTGCTGCTGCCCCCCCGAAAGCTGTCCCGGATAGGCATCGATTTTAGTTTCAGGTGCAGGAATACCCACTTCTTTGAGCAATTCCAGAGTACGTTGCCGCGCCTGCTTTTTATTCATACCCAAATGGAGTTGCAGGATTTCTGCAATCTGCATGCCTACCGTAAATACCGGATTGAGCGAGGACATCGGCTCCTGAAAAATCATGGCAATGTCTTTACCACACATCTGGCGCATGTCACGGGTTTTGAGCTTAAGCAGATTTTTCCCTTCAAAGATAATCTGGCTGTCTTCGGAAATACGCGCGCTTTCCGTCGGGAGCAAGCCCATGGTCGCCAGTGAAGTAACCGACTTGCCACTTCCCGATTCTCCCACCAATGCCACCGTAGTATTGGCCGGAATTTCAAAAGAAACCCCTTTTACGGTTTCGATATATTGTTTATTTTCACCTTTAAAACTGACACGCAAATTTTCCACGCGAAGTAACGCAGGTGCTGTACTTGGATTGATTTCAGACATGGTTGCGCTCCTATTTCAGTTTCGGATCTAATGCATCACGGAGTGCATCGGTAAACATCGAGAAAGCCGTCACCAGTATTGCCATGGCAATCGAGGCTGCGGCCAGTTGCCACCATTTCCCTAAAATCAGCTCGCTTTGCGCTTCATTCAGCATGCTTCCCCAAGACACTACTCCGATTGGCACGCCAAAACCGAGGAAGCTGAGAATCACTTCAGATTTGATAAAAGCCACCACCAGAATGGACATTTGTACCAAGGCAATATGACTGACATTCGGAAAAATATGTACAAACATACGCCGTAAATTACTCACCCCAATCGCCTTGGCAGCCAGTACATATTCACGCGCCGTATGTTTCATGTACTCGGCACGAACCAGACGAAAAACCCCAGTCCAGCCGGTCAGACCTAAAATCAGGATGATTGATAAAATCCCTTTCTGTTGTAACACCGCAGCAATTGCCAGAACCAGCAGTAAATAAGGAATTGAAGTAAAGACATTATAAAACCAGTTAAGGAGATCATCGACCCAGCCACCAAAATAACCGGCAAGTGCACCAAGTACGGTGCCAATGATCACAGCGACCAAAGCCGCAACCAGTCCGACCAGAATCGAGGTTTCCGCACCTTTAATGGTTTTCTGTAAAACATCCTGTCCCCATTTATCCGCACCAAAGATCAGACTCTGTTTTAATTCGCTGTCCTGATCCATCAGCTGACCACCGAGCTGCTGGTTAATGACGTGCATGTCTTCTGCCAGCGGATCTGTTACACCATAATAATCGATGCTGCCCCCCATCCTTTGCTCAGCAGCAATTTCAGCATTGAGTTCTGCAATCACCTCTTTTAAAGGATCGACTGGATTGACCGGTAAAACGACCGATTCTGCTTCCTGTTCTTCACCGGAAACAGCCGGCATAGGCGCTGCACTGATAAAACTTGGCGGTGCATAACTGACCGCCACTTCTTTATTCCAGTCCTTGGCAATAAAACCGCTCATGGAAAGCAAAAGTAGCAGCAGATAAAACAGCACCACCAATAAGGAGAACATGGCAATCCGGTCACGTTTCAAACGGCGCATGGCCAGTTGCCATAATCCTGTCGAAGTAGACTCAGGCACGGCTTGAGCGTGTTGCTCTTTTTTAAATATCGCACTCAGCATAATTCACCTACTTCAACTGTACGCGTGGATCGACCCATTTATAGATCAGATCGGCAATCAGGTTGAATATCATGGTCGCAGCGGCAACATAGACCGTAATCGCTTTAATCACCGGGAAATCCGAACGCTCTACGGCAATAATCACTTCACGGCCAATCCCCGGAATACCGAAAAAACGCTCAATCAGGAAAGCACCGATCAGCAGTGCTGGAAGCCCCGCCATCACATCGGTAATAATCGGAATCGAGGCATTGCGTAGCACATGCACGCCCAGAATCCGGCTTTCGCCCAGACCTTTGGCCCGTGCAGTACGCACATAGTCCTGATTGACTTCATCCAGTACGAAACTGCGGTACAGACGTAAGGTCGGGGCAATACTCACCACCAGCATAATCAGTACAGGCAATAAGGCGTATTTGAAAAGATTGTCAGCGAAATTATCACTCCAGCCCTGCACCGGAAACCAGCTCAGCTCATAAGCGAGGAAATACTGAAACACAATGATATAGACCAGAATACTGATCGACATGCCGATGGTGCACAGCATCATGATCATGCGATCGGTCAGACTGCCGCGAACTGACGCCACACCCAAGGCTAAAATGATGGAAATAATGGTTTGCAAAATGGTCAGTGGAATCAGAATGGTCAGTGAGGGTCCCAGACGCGTACTAATAATTTGCGCCACCGACTCGCCGGTACTCCAGCTCACCCCATAATCAAAGGTTAAAATCTGCTTGATGAAAATCCACAGTTGCACATAATACGGTTGATCCACGCCAAGCTGTTGCCGGATGTTTTCAATCTGTTCTGCATTGGCCATTTTACCGGCGAGGATATAGGCAGGATCGCCCCCCACCCAGTTAAACAGCAGGAAGATCAGCAAAATCACCCCGAGCATGGTGGGGATCATTTGCCAGAGCCGTCGAATAATATATGCCAGCATCGCTTGCCTTCCTTAATTTTTTCCAGAGATTTCATTAAAGAAAGCTTTGCTGTCCGGATCACGACCCAAGAAGTCTTTCACCATCTGCTCGCCATGTTTTTGTCCGCCTTGCGCCAAGACCGTATTGCGATAATGCGCACCGACTTTTTTATCCATCAACTGATCGCCAAAGGCAGAGAGCATATCTAGCGCAATCACCTCGGACCACATATAGCTGTAATAACCTGCCTGATAGCCGCCCATCACATGCCCGAACTGTCCCGGGAACTGCTGACCGGGTACATAACCCAAGGCAGTTTTGCTTTCCATCTCTTGCCATAATTTTAATGGGTCGGTCTTGAGGGCATCTTTACTGTGTAAGGCCATATCGTACTGCGCATATAAAGTCTGACGCGCATAATGCAGACCGCGACCATAGTTTTTTACGTCTTTGAGACGCTCAGTCATGGCAGCATCGACACGTGGACAAGCCGGTTCACAATAATCGGCCACTTTTGATAAGGTTTCCAGACGGCGTGCCCACTCTTCATACATCTGTGAAGGTGCTTCCACCAAGTCACGCTCTACCGATGTACCAGACTGTTCGGAATAGCGGGTTTTCGATAAAATCCCGTGTAAGGCATGCCCCATTTCATGCACAAAGGTTTCCAGCTCGTTGCTGTTCAAACCTTTGCGGTTGAAGTTGGTGACCAGTACCGACACCGGACGACGCTGATTCAGGGTACTGCCACCATAGGCGCCCCAGACGGCCGCATGTCCATATTTACCTTCACGCGGGTATTTATCGACATATAATCCGCCCAAGAATTCACCTGAGGCAGTATCATGTACCGCATAATATTCCACTTCATTGTGCCAGGCCTTGACTTTCATCGGCCTGAAATCAATCCCGTACAGTTCTGATGACACAGCAAATAACCATTTTTGTGCCGCTTCGGTCGGGAAGTAATCGCGCAGTTTTTCCTGATCGACCTTGTATTTGGCCTGACGCAGTTTTTCACTCCAATAGCCCTGATTCCAGCGAGTAATGTCTGCTTTCTCTCGTGGAACTTTTAAGGTCTCGGCTTTGAACTGGCGTAACTCCTCTACATCTTGTTTCTCTAAAGGTGCGACTTTGCTATACACATCCTCTAGAAAAGAATTCACCGCTTCTGGGGTTTTTGCCATACGAAATTCAAGGGCTGAATGTGCATAGCTTTCTTTATCAAAAAGTTGAGCCATCTCATAACGCAGATCAATGGCTTTTTTCATAAATTGCAGGTTTTGCTCTGTCCCACGGCGGGTATAAGCCATCTGATAACGTTTACGCGCTTCATCACTTTCTGCCAGCTCCATGAATGGCTGGTATTCCGGATAGTCAAAGCCAAGCAGATAATTGCCTTTTTCATTTTTCTTTAACCCCGCCATATAGCTGGCTGGCAGACCTTTCATTTCTGCTGGGGTAAATTCGACTTTATGCGGATTATCACGTACATTTTTGGCGAAATCCTGAGACAGCTTGGTCGATTCTTCGATGATATCTTTCAGGCGCTTTTGTTTTTCTGCACTGAGTTGTACCCCTGTTTTTTCAAACTGCTCCAGAATATCTTGCAAGAATTTTTGATCAATCGGATCGCTGGCCTTCAGTTTCTTGAACTGGGCATACAGTTTCGGATTCTGGTACAGCGTGGTCTGGTACTTGCTGATTTTTAGCTCACAGTCATCTGCTGCCTGACGCAATGCAGGGTCTGGATCGACATTACTATACAATCCGACTGCTGCACCAAAATCCCGGGCTTTGGCATGTAATTCATCCCATTCAGCCAGATAAGGCCCTGCCTTGGCCTTATTTTTAATTTTCTGATTTTCAAATATCTGAATATCTTTTTGCATGCTGGCCAGATTGGCATCACATAAAGATGGAATCTCTGCTGCCTTAAATAATGGCAGTAGCTGCGCTTGAGTCTGTGCCGCTACCCCCTGATACCCCCCCATTATGACTAAACATAAGCTACTTAATTTTAAAGACTTCGATTTCATATTTATCTCCAGATTTTTCTTACTTTTTGCTATCAATATCGATGTACATCCACTCTGAAGACAGAATCGGATGGTTTTTATAGCCAATGACCCGGGGTTGCGACAAGACATTACGATAGGTGCTATATAGCATCAGTACCGGCATATTCACTTCCAGAATCCGGGACATTTTGCGATAGATTGCATCACGTTCAGGACTGGCTGGCATACTTTGGGTTTGCTCATACAGGCGGTCAAATTCAGGATGTTTGAAGCAGGCATTGTTGGTGACATTGACATTTTTGCCATAAAAAAGCTGCATGAAGTTGTCGGCATCCGGATAGTCTGCAATCCATGCCGAGCTTTTAAACATGGTCTTACATTGTTTTTCCAGCTTGATCGCCTCGGCAAATGGCATGGCTTTACTGACCATCTTGATCTGAATATTGTCCAGGGCTTTTTTCCAGAATTCTGCCTGTTGCTGACCACGACTGGTATTACCGACAATCAGTTCAATCTCTAAAGGCTTACCATCGGGTTGTCTGCGCCAGCCATCGGCCCCGACTTTGTATTGATAACGGTCAAGCAGCATATTGGCCGCCTTGACCGAATAGGGAATACTGCTTTTATAATCCGGTGAATAACCAACCACCCCGGGTGGTACCGGCATCTGTAACTTATTGGCATCGCCCTTGAGCAAGACACTGATCATATTGTCGGTAGAGTAAGCCATGGCCATGGCACGACGTAGCGCAATTTTTTCCTTGCTGAACCCACCAACCACAGGATTCTGCATATTCCAGTAATGGTAGCCAATCAGCGGATCGGTAATCCTAGATAACTGAACCCCTTTTTGTTTTAAGGAAGGTTTGAGTAGCCCATTTTCAAGCGCCTGAACCACCATGTCGCCGTCGATTTCAGTCATGTCCAGTTCATTTTTATTAAAGGCCAACCAGCGTGACTGGGCTTCTTCAATGACCCGGATATCAATCGTGCCAATTTGCGGCATTTTTTTGCCTTGCAATGCATCCACAATAGGCTGGTCTTCGCTGCTACTGGCTTTAAAATTCCAGACAAAACTCCGGTAGTTCGGACTGGCTTTTAAAATAATGCGTGAACCCGGAGTCCAGCGTGACAATAAATAAGGGCCTGTACCGACTGGTTTGTCCATCGCAAAGCCTGCTTTATTACGGTACTTTTCAATAACTTCACGGGCAACTGCAGCTGCTGGGCCATGTGCCAGTAACATCGGAAAGTTTTGATCCGGTTGGGTCAGTTTCAGAATCAGGGTATAACGGTCTGGCGTTTGAATGCCTTCAAAGGGGTTTTCATAGACTTTGCCATTCTTTTTGCCTAAGGCGACCCATGCTTCCAGCCCTTTAATCCGGCCATCCAGCAACCAGCTATTTGGTGAATGCAAGTTGGGATCGATCAGACGTTTTAATGAATAGGCATAATCATAAGCCGTCAGTTCACGTTTCTGACCTTTAAAAACGGGATCATCGGCGAAGTAAATGCCTTTTTTGATTTTGATGGTATAAGTGAGACCATCTGCACTGACTTCTGGCATGGCAACCGCGGTATTAGGAATCAGCTTGGCTGGGGTTGCCAGATAGTCATAGCTAAACAGGTTTTCAAAAATCGCGCTATTAACCCGGGCTGAATAGGCATCGTGCGTTGCGGCGGGATCAAATCCGGTTTCTGCCACCGGAAAAACATCCCGAATCACCTTGTTAGGATCTGCAGGATTAATGGCCCATGCAGAAACGATCCCCGAGCAGAGCAAACTTCCCAGCAGAACACTACCCGTCAGTTGCTTGAATTGCTTTGATAAATTTCCCTTCATCATACTCTTCATCTAAATAGGTTTATTTTTTGACTGGTTCAATATCGAGATATTGCCAAACGGAGTTCATGATTGGATGCGCCTTAAAGCCTTGAACCTGAGGATGGATCAGCCAGTTACGCACCCGGGTATTGTGTAAAATCCAGGGATTATCGGCTTCGATTTGCCGGTTCATTTTTTCATAATAGGGCGTACGCTGATCTGGTGGCAGCTTCATGGCAGCCTGATACAGAGCATCATAGGCTTTTGAGGTATAGCAGCTCAGGTTGCCCTGCTGTGCATTTGGGCCATATAAGAGTTGAGCAAAATTTTCACCCTCCGGATAATCTGCAATCCAGGCACCGCCCCACAGCATATGTTTACATTGCGTGGCTTCTTTCAGGTTGTCGGCGAAATTGCTGATTTTAAATTCAATACGTAGACCAACTGCATCCAGATTTTTTTTCCATAATTCCGCTGCAATCACTGAAGAGCTGGAACTGGTCGAGTTCATTTTCAGTGTCAAAGGTTTGCCATCAGGCAAAGTCCGATAGCCATCTGCACCTTTTTTATAACCGAAACGCTCGAGCAGCTTGTTGGCCAAGAGGGGATTATAGGCAATACTATTTTTATAAGCTGGATTATACCCATTCACGCCTTCGGGAATGGTCATTTCAGCTTTATCTGCATGTCCCTTATACAGCTGTTTGATGGCTTCATTCTGGTTATAAGACAAGGCGATTGCCCGACGCAGAGCGATTTTTTCTAGTGAATTTCCACCGACCACAGGATCGCGCATATTCATGATGGTATAAGTGATTTCTGCGTCTTTATTTGGATAATGCAAAATGCCTTTTTGCTTGTATTCGTTTTTGAGCTGTTTATTGACTAGGGCCTGTTCGGCACCGCTTGCAGTGAGCCGGTCATAATCCAGTTGACCCGATTTCAGCGCCAGCCAGCGCGATTGTTCTTCTTCAATAATACTGACCTTGACCATCCCAATTTGCGGCATTTTTTTGCCACTCATTTCTTTTACCAGACGTTGATCCCAGGCCGTATTTTCACCCTTAAAATTCCAGCTAAATCCCCGGTAATCTGGATTGGCCTTTAATTCAATCCGGCTACGCGGCACATATTTATGCAATTGATAGGGCCCTGTCCCGACTGGATGCTGACCTGCACGCGCGCCATAATGCTCAATGACTTCTCTGGCGGTACCGCTAAAAGTGACATAGGCCATGATATAAGGGAAATTAAAGTCGGAACGCGTGAGCGTGATTTGCAAGGTATATTGATCAAGTGCCTTTAGTCCTGCAATTGGCGCATCGTAATTAAATTGACCAGAACTTTTGGCTTGCTGAATGGCAGCATCTGCACCGAGAATTTTGCCCTCGATAAACGAAAAGGTCGGCGAATGATTTTTAGGATCCATCACCCGCTTCATGGAGTAAATATAGTCCTCGACAACCAGTTCACGTTTTTTGCCCTTAAATGCCGGATCATCACTAAAATAGATGCCGGGTTTAATCTTGAAGGTATAGACCTTGCCATCCTGCTCGATCTTGGGCAAGGCTTCCGCAGTATTCGGAGTTAAAGTGGCTGGTCGCGCCAGATAGTCGTAACGTAATAAGGGTTCAAAAATTGCTTCAGCAATACTGCCACTATAAAAATTATAGGTCTTGACCATGTCGAAACCATCATCAGGCGCTTCAAATGCAATATTCAAAACTTTATCTGGTTGTGCAGGCGATTTTGCTGAAACCCCTTCTGCCGAGACCATTGCCAGTGCTAGAACTGTCATCCTTAAAATTACTGATTTCAAAGTCATACCTATTTTTATCTTAATGTTTTATTGATCTAGGAAGTTCTTAACCTAACGCCCTATATTTGTTGCAATTTATGAATCAAAGCTGAATAGAGAAATTAAATTGGACAAAGCAAATCTCATATCTTCAAAAACAACTATTTTTTCAACTTCTACCGAGAAAATTTATTTTTATGCACTTGCCCTTATTCTGCCTAACCAAATATTTTTAATGAACCTTTTATGTCATTTTTATCTTTAAAACGCCGATTCGTCTTCTCTTCACACAAAGATAAATAAGCTTTTTTTTAGAGAATTCACATGGCCTTGATCTTAGAACCCAGAAATTCATAATAACCAACTGCTCACTAAATGTCTCTTTATGCAATCATCCTATTCTTTGTGCAATGTTTATCAACCCCACATTGTCCCAACTGAAACCAGAATAGTATTGCCCTCAATTTTCACCCCAGAAAAAAAACCCAGCATATGCTGGGTTTTTTGATTGATCTGATCTTACATCTGCGATTGAATATAATTTTGCAGGCCAATCAGTTCGATCAGACGCAATTGTTTTTCCAGCCAGTAGGTGTGATCTTCTTCGGTATCTGACATTTGCTGGCGCAGCATATCACGGGTGATATAGTCCCCTTTTTCTTCGCACAGCTTGATGCCCTGTGCCAGTTTTTCTCGCACATGATATTCAAGTTTCAGGTCGGCTTTCAGACAGCTCACCACATCTTCACCAATCTCAATGTCATCGCGTTGCATGTTTGGTGTACCTTCCAGGAACAAGACACGACGGATAATCGCATCCGCATGCTGGGCTTCTTCCTGCATTTCATGGTCGATACGTTCAAAGATTTTGGTTAAACCCCAATCTTCATACATCCGAGAGTGAATCAAGTATTGGTCACGAGCAGCCAGTTCGCCACCGATCAACATATTTAAATAATCTACGACTTCTGGATTACCGCGCATTTGAATTACTCCCTGCCTTTATCTGGCTATTATGGAGAAACTCAAAGGATTTTGCAAAGCCTAACATTGGTTAAATATATGATTTTTATATAATTAAAATGAGAAGTACTTGCATTTACACTTCGTTCTGAATCAAATCCCATTTATAAAACAATACTTTGCACTGTCACGACTATTCACTTTAAGCACAATCTGCCGGATAAATCCATCAGTTAAGATTTGTAAGTATTCATTAAAACCCGCAAGATTGCTTATTTTTGTATAAACATCACCGCATTGGCGTACTTAATGCATAAATTTCGCTTATCATTCAGACAAATTTAAAACAACAACGGTTTAAATATGACACATCCACATACAACAGCACCTGTTCTGGTCACCGGTGCATCGGGTTATATTGCCAGCTGGGTTATCCAGAAATTACTCACGCAAGGCTATACTGTACATGCCACGGTACGTGACCTAAACAAAAGCAAAAGCTTCGCCCATTTAGAAAAAATTGCCGAGAACAGTCCAGGCACCCTCAAATTATTTCAGGCCAATTTACTGAGTCCGGGTTCTTTTGATGCCGCCATGCAAGGCTGTGAAATTGTGTTTCATATGGCGTCGCCCTTTGTGGTCACCAATTATAAGGATGCGGTCAAAGATATTATTGAACCTGCGATTTTAGGTACTGAAAATGTCCTGAAAAGCGTCAATCAGACAGAATCCGTGAAACGTGTGATTGTTACCTCGAGTATTGCCTCTACTTATGGCGATGCCATTGATATTCTGCAAACTGAAAATAACAGTTTTGATGAATCACACTGGAATAGCACCAGTTCGGAAACTCATCAGCCTTATCCTTATTCCAAAGTCATGGCAGAGCGTAAGGCCTGGGAAATGGCAGAAGCACAGGATCGCTGGCAGCTGGTCTGTATCAATCCAGCGCTGGTTTTTGGTAAATCCCTCACACCAAATACCCAGTCTGGCAGTGTCGAAGTACTGCAACAGTTTGCCAATGGCATGACTTTACTCGGTGTTCCACCCATGTGGAATGGTGTGGTCGATGTGCAGGATGTCGCTGAAGCACATCTCCGTGCTGCATTTAAACCAGAAGCACATGGGCGTTATATTATTTGTAGTGAAAGCCTGAGCCTGCTGGAAATGGGTCAGATTTTAAGAGAAAATTTTGGCAATAAGTTCCCCTTCCCGCGCAATCAGTTGCCAAAAGCGGCCTTTAAACTGTTTGGACCATTGGCAGGCTTTAGTCCCAAGTTTGTGGAACTGAACATGGGTTATCCGATCTACTTCAATGCGCAAAAGAGTCAGGATGAACTGGGTATTCAATATCGTCCAGTGAAAGAAAGTCTGGTCGAGCATTTCCAGCAATTACTCGATGATGGCGTAGTCAAAAAATATATTCCTTAATCGTACTAGCTCAAACCTGATCTGACAGTTACCGATTTTTTGATTGTATCTGTCAGATTAAATTTGAGCTACTACACCGACTTATGCGCCCACAAGCTCACTATTCCTGCCTAAAAACAAGCTAAGCAGAAGTCCAACGCGCATTTTTCCACGCTTGCTGTTGCTTTGCATCTAGAAAAGTCCAAGCCACAAAGCGACTCTCTTTTTGCCCCTGCGTCATTTTAATGGTTTTTAAATCCACTGCACCGCACTTACGCAAGGTATTTAACAGCATAGGCAATGTGGTTTTCTTAGAAACCAGTGTACTAAACCAAAGACATTGCTCAGCAAACTGTGTGCTCTCTTGTACTATCTGGCAAACAAAGCGTTCTTCTCCACCGTCACACCACAGCTCGTTCTTTTGTCCGCCAAAGTTTAACACCACTTTAGACCGATCAACCGGTTTGCCAAGTTTGCGTAATTTTTGCGTTGCTGTGGCATTTGCTTCATCTTGCGAAGCATGAAATGGTGGGTTACACAGGGTCAAATCAAAACGATCTGAAGGTTTAATCACGCCTTTGAAAATATTGCTCGGTGTCTTTTGCAATCGAATCTGAATCCCCTTTCTGAGATTTGGATTTGCCTCCACAATAAATTGAGCACTTTTAACCGATGCAGGATGAATGTCTGAGCCAACAAATTTCCAACCATAACTACGATGACCAATAATCGGATAAATACAGTTCGCGCCCACCCCAATATCTAATACGTGAACGGCGTGTCCTGTTGGAATCTGACCTTTATTGCTATCACTCAACAAGTCCGCCAAATAGTGAATATAGTCGGCTCTACCCGGAATAGGTGGGCAAAGATAATCTTGAGGAATATCCCAATATTGAATACTATAAAAATGCTTGAGCAATGCTTTATTGAGCATTTTCACAGCTCGAGGATCAGAAAAGTTGACTGAAAGATCGTTATATTGATTCGGGCTGACAAAAGGCGCAAGTTCCGGACAACTCTTGATTAACTGAGGAAAATCGTAACGACTGCGATGCAGATTTCGTGCATGTAATTGCGATTTTTGTTGCAGAAAAGATTTTTTTGCTTGAGCCATGTGTATGTCAATCATCAACGGGAGAACAGAATCAATAAGGCAGGATCTATACCTGCAAATGAATCGATATTGTACGTGAATTCAACTCACATTGCCGAACCCGTCCTTGTATTTGTCTATCCTCCCCCCTCTCATTCACCTATAGTTTTGAACTAGCAATAAAAAAGACACCTCAAGACTCATCATCCTTGGTGTCTTTTTTATTTGAGTCATTGTTTAGAACTGATTAGTCTTCGATTTGCCCATGCTCTTTCATCAGGGCAATGAACTGTTCCTCATTGATGACCGTTACACCCAGCTTTTCTGCTTTGTCCAGTTTGGAACCGGCTTTTTCACCGGCTACCACGCATTTGGTTTTACTGGATACACTGCCGCTGACTCGCGCACCCAGTGCCTGAAGTAATTGAGTCGCTTCATCGCGCCCCATACTGCTTAAGGTTCCGGTCACGACCCAACTTTCGCCATTGAGTGGCTGACGGGTCGGTGCAACTGGTGCATCCCAGTGAATGCCGGCCGCCAGTAGACGATCCAGAACTTCCAGATTATGCGGTGCCTGGAAGAAATCCAGAATCCATTCAGCAGTAATAGCACCCACATCCGGGGTTTTCTTTAATGCCTCCAGATCTGCCTGACGCAGTGCCTCCAGTGTCTGGAAATTATTGGCCAGCATGCGCGCTGTAGTTTCACCCACGCCACGAATACCGAGTGCATAAATAAAAGCGGCCAGTGTGGTTTTCTTACTGTTCTCAATAGAATCTATTAAATTCTGAACAGATTTTTCACCCATTTTTTCAATCTGTAGCAGCTGCTCACGATGTTCATGCAGATGATAAATATCCGAGACATCTTTCAGCAGATTTAGATGCAGCAAAGATTCTGCCCAGCGATCCCCCAGACCCTCAATATCCATGGCTTTACGTGAAACAAAGTGACGAATCGCCTCAATACGCTGCGCTGCACAATACAGCCCTCCTGAACAACGTGCCAAGGCTTCGCCTTCCGGCATCACCACCGGTGAATCACAGACTGGACATTGCTCAGGTAAATGCACTTCAACGGCATCCACCGGGCGGAATTCCGGCCAGACTTTTTCCACTTTAGGAATTACATCGCCACTACGATAGACACTGACGGTATCGCCAATCCGTACATCGAGACGGTGAATTTCACCAATATTATGCAGGGTCACATTAGAAACAGTCACGCCGCCGACCGCGACCGGATTCAAACGTGCTACCGGCGTCAGAGTTCCGGTACGTCCCACCTGCCAGTTAATATTTTCAACCGTGGTCAGTGCTGCAACTGCGGGGAATTTATAAGCGGTGGCCCAACGCGGCTCCCGGCTCAGAAAACCGAGTTGCTGCTGCTGTTTTAGGTCATTGACTTTAATCACCATGCCATCGATTTCTACACTGAGGCTGGCACGTTCCTGAATGATCTGTTCATAGACTTTTTGCACGTCCTGGATACTGTCACAGATAAAGTGACGCTCGCCAACCGCAAAACCGAACTGATGTAACCATTCCAGACTGGCAGACATTGTGCCTTGCCCATGATGCGGTACGCATTGTGCAATTCCATAAGCATAAAAAGCCAGTGGCCGTAATGCGGCAATATTCGGATCCAGCTGACGCAAACTGCCTGCCGCCGCATTACGTGGATTGGCAAAGGTCTTTTCACCTTTGGCTGCATTGGCGGCATTCAGTTTTTCAAAGCCGGATTTCGGCATCAACACTTCGCCGCGTACTTCCAGCAAATCGGGAATGATGCCATTCACTGATGATAAAAGTTTCGGCAGATTGCGAATGGTTCGGACATTCTGGGTAATGTCTTCACCGGTTTCCCCATCACCGCGGGTCACACCACGGGTCAAGACACCATGCTCATACCACAGGGAAATGGCCAGTCCGTCAAATTTCAGTTCAACATCATATTCAATTTCTTGATTCGGTAAACGTTCTTCAATACGGCGGGCAAAAGCAAACAGGTCGTCCTGATGAAAGACATTGCCTAATGACAGCATCGGAACAGCATGCGTAACGGTGACAAATTTTGAAAGTGCTTGCCCACCGACTTTATCGGTCGGGCTATCGGACTGGATCAGATCGGGATATTGTTGTTCTAGGGCTTTGAGCTGATGAAAGAGCTGATCATATTCACTGTCTTCAATGCTCGGTTGATCCATCACATAATAAGCATGGTTATGCTTGGCAAGCAGTTGAATCAGTTGACGCATTTGCGCAATGACAGTGGCATCTTGGGTCATAATTTCACCATAAAAAAGGGCGGAAAATCCGCCCTGTAGAATATTCAGCTTTTGGCTATTATAAAAATTGCAGTCTCCAGATTCAACTTGGAGATTGAACAAAAGCGCTTAAACTTCTGTCGGTTGACCGGCACGATAATCAATCGCTTGATGGCGCCAGAATTCGCGTAATTGTGGGGTAAATTCCTGCTGGTTCTGATCATAGACCAGACCATCGACTTCACGGGCAATCAGACGTGAAATACTGTCCATGGTATCAAAGGCATTTTGTACATCGCTATGCGGTAAAGCCAGGAAGAAAGCCAGACCTTTGACTTCCTGAGTCGACAATGTTTCCAGATCAAAGCCTTCCATACCCGTATCGGTCATTTGCAGTACCGAAAATAGCAGTTTTGAATCATCTTCACTATAACGGTGGAAACAGGCCAGTTCGCCATAACGCAGACCATATTTGAGTAAGACTTTCAGGGTTTTATCACCTGAAAGTACACGGCCTTGCGGATAGATATGCAGAGAAATAATGGTTTCAGCACTGGATAACGCACTTTCTTCATCCACTATTTTTTGCTCATGCAGATGGGCATCCAGAATACTGCTTTCATCATTAAATTCAGAAATTTCTGCTTTTTCGATGTTGCTGTTCAGACTAAATTCGGTAGCTATATCTTTATTTTCAGGCTGGTTATTTTCCGGTTCTACTTCGGCCGGCTTTTGCTCCAGTGATGTTTCGGCTGGTTCTGTAGTTGCAGAGCTTGCCACCACTTCAGCTTCGGTCATTGGACTCGGCTCGACCGCTGCAGCTGTCTCAAGCACTGCTGGCTCAGCCAAGGTCGGTTCAGGCTTGCGAAATGCCGAAGGTTTTTCAGGAGCCTTTTCTTCTACGCTCAGGCTCGGCTCTATACGTTGTGCCGGATCTGCGTTCTGCTTTGCCAGTTGCGATCGTACATGCCGAGGAATGACAGGGGTCTGGCTATCCGGATCGATATGCAGGTTAGCATCCAGTGAAGGGACTGCCTCTACAGGTTTTTTGAACAGCATTCTGATGCCCAACAGCATGATGATAATTGCAATAACAATCCCGATAATGGTGGTGATTTCCATATTATACCTCCGCAGCTAAGCCGTATTCTTTTGCCTGTTCCAAATTTACTGTCACTAATTTTGAGGTTCCCGGTTCAGGCATGGTTACACCTAAAAGATCAGTCGCCATCATCATTGCAAGTTTGTTATGGGTAATATAAATAAATTGCACGTGTTCAGAAAGCTCTTTGACTAAATTACAAAAACGTCCCACATTGGCATCATCTAGTGGTGCATCGACTTCATCGAGTACACAAAAAGGTGCCGGATTTAAGCGAAAAATCGCGAATACCAGTGCCAATGCAGTTAAAGCCTTCTCCCCACCGGAGAGTAATGCCAAGGAGCTGTTACGTTTACCCGGTGGTCGGGCCATCAGTTTTACACCCGATTGCCATCCATCTTCAAGACTTAAACTCGCCTCGCCCCCTTCAAATACTTTCGGGAACAGGTTTTGCAGTTCGGCATTGACTTGATCAAAAGTGTGCATAAACAGTTTGCGGGTTTCCTGATCAATACTTTTCATCGCAGCTTGTAGCTGTTCCACAGTATTTTCCAGATCCTGCATCTGGTGGCTCAGTTCCTCATAGCGTTTCGAGACTTCTTCATATTCTTCAGAAGCCGCCAGATTCACTGCACCGAGCTTATCGAACTGCGCCTGAGCTTTTTCCAGTTTCGCCTGATGGGTTTTGACATCAATAGTTAAACCGCTGATGACTTCATGATTCAGTTCTTTTAATTGTTCTGAATAATGCTGCAAATCAGATTTGGCTGCCTGCCAGGCCAGACGTTTGGCTTCCAGTGCTGTACGCAGTTTTTCATCCTGCTGCTGGAAACTGTGACGCTGTTCAGTTAATTGCTGCTGTTTGCTCTGCACCTGATTTAATTCGATCTGCCAGTCGGCCCAGGTTTTTTGCAGCTTTTCAGTGATCTGCGCCTGTTCATTAAACTGGCTCTGTAAAGCAGGCAATTCTAGCTGTACCGGATCGACAAATTTCTTGGCTTGCTCGATTTGTAGATTAATTTGTTGATACTGTTCTATTAAAAATACCTGATCTTTTTCCAGCAATTCAATCTGCTGCTGACTCTGTACGCTTTGACGGCGCAGCAGTTCCAGTTCCTGCTGCGCTTGCTGGCTAAGCTGCTGCGAGTCATCTAACTGAGTGCTCAATGCTTCCAGCTGGAATTGCAGGGTTTTATAATTTGGTAGCGCTTGTTCCAGCTTAATATTCAGAGCATGCAGATCAATTTCCAGATCGTCTTTCTGCATGGCATCTTCTTCTAGCTGCTCATCGAGTTGTTGCAGCTGATGCTGTAATTGCTGCTTATGTAATGCGAAAGCCTGAGCACTACTTTGAACTTTGGCAATATTGACATCGAGTTGTTGCAGTTGCTTTTGTGTGTGCTTGTACTGCTCACTGATCGTTTGAATCTGGGTTTTTAACTCCTTCATCCGAAGATTCAGTTCAGGCAGTTGCTCTTCAGCCTGACTAAGTTGGGTATTCAGTGCTGATAACTGAAGCTCGATTTCCTCCAGACGGATACGATGACTCAATGCGCCCTGAGCGGCTTGGCTCGATTCATCATAATCCAGCGCAATCACCCAATCAGGCCCAACCTGATAGCCATCCAGACTGAGTAGGGTCTGACCTTGCAAAAGCCCAGTTTGAAGTTTCAAGGCTTGCGCTAATGAATCTACAACTGCAACCTGCTGCCACAGTGAATACTGTGGAGATTCAATCCAGTCGGCCAGACACACCGTATTGGCAATCTGAATTTCATCTTGCACAGTATATGGCTTTAACTGACGCGCCCGATCTTCAAGAAAGTTTTCACCCTCTGCCAGAATCTGGGCAGACAGCCATTTTGCCAGAAACTTTTCGATCAGCTTTGCATGGTCTTTGCCTGCATCGTTGAGCTTAAGTACATGCATTAGCTGTAGTGCATCGGCCTTGGCATGTGGATTGGCTTTGGTCAGCAATTGACTGAGGTTTTTCTGTTCCGAATGCAGCACCTGAATTTCAGATTTTAACTGCATCAAGCACTGCTGCTGTTCTGCCTGCTCGGTCTGAACTTGAGCCAATTGATCTTGCAATACAGTGCGTTGCGCTTCACATGTGAATAGCTGCTGTTCGATCTCAGTCTTGTCTTGTTGATATTGCTCTAGCTCATCTTGTTGCGCTTGATGCTGAATCTGTATGCTCTGTTGCTGTACGGTCTGTTTTTGCTGTTCAATCCGCTCAATATTCTTGGCCAGTTGTTCACTTTGAGCCAACATTTGTAATTTACGCTGCTGCTGCTGTTCGACCTGAGTTTTGATCTGGGCAAATTGTGCCGCGACTGTTGTATGTTGTGATTTGAGATCAGCCAGATTTTGGCTCTGCGCCTGATTCTGGCCATCTTGCTGCTGCAATTGTGCTTGCTGATCTTCAGCTTGCTGCTGCAAGGTATCGAGTTGCAGTTCAATCAATTGCAAACGCTCTTTGGTCTGGGCTTTTTGCTGTTCCAGCTTGACCAGACTGGTGGAATTTTGCTCGAGCAAAGACTGTTTTTGCTGCAAGGTCATTTCCAGTTCGGCCAGTTTTTTCTCGGCCTGTTGCCATTCACTTTGCAAAGGTGTCGATTGCTGAATCAGACGCTGAAACAGTTCACTGGTACGACCTAAATCATGTTCAACCGTAGTCAGCTCGGAACGCACCAGCTTAAAATTATCTCCGAGAGTATTCATCTCCACGGTATATTCTTCTTGCAAGCGCTGGCTTTGTTCACACTGGAAAGACAGGATTTCAATCTTGATGCTGCGAATCTGTTCTTCCAGTTGCTTATATTGAATCGCGCTTTCAGCCTGACGTTTCAGGGTTTTTAACTGAGATTTCAGTTCAGAGGCAATATCTTCCAGACGCGACAGGTTTTGCATGGTGTGATCCAGATGCAGCATGGTTTCACGGCGCCGTGCCTGATAACGCGAAACCCCGGCAGCTTCTTCAATATAGACCCGCATTTCATCCGGTTTGGCATCGACCAGACGGTTGATCATGCCCTGTTCAATAATCGCGTAAGAACGTGGCCCCAGACCGGTGCCCAGAAAAATATCGGTAATGTCACGACGACGGCATTTGCTGCCATTCAGGAAATATTCAGACTTGCCATCGCGGTTGACCTGACGGCGGACTGCCAGTTCATTATAGGCATTATAAGCGCCGCCCAGTTTGCCATAGGTATTGTCAAAGCGCAGTTCCACACTGGCCATGCCCACCGGTTTACGCTTGGCAGTTCCGGTAAAAATCACGTCCTGCATGCTGCCACCACGCAGCTGGCGCGCACTGGACTCACCCATGACCCAGCGTATGGCATCAATGACGTTAGATTTACCACACCCGTTCGGTCCCACGACTGCAGTACGATTATCTTTAAAATGTAAAGTGGTACTGTCGGCAAAAGATTTAAAGCCTGAAAGTTTTAAACTGCTTAAACGCATAATGTCCTGATTTAACGTCGTGAGCGTCTGGCCCACGCGAGTTCAATTTGTTTCATCCGTGTCAGAGATTCCAACACAAGGTTGCGTAAGTGTCGACAAAAATCTTCCATAAATAAAGCGGCCTGATGGGTTTTTCGTATCAGAATTGCTTCAGTGACCAGTTTAAATAAGTCGAAAGATTCCTGTAACTCGCGTCTGGAAATATTCAGGGTCAGGAAATAGCTACGCCGCAAGCAAGGTAACAGATCCTGATAGTAGCGCATCAGATAGGGATTTCCGACCATCTCATGTTGCTGGGCCATGCCCTGAAAGATCAGATCATAAAACTTTTCTGTATGTCCTTGGCGAGTTTCTGCTTCTAATTGTTCTAATAATAGCTGAATGCGCTCGGCTTCATGACTCCGCCAGGTTTCAGCCATACGATGCACCATCTGCCCCAGCAATAAAGAGGTAATATCAAATAAGGCCCGCACCTGCAAGGCCGACATTTCCGAGACAATGGCACCGCGACGCGGATAAATTTCAATCAGCTGGGTGCGTTCCAGCAACAGCAGGGCTTCACGAACTGACCCTCGACTGACATCCAGCTCCGAGACAATCCTGAGTTCCTGTATACGTTCGCCTTCGACCAATTCGCCACGAATAATCTGTTCGCTAATGTGTTTGGCAATCTGCTCAGACAAACTGTGTGCTTGTTCTAATGGCATACCGTTCCTGTCTTTATTTTTATGGATACTGGTTCAGCCCATGATTTGGGCTATATTGCTATTAGACAGAATTTTTTCGATGAATACTGTGACATTGTCAGACAATCTTGTGTCTCTACAGCCAACTCAAGTTCATAAAAAAGGAGAATAGTGAACCATTCTCCTTAGGTGATACATCAGTTCAACCTAAAAAATTAAATCAGGCCATAAAACCTTGATAAATAAAATACAGACCGACGGTGGTCAGTAAAGCCGCAAAACATTTTTTCAGTACCGCAGGTGAAAGTAAATGTGCCACTTTTGCACCGAGTTTGGCGGTAAAAAAACTCATCATGCTGATGCCAATAAAGGCATAGATATGAATATAGCCAATCGTATTTGGTACTGCGACCTGGGCCTGTTGACCAAACCAGATAAAGCCCAGTGCGCCTGCCACGGCAATCGGCAACCCACAAGCCGCAGAGGTCGCCACGGCTTTTTGCATCACGATGCCACAGCGATTCAAAAACGGGACTGTCAGACTACCGCCACCAATCCCAAAGATCGCCGATGCCACACCAATCCCACCGCCCGCAGCGAGTTGTACCGGGGTTGAAGGCAATTTTTTATTCGGATCGACCTGAACATTGGCGCCTTTAAACATTCTAAACGCCACCCAGACTGCAAAGAACCCGATCAACAGCTGCAAGCCTTGACCAGATAAATAGTCAGCAATCCCTGCACCCAGGAAGGAACCAATAATCAAGCCGGGTGCCAGATTACGAAATACCGACCACAACACGGCACCTCTTTGATGATGCGCCATGACAGAACTGATCGAGGTGACAATAATGGTAGCCAGAGAAGTCCCCACCGCCATGTGCATAATCACGCTGGGATCGTACTGGAGCTGGGTAAAAACAATGTACAGAATCGGCACAATAATCAAACCACCACCAACCCCAAACAGGCCAGCGGTAAATCCTGCAATTGCACCAATCAATAAATATATGATTAACTCCATAACGATATTTACCACGTTTAGATTCAAATGGATGTAGAAACTCGTGAACTGCAACAACGATTAAGCGATGCAGGCCAGCTTCCGGAAGTATTGCTCATCAAACCGATTACCACATCAACCAATGACGATGTGCGGGAATTGGCAACCAAGGGGGTACAGCAGGTTCTGGTCTGCAGCCATGTGCAGACCCAAGGCCGTGGACAGCGCCAGCGTCAGTGGATTTCACCTGAAGGGAATATCTATTTAAGCACATTGCTGCATACACAAAAACCCATCGATGGCCGTTTGGCTCTGGAAATTGCGTTAAATATCCTGCAAATGCCCAGTCTACAAGGGCTGGACTTGCAAGTAAAATGGCCGAATGACCTGTATAGCGTCAAAGGCAAATGGGGCGGCATTCTGGTGGAACCGATTTCACCTACGCAGGTGGTGGTCGGGGTCGGGATCAACCTCAGCCCAATGTCTGCTGAGGTTCCCGAGCAGCAAGTGACCTCATTGAATGAGTTGGGCCTGCATCCGGGTTCACGCATTCAGCTGATTGCAGAACTGTATCTGGCGATTCAGCAAGCCAGACAATGGTTTAGTTATGGCAGCCAGAATCTGTCTGGTCGTTTCAATCGACATGCCGCTTTTATCCAAGAGAGGGTTGAATTTACCGATCTGCAAGGGCAATATTCAGGAAAATTTCTGGGTATTCAGGATGATGGCGCTGTTAAAATCGCAACTGAAACAGGTGTCCACATCTTTTACCAAGGTCAATTACGGCTCAAAAATAATCCTTGAACAGGCATAATCCATGAAGAAACTATGGCTAGATATTGGCAATACCCGACTCAAATACTGGATTACCGAACAAGATCAGATCATTGAACATGCAGCGGAATTACATTTACAGTCCCCTGCCGATTTGTTACTTGGCCTGATTCAGCACTTTAAAACGCTGGATCTGGATCAGGTCGGATTGTCTTCGGTTCAGGACAAGGTCAATAATGAGCGCATTCTCAGTATATTAGATGGTCTGCATATTCCAGTGATTTTTGCTCAGGTGCAGGCCCAATATGCTGGCCTGATTTGTGGCTATGATGAACCGGCACAACTGGGGATTGACCGCTGGCTACAGGTACTTGCTGTCGCGACCCAGCCTCATGAGAATTATTGTGTGATTAGTTGTGGTACAGCGCTGACCATTGACCTGATTCAAGGACAACAACATTTAGGCGGTTTTATTCTGCCAAATTTATATTTACAACGTGATGCACTGATTCAGAATACCAAAGGTATTAAAATTCCGGATGCCGCATTTTCTGAGCTCAATCCCGGACGCAATACCATCGATGCAGTACATCATGGCATTCTGCTCGGTCTGCTCAGCACCATTGAAAAAGTGCTGCATGATTTTCCGGCACAGCTGGTACTAACCGGTGGAGATGCTCCACTGTTTGCCCAACATCTTGAGCCGTATCAGCCGAGGATTGAACCTGATCTTCTGCTTAAAGGTTTGCAGCATTTTGCGGCTCATTTGCCAAATACAGTTTCATGATTTCGAGCAATTGAGGAAATTCGGTAAATCCATCACATTTGTTAAAATGTCCGGCTTTTTTAATCTCAAAAATTTGAGCATTTAAGCTGTGGGCCAGGCGCAGGGAAACCGGTGCAGGTACAAAAGGATCATTACTGGAGATCAGTATGACCGCGCGTTTATAGCTATACGGCAGGTTGTTCAGATCCAGTCGTGTCGCCTGCAGCATTTTATTCAGTTCCGACCAGGCCACCAGCGGTGTATCGAAAGCTGAAACCAGAATAACCCCGCCGGTCTTGCGGTGCTGCTGGAGATAATGTTGCTGTAAAAAACTTAAAACACTGAGTCCACTCAGGCCATGGGCAACTAAAAACGTATGCTCATCCAGATGTGGAATATGCAGTTTCAGATTTTGCTGCCATTCTTCTAGATCAGGCTGAAAAGGATTGGCCAGCATAATCCGTTTTGAATCAACACCGACATTTTTGAGTTGGCGACTCAGCCACGGATACCAATGGTCATTTGAGGTGGCCTGATAATCAGGCACGATATAGACTTTGTTGATTATATTTTTCATCGTGTTTTACTTATTATAATTGAGCACAAAGTGCTTTGACAAAAACTACTATTAAACAGTCTGAAGATGAAATTCAAGTAACTTTTTGCATCCCATCTCAGACTCAATTTACAAATTGAACGAATCCAACAACCTGCTTAAGATTCAGCTTTAATCAGATAAGGCTCAATCACTTTCCAGAGTTCTGGCAGATCGGTACAGCCTTCTGAATCGATAAAATGTCCCTGATGCTTGGCACTCACCACAATCGCATCCAGACTGTCTGCCTGTTCCAGGCTAAATTCAGGCTCCACCCGATCATCGCCTTCAGAATAAATCACCACCCGTTCTGCCACCTGCTGTTTAAGCAGATCAAAATCGATCTCAGCAGCATCAATAAACGGATTGACTTCATCTAAACGACCCAAGCGGCCATTAAATCCTGCGATCAATACCAATTGCTGAATCTTTTGCTGTTTTAACTCTCTGGATAAGTAATGCAATACAGCCACAGTTCCTAGGCTATGCCCGATAAAAATACTGTCTTCATCAATCCCCTCAATCTGCTCACGCATTTGCTGGTCCCACACCTCTAGCTTGGGTGTGGTCGATGGGTCAAGTCGCAGTACTTTTAAGCTGACATTTTCCTGTTGGGCTTTTTCCTGAATCCATGGAAACCAGTTTTCTTCCGGGCTTGCAGTATAACCATGGACGATGATCACTTGAGCCATTTTAAATTTCTCTTTGTTTTGTGCTGATGTTCCTGAGTCTGCCTGATTGGATTTTTATTTTGGGTAAGTAAATGTTGTTTTGTTTAAACCGGTTTTCTGATTGATACATAATAAAAAAGGCGCATTTCGCGCCTTTTTTAAATCAGAATCTTATTTCTTGTCATTGCCGCCGAACAGTGGGCCCATGCCGCCACCGCCGCCAAACTGTTTCTGCAAACCACCGAGTGATTTCATCATTTTTGCCATACCCGATGGATTGGCAAATTTTTTCATCATCTTGGCCATTTGGGCATGTTGCTTGATCAGTTTGTTGACTTCTGCTACTTCCATACCACAACCTGCTGCAATACGTTTTTTACGGCTTGGGTTCATCAGGTCTGGATTACGGCGCTCTTTCAGGGTCATCGACTGGATAATCGCTTCCATTTTCTTGACCTGCTTTTCAGGATTGGCTTGCGCCAACGCATCTTGCAGACCGGCATTGCTCATGCCAGGAAGTTTGTCCAGGAAGCCCATCATGCCGCCCATCTTGTTCATCTGCTCAAACTGCATCAGCATGTCTTCAAAGTTGAAGCTGCCACCTTTTTGCAGTTTTTTTGCCATTTTTTCGGCTTTTTCTTTGTCGACCTTGCGTTCAAGTTCTTCGACTAAAGAAAGTACATCACCCATACCCAAAATACGCTGCGCGATACGCTCAGGATGGAATGGCTCCAAGGCATCGAGTTTCTCACCCATACCCAAGAATTTAATTGGCTTGCCAGTAATCGCGCGTACTGAAAGCGCCGCACCACCGCGCGCATCACCATCAGTTTTGGTCAGGATCACACCAGTTAAAGGCAAGGCATCGTTGAATGCTTTGGCAGTATTTGCTGCATCCTGACCGGTCATGGCATCGACCACGAACAGGGTTTCAGTCGGGTTAATCGCTGCATGCAGCTCTTTGATTTCACCCATCATGTCATCATCGATATGCAAACGACCTGCCGTATCGACAATCAGCACATCGGCAAACTGGATTTTTGCCTGTTCAATCGCGCGATTCACAATCGTAATCGGTTTTTCGTCTGCGCTAGATTCCAGGAAAATCGCACCTACTTCGCCTGCAACCGTTTGTAGCTGTTTGATCGCTGCTGGACGGTATACGTCAGCAGATACCATCGCGACTTTTTTCTTTTGACGTTCTTGTAAGAAGCGTGCAAGTTTCGCTGCGGTTGTTGTTTTACCCGCACCTTGTAGACCTGCCAGCAGGACAACAACAGGTGGTTTTGCAGCGAGGTCGAGGCTTTCATTGGCCTCGCCCATCATTTTGGTCAATTCGTCATGAACGATTTTGACAAAAGCCTGTCCAGGAGATAACTGAGTCATCACTTCCTGGCCCAATGCTTCTTCCTTAACTTTCGCGATGAATTCACGAGTTACAGGTAACGCAACATCGGCCTCAAGAAGCGCCATACGCACTTCACGTAACGTATCTTTAATATTGTCTTCGGTTAGCTGCCCTGAGCCAGTAACATTTCTTAAACTCTGCGTGAGTCGTTCTGTTAAGGTATCAAACATTGCAAAATCCGCTTAAAATAGCCATGAGCAAAAAATTGTTTCTTAAAATAGAAAATTTATGCATAGAATGCTATAGGATACTGTAGTTCGCAGCGAATTTATATAAATGAATATTCATCACCCTTAAAAAGGTTTGACATGGTTAGCCTCCCCTTGGTTTATACGATCTTAGCATTAGTCGCTTATACCGCTTCCTTCTGGTATCTGTTCATTCATTTAATGTCTAAACGTGCTCCTAATCAATGGTTTGTTTCGCTAACTGCCCTGCTTGGACTGGGCTTACATGCGCTGGTTTTATATGGCGATATGCACACCCCGCTTGGCATCAATTATGATGTCTTTGCCCTGTTTTCCTTTACCTCTGGTCTGATGCTGTTACTCAGCATTATTTACAGTACTTATCGTCCAATTATTGCCCTGAATCTGATCGGGATTCCAGTGGCTGCCACGGGTTTAATTCTCGGCTTTGTCTTTACCCAGCCTGCAAAAATCATCGCACAAAACTCTTTGGGTCTGGATATTCATATTATCCTGTCTTTATCTGCTTATGCCGTATTGCTCATGGCGACCATTCAGGCCGTGATTTTGCGACTGCAGGATCGTGAACTCAAAAAGAAACAGAAACGCCGGGTCTGGGTCAGTTTATTACCTTCTTATCAGGACATGGAATCACTGCTGTTTGATATGCTGATGACCGGTTTTGTTTTACTTACCCTCGCTTTAGGCTTTGGCTTTTTTACCATCGACAATTTCTTTGCCCAGCATCTGGCACATAAAACTGCATTCAGTATTATTTCCTGGCTGGTTTATGGTTCACTATTAATCGGACACTGGAAGTTTGGCTGGCGTGGCCAGAAAGCCGTGCGCTTTACCCTGCTCGGTTTTGGCTTGCTGGCACTGGGTTTTATTGGGTCTAAATTTGTGCTGGAAATGATCTTGGGGCGATAATTCTGAGCCTTGAAATATTCAATTCATTGTTCAATGAAAAGGCTTTAGCTTGAGTATTCTTTAAAGGATTATACGCCCCGCACGCACTGATAATGGCCAGTACATCTCCCTGTTAAGTTCTGCATCTCCTCACACAGGCAGAATCTTAAGTACAAACTGTTGCAAAAGGTCATATTGCAAGGCTTTTCGCTGCTCTGATGGTTGATCAGATACTCCCCATTTTCTATACGAAAATACTTGAAGACAAGTAAGCTTCTTGTAGACCCATGCAAACACGAGACAGTATTTTTATAATTTTTATCCGAATATTACTTAGCTCTTTTTCATCGCATTTTTATATTGGATTTATAACAAAAAAACTACACCTTACCTTATATGGATTACTAATTTTTACTCCTTGATATAGCTTAAGTTTTAGTTTTGTAATGATTCATGTTTCTCAAATTTTTCTATTTATTTTTTACCTATAATTATAATACTTTTCTAGAAAAATCTGGATTTGCATTAATTTTTGCAAATTATTCAAAAGGATAAATAAAATAAGATGAGGTAAATATGAATAAGATAAAAGGCTTTACTTTAATTGAGCTGATGATTGTGGTGGCAGTGATTGCAGTCCTTGCGATGATTGCTGTGCCCAGTTATCAGAACTATATTACCAAGTCGAAGATTAAAGAAGCACAGTCGAATTTAATTGCCTTATCCCTCTCAGCAGAAAATTTTTATCAACGTACTTTAAATTATCCAATTGCAAACCTCAGCAATAGTGCTGCTTTAAAGAGCAGTACTATGTTTAGTACCTGGAACCCAACCTCTGATACTTTTTCCTATCAGTATCAATCTACTGATGGCTCCACCTATACATTGAAAGCCACTGGTACTGACTCACGGGTAGCAGACTGCCAACTCAGTCTGAACCATCAAGGCACCCGCACAGCAACCGGTTGTGGAAATACAGAGTGGACCAACTGATATGTGCTCACAACATTTTCAATTGCGCCAATCCGGTGGTTTCACCCTGATCGAATTAATGATCACCATTACCGTGTTAAGTATCTTGCTTTTGATCGGAAGTGCCTTAACGCGAAGCTGGGTGGATCGTAGCCAGATTAATAGTGGAATTTCGACTTTAAAAAATACAGTTGCCCAAGCCAAAACTGCTGCCCTAAGAAATACCAATAACCAGCCTTTAAACCATCCCGCAGTGAGTGTGTGCTGGAATGCACTTTCGCATACTTTATCTGTACTCCGTCTTGCACAAAATAGTAGCGATCTCTGCAATGTGGCATCTGCCGATCATACCGTTCTTTTCAGTTCATCCTTGGCTCAAGGCATTGTTATTCGCCAGGATCAGACTGCTTTTCAATGTCTGGCATTTAATGCCGCCGGCGTACTGATTGCACCGGCCGGATCGTCTTGTGTGAACAGTAGCAGTCTGAGTTTAAAAGTGGAGAAGAATAATGAAAATGCTGAATTCACCCTCTTTTAAACAATCTGGCTTTACCCTGATCGAGTCTCTAGTGGCTCTGATGATCTTCGGTATTATCATTTTGGGAAGTGCTGCCGCTGTGTCTTATATGTTAAAGCTACAAAAAGAGATGCAGGTGAACTCTATCATTATCAATACCATGCAAAATAAACTCCAAAATGCATTAAATACTCCGGCTTCTGCATCACTTTGCAGCTCGATTGATTTGAATAGTTTCAGTTTGGCCCAGCAAACTTATCACATGGCGTGTGCTACCGAAAAAATTGACATCAATGGGATTCCGGTTGAATGGCCTGTACTGGCCGTTAGTACCCAAAAGAATATTGCCCAATCCTGTGCAGAGGGAACCCTCAGTTCTGATTGCTATATCGTGGGGAAATAGATATGCGTGCGAATGGTTTTACCCTGATTGAACTGATGATTGGCCTGCTTATCTCCATATTATGCATGATTATGCTGCTGATGCTGTTCAGACAGATTTCACAAATTTCGGTCCGCTCTTCTCAAAGTGCTGAATATGATGCCCAGATCCAGACTGGTTTACTGGTTCTGGAAAAATTTATTCAGAATGCCGGTTATGGTTCAGGCTCGGCAAATGATATTCAGATCGGGACGCATTTTGGAAATCCGGCCGTTTTTTGGCGTTTTATCCCCGAGCTAGACAGTGTTCCCGTCAGTTATCAGTGTCAGGGGGTGGCTGAAAAAATCACTACTGAAAATGGCTTAAGAATACATCGACTGGTACTTATGAAAAAAGATGCTTGTGGCACGACCACTGCATTGACTGAGGGAACCTGGCAGGAGAGTCAGGCCATTGTTTCCATTAACAATAACTCCACCACGCCGATTTTTCGCTATGCCTTGAGTCTGGGAGAGTGCCGACCTTTTGGAATTAACAGTACTCCAGTAGGTACAAAGCAGATCAGCTTGACCGCTTTCCGTCCTGAGATGACAGGCTTGGGAGAAAAAATTCAAAGCCTGATTTGTCTCAATAACATCAAGGCCACTTAGTAAAGGGGAACACAGATGCAGGCGATTCATCATCAAAAAGGCATGGCGACAATTTTGCTGGTTTTGCTGATTGGCATCAGTGTAATGCTGATTACAGCCTCTGTGGCCAAAACCTTAACCAGTAAAAAAGATGCCTCTGTGGCTGCTCATGCCCAGACCAATGCTCAGTTGATGGGCTGGGCAGGTGTCAGCGCCTTTCGTGAATACCTGCTACAACAGGGCAAAATCAATGTCAGCAAAGTGGCTGACCTCCATGGCAAAACCCTACCCTTACGCTATGAAGCGAACAGTAAAGAGATTATTGCCCAGAATATTCGGGTGTCCGGCTGTACCGCCCCAGGAACAACTTGTGTCGTGACCGCTGACATCAGCTCGAATAACATGACCGCCAAAGCGGCGACTACCATTCAGGCGGTCTATGAACTGACAGTGAAAAATGGTCAAGTCACGGCTCTTCAGGAAAATCTTGCGCTGAATTTTACCGGGACAACTTTTATGTCCGGTACAGAAATCAAAGCTGAAACACCTAATAGTCAGGTCACCTTAAATGTGGATGGCAATACCTCGATCCAAGCAGGATTTAAAACCAGGAATATTAGCCAGTTGACCATCAATTCTACTGGAGATGTAATTATTGATTGTTCCACTACCCGCTGCGGCAATACCAAAATTGATATCAATGCCAGAGGGAATGTACATATTACCAATCCTGGAAACTTTGGGGAGATTAATGCCAAAGGCTGGGTCAAACTGCAAACCGGGGTGAATGCCGAAAATATTTCTTCTTTAAGCAGGGTTCATCTTGCTCTCAACTCTACCGCTAAAACGATCCAGGCCCAAGGTGAAGTCGAAATTGCTGAAGGTTCTTCGGTACAAAATATTTACTCGAATGACAAAGTCATTTTAAGAACCAATGCCAAAGCCAATACCATCCAGACGCATGGTGCAGTCTCCGTATCCATTTTTAGTAAGGTTTATGGAAATATTGAATCTGGTAAACAGGTAGATATTTCTAATAGTGAAGTGACAGGTGATGTCAAAGCCTATGATTATGTTGATCTGGATACCAATGCCAAGGTCAATGGTTCGGTCTATGCTAAGGGTCTCAATACTATTTCATTGACCAATAATGTTGCGGTACGACTCAGTACCAGCTGGATTGGCAAAAATGTCTATGCCAATAAAAATTTACGCTTACTGGATGGACTGATTGGTAAAGATATTGAAGGCAGTGTTTATCTGACCGGAGAAGTGATTGGAATCAAGTCGGGCATTAAAGGCTCTGTCAATGAAAAACAGAAAATAGTGCCGGGACTGGATTTTACCATTCCCCGGACAGTAGATACCGCACTGATCAGCCAGCGTATTGATGACAAAATGAATTTCTCCACCAAAGTCGATGTACGCGTCTACAAATATGATGCTAACTATATTTTTACCAAAAAAAATGGCATCTCTTATATCTATCTGAATTATTTGCAAAATAAATCCACCAACATCACTTATCTGTATCAGGACAATAAACAATATGCCGTGGCAGCCAACGGGACTAAAACTTTAGTCAGCGAACGTGGTTTTGCCATTGGGGATTACAGTTATGGGGGCAAAAAATATATTGGTGCGATCTGCCTGACTGCAAGCAATGGCACCTGTACCAGCCCGATTATCAGCTATTTACCACGGATCAGCGTCGGGAAAACCTTGGGAGTGGATAATGATTATGACTATCTTGCTGGGGTGAATACCTGGCATATCCGGACAACCTCAGAAGCTTCACCTCTAGATAATGCCGCATTTGCACCCGGGATTTTTTATTTTGAAGGTAAACTGATTTTAACCGGCCATACCCGTACAGGTACCTTTACCAATACTTTTCTGGCTGAAGAAGATATTGATGCCGTTGCCCTCTCCCCTTATATCTACTCACCTTATAACGTTTTACGGAATGGTTCAGCAGCCCTGATTTGTGACCGGCCATATAAAACTGTCACTGGTACTACGATTTCAGGTGCACCCTTGACTCAACCTGCAACTGAATCAAACCGCTATTTGACACCGACTAATCTGTGTAAAAGTGCCAATGAATTTGCCTATCGTATGGGCCAAGATGCTTCTGGTAATTCTTTAATGGTCACGATTGATGGTACTGCGGTAAAAAAACTGGATCTGGGCTATGTGGCGTTGATGTCAAATCGGGTAATTCGTGTTGGCACCTGTGCACAGGTCTATGGAGATGTCTATGCCAGAAGTACAGTCGAGAGCAGTTCTGGTTGTAGCAGTGGTCCTTCGATTGTAGGTGCTATCAGCACCCAAGGTAAGCCGCCTTATACCAATACCATCCAGCAACAGAATACCTTTGGCGCGGGTTCTAATATTGTGGTGCCTCGTTCTGAATTTATCGCGCCAAGCAACAAAGGTAGTACAGCTCCAAGTAGTGGCAGTACTGTAGAAAATGTATTGTTAAAATGGTCAAAATATATTTAAAGATATTCAATACCAGGAATCTAGTTGCTGAATATCCGGAAGTTTAGCTGTATGAAAATATCATTTCGGATGAATGTTCCCTACCCGCACCGACAATGGCCAGCGAATGACTCTAGGCAATTCTGGATCTTCCCATTCTGGCAATAAGGCATCTGCCAGTACATTCAGTGGATTATGTCCGAGTGCTTGAGTTGCTGCTTTCACGGCTGACCAGGTACTCATATAAACAATCAGCTGATAAAAATTCCACTCCACCTCAAGCATAAGTGGTGAAATTGAAATTTCCTGAAATGGAAATGGTAGATTTTTATATCCTTCATCTACATGGCGACCATTCAGGCCGTGATCTTGCGGCTTCAGGATCGCGAGATGAAAAAGAAGCAAAAACGCCGGGTTTGGGTCAGTTTGTTACCTTCTTATCAAGACATGGAATCACTCCTGTTTGATATGCTGATGACCGGTTTTGTTTTACTTACGCTCGCTTTGAGCTTTGGCTTTTTCACCATCGATAATTTCTTCGCCCAACATCTGACACATAAAACTGCGTTCAGTATTATTTCCTGGCTGGTTTATGGTTCACTATTAATCGGACACTGGAAGTTTGGCTGGCGTGGCCAGAAAGCTGTGCGCTTTACCCTGTTCGGTTTTGGCTTGTTGGCACTGGGTTTTATTAGTTCTAAATTCGTGCTGGAAATGATTTTGGTACGTTAACATACGCTAACCTAAAGCCAACACTGCGTTTGAGTGCCGTCATCAAAATGTCATATTCAAAAATTATGGTTAAAGTGCATTAAAAATACACCAAGGATCATGATGATAAAATTACTTTCAGGTTTAGCACTACTTTGTTTATCAAGCGCAAGTTTCGCAGATTATCACTGTCACGGTAGCATTAAAGATCGCACGATTGATGATAATGTCAGTATCAGCCAAAACTGTCAGATTGATAATGCCAACATTAAAGGCAATGTCATGCTGTATCAGGGTGCTCAAGCAGTAATTTCAAATACTGCGATTGATGGCAATCTGGAATCGAAAGGACGTTTTAGCTCGGTTCTGGCGCAACATAACCGGATTGACGGCAATATCCAGCTAGAAGGCGGTCAGACGATTCAGCTCACTGCCAATCAGGTAGAGGGTGATATCCAGCTGAAAAAGAATACCCAAAAAATTACTGTAAATGACAATGTGGTTGACGGTAATTTGCAATGCGAATCCAACCGCATTCAACCGATCGGTGGCAATAACCGGGTCAATGGTGACAAAGAAGGTCAATGTCGCCGTTTATAATTTTTATAAATGAAATAAAAAACTTGGCTGATACAATCATCAGCCAAGTGCTAAATTAATGATCCTTTTTAATTTGATATTCCGCATCAAAGGCCTGATAGTTCAGGCGATCTGCTGAATCTTCAGACAACGGTTCAACTTCCTGCATCGAAGAAAGACAGCGTTCTGTCAGCTGAATATATTCCTGCGTTCCCTTGCTTTTCCAGGCAATTTCTTTGGCGTCCAAAGGACGGATGACCCGCGCCGGACTACCGAGTACCAGTGAGTTTTCCGGAATTTGAGCTTTGGCTTTAACCGTACTATTAGCACCGATAATGGTATTTTCACCAATCTCGGCTTCATCCAGAATCACGCTGTTCATGCCCACCAGTACATTTTTGCGAATGATACAGCCATGTAAAATCGCGCCATGTCCGATATGGCCATATTCTTCAACCAGCGTAATACTGCCGGGAAAGCCATGAATGGTACAGGAATCCTGAACATTGGCATTTCTCTGGATGTGAATCCCGCCAAAGTCAGCTCTCAAGGTGGCAAAAGGCCCGATATATACGCCCTCTTCAATCACCACATCCCCAATCAAGACGGCTTGTGGATGTACATAAGCGCGAGGGCTGACCACAGGAATCACACCATCAATGGCATAACACGGCATTATTTTATTCCTTTAAAAATGCAGAATTAGATTAACTGACGGCTTCCAATCGCAAACCGCCAAAGCGTTTATAAAATTGTGGATGTACCGGCGGCATCGAACCTTCCGAAGTTCGGGCGATCTCCATAAAGAACTCATCACCTGCCGCAACCACGGTTTGATATAAATTGCTGCTCAGATTACGGGCATTCAGGGAAAGCCAGTTGGATGGCAATAATTCAAAAGGCAGATTCGGATCTTTTAATAAAATCCGGCGGAATTGATGAATCAGCAAAATTCGCAACTGAAAAGCCTGAACCGAATCCAGTTCATCTTCCTGTTCCACCAGATGAAAGAATTCCCGAAAATCGGTGATAAATTTTTCATAACGCTGATGTAATTCCTGCACCGGCCAGTTGGTGGCAACCATGCGCTTCACAGTTGGATAAGATTCCTGCCAGAGCTGTAAGGTTTCGGCTTTAAACACCACCACCTGATCGGTCATTTTCAAATTCAGCAGCAGGTTTTGCAGTTTCTGGTGGTCACAGCCCGGATAGGCCATAACATTGGTGGCGATATTGGCAAAGCCCAGCCATTCCAGTTCTTTTTTCAGAATCAGTTTATTGTCCAGTTCCACTGAACTGAGCAGCACCAGATCCCATTTCTGATCCCATTCCTGATGGCTAAAACTGTAAATCTTTTGGTCAGCCATAATAAAACGCTGGCGGCTGCTTTCGGTCACACGGTAATAACTGGTGCGGCCAATTTTTTCCGAGAACAGCCAGCCATTTTGTACCAGACGAAATACAGCAGTTCTTACTGAACGTTCATTAAAGCCGAAGACATCCATGAGCTGGATCAGGCTGGCCAGACTGATAATGCCACCGCGATGAAAAATACAGTCACCGAAGATGGTCATGATTAATGAGGTTCCGCTGAGTGCTTCATTTTGAATAAAGTCATCAATTATTTGTTTTAATTTCGGATTCATTGCGTTTAACTTTACCTTATAGAAACTGGATGATAGACCATTTGGCTATCATCCAATAGTACTTCATGCAGACTTGCGGATATCAAAAACGCGCTGTGCCTTCCCTTCAGAGCGTGGCAGGCTCCCTTCAGGCAACACTTCGACACTTACCGTGATTCCGACCATAGTTTTAATCTGGCCCTTAAGCTGAGTTGCCAGCTGGTGCGCCATAATGTCACTGCTATCTTTACGCATTTCGGTACGGATATGCAATGTATCCAGATGTCCCTGTTTGCAAATCTGGATTTGGTAGTTCGGAATCAGTTGCTGGATCTGTAAAATCTGCTCTTCAATCTGCGATGGGAAGACATTGACCCCACGGATAATCATCATGTCATCACTGCGGCCAACAATCTTGTCCATACGGCGCATGGTACGTGCCGTGCCAGGCAATAAACGGGTCAGATCACGGGTACGGTAACGGATCACCGGCATACCTTCTTTGGTAATGGTGGTGAAGACCAGCTCGCCCAATTCACCATCCGGCAGGACTTCACCGGTTTCAGGATGGATAATTTCCGGATAAAAATGATCTTCCCAAATGGTTGGGCCATCTTTGGATTCCAGACACTCCATGGCGACGCCCGGGCCCATCACTTCTGACAGGCCATAAATATCCAAGGCATCAATGCCGAGACGCTCTTCAATTTCCTTGCGCATTTCATTGGTCCATGGCTCTGCACCAAAGACGCCGGTTTTAATCGAACAGTTTTTGGCTGTACCAAATTTCTTTTCCAGCGCTTCAATAATATTCAGACAATAAGATGGCGTAACCATTAATGCCGTCGGCTTAAAATCATGAATCAGTTGCGCCTGTTTATCGGTTTGTCCGCCAGACATTGGGATCACAGTTGCACCCAAGCGTTCAACGCCATAATGCGCACCTAGACCACCAGTAAACAGGCCATAACCATAAGACACCTGAATGATATCTTTACTGCTCAAGCCGGCTGCGCGTAATGAACGTGCCACCACGTCTGACCAGACATTAATATCATTCTGGGTATAACCGACCACGGTCGGCTGACCGGTGGTGCCAGAAGAGGCGTGCACACGTACAATCTGTTCCTGTGGTACAGCGAACATGCCAAACGGATAGTTATCGCGTAAATCCTGTTTGGTGGTAAACGGGAATTTGGCCAGGTCTTCCAGAGAATTAAAATCATCCGGATGCACACCCGCATCATCAAATTTCTTTTTATAAACAGGGCTATTCTGATAGGCATGCTGCAGGGTCTTTTTCATCCGCTGTAGCTGGACACTGCGTAACTCATCAACCGATACTTTTTCAATTTTTTCCATTGCATTGTTATTCATATTCTTACTCCTGACGCAGTCTTCCTGACCACGGTTTAATTCATTGATTGAATGATGTGTTTAATCCATATTTTCTAAAACCAGTGCAACACCTTGACCGACACCGACACACATGGTGCACAGTGCATATTTTCCTTGACGGCGTTTCAGTTCATGCATAGCGGTAATCACCAGACGGGTACCACTCATACCCAGTGGATGACCCAAAGCGATAGCACCGCCATTCGGGTTGATTCTGGAATCATCGTCTTGCAAGCCAAGTTCACGAATCACGGCCAGCGACTGTGCTGCGAATGCTTCATTCAGCTCAATCACATCCATCTGTTCCAGACTCAGGCCAGTCTGTTTCAGCACTTTATGTACTGCTGGCACCGGGCCAATACCCATATATTTAGCTTCAACACCGGCGCTGGCCATCCCGATCACTTTGGCTTTCGGGCTCAAACCATACTGCTCGGCAAACTGCTGATTGCCCAGCAATACGCAAGCTGCACCGTCATTGACACCCGAAGCATTGCCGGCAGTGACTGAACCGCCTTCTTTACGAAATGGGGTTTTTAAGGCTGCCAGATTGTCCAGCGTCGTCTCTACACGCGGGTGCTCATCTTGGGAAATAGTGAGGGTGGTTTTCTTCGGACCTTTGACCTCTACCGGCAGAATTTCTTCGGCAAAAATACCCTTCTGCTGCGCTACTGCAGTTTTCTGCTGGCTGTGATAGGCAAACAGATCCTGGTCTGCACGGCTGATCTGATATTTTTCAGCGACGTTTTCGGCCGTTTCCGGCATGCTGTCGACGCCAAACTGCGCTTTAAATTTTGGGTTGATAAAACGCCAGCCAATCGTCGTGTCATAAATTTCAGGGGTCCGGCTAAAGGCAGTCGTAGGTTTGGATTGCACAAAAGGCGCACGGCTCATGGATTCTACACCACCGGCCAAAATAAACTGTGCTTCACCCGATTTGATGGCACGTGCGGCAAGTCCAATCGCATCCAGACCTGAGGCACATAAACGGTTTACGGTGAGTGCTGGAACAGATTCAGGCAACCCTGCGAGTAAAGCAGCCATACGCGCCACGTTACGGTTATCTTCACCGGCCTGATTGGCACAGCCCAAGATCACTTCATCCAGTTCTGCCCATGGCAAGGTAGGATGCTGATCTTTCAAATATTGAATCGGTAGCGCTGCCAGATCATCGGCACGAATGCTGCTCAGTCCACCAGCATAGCGTCCGATCGGGGTGCGAATTCCATCAAAAATATAAACCTGTTCCATGATTCTTCCTTTTAGCCAGCAACACGTAATGGTTGCTGCTGAGTTTCCTGTGCATGTCCCTGCACCGCTTTCTTTGCTAAATATATACTAGTTCTATAGCGATCTTCACCATAAATACGATACATATTTTCTAAAATTTGTAAAATTGTGTAATATCCGATTCTGTCTGCCCACTCAAATGGACCACAAGGATACTTCACACCATATTTCATAGCAGAATCAATATCTTGCTCTGATGCAATAGCATGCAATACTGCTTCACAGGCTTCATTCACCAACATGGCAATACTACGTATAACATAAAGACCTGGATGATCCTTAGACCAAATAGGTATCATATCCATACCTATAAGGAATAGCTCCACTGCCTGGCGCTGTTCAGCACTACACGCCGGTGATGCAACGACTGGAATAGCCTGGGCATTTTCCCAATCTGCATGCCAGTCCATCAACACCACGGGGTCATGCTGATAAGCCAGTTCAACCGACTCGCCGAGCGATAATCGCAGGGAAAGATCACCAATCAGGATTTCATTCTGTTCTGCCGCCTGAAAACTCAGCTCTACATGAGAGGCCTGTTTTAAACGTTCAATCAGGGCTAAGGAATGTAGCCATTCACCTTTTACCGTGACTTTGAGCTTATTCAGCGACTTGGCATAACACACTGGCAATTCATATACAGGCGCAGGCTTGGACTGCGTGTAATCATAAAAACCCTGACCGGACTTACGACCATAACAGCCGGCATCGACCAGTTCTTTTTGAATCAAGGATGGGCGGTAGCGTGGCTCATAGAAAAATTCCTGATAGACACTTTGCGTGACCGAGAAATTCACATCCTGCCCAATCAAGTCTGTGAGTTCACATGGTCCCATGGCAAAACGGCCACATTCGCGCATGATGTAATCGAGCTGTTCCGGGGTGGTGGCATTTTCCTGCAAGGCGCGAAAGGCTTCGGCATAATACGGTCGCGCGACACGATTCACGATAAAACCGGGGGTCGATTTGGCCCGTACCGGAACCTTGTTCCAGTCCTTCATCAATTCAAATACCGCATCGGCAATGGCTGCTGAAGTTTTCAGTCCGCGGATAATCTCGACCAGCTTCATGACTGGTGCCGGATTAAAGAAATGCAGCCCAATCACCCGTTCCGGATTCGGAATCGCCGAGGCAATTGCAGTAATGGAAATCGAGGAAGTATTGGAAGCAAAAATTGTCTGTTCCGGGCAAATGGCAGCCAGTTGTTGAAACAGGTTTTGTTTCACTTCTTTCTTCTCGACAATGGCTTCAATAATCAAGCCCGCATCAGCAAGCTGCTGAATATCCTCTGCCACGATCAGATTGGCGAAGGTACTCTCCAGCAATTGCTGGGTCATTTTGCCATTCTGTACCCGCTTGCCAAGCTGCGCCTTTAAAGCAGTCAAGGCACTCTGAACTTTGCTGCGATCGAGGTCAAACACATAGGTCGGATGCCCGTGCATGGCGGCCAGTTGTGCGATGCCAATCCCCATGGTTCCCGCACCGACCACAGCAACTTTGAGGTGTTCGAAATTGATCTGTTGCATGATTTAGCATCCTTTATATTCAGGTGTACGTTTTTGCATAAAGGCTTGTACACCTTCTTTATAATCGCTTGAACGTCCAGCCAGACGCTGTAAATCACGCTCCAGAATGAGCTGCTCATCCAGATTATTGTCGGCTGCGGCATGAATGGCTTTTTTGATTAGTGACAGGCCATAAGTCGGCTGCTTGGCCAAATGCTTGGCCAGTTTTTTCGCTTCTGCTTGCAGTTGCTCATCTTCAACCACCTGCCAGATCATGCCCAGTTGTGCTGCGCGCTCAGCCGGAATTTTATCGCCGAGCATCGCTAAGCCCATCGCCTGGGCACGCCCGACCAGACGCGGCAAGAACCAGGTGCCGCCTGAATCTGGTACTAAACCTAGACGACAAAAGGCCTGAATAAAGGAAGCCGATTTTGCAGCAACTACAATGTCACAGGCCAGTGCAATATTGGCACCGGCCCCTGCCGCCACACCATTCACCGCACAAATCACCGGTTTTGGCATTTCAGTAATCAGTTTGATTAAAGGGTTGTAGTATTTTTCAATTGACAGGCCTAAGTCCGGTGCATCAGCATTCGGATCGACCACACGATCATTTAGATCCTGGCCGGCACAGAAACCACGGCCTTCAGCTGAAATCACCACGGCACGAATCTGGCTGTCTTTGGCCCAGGCCTTGATGACCTTGGAGACTTCCTGATGCATGGTTTCATTAAAGCTGTTGAGCTGTTTCGGACGGTTAAAGGTCAGGTAGCCCACTGCATTTTTTTCTTCGACAATAATTGTTTGATATTCCATTACACACCTCTAAATTCTGGTTTTCTTTTTTGTAAAAATGCATTGATGCCTTCTTGGCGATCTTGGGTCGCCGCCAGCCAGACAAAATGCTGACGTTCCAATTTCAGTCCCTGACTTAATGTCACTTCATGAATCGACTTTAAAGATTGCTTGATGGCGCGAATGGCCAGCGGTGCCTGCTTGGCAATTTTTTCCGCTAGTTCCAGTGCGTATTGCACGGTCAGTCCTGTCGGACAAACCTGACTGCTCATGCCATGTTGCAATGCGGCTTGTGCTGAAATCATTTCACCGGTCATGGCCCAGCGCATCGTCAATTGCTGACCGACCAGACGTGCCAGACGCTGTGTTCCACCAGCACCCGGCAGCATACCTAAACCGATTTCCGGCAAGGCAAATTGGGCATTTTCTCCAGTCAGCACCATGTCACCATGCAAAGCCAACTCAAAACCTGCACCAAAAGCATAGCCATTTACGGCCATGATTAAAGGCTTGGAAAATTCATCAATTTTTTTCCACAGCAGTGGGCGCTGATCCTGCTGGATGCTGACCACATCTAACTGTGCCAGCTCATTTAAATCAGCACCGGCAGCAAAGCATTGCGTATTTCCGGTAATGACCACGGCTTTCACAGCAGCATCTGTTTCCAAGTCCTGTAGACAGGCTGCAATGTTTTGCAAGGTGGCATTGTTTAAGGCATTGCGCTTTTCCGGACGGTTTAACTCGATCAGTACCACACCTGGCTTGGGTGAGCTGGTTTTAATGTAGGTCATCCTTGAACTCCTGCTATGCTCAGCAATTGATTCCGTACTTATTCATCAAAACTCAGACGTACATTGGCCGTGGTTGGACGTGCCTGACAGCTCAGCACATAACCTTTCTGGATTTCGTCTTCTTCCAGGCTGTAGTTGACTGCCATTTCAACCTGGCCCTCTAACACCTTACATTTACAGGTGGCACAAACACCGCCCTTACAGGCATAAGGCAGATCGGCTCCGGCACGTAGCGCAGCATCTAAAATACTGTCATCCTGTTTGGAGACTTCAACAATCAGCTCGCGACCATCGAGGATAATATTGACACGTTCTTCACTGCGGCTTTCCATCTGCTGGGCGGTTGCTTTCGGTGCAGTACCCGTATTGAAGCGTTCAGTATGAATCTTGCTGCGCTGAATGCCCCAAGTCGGTAATACCGTTTCGACCGCCGCCATCATTTCTTCAGGACCACAGGCAAAACAGTGATCTGTGTCGGCTGAAATCAGATTGGCCTGAAACAGCTGCTGCAATTTATCCGCATTGATACGACCATTAAAGATTTCGCTGTCATTCAGTTCACGGGAAAAAATATTTACCAGTTGCAGACGTTCCTTAAAACGGTCTTTCAAGTCCATGATCTGTTCAGAAAACATGGTCTGTTTCCAGGAACGGTTGCCATATACCAAGGTAAATGTGGCTTCTGCTTGACGGTTTAGCACCGACTTTACAATCGATAAAATTGGCGTAATGCCACTGCCTGCTGCAAACCCTAGATAATTCTGGCCACCGGCCTTGGCTGCTTTCTGAAAGAACACCCCTTGCGGTGGCATGACTTCCAGTACATCGCCCGCTTTGAGATGCGCATTGGCCCAGGTCGAGAACTGACCTTGATCAATTTTTTTAATCGCAATACTCATGTCTTCCTGAGTATCACTACAAATCGAATAGCAACGGCGCAGCTCGCCGTCATCGGTTAAATGACGAATGGTGAGGTGCTGACCCGGCTGATATTGGAAAGCATCCAACTGCTCAGGCGCGAGATCAAAGGCAATACAGATTGCCTGCTCGGTTTGTGGCTGAATTGATTTAATGGTTAATGGTATAAATTGGCTCATGGCAAAATCCTTCTTTTAGGTGGCGGTGTTCAGGCTTGTTATTGGTTTACCCTGCCCACCGCGCAATCGTTACAATTAAATACATTTGAAATAGTCAAAAGTTTCTAAGCAGTCCCGACATTGATATAAAGCTTTACAGGCGGTCGAACCGAATTCACTTAATAATTTGCTGTTGTTACTTAAGCACTGTGGACAGGTGATGCCATCGGTCAATGCCACATGCGTACCACAGCTATGTGACTGGCCTTGCGGCGGGGCAATACCATATTGCTGTAATTTGTGTTTGCCCGATTCACTCATCCAGTCCGTGGTCCAGGCTTCAGACAGATCGACAATGACTTTGACCGGCGTCAAACCGTTCGCCTCGAAAGCCTGGGTAATTTCTGCTTTTAATATATCTGTGGCTGGACAGCCGCTGTAGGTCGGCGTGAGTCGCACCACAATTTCATCCTGCTGATTCAGCTCGACGCCACGAATCATGCCCAGATCAATCACTGACAATACCGGAATCTCTGGATCAGAAACCTGCTGCAAAACGTCCCAACATTGATCTTCTACGTGTCGAATCAGATTCATGCGACTCACTCCCTGTGATTGTGCTGAATTACCAGTTCATGTTTGGATATGAGCGCTGCATGTATTGCAGTTCAGCCAAAACAAAACCGAGATGTTCTGTATGTAAACCCTGTTTAGCTCCACTACGATAAGCACCTAGCTCTGGCAGGCTTAATTCAAATCGGGCTAATTCGGCTGTAATTGTTTCTAGCCACTGGACTTTTAAATTTTCAATATCTGGAAGGACACCACTATTGACCAGCTGTTTTTCAGCGGCCGTCAATACAAAAAGTTCCTCAGTAAAACGCCATAACTGGTTTAAACCTTGCTGGGTTTTTTCATGCGCTTCTGCTGTACCTAGACTTAGGCGTTCCATCCAGGTGGTGGAAAAACGCTGGTGATATTTCACTTCTTTGAGTGACTTTACTGCAAAGGCAGCCAACTCAGCATGCTGACTTTGACTTAAGGCACTAAACAATAAAGCGTGATAGTGATCCATCAACCACTGACGCACCAGAGTCTGGGCAAAGTCACCATTCGGCTGTTCACACAGCAGTAAATTACGATAGTCACGTTCGGTGCGGAAATAAGCCAGCTTGTCTTCATCACGGCCCTGTCCTTCCACTTCACCGGCCAGACTGAGGGCAGTACGTGCCTGACCCAATAAATCCAGTCCGATATTGGCCAAGGCAATATCCAGTTCCAGTTCAGGGGCATGGCCACACCATTCTGCCAAACGATGCGACAACACCAGTTGACTGTCGCCCACATGTAAAAGAAATTCTGCCAATACTTGATTTGTCATAATCTTCACCTTTCCCTTTACATGTGCTCGATGCCAGCTGGAATGTTATAAAAGGTTGGATGGCGATAGACCTTGTCCAAAGCTGGTTCAAAAAATTCTGCTTTTTCATCTGGCTGGGAAGAGGTAATCAATTCAGATTTCACCACCCAGATACTGATCCCTTCATTGCGGCGGGTATATACATCGCGGGCATTTTGTAGTGCGACTTCCTCATCCGGTGCACGCAGGCTGCCAACATGACGGTGACTCAGACCCTGTTTACTACGCACAAACACTTCATAAAGTGACCAGTTGTTTTTGTTATTCATGAGCAAAATTCCCTATATTGATCAAACTGTTTTAAGCAACTTTTTGTGCTGCTGACTGTTGCTGCTGTTTTTGCGCATAGACTGCTGCTGAATCACGTACCCACTTACCGCCTTCCCAAGCTTTGCGGCGTGCTTCAATACGCTCATGGTTACACGGTCCCTTGCCTGCAAGAATCGCAAAGAACTCATCCCAATTGATTTCACCAAATTCATAATGTCCGGTTGCTTCATTGAATTTAAGGTCTGGATCGGGAACGGTTAAACCCAGCTGCAAGACTTGCGATACAGTGTTATCGACAAATTTCTGACGTAAATCATCGTTGCTGAATAATTTAATTTTCCACTGCATGCTTTGTGCACTATTCGGTGAATTATCATCACTTGGACCAAACATCATCAGTGCCGGCCACCAGAAACGGTTCACCGCATCCTGTGCCATCTGCTTTTGTTCCGGCGTACCATTGGCCAATTCCATCATGGCTTCAAAGCCCTGACGCTGATGAAAACTCTCTTCCTTACAAACGCGCACCATGGCACGGGCATAAGGACCGTAAGACGTACGGCACAGCGCAACCTGATTGACAATAGCTGCACCATCCACCAGCCAGCCAATCGCTGCAACATCGGCCCAGCTCAGGGTTGGATAGTTAAAAATTGAGGAATATTTCATGCGACCGGCAATCAGTTTATCCATCATGTCGTCACGATCGGCACCCAGGGTTTCTGCAGCACTGTACAGATACAAAGCATGACCGGCTTCATCCTGAACTTTTGCCATCAGCACGGCTTTACGTTTTAAAGTCGGTGCACGGGTAATCCAGTTGCCTTCCGGCAACATGCCCACCACTTCAGAGTGTGCATGCTGACCAATCTGACGAATTAAAGTTTTACGATAAGCCTCCGGCATCCAGTCCTTCGGCTCGATGGAAATATCCTTTTCAATCTTTTGATCAAAGATTTGTTGTTGATTATTCATTGTTCCCTCACTTATCCCAAGTGTTGATACACTCAAATTAAAACGATACAAAATTAAAATCAATATCTATTTATTGGTATCATTTAATTTTTATTGCTTATTTTTAATAAATGATTGTTTTATATAGTTTAATATTTTTTATTTTATTCCTAATCATTTTTAAACACAGATTTATGATTGACATTTTCACTTTTTCAACACAAATTATGAAACATCAAAATTAAAATACATCTCAAAACGTATCATAAATGGAGTTTTTACCATGTTAGAGTTAGACAGCAACTCAAGCACAATGGATTATCAAGATACTGAATCAACTCATAATCCTATTGCCATCAAAAGCTTAGCTTCACTGGTGTACGGCCAGGAATACACAGCGCAAGCCGATTTACGTACGGTTTATCATGCCATTAGCGGTGAAGCGGTTTATCAGGTCGGCAGTCAGGGCATCGATACCCAAGCTGTAGTCAAGTATGCCAAACAAAAAGGCGCGACTATCGCCACATGGACCTTCCATCAACGTGCCAATGCACTGAAGCAAGTGGCACAGTATTTGATGGAGCGCAAAGAAGACTTTTATGAACTTGCCAAGGCAACCGGCTGTACCCGTAAAGATGCCTGGATTGATATTGAAGGCGGGATTGGCACCTTATATGCCTATTCGAGTTTGGTGCGTCGTGAACTGAGTGATGAAACAGCATGGGTCGAAGATGCCTGGATTCCTCTTTCTAAGCAAGGTAGCTTTGGCGCGAAACATATTCTGACGCCTAAAGCCGGTGTTGCCGTGCATATCAATGCCTTTAACTTTCCAATCTGGGGCATGCTGGAGAAAATCGCTCCTACGCTACTGGCAGGCGTACCCTGTATTGTCAAACCGGCAACAGAAGGTGCCGAGCTGACCCATGCCGTGGTCAAAGCCATTCACGAAAGCGGTTTCTTGCCAGAAGGTTCACTGCAGCTCATTTGCGGACAGGTTTATGATTTGTTTGATTATTTAAATCCTCAGGATACGGTCACCTTTACCGGTTCTGCATCAACCGGGCAAAAACTGCGTTCGCATCCACACTTAAATGCCTACTCGATTCCATTCACTATGGAAGCAGATTCGGTCAATAGTGCGATTTTGACGGCGCAAGCCAATGATGAAACGATTGATTTATTTGTTCGTGAAGTTTTCCGTGAAATGACCACTAAAGCCGGACAAAAATGCACCGCCATTCGTCGTGCCTTTGTTCCAGCCGAGCTGCTGGATACAGTACAAGACCGTCTGATTGAAAAACTGAAAAAAGTGGTTGTCGGTGATCCGGCTCAGGAAGGCGTGACAATGGGTGCTTTGGCCAGCGTCAAACAGAAACATGATGTCGCGGCAAAAGTTGAACAGCTCAGCCAGGATGCAGAAATTGTGTTCGGTAGTCACTTGCGTCAGGACTTTAAGATTCAAGTACAAAATACTGAGAAGTCCGCATGTTATCCACCAACAGTCTTGGTCTGCAAAGCACCGGCTCAGGCAGAGAATATTCATAGAATCGAAGCCTTTGGGCCTGTTGTCACTTTAATGCCATATAGTGACCTGGCTCAGCTGGCTGACCTGGTGGCACGTGGCGAAGGTAGCCTAGTCGCCTCCATCGTACGCAATACTGATGAAAATATTGAACAACTGCTCAGCAAAATTGCGCCATGGCATGGTCGTGTCCATATTCTGGATGCAGAAAGTGCCAAAGAAAGTACCGGACATGGTTCTCCATTACCTTTGCTGGTGCATGGTGGACCGGGACGTGCTGGTGGCGGTGAGGAGCTCGGTGGCTTACGTGCAGTGAAACATTATATGCAACGGACTGCAATTCAAGGTTCCCCGAATGCCATGACCCAAGTCGGTCATAGCTGGACGGCTGGTGCTCAGGTCTTTGAAGACCGTGTGCATCCATTCAAAAAATCATTTGATGAATTGCGTATCGGTGAGCGTTTACTGACTGCACGACGTAGCGTGACCGAAGCCGATCTGGTGAATTTCGGCTGCCTGAGCGGTGATCACTTTTATGCGCATATGGACAAAATTGCTGCGGCAGAATCACTGTTTGGTGAGCGCGTGGCCCATGGTTACTTTGTGGTATCTGCCGCGGCCGGTTTATTCGTCGAGGCTGCTCCAGGCCCGGTCATTGCCAACTATGGCATGGACAACTTGCGCTTTGTAGAGCCGGTGAAAATTGGCGATACCATTCAGGTAGAACTGACCTGTAAGCAGAAAACTCCAAAAGCACTGCGCGATCCGACACAGAAACCACATGGTGTCGTGGTCTGGGATATTAAAGTCAAAAATCAGCGCAATGAACTGGTCGCAACCTATGATATTTTGACCCTGGTTGAGCGCGGCTAAACATTTAAACTCAAAAAAGGAATCATTATGATTCCTTTTTTTTCAATTCAAATACTATTTGTATCTATTCTTAAAAAACAGATTGACGTCAATCCAATTAAACTTTAGATTGATCAAACGCGATACAAAATAAAAATAATATATAAATTAAAAGTATCAAATAAATATCTCAAACGATCAGCACAGGATGTTGCATGATGAATGATAAATCGCTAGACATAGACATGGTTGAAAGGACGATTCAACCGCCCAATCAAAGTTTTGAGCCTACACCGACAGAAACGGCCGTGCCGCTGTCTGAACAGATTGAACCACCACCGGAAAGCAGCACCTATCAATGGTATGTGGTGGTCATTTGTATGGTGGCTTACATTCTGTCATTTGTAGACCGTCAAATTTTATCCTTAATGATTGAACCGATTAAAGCCGATTTAATGCTAAGCGATACCCAGTTCAGCCTGTTACAGGGTCTAGCCTTCTCCTTGTTTTATGCCATTATGGGTCTGCCCATTGCCGCGCTGGCGGATCAAAAGTCCCGGATTAAAATTATTGCGACTGGGATTGCATTCTGGAGCCTCGCTACAGCGGCCTGTGGTCTCAGTAAAAACTTTATTCAAATGTTTATTGCACGTTTGAGTGTGGGTGCCGGTGAAGCTGCGCTTTCCCCTGCCTTTTATTCAATCGTTGCCGATTTATTTCCCAAAGATAAATTAGGCCGTGCACTCGGGGTATATGCGATTGGTGCCTTTATTGGTTCGGGTTTAGCTTTCCTGATTGGCGGCTATGTGATTGGCCTGCTAAAAGATGTCAGCTTCGTGGCTTTACCGCTCATTGGTGAAGTAAAAACCTGGCAACTTACCTTTATGATTGTGGGTCTACCAGGCGTATTGCTGGCCCTGCTGATGGTTTTGACGGTGCGTGAGCCTGCACGTAAGGGCATGAAAGTCGGTCAGGATGGTCAGGTCATTAAAGCCTCTTTCAAAAATTCGATCGGTTTTATCAAGACACATAAAAAGACCTTTTTCTGTCATTTTATCGGCTTTTCTTTTTACACCATGATGCTGTATTCGCTGCTGGGCTGGGCACCTGCCTATTACATGCGTAATTTCGGTCTGGATGCGAGTCAAACCGGTTATATCCTTGGGACGATTATTTTAGTGGCAAATACCTCTGGTGCCCTGTTCTGTGGCTGGCTGATCGACTTCTTTTCAAAGCGTGGCTATAGCGATGCTGCAATTCGTACCGGTGCCATTGGCTGTGCGGCGCTGATTATTCCGAGTGTGCTGTTTACTCAGGTCGATAATATGCAGCTTTCATTTGCGCTGATTTTTGTGGCGATGTTCTTCTCCACTTTCCCGATTCCTGCATCCGCTGCTGCTACGCAAATGCTGACACCAAACCAGTTACGAGCCCAGGTCTCTGCCAAGTTTCTGCTAATTTCAAATCTGATTGCCTTAGGCATCGGAACCACCGCAGTGGCGTTGATCACGGATAAATATTTTCAGAACACGATGATGGTTGGTAATTCTATTTCGATCGTCAATGCCATTGCCGGAGTGATTGGCTTCTTCTTGTTGTATAAGGGCTGTCAGTATTATCGTGAGAGTATGAAAGTCGAAAAACTGGCTGACTAAAATAGCTGGATATGAATCAGCCATCTTAAGCTTCACTGTGAAAGGCCTTTAATCCACATTAAAGGCCTTTTTTATATCCATTCCACAAGCTCAATTTTCAAGTTCTCAAATTTCAATTCTCCCTCCAACCTAGACAGGCTGGCTAAAAAAACGTATAACACCGTTTTAAATTTACAGGTGTGCACCGTTGAAACTTGTGCTTGCTCCCATGGAAGGCTTAACCGATCCGATTATGCGTGATGTGCTGACATCCGTAGGTAGCTTTGACTGGTGCGTGACCGAGTTTATCCGTGTCACCGACTCTATCCTGCCCGATCATGTTTATCACAGTTACTGCCCGGAACTGTTAAATGATGGCAAGACGGCGGCGGGTACGCCGGTACATGTGCAGTTTCTGGGAAATAATCCGGAAATGCTGGCAGCAAATGCAGCCAAAGTTGCCGCAATGGGCGCACCGGCGATTGACCTGAATTTTGGTTGTCCTGCGAAAACCGTGAACCGTCATCGCGGCGGTTCCGTTTTACTGGATGAACCCGAAGTGGTACATGAGTTAGTCAAAGCCGTGCGAGATGCAGTACCGGCGCATATTCCGGTGTCTGCGAAAATGCGTTTGGGTTATATGGATCGCAACTTTATGCTGGACAATGCCCATGCTATTGAAGATGCGGGAGCGTCTTGGGTCACCGTTCATGCGCGCACCAAAGCCGATGGCTATACCCCACCTGCTTTTTGGGACCAGTTACAACCGATCCGTGAAGCATTGAAAATTAATGTGATTGCCAATGGTGAAATCTGGAACAATACCGATGCCAAACAGTGTCGTCTGGAATCTGGCTGCGAAGACCTGATGATTGGCCGTGGTGCAGTGACCACACCCGACCTGACCCAATGTATCCGCCAAAATTCGGATGCACCTTTGATGAACTGGAATGAACTGCTGGAACTGCAAATTCGCTTTATCAATGGTCCCGCCAAAACTGAAATTGGCATGGTCGGTCGTTACAAACAATGGCTGGGCATGATGTCGAAACATTATCCTGAAGCCAAAGCCTTATGGGATGAAGTAAAGCGGATTAAAGTTCTTGCCGAGATTACCGAAAAACTGAAAGCTTCAACTATGTAAATGCAAAATCCTTTGAATGATTCAAAGGATTTTTTTGATTCTATAAATCATTTTAAGGCTGCTTATGCTGTTTTAAGCTTTCTACATGTTTCCGATTGGTTTTCCAGAATTTTTCTAAAAGCTCTTTTTCTAAACGCAGTTGTATCCGTTTTAATTTTGTTTCAGAAATCATCTGTTGATCAAAACTTTTCACATAATCGGTCCAAGCTGCGCCCCGAAATACCTCATTCGGCATTGGTGTTTTAAATACCGCATCCGGCATAAATACAATCACGGAATGCAAAAGATCTGGCTCCACAATATCAGTCAGTAATTGTTCCAGAACTTTGATGTGTTTATAGTTTTGATGAATCGGATTTTGAAATGTATAACTGTTTTTATAAATTTTCTGGGTCCATTGTTTCTGACGCGCGCTTGCAAAAATCCAGCCCTTATAGTTTTTGGTTTCAATCACAAAGATGCCATAAGGACTTAATAGCAGATGATCGATTTGTGTGGTGGCACCTGCTCCATCTGGAAGGGTCAAATCATTCAGCAGAATGTATTCAGGGTCTTTTAAATACAGTTTAACATGGGCAGCAACCGCAAATTCTCCTAATTTCCCTTTTAAAAATGGCTTAAATAATTTAAAAACAATCACGCCAAAGAACAGCAGAAAAATCCACCATACACTGGACCAGAGCGAACTTAATATCTGTAATGTGGAATGTTCAATATTCTAATTTTCATTTATTTTAAGACTTCGATCTTAATGCGTTCGCTCAATATTTAACAGAATTTCTTTTTTATCCAAACCACCGGCGAAGCCCACCAGCTTACCACTGCTGCCAATCACCCGATGACAGGGTGCAATAATCGAAATCGGGTTTTTCCCGTTGGCTGCACCCACGGCACGCACTGCTTTAACATTACCCACCTGCTCGGCAATATCGCGATAGCTTCGGGTCTGGCCATAAGGAATATTCAGCAGAGCCTGCCAGACTTTTTTCTGAAAATCGGTTCCGGCAAAGTCCAAAGGCAAGTCAAAAACATTGCGCTGACCAGCAAAATACTCCTGAAGCTGGCGTCTGGTTTCAATCAATAGCGGATGCTGCAGATCTTCCACCAAGGTCGCCAGTTTCACCCGATTCGGCTGTTCACAATCCCAAAGCACAGCTACCAGTGCGGTGTCATTCGCGACCAGTCGTAACTGACCGACTGGAGAATCCATATAGAGATAACTTAAGTTCATGCTTACACCCTGTCCCGGATCAGCGGAGTTTATTTTCTATTTTAACTCAGTTCACCGAGACAGGCTGAAACAAATTATGAAGAAGATACTTTCATCAGCACCAGACCGGAAATAATCAATACTGCAGCCAGCATACGCATGGCCGATGTCGGCTCACCCAGAACTAAAATCCCGATCAGAAATGAACCCACAGCCCCGATTCCGGTCCAGATCACGTAAGCTGTGCCTAATGGCAAAGTACGCATGGCATAGGCCAGTAAGGCAAAGCTGAGAATCATAAAGAAAATGGTGATGATACTTGGCGTTAATCGGGTAAATCCTTCGGACAATTTCATGGAATATGCCCAAACGATTTCAAAAACACCTGCGAATATAAGTGCAATCCAGGCCATGCAGCCCTCCTCTTTTATCTAAGAATCAGGCCGTCCTGACGATTTTTCCTGTGCATTTCAGCATGAAATAGACAAGGGAGGTCGTTCCTCCTACCTATAAAAAATTTTATAAAACCAGATTACGCACACCTGATTATTTTTACAAAACATGACTCTTAGAGATGCAACTTAACCTGATCTTACTCAAATCTTCAAGACATTTGTCGCTGCTGTTATTATGGTAGATATTCAAAATGATCATTCAGAAATAGCCCCTATGATCAGGCAAATTGAGCAACAACAATTTCACAAAAATAAGTGCAGCATATCAAGTTATACACATCCATTAAATTTAAATAACGAGCAAAGAGATTACACAATGAAATACAATTTTAAGACCTATTGATCACTTTTTATTTAACATGATTATGAACCTGTGATGAATAAACGACCCCTAAACAAGAGGGGTTGTAAGGTATAAAAAGAACCAGATTTGAGCTCTTTTTATACAAATTTCGTCTAAGGCATAATCAATCTGGCTACAAATGATTACATTTTACACAACATATCCATATGGTTACCCACATGGATATCTACACACTTATCCATAAAGTTATCCACATATTTATGTGCATACTACTTTTTAGCGATTAGAGTTGAACCTGACCGACTTTGGCTAATTCTGCACGCATTTCATCAATTACAGCTTTATAATCCGGCTTGCCAAAAATAGCAGATCCAGCGACAAACATATCCGCCCCCGCTTCGGCAATTGCACGAATATTGCTTGGGGTAACACCGCCATCGACTTCCAGCTGAATATCACGCCCTGAAGCATCGATCAGTTTACGGGCCTGACGCAGTTTATCCAAAGTCATCGGAATGAATTTCTGTCCACCAAAACCCGGGTTTACACTCATCAACAGAATTTGATCTACTTTATCTAATACATAATCCAGATAATGCAGCGGTGTGGCCGGGTTAAAGACTAAACCGGCTTTTGCACCACCCGATTTGATCAACTGTAAAGAACGGTCAATATGGTCAGATGCTTCCGGGTGGAAGGTAATGATATCGGCACCTGCTTCAAGGAAATCCCCGATCATACGATCTACCGGTTTCACCATCAAATGCACATCAATCGGGGCTTTGATCCCATAGTTTTTCAATGCCTTACAAACGCCTGCACCAAAAGTCAGATTCGGTACATAATGATTATCCATCACATCAAAATGAACAACATCTGCCCCTGCTGCCAAGACGTTCTCGACTTCTTCACCTAATCGGGCGAAATCGGCAGATAAAATTGAAGGTGCAATTAAATATGGCTTGGACATGGGAGAACCTGGCTAGCTAAAATTGGATTTTTCTCATTATAACAAATCCAGTCCGGCTACTGTGACCTTGATGTTGCAAGAATAAAACGCTGTGTAACGCTTTAAGGCTTATGAATGCCTTTCAATTTGGTTTAAAGTCCTGACAAGGATAAAAAGTTTAGAGGAGTAAGAATGCAAAGTACCGCCCAGATCCAGACTCAACAGGCGCAGCGCCTTGCCAAACGCCTGGCCAATCACTGGAAGCATAAGTTTACCATCGAAGAAACAGACCAGCAGTTCCTGATTCATTTTCCGAGTGCAGAGCTGATGTTAATTCCTCAGACTGAGCACTTGCTGGTGACCATCCAAAGTAGCGATGAATCTACCGATTTCGATAAACTGGAAAATGTGGTTCTGGATCATCTCATTCGCATGGGACAGGAAGATTTAACAGCAGACTGGCAAAGATAAGCGATAAAAAGCCCTGATGATCTTATATCTAGTAGGGCTTTTTTATATGAATAATGTTAAATTTAAGGCTGAAGCTGTACCGCATGAAACTGTAGATGGTCATCCATAAAACTTTGAATAAAGTAATAGCCATGATCATAACCCTGATGTTCACGCAAGGTCAGCGGCTGGTTCACGGCATCACAGGCCTGCTGGAACAGCGCCGGATTCAGCTGGCTATAGAACTGGTCTGAAAAACCCTGATCAATCAGGATGTCAGCGAATAAAGCCCCTTTCTCTTTAACCAGTGCAGTCGCATCATGCTTGAGCCATTCTTCACGGTTTTCACCCAGATAATTCGAGAAAGCTTTGTCTCCCCAAGGACATTGGCTTGGTGCACAGATCGGTGCAAAAGCCGAAACTGAACTAAATTTTTCTGGATATTTAAAAGCCAGAGTCAATGCACCATGTCCGCCCATACTGTGACCGAATATGCCGATCTTGCCCGGCTGAATCACAAACTCTTCTGTGACCAGTGCATAGAGTTCATCGACGATGAAGCTTTCCATCTGATAATGTTCAGCCCACGGCGCTTCGGTGGCATTGATATAAAAACCTGCTCCCTGACCGATATCCCAGTGATCGCCTTCTGCCACAGCTTCACCGCGTGGCGATGTATCCGGTGTGATTAAAATCAGGCCCAATTGTGCTGCCAGACGCTGCGCATGTGCCTTAATCGCAAAGGTTTCCTCGGTACAGGTCAAGCCTGCCAGATAAAACAATGCCGGACAGCTATGACCTTCTAGGGCTTGAGGCGGCAGATAAATACCAAATTTGGTGGATGTTTTCAGTACTTTCGAATCAAAGCGATAAATCCGCTGTTCACCTTCAAAGCTTCTATTGTTCTGTACGAGTTCCATGGCATATTCCTTATGATTGCAGCATATCTGCTGATGACATTGATCTAAGGTGATTGTGTCATTGTACTGGTTTGCGGAAATAAACGTTGTTCCAGCTGTGGCAACATCAATTGCATATTCTTGCCAATCACCCATTGCGGCTCTGAAGGCTCGAAGCCTTGCGCTGATTCCCATTTTGCTACGGTATCTCTGGCCTGTTCGAACGCGGCTTGCAGACTGCTATTTTCACGCATCGCTTCATCAAAGAATGCACGGCCAAAATAGGTATAATCCGCTTCATTGGAGCAGCCAAAAGACTGACGGTCAGCTGCCGAAGCCGTAACCACCAGGGTATTGTCATTCTGCAGGGCCGAAGCAAAGCTGCCGGAAAAACAGGCCGAGATCACAATCACACGCCAGCGAATGCCTGCTGCATCCAGTGTTTCACGTAACCATTTTGGATCGACCTGGGCCAAATCCAGCGGCGCATTTTCCATTTCAAACACATTTGGCAGACCATGAGAGGTCATATATAAAAATAACACATCACTTTCACGGTTCATCTGCTGGCCCATACGGCGCAATGCCAGTTCCATACTGGTTTTGGAGGCAATCGGCAGGGTGGTACGTGTCGCCGGATGATTGACCAAAGCAATAGAACGGCCATAAGTGCCAAAACGGGTATCAAACTGCTCTTTAATCCGCTCGATTTCAGAATGAAATACATCCTGATAACTTGCGCCAGCCACGCCCATAAAATACCAGTGCGATTGGGCAAATTCACCGTATTCGATATTTTCCAGGGCTTTATTCAGCAAAATTGGCTGCGCATAAAATGCATCTTCGGCAAAGCTCGGTGGAATTTCTTCGACTTTCCAGATCGGTTGATCTTTGACTGAAATTTGCCAGACCACCAGGGTAAACAAGGTCGCCAGCATAATCAGCGCACGTTCCCACCACGGCCATTTTAATTCACGTGAAATTACCCAGACCACAGCCAGACTTTGCCAGACAAATAACATGACAAACAGGGTCGGAATATAGTCATAGAGGATATAAGGCAGATAGTCCAGATCGCCCAGATATTGAATCAGGCACTGGAACAGCATGATATGAGTATCTAAAACCAGCCATAACAATGCCGGCACCAGCATCAAACGCAGGTTATTGATCCGTTGCGACAGAAAGATACCCACAATCAGCGCAATAAAAGGCCAAAGTGCATAACTAATCAGACCTTGAGAGTTAAAATCTCCCATACGGCCTGAACTGAGCCAGCTAAATAGGCTGTTGGCACAACCACCCAGAATCCCCCAGAACACCAATTGCATGATCGATGGACGAACCAGTTGCAATGAACGCCGAGATCCCAGAAATAACCACATCCCGGCAATTTGGTTGCTCTTAAAATCGTGCCAAAAATTAATGGAGGGTTTAAAGTCGATCATAGAATTTCAAGGAGATCAGTGGCTCGCTAAGGTGCTGAATAAGTTTATGCTTGATAACGGTTTTATCAATGCCAATTGTTAAATATACAACAAATCCTTGCTTAATATTGAAACAATTATCTTATTCAGCCACAAGTTCATGCTGAAAATATGCATCAAAACGGCAGGCATCACCCTGCCATTGATGATGAGGTTCTTTTTCTGCCAAAAACACCGCCAGACGTGGACGTTTGACCACCACACGTTTGGCAATTTTTTGCGCCAATTCCAACAGGTTATCTCCCAGATCCATTTCGCCATCTTCAGGCAAAAGCATGTGCAAGAGCTGCATCTGTTTTTTGACTTGCGCCTGTTTCTTAACCGCCTGCTGGTTCTGATCCCGCTGCGGGAACATCGGATCCAGATAGACCACATCTACAGTTCGATGCTGCTCGGCTTGCTGCTTCAGATAATCGGCTGAATCAGAAAAGACCAGTTGAATCCGTGATACGACTTGACTCAGGAATGCATCAGATTGTGCACGGGTATGGGTATCTTCAAGTAAAGTAAATAATATGGGATGTCGTTCGACCAGCGTGACTTGGGCACCTAAATGCGCCATCAATAAACTGTCATGTCCCAGACCCGCGGTGGCATCGATCAAGCTCGGTTTCTCGGCTAAATGACAGGCACGTGCAATCATTTCAGATTTTAAAGATGCACGTTTTAAACGTCCGGTCTCGGCTTGCCAGTCCGGTTGCATTTTCATGCCATGGGCACAAAGCCAAAGTCCATTCTCATCCACACATAAGGCCAGTTCAGGATTCAGACGAAAGAAACGTGCATTGAGTTTTTCAACCGTTTCAATTTCGACCTGCACCCCACGAGAAGAAAGCACAGCCCCGAAGTGCTGTGCTTTCTGTTGATCGTCAGATTCGGCATATAAGCGAATCGCGCTTACCATAATTTCCAACCTGTATAGGCAAATAATAAAATCAGCAGACCCGAAGCAATACGATACCAGGCAAAGATCATAAAGTCGCGTTTAGCGACATAAGCCACCAGCGCGCGGATGAGTAACAGTGCCGAAATAAAAGAAACCAGAAGCCCGACCCCGATCACGGCCCAGTCTTCAGTAGTATTTAGCACATCATAACTTTGATAAAGATCCAGCAGGCCGGCACCAATAATGACCGGAATACCCAGAAAGAATGAAAATTCAGTCGCGGCCTTACGTGATACACCTAAAAACATCGCACCGATAATGGTCGCACCTGAACGAGAGGTTCCCGGAATCAAGGACAAGACCTGAATCAGACCAATCCAGATGGCATCTTTAATACTGAGATCTTCAACTTCATGTGCACGAACTTGAGGCGGATGTTTTTCAATCCAGATAATGATCAGGCCACCCACAATCAAACCAATGGCAATGGCAATATCATTAAACAGAAACTGTTTGACCGTTTGCCCCAAGGTCAGTCCAATCAATATAATTGGAATCGAGGCCAAAATCAGGCCGATCCCTAAGCGACGACCCTGTGGCTCACCGCTGACAATTCCGGTTGCTGCTCCCCAAAGACGGGCCCAATATTCATAAATTACCGCTGCAATGGCACCCATTTGAATGGCAATGACGAATACATCACTCTTTTCCTTGGTCCAGAAATTCATTAATTCTGATGCCAAAATTAAATGGCCAGTACTGGAAATCGGCAAAAATTCGGTAATACCTTCGATAATACCCATGATTGCCGCTTTGAGTAGCAGTAAAAGATCCATGCTTTATCCTAATTAATTATGCTTTGCCTTGTTCAGGAATTTTTTTCCACGCGTTATCACGTAAATACACCGGCAGCGCCAATTCTGCACTGACCCAGTTTTCTGTGTGTGCTGCTGCACGTGCGATGCTGGCAATATCCTGTGCGGTCGCATGCACATTTTTATACATTGAAGCTTCAGTTTGTACCAGCTCAGCACCAGAGCCCACCGGCGTAAACCGAACAGCCTGACTGCCTTCGGCATAACTTAATAATTGTTCTTCATCGACCGGCTGCATGATCCCCTCTGCATCCAGTTGATAGCTCGCGATATAAACTTCGCTCATGCGTGCATCTAACACGGCAGAAACTTTAGTCAGACCATGTACACGGTAAGCTGCCTGCGCCAAGGCCTGTAAAGTCGACACCGGAATCACCGGCACATCATTTGACCAGGCCAGCGCCTGCGTGACTGCGGCATTAATCCGCACCCCGCTAAAAGAACCCGGACCACGACTAAAGGCAACCGCGGTCAAATCAGCAATGCTGAGCCCAAGATCTTGCAAACCTTGCTCAATCATCGGGAGAATTGTTTGCGTTTGTGCCTTGGCGCGCGTATCAAGTTGAAAAAATAGTTCTTGAGTATCATCAATCACAGAAACGGAACACTGCTCGTTGGCAGTCTCCAATGCCAGCACTTTCATGCACAACCTTAATTCAGAGAATATAAAAAACGCGGATATGATACTCCACTCATATCCGCTACGCGAGATTTTCCCGAAACAGATACAAAAATGCCTAGAAAATCTAGGCTTATGCTTCGGGTAATCGAATCGTGCTTTAGAGTTGCACTTCTTCTAAGTCCTGAAATTTCTGAAAATGTTCAGCATAATGCATGGCGCTCATTGTCAGTTTTTGAATGCTGTCTTCATCCAGGGTTTTCACCACTTTACCCGGCGAGCCCATCACCACCGAATTGTCTGGAATCACCTTGCCTTCAGGAATCAGCGCATTGGCCCCGATAATACAATTCTTGCCAATCACGGCATTGTTCAAAATCACGGCCTGAATCCCGATCAGACTATTATCACCAATGGTGCAGCCATGCAGCATGGCCTGATGCCCAATGGTCACATAATTGCCGATCTGCATTTCAATGCCGGCATCAGTATGCAGCACGGCATTTTCCTGCACATTGCTAAAGTCACCCAATTTGATTTTACTGTTATCTGCTCTTACCACCGCGCCAAACCAGACACTGACTTGTCGTCCGAGTTCCACCTGTCCAATCACGGTTGCCGTCGGTGCCACCCAACCATCCCAAGGCTGATGTGTCGCGGTGGGAATGTGTCCCTGAAATTTATACAACATTGATAAAATCCTGTTCAATGGTTAAAAAAATTTGGAGCGTTTAAAACTTGGTGAATTGAGCAGGAATGGCCAGTCTTTTTTATAATCCAATCCATACTGGAACAAAGAAATCAGCATACGTGCCGTCAATCCCCAGACCACTTCATTTTCTACCCGCATACTTGGAAAATATAAAGATTGCTGGGCAAAGCGGACTTCATAAGGTGTGGGCGTGGCTTCAAGCAAATGTTGCAATGAGGCAAAGAAAATCCGGTCGATTTCCGTTGGTTGCGGAATCAGCTGCACTTGCGGCGGAATCAGCCCCACAATCGGCTTAACCAGCATGCCATTACGGGCTTTCTGCATGGGCAAGTCCCCCATCAGCTGCACATCAAAGGGATTTAATGCCGTTTCCTCATAGGCTTCTCTTAAAGCCACGACAATATTGCTGGTATCTTGTGGATCGCGCTTGCCACCCGGAAACGAAACCTCTCCGGCATGATTATTCAAATAGGCCGAACGGCGGGTCAGCAATACTTTGGGATCAGCTTCATCGGTGATCGCAATCAACACGGCAGCATGCGCAGATCGAATACGCCTGGAAAAGCGTAATCGTTGCTGCAACTTTTGTGTCAACTCACGCGCATCCATTCTTTCAGCCCTAGCCATGATCATAATTTCATCATAGCTGATTTTTGATTCAGCGGGATAGAAATGATGCCAAATTTTGATTTTTCAGTTATCCTGAGCTTACTTTTATCATTGATGATGAATATGAACTTCTGTGTGAATTGTGGACATAAAACGACCGAAAAAATTCCTTTGGGCGACCAACAAATCCGCAGCGTGTGTAATTCATGTGGCTCTATTCATTATATTAATCCAAAAGTCATTTGTGGCGCGCTGGTACTCTGGGACAATAAAGTCCTGCTGTGCCGCCGCGCCATTGAACCGCGTTACGGTTTATGGACTTTACCTGCCGGCTATATGGAACTGTTTGAAACCATGGAGCAAGGTGCTGCACGGGAAACCCGTGAAGAAGCTGAAGCCGAAGTGGAGATTGAGCAGTTGTACTGTATGTATAACATTCCGCGTATTGGCCAGATTTATGTGCTGTTCAAAGCCAATCTGATTGATGGAAAATTTGGTGCTGGTGAGGAAACCATCGAAGCACGTTTATTCGATGAAGCAGATATTCCGTGGACCGAGCTGGCTTTCCCAAGTGTAGAACATACACTAAGACATTATTTTGCAGACCGTAAAAATAATATTTTCCCGATGCATTTAGAAACCTTAGGTTCGCGTCTGGATCATACCGGTTAAATCCAATAGATTGAGCGCGCATAAAAAAATCCCATACGCAGATGGGATTTTTTTATTTATGGGACATTATGCTTTAGCTTTGACGCGATAACAATCTGCAAGTTTAAACTCAACAGACCCACCGCTTCGTTTGGCCAGACCAATATCGTCAGGCGTTTCATCCTCATTATTATTGTTATAAATTTTCTGGAAACTGGCATAGGTATTGGCCCATTGCACGCCGTCTCCGACCGAATTCAGGAAGGTGACCCGCCCATTCTGACCGGCAGCAGTATCCAGTACATTGGACAAATTCAGCAGAGCACCGCCAATCACAATCGAATCATTTGAATTTGGTGAAGACTGGATGCGTGAGTCGACCCCAACCAATGCACCATTCAAATCCCCTAATTTTACATTGGCCAAAATCAGACGCATCGAAACCGATTTATCACGAACAAATGCACGGCCTAAAGTTCCAAGTCGGTATTGCTGTACGCCATTCAATAATAAATTGTTATCAAGCACATCGCCCTCACAGCCTGTTGCTAGGTCGGTCGCAAGATTATTCTCAGATTGCATATTGGTTCGCACATCACCATTACTATCAATCACAATCCCCAAAGTGACTGGACTGACCGTCGTATCACTAAACTTAAACTCCAGATTGGCATACATCGGGAAGATATACTTCTCCCCACTGGCTACATTCTGCTCTGTTTTAAATACCGCACGATCCAGATAGCTGATTGGAAAAATTTTATATAAATCAACACTTCCATTATATTGATCACCATCCGCATCCAGACGCCATGCCCCTAAACTGGCTTGATCAGATGCATCCAGCTGTGTTTTTCCAGTGACCATCTTATAGAAAGCTTCTTTACCCGCAATTACATAATCATTCAGCAAACTACCCCGATACAGTTCAAGTGGCGTAGCGTTATTTGCGACATTTAAACGATAAGGTGCATTAATCGTTTTGCTGGTAGGATGAATCCATGAACTTTGCGGATCGGCCGTCATTTGTGCAGGTTTCACATTACGAATGAGTTCAGCATTAATTCCACCCAGTGAAGATAGATTTTTTGCGGGCAGTTTTAACTGGCTATCACGCCATTGCAGGCCACTGCCAAAGGTATAACCCTGACGGTCTGTGATTAGCATAAAATGACCAAATAGATGTTTGGTAGTCTGATCTTTAATATCACAAGGTGTTTTATTGCATCCCACCAGTCCATCTGAACCCGACTGGATGCTACCAATCACACCAGAGGTTGAAAATAGTGAAAATTCCGGCTGATAAACCGCGGCATTGGCAATGGTTACCAGTTTTTTCACTGTAGCAAAAGCAGCTTCATCAGAAATCTGGTCAACATCGATAAAATCCTTAATTTTTGTGGCGAAGCTAGCATCCGTCAGACTGATATTTCCACTCACTTTAGCCAAGTCTTTACGCATTTCTTCGGTAATATACAAAGGCTGCACATCCGTTGGATTCACAATACGGCCTTCTTGTATCGCCAGAGCTTGCAGAATTTTCACCAGACGCATGGCAACCTGAACTGTAGGATCATTCTGATCTAAGTTATTTACCTGACGTCCAGTAATTCCTTTTGCAATATCGACCACACTTAAACGTGGGAGCTGAGTCTGGGTACTAAAGGTGGCATAATCGCTCAGCTTAAGTTTGCCGAGAGTAATTTTGCTTGAACTAAAACTCTGAATATAAAATTCAACCTCATCCGTCTTTTGACAGGTTCCGGATGCCACGCCAGCATTACTATCAAATAGAGTAATGAAGGTATTTTCTTTATCGCCACTACAATTAAAATTCAAGCCATCCAGCGGATATTCAAGCCCCCATTCCACACAATTATCTGTCCCTGCTGTACAGGTTCCATTGGTCGTGGCTTCATTATTTTTTTCTGGAATCACATTGGCACTCTCCCCACCACATCCTGCGAGTGCAGCCAAAAGTGTAGTTAAAGCAAATGGATATAATATTTTATTTTTCATCTTGTTATACTCGAATAGTCCTTATCGAATGGCGACTAATTTTAGTTGTCCATAATTAGTGAGCATCTTGTCTTCAACATCGATTGCTGAGGCTAAAGGCGTCAATAACACATACTCACTTTGCGCAGGGATCTGAATAATGCCTTCAATACGCTCATGTTGAATAATATTTGCTTGTCCTTCCTGGTTTTTAAAACCACCCGCTCCTTCCATAACACAGCCTCTATTGTCTAAAAAGACCACAAAAGGCCAATAATAAGTAGGATTTTTTTGGCGTGAAGCATAAGAGTTAATCTGAATATTCTTGATATCAGACTGTAATTGCACGACTTCAAAATCAAACTCATCTGCTTTCAAAGGCGCACGAGGCCATAAATTGACTTCTTTTTTAAGGCTGATCTGTTTGGCTTTTTTGATTTTTTTGTCATTAAAGCACTGTTTCCCCAAACTCTCTCTAGTTTCAGCTTGTGAAATACGGTAATAACTTTGTGCCAGTACCACTGGACCTGTATCCAGTGTAGGCGTTTTAAACAAGGATTTTAATACTGATTGACCAAGCCCTTTTTCACGCTCAATGGTCTGGATTCGGGTAGAGCCGATATTTTTATCTACCACGCCCTCGGGCATACTGTAGAAACGTTTCCTGCCTTCTAGATTAAATTCTTTATTCTCAAGATATTCACTGTCCACATAGTCCACGCCTTCAATCTGACTGAATCCGGTTTTCTGTAGCATCGGGCTTGAAGCGGGTGTCATGGCCTTAGGCATTTGAGTCAATTGGGTTTCAGATCTTATTAATGGCTTAGATTCTGTCAGTTCTTTCACAATCTGCGGTTGTACTGGTTGTACTGGTTGTACTGGTTGTACTGGTTGTACTGGTTGTACTGGTTGTACTGGTTGTACTGGTTGTACTGGTTGTACTGGTTGTACTGGTTGTACAACCAGATTATGGTCTGACTTAAGTTCTGCTGGTCTATTTTCTAGGGCTGATACTGTTTCTAAGTTTTGCTTTACAGGAGGTGACTGAACCACTGCAACTGCTATTTTTTTCGATGCTAGAGATTTTTCTTCTGTTTTTTTCTGTGGGTTATGATTACGTGGCACGACTAATGGTCGCCCATCTGGACCAATAATGGTAATAAATTCTCTGGCGCTTGTATAAAAAGATAAGGGTACCAGACTTAATGCCAGTACCACTTTCAATCCAATTTTTTCTGTCTTGATCATTTCTTCCTTACCAACGAGTGCGATAGTTCAAACCTAAAATGGTAATCTTGGTATCTGTTTTCACGTTTAAACCTGCATATGGGTTTAATAACAGGTTATTCACGCCGGTCTGGTTAGCTAAACTACTGGTATTTGCTGGAATTTGATCTTTACTGCGCAAGAAACCAATCGAGAGATCCAAATCAGTATCTGCATCAAAACGATAACCCACACCTAATCCAAATAGCTGTGCACCATTAATAGGAACCATCGTATTGCGCTTATTTTTTGGAATAGCGCTGGTTCGTGGCTCATAACCTGCGCGAAGTTTCAAACGGTCGGTGGCGGAATACTCCATCCCGATTCCGAAATTCCACGGCGATTCGAATCCCATCGGCAAAGCCAACGTAGAATCAGTGACATTAGCAGACAAGATTTTGGCAATTTTTAAGGCTGAAATGGTACGGTCAAACTCGAATTTAAACTCATCCCAAACCTTGTAGTCTGTCCAGCCAATATCAAAATTTACCTGCAAATCTGGCATGACTTTATATTTGATACCTGCCTGAAAATGCGCCGGATATTCAAAATCCATCGACACCAGACCCGATTCACTCGATGGTATATAGTTAGGAAACCCAAGAATTGCTGCCAGAATCTGACCCGTCGGTGAAGTCATTAAACCCTTGATCATTTCCTGTGGTGCTTTGGCATTATCAATATGATATTTACCTTTTAAGCGCATTTTTGCCGCACTTTGATAGACCATACCAAAACTGAAATCTTCGCGTGGCTCCCACAATATCCCGAGGTTATAGCTTGGACTTAAATTCTGTTCAAGCTCCAGTTGCATCTGACCAAACTTGCCAAATGGGTTCATTCCCTCATCCGCATTACAGATCCCCAGCAACAGAATATCGGTAATAATGTCAGAATTTTCTTTAAATGGTGTACAGACAACTTCATCGATCATACGCAACATCCCGATCAGCTCATTCGGGAAACGTAAATCTGTTTTCATCCCAATGGCTTGATAGGACATTCCGACAGAAGCACCAATGGACAGTTGGTCATTGACCTCATAACCAATCGATGGAGACAGGTAAGTAATCCGCTCCAAAGCAACTTGCTGGCCCATAAAGTTTGCCGGATTACCATCTTCATGACCGAAACCAGCGACTAAAGGCGCATATACCGCTGTTGCATAGGTCGCTTTAGAACCAGGCGGGTTATAAGCAATCCCCATGGTGGGCGCAGCCAAAGGGAGACCTTCGCCTAAATCCACCATCTTTTTCAGAAAAGGGACATACAGGCTGACATATTCCACATCACCACTGACCGGCCCTTTAAAATCAGTACATAAATCAGATGAAACTTCCGGTCCATCATTACAGACGATAGGGTCATCAGAATAGCCAAATACGTTATATCCAGCCGGCACTGTAAACTCCCGCTGGATATCAAAATTCGCCACAATAATCTGCTGTTCGGTTTGCAAACCATCAATTTTAGTTAGAGCAGCCGGGTTAAAGTGAATGGCATTGACTCCCGGGGGATCCGCCGTAACGGCATTCCCCATGGACAATGCACGTAAATCAACCGAAAGGTTGGTTCCCAATTGTGCAAAGGTATAACTTGAACAGCCCGCAAGAATAATTCCTGTTAATAACGGGCTAAGTCGAATGTTTTTCATACGACACCCCTATTAACTGATTTTTTTACCAAAACCTAAAATATCAAGCGGGAATGACAATCCCAACGAAACATCAGGCGCATCTTCGGTCAGCCCTAAGCCGACGGTACCATTCACAATCGTTTCGGGAGAGACTCGCACCCCTAATGAAATTGCCAAGGTGGAACTGGTCTGATCCGCGGCAGAGTAGCTTTCTCCTGTGTTATAGCTAAACTCAGCTCCCGTATTAAAGCTTTGCTGATAGGACATGGTCATCGAAACGTCATAGTTAAATGAGTATGCGAAACCGAATGCAAAACCCCCACTAATCCCCGGTTCAAACTCTTCAATAATGCGATAACCGCGACGCTGGTTCAGGCCTGATTCTTTAAAACCATAGTTTGCAGAAACGGAGGCAAACAGCACCACCGGATCAATATATTTACGTGTACTGGCACCCACTCCTGCTGAGTAATAGCCCTTCCCTGCTGCCAAATCTGTCGCTGCATTGATTTCATAAGGACTGTCGCCTGTTTTTGTTGATAAATTACCAAATAAAATTAAAGGTAAACGGCCAGCTTTTAATGGAAATGGTTCCCAGCGTGCCCCAACACTGATATCACCTAGTCCGGCAGTCGAAGTATCTTTTAACAAGTCGGTCTTGGCCACTAAAGGCAAGGATGCAGTTAAGGTCAGGTTATCTTTCACCCCATATTGGAATGTGAAAGTATTGGTCAAACTATGCGTGGCATTCTCTTGTACACGAAGTTGATATAGTTGACCCTGAGCCATTTCGATATCAAGTTGAGTGTCACGATAGTAGGTATAATCGATATCGTAATATGATGAAATATCACCTTTTTTAATGAGTGAGTACTGACGTTCATTTGAAGTAAATACTTCTTCCAGATTAGCTGCCTGGGTAGCATCACCTTCCTGTTTCTGTAAAGCTTGGGATGCATCTGCTACTTGTTTAGTCTGAGCCTCTACCGGTGCGGCAGTTTCACTCACTGCTTCTTCAGCTGTTTCATATCCACCGAGTTCCGGCTCTTGTGCAGCCTGTGTTTCCACTTGCTCAGTCTGGGCCTGTACAGGTACAGCAGTTTCAACAACAACTTCCTCATCAACCGTTTCGTATTCACCCAGTGTCGGCTCTTCTGCAGCAAATGCAACGCCCATTACCATTTGAATGCTCAGTGCCAAGAACGTCTTGTTCATCCATTTACTGTTCATATCCATTTCACCATTTTAATTTTTATTACTATTTTTCGTTTTATTTATTCTTGTAATACAATCTCAGGAAATTATATTGATATTCTCCAAATTTTTCTGATTCTATATTACGATTACGGTCCATACGGATCGTGGAGGCTTTATCGGCAATTTTATCCATATAGAACTGTGGATACTGCATGTCGACCAAGGCATAACGATTAATCGTGGCATCTTCCACATGGCGCATGTCGGCTTCTTTCAATGCCAGAAAGTTTTTACGATATTGTTCAGGGACATTAATCAGGAATAATGTATTATTTTCCCAAACATCCTGAAAACGCCGCTCGTCAAAACTGATGTTACCAAGTGCGGGATCTGCGACATACACCCGGCCATTTCTATAGCCTTTATAAACTACGAAATGTTTGAATCCGGCATAAGAAATTGGAACAATAGCAGGCTGATCTTGATTAACTAAATCTTTGAACTCTCCTCGATAGCCTCCGCTTTCTAGCCCTAAAGCCGAGACAAAGCGCTTCATATCAAGTAAAGAGAAACTGCGGCGTTCAATAATTTTATCGGTTTCGCCGAATTTCATCAGTCCATTCATGACTTGCTGTTCATCTAGCTGTGTACCGATATAACCATTGAGTAGGGTGGTAAGGGCGGCTGAACCACAACTATAGTCATAGGCTTGACGTACAATGCCCTGAAATTGATCCAGAAGTGCAGGCTTTACTTGTACAGCTTCACGGTGCATACGCACAAAAGAGTCATTTCTTGAATCAAGAACTTCAGTATAGTGCACAGCGCCATTTGGCTGTTTTTTGATATCCAGAGCTTCTTTGGCAGCGTAATACATCAATGCCGAGCCCAACGCGATCTCTAACATAATTATTAACTTTTCTTATAATGGGCATGATACGCCTATTTTTCTTTTTATAGAGCATTCACTCTACTTCCTTGTAACTAGAAAGATACCTTCTTTTTCAAAAAAATACAGCATTTTTTTTATTTTTTGGATAAATGATTCAGTCATAAAAAAAGCGCGTGTAAACACGCGCTTTTATAAAGTAAATGTTAGTGGCCAGAAATGGTAATGATTGCACCTTTTGTATAAGTAAGCGGAGCTGGAGAGTAGAAAGTTTGCAAACCTTGAACTTCCATATCGCCAATTGATGAAGTTGCGTTACGATTACCTAAATGAATACCTTGAATGTATTGATCTTTAGCACCCGTATCATTACTTACAATACGAATATGTGCTGCTTTACCCACAGTATTAGATGTGCCTACATAAGCATCATTAAATACTGAAATGTTTTGGCTAATCGTTAAATCATTAGACTTCGAATCTGCAATTTTAATACTTTCAATGAAGATCTCACCAGATTCACGTGTAGTTACTGGAGTTGTACCTGAAAGTCCCACAGTTACACCTTTAGTTGAATTATCCAGAATACCTAGATTTTTAATTTCTAGGCCACCAACCATTTTAGTATTCAGTTTGATCATCGCACCTTGAGGTGCGGCACCTAATTGGATATTTGCATCCATCACACCTGTTTTAACTTCTAAACCACTGAGGATATCATTTATAACCGCACCTCCACCTCGACGAATTGTATCTACATTATCACCTACACCTTTTACGCCAGATGCAGTTACACCAATTCGACCGATCTTGATATCAAGACCTGATACTTGTGCTGCAATATTAATGAAAGGATTAGCCCCCCCTGCACCAGCATCTGAATCAATCACCAAGTCAGCAAGATTACGAGATTGAAGTAAGTAAGCACCACCATCATCATAGTTAGCACCAATTACTACACCATGAGTTGCAGTAGTCGGATTAGCAAGAGCAGCGGCATCAGGAGCTACATCAGTCGTACCGCGAATAACGATTGCACCTGCCGTACCTGTCCCACCTTTATCAACAGCTAAACCGTCATTATCATGAATAAATAACTTTTCAATAGCGATTTTTGAAATACCGATCCCGATAGTAATGCCGCTTTGACCCGTTGTTTCGCTTAGAGATGCTTCATCCATAGCTTGCATCGCCATCGCATTGGCACTAAATGCAACTGAAGTCGCCAGAACTAATTTTGTGAATTTTTTCATTGTTTACTCTCCCAAGAGTAGTATTTTTTTTGGTTGTGAATCACTCAATGTTCACGCTGTATTTTTTATTTTCTGACAACGCAAAACATCTTTCCTTGAGTAATTTGCTTGCAGAACTAAGTTATCTCCGAGCAATCATTTGATCAACTGTTGTTGGTCGCAATCCAATGCTTACCGATAAACGGTATTTGATGATTTAAAAATATTTTCCTGTCTTCTTGATATAAAATAGCGAGTCATATTGAACTCTGCTTAACTGAATGACCGAAGCTCTCTATCATCGCCCCTTAAAATTTAAATCACCTCTGGTTGCAGATGTATTATCCGCATTAAAGACATTGGGGCATCTGGTGTATTTAAATAATAATGGTCAGCCTTTTATTGCCTGCTGTGCTCAAGAATATTTTATTGTGCAGCAATCACATATTCAGTCGTTTCAAAGAGTGGAAATTGAACAATATCAACCCAGATCATCTGAGTTTAGTTTAGAAATTGATGCATTAAGAAATCCTCACAAGAATGGATTTCATGGAGGTTATGTCGGTTTTATTGGCTATGATTATGCGGCTCAGCAATATATTCAGTATCCGGACCGCTCTCAACCTGGTTTATTTATCGGTCAATTTTCTTCCTATATTAAACTAAGCTCTGAGGGATGGATGTTCTATAGTGATGATCCACAGGCAGAGCAGATCTTCGATTATATTCAGAACTTACTTAATCAAAATAAAATTCGTCCGACGTTTCAGTTAATAAGCCCTTGTACTTCACGCTGGACCAAAACGGTCTACAGCAAGGCATTTCAGAAAATTCAGGATTATATTATTGCAGGTGACTGCTATCAGATTAATCTGACACAAGAATTTAATGGTCGCGCACAAGGTTCCCTCTTAGCAACCGCCCAAGCCTTCTGGACATTAACCGAAGCGCCTTATGCGGGTTATTTGCGTATTGGTGATTTTGAATTATTAAGCTGCTCACCCGAGTTGTTCATTGATTTTGAAACGAAGCGAAAAATTATTACCAAACCGATTAAAGGCACAATGCCCCGTTTTACTGATCCAGTGCTCGATGAACAATCCAGACAGACCCTAAAAGCCTCAGAAAAAGATCAGGCAGAAAATGTCATGATTGTGGATTTATTACGTAATGATTTAAGTGTTTATGCCGAAACAGGCTCGGTCAAAACACCGAAATTATTTAGTATTGAAAGCTTCAATCAAGTTCATCATATGGTCAGTGAAGTTAAAGCGACTTTAAAAGCAGATATCAATCCTTTTGAAGTACTCATGTCTGCTCTTCCAGGTGGCTCGATTACAGGCGCACCCAAAATTCGGGCCATGCAGATTATTGAAGAACTTGAGGGTGCACCACGTGGTGCTTACTGTGGTTCTATGGGCTATTTCAATTTCGATGGCACTGGCTCCTGGAATATTCTGATTCGCTCGATTCAAAAGTATCAGGAAGATATTTCTTTATGGGCCGGTGGTGGTATTACCATTTCTTCAGATTGTGATGCGGAATATCAAGAATGCTTTGATAAGGTTTCAGCGATGCTTGATCTGTTAAATACCTGGTATCAGCCTGAATAAATAAAAAGTGAATTTTAAGATTCGCTTTTTACTACAAATCTCCCCCTTGCGCAGCAATGCTTCTCACCTTTAATAAAGGTGAGAATGCCTCCCTTTAAAACGGGAGGCTAGAAAGGATTTTAATTACACAAAATCTCATTTTTTAGCGTATCTACTAAACGCTGATTTTGCTCATCTGTACCAATCGTAATACGCAAGAATTGATTAATACGAGGTTTGTTGAAATAACGCACGATAATACCACGCTCACGTAACTCACTCGCGAGCTCACCTGCATCTTTAGATACGAATCTGGCAAAAATAAAGTTTGCACTCGAAGGTAATACCTTAAAACCAAGCTCATTCAACTGGGCTACCAACTTTTCACGACTGGCAATGACTTTCTGATTTTGTGCCTCAAAGTATTCCTGATCTTCAAAAGAAGCCACCGCTGCCGCAATGGCAAAACGATCCATCGGATAAGAGTTGAAACTATTTTTGACTGCTTCAAGTGCTGCAATTAAATGTGGCTGAGCAATGGCAAAACCCACACGTAATCCTGCAAGAGAACGCGACTTCGATGTAGTTTGACATACCACTAAGTTTTCGTATTTCTCAACCAGCTTGACTGCCGATTCAGCGCCAAAGTCGACATAGGCTTCATCAATCACCACCACTGAATCTGGATTGGCTTGCAGAATTTCTTCAATCGCACCCAAGCCAAGATCAATACTGGTTGGCGCATTCGGATTGGTGATAATGATACCGCCATTGGCCTGTTTATAATCATCTACCACAATTTCAAAGTCATCATTGAGTGGTAAAATTTTGGTTTTTACCCCAAAGAACTGACTATATACCGGATAGAAACTATAGGTGATGTCTGGATAAAGCAATGGCTGTTCTTGAACAAAGAATGCTTTGAAAATGTGCGCTAAAACTTCATCCGAACCATTCCCGACAAAAACCGTCTCTACAGGCACATGTTGCTGTTTCGCAATCGCCTGTTTAAGTTCAGATGCGTCTGGATCTGGATAAAGGCGCAAAACGTCAGCTGAATTGGCCAATACCTGCTGCACTGCCGCAACCACTTTAGGCGATGGCGGATACGGATTTTCATTGGTATTCAGTTTTAAAATATTCTGGATTTTTGGCTGTTCACCCGGCGTATACGGTTCTAATTCACGTACGTCAGGACTCCAAAAACGCATTTGTTCTGTGGTGATATTCATTTTTAAATTCTCAAAGTTCCCTCTCCTAACCTCTCTTACATTCACTTTAAAACAATGCTTAAAGCTCATTCAGAGAGAGGAATATTCATTCTTTATAATATTTCCCCTCTCCTTAGTAGGAGAGAGTTAGGGAGAGGTTTTATATTTTTAATTACTGGTAACGATAACGCGCCGATCTCGCATGCGCATCCAGATTTTCCTGCTGTGCCAAACTATCTGCTGTTTTCGCCAAGGTTTTAACACCCTCTTGTGAACACATGATCAGGCTTGATCGCTTCTGGAAATCATAAACCCCCAGCGGTGATGAAAAACGTGCTGTACCTGAAGTTGGCAAGACATGGTTTGGCCCGGCACAATAATCACCAATCGCTTCAGGGGTGTAACGACCCATGAAAATCGCGCCTGCATGGCGAATATCTTCTGCCATCTCTTGTGCTTCATCTAAACATAGCATGAGATGTTCTGGCGCCACTTGGTTAATCAGCTCAGCACCTTCAGCACGGTCTTTTACCAATACCAAAGCACCGCGGTTCTCAATTGAAGTACGTGCAATCTCAGCTTTCGGTAATGCTTCTAAGTGTTTTTCAATCCACTTTTCAACAGCATCTAAAAGTGCTTCATCAGGTGTAATGAAAACGGCTTGTGCCACAGTGTCATGTTCAGCCTGTGACAATAAGTCCATCGCCAACCATTCAGCGTTATTCTCGCCTTCGGCATAGACCAGAATCTCAGAAGGGCCTGCAATCATATCGATACCGACCTGACCAAACACCGCACGTTTTGCTGCAGCCACAAACCGGTTACCTGGTCCGGTAATTTTATCGACAGGTGGGACGGTTTCTGTACCATATGCGAGTGCTGCAACGGCTTGTGCACCACCAATCGTAAAGACACGTGTTACGCCAGCCAAATATGCAGCAGCCAATACCAATGGATTGAGTTCACCATTCGGGGCAGGCACCACCATAATAATTTCAGGGACACCCGCCACATGTGCAGGTACGGCATTCATTAAAACTGAAGATGGATAAGATGCCAGACCACCCGGCACATAAATCCCGACACGATCCAGTGGAGTCACTTTCTGACCGAGCGTATTCCCCAAAGCATCGACATAGGTCCAGCCATCTTGTTTTTGGGCCTGGTGGAATTCGCGCACACGATTGGCAGCTAATTCCAGTGCTTCACGAACTTCTGTGGTTAAACCGTCAAAGGCAGCTTTGAGCTGCTCTTGTGTCAGTTCTAACTCTGAAAATTGATGCGCCGGATGTCGATCGAACTGTTGAGTGAGTTTAAGAACATGTGCATCACCATGCTGACGAACATCAGCAATAATTTGATCTACAGTTTTTAAAAGTTCAGGATCATTCACAGTCTCAAAAGCCAACAAGTCAGCAAATGCTTGCTTGAAGTTTTGATCTTGGGTCGATAAACGTCGCATCAATTTACCCATCAGGTTTGAATTCGAAGGCTTTAGTTTACCTGTTTTCTAGGCTTTTGTCGGCAGACATAGTGCTCTAGCTCTATGAGTTTTATTGAAAATAGCTTTGGGTAAAATTGATGAAAGGATTTAAATAGAATTTGACATGCAGAGAAATAAGAAACCGCCCAGATTGGGCGGTTTCTTAAGCAATCAATTTTAAGCCTGTTTTGCCTTTTCGCGTTCTTCGACTGCTTTTTCAAGCTGAGCCAGAATCGGATTTAACAAGGCTTGCTTACGTTTGAAGCTGGCTTTATTGACGATTAAACGTGAAGAGACTTTACAGATTTCTTCAAGTGGCTCTAAACCATTGGCACGTAAGGTATTACCAGTATCGACCACATCGACAATGTAATCGCCCAGACCGACCAATGGTGCAAGTTCCATTGAACCATACAGCTTGATCACATCGACTTGCTCGCCCAAGCTGGCATAGTATTGCCGGGTTAAATTCACATACTTGGTCGCAATTTTCAAACGACCTTTAGGACGCTGCATCCCGACTTTACCGGCTGTCATCAATTTACAAACCGCAATTTTCAGGTCTAATGGTTCATAGACGTTTTGCGCACCATGTTCCATCAATACATCTTTACCCGCTACACCAATATCGGCTGCACCATTTTCTACATAAGTCGGCACATCAGAAGCACGTAAAATTAAAATACGAACCTGTTTATGCGTAGTGGGGAAAATCAGTTTACGTGATTTATCCGGATCTTCCAGTAAATTAATCCCTGCTGTTTCAAGCAGTGGCAATGTTTCTTTTAAGATACGACCCTTACTTAATGCCAAAGTTAAACCATGATCAAAATTGCCCATTACGTCAAAGTTTGGATCATCGTTTCTCATATCGCTCATTAATTTACTCGCTTAATTTGGGCACCTAAACTTTGTAACTTTGCTTCTACATTTTCATAACCGCGGTCAATGTGATAAATACGGTCAATCAGTGTTTCACCTTCAGCGGCAAGTGCTGCCAGTACCAAAGAGAAAGAAGCACGTAAATCTGTTGCCATTACGGGTGCGGCAGAAAGTTTTTCTACCCCAGTTACGACAGCATCATTACCTTCGACCTGAATGTTTGCCCCCATACGGGCCAACTCAGGAACATGCATAAAACGGTTTTCAAAAATCGTTTCTGAAATTGTCGCAAAGCCTGCAGCAATGGCATTTACAGCCATGATCTGGGCTTGCATATCAGTTGGAAATTCTGGATGTGGCAAGGTCTGGAAGCTTACGGCTTTCGGACGTTTACCCAGCATATCTAACTCAATCCAGTCGTCGCCACGAGTGACTTCTGCGCCCATTTCTTCAAATTTATCCAGCACAGCTTCCATGAGGGATGGATCTGTGTGTGTGGTTTTGATACGACCACCTGTGATTGCAGCCGCCGCCAGATATGAACCCGTTTCAATCCGGTCAGCCACCACTGCATATTCACAGCCATGCAGACTTTCAACACCAGTCACGATTAACGTATCGGTATCCAAACCTTCAATTTTGGCCCCCATCTTGATCAGCATTTGCGCAAGATCAGTGATTTCAGGCTCACGTGCTGCATTGCGAATTGTGGTCACACCATCGGCCAAGACTGCAGCCATCAGAATATTTTCTGTACCACCGACAGTCACCATATCGAAAACGACTTCGCCACCTTTAAGACGGCCATCGACTTTGGCATGCACATAGCCTGCTTCAACTTCAATCTCTGCACCCAAAGCTTCCAACGCTTTTAAATGCTGATCAACAGGACGTGAACCAATTGCACAACCACCCGGCAAAGACACTTTTGCACTGCCATAGCGCGCCAATAAAGGGCCAAGCACTAAAATAGAAGCACGCATGGTTTTCACGAGCTCATATGGTGCAAACTGGTTATCTAATGTCGAGGTATCCGCAGTAACGGTATCACCTTCATAAGTCATGGTGATCCCAAGACCGGCAATTAGCTTCACCAATGTATTCACATCTTTCAGATCAGGAACATTTTTGAGCGTAATTGGCGTATCGGCAAGAATCATTGCTGCTAATAATGGAAGCGCGGCATTCTTAGCACCAGAAATACGCACTTCACCTTCGAGCTTGATACCGCCCTGAATTAAAAATTTATCCATTAATTTATTAAGCTCCAAATAAGCTTGCTTTGCGCCATTCTTCTTTTGTCATTGCTCGAATTGTCACTGCGTGAACTGCACCACTGGCAATATGGGCATTGAGAGGAGCATAAACAGCTTGTTGACGTGCAACTGGACGCTTACCTTCAAATTGATCATCCACAATACGGAGATCAAATTTTCCGCCCTGACCACTCACAGCAACATCCGCCTCGGGAAAAGCGGCTTCTAAAATTTCAGCGAGCTGTTCATTATTCATCACAAGACCTCTTATAGGACTAAGGGTGTAAAACGAGCCATTTTACTATAAATAGCAAAAATAATTCATGGATCCATACATTATATATATAAAAAAAAGAGGCTTTTAAAACCTCTTTTTCATCATTTGTCCTTTACAAAGCCAAAGCATGCTGCTGTAAATGTATTTCCCGATATCGATCGATCTGGCGTTTTAATTTTTCTGTCAGAAGTTTAATGGAAGTATACATATCATCTGCTGTGGCATGGGCAAAAAACTCGATGCCCGGCAATCGGATAATCGCTTCTGCGATATGATTACTACTGCCTTTTCTGGAGCGTTTATCAATTTGATGATCTTTAGAGAGTTTCACTTGCATACTATTCACCTGATCAAGATGCTTGGTCATTTGTGAAAATTTGGTTTTTATACGTTCTTCAATTGCTGGCGTAATAGATAAATGATGTCCACGAATTGTTATTTGCATAGTTCTATCCCTCACCTTCGTTAGGATTAGAAGAGTCACAATATAAAATAATTTAAATACAGCAACTTATAACTCAAAAATCGTATTTTAAGCACTGATTCAAATCATTTTCACTGTTCCTCAAAAGAAAAAAGATTCATTATGCTGTCATAATGAATCTTTAGAATAGCCAGATTTTAAATTTTAGATCAAGACCTTTCGCTCAGAAGATGAAGGAATATGTAACGATTCACGATATTTCGCCACCGTCCGTCTTGCCACATCAATCCCTTCATTTTTCAATATATTGGCGATTGCATTATCAGACAAAGGCTTACGGGCATTTTCTTCAGAAACCAGTTTTTTGATCTTGGCACGAATGGCAGTAGATGAAGCCTCTCCACCTGAAGTCGTGCCCACATGACTCGAGAAGAAATATTTTAATTCAAATAAACCACGCGGTGTCAGCATATATTTATTGGTGGTCACACGCGATACGGTCGATTCATGCAATTCTACTTCTTCGGCAATATCTCTTAAAACCAAAGGTTTCATCCCTTCAGCGCCAATTTCCAAGAACATTTTCTGATGTTCGACAATACAGGTTGCCACTTTTAATAATGTTTTATGCCGCTCATCAACGCTTTTAATGAAATTTTTTGCTTCTAGCATCTGGTTACGTAAATATTGATTATCGTCACTTTGATCTGCACGACGAATCATTTTGGCATAGAAAGGATTGACGCGTAATTTTGGCAGTACATCCGGATTTAAATTGACATGCCAAGCGTTATTCTTTTTCATGACCACAACATCTGGCACCTGATAATCCGATTCTTTATTTTCAAATTCCAAGCCCGGGTGAGGTTTCAGAGTTTTTAATAAATCTACCGCACAGCGTAACTGCTCTGGATTTAGCCCGGTTTGTTTAATCAGTTTAGGAAGTTCATTACTAATCAGTAATTCATAATGTTGTAGAAGCTTGATTGCATCATTTCGGTAAGGCGTTGAGGCAGGTAAATGATCAAGCTGAACCAACAGACATTCTGCCAAACTTCTAGACCCTACACCCACCGGATCTAAACGCTGAATATGCTTTAATACGACCGCAACTTCATCATCTTCAATTTCCTCCTCACTCCCCATCAAGGATAGAAGATGTTGTACCGATGCAGTAATTTCAGTCAGCTCAGCATCTAAAAAGCCTTTGTCATCCAGGGAATCGACAATGCAATAAGCGATTAATTTATCAACCTGTGAAAAATTTAATAGGTTAATTTGCTCAAGCATATATTCCTGTAAGCTCTGATGCCCTTGACGATTGTCTTCGCGCTCTTCGAATTCAGCCGCACCTAAGCTGGTAGGTTGATGAGTATAGACATCATCCCAATCGGTATCTACAGGTAGGTCATCGGGAAGGTGATCCACATTGAGTTCATTAGTTAGATCTTTGTGTTCATTATTTGATTCAAGTGTCGATAAGCGTTCAAGGGTAATCTGTTCTTCAACTTTTTCTAATAGAGGGTTACTATCAAGTTGCAGTTGAACTTCTTGTTCCAGTTCCAGACTCGATAATTGTAATAGCCGAATTGCTTGCTGCAATTGTGGAGTTAATGACAGCGAGTTCGCAATTTTTAAGCCCACTGATAATCTCATTATAACCCCCTTAATTAAAAATCTTGTTCTATAAGCAATTTTTATGCCGTTTTAATTTTTATAACACAGTTTTACCAAAAAACATACGAACTGGCTTTCAAATTCTTATATTTCCCAAATTAATAATTCTCAAATATTTGATTTACAAGAACAAAAAATACCCATTAACGATTTCGCTAAGGGGTGTTTTGAGTAAATTCAGAATATTATTTTTACTTTTTAATTTTGCTATAAATTCCGCGCACAAAAAAACACCCCCTGCTTATGCAGGGGGTGTTTCGAATAATGAGCTGGCGATGACTTACTCTCACATGGGTAACCCCACACTACCATCAGCGCAAAGAGGTTTCACTTCTGAGTTCGGGAAGGGATCAGGTGGTTCACTCTTGCTATTGTCGCCAGCACAACTGTTTATGGATACTTGCCTTGGTCTTATTTCGTCACTTTTCAGTGTATGCCAATGCTTTTTCCAAATGAGTTATTAACAGAATATTTGTGTTGAATTAAGTTTGTTTAGTTTAACTAGCTTGATCACTAAATCAAGTTGTTTTGCTTAATATCGAATCAATCGAGCTTTATACAACAACTGTTTGGGTGTTGTATAGTCAAGCCTCACGAGCAATTAGTATTGGTCAGCTTCACATATCACTATGCTTCCACATCCAACCTATCAACGTCGTAGTCTTCAACGGCTCTTTAGAGGACATAAAGTCCTAGGGAAATCTTATCTTGAGGTAGGCTTCCCGCTTAGATGCTTTCAGCGGTTATCCCTTCCGAACATAGCTACCCGGCGATGCGACTGGCGTCACAACCGGTACACCAGAGGTTCGTCCACTCTGGTCCTCTCGTACTAGGAGCAGATCCTCTCAAATTTC
>NZ_PHRG01000010.1 GCF_002803605.1 Acinetobacter pseudolwoffii
TAGGTAAAGTAGCAAGCTACTTTTCCCCGCTCGACTTGCATGTGTTAAGCCTGCCGCCAGCGTTCAATCTGAGCCATGATCAAACTCTTCAGTTTAAAATCAGTAGTAGCTTAAAGGCTACCAATCTTGGCTCATCAATTTTCTGACAAATATTTCTCAAATAAACTTCGAGTCATTTCTACCATCAATCAATGAAAATAATTTCGATCGATCAACCAGTAAAAATCCACACAAGTTGTTCTTCATAATCTCTTAATGATCTTTCTAACACCTCGTCAGTGCCAGAAGCTGGACTTCGATATACTTAACAACTCAGCAATTTGCTTCGTTCGTTTCCGTCTATCTCGTCGGTATGGGTGCATTCTAGAGGATTTCAGAATCATTGCAACCCCCTATTCACTATATTTTTCACGTATGTCTTTTTTTTCTACAAAAAATCCTAAAAAATCGCTTTTTTATCTAATTTTTAAGCGTTTTTATGCAATAAATGCACTAAACACATCATTTTATTTTTATAAGCCAAAATTTAATTAGACTTAAAAGCGATCAAAATAATAGCTAGAGTAGTAATTTTTGCTGTTTATCCTTAAATAATGCTTTTTATCTCGTTCAACCCCCAGAAACAAAACCAAATCATGACATATTAGCGAAACCAACGATTCTCTCCTTTCGGCTTGGTAGTTCATTCGCACTTTTTTAGTGAAACTTCTTATAAAAGCGTATCGGTATCTTAGGCTATAAAGATGTTATTCAATGATTTTGGTGTTTGGGTATAAGGCCGCACAAGCTTGCTTATCTATATAGAGATAGAACATATCAGCAGGTTAATTCTATTCAGTTACTTTTCCTGCTTGCGCTGCCCAAGCCAGTATTGCATGACTTCTATAATTATGTCTTTTTTGCCCTGATAGTCTTCAGCAACAAAAAATAGTTTTGCACGTCGCGGTAAACGCTCTTCAATCAGGGAAAATAGATAGTAATTCGCAGCCAGATCAAGCTGCATAAATAAGTTATAGACAGGGATATAACGTTGCTGTTTTTGTTCGGCAGACTGATATTCAAATAAGAAACTTAAAATACAATCAATGTCTTCATCAAAAATATTTTCTGTTGGATAGCGATACATCGAACCCCCTCTGCTTTCTTTTTATATTGTGCTGTCTTTTGCGAACCAATATAGTCAGCCACCCTTTAGCTAGCAAAACAACACTTAATTAGAGGATGAATTCTAGGTGGAATGCCCTCTCCAAGAAAATAATACCTGCGATTTTAAAGGTTCAGAATGAAATCGCTACAAATAAAAAAGGAAGAGATCTCTCCCAAAATCTCCTCCTTAGAATTGAATCTTTACCCGATCCATTATGTCATTATTATAGTTATTCACTTTAAAGCTTAAAAAAGAGTCTCTTGGGGAAGAGACCTTATAAATTGTGGAGTTGTCTTATTATCACCCTCTAGATGCTTTGAACCAATTCTCTAGATGAATAAATCCTATAGATAATAAACCCGAAAAGCAAGCAATTTGGGAAAATTTAACTCTTGTTTTTATAGGGTTTTTTTTGAAGTTGCTTATTTGCTTTATGAATATAGAACATCAATAAAAAAGCAGACCGAAGCCTGCTTTTATTTCAATAACTTATCAATTTTTTAATCGGTAAAAGTAACTTTCGCAATCGCTTTTTTGCTGGCCTGAACGATCAAGGTCAGATTTTCCTTAACCGAATAAGAACTATCTACAGTGTGCCAATCCACTTTCACCGCGCCACGACCTAAAGCATCTTTGGCTTGGGCCGCATTCTTGGTCAAACCTGCTTCACGTAAAATTGAAGTAATAAAGATTTCACCACCAAACTCACCACGTGAAATAGTCACTTCTGGCGTACCTTCCGGTAATTCACCCTCAGTAATGATATTACCCGCACCTTTATGTGCATGCGCAGCAGCGTCACTTCCGTGGAAACGCTCAACCAGCTCCAGCGCAAGAATCTTTTTCACCTCTTGAGGATTACGGCCTTCAGCAATTTCTTTTAGCAACTGCTGAATTTCTTCAATTGATTTAAAGCTGAGCAGATCAAAATAACGCTCAATCAATGCATCCGGCATTGAAAGCACTTTTTGATACATCGCACCTGGCGCATCAAATACACCAATATAGTTGCCTAAAGATTTAGACATTTTATTCACGCCATCTAAACCTTCAAGAATAGGCACCGTAATACACACTTGTGCTTCCTGATCATAACGACCTTGTAGCGTACGACCCATCAACAGGTTAAAGGTCTGGTCTGTACCGCCCAACTCTACGTCCGCTTCTAAAGCCACCGAATCATAACCTTGTACCAATGGATACAAGAATTCGTGAATCGCGATCGGCTGTTGACTGTTATAACGCTTGGTAAAGTCGTCACGCTCCAACATACGCGCCACAGTTTGCTGTGATGCCAATTGAATTAAATCAGCCGCGGTTTTTTGTGCAAACCATTCCGAGTTAAATACAACTTTGGTTTTGTTTGGATCAAGAATTTTAAACACTTGTTCTTGATAGGTTTTTGCATTTTCTAAAACTTGTTCACGTGATAATGGTGGACGTGTAGCACTTTTACCTGTTGGATCACCGATCATCGCCGTGTAGTCACCGATCAGGAAGAATACTTCGTGGCCCAAATCCTGAAATACTTTTAACTTGTTGATGAGAACCGTATGACCTAAGTGCAGGTCAGGCGCAGTTGGGTCAAAACCTGCTTTAATTTTTAATGGACGATTCTTTTTTAATTTCTTAAGAAGGTCTTCTTCAGAAATAATTTCATGGGTGCCTCGTTGAATGAGGGCAAGTTGTTCTTCAGCCGGCAGGAAATTTGACATCACAAAATCCAATACATCAGTTACTCAATTTGTGCGATATACTAACACTTTTTCAGCATATTGCAGGCTTAAGAATAACCATGACAGCGATCTATATTGGGGTAATGACCGGCACAAGCATGGATGGTGTCGATATTGTTGCTGCTTCTTTTGATCCTTTACAGCTTCATGCCACACTCACTTTGGCATTCGATCCTGACCTCCGGCATGAGCTAATGGCACTGACTTTGCCCGATGACAATGAAATTGACCGTATGGGCAAGGCCGATGTGGCCTTGGCAGAAATGATTGGTCATGGTATCAACCAACTGATTGAAAACAACCAGTTAGATAAATCTAAAATTAAAGCCATTGGCTCACATGGTCAGACCATCCGCCATCGCCCTGAGCATGGTTTTACCCTGCAAATTGGTGACCCCAATATTATTACCGAAATCACCCAGATTCCGGTGATTTCAGATTTCCGTCGTCGTGATTTGGCGGCGGGCGGTCAAGGTGCGCCATTGGTTCCTGCCTTTCATCAGGATATTTTCCAGCATGACAGCATTCACCGGGTAATTTTAAATCTGGGCGGGATTGCTAATGTCAGCCTGTTACCTGCCGGAAAGCCTGATGATGTTTATGGCTTTGATACAGGGCCGGCCAATATTCTGATGGATGCCTGGTGCGCGCGTTATACCGGCCAGCCTTATGATGAAAATGGCAATTGGGCCGCTTATGGTACGCCGATTCGCAGCCTGCTGGATCGTTTACAGTCACACGAATTTTTCTCTAAAGAACCGCCTAAAAGTACCGGCCGTGAAGACTTTAACCTGGAATGGCTGGATGAACAGATTGCCGACTGGCGCAATGACCTGCAATACGATGAACTGGAAGATACCCCGGAAAATGTGCAGGCGACCTTATTAAAGCTCACTACTCGTGCCATTAAAAAAGCCATTTATCGTTCTGGCATGGATACTGGACAAGTTTTCGTGTGTGGTGGTGGCGCTTATAATTCTTATTTACTTGAGCAACTGCGCTGGCGCTTACGCAAACATGAATGGAGCATACAAACCACGGCTGATTTGGGCCTCAGTCCGACCTGGGTAGAAGCCACCGCCTTTGCCTGGCTGGCGATGCGTTTTATCAAGCAACTCAATGGTAACCTGCCAGCGGTGACCGGTGCTTTAGGCTACCGTGTTCTGGGAACCATTACTGCTGTTTAAACCCGACCAGAGCAATCTAAAGTTATAAAAAAAGGTCTGCATTTATACAGACCTTTTTCATTTTCAATCTTACTTATTGCATCATCAGTTTGGCATTTTCATTACGGAACGCACGCAGAATCTGCTGGCCGGCGCGGCCGGTCGGACTCAAGCCTAAACGCTGCTGTTCCTGACGAATCGCCTGACGGGTTTTATCACCGATCAGACCATCCACCGCACCAATGTCATAGCCACGATTTAGTAAAAATTGCTGAATCTCGCGACGTTCTGAACGCGAAGTACCCGCGTCATCGGTTGGCCAAGATGTGCTGAAGCTCCCTTTACCCTGTAAACGATCAGATAAATGCGCAATCGCCAAGGCATAACTTTCTGCTGCATTATAGCTATAAATGGCATCAAAGTTTCTAAAGACCAGGAACACCGGGCCATTTGGGCCGGCAGGCGCAAGCAAGCCAGCTTGAGAAGATGCTGATAAATTCCCTTGAATTAAAGGGGAACCATCGGCACGCACTACACCACGGCTAATCCAGCTATTCAGTGATTTTTTATTGCGACGGCCTTCATTTGAGATTGACATGCCTTGCGGGATTTTTACTTCAAAGCCCCAAGGCTGTCCGGTCTGCCAACCACGCTTGCTTAAAAAGTTGGCGGTTGATGCCAAAGCATCCGGAATACTACTGACCAGATCACGGCGGCCATCGCCATCAAAATCGACCGCAAGCTCATCATAGGTCGATGGCATAAACTGGGTATGACCAAAAGCTCCAGCCCATGAACCTTTCAGCTGATCCTCTCGTACATCACCGCGCTGTAACAGTTTCATCGTGGTAAAAAACTCACCACGGAAATAACTCTGGCGTCGCCCTTCACAGCTCAATGTTCCCAGAGCCTGCAATAAAGGATAGCGACCGGAAATATCACCAAAATTACTTTCTACACCCCATACCGCGACAATCGTTTCTGCAGGCACGCCATAGGCTGCGGAAACACGATTTAAGACTTCGCGATGTTGCTGTAATTTTTGCCGGCCGAGCTGAACCCGCTCTTCATCGACCAAACCAGACAAATAGTCCCAAATCGGGGTAGAAAATTCCGGTTGATAGTTTAAACGTTCAATTACGGAATAATCAGGCGTTAAATTTTGCGTATAACGGTCATAGCTGCCTGCACTAACACCTTTTGCTACAGCCTGACTACGTAAATTCGCCAAACAGTTTTGAAAATTATTCTGGGCAGGGAAATTTGACGGGCTGCTGGCCGCTGAAGGCAAAGTAGTCGTGTCGACACGCTGACCATTAATAATCAGCTCGGCATTTGCCTGAGAAACAGCCAAGAATAAAGAACCAACCACAAGCGCAAAACGTTGCATAAGACCCTTGAATATTTAGATTTTGAATTATGTTCCTAACATAGCAGCTCAATCTAAAAATTAAAGCTCAAATAGGTAAATTTAAATTCATAATTTCTGCACTTTTGAATTCATTTTGTAGTTTTAAATTTAAATAACTTATCCACAACTTGTTTTTAAATTCAAAAGCAGCGGCGCTGTTTGAATTTAAATTTAAAATCCAGGAAACAACCTTTAAATTCAAAACCTTCTTTGTGGATAACTTAACATAAACAGGATTAATCAGATATTTATCAAGGTTTTATTTTGTGAATTAAAAACAGGGTGGCTTGATTTATTTTTAAATTTAAACTTTGAATTCAAAGTAGCGGTTTGAATTTAAATTTATATTTTGAATTCATTTAAACTTTAAATTCAAAGACTGTTTTAAATTTAATATTTTAAATTCAAAGTATTTCTCTGTGGTCTGTGAATCTTCATTTAGACTCTTTTATGTATACGCAATTGTTTATTTTACAATCAATTGAAAAATATCATGATCCGATAAATGGCAGGCATTTTCGAAGAGGCGCAATCATGCCTGAATCTGGATAAATAAAAAAGCGACCACCGAAGTGATCGCTTTTTTTATCAGCAAGATAGCGCTTAAATGGTCATATCTTCGCTCAATGCCAGTGGATTCGGTAAAATCTTCGCCAGTTGACGGCATAAAGTCGTCAGCTGAGTACTGTCGGTTGGCATCAGGGTAATGTGACCAATCTTACGACCTTCACGCTCTGACTTGTTATACAGATGCAAATGCGCACCTTCTAAAGCCAGAACATCTGCAGATTTTGGATGCTGTCCGATGATATTCACCAGTACGCTTGGACGAATCACTTCCGTTGAACCCAGTGGCAGACCGGCCACCGCACGAATATGGTTTTCGAACTGTGAGCAGACTGCACCTTCAATCGACCAGTGCCCTGAGTTATGCACACGTGGTGCCATCTCGTTTGCATATAAGCCTTTGTCTGTCACAAACAGCTCAAGGGTCAAGACGCCCACATAGTTCAGATGATTGAGCAGGCGAGTAATGTAGTCCTGTGCGACCGGCTGCAAGTCTGCACTGTTCGGTGCAGGCACAATCGAGTGCGACAGGATGCCATTGTGATGATGATTTTCAGCCAGGGGCCAGGTTTTTACATCACCATTTTGACCACGTACCGCAATGATCGACACTTCACGTGAGAACGTCACAAAGCTTTCTGCAATCAGTTCACCGGCAGGGCCAAGTTCCGCCCAAGCCTGCTCAATTTGATCAGCACTCCGCAGGACAAATTGACCCTTACCATCGTAACCACCGCGAGAGGTTTTTAATACGATTGGTAAGCCCAGTTCAGCCACAGCAGCCTGTAAACCTTCAAGTGCAGTCACTGCTTTATACGGCGCAACAGGAATGTCGAGCGTATCAAACAGGGCTTTTTCAGACAGACGATGCTGTGCAATTGCCAAGGCTTGGCGTGGTGGATGCAGGTCTTTATTTTTCACCAGCACATCCACATCTGCAAGCGGGGTATTTTCAAATTCCAGACTGAATACATCAGCACTGTCAATAAAATCCTGTAGACCATTTTCGGCCTTGCTGGAAATCACTTGACCGAGTGTCGCAGAAGGGCAATCCGTACTTGCTTCAAAGAAAGTACATTGAATATTCAATGGCAATGCCGCTTGCGCCATCATGCGCCCGAGCTGACCGCCGCCAAAAATACCGATGGTTTTATCCATGATGTCTGTCCCGTATGAAGCTTGGTTTTAGTTTTGACCAGGAATGTTATTGCTTGCCACTTTATCTGTTTGTGCCGCACGGAAATCTGCAACATTTTTCGCGATATCAGGGCGGGTCAGACCTAAAATTTGCGCTGCCATAATGGCTGCATTGGTTGCACCGGCAGGGCCAATCGCAAGCGTACCCACCGCAATACCTGCTGGCATTTGTACAATTGAAAGCAAAGAATCGACGCCGTTTAAAATGGATGATTTGACTGGCACACCCAAGACTGGAAGATCAGTCTTTGCCGCACACATGCCCGGCAAATGCGCAGCACCACCAGCACCGGCAATAATCACCTGAATGCCACGATCACGCGCCTGTTCAGCATATTCAAATAAACGGTCAGGAGTACGGTGTGCAGAAACGACTTCAGCTTCAAATGGGACACCAAGCTGCTTGAGCATGTTGGCAGTATGTTCGAGAGTTGCCCAATCTGATTGAGAACCCATGATAATTCCTACTAGAGGAGCATCTTGTGCAGCAGCCGCATTCATTGCAAATTTTCCAGAGATTAAAGTAACAAAAAATAAATCTCGACGAGAGAGCCAAGCTTTAATAGGAGGTGCTTATTATAGACTGATTTTTCAGCTTCATAAAATTTAACGGTCAAAGCAAGGTTCGATTTTTCTTATTTTTTTGGCAGAATATTAAAAACTGGAATAAAAATAGGCCTGTAGTCTGCAAAGCTTTCGATCAGGAAGTTCTGAAGACAAAATACACACATCCGCACAGACACAAGGCTGCCCAGAGATAATCCAGTTTAAAGGGCTGCTTAAACATGAAAATCATAAAAGGCACAAAGACCAGCAAGGTCACCACTTCCTGAGTGATTTTCATTTGCCCCACGGCCAGTCCCTGCTGTGCCAGTAATCGGGTGGCCGGAATCATCAGGCTATATTCAAACAGGGCAATCATCCAGCTGAATAAAATTGCCTGCCACAACGGCGCATCATGCGGTAAAAATTTTAAATGCCCATACCATGCCAAGGTCATAAAGCAATTGGCAATTACCAGAAGAAATAAAGCCGGTAACATCGGCATGTACTCTGCAAAAAGATCGGGTTTATTCTACGATTTATTTTGCAAAAAGATATTCTCTAAATTTGAAATTTTCTCTGAATTTATCCGTGAAACAGGATTTAAAAATTCCCGCAGCAATGCTTGAACTTTGACTATCTTTTCCGTGTAAGCCTTGCTATCGTTGCTTGCAAATTGAATAAATCATGATAACCGCACCAATATAAGGTGATGGGTCAGACAGGAACGGAGTGAAGTAGATGCATCTGCATATTTTGGGTATTTGTGGCACTTTTATGGGATCGCTGGCGCTCCTTGCACGCGACCTGGGCCACAAGGTGACAGGTTCAGATTTGAACGTCTATCCACCGATGTCGACCCAACTTGAAAATGCAGGCATCAGCTTGATGCAGGGTTATGAGCGTAGTCACTTGCAGCCACATCCGGACCTGATCATTGTCGGCAATGCCATGAAGCGTGGTATTGATGCAGTAGAATATATGCTGAATGAAGGCTTGCCCTATATTTCAGGCCCGCAGTTTCTGGCAGATCATGTTCTGCAAGGCAAACATGTATTGGGGGTTGCGGGTACACATGGCAAAACCACCACCACAACCATGCTGGCCTGGGTGCTGGATCAAGCCGGTTTAGAGCCAGGCTTCCTGATTGGTGGTGTGCCACTGGGTTTTAGTGAGAGTGCACGTCTCGGTGGCGGCAAATATTTCTGTGTCGAGGCGGATGAATACGATTCGGCTTTCTTCGACAAGCGTTCCAAGTTTGTGCATTACCATCCAAAAACGGCGATTTTAAATAACCTTGAATTTGACCATGCCGATATCTTTGATGATCTGGCCGCGATTCAAAAGCAGTTCCATCATTTAGTTCGTACCATTCCTAGCGAAGGCCGCATCATTGCGCCGATTACTGAAAGCAATATCGATGAAGTACTAGAGCAGGGTTGCTGGACACCGGTGGTGCGCACCAGTCTGGATGCCAACGAAAAATCTGAACTGTATGCCGAACAGTTATCGACAGATGGTTCTCACTTTAAAGTCTTGCAACACGGTGTGGTGAAAGGTGAAGTGCAGTGGAGCATGACCGGACAGCATTCGGTGGCCAATGCGCTCGCGACGATTGCCGCTGCCGAGCATGTCGGCGTCTCGATTGAAACCGCCTGTGAAGCTTTATCTAATTTCGGTGGGGTAAAACGCCGTATGGAACTGTTAGGCACAGTCCGTGGTATTGAGGTTTATGATGATTTCGCCCATCATCCGACAGCGATTGATACGACCTTGGAGGGCGCGCACAAACGTCTGGGTGAACGCAAACTCTGGGCAATTATTGAACCACGCTCCAATACCATGCGTATGGGCAGTCATAAAGAGGGTCTGGCTCATTCAGCACGTCTGGCCGATGCAGTAATCTGGTATCAACCGGAAGGACTGGACTGGGATCTGCAACCGGTCATTAATGCTGCGCCAAATAAAGCCAAAATTGCACGCACACTGGATGACATCATTCAGACCGTGGTAGCAGAGGCAGGTGAGGGCGATGCGGTGGTGATCATGTCAAATGGCGGTTTTGGTGGTTTGCATCAGAAATTGATCAGTGCTTTAAACGCATAAAATAGATGCGTGGATAAGTATGTGAAAAAAGAAGCCCGCGATGCGGGCTTCTTTTTTTAGGGCAATTGTTTTAGCAAAAAGAGAGAATGGCGGTTTTGACCTTCGCATTGCATGATGTCAAATTGGCCTAAAATGCCGATCACTCATCAGTCATTACGCATGATGTTTTGTTGCAATCTGAAGGCGAGATAGATTGCAGCAGCACATCACTCAAGGCACAATCGAGAAGAACACAGGTATTTATAGACCTGACAGCCAGATCAGAATCAGGTCATTCTCATTCCTCACTCCTTCAGGAGATGTGTCATGACAATAATGAAAGCCATGGTCTATTACGGCGAAAACGACATCCGGTTTGAAGACCGTCCCATTCCCACTATTTTGCATCCCAGCGATGCGGTTATCAAACTCACTAAAGTCACTATTTGTGGTACAGACCTCGGGATCTGGAAAGGTAAAAACCCGGAAATTGAACAGCAAGCCACACGCAAACAGGGCAGTTTTAATGGCCGTATTTTAGGCCATGAAGGCATTGGCATTGTAGAAGAAGTCGGTTCTGCCGTTCAAAACTTCAAAAAAGGCGACCGGGTGATTATTTCCTGTGTCAGCCGCTGTGGAACCTGTGAAAACTGTCAGAAACAGCTGTATGCACATTGTCGCAATGAAGGCGGCTGGATCATGGGCTATATGATTGATGGTACTCATGCCGAATATGTACGCACGCCGTTTGCGGATACCTCACTCTATCATTTACCTGAAGGGTTAAATGAAGATGTCGCTGTGTTTTTATCGGATATCTTGCCGACATCACATGAAATTGGTGTGCAATATGGCGATGTCAAACCCGGAGACAATGTGGTGATTGTCGGTGCCGGCCCGATCGGCATGAGCTGCCTGCTGACCGCTCAATTCTATTCACCGGCCAACATTATCATGGTCGATGTCGATGACAACCGACTCGAGTTCGCCAAAACAGTGGGAGCGACACATAGCATTAACTCCGCGAAAGAAGATGCCATACAACGTGTGCTGGAGCTGACGGATGGGCGAGGGGTCGATTGTGCCATTGAAGCGGTTGGTCTGGAGGCGACCTGGAATATCTGCCAGCATGTAGTCAAAGAGGGTGGACATATTGCCAATGTCGGCGTACATGGCAAATCAGTTAATTTTGAACTGAATAAACTCTGGATTAAAAACCTGACCATCACCACCGGACTGGTCAATGCCAATACCACTGCTATGCTGCTCAAAACCTGCTGTTCCGGTAAATTACCGCTGGAAAAACTGGCGACCCATCACTTTAAATTTAATGAATTTGAAAAAGCTTATGATGTGTTCAAGCATGCAGCCGATGAAAAGGCCTTGAAAGTGATGATCGAACTCAATTAATGCGGGAAAGTAAAAAGTCCGCTTGGCGGACTTTTTTTTATTTGTAGCTGGAGTGAAAAATAGGGCATATCACCGCACTACTTATCAGCTTGTATTGAAAGCTCATTAGGCCGTTTTGCTCTTGGCAAATCGATCTAAATGATTAAGTAGAAGAGGCCGCGACATCAGATAAACTTTGGTCACGCTTAAACATCACATCCACATAGGAACATTGCGGAATGATGGTTAAACTTTTTTCACGGGCAAAATCGACCAGCACATCCAGCATTTTTCGGGCAACGCCCTGACCACGCAAGGAATGATCGACCCAGGTATGATCTGCAATAATCACCGAGGCTTCCCGCCATTGATAGGTAATCTCGGCCAGACGTCGACCTTGATCTTCCATAAAAAATACACCACCGCGTTTTGAATCTTGATATTGAATCTGCATAGATCTCCACCTTTATTTTCATTTTTAACTGCTTAACACATCGCTGAAATTAGGATCACGCTCAAATACCGATTGAGCAAAAGGGCATTCCGGAATAATCTTGACCCCTTGCTCACGGGCAAACTTGACTGCTGCTTCGACCAGATAATGTCCGACATGCTGTCCACGCAAACTGTCATCGACCCAGGTATGTTCAATCACCAGTCGATCCTCATCTTTCCAGAAATAACTCATTTCGGCCAGACGCTTTTCATTTGGCTCGACAAACCATTGACCTTGACTGCCTTGTTGCTGATGCTCAATCAACATCCTCTAAACTCCGTATTTTTAATCCAGACTGACATATTTTTCAGTCGCATATTGTTCGATTTCTTTAAACGATTGTGAATCTGTGCTCTTTCCTGATATCACCGTGCAATGAACAGGTTTAAACTGCCTGTCTGTTGTTTAAGCCAGATATTTATGTCCAGCCCTTCTTTTAGCTCCTCGGTAAGACGTCAATGGATCTGCGTAATTGCGTTAGCCAGTGCCGCCTTTATTTTCAACACCACCGAATTTATTCCCGTGGCCTTACTCAGTGATATTGGTGCAAGTTTTGACATGTCGGCGACTCAGGTCGGGTTGATGCTGACCATTTATGCCTGGGTCGTGGCTTTATTGTCTTTACCGATGATGCTACTGACCAAAAACATTGAACGACGTTTCTTGTTGATGGTTTTATTTGCGGTCTTCATTTCCAGTCATGTGCTGTCTTATTTTGCCTGGAGTTTCAGTGTTCTGGTATTTAGCCGGATCGGGATTGCAGTAGCGCACGCGCTGTTTTGGTCAATTACCGCTTCGCTTGCAGTACGTGTCGCACCAGCAGGCAAAGAATTTCAAGCCTTGGGTTTATTGGCCACAGGCACTGCCATGGCCATGGTTCTGGGAATTCCCTTTGGTCGCATGATCGGGGAGGCCTATGGCTGGCGCAATAGTTTTGCCTTGATTGCCATCGTCGCCAGCGTGGTCTGCCTGCTACTGGCCAAAACCTTGCCCTTATTACCGAGTGTCAATTCAGGTTCACTCAGCAGCTTGAAAACCTTGTTAAAACGTCCAAGCCTGATGCTGGTATTTGCCCTGACGGTCATTGTGATTAGTGCACAATTCACCGCCTATAGTTATATCGAGCCATTTTCACTGAATATTGCCCAGCTCAGTTCTGTACAGACCACGACTTTATTGCTGGTCTATGGTGGGGCGGGTTTAATCGGCTCTTATCTATTTGGCCGTTTTGCACCGCATTTTCCCAAACTTACTATTCCACTGTTCACACTTGGACTGGCTATCTCGTTGCTATTATTGCTGCCGTTGTCCAGCAATGTCTTGCAGTTAAATACCCTGGCTTTACTCTGGGGCATCAGTATTATTGGTTTCAGTCTGGCCTTGCAAGCCAAGACCTTAAATCTGGCCTCCGATGCCACCGACGTGGCCATGGCGATTTATTCTGGCCTGTATAATATTGGAATTGGTGCTGGTGCTTTACTCGGTGGGATCGCAACGGCACAGATCGGCTTGCACAGTATTGGCTGGCTCGGGGCCATCTTGGCCAGTCTGGGTTTTCTCATCACGTTATATTTAATTCGCCGTCCGGATTTTATTGCCCAAAAAATAGCTTGAATCATGCATTTTTGTAAATGAAATTGTAGTCTTAATAAAAATCTGTCATGCTTCTGCATATTGAGCATTGGCTCAAACAGAATTTCGTTTGAACAAGGGGAGTAGCCTCCTCCAAACGTTTAGCAATTGTGGTTCAGATTGTTCAACGTGTCAGAATATCGTCATTACACTTTGCAAAAAGTCGGTATCTGAGCATTTTACTGCAACACTTTGAATGAGAAGTGTAACAGTAAGATGTAGGCAAGACCTTGATCATGTTGGTATAGATGTTTTTCATCTGACAACAGGTCAAGGTTTTTTTATGGCCGATTGTCAGATGTGGAGGATTCACATGGAAACAATTGGTACGCTGTGGCTGTATCTGGCTTTTTTTGGCATCGTTCTGGTGATGCTGTTTATTGATTTTTTAGGCTTCAAACAAAAACAAGGCCAGGAAGTAAAAGTCCGGACTGCGGCCTACTGGAGTATTGCCTGGGTCAGTGTCGCGACCTTATTTGGTGGCGGTTTATGGCTCTATCTGGAGCAGACCGCAGGTACTGCAATTGCCAATGCCAAGGTCATGGAATACTTCGCCGGTTATCTGCTGGAAAAATCCCTGGCAATTGATAACGTCTTTGTCTGGCTGATGATCTTCGCTGCTTTCGCCATTCCACCCGCGCTGCAACGTAAATTGCTGCTCTACGGTGTACTCGGTGCGATTGTCCTCAGAACCATCTTTATTTTTATTGGCGCCTGGTTCGTTCAGGAATTCTCATGGATTTTATATATCTTCGGTGCCTTTCTGGTGTATACCGGCTTTAAATTCCTGCGTGGTCAGGATGAAGAAGAAAGCAATATTGAAGATATGGCGATTCTGAAATGGCTGCGTAAACGTATGCGGATTACCCCGCAACTTGAAGCTGACAAATTCTTTATCCGTAAAGATGGTTTACTGTGGGCAACGCCGTTATTCCTGGTTTTGATTCTGGTCGAAGCCTCGGATGTGATCTTTGCGGTCGATTCTATTCCGGCAATTTTCGCTGTGACCACCGATCCCTTCATTGTACTGACTGCTAACCTGATGGCGATTTTGGGTCTGCGCGCGATGTTCTTCCTGTTATCGGGTGCCGCATCAAAAATGCATTATCTGCCCTATGGCCTCGGGATTATTCTGGTCTTTATCGGCTTTAAAATGCTGATGCTGGATGTATTCCATATGCCAATCTGGATTTCACTGAGCTTTATTGTGATTGTCTTGACGATCACGGCGATCCTGTCGATTCGCCACAGTAAAAAACATAACCAAACCACGCTCTAATAACTGTATAGACGATCATCTTTAGCGTCACAAAAGTCCGTTCAATCATGAGCGGACTTTTTTTATTGCTCGACTGCCTTACCACAGCTTCGACTTAACTCAGGCAAATGAAGTCAGCATGATCACGTTATAAATCCACTGAAGTGGGTTACAATCTATTGAAAAAATTAAAAGCACAGGTTTTAACATGTCTTCTCAGATTGCAACAACGGCAGTCCGCGGTCGTTTCCTTGATATCCAGCATACAGTTGCCCAGGCACATGAGATTGATGACCAGGTGCGCTATGTAGAAGATGGTCTGATCATCATGCAAGATGGCAAGATTCAATGGTTTGGCAGCTGGGATGAAGGGCAGAAACATCTAGCTGAAAATATCCAGGTCGCCCATTATCCTGAACAGCTGATTGTGCCGGGATTGATCGATACCCATATTCATTTCCCGCAAACCGAGATGGTCGGGGCCTATGGCGAACAACTGCTGGAATGGTTAAATACCTATACTTTTCCAACAGAAATCCAGTTTGCAGATACAGCCTATAGCGAAAAAATCGCCGAATTTTTTGTGAAGGAATTGCTTAAAAATGGCACCACCACGGCACTGGTCTTCTGTACCGTACATCCTGAATCAGTAGATGCTTTGTTTACAGCGGCGAGCCGCAGAAATATGCGTCTGATCGCCGGTAAAATCTTGATGGACCGACATGCACCGGAAGCGCTGACAGATACAGCAGAAAGCGCTTATACCGATTCTAAAGCGCTGATTGAAAAATGGCATGGGCAGGGCCGTAACCTGTATGCCATTACCCCTCGCTTTGCCCCGACGTCCACCAATGAACAACTTGAAAAAGCAGGTCAGCTCAAAGCCGAATATCCAGATGTCTATGTACATACCCATTTAAGTGAAAATAAAAATGAAATTGCCTGGGTCAAAGAGTTATTTCCGGAACGTAAAGGCTACCTGGATGTCTATCATCACTATGGTTTAACCGGTGCAAAATCAGTGTTTGCACATTGTGTACACCTGGAAGAGCAGGAGTGGGATTGCATGCAGCAGACCAATTCAGCGATTGCCTTTTGTCCGACCTCAAACCTGTTTCTGGGCAGTGGTTTATTCCCATTAAAGAAAGCGTGGGACAAGCAGGTGAAAGTTGGTCTGGGTACCGACATCGGGGCAGGCACCTCGTTTAACCAGCTACAGACCTTAAATGAAGCCTACAAAGTGCAGCAATTGCAGGGAGAAAAACTCTCTGCTTTTGAAGCCTTGTATCATGCCACCTTAGGCGGTGCTAAAGCCTTAAGTCTGGACGATCGTTTGGGGAACTTTAATATCGGCAAGGAGGCGGACTTTGTGGTGCTGGATCTAAATGCCACCGCTTTACAGCAGTTACGCCAAAGCAGAGCAAAAAATATTGAAGATGCATTTTTTGCACTGACCATGCTCGGCGATGACCGTAATATTGCAGTGACCTATGTCTACGGAGAAGCTGTCTATGTCAAAGCACGATGTACCCGCTCAGACAACTAAAACCCAGCACCGCCATCGCTGGCTGATCGTCTCTGCCATGTTGCTGACCTGTACTTTCATCCTGCGCAGGGATTCGCAGGCAGCAAAGAAATGATTACATTTACAGCATGCAAAACAGGTGCATCTGCAGTAGGGATGTATTAAAATTACAGTGTATTCAGGTGTTGCAGGTCAACACCTTTTTTATTTTGCTATTTTTACTTTTTAGGTATCTACCCATGACCGTTCAAATGAGCGTAATGATTTCCGCTGAAGAAATTCAAGCTAAAGTCAAAGAGCTTGGTGCTCAAATCGATGCACACTATGCCAATAGTGACAAAGACCTTGTGCTCATCGGTTTATTACGTGGTTCAGTGATTTTTATGGCCGATTTGTGTCGTGTGATTTCCAAACCCCATGAACTGGATTTCATGACGGTATCCAGTTATGGCGGCGGCACCGTATCTTCGCGTGATGTAAAAATTCTGAAAGATTTAGACGGTGAAATCCGTGGCAAAGACGTGCTGGTGGTTGAAGATATTATTGACTCGGGTAATACCTTGAGCAAGGTGCTGGAAATCCTGCAAACCCGCCAACCGAACTCGATTCAACTGTGTACTTTGGTAAGTAAACCATCACGTCGTGAAATCGATTTAAAGGTCGAATTTTTGGGCTTTGAAGTTGAAGATAAATTTATCGTAGGTTATGGTCTGGACTATGACCAGAAGTATCGTCATCTGCCATTTATTGGTGAAATCGGTCTTTAAAATTTATTTAAAAAAGTGGCTTAGGCCACTTTTTTTATGTCTCAAATAGACAGAAAAATAGGAACAAAAAATAACATCTCGTTTCAGGATTCAACTTTTTTTGCTTTCTATTCTGTTTCAAGATAATTAAACATGATGTAAAAACAAAGACATGATAACAAGGAGCATACCTATGTGGACAATTATTGTTGCGATTGTCATTGGTTTTATCGCGGGTCTGATTGCACGTGCAATCCATCCAGGTAATGACAAGGCAGGCTTTATCATGACGACCCTGTTAGGTATTGCCGGTTCCTTATTGGCTACATTTGCTGGTCGTATGCTCGGTCTTTATTCGGCAGATTCTGCGGCAGGTCTGATTGCTTCCGTGATCGGTGCGGTGATTATTCTGTTTATTTATAACATGCTGACCAAACGCCGTACGGTCTAAGCGGTTCTGGCTTAATCTGAGCAGTTCCAGTAAAAGCACCCAGTCGGGTGCTTTTTGCTCTTGTATATCTCTCGACTTTATAGTGAAAATTCCTTAAAAATCTGTTCGATCTGTTCTGCCGGATAGGCCCCCATGACTTTAAAACCATTCGAAAAAATAATTGCTGGTGTCCCATTCACACCCAAAGACTGGGCCAGTTTTTTATTGCGCTCAATCGGATTGGCACAACTTTTTTTCGATTTTGGCAGGCTACCTTGAGTGATCAGATCTTCCCAAGCCTGAGCAGGATTAGACGCGCAATACACCTGTTTTGAAGGCGCAACCGATTGTGGCTTTAAAGGCAGAATAAAAGTATAAATCGTCACATCCTTGAGTTTTTTCAACTCTACTTCAAGCTGTTTACAATACGGGCAATTTGGGTCAGAAAAGATCGCAATCTGACGTTTACCCGTACCTCTTACACTTTTCACAGCATCTTGAAGCGGCAATTTTTTCCAGTCAACACTGTTCTGTTTTAGTATCAAATCACGGGTCAGATTATGCTGATCCTGAATCCGCAGCATCGACCCGGCAATCAGATGCTGGGCATCTTCATTCAGATAAACCACTTGACCCTGCATAAAACCACTGTAGATGCCCTTCATTTCCGTGGTCTGGATATTTTCGATTTTTAAATTGGGGCTATTCTTTGCCAGATTGGCTTTTACCATATCAATATTAGCGAATGCGAAGCTTGAAACAAATGTACTTAAAGCAATAATCAGTGTTTTTTTTAACATGAATGTTCTACATGAATCAGATAAAAATATGCTTCGATTCTAATGGGTCTGCTTTTAAATTACCCACGGATTTATGTTACTGTTTATTCCAAGTTTAATCAGTGCATTATGTTTCACGTGGAACAGAAGCGATAAAAGAAGCTTAAATGACGGACAAAAATAAATTCTTGTATGAGATTAAATTCTGGTTAAGATTTTATATCTTATAAAATAATATATTATTTTATTGAAATATATATAAACACATCTATTTGATTTAAAATCTTTTACTGATTCGCCCTTGACCATGTTTCTTGGCCCGCTCTACACTGCATATACTTTTCTTTTTCTTCGCTATGCCCTGACATGGATTGGCCAAGGATCAACACTATAACGGCATGTTCATGACAACAATAACCACTTGGCGACCCTTCTGGATGGTCAGCCTGGCTTTAATCATGGGAACGATTGGTACTGCTTTGGCGAGTCCACTCTATCCGATTTATCAACAACTCTGGAATTTATCCCCAAGCCAGATTACCTATATTTTTGTCGCCTATATGTTTGGCTGTCTGGGCACCTTATTGTTCCTGGGGCGCACCAGCAATAGCATTGGCTTTTTAAAAACTCTACAAATTGGCCTCGTGTTTATTAGTCTGGGTTTGATTATTTCGGTCTTTGCCAATAATGCCCTGATTTTATCTCTGGGCCGTTTCATTATCGGGATTGCCTCTGGTTTGATGACGACTTCTGCCATGCTTGGCATGATGCAGACCATTCCGGAGAGTCATAAGCAGCTTGCGCCGCAATGGGTCTCTATTTTGACTGCGATTGGCTTTGGTCTGGGTCCGTTTATCGGAGGTGTCATTGCGCAGTTTTCTCAAGCCCCACTGGTGACTCCCTATATTCCGATTATTGTTGGAGCAGTGCTTTGTTTTATCGGCTTATTCTGGTTAAAAGTGCCTGCTTTTGAGCGTCAGCCCTTTAGTATCGCCCCCAAATTACAGCGTCCTGAGGCTCAATATCATGCTGTATTTATGATCATTGGGTTCACTGCATTTAATGCCTTTGCTGCCTTTAGTTTATTTGCCTCACTTTCGCCTTCTTTTGTGCAAGATATTTTACCGTGGCATGGTCCTTTAGTAAGTGGTACCGCCATTACCTGTATTCTGCTGGTATCTGCAGTGGTGCAATACCTGGCCAAAGCGGTGGCTGCAAAAAAATGTCTGAATATCGGCTTGGTCATGATGCTGATTAGCCTGCTCAGCCTTGCATTGTGTATATTGCTTAAGGCAAGTTTCTTATTCTTCGTGAGCGATCTCTTATTTGGTATTGGGCATGGTTTTGCCCTGATGGGGGCTTTTGGCATAATTCATGCTATAACCACTTTGCAAAACCGGGCCGCGGTGATGTCGACCTACTTGTTTATTGGCTATTTGGGCACCATTGTGCCGATTCTTGCTGTGGGTTACTTGGCCGACCATTTTGGATTAAATTTCGCTGTGATCAGCTTCTGTGTGGCGATGAGTGCTTTATGTGTCGTGCTCTGGTTATGCCACCAGAAGCTCAGTGTAAAAGCTTAAAATAGCCCTCTGATGAGGTAATGCTGATCAGTTAAGGAGTTTAGAAATAGACTCTTTAACTTTTTAGTCGTTCATGACGGAGTCTTCACCTTATAAATCAAATACTTGAAAATAATTTGTTACTTTGGTTTCGCCCAAATGAGAAGCGAAGCTTCGCAAGGAAGGCATCTTGCGGAGCAACACTCCTCACCGCAAAACTCGTCAGCCACCATCGATTAGTAAATTTGTCGCAGAAACAATCATTTTTAAATCTAGTCCTGCCTCAAACAGTTGCGGATGACTTTTCTACTTGTCAAATATGATCATGAATTTAAAAAAGAAAATACTAGTCAATTTCTTAACTGACTGGCATTCCTCTGATGAGGGCTATTTATGCATAATTTTTTGCTTACTTTCCAATACAAAACGAACCGAAAATTTTTCCAAGCAGATCATCGGCACTAAAGTCACCGGTAATTTCCCCCAGTGCATTCTGGGCTAGACGTAAGGACTCCGCCACCAGTTCACCGGCGTTGTACACCACCAATTGTTCACGTGCTTCAGCCAAATACAGTTGAGTGCGCTTCATTGCGTCTAAATGACGGGTACGTGCAATAAAGGTATCTTCTTCAGGCTGGAAGCCTGCATGCGCTGTAATCGCCTCTATGAGCGCTTGCACACCAGTTTCCTGCTTGGCAGAGACTGCGATATGCCGAAAACCATTCAAATCAGCAATTGCAGCTTCAGCACCAGTCAGATCACACTTATTCCCAATCAGCATCAAGCGTTTTGCTTCAATATGTTCAGCAAAATATTCTTGGGCCAGTTGCAGCGGATCTTCACCTTGACTTAGGTCATAGACCAGCAGTAACAAATCGGCCTGTTCGATTTCCTTGATTGCGCGGCGAATCCCTTCTTTTTCGACAATATCCCCGGTCTCACGCAAGCCTGCGGTATCCGTCAGGGTAATTGGCAAGCCATTTAAGGTGATTTTTTCATGCAGCACATCACGCGTAGTACCCGCAATATCCGTCACAATCGCACGTTCAATCCCGGCCAGCGCATTCAGTAATGAAGATTTACCGGCATTCGGTTTACCGGCAATCACCACTTGCAAACCTTCACGCAATAACTGACCTTGACGTGCTGATTGCTGAACTTGCGTGACCGCAGTCGCCACACCATCCAGCAGATTCAGAATCTTGCCATCGGCCAGAAAGTCAATTTCCTCTTCAGGAAAATCAATTGCGGCTTCCACGTGCAAACGTAAATGCACCAGCTGCTCAAGCACCGTATTGACTTTGTTTGAAAATGCACCTTGCAGGGAACGAACCGCAGAACGCGCAGCTGCTTGTGAAGTGGCATCAATCAGGTCAGCAATGGCTTCAGCCTGTACCAAGTCCATCTTGCCATTTTCAAAAGCACGCATGGAAAACTCACCGGCTTTGGCAGCAATCGCACCCAGTTCCAGCAAACGTGCAAGCAAGGCATTTTGAATCACCGGACCGCCATGACCTTGTAACTCCACCACATCCTCGCCGGTAAAGGAATGCGGATTCGGGAAGCAAATGGCTAAGCCTTCATCCATAATTTCACCAGCAGTATCGTAAAACTTACGAAAGGCAGCATAGCGTGCACCGGCAAGGGGTTGTTTTGTGAGTGCTTCGGCAATTTCATAGGATTTTGGACCCGATAGGCGAATCACCCCAACGCCGCCACGTCCTGGTGGCGTTGCAATCGCAGCAATAGTCGTGGTTCGGTTGAGCATAAAATTCACCTAAAAAATCCAAAAGTTCAGCCAAAAAAAATCCGCCTAAGAGTATCATCTTAAGCGGATTTATTCAGCCCGTCATTACAACTTAGTTGACTGGCGTTGCTTCATCACGTTTGGCACGTTCTTTAGCAACAGACTTGTTGATCAAACCTTGTTGCAGGATGGTGATCAAGTTGTTCACAATCCAGTATAGAACCAAGCCCGCAGGGAAGAACAGCAAGAATACGGTAAAAATCACCGGCATAATCTTGAAGACTTTGGCTTGCATTGGATCAGTGGGTTGTGGATTTAAGGACTGTTGAATATACATCGTCAGACCCATTAACAATGGCAGGATAAACCATGGATCCATTGAGGATAAATCCTGAATCCAGAGCATCCATGGCGCATGACGCAGTTCAACCGATTCCATCAAGACCCAGTACAAAGCCAGGAAGATTGGCATTTGTAATAACAGCGGTAAACAGCCCGCAAGCGGATTGACCTGTTCACGTTTGTACAGTGCCATCATTTCCTGAGAGAAGCGCATACGGTCTTCACCAAACTCTTCTTTCATACGCTGCATTTCTGGAGCAATCACACGCATTTTCGCCATTGAGCGGTAGCTCTTCGACGACAATGGCCACAGAATCAGTTTCACCAGAATGGTCAATAGAATAATTGCCCAGCCCCAGTTACCCACTAAACCATGGAAGAATTCCAGACCCACGAACAAGAGCTTCGCAATTGGCCATAACCAGCCATAATCGACTGTTTGGTTTAAACCTGTGGCCAAATCCTTCAATTCTGACTGGATTTTTGGACCTGAATAGAAGGTCGCATCAATCTCGGCCACAGTACCTGCAGGCACATTAAAGGTTGGAGAAGTAAAACCAATAATGTTCATGTTATCGGTTGATTTACGTGATTCAAGCTTGGCGCTATACGCTTCACCATTACCCTGAGTCAACTTCAGACTACCAGGTACCCAAGCACTGACAAAGTAGTGCTGTACCATGGCAACCCAGCCACCTGTCGCTTCAGTACTGACTTTTTCTTCAACAAAGTTGTCAAATTTAAGCTTGTTGTACTGCTCGTCTGGCGTACCCCAGGCACCGCCCAGGAAAGTCCCTAACGTGAAAATACCCTGGTCTGATTTACCCGGATCTTCTGAATTATCACGTTTGATCTGGCCAAACATCTGACCTTGCCAGGTCTGAGCACTGCGGTTCACCACTTTGTGGTTCACAACAACCGGATATTCACCTTCAGTGAAATTGAAGGTTTTGATAATCTCGACACCATCCGCGGTTTTAAATACCAACGGTACAGACAAGACTTTAAGGTTTTCACCCTCTTTAGATTTGGTTGCTTTCGCGTCTGCCAAGGTATAAGCGGTTTTTTCCAGCTCATACGTCGGACGGCCGTTACGGCTGCTGTCCGGTCCATTCAGACCGATCAGACCAGACTGAGCGACATAAGTACGTTTCGCATCGCTTTCCAGCATCACGAACGGTTCATCGCTGTCCTTGTTTTTGTCATGATTGAGTAATTCAACACGAACAATATCACCACCTTTCGGATTGATCCAAAGATGATAAAGGTCAGTTTGTACTGAAATAAGCTGCTGACTTACAGGTGCTGTGGCATCCGTGGCTTGCTGCGCTGGCATATTCGCTTGTGGCAGATCAGAGGCAACTGTAGCCGTCTGAGCATTTGGCAAATCTGCAGATACGTCATGCGAAACAACAGCAGTTTCTGGCTGCGGTTTGGTTTCAGCATTTCCATAATCTTTTTGCCACGCCAAAATGAGCAAATATGCGACAACAAACATGGCTCCGAGAATTGCAATCCTGGCCCATTGTTGCATATGTATTACCCCAAGTGGTGAGAGTGATTTTGGTTCAATAAACGATCACGAAAGGGTACAGCAACGTGAAGCGTTTGAGAATCTATTTGCTGAAATGAAATAAAACGAATCGCTTTAGAGGGAACAGGATCATATCCCGAGCCCCCCCACGGATGACAACGGCAAATACGCTTAGTAGCCAGCCACACTCCACGTCCAGCCCCATGTATCTGGACTGCTTCCAAGGAATATTGAGAACAAGTTGGAATATAACGACAGCGCGGCCCCAATAAAGGACTGATCGCAATCTGATAGAAACGTATCAACCAATGTAGTAAACGTACCATTGGCCTACTCTACTTTTGTGGGGAGGGGGCTATTTTTGTATGCTTTTTGGCAAGACGGTTCAGTTTTTGCCAAGCAAATTGTAATTGCTGATGCAATTCTGCATTAGGCACTGCTTCCACACCAATTTTTGGCATGATTACAATGTCTAAGTCATCTAATTGCTGTTGATGCAGGCGAAAACTTTCGCGAGCAAGTCGTTTTACTCTATTTCGTTCGTGTGCTCGGCGCACTTTCTTCTTAGCAACAACTAAACCCAAACGGCTATTTGGCAGTTCGGAATGTTTTGCAAGAAATAAGAAATGGGGCTGATGCACTTTAAAAAGCGCACCATCAAACACACCTTTATAATCGGCGGCACAGCGTAATCGCAACTCTGTACCAAAACTATAAAGTTTTGTCATAACACCCAAAATCGTCTTAGCGTAACTGATTAAACAGTTAAGCTATGACGACCTTTTGCACGACGGCGAGCTAATACTTGACGACCAGCTTTAGTAGCCATACGAGCACGGAAACCATGAACACGCTTACGCTTTAATTCAGATGGTTGGAATGTACGTTTCATATTGAAACTCCAAAAAATGATCTTTCTATGAAGGTCCGCGATTTTAGTGCTCATTGCTTGAGCTGTCAATGCAAAAGCACTTTTCTTTTGAAATAAGCTTAAAAAAGATTTTTATACGAGTTTTCAAAAAAACTGTTGCTAAAATGACTAAATTATACTTAACCACAGATTAAATTATTGTTATACATAGATATATAACTTATAAACAACTCTATCAACAAAGTTATCCACAATCCATCCAGGGTTTTAAAAGCAAGATTCTGTTTTTGAATTTAAATTCGTAGTCTCTCGATTTATCCACAGAAAACTCAAAGCTTATAAATAAATTCAAATTTATAAATTTAAGTTTATTATTATTAGGGAGCACTTTTTCTATGGATAAGCCACTTTTTATTTAACTAAACATACATTTATGTTGTGGATAAAACTGTTTCTAATAATTTTATACTTTGTGGATAACTTTGTGCTATATTTTATCCACAGCTTGCGGATAAACTTATCCACACCGGGTTTTAAATTTAAATTTATGCACCAAGATGGCTTTTTGCACAGTTTCTGTGGAAATGATCATGACAGATGTGGATAACTTGGTTAGAATGGCGACCCGCTTTTGGTCGCGGTCATCTTTTTGAATGAACAATGGAATGAATAGGGGATTCACATGCTTTGGACGGACTGCTTAAATCGCCTGCGACAAGAGCTCTCTGGAAATGTCTTTACAATGTGGATTCGCCCATTGGTTGCAGAAGAGCTGGAAGATAGCTTGCGTTTGTATGCACCCAATCCTTACTGGACGCGTTACATTCAAGAGCATCATCTGGAACTGATTACGATTCTGGCCGAACAGCTGTCTGAAGGACGGGTACGCAAGGTCGAAATTTTGGTCGATTCACGTCCTGGTGCGATTTTATCGGCCAGTGAACAGCCAGCGACCACCACCGCGGCGTTGACTTCAACCCCAATGCCGGTACAAAAACCGAAAAAAGAAAAAGAAGATACGGTTAAAAATAGCCGTAGACGTCAGCTCAATCCGTTATTTACTTTCTCGCTGTTTGTCGAAGGCCGTTCTAACCAGATGGCAGCAGAAACCTGTCGCAAGGTACTGACCCAACTCGGTGCTTCACAGCATAATCCCTTATTTTTATATGGGCCGACCGGTCTGGGTAAAACTCACTTGATGCAGGCCGTGGGCAATGCACTGTTGCAGGCCAAGCCGAATGCACGGGTGATGTACATGACCGCGGAAAGCTTTGTACAAGATTTTGTTAGTTCTTTGCAGCAAGGCAAAGTGGAAGAATTTAAGAAAAACTGCCGTTCTCTGGATTTGTTACTGGTCGATGACATCCATTTACTGGCCGGTAAAGAAGCCAGCCTGGTAGAATTTTTCTACACCTTTAACGCACTTTTAGATGAATCTAAGCAGATTATTCTGACCTCAGACCGCTATCCAAAAGAACTGACTGAACTGGATCCACGTTTAGTTTCACGGTTTTCCTGGGGCTTGTCGGTCGGGGTTGAACCACCGGATATTGAAACCCGGATTGAAATTTTATTAAGAAAAGCCGAAAGCAATCAGGTGGATTTACCGCGTAACTGTGCCCTGTTTATTGCGCAGCAGGTGGTGGCCAACGTGCGTGAACTGGAAGGTGCACTAAACAAAGTGGTGGCAATTTCACGTTTTAAAGGCACACCGATTGATCTGGATGTGGTGCGTGAATCCTTAAAAGATGTGCTGGCGATTCGTGCCCGCACCATCAGTACTGAAAATATTCAGCGTGTGGTCAGTGAATATTTCCGTATTCCTTTAAAAGAGATTGTCGGACCGAAACGCACCCGAATTTATGCCCGTCCACGTCAGCTGGCGATGGGTCTGGCACGTGAACTGACCGGCGACAGTTTTCCAGAAATTGGCATGGCTTTTGGTGGTCGTGATCACAGTACCGTGATGCATGCCTGCGAGAAAGTGCAGAGCCTGCGTGAGGAAGATCCAATCTTTAACGAAGACTATAAAAACCTGCAACGTCTGTTGCAAAGTTGACCTAAATCGCTCAAATTCTATTCTTGCTATGCGGCTGCTTTTGCCGCATAGTAAACCGTTAAAAATTCACTTTTTCTATATTAATCTTCAGCTTTAGAGGAATGCACCGTGCGTTTAAAAATCGCGAAAGAAAGCTTACTGAATGTTCTCTCACATGTCGTAGGAGCGGTTGAACGTCGCCATACCTTAAATATTTTATCTAACCTGAAAATTCAGGTGACTGCCCAGGCATTAACGGTGACCGGTTCCGACCTTGAGGTTGAACTGGTGGCCAGTACCGCACTGGCTGAAGGTGCATGTTTGCAGGCCGGGGAAACCACAGTTCCGGCGCGTAAGCTGATTGATATCTGTAAGTCACTTCCTTCAGCGGCATTGGTGGATTTGCATATTACTGAAGATCAGCGCTGCATTCTCAAATCAGGTAACAGCCGTTTTGTGCTGGGTACCTTGCCTGCTGATGATTATCCATTACTGAATACTGAAAACACCCAAGGTACGCAAGTAACTGTTACCCAGCGTGAGCTGAAGCGTTTATTCGAGAAAACTGCCTTTGCGATGGCGGTGCAGGATGTGCGTTTTTACCTGACCGGTACTTTGCTGGAAATTGATGCCAATCAGCTGCGTGCTGTGACCACCGATGGCCACCGTCTGGCGCTTTGTGAAACTGCGGCTCAATCTACTGCGACCCAGCCGATTCAAGCGATTGTGCCACGTAAAGCCGTGGCGGAATTACAGCGTCTGCTCAGTGTTGAAGATGAGCAGTTATCTTTGCTGATTGGTCGTGAACTGCTGAATGTGACCATCAATATGCCAAGCCGTGACAAGGAACAGGCCGATATTACCGTGCGTTTCACCACCAAACTGATTGATGGTAAATTCCCGGATTATCGTCGTGTGATTCCACGTGGCGGTGACAAAATCGTGATGATTGCGCATGATGTGTTCAAGCAGTCTTTGCAGCGTGTCGCGATTTTAAGTAATGAAAAACTCCGTGGCGTGTTCCTGAATTTTAATGCCGATTCCCTGCAACTTCGCGCCAATAACCCGGAACAGGATGAGGCGATTGAAGACTTAGCCATTCAATATGCCGACTCACCGCTGGAGATGTCGTTTAATGCGCAGTACTTGATTGAGGTGCTGGGTGTGCTGGATGGTGATGATGTCTCCATGACCATGACTGAAGCCAATCAGTCTGTGTTAGTACAAGACCCGGCACATACCGATCAAACTTATGTCGTCATGCCGATGCGTGTTTAAGTCGCGGCTATTGATACTCGTATAAGACATGCATATTACGCGTTTACATATTGAGCGTGTACGGAATTTAAAGACGGTTGCTCTCCACAGATTGCAGCCGTTTAATGTTTTTTATGGCCAAAATGGTTCAGGTAAAACCTCGATTTTAGAGGCGATTCATTTGCTAGCTGCCGGTCGTTCTTTCCGTACCCATATCCCGAAAAATTATATTCAGCATGGCGCACAAGACGCGATTGTGTTTGCACAGTCCGCGACCGAAAAAATCGGCATGCAAAAAATGGCCAGCGGGGAACAGCTGATCAAGGTCAATGGTGATCTGGTGGCAACGCAGGGCCAACTCGCCAAGCTATTGCCTTTGCAGCTGATTGACCCACAAAGCACCGATATTATTGATCATGGTGCCAAGCCACGACGTCAACTTTTAGACTGGTTAATGTTCCACGTGGAACCTGAGTTTTATCATGCCTGGCAATATTATTCGCGTGCCTTGAAGCAGCGCAATAGTTTGCTCAAAAGCAAACGTTTCTTGAGTCTGTCCGATCTGGAGCCTTGGAACCAGATGCTGAGTGAGTATGGTGAACTTCTGCATTCGCAGCGTGCGGGTATCGTGGAACAGTGGAAGTCCTTTTTTGAAGATGATCTGCAGCAGCTATTGCCTGATCTGCAGATCAGTCTGGAATACAGTCCGGGTTTTCATAGTGAAACCGGCCTGCTGAATGATCTGACCAATCAGCATGCAAAAGATCTGGAAAGACGTTATACAGAATACGGTCCACATCGCGCAGATTTGCGTCTGAAAACCCCTCTGGGGGATGCCGATGTGATCCTGTCACGCGGGCAAAAAAAGCTGCTGATGATGGCGTTAAAACTGTCGCAAATCGCAATGCTGCATTCTTGTAATAAGGAAACTGTGGTATTATTAGATGATGTGACAGCAGAATTAGATTTAACCGCACAACAACGTTTAATTGAGCGATTGAGCCAACTTGGTAGTCAAGTTTTTATTACCACCTTAGACCATGAATCAGTACAAAAGCACTTACATGATTTGTCTATCTCATATCAGTTATTCAATGTTGAAAACGGTACAGTTCAGGTTGTTGTGCAATAGTATTTTTTTAGTTTTACCCATCTTGGGATAGACCTATTTTTCACTAGGGAGAAACCATGAGTTCAGAAGATCAAGCTGCTTCTCAAACAGAACAAACCATTGAAAAGGCTTATGATTCCTCTAGCATCAAGGTATTACGTGGTTTAGACGCAGTACGTAAGCGTCCGGGCATGTACATTGGTGACACAGACGATGGCACAGGCTTGCACCACATGGTGTTCGAAGTAGTCGATAACTCGATTGATGAAGCCTTGGCAGGCCACTGTGATGAAATTATAGTGACTATTCATGAAGATGAATCGGTTTCAGTTTCTGACAACGGTCGTGGTATTCCAACCGATATTCACCCTGAAGAAGGCGTGTCTGCGGCAGAGGTGATTTTGACCATTCTGCATGCCGGCGGTAAGTTTGATGACAACAGTTACAAGGTCTCAGGCGGTCTGCATGGCGTAGGTGTGTCTGTGGTCAACGCACTCTCTGAAAAACTACTGTTGAACATCAGTCGTGCAGGTAAAACCTATGAACAGGAATACCGTCATGGTGATCCTGTTTATAAATTACGTGAAACAGGGACAACCGAAACGTCAGGTACCACTGTACGTTTTTACCCAAGTGCTGAAACTTTTAGCCAAACCATATTCAATGTCGATATTCTGGCGCGTCGTTTGCGTGAACTATCGTTTCTGAACGCAGGTGTACGCATTGTACTTCGCGATGAGCGCGTCAACCTTGAAAATATCTATGACTATGAAGGTGGTTTATCTGAGTTCGTTAAATACATTAACGAAGGCAAAACGCATCTGAACGATATTTTCCATTTCACTACTGCACAGCTCGACACCGGCATTACGGTAGAAGTGGCATTACAGTGGAATGATTCTTATCAGGAAAACGTACGCTGTTTTACCAATAACATCCCGCAAAAGGATGGTGGTACACATTTGGCCGGTTTCCGTGCTGCACTGACCCGTGGTTTAAATAACTACATGGACAGCGAAAATATCCTGAAAAAGGAAAAAGTTGCAGTCTCGGGGGATGATGCGCGTGAAGGTTTAACCGCGATCGTCTCGGTGAAAGTGCCTGATCCAAAATTCTCTTCGCAGACCAAAGAAAAACTGGTGTCGAGTGAAGTAAAAACTGCGGTTGAGCAGGCCATGAACAAGGCATTTTCTGAATATCTTTTAGAAAATCCACAAGCAGCGAAATCGATTGCCGGCAAAATTATTGATGCCGCGCGTGCCCGTGATGCAGCGCGTAAAGCCCGTGAAATGACCCGTCGCAAGAGCGCACTGGATATTGCCGGTCTTCCAGGTAAGCTGGCCGATTGTCAGGAAAAAGATCCAGCCTTGTCTGAATTGTATCTGGTCGAGGGTGATTCTGCAGGTGGTTCAGCTAAGCAAGGCCGTAACCGTAAAATGCAGGCGATTTTACCGCTGAAAGGTAAGATTCTGAACGTAGAGCGTGCGCGTTTCGACCGGATGATTTCCTCTGCGGAAGTCGGCACACTGATTACTGCACTTGGCTGTGGTATTGGTCGTGAAGAATATAACCCGGACAAATTGCGTTACCATAAAATCATTATCATGACCGATGCTGACGTCGATGGTTCGCACATTCGTACGCTGCTGTTGACTTTCTTCTTCCGTCAAATGCCGGAACTGGTCGAGCGTGGTCATATCTATATCGCCCAGCCACCACTCTACAAGCTGAAAAAAGGCAAGCAGGAACAGTACATCAAAGATAACGATGCACTGGAAACTTACCTGATTTCCAATGCCATTGACGAGCTAGAACTACATATCAGTGCTGAAGCACCTGCGATTCGTGGTGAAGCACTGGCAAGGGTGATTGCTGATTATCAAACCTCACAGAAGAGCTTGGCCCGTTTAACCCAGCGTTATCCGGCGAGCTTGCTCGATGCTTTGCTGTCGCTGGACGCCTTTAAACTCGATCAGCTTGAAGATAAAAGTTATGTCGAAACTTGGGGTGAAAATCTGCGTGCAGCGATTGAAGCCATTCAGCCGACGCTACGTCCAGAATTAACGCTGGAATCTTTTGAGAAAGAACTGGCAGATGGTCAGAAAACTCAAAGCTGGTTACCAAGAATCACCATCTATGTGCATAACCTGCCACATAGTTATCTATTAGACTCTGTGCTTTTAGGTTCAAGTGAATATGCACGTTTATTAAAGAATTCGAAGAGCTGGTTCAGTCTGCTTGAAGAAGGTGCTTATTTGCAAAAAGGTGATCGTAAGATTAACGTGAACAATTTTCATCAGGTTTGGCAGCATATTCTGTCTGACTCGCGTCGCGGCATGATGATCCAGCGTTATAAAGGTCTGGGTGAGATGAATGCGGAACAGTTGTGGGAAACCACCATGGATCCGGATAACCGTAACATGCTGCAAGTGACAGTCACCGATGCGATTGAAGCAGACCGCATGTTCTCTTGTCTGATGGGCGATGATGTGGAACCACGTCGTGCCTTCATTGAAGAAAATGCCTTGAATGCAGACATTGATACCTGATTAAGATGATTTTAAAAAGCGCCTTTCGAGGCGCTTTTTTGATGCAAAATTTATGCGAATATCATCTGAATTTTTTTGGAGGAATTCCAACCTAGAGCGTGCTTTTCTGCCAAATGATCAGCTGATTTTAGCTGCAAAAAAAAGTCGAATTAAGCGGTGGCTAATCGACCTAAAAAATTATCCATAAGTAAGCAATATAAAGACAAGTATGAGATCTGGATGAATGCAATTTATCATGGTGGGGAAGTAATTGTGCCACTATAAATATGAAGATTTTAGCAGGGTTTAAAGGATAACTACCGATACTAGGATCAATTGTACATGTGCTGCAAAATAGCGTGTAGAAGCCATTGAAGCCAAAGTTGGTGTATGAAAAATACCCGTAGCGAAGGCCGAATTGAAGAGTGGAGAGCGATAGAGCTGGAAAATAATAAATACAAAATGATAAAGCTGGTTTTTTTAAATTCTATTATTTGAATGGCTTATTAAAATATCCTGCCGTATCTCAAATAATATGTGAATAGGATTATTTTAAGGTCTGCTCTAAATATGATCAAACGTGTGGATAACTACAAAGTTATCCCTAATTAATTATGTGAATAAGATTGTATTTATCCACAAACCAACTCCCTCTCTAGTTAGCTCCTGGTTTTAAATTTAAAAATATTTGGCTTGTGGACAAGTGCTTTTGAATTTAAAATGGCGTTTTGAATTTAAAGTGCTATTTAGAGTTATATTTCCTCTGTTATATAACCCTGCAAAATCAATAGCTACTCGTCAGCATGCTTGGCAGCTATTTTTATCGAAAACTAAAAATACTTTTAAAATTAATTACCTATATATCTATTGTAGTTTTATTTAACAATGAGCGTGAAACATGTTTTGATTGAAAAATAGAGAGTTTAGTTAAACTACATAATTAATTTAACAATCAAGTTAATTTTCATTTTTTAATTTAAAATCATCGTGTTATTAATTTTCTTTCTTAACTCTTTAGATTTGTATCTTCTGGTTAAGGTCTAAATCTCATTGTGACAATCATGCTATGCAGGATGTTTAGAAAAAACAGAAAAGGACATCAAAGTTTTGTGAATTGAAAATAGAAAAAATACAATTCATCAAATGCGGTAAAAAAAAGCGCCGTCAGGCGCTTTTTGCTATCCAAGCTATTTAGGGTGTCAGAATAATCTTGCGGCAGTCTTCTTCACGTTTATCGAAAATGCGATAACCTTCAGCAGCATCTTCTAGTTTCATGCGATGGGTAATAATCAGGTCTGGCGAAAGATCACCATTTTCAATATGTTCCAGTAATTGTGGCAGGAACTTGTGCACATGGGTTTGTCCCATTTTAAAGGTCAGACCTTTATCGAAGGCATCACCAAACAGGAAACCGTGAATTGGACCGGCATAAACCCCCGGCACACTGACCACACCGCCACGGCGCACCGCCGCAATACATTGTCTTAGCGCAGAACCACTTGAACCTTCCAGTTTTAGATTGGTCATTACCGTTTCCAGCATACTCCCTTTGGCCTCAAAACCCACCGCATCAATCACCGCATCGACACCACGATAACCTGCCGTATTTTGAATGATGAATTCGGCTGCATCCACGTCATCAAAATTGACCGGAATCGCCCCATAAGTTTGATGAGCAAAACGCAAGCGATAAGGATGGTGATCGACCATAAAGATCTGTTCGGCACCGAGCATACGTGCGCAGGCCGCAGCCAGCAGACCGACCGGCCCAGCTCCATAAATGGCGACACTGGAACCTCGGCCAATCTGGGCATTGGTCACAGCTTGCCAGGCTGTGGGTAAAATATCGGTCAGAAACAATACTTTTTCATCAGGCAGGGAACCGGGAACCTTAAACGGTCCGACATTGCCTTTGGGAATCCGCACATATTCGGCCTGACCGCCTGGCACACCGCCATACAGATGGCTATAACCAAACAGGGCGGCACCTGGTGGAATCTGTTTTTTATTGATAATCGCACCACGTCCGCTATTGGTATTTTCACAGGCAGCCATCAGCTCGTGTTCGCAGAAAAAACAGTGGCCACATGCAATCACAAAGGGAATAATCACCCGATCGCCTTTTTTTACTGAAGTGACTTCAGGACCGACTTCTTCGACCACCCCCATAAATTCATGACCGAAAATATCACCCTGTTCGGTTGCGGGAATTTTCCCACGATAAAGATGCAGGTCTGAGCCACAGATAGCAGTAGCCGTTACTCTGAGAATGACATCATCTGCTTCCTGAATGACTGGATCAGGAACAGATTCAACTCGTACATCGCGAGTACCGTGATAAGTAAGAGCACGCATGCGGATTTCCTCTCTCTAGTTCAACATTAAACAGACTCGAATCAAGGCTGCCAAAAATTAAAAAACACTTGTATTAGAGCCTTAGGATGCAAGCTGACGCTGTAAATTAATGTATGAAAAAAGCCACTCCACTGTTTAAAAAATAAACTTATATGGCACTTGCGTAATTCACGACAAAATGTGTCGAGTTTTGAAGAAGAGATGCAGCACTCAAGAATAGCGAGGAACTACACGAAGATGAAAAGCAGGAGGAAAATATTAAAAATGGGTGGTTTTAATAAAAAAAAAGAGATGAATAACGCTTGTTACTCATCTCTCAGATAATGGGGGGTATTGAAATAGCGTTAGAAGGACTGCTCCAGACTTTCCAGTTCCATCATCAGTTCCAGCATCTGTTCCTCGGCTGTTTCCAGTTTGGCTTTCAGCTCGGTTTGCTCATTCATCAGTTTGAGCAAATCATTTTTACGTGAGGCTTCATATAAAGCACTGTCACCCAGTAAAGTTTCAATTTCAGCCAGACGCGGCGTAACCTTTGCAATCTGTGCTTCGCATTTTTCGATATTTTTACGAATCGGGCGGCTCAGTTCCCGCTGGCGTGCCGCTTCCTTACGCTGTGCTTCTTTGTCCAGTTTGGAAATGGTTGCTTTGACTTCGACCTGAGATTTCACCGGCTCGGCTGGCTTCTGCCCGTTTTTGATCATCTCAATGCGGGCCTGACGTAACCAGTCGGCATAAGCGGTCAGATCACCGTCAAATTCACGGCATTGACCATTATGTACCAGCAGCAATTCATCACAGACACTGGCAATCAGCTGGCGTTCATGCGATACCAGCACCACAGCACCTTCAAAATCCTGCAAGGCCATGGTCAATGCATGACGCATATCCAGATCTAAATGGTTGGTCGGTTCATCCAGAATCAGCACGTTTGGACGCTGCCAGACAATCAATGCCAGAGCCAGACGGGCACGTTCACCGCCTGAGAAACTTTCACTTGGCGTATCCATGCGTTCGCCGCTAAAACCAAAACTGCCCAGGAAAGAACGTAAGCTGGCTTCACTGATTTTTTTATCGGCAATACGGGCCAGCTGTAACATCGGGCTGGCATTGCCATCCAGTGCATCCATTTGGTGTTGGGCAAAGTAGCCAATATTGAGCAGTTCCGAGTCTTTGCGCAGACCCTGAAGCAATTTTAAATCACCGACCAGCGATTTAATTAGGGTAGATTTACCGGCACCATTCATCCCGAGCAAACCAATCCGGCTGCTTGGCGTGATCTGTAAATTGACATTGGTGACAATCAGCTTGTCACCATAACCAATATCGGCATGTTCCAGTTGCAATAAAGGCGAACTCATTTTGGTCGGTTCACGGAAACTGAAGGTAAATGGTGTATCAACATGGGCAGCAGACAGTTCCTGCATACGCTCCAGCTGTTTGATCCGGCTCTGTGCCTGCTTGGCTTTGGTGGCTTGCGCTTTAAAACGGTCAATATATTTTTGCAGATGTGCGCGGGTTTCCAGCTGCTTTTCATAAGCCTGTTGCTGCTGCGCCAGACGTTCACTGCGGGTACGCTCGAAGGTCGAGTAGTTACCGGTATATAAAATCAGTTCCTGATTTTCAATATGTAAAATATGGTCGGTAATCGCATCGAGAAAATCCCGGTCATGCGAAATCAGCACCAGCGTACCTTCATAGGCTTTCAGCCAGTCTTCGAGCCAGAGAATGGCATCCAGGTCTAAATGGTTGGTCGGTTCATCAAGAAGGAGTAAATCGGAACGGCTCATCAGGGTACGCGCCAGATTCAGGCGCATGCGCCAGCCACCAGAAAAACTTGAAACATCCAGTTGGGATTGATGTTCAAAAAAGCCCAGACCGGCCATCAGTTGCGAAGCTTTGGCCGGCGCAGAATAACCTGAAATTTCATCAAAACGGCCATATAAATGCGCCAGTTCTGCATCATCCAGTTGATCCGGCTGCTCCAGTTTCTGCTGAATATCCCAGTATTCTTCATCGCCGGACAAGACGAAATCAATGGCTTTCATATTCAGCGCTTTGATTTCCTGTGCCATATGCGCCACGGTCCATACCGCAGGACGGGTCAACGAACCGGTGTCTGACTCCATGCCGCCGAGCAAAGCTGAAAACAGGGTCGATTTCCCGGCACCATTGACACCGGTTAGGCCAATTTTCCATCCTGGGTGTAACTGCATCGACGCTTTTTGAAATAAAACACGTCCACCGCGACGTATAGATAACTGGTCTAACTGAATCATTGAGAAATCAAAGCTAAGAAATAAGATGCGCCTATTCTAAAGGAAAGCCTTGTGAAAATGAAAAATCTTGCGACTTTTACTGAAATGAGCCAGCTTTTAAATACTGTGAATTTATATATTATGGACGCATAAGTTGAGTATAAGCTCTATTTTCAGCATTAACAGTTGTTTATAGTAGAAGCTGATCGAGCAAAAAATACGATAGAGTAAAATAAAAATGAAAAAGGGATTTTTAGTTTTATCTGCACTGGGTCTACTGGCATCGACTTCAAGTCATGCCAAAGTAAATGTCTGTGTTTTTGATTTGCTGGGCAAGTCTGGCGAATCTTTTAAACTCATGGAGGAATGGGCTTTAGCTGCAAAAGCTTGGAATACTGATGTTCAATTGACTGCCTATCAGGACGAAGCCAAAGTGGATCAGGATGCCAAGGCCGGAAAATGCGATGGCTTCTATATGACCTCCATGCGGGCCCGTGCCTATAACAAATTCGCCGGTTCCATTGATGCGATTGGTGGTGTGCCAAATAATGACATTGCCATGAAAGCCATCAGTTATGTACTGGACAAACGCAACAGCAAGCGCCTGATCACCCAGATTGGCAAAGAAAAATTTGAAGTGGCTGGGATCGGGCAGATTGGCCCGGCTTATATTTTTGTCCGTGATCGCGAGCTGAATAAACTGGAACAGGTAAAAGGCAAGAAATTTGCCGTGCTGCATTATGACTATGCCCAGAAAATTATGGTCAACCGGATTGAAGCCGTGCCGGTAATGTCGGAAATTTCCAATTTTATCCGTAAATTTAATCAGGGCGAAGTCGATATTGTGGCTGCACCGGCTTATGCCTTTAAACCGCTTGAATTAGAAAAAGGTCTGGGCAATAAAGGCGCCATGATTAATTTTCCAGTGATCAATGTCACTGCCGACCTGATCATCCGGCAGGATAAATTTCCTGACTCTTTCGCAGTACAATCCAGAGACTGGTTTGTGAAACAGTTGCCGCGCAGTTTTGCCATGGTGAAACGTATGGAAGCGGAAATTCCCAATAAATATAAGCTGAACTTAAGCCGTGAAGATCGCATCGCCTATCAGAAGATTCTGCGCGAAGGCCGCATCGATTTAACCCGGCAGGGGATTTATGATCCCGGCATGATGACGGTATTGAAGCGTGCCCGCTGTACCGTCGAAAGAACCAATTTTGAGTGTTCAATTAGTGGCGAATAAAATTCAAATGATGTATATCTTTGTAACTCTCACGGGTTAAATGTAATGATAATAAACTTCTATTAAACATTAAGAAATTGATATTTAAAAATATTTTATAAAATAATATTTAGAACATACGCTGATTTATCTTTATAGGCCAAAACACGGGTTTTAAATGGAGTAAATGCTCTATTTTTTTTAATTAAACTTGCTTAATATTTGTTCCGTGTACGGACACTCAGCGAATAACAAGATTCCAAAGGATAATACAATGAAAAAAGCACTCTTATCATTGGCTGCACTTTCTACATTTGGTTTTGCCAATGCGGTGCATGCAGAAAAAGTCGATATCTGCGTGTTTGACTTACTGGGTAAATCGGGTGAGTCTTTCCAGATGGCGCAAGAATGGGCACTGGCTGCAAAAGGCTGGGGCGCAGAAATCAATCTGATTGCCCGCCAGGATGAAGCTGTTGCCGACAATGATTTTAAAGCCGGAAAATGTGATGGCGTATTTATGACTGCCATGCGCGCCCGTCAATACAATAAATTTGCCGGTTCTATCGATGCACTGGGCGGTGCACCGAGCAATGCAATTGCACAGCGTGCCATTAGTTTTGCGCTGGACAAACGCAATGCCAGCAAAATGGTGACTAATCTGGGTGGTAAAAAATACGAAATTGCCGGGATTGCACCACTTGGTTCGGCGTTCATCTTTGTCCGTGACAAAAATATTAACTCGATCGAAAAAGCCGCAGGTAAAAAATTCGCGGTATTGGGCTATGACGATGCCCAGAAAATTATGGTGCAGCGTGTGGGCGCGCAGGCCGTGATTTCCGATGTATCCAATTTTGTGGCCAAATTTAACAATGGTCAGGTGGATATGGTGGGTGCGCCTGCCTATGCCTACAAGCCATTAGAAATCTATAAAGGTCTGGGTAATAACGGCGCGATGTTCAATTTCCCGGTGCTGCATGTGACGTCTGATTTTGTGATTCGTCCAGAAAAATTCCCCGCAGGTTTTGGACAGAAATCGCGTGACTGGTTTATCAAAAACCTGCCAAAGAGCATGGCCATGATCAAACGTCTGGAAGCCGGTATTCCGTCGAAATATAAAATGAACCTGAACGCTGAAGATAAAACCAAGTATCAGAAAATGTTACGTGATGGCCGGATGGACATGACCAAACGTGGAATCTATGATGCCAGCATGATGTCAGTATTAAAACGTGCCCGTTGTTCTGTCGATAAGGCCAACTTTGAATGTTCAATGGCTGGCGAATAATCTGATTTTTAAAGCAAAAAGCTTAGAGTGATCTAGGCTTTTTTTATGGCTGAACCAGGTCAGATCTGCCATTGTGCAGCGAATAAAATAGCTTAAGCTTGAGCTAAATATTAAATTCGCATGTTTTATATAAAAAACAATCACATGTGACTAAAACTTCAATAACAAAAACAAGCGATAAGGAAATGAGGATGATGCATAGAGGATGGAAAGCACTGGCATTGGCTACAGCGACACTGGCTGTTTCAGGTCTGGCGCAAGCCAAACAGGTGATGTGCGTATTTGATCTGGTGGGCAAAAATGGCGATGTGTATAGCGTCATGAAAGATTATCAGCTGACAGCGAAAAACTGGGGCGCTGATATCGAGCTTAGAGTGAATACCAATGAAGCCGTGGTTGCAGAAGATTTTAAGGCTGGAAAATGCGACGGGATTAGTGTCACTGGAATGCGCGGACGTCAGTTTAACAGCTTTACCGGCTCACTCGATGCTATCGGGGCGATTCCAGATCTGAATCTGGCCGTTAAAGTGATGCAGGGTCTGGCGAGTCCGACTTTTGCCAAACATATGCTCAATGGCAAATATGAAGTGGTGGGGGTGATTCCTGTCGGTGATGCTTTTCTGTTGGTCAATGACCGTAGTATTAATACCGTGGCCAAAGCCGCAGGTAAAAAAATTGCGGTACTCGACTATGATGAAGCACAAAAAATCATGGTGCAGCAGGTTGGTGCTCAAGCCGTCAGTGCCGATGTCACCAACTTTGGCGCCAAGTTTAACAATGGTCAGGTTGATATCATTGGCGCACCCGCTGCGGTATTTAAGCCGCTAGAATTACACAAAGGCTTAGGTACAAAAGGTGCGATTGTGAATTATCCGGTGTTGCAAGTGACCGGTAATATCATTATCCGTCCCGATAAATTCCCGGCAGGATACGGACAAAAATCACGTGAATGGGTCAAGAGCCAGTTACCACGTGCCTTTGGTATTTTGGGTAAAATGAAAGCGGATATTCCATCGAAATACTGGATGGATATTCCGGCTGCAGATAAACCGGGTTATCAGAAAATGATGCGCGATTCCAGAATCGACCTGACCAAACGCGGCGTATATGACAAACGCATGATGAAACTGCTGTGGCAATTCCGTTGTAAACAGAACCCGCAAAACTTCGAATGTGCCTTACAGGATGAGAACTACAAATAATCCTGATAAAATTACTCTGATTTGACTTTTAATCTGTAGAGACTGACCATATCTTGAGTGTGTTATACTTCGATATGGTCTTTTTTTTTTAAAGACATTCCATTCAACAGAGGAATCCGCCATGAATGCCCAAGCGCTTGTGCTCACCGACAATGCCGCAAATAAAGTACGCCAGTTGCGTGACAGTGAAGGTAACCAAGACTTAATGCTCCGTGTTTATGTTACCGGTGGCGGCTGTTCAGGTTTCTCTTATGGCTTTAACTTTGCCGAAAGTCAGAATGAAGACGATGCAGAATTTGCCAACGGCGATGTGAAAGTACTGGTCGATTCACTCAGCTATCAATATCTGGTCGGTTCAGTTGTAGATTATTTGGAAGGTCTGGAAGGTTCACGCTTTGTGGTGCAAAACCCGAATGCGACCACCACTTGTGGTTGTGGATCTTCATTCTCGATCTAAACACGCACAATAAAAAAGTCCTCTTGATGAGGACTTTTTTATATCTGAAGAAAACTTAATTTTCCAGTTTTACCGCTTCCAAGAGGTCAAAAATTACTGATGTGACATCCTGACTCAGCTCGCGATTATTAAAAATCTCATAAGCGCTAATGGTAATGTCGGTATCACTTGGCAACAGGCGCTGCTCTTCTTCGATCAGGTCATTGATCGGCAAGAGGGTCTGTTTGATTTCCAGATGTAAAATATCTTTATATTCCAGATTCTCATCGTCCAGTTCAATCAGCTGTTCATTGAAATAAGGCAATAAAATCGCATGAAGATGTGGCTGAATATCCTCAATATCAAAGATCTCGATATCACGCGTTTCATCAATCGTACTAATGTGGTCATTTACTTCAATTAAAATATGGTAGTAACTCACATGAATCTCCAAAGATGGCCTGAACAATGTAGCCGTTCACAATAACATGAAATCCGAATAGAGTGTTTTTTATAACACTTATACACTTAAATTAATTAAGGAATTCAGGCTGATCACTTAACGGTGATACAGCAAAGTCTTGTCGGCAGGTCGCAACTGAAAGTGTTGCAGATTCTGTTTTCCCAGTACCGGATACATCAGCGCCTCTGGATCATCATGATGATACAGGCCCAAAGCATGCCCCAGTTCATGAGCCAGTGTCAGACGCAGATCATCTTCTGCATCAAACTGATATACATGAATCTGATGACCCATAAATACCCCTTTATGAAATTCACGGGCAGGAAAACGTTGCTGGGCCTGAATGATATTCTGTTGATGATTTTCAAGACTATGTTGATGCAGCGAAACATTCAGGTTAAAAGAACTTTGCTGTCGCTGAAGATACTCGGCTTCCCGTTTAAAATTTTCCGATTTGTGCTGTAAAGCCTGAAACTCATATTCTAATTGTTCGTGCTCATAGGCAGATAAATTTGGCTGATACCGTCGTTGCTGTAGCTTCTGAAATTCATAATTAATCTGATCTCTTTGCTGGATCAAGCGCTGTTGCTGACTTTCCAGATGTTGATAAGATGCTTCCAGATTTTTGACCTGACGTTGATACTGGGCATCATCTGCCAGCAACTGTTTTTCGACTTTCTTTAAGGCATTATATTCCTGTTGCCGTTGATCATAGATCAGATGAATACTCAGCTGGGCATTTTCATCATAGAGCAGCAGATCATCGCGATGGGTGCCCTGATGCCAGATCTCGACGGCTTCTTTGCTCAGTTGAATCACTTGCTCTTTACTCAGCCCAAAGCCTGCATCTACCTGATCGACCTTAAAGCGTAAACGTGTGTCAAAAGGATGACTGAGCCGGTCTGCAAGCGAGTTGTAGCGCAGTTGTGGATGAGCTTTGGTCTGCATATGCATAGAGGCAGACAGGATTAACCCAACGATGACCAGACAAAATAGAAGGCGCATATTGCTATTGAGATGCTTATTTTTAAAAAATATAGCTTAATTTTAAGGCATTTCCCATGCTTATTTGCCTTCCTGCTCAGCTTTTGGATAAAGTCCTAATTCGGCCAAGGTTTGCTGTAAAATGTCCAGGCGAATCGCCGGATCCATATGACTGTGCATCTGCATATTCAGGGAAAAGGCCACGATGTCAGCCTGTGGTGTTTCGATCCAGCCCGTGCGTCAGCCAACTTGCGGTTCCAGCTCCATACCCCGGCCGGATTTGGCATACAGTCGACAAGCGTGGCGTTCCTGTAGCAATAACATGGCTTTAACCCATTGCTGAAAGGCCGCAAAATCAGAATTTTCAGGGTTGATGGTCGTTTCATGCTGGATTTAGCTTAAACAGCTTTACTTGAACATACGATCCATTTTTAGTCATTTTACCTTCATGCTTTAAAATTTGGACATAAAAAAACCGCGCTATTGCGCGGTTTTTCAGTTAAAGCGACAAATTATTTTTTGTCATCTTTTACTTCAGTGAACTCAGCATCTACAACGCCGTCGTCCGCTTTTTGCTGTTGTTGACCAGCGTCACCACCGAATGCGTTCGGATCAAACCCTTGCGCACCGCCTTGGCCTTGAGCTGCTTCATAGGCACGCTGAGTGATCGGCATGATGATGTTTTGAAGCGCTTCAGTTTTCGCTTTGATTTCTTCAACATCATTTTCTTTAGTTGATGCTTCAAGCTCAGAAACCGCAGTTTCAATTGCAGTTTTTTCGTCTGCAGTCACTTGCTCGCCCAAATCTTTCACTGCTTTTTGAGCAGAAGAAACTAACGCATCCGCTTCGTTACGTGCTTTCGCTAATTCTTCGAATTTGCGATCTTCTTCAGCATTCGCTTCAGCATCACGGATCATTGCTTCGATTTCAGCATCAGACAAACCTGAGTTTGCTTTAATCTGGATCGATTGCTCTTTACCCGTGCTCTTGTCTTTTGCAGATACTTTCAAGATACCATCAGCGTTGATATCGAAAGACACTTCAATTTGTGGCACACCACGTGGCGCAGGTGGGATATCGCCCAATTGGAAGTTACCCAACAATTTGTTTTGCTGTGCCATTTTACGTTCACCCTGGAACACAGAAATGTCTACAGCAGGCTGGTTGTCAGCAGCAGTCGAGAACACTTGAGATTTCTTCGCAGGAATCGTGGTGTTTTTCTCGATGATTGCTGTTAACACGCCACCCATGGTTTCGATACCAAGTGTCAGCGGAGTAACGTCAAGTAGAAGTACGTCAGTTTTGTCACCTGAAAGTACCGCACCTTGAATCGCAGCACCCATTGCGACTGCTTCATCAGGGTTTACGTCTTTACGTGGCTCTTTACCGAAGAATTCTTGAACCTTCTGTTGAACCATTGGCATACGTGATTGACCACCCACCAAAATCACGTCAGAGATGTCTGAAGTCGAAAGACCAGCATCTTTAAGTGCAATCTTACATGGCTCAATGGTACGCGCAACCAAGTCAGCAACCAAACCTTCAAGTTTCGCACGTGTTACGTTGATCACCAAGTGTTTAGGACCAGTCGCATCAGCAGTGATGTATGGCAGGTTAATTTCAGTTGCATTCGAAGAAGAAAGCTCGATCTTCGCTTTTTCAGCAGCTTCTTTTAAACGTTGCAGCGCAAGCGGATCTTGTTTCAAGTTGAAGTTTTGTTCTTTCTTGAACTCTTCAACCAGGAATTCGATCAATGCGTTATCGAAGTCTTCACCACCCAGGAATGTATCACCGTTAGTAGACAATACTTCGATTTGCTGGTCGCCATCAAGATCCGCAATTTCAATGATTGAAACGTCGAATGTACCACCACCCAAGTCATAAACCGCGATTTTACGGTCGCCTTCTTTCTTGTCCATACCGAACGCAAGTGCAGCAGCCGTTGGTTCGTTGATGATACGTTTCACTTCTAAACCTGCAATTTTACCTGCATCTTTCGTTGCTTGACGCTGGGCATCGTTGAAGTAAGCAGGAACGGTAATGACCGCTTCAGTTACTGTTTCACCCAGGTAATCTTCCGCTGTTTTCTTCATCTTTTTCAAGATTTCAGCAGAGATTTGCTGTGGCGCAAGTTTCTTGTCGTTGACATCAACCCAAGCATCACCGTTGTCAGCTTTGATGATTTTGTACGGTACCAGACCGATATCTTTTTGTACCGCTTGGTCTTCATAACGACGACCGATCAAACGTTTGATCGCGAACAAGGTATTTTTAGGATTCGTTACCGCTTGACGCTTTGCCGATTGACCTACCAGAATTTCGCCATCTTTATAGGCAATAATTGATGGCGTTGTACGCGCGCCTTCAGCGTTTTCGATTACTTTAACTTTGTCGCCTTCAAGTACTGCAACACATGAGTTTGTAGTACCTAAGTCAATACCAATGATTTTAGCCATTTGGATGTTTCCTCAAAAATTTTTTTATTCCCAAACTTTTCCCTTTATCAAAGGGAAATTAAAAGGGATTTACTTGTTATCCGATATGAGAGCCGTTCGATTTTTTTCAAGTAAAATTGTTGAAAAAATTTCACAAACTCCCGAATTTATTTGGCTTAAGCGCCAACCATGACCATCGCCGGACGCAACAGGCGATTATTCAGCGTGTAGCCTTTTTGCAAAACAGTGCCAATTTCATTGGCTTTGGCATTTGGATCAATCCCAACTGCCTGATGCAGATCAGCATTAAAGCCGTTACTGGTGTCTACCACCACGACTCCAAATTTCTCTAAGGTATTCAATAAAGATTTAAGTGTCAGTTCAACGCCTTCCAGCAGTGGAGTTTTCTCTTCACCTGCGGCAACAATGGCGCGCTCGAGATTGTCGACGGTTTCTAAAAGTTCTTTAGAGAACTTTTCTAAAACGGTATCTTTATGCTTTTCAGATTCACGCTGAATACGTTCCACACTTTTTTGTGCTTCGTAGACTGCATTGGCCGTACGTGCTTTTTCTAACTTTAAGTCACCTTCAAGCTGCGCAATCTGCTCTTGTAAAGACTCAACGGAAACTTCAGCCTGCTCGGTTTCAGCTTGAGTTTGCGCTGTATCTTGTTCCGCTTGCTCTTGCTCAAATTTTTGAGCTTGCTCGTTTTGCTCAGTCGCCATTGATTTACTCCGTTTAAATGGGTTCTTAAACATGTACAGTCCTCAGGCCTCAGTATTCACTGCGTTAATGCTGAACTGCCATGGTTGAAGTTCTTGATTACCTAAAGAAATCGGGGCAGGGCGTAAAAATTCAAGCGTCAGTCAAGATTAAATTTAAGATTTATACAAAATTCTGAATAAAACAGCGAGCAGATGGCAGGCTTTTACCTCGATATAGGCGGAGATAAATTGAAGTAAATGATCAAGGAGCCATCTGATCATTACTGTATACGTCGCTGAATAGACAGTCTGAGCTTTAAAATAAAACATGAATTATTTGAAAATAAATATAAAAAATTGATAATCGTATTTTTAAATAAATTTAATAATTTTAATCTGTTTTAAATATTAGTAAAAAAATTGCATGATACTGACATAGACAGCGACCTTGTTCAGAGGAGAGAGCCGAACTCGGTTGCTGTTGCCTTATTTCAAGTTACTTTTTTCAAGCTGAGTTCCCCCAAGACTTGGCTTTTTTTTGCCTGATTATTTATTAGACATAAAAGCGATTAATATCTAAGCAATAAAGTATTTCTCAATAGATGAACTTTTGATTAATATTTATTCCAGATTCTATCGCTGTAGTTTCTTCTTATTTTGAAATGTGTTTTCGTGGCTTATCTTTTTCTCTAAGATAGGCCTTTTTTTTGCTAAAATTGAGCATTCTTGATCTGATCAAGATAAAAATGATGGCTTGGCGGCTTAGTCCGACTTCATGCAAAAATACTGCTTTTATTCAATCAGCTTGAGATAAAATTTTCCATTAAAAAAGCCTGCTACAGGCTTTTTTAACAAAGAGTGAAATCAAAGTATTAATCACGGCGATCGCGTGGGCGCTGTTGTTGCTGTTGACGTCGATTATCGCTCCAGCGTGGGTTAGATGAACGGTTTTGCTGGGCTTTTCTGACACGCTGATCGGTGATCCGTTTAGGATCCTGCTCCAGGCGGCGTTTATTACGTTCTGCTTCAGCCTGTTTTTGCCGTTGGCTCATCATGTTTTTACGCTGCTGTTCCTGGCGTTGTCGTTCCAGCTGGCTTTTACGTCGGTCCTGTTCTAACTGTCTTTTACGGTCCTGTTCCCAGTTACGACGCTGCACTTCCTGTTTACGTCGATCCAGTTCAATACGTTTACGTTGCTGTTCATATTCCCAGCGTTGCCGATCATAACGACGCTGTTGCTCATAACGACGGTCCTGTTCATAGCGGCGATCAGAACGCTGATCATAACGGCCATCGTAGTAGCCACTATCTTCAGGGAAAGCAACACAGCCTACAGCCAAAAATGCAGTCGCCAGAGACAGAGCTATAATTTTGCCAGCCATAGGCATTCTCCCAACTTGAAATAAAAAATATACTGAAGCTCGCAAAACTACGTCAAAAATACCATTTAAATGGTCAATGACATCTTTTATAAATCAGGTTAACGTATTGGATAAAACTATATGTACTTAGATATTAAGACTTATATAAGAATATGGTCACTGAAACGCTAATCGTGTAGAAACTATGAAGAATTAAGAGAATAAGGACTAAAAATAATGACTGTGAATCATCCAGTACTGAAAAGTGTCATGGAGAAAGGGCAAGGCACAGCAGCGCGTATGCTGGATCGCTTACCTGGTATTGCACAAGACGCATTGGTTAAGGCTTTGGACTATCCTCATCACTATCCTGATTTAGACCCTATGGTCAAATGCCTGATGGCGATTCAGCTTAAACAGGGGCATGGCAGCTTTCTGAGTGAAGATGTCGCACAGGCACGGGTGGCGTTTGATGCGCGCATGAAAACAATTCAGGCCAGACCGACTGCTGTGAAAATGGTAGAAGAGCTGCGTCTGCCTTTGCAAAGTGGCAGCATCTTTGCCCGGCATTATCATCCTGCACCGCAAAAGAAGTTGCCTATGGTGATTTTTTATCATGGCGGTGCATTTATGGTGGGTGGTCTGGACAGCCATGATGAGTTCTGTCGCCTTCTGGCAGTGCATGCCAAAGTACAGGTGCTGAGTGTGGCTTATCCGCTGACACCGGAATTTAGTCCCTTGCAGATGGTACAGGTCTGTGAAGATGCCCTCGCCTGGGCACATCAGCATAGTAAACAGCTGAAAGTGTATAAAAACCGGATTGCGGTGGCGGGAGACAGTGCAGGTGGAAATCTGGCAGCAGTGGTGGCGCAGCGTAGTGCAGGCAAATCTTATGCAGCACGTGCCCAGCTCTTGCTTTATCCGGCGGTTGATTTTAAAAGCCGCCATCCCTCTTTTTATGCTTATAAAGACGGCTTGGTATTGTCAGATCAGGATATTGATCTGGTGACCTTGATGTATGCCCAAACCCACCAGATTGAACTGGATGATCCATTGGTTTCTCCCACCTATGGTCAATTGAAAAACTTGCCGCCTGCTTATGTGATTACCGCACAACATGATGTTTTGCATGATGAAGGTTCTATTTATGCACATAAATTACGTCAAAATGGGGTAAGTGTTTCTTATCATGACTATATCGATCAGGCCCATGGTTTTATCAATTTAACCCCGATTTCCCGCCGTGCTAAAAAATATGTAATCGAGATCAGCAAGGATTTTCGCAAATTTTGGGATAAACATAGTTAAATCCAAAACGTGCATACAAAAAGGTGTTTCTCATGGAAATGCCTTTTTTATACCTGGCTTGATATAAGTTGTTATGGCTTGGTCGCAATCTTTGCTTCAGGGAAGATCAGATTAAACTTGGGGACATAAAAGCTCTGTAGCAACTTGGCTTTAGAAAAATCTGGAAATATATTATTGATATTTTGCCATTCCACTTGGGACAGCTTGGAAAGATGGCCACGGAATTGTGGGCTGAACTGAAAACGCTGGCCTTTCCAGGCTTGCTGAATTTTGAGCATAGAGGCTGGAATATGATGACTATTAATATAGAACTTGCGCGCAGATTTGGTTTTTTTGAGTCGAATCGTCATACGCTGGTTTTGATGCTGAATATGACACAATATTTCCTGATTTTTTTCCTGCCATTCAAATTCTGCATGTTCTTTGGGAATACCCCATAAATGCTGGCCGTGTATGACAGATTCATGAGTAGACACATAAATTTTAGGAATCGAGCTGAGGCGTCGTTTACTAATTAAAGGATGATCCAGAATCAGTAACTCATCATAAGGACCAATGGGTGAAGAATGATAACGCACCAATAACACTTGTACCACGCGACCCAGTGGGGAGGGGGCAATACGGAACTGCTTGGCTTGCTGAATAAAGCCGGGTGTTAGCCAGTAATTCAAAATAAAACCTTCGCCCTGTAAATGCCAAGGCGGAAACTGGTGGATATTTTGCTCCTGTAATAATGCATGGCTCATTCTTATTCTCTTGTCTTTAGTCGGCAGGCAACTGCATTATGAGTTATAAAAGATTAATATACAGTCATTCACAACCATTACTTCTAAGTAGATGAGTTAAAAAATGTTAAAGAAATCATTATATGCGATCGCCCTTACTGCCATTAGTCTGCCAGGTTTTGCTGCCAATACCCTTATTGAGATGAAAACTTCATCGGGAAATATTGAAATTGAGCTCTTTAATGATCAAGCCCCGATCTCGGCAAAGAACTTTGAAAACTATGTAAAGAGCAACTTCTATAAGGACACTATCTTTCACCGGGTCATTCCTGGCTTTATGGTGCAGGGTGGGGGCTTTGATAGCAACATGCAGGAAAAGGCCAATACCCAAGCTCCAATTAAAAATGAATCATCGAATGGTCTGCAAAATAAACGCGGTACTTTAGCGATGGCGCGTACCAATCAGCCGGATTCTGCACGAGCACAATTCTTTGTAAATCTGGTCGATAACGATTTTCTGGATCGTTCTGCCCGAAATGCAGGCTATGCGGTCTTCGGTAAGGTCACTAAAGGTATGGATATTGTCGATCAGATTGCCAAAGTACCGACTCGAAACTATGGAATGCATCAAAATGTGCCGGTGAAGCCTATCAAGATCAACAGTGTGAACATTAAAGCGCCAGTTGTGAAAAACTAGGTACAGAATAAAACAGAAATATTTAATTCATATTTCTGTTTTAAAAATATGTAGTTATGTGATGTTTTGTATAAATACGAACCAAATTGGTGCATAAAAATAAAACAGTCGTGATTCCTGTGAGTTAAAAGCACTTGCACCTGTAGGAAATTGCCCTATAATGAGCCCATACCGACGAGATAGACGGAAACGAACGAAGCAAATTGCTGAGTTGTTAAGTATATCGAAGTCCAGCTTCTGGCACTGACGAGGTGTTAGAAAGATCATTAAGAGATTATGAAGAACAACTTGTGTGGATTTTTACTGGTTGATCGATCGAAATTATTTTCATTGATTGATGGTAGAAATGACTCGAAGTTTATTTGAGAAATATTTGTCAGAAAATTGATGAGCCAAGATTGGTGTCCTTTAGGCACTACTGATTTTAAACTGAAGAGTTTGATCATGGCTCAGATTGAACGCTGGCGGCAGGCTTAACACATGCAAGTCGAGCGGGGGAAGTTGCTTCGGTAACTGACCTAGCGGCGGACGGGTGAGTAATGCTTAGGAATCTGCCTATTAGTGGGGGACAACATCTCGAAAGGGATGCTAATACCGCATACGTCCTACGGGAGAAAGCAGGGCGTCTTCTGCTTG
>NZ_PHRG01000011.1 GCF_002803605.1 Acinetobacter pseudolwoffii
CCATGTACATCATCACTGGCAAAAACACGGAACAAGGCACTATGTAAGGCTTGCTGTACGGCATAACGTACCAGCTCAGATTCGCTGGCAATCACGGTTCCTGCCGGCTGACCTGCCACAATTTCCTTGGCGAGATTCGGCCCGGACAGCACTCCATAAGGCACTTCTGGCAATACTTCCCGAATAATATCACTCATGAAGCTAAAAGTTTTGGCTTCAATCCCTTTGGTGAGTGAAATCACGGCTTGTGAGGTGATAAAAGGCTTGATTTGTTGCAGGACATCCCGAAAAGAATGACTTGGAATCGCGACTAAAATAATATCACGATCACGCACAGCCAGTTCCAGATCCGACACAGCCAGTAAGTTTTCTTCCAGCTGGAAATCGGGCAAATAACGTTTATTGATATGCGTGGCATTGATATCTGCCGCAACAGCTTCATCACGAATCCAGATCATGGTATTACAACCATTACGCACTGCGGTATTGGCCATTGCGGTACCAAAACTGCCCCCACCCAACACCGTGACTCTTAAAGCGGTCTTATGATCGACTGCAACCGGCTCGACCAGTGCTGAAAAATTTAATTCTGACATATTATTTTTTAATACCCTGTTATACCGTGCAAATTAACCGTTCTGATTCCAATAACTTACAAAATTACTGGTCTGAATCTCTGCGCGTGCTGGAATTGCTTTTGCTGCAGTGCCAATATAAATAATACCCGAGACCAAATCATCTTTTGAAATTCCTAATGCCTGCTTAAACAGGCCAGACTCGACTACAGCACCACTGCGCCACATGGTCGAGAAACCCTGAATCTGGAGTGATAACAGAAAATTCTGTATGGTGGCGCCTGAACTGAGAATCTGTTCAAAATGTGGAACTTTAGGATGATCCTGCAAACGCGTTAAAGCCAACACCAATAGTGGCGCACGGAATGGATGATTCTTGACCCGTTCAATCTGTGCCGTTTCAGTTTCACCCAGATCGACCAGTGCCTGAGACAACAGCTCCCCAAATGCTTCACGCTGTGCATCAGGTATCACCACAAAGGTGGTGGGTTTCAACCGATGATGATCCGGTGCTGTCAATGCCGCCTGAAAAGCCAGCTCCAGCTGTTCTGCATTCGGTGCCGGTGCCAGCAAATGTCCTATTGATTGACGTTGGTGAATATTTTGATGAACGATGTCGACCACGGATTCCGTCATTGCTTTGTAGATCTATACTTAAAAACTGTTTTCAAGATTAGCATATTCCCGCTGTAATACTCTATAAACTTCACCGCGACTTAGCCGCAAAAATTACTCAAGTAACATTACAATATTTTTATTTTAATCAATGAAATGCTCAGTTGAATTACTTTTTTAGCATAGAGTCACACTAAAAATTTCCAAACTTATACAACAGCTCCAAACTCTGTGCGCTTTGCTATGCTCAAATAAACTTAATTCTGTTTTCACCCGAGATTTTATCATGAAAAAAACAATTGCGATCAGCGGATTAGCAGCTTCAGCCCTACTTTTAACTGCCTGTGCTTCTAACCCAACCTCACTGGCAATTCAGAAAGAAAATAATCAGTTTGAGGTCACCGGATTAGGTAAAAATCAACTAACTGCTAAAAATAATGCCATTAATGCTGCCAGCAAAACCTGTGGTTCGAAAGCTACTGCGATTATTATCGATGAAAAGACGGGTTATAACGGGGCATTAAAAGGTGTCGTTGATGATCAGACTGGACAAATGATTCAGGCAGCAGCGACTGTTTTAGGTAATATCGCAGGCACCAATACCGGTTTAAACCAGAATGATGACTATCAAACCATTTTGACTTTCCGTTGTCAGGCCAAATAAGTCCAGATCACATGGTCATAAAAAAAACCGCTCTTCAAGAGCGGTTTTTTTAATCTGGATTAGCAATAACCTTCCAGACGGGTCAAAGGCAATTTCTGTCCAATCGCCTTCTCAATTTCTGGTAGATAGAACGCATCATCTTCGGCAAGGAAACTAATACTCACACCACGTGTTCCCGCACGGCCAGTACGTCCAATACGATGTACATAATCATCTGACTGTTCAGGTAAAGTGAAGTTCACCACATGTGAAACACCATCCACATGAATACCACGACCCGCAACATCTGTTGCAATCATGATGTTGTGCTTACCATTTTTGAACTGGTCTAGCATTTTTAGACGCTTGTCTTGAGCAATCTCACCAGACAGCATGACCACCTTATAACCATCACGTTTTAAATGATCATAAAGCTTACGCACCTGATCACGACGGTTGGCGAAAATCATCACCTTTTCAATCGGCTCATCACGCAAGATTTCTTGCAACAGTTTATATTTATCGGCCTTAGCCACCATATACACCCGTTGCTCGACATCGGCATTGGTTTTCTTTTCCGGTTCAATTTCAACTGTTACCGGTTCAAATAACCATTGCTGGGCCAAATTTAGTACATCATAGCTGAATGTTGCAGAGAACATTAAAGTCTGACGTTGCTCCTTACGCGGCGAAAAACGCACAATGCGTTTCACTGAAGGAATAAAGCCCATATCGAGTAGACGATCCGCTTCATCAATGACCAGAAATTCAATCTGATCCAGCCAGACTTCTTTTTGCTCGACAAAATCGATCAAACGACCGGGTGTCGCGACCATAATATCGACAGGTGCTTTATTTAGTTGATTCTTTTGCTTGTCAAAATCTACACCACCCAGCAAAGTCACGACATTGAGACCGGCATATTTGGCCAGATCCTGTGCATCGCTTTCAATTTGCAGTGCCAGTTCACGGGTCGGTGCCAAAATCAGGGCACGCGGTTCACCACGATAACGCTGCTCCTGAATTGGGTTATTTAATAGATCATTCATGATACTAATTAAAAAGGCCGCAGTTTTACCGGTACCTGTCTGTGCACGGCCAATGGCATCATGTCCTGCCAGCGTGAATTTTAAAACCTTCTGCTGGATAGGCGTCATGGTGGTAAAGCCTAAAGCATCAATCGCTTTTTTTAGATTGGGATGTAAATTTAAGGTTTCAAAACCAGATGACATAAAGCGGTGCTCTACTTGGGTAATCACTAAGATGGGGATAGTATAAACAAAAAACGCCCCAAGTTATATTGGAGCGTTTTCTTTTTAGCTTAATCCGAAGATTAGTCTAATGGTTGAACTTCTTCAGCTTGAAAGCCTTTTTGGCCTTTAACAACACTGAATTCAACGCGTTGACCATCACGAAGTGAACGGTGGCCGTCACCTTGGATAGCACGGAAATGAACAAATACGTCATCACCGCCGTTACGTTGAATAAAGCCGAAGCCTTTAGTATCGTTAAACCACTTAACTACGCCTTGTTCGCGAGCAGCTGTCATAAGTTAATCCTCATTGAAACTAAAAGAAGGACCACCCGGTGTTGCAAACAGCAGAGCAAACAAGTTTGAAAATATTATTTTTAAGCTTGTAATCATTCTGTAAAACTATCAACAAAATCCCGGTTACATCCATTTATGTAATAGGGTGAAAAACAATCACTTTGTTTATTCAAAGTCCCAAATACGCAACGAGCTTAACATGGGTTTATCACAATTAATAGATTTTTTTTAGCATGTTCTGTTTGATTTAGTTATTTTTTTCATGAAAATTGTCAAAAGACTTTATATCTTCTTTTAGATCCTGATTTTTATTAAAGCAGTTTGGTTCTATACGCTTCTTTGTTACTATTTATTGTCATTTTTTTGCTATATGAATGAAACCCTAATGTCGCAAAATCCACAGCAATATTGTCTTATCGATGCCATGGGAAAACCCTGCCCGATGCCGCTATTAATGTTAAAACGGGCACTAAAGGCCGGTAATCAGAAAACTTTCTTGCTCAAATCCTCTGATCCACATAGTCAGACGGATGTCAGCCGTTATTGCCAGATTCATCAACTCAAGCTTGAATCAAAAAAAGTTTCTGATTCAGAATTTCACTACTTGATTGAATCTTAAAAATTTTCAATTAAACTGTTTATCTTAGTTTCGTATACTTTTTTACATTTCTCTACCCAAATATCCATTATTTGCGGAGAGATTGGATTAAGATAAAACCTATGTTTAGGGTTATCCCGCATTTCAAGGAGAACACATGAGTGACAGCCGCAATCAGTTGATGCCCCTGTCATTATCGGCGCCAGGGGTCAACCTCGGTGCTTATATCAGCACTGTCAATCAGATTCCGATTTTAACGGCCGAACAAGAAAAAGAGTTGGCTGAACGCTATTACTATGACCAAGATTTAGATGCAGCAAAAATGCTGGTCATGTCACATTTGCGTTTTGTGGTGCATATTGCACGCAGTTATGCAGGTTATGGTCTGCCACAAGGCGACCTGATTCAGGAAGGCAACCTGGGTCTGATGAAAGCTGTAAAACGTTTTGACCCGAATATGGGCGTACGTTTGGTGTCATTTGCTGTGCACTGGATTAAGGCGGAAATTCATGAATATGTGATCCGTAACTGGCGTATTGTTAAAATCGCCACCACCAAAGCGCAACGTAAACTGTTTTTTAATCTGCGTAGCCTGAAAAAATCATCGAAAAAGTTGACCCTCGCAGAAGCTCAGTCGATTGCCAATGATTTAAATGTCACACCAGAACAAGTTCTGGAGATGGAAGGCCGCTTGACGGCATATGATGCTGCTTTTGATGCTTCCGGCGATGACGATGATGAAGGTTCAACTTATGTTGCACCGGCTTTATATCTTGAAGATAACCGTTATGATCCGGCCCGTCTGATTGAAAATGAGGATTATGAGGAACAAAGTACCTCTGCCCTGCACGAAGCCATGGATCAGCTCGATGATCGTTCACGTAATATCTTGCAGCGTCGCTGGCTAGATGACGAGAAATCAACCCTGCATGAGCTGGCCGCCGAATATAACGTTTCCGCGGAACGTATTCGCCAACTCGAAAAAAATGCCATGGAAAAAATTAAAGTGGCGATGTCCTCCAATTAACACCAAATTCTGTTATTGATTTAATCTGAAAAAGCCTTCATCAAAGAAGGCTTTTTTATGCCCGAATTTTGAATTTATGCTAAGGTTGAGCGCAAACTTTATCAGGAAGATCAATTCAAATGTGGATTGCGATTTCAGCACTCAACTTGGCGCTTGCCGTGATGCTCGGTGCCTTTGGTGCACATGGTTTAAAAGCGCGCGCGACTGAAGCCCAGCTCGGCTGGTGGCAAACGGCAACGGATTATTTTTTCTATCATGCCTTAGGTTTGCTTATTCTGGCCTTGCTCGCGAAAGTCATTCCGACACTCCCGATTCAATGGAGTTTTTGGCTAATTCAGGTCGGTATTTTATTATTTTCTGGTTCACTGTATATCATGGCCTTGGGTTTACCACGTGGATTAGGCGCAATTACGCCAATTGGTGGTGCTTTAATGATTGCAGGATGGTTAATTCTGGCTTGGAATGCTTTAAAATACGCCAGATAAGTCTGAAAATCACTTAATCATGGAGGGTAGCTAGAATGATGATTTATATCAATGGCGAACAACAGGAAACTCACTGCAAGAATCTGCTGGAACTGATTCAGAGTATGGCGCTTGAGGGTAAGCGTTTTGCAGTTGAAGTCAATGAAATGATTATTCCTAAAAGCAGATTAGGCGATACGCCGATTTGCGATACAGACAAAATAGAAATTATTCACGCGGTCGGTGGCGGCTAATACTCGGGACGATTATGCAAGATTTATTACAGATTGGTTCACGCCAATTCCAGTCTCGCCTTTTGGTAGGCACAGGCAAATATAAAGATTTAAATGAAACTCAGCAAGCCATTGAAACCAGTGGCGCAGAGATTGTTACTGTCGCGATTCGTCGGGTCAATATTGGACAGCATCCAGATCAGCCGAATCTGCTGTCAGTCATTCCTCCGGAAAAATATACCATTTTGCCGAATACCGCAGGTTGTTTCGATGCCAATAGTGCCGTTCGCACCTGTATGCTGGCACGCGAACTCCTTGATGGCCATAATCTGGTCAAGCTTGAAGTTTTAGGCGATGAAAAGACCTTATATCCGAATGTGACTGAAACCTTGAAAGCTGCACGTACCTTGATTGACGATGGCTTTGAGATCATGGTCTATACTTCGGATGATCCAATCGTGGCGCAAGAACTGGAAAGCATGGGCTGTGTGGCAATTATGCCTTTGGGCAGCCTGATTGGTTCGGGCTTGGGAATTCTCAATCCACATACCCTGTCGATTATTAAAGAAAATGCCAAAGTGCCTGTACTGGTCGATGCTGGTGTCGGTACCGCAAGTGATGCCGCAATTGCGATGGAACTGGGCTGTGATGGTGTACTGATGAATACAGCGATTGCAGCTGCACAGAATCCGGTACTCATGGCCTCTGCAATGCGTAAAGCAGTCGAAGCTGGTCGTGAAGCTTTTCTGGCCGGCCGTATGCCGCGTAAACGTATGGCCAATGCCAGCTCGCCGGAAACTGGTTATTTCTTTAAATAATATTTAAAGTCTTGGATCATTTTTCAAATAAGGATTCTCAGGAGTCCTTATTTTTTTGACTAAAATTCATGGGCACAATTTAAGCTTAAATCATTCAGCTATTTGATCGAGCTTTTATAATAATGAACACTCGATAATAAAAATAAGGATGTACGCTGGCGCTACTCAACTGCAGCGCGATGATCGACGTTCAAGTCTCATCAGCGATTCTATTAAAATAACATTGATTTTGTTAATTTCTATTCACACTTTAATGATGAAGACTGACAAATAAAAACCGCTTTCAATAAAGCGGTTTTTTTAAGCCTGATGATGAATACTCATTTATGGAATTAGACCTTCATCTCGCATTGCAATCTGTACAGACTGACGCTCTGCGACTTTATTGCGGATATGAATAATATTCTTATACGGACTTAAATCATGCTCAATATGATTCGACCAATTGGTCAACACAAACAGATAAGCATCGGCTGGGCCAAAGTTATCATCAACCAGATAGTCATTGTCTGATTCAGCAATCGCTTTGTCGATATAACTCAATAGACGATCGACTTCTGCATAGGCTTTTTTCTTTTCATCATCGGATAACTTGCCACCAAAGAACACCGCATAAGCATCATGCAATTCTGAGTTGAGATAACCCAGCCATTCCAGAACTTTGGCACGTCCCATACCAGATGGCGGAATCAGATCTTGTTTTGGATCGTGTTGAGCCAGAAAAGGTAAAATGGCTACGTTTTCTGTCAGGATCAGACCAGGATTAATTTCTAAGGCTGGTACATAGCCTTTAGGATTAATTTCGTAATAATCCGTACCTTTCTCTGTTTTATGTGTTTTTAAGTCAACACGTTCCAAATCAAAATCGACATTAATTTCATTTAAAATAATATGAGCTGCCAGTGAGCATGCACCCGGCGAATAGTAAAGCTTCATTTCTGATCCTTGTTATACACTTCTCTATGTTTTAAATCGCTTCTGTCAAACTTTCAAGTGATCAAACCTGTAAATTGCAAAAAAGCGTAACTGCCCCTCAGGACATTTACTCATTCAATATTCAGGAAATTAACGGCTTTTTCAAGCCCATCTCTGTAGATTTTTGACCGCATCTGTTTAAGATACCCAGGTTTTCCAAATTTAGATGATATTTCGTGATTAGCCTTAAAAAAGAAGAATGGTTTTCCAATGTTCGGACTGATGTACTCGCAGGTTTGGTGGTTGGACTGGCCTTGATTCCCGAGTCGATTGCCTTCTCTGCAATTGCTGGCGTCGATCCGCAGGTCGGTCTCTATGCTTCGTTTTGTATTGCTGTGACGATTGCTTTTTTTGGCGGCCGCCCTGCCATGATCTCAGCGGCTACGGGTGCGATGGCACTGCTGATGATTACGCTGGTAAAAGACCATGGACTGCAATATCTGCTGGTAGCGACTATTCTGACCGGAATTATTCAGGTCATTGCCGGTTATTTTAAAGTGGCCAAGTTGATGCGCTTTGTTTCGCAAGCTGTGGTGTATGGATTTTTGAATGCATTGGCAATTCTGATTTTTGTCGCACAGCTTCCCGAGATGCAAAAAATGGATGGGATGGGCTATCTGTTTATTGCCATGGGTCTGGCGATTATCTATCTATTTCCTTATCTGCCTAAAATTGGTAAAGCCATTCCTTCTCCGCTAATTTGCATCATCGTGCTGAGTGGACTGGCGCTGTTCTTGGGTGCAGATATGCGAACCGTGAGTGATCTGGGGCAATTTCCGGACACCTTACCAGTGTTCCTGCTGCCGGAGATTCCGCTCAACCTGGAAACCCTACAAATTGTACTGCCTTATTCATTGACGCTGGCGACTGTCGGTTTGCTGGAAAGCATGATGACCACGACTGTAATTGATGAAGTCACCGGAACTGAAGGTGACCGCCATCAGGAATGTCGTGGTCAGGGTATGGCCAATATTGTCAGTGGTTTTATGGGTGGCATGGCCGGTTGTGCCATGATCGGTCAATCGATTATTAATGTGTCTTCCGGTGCACGAACCCGTTTATCAACGCTGATTGCCGGTGTATTTTTGCTGTGCCTGGTTGTGTTTCTGAAAGACTGGCTGGCTTATATTCCGATGGCGGCTTTGGTGGCGATTATGGTGATGGTCGCCTTTACCACTTTCCAGTGGGGTTCAGTCAAACAATTCAATAAACATCCGCTGGAATTTAATGTGGTTATGATTGCGGTGGTGCTGGTGGTTTTAGCCACCCATAATCTGGCACTGGGTGTATTTGTTGGCGTGCTGCTTTCTGCTCTGTTCTTTATCAATAAACTGGAAAGAACCGTACATGTCTATACGCATTTGAATTCGGCTCATTCACGCAGCTACTTTATTTCTGGACAGATTTTCTTTAGCAGTTCAGAGAAGTTCTATCAGTTCTTTGATTTTAAAGAAAAGCTTGAACATGTTGAACTAGATCTGACCCATGCGCATATTTGGGATGTGACCTCAGTGAATATGCTGAATAACGTGATTCAGAAGTTCAAAGCCCAAGGTATAGATGTAACGGTGATTGGTTTAAATGAAGCCAGCAGCACCTTGATTGACCGTTTTAGTAGCTGATGAACAATGATGGATAAAAGAGCTTCAATTGGCTCTTTTATTTTATCTGGAAGATCTTGCCGATTTTTATGGAGAAATACCGAGAAAAGTTTGACTTGCTCGGCTCAGGACTTAAAATACCGCATTCTGAATTTTTAGATTTGCCAAAGTTATGTCGAACGATCAATTAGACCAGCAAGTCGTGGAGCTGGACAATTTAAGCGAGCACCGTGAAATCGTGACGTTTATGCGCCGCTCAATGCCGCTGAACACCTCTCAACGTACTGCGCTTGAACAATATGGTCACTTAATTTTGGAATATCCGGTGGGCGATTTACGTCAACACTTTGAACATCCTGAGCGTCCTTTAACGGTAGAAATCGGTTTTGGTATGGGCCGTTCTCTGGTGCTGATGGCCAAGGCCAATCCCGAGCGTAACTTTGTCGGGATTGAAGTTCATGTACCAGGCATTGCGCAGTGTATCTATGAAGCAGGTATGGCCGGCGTAACCAACTTACGTGTACTGGATGCTGATGCGATTCAAGTGCTGCGTGAAATGCCGGACAATAGTATCAATACGGTTCAGCTTTACTTCCCTGATCCATGGCAGAAAAAACGTCATTTTAAACGTCGTTTTGTTTCACATGAACGTATGCCACTGGTTGAGCAAAAGCTGGAGCTGGGCGGCACCTTCCATGCTGCAACGGATTGGGAACCATATGCAGAATGGATGCTTGAAGTTCTGGAAGAACGTCCACGTCTGGAAAACCTCGCAGGTAAAGGCAACAGCTACCCTCGTCCTGACTGGCGTCCACAAACCAAGTTTGAGCGTCGCGGCATTGAAGCCGGTCACAAGATTAATGACTTTATCTTTAAAAAAATTTCTTAATCTAGGTCTAAAAAAGCGCTGACATCTCAGCGCTTTTTTATAAAAAAACTTTATCTTTCAATCAAAGATATACTAACGAGCACTGTACCTCTAATCGAACTTAAAAAGAAAAACAGCCCTTCATCTTTATGCCATGTCCATTTTTTATCCAGATTGAAAAATTCAGCGCATTTATTATTGATGACGTTCTAAAATTTGCTGGCTCAACAACTGATAGACATTTTGTAAATCTGCTCGCTGCCGATTCGCCAGCATCTGCTGATGCATATTTAGGATATTTTGATCACCACGCATGGCGGGGCCAGTCTGCATTTGCCTTGGATCATTTTCTGTGGCTTTATGGGCAGTTTCTAGTATTAAGGGATACAGCAGACTGAAATCGACCTGCTCAGCATCTACAATCTGTTTGGCCATATCATAACAATAATTACTGAAATTACAGGCAAATACTGCGGCCAGATGCAAACTTAAGCGTTGTTCAGAGCTATAGTGATAGACTCTATTGCTTAGGCTATTTGCTAGATCATGCAGTTTTTCTTGATCTTCAGCATTATCCGCTTCAATAAATAAAGGCGTATTTGACCAGTCGATGTCACGCTCCAGACTAAAAGTCTGTAAAGGATAAAATACGCCTGAACGTGGGTGAACATCCTGCAAAACGTTTAAGTGGGTACTGCCAGAAGTATGTACGATCAACACATCAGGAAGATAGGCATGTACCTGCTCGATGACAGATCGAATGAATTGGTCACTGACGGCAATGATTAAAAGATCAATTTCGAAATGCAGTAATTCAGGAGCGTTGATCGCCTGAGCCTTAAATTTAGATGCCAGCTGCTCTGCCTTGGCAAAACTGCGGCTATAGATTTGTACAAGCTCATGCTGTCCATTTAAGCCTTGGGCAAGATGAAAGGCAACTCGACCTGCCCCAATAATACTAATCCGCATCTGCTGATCTTCCTGAATAATTGCGCACAGCATGCCAATAAAAAAAGGACGAAGCAATTCGTCCTTTTGTGTAAATCAGATTTTAAAATTTACGTAAGGTTAAAATCTGCTCACTGCGACCAAAAGGCCCATGAAGATCATGTAAAATTCCACTGGTTAAACCAATGCCATCTTCACCATATTGCTGTAGCACTTCTAGTCCTAGCCATGTGCCTTTAGGTAAACGATGCAAATGAATCTGCAAGTCCAAATTTGGAAAGCCCCATCCCGCATTTGGGTCCTGACGCGGCACCACACCGTTGGCTGTATCCACCATTCCCATCAAGCGGCTAAAGTCGCTGGTCGTTTGACCTTCTACCATTTCCAGGGCATTGGATAACCAGACAATACCTTTGCCCGCACGATGATCGACATGGGCACGGGTATTAATACTTTGAATATAACCACCTGGCCAGCAGCGCATCCCTTCCCACACCGGCAGGTCTTCAGGGTGCTGAACCGGAAAATCTTCCAGACCGGCGATCGCACGGGTATCCGAAGTCATCATTTTCCAGGCACGTGCCACAATACAGGTTTTCCCGTTGGCACACATTTCTGCTTCAATGAGTTCGATGGTTTTACCCGGACGAATCATGCGCGTAGTAATGGAAAATTCACCAAAAGCAATCAGTCCAAAGATATCCAGACTCACCCGGCCAATGCGCATCTCTGCACGTGGCTGAAACTGTTCCAATTCTGCACAAATAATGCCAGTCGCGGGCGCCATATGCTGCTCATGCGGATTCCATGCACCTTGCGCATGAATATTAGATTCATAATAAGCAGTGCTGCTGCCATCGGCATGCTGTTCGCGGTTGATGAAACGATAGTAGGCTGACATTGTTTTTACACTTCCTTGAATCTTATATTTAAATTTCTAGTTAACTGTTTCAGTTAGCTATGCTTATTTCTTTATAAAAAAACCATAATAATTCATGATTTGACAGTAAATTTTGCTATGTTTAAATCCGACTTTGGTTAAAAGCGCTGCTAAATCTTGGCCAGAGATTAAATGAAAATCCTGCTGTAACCGTTCAAGCATTTTTTCGCTTTGTTGAATACTGAGTCCTGTCTGCTGTGTCATTTTTTGCAAGATTTTTAATTCAGTTTCATTTTCAGGTTGCATCAAGTCATAGGTTAACAGGATTCCATCGGTCTTAAGACTCTCAGAGATATCTTGAAAAAATTCAGTTTTATTTTCTGATGGAATAAAATGTGCCACCAAAATTGCTAGAGCCGCATCGAACTGATTATCTTGATTTAAGCTTTGTGTATCTGTCTGAATAAAACGAATCCGCTGCGATCCCAGGCCTAACCCAATATTTTTCTGCGCCTGTTCCAGCATAGTCGCTGATGGATCAATTGCAGTAAATATCCAGTTTGGGTGGCGTTGCAACAGATAAGATAGCTCATAGCCTGTCCCGCAACCAACGACCAATATATGGGCAATTTCGGGTAAATGAGTGGTTAGGATGGCATCAATTTGCTGATGTACCAGTTCATAGCCGGGAATCAATTTACGGATGTGCTCATCATAATTAGCGACGACGAGTTCACTATGGAAGTTTTTTGCCATATTTTCACTTTACCTCACACCATTCAACAGACTAAAGAGCATTAGGTTTATCAGTTATTACAATATTGATAAAGATTCCATCTAAAGGTTTTAAATTTTCGACCATTATCCTAAATCTAATCACATGACAGGCGACATGAATGTCGCCATTTTGCTGAAGGGACATGGATGTCCCTTCAGCAAAATAAAGGGCTTTTGTTTACTTTTAGCCCATCGAAAGTCAAAGCATGGCCTACACGTTAAAATTAAAATCTTTCTTTCTAAGTGAGGCTGTGCAGATCTTTCGCTTTTTCTTAATAGTTTCTCTTCAACTTTTTTTAATGATAAAAAAGTTGAAGAATTCACCAATCTCAAAAACTAAACAATACTTAAGCTATTTCCTTTAAGTTCAACTCTTCACGCATAAATTCACGCAATTTAAACTTCTGCGCCTTACCGGAAGCTGTCATCGGGAACTCATGGAAGAAACGCACATAGCGCGGCACTTTATTGTGTGAGATATGCTCGGCACAATACTGGCGAATAGTTTCTTCAGTACACGGATCGTTTTCATGCAAAATGATGCAGGCACAGAGTTCTTCACCATACTTATGATCTGGCACACCAATCACCTGAACATCTGAAACCGCAGGATGGGTATAAAGGAAGTCTTCAATTTCTTTGGGGAACAGGTTTTCACCGCCACGAATGACGACATCCTTGATTCTCCCCTTGATTTTGACAAAGCCTTCATCATCCATTTCAGCAATATCACCCGTATGCATCCAGCGCGCATTATCAATTACTTCTGCAGTTTTATCCTGATCTTCCCAATAACCGAGCATCACCGAATAACCACGCACACAGAGTTCACCGAGTTGTCCGCGCGGCACCACCTTGCCATCTTCATCGACAATTTTCACTTCCAGATGCGGATGTACCCGGCCGACTGTCGTAACACGCTGTTCAATAGAGTCTGCGGTAGAGCTTTGCGCACTGACCGGTGCGGTTTCAGTCATGCCATAACAGATGGTAATGTCTGACATATGCATCCGGTCAATCACACGCTGCATAATTTCCTGTGGACATGGACTGCCGGCCATAATACCGGTACGCAAACTGCTCAGATCAAATTCATCAAACTGTTCATGCTCAAGAATGGCAATAAACATGGTCGGCACCCCATAAGCCGCCGTACATTTTTCTTGTTGAATGGCTTTGAGGGTTTCCAGAGGATTGAAAACGGCAGATGGATAAATCATGGCTGAACCATGGGTAATACAGGCCAGATTTCCCATCACCATACCAAAGCAGTGGAACAGTGGTACCGAAATACAAACCCGATCTTCTGGACTTAAATGAATGGCTTCACCGACAAAATAGCCATTATTTAAAATATTGTTATGGGTCAACATGGTACCTTTCGGATTCCCCGTTGTACCCGAGGTGAACTGAATATTGATGGTTTCATCAAACTGCAATTCACTCGAAACTTGCTGCAATTTTTCTAAGGCGTTTGCGCTCGGTTCCACCAATAAGTCCTGAAAACGATGTAGACCCGCATGTTCCTGTTCATCAATTTTAATCACATGCTTCAAATGCGGCAGACGCTCTGCATTGAGTAATTTACTTTCAGTCTGCATTAGCTCAGGAGCAATTTTAGTCAGAATTTCCTGATAGTCAGTGGTTTTAAACTGCGCTGCAATCACCAGTCCCTTACAGGAGACCTTGTTTAAGACATATTCCAGTTCATTACTTTTATAAGCTGGATTCAAATTCACCAGAATAATCCCGGCCTTAAATGCAGCAAACTGGGTAATGGTCCATTCCACACAGTTCGGCGACCAGATGGCCAGACGGTCACCTTTTTCCAGGCCCAGTTTCTGCAAACTACAGGCAAAAGCATTCACTTGCTGCTGCAACTGCTGATAGCTCAGACGCACATTCTGGTGCAAGCTGACGATTGCATCAGAATATGCATACTGTTCGCATGCCTGATCAAATTTTTCGCCAATTGTCATGCCCAATAAGGGTTGGCTGCTTGTTCCGTAGGCATAGCTTAACCGTACTTGTGTCATTGAATCGATCTCCTTGATTCTTTGTAATTCTGATTTTCAACTCTATTAATTGTTTTTTGACCACGACAACCCTGTCTTCCTGCCTGTTTTTTTGTGTTTTATGCTCCTGCTACTCCCTCCTGTCGACGTACTGCGTTGACACAAAAATCGGCAATCTGTTTGACAAAGTGATCCTTATAATTTTGATCAAACCTGATATTCCGAGATGGATTCAAAGGTTCAATTACCACAAAGGTCATGGAACCAACCACACCCAGCGCTGCGGTATTTAAATCTTCAAATTCAAACTCGCCATTGACTTTTCCTTCAGCCAAAATTTCCTTAATGCTTTGCTTGATTAGCTGTTTACTGTGAAAACGCTCATGTTCCATTTCCGGATCGACCGGTTCGAACATCAGCGAATACGCCAACTGAGGGCTGTTCATGGCTCGCTTCACAAAAGTTGTAACAGATTTTTGCAATTTCTGTTTTGGCGATAAATCCGAGGCAGCAATGTGATTTAAAATCTCAATCTCAAGCCGAATTGCTTCTGACAAAACCTGAATCAAAATCTGATTCTTGTTTTCGAAATATCGATATACCAAGCCTGTAGAAACGCCTGCACGTTCTGCAATCGCCTGAATCGACGCCTCTTTAAAGCCCCCTTGAGTAATCAGCTCACGAGCAGATTGCAAGATCGCCAAGCGATTTTGCTCCATTCGTTCCTGCATCAATGATGATCTTTTATAACTCATAAAATTAATCTCAACAAGATAAAATGAATTGTAAATCATTTTGTGAATATTGATTCACTTTTTTAAATTTTCGATGTATGTTAAATAACAAGCACAACAAAAATGCTTTTTTGGATACAACAAATAGAACCACAGGATGGATGAACAATGAATTTACAAAGCTTGGATTTCGGTTTGGACGAAACACTTATTGCACTTCGTGATTCAGTGGCTGCATTTTGCGCCAAGGAAATTGCTCCAATTGCTCAACAAGTGGACCGTGACAATGAATTCCCTGCTCACCTTTGGAAAAAATTTGGCGAGATGGGCCTGCTCGGTCTGACGGTCAGTGAGGAATATGGCGGTTCAAATTTCGGTTATCTGGCACACATCATTGCCATGCAGGAAATTTCCCGCGCTTCAGCATCGATTGGTTTGTCCTATGGCGCACATTCTAACCTATGTGTAAACCAGATTAAGCGTAATGGCAGTGAAGAACAGAAACAGCGCTATCTGCCCAAACTGGTATCTGGTGATTATGTCGGTGCATTGGCCATGTCCGAACCCAATGCCGGATCCGATGTGGTCAGCATGAAACTCAAAGCTGAAGACAAAGGTGATCATTACCTGCTGAATGGTTCGAAAATGTGGATCACCAATGGCGGCGATGCCGATGTACTGGTGGTCTACGCAAAAACCGATTTACAAGCCGGTGCCAAAGGCATGACCGCTTTTCTGGTTGAAAAAAATATGCCGGGGTTTAGTCACGGTACGCACCTAGACAAACTCGGCATGCGTGGCTCAAACACTTATCCACTATTTTTTGACAATGTCGCAGTGCCAAAAGAAAACGTGCTCGGCGGTGTCGGCAATGGCACCAAAGTGCTGATGAGCGGTCTGGACTATGAACGTGCTGTTTTAAGTGCAGGCCCACTCGGCATTATGGATGCCTGTATGGATACCGTGATTCCGTATATTCATGATCGTAAACAGTTTGGTCAGGCGCTGGGTGAATTCCAGTTGATGCAGGGCAAAATTGCTGACATGTATTCCACCTGGCTGGCCTGTAAAGCCCTGGTCTATGCAGTTGGCGCAGAATGTGACAAGGCAGAGCATAGCCGTAGCCTGCGTAAAGATGCCGCCAGTGCGATTTTATATGCAGCTGAAAAAGCCACCTGGATGGCGGGCGAAACCATTCAAACCTTGGGTGGCAACGGTTATATCAACGAGTTTGCTGCGGGACGTCTATGGCGCGATGCCAAACTGTATGAAATTGGCGCAGGCACCTCAGAAATTCGCCGCATGCTGATTGGCCGCGAACTGTTTAATGAAACTGCCTAAAAAATAAATCACAAGAATAGACAAGGATGTTCGGCATGAATCAATTAAAGAGCAAAATTAATATTCGCAGCGACGAATTTAAAAACAACCAGACGGCGATGCAAAATCTGGTCGAAGACCTGAAACAGAAAGTCCAAAAAATTGCCTTGGGTGGGGGTGAAACTGCCCGTCAAAAACATTTGGATCGCGGTAAATTACTAGCCAGAGAACGTATTGATCATCTGATTGATCCTGGCACGGCATTTATTGAAATTGGACAACTGGCTGCCTATCAGGTCTATCAGGACGATGTGCCTGCTGCGGGCGTGGTCGCTGGCGTTGGTCAGGTCAATGGCGTAACCTGCATGATCATTGCCAATGATGCGACTGTTAAAGGGGGCACTTATTATCCACTGACCGTAAAAAAACATTTGCGTGCTCAGGAAATTGCCGAGCAGAATCATTTGACCTGTATTTATCTGGTCGATTCTGGCGGTGCCTATTTGCCGCTACAAGATGAAGTCTTCCCGGATCGTGATCACTTCGGACGTATTTTCTATAATCAGGCGCGTATGTCGAGCCAAGGCATTGCCCAGATTGCCGTGGTAATGGGCAGTTGTACGGCGGGTGGTGCCTATGTGCCTGCCATGTCGGATGAAACTATTATTGTACGCAATCAGGGAACCATTTTCCTCGGTGGCCCGCCACTGGTCAAAGCTGCAACCGGTGAAGTTGTTTCCAGTGAAGACCTTGGTGGTGGTGATGTGCATACCCGCCTCTCCGGTGTAGCCGATCATCTGGCTGAAAATGACCAGCATGCCCTGGAAATTGCCCGCAATATTGTGGCCAATTTAAATAAAAAACCAAATCCGTTGCCTGAACATGTGGAAGCGCCTTTGTTTGATGCTTCAGAGCTATACGGTATCGTGCCAACAGATTCGCGTAAACCTTTTGATGTCCGTGAAGTGATTGCCCGGATTGTCGATGGTTCGCGTTTTGATGAATTCAAGGCTCGATTTGGTACTACCTTGATTACCGGATTTGCCAGCCTATACGGTATGCCAGTCGGGATTATTGCCAATAACGGCATTCTGTTTTCCGAGTCAGCACAAAAAGGTGCACATTTTATTGAGCTGTGCTGTCAGCGCAATATTCCCCTGCTATTTATCCAGAATATCACTGGCTTTATGGTTGGCCGCCAGTATGAAAATGAAGGCATTGCCAAAAATGGCGCCAAACTGGTGATGGCTGTGGCCAATGCCAATGTGCCTAAACTGACCATGGTGATTGGCGGCTCATTTGGTGCCGGCAACTATGGTATGTGTGGCCGCGCGTATTCACCACGCTTTATGTGGACTTGGCCAAACTCACGTATTTCAGTGATGGGCGGTGAACAGGCCTCCAGCGTATTGTCGACCTTAAAACGTGATCAGATTGAAGTCAAAGGCGCTAACTGGTCTGCGGAAGAAGAAGATCAGTTTAAACAGCCAATTCGTGACCAGTACGAACGCCAAGGTCATCCTTATTATGCCTCTGCACGTTTATGGGATGACGGTGTCATTGACCCTGCCCAATCTCGTGAAGTGTTAGGTCTTAGTTTAGCTGCGGCACTGAATGCGCCAATCCAGCCGACCAAGTTTGGCGTGTTCCGCATGTAAGAGGTGAAAAAAATGACATATCAATTTTTACAGCTCGAACAGCAAAATCAAGTGGCAACAGTCTGGATTAATCGCGCTGAACTGCACAATGCCTTTAATACTCAGGTCATTGAAGAATTGTATCGCTGCTTCCAGTCTTTAAATAGCCGTGATGATGTACGTGTGGTGATTCTGGCAGGGCGCGGCAAAAGCTTTTCGGCTGGTGCCGATCTGAACTGGATGAAGCAGGCCGGTCAGGCTTCTCAAGCAGACAACGAAGCAGATGCATTAAAACTGGCGAAAATGCTGCAAAGCCTAGCGACTTTAAAGCAGCCAACCATCGCCCGGGTGCATGGCATTGCTTTTGGCGGTGGTATGGGTCTGGCATCAGCTTGTGATATTTGCGTGGCCAGCACCGATGCCAAGTTTGCCACCTCTGAAGTACGCCTAGGTCTGGCACCTTCGACCATCAGCCCGTATGTGATTCGTGCGATTGGTGCGCGTCAGGCTTCACGTTATTTCCTGACCGCCGAGCGAATTTCTGCGGAACAGGCCAAAACCATTGGACTGGCGCATGAAGTCACTCCACCGGAACAGCTCGACAGCAAAATTGATGAAATTGTGGAAGCCCTGTTACTCGGTGGCCCTGCTGCACAAAATTCCTCAAAACAACTGATTCAACTGGTCGACCAACAGGTTTTGACCGAAGATTTACTTCTTAAAACAGCACAGCATATTGCCCATATTCGCCAGGGAGATGAGGCGAAAAATGGACTGAATGCATTTTTAAACAAACAAAGCCCGGCCTGGATCAAGACCACGGCATAACAACAAGAAGGATGCTACGATGTTTGAAAAGATTTTAATTGCCAACCGTGGTGAAATTGCCTGCCGTGTGATTCGTACAGCAAAAAAACTCGGTATTGCCACCGTTGCCGTATACTCCGATGCCGATGCACAGGCACAGCATGTCAAACTGGCGGATGAAGCGATCTATATTGGTGAATCGCCAGCAGCACAAAGCTATTTACAGATCGAACGTATTATTCAGGCGGCCAAAAACACTGGTGCGCAAGCAATTCACCCAGGTTATGGCTTTTTGTCGGAAAATGACCAGTTTGCCCTGGCCTGTCAGGACAATAATATTGTCTTTATTGGCCCGCCTGTCGATGCCATTTTGGCGATGGGTCTCAAAGCCACCTCTAAAGCGTTGATGGAAAAAGCTGGTGTGCCTTTAACCCCGGGCTATCACGGTAGCAATCAGGATGCCGACTTCCTGAAACAGCAGGCTGACAGCATCGGCTATCCGGTGCTAATCAAAGCCAGTGCTGGCGGTGGCGGTAAAGGCATGCGTCTGGTCGAGCGCAGTGAAGATTTTCTGAGTTCGCTGGCTTCATGTAAAAGCGAAGCGCGTTCCAGTTTTGGCAATGAAGATGTGCTAATTGAACGCTATGTGATTCAGCCACGTCATATTGAAGTACAGGTTTTTGGCGATACCCACGGCAATTATGTGCATTTATTTGAACGTGATTGCTCGGTACAACGTCGTCATCAAAAAGTCCTTGAAGAAGCGCCTGCACCAAAAATGCCAGAAGACAAACTTGAAGCGATGCGCCAGGCCGCGATTGATGCCGCACGTGCGGTCGATTATGTCGGTGCCGGTACGGTAGAGTTTATCGTCGAGCAAGATGGTACTGCCTATTTCATGGAAATGAATACCCGTTTGCAGGTTGAGCACCCGGTCACTGAAATGATTACAGGTCAGGATCTGGTGGAATGGCAACTGCGCGTAGCTTTTGGTGAGCCTTTACCCAAACAGCAGCATGAATTACAGATCCACGGGCATGCACTGGAAGCACGTGTCTATGCCGAAGAACCAGAGAAAGGCTTTATTCCTGCGATTGGCCAGATCAGCTATTTACACTATCCAGAGCAAAATGACTGTGTACGTGTGGATAGTGGCATTGTCGAAGGTGATGAAATCAGCACCTATTATGATCCGATGATTGCCAAACTGATTGTCTGGGGCAAAAACCGCGAAGCTGCTTTAACGCAAATGCATCATGCCCTGGGCCATTTCCATGTGGATGGTTTGGGCAATAATATTGCATTCCTCGACCGTTTGGTGCTGTGTGATTCGTTTAAAAATGCCCATCTGGATACCGGCCTGATTCAACGTGAAGAAGAGTTCTTATTAAAACCTTCGACTGAGATCAATGCTGAACTGATCGTTAGTGCTGCATTCATCGAATTATTATCACGCCAAGCTCAAAACCCGGTTGCGAATAACTCAGTCTGGCAACAACACGCTTTCTGGCGCCTGAATCAGCAAAATGCATATACAGTGCAATTACAACGCAATGGCATTATGCTTAAAGTTCAGTTCAGTACGCAAGAGCAAGGTTTTATCGCCACTTATAATGGTCAGCAGATTCAGCTACAAGGTCAGTTGATTGATGCACATACTTTAGCTTTGCAACTGGCAGGCAAACAGCAAAAACTGGCCTTTAGCCAGACTGAACATGGCATTACCCTGTTCCAGAATGGTCAGACACATAAATTCGAGTCTATCCAGCCGGATTATGATCAGCATGATGATCAAGGGACAGAAAACAACCTCACTGCACCAATGCCAGGTGTGATCACGCAAGTACTGGTCGCTGCCAATGACAAGGTCAAAAAAGACGATGTCTTGATGACGCTCGAAGCCATGAAAATTGAATATTCGATTCGTGCACCACACGACGGCATCATCGCCAGTTCATATTTCCAGAAAGGTGATCAGGTCAAAGCCGGTGATGAACTGCTTGAGTTCCAGCCACTGACGGAGGATGTTGCATGACCGAATTTGTCAAAATTGTAGAAGTCGGGCCACGCGATGGCCTGCAAAATGAAAAAACGCCATTAACGCTGGATGACCGGAAAAATCTGATTCTGGATCTGATGAAAACCGGTTTACAGGCGATTGAAGTCGGTTCCTGTGTTTCAGCCAAATGGGTGCCACAAATGGCAGACAGCGATCAGCTGTTTGCCGGCTTGCCAAAAGACCCAAATATTCAGTTCAGTTTACTCACCCCAAACCTGAAGGGCTTTGAAGCAGCGCTGGCGGTGGGTTGCAAGGAAGTTGCGGTCTTTACTGCAGCGTCCGAAAGCTTTACCCGAAAAAATATCAATTGCTCGATTGATGAAAGCTTTGAAAAGTTTGCCGATGTGATGGCAGCCGCCAAAGCCAATGATATTCGGGTACGCGGTTATGTGTCCTGTATGGTGGACTGTCCTTATGAAGGTGCGATTGATCCGAAACAGGTGGTCAAAGTCACGCAGCGTCTACTGGATATAGGCTGCTATGAAGTGTCATTGGGTGAAACCATTGGTACAGCCACACCGGATCGGGTGCAAAAAGTTTGGGATGCTTGCCTGGCTCAGATCGATACCAAGGTTTTGGCAGGTCATTTCCATAATACCTATGGCATGGCCATCGCCAATATTTACCAGTCGCTGTTACAAGGCATCCGGGTATTTGACTCCTCCATTGCTGGCCTGGGTGGCTGTCCTTATGCCAAGGGTGCTTCAGGCAATGTTTCAACTGAAGACCTGTATTACCTGCTCTCGAATATGGGCTTTGAAACCGGTATTCAACTGGATGCCCTGATGCAGGCCAGCCGTAATATCAGTGAGGTATTGCAGCGCAATAATCCCTCCAATTATGCCAATGCCTATTGGCAAAAAGCCTGTGCCTGACACTCAATAAAAGAAATACCCGGACACGATACAAGTCCTCAAGGATATACATCAGTAGTTTCCTGACCAAAAAGGAATCTGCAAGAAAAGAATAAATCGAGGTAAAAAATGTCAAATAAAGTTTATGACAGTGCAGAGGCCGCTTTAGACGGCGTGGTTCAGAATGGACATACACTGGCAGTCGGCGGTTTTGGTTTATGCGGTATTCCGGAAGCATTGATTGCCGCATTGAAACAGACTGGTGCCAAAAATCTGACCTGTATTTCCAACAATGCCGGAGTCGATGGTTTTGGTTTGGGCGTTTTACTGGAAACCAAACAGATTCAAAAAATGATTTCATCTTATGTCGGCGAAAATAAAGAATTCGAACGTCAATACCTGAGTGGCGAACTGGAAGTCGAACTGACCCCACAAGGCACCTTGGCAGAGAAATTACGTGCTGGCGGTGCCGGTATTCCGGCTTTTTATACCGCCACCGGTGTCGGAACCGTGATTGCTGAAGGCAAGGATGTGCGTGAGTTTAATGGCAAGTCTTATATTCTGGAAGAATCCTTGACTGCCGATGTTGCCTTGGTCAAAGCCTATAAGGCTGATAAAGCCGGTAATCTGATTTTCCGTAAAACTGCACAAAACTTTAATCCGGTCTGCGCTATGGCTGGCAAAATCACCGTGGCTGAAGTAGAAGAAATTGTCGAGATTGGTGAGCTTGATCCCGATGACATTCATCTGCCCGGTATTTATGTGAACCGGATAGTCCTAAATACTCAACCGGAAAAACGTATTGAACAGATGACCTTAAAGGCGGAGGCTTGATCATGGCTTGGACACGTAATCAAATGGCGCAGCGCGCTGCACAAGAGCTGGAAGATGGTTTCTACGTTAACCTGGGAATTGGTTTACCAACGCTGGTTGCTAATTACATTCCAGAAAATATCAATGTCTGGCTGCAATCGGAAAATGGCTTGCTCGGTATTGGCGAATTTCCAACGGCTGAAACCGTCGATGCCGACCTGATTAATGCTGGTAAACAGACCGTGACTGCCCGTAAGGGCGCTTCTTTCTTTTCCAGTGCCGATTCCTTTGCCATGATCCGTGGCGGTCATGTCAATATCGCCATTTTAGGTGCCATGGAAGTGTCCGAAACTGGCGATCTGGCCAACTGGATGATTCCGGGCAAAAAAGTCAAAGGTATGGGCGGTGCCATGGATCTGGTCGCAGGGGTACAAAAAGTCGTGGTGTTGATGGAACACTGCGCCAAAGATGGCACGCCTAAAATTGTTGCGCAATGCAGTCTGCCCCTTACCGGACAGGCTGTGGTCAACCGGATCATTACCGATTTAGGTGTGCTGGATGTCACTCCAGATGGTATTCAACTTGTTGAGCTGGCACCAGAGGTCAGTTTTGAGGAGATTCAGAAAGTCACGGGTGTGGCTTTACAAAAAATAGCAGCTTGATTTTCCCGGCCCTTAAAATGAAAAATTTTAAGGGTTTCTTTTCGACCAAAGAAAACTCTAATTTTAAAAATGAATGCAGAATAAATGGATTTTAATCATGCAAACAGAACAAAATATCTTACAACGCTTCGCCCTGCGCGTCAGTGACTGGTCAGAAAAATGGTTTCCCGATTCTTATATTTTTGCCCTGCTCGGTGTCATCATTGTCGCAATTGCCGCTATCGGAATTGGCGCGCCGGCACAGGACGTTGCCATTTCCTTTGGTGACGGGTTCTGGAGCCTGATTCCCTTTACCTTGCAGATGTGCATGCTGATCGTGGTCGGTTATGTGGTTTCGGTTTCAAAACCAATGCAGCTTCTGATCCGAAAAATGGCACGTCTGCCCCATTCAGGGCGAGGTGCGATTGTATTGGTCGCGACAGTCAGCCTACTCATTTCCCTGATTAACTGGGCCATGAGCACAGTTCTAACTGCATTACTCGTGATTGCACTGGCACAACGTAAAGAACTCAATATGGATTACCGCGCTGCAGCCGCAGCAGCGATTATCGGGATGGGGGCCACCTGGGCACTCGGCATCAGTTCCTCTGCTGCACAATTACAGGCCAATAAAAGCAGCCTGCCTGAACCGATTTACAATCTGACCGGTGTCATTCCATTTACCGAAACGATTTTCCTGCCGCAATCCATGATCATGACGGCGGTTCTAATTATTGCCTCGATTGCCATTGCCTACTGGTCAGCGCCGAAAGGCAGTCATATTAAAACCATTGAACATTTTCCGGTTCAGATTGAAGAAGGAAAACCGGAAGAATCTTCATCAAAACGTCCGGGCGACTGGCTGGAAAACTCACCTATTTTAAGTATTCTGATTGTGGTGCTAGGTGCTGTATGGATGTTTAACGAATTTTCCGAAAGCAATCCTATTCTGGCCATCTCCAGTTTAAATACCTATAACTTTATCTTCCTGATTTTGGGTGTCGCACTACATGGTACGCCACGGAATTTCCTCAATGCCGTTTCCAAGGCTGTGCCAGCAATTTCGGGTGTGCTGATCCAGTTTCCTTTATATGGCAGCATTGCCTTTATGATGACCAATGCGCTGAATTCTGCCGATCTGTCCCTATCACACTATATTGCCGAATTTTTCGTTTCGATTGCTTCACAGGAAACCTTTGCTATCGTGATGGGTCTCTATTCGGCAATCCTGGGTTTCTTTATTCCTTCTGGCGGAGGGAAATGGATTATCGAAGCGCCCTATGTGATGCAGGCTGCGCATGATCTGAAAGTGCATCTGGGCTGGTCAGTGCAGATTTATAATGCTGCCGAAGCCTTGCCCAATCTGATCAATCCTTTCTTTATGTTGCCGATGCTGGGCATCCTGAAGTTAAAGGCCAAAGATGTGATCGGTTTTACCGTGACCCAACTGGTTTTTCATATCCCGCTGGTGCTGTTTTTACTCTGGTTCCTCGGCCGAACTTTGACCTATAGTCCACCGGTCTTTTCTTAATTTAAGCCATATAAAAAGGACGAATCATTCGTCCTTTTTCATCTGGAAAATTATTTCAGCTGGCTTTCTTTTCTACAACACCCTCGCTATCCACTGCACGTATAGTACCTGTTTCAGTATTAACCACTTCAAAAGCTACGCGGCGGTTCTGAAACTGTCCGGCAGGTGTCGCATTCGGTTCAACAGGCTGGCCCTCTCCCACGCCTACAGCTTGCAATTGCGCAGGATCAACCCCCTTTTCAATCAGATAACCCACAATTGCTTGCGCGCGTTGCACAGACAGCACTTTATTCTCGGCCTCACTTCCTTGCGCATCGGTATGTCCTTTGACCTTGAGAATAACATGCGGTGCGCGCTGCAATAATGCGGCAGCCTGATCCAGTACCGATTTATTCACTTCCGGCACGGTAGTCGATGCAGTATCAAAATTAATAATCTGCAAATTCAGTGCGGTCGCAACATCTAAGGCCTGAACATGATCAGTTTTGATACTCGCCAATGCTTGTTCTGCCTCGCTATTGGCAGCCTGAATCGCCTCACTCCTATTGACCGGCTGTTGAGTCACAACAGTGACATTTTTGGCCAGATTACGAATTTGTGTTGCCAGACGTTCTGCTTCTGCATTACTCGCTGCACGTATAGCAACCTGATTACCAATCCAGTCCAGTGAGACATTTGGCATGCCTTGAATCAGTTTCAAAACGGAAGGAATGCTATCCTGATCAATAAATTCCGAATGATAAACCTCACTGCTGAGCGCCCCACAACCAATATTATAATTAAAGATCTGTTTAATCTCAGTTTGCAAAATTTGCATATATTGGGGATTATTCAGCTGTAACTGACAACTGATAATTTCACCATTAGTGCCGGTACTCAACTGTAAAGAAGCCGGTTGGGCTGCGGCAATTTCACGGGTCGTTTGGGTGTTTGCCGAATCCTCAGCATCATCCTGCATACAGCTACGAACAAAAAACAGGATTAAAGCTGCCAGAATCAGAAAAATAATAAACGGCCATAAAAAACCGCTTTTTTTCTGTTGCTGTACCACAACAGTATATTCTGGTTCTAGTTCAGGCGCCTGATTCAAATGCTGCCCTGCCAATGGAGAAACACCTAATGCCGCTAAAATTGATCCGGCCCAAACAGGTAATGCACGCTGGATCGATTCGGCGTGGGTTTCCAGCAAATGACTAATCGCTTCTGGACTTGAAGCACCGGCTTCGGTCTGTAAAAAATTGAGGGTCGGTACAATGGCCCGATTCAGGGTTTGCTCTATTTGATCTTGTGGTGCGCTCTGATCAAGTTGATCCAGAAACTGCTGCTTGAGTGCCGAATTTCCATTAAACAGTTCATGGATTTTTGGATTGAGTTGCTGGCTTAAACTTTCAATCCATGCAGGACGTGCACGCAATATACTTAAGAATATGGGATAGAACTGACTCAGTGCCTGATCTTTGGCAAATAGATGTTCGGTTTCGCCTTGTAGCACAATCGCTGTAACATCGCTTTTTAAGCGTTCCATCAGATCTACATTCATATTGTCACCATTCTTTTGATTTTTCTAATGTTTAATATTCAATCAGTGTAACGATGCCAGTTTTTTGAAAATGTAAATAATTGTATGAATATCATAAAGTTTCACTGTTTTTGTTGAGTACTCATTTTACTGACACAGAATTCAAAAACAAAAAAAGCCAGCCGAAGCTGACTTTTATAAAAGCTGGATCTATTAAGCGAGGAACGTTTTTAAAACTTTAGCTCGCACTTTTTGATTGATCAGCGGTGTATTTTTACCTTGCGACACGATGCTTTCTTTGTTCAGCGTCCATTCTAGCTCTGGATCTACCAGCACCCAACCCGCCTCTTTTGTCCAGCGATCTGCCATTTGTGCAACACGTGCCGGAGCCAAAGTCACTTTTTCTACCCATTCCAGTGGTGTAAACAAACCTTCATTGACCAGTTGAATCCCAAAAGGTACATAAGTATCAAAAGCGCTAAAGCCAGGCTGGGTTTCAGCAAATGGTGCCATTTTCGCAGAGCTGCTCAGCGGTTCATGATGGGTACAAATCGCATCAATCACCCCAGATTTTACTCCTTGGCGTAGCAATTCTTTGTCTTGTTCAGCACGCAGTGGCGGACGTACATGTGCCAGCGAATTAAAACCGTCAATTAAGGCATCGGTCAGATGTAATTGGTGCATGGCCACATCACAGGTGACAGGCAAGCCTTTTTCTTTGGCAATCCGGATTAGCTCTACTGACGCACCACAAGATAATAAACCGAAATGCGCACGAACTTTGGTCACTTCAATCATTAACAGGTATTTGGCAATTGCCACGGTTTCAGCAAGTGCTGGAATCATCGGCAAGCCCTGACGTGAGGCAATAAAGCCTTCATGCACACAGCCATCTTTGGCAATTTGCGGCTCTTCTGCATAGAACACCACAGTCAGATCTAAACCTGCAGCATATTCCAGTGTACGTAATACCACGTCATCATTGGCAAAAGGCGCACTGGCATTGGACACCGCAGTACATCCGCCTTTTTTCAAGCCGGCCATATTGGCAGGTTGCTGGCCTTGCAAGCCTTGGGTTTGAGCACCAATCACTTCAAGATAGATACCACCGTCCAGCATGGCTTTTTCAACCAGACCATGAATCAGTGCGCCATTGTCCTGCACGATCGGCTTTGAATCTGGTGGCGTAAACACGTGCAAAATCCCATTTTCACGTGCTGCTTTACCTTCAGATTTTAAGGTGCCATGTTGCTGCTGACCCGGTTCACGTAAACGTGCACACAGATCGACCATGGTGGGCATCAACCATTTGCCCTGACCATCAATGGTTTCAGAGACAGCAGCCGTTTCCGCAACGAACTTACCATTTTCCAGATACACGGTCTGAACAGAATCAGTGTTTTGGATTGGATCGAGCACACGAACATTTTCAATTTTTACAATAGTCATGACTTATTCCTTAACCCGCAATCGCTGCAATCAAACCCTGTTCCTGAAGCTGGCCCTGCATTGACAAAGCCAATACCGCCATACGTACCGCAATACCATTGGTCACCTGCTTTAAAATCACAGATTGTGGACCATCCGCAATACTTGAGTCGATTTCAACGCCGCGGTTCATTGGTCCCGGATGCATCACGATACAATCCGGTTTGGCCATCGCTAAACGTTCTTTGTTCAGGCCATACATCTTGTAGAATTCAGCTTGCGATGCCAGTGCCGGAGAATCAATCCGCTCATTTTGAATACGCAGGGTAATGATCACGTCGCAATCTTTGATGCCATCTTCCATGTTATTAAATAGACGAACACCATCACCATATTCTTCAAAACCGTATGGCAGCAAGGTATTTGGTGCAATCACCCGAATATCTTCGCAGCCTAAGGTTTGCAAGGCAGCTACATCTGAACGCGCGACACGTGAATGTTTGATATCACCAATAATGGCAATCGACATCTCTTCAAATTTTTTATGGGTTTCCCGGCGAATGGTGAGCATGTCCAGCATCGCCTGGGTTGGATGGGCATGACGGCCATCACCGGCATTAATAATCGCCACCGTCGGACAGACATCTTTGGCAATAAAATGCGCCGCACCTGAAGATGAATGACGCACCACGAAAATATCGGCGGCCATCGCTTCAAGGTTCCATAAGGTGTCACGCAGGGTTTCACCTTTAGAGGTACTCGAACGGGCAATATCGATATTCAGAACGTTGGCAGAAAGGCGCTTGGCAGCGGCTTCAAAAGTAGTGCGGGTACGGGTAGAGTTCTCGAAAAACAGGTTCATCACCGTTTTGCCTTCCAGCAAATTATTGGTAATGAGCTGATTTTGGTCATTAAAAAAGGACTGCGCAGTGTCCAATATTTTTGTCAGGGTTTCTTTGGAAAGACCTTCGATGGTCAAGAAGTGTTTTAGATTACCTTCTTTATTGAGTTGAATCTGGCTCGGTGTATGCAATGCCGCCAAGTGCATGAGAGATTCCTTATGCGTTAAGTCAACATATTATACAGAGATTGGCCAGTCTGAGTAGTTGGCAATGTGACTACTTGTACAAAAACCACCTCGATAATAAAAATAGAAATTGAAATTCCTATGTATTTTTTCAATAAGATAATTTAACCATTTTCCATCCTGCTGACTTTCAGTACAAAATTATGGGTGCTTCAGTCTGGCACATTCACACCCATCGTTTTATCGCAGCGCACCGATATAATGATGTGCAACCTGTGCACGGTAAATATCGTCCTGATCGGGTTCAACCGAGACCAATTTCTCCTGCTGTGGCAGATGTGCAGATTTTTCAAACTGTTGCTGCCGAACCACAGGCAGATCCCAAACCTGTTTTAAACGCTCGATTAAACGCTGCAACTCTGGATCTTGGGTCTGTTCTACCAGCTCAATCACATGCCGCGCATAGTCCAGATTTTCTGCCAGATAAAGCGCATCCACGACCCGGCCTGACACGCGTCTCAAACGTGTATAAATTAAAGTGGCCACTGAAAAAACGTCATGGTTGCGTAACTGATTCTCTAACATTTTAACCCCCATTATAAAATTGAAAAATCAGGCAGCCATCGCTCTCCTCCGACTGACTGCCTGATTTGCTGTGTATAGAGCAAAATGCGTACCAGTTCATCAATTTATCATGTGAATATTATTTTTCACGCGTACACGGCAAGGCCTTTCAGAGAATTTAAAAAGCTTTCAATATAAAAATACGGTAAACTTGGCGCAGTTTTTTATTTATCTTTTTTGGTCTCTCTATTATATGAATACCTCTCCACGTTTAAGCAATTATTGGGTCACCTGTGCCGATGGTCTGGAAACCTTATTAGAAGAAGAACTACAAGGCTTAGGTGTTCAGAATATTGAGCGTTTTCCCGGTCGTTTAATCTTTAAAGGCAGTCTGGAAAATGCTTATCGGATTTGTATGTGGTCACGTCTGGCTTCACGTGTGCTCATGCCAATTCATACCCATGAAATTGAATTTTCTCACGATGCCCGTGATGTGGCAGAAGAGCTATATGAAGGTGCAATCAGCTTTGACTGGTCGCTCATTTTTGCACCACAAAGTACCTTTGCGATTCGCTTGCATGTCGAGCGTGACATCAAGGTCAATACCCAGTTCGCAACTTTGCGTGCCAAAGATGGTGTCGTAGATTCCTTCATGGAAGCTGTGGGTAAACGCCCAAGTATCGATACCAAACAGCCAGAAATTACCATGTATATTCTGGCTGGGAAGAAAGAACATACCTATTGTCTGGACTTGTCCGGCGACTCATTACATAAACGTGGTTATCGCCACTTTATGACCGATGCACCAATCAAGGAAAATCTGGCTGCTGCAATTTTGCAAAAAGGTCAGCTTAAACAGATTAGTCCGGACATCATTGTCGATCCAATGTGTGGTTCAGGTACCTTTATCATTGAATCACTGATGATCCTGACCGACCGTGCGCCGGGTCTGGTGCGTCGTTTCGGTTTTAATGGCTGGAATGGCCATGACCATGAACTCTGGATGGGCATTAAAGCTGAAGCAGCTGAACGCCACCAAGCGGCAATGAAAAATCCATTACCGCAATTCTATGCCTTCGATGCAGACTGGGAAGCTGTAAAAGCGACACGTCAAAATATCATCGCGGCAGGTTTTGAAGCTGCTCTCGACAATATCATGATCGAAGAGCGTACTTTAAATGACTGGCCGGATTTTCAGGCTGAAGGCAAGAAAGTCTTCTTCGTAACCAACCCGCCTTATGGTGAGCGTCTCGGTGATAAAGCGCAGAACCGTTCTTTATATCTTGGTTTATCGGCTTTACTGCAAAAGAATTTCCCGAATCAAAAAGCGGCGGTGATTGCCTCTCAAGTCGAACAGGCTGACGTGCTGGCCTTTAATGATCCGCAAATCCTGCGTTTGATGAATGGTAAATTGCCGATCTATATCCGCTTTGGTACGGTTAAACCTGCGGCTGTGGTGCGTCCGTTTCTGGAAGGTTGGCAGCCGCAACAATTCGAACCAATCGAAGGTGCGATGGAGTTTGCCAACCGTCTGACCAAAAATATGCAAGCCCTGAAAAAATGGGCAGTCAAAGAAGGCGTACACTGTTTACGTCTGTATGATGCCGATTTACCAGACTTTAATGTCGCGGTGGATCTGTATGGTGAGCGCCTGCATGTGCAAGAATATGCTCCACCTAAAACGATTGACCCTGAAAAAGCCAAGAAACGCTTTAACCTGGCACTGCAAGCCATTCGCGCTGTGACCGGTCTGGGCCGTGATGCGATCTTTATCAAGACCCGCGCACGTCAGGAAGGTAAAAACCAGTACACCAAACAAAGTACCGCATCGAAGCGTTTTATCGTACAGGAAGGTAAGGCCAAGATTCTGGTTAACCTGACCGATTATCTGGATACCGGTCTGTTCCTGGATCATCGTCAAATGCGTTTGCGTATTGCCCGTGAGGCCAAAGGCAAACACTTCCTGAACCTCTACAGCTATACCTCTACGGCGAGCCTACATGCTGCCTTGGGTGGTGCTGCAAGTACCACCAGTGTCGATCTTTCCAATACCTATTTGAACTGGTCGAAGGAAAACTTCGTGCTGAACGGTTTAACCGTAGATCACGCCGATGAACAACATCAGTTCTTTGCATCTGACTGTTTTGAATGGCTCAAAGAAGGTCATGAGCAATATGAGCTGATCTTTATTGATCCACCCACTTTCTCAAACTCGAAAAAATTCTACGGGACGTTTGACGTACAGCGCGACCATCTATCCTTGCTTAAACGCGCCATGAACCGTTTAACCAGCGATGGTACCCTGTACTTCTCGAACAACTATCGTGGTTTCGAGATGGATGAAGAAATTCTGGCGTTCTATGATGTCGAAGAAATTACTCAAGAAACCATTGGGCCTGATTTCAAGCGTAACCAGAAGATTCACCGTGCCTGGAAAATCGGCCATCCTAAAGTGTAATCACTGGTATTAGATTGTGATAAAACAAAAGCCTGTTCAGTTGAACAGGCTTTTTCTTCTTAGATTCGCTGTTAAAAAGCGACTTACAACTTATTGTGCAGTTAAGAACTTCTTTTCACCATACAGATAATGCATGGATAGTTTAAACACATCACCATCTCGCTGAATTTGCTGATTAGCTTGCATCGCACTCAGCATTTGCTCCAGCTCTTGATCGGACATATTTTTACCTGCGGCACGCATATAATGATGAGTGAAGGTTTTTACTACCTGTTTATTGAAACTGATATTGGTTTGCACTTCTAACAGATTTGGGAACATTTTTGCCAAGCTTTCCAAGGTGGTTTGATGGCCTGGCATTACTTTTCCGACTAAATCTGCCTGAATACTGCCTGTGCCTAACTTTAACTGATTCTGCTTCGATTCAAACTTGAAGCCATCATTAATCACCGCCAGCATGGCTTGTATCGCATCTTTTTCAAAATTTCCTGCTTCCAGACAAGAGTTATTTTGCTTTTGCAGAATATCAAATAATATCTGCATTTTTTGACGCTGTAAGTCTTTGAGCTCCCAATTGAGTTCTAAGTCTTGCATCGCAGGGACATTATTTAAGCCCATTTCGGCAATTTTAAATTTTGATTGAACATCTACTGTACGCTCATGCAGTTGGGTATCCATACGCCAGCTCAGGTCTTTCAGTTGTCCTGAGCCTTCTGCCTTAGCATCCTGGCGCTGCATTTTGACAATATTGAACTCGAAATAACCCGGTTCTAAATACTGCGCATTCAGAGCCTGATTGGTTTTAAAATGCACACCCTTGAGTTGTGTATTTCCAGACTGATCACGAATAGACAATTCTGGCACATCAAAACTCATATTTAAAATTTTATGTTGTCCCTGACTCTGTTTTGCCTGAAACTTGATCTGTATAGGGTCAATTCTGGTATATAAACCTGCTTCTTTTTTTTCGATGACAGGGGTTTGTAATTGTGTGGTCGATACACCCAACCAGTTGACTTGCGTCGTCACTTTTAAAGGTTGCTGAAAAAATTCAGCATATGCGCCCTGTCCTTGTGCTAAATCGAGTTGAGAATGAATGGTATAGCCTTTCCAGGTACGCTGAATTTGGTCTTGACCATTAAATACTAATTTTTCTTTGGCATTACACGCGTCTGGCATAATGCTCATGCTCCACTTGGCCGTGCCTTGTAGAGCCCCCATAGCGTAGTCAGTATATTGCACACTAATGTTCGGCGCTGGTTTTAAATTTTGTTGATAATGCGCTTTCAAGCTCTTATCTGCATATAAATTACCCGTGCTCACAGCCCCCGCCAACACCACGACACCAATTCCACCCCATACTATTTTCGACATAGTTTTTGCTCAGAATTTATCTATTTTTATTGAACATAAATTATAGTTAATCTTAAAAAATAAAGATAATTGTTTTGCAAATAAATCACTTAAACATAATATTCATCACAAAATATTAAAAATAGCTGTCACTTTTAAGCAATTTTTTTACTGATATGACCTGAATTGTCAGCCATCAAAAAACCTAGCCGAAGCTAGGTTTTCTGAAAATTAAAAGGACAGGCAATATTAGCTAAGTTTCATTTTCTCGAAGATTAAATCACCCGCTTCGGCCTGGACCAGAATCGTATCACCCGGCTGGAATTCCCCTGCAAGGATTTTTTGAGCCAGACCATTTTCAATACGTTGCTGGATCGCACGTTTTAACGGACGCGCACCATACAGCGGATCGAAACCGGCATCAATTAACTGATCGAAAGCACTATCATCTACCGACAGACGCATATCACGCTCTGCCAGACGCTGACGCAAGCGATTCAACTGGATATCGGCAATACCGCGAATCTGGTCTTTTTCCAGCGCATGGAAGACCACCAGTTCATCAATACGGTTAATAAACTCCGGACGGAAATGTTCCGAGACCGCATTCATTACTACTGTACGAACTTCATCACGTGTTGCATTAGCGCCCAGTTCACGTACATCCTGCGAACCCAGGTTCGACGTCATGACGATCACGCTGTTTTTAAAGTCCACTACCCGGCCTTGCGAGTCAGTCAAACGACCATCATCCAGCACCTGTAGTAAAATATTAAACACATCCGGATGCGCTTTTTCGACTTCATCGAACAAGATCACGCTATAGGGTTTACGACGTACCGCTTCCGTCAGCACCCCGCCTTCTTCATAACCCACATAGCCCGGAGGCGCACCGACCAAACGACTGACCGAATGTTTTTCCATGAATTCAGACATATCAATACGAATCATGGCATCGTCACTATCAAACAAGAAGTTGGCTAATGCTTTGGTCAATTCTGTTTTACCTACACCCGTTGGACCCAGGAACAGGAATGAGCCACTTGGACGGTTCGGGTCTGACAGACCTGCACGTGAACGGCGTACCGCATTCGACACCGCAACCACAGCTTCTTCTTGCCCCACCACACGGTTATGCAGAAAGTCTTCCATATGCAGCAGTTTGTCACGCTCACCTTGCAACATTTTCGCCACAGGAATACCGGTGGCCGCACTGACCACCTCGGCAATTTCATTGTCGGTGACTTTGTCACGCAGCAGTTTCGGTGCCTCACTTTCTTCAGCTGCTTCAATACGTTCCAGCTGTTTTTGTAACTCTGGAATCACGCCATATTGATACCGTGCAGCTTCAGCCAGATCACCTTCACGTTGCGCTTTGTCCAGTGCAATACGGGCCTGATCCAGTTTGATCTGTACATCCTTATTGCCTTCGACCAGCGCCTTGTCGGCACGCCAGATTTCTTCTAGGTCCTGATATTCTTTTTCAACCGTGGCGATCTGGTCAGACAGATATTGAATCTCAGCTTTGGCACCCGAGTCTTCATCTTTTTTCACCGCTTCCAGCTGCATTTTTAACTGAATAAGACGGCGTTCCAGTTTATCCAGAGCTTCTGGTTTGGAGTCGAGTTCCATTTTGATGCGCGATGCTGCTTCATCAATCAGGTCGATGGCTTTATCCGGCAACTGACGGTCGGTGATATAACGATGTGACATTTTCGCTGCGGCAATAATTGCAGAGTCCAGAATCTGTACCCCGTGATGCGTTGCATAGCGGTCTTTCAGACCACGCAGAATTGCAATGGTGTCTTCCACACTCGGTTCATCCACCAAGACTTTCTGGAAACGACGCTCGAGCGCTGCATCTTTTTCAATATACTGACGATATTCATCCAGCGTAGTCGCACCGACACAGCGCAGCTCGCCACGTGCCAGCGCCGGTTTCAGCATGTTACCGGCGTCCATCGCACCATCACCCTTACCGGCACCCACCAAGGTATGCAGCTCATCGATGAATAAGATGATTTCGCCTTCGTGTTTGGCAATATCTTTCAGAACGGCTTTTAAGCGTTCTTCAAACTCACCACGGTATTTGGCACCGGCCAGTAAAGATCCCAGGTCCAGCGATAAAACACGTTTACCTTTCAGTCCTTCAGGTACTTCACCATTAATAATCCGCTGTGCCAGACCTTCGACGATTGCCGTTTTACCCACACCCGGCTCACCAATCAGTACCGGGTTATTTTTGGTGCGGCGTGACAGAACCTGAATGGTACGGCGGATTTCATCATCACGGCCAATCACAGGATCAAGCTTGCCTGCCAAAGCACGTTCAGTTAAATCAATGGTGTACTTATTCAGTGAATCACGCTGATCTTCATGATTATTGCTCATGACTTTTTCATCGCCTCGAAATTGATTAATGATCTGGCCTAAGGTTTCTGCCTTTAGGCCAACACTGTTTAATAAGGTTTTTGTGTTACCTGTTTCTGCCAGCGCCAACAGTACCCAATCTGTAGATAGAAACTCATCTCCGGCTTTTTGCGCGAAGCTGTCTGCCAAATGTAATACTTTTGCCGCTTCAGGGCTGAGATTGATATCCGCGGAGGGATTGCTCAGGGTTGCTGCATTACTTAGGGCCGTTTGCAGCTTGGTTTGCAATTCACGCAGATTGGCGCCGGCCTGCTGCAGCAAGCTGACATTGGATGCTTCATCCATCAAGGTGGCCAGAATATGAATCCCATCAATCGAGCTATGGTCTTTAGTCATGGCCAATGATTGTGCATCGGAAAGGGTTTGCTGCAGGCGATTGGTAAATTTCTCAAAACGCATTTTTGTTATTCCTCACAACAAATTTTCTACTTGATGGATATATGGGTGCGATTAATCAGATTTCAAATTATTTTTGTATATTTTTCAAAAACTTATTATCAAAAAATATACAGATTTCAATTATAATATTGGTGTAGTCAAATCATATTTCAAGTAAGCGAAAGAGAATTTTTAATGAGACCCCAAGACTAGCGCTAACTCATCATCTTGATTAAGCTATTTAGTTGTATCGGGATAATTTAAAACAAAATTGGCTTACATATGCTGTCCTAACCCTTCTACCAAATGAAGAACTTCAGAGAGTTTCTGTTCAGTTTGAATCAATACTCGAGGTGATTAATGGCCTTATCACTGATAAAGAAAAATTAGTTCAGCAACTTCCGTATGGCTTTCGCTCATACTTTTGTTTGGGACAAAGTAGTTTCATGATTCATTTTTATAAGAGCATCTTTTATGGATGATGTTTTAATTATGCGGATTTGACGATCCTTTCCCATACTCTTTTTCATTAAAATAAGCGTGTAATCAACAATAAAAAAACACCCTCAATCAAGGGTGCGTCTAAATAACGATAAAAATTATGGAGCCGGATTTGGCTGCTGACAGTGAATCGCTTCAATACCTTTCAGTACGTCTTCAGATAAATCGATTTCAAAGGCCTGAATATTTTCTTTTAACTGATCCAGATTGGTGGCCCCAATAATAGTACTGGTTACAAAGAACTGCTGTTTGATAAAGGCCAAAGCCAATTGCGTCAAAGTCAGACCATGCTGCTCGGCCAGTTGTGCATATTGTTCGGTCGCCCATTCACTTTCCGGATTGCTATAGCGGCTAAAGCGCGAATATAAAGTAACCCGAGCATTGGCAGGACGCGCACCATGACGGAATTTACCGGTCAGATAACCGAATGCCAAAGGTGAATAAGCCAACAGGCCTACACCTTCGTATTTGGCAATTTCTGACATGCCCATTTCATAAGTACGATTCAATAAGCTATAGGGATTTTGCACACTGACAAACTTAGATAAACCAAGTTTTTCAGCCAGATGTAAAAATTTCATGGTGCCCCATGGGGTTTCATTGGACAGGCCGATATAACGAATGCGGCCTTTTTGAATCTCTTGATGTAAAGCGGTTAAGGTTTCTTCCAGACCTGTTACTGCACGATCTTCTGCCGCTTCTACATTACCATAGCCCAGCTTGCCAAAGAAATTGGTTGGACGTTGCGGCCAGTGCAGCTGATATAAATCGATATAATCGGTTTGCAGACGTGCCAAGGACTGGTCAATCGCTGATGCAATTTCATCTGCAACGAAACGGGTTCTGCCATCCCGGATATGACTGCCGCCTTGTGAAGGACCGGCAATTTTTGAGGCCAGAAAAAGTTGGTCACGGCCACCGCGAGAGGCAATCCAGTTACCAATCATACGCTCGGTTGCACCCTGGGTTTCAGGTTTCGGCGGAACCGGATACATTTCCGCAGTATCCCAGAAATACATTCCCTGATCCAAAGCATAATCCAGTTGCTGAAAAGCCTCTTCCTGTGTGTTTTGCTCACCAAATGTCATGGTGCCCAAACAAATTTCCGGCAAAAGAATGCCTGTATCTGCCAATGGTCTGAACTGCATAAAAAAATATCCTTAAAATTTATCGGTCGTTTATTGCGATCACATGCGCTATAGCCTATGGGAATGATAAGGGAACTTAAATTATCTTTTCTAAAAAGCTTGTGCCAAATTGTTATGTTCGAATGGATTTGTGCTTTTAAAGTAGAGATAAAAAAAGCAAATCAGAAGATTTGCTTTTTTTATTTTTGACTTATTCGTCTTCGAGCTCACCGGCACTGACCGTTTCTGGCTCCTCCAGAGAAACATCGAAAATCAGAATGGCTTTACCATCGGTTTCAATCATGCCCTGTTCTTCAAGTGTCTTCAGTACACGGCCGACCATTTCGCGGGAACAACCGACAATACGGCCAATTTCCTGACGGGTAATACGAATCTGACGGCCATTTGGTAAAATCATCGCCTCAGGCTGAGAAGACAAGTCGATCAGGCAACGTGCAATACGGCCTGAAACATCAATGAATGCCAGATCAGTCACTTTACGTGTGGTATTTTTCAGACGGCGTACCAGCTGAGCAAATACTGCATAGCTCAGATCAGGATATTGCTTGCTGATTTCATGAAAATTTTCATAGGTGATTTCAGCAATTTCACACACATCACGTGTACGAACTTCTGCAGTACGTTGTGGATTTACCTCAAATAAACCCATTTCCCCAAAAAAGTCACCTGGATTTAAATATGCCACGACAATCTCACGATCATCATCTTCACGAAGAATGATGGATACAGACCCCTTCAAAATCAAATACAAAGATTTAGATTCTGATCCTGCATCAATGATCGTAGTACGTTTTGGATAACGATTAATATATGCACGTTTTAACAGTGCTTTCACGGATTCTGGTAATTGCCCCGGAGAAAGCGCATCTGTGCTCAATTGTGAAAAGTTTGAAGTCATGCTTACGGTTCCGAATATGGATAATGTATAGATCGCACAAGACCTAATGTGAACTTGTCACACAGTGGGATTGAAATTCCGTATCAACCCAATTTATGTTAGTGTACAGTTACTTGACAAATTTATAGCTTTTTTTAGGTAGTTGCAATGCAAACAAGCGTTCATTGGTTAGAGAATGTTGCTTTTGAAGCAAAAACTCAAAGTGGTCATACCATCATTATGGATGGTTCAGCGGAATATGGCGGTGAAAACCGTGGTCCCCGTCCAATGGAACTCCTTTTAACCGGTCTGGGTGGCTGTGCATCTTTTGATATTGTGACCATTTTGAAGAAAGCCCGTCAGGATATTAGCGATGTACGTTGTGAGTTAAAGGCTGAACGTGCGGATACAATTCCGGCAGTTTTCACGAAAATTCACTTACATTTTGTCGTGACAGGCAAAGCCATTAAAGAGAAACAGGTGGCAAAAGCCGTAGAACTTTCTGCAGAAAAGTATTGCTCTGCCAGCAAAATGCTTTCGGATGGCGGCGTTGAAATTACCCATGATTATGAAATTATCGAAGCAGAATAAACTTGCAATCTTCTAAAAATAGCAGCCTGAATGGCTGCTATTTTATACCAACAAATTGCCGAGCAAAACTTCTGAAGACTCTATCTGATTAAGTCCCTTGAACCAGGTAATGGGTGCCATCTTCAAAGATCAGAATATTGTCTGGAAATCTTAAAGCGCCAAGTCGATGTCTGAACGCGACGCCCTGCTGACGATCGAGATAGCGTTTGCCCACTGAATAGTCTACACAAAATACATTTTGTTGCTGTCCATACCATTGCAATGCATCGATCGATTTAAATAGTCCGGCCTTTTCTTCAGTAGTTTTAAAGTTTCGCCAATAATGCCCAGTAATCACTGGAATTTGATCGGTATAGCTGTCCCACCATGGCAAACGATCGATCATGCGCCATCGGCCACCGGCGTAAATGGGTTGCACCGCGATCTGTTCTGCACCTGAAGTGATGACCCGAATTGGATTATGCATCTGCTCACGAAGCTCTTTTTCTGCGAGGTGTTGCAATAAAGGTAAAGTTGCAGCTGGGTCTTTGAACTGGTGTTGGTATTGTTGCTGTTCATTCTGTATTAATTCATTAATACCTAAGGCTTGCAAATCCAGCGCTGTATGCTCAACGAATTTAGCATAGGCTTCTCTGAGCGAATTGAAATGAGAATCACGTAATCGATCAATGGATTGCTGATGCCAGCAGGCATGTACCACACGCAGCTGCTCAGACTCGAGCGCCACCGGCAAGCGATTTAAAAAATCCAGAATCCACTTACGGTCTGTGGCTGAAGCCTGTATGGAATCAAAAGGTTTCAGATCATCCTGATGCGGTGAACCAAAAAACCAGCCATTGCCTTCCCGAAAAGTATCGGTCAACAGGTTCAATTCATGATTGCCAATGACACATTGTGCATAGCCTTCATCTACTAGCTGTTTGACCCGCTTGATCACCGCGACACTATCCTGCCCCCGATCACACAGATCACCAACAAAAATCAGTTTACGCTGTTCAGGATGACGACCGTGCCGGTCATAACCCAATACATGAATCAGTTGTTCCAGTGCTGCAATCTCGCCATGAATATCCCCAACGATATCCACGGGGCCAGTGAAAGCCTGTTGTATAAATGAATATTTCACTTATGCATCCTGAGTTAAAATGAAGCCAGATGAACATCCTTGGAGTATGCTTTAAATTTTTTTAGATCGGAATACAGAACACTAGATACTTTAAATAGTTCAGTTAAAATATGTCAGGTTTAAATAAAGATTTTTTATAAAATATATTTTATCTTGATTTTAAAATGACCTAAAAAATACCAGACATAATCCTTATATGCTTTAAGAGTTTAGTCCTGCTATTTTTTTGTATTTTTGAGTGCAGGCTGGACTTTATGAAACAATTAAATTTATTACATTAAAATTAAGTCATAAAAAAGCCCATTCTTTGAATGGGCTTTTTTGAATCTTGGTAGGTATATCCAGACTCGAACTGGAGACCTCTACGATGTCAACGTAGGGCACATTTATTGAATATCAAATATTTAAATAAAGATGGTGTCGATTGGTGTCGACTTATTTGTTGTTACAAAAATATTTATCCAATCCTATTATGAAAGGGCTTTGTTGCACAAAGCTATTCTTGAAGACCTCTTCAGCAATATAATTTCCAGATGAAGAAGCCTGTACCTAAAATCTACCGTACAACCAATTGGTCCTCTTATAACCAAGCTTTAATCAAGCGAGGAAATATTTCAATCTGGTTTGATCCTGAGACCCAATGGTATGCACAACCACAACGCAGGCACGGACGAAATCATACTTATTCCTATATAGCGATTTAATGCTGTTTAATGATCAAATCTTTATTCCATCCTTCTTTACGTATGGTCACTGGCTTTGCTCAAAGCCTGATTAAACTCTGTGGCTGAGCAGCCCCCAAATATCAGTGATATTCATACTCCACCCTGTGTAGACGACAAAAGCATATTGATATTGCGATAAGCTATCAGAAAAGCCGTGATGGGTTACATCTACTCGTCGACTCTACGGGTTTAAAATTTTTAAGTGAATGAGAACGGAAGCCTAAGAAACATCAGCCTGAATACCGTCGGCAATGGCGTAAACTGCATATTGGTATAGATGCTGAAACACTGCAAATACGTGCAGCTCAGCTTACGACAAATAATGTCAGTGATTCACAAGTATTAGGTGATTTAGTGAATCAAATCCCACCAAATGAGCGAATAGATTCTGTCTATACCGATGGGGCGTAGACACGAAGTGCTGCAAGCAAGTGGTTTCAGATCGTCAAGCACATGCAGTAATTCCACCCAGAAAGAATGCCAAGCCCTAGAAAGATTCTAAAATCAGTTCAATAGAAAGAAATGAGTTACTTCAAACAGTTAAATATTTAGGCAGAATCCTATAGAAAAAATGGTCGGGTTATCACCGTCGCAGTTTGGCGAAAACCAAGATGCATTGCATCAAATTATGAGGAAATAAGCTGACGGCAAGACATTTTCGAAGTCAGGTTAATCAAATTCATGCGCATGTGGCAGCTCTGAATATATTTACGGAATTAGATAGACCTCACATCCAAGTTGTTACTTAAATTTGAATGGATTGGGGAAAACTCAGCTTTTGAGTGTTTGTGCAACAAAGTCAATCTAAGTTATTTATAATATTTTAATTATGTATAGTTTATTCAGCCTTATTAACAGGCATAAAAAAGCCCACATAAATTGCAGGCTTTAAACTTAAATGATTTTAATTAAATATCACTCCATGTATCGAAAGCATGGCGCAATGGGTTTGTTGGGTCTTCGTTGGGGTCGATAGTTTGGTAGCCCAAAGGGTAATTGTCATCAAAATCGCTATTTTTTGCCAAAGCAGGTTTTTTGCTCCAAGTATCCACTACAGCAGTAGTTGGGAATGGCGGGGGCAAAACACCAAACCCCATACCTCCTGCAACAAAAGCACCTTTTGGAAAAGGTGGTGGCAGGCTGCTTATTGGTAGCCCACTCCCCTTATTAGACGGAATTGGTGGTGGAATACTACCCACTGTTAAATTTTTCATTTCCATATGTTTCGGTAATTTTGGTGGTAAGTTTTTACCTTGACCAAAAATACGTTTTAGAAAATCTTTCATATCAATCTCCTAGCACTCAAGCCTTAACTCACCCTTACTGCCTGATCAAGTATCCTGAAGAATAGCATTAAGGCTCACGCACCGATTTCGATTGTTTTTCTCGGTGTTTTTAGCAAACAACCGATCTATACAACACAATATTGAGCTTAAACCTATTAATCATTAAACCAATAAGTATAATTTATCACCATTTTCAGTATTCTGGTGTGTCTTTCTTACCGAAATTAACGCGATTTAATCAAAAAGACCTTTTCGCAAGCCGCTCTAAAAAGTGGGTAAATGAAGCGAGGAAATATTTCAATCTGGTTTGATCCTGAGACCCAATGGTATGCACAACCACAACGCAGGCACGGACGAAATCATACTTATTCCTATATAGCGATTTAATGCTGTTTAATGATCAAATCTTTATTCCATCCTTCTTTACGTATGGTCACTGGCTTTGCTCAAAGCCTGATTAAACTCTGTGGCTGAGCAGCCCCCAAATATCAGTGATATTCGTACTCCACCCTTACTTAAATTTGAATGGATTATGGGAAACTCAGCTTTTGAATATTTATGCAACAAAGGCTGTTGTAAGACAAATAGATAACCAGATAAACAGAAATGTAGTTGCATGGAAGATCATAAACTTAAATGATTTCAGTCCCCACTTATCACAAACCACGTTATAAGGTGGATCTGGCATGGGAATTAAAAATGGGCAAATCCTATAAGAAGATGCCCATATGAATACTTTAAAGATCTAAAGTAGATCGAGTTGTTTTTTAGAGGAGAGTTTTTTCAGCTTGATCCAGACATTCTACAATCTGCTTAGCTAGAGCTTCGATTACTTTTACACAAACCGAGTTTCCAAATTGCTTGTAAATTTGGACTTGTGAAACAGCATTAATAATAAAATCTTCTGGGAATCCTTGTAATCGGGCACATTCTCTTGGCGTTAACTTTCTTGGGTTCTTGCCTAATTCTTCTTGGGAAATCAGAATTTCAGAACCATCTTTATAATAACGGGCACTTAAGGTATTAGCATAAACACTATCATGATTATAAAGGGTATAACCGAACCCATTCCCCTTAACCCCGTGTTCTAGTTTTCGGCGTTGATGACCTTCCCAGAGTCTATCAGAGATAGTATAACAGTCTTGTTCGGGCGCTAAATTACTTAGATCTTCAAGAATATCACCTAGTCTGGTAGGAGTTTTAGGTGGAACAGGCCATGAAAATAATTTATCAAAATCACAGTTTGGCCCAAAATAATCACGGTCAAAGCCTACCAAGAAAACTCTTTCCCGATTTTGTGGTACACCAAAATCTGCTGCTCTTAAAACTTTAAAATCAACCCAGTAGTTTAGTTTTTCTGATAAAGCCTTTTTGTTTTCTTCAGATAAACTGATATCCAATTCTGTTTGTTCAGAAAACTCCCCTCTTAAAATCTCTAAGATTGTTTGGAGAGTACGTCCTTTATCATGACCCTGCAGCTGTTTAACATTTTCAAGAAGAAAAGCTTTGGGTCTTTTTTCAACTAGAATACGCTGTATTTCAAAAAACATTGTCCCACGGGTATCTTGGAATCCTTGTTTCTTACCAGCTTGAGAAAATGTCTGACAAGGAAAACCTCCCATCAAGATATCATGATTAGGAATGTCCTTAGCGGAAATTTGAGTGATATCACCTGAAGGAAGCTCACCATAATTAGCTGCATAAGTTTTTTGAGCAAACTTATCCCATTCTGAGCTAAATACACATTTACCATTTAGTTTTTGAAAAGGTAAGCGAATACCACCAATACCAGCAAAAAGGTCAATAAAAGTAAATTTATACGAACCCTCTTCTTTTTGTTTAAAAGGTGTGTGGTCAGGCAGGACTAGAATCTTTTCCCATTTAGCTTTAGTTGGCTTATGTTCCCCAGATTCCCATCCACGAACAGTTCGCTCACCATTTTCTTTCATATCAAGTAATAGAGCGAATTCAGTAAGCGACAAACCCATGTTAATTCGTTTATTTCTGATATAAGATGCTATATCAAGTGATTCATATTTCATTTAAAACTTATCCGCCTTTAATCCCGGATGAAATCTTAGCACTGTTAAAGTTTTAATACCAGGACTTACAAAAAATATGTCTAATTTTATTCTTGAAGACTTAAATCAACTTACAACAGATTGTAGAGAAACGTATAAAAACCTGCCGAATAAGACTGATATATTTTTAAGTCAGGATTTAATAAATAAATTAAAACCTCTTTTAGATCAAGAATTAAAGGCTGATACAAAGATTTCAGACTATTCTGTTGAATATACAAATAAACAGGATCAATTTGCAATTTTTCCATCTAAATGGCTTTGGGTTGCATTGGCTTTTTATCCTTTGGCAGAAGCTTTTAACGCATATAGTGAAGTGCTTGCTGAACTTAAAAAAATACCAGAATTTAAGGATAGTGAATTTTTAAAACAATATCCCATGAAATCTGAGCCTACGGTAAAATCACCTGAACAAACTAAGTTTGAAACAGAAGCTCTATCAATTCTACAAGCTAAAAATCCTACAAATGCTAATTCTAATTTTTTAAATTTTAAGCAATTTATTTATGACAGAGCTTGGTGGAATTTAGGAAATGTTTCCACAAAACTAGATAAAGCATCAGGAAAAACTTTTGAAAGAGGTAATACTGATTTATTTAAAAGTACTTTGCTAACTGCAACACAGTTTATTGTTTCAACTTCGGATAAGCTATCAGAAGTAATTTATGCAGTTACCTTAGATAAATCCCTTATTGCAGATTTAAATGCAATAAAATCCTCTATCAATATGGGTGCAGGTTCTTCAAGTAGCGTAAGTTCTACACTTAAAGTTTTAAGTGAATCAGGTACAGCCCATACTACCCCAGGTGAAAATATTATATTTTTTGGTGCTCCAGGCACAGGTAAAAGTAATGAAATTAATAATTTAGTTGATGAAAAAAACTCTATCAGAACAGTTTTTCATGCAGAAACTTATTTTTCAGATTTTGTGGGATGTTTAAAACCAACAATGGGACTTACGGGAGTTGAATATAAATTTCAAATAGGTCCATTTACTGAAATATTAATCAAAGCTTTAAATGATCCCGCACACCACTACTATCTTGTAATTGAAGAAATTAATCGCGCGAAAAGTGCAGCTGTATTTGGAGAAATTTTCCAACTTCTAGATAGAAAAAATGGCGTGAGTAAATATTCAATAAAAATCAATGATCAAGATTTGATAAAAATTTTAACAGAAAATTTAACCAACCCTTTAATAGACAATCAGATAAGAATCCCATCAAATTTATCTATTTACGCAACTATGAATACTAGTGACCAAGCTGTCGAGCCTATGGACTCAGCATTCAAACGTAGATGGAAATATATTTATAAACCTATAGATTTTGAATCATTTGATGAAGATGGCAATCCATCACATGCTCAAGGTTCTTTTGAGCTACAAAGAGCTACTGATGCTATCTGTATAGCATGGAAAGATTTTGCATTAAAAGTTAATAACATTCTTTCAAATTTGGATATTCCTGAAGATCGTCATTTGGGACCTTGGTTTGTTAGCACAGAAGAAATAGATACTATTCCAAAGGCTAATGAGACTTTAAAAAACAAAATTCTTATGTATCTATGGGATGATGTACTACGACATCATGAAAAAACAGATTTTTTTATAGAGGAAATTAAGACTTTTGGACAACTCAATTATAAAGTAGCAAATGATAAAGTTGTATTCAATGATGAATTTTTAAAGTCTTGTGGTAAATGATATAAAAATGACTTTAACTAATTTAGAAATTCTTTTTGATAGATGTGAAGTCAAATCACTCCCTACTCAAATTCAAAAGTTCATAATTGAAAATCAGTTGATAAGTTCAACTAATAATGAATTTGTGTCTTTCTGCGGTTTAATATTATTGGAAAGTAAAAAGTATGTATTTTTTCCCCTCTCCTCAGATAGGTCAATAATTGATTCTAATCCATATCATTATTCAAACTTATTGATTTCCTCATTAAATAAATACTTTAACTCAACGAAAAATAAAGTTTTTCATCCTGATGATGAGCTTCAAGAATCAGACTTACTAGGTTTAGATCAATTAAATGTAAGAAAAAATATAATTGATGATTATCTTAATAAAGGATTAATTATTTCGGAGATTAATACTTTAAAAAAAAATAGAGGTAAAATCGATTGGAGAGCAACATTAAACAAAAGTTTAATATTTCCTGACCAAAATAATTGTCCTATTTATATAGATTTTTACTCAAAAAATAGAATAAATTTTGATTATGAGATTACAAAAATTCATGCTGGAGTTCTACAAAAAATTTTTTTAGATAATGTTTTTTTTGATAATAGATTTAAGAAATTGCCTTATGACATTAAACATGCAGACAAATCAAAATTAAGTATTAACAGTCAAATCAAATTACTTAAGTCTGAATTAAAGAACCAATATAAAGATCGTTCAATCAGAGTTATCAAATTACTTATTAATTTTTTATCAAATTTTCATACCGAAAAACAAGGTACTAACATTATTGGAGTGACTAAATTTCATTGTGCTTGGGAGCATATGCTACTAAAAATATTTAACAATACAATATCTCTCAATGGCATGTTACCTAAACCTCGATATATTTCCGCTATTAAAGATATGAAACATGCTATCAAAGATGGAATGAGGACAGATATCGTTGTCATTGATGAAATAGAGAAATCTATTTCTATATTAGATGCAAAATATTACAAAGCAACTAATTCTCAAAATACACCTGGTTGGGGAGATCTAGTTAAACAATTTTTCTATGAAAAGGCTTTAAAAACACTCCCCCAGTATTCAGACTATACTGTCAAAAATATTTTGATATTCCCTGGTTCAGTACATAATTTTGAGAAAGTCAAAATGGCCACAGTATTGAAACCTATTCCTAAATTCTCACATTTTATTTTTAAAGAGGTGATCAAATTTTCATTGAGAGACTCTATTTTGAAAAAGGTCATAATTAATTCAGATTATGTCCAGTTTCATGATAAAGAATTTCCTCCATTGGATTGCAAGTATACCCCCCCCTTTAGAGCTGTTGGATTTATATCTGCATAACAAGAAGGTAAATGTTAAATTTGTTTAGATAAATAAATATCTATTTCACTCCAGTTACTTCTTAAAGCTAAATCCCTAGGGAGTTCTACATCAAAATTAACGTAGATCTCCCTTCTCAAACAATATTCCTCATAACCATCCGCATATGTTTCATAACGTGGGGCAAAATATAATTTCAAAATTGGTAGATTTTGATCATCCCATCTTTGTTTGCCACGACTATATAAAAACAATTTCCCTAATGTATATAGTCGTCCAACCTGTTGCCGCATTCCTCTAAAAACAGCATAGGTTTGAAAATAGGACTGCCATTTAACAAGATCTTCAATTGGTTTAGCCTTGTTAGGTTGTGAAACATAGCGATTTATAATATTAACTAAGTCTGTCTTCTTTTTCGCTATAACTTCTTTTTTCCATCTCCAAGTCCAACTAAAGGGTTTACTTGGCGTTTTATAAAATTTATCGGAGTTGGATTTATATTTTTTGTGAGTCATCCGAACAAGCTCTGCTGAATATCCTGAAAAATCTAATTCTAGATAAGGTTTAGACATTACAAACTTCAAAACCTCATTGTCTTTAAAGTAGTCGTGGATTAAGTCGGTTTCAGCAATGATATGCTTTCTAGAAAAAGACAACTCTTCTATTTCAAAGATTTTATCTTTGCCGATTTGCTTTTGCTGTTCAGTAGAACGAATTGGCTGTTTACTGTGTTTATGGCTGTTAGGCGTGGTGATTAATAAAATAAAAAGCCATCTATTTTCATACATCACATCTTGAACAATTAAGTCTGCAATAGGTTTTCCTGTTTTAAGGCGGTAATTTCTCTGACGACTAGTTAAATTTAGATCATATCTGATCGTGAGTTTTTCAATGAGTTTCTTAATATTGGTTGTTGAGCCAATACCATTATCAATACTAAATGATGAGTAAAAGTATGCTCCACGAGTTACTTTGTCCTGAATTTTCTGTGCCGTGTATTTGGTATGAGGGCTGTAATCAATCATCTTTTGTTATCCAACAATACAGTTTTGCTGTAAAGCAACAATCCACTTTTTCCCTATGGAATCCCGTCTCTGAATTTATGTCAGTCAACAATAGAAATTGTCTAAATTAAGTCATTTTTTACTTTTGAGCTTTGCTCAAAATCACTATGGCAGAGCCATAGCTTTGTGATTGGTCACCTCACTTTGTAAGGTGGCAATTAAGTAGTTCCTAATGACGACACAACCTTCATAAGCTAAATTTATATCATTTTAAATTTATTATCAATAATATTGATATTTAAAATTAGATGTACTAATATGGAATTATCAATCGAATAGTGGACTGACCATCCATCCTTAATTTTCTTCATTGAAGTTCTGGATGGGTTTAAGACCACCATTCAAAACTTTGATACATATTGCCGTGAGTACCTGAACTAACCATTCTTGTACTGCCGATGTAGCGGACTGCTGGGGAAACCTCGCTCGGTACGTTGCAACGGGGGCTGGAGAGCTGCAATGCTCTTCTTCTATCCGTTCATTCAACTTGGATTTAAGAGTTCCTATATGCATTGCATATAAAGTTGTTGGGCGACAAGGACACGGGAGCCTATAAGGAATTTATTCCGAAATGGTCATTTGGTTAGGAATAGCCAGATTAGATTTAAAACTTTGGTTTTGAATTGAAACCCTGTTCAAGGTGATACAGTCAGGAGCAGCATAGGATGTGCGATAGTCTCCGTTAATAGCTGAGTGTGTATGCTTGATCGAGGCAAGTGAACAACTTGCGAAAAGTATGCTCATTTCCAATCACGATGGCTGCTGAGAGTACCGTGAGGTACTAGGACTTCGAGCCTAACGGTGGAGAAGTTGGCACCATTTGGCGCAAGCTGAATGGGTCGCTGGATAGCTTAAACGTGTAACGGCATTAATCGATAGATGCTGATTGGAGTGTAAGAGTTTTACCCTTTATAAAGTTGTGTATACATCATATCCCGATAGAACCAAGGAACTACGGTCGGGGGAAACAGGAAGTATGTATGCAAGCGAGAGGATAAACGGTCTGCACATTAAGACACTTTGAAATAACTTGGGAAGCACTTTATAGAGGACTTGAATTGGTTAAAGGTCTGTCAATTTATACAGTGTGGGAGCGATGGCAAGTAGCGCATATAAAGCAGGTTTTACCTGTGGAAGTTGTGATACAGATCTTCATTAAAAAGAACTGTATTAAGTGAGATAGCTAGCTTAAAGCGAATCCTAAAACAATCAGATTTATCAGATTGCTCACTGCGAAAGCTTGAGTCGGCACATATGAAAATATGTTCGGCAATATGTTAGAAGAAGGTTAAGGGAATATTTGGTCGTATTCCTGTGTTTGGGCTTGGTCGCTCAAACTAGACCATGATTGATAAAGTATAAGTATTCTGAAGTTTGGTCACTAAAGAAATGTTGCTTATACGGAGTTGCTAGATACTTTCTTATTTAGCTTGTGTTCACACGAACATGAAAAATGCTAGTGTCTCATTCTTCCATATTAGATGAGTTAAAGCTGAGTCTATAGCAGCAATTAGAAGTGGAATATGGCTTAAGTCAGCATGAAAAAATTGAGCAGCCAATAAAGGCGTTAAAAATGAACAGTATAGTTCTAAAAACATTAAAGGCTACATCCATTTAGGAGTAGCCTTTTCTAATTTTTTAAATTTAGATTCTAATCTAATTAAGTTAAAAGATCGTCATGAGACTGTAAATTAAATTGTGTAATTGCCTGAATTTGCTATGTTCATATTCACAACGGAGTCAGGCAACATGATGAACGAACAAAAACTAAAAGACCTTGCAGCAGAATTTGCTAAAGGAATCAAAACAGAAGACGATCTCAATCAATTCACCCGATTGTTGACTAAACTCACTGTTGAAACGGCTCTCAATGCCGAACTTACCGAACATCTCGGACATGAAAAGAATGCTCGTAAGAACGGTTCAAATGCTCGTAACGGTTATTCCAGTAAGACCGTGCTGAGCGATGATGGTGAGATTGAGATCACCACACCACGAGATCGTGATGGCACATTTGAGCCACAACTAATTAAAAAGAATCAGACTCGTATCACGCAAATGGATAGCCAAATTCTATCCCTTTATGCCAAAGGCATGACTACCCGTGAAATCGTGGCTACTTTCAAAGAAATGTACGATGCTGATGTATCTCCAACGCTTATTTCCAAGGTGACTGATGCTGTTAAGGAGCAAGTCGCTGAATGGCAAAACCGTCCGCTGGAKGCACTCTATCCCAKCGTCTATATGGACTGTATTGTAGTTAAAGTCCGTCATAATGGCAGTGTTATCAACAAGGCTGTATTCCTT
>NZ_PHRG01000012.1 GCF_002803605.1 Acinetobacter pseudolwoffii
GGGGCTGCTCAGCCACAGAGTTTAATCAGGCTTTGAGCAAAGCCAGTGACCATACGTAAAGAAAGACGGAATAGAGATTTGATCATTAAACAGCATTGAATCGCTGTATCGGAATAAGTTTGATTTCGTCCGTGCTTGCCTTGTGGTTGTGCATACCATTGGGTCTTAGGATCAAACCAGATTGAAATATTTCCTCGCTTGATTAAAGCTTGGTTATACGAGGACCAATTGGTTGTACGGTAAGTTTTAGGTGCAGGCTTCTTCATCTGGAAATTATATTGCTAAAGAAGCCCTCAAGAATAGCTTTGTGCAACAAAGCCAGCTAAAAGTGTCAACACACCCTAATATTTTATGATCATCACTGGTAATTCGGTTGAGCGAAGTACAGCTGTGGCCACACTTCCGAGTCTCCATTTTTTAAAACCTCTGCGACCATGCGATCCCATCACAATGAGATCAGCCTGTATCTGTTTGGCAGTTTTCACAATACTTTCTTCAAACACTACACTTTTTAGGACTTTAGTTTCAACTTGAACGCCCGCTGCATATGCAATTTCACTTGCTTGTTTTAATACCTCTTCTGCATTCGCATAAGCTTGAATAAAGTGTTCTTTCATTGGAGCAGAGACATAATAATAATAGAAATCTGCATCTGTAAATGGATCTTCAGAAACCAGACTGATGAAGGTCAATCTGCTATCGAATACCTGAGCAATTTCGACCGCATGTTTTACCGCGGAGAATGAAATTTTTGAACCATCAACTGGTACTAAAATATTCTGGTATGACATCGATAATGCTCCAAATACGAACTTTCTATTCAGTTATAGATAACATAAGCATGTTAGCGCTTCAATTTAAAGCATTAAACAATATCAAATTTATCCGGAATACTACTTAACTAAAAAATAAGTGAATAGCTTTTTGGCTGCTATTCACCTGATGATCAAGACTGTTTAACTTGGCAAGACGTATCCCTTTTCCCTAATTAAACGTACTGCTGCATCACATACTTCTACATCATAAATCGTTCCACGTCCTTTTAAGATTTCTGCAAGCGCAACCTCTATGCCTAAAGCAGGACGGTATGGGCGATGTGTAGCCATTGACTCGATCACATCGGCCACCGTCAGAATACGCGCCTCAGGATGAATCTCATCACCTTTTAATCCTTTAGGATAACCTGTCCCATCCATGCGTTCGTGATGCTGACCAATGATTTCAGCAATTGGAATATTGAAAGGAACATCCTTGAGAATTTCATAACCAGCCTGCGCATGACCTTTCATCATTTCCATTTCCAGATAGGTCAGACGAGTAGGTTTGGTCAGAATTTCTGAAGGAATTGAAATTTTACCAATGTCATGTACCAATCCAATTTCTTCCATTTGCAGACAACGTTTTTCATCCCAGCCCATTTCTTTGGCAATGGCACTGGCAATCAAGCCTACACGGCGTTCATGTCCCGCGGTATAAGGATCGCGTAATTCCACCATTATGGACACAGCTTGTAAGGTGCCATACATGGTTGCTTCCAACTGCTCAAGCTGTCGGGCAATCTGGTCCTGTGCCTGCTTTTGCTCGGTAATGTCCTGTGCCATCACAATCGAGGCTGGCAAGCCATCATCCCAAGTGATGCGACGGCTATGCAGGGCAAATTCCCGGATCTGGCCATTTTGATGTCGGAACGGAACCACACAGGATAGGCTCGAATATTCTGCAGCCTGATCCTGCTCTTGGTTAATCAGTGCCGGTGTGTCTGCGGCCATGGTGCTAAATTCCAGAATATTATGTCCAATGAGTGCTGCAGCAGACCTGCCCAGCATATTGGCATAACTCGGGTTGACATACAGATAGTGATTGTCGCGCAGCACATACATCCCGACCACGGTTTGTTCCACCATACCCCGGAAACGCTGTTCACTGTCTCGTAATGCCTGTTCAGTTTTGCGGATGGTGGTCAGATCATTCCAAGCCAGAATCACATCATTGCCGACAATCGCCAGTGTTCGCTGAGCAATACGCTGACTACCATCTTTAGCTAACAGAGTAATTTCAGGAAATTGCACCTGTTTACCGTTTTTTGCCAGTTGCAATGCCTCTTCCCAGTTCTGCTGCATAAACTGTCTTTGCTCTGGATTAGGCGCCACTTTTTCCAGCCAGGCTTCCCGATTTTGAAAATCTTCCAGACTATATCCCAGCCATTTTTCATAGGCCAAATTAACCGCAAGAATTCGTTCATCCTGTACGGAAATAATATGCATTGGCACGGGAGACTGCAAAAATACCTGTTGGAAACGTTGTTCCATCTGCTGAGAATAGGTCTCGGCAGTTTTACGCTGTTGCTCCGCTGAAAAACGCTCCAACGCAGAAGAAATGTCCCTAGAAAGATTTTGCAACAGTAGAATTTGCTCCTCATCAAATTCTCCTTGCCTTGTAGTATACACCCCCACTAGCCCCCAGAAATGTCCATCAAGCAACAACGGGATTAATGCTGCCTGACTTATCTTTTCCTGTTTTAAGTACTGTCTCCATGCCTGGTATTCTGGTGAAACATTCTCGTCCGCGTCATTGATCAAGGAATAGGCATAGACATCTACCTCTGGACTGGTATTTTTCACCTGATGCAATGGAGTATTTTCATCTTGCTGTAAGAGAGTGCGTAAAGTGGGCATAATATTTGCGCTAATATTATGATGGAACTGAATCATCAATGGACTGTCAGCTCGATCCTCTGCTTTGATTGCAATTAAAATTTTAGCAAAACTACCCAGATTCAACAGCACCTGCTGCAACTCGGTTAGCAAATCTTGCCGATTCTGGCTATGCGCAATCACCCGGTTGGTTTCAATGAGCAGCTGATAGAGATAAGTCAACCGTGCTACACGCCTTTGTGACTGTATCCGGGTATATACATCGGTAATCTGACCGGTGATATGATCGATTAAACTCTGCTCTTCATCTAGAAAAGTCGGGGCATCCGCTGCCGGATCATACCAGATGCTTAAGGTGCCGAATTGCTGAGTCTCATTGGCAAAGACTGATTGCAAAAAAGGCATCTGAGCCGGAGGGGCTGTGCCAAAAACACCCCAGTCACTATCAATCTGCAGCTTAACCCGCTCCGGAGAAGAGAAGCCGGAAGGGATTGTCTGCATCACTTTGTGCAACAGCTCGCTCATGCCGGTATGGGTATTATTGCAGAGTTGATTGATCTGATTCAGACATCGCACTTCTTTTACACGTTTCTGCAGATCCTGCAGCAAAAACTGGCGATCGGTAATATCGTGTACCACCATGACCCAGACGGTTTTTTTACCCAGGCGTTCTGCAAAAGGTGCCACATGACACTCGACCGTTTTGTGATCCGGCAAGGTCATCTGGATTAAAAACTCTTGCGGTGCCTGTTGCAATCGGGAGCACACCGGGCAATCTTCGGCCTTTACCCGAGGATCATGCACCAGTTCATGCACAGAGCGTCCGCTCAATTGTGTCGCTGCAATGCCGTGCAGCTGGGCGGCCGCTAAGTTGACCTGCTGAATCATTTGGCTAGAAGTGACAATATAGGTTGGATCAGGAATGGTGTCATAAGTGCTTGCAGCCTTGGACAACATGCTAAAAGGCTCTTTAATGGTCGATTCAACCAGCGCCATATAAATAAACCAGTATGAATAAACTTTCAGAATATGCCCCAGCAGATTGGCATCGGCATATACGGACACATATACGGACACATATTGGGTAAAGGCAAATTCAGAAGCCATCATGGTCAGCATGGAAAGACTGACACCAAACGCCAGTTGGGCTGATAAATATTCACGGCGCTGCCACACCAGTACTAGCGCAATTGCCAGAACCGCAATAATCAGATATTCACTATAGATTTTAAAAGGGGTCAGGCCTTGCCCATCAACAAAGGCGGTTGGAAAGAAACCCAACATGACTGCAGTCACAATCCCGACACTGAACAGACCAAAAAACAGGTTCAAGGGGGCAGCTTTGATCACGCGTGTCAGCATGAATGGCGCGGCGAGCATGGCAAAGGCCTGCAATAACCGGGCACCAATCCATAATTGAGTGGCCTGATTGGCACTGTCCACCGGAAGAATGTGCATGCCTTTATATAGCAGGGTGTGGAACAGGTCAATAAATCCACACCAGCCAATCGCGATGGCAATCAAAACAACAAAATAATTTTTAGTAAAATGCCGTGACACCACGGTCACAATCAGCGCTGTGAGCGCAATAATGATTGAAACCAGTTCCGCTACGGTATGAGCAAACAGAAAACCAAAACTTTGATCGGTCCACCAGATCACCAAGGCAAAGAGCGTTGGAGGAATGACCATCATATAGGGAGAAATAAACGATTTGAGGTCGAATACATCCGGTGTAAATAAGTCACGAGATGATTTAGGCATACATTTCCCCCGCGAGATTCGCAAATGGTCTTATTAAAATAATGTGGTTCAAAGTTTTGTGTTAGCTGAATATTTACATGATAATTATATCATTAGGCCGATGAGAATAATCTATGTTTAAATAGATCAAACTTGTTGACAGCAGATCAGCGATACGGCGTATTGAAATTTCACACTGAACAGTTTTAATCAATAGATGCCTAGAAGCTAGCGCGTACAGTTGCGTCCTTCACGCTTGGCCTGATACAGTTTTTGATCTGCCATTCTCAGCACTTCCTCGACATCCTCAGAACTATGCGGCCAGTAAGCAATCCCAATAGAAATGGTCACTATACCAATTTCTCCCATTTCCGTAATTTCAACTGCTTTTCGTAACCGCTCCGCTGCCTGAAAAACTTTTATGGGATCTGAAGCAGCCATTAAAATAATAAACTCCTCTCCTCCCGAACGGCAGCAGACATCATTGTCTCGGAAATGATATTGCATCACATTCGCTAGCCTTTGTAAGACAATATCGCCTTTGTCATGACCATAGGTATCATTCACCTTTTTAAAGAAGTCGATATCTGCCGCCAGCACAGCAAAATCGGTACGCATACGCACAAACTCTTCGATAAACAGGTTCATTCCACGGCGATTGTATAAACCAGTTAGGGGATCAGTATTCACTGATTGATTCAGCTCATCAATTTTTTCATTGAAATTTTGACAGCTCAGCATCAGAGAATTTTTGAATTGATTGACTTCAAAATACGAAGGTTTAATTTCGTTGATTTTATCCTGAACATCCTGCCGACTGAGCATACTGGCCATTTTCGCCAAATGGTTTAAAGGCAGTGCAATCAAGCCCGATAAACGCCAGACCACAAAGAAAATGAATAAATAGAATAGGCTAATCCCGATGGATACCTTGATAATAATACTGTTGGCTTGAGCAAATAGCTCCTCAATCGGCTGCTGTGATACTACAACCCAGTTCACGCTGGGAATATGCGAGAAACCGACCAGACTATCTATGCCTTTACTGTTCATCAGACGGAAACTGCCATCCTGCTGCGGCAGCATCGTGGTTAATCCATCACCCGCCTGGACTTCCTGGCCAATTTGCCGAGTATCGGCATGAAAAATGATCTGATTTTGGTCATCCATGACATAGGTATAATTTTTCTTGTAGCCATATTTGGAGGCCAGCATTTCACTGACCAGATTCTTGCTCTGCAGATAAATCGTACCAGCGACAAAGCCCAAGTACTGCCCCTGGGCATCGAAGATCGGTTCAGAAATAATCACGATCAATTTTTTGGTTGAAGACCAGTACGGCGAAGAAATATAAGTTTGCTTGCGCTTGATCGACTCGGTAATACCGTGGGTTGTATAAATCTGTTTAGCATCAATATTTAAAGTGGTCGGGAAAAATGAAATGATGCGTCCTTCTCGGTCAGCCAGAAAAACACTGTTGAAATTACCGGATTGGCTTTTGAGACGTGCCGCTTCCGTGTTTCTCAAGCTTGTATTAGTAAAGTCTTTACCGAGTAACTTCGCACTAAAGCTTAAATTTTTTAAGATTTCTTCAAACTGGTAATTGGTATGCGCAGCAATTCTGGATGAATATTCCGCATTCAAGGCCAGAGAATTATCGATCAGGCGCTCTTTCACCGTATAGTTGACAAAAAATAAAGCAAAGACAAACAGACAGGTCACACTTAGAATCGTTAAAAGTAAAATCAAGCTGCGCAGATTTAAACGAGGCGCCAGTAAAACCTGTCTCAATAGCTCAATCCTAAGTGTTGATTTATGATACTTATATCATAAAAAACTGACATGAACTGCTTATTCCTCCCAATAACAGCATCATTAAAATAAGCAGAAATCGGTGGCCGTAAAATTGAAATTGCTGGCTCCCATTATTTGGACTGCTAAAGATGCCTGATGATCTTTTATCGAATAAAAAATACCCTGTTATCATTTTTTCATGGAGAAAGGCTAAAAAATCTTTGTTTTTGTGATATAAATCACATTATTTTACTTCCTTAAAAGATTGAATTCACTACAAATGGATTTGGATTCCCATGCAAACATACATTCCTTATCAGCTGCGGGTACAATTAAAACAAATTGATCCTATTCTTGATAAGCATTGGCAACAACAACTGCTGTCGATCCTCTCTGCAACACCGCAAGCGCTACATCAAAAAATAGAAGATCAGTACCTAAAACCCAAGAATATCTCGTGGAACTACCTGACCAAAGCCTTTGAGTTTACCGGCCATACCCGCCTGAAAGATCTGCAGCTCAATACGCAAAATCCTGAACTCGTGCAACTTGCACAGCGCATCAATAGCACTTTCAGCTTTCTGCAAGGCTATCAAAGTGACTTTCAGGTTGCAGACTACCTGGAAAGCATTGTCCGTGAAATTAATCAAATCGATCTGGACAATCCCGCCGATATTCAGGCACAACAACTGATCAAAAAAGCTTTTCTCTACGATGCTGCATTGATCATTCGAGAGTTAGATTTTTCTATTTCTGCCAATCACCGGCATTTGGATCTTGAACAAGTCCGAACGTTTATCTTTGAAGTCTTCATGAAAAGTGAAATTCTGGGCAGCTGGTTTGCCCATATTTTGCCGAGCGAATATGCCGAACAGGAACTGGCGATTTTTCAGGATTATTTTATTCCGCAGCAACAGGTTCGTGACTTTGAAATTATTGAAACCTTTCAATATTACTTTGTCCTGAACAGTTCTTATGACAGTTTAGTATCTGCCTATTCCATTCGTCGCTTTTTAACTGAAGAAAGCTTTGGTAAAGAAGATCGGTTCTATATTAGTGGTTTGGTGCTTGACCCGGAACAATTGGATCAAGCAGATTATGTTGAAAATTTTAAACAGCTGATGACACGAATTATTGGTATTCAACGTAAAATGAATCCACATATTGTGGAACTGGTTGAATCGCTGCATCAATATAATCAGCAGAATCTCATCCCAAGTTTAAAAGAAATTTTAAATATCCAAAGTTTTGCCATCGATCATCTGGTGAAAGAACATCTGGAAATTTTGGAGAAAGATTTATCCTTAAATATTCTCGAACCTTTTCTCAAAGGCTTGAAAAACAGTGTGCAGCATACTGATGAACTAGAATATTGCTATTTGAATATTTTAAGATTAATCAATGAGTTTCTGCATCAGCTGGAAATTTTATCGCAGCAACCGATGCTGCAGTTTAATCCGCATGCGCGTCTGTTCAAATATCGCTTAATTGCCTATTTAAAATTACTGGAACAACGTCGCACCCAAATCTTTGTGATTTTTCATGATGAGTTTCACTATCAGCAACAGGTGCGGGCCGTTTCAGCACCCACCCAGGAAATTAGAGAGCTTCTGAATGACGCGCTTGAACAAACTCGCCAGATCCAGCAGCAAATACGCCAGTTAGAACGTGAAATACAAAATACCGAAAATCGAGGTTTTCTTAAACGGCTGTTTAAAAAACCTGAAAATCATGAATTAAAGATCAATGAACTCAAAAAGAATCTGACTGAGGTTCGCGATCATTGCTATCTCAGAATGATTGCCATGCAAAAGCAGGCCACTCAGGAAAGTGTGTATCTGGAAGCCAAGAATTTAATTCCGGTGATTGACGCTAAAGTGCGCCATTATGCTTTTGCCAATGGTGAAAATGGGGTGACACGTTTGCCACTTCTATTACAGTTACCCGAAGACCGGAATAGCTTCAATATGCAAAGCATTCTCGTGGCTTTAAATTATGAATTTCTGCTTTATGCGAAAAGTTGGGGAATGTCAAAAAAGGCTTAGACAGGACTGGGGATATACACGTTACTCCATCATTAAAGAGCTTCTGTTTACTGCTCATTTAACAGCCTTTCATCCTCTTCACATTCTGTTCACGACTTTCGGCCTAAAGTATTAGCATAGACCTAATACGGATAGCCAATATGAAACATATCAAAAAAATACTGCTAGCTACCTTGTCCTTACCGCTACTAGTTTTAGCAGGATGTAAAAGTATTCCCAGCTATTCAGGTGATTATGCAAAATCCAGAAACCAAATTCAGGGAACTGCGCTGGATCAGGCTAAAGCCCAAGACATCGGCATTCGCTTTACTTCAGCTTTTAATACTTTAGGTACACCTGCATTTATTGAACGAGCCGGATCACTCTATGCCGATCAGCTGTTTATTAACGATACCTTATCCCAATTTTCATCACGTCAAAATCTACTCCAACATTTTCAAGGGATGAACAAGCGTGTCAGTAACGTGAATGTCAAACTATTAAATACCTCCTATTATCAAGACTCTGCCTACGTGCACTGGCATATGGCCTATGATTTTAAAATGTTTGGCGCAACACGAAGCATGGATTCTTATGGCATCAGTGAAATCAAGGTCAACCGCGACAATAAGATTATTTTTCAGCAGGATTTCTGGGATCCTGCAAATGGCCTGTATCGTTCTTTACCTTATGTCGGAGGAGCTTATTCATGGGTACTGCCTTTCAAAAAATAGGATTAAATACTGGACTACTGATACTCTGCAGTTTCAGTTCATGGGCACATGCCCAAAATATGAATCAGTGTGGTCGTGGTCCACTTCTGGTAGCTCAGAAACAGGTTGGCGTCGCCCGTTATTATGCTCAGAACTGTACAAAACCCTGGCAAGGCCAGAATATGCAGATTGATTTTTCTTATACAAAAAATATTCCGGAATGGGCTTTCAAGCGTGCAGCGACCCATTTTCTGAAGCGTAATGAGCGAGAGTCTAAACATTTAATAGTATTAGATAGAATCACCCAGCTTTATAAGCCGGTAAAACCGGGAGATCTCTATCGCTTAAGCTATCAAGCCGAGACTCAGACCCTGACCTTGATGCTAAATCAGCAGGTGTTAGGCAATCTTCAGCATCCGCTAGCACAACAATATTTTAATATCTGGCTGGGATCGCAGCCATTTAGTGCTAAATTAAAACAGCAATTATTGAATTAGTCTCTGCCGTTATGTCCAAACATTTTATCCTGATGGTCGAAGACCATTATGAACTAGCCTCTACCTTATGCGAGTTTCTGGAAGAACATGATTTTGTGGTGGATCATGCCCGCAATCTGAACGCTGCACGCCAATTACTGAAACAGCAGCGCTATCATATTTTGCTTCTAGACATTAATCTGCCTGATGGTTCGGGTTATGAACTGTGTGAATGGCTGCGTCATGACGAAGGATTGGATTTACCCGTACTGATGTTGACGGCGCGCGATACTCTGGATGACAAACTCAAAGGCTTTAATTCCGGCACGGATGATTATCTGGTTAAGCCCTTTGATTTTAATGAGTTGGTGGTTCGGGTCAAAGCCTTAATCAAACGCTCATTGGGTGAAGTTTCCAGTAGTCGCCTGCAAATTCATGATTTGATTCTGGATCCCGCAAGACAGCAGCTGACTCGGGCTGGACAGACGATTGAACTGCCCCCGATTCAGTTCAAACTGCTGAAACTGCTGATGCGTCATTCACCTAAAGTCCTCACCAAACAGGAAATTATGCTGGAACTCTGGGGTGATGAAGAGCCGGAAAGTGATGCCTTGCGCAGTCACATTTATAATTTACGTAAAATGGTCGACAAGCCTTTTGAGCAGAAACTGATTCATACCATTTCTGGTGTGGGTTTAAAGATTGCTTTGGAAGCTTAAGTCTAAACGTACAAAGCTGAAACTTAGTTTAAATACACTACCACAATCAGACCGGTCGTCATTGCCAGATCAATCTCTGGATGGGTACTGAGATAATACTGCCGGTCAAAGAGTTCGACCCGCCAGCCCAGCTGTTTGCACAACTTCTGTACCAGTTGCAGGCCAATACCATGCCCTTTGATCTCCAGTTGCAACTGCTGGCCAGACAGCTCCTGAACTTTAGAATTATTTGGCAAAGAGATGCCGATTCCATTATCAGCGATCAATACTGTATTTTTCTGTAGAATCACATCAATTTCTGTACCTTGCGAATAATTCAGCGCATTGCGCAAAATATTGCCAAAGACCATTTTGGTCATCGATGGATACAGTTTACGTGGCTGCTCATCGAGGTCTTTTTGTAGGTCGATCTGCATGCCTTTGTTGTGGCTGACACTGTCCAGATCCTGTACCAGATTCTCCAGACATTCTGACAGCATAGTGGGCTCGGCCGTCAGGGTGTTGGTGGTATTTCGGGCGATAGCCAGTAAGGTATCGACCAGCAGCTGCATGTCTTCAATAGTATTGTGCAGGCGGGTAAAGGATTTGTTGTCACCATAGCGTGCCTGACACAGTTGCACATTGCCTTTTAAAATCGTCAATGGCGTGCGCAGTTCATGACTGACATCACCGGTAAACTCACGTTCGCGCTGAATGAACTTGCTGAGCACCTGATGATATTTTTCCAGTGCCTGCTTGAGATATTCTGCTTCCAGATTGGAGTCAGTACGGATGTCCTGAAAAGGCGAAGCCTGATTTTTCTGATGCTCCCAGTCGATATGTTCCAGTGCATTGGCCAGCCGGGTAATCGGAGAAAAATAACGCCGGGCGCGACGGTTCCACCACCACAATACGCTATACAGCACGAACAGGCTGACCATTAGTGGTGCTAGACCAAACAGCCAGACCAGCTTGTTCACGTTACTTTCGCCAAAGACCAGCAGCACATGTTGCCTGTCTTTTTCACCGTAGACGGTCATGCGCTCTTTACCATCGACAAAATGCCGATTTACGCCTTGCTCGAACTGCATGTGCTGAAACTGCACAGGGAGGGTATCATACCAGCGATAACCATACAGGTTTTTGGTGTCGGGAAGTTCGGCGGCCGGATTGCGTTCCAGCCGCTGCCAGTAGTGTGACATTTCCTGTTCCAAAGCGGTGCGCAGCAAAAAGCCTTTGATCACCCAGGCACTACAGGCAATGCCGATCACCACCGACAAGGCAATAAATCCGATTTGCAGCCAGTAGTAGCGGTTAAACACCTCACCGAGAGGATGATCGCGTTTGTCCCTAAACAGCTTTAACATTGATCAATTCCCCGCTGGCGCATTCGATTCATCGTTCAATTATACGGCTTTCTTTTTAAACAGAAAGTGGCCGATCACCCACTCGCGTCCATGCTCATAACCGAACAATTCGGCACAGGCCATAAAGAAAATCCGCCAGCGTTGCCACCAGATGGCCGCATCTGCGCCATAGGTCTGCTGAAACAGGGGCTGCAGCTCGGCCTGCTTTTGGTCCATATTCTCCAGCCAGGCATTTGCCGTGCGTTCATACTGGGTACCGGCCCATTGCCAGTGCTGCTCCAGCTGCAAATGCTGCTGAAAATGCAGGAAAGTTGAGGCTGCCGGCATCAGGCCGCCACTAAAGAAATATTGCGACATCCAGTCAAATTCATTTTTGACTTCAAACGGATAATGCAGGAAACGGTGACAGAAAATATGGCACCAGAGCAAGCCATCAGCTTTGAGCCAGCTGCTGATATTTTCAAACAGTTTCTGGTAGTTGCGCACATGCTCAAACATTTCCACCGAAACCACACGGTCGAAAGCAGCCGATTCCAGTTGCAGTACATTGACATCGCAGGTGATCACCGTCAGGTTTTCCAGTTTTTTCAGACGGGCCTGTTCCTGAATATACTGACGCTGGGTCGAGGAGTTCGACACTACAGTGATGTGGGCTTTGGGATAATGCTCGGCCATATACAGACTGAGTGAGCCCCAGCCGCAACCAATTTCCAGAATATCCTGTCCATCCTGTAACTGTGCACGCTGACAATAGCTGGCCAATGCTGCTTCTTCGGCCTGATCCAGTGTGGTATGCGCCTGTTCAAACAGGCTGGCGCTGTACTTCAGCCGCTTGCCCAGCACCGCCTGGAAAAATGCGGTGGGCAGTTCATAGTGCTGTTCATTGGCTTTGTCGGTCTCGATGGCAATTTCGCTGTTTTTCAGCATATGCAGCACATCCATATAACGCTGTGCCGCCAGTGCCGGGTCAAAGCGCCCTTCCTGTGCCAAACGTTTTTTGCTTAAAGTGCGAATGCCTGCGCGAATCACCGGGTCGGGCACTTTGCCGCTTTCGATCAGTTTTAAAGATTTTTGAATCATAAAGTCCATGTATTTACCTACTCTTTGGGTGGCCACGGAATAAACATTGAAGTTCGTCGTTGATAGTCTTTATAGTTGTCGCCGCGATGTGCCAGCGCCTGTTGTTCACTAAACGGAATTCCGGTGATGTAGTACAGAAACAGCCACATCAGCAGCGGATAAACCCATAATCCATACACACCTGCTGCCAGACCGAGAACCGGATAGGCAAACCAGTGCAACCATTCAAAAAAATAATTCGGATGACGTGAATATTTCCATAAGCCTTGGTCCAGGGTTTTGCCTTGGTTTTGTGGATTCAGTTTGAAACGGTAGAGTTGCTGGTCGGCTGTGCTTTCCCCGATCAGCGCCAACAGCATGATCATGCCTGCCACCAGCACTGTAGCCTGTGTCCAGTCATTCCACTGCTGGACCGGAATATTGAGCAATTCCAGCATCGGGTAGGAAAACAGTGCCACCAGCCCGGCCTGAAACATAAAAAAGGCCAGAAAACCGAGATGCTGATAACTGCCCATGGCACGGCGCATATTGGCATAGCGGGTATCTTCCCGGGTTTCATTGGCATAACGGCGCAGCAGATGCCAGGTTAAGCGTAAAAACCAGATGCCGCTAAATACACCCAGAAATACCCGAACCAGCAGCGGTGCAGTTTCCATGACCCAAGCCGCAATGATGACATTAAGCGCAATACTGAAACTCCAGGCCACATCCACCAGACCCGCTCTGCGGTTATAGGTCACCAGTACCCAGCTACACAGCATGATGAAGACATTCAGCAAAAATAAATCCAGCAGCATATCAGTCCTCCTGTTTTATCGTGGCCTAGTAAGCACTGGCTTCAAACAGCAGATGTACATCACTGATGACGCCTTCGCGGAAACCACCCTCGCAATAGCATAGATAAAAATCCCACATACGGATAAAGCGCTCATCGAAGCCGAGTTGCAGTACCTGTTCACGTTGTTCCAAGAAGCGCTGACGCCAGCAGTGCAAGGTTTGGGCGTAACTTTGGCCGATATCTTCAAGATGCTTGAGACGCAGTTTTTGCTCGGAAGCGGACTGGGTCATGATACTGATGCAGGGAATAAAACTTCCCGGGAAAATGTAACGCTTGATGTAGTCCACGGTATTCAAGGCTTTGGCATAGCGGGCATCTTCAATGGTGATGGCTTGAATCAGGGCCAGACCATTCGGTTTCAGCAATTCACGGCATTTGTTGAAATAGGTCGCTAAGTATTGCTCACCCACGGCCTCGATCATTTCTATCGAGACCAGCTTATCGTATTTGCCTTTCAACAGACGGTAGTCTTTCAGCTGGACATCCACGCGATGGGATAATCCTGCTGCCTCTATTCGCGCGACCGCTTCATCATATTGTGCTTGGGAGATGGTAATGGTGGTGACTTTACAGCCATAATGCTGCGCGGCATAAATGGCAAAACCACCCCAACCGCTGCCAATTTCGACCAAATGATCCATTGGTTGCAGCTGCAGTTTCTGGCAAATCAGTTCTTTTTTATAATCGGAGGCCTGTTCCAGGCTCATGCCCGGCTCTTTAAATACCGCGCTGGAATACATCATGCTGGAATCCAGGAACAGCTTGAAAAAGTCATTGCTCAGGTCATAATGCTCGGCAATATTCTTACGGCTGCCATCAATCGAGTTTTTGCGGGATTTGTACCAAGTCTTTAGGAAGAATTGGCTGGCTTTCGCCAAGGTGTTCTGATTCATCCGGTCCAACACATCGCGATTGCGCGCCAGAATGCGAATCACATTGACCAGATCTTCACTGCTCCAGTAGCCGCGAATGAAACCTTCTGCAGCACCGAGTACACCATTGCGGAACAGTAGATCCATCAGGCGGCTATCATGCACCTGAATCACAGCATACAGATCACTGCTCTCTCCCACAATCCCGTTCCAGACGCCTTTAAAAATCAGCTGACCATGACGTAATTTCAGTAGATGGCGCAGTACCACCGGCAGTGTGCTTTCTTCTCCCATAAACAGTGTTTTCATAACAAGGTGTTTCCTTTTTCTTTGCGAGGATGCCGGTAAAATGGAATTTTTTTCTTCCATAAGCGAAAGGCATGCAGATAAATTCCACCGACCATCCTGAAGGGCTCAAGAACTTTCAGCACAGCATAGCGATGCTGTTGTGAAGGAACTGTGATGGCTTGCAACGAAAATTGCATGGTGGCATCAAATTGCAATATTCCCTGTTGGAACAGCTGCATATGAATCACATTGCTTTGATCGGAAAAGCTGAATCGCCAGCGGTAATCCAGCGCCATCGGCATGAAGGGCGATACATGAAAGGCCTTTTTGAAATCAAACTGGTGGCTCTGGTACGGCGTATGTTCGGTCACATTGTTCCGGCAGTCATGGATATAGACCTGACGTTCATTCCATGGCGTATTGGTAATTTCGCTGAGGATAAAGATCAGCTGGTCGGTGGCATCAAAGACCAGATAAAACACCACAGAATTAAAGCGAAATCCGAGTGTACGTGGCAAGGCCAGAACCCGGATGGACGCAGCATGCGCTAGCAGATAATTTTCCCGCTTGATCAGCAGACGTGCGACCTTCTGCCGAATCGAACCACATTCCATGGTCAGAAAATCACGTTCATCCAGGGTCAGGAAATTCCAGCGATTGCAAGACCAGAGCCAGGATTTTTCAGTAAAGCTTGAGAGCTGATCAGGATCAAAGTATAGATAGTTCAGCCGGGTCTCAAAAGCATGCGCTTTGGGCAAGAAACGGCGATGCCGGATTTCGGCAGAGGCAATCGCCAGTGGATACATTTGCATCATATCCTCCTAGGCGGCCTGCTCGGCCTGTTTTAAGAGCTGATCGACCACCCATGCAGCGCTACGGGCACCATCTTCATGAAAGCCCCAGCCCCAGTAAGCGCCACAGTATGAGGTGCGGTTCTGGCTATTGATTTCAGCCCAGCGTTGTTGTGCTTCAATCGCGGAGGCATCAAACACCGGATGTCGGTAATGCCGTTCTACCCAGATTTTTTTCGGATCGAGGGTGAAATTAGGATTCAGAGTGGCAAAGACCTGAGTCTTGCATTGCAGGTTTTGCAACTGGTTCATCCAGTAACTGAAACCATAGTGCATACCACTGTGCTGGAAAGGTGTCTGTTCAGCTGCCTGACTCGGGGTCACATGCACATGCCAGCTGGCCCACTGACGTCTGGATTTGGGCATGATGCGGGTATCTGAATGCACCACCATACGGTTAGCCTGATAGCGGAACTTGCCCAGCACGTCCAGCTCCTGCGCTGTCGGGTCTTTAAGCAGTTTCAGGCTGTCGTCAGCATGACTGGCAAAGATCACCCAGTCAAAACGCTCACTGCCCTGTGCTGTTTCAACCAGTACATCATTGGCACTACGGGATACATGGAGCACACCCGTTTTGCGGAAAATAATATTCGTCTGGGACTGAATCGCACGAACGTAGCGAGCCGATCCACCTTTCACCGTGAGCCATAACGGCCGGTCTTTCAGTTGCAACATGCGATGGTGCTGGAAAAAGCTCACCACAAATTTATAGGGAATCTGTCCAGCCTGTTCCACCGGACAGGACCACAGCGCTCCACACATCGGATAGAGATGTTCCTGACGAAAGGCATCGCTATAACCATGTTGATTTAAATAATCATCAATACTGAGCTGTGTATCGACCTGTTCCACATCCAGATCTTTATTGGCTGCATAGAAACGGAACAGATCCGACAACATCGCGCGAAAATCAGTATTAAGAAAGTTTTGAGGTCGGAACAACAGCGAGAATTTTTTTGAAGGATTGTACTGTAAGCCACTGACCTGATTATTCACCGAAAAGCCCATGTCACTGCTTTGCGATTGAATCCCTAGTTCTTTTAGCATCGAGCAAAACAGCGGATAGTTATGCTCATTAAACACAATAAAGCCACTATCCACCGCAACCTGTTCACCCTCGATATTCAGCTGATGGGTATCGGTATGACCACCAAAGTAGTTATTCTTTTCAAAGACTGTGACTTCATGCACTTTGCTGAGTTTCCAGGCAGCGTACAGACCGGAAATACCTGAACCAATAATTGCAATTTTCATGGTGATTCCTTCGATTGAATCGTGTGAGTGTCGGCAGTAGCAGCTTTTTTATGTTTTCGAGCCTGAGCGATTTTACTGGCTTCATAAATCCGTGCCGGAATGGGCTTGAGGCCCCAGACCAGTCCCAGCCAGGACATGAGTTTCAGCAAGTAATAGGTCACATCAATCTGCCACCAGTAAAAACCCTGCCGGGTACTACCAGCATAGTAATGATGATTGTTATGCCAGCCTTCGCCTAAGGTGATGAGTGACAGAAATAAATTGTTACGGCTGTGGTCATCCGTCTCAAAATCACGGCTGCCATAATGATGCGCCAATGAATTGATGCACAAGGTCGCATGGATCAATAACACCGTGGAAACCACAAAGCCCCAGACCAGCAATTGCAGGCCGGACGTCCCGAGTTGCGGCCAAGTGATGGCCAGCCATTCGCCTAGTGCATAAATCCCGCCCGCAGTCAGCAACACCACAATCAAACTAAAACGGTCCAGCCAAATCAGTTCTGGATATTTCAGCCAGTCCTTGATCACCTCTTTACGCGTAGCAAAATTATATTCATTCAGAAACCAGCCGACATGGCTATACCAAAAACCATGCGTGGATGAATGTGGGTCTTGCAAGGTATCGGTATAGCGGTGGTGATAACGGTGATGAGCTGCCCACCATAGCGGGCCACGCTGCGCACTCATGGTGCCGAGCAATACAAACAGGAACTGTATCGGGCGTGAGGTCTGAAAAGTTTTATGCGACAGATAGCGATGAAAAAAAGCCGTGATGGAAAACATGCGGATCAAGTAGAACGCGACCATAAAGCCAAGCGCAAACCATGACACACCGACCCAGAACACAGCGAAACAGGCCAGATGCAGCAGAATAAAGGGTAAAATCCGGACCCACTGAATCTTGCTATTTTCAGCCGTCAGTGTTTCGGTTGGTGTCGATATAGACCAGCTATCTATCCATCGCATCAGACTTTTCAACATGGACTCATCCTATTTCGAGCAACTGTCTTTATTCCATTTGATGAGTCTAATCAGTCAGATATGAATTTTATGTGAAGTGAAAAAAAGCCGAACTGTAAGAGACTAAGCAGTTCGGCCAAAGGGTAGCAGATTAATGCGGTAATTTGATTAACTTTGTGATGTCGTAGCCATAGTGTCTCGCAGTCTCCAGATAGGACTGATAAGTTGCTTCGTCCAGTTGTGGTTCACGCGACAAAATCCACAGGTATTTGTTACTTGGTCCACCGACCAGTGCCACTTTATATTCTGGATCCACGCGTAATACCCAGTAATGACCTTTAGTAAACGGGATCCACCTTAAACCTGGAGGTAAAAAGCTGACCTTGAGTTTACTGTTGCCCTTATTTTGCGGATAAGCCACTCCTTCAGAGCTAATCATCTCACCATTGGCAATCCGACAACTATTTAACACACTCATGGTCTGATCGGCATTGACCTCATATTGTGCAGAGATATCCGATACACATTTACGCTGAAAATACATCGGTAAATGCGAAATTTCATACCACTTGCCTGCATACTGCTGGATATCCACCTGATCGACTGCCTGAGGCGCAACCGTTTCCGCTCGAGTCAGCATGCTTAAGCTCATGAGGGTCAGTGCCGTAACCGCAAAAACTGACTTGAATAGAGTATTCATTTTTAAGCCTTGAATGATTTCAGGACTAAGATAACCCAGGTGGATGTGAACAAAGCGTGAAGACAAAATCATGTGATCTAGCAGGCGTGCTGCTGAAAAGCCCTAGGCTATTTTCTAGGTTAAAGCCATTCTTTGCTGTCATCTGCTACAGGGGTATCATGCATCACATGCTGAATCATGGCATAAGCGATACTGCCCTTGAAGGGAATCTCAGGTAACTGATCAAACTTGAAAAATTGCGCGTCGCTCAGTTCATCTTCCTGAATCTGAATCTCACCCGAGTGATACTCTGCCCTGAAGGCCATCATCAGGTTGCTGGGAAACGGCCACGGCTGGCTGGCCAGATATTGAATATTCTTGATCTGCAGGCCGACTTCTTCCTGCGTCTCACGGCGTACTGCCTCCTCCAAGGTTTCGCCGACTTCAACAAATCCAGCAATCAGGCTGTACATCTGGGTTTTATTGCGGGCATTTTTCGCCAGCAGAATTTCATCTATACCCCGGGTGATGATGGTAATCACGCAGGGATTCACCCGGGGATACTGGTTATAGCCACAAGATGGACAGACCATGGCATACTGGCTGGCGTGCTGCTGGGTGGCATGGCCACATTTGCTGCAAAAGCAGTGATTACGGCGCCACTCCAGTAACTGTACGGCACGGCTGGCCTGTTCAAACTGCGGCCTGCTCCAGACCTGCACCAGTTGCCGAATCGGGATCAGTTGATAACCCTCGGGTACTGGTTCATCTTCTTTTAGATCCCGTGCAATGACCTGGCCATTTTCCGACAGGTTCAGGTCGTGCTGCAGTCTTTCCACTTGCGGCAACTGGAAATGATCATCCACCAGCAATTGCTGCTGTCTAAAAATATATGCTTTTGAATGCATGCTCATGACAATCCCCGGATTAAAAAAAATCCCATACAGAGGGGTGTATGGGACAAAACTAAGGAAGCTTACATGGAGTAACTTCATGGAAGATACTAGGCGCAGGCTGCCTGAATTACAACTATAATAATTTGTATCTTTTTGATTAAAATCACATAATTTTCACATCGTTTATGAGTTAAGAAATCATTAAAAATAAGGCTTATAAAATGAGTAAGATTTTAGCTAGATAAATGAACTTGCGTTCACGTGAGGACGATTTGCTAGTGATTTCTATCGGCAGCGGGATAAACTTAAAGTTGCGGAACAAATAATCCACCCATGCCCAACAGCTTCTTAGCCAGATAGATGAGTTATAAACCATGAAAAAACAGCATCTCCCTGAAAAAACCTGTATTCACTGCTTGCGCCTTTTTACTTGGCGCAAAAAATGGCAACGCTGCTGGGAGGAAGTCAGATACTGTTCTGAACGATGTAAACGTGAGTCCAAACGGCGTTCAAAACAAAGCGCTTAGAAACGTTTATACTGCCGCGCACAATAAGCCCGAATGACATCGGGGGAACGCAGTTGCAGATGTTTAGTTTTTCGGCCGGTGACTCGTTCACGCCACATTTTAAAACTTGATGCTTTCATATTTTTCCGCATCAAGCGAATCACTGCAGTTTCATTCAAGCCAAACTCACGCTGGATGGCTTCAAATGGGGTGCGATCTTCCCAGGCCATTTCAATGATCCTTGACAGATCTGCTCCCACATATTCAATTACTTGACGCACCACATACCTCTGTTTACTTTCATTTTTAAAATAAAAATTGAGCGATAAAATTTAACGCTATCTCTCTCTGTCTGGGTCAGATCAAGCTGACCAAACTCATCTTAAAAAAACGAAGATGAAGATTTTGTGATTTTTTGTGTGGATTGTATTTTGTTGCTGTCCTATCGGGCCTTCGATCTCAGCGTGTGGTCCAAATACCTGCTACCAAAGCCTATGCCTGGGATTGTTGTTAATGACATCGCCTAGATCAGACGGTATGCTGATGCTAAAAACACCTTGGGGAAATTGTGCTCGAAATTATTGCCCAGCTCTGCGGCGGTATTGGTCTATTCTTGTTGACATACTCCCACCACTTTCGCTTTACCTCAAGTGGGGGATTCTAAAAGCAAAAGCTCTTAGGCGACTTCCTCACGGATTTCGCTTGCTTTCTGCTTCGCAGGGCGACCTTTACCGCATCGACCCTCCACAGACAAAACGGTATGTCCTACCGCTAAAATGTTGCGAGAAGCGTTAATATCTGCATTCGCAACATATCCACACGAAACACACTCAAACTTTGCCTGAGTGAGCCTATTTTCCTTTGCAATGTGACCGCATGAGCTACAAGTCTGACTTGTATATCTAGGGTCAATTTTAACGAGTAAACCACCTCGCCATTGCTGTTTGTACCCCAACATGCCAACAAGCATTGACCAACCTTGATCTAGGATTGACTTGTTCAAGCCTGACTTGGCTTTCACATTCTTTCCTTTTTTCTAGATTGAGCCTTGTGCTGATTTCGACATATTGGCTACCTTTAAGTCCTCAACTACGATCATTGCGTGTTTTTTGCTGAGAGTTGTGGTGACTTTATGCAAGTAGTCATGCCGAATATTGGCAATATGATGGTGCAGTTTATTGATCTTTAAATTGAGCTTTTTCCAATTTTGGCTGAACTTGGTTTTCTTTCTCAACTTGCGTTGGAATTTGGCTATTTTTACCTGATTGGCTTTAAAACTATTGATCGGGTCGAATACCTGACCACTAGACGCTGTAATTAACTTTTTAACACCTAAATCAATGCCAATCGCTGATTTCGATGGATGGATTGGTGCGTCTATTGTGTTTTCAACACCAAAAGAGATATACCACTTACCAACATGCTTTGAGATTGTGACGTTCTTAATCTCGCCTAAAATATCTTGTGATTTTCTGAATTTCACAACGCCAATGTCATTAGGCAACTTAACCTGATTACCTTTAACCCAACAATATCTGCCAAATTGAACAATACGGATTGAATCATAACCATCAGATTTCTTTTTAAATCTTGGCATGAGTGGTCTAAGCTGAATTTCACTGCCATCGGTCAATTTAAAGAATTTTGGCTTCTTCGCTTTGAATGGTTTTTGCTTTAACTTGGCTTGTTCTTTTTTATCAAAAAATTTAGCCCAAGCATCACCAAGATCACGGACTTTTTGTTGAAGTGAAACGCCATTCGAGCTGTTTTCTAAAAAAGCACATTCAGGTTTTTTGCGTAATTCAGGAATTTTATTGACTAAATTAACTTTGTTGATTCGCTCATTTCTAGCAAGCATCTCAAATGATACAGCTAAAATTTGATTCCAAACAAAACGTGCAGAGCCAAGCAACTTGTTTAAAACAAGCTCCTGCTCTGCATTAGGCTCAAGCCTAAATTTGTACGCTTTGTTGATCTTCATTTCGCATTAAAGCTATTTAGATACAGAAACTTAATGCAAATTATTCTATCATATTGCACTGAAAAAACACCAAAAAAATTCGTGAAATTCACCTCCACCCTGACTGTCGGGTGGAGTCCTCTTTCACACTAAAGATAGGGTATTTTCACTTGAGAATAAGAAGCGATAGAAATGGCTTTTGATTGGGATCCTCTCAACATTGGGTCTGTAACCAATTTACAATATTGATAATCTCTTGATTTGAATTATTTTTCCTAACGATTGCATAGAAGTCAAAGTTGCAATAGGTAAATTCAAACGGCGCAATAATTCTGCCACTTAATATTTCCTTTTCTACCAAAATCTGGGGCGCTATAGCAATCCCCAATCCTGAAACAGCCGCCTCTATCATTAAATTGAGACGATCAAAATATCGATCATTCGATTTAGTCTCAAGGTTTAGATGGGATCGTTCAAACCAGATCTGCCAGGCATTCTTATTGGAATAAGTGTGAAGTAATGGGTGCTCAAAAAGATCATGAATACTAGTGAGAGCATAGCTTTCACCTTTACAAACTGGTCCCATGTTGTCCGGAAATAAAAGAAATTTATCCAAAAACTTAGGCAGCATTTCATCTACATTCAAACTATTGATAAAAATATCAATTTTTTCTTTTTCCAGTAGCTTTAGGTCGTTACAGGTCATCAATTTAATAGAGATATTAGGATAAAGGCTCTCTAGTTTTTCCAGTCGTGGAATTAACCAGTTCGCCATAAAGCTATGAGAGGCACCGATTACGATTTCTACTTCTGACGCTTTGTGAGTTAATTCAAATACACATTCTTCCAGCTCATTGAAGAAGTGAGTACAAAGACGGGATAAGTCTTCTGCATCCTGAGTGAGAGTAATCGTTGATGAATGCCGAATAAATAATTTTTTATCCAACCATTCTTCGAGCTGTTTGATTTGATGGCTGATTGCACTATGAGTGACACACAGTTCTTCCGCAGCCAAGCTGAAGCTTTGATGTCTAGCGACCGCTTCAAATGCTTTAAGTGAATTTAAGGGCGGTAAGGTTCTACGTTTCATGCTGTAAATTTTTCTAACATCATAAATCAAAAATATATCAATTATCAGGAAAATGGAAATCTTTTAAGATCCAATCAATGTTGAAATTTTAAGAGAAAGACAATGACAACTCCTTATATCGGTCAGGGTCCTGATCAAGGTGGTTTTTTCGGTAAATTTGGTGGCTGCTATATGCCTGAAAGCCTGATGCCAGCTCTACAAGATTTAGAACAAGCCTTTAATACCATACGGAATCAACCTGAATTTTGGGCTGAATATCGACAGATTTTAACCGACTTCGTGGGTCGCCCTAGCCCGCTATTCTATGCAAAAAATCTAACTTCCTACGCAGGGGGAGCCAAAATATATCTCAAGCGAGAAGATTTGAACCATACCGGCGCCCATAAGATCAATAACTGTGTGGGGCAAATATTATTGGCTAAATTCATGGGTAAAACCAGAATCATTGCTGAAACAGGTGCAGGACAGCATGGTGTTGCCACAGCAATCGTCTGTGCACTCTTTAAGATGAAATGCACGATCTATATGGGTAAAACAGATATTCAACGTCAGCAACCGAATGTTGAACGTATGAAATTACTTGGTGCTGAAGTACAAGGCGTAAAAAAAGGCCGTGGAACCCTGAAAGATGCTATGAATGAAGCCTTACGTGACTGGATCAGTCATGTCGACACGACTTACTATCTGCTAGGAACTGGTGCTGGCCCGCATCCCTACCCGACTATTGTGAGAGAGTTCCAGAAAATTATTGGCATCGAAGCCAGAAACCAGATTCTTCTTAAAGAAAATAAACTCCCAGATGCTTTGGTTGCTTGTGTCGGTGGGGGTTCCAATGCATTAGGACTCATGCACCCCTTTCTAGAGGATACCAATGTCAAAATGTTTGGAATTGAAGCTGGCGGGAAAGGCACTGATAGTCATGAACATGCTGCCTCGATTTCCAAAGGTCGAGTCGGCGTCTTGCATGGTAATTTGACTTACTTACTGCAAGATTCAGACGGGCAAATTCTAGAGGGACATTCCATATCCGCAGGACTGGATTACCCTGGGGTTGGCCCTGAGCATTGCATCCTGTTTGAAACAAGCCGCGTGACTTATGCAGCAGTCAAAGATGAAGAGGCTGTACATGCCTTTCAACTACTGAGCCAGCAAGAGGGCATTATCCCAGCGCTGGAAAGTTCTCATGCTATTGCCTATGCCATCAAACTTGCGAAAGAAATGCATCCGGAACAGACAATTATCATCAATTTAAGCGGTCGAGGTGACAAAGACTTAGACACAGTCAAAAAGTATCTTGCAGGAGCACGCGCATGAACCGTTTAGATCAAAAACTAATGCAATTAAAACAGGAAAATCGCAGTGGTTTAGTCTGTTATTTTACTGCCGGAGATCCTGATTTTAATGAAAGTTATCGTCTATTTAGTCAATTGGGTCAAGCTGGAGCTGATATCATCGAAGTGGGCATCCCATTTTCTGATCCTGTGGCAGATGGAGAGACCATCCAGGCTGCTCATGTTAGAGCACTCGCTTCTGGTCAGACCGTGCATCGAACCATTGAGCTCGTGAAAGCTATCCGTTTACAGGATGAAACCACCCCGATTATTTTAATGACCTATTTAAACCCGATCATACAATATGGTTTCGAGAAGCTGGTTGCGGATACCGAAAATTTGATTGAGGGGATTCTGATCCTAGATGCCCCTTATGAATATCGGGAAAAATTTAAACAGATATTAAATGAAAAAAATATGCATTTAATTGCAATGAGCGCACCCACTACTCCAGTTGAGCGATTGAAACAAATCTCAGCCAGTGCGACAGGATTTTTATATCATGTTGCGGAAAATGGTCTCACCGGCGGTACTTTAAATCTGACCAATCTTGAAAAAAAGATTGCTGAAATCAAACCAATTTTTAATATCCCGATTGCTATTGGCTTTGGGATTAAAGATAAAAGTCATGTGAAAGCCTTAGCCAATAAAGTTGATCTGGTGGTGATCGGTTCGGCACTGGTGGATACCTTTTTTAAGCAAGGTGTAGACGCCACATTAGAAAAAGTTAAAATTTTTTCACAAATTCTGAAAGAGAAATCTTAGTTTTTCTTTATGATCCTTAATAGAGAATTTATGGCATAAGGTTTTCACCTTCTTATGCTATATTCCATAGTTTACCTCCTCTCCCCCTTAAAAGAGGAAGAGAAAGTAAAATAAATTAAAGAAAGCTTGGCAAACCTTTAGCAGGATCTGTTTCACGTGCCGCTTGAGCATCTGCTACAGTCATACCTAAGGCCTTAGCAACGCCTTGCCCATAAGCTGGATCGCAAGCATAACAGTTGCGGATATGACGGTATTTGATGAAATCTAGCGCATCACCCATCGCTGCGGCCGTGTTATTAAACAGGGCCTGTTTCTGCTCATCATTCATCAAATTGAACAGGGCACGTGGCTGGCTGAAGTAATCATTGTCATCTTCACGGAAGTCCCAGAAATCAGCATCACCGGTAATCTTTAATGCTGGTTCTTTAAACTGAGGTTGTTCCTGCCACTGGTTAAAACTGTTCGGTTCATAATGTGGCAATGAACCATAGTTGCCATCCATGCGGCCCTGACCATCACGACGATTAGAGTTTACAGGGCAGCGTGCAGCATTGACCGGAACCTGTGAATGATTTACACCAACACGGTAACGCGCTGCGTCGGCATAGTTCACTAAACGTGCCTGTAACATACGGTCCGGTGAGTAGCTGATGCCCGGTACAAGATTACTAGGTGCAAAGGCTGCCTGTTCTACATCCTGGAAATAGTTTTCCGGATTGTGGTTCAGCTCAAATTCACCGACTTCAATCAGTGGATAATCGCCCTTCGGCCAGACTTTGGTCAGGTCAAATGGATGATAAGGCACTGTTTCGGCTTCCAGTTCTGGCATGACTTGAACGTACATTTTCCATTTTGGATAGTCGCCACGTTCGATGGCATCAAACAGGTCGGTCTGGCTGCTTTCACGGTCTTTGGCAATCAAGTCTGCTGCTTCAGCATCGGTCAGGTTCTGGATGCCTTGCTGGGTACGCATATGGAATTTCACCCAGAAGCGTTCATTTTGGGCATTGATAAAACTGAAGGTATGGCTGCCAAAACCATGCATATGACGGTAGCCAGCAGGAATACCGCGATCCGACATGACAATGGTCACCTGATGCAAGGCTTCAGGCAATAATGTCCAGAAATCCCAGTTATTGGTGGCACTGCGCTTGTTGGTTTTCGGGTCACGTTTGACTGCTTTATTCAGGTCAGGGAACTTGCGGGCATCCCGCAGGAAAAATACCGGAGTATTGTTGCCAACTAGATCCCAGTTGCCTTCTTCAGTATAGAATTTCAGGGCAAAACCGCGAATATCACGTTCTGCATCGGCCGCACCACGTTCACCCGCCACCGTTGAGAAACGCGCAAACATTTCGGTTTTTTTGCCGACTTCAGAGAAAATTTTAGCGCGGCTATATTGGGTAATATCATTGGTCACGGTAAAGGTACCGAAAGCACCTGAACCTTTGGCATGCATACGACGCTCTGGAATCACTTCACGGACAAAGTTGGCCAGTTTTTCATTCAGCCATAAATCCTGGGCAAGTAAAGGTCCACGCGCACCTGCCGTCATACTGTTCTGATTGTCGACCACAGGGGCACCAGCTTCAGTAGTCAGGTGGGTAACAGGACATTTTTTAGGGTCTTGACTCATACTATTAACTCCCGTTTCTTTTCATTTAAATTGCCGAGAGAAACTTAAGATCTCCATATTCTAGTTTACGCTTAACTAGCGTATTAAAATATTAAACTAAAGAGTGTCTACAAAATCGGTGGCTATTCAGTACATGGTGCCATGGGATTCTTGGTCAACAGTAGCCCAAATTTATTGATAGCACTGAAAGCATTTCAGGAATTTATTCCCACCCGTATCAGCTTTGCACGTTTAAATCTTGAATACACCGAACATTCAGTCAATATATCACTGTATTTTGATTTTCAACTGTCTGAACAGGTGCATCGTCTATTGGCTGAAACCTGTGCCGTGATTTTATTTGAGTGTGCTGAATTTATTGTTGGACGCCCTCTCCATGACGCTCAAATCTGTTTTGCGCACGCAGAACCCGACTATCACCAAGCCTATGCGCAGTATTTATCGGGCGCTTATTCTTTTTCCGCACCTGCAATCAAAGCCACCTTTCCTTTCAGTCTATGTCACATTCCGAATGCCTCGGCCAATCAAGACAGTTATTTACTCGCGATGCAACAATGCGAAAGCATGCTACAGCAGCTCAAACCGGGCAAGCAAAGCTATGTGTATATGATAAAAAAAATGATGCTGTCGAGTTCGCTACATGAACTGAGTGAAGACCAAATTGCAGCGGCATTGTTTATGAGTAAACGGACATTGGCACGTCAACTTGCCGCAGATGGCACAAGCTTTAGGGAGATTCGAGATGCAATTTTGTCGGAGCAAGCACGTCGTTATTTAACAGACAGTACTTTATCTGTCGATGCGATTGCAACGCTATTAAACTATCATGACAGTTCTAACTTTAGACGCGCATTTAAGCGTTGGTTTAACGTTACACCGAGCCAATATCGTAATCAATATAGTTAAACTTTGGGTAAAGTTCATTGCATAAGCAGGTGAAATATTTTTTATCATTCAAAATTGACCTGATTGAAGATTAATTTTTTTCTGTATTCATGACCATCCCTGATCGGACGGCTAAACATCATGTCGTTCGAATAAGACCTTTAAATCAGCCATTTGTTATAATTTCGATATTCAATGAATGGCAAAATTAAATGGATCATTTGCAGAAGTTACAGATATATGTGCGTGTGGTTGAAACCCAAAGCTTTACTCACACTGCTGAGACATTGGGTGTGCATCGTCCACTGATTTCCAAAGCCATCAAACAGCTTGAACATGAATTGGGGGTGAGATTACTCAATAGAACCACCCGTAAAGTCAGCATGACTTTAGAAGGTGAAGCTTTCTATCACAAAGCATTGCAACTCCTTAAAGACTTCGATGCTATTTTTAATAGCTTTCAGCCAAATCTACAGACTCAAAATATATCGGGTAAACTGCGCATCAACGTACCCATCACCATTGCCAAAGCCATTCTGATTCCTCATTTGGCAGAGTTTAAACAACAATATCCAAATATCGAGTTGATTCTAGAATCCTCTGATTCCTTAGTGGATCTCATTGATCAAGGTGTCGATTTTGCAATTCGACTCGGCTACTTAGATGACTCAACCCTCATTGCAAAATCACTTGGACAAGTTGAAATGATCACTTGTGCTGCCCCTTCTTATTTAAAAAAATATGGCACACCGCATACCTTAGATGATCTAAAACACCATCAAGCCATCAATTATTTTAGCGGTAAACAACGTAAGGTTATGAATTGGCAATTTATTGTGAATCAGAAACTTGAAGAATATAAATTGGATTCAAGTATTTTAGTCAATGATTCAGAATCATTTTTAAGCGCAGCCTTACATGGTTTGGGCTTAATTCAAGGGGTTCGTCATGCAATACAGCCGTATCTCGAGAATGGCCAACTCATTGAAGTGTTATCAACTTATCAAAATATGCCTAAACCTATTTCTTTGCTCTACACTCACCGTGAACATTTACCTGCACGTATGCAAGTCTTTATAGATTGGATTGAAAGGATATTTGCAAGAGATTGTGATAAAAAATAGAACCAATCTATAAATAGATTGTTTATTTATCTGATCTGTTTGAACCACTATGCTAATTCCATCTGTTAAACATATGGAAAAGAAACATGTCTAAAACTGTGGTGATGCGTGCTATCGGTGGTGCTGAGGTCCTACAAATTGAAGATCTAGAAATTCCTGCTCCCAAAGCACGTGAAGTACAAATGGCAGTCCATGCGATCGGCTTAAATCGGGCTGAAATCATGTACCGTACCGGTAATTATGTGATTGAACCCACTTTTCCTTCTGTACTTGGCTATGAAGCCGCAGGTATCGTTACAGCGATTGGCGAAGGTGTTTCAGAGTTTAGTATTGGCGATGCAGTGAGTGTCATTCCATCTTTTGGTTTTGATGAATATGGTACATACGCAGAACTCATCAATCTGCCAGTCCATGCTGTTGTAAAACATCCTAAAGATTTGACATTCCAACAAGCGGCTGCAAGCTGGATGATGTTTGTGACGGCTTATGGTGCATTAGTACATTTTGGCAACTTACAGAAAGACCAATATGTTGTTATTGGTGCTGCATCTAGCAGTGTTGGCGTGGCAGCAATTCAAATTGCTAATATGTTAGGCGCTACCCCAATCGCATTAACTCGTACTAGTGCTAAAAAGCAGCAACTGATAGATCTAGGGGCTAAATATGTGATCGCTACTGAGGAGCAAGATTTAGTAAATGAATTGAATCGTATTACCAATCACCAGGGGGTAAATATGGTGTTTGATCCTGTAGGTGGTCCAGCTGTAGGTAAAATCATGCAAGCTATGGCTAAACAAGGCACATTCTTCCAATATGGTGCGCTTGATACACGTGATATCCAAATGAGTGTTATGGATGTTTTAGGCAAACATTTAACATTACGTGGTTATGAGCTCTTTGAAATTACCACTGATTCCAATGCGCTAGAACAGGCAAAACAATTTGTTTATCGTGGTTTGGAGTCAGGTCAGTTATCACCTTTAATTGACCAAGTCTTTAATTTTGAGAATATCCAAGAAGCTCATAAATACATGGAAACAAATGCCCAAATCGGCAAGATCGTAGTTAACGTTCAGTAATTTAGATGCCCTATACTGCCATCTATAGGGCATTTTAGTTCCAATACAATATTTTTGGTTAGCCGAGTTTCATCATAGATCTGACCACACTCGATGCCGTGATCGGGTTATTTAATGCTGTTTTACTAGAGCATTAAATAACTCAAATCACGGATAATTAGTTTCAGCGGGCATTTACTTTACTAGTTTTCTGTCAATAGATCATGGTTAATATATTAAAAAACTAAGGCTCTTATAAATCGTATAAAATAAATAATACAGAATATAAGTAGTTTACTTTACAATATTTCAGTCTTAATAATGCTTGAATCTAATTTTATATATTTACTAATATATTCTAATTAAAACTTGGATTTCATAACCATTAACTATACAGTACAACTATCAATAAAATCTCCCCACCATTGCATCATTTCCACGCGCTGATTGAAATATTCTGCATGATTATAACTTGCACGGGTTTTATTTTTATCAGTATGAGATAGCTGTGCTTCAATCCAATTTGATTGAAATAAACCAGATTCATTTAATATGGTACTAAATGTTGAGCGTAAACCATGAGATGATAGTTCATTTTTAGTATATCCCATTTTTCTAATAATCAAGTTCAGGGTGTTAAAATGAATAGGTTTATGATTATTACGGGGGCTAGAAAATACATATTTTTCGCCATGAGACCAAGCGAGTGCTGATTTCACAACTTCAAGTGCTTGATCAGATAGTGGAACTAAAAATTCAGGAATATCATGACCTAAAATAACTTTTCTTCTATATTGTTTAATATGTAAGGCCGGTATTTTCCATATTCTTTTATCCAGATCGAAGTGATGTGGTTCAGAAAGCAGTAATTCTCCACCACGTACGCCTGTATATAACTTAAATAATAGGGCTTTTTTAATGATAGGATCTGTATTAATCTGATTCAATCTAGCTAAGAAATTAGATAGTTCATCTGAGTTCAAATGAGGATAATTTTTCTTAATCTTATTATTAACTAATATTTTATGAAGCCCATTTGCAATATTATATTCACAATACCCCATTGCTACAGCATAATCATAAATCTGATTTAAATAACTGTAAGCTTTCTTTACAGGTTCTTTTACATTTCTAGATTCTATATTTTTAATAACCTTAACCAGATCATATCTTTTAACTTCAATAAATGGCGTTAGTCCAATATTTGGATAAATATCCTGATCTAAACATTTTTTTGCAAGCTGAATTACACCGCATCGTGGTTCATCTTCAAAGGAATTTTTAATTTTAAATTCTAACCACTCTTCACAAATATCCTGAAAAGTTTTGATGTCTTTTTTATGCAGCAGTTTATTTTGATAATCATTAAATTTATATTCATCCCGGACTGATCTGGCCTCTTTCAAGGACATTACAGGATATTCGCCCAACTTCATGCGAGGACGTTTATTTGTCCCTACAAGTGAATAGCGGTAACTCCAAGATTTACGTCCATTTGGTTCTATCTTTAAACTTAAGCCGTCATCATCTGCCAGAAAATAGATTTTTTCCTTTGGTTTAGCTTGACGTACCTTAATTTCAGTAAGACTCATGAATTTTTAACCTAACCACAAATGGCACTGCTCAATTCAATTATAGCAAATTTAAGCGATATTCATATGATGCGTATCATACGCATCATATAATTTTATAAGTAATTGTTAAATATGAGTTATATTTAGAGTAACGGTTTTTTAGTAACCATTTAATTAACCATAGATTTCACAAGTTAAATAAAAAACCGGCTTTAAGCCGGTTTTTTATTTTACATGTTCAGATCATGATTTCTTCACATCAAAACAGTCTGCATTCATCACTTTTGTCCAAGCACCAATAAAGTCTCTGACAATTTTTCTTTATTGCCATCTTGCGCATACACTTCTGTATACGAACGCAGAATCGAGTTAGAACCAAAGATCAGATGCACACGGGTTGCAGTCCATTTCGGTGCCCCCGTTGCACGATCTACGATTTGATAGTGGTTTTTGTCAATTGGTTTCCAACTGTACTTCATGTCAATCAAGTTCACAAAGAAGTCGTTGCTTAATACACCTTTCCAGTCAGTAAACGCCCCTTGTTTGCTACCTTGTACCCAGTACACGCATACCACCGATCAATACTGTCATTTCAGGCGCAGTTAAATCCACTAACTGCGCACGGTCTAACAATATCTCTTTAGGTTGTACTACATAGTCGTCTTTCAACCAGTTACGGAAACCGTCTGCTTTAGGCCCGAAATCCTCAAACGAGTTAATTTTAGATATTCTTTAAACTCTATGATTTACTTCAATACTTGGCCCTGTATTAAATGCCGTCGACAGATCTTTACGATGGTTTCCACACATAACACTCCAAAACCTCCAACTTAAAAGCTGGATAGTTACATAACATCTGGGGTGGTCAAAATTGGATGCTTTTTTCCTAGATTTCTGGTCGGTTTTTTAAGCTGATTAGCATCTATCGGAATGATATGTTCACTTTAATCCCAACCCATCCAAGGTCGACGGATTCTATCTAATTTATGTAAATAAAACAGCTAATTACAATACTTATATGCATGTAAAACACTCCACAAAGGGGAATTTTCCATTACTTTATACATAGTCATATAAAAAGATAGAACCCGCAGACATTAACATCTACTTAAAATTGTTTTAAAAATCATAAATTGCCGTGAAATTCAGTCGATTATCTATACCCTTTTTATCATTAAATGTTTTACGTTCACCATACATATACTCCAGACCAAAATTCACCGGTTTCACTGGATTGTAGAATAAGTTAATCCAGCCTTCTTTTAGCTCGGAATTTTGGGTTTCATCATTACGTACCAGCTGTGCAAAGCTATTATTATCATCTGCCTTCATATAGCCAAAACCTAATGTTGAGCGGATTTTAGACGTAATTTTTTGGGTTAAACCGACACTAATGGCATCGAACTGATTAGCACGCATTTTATTATTGTCATCAAACACATATGCCATATTAGACCAAAGCAAGTTTTTGGTGTCCCCTTTAATATGATTGTAGTCGAAGCGAACCAAGGTATTTTCCGCAGCTTGATATTTTCCGCCTAATGCTACACCCCAGGCCAGGAAATCATCATTGCCTTCATGATTGGTCGCTTTTTGAGTCACAAAAGCACGTCCAGAAAGCGCTGAACCATTATCAAATTTATAATTCACGCGTCCGGTTGCTGATGGCAGTTTTAATTTCGCATCGGGGTCAGTTGTAAAATTCTGCGTACCTGTACGTGTCACCGTTTCAGCTTTCGAATCTTCCAAGCTAAAGGCCAAATTCAGATGTGGATTCACAGGGACCGAATATTTGATTTGCGGTACACGGGTTAATGACCCACCGACAGAAAGTGATGCATCTACTGTTTCAGGGAAATATTCCACAGCGTTAAAGTTAGACCATGTTTGACCCAAAAGCCACTGATCATACGTCATATAGGCATGACGAATACGGAAGGTATCGCGCCCAGCTCCGCCAAAAAAGTCCATTTCCACTTTACCTCCAATAGCATGCTCGCCAAGTTGAGGGGTTTTAAAATTAAAGCCGAAACGTGTGGCATTTAAGGTGCTTTGAAATTTATCCGAGTTTTTATGTTCATCAGGTGTTCCTTCCAGCGGTACAGCACTGATTAAGTTATACATCGTATTCGGACCTTTCATTTGATAGCTCATGTCCGCGCGCACATTGCCGTAGAGCTCAAATTCAGCACCGCCCTTTGTCGTATGCTGTAAAACGGGTGCTGAAGATTTTTTTGGTGCAGCACTTTCAACCAATGCAGGCGCAGCTGCCATTTTTTGTTCATTGAACTTTTGATCATTGGCTTTTTGCTGTTGTTGCACCAATTCCTGCAGAGCTTGAACCTGCTGCTGCAATTGTGCAACTTGCTGCTCCAGACTCACGTTAGCATGAGCCAATGAGGTGAAAACCAATATGGATAAAGTCAAAGTGCTTTTAGCAAAAAGCTGTACATTTTTTTTCATGGTAGAAATCCCTTTATTCCCCAAATGTTTAATTCTGGATACACACAATTTTTTCAGGTCAAACAAAGCCATTGATAAATATAAAAATGATATTTATCGAATAGACTTGTTTGGATTTTGCTGAATGAAATACGTCTATGTATTTGTTAATTCTATAATAATTCACGGATTTTGAATTTTTGGATTTTCCCCGATGGGGTCATCGGAATTTCTTCCCAGACCTCTAAACGCTCTGGAATATACTGGATTGCCAGATTATGGGATTTCAGGAAATCGATCAGATCCTTTAATACCATGTGCGGTGCACCTTCTTTCAGCTTCACAATGGCACAGGCTTTTTCACCCAGCCGTTCATCTGCATACGGAATTAATGCCACGGTCGCTACATCTGGATGCAGGTAGATCAACGATTCAACTTCGGCCACCGGAATATTTTCACCACCGCGAATAATTACATCTTTTTTACGTCCGGCAATGCGGATATAACCCTGCTCGTCCAGGTAGGCAATATCACCGGTATCAAACCAGTCATCTTCACTGGTTTCATTTAAATGCGGGCGTTTCAGATAGCCACCAAAATTCGAACAACTCCGGATCATTAGTGTGCCTGATTGATGCGGTGCTAATTCCTCGCCATCATCCCCCACCACTTTGACTTCAACACCTGGAAGTGGAAGTCCGTCCGTATTAAATGAACGCTCATCATCATCTTCAGGGCGAGTGGTCGTGACAGCGCCACACTCGGTCATTCCCCAAGCTGAAATGACTTTAACGCCCATGTTTTGACGTGCTTTTTGAACCAGCGTGCTTGGAATTGGCGCACCCGCACATAGGAATAATTTCAAGCTATCTAAAGATTGCTGGGTATCTAATACCGCTTCAGATAAATCATTTAAAAATGGTGTAGAGGCCATCGTAAATGTAACTTCATGCTTATGAATCAAATCGATGGCAGTATTTACATCCCAAACATCTTGTAACACCGCTTTTGCTTTTAACAGTACGGGCATAATTAAGCCGTACATAAAGCCGGTTTGGTGCGCCATTGGCGAACCCATAAAAATCACATCGTCTTTGCTTAAATGTAAACGCTTGGCATACGGTACAATATTGGAAAATAAGGTGTTTGCTGTATGCATTACCCCTTTAGGTTCGCCTGTAGTACCTGAGGTAAACACAAGTTGAGCAATATCGTCAGCAGTGATGGTGACATCATTCAGGGTATTTAAGATTTGCGGGTCATTATCTAGACCGTGATTTAATAATAATTTTTCAAAACTATTCTCACCCTCTCCACCCACTACAACGACGTGCTCTAGGCTTTCAATATTTTTATGTAATTGATAGGCGAGTTTTTCATGGTCAAACTTACGAAAGACTTTAGGTACGATGAGCACCTTACTTTCAGTATGTTTCAACATAAATGAAAGCTCACGCTCTCTAAAAATTGGCATTAACGGATTAAGTACAGCACCTATACGACGACAAGCGATATACAATAAAGTGAACTCCCACCAATTGGGTAATTGGCAAGATACGATATCTTTTTTTTGAACACCTAAACGCTTCAAACCTAATGAAATTTTATTAGCAGTATGGAGCATTTCCCGATAAGTAAAGCTTTTTTCAGATTGATCTTCTATTTTATAACTGACCAAAGCAACTTTATCCGGGTATTGATATACTGCTTCATTCAATGAATCAAGTATCGTTTTATTTAACCAATACCCTTCTTGTAACATTTTTTCCCTGCGTGGGGGTAAAAGAACCGCATCGAAATCCATTCCATAACTCCAATTTATAATTATCCGATTGTTTTATTTCAAATCACAATATCGACATTGGCCACCAAATCTTAGGTAGAGCTTTGCTATATTGCTCAAATAAACATTTGAGCAATTAGAAATGGGACTTTACATAATTTAGTGGCTCTTATTAGGCTGGGACTGCTTTTCGGCCTGCTTTTTTACGCGCAATAATAGTTTTCATAATTTGTGCGGTACCATCACCAATCTGGAAGCCGAGCACATCGCGCATACGCTGTTCCATCACACCTCGATCATAACCGGCATGACCAAAGGTCAGTAAGCATTGGTGAATCACATCATAAGCCAATTTTGGCCCCCACCATTTACACATTCCGGCTTCGGAGGTGTGCGGGAGATGATTGTCTTTTAACCATAAGGTTTGCAGGCACAATAATCGTGCTGCTTCCACTTGAGTTTCATACTCGGCCAATGGATGCGAAACCCCTTGAAAGGCGGTTAAGGGCTGACCAAAAGCTTCACGTTGTGCCGCATATTCCCAGGCTTCATCCAGGCTGACACGGGCAACCGCCAGAACCTGTAACCCAATTAGAGCACGTGAAAAGTCAAAGCCTTGCATGACTTGCACGAAACCCTTGTTTTCATCACCTAGACGATGATTGACTGGTACACGCACATTATCAAAGAAAATCGAACCGCGACCAATCGCACGCTGACCATGACAATCAAAACGTGTGGTCGTGATTCCCGGCAAATCCATCGGAACCAAGAGCGCCGTTACGCCATGTGCAGCATCTTCAATTGATCCGGTACGGCCAAACACCACCGAAGCATCGGCCTGATCGGCAGCGGAAATAGAAGTTTTTTCGCCATTTAAAACATACTCATCGCCGTCACGTTCGATTTTTAAACGCAAGTTGGCAGCATCTGAACCGCCACGCGGCTCAGTTAATGCGATCGAAAAGATCGCTTCACCCGCCGTCAATTTTTTCAGCCACGACTCAACCACTTCAGGTTGACCATGTTCCGCCAGAATCTGACCATTCAGGGAAGCCAGTAAGTTGATATAGGAGAAACTTAAATCGGCTTTGGCCACGGCTTCATGAATAATCCCCGCAGCCAGACGCCCCATCCCTTGACCGCCGTACTGTTCAGGCAATTCTGGTGCAATAAATCCCATTTCACCCATTTTTTTAACCAGGTCACGATCAAATACTCGACTCTGATCACGCTCTAAAAAACCGGGTGCAATAAATTTTTGGGCAAATTTTTCAGCCGTTTCAGCTAAGAATTCTAAATCTTCGGTGATATAAGGATTTTTACTCATGACATAGCTCCTTATTTGTAGTACTTACGGAATTCAGGTTGGCGTTTTTCTTTAAGCGCATTTACCCCTTCGCGTGATTCTTCTGTATCGTAATACAATTTCAGTGCATACATGCCCATCCCGGCAATACCTGCCTGATGCGCGGTATCCATATTGAAGCTACGTTTGGCAATCGCGATGGCAGTCGGACTACGCTGACAGATTTCTTCTGCCCAGGCCTGTACTTCCGCATCCAGTTGATTGGCCGGCACACATTTATTGGCAAGCCCCATCTCAACTGCTTCCTGGCCAGTATAACGACGGCACATATACCAGATTTCACGGGCTTTTTTCTCGCCGACAACGCGAGCTAAATATGCTGTGCCATAACCTGGATCCACAGAACCCATTTTAGGACCCACTTGACCGAAAATAGCTTTATCTGAGCAAATGGTGAGGTCACAAATGGTTGCCAATACATTACCACCACCAATCGCATAACCTTGTACCCGTGCAATCACCGGTTTAGGTACATCACGAATTGCCGTATGCATTTCTTCCATCGGTAAGCCAATTGTGCCACGACCATCATAATTACCATCATGTGCAGACTGGTCACCGCCGGTACAGAAAGCACGATCACCGGCACCCGTCAGTACAATCGCACCGACTTCACGGTCATAGCCTGCCTTGTTTAAGGCTTTGATTAATTCATCACAGGTGGTGCCACGAAAGGCATTCATTTTTTCTGGGCGGTTGATGGTGATCCAAGCTACACCATTTTTTACTTCATATAAGATATCTTCAAAAATCATTTTTATTACTTCCTGTATTTCTCTATCTGACTTTTATTTTTAATCACTGTGATCTGGTTTGCTTAACCGTTCATGGTTAAACCGCCGGAAACACTCAGCACTTGTCCGGTAATAAAGCTCGCGTCATCACTTAAGAAGAATGCGATTGAAGAAGCGAGGTCTTCTGGTTGACCTAAACGGCCAAGTGGAATAGCGCGTACAAAGGCTTCACGCAGTTTCTCTGGATTTGAAGCACCTTCAGTCACACCTGCAAGTAAAGCGGTATCGGTCGGTCCTGGACAAATCACATTAATTTTGATGTTGTTGCGAGAATGTTCACGGGCCAGTGTTTTAGAAAATGAAACCAGTCCGCCCTTACATGCCGCATAAACCGCTTCACCCGAAGAACCCACACGTGCAGCATCAGAGGCAATATTGACAATACTTCCAGAGTTACGCTCTACCATGCCTTTAAGTACAGCAAAATGCATGTTCAGCATACCCACCAAGTTGATCTGAATCAGTTTATCCCATTCTTGCGGATTGCTTTTGACAAAGGGTTTGAAAATATCCCAGCCTGCGTTATTGACTAAACCATCTACAGGCCCAAATTCTGCTTCTATTTTCTGTACGGCCTGCTCCACGACATCGCTTTGGGTAATGTCACACTGCACGGCCAAAGCTTGACCATTCTGGTTATTAATCTCGGTAGCCAGTTTTTCTGCGGCTTCAATATTCATATCAAAGATCGCCACTTTGGCACCTTCTTCAGCCAGACGTCGACAGGTTGCAGAACCAATTCCACCTGCACCACCCGTCACGATAATGACCTTATCCTTCAACCCTTTCATCTCTGTCTCCCTACTCTATTTTTATCTAATTTTGGTTGGCTATTGTTCATTTAACGCCTGTAATCACTAAGATAGGATTATAATGTTTTTGTGTCAATATATTTACATAAATTAATTTTATAAATTTATTTTATTCAATATTATCAACAATATAATATTTTAATAAATTAAATGCATTGACACACATCCACTTTTAACTTTAGATTTCACTTAAGTTGCGGGCTTATTACAGAACAAAGAAGTTTTCATGAAAAAGAACCTTTAATTTTTCATCTCGTCAGCCAGCCGCTGCCCGAATTAGAATTCATGAAAACCCATCTGGAGTAAGTGGAGAGTAAAACTCTTGATCATGAGGTATTTTAAATTTAATTTTTAAATGGTTTGATGAGAGTGATATTCCAGGCATACAGAACAGATTGAGTCTGGATATAAGAATGGAATTAAATATTTAAACTTATGATTTTAAATATCAATTATAAAATCATCATATAAATTTTTAAGGGTTATAGAAAAAAAGGAATTAGTTTTATGATCAATACCTATAAGGTATACTCTTTCTTATTTAAACGCTTTTCTCTTCAGGTTGGTCTTTATAATGAGTGATTCTCTACCAAGAAATTATGATCAATCCTTATACTCTGCCCACAATAGACTTTTTTTCAGGCTGTTTCAGGTCGGAAATACCTTAGACCGACAGTGCTCGAATGAATTAGGTATTTCTCCTGTACATTGGGCCGTACTGGGTGCTTTGTCTCGACCGCATGTGAAATCGGGAATGTCATTTTCAGATTTGACTGAATATCTTGGCGTCAGTCGTCAGAATTTAGATGCTGTTTTGAAGCGACTGGAACGTGATAGCTTAGTACAACGTATCATTAATGAAAATGACAGACGTGCAAAAACTGTCGCACTTACTGCCGAAGGTATTAAGGTTTGGGATAAGTTACAAGTTGATTTTTTTAATTTTTATGGACAGGCTTTAAACAAGATTTCTTTTGATGATGTGGTGACCTTGATTCACCTGTTAAATAAAGTCAACGATGGACTAAAAAGTATTAAAATCGAGAATGAAACCTGAGGCATGTAGTGCAAATTAAAAAATCGGCTATATCGTAATTTAACTTATATTTAAAAATGAGTCCTTTCCAGGGCTCATTTTTTTAGTTTATTGCTACAGTTTTATATGGTTTTGCGGGTCATATTGACGATCTTTAATAAAAATTTACGATCCAGCCCCGTCTAAGAAATATGTGGCAACCCGAATCAAGAGAACTAAACCAATGGCACACGCGCCACTTTAAAGAAAATTACATTGAATCAATTTCTTGCAAACAATATAACAACCTTTCAATCTGCAAGAAAACAAAGCATCCATATTTCAAGGGAAAGCTGGTTTAGCTATGCTAAACCAGCATACTTGCATGCTAAAAAATTTGAATCAGTGAATGACACCAATCCAAACATGGTTTATTTTTAGCAAATTAATTACAGAATGCAGCAATACCTGTTTGTGCACGCCCCAGAATCAAGGCATGCACATCATGGGTACCTTCATAGGTATTCACCACTTCCAGATTGACCAGATGACGTGCCACACCGAACTCATCACTGATGCCGTTTCCACCGAGCATGTCACGTGCCAAACGTGCAATATCCAGGGCTTTACCACAGTTGTTGCGTTTGATCAGTGAAGTGCCTTCAACTGATGCAATACCTTCATCTTTCATGCGGCCGAAACGTAAGGCAACCTGTAAACCCAAGGCAATTTCAGTTTGCATATCGGCCAGTTTCTTTTGAATCAGCTGGTTCGCAGCCAAAGGACGGCCGAACTGTTTGCGGTCCATGGTGTATTGATGGGCTGTATGCCAGCAGAACTCTGCGGCGCCCATGGCACCCCAGGCAATACCATAACGTGCGCTGTTGAGACAGGTAAATGGACCACGCAAGCCGCGAATTTCCGGGAAGGCATTTTCTTCAGGAACGAAGACATTATCCATCACGATTTCACCGGTAATTGAGGCACGCAAACCCACCTTGCCGTGGATCGCTGGTGCAGATAGCCCTTCCCAGCCTTTTTCCAGAATAAAGCCACGGATCTCCCCGACATTACCTTCTTCCGATACTTCTTTGGCCCAGACCACAAACACGTCGGCAATTGGACTGTTAGTAATCCACATTTTCGCACCAGATAAACGATAACCACCCTCTACCTTTTTGGCCCGGCTAATCATGCTGCCTGGATCAGAACCATGATCCGGTTCGGTCAAGCCGAAGCAGCCAATGTATTCACCTGTGGCCAGTTTAGGCAAGTATTTTTGTTTCTGTTCTTCAGAGCCAAATTCATTAATCGGCACCATTACCAGCGAGCTTTGCACGCTCGCCATGGAACGGTAGCCTGAATCGACATATTCAATTTCACGGGCCACCAGACCATAGCTGACATAGTTCAACCCTGCACCACCGTATTGCTCAGGAATGGTGGGGCCTAACAAACCCAACTCGCCCATCTCACGAAAGATGGAAGCATCGGTCTGTTCATGACGGAACTGTTCAAGTACACGAGGCAACAATTTGTCCTGGCAATAGGCATGTGCAGAATCGCGAATCATGCGCTCTTCTTCAGTTAATTGCTGTTCGATTAAAAACGGGTCTTGCCAGTTGAATTTTGTTTTTGAACTCATATTTTATATTCCAAAAATTTAGATCGTGTATTTATGCTGTGGCTTGTTTAATCATTTCACGGGCAATAATAATCTGCTGAATTTGAGTGGTGCCTTCATATAAACGGAACAGACGCACATCGCGGTAAAAACGCTCAATCGAATACTCACTGATATAGCCCGCACCGCCATGAATTTGTAAACAGCGATCTGCGACACGACCACACATTTCAGTGGCAAACATTTTCGCGCAAGAAGATTCAGTCGTCACATTTTGGCCTGCATCACGTAAACGTGCAGCATCCATGACCATACATTTTGCGGCATAGATTTCTGCTTTAGAATCAGCCAACATCCCTTGAATGAGCTGAAAATTTGCAATCGCCTGACCAAACTGTTTACGTTCAACTGCATAATTCAGCGCATCTTCCAACATGCGTTCGGCCATGCCGACACTGTATCCAGCAATATGCAAACGGCCTTTATCGAGCACGCGCATAGCGGTTTTGAAGCCAATTCCTTCTTGTCCGCCAATCAACTGATCCTGATGTACGCGGCAATGATCAAAAATCACGTCACAGGTATAAGAACCATGCTGCCCCATTTTTTTATCAATTTTGCCTAAAGATAAACCCGGTGTACCGGCTTCAACTAAAAATGCAGAAATGCCGCTGGCGCCTTTAATCTCTGGATTGGTGCATGCCATGACTGTAAAAGTCGTCGCACGTGGCGCATTGGTAATGAAGCGCTTGGTCCCGTTTAAAATATAATGATCGCCATCTTTGGTGGCTGTGGTTTTTAATGAGGCTGCATCTGAGCCTGAATCAGGCTCGGTTAAACAGAATGAACCAATATATTCACCGCTGGCATAACGAGGCAAATATTTTTGTTTTTGTGCTTCTGTTCCGTCAATCAAGATACCACTGGAACCAATGCCGTTATTGGTCCCAATCAAAGAGCGGAAAGCGGCCGAGGTTTTACCCAATTCCAGTGCCACTAGAATTTCTTCTTCCATGGTAATGCCCAAACCACCATATTCCTCAGGAATGGTTAAGCCAAATAAACCCAGCTCTTTCATCTGATTCACGATATGTTCAGGAATGGCATTGCTTTCTTCAACCTCGTGTTCTAATGGCACAAGCTCATTTTTTACAAAATTTCGAATCGTTTCTAAAAGCTGTTCAAGCATTTCTGGATCACGAATCATATTGATCTCCGTTTACTGTGTTACGGTAAATTCCTTTACCATTATTTTTGTTTCGTATTACGAAATAAATATTTTGAATACAATGTTTTAGATCATATATTTGAAACGAGCTCTGGAACTACAGTGTTCAAGTCACCCACTAACCAGTAGTCAGCAACCGCATTGATTGGCGCTTCTTCATCCTTGTTGATCGCAACGATCACTTTAGAATCTTTCATCCCCGCCAAATGCTGGATTGCACCAGAAATACCGACAGCGATGTACAGGTCAGGCGCAACGATTTTACCTGTCTGACCCACTTGCATGTCGTTAGGAACGAAGCCCGCATCCACTGCAGCACGTGAAGCACCTTGAGCAGCACCCAGCTTGTCCGCCAACGGATCAAGGATTGTGTGATAGTTTTCACCTGACCCCACACCGCGACCACCAGACACCACAATACGCGCAGCTGTTAATTCAGGACGTTCAGATTTAACAATCTCTTCAGAAATAAACGTAGAGATGCCAGCATCTTGAACGTCACTTACCGCTTCAACTGCTGCAGAACCACCAGTCGTAGCGACAGGATCAAATGCAGTACCACGAACAGTTGCAACCACGATAGATTCAGAAGATTCAACCGTTGCAATGGCGTTACCTGCATAGATTGGACGCTTGAAAGTTTTAGGGCTTTCAACAGCAATGATATCCGTGATCATGCTAACGTCTAGAAGTGCAGCAGCGCGTGGCAATACGTTTTTACCATTAGAAGTCGATGCAGCCAGGATATGTGAATAACCTTTGCCTAACTCGGCAACGAGTTTAGCCACATTTTCAGCCAACTGGTGTGCATAAGCCGCGTTGTCCGCAAGCAATACCTTGCTGACACCCGCAACTTGAGCCGCCTGGTCAGCAACGGCCTGAGCGCCAGAACCCGCAACCAATACAGTGATATCACCACCGATTTTTTGAGCTGCAGCAACAACGTTTAAAGTAGCAGCGTTTAGTGCTTTATTGTCGTGCTCAGCGATAACTAAAATACTCATGATTTTATCCTTCTGTATTAGATCACTTTCGCTTCGTTTTTAAGTTTTGCAACAAGCTCGTCAACAGATTTCACTTGTACGCCAGCTTTACGTTCTGCTGGTGGTTCAACTTTCACTGTTTTAAGTTTAGTGGTCGCTGAAACGCCATAATCTGCAGGTGACTTCACATCCAGCGGTTTTTTACGCGCTTTCATGATGTTTGGCAGAGCAGCATAACGTGGCTCGTTCAAACGTAAGTCCGTGGTGATAATGGCAGGAAGGTTCAATTCAACCGTTTGTAAACCACCATCCACTTCACGAGTCACCTGAACTTTGTCGCCAGCAACATTCACGACAGAAGCAAATGTACCTTGACCGGCACCCAGTAAAGCAGCCAGCATCTGACCGACCTGGTTCGAGTCATCATCAATCGCTTGTTTACCGAGCAGGATCAGTTCTGGTTTTTCTTGTTCTACAATGCCTTTCAAGATTTTAGCCACTTCAAGTGCACCAATCTCGTCAGCCGTTTCTACCAGGATCCCGCGGTCAGCACCCAGAGCCATGGCAGAACGGATTTGTTCTTGCGCTTCTTTAGGACCGATAGAAACCACAACGATTTCTGAAACTGTTCCTTTTTCTTTTAAACGAACCGCTTCTTCCACTGCGATTTCACAGAATGGGTTGATCGACATTTTAACGTTAGTCAGGTCTACCCCACTATTGTCGGGTTTAACGCGAACTTTAACGTTGGCATCAACCACACGTTTTACAGCAACCACTGCTTTCATTTTATACTTCCTCAGCTTTTAAATTAAAATTGGTTTCACTCTGTACGTGTGCCATATCTGCACGTCTATGATTAATCAGAGATAAAGCCACAGCACCAATTAAACCTGCCAAAGCAATTACCATAAAATTTTGTTGAATAGGTAAATTTAGCGACACAATCAAGCCAATTAGTAATGGTGCTCCGATTGCTCCCAAACGTCCCACGCCAGAGGCCATGCCAATTCCTGTTGAACGAATAATGCTTGGATAAAATTGCCCACAATAAGAATAGGCAACAATTTGTGCACCCGTGGTGCATGCTCCTACCATAGCAATGGTGAAATACAGCATATTGATCGACATTGGCAAGGTCATTAAATACAGGAATACGCTCCCTAAGCTATACATGATGACCAAAACCCACTTAATGTGAAAACGATCTGCCAACCACCCTCCACCTATTGCTCCAACAATTGCGCCCACATTCAAAGCGATCACAAAAGTAAGGGCTGAGCCAAGGGAGTAACCGGACATTGCCATCAATTTGGTTAACCAGGTACTTAAGGCGTAGACCATGAATAAACAGGTGAAAAATGCGACCCAGAACATCAGCGTACTAAAGGCACGTCCATCACTAAATAACAGTCCAATAGAAGGCTTAGCATTGTTTATATTGGCCTCATTCACAAATTTTGCGTCACTATCCATTTGAAGATCAGGCGCGATCTGTGTTACCAGACTTCTCAATTCGCTTTCTTTATTGTTTTTAGTTAAATAGCTGAGGGACTCTGGCATTGACTTCCAGATAAAGGGAATTAAAAGGACTGGAATAGCCGCAGCATAAAAGACAATTTGCCAACCAAACTCTACAATAAACTGCTTACCTAAAACTGCTGCTAAAACCCCCCCTACCGCATAACCTGAAAACATTAATGAAGTCATTACGGTGCGTACTTTTTTAGGGGAATACTCCGTCATTTGTGCAACGACATTTGGCATTACCCCGCCAATTCCCAAACCTGCAATAAAACGGATAATACTAAAAGTCACAGGGTCTTCAGCTAAACCTGCGACCGCAGTAAAAACACTAAATAAAAAAACACAGATTACAATGGTTAAGCGACGACCAATTTTATCCGCCAAACCACCAAAAAACATTGCACCGAACATCATTCCAAATAGTGCAGAACTCATCATAAATCCAGCAGTTGAAGCACTTACTCCCATTTGTTCCATAATTGAAGGTAAGGCTGCGCCAGAAACCGCAATATCATAACCATCTAAAATGATAATCACTAAACACCAAATCAGTACCTTGGCATGGAAACGGTTAAACTTTGCTTCACTTGCCATTTTTTGCATATCAATATGCTGCATAACCTCTACTCCTTGTCCGTTTTAATTCTTCTGATTCAACAAATTTCAAATTCGCTTTTCATTTTTTTAAATCGCGATATGACCCTTTGTTTGATGAGCTACATTCAAAAGTCTCAACACTCTTTTTCCGATTTTCACTAGCCATTGATAGGTTAATTTAGGTGTAATTTTATGTCAACATCTTTACATATATTTTTATTTAAATTAAACAAGTGCAACTACTTATACTTATTTATTTAAAAATTAAATATATGTATTGACATAAATTAAATAAATTCTATTCTTTTAAATACATCAAACCAAGGAACTGGCGCATGAGTGCGGAACTAAAATATCAAGACAATATCGCGATCATTACCTTAAAGCGCCCCGAAGCAAGAAATGCGCTGAATGCCGAAATGATTGCCAAACTGCAAGAATTCATCGCAGAAATTGCTCCACTCAACTTACGCGCTGCAATTTTTACAGGTGATGGTCATAAAGCATTTTGCGCAGGTGCCGATATTACAGAACTGCAGAACAAAACCCCTGCAGCGCATTTAAATACTATACAAATCGGCCAAAGTTTATTTGAGCAAATTAATCAATTAAAATTTCCTACGCTTGCCTGTATCAATGGCGCGGTTTTAGGCGGGGGGTTAGAATTGGCCATGGCATGTACCTTTCGAATTTGCAGCCCAAGTGCACGCCTGGGATTACCTGAAATTAAGCTTGGACTGATTCCCGGATATGGGGGTACACAGCGCTTGCCTCGCCTAGTCGGGCAGACCAAAGCACTGGAGTTAATTATCAGTGGAAAAATTATTACGGCAGAAGAAGCCCTTCATATTGGACTGATTAACCGCATTCTAGACTTGAGTGACCCCATTCAAACCGGTCGTCAATATTTGGATGAATTCGGGTTACAATTTCCCGCTGCGATTCAACATGCAATGAAAGCTGTTCAGGCAGCATCTGAACTGGATATTCGGGCGGGTTTGGCTTTAGAAGCAGAATTATTTGTCAATGTCAGCCAGACGGTCGATGCAGCAGAAGGCATTCAGGCTTTTCTAGAAAAACGAAGAGCTAATTTCACCCAGTGTTAAGTTGAAACAGAGCACTATATTAATGACCAAGTACAGCAAATCAGGGTTTGCTAAGCGAAATCAATTTTGGCTTGTTCATTTTATTACTACAGTCGATATACTATTTTCAGAATTTTCATATCAAAATGTGATCCATAATTATGCCAAGCTCAAATACAGAAATTTACGATCAATCTCTATATATGATTCATAATCGGCTTTTTTTTCGGTTATTTCAGGTAGGTAATAGTCTTGATCGCCAATGTTTAAATGAATTAGGTATTTCACCAGTACATTGGGCAGTACTTGGTGCCCTATCACGACCACACTTAACCGAAGCAGGTATGTCATTTTCTGACTTAACAGAATATTTAGGTATTAGTCGGCAAAGCTTAGACAATGTCTTAAAACGATTAGAGCGTGAAGGCAGTGTACAGCGTGTCACCTCTCATCAAGACAAAAGGGCTAAAAATGTAGCTCTCACGCCATCCGGACAGCAAAGCTGGCTCGACTTACAGGAGCAATTTTTTCAGTTCTACCATCAAGCAATGTCTGGCTTTGCCTTGGATGATTTAGCCAGTTTAATCCACTTACTCAACAAGTTGAATGCAGGCCTAAAACAGATCCACCTTGCACAACCTGATACTGGCACGAATTAGTACGATTTTTATTTCTAGCGATGCCTAAGGTTTAGGACTGATAAAATTTATAAAGTTACATAAAATCAAAATATGAAGATTAAAAGGAGTTTCGAATGCAGCAACATACCTTGGTGGATCAAGCCATTACCTCAAGGCATTCTGTGCGTGCTTTTAAAAATACCCCACTTGATACACAGACCATCAAAGATATTTTAAACATCGCCTGCCGTGCACCATCAGGCAACAATATTCAGCCTTGGAAAGTTTATGTGGTCACTGGACAAAAACGAGAAGCATTGATACAGAAGGTTTGTGCAGCACAAAAAGAAATTTTTTCCAATCCAGAAAATGCGGATCTATATCAAGAAACCTTTAAATATTATCCTATAAAATGGACTTCGCCATTTATTGAGCGCCGCCGTGAAAATGGTTGGAGCTTGTACGGTCTATTGGGTATTCAAAAAGGTGAACAAAATAAAATGCAACAGCAACTTTTACGCAATTATCAGCTGTTCGATGCACCTGTGGGTTTATTCTTTACTGCAAATACTATTTTAGAAACAGGTTCAAAAATGGATATTGCAATGATGATCCAAAATGTAATGATTGCTGCCAAAGCCCGTGGAATTGACAGTTGTCCACAAGCCGCATGGAATCCTTTTCATCAGGTGGTTGCAGACGTACTGGGTATACCGGAAGACGAAGAATTAGTTTGCGCTATTGCACTTGGTTATGCCGACCCAGACCAAGTGGTGAATCAATTACATACACCGCGTGTTCCTGCCGAAGAGTTTGCTGTTTTCTGCGATTAAAGCCAAAAGGTTAAAAGGCACATAAGGTGCCTTTTATTTTAGGGCGTGTCCTCATTTGAAGAATTGGTTTTAAATATTTAAAATCCCCCTTTAAGCTCTTTTCATTTCTATATTTTTCCAATGGCACGCACTCTTCTCACTGATGATATCTGGCAGCAAATTCAAGATACTATGCGATTACACGGTTGTTACTGTTCAAAGAATAGTAGAAATATCATGGAAGCGATCTTATGGAAACTGAACCGTACCGGGTTTGTCGGAGACTTTTTTATTTAAGTTAGGCCACCTGACCTAACGGATTAATCTTATCATAGTACATTGCTTCAAACTCAAAAGGCGATACATAACCCAGTGCACTGTGTACACGCTTTTTGTTGAACCAATCTACCCAATTTAATGTCGCAAGTTGTACATCCGCTAAACCTTGCCAATCTGCTTTTAAATATTCAATCACTTCTGTTTTGTATAAGCCATTCACCGTTTCAGCCAAAGCATTATCGTATGAATCACCTGTCGTACCGACTGATGCTCGTAAATTTGCTGCTTCTAAACGATTGGTATAGCGAATAGAAAGATATTGAACACCTCTATCTGAATGATGAATCACATTCTTAGGCATACCTCGATCGTGCAATGCTTGCTCCAATGCATCGAGCACCATATCTGTATTCATCCGTGTAGATACTTTCCATCCAACAATTGCTCGTGAGAACACGTCAATAACAAATGCGGTATATACCCAGCCTGAATGAGTTTGAATATACGTAAAGTCACCCACCCATAGTTGGTTTGGATGATCAGCATTAAAATTACGTTTCACTAAATCATCTGCCCGTTTTTGGTCATCTCGGTTACGGGTGGTTTGTTTATTCTTACCACGCCAAACACCTTGTATACCTAGCTTTTGCATCAATCGAGCAACTGTACAACGTGCAATCACATAGCCTTCACGTTTCAGTTGTTGCCAGACCTTACGCACACCATACCGACCTGAACTTTCCTTCCAAATTCGTTTAATTTGTTCAGCATGATGAAGGTCATGCAGATCCCGTTTCGCTCGATGTTCTGGATTGTCCGCGAGATCTAAAGTCCGGTAATAGGTTGAAGCAGCGATCGGTAAAATTCTACAAATCGCCTCGACTCCGTACAGCTCTTTATTATTATGGATAAAATCCACCATTATTTGTGTGGGCGGTCGAGCTCCGCCTGGGCGAAAAAAGCGGCTGCTTTACGTAGAATTTCATTGGCGCGTTGCAGTTCTTTATTTTCGCGTTCCAGTTGTTTGATACGTTCTTGGTCTGAAAGCTGCTGTACTTTAACTGGATTTTGTTTATCTAAATATTTTTGATACCAAACACGTAGTGTTTCAGGAGTACAACCCTTGCGCAGTATACTGCTCAGGGAGCAATAGCGGTGATCGCAGCCCAATTCGATGGATAATCTTTCTCGGATTCAATCAATAATTGAACCGCTCTTTCTCTGATTTCAGGGGTATATTTTACTTTTTTCATCGGGACATTCTCTCAGAAAGCTTGGTCTCCGACAAACCCGGTACGGTTCAAAATGCAGGTTTATTCGGTAGTGGTGAGCGATCATTCCCTGGCTTACCATCAATTAAGCGAATCCATTTGGATACAAGATTTGTATTCAATCCATGTTGCAAAGCGACCGAAGCAATTGAAACGTTCGGTGCTTTAAGGCAAAGGATTTCTTTCTTTGCTTCGAGAGGTTCATGTTCATCAGGGTTGTTACGTCGTAAAGGCTGTACGGCCTTATTTGTCTCGGAGAGTGGTGGCAGTCCAAACAACAAACCCCATGACCATAACTTATGGGGCTTGTTGGCTATTTTGCTGCGTATTGTGTGGCTTTTTGTGATTAAGCCTTACATCGCTTCACGTTGTGCTTCATCTTCCAAATAGTTTTCTAAAGAATCATCTAGCGCATATAACCATGGCGTGTGATGTGGCTTAGCCATTTTTCCAGTCATTACTGAGCGATAGACTTTATCTCTAAAGCCCATAATGTTTTCTTTTTTATGCTTTTTCCATTGCATGAAAATATCATGCACTGCATCAATATTGAATGATGGATAGTCCGTCTGCGCAATCAGGCGTTTGATGTAGTCACCTTGGAAGCGGGCAGATTGTTCATCGTTCAATAGGCGCTGCTCTTTTTGATGTAAGGTCTGCGTATGGCTCTGCATTTCTGCCGTGCTTGGTAAAGCAATTTTGCCCAAAATCACATCACGGACAAACCATGCTTGCGCATCGAACATATTGAAGGTGTACCATTGATCTTGCATGCCCAAGTAGAACAAGCGAGGATTCTTTTCCCACACCACACCCTGATATAAACCCTGCGGATAAAGGCAGTTATGTGTTCTGAGGCGTAGGTTATCTTCAATAAATGGGAAGTGGTGCAAATAGCCTGTGCATAAAATAATGGCATCAATTTTGGCAGATGTTCCATCACTAAAATAAGCAGTATTTTCATCTACACGCAGTAATTGTGGCTTTTCAGACCAGTTTTTAGGCCATTTAAAGCCCATGGCTTTACTACGATAGCAACTGTAAATTTGCTTAGCACCGTATTTATAACATTGCGAACCAATGTCTTCGGCAGAGTAGCTGCTGCCAACCAATAACACAGACTTGCCTTTAAATTCCAGCGCATCACGGAAGTCGTGTGCGTGTAAAATGCGACCATGGAATTGATCAAAGCCTTCATAAACAGGAACGCGTGGGGTAGAGAAGTGTCCAGATGCAACGACAACATAATCAAATTGTTCTGAATAATGCTGTTGTTGTGCATAATCTTCGACATCTACCGTGAATTTTTGCGTTGTTTCATCATAGGCAATATGCTGAACGGCACTATTGAAACGAACTAAATCTTTGACCTGTGCTTTTTCTGCACGGCCTTTGATGTAATCCCACAGTACTGCACGTGGTGGATATGAAGCGATTGGTTTTTTGAAATGTTCATCAAAAGTATAATCGGCAAATTCTAGCGCTTCTTTGGGGCCATTTGACCATAAATAGCGGTACATACTGCCGTGGACAGGTTCCCCATGTTCATCTATACCAGTGCGCCAAGTATAGTTCCATAGCCCGCCCCAATCATTTTGTTTTTCGAAACATACAATTTCAGGAACTTGTAGACCTTTGGCCTTTGCTGACTGAAACGCTCTTAATTGGGCCATGCCACTTGGGCCAGCACCAATAATTGCAATTCGATCCATTGCTATCTCCATTAGTTTTGAGTTCTTAATTACCTCTCCAATTTTGAGTGTCACAATTTAGGATTTGAAATATAAGCATTATAAAGATAAGCAAATACAATCCTAAATTGAGCGATTAAAAATCTGTTCAAAATAGGATGTGAATTAAAAAAAAGAAAAAATAATAAAATGTGCTAAAGACAGTAAAAATTACCTAAGCAATTCATCTTTATAAAAAATACATTTTTTAAGAAAGCTGATCTTATCATAATTTCTGATTAATTGTGGCTTTGCTTAGTTATAAAAGTGAATTTAAAGTCATTCCATTAATATTTAAAATTTTATCATTTTGTATATATTCTTGATTCTTATTAGGTTTTTCCTATAGATTCTAAAGAGAATTTTTTTAGATTTTTTCTTAAAATTTGTTTGAATTGAAGTGGTGGTGTTTCAAAAAGTATGCTGGGATTAAATGCAGCCATTATTGATGTGGAAGAAGGTTAAATCGAAAGCCTTAAAGTGGTTTTCTAACTTTTTCGAAAAATTACAGCTTCTCCTAAATCCACGCCTGAGCCGATGCCTGATTCTGCAATTATTACCTTCAATACCTACAGTAAAGAACTTACCAATCGATTGCTTATAATTTTAAAAGCAGTGACAAAACTGTCCCATAAATTACTCGAAATTCGCCTCCGACAAACCCGGTACGGTTCAGCTCGCTAGAGCGAAATGAATTACTTCGAACAGTTAATCTTGCGAAGCAGTGCTTCTCAGGTAGACACTATGGAAAAATATTTAGGCTATCATCGGCGAAGTTTAGTTGAAACTAAGATGTGCTGCATTAAATTATTAGGAGATAAACTCAGTGCAAGGAGCTTTCAAAGCCAAGTCAATGAGATTCATGCACGTGTAGCAGTCCTTAACAGATTTACGGAATTAGGTCGACCACTTACCCAAGTTACGCCTTAAATTTGGCTCAATTAGGGGCGCTTTGCCTTTCAAATCTTTGTGCAATAAAGCCGTTGGAAAGTAATCTTGAAACAAGTTATAAGCTTCTTTTTCATAAATTACTGAGTATTTGTATAAATATTCAACATCTGATTTTTTAACCCAGATATTGAATTAAAATAAAAACCAATAAAAACCAATAAAAACAAACATCATTGGTATTTATATTTTAATCATGTTCATTTACAATAAAAATTACTAAGTCAATATGTATTTAGTCTAAAATATCCATCAATCAAAAATGTGTGATAGCTTCGAACGTTAATCTTTGCATACTTGTAATTTTGAGTATTACTTCAATTCTCTAAGCTAATTCTTTACAAGTGTTCCCTATCACCATAATTGTTATTCTTGTCTTCGCTATAAAGCGATCCAAACCTGCCCTCCATGGTCATAATCGCATGAACAAATTTTTAAAATACCTATTGGTATTCATCGTTCTGCTTATTATTGCAGCACTAATCTTTTTATTTAGACCTATCGCGTCTAAGAAAATTCAAAACACCAGCAATGAGCCTGTCGTTGACGCAGTCTTAGTTGGTGGGGGCATCATGAGTGCAACCCTAGGCACATATCTTAGTGAACTTGAGCCAAACTGGCAAATTCGCATGTATGAACGCCTAGACAAAGTTGCACAAGAAAGCTCTAACGGCTTCAATAATGCTGGCACAGGTCACTCTGGCTTTATGGAAATGAACTACACCTCTGAAAAAGATGGGAAAATGGACATTACCAAAGCTGCAAAAGTGGCTGAACAATTTGAAGTTGCAAAACAGTTCTGGTCTTATCAAGTCAAAGAAGGTGTTTTGGGACGACCAAATAGTTTCATCAACCCTGTACCGCACATTGCTTTCGTTTGGGGCGATAACGTGAATTTCCTCGAAAAACGTTACGCTGCAATGGTTAAAAACCCAATGTTTTATGGCATGAAATTCTCTGAGGATCCTGCTGAAATTAAACAATGGGCCCCATTGGTGATGAATGGCCGTGATGCTGCACAAAAAGTAGCTGCAACACGCATGGATGTAGGTTCGGATGTGAACTATGGTTCGATCACCACTCAATTGGTCGATCACCTTAAAAAACAATCTAATTTCCAGTTACAAACATCGACTGAAGTGACTGGCATTAGCCAAAACGATGATAAAACGTGGACTGTTGCATTTAAAAACCTCACTACAGGGAAAACAGATCACGTGAAAACGCGCTTTGTCTTTATTGGTGCAGGCGGTGCAGCGGTTAAACTTTTACAAATGACAGGCTTACCAGAAGCGAAGCAATATGCTGGCTTCCCTGTAGGTGGCGTGTTCTTAATGACCGACAACCCAAAAGTCACTGAAGGTCATACTGCAAAAGTTTATGGTCGTGCTGAATTAGGCGCACCGCCAATGTCTGTTCCACATATTGATACACGTTATATCGACGGTAAAAAATATGTGTTGTTTGGTCCATTTGCAACTTATTCAAACAAGTTCTTAAAACAAGGTTCTCAGCTTGATTTATTGAAATCAACCACTAAGAACAACGTTTTACCAATGACCGCTGTGGGTATGGAAAATCTTGATTTGGTGAAATACTTAGTTAGCCAAGTCATGATGACCGATGAAGACCGTTTTAATGAGTTGAAAAAATACTATCCTGATGCAAAACCAGAAGACTGGCGCATGAATCAAGGTGGTCAACGTGTTCAAATCATTAAGAAAGAACCAGGCAAACCTGCAAGCTTGCAATTTGGTACCGAGATTTTTGCATCACAAGATGGTGCTGTGACTGCCCTATTAGGTGCGTCTCCTGGTGCTTCAACTTCCCCTTATATTATGTTGAGCTTGCTTGAAAAAGCATTCCCTCAGCAAGTAGCAGGTAAATGGAATCCGAAATTACATGAAATTGTAAAATCGTACCAACAAGAACTCAGCACTAATCCTGTGCTTCTTGACCAAGTTCGCCAATACACCAGCACAACCCTTGGTTTGAAATATACACCTATGGCTAAAGCTGCAAATGACGAAACTATTGCGGTAGCAAAAGCACAGTAATCTGCTTTAAACCCTAAAAAGGATGGACTTTGCGCCATCCTTTTTTAATTCATATTTGAAACTATTCTGTTTATGTCGCTTTTCCATTCCGATGCTTTTTTGGCTTTTCGTTCACGTGATTTTTCACTTCTGAGTGTCAATCAGTTGTGCTTAATTCTAACCATCATGATTCAAGAAGTCGTCATTGCCTATAGTATCTATCAACTCACTCAAAATCCACTCAGCCTTGGCATGATTGCCTTAATTGAGTTACTCCCCTTTATTTGCCTCTCCCTGATCAGTGGCGACTGGGCTGATCGCTATAACCGACAAAAAATTGTGCAGTGGAGTTTTAGCTGTAGCACTTTAATTCCATTATTATTTATTGTTCTTTTTTCTCAGTACCAACAACAGCACATTCAACAAAATACACTTTTATGCGGCATTTATAGCCTCATCTTTTGCTTAGGCATACTTAGAGGCATTTACAGCCCATCATTTAATTCATTACGCCCTTTTCTAACCCCCGAGTCAGCCTATAGCAATGCAGCCACATGGACCGCGCTCATTTGGCAAATAGGCGGCATTTTAGCGCCTTTATGCGCAGGACTTTTACTCGGCCAACTTGGGCTTGAAAAGACCCTCTTTATTGTTTTTTTCTTGTGTTGCGTGGGTAGCATCTGCTTATTCAGATTAAGTCCTCGTCAATTCCCTAGCCCACATAAACAGCATTTGAGCAAAAGTTTGAAAGAAGCCTATTTGTTTATTTTTAAACATCCACTAATGTTTTGGAGTATGTTGCTGGATCTCAGCGTCATGCTTTTTTGTAGTGTCATTATCTTACTGCCTATTTTTGCACACGATATCCTGCATCTTGGTGTTGAAGGCTTAGGTATACTCAGAGCTGCACCAGCTATTGGCGCCTGTATCATGATGTTGATGTTGACCTGTTATTCTCCGATGCAAAATGCATGGAGAAATATGCTCTATAGTAGTTTTGCAATTGCTTTATGTATTTTAGCCTTTGCACTATCCTCCCATGTTTGGCTCTCAGTCTTCTTCCTTGTTTTAATCGGTGCCTTTGATAGCATTAGCATGGTCATTCGACAAACTTTATTACAGCAACTCCCCCCAAAAGCACTATTAGGGCGTGTAGCGGCTTTAAATGGCATATTAGTCACTTCAGGCAATCAGCTCGGTGCCCTACACATGAGCCTGATGACGCGCTATTTTTCTGTGGTGCCAGCAGTACTTATTGGAGGGACGCTGTGTTTAATAATCTGTGGTCTAAGCTCTACTCGTACGCGACATTTATTCAAGCCATCTCCAACACTAAAAAAACATGCCCCAGTGGCAAAAAGTGAATAGTATGTTAAGCTTCAAATCCTCTTTTAATAGGATGTGAGTTGTCAATAGAGCAAATTATGAAACAGATTTTCACCTTTTCACACATTCTCTATACCAAACTCTATTCTTTCGCACTATCAGTGTTGTTGGCTTATTGCCTATTCAATGCAATTTATACGTTCATTATTGGTGGAACTGGTTTTTATTTATTTGCAACTTTTATTTTAGCTTTTCAATGTAATTTCGCGTTACGCACTTCTCTGCATGACCGTATTTACACCAGTTTAGGGATAGTTTTGCTTATTATTGGGTTATTGTATACACATGGAATTCACTTTCTAAACCATTTAAAAACAATTGTATTGGTTCCTTCTTTAATTCTAACTGCTTTTGGAATAGATAATTTATATAGAAAGCCAGATAGACTTAGTTGTCTTAAAGTTGGACTGATCCTCGGCCTATTGCTATTAGCTTATATTCAATATTATGATTTAGTAGAACTGCAAAATTATTATGACTCTTTACATAATGATGAGACTTGGCAGCAATTTGGCGCATTATAACAGCTAGCACAAAAAAATTCGGTGGGTGAAAAATTTACAATCCTAATTCTGATTTATCGATGTTATTACATAGGAAAACTGCCTTTAAAAGGCGGGTCTTGCCAGTCTAGAATTGCAGACAAAAGGGAATAAAATGCCTGTATATCCGATTCTAGAAATTGATCATTTTCAGCATCATAAACAAAAGATTTTTCTTCTAATAAGTATTGGCCATCTTGCTCACTAAGAAAATTTTAAAGTTATTTGCTTGATCAGGGAAAATTTGTTCTCTGTCAAAAAAGATCATAACAATCTTGAACGGCTTTGTTGCACAAAGCTGTTCTTAAGGGCTTTTTCAGCAATATATTTTTCAAATGAAGAAGCATACACATAAAATTTATCGCACAACCAATTGGTCCGCATATAACCGAGCACTCATTCATCGCGGAAATATTGCCATTTGGTTTGATCTTGCTACGCAATGGTATGCCCCATCAAAAGGCAAACAAGGGCGAAATCAAACCTACTCCGACGCAGCCATCCAATGCTGCTTAATGATTAAATCCTTATTCCGTCTGTCTTTACGTATGGTCACTGGCTTTGTGTAAAGTCTGATTAAACTTTGCGGATGAGCAGCCCCGAATATCAGTGATATTCGTACACCACGCTTTGTAGAGGACAAAAGCATATTGATATTGCAATTTTGGAGAATATTCTCCAGAGCTTGATAATAATGGTATTTATATTTTACCTGCTTCAGGCGAGTATGAAATTAGAGTATTACAACCTAGATCACAGGCAAGAAAAGATAAAAAACCTCAATACTGGATGAGTATTAACATTAAATAAAGACTTGCTAGATTCTTTTAAGCTTTTATACAAGGGTGGCTTTGTTGCACAAAGATTTGAAATGCAAAGCGCCCCTAATTGAGCCAAATTTAAGGCGTAACTTGGGTAAGTGGTCGACCTAATTCCGTAAATCTGTTAAGGACTGCTACACGTGCATGGATCTCATTCACTTGGCTATCAAAACTCCTTGCACTGAGTTTATCTCCTAATAATTTGATGCAATGCATCTTAGTTTCAACCAAACTTCGCCGATGATAGCCTGACCATTTTTTCCATAGTGTCCTGCCTAAACGTTTAATTGTTCGAAGTAATTCATTTCGCTCTAGCGAGCTACTCTTTGTATCTTTCCATGGTTTCGCATTTTTTCTAGGTGGAATCACCGCATGCCCTTGCCGATCTGCAATGACCTGACGGCATTGCTTGGTGTCATAAGCTCCATCGGTATAAACAGAGTCAATCTGCTCATCTTGTGGAATCTGATTAAGTAAATCACCAAGCACCTGTGAATCACTGACATTATTGGTTGTAAGCTGAACTGCTCGTATTTGTAGGGTTTTAGCATCTATACCAATATGAAGTTTACGCCATTGGCGACGATATTCAGGTCCATGTTTCTTGCGCTTCCATTCGCCCTCACCTAGAAACTTCATGCCTGTAGAGTCCATGAGTAGATGCAGCCCATCGCTACTTTTTTGGTAGCTGATTACAATATCAATATGCTTTTGTCTTCTACAAAGCGTGGTGTAATCTGGAGCTATCCAATTTAATCCGCAAAGTTTAATCAGACTTTGCACAAAGCCAGTAACCATACGTAAAGACAGACGGAATAAGGATTTAATCATTAAGCAGCATTGGATGGCTGCGTCGGAGTAGGTTTGATTTCGCCCTTGTTTGCCTTTTGATGGAGCATACCATTGCGTAGCAGGATCAAACCAAATGGCAATATTTCCGCGACTCATAAGTGCTCGGTTATATGTGGGCCAATTGGTTGTGCGGTAGATTTTGTGTGTAGGCTTCTTCATTTGAAAATTATATCGCTGAAAAAGCCTTTACAGATAGGTTTGTGCAACAAAGCCGTAGTAACCTAGGCTTCAACAAATTATGCCCCTAAGGGGAGCCACCAATACCCTGCATTTTGACAACAATGTCATCGTTTAGAGGCAGAAAATTTACGAGCACCAGTCGTACCGACTGATGCTCGTAAATTTGCTGCTTCTAAACGATTGGTATAGCGAATGGAAAGATATTGCACACCTCTGTCGGAATGATGAATCACATTCTTTGGCATGCCTCGATCATGCAATGCTTGCTCCAATGCATCGAGCACCATATCTGTATTCATCCGTGTCGATACTTTCCATCCAACAATTGCTCGTGAGAACACATCAATAATAAATGCAGTATAAACCCAGCCTGAATTTGTTTGAATATACGTAAAGTCACTCACCCACAGTTGGTCAGGATGATCAGCAGTAAAATTACGTTTCACTAAATCATCTGCTCGTTTTTGGTCATCTCGGCTACGGGTGGTTTGTTTGTTCTTACCACGCCAAACACCTTGTATACCTAGCTTTTGCATTAATCGAGCAACAGTACAGCGTGCAATAATATAGCCTTCACGTTTCAGTTTTTGCCAGACTTTACGTACACCATACCGACCTGAACTTTCCTTCCAAATTCGTTTAATCTCCTCAGCATGATGCAAGTCATGTAAATCTCGCTTTGCTCGATGTTCTGGATTTTCACAGAGATCTAGAGTCCGGTAATAGGTTGAAGGTGCGATCGGTAAAATTCTACAAATCGCCTCGACTCCGTACAGCTCTTTATTATTATGGATAAAATCCACCATTATTTGTGTGGGCGGTCGAGCTCCGCCTGGGCGAAAAAAGCGGCTGCTTTACGTAGAATTTCATTGGCGCGTTGCAGTTCTTTATTTTCGCGTTCCAGTTGTTTGATACGTTCTTGGTCTGAAAGCTGCTGTACTTTAACTGGATTTTGTTTATCTAAATATTTTTGATACCAAACACGTAGTGTTTCAGGAGTACAACCCTTGCGCAGTATACTGCTCAGGGAGCAATAGCGGTGATCGCAGCCCAATTCGATGGATAATCTTTCTCGGATTCAATCAATAATTGAACCGCTCTTTCTCTGATTTCAGGGGTATATTTTACTTTTTTCATCGGGACATTCTCTCAGAAAGCTTGGTCTCCGACAAACCCGGTACGGTTCATGGCCGAAACAGAGTGTGTTTTAACTAACCTAAGTAGACTCCACTTTACTTATTTTCAGACAGCAACCAATCAAGAGCGTTCATTTTTACAATACCATTATAATTGGCTTCAGTCCCGATCGTGTCTAAGGTAAGTAAATACTTGGGATATGAATCAGAAATTTTCTGTAATGGACGTAACTCTCGGCTTAGTGTCTCCTCATTGAGGGTTTCTAATGCCACCTGATAATAAGTTAAATTCTGTAAAGTATCGACAGCAACAAAATCAATTTCATATTCATCAATCCGCCCTACATAGACCGTATAACCTCGTCTGACAAGCTCAAGATAAATCACATTTTCTAAGATATGACCTTGATCAGCATTAGCATCAGGCAACATAATGCGGCGCAATCCAACATCAACTAAATAGTATTTTTCAGAGGATTGTAATAACTCACGCCCACGTACTTTAAACTGTGCGGCGCTATAAAATAGCAAACTGTCCTGTAAGCCCCGAATATAGCGCTTCACTGTTTCAAATGAGATTTTAACCCCGCTTGAAACAAAGGTATTTTTAATTTTATTGATGGAAATGGGTGAGCCTGTCACGCTTGCCAAATATCTTGCGACACGCTCGAGAGAGTTAATATCGGCAGTATTTAAACGGGGAATAACATCTTTAAACATTACACTGGCATAGACTGCTTGCAAGTAATCATAGGTTTCCTGCTGGCTGGTCATGGCAAGCGTATAGGGGAAACTACTTCGCGTGTACATAGCATACAAATCACGATTGGATAATTGTTGGATGATCGGATTATTTTCAATATGCCACTGTTTAAACTCTTGGAATGACAAGGGTAAAACATGTTGCTCGATATAGCGTCCTGTGAGTAAAGTCGCAAGTTCTCCACTCAGAAAGAATGCATTTGAACCTGTAATATATAAATCGATATAATCCCGAACATATAAAGAGTCGACTACTTTTTCAAAATTGGTAACATGTTGTATTTCATCTAAAAAAACATAGTTTTTCTTGCTTTCATCAACTTTTGACAATACATAATCATGTAGTTTACGGTAATCGGTGAGTTCTTCAAATTCCATAAATTCAAAGTTGATGACAATGATGTTTTCGGCTTGTACCCCCTGTGCTTTTAGGTCTTGTTGAAACATCGCCAGCAAGGTGGATTTTCCAGAGCGACGTACACCCGAAAGCACTTTAATGACATCACGGTTTTGCCATGTATTCAGAAATTTTAAGTAACCATCACGTCGAATATTAGTTTTTCTCATTGTTTCCACTTAAACTCTAAAGTTTTAATTAATTCTATCAAAGTTTAGATACTAAGTTAAAATATATTTAATTAAAAGGAAAGTTTCTAGTTCATGTGAAATATTTAAAATTCTAAACTGCTGTTATAGCAGTTTAGAGACGCTAATCACGACAAGCTCCAAGATACCAGGTCTACTCTTTAGACGAAATTTGATAGGTTTTCATCGATGAGATAATCCAAATTCTGTCTTTTTGATTATTTTCTATGTCATGTTATGTCATTGCTGCTACGACTTATTTGTCATATAAATTGAGTGAAAAGTAAATGGAATTACTATGTTAACTAGAGTGGAACTCATTTTTGTGGTGCTGATGGTGTCAGGCTTAATCTTGATTGCTTATGAAATGCTAAAAGGTTTATTCTAGGGCATCTACACATGATTTTTGATCAAAAAAAATGCCCAGAGAAGGATCAATGGGCAAAACTAAGGACCTTGACGGTCATTCAGAAACTACAGCTAGCTTCTAGCTATGATTCTGCACTTAATTAAAAAAAGCTACACTGGCTGAATATATCAAAAGTTAAATCATGTGATTTATCATTAATTAACACACTTGAGAAAATGAGTTCATCACTCTGCTGATTAATACAGTAATTCACCAAACAAATCCGCTCTAATCTCTTCCAGGCTCAGATCTGATTTCATTCTATTACAGAGTGGATGAACCAGCAGACCATTCTCTAGCACCCCTTGGCCACCTGCGGCTTTGGCAATCCGATGATCCGATTCAGTAGAATCGAGATAGATTAATCCATCACAAATGGGGCAAAAGTTATGATTACCCACCAGAAAATTGTGCTTAAGCAAATTTTTGGTTAATGCTGAAAAGGCCTTGGGCTTTGATCGAGAGATCGGGCTAATCGATTCAACATATCCGACTACATGCTCTACAACCCCATCATCATAATTACCCAAAAATCTTTCAGAATAAAACTCATTAAAGTTGATGTACTTGAAAGCCTTTGACATCGACAAAATAAAGGTGTTCAGGCATTCTTCATCTTCAAAATCGACATCCATTTCCAGGCTTAAACAGATAAAGGCTTTATAAACGATTTGTAGCCGATCATAGCCTTTAATCCCACTGCCGAACTTACCGACCGTTTCAGTGGTCGCCACTGGAAAATTGGCAATCAAGAACTCAATACTACGGCGGACACGTGTAAACTCTTTAAAGCTAATGGTTCGATGGTGAATCTGCATCAGGCTTTCATGAATTTCAAACACAATAGCAAACCATGCCAGAAAGGAAGTAATCTGAAAACGCTGGTCCTTATAAAAATATAAGAACGGATGTAAGCCCAAACTCGGAACCCCAGTATTTTTTACAGGAGTGGCCATTCTGCAAAGGACCGTAAACAGATGTGACATGATCTTTTCAACGCGTTCACCCTGATTCAGGCTCATGATATTATGAATCTGATCACCCGCGATGATATTCATGAGCTCATTGACCAAGCCAATTTTTTTGCCATGACTCATTTCAGTATGTAATAATATGGTAGAGAAAAGCAGCTGATGGATCTTCTCCCCCAACTCGATCAGCGAATTTAAACGTGTATATTGAAGCTCTTCTAAATTGGATTTATTGTCATTGATATAACAACAGGCATAGATCGCATAATATGCATCACTTCCCCGACTTCTTAGATGATATTCCTCATATTTATCTAGGCGTTTAGTATCTGAATTAATCGATTGGAATACGCGTCTTGCGTCTTCTGGAGTACCAAGCACTTGCCGGAAACTGATTTTAATATCGTCTAATTTATATTTTTGTTCTGCAAATTTAGGATCAATACAAATTTTTTGGAAGTCAGCTAGATCTCCTAAATGATTTCGCAGGTCACGAATATCTTCTTTTTGTTGATCGCTAAAATTAGGCGCTTGAGTGGCTTGTTCATCTGCAAAATATCTCTTGACCCAAGCATAAATACTCGAAAGACGATGCGCCCCATCGATAATATAGATGTTGCCGTGTATATCTTTCCAATACAAGATACACAAATTGATATTTTGATCTTCTGTACAATTCTCAATAAAGTTTGCAATTTCCTGCACACTCCAACATTCAGTAGAACGCTGGTTATCCGCTTTAAATAAACATTTGATGATGGCATGCTTTTCAAAATCAGTCAGTGCCACTTCAAAATTATCACGCTGCATTGAAGGCGACATTTCTTCTGGCAACATGACTTTACGCTGAATGATATTCGTCAGTAATCGAGTTTGGCCCATTTTTTGTTTTCTCCAGGCAGCACTTTCCTATATTCGCTAAAGCACGAAATTTGAAAGTGCATATAGTTCAATTTAGTTAAAGCGATGAATTAAATGACCGTCAATATCCGGTCAGCGCTAACAAAAGAAACCTAAGAGAAATGGGTACTTTTAAGATGATATTTTTCATATTGTAATCTCGTTGATCAATGTGAAATTTGCCAACATCTTTTCCACGAGATGGTGGCAAACCAAATAGGGGTGGAAATACCGCTCAACGAAACGGCCAGTCATAGACTGCCCTACTTGGCCTGCCATAAAGCATTGCCATGCAGACACAAAAGAGCCACTAAAAGTGACTCTTTAGTACGTTGAGATGCGGGTTTCCACGCCCGATTACAGATTTTGCTGTAATGTAATTATCATATGGGTATCTTTTTCTTTGGTCAAACCAAATTAGAATTTTTTTATTCATTTTTAAATAAAAAATATAAATCGATAACGTATGGATCAAATTGAAAGCAAAGAAAAAAATCAAATTCGCGGATTCCCAGGCCTTTGCTTTGTTAAAATCTGATTTGCCAAGCAAAGGCCTGGGCCCCTTAAATTGAACGATATCTGCTTAGGCTATTTCCATAAGGAAGTGTGTTGTACAGCTTCCAGTAGCAAATCAAATGCAAGGAATAATGTGATGTTTTTATTGCTTTGTTGATCCATAAAAAATACCTGAGTCTCTATTATTAAGTGATAAATGAGCAGCAAGAAGTTTTCCTAGTCAGGTAAATGATATTTATGCACACGTAGCTGTCTTGAACAAATTCACAGAATTATGATCTCTAATCACCAAATATCGTACACTCAACCACGCAAGTACCCATCGCACGGCACTTAATGACGCTTGTTTAGACATAATTCTAAAATAATCATATTTATTATGTTTCATCACTATCGGAAAAAACTGATGTTCTGTAAGGATTGAAAGCATAGGTTCATCCTCTGCCGTAAAATGCATCAATACTTTTGTTACATTACTTTCATACAACCATTTTTTTATTAACCAATTATAAGTTTCTGATTGGTTTTGTTCTAAATAATCAAATCGCTCTAAAATCTCTTGTGCAGAATTAAAATCTACAGCACTTAGTAATTCAGGCAAACGTGCTAACTTTCCTTGTGTCGATAATGGATGTCTTCCTATATTTGAACCACGTTTACCTGACGGAATGTTTGCCATCGTAATTAAAGCTCTCTTCCAGGACTCAATATCTAATCGTGGCTGCCCCTGCCCAGAAATAAGATACCGCTCAATATCTTCAAACTTTTGAAATAATTCGTGTTTAATTACTTTTCCCGTCGAATTCCCTCTTTTTTGAGCATAGATGACCCACCTCTGACTTTGTCTTTTTTTGAGTACATATTTTTCGATGGTATCTCTCAACTCATATTTTAGATTACCATTCTGTTGATGAATCGCTTGGAAATGCCTGAATAAATTACTCCGACTCATGACTCGCTTAAAAAATGCAGTATGTAAATTGGGTTGCTGTTGTTGCATGCTATAGGCATAAGTAGCCAGAAATAAGATATGAACATAATGCTTTAATGTTGTCGATTCATGTAAATGTCCAAGCACTCGACTAATCGCCTTAATCCCTTGCCCAACCTGTCCTTCATTGCCTACTAGCGTATTAAATTGCTCATTCGATGGCATCCAATTTTGTAGCCATGGCAGTTCTATCGTAAGCGCTTTAAAATCCACCACTGTTTGCAAACACTTTAAAGTATATGCACTTGCAAACGTATGTCTTAAATGATGTAAGCTGAGATCAACATCTCCTGTGACTTTCTTTAATATTTGAGATATTTGATTAAAAAAAGGCCTATGCTCACTGTTCTCATCAGACATTAATATCGATTTTTTTTTATTCTTATAAATGTCCTCTAATCCCTTTTGAATCGTCTGACTTAACAAACTCATCGGAACAACACGTTCTGATCCAAGTGTTTTTAACTGATGCTCACCATAAGGACGAATTCGAAGCATATCCTCATCAATATCTAAGGGCCGTAAATGAAGTGTCTCTGAACGGCGTACACCCATCGCTGCAGATAAACGAAAATGACGCTGAATCTCTAGACGTAAAGCAGCATCATTCACCCCAGATTCTACAGATTGTAATATTTGAACGATCTGCTGCACTTCATTTTTTGAAAAAACTTTAGCACTTGCTTGATGCGCTGTACGCTTGTGTAACTTTATACGATTATCATTTAACTGAATTAAAAAATCTCTAAAGCGATTCCACGCAGCGAGATGCTTGCGGTGTGGAAAATGCTCTTGCGTCAACTCCATCCATTTTTGAAATACATCTTCATCAATCTGGCTATCTTTTGTTAAATCTTCTGAAAACCCCAATATACCTGCACTGACGATGGCCAAATGTAGATGAATCATATTTCGATTCTGTAGACTTAACTCTTCTGCATCACAGCGTAAAATCAGCCATCGCACAAAGCACGTTAATAAATTGACTGAGTAGTGATTCGTTTTATTATTGGCAAGCTGTTTAAGCCAAATACTTGATCTAGATTCACCTTTTAGTTGCTGAATCATCGCTAAAATATCAGACAAATGGAGTTGCTCATCTTCTATTCCTATTTCACTTTCTGGCTCAGTGCTATCTAAATTTGTGGTTAATTTTTCATATTCGAATAAGCGTAATAATTCATTTATTGAAAGATCTTCAGTCAGGACTTGGCCTGATATATAACCTGCAATCAGCGGAGTGCTATTTAACATCACATTTTGCTGTAAAGCTTTCAACCATTGAGCTAACGATAGAGTTGACTTAACCCCTATTTGTTTTAAATATGTATTAAAACACTTTTGCCAAGCCGTTCTTTGTTGATTTCTTGGCTGTGCTAAAATCTCTTTTAATCGGGGCTGTAGATACTGTCGGTCTACTAAAATTAACGTCGAGACATAAGGACTTAACAGTACTGTACGGCGTATCTTTGTCACAGATCTATCATTATTCACTGTCAGTTCAACGAGCCGACTATTCCCCATAGCGACTATATGTTGATCAGAAGCAATAAACTCCAACATCGCTTGTAAATGGCTTACTCGGCACAGTTGCGAATACAGGGACAGTACAACCAGCAAACGTCCTATTTCAATATCACAATTTTGATATTCAGGTAAATGTTCTAAATCTCTCTGAATAAGAGCAAGTAAGTTCTGTTCAATATAACACCAGATACTAAAATTATTTTCAGATGTCAGCCATGTGCGATTCGCTTGTTGAGGAAGCTGAACGAATAAAGGAATTTTAGTTTTATCACGAATATAAGCACAATATGCCTTGATCGCTTGTGGCAAATCAATCTTTGAATTTTTAGCTAAATTAGAAGCCAATACATGTCCAAGCTCTAAAGATACTTGAGGCTCAGGATTTCCTTCAAAAATCAACTGACAATAGGGCTCATACTCAGAGTTTTTCAGCCATTCTTCCACGTCATTTTCTGAATATTGTATTCTCGGCTTCATCTCTGCCTGAACTGTTTTAGTTTCCTGGGTTAAAACAAATGTTGGAATATTCTGGGTTGCTAAAAAATCAAAAACATCAAGACATTCGAAACCTAACTGTTTTTGCAAGTTTTCTTGTACATCAAGCCACTGTTGTTTAAATGTTGATACAGGAAATACTGATAACATATCCCATGGATAACGACCGCGCACCCAGTGCCCAAGTCCAGCATCCTTGAACCGTCCAGATAACTGATTATCATCAGAGCGAACCAGCTTCCGTGCCCAATTTCTGACTAATCCTTCAATCTGAAGAGGATCACAAAGTTGCACAGCATAAGATGATAAATCAACACGTGGTTCAACTTGATGTCCTAGCATTCTCATCAAAGCACGTAAAATTTGAATCTGTCTGATCAACGCTCCCGTCAATGGCACATAGCGATCGGTTGATTCATCTGGACGATGTTTATCTTGAATCAATGCCCAACTTTGCTGACTGATCCACTTTGAAAATGGTTGCTTAATCCCTCTTCCTGCAGTGGCAAGATTCATCCATAATTCTGTATACAACGTTAAGTTATCAAAGAGCATCTGCCAATCTTTCTGTTCGGCAGCCTGATTTATCGTTGTTTTTATGCGTGTAATTTCATTTTGTATTTCAGCAATCTTGATCCCTGTCGGGCTACCCACACGTTCACTAGAAGAGTGTATATATTCAGGAATATCAATTTTTATCGTTCTTAAACAATCCGCCCATAACTGTTCAAGTTTCTTTTGATCAAAAGATGCATAATGAATCAAGTTATCATAATTCAGACCTGATGCATTCGTCACTGCTTTAACGACAGCTAAATCACCTTGGCTATGCTGATATAACAACTGCGGAAGAACATCTTTAATACTTTTGAGGCTTATTTCTAATTCTTTAGGCACACTATTAATAAGTGTTTTCACTTCGCGCTCAACTGCGAGTTGACGGGTTTTAATCGCAAGATTTTTTACTTGAGTAATCAAATTATTGAGCTCATTTGGTAAAACTAAATGTAGTCTCTTGGTCCATGGCACATGAAATTTAGATTCTTCTGGCTTTATTTTGAGTGTTGGTGTACCTGCGAAAACACTCAATACATATGCAGATAAAGTATGATCATACAGAATAGTAATATTATGCTGATCAGTGTGTTGATCATACTGATCAGCAATATTGTTCTGATCAGTATTTTGACTAAAATACGGCGCTGTTAACTCACTCACCGAACGTCCTGTAAGTAAACTCAATATTAAAGCTAATTTTGCGCGTAGAATTAAGCTAGTATCAGCCTCACATGGTCGACATAATCTAAATACTTCTTGGATCGAATTTAATGACAATTTCCATTTGGTCCAAACCAAACCAACATTTGCAGCTTCAAGATGCTGAGAAACAGACTTAGAGGCATAAAAACCTCGAATTAAATCGGATTGTTCTGCCAAAAAAAATGTAAATAACGGCTCCAATGGTGTTTCATCTTCTTCAATATCATCATACCCAAATACATCAGTGACCAGACCACGATGTATTTCATCCATATCCTCCAAAGGTTGGATGGCAATACTTAATGAGCCGTATCGTTGCAAGATCAGTTTTTGATGCTTTACCCCTATACGGTGTAAAAACTCTCGACGTTTTTTCTTATTTTTTAGTGAATCATTTCGCCAAATTTGTGATAAAAACAGCTTTAATGCATAAAAAACTTCCTGTAATCGCTTATCTTTACAAACAGCGGACATTAGATTAATAAATTCTTCCAGTTCTTTATTGGTCAGTAATTTTTCGACTAAGCGCTTATTTTTATAGACAGCGGACATTAGATTAATCAATTGTTCCGGTTCATTATTGGTCAGTAATTTTTCAACTAATGGCTTATCTTTACAAACAGCGGACATTAGATTAATAAATTCTTCCAATTCTTTATTGGTCAGTAATTTTTCGACTTGTTCTAAAATATCCTTATAACTTGGATCACCCAACAGCCTAATCGCTAAAAAGGCGTTATAGACACGAGAGCCTTTTTGATCTTTCAGCTTTATGCGTCCATCACCATTTAAATAATCACTATAGAGCGTTAAAGTATGTACCTTTTGTTGATAGTGAAATATTTGCTCTAAAAACCAAATGATTAAATTATCAAAACGCTCATTACTCTCAATTCGGCCTGCTTGAATCAAGAGCAAGTCACAAATTCCACTGTCTCCAGTGTATGGACGTAATGGCGTGGGTGTATGTCTATTTCTATCTATTGTTCCTGAGAAAAAATGTGAATGTTCTGGAGATTCCTTTAATGTACTAATGATCTTTAAAGTATTAAGCTCATCACGAAATCCTGGCAATTCTTTATCACCAATCAATGTGAAAATTCGCTGACAAATGATAACAATACCAGCTAAGCTATAATGAGCACGTAACAAAAATAATGCTTGGATAAGCACTTCTTCTTCTATATTTTCATACAGCTTCATCCAGTCTCGAAGCTGCTCAAAATGAGTCTTCATGGCATATTCCTAAGACGATAAATCCATGCTTTCTTAAAGTCTGTTAAAGTTAAAGCAACTTCAGCCGTTGGTGCCACACAAACAATTTGCTTCTTATGTTTTTGATAGAGTTTCTCCAGTTGAGGTAAAAAAACAAAAAAGTCAGCTAAATGAAAATATGGTTGCACAGACTTGCCAAGCTCTTTTACTTTAATTTTTTCTGATGGCAAAAGCTTTTGGGCGATATAACCTGCTAAAACATTTTCGATTAAAAAAGTACCACTAACCACTGGTGGTGCCCAACCTACTAATTTTCGAACAAAGAAAATCGGAAGATTTTTTAAGAAATGATGTGTATTTAAAAACAAAATCATTTCTTCTAGATCTAAATTCTTTATTCGAAGTTCTTTTGCTACAACCAACGTATACTGCGCTGTATTTGCTTTAGCCCAATGTCTTCTTTTAACACTGTTCTTCAGACTTTTTACATCACATAAATCCATGTAGACAGCAAGTAATAACTTACGATATGCCGCGAGAAGTAGTAGTGCTTGATTTTTTATTTCTGCTGAAAAACTATTCGTTTCCTCATTGCGTAACATCATTTTTAAAACCAAAACTGGGCATGGTTTTTTAAACCTGCCTTCAGATATTGTTAATGCATCAATGAGCAATGGAGTCATCATTTTTTCTTCTTAGTTAATTTTTTTAGCGTTGAAATAATAGACTAGCATAGTCCCAAATATAAATAAATTTGAATCAATCAAATTTACGTTTTGATAAAAAATATTTGATTTATATAATCTATTTACTAACTTTATTTTTACACCAATCTAAGATATTTAGCTTATCATGTCAGCCTATTTGCAACAGTGCCAACAAATCGTTGGCTATAGCTTAAATGAGCGTATGACGTCACAGCTTGTTTGTAATGCACTGAGTATGGCTATTGGCAATCATGAGCCAACTGAAGGCTTGATCGTTCATTCAGATAGGGGTAGTCAATATTGCAGTCATGAATATCGGAATATACTTGAAAAATATGGATTTCAGGGTTCAATGACTAAACGCGGTGATTGTTACGATAATGCACCGATTGAGAGCTTTTGGGGAATATTAAAAAATGAATTGGTTCATCATCGCAACTATCAAACAAGAGAGGAAGCTAAAGCAGATATTACAAAATACATAGAGCTATTTTATAATCAGCAGAGAGTTCAGAAAGGACTGGATTTTAAAACACCAAATCAAACAGCAGAGGACTTTTTTAAATTGGCTGCATAGAATCTCCCAAGTCGAAGTGTCCTGTTTTTTCAGCACACATCAAAATGGGTAACTTCCTATTTTTCAAGAGCTATGTCCGATCAAGTCTGAATTAATACATCTAATCAACAGATTTTTCGATCTCTAAGAACTTTTTAAGGGAACATCATCGACTCAAATCTCTATTTGCAACAGTGCCAAAATTATAACTAAATCTTTTAATTTAATATTAAAACTAAATCCATATTTTTAACCTGATTACCCACACCCATTAAAACTTCCTGAACCACACAGTCCTGATCAGCTTTAATCACAATCTCCATTTTCATTGCTTCAATGGTAAATAAGGTTTCACCTTTCCTGACAGACTGACCAAGTTTTACAGGTACTGTACTAATCATGCCCGGCATCGAAGCACCGATATGTTTTGGATTCTTCGGGTCTGCCTTTGAATGAGCCGTCGATTCTTTTTGGCTTGCCTGTTTAATCTGAACCAGACGTAACTGGCCGTTCAGCTCTACAAACAGATCAATCACTCCATCCTTGGCTTCTGAGCGGCCCAACAGTTTTATTTCGAGTACTTTACCGCGTTCAAGTTCGATTTCGACTGGACTTTGCTCTTTTAGACCATAAAAGAACGCTGAAGATGGAATACTTGAGACCGTGCCATATTTCATTTCGTGCTGCATAAAGTCGGTAAAGACTTTTGGATACATCAGGTATGACGCCAATTCTTGTTCAGTGACTAGTTTCCCAAACATATTCTCAAGCATTGCTTTTTTACCCGCCAGATCGGCTGGTGGCATAACTGCACCAAGACGGTCATTTAACGGGGCTGCACCTTTTAATACCTTGTTCTGTAACTTTTCTGGAAAACCATGTACTGGTATGCCTAGCTCCCCCTTAAACAGGGAAACCACCGACTCAGGGAAATCAATTTCAAGTTCAGAATCTTCAATATCTTGTGGACTAAGATTGTTCGATACCATATATAAGGCCATATCACCCACCACTTTAGAGGTTGGAGTGACTTTAACAATGTCACCGAACAATAAGTTAACTTGTGCATAGGCATCAGATACTTCCGTCCAGCGCTCTTCAATACCCATTGAACGAGCTTGTTCACGCAAGTTAGTATATTGTCCACCCGGCATTTCATGATGATAGACATCAGCTGTACCAGCACGCATATCCGCCTCAAACGGCTTATAGATATGGCGCACACCTTCCCAGTATGTCGAAAGCTGTTGCAGGTTGTTAGGGTTAAGTCCTGTGTCCCGATCTGTATTTTGTAAGGCCGCAACCACAGAGCCCATGCTTGGTTGTGAAGTGAGACCGCTCATGGCATCCATGGCAGTATCAACAGCATCTACGCCTGCCTCAATTGCTGACAAAATACTGGCTGCTGCAATACCACTGGTGTCATGGGTATGAAAATGAACTGGCAGTCCGGTTTCTTCTTTCAATGCTTTGACCAGCTCACGTGCTGCGGCTGGTTTGCATATCCCCGCCATATCTTTAATAGCCAGGATATTGGCTCCTGCCTTTTGTAGCTGCTTTGCCATATCAACATAGTAGTTGAGGTTATATCTGCGGTTATTGTCAAAGATATCGCTGGTATAACAGATTGCTGTTTCACACAACATGCCCGACTCTCGAACCGCATCAATAGCAACCCGCATGTTATCAACTGCATTTAGCGAATCGAATACACGAAATAAATCGATTCCACCTTGTGCTGCCTGTGCAATAAAGTGGCGAACCACATTATCTGGATAGTTGGTATAACCCACGGCATTAGATGAGCGAAGCAACATTTGAAATAAAATGTTCGGCACTGCTTCACGAAGTCTAGCTAAACGTTCCCACGGATCTTCTTTTAAAAAACGCATCGACACATCAAAGGTTGCGCCCCCCCAGCACTCTAGTGAAAATAGCTCACTGGCCATCTGGGAGTAATAAGGTGCAATAGCCAACATATCTGCGGTCCGCATTCGTGTTGCAAATAAGGACTGGTGGGCATCACGCATAGTGGTATCAGTAACCAATACACGCTTTTGATCTAGCATCCAATTTGAGAACCCTTCTGCACCCAGTAATTTAAACTGGTCTCGGGTTCCGCTTGGAATATTCTGATTCAAGTTAAATATTGGTAACTGTGCTGGAGCTGGAACTGTCTCAGGAAGCGGACGTCCTTTAAGTTCAGGTTGCCCATTGACGGTAATGTCACCTAAAAACTCTAATAACTTTGTCGCACGGTCCTGCTTAGGTTTAAGGTTAAATAATTCAGGAGTGGTATCAATAAATCGGGTAGTACAGGTACCTTGTGTAAATAGAGGATGTGTCACCACATTTTCTAGAAATGCCAAATTATTTGAAACACCACGAATACGAAACTCTTGTAATGCTCGTAGCATACGGGCATTAGCTTCATCCGCACTTGCACCACGAACCGTTACCTTAGCCAGTAATGAATCATAATAAGGCGTAATGACTGCACCAGTATAGGCAGTACCACTGTCTACCCGTACCCCAAAACCAGTTGCGCTACGAAATGCGGTCAAACGTCCATAGTCCGGCATAAAGCCATTTTTAGGGTCTTCGGTGGTGAGACGGCATTGTAATGCATGGCCTAACAGTTTAATTTGCTCCTGGGGTGGAATAAAACTGCTACCATCTCCAATCGCGGCACCTTCAGTCACCCGAATTTGTGCTTTAACAATATCAATGCCAGTAATTTCTTCTGTGACTGTATGCTCCACCTGAATACGCGGGTTAACTTCAATAAAATAGAAGTTTTCTGTTTCAGCATCCATTAAGAACTCGACCGTACCGGCGTGAGTATAATTTACTGCGCGAGCCAATCTTAAAGCGGCCTCACATATTTTATTACGTTGGGCTTCGGACAAATAAGGTGCAGGCGCACGCTCAACCACCTTCTGATTACGTCGTTGGACAGTGCAATCTCGTTCAAATAGATGCACAATATTGCTATGGGTATCACCTAATATCTGCACTTCTACATGACGGGCATGGCGAATCAGTTTCTCTAGATAAACTTCGTCATTGCCAAACGCAGATTTGGCTTCACGACGTGCAACAGTAATTGCATCTTCGAGTTCCTTCTCATGTTCAACCACGCGCATGCCACGACCTCCACCGCCCCAGCTCGCTTTGAGCATGAGTGGATAGCCTACCTCAGCTGCCAGTAACTGACAGTCTTCAATGCATTCAGGTAGTGCTGCTGTAGCAGGAATAACTGGCACACATGCAACCATTGCAACCTTACGGGCCATCACTTTATTGCCTAACTGACGCATTACTTCTGGTTTTGGACCGATAAAGCGAATGCCAGCTTGGCTACAAGCCTCTGCAAACTCAGGGTTTTCAGACAGGAAGCCATAACCTGGGTGGATAGCATCTACCCCTGCCTCAACTGCAATACGGATAATATCTTCAATATCCAGATAGGCAGCGATTGGTTTTTTCCCTGCCCCTACCTGATAAGCTTCATCCGATTTAAAGCGATGCAGGGCAAATTTATCTTCTTCTGCATAAATTGCAACTGTACGGATGCCCATTTCTGAGGCAGCACGCATGACTCGAATCGCGATCTCGCCACGATTAGCAATAAGTATTTTCTGGATAGGCTTAATCATTTATATACCCATTTATTTCGTAATATATTCATAATCTTATTAAAGATATTCGTAGTTTGGCGCTAAATATTTTTTTAGCTAGTAAAGGAAAAGTTCGTATTTCAAAAGCTGAAATAACAATTCATTAATTTTTAAAAAATAATTTTCGAACTGAAGCCTAGTACTAAAGCGTTATTTATATAATTGGTTGCACCTGGATGGATGATGTACTGCATATTTGGTCGTAGCATTAACCATTTAACAGGGAAGTAGGAGTAATTAATTTCGAAATTATATTCAGCATCTTCATTAATATTTGAATAGTTTGCACGGAATCGGTCGCTAACACTTATTCTGTTTATTGCTAATCCAAAAATATCATTTGCATGGGTATCTAAAAGACCAATATATTTCAAACCAACTTGTTGCATATTTCCAATTTTATTCGTAGTTTTATTATGGAAACTGAAGTTCATGAATCCATATAATCCTTGATTTGGTAAATTCCTAGACGATAACTGCTGTTCTACTCCTCCCCATACTCCATATGTATTATCTTCAGACTCTCCTGTTACGATGTCCTTTTGATTATCGGCCTCATCAGAAGTATTATAAAATGCTCCTATACGATATATTCCAGGCAAGTCATTAACTGCGTTTTTAGGCTGCCATACCAACTCGACAGGAATATTAAAACCGTCTGCATCTTTTGTATCTAGATTCCATCCTTCGTTTTCTTCCAAGTTTTTTGGGTTATATTCGAATACACCAAATTGAATAAAAGCTTCAGGATTAAAACTATATTTAGACATTACTGCCCACTGGCTTACAGGTGCATTAATCCATTTATTGCCTTGCCATTTCCCCATTTGTGCACCACAAAAAGAATTATTTTGAAAGTCACAAGACATCACATTGAAATAGGTTCCCATGGCAAAACGCCCAACTCGAATACTGGTAACTGCGTTACTGAAATTCTTTTCAATCGACAGTTCTGCAAGCCTTGTACCCGAATTACCCCGACCATAATTTGCCTGTACATTGGCCAATTGCGGTGCTTGCGGATCGGAAATCTGCTCTACTGATACACTTTGCCCTTGTCTTGCCATAATTAATACTCTGACACTCACCCCGTCTACATTTATCAATTTTTCTAAATCTAAAGTTGAACCGAGTGAAAACTGGCTAACATATGTTGGGTCTTGTCGTGGGGCATATCCACCATCTGCTAAATAAGCAATATCGAGATTGGAACTAGCATCAAATTTGATTCCTTTATCTGCTAAAGCTGTTCGTTTGCCATCCCAATCCCCTGTTAAATTTGTCCGATTTACATCAAATAAGTTCTCAGCAAAACAAGCTGTATTTGTTCCAATAAGTACACTAATAAGACATAAAAAATTACTTTTTTTCATTGCACAATCCCTGCAAATTTTGAATATAAGTTTCCCTAAACAGCTAATTGAATAAGCTATTTTGAATGATTAAATTGGATTAAAAGTGGTGTGATAAAATTGCAGCATGGCGGGACTCCTGTCATACACCATGCTCAATTCACTAACAGAGTTGGACTCTCTTAGGTTAAGTGATTTTTAATTTTTGCTTTAACGGCTTCTGTAGAAATACCATAACGATCATGTAGTGTTGGTAATGCGCCTGCATCTAAAAATGCATCAGGTAAACCAATCATATCAAAACGTGGATGTTGCCCATTTCTTAATAGCAAGGTTCCAACTGCTTCACCTAAGCCTCCAACCACAGAATGATTCTCAGCAGTTAAAACTGGACGACCTCCTTTAGCTACTTCGTCTAAAATGGTCTGTTCATCTAATGGTTTAATCGTAGGTACATGTAATACAGAAACCTCTACGCCTTCTTTTTCTAGCTCTTCCGCTGCCTCAAGCGCACGCATGGTCAGTAATCCGGTAGAAATAATCAATAGGTCTTTACCAGGCTTAATGACTTGGGCCTTACCCAATTTAAATTGGTAGTTATATTTATCCAGTACCAATGGAACTTGACCACGCAACAAGCGCATATAAACAGGACCTTGATGAGCAGCAATCTGCGGAATAGCCTGTTCAATTTCCAAGGCATCACATGGATCAATGATCATTAGATTTGGCATTCCACGGAAAATGGCAATGTCTTCTGTTGCTTGGTGACTTGGTCCATATCCTGTAGTTAAACCAGGAAGGGCTGCTACAATTTTCACATTTAGATTATCTTCGGCAATCGCCATACAGATAAAATCGTAAGCTCGGCGTGAAGCAAAAACAGCATAAGTCGTGGCAAAAGGAACGAAACCTTCTCGAGCTAATCCAGCAGCAGCGCTCATCAAGAGTTGTTCGGCCATTCCCATTTGAAAGAACTTGTCTGGATTTTGATTCGCGAAAATATGTAAATCTGTATATTTGGATAGATCTGCTGATAATCCAACAATATCATCACGCTCTTTCGCTAGTGCATTTAAAGCATGTCCAAATGGTGCAGACTTGGTTGGTTGCCCTTCTGCAGCAATAGAAGCAATCATGGCAGACGTTTTTAATTTTTTCTTAGGAGAGTTCGCTAATTGGCTCATGGATCTAGACTCCTTATTTGCCGTAATGGGTTAATATATTTAAAGCTTCATCCCATTCACGTTCATCCACGCGAATAAAATGTGTTTTTTCACGGCTTTCTAAAAATGAAACACCTTTACCCATTTTGGTATCGCAAATAATGACCCTTGGGCATGTTCCTTCGTGACTTTTCGCTTGATCGAAAGCATCAAGTAAAGCTTCCATATTGTTGCCATCTACGCGTTGGGTATACCAACCAAAAGACTGCCAACGATCTACAATCGGTTCAAAAGCTAGAATTTCACTTGAATGCCCATCGGCTTGCTGATTATTCACATCAATAATTGCGATGAGATTATCTAATTTCCAATGTGAAGCTGACATGACAGCTTCCCATGTCGAGCCCTCATTCAGCTCACCGTCTGATAGGAAGTTATAAACAAAAGATTCTGATTTCTTTTGCTTTAATCCGAGGCAAGCACCTACCGCAATGCCTAAACCATGACCCAATGAACCACCTGTGATTTCCATACCAGGGGTATACGTTGCCATGCCTGACATAGGTAAACGACTGTCATCAGAACCATAAGTTTCTAGTTCTTGAAGTGGAATAACTTTTGCTTCGATCAAAGCTGCATATAAAGCAATTGCATAATGACCTATTGAAAGATAAAAGCGATCTCGTCCTTCCCACTCAGGATTCTCAGGCTGATATTTCATTGCATGAAAATAAGAAACTGCAAGTAGATCAGCTGCACCTAAGGCCTGCCCAACATAACCTTGGCCCTGTACTTGTCCCATACGTAACGCATGTTGACGAATGTTATAGGCACGTTGCTGTAGTTCAGCAATACGAGCTTCTTTATTAATATTTGACATGATTAACTTCTCTTATTAACGATTAACAAGTTTTGCTGGAACGCGCGTTACCAGTGTGGCACCGACAAGTAAAACTGCTGTGATTAAGAACATACCTATGGCATTAGAACCTGTATTAGTCGTAATCCAGCCGATGAGAAATGGAGAACAAAATCCAGCGAGATTGGCAAAACTATTGATTCCAGCAATACCAGCAGCGGCTGAAACACCACCTAAAAAGTTGGTTGGCAACATCCAAAACAAAGAAGATGCAGTGAGTACACCCGATGCCGCAATACATAAACAAATCAGCGATAGGGTTAGATTTGAGGCAAACAATGTTGCGAAGGTCAGTGCAATTGCACCAGCACACATAGGAATAATTAAATGCCAGCGACGCTCTCTAAAGTGATCTCCGCTACGGCCTGCTAACAGCATTACAACTATGGCACACATATAAGGCAGGCTGGTCAACAAGCCAATATGCCAGTTGTCACTAATACCCGAGTTACGAATTAATGTCGGCAACCAGAAAGTAATTGCATATTGTCCCATTACGACACAAAAGTAGATTCCAGCAAGTAACCACAAGCGTTTATCACTAATGAAGTCTTTAATACTGCTATGCCCTTCTTTCTGCTGATTATCTTGTGAAATTTCTTGTTGAACTAAATTCTTTTCAGCACTTGTTAACCAATGTGCATCTTGAACAGAATCTTTAAGAACTGCGAGGACTAACAAACCAACAACCACTGTAGGTATAGCTTCAAGTACAAACATCCATTGCCAACCATGCCACCCTTGCACATTGTTCATTTGGTCCATGATTAAGCCAGATAGAGGCCCACCGATCATTCCTGAAATTGGAATCGCAATAAACCAAAGCACAGTCATACGGGCCCGACGATAAGAGGGGAACCAATATGTAAGATAAAGTAATAGACCTGGCGCTAATCCAGCTTCAGCAACACCAAGTAAGAAGCGTAAGGTATAGAATTGCCACTCTGTTTCAACAAATGCAAAACAGCCTGACAAAATACCCCATGTAATCATGATCCGAGCAATCCAACGTCGAGCACCAACTTTATGTAGCACAATATTGCTGGGTACTTCACATAAGAAATATCCTATAAAGAAAATACCTGCGCCAAGTCCATAAACAGCTTCACTGAACTGTAAATCACTCATCATTTGAAGTTTTGCAAAACCAACATTTACACGGTCTAGGTAAGCACAAAAATAACAAAGCATTAAAAATGGCATCAACCGAAATGCAATTTTTCGATATGCAGATTTACGAATAGCATCTGTATCAGATGAAAATACGGTATCCATCATGCGAGTCCCTTTACATTGGGCCACAATATCCTCTCGTGGCCATGTCTCTATTTCAAATTTTTTAATACTAATACTGAGTTTTAGTGAATCAGCATTCCGCCATTTACATCTAAAGTTACACCTGTTAAATAGGCTGATAGATCACTGGCTAAGAATAATGCTGCATTTGCAACATCTTGAGCATTACCTAAGCGACCAAGTGGAATACCTGCAAGAATGTCATGACGACGATCATCCTGCATTAGACCACCAGTAATATCTGTTTGAATCAGACCTGGTGTAAGTGAATTCACACGAATATTATCTGCACCAAATTCACGTGCCATCGCTTTACCTAATCCTAAAACCCCAGCTTTGGCAGCACTGTAATGTGGACCTCCAAAAATACCACCACCTCGTTGTGCCGAAACGGATGATAAACACACAATACTTCCTCCACCGTTTTCTTTCATTGAGGGAATTACAGCCTGAGACATAATGAGCGTTCCACGCAGACTGACATCCAAAATACGGTCATAATCATTGCGCTTGATATCTAATGTTTTTACAGGTTGGGTAATGCCTGCGTTATTGACCAAAATATCAATTTTTCCGTAGTGTTGAAGGGCTTGTTCCACAGCAGCGTATGCTTGTTCTTCATTAGCAACATTTGCTGCTAGACCTAAATGACCTTCACCCAATGCTTTAGCCGTATGCTGGCTTTGCGCGAGATCTAGATCAACAATAATTACTTTGGCGCCTTGCTGTGCAAAGACTTCCGCTGTTGCACGACCAATACCACGTTCAGATGCTGCACCTGTGATTAACGCTACTTTTCCTTGTAGTAACATGTCTATTCCTCTTTTCTTCAACATTTATTCATCGCTAGATTCTCTTTTTTCACAGTGAGCAGCAATAAGGTTAAACTCAACTAGGCATGAATAATATTCATGCCTATGATATTTTTAGTTAATATTCGAAAGAAAAATGGAATTTTAAATGAATAATAGTGAAAAAAATTACAACCAAGTGCCTGCAATAAAAACCTTACAAGCGTTTGAACAAACTGCTCGATTAGGAAATGTGGCAAAAGCAGCAGAGGTTTTGAGCCTTACACCATCTGCTGTCAGTCATCAAATAGCAAAACTAGAAGAAATGATTGGTCAAAGTCTATTTATACGTGGTGCAAGAGGTGTTACATTAACTCCTTCTGGGGAGCGTTATTATCAAGAAGTTACTAATATCCTGCATAGCCTTGTATTAGCTACTGAACAAGCATCAAATAACAGTCCAAAAGATAGCTTATATATCCATTCTTCTCCAAGTTTTGGCCTATTGTGGCTAATGCCACGCCTTGAATCATTTAAAGAAAAATACCCTCTCATTCAGGTGAACTTGTCCTGTTCTTATGAAAATCTTCATTTTACGCGTGATAAAATTGATATTGATATTCGTCATGGTATTTCGAATTGGACAGGTGTCGAAATTAGAACGGTTCGGAGTGAAAAATTAGAAGTTCTTGCATCGCCAAAATTACTTGAACGTAGTCCAGTATTTAAGCCCAAAGATTTATTAAAAAAAGAGCTAATTTTATCAAAATCCACTCTGGTGACATGGCCTCAATGGTTTGCACACCAAGGCCTAAGTATTCCTGAATTTCCTTATACTTTTAGTTTTGATCGCTCTTACATGTCACTTGAAGCAGCCACGCATGGCCTAGGATTTGTTTTAGAAAGCAACATACTTACTCAGAATTATTTGGAATCAGGAAAGTTGGTTAAAGTATTTTCTGATGATTTCTCTATAGCGATATCTGCTCATCACTTAGTTTATCCTCGCACGCATGAAAACATTATGAAAGTGAACCATTTTTTAAACTGGATTAATGAAGAAATTAACAAAAGTAGTGAATGGTAAAACTTTTAAAAGTATTGAAGTCATGCGTGCACTACGTAAAGGACAACCATCGTCATTCTATTATGGTCAGCCTCAGGGTGAAGTGTGTCTAATCAACAGGGTTTCCGGTCTCTAAGCACTTTTTAAAGGGAACATCATCGACTCAAATCTCTATTTGCAACAGTGCCTCTCCGACAATCTTGGTACAGTTCAACTTGATGATATATAAATTTTTACCATATGGTAAATTTTTATTTTAAATTAAATTTATTGAAACCAAAATCTAGGTGACTTTTATAAAATAAAAAATCTAAAAAAAGTGACCAAAACAACATTAAATGATCTAAATTGATCAAAACTTTAATTCATAAAGACTCATATACTACCTTTTAAATCATATGCTTATAATTATTATCACTTGATGTAATGAATCTCGGTGACCTTGCCAAGGTTGGGAAATTTGTTGAAACAGTATTGTATCGGTATCGTTCAGGTATTCCGTAGCGAGATTTACCAGAACGCTTTGGGGATTTTAGAGTCGTGCACACTCACTTTAGCCCTAAAAATCCAGGATAATCACCGCTCCACAGTTGTGATTAATTTTTTAAAAATTTCCTTTCGATGCCCAGGCTTGCGCTAAACTCAAAGCATCTTATCGCACCGTAATGCACTGTTATGGAATTCAAGGCCTGGTATAAGCTTCACAGATTTATTTACGACAATTTGCATAATGAAGAACACGAAAGCATCTTAAGTCGCGTCATCAATATATTTCTGATCGTATTGATTATTGGGAATACTGCTGCCGTTTTACTTGAATCGATCAATGACCTCTATCAATCCTATCAGCTGCTGTTTGATGCCTTTGAATTATTCTCGATCTTTATTTTTACCCTGGAATATTTATTAAGATTTTGGGCCATTGCGGAAAAAGACCCTTTTGAAGGTGCATGGAAAAACCGATGGTTATGGATCCGTAGTGGCGGTGCCATCATTGACCTGTTGGCGATTCTCCCGGCCTATATTAACTTCTTTGTGCATCTCGATTTACGCTTCCTGCGAATCCTTCGATTATTCAGATTACTCAAATTAACCCGTTATTTCGTCTCCCTGCAGATTTTATTGCGGGTGATCAAGCGCGAAAAGGGCTCATTTCAGGCGGTTATTTTTATCCTACTGATCATGATCATCATCGCGGCGGCTGGAGTATATGTGGTTGAAAATAAGGCTCAACCAGAAGTCTTTAGCTCCATCCCTGCATCCATGTGGTGGGCAGTGGTGACACTGACCACGGTCGGCTATGGCGATGTGACACCAATCACCCCCTTAGGCCGCTTTCTAGGGGCTTTAATTACTATTTTAGGGGTAGGTCTGGCAGCGCTTCCTGCGGGTATTCTGGCAAATGGTCTGGCCAATGAGCTGAGACAGCGCAAGCACAAACTGGAATTAAGATTTCGTGAACTGCTCGATGATGCAGAAATTGACTTAATTGAAGATCAAGAAAAAATTGAAATTTTACGTAAAGAAGTCGGACTGAGCAAAGAACAAATGCAGGATATCCTGTTAGAACTTATTCATGAGCGTAAGAAAGAACAACTCGAGCAGGAAAAAAACAAATATTTCTTCTGTCCACATTGTGGGCATAAGTTACCTGATTAAATTCGAACGTCAATGCAAGCGTATCATCACGAGCATCAGACCATCGGGTATGACGCTCGTTGCAGACAGATACTATTCACTCAATCCACTCGACTGAATCAGGATCAAATCCTCTCAGGCCAAAAATGCAGCGATGTCTTCCGCTACTGCCCGAGCTGTCCGGGAAACCCCGACCAGCGTGGCCGAAGCAGCACCTGTCCATTCTCCATAGCCCACCAGCCATAAATTTGGTACCTGAACAGAGCGGCCATTCTGAACCGCAATGGTCTGGTCCGGCTGGATAATTCCGAGGCTGCTGAGGTGATTCAGCGCCGCCTTAAATCCTGTACACCAGATCACCACATCCACATGCGCTGTGCTGCCATCTTCCCAAATCACGCCATGTTCTGTAAAAGCTGAAAATGGACGCCTGCTCTGCAAAATGCCTCGCTCACGTGCATCTTTAACTGAATCAATCATGACAATATCACCCAACCCCCCAATGGGCTGCTCAATCTTTCTACCTTCCTGCTGGGCTTTCAGGCGCTCAGTCGCCCTTAAGAACAGGACACGGCCATCGACATCATCTGCCAGAAACTGCGGCGGTGTCTGGGTGATCCAAAGCGTTTCGGCCACCTGAGATACTTCTGCCAAGATTTGTGCACCAGAGTTACCGCCACCCACCACCATGACTTTCTTGGTTTTAAATAACTCAGCATTTTTATAATCTGCGGAATGCAGTTGTACGCCCTGAAAATGCTCACGGCCGGCATACTCGGGAATAAATGGTTGGCTCCATGTCCCTGTAGCGCTTACCACCGCTTTGGCTTTCCAGGATTGTTCCCCGGCATAAACCTCTAAATACTGGCCCTTACTTTCCACGCGTTCCACACGCACCGGACGAACGACAGGAAAGTGATAGCGCTGCTCATAGGCGGTCAAATAATCGATCACCTCATTGCGGGTCGGATAGGTCTGTTCGGTCGCCGGCATCATCCAGCCTGACAGCGAACTCCAGCTATTCGGGGAGAAAAGGCGCAAGGACTCCCAGGCATGCTGCCAGGCACCTCCAGGCTGAGGCTGATCATCTAGGATGATAAACGGAATGTTCTTACGCTTTAAGAAATAAGCCGTGGACAAACCGGCCTGTCCACCACCGATGATGATCACATCAACTTCAGCTTGTAATTGAGCCAAAATATTTCCCCCCTTCTTTATTGTCATCAAATAAAAACCCAGCCTGCTTATCAGACTGGGCGTATTTCATAAAATTTTCAAGCGTTTAAATTAGCCTTCCATTGCTCAAGATACTTTTCAGTCTCTCTGATCACCTAGAATTTATAAACTACGCTGATTTACCCGTTTGGAAAGCTCTTCAGCCGATTCCTTGCGTTCCGAATAACGGTTGGTCAAATAAGCACTTTGCCCACGGGTTAGTAAAGTAAACTTATACAGTTCTTCCATCACATCGACAATCCGGTCATAGAATGCTGATGGCTTCATTCGTCCATCTTCTTCAAATTCCAGGAATGCTTTTGGAATTGAAGACTGATTTGGAATCGTGATCATCCGCATCCAACGCCCCAAAACACGCATCTGGTTCAGACTATTAAAGGACTGTGATCCCCCACTGACTTGCATCAAGGCAAGGGTTTTTCCCTGAGTGGCACGAATTGCACCCCCTGCCAGTGGAATCCAGTCAATCTGGGATTTAAAGATGGAACTCATAGAACCATGGCGTTCCGGTGAACACCACACCATACCTTCAGCCCATGCCAGAAGCTCATGCAGTTCTTTTACTTTTGGATGTTCAGTATCAGCATCTTCCGGTAAAGGTAGCCCTTTCGGATGGAAGATTTTTACTTCTGCCCCAAAATATTCAAGGATTCGACCAGCTTCAAGAACTGCAAGGCGACTGTAAGAACGTTCCCGATTAGATCCATAGAGCAGTAAAATCCGAGGAGGATGAGCTAGTTCTTTGGCTTGGACTTTTTCAAAGGTGGGTTGTTCAATAAGATTTGGATCTACGTTAGGCAGGTTCATCGGATCAAGCCTCTTTAAAATATTTCTTTCTTAGCCACAGTGAAACACTCACTAAAGCAATTAACACAGGTACTTCAACCAATGGCCCAATAATCGTGGTAAAAGCAACCGGCGAAGCGATACCAAAAGTTGCAATAGCGACTGCAAGTGATAATTCAAAATTATTTCCAGCAGCAGTAAATGAGATTGCAGCAGTTTTTGGATAATCATTGCCCATCCATTTACTCATAAAGAAGCTAATAAAGAACATGGCCACAAAGTAAATGATTAAAGGAATCGCGATGCGTAAAACTTCCAGTGGAAGACTTACGACATCACCCCCTTTTAAGCTAAACATCGCCAAAATCGTAAACAGCAAAGCCATCAAACTCAGCGGGCTGATTTTTGGAATGAACTTGTTTTGATACCATTCTACGCCTTTTTGTTTCACCAAAATTAAGCGCGTTAAGAAACCCAATAAGAACGGAATTCCAAGATAAACCAGAACAGCATGGGTAATGGTCCAGAAGCTAAGATTGATCACTTGAGCTTCAATACCAAAATATGGCGGAAGGAAGGTCAGGAATAACCAGGCATAGGTACTGAAGAATAAAATCTGGAAAATACTGTTAAACGCCACCAATGCTGCAACATATTGGTTATCACCACAGGCCAGACCATTCCACACCAGTACCATGGCGATACATCGAGCTAAACCAATCAGGATCACGCCTGTCATATACTCTGGATAGCTATGCAAAAAAATCACAGCCAACGCAAACATCAGTACCGGAGCAATCAACCAGTTTTGAATTAAAGATAGCGTCAGGGTTTTTTTATCCTTAAACACTTGTGGCAAGGTCGCATAATCCACTTTTGCCAGGGGTGGATACATCATCAGAATCAGACCAATCGCGATTGGAATATTGACTGAATTAATACTGAATTGATCCAGAGCAACCGATGCTTGAGGGAAAAAGTTTCCTATTGCGATGCCTAACGCCATGGCAATAAAAATCCACAGCGTCAGGTTGCGATCTAAAAAGGACATGCGTTTTTCAGACATGTGACTTACTCAACATTCGAAATTTGATTAATCGCTGCAATCAATTGTGAGCGAGAAAGTTCATCTACGTTAAGTTTAAACAAAGTATCCAGGCGACGATTGATATGTTCAACAGTGTTCATAAAGGCTTGCATTTTTTCTTCTTTATCCACCTCTAAATGTGACGGATCAGACAGGCCCCAGTGCGCCTTGATCGCTCCGCCAAGATAAAGAGGACACGCTTCCTGTGCAGCCGCATCACAGACGGTAATCACCACGTCTGGCTGATACTGTTCACAGGCATCAATCGTCTTGCTGGATAAGCCTTTAGTCGACAAGCCCAGATTGTGCAGGGTTTCAAGCGTCAAGGGATGCACCTGACCGGAAGGTTTGCTGCCAGCACTGTAAGCGACCCAGCCTTCTGGCGCACGGCTATTGAACAACACTTCAGATAGAATGCTGCGGCAACTGTTCCCCGTGCATAAAAACAAAAATTTCATGAAAACTTACTCGCAATGGCTCTGAATCGATAGAGCGGAAGAATCAAATAAAACCGGAACGTCACTACGTTTCAGTACGTCCAGAATTTCAAAGCACCAGGCCGGTAATTGCGGATTGAGGCTGTAGTACACCCACTGGCTTTGCCGACGATCGTTGAGCAGACCGCAAGACCGCAACAAGGCCAAATGCCGTGAAATTTTTGGTTGGCTTAACTGCAGTTTATCGGTCAGATCACAGACGCATTGCTCTTTATTTTCCGCAATCAGCAGGACAATACTGAGACGTGTTTCATCAGATAAACATTTAAAAAACTGAACGTGGTCCATAGCTGCTCCCCTTCTATTATGCAAATATATACATATCCATATATATAGTAAATAGTACAAGTGAAAAATTATATCTGGATCAGGATATCACAGCCAGAAAGCGCTGGATTTAACAGTTTCCCTCTTCTTCCAATATAGAAAAACCAGCGACTTGAACCACTGCTTTTCTTCGCTACAACTTTAATTTTGAAGTTATTTATTTTTCTCGATCAGTTCCGCGATAGCCTGAGCTTCCAGAATTTTACCACTCGATACGATTTTACTGTCAATCATCAGACCCGGTGTGCTTAACAGTCCGGTTTCGGCAATCTGCATCATATCCGTGACATACTCAATGTCCGCTTTGACACCGGTGCTTTTCACTGCTTCTTCAGTTGCAGCCAACAGGGCCTTACATTTACGGCAGCCTGTACCCAAAACTTTAATTTTCATCTTTTATTCTCCATACATTTTATAAAAACCAGTCACCCAAAGTATTCAGGCTATAGCCAATAATCAAGATTCCCACAAAAACGATCCCTATAAACAGGCTCAATAAGCGGGTTTTCACCACCTGTTTTAACAGGATCAGGGATGGCAGGGAAAGTGCTGTTACCGCCATCATAAAGGCCAATACCGTCCCCAACCCCACACCTTTCACCACCAAAGCTTCTGCAATCGGCAAAGTGCCAAAAATATCTGCATACATCGGTATGCCTATGATTGTAGCAATCAGTACGGAATACCAGTGATCCTGACCAAGCAAGGCGGTAATCCACTGTTCAGGAATCCAGTTATGAATTGCCGCGCCAATCCCTACGCCAATCAACACATACATCCAGACCTTGCTAAAGATTTCCACCACCTGTTCCCAGGCAAATTCCCGGCACTCTTTCGCAGACATTTTAAAATCTTCATCACCCTGAGCTGTACTATTTTGCGTAACAAATTCAGCGACATACTTTTCCATTTTGAAAAAGCTGATGAGTGATCCACCAATAACTGCCAAAATCAGACCAAGAACCACATAGATCATGGCAATTTTCCAGTTAAAAATACTGGCCAATAAAATAATCGAAGCCAGATCGACTAAGGGAGATGAAATCAGAAAGGAAAAGGTCACCCCCACAGGCAGTCCGGCACGGGTAAAACCGATAAACAGCGGAATGGAAGAACAGGAACAAAATGGGGTAATGGTGCCGAGTAAAGCTCCCATGATATTGGCTTTGATCCCGGTCATGCGTCCCAGAATCTGCCGGGTGCGTTCAGGCGGAAAATAACTCTGGATATACGACAGGCTATAGATCAGGACTGAGAGCAGAATAAAGATCTTAAAAACATCATAAATAAAGAAGTGAATACTGCCACCGAGCCGGGTCACCACCGATAAACCGAAGACATTTTCGACCAGCCAGCGCACGCCTTCCGAGAGCCAGGTCATTTTAAGCAGCACATCATTCAGCCAGGCAAAAATCGCGATTATGCTTTCCATTTAAAGCTCCTGGTTTTAGGGGGATGAGATCAGGTCGATGCACTCATCGGCAGATTTTTGAACCATTGACCTGCGCAACAGTTTCCAGTCGGTAGCCTGTGTAAGATTTGAAAAATGGTACTCTCTGTCAAAACCTGATACGGGGAAACTGCCTGCTGATGATCCAATTCCTTTATCCTTCAAGAACCTATTTCATTCAGTATGTAAATGATATGGATCATCGTCCATGTGTTTTTCAGATAAAAAAGCTCCAATCAAGTTGAAGCTTTTTCGTAGGGGGGACACTTTATTTTACCCGATTGCCCTGTTGATCCACGATGATTTCACCGTCTTCTTTGGCAAAGGCTTTTAATTGTGGCGAAGGCAGAATATCCAGTACCACTTCCGATGGGCGGCATAATCGGGTTCCAAGCTCGGTAACCACCAACGGGCGGTTGATCAGGATCGGATGTTGCAGCATGGCATCAAGCAGTTTCTCATCGCTCCAGCCGGCATCATCTAGATTCAGCTCGGTATAGGGATCGACATTTTTACGGAGCGCATCTCTTACCGATAAACCTGCATCAGAAATCAGTTGAATCAGCTCATCACGAGAAGGAGGCGTAACTAGATATTCGATCACTTCAGGCTCAATTCCCGCATTGCGAATTAAAGCCAGCGTATTGCGTGAGGTACCACAGGCTGGATTATGATAAATTTGGACTTTTGGCATTTGATCCATGAGCTTTACTCTTATCAATGAATCATAGCTTTATATATGAATATACGCATATTCGCAATATAAAATATATGTGTTTTTCAGATGTAACCTGATATGAGAAGTCCAAAATCATTTGAAGCAGTTTCAAAATGAATAGTCTCTTCTAGCTCTAGATTATTGGATCACTTCACGGGCTGCTGTTAAAACCCCACATAAAACTTTTCAATCAGCTTTCGGGTCTTGACCAGCAGATTACTCAACACATTTTCCCGTTCAAACAGCTTCACTTTAAAGTTCAGCAAGTCTTTCAATTCTTCCTTACGTGGTAAACGTTTGGTGAACTCGTAATGTTCCAGAACTTGCTTCATTGCTTCTGGTTTCAGGTTTTCTTCTGTACAGAGGTACTGATAGGCCTGTTCTTTTTCAGCATCCCAGAACTGAGCAAAGGCCGTTTGTACGCTCTGGCCATTGATCATCTTGGGCAGGTTTTCTTCAATAAACTTCTGGATCAGCGCCTGCTTGTCATACAGGGTGATTTCATTGCCAATCAGGTCATAGACCTGAGCTTCATACTTCTTACGTTTGTCTTCATCATCACTATTCACAGCCAGTTGTAGCAGGTTGATGATATAACCAACATTGATCCGGTCACTGTGCAGTAAGTCCAGCTGAAAATCGACATCGTCCAGTACCGATACTTTTTCTTTTTTAGTGGTCTTGCGTACATCACGACATAGATCGGCATACTTGGACGCAAAGTTGGCAAAATGCTGTTTATCCAGTGCAGTCTGGTCCTGATCATATTCAATAAAGGTTTGCAGCTGGGCGTTGTAACGCATCACTTCTCGAAAGGCTTTAATGAACGCCAGCTGCTGATCTTCAGTGATGAGTTCGTCGACACTTTGATAATCAGGGGTAATATTTAGTAGCTTCTGTACTGCCACTTCATAGTCCTGCTGAATTTCTTCATAACTTGGCACCAGTACCACTTTTTGCGCTTCTTTATTGGAAAATAATGCCAGTGCTTCATCAGTGGCGCGTTTCAGGTTACGGAAACAGATGATGTTGCCGAAAGGTTTTTTGTCGTTAAAGACGCGGTTGGTTCGCGAGAAGGCCTGAATCAGGCCATGGTATTTCAGGTTCTTGTCGACATACAGGGTATTTAAGGGCTTGGAATCAAAACCGGTCAGAAACATATTCACCACAAGCAGGATATCAATCTGTTTCTTTTTGACCCGATCGGCAATGTCGCGGTAATAGGCATAGAACTGGTCGCCAGAATTGTAGTTGGTCTTAAACTGCTGGTTGTACTTGGCGATATAACGGTCCAGCTTGTCGCGACTGGACGGATTGATCTGGCTGGGAATATCGGCTGCTTCTTCATGGATCAGCCCGTTTTGCTCATCTACTGGGACTGCTTCATTGGCGGCATAGGAGAAAATCGTCGCAATCGTCAGCGGTTTGAACAGTCGGCCCTGCTCTTCATCCTGTTGCTGTTTCTCGGCCTGAACCTTTTCAAACACTTCATAGTACTGGGTCAGGGTATCGACCGAACTGACACAGAACATCGCGGTAAATTCACCATTGCGAGTTTTGGTCGGATGCGTATCGACAATATAGCGCGCAATCATTTCCAGGCGCTGTGGATTGTCGTAGAGCTCCCGGGTATCAATGCTTTCGACATCATCGTCATAGTCGAGGTTGTGCTGCATGCCCTTGGCCGTGTATTTACCCCGGTAATCAATCTGGAACTGCAACACGTTACGATCCCGGATCGCATCGACAATCACATACTGGTGCAGACACTGATTAAACAGATAATCCGTGGTGAGTTTGAGGCCGGCTTTAGACTGACTGTTTTCCTCAAAAATCGGCGTTCCGGTAAAACCAAACATCTGCGCATTGCTGAAGAACTTCTTGATATTCTGATGGGTCTCACCAAACTGGCTGCGGTGACATTCATCAAAGATAAACACCACTTTCTGGTCTTTGAGATAATCGATGTATTCCAGATAGCGATCCGTGCTGATGGCGCGATTGAGCTTTTGAATGGTGGTGACAATCAGTTTGTCATGGCGTTGATCCAGCTGCTTGACCAGAGTATGCGTGCTATCGGTGCTGTCGACACTTTCGGCTTTAAAGGCATTAAATTCGCGTGAGGTTTGCGTGTCCAGATCATTACGATCCACTACAAACAGGACTTTTTCCACATCCGGCATTTGCATGATGATCTGGCTAGCTTTAAATGAAGTCAGGGTTTTGCCTGAACCGGTAGTGTGCCAGATATAGCCATTCTGCTCCGAGCTTTGCACCTGCTGCACGATTTTCCGGACTGCATAAATCTGATAGGGACGCAGCACCATCAGGCTTTTCGTGGTTTCCAGCATGACCATGTATTGGGTCAGCATTTGGGTCAGATGCTGCTGATTGAGAAAAGCTTCGGCAAAGTCGACAATTTCATTGATGTGTTTGTTGTTGACATCAGCCCAGGGAAAGGCAAACTCGATGCCGGTCGTGCCGTTGGAGTAGTAACGGGTATTGGCGCCATTACTGATCACAAACAGCTGGATAAAGCCAAACAGGCCCTGTCCAGCCCAATAGGCTTCACGGGTGTAACGCTGGGTCTGGTTAAAGGCTTCGGCTATTTCCATGCCGCGCTTTTTCAGCTCGATCTGAACCAGTGGCAGACCATTGACCAATAAGGTCACATCAAAACGGCTGGTACGACCGTTATAGTCGCGGTGATCTATCGTAATCTGATTGGTGACTTGATAAATATTCTTGCTTGGATCATCCGAGAGAAAAAAGATGTGCTTGCTGGTGCCATCATCAAATTTGACTGGGAACAGATCGCGTAGATTCTTGGCACGTTCAAAGACCGTGCCGGTATTCAGAAAACTGATGACCTGTTTCCACTCAGTTTCAGACAGTGGTGCTAGTCCATTGGCCCGTTCAATCTGGGTTTTCAGGTTAGACAGTAGCTGGCTTTCGTCCTTAAGCGTGACTGAGGCATAACCCAGTTGTTTGAGCTGGCCAATCAGTTCATTTTCAAGTTGGTATTCGCTTTGTACTGTCATTATTTTCTCTTAATTAACCCTATATTTAACAATTACTTATTCAATAAAATAACTAAAATTAGCTAAAAATAACTAAGTTTAGTTATTACCTACTTGATGTAGCTTGCCAATCAGTTGGTATTCGCTTTGTATTGTCATTTTTACCCCAAAAAATATTTCTTTAGCTGATTGATTCTATAGTTCTTCTTTCAGCTCAACGCTATCAACCTGATTTTCTAACCATTGACCATAGGTAATATTTGTTCCGACCTGCCTCCAATCTTTGCGACCATTACTTGCTCGACCCAAAATGACTCCACCAGCCGCCGAAGGGCTCGAAAACAAATAGTCTTGATTAAAGGTATATGTATCTGAATCGATAATGTTATTTTCAAATAACTGAGGACGTAGATTTTTAGTATAGGTATGCTTTGTATCTGTAACCTCTCTTCTTACTTGAGATCCAGCCAAAACATAAAACTCCCCATCAATGACTTTTGCATTCGCATTTGTATCTTTAGTTGCAAGATAGAACTCAGTTTCTTCTGTAATTTCACTAGAAATAGTTGTCGCCATAGTTTGTGATTTTTGGCTTGGGCTCTTCATTTCTTTGAGGAAATCAAAACCCAAGACTGGAAGTACGACCTGTATTTGTTCCAGAAAATACTCCATATCGGCAGTATCAGATTCAGGTAATCTATTATATTGATGCGAAGTTCCATTGATTAATTGACATTGACCACCTCGTTTTGCAATTTCAATTAAACGACTCTCTAAATATTTGATATGGGTCTTGGTAATATTTTGATCTTTACCAGTGACAAGACACACTTTTTCCCAGAAGTCTTTGCCTCCAGATTCCTCTGTTCGATTATGCTGTTTAAGACGATTGGCTACATCATCCGACTCGCCGATATATACGCTTGGCAATGAGTTTTCCGGATCATGACCAACGAGGAAATATACACCGGTTCTTGCACACTCTTCTCTTTGAATAAGTTCAGACAGTTTAGTCCGAGGCGCTGAGAGCACATGACCTGTCCAATTAATAATTTCAGCTGTCAAAATCCCATTTGGAGACCCATCTGTTAAAAACAGCTTGATACTTTTACCATGTGCCATCTATATCACTCTAAGACTTAATAGTATTTCTGAAATATTTAATTTAGTTTTTATAGAAAACCGAGTCTACGACACAAAGAACTTTAGTTGTGTGATGTCCAGTGTACGATCTAAATAATTCTTTGCATTTTATTTTTACTGATTTCCCTTCTTTCTTAAATAGAGAAGAATAACGTGGGTCATTATCTACCAATTGAATGAGTTTAGTTTTGACTAAACCTTCTTCACCATCCACATTAACTTGCTGGTCTAAAGCCAAGGCAATTTGATTACCCCCAAAAGCCTCTTGATTAGGGTGTAGACTTTTAATTCTTAGTAATTTCCCTGTTATTGTCGCGGGTTGATCATAATAAAAAGTTTGTGCTTGACTGTGCACCGGCACACATATGAGCACTGCAATTAAAAGCTTATTCATTTACTTCTCTAAAGTTTTCAAGTGATTAATTTAGAAGTTGTACTACAATTTAAATTTTTGAACTTTTTGATACTTCAAATAACAATTTCAGTCGATCCACTTTCATCGGGATACCATTTTCCTGTCTATGTAACATTGCATGGCAATTTGGGCATACAGGTATCAAATCAGTTTCAGGATTTACTTCATAGCTATCTGAAATTTCACTCAATGACGTAATATGATGGACATGAATAAAATCTTTAGCGAATGCTCCATAAGTTTCTGCAAAGCTCATTTCACATATCTTGCAACGTGTACCATGAATCTCAATGCACTTCGCTCTTGCTTCAGGGTTCCGTTCATATCTATTGACTTGGACTATTTTTTTCGCACCTTCAGGAAATAATGAATTTTCTAAATTTGCTTCATCGGGATAGTCGGTATTCACACTATCAGTTTTAAACTCATTAAAAATATGAGTTAAAAAAATGCGAATTGGATCATTTGAGGCTTTATCTCGATCTGTACGACGACCTTGAATGGGTGCGTTAGGAATTAACTCTTGTTGAATAAAATAATCATAAGAAAGAGATGCCTTATCTACTTTTTTTAATTTTTCAAAAATGGCATACCCTTTAATGCTATCCAGCTGAGTCGTATCTTTCCAAAATGCTTTTTGTGCAATTGGATATTCAGCTTTATCAGCATGCCCAATCACTTTAAATTGATACATAACTTTGGATATGGGTTTCGTGACATACACATATACAATATCGTTAAGCTGTAAACCTTTGTCTTTATTCGTAGTTGAGTTTTTCCAATAAATCACAGGTAAAGCTTCAAACGCTTTATCTAATTCAAAATCATCAAAATCTACTGTAACCAACCAATTTGCCATTTCAATCCCCTACACAAACATTTGCTGCAACAAGCCTTTTTTCCACTGTTTGGCCTGTTCAATTTGCTGTACAACCACTTCAATTTTTTGGTCAATAGCCGATAAGAAATTGGCGATTTTGGTTTGTTCAGCTAAGCAAGGTTTCAGAATGTTGAGTGACCTAATTTGACCTAAAGCTAAAAATTTTTGAGTATTTCCCGCATTGAGAATTCTTACTTGTTTTTCAAATAGGTCGGTATTTAAATATTGAATTAAAAAAGTATTTAACAGCTCTTTTTTCTGTTTAATTAAGGCAACATTCTTAATTGCAAAGTTATCGGTCTTTAATAGTACTGGATTCCCGATCGTCCCTATCATCCCAAAAATAATGTCACCAATATCAACTTTTGAACGTTTGTTGATACTTTCAAAATCTTGTCTCGAAATATAATTTATATCTGAAAAATCTAATTTACCATTTTTAAGATTTTTCGATGTTATGAGAGCATAGCCATCTCTGACATACTTAGGTGAATCATGTGTCCCATCTCTAACATCTGACACATCATTTAAAATTATTTTCTCCCACTTCTCAAATTCACTACCATCATCCGCTTTAAAACGAAGCTGCTGACTAAACAGTTTTTGCATCATGCCCTGTTTATATTGGCTCAGCAGCTCATGTTTTTTGGTCAGTTGGCTAATCTTTTCATCCACGTTCGATAGAAAAGAAGCGATTTTGGTTTGTTCTTTAAAAGAACACAGAAATAAAGGAATAGAGTTGCAGTTATCTTTATTTAAGTAAGGTAACGCTGTTTTAGTAGCTACCCTTTCTATATAGTCTTGATTTTTAGAAAGAGCATTTAATACAAAAATTGAGCTATATTTATGATCATCTAATATAAATGCGTGTAATTGCTGATTAATTACAATAGGCTTTGTATTAATTGCAAATAAACCTAAATCACCTACACAAGACATAATCACAGAATTTGTAGGAACAATTTTACTTCCTACACTTTTAGCTTCCTCTTCTGAAATATAATAGTTACTTCGAGTATCTGATACATATGTTTTATCCTTGAGATCAGGTGTTGTAACCCAAGGAATATCCCCATCAAACAATTTAGGTTTATTTCGCCCAGGAACAATACATTCTGAAATATCACCTATTTTCCTAAAACACCAATCCCCATCAAACTCTTTAAATCTTAACTTAGGCGCAGCCATTACTTCACCTCCGCAAAAGGCGAAGCAATCCCGAGCTCTTTGCAAAAATCCGCAATGATGGCATCGGTTTTTTGGCTGTCGTGTTCCAAAGCTTGAAGCTGTTTTGCAATCGCATCTAAATCAATTTCGGCTTCCGCTTCAAAGGTATCCACATAACGTGGAATATTCAGGTTGTAATCATTGTCTTTAACTTGTTGTAAAGTTGCTACATGTGCATATTTCTCAATATTCTGACGCTTTTCAAAAGCCGCAATAATATTGTCCAAATGCTCAGGCAACAGCTTGTTTTGATTCTTCTGCTTTTCAAAATCGTTGCTGGCATCAATAAACAGAATATTGCCGCTATGCTCACGGTTTTTCTTCAGTACCAGAATACAGGTCGGAATCGAGGTGCCATAGAAAATATTGGCCGGTAGACCAATAATGGTATCCACCACATTCAACTGTTCAATCAGGTACTGACGAATCACGCCCTCACTGGAACCACGGAATAACACGCCATGCGGTAACACCACCGCCATAGTGCCGTTGTCATCCAGTTGATACAGCATGTGCTGCACAAAAGCCATATCGGCTTTGGAACTTGGCGCCAGTTTGCCATAAGCAGCAAAGCGTTCATCCTGTAAAAATAATGGATCGGCTGACCAGTTGGCTGAAAATGGCGGATTGGCCACCACCGCATCAAACTTTTTATCCAGATGCTGCGGACGGGTTAAAGTGTTTTCCTGTTTGATGTCGAACTTGGCAAAATGCACATCATGCAGAATCATGTTCATACGCGCCAAGTTATAGGTGGTACGGTTCATCTCCTGACCGTAAATCATATCCACGTCTTTGACTTCACGTTTCACCCGCAGCAACAACGACCCTGAACCGCAGGTCGGATCATAGACTGAACGTAAACGCTCCTTGCCTTGGGTGACAATCTTGGCCAGTAAAGTCGATACGGTTTGCGGGGTATAGAACTCACCGGCTTTTTTGCCCGCGCCTGATGCAAACTCGCCAATCAGGTATTCGTAGGCATCACCGAGTACATCGGCTTCGGTATTGGAAATATCAAAATCAATATCATCCAGATGACTCAGGACTTTCGCCACCAGTGCATTACGGTCGCTGGCATTATTGCCGAGCTTGGTCGAGTTCAGATCCAGATCTTCAAACAGGTTGGCAAAGTCATCGGCAGAGTCGGTGCCCAAAGTGCTTTGTTCAATCGATTTTAAGGTCGCAGTTAAATCATCCAGAATGAATTCGCCCTGACGGCCCCGCTCAGCTAGGGTATGGAATAGTTGTTTTGGCGTGAGTGCATAACCGACTTCTGCAATGGCATTCTTTTTGATTTCTTCGATATAAGGCACATGCTCAGGATTGTTTTCATCCAGCTCTAAAAAGCTGATGTCTTCGCCATCCAGCAATTCATTAGCAAAATTAACCGACTTTTCCGATAAATATTTAAAGAAAATAAAGCCGAGGATGTAATCACGGAATTCATCTGCACCCATCGTGCCACGTAACGTATTGGCAATATTCCAGAGTTGTTTTTGTAGCTGTTGCAGTTGCACCTGGGTCATTGTTATAGAATTCCAAATAAGTAAATCATTAATAAAATGATTTTACCTAAAATTCTAAAACATGCAGCAGTAAAAAGGTGGAAAAGGACATGAATTGTCGTGCTTAATTCACTTTATTTATCCATTAAAGCTCCCCAGACAGACCAATATGCCAAATTTTACCAGTGCATGCTCGGGCACAGACTGAAGCTGATCTCGATTAAAGCTCATGTAACTCCGCAAGGTCACTGTGCTGAACATGCTTGAGCAGAAAAAGATTTAAAAAATCAAGCCTGTTTGTGCCGACATTTTACTTGGCTAATTTTTGCGTCATACGAACACAGTTCCGCCCATTATTTTTCGCTTCATACAGCTTATTATCTGCCATTTTAAAAACCTGTTTGACGCTTACTGAATCTCTCGGCCAGAATGCGATACCCACGGAAATGGTAACTTCTTTGATTCCTTCAATTTGACTCACTTGCATACTCGTTCTGAGACGTGCTGCTGCATTGAAAGCAACACGAATATCGGAGGTCATCATCAATACGATAAACTCTTCCCCACCAGTGCGACAGCAGAGATCATGACTTCTGAAATTTTTCTGCATTAAAAAAGCCAATCGCTTTAAAACCTCATCTCCGCGGTCATGTCCATAGCTATCGTTGATCTTTTTAAAGAAATCAATATCGATAGCGAGTACCGCAAAATGAGTACCCGTACTGATTAATTCATCCAGAAGATATTGCATGCCACGACGGTTATAAAGGCCAGTCAAGGGGTCAATATTGATATGTTGGCGTAATTCTGAGATCTTGTTATTAAATGTTTTGGAGCTCAAAAGTAGCGAGGCCCTAAACTTGAATACCTCAAAATACCAGGGATCAACCTGACTGATTTTATCCTGAATATCATTTCGATTTAACATACTGGCCATTTTCGCCAAACGATTCAGCGGCGAAGAAATAAATAGCGACATCCGCCAGACGATAAAGAAAATAAACAGATAAAAGATAAATATGCCAATAGAAACTTTTAAAATTAATTCATTGGCCTGTTTAAGAAGTTCATCCGTAGGTTGCTGTGAAACCACAATCCAGTTCACACTGGGAACATGTGCAAAACCGGCCAGGTTATCAATCCCCAAGCTATTCGTTAGACGGACGGATCCTTTCTTGTTTTCATTGATATAGTCAAGACCAGTATTATTTACAATTTTTTCGCCAATCCGACTCGAATCTGGATGGAAGATAATACGGTTCTGCTGATCAATCACATACATATAACTTTTTTTGAAATCAAATTGATTGAACAGCATTTCACTGATTAAATTATTCTTCTGCAGATAAATCGTACCGCTGATAAAGCCCTTATAATTTTGATTCACATCGTAAATAGGCTGTGATATCAACACAACCAGATTTTTTTTGCTTGACCAATAGGGTGCCGAAATATACGCCTTTTTGCTTTTAAGTGATCCAACAATACCCGCTGTATTATAGGGCGTGTGGAATTTTAGGTCTAATGATACTGGTGCATAAGCAAGTATCTGATTTTGCTGGCCCACCATAAAAACACTGTTAAAGTTATTCGACTGGTTTTTGAGCCGTTTGACTTCAGCCTGTCGCAGTGGCGTATTGTAAAAGTTTTGCCCTAATTGCTGAGCACTATACTGCAACTCCTGCAACATATTACTGACATCACGATTCACCCCCATCGCAATCTTGGCTGCGTATTTTTCATTTATAGAGAGTGAATTCTGAATTAGTTGCTGTTTAACCACATAATTCAGAATAAACAGGCTAATCACAAATAAAAAGGAAACGCTGAGGATCGTTGAAATCAGAATCAGCTTGCGTAAATTCAGATTCAAAGATAGAAGTATTTTATATAACAACTGAGACCCCAGGTACCTTGGGTTGTATTACTCTGTTTAATTTAACATAAATACGCAAACCCAATGCTACAAAATCACTTTCTAAAACTTAGAAAAACATTCTAAATTTACTGCCTAAACCCTCTCCAAAATGTTGAGCTGAATAGGGCAATAAAGCTAAATCCAAATCGGACATCAGTCATAATAACAGGGCTTTGCATCTTTCTAAATACCCTACTGTGACTTTCAGTATATTCGGTTGATGAATAGAACAAATGATTGGGCAGAATAGGCATCGAGTATTTAGAATAAATGAAACCAGCCCTATCAGCTAAGCTGTATGCTGTTATGCTCCAACTAATCAAAGTTATGATTCAGTGCTCGATCCAGCAATCATACAAATACGGTCAGAAATTTATTTAAGTGCTTTTTTGATTTTATTGATCAATGTACGGGCTGCATCATAATCCTCAAAATCAATATTGATCGTCCCTTTATTTCCCTGATTTGTCGAGGAGCTTTTAATCACGACTGAAAAAGCATTCGATTCAAGTGGGATAATTTCTGCCGAAACAATATGATCAGCGTTAAGGAAAAAATCTTTTTTTAATTGAATTAACATTTTTTATTCTCGAGTAAAAAACAAGCAATATTTATAGCATATAAATTCAAAAAGTATAAAAATCGGCGAAATTTCAATTGAACAAAGCACTGTAGCAAGTTGCTACAGTGCCTTCATTTTATTTTTTCAGCATTTTTTTCAGCAAATTTTCCAGCTCTTGTAAATTTTGCTCATCAAATTCACTCATTTTTAATGACACTTTTAAAATGTTGTGATCAAACTTAATATTCCCTGCGACTTTTCCATCATATTCAATTTTATGCACGATTGACGTTTTAATTGGCTCTTTGTTTTCTTTCGACTTTAAAATTTTTTCTGCCAATAAGGCCAGTTTTGTTTGCTCAACTTCTTTTTTCAGTAATTTCGCCCAAGCTTCTAGCAGTGCTTTTTTAGCATTACTGTAATTCTCTTCATAATCTGAAAGAAACTTTTTCACAGCTGTGGCGGCAGTGCGTGCCAACAATGTCGGTTGTTGTTCTAAATCGGCAATCAGTTCTTTCGGTAATTTTTCGAAAGATAGATATTTATACATATCCTCTCGATTCATGCCTAATGATTTTGCCAGCTTTTGCTTGTTCTTTTTTAATTTCTCATCCAGAGAACTCAGACCGACATAAATTTCATAATCTGTTAAGTCTTCCCGTTTTAAATTCTCAGCCAAGGTTAACAGTGCAACTTCTTCATCTGATGCATCGATGACAATCACTTCAATGGTGTTTTTATTGAGAATTTGATGCGCTTTCAAGCGTCGTTCACCTGCAATTAACTCATATTTGTCCTGTACTCGCCGAACTGCAATCGGCTGCAATAATCCAATCTCCTCAATCGAGGCTGCTAAATCTTCAATATCTTGCTGATTGAATATTTTTCGTGGCTGATTGGGACTAGGTTGAATGTCTGTAATTTGGACATTACGACGTAATTCTTTCACATCGTTGACATGCTCTTGCTGAGCTTGTTGATGCTTTTGAGTATTTTGCTGAAGACGTTGTGCCAACAATTCTTTTGTACTTACCATAGGATTCTCAGAGTGCCTTTATTCAACACGATTGATGATTTCTTTCGCTAAATCTTGGAACGCTTTACGAACTTTAGAATTTTTATCTACGCGCAACAATGGCTGTTGTAAAATTGCTGCTTGATTGACTTTCGTACTCATTGGAATGGTCGTTTTTAACAATTCGCCGACCTGGCTTAAAGCTTCATCTCGTATCAGTTTACAGACGTTTTGACGTTCATCATGTTTAATCAGCAAAGCACCTAACAGTTTCAATTCGGGATTGACCCGTCTTATTTTACTTAAATGGTTAATTAAGTCAGTGACACCATATAGGCCATATTGTGAACCGGATTCAATCGGCACCATAACATGGGTAGATGCAGCCAAGGCATTACTGGTCAGAAGTTTTAGGCTTGGAGGACAGTCAATCAGGATGAAATCATATAATCCGTTTAATAATTCCAACTTGTTAGAGAGCTCTTCAGAGGGTCTTGGGGCATCATCTTTAAGTTGGTCTTCTGTTTTACCTAAAGTAAGTGAACCATAAATTAAAGAAACATTTTTAAAATTGGTTTCTTCTTGTAAGGCATCAGACAATAGGTTCAAATCACCTACCAGTAATTCAGCAGAAGTGGTTTCAACCTCACTCGGATGTCTTAATCCGATATGTAAACTTGCATTGGCTTGTGGATCTAAATCAATCACCAATACTTTATGCCCCAAGTCTGCTAGCTCTGCAGCCAGATGAACAACCGTGGTGGTCTTCCCGCAACCACCTTTATGGTTTGCTACAGCAATAATTTTAGTCGATTTATTTGTCATATCAGACCCCATTCGAATGATCCTAATATAGTGGAACTTGTAGCAACTTGCTACACTTTATTTGAATGATATTAAAGTACGAATCAATATCGGCTAACAAAGAAAACAAATTAAAGTTTTATATAAAATATAGCTAGCTAATTATAATTAGTATTAATTAATATAATTAAGTAATTATAATTAGGACAATTTTTCCCTTTTTAAAACAATATCTTACGTCTTTAAAGGTGGAGGGTTTGTCACCGAAAAGTGGAAGGTTTGTCACTGAAAGGTGGAAGAGTTGTCACTGAAAGGTGGAAGACTTGTCACTGAAAGGTGGAAGAGTTGTCACTGAAAGGTGGAAGACTTGTCACTATGGTGGAAGACTTGTCACTGGTTTAAAAAAAAACATGAAATTAAGTTATAAAAATATTTAAATTCAAAACTTTAATCTGTTGATAAGTATCATGATCTGACTTTAAAGGTGGAAGACTTGTCACGCTTATTTTTATACTTGTGGATAAGTTATGTTTTCCCTTTAAAAATTGCAAAAAAAAGTCCGATTTAGTACTTGATTCTCTCTAAAGGTGGAAGCTTTGTCACTGAAAAGTGCTAAACCAAATGATTTTTTCACTTATAACGGTATTTTTGGCCACAAAAAAATGCAAAGAAAACGATTTAAGCTCTTCTCAGTTGATAAAAGTGGAAAGCTTGTCACTAATAAGTGGAAATTTTTTCAAAGTTTCCACCTTTGGGTTAAGGATTAGGCTAAATCTAAAAAAATGATGACATGCTTTCCACTCTTGATCTTTAGCACATCCTTTTAAAGGGATAAGCACTTAAAGTGAATCTGTAAGGTGAAGATGTTGAATGTTATTCCACTTTTATGTATAAATAGGGGGAATAACTTTTAATTTTTCACTTATGAGCGATTTTAACGAAAAACAAGAAATAGAATATTTACCTTATTGTATCGGCAATATTCGACAGAATGGAGTGGTGAGTACCAGTAACCGCTTAATTCGCCCTATTGAATTGTCTTCTAATGAATATAAGGCACTGCTTTATGCAATGGCGGTTGCAAACTATGGTGAAAAAAATAACCAAGATCGTGAAATTACCGAGAAAACCTATATCTATCTGCATAAAGAAGATTTGGGGGAATTGTTAGGACTCAATAAGAAGAATTCCATTAATGTGGCTATTGACCGGATTTATAGGGAACTTTCATCTCGGGTTGCTCATTTTGTAATTGAAGAGCCTGTAGATGACGTCAAGCGTAAAGTAAAAAAAGTCCATTCTGTGGTACCGATTATCCGGGAACTGCGCTGGGAAGATGATGCCAAAAATGCCTTGCAGATTCGCTTTACCAGTGAAGTGCTGCCTTACTTCACCCGTCTGGCCAGTGGGAATTTTACCACTTACCAGTTGAAAGATTTATTTGCTTTAGACTCTGTCACAAGTATGAGTCTATATTCTTATATTGTTAAAAATGAATTTAAGTATGCGAATCTCGACACCTATGAAGTTGAGCTCACCTTAGAGAATTTAAAAGCGTTGATTGACATCGGTGAAAAAAAATATGACCGCTGGGTAGATTTTAGGCGTTATATTCTGGATAAAATTGTTGAAGAAATTAATACTAAAACCAGTCTGCAACTAGAATATGACACCATTAAGAAAGGCCGTCCTATTGTGGGTGTGCGGTTTAAAATTATGAGTGGAGATACTGAAGCGGCTCTCCCGCAATTTAACGAAAAGACTCAAATCTATTTGGATGTAGATTTTGATGATAATGCCATCGTGAAAGAGTTGGGGGCAAAGTTTGATATGACCGTACGTTCCTGGTATATCTATGCCAATGATCCGAATTATACGCAGTTCAGCAAGTGGTTTAAGATCGAAGGCTGTTTAACCGATTCTCAGGCGAATGTTATTGTGAACGATATTATGTTTCAAATGGATTTTGCTGTGGCCGGTGCATCCATGAATGATTTCAAGAAAGAGATGAAATATAAGCTCAAAAATGATCCGACTTTTGTTCAGGAAAATCGCGAGCGTTTGAATGAGATTTTTGGTAAAGAAATTATTTAAAAAGTGTAGCAAATTGCTACAGCGCATTGAAAAACATTCCGAGTGAATGATTTTTTTTGCATGTCTGACATTTTTCGCAAATAACTAGAATATTTCTGGTACATCTTTTTAGTGAGATTAGCGGGCGCTCATTGGGAAAATGTCGCAGTTCGGACTTGCTACATCTTGTCTAAAATACAAGTGAAAATACCTAAATTCTGAATATCTAAAAAGTGTAGTAAGTTGCTACACTTTTTTCTTGGGGTCAAAAACTTACTATTATTCACGCCATAATCCCACGAAAAACTATGTCTTTTGCCACCTTCTTACGATGGCATGATTGAAAATTTTAGGCGAAATCACTGGATTAATGAGTTCGTGATTTGGACTGTCATAATCATGCCCAGGTGCAACAGCTACAAAAAATCTGGAATATTGCCAATACCTTGACTGGCATCATAGAGGGAGAATTTGAAGCCAGAGACGATAAAAAATGTACTGGAATATTACGAGTTCTCCAAGCATTTGTTGCGCAAGGAAGAACTTAAAGACTCGCCAAATTATAAGGTGAAGCTATTTGAACGGGATAATGTGTTTAAACATCTGCTGATTAGAACACAGCAGTTGATTGAAAAGTTTTATGTGGAGTTTTAAAAACAGCCCGTGATGTGATCCGGGACAGGATGGGATCATGTTACAGCAGTGAATGATTATCTGGAGGCATCTCAGTTCATGGATTTAACTGAAGGTATCAGCGCTTATGTCAGTTGAAAGACTCCTTCGATTTACAGGAATTTTGCCAGCCATATAGTGTCTAAAAGCAATCGATTGACTTATGCCAACGGAAAAAGAAAGTAAATAGTAACAGCTCAAAGAGGCATGATGCCTCCTTATTTATTTTGTATGCTAAATAGCCTAAGTATGGCAGGCCATTACTCAAATAGAAGAAAAGATTTTAGCAGTGATTCAGTGCAATGACCGGGATTTATCATATAGAACGGAGCAAAAAGGGACTTGTGAAAGCGTACCAGTAATCACTTCTATTTTTTTGAGCTTATTTAACAACATCCTCAATTATTTTTTAAATTAAGTTGCACTCAGGTGGCAAGCTGACCATGCCAGAAATCTTTAGCTATCCGGCCTCACCGCATCTGGCATCTGAACTGGATCGGCGTTCAATCGATTTCGAAAAAATTCAGCAGGCAGCCACTATACTGGCCGAGCGTTATGACCGGGTTCTGCTTGAAGGAGCGGGTGGATTAATGGTGCCGCTGACCCGGGACATGCTGACGATCAATTATATTGCAGCGCATCACTACCCTGTCATTCTGGTGACTTCAGGCCGTCTGGGCAGTATTAATCATACTCTACTGAGTCTGGAGCTACTCAAACAACGTGAAGTCACGCTTTATGCTGTGGCATTTAACCATGCTGATGACCACCAGGATCAAACGATTGCGATGGATACCATTCAATATTTAAAGGAGTATCTGACCCGGTATTTTCCAACAGCCGTATGGCTGGATATCCCTAAGCTTGCATGTCACGCTTAGACACGCCGTACTTTATTTCAATGCTGAGCCCACCATAGGGTCGACGGGCATTGAAAGAGAGCTGATAGCCATATTGTTTTAACAGGTTAGCAGTTAATGCCAGTCCTAAACCATGGCCATGCTGCTGAGCAGATTTGCGCCAGAAGCGTTGTCCTAAATGTTGAATATCTTCTGCTGTAAGTTGCTGGCCATTATCTTCAATCACCAGGCAACCAGACTGCATGGAAATCCAAATCTGTTCAGCCTGTGCATGCAGCAGTGCATTCTCAAGCAGATTTTTCAGTACGGTATACAGCACAAATTCAGGTAGCTGAATTTCGCCTAGACTTTCCCATTTCACCTGTATTTTTTTGTTCATTTCTGGATAGCGTGTACCTAAGTCTGCAAGAACTTTCTCAAGTGTGGGGCGAAGCCAGATGGCCTCAGTCATTTCCTGGAGACTGTTTTCTGATTGGGTCAGCAATAAAAGCTGCTCGAGTAATAGTGTATAACGCCGGATACTCTCATTGGCCTGCTGCAAATTGTGCTGAATGGATTCAGGCAGGTTCTGCTGCTGACCGATCAGCTGTGCCAGTTGTACATGGGTTTTAATTGCGGTCAGGGGACTGCGTAATTCATGTGCAGCATAGGCACTAAAGGCTTTCTCCTGTTGCAGACTGTCATTGAGTTTCTGAATCAACTGCGTGGAATTGTTGACAAAAGGCTGTACTTCTTGGGGAATGCTTGCAGGCTTGAGCTGCATTAAAAAATCTGCCGCCTCTGAATAGCTAAGGTTTTTCTGGTTCAGGTATTGACTGAGCTGATCCAAAGACCGGAACTGTCTGCGGATAATAAAGATGATCAGGGCAATACAGATTAGCAGTGAGAAGACCAAGGGAACCAGTACGGACTGTAGAATCTGCTGTAGTAAGGTATCCCTCAAGAACATACGTTCTGCCGCCACCACCTGAATATCACCACGACGCAGGACATAACTGCGCCATTCCGTATCACCCTGCTGCCAGGTGCTGAATCCTTCTGGTCGCTGGCTTAAATTTTGGGGGGCACCGCGTGTTTTGGCAATGACCTGATTATCTAACGAAATGTCAGAGCTAAAAAGAGAGACTTCACAGGCAATTAACTGGTTTGCATCATCATTCTTGGCTAATTTGGATAAGGTTGCATCCCCCAGACTATCCAGCGGTAGCTGCTGAATCAGCCGGGCAACCATTTGCGCAGATGCCGATAGGCGTTGATCCAGCGTGTCTTGTAAACGTTGTTTCAGGTCAATATACAGCCATGAAAATACCGCACTCCACAGCACAATAAACACGGCCAAAAGACTCATGGCCAAACGCCATTTCAAGCTGTGCTTAAACATGACGATGCTCAAACGGTTTGAAAATATAGCCCACACCACGAACGGTCTGAATCAAGTCTGGATGTAGTTTTTGTCTCAGGTGATAAATGTGTACATTCAGGGCATTGCTCTCGATAGCGTCCTGAAAACCATAGAGCTTGTCAATAAGCTGTTCATTTTTCAGGATCTGGTTGGGGTGGCTCATCAGGGTTTCCAGCAGGCTGAATTCACGGCGAGATAAACTCACGGCCTGGTCTTGGTAGGTCACAGTCTGGGTATCCCGATTCAGAACCAGGTCATCAAATTGCAGTGTATTCGAGGCAAAGCCGCGGTGGCGACGGGTGAGGGCATGAATCCGGGCAATCAGTTCCTCCAGCTCAAAGGGTTTGGTCAGGTAGTCATCGGCACCGGCATTCAGGGCCTGAACACACTGATCGGTCCGCAGCCGTGCCGTCAATACCAGTACCGGGAGATCAATCTGGTCGCGTCGCCAGCTGTGCAGCAAGTCCAGGCCATCCTGATCCGGCAGGCCTAAATCCAGTAAACACAAATCGACAGCACTATGCCGGATAAAATAATCTGCAGCACGTGCGTGACTGACATGCTCCACTGAAATATTCAGATAGTTCAGAGCAGCACAAATGCTCTGTGCGATATAGGGATCATCCTCAACCAATACAATAAACATAGAACATCCTGATCAAACTGCCATTATTTTATAAATGATTTGGGCTGTTAATGTTGTCTTAATTTTAGTTTTTCAATAATGCAGTCCTAACAGGAGGAGATCAGCTGGATGTTGAAGTGGATATTGGGTGCCGTGATCGGCGGTGGAATCATGACGGGAACTGCACATGCAGACTTTTTACCACCGGATCAGGCTTTTCAGTTTCAGGTGGTTTCTACAAGTCAGGATCAGGCAGAGCTTAGCTGGAAAATCGCAGAGGGTTATTATCTGTATCATGACCAGCTTAAAGTGTCTCATCAGCAGACCCCAGTCAAGTTGGCATTGCCCAAACCTGAAGACAAAGATGATCCCAATTTCGGTTTGACTCAGGTGCATTATGGGCAAGTCAAAACCAATATGAATGTCCAGCCCAACCAGCAGTTTGCGGTGCAGTGGCAGGGCTGTGCAGAAAGCGGTTTATGTTATCCGGTGCAACGCACCACAGTAAAAACTGATGCAGATGGTTTATTTCCAGCGCAAAACTTGAGCAAGCCTCAAAAGCTGCTGGCCAGCACTACACAGCCAGAAGCAAACGAAAAGATTTTGACTACTCAGAAAGATGAGCTCCAAGCTATAGGGCAAACTCAAAGTACAGATCAAGCACTGGCTGAAGAAAAGGTGGAGAAAGTGCAAGTCGCTGCAGTTTCCGACCCTGTCGTGCAGCCTGAGGTGGAATTAACAGAGAAAAACGACCAGCTTATTACAGACCCTAAAAATCAAACTTCATCAGCAGGCATGAATGACCAGTGGAACAATGACCAGTATTTTTTAAGTTTGCTGTCGAAACAAGGTCTGTTGATTAATGCTCTGATTTTTCTCGGGCTTGGCATTCTGCTGGCATTTTTACCGTGTTCTTTACCTTTAATTCCAATTTTAACGGGAATTCTGGTTCAGCAGCACCGGGGCTACCGTGCTGCACTGATTGCGCTGGTCTTTGTTTTGGGTATGGCACTGGTCTATGCGGTCATAGGACTTGCTGTGGCACAGCTCGGTTACAGTTTTCAGCGCTGGTTTCAAAGTCCGATATTCATCAGTATTTTCAGCATTCTGTTTGTTTTGTTCGCGCTTAATCTGTTCGGAGTATTTCAGCTGTCCTTACCTCAAGGCATGTTACAGCGGCTGGATCAATGGCAGCAAAAGCAGAAGGGTGGCACGCTGATTGGTGCTGGTCTCATGGGCATGATCGCGGCACTGATTGTCGGGCCATGTATGAGTGCACCGTTGGCCGGTGCCTTAATCTATGTGTCTCAGCTTAATCAACCGATTTTGGGTGCCAGCTATCTGTTTGTCTTAGGCCTTGGGCTGGGCTTGCCACTATTTATCGCAGCTGTATTTGGGTCCCATCTTTTACCCAAACCTGGCATCTGGATGGATCGCCTGAAGTTTAGTTTTGGCTTTGTCATGCTGGCCCTGGCCTTGTATTTTGCCCGCCCCCTATTGCCCGGCATTTTATACCTGAGCCTTTTGGGTGTAGTACTGATCACCTGTTCAGGCTACTTCTTGTTCAAGATGCTGCCCCATGTGCATCGGTCTGTATCGAAAATAGTCCTGATGCTGCTCAGTGGTTTACTGGTCTTTGCAGGAGGCATGCAGCTCTATCATGTCTGGAGTCAGGTACAGGTCGCCCATGTGGAATCACGGCTTGAATGGCAGAAGGTCAGTACAGCCGCAGAATTGCAACAGGTTTTAGCCAAACATCCTGCACAGCCAGTGGTAATTGATGTGTATGCGGACTGGTGTGTGGCCTGTCAACCGATTGAAAAGGAAGTGATTCCACGTAGTGATGTCCAGACGGCTTTACAAAATGTGGTTCGTATCAAATTAGACCTGACCCACTATCATCCAAGTCAGGATGAGCTGCTAAAAGAATGGCAAATCCTCGGTCCACCCACCTTTATATTTTTAAATGCAGCGCATCAGGAGCAGCGTGAGTTGCGCTTGACCGGAAGCTTTAGTGCGGCACATTTACTAGGCACATTGCAGCAACTACAAGGGGAGCAACCATGATGATTTCCAGTGATGCGCTGCATCTGGGACCTTTGATGTTGCCCTGGACACTCATGATTGTTGCCACTGGCTTGATGCTGTTATCTGCCGTCCTGTTTGGATTAGCCAGAAAGTATTCATGGTCTAAACAGCTGCTTGGACAAAGTCAGGATTTGCTCTGGAGCAGTTTTCTGCTAGGGATGCTGGGTGCACGTCTTGTTTTCGTTCTACTCAATGCCGAGCTGTATTTTGTAGCCCCCATCGACATACTGAAAATCCAGGACAAAGGTTTTCATTTATGGGGCGGGGTGCTGATAGGTACTTTATGGTATGTCATTCGCAACAGACAGTTGCAGACCCGATTCAAAGCCATCTTGCTGATCATCTTTGTACTCTGGGTCGGGCTTGGGCTCGCGTTCAAATCCAGTCTAAAAACTGAAGCAGCGTTTCCTGATCTAGCCTTTGCTGGACTAGAACAGGAACGTCTGGGTACAGACAAGATTCCACTCAGCCAATTCATTGGCCAGCCCACGGTAATTAATTTGTGGGCGAGCTGGTGTCCGCCGTGTCATCGCGAAATGCCGGTATTGGCCAAAGCAGCCAAGCAGCATCCTCAAGTGAATTTTGTCATGCTGAATCAGGGTGAGGAGGTAGCCACCGTAAATGCCTATTTAAGAAAACATCAGTTTCAATTTAAACATGTCCTGCTGGACCCATATGGTGAACTGCCACAGCAGCTGAATAGTTTTGGCCTGCCAACGACGCTGTTTTTTAATGCTCAAGGCCAGCTGGTCGAGCGGCATATGGGGGAACTCAGTCCGGCCATGTTGCAGCAATATTTAAACAGAATTTCAGATCAACCTTAAAAAAACGGAAGGACTTAGTATGAACAGAATTTACCGGGTACTGGGTGCAGGCATGTTCCTGATCATGAGCATGCACACGCAGGCGAATATTAAACAGAATATTGAAAAACAGGGTTTTGTGTTTGTAAAACAGATTCCGGCACCGCAAGGAATGACCGGTTGGGTGGGGCATGAAGACCAGTACTCCAATACAGTATTTATCTCCAACGATGACAAATATTATATCAAGGGCGAACTGTTTGATGCGCAAGGGAAAAGCCTGTCCAATGAGCAGATTGAAAAGCATATGAAAAAAGCGGTATTGGATGATGTCTGGAAAACCCTGGAAAAATCGACCTGGATTCAGGATGGCAAGCCGGATGCACCACGAGTGGTTTATGTCTTTTCCGATCCGAATTGTCCATATTGCTATAAATTCTGGCAGGCGGCCCGGCCTTGGGTCGAATCAGGCAAGGTACAGCTGCGTCATATTCAGGTCGGTGTGATCCGTGAAGAAAGCCGTGGTCAGGTGGCAACATTGTTAATGTCGAAAAATCCAGCAGCAGTTTTTAATGATATAAACAAGAATAAAGGCAAAAAGCAGCTCAAGAAAATGGCAAAGATTCCTGCAGAAATTGCTGCAAAAATTGATGCCAACCAGGCCCTAATGGGGAAATACGGCTTTTTCTCCACACCGTCGATGGCCTGGAAAAATAACCAGGGTGAATTTAAATCTACTCAAGGCCTGGCGATGGACGTCAAAGAAATTTTTGAACAATAAGATCGGATGAGATATGTCCACTTTGGATCATCCACGGGTATTGTTTGCTTTGGAATGAACCGCTCTGGCAGGGAACCGGAATGGTCTGACATTAATTGCATTTGGTTTTGTGATTGAAAAATCCAACCGGCTATTGTAATTAGTCGATCATGAACGTTATGCATAAAAAATAGCCTATGCACAGTGGATGGGGATTGCGGTGATTGTGTTTTGCATGTTGGTGAATATCGCCTCAATCCTGCAATATCGAGGGGGATGGACATCACTGGGACCGCCGGAATTTATTGAAGGTTATTATACCCAGCATCCTGTATGGCTAAACCTGTTTACTGCTTTTAGCGGGCTGCTTCTGATCATTTCTTTTTGGTTGCATTAAGAGGAGGGCTAGGCGCAATACAGCTCGTACAGCTTTTGCATCAGGCTCAAGACCTTGGGATCACTCAGACGATAGAAAATCTGCTTGCCCTCACGTCGGGTGCCAACCATGTCGGCCTTACGCAATACAGTCAGCTGTTGTGAAAGTGTAGGTTGATGAATGTCAGTAGATTCTTCAATTTCCTGAACATTCATTTCCCCATCGACCAGGACACATAAGATTTTCAGACGATCAGGATTGGCCAAAACTTTTAGGCATTGGCTGACGAAATCGACTTGAGAAAAATCAATTTTGGCATTTTCAGCAATCATATCCATAAATGTCCTCACAACTTTTGATGTAGCCCGTGCAGTTTACATAATTTACCATAAAACTGCTTGATTAATATTTTTTATTATATAATATAAAAAAGTATATTGTATAGGGATTAATTCATCATGCATGACTTCCTCATCGCATTTATTGGCGGCTTAATGCTCGGGCTTTCCGTAGTTGGTTATCTTTACGTCAATGGCCGTATTGCAGGAATCAGTGGTTTGATTGGGCAAGTATTAAACTCAAAAACCATGTTTAAAACGCCTGCAATCTGGTTTTTATTAGGCTTGATCCTCACACCGTTTATTTATGGTCTGTTTGTACAACCTGAAATCGAATTGAATGCCAGCCCACTGATGATGATTGTGGCAGGTCTGCTAGTGGGCTTTGGGACACGCTTAGGTTCGGGCTGTACCAGTGGTCACGGAATTTGTGGCATCAGTCGCCTGTCTAAGCGTTCTATCATCGCGACCATGACTTTCATGTTTGCAGGTTTTGTCGCTGTTTATATTATCCGTCATATCACAGGAGCATTCTAAAATGAAAAATGTGTTTGCCTTTTTATTTGGTGCGCTGTTCTCTGTGGGATTGATGGTATCAGGCATGTCCAATCCGGAAAAAGTACTCGATTTCCTGGATCTGTTTGGCGATTGGGATGCCAGTCTGGCCTTTGTCATGATGGGCGCGATTGCGGTGGCCTTTATTCCCTTCCAGAAAGCATTACGTACGGCGCAACCGAAAACAGTATTTAATGACCCTATTGATTTACCTAAAAATAATCAGATAGATAAAAAACTGATCACAGGTGCGGTTTTATTTGGTGCAGGTTGGGGCATTGCCGGCATCTGTCCGGCGCCAAGTTTCACCTTGATCGGTTTGGGCCACTATCAAGTGCTCTATTTTATTGTAGCAATGCTGGTGGGTGTATGGATTCACCGTAAATGGTCAGGAGCTTAACGATGTCAAACTTACCTATAGTAAAAGATTTTTTTCACGAAGATACCAATACCTTCAGTTATGTTGTACGTGATCCTGCAACCAAAGCCTGCGCCATTATTGATAGCGTTCTGGATTACGATCCGGCATCAGCAAGTACCTCAACTATTCATGCCGATAAAATTATTGCCTATATTAAAGAGCAGGGTTTAACGGTCGAGTGGATTCTGGAAACCCATGTCCATGCTGATCATCTGACTGCAGCGCAATACCTCAAAGCTGAGTTAGGTGGCAAGATTGCCATGAGCCAGAAAATTGGTATTGTTCAGCAAACTTTTGGCGCGATTTATCATCTGGATATTAAACAATGGAATGCCCAGCAGCTCTTTGATTATTTATTTGAAGATCATGAGTCGTTCCAAATCGGAACATTGAAAGCCTATAACATTCCAACACCGGGACATACGCCTGCTTGCCTGAGTTATGTGATTGGTGATGCGGTTTTTGTGGGTGATACCCTGTTTATGCCAGATTATGGTACAGCACGTTGTGACTTTCCGCGTGGCAGTGCAGAACAGCTTTATGATTCGGTACAAAGCCTGTTTCAGTTGCCAGAAGATACCCGGGTCTTTTTATGTCATGACTATTTGCCTGAAACACGTGAATCCTATGTGTGTGAATCTGATATACAGACACAAAAGACACAGAATATTCATATTCATCAGGGAATCAGTAAAGCTGAATTTGCTCAGATGCGCAACCAGCGGGATTCAGGACTGAGTATGCCTAAACTGATTCTACCGGCGATTCAGATCAATATGAAAGCAGGGCAGTTTCCTGAGCCAGAACCAAATGGTGTTTCTTACCTCAAGCTTCCTCTTAACTACTTCAAATAAGCTTGTGTCGTGATTCAACAAAAAGTTCAACCTTTATTGAATCATTTTTGTGGATAAGGGAGAGGGCGATGTGGGCATTAATACTGGAAGGATTGGCGATTGGTGGCTTGCTGGGTCTAACCGGTGCTGGTGGCGGCATTCTGGCTGTACCGGCACTGATGGCGAGTCAGGGTTGGACGGTAGCTCAGGCTGCGCCGGTGGGCTTGCTGGCAGTCACGCTGTCGGCCTTGGTTGGAACGTTCGAAGGTTTATTCAAGCGTATTGTACGTTATCGCGCTGCGCTCTGGATCGCGCTGATCAGTATTCCTTCAGCCCGTTATGGCGTGCATCTGGCTGATATCGTTTCTCCAGTCTGGCTGACGCTGGCTTTCAGTCTGGTCATGCTGATTGTTGCTTACCGGATCTTCTTTAATAAAGTCCATGATCATGGTAATGCACCGTGCAAGGTCAATCAAACGACCGGTCGTCTGATCTGGAATGTGAAAACGGCCTCCTTTCTGGCTGGTATTGGTGTAGTGGCAGGTTTATTAACGGGTCTGCTTGGCGTTGGGGGTGGTTTTGTTATTGTTCCAGCCCTGCGTAAATTCACCGATCTCGATATGCGCAGCATCGTGGCGACCTCTCTCATGATTATTTTCCTGATTGGTGGGGTCAGCATTTCTGCACACGTACTGGAGGGCTTTCAATATCCTGTTTCGGTCACACTGGCCTTTGTCCTGGCCTGTATTGTCGGGATGTTCATTGGACGCAGTCTGATGCATCGGATTGACAGTAACAAGGTACAGAAAATATTTGCCACAACCGTGGTTGGGGTAGCTATGTATTTAATCTATTCAGCGCTCATGGGCTAAAACAGACGATTAAGTACCTAAACTAAAGCGCTTTAATCTCCCTGAGCATCGTTTATGCAATGTGAATATCGTTTTAATGGCCGAGGAAGAATGAAAATGATGAAAACTGCAGAGCAATTGATCCGGAATGCAAAAATCCGGATTCAGGAAGTCAGCGTAAATGAATTGTTTGAGGCGATGCAAAACCATAAAACCATACTGATTGATGTTCGGGAACCAGATGAATTCCAAGCAGCAGCGATAGACCGGGCGGTGAATTATCCACGTGGTATTTTGGAAATGCGAATTCACCAGCATCCCTTAGCCAGTCATCATTGTGATACCCAGCAGGCACTGGAACATCTTAAAGATCAGCCGATTTATTTGATTTGTGGTACGGGTGGACGTTCAGCACTGGCAACCGATACCTTACAGAATATGGGTTTTACCCAGGTCAAGTCGGTTCAGGGTGGTTACCAGGCCTGGCTGGAACAGGGCTATCCGGTAGAAAAATAAGCTATTGAATATATAAATGAATGCTGATTTCTTTATTTGAGGTGAAGCAATGAAATACAAAGAATTAACCCAGAACATTTCGGGCAGTTTAAGAACTTTAAGTCAGGATTCGCCTGATTTAATGAAAAGTTTTAACCAATTGTCACAGACTGCTATGCGTGATGGCGTGATTGATCCGAAAACCAAGGAGTTAATTGCCTTGGCGATTGGTGTGGCGGCACGTTGTGATGGTTGTATCGGTTTTCATGTTCGAACCTTAGTCAAAATGGGCATGACCCTACGGGAACTGGAAGAAGTTTTAGGCGTTGCCGTCTATATGGGTGGAGGACCTTCATTGATGTATGCCGCAAATGCCCTAGAGGCATTTAAAGAGTTTTCCAGCTGATTGAATCGTTTAGTAAATGGAGGCTGAAATGAGTCAGCACTGGAATGAATTGTATGCCCGGACGCAAGATCTGTATGGCACAGCAGCAAATCTTTTCATTCAGCAAATTTCGGACAAAATCCGAATAGAGGGTAAAACACTGGCAATTGCTGAAGGTGAAGGACGGAATATCTTATACCTGGCTGAGCGGGCAAGACAGCAGGGTTACCCTTTTTCAGCGGAAGTCTGGGATTATTCTGATGTTGCTTTGACGCATCTGTCCAGCAAGGCTGAAGCCCAAGGGATAAAAGTTGAACTTAAACATGTTGATTTAACAGTAGCTCAATGGCCATCGGAGTTTTATCAAAATGTGATCTGTGTATTTGGTCATTTCGATATAGAAACACAAAAACAGGTTTTAGAAGGCATAAGAAAATCCTTGCTCAACGGTGGATGGTTTATTGGTGAGCTATATTCAAAGGAACAGATCGACTATAAAACCGGTGGTCCTTCAAATGTCGAATATTTATACGATCCTCGTTACATTCTAGAAGTCTTCGGACAGGACCACATCCATCACTTTTATGTCGGGGAGCAAGAAAGGCAGGAGGGAAAATTACATTGTGGTAAATGCCATGTTATTCAATTTGCGATACAAGTGAGGAAGTAGAGCATAAGTGAATTTAATACATTTTGCTGACGATAAGGTCCTGCATTCTCATCATCAATATTTTTAGGGGGGATTACCATTACCGTAAAAATTCTCATTAAGACTAGGGAATGTATCTTTTTACTGATCTGTACCTTTTTTAATTTTCCTCTGTTCTTTAATTTAGTACCATCAATATAACTTACGCTGACGAGCTGGATTCACTGAATGAAGTATATGGAAATCAGAGATTTGATTGAGGCTGAATTGAAAAAATACAGTTCTAATCAAATGATTCCATCGGAACGTTACTTGGCATTAAAGTTTAACTGTTCAAGGGAAACAGTGCGTAAGGCTTATGAACAGCTTCGTGCCGAAGATAAAATTTACAAACGGCAAAATCTCGGCTGGTTTGTGAGTAATAAAAAAATTCAATACTATCCAAACTCAATTGAAAATTTTCGTTCTTATATGAAGGCACAGGGTTTTAATGCCAGAACAGAACTGATCTCGACCAGACAGCTGGAGCGATTTGATCACAGTGATGTTTTTAGTGAAGCAACGAGAAGACTCGGCTTTATTGAAATTATCCGTTTACGTTATGCTGATGATGTCCCGGTACTCCTTGAATACAATTATCTGCCTGTTGCGCTATTTCCAGATGTGCTGAATTATGACGTGATTACTTCGGTCCAAGATGTCATTAAAAATCACTTTGATTATGATTATACGAGTAGTCAGTTAAAAATTAAAAATACCGGTGTCTCTCATTTTGAGAGCCAATATTTAGGAATTCCTATAAGCCAAACAGCAACTTACATTGAACGTATTTCAAAATCAAACGATCTGGTGATTGAATATGACATCGAAATCTGGTCTCAGGACAAAATTGAAATGACCCTAGATATTCACGCATAAGCTTATATTTATCTCCAATCCATTCAAATCCTAAAAACTTCTGTGTTTTTAGGATTTTTTATTTTTAAAATAATTTTAATTATTAAGCATTCTATTTTTATATTTAAAAGGCTAAACTTGCCTCCAATTTAATACTGGTATGTACCACTTAATTTTGGGACAAACCTTAAATATTAAATGTATTTGAAAATACTGTGTAGATGTTTGCTTAAATGATGACTCTCCATTACCACATGATGATCTGGCTCAGGGATATTGATAATGACCACAATGACTGATGATTTAGGTCATGGTATGGGCAATGCCTGGGAAAATAAAGACTGGGCACATATTTCTGATCCAGAATTACAAAGCCTGCAGCAGCAGTATTCCTGTTTACAAGGTCATATTCAGATTTTGTGGTGTAGTCCACGGCCATTTTCATCTGCAGTATTGGTTAAAGTAGAGCAGGATCTTGTGAGCAGGGATGAAATAGTCGCGCATCAGTATTTGATCAAGCGCAGCCATTGTTCCTTTCGTCGTGCCCGCGATATTTTACAGGAGCATGCCGTTCTTCAGCATTTAGCTAGCAAAGAAATTCCTGTTGCAGCATTGATTAGCTCAAATCAAGGTCTGACCGCTTTAGAGCTAGGTGACTGGACCTATGAAGTCTATGCAAAAGCAGCCGGCTTAGATCTGTATGCAGATCAGCAATCCTGGAAACCTTTTTTCTATGCTGAACATGCTGCGAAAGCGGGGCAATTACTGGCAAGCTTACATATGGCCATGCAGGATTTTCCTGAGCGGCAAGGCCGATCAGCATCTTATTTATTGTCCAATCAGCAGCTTTTAAACAGTGAAAATATCGTTACAGCCATTCAACGGCGCATTGTAAACAGTCCAGAATTAAGCCGTTACTGTGCCGACAAAAATTTAGATCCTTACTTTTTAGATCAAATCTTACAGGTTCACCAGCGTATTCAGCCTGTATTGCAACAGGCAAGCAGAATTTGGACCCATAACGATTTACACGCTTCTAATCTATTTTGGTCAGCACCGGATGCCAAAGCGGAGATTACTGCCGTAATTGATTTTGGTTTATCTGACCGAAATTCGGCACTTTATGATCTGGCTGTGACGATTGAACGTAATTTCATTGATTGGTTGGAATTAAAGCAGAACCCACATATTCCGATTGATGAAGCCGGTTTAACCGCTTTTCTCCATGCTTATTTTTCCGAGATACATCCACAAGAAGATTTTAGTATTTTGCCAGAACTGCTGAAAATCGTGCATCTGGATTTCGCTTTTTCAGAGCTGGAGTATTTTGTGGGCATTACCCACAACCTCAACCATGCAGATGCGGCTTATTACGACTGGATTATCGGTCATGTGGACTGGTTCTTTGGCGAACAAGGCCAACAATTTACCCAGACTTTAACCCGGCTCATTCAACACGAATTGCACTCTTCTTAGTTGCTCTCTAAACCCGGCATCATCACCCACTTCAAATACATAAGGTTTCGTATGAACAATCGTCAACTCAAACAGAATGTATTAACCCGATCTTTAAATATGATCATTCTGTCGCAGCTTTGTTTAGCCCCGCTGACTTATGCTGAAGACGATGTTCAACAGCTTGACACGATTGTCATTACAGCCGATCAAAGCATCCCTTACTCGAGTGCCAAAGTGAATGTCGAGGGATTTGCTACGGACAGTCTGCAAAAAATCCCTGCATCTGTCTCTGTCATCACAGCAGATCTCATTGCTGAACAACATGCTCGCGTGCTGAGCGATGTGGTAAAAAATGATGCAGCCATCGGTGATGGCTATGCTGCAATTGGCTATTATCCAAACTTTGTCTCGCGTGGCTTTGCACTCGATTTGGCATCAAGCTACCTCATTAATGGCAATGTGATTCGTGGTGAACAAAACGTTGCACTTGAAAACAAAGAACGTGTGGAAATTTTAAAAGGCATGTCCGCGATTCAAAGTGGTATGTCGACCCCGGGTGGTGTGGTCAATTATGTCACCAAGCGACCGAAAGATATTCAGGCACTGACATTCTCGGCCGATCAACACGGCCAGTTTTCAGTGGCAACTGATCTCGGTGGTTTTTTGGGTGATGAGCAACAATTCGGATATCGCATCAATCTGGTGAATGAACAGATGGAGTCTTATGTCGATCATGTCGATGGTGAACGCTATCTAGCGGCATTGGCCTTAGACTGGAAAACATCTGAGCAATCCAAATTAGAATTTGATCTTGAAGCACAGCGTTCCGAACAAAAATCAGTGCCAGGTTATCAATTACTGGATGGTAAAGTCCCAGAAAATGTGAAATGGGACCGATTGCTGGGTTATCAGACTTGGGGCAAACCGGTCACGATCGATAGTCTGAATAGCAGTTTAAAATATAGCTATGCATTGAATGATGACTGGAACTTGGGACTCGTCGCAGCCCACAGTAAATCCAGAGTTGATGACTATTCAAGCTTTGCTTATGGTTATTATCGGGAAGGCTGTCTGGAAGAGTATTCCTGTAACACGTTTGGTAAAGCTGGCGAGTATGATATTTACGATTATCAAAATCCTGATGATACCTATCAGACTAACCAATTTAAAATCAAGTTAGATGGTCTATTACATACTGATCGGGCGTTACATTACCTTAACTTTGATTTGACTCACACAGATAAATCTAGAAATCGTTACAATGGTGTAAACCAATACATAAATTCAGAAGACTATGTTGGTAATATTTACCAAGATACCTACGATAGGATCCCAGAAGATGGATATCTTGGTCCCTATTTTAAAGCTTTAGACAGTAAACAAACTGCATTGACGTTTCTTGATCGTATTGAATGGAATGACCACTGGTCCACTTTGATTGGTGGTAAATGGATCGAGCTGGATGAACAAGCACAAGCATATGTTTATTCTGAAGATCAGGTAATAAAAGTCCGCGATACCGATTTAGGCAAATTTTTACCGCAGTTTGCAGTGAGTTATAGTCCAGTAGAGTCAACCACTGTGTATGCCGCTTATGCGAAAGGCTTGTCAGATGGAAAGACAGCGCCTTGGTTTGCAGAGAATGCTACTGAAACTCTAGCGCCGATCTATTCAGAGCAATATGAAATTGGTCTAAAACAACAGATCAAGCAGTTTTTATTGACTGCCTCGCTATTTGATTTACGTCAAGACAACCAATATAGCAAACCAATGGACACAGGCTTTATGTTTGTACAAGAAGGTGAGCAGCATAGTCGTGGTCTAGAGTTGGGACTCAATGGTGTATTAACGGATGATTTGGCCTTAACCTCATCATTCACATGGACCAAAGCCCGTTTAGAAAATGTGGAAGCGGTTGAATATGGTAATCATCAGGCGCAAAACGTGCCAAAAGCTCGTTTCGCAACGCATCTTCGCTATAACGTACCGGGCATCGAAGGTTTCACTGTTCTGACAGGTGGTCAATACAGTTCAAGCAAATATGCCAACAAAGAGGGCACTGCGAAAGTCGCGGGTTATAGTGTGGTTGATTTAGGCGCTGCTTATCAATTTAAGCTAAATACGACCGATGCATTGCTGCGCTTGAATATTAATAATCTGTTCAACAAGAAATACTGGCGTGATGCAGGTGAATTTTTGGGTGATGATTATTTATTCTTGGGTTCGCCGCGTACAGCAACCTTGTCATTCAATCTGAACTTCTAAATTGGCTGCTTAATCAGGTTATATTGCTATGGAAAATATAGAAATTGCAGCGTTCATTTTAAACGTTTTAGGTGTCTGGCTGACCTCCAAACAATATAAAGTCTGCTGGTTGGTGAATATTGTCGCTGTATTTTTATATATGATTATTTTTTATCGTGTCAATTTATTTGCAGACGCAGCATTACAAGCCGTATTTATCTTGATGCAACTGTATGGCTGGTATAGCTGGTCGAAGAAAAATCATGACCAGGCTATCACCGTGCAGATTGGCTATTTGAATAAAAAAATCTGGGTATATAGCCTGATTGTGGGTATTGTCGCCGGTCTGGTGATTGGCGCCTTATTTGCTCATTTCACCACAGCATCACTCCCTTGGTTGGATTCCATGTTGGCTTCTTTTAGCTTGGTGGCAAGTTATTGGGCGGCAAAAAAATATATTGAAAGCTGGGGATTATGGTGTGTGTTAGATGTGATTTATGTCGGCATGTATAGCTATAAGTCATTGTATTTAACCGCCGTGCTTTATTTTATTTTTATTCTTCTGGCACTCAATGGCTGGAGAATGTGGCGAAATCTTTATAGAGTGAAATTATCTTGAAATGACACTATTGCAAATAGAAATTTGAGGTGATGCTCTTTCGTTTAAAAAAAGTATTTATAGACTAAAAACTTTATTTGAATTGGCCGCAGCTTGAAGATGTTGCTGATATTTTGTGAAAGCTAGCTACCATACATTCAAAGCGAACCGAAGTTCGCTTTGAATGTATTTCACTTCTTAAAAGAACCCGGCTGGTTTGGTCGAATAGCTGACTAGCAAGTTTTTAGTCTGCTGATAATGATCCAGCATCATTCTATGATTCTCACGCCCAATCCCTGATTTTTTATAACCACCGAAAGCCGCATGGGCAGGGTAGATGTGATAACAGTTGGTCCAGACCCGGCCGGCCTGAATAGCACGGCCTGCACGGTAAGAGGTATGCGCTGAGCGTGACCAGACACCGGCACCGAGTCCATAAATCGTATCATTGGCGATCTTGATCGCATCATCAAAGTCTTTGAAGGTGGTCACAGCCAGTACAGGCCCGAAGATTTCTTCCTGGAAGGTCTTCATGTCATTGGTGCCTTTAAAGATAGTCGGCTCAATATAGAAACCTTGCCCCACTTCCTGACGTGCTTCACCACCAGTCAGGATCTGTGCGCCTTCTTCACGACCAGTGGCAATACAGCCCAGAATCTTGTCCTGCTGTTCCTGTGAGGCTTGCGCGCCAATCATGGTGTCAGTATCCAGCGGATGCCCGGTTTTAATCCGTTTCACCCGTTCAACGGCACGCGCCAGAAATTCGTCAGCAATACTTTCCTGGATCAGCGCACGCGATGGACAGGTGCAGATTTCACCCTGGTTCAGGGCAAACATGGCAAAACCTTCCAGCGCTTTGTCCAGATAATCGTCTTCCTGATCCATGATGTCAGCAAAGAACAGATTTGGTGATTTACCCCCCAGTTCCAGCGTCACCGGAATAATATTTTCGGTGGCATATTGCATGATCATCTGACCGACGGCGGTGGAACCGGTAAAGGCAATCTTGGCAATGCGTGGGTTGGTGGCTAGCGGGCGACCGACTTCAACCCCATAACCATTGACGATATTCAGGACACCCGGTGGCAAAATATCCTGAATCAGTTCAGCCAGCACCAGAATGCTGACCGGAGTCTGTTCTGCAGGTTTCAACACAATGCAGTTGCCCGCAGCCAGGGCAGGTGCCAGTTTCCAGACAGCCATCAGAATCGGAAAGTTCCACGGGATAATCTGACCCACGACGCCCAACGGCTCATGAAAATGATAAGCAATCGTATCTTCATCAATTTCGGAAATGCCGCCTTCCTGCGCACGAATACAGCCGGCAAAATAACGGAAATGGTCAATCGCCAGCGGAATATCGGCAGCCAGCGTTTCACGGATCGGTTTGCCGTTATCCCAGGTTTCTGCCACTGCCAGCAGTTCCAGATTTTGTTCCAGACGATCGGCAATTTTCAACAGAATATTGGAGCGGGTGGTCGGCGATGCTCTGTTCCATTGTTCTTTGGCTTTGTGCGCTGCATCCAGGGCCAATTCAATGTCTTCTACAGAAGAACGCGGAACCTTGGTAAAGACTTTGCCATCTACCGGAGAGATGTTGTCAAAGTATTCACCTTTGACCGGAGCGACCCATTCGCCGCCAATAAAATTCTCGTATTGTGCTTTAAAATGAACTTTTGAATCAGGTTGATTAGGATCGACGTAACGCATATGTATTTCCTTTGCTTATTTTCGTATGGCAAAACCGCTTCTACAGCTTTGGTATAAGGTACTTCTGCATCTTATTTGATTAATATAACTGGTATAAGGTTGGAAAAAGGTTGGAGCTAGCATGTTCACGATATTTTCATCCATTTTAAAAAAATAACGATTACAGCCGATGTAAATCATGAATTGTTGTGAGAATAAGGAATGATGACAAAACAAGATTTGATGGAAAAAAGGCACAATACTGATCAGCTTCGGCAAAACAGCAGTTTGTCTCCCTTACATGCAGAACAGCTGGGACAGAGTATTGCCAGCTCCTGGCAACGTTCATCCTCGGCTGAAATCCCGAAGAATCGTTTAGCAGCACCGCTGACGGATTTAAAAAAGACCACTTCTTCCTCAACTTTAGCCCAAGCCCTGCAACATTGTGCTCAGGATTTAAAACATATTGCCGAGCAATCTTCTATGGTGCTGGCGGTCGGAGATATCGGCAGCACCATCATTTGGGCAGCTTCTAGCCCACAAATGCAAAGTGCCGCAGAAAGTGTACATTTTATTGAAGGTGGGCAATGGCGCGAAGAGCTAGTCGGAACCAATGCATTGGCATTATCCTTAAAAACTCAACAATCCAGCTGTGTCTTTTCCAGTGAACATTACATGTCCTCCATTCATGATTGGGTTTGTTACGCTGCCCCGATTATTGATCCCTATTCAAAACAGGTCTTAGGTGTCATTGATCTGTCGACTACCTGGCCAAAGCATAACAGTTTAGCACTACTAGCTGCGGAGCGCTGTGCTACGATCATCCAGTCGGCTCTACTAGAATGCCAGAAGCAGCGCCTGTTTATTCGAGCTTTTTCAGTACCTCAAGTGCTGTTTAATGGCAAGATGCTGGTTCTGACTCCTCGACAGATTGAAATTCTGACCATTCTAGCCTTATGTCCGCAGGGTCTGAGTCTAGATACATTGCATCAAGCCTTATATGGCGAGCGCAAGGTCAGTATGGGTACTTTAAAAGCAGAAATGTCACAATTACGCGATTTATTAGGTGGTATGCTGGGTTCCAGACCCTATCGTTTATTGGCGCATGTAGAGGCTGATTTTTTAATGACAGAGCAATCTTTAGATGCTGGGTATATCGATTCAGCCTTGAAATTATGTACCGGCGTATTTCTGGCCAAAACAGAAAGTCCATTTCTATGCGCTTGGAGAGATTGTCTGGAATCACGCCTGAGCGATGCCATTTTCAAGGCTAATGAAACCGATGTCTTGCTGAAACATGTGGCACATTTTCCTGAAGCGATTGATGCTGTAGAACGCCTGATTGAACTGATGCCCAAAAACCATCCCGTTCATCAGACTCTGTTAAAATATAAAAATCTTTAAAGCTGATGTAACTGTCGGTACAAAGCTAAACAGTTAAAATAGGAATATTCTGGAATATTAAGTATTATCCTTGCTTACTGTGAGTTTACTTATTAATTTAGACTGAACCTGATCCTAAAATTTTTATCAGTGGCTACCCAGTTTGCTGTTTGCCTAGATGCTTGATATCAGCTACGCTCACCTTCATGTCATTTGAAGGACGCGCAGTTTATTCCTCAGGGATCAAATATAATCGTAAGATAATACGCTATGAAATTTTATTTATGGCTAGAACGGGCTAAAAAAATAGTGGCATTTTTCTACCATGGGATTAATGTCGATATTCATAATGAAGGGGACTTCATAAAAAAGAAACACCCCCCGCTTTTATCCTCTTATGAAGGCAAAAGGATCAGCCAGGAACAGGAAAATGCATGTCTGCTCTTGGCACACTTCCTCAGGAAGTGAAACAGGGGCTGTTAAAAATGTAAGTCAGATGCTTGGAGAGAAGACTTACATTGAGGCACTACATCGCCGCTTTAAAAATATCTACCACTTGGGCATGGCTGGCTTTACGTGGATTGGTCAGCATGCAGGCATCTTTTTGTGCATTTTCCGCCATGATGGCCAAGTCAGCTTCTTTTACATTCAATTCCGTCAGCCCAGATGGAATACCAATTGAAGCCGAAAGCTGACGAATGGCGCCAATCGCTTCATAAGCTGCTTCAGTTACGGTTAAGCCTTCTGTATTCACCCCCATCAATTGGGCAATTTTGGCATAACGTTCAGGACAAGCAATCAGGTTAAATTCACAAACATGGGGGAGCAGAATTGCATTACAAACACCATGCGGCAAGTTGTAGAAGCCTCCGAGCTGATGTGCCATCGCATGCACATATCCTAAAGAGGCGTTATTAAAGGCCATTCCGGCAAGATATTGAGCATAGCTCATGGCATCCCGTGCTTCTAGATTATCCCCATTCGCCACTGCGGGACTGAGCCATTCACTGATCATGGTGATCGCCTTTTCTGCACAGGCATCAGTGATGGGATTAGCAGCCGTAGATACATAGGCCTCGACCGCATGTGTCAGAGCATCCATCCCTGTTGCCGCAGTCAGGCCGGCAGGTTTGGCCAACATCAGTTTAGGGTCATCAATCGCAATGAGTGGTGTGCAACGCCAATCTACAATCGCCATTTTCACATGGGTATCGGTATTGGTAATGATACAGAAACGTGTCATCTCCGAAGCCGTCCCTGCCGTGGTATTGATTGCAATCAGTGGTGTCATCGGAACGGTACTTTTATCAATCCCTTCATAATCACGGATATGTCCGCCACCTGCAGTGACCAGACCGATGCCTTTGGCACAGTCATGTGATGAGCCCCCACCTAACGATACAATAAAATCACAGGCATTTTCATTATAAGCTTCAACTCCATGATGCACGTTAATATCAGTTGGATTGGGTTCCGCACCTGGGAAAATATAACTGTCAACACCTGCCTCTTTCAAATAATCTGCAATATCATCTGCAACACCAAATTTAAACAGGCCAGCATCAGTTACAATCAGTGCTTTCTTGGCGCCTAAATTTTGTGCTTTTATCCCGATTTCTTTAGCACAGCCCGGACCAAAAAGTGAAACGCAGGGAATATAAAAACCGTTAGTTTGATCTGCAATATTTTTAAAAGCCATGGGGTGATTCCTTCTACCATTGATTGATTATTTTATCGGTGACCCTCACCGTAATATGAGTATTGGATGAAGCTAAAAAGAATCCTACCTACCAAATACCTACCAATTTAAATTTCTGATTCTAGCCAAAATAATGCATTTGAGGTATTTAAAAGCAGATTGGCAAGGTTTAGCAGATACTGGGTAGATTGGTTTAATAAAGGGCGTGTGAATAGCACACTAGGCTGTTTACTACTTTCTGATTTTAAATAAATACTAAAATGCTTTATTCATTTTTAAGATAAAGATAAAAAGTACGGGGCTTAGAAATACCCATAGAGCCACAAAGCTGATACTGTAGCTAAACCGGGTCCGTAATAAAACCATTACGACGAATAAGAAAATACCTGCAGCGAATTTAGTGTACGTAGGAAAATTCGCTAAAAAAGCGTACCGAGATTTTCGGGTTTTTAGGATCTGCTTTGCACTTACCGCATAAAAACCAAAACAGCTTAGCCATAAAAGCCCCATGATTGCGATCCATATCATATGGAAGACTCCTGCTGTACGGCTTTCAGTTTGGTCTGGATTTTCTTAATAGCCTTTTGCTGAATGGGCGTAATTTTCTGGTGTAACAATAGGGCAAGCAGTGCCAAGGTCCATAACATCAGATCAATACGCAAAAAAGGCCAATAAGTCGCAAAAGAATCAACATATTGCTGGGAAACTAAATAATAAATATCAATCAGGGGAATTATAAAGGCAGCACAAATCAGAAGTTTAAGCTGCATTCTCCATATATCTTGCTGTGGGGTTACACATGCCAGGATAAAACTGCCAAGCCAGATAGAGAAAAAACTATAAATTTCATAATTTGGTGCACCTACAGGAATACTGATAAAACGATTCGCATAGAGATATCCCAGCATGGCAAGCGGCAAGCCAATAATTATGGTGATATTCAAGCGGTTCACTAAATAGTGTCCGAGATGAAACCGCACTGATTTTTTCTGCATCTGGCGTTTCAGGCTCCACAGCAGCAATCCGGATGCAATCATTGCGCAGCCTAATATGCCGGAGAAAAATAACCCTAAACGTAAAACAGGTTCGGCAAAACGTGCCATATGTAAACCATACATGCTGGCATTTAGTGTGGCAATTGCACTTTCATTTCGTGTATTTTCAAGCAATTTTCCGGTAGCAGCATTTAAAATAAGCTGTGCCTGATTTCGTGTAATGGAATGATCTTTGAGCTGAGTTAAGGTTATGTGTGCCAGCTGGGTATTGGGCTGCTTGACCGTGATATTGTCAAATTCCGCATATCCCCAGTGTTGCTGTGCCGTGGTGATAAAATGTTGAATTGGCAGCATCTGGGTTTTCACAGGAACTGAGGGGGTGGCTGATGTATTGATTGTGCGAATTTCTTCAAAATATTGAAAGGGATTGTCTGGATAAAGTTTTTTCATACCGGAAGGCAGCACGATATAAAAGAAAATCGCCAACCCGGTAAATGTCATGGTCAAAAAGAACGGCAGGGCAATCACTGAACTGACATTATGAAAATCCAGATAAGAGCGCTGTCCTTTAAAGGCTCTTAGGGTAAAAAAGTCTGTCAGGATTTTTTTATGGGTAATGATTCCTGAAATCAGAGTCAATAACATGATAAAGGCAGCAATCGTCACAATCAGCCGACCAATGGTGTAGGGCATACCATAGAGCTGAAAATGAAAATTATAGAAAAAATCTCCCCCTTGTGTGGCTGAAAGCTGTAATTCTTTTCCTGTCGAAGCATTCAGGGTTTTGACTTCATAGCCACCATCCGCTTTTTGCCAGTAGACTTTATTCACCGGTGAGTCTTGATTGGCGACTCCGATATACCAGTTTTGGGCGTCCGGTGCATGCTGCTGTAAATAGCTGTAAGCAGATTTTAAGGCAGTTTCCTGATTGACTTGCATTGTGGCAAATTCAGGCTGCATCCATAGACTGATTTCATGTCGGTAATAGGTGACCGCGCCTGTTAAAAAGATCGCAAAGAGTAACCAGCCAAAGCTTAAACCCAGCCATGAATGTAAACATGCCATGGATTGACGGACAGATTTATGCATGGTTTAACCTATGAAGCGGGAGAAGAGAAATAAAATAAGTAAAGGAATCAGGCTATAGATAGAAAGCTTTTTTAAACTTTGGATACAGAAGATTCCAATCACAAAACAAACATAAAAAATCAGGGCAGTAAATGCAGCCAAATAGACAGACTCAGCTTTAGGCAGAAAAGCCTGTAGAAAGTAAGCCAGATCGAGTGCGATTAAATAACTGCACAAGTAGCCAATGCCAAAGGTCATGCCTAAGCGATAGAGAATGGCAAGTGGCTGCACTACAACAGACATCATATTTGGCCTTGAATAAATCTATACTGATGAAAATCTAAAAACTTAATAAACAAAACTTAAAGTCGTTACCAGATACTGTTTTTTATAGGCCTGCTGATTCAATTTTCCTGCCTTGTCTGCTTCTTTGCCAACTTCAATGACATATTGACCTTTCCATGGCGTGGCGATCGTAATCTGGCCTTGGCCGTTGGTGGTGTATTTTTTTAGCCAGAATTGCGGGGAAAAGACTGTGACTTCAACATCCGCAGCAGCTTTACCCTGATACAGTACCGTAAATGTATTGCTGTTGATCTGGGTCGGGACAATATCTAGTTCTGATTCTGCTTTCAAGTTTTGTCTGCCGGATTTGGCATGATAGCTCAACAATGATTCTCCATAGATCAATTCATGACTGAGCTGGACATCTGTCTGGCCTTGGGTCGCATAAAGCAAATGATCTTGTTGCATTTGAGGACTAAAGCTTTTTCTAGACTGAACGGCCTTTGCTTGATTAAAAGACTTCAAGGCACCTTGCTGCGTTTCTTTAAGCTGTTCACTATATTCACCAAAGAACGCATGAGTCTGCTTATCTGTATCACGTTCCAGCCAAAGCATATGCGCCTGAGCTGAAAGTGTCATAGACAGTCCGAGGGTCAGAGCGATCATTTTTTTCATTTGTTTTACCTGTTTTTGTGTATGTAGTGATGATTTAGCCCTGAACATGTCGTCAAGGCTAAGTTTGAAAATCAGTATTTAAATTTCACAGCAACGCTGTAATTTGCTGGTGCACCATAAAAACCTTGCTGATTGGGGAAATTGAACAGATATTTTTCATTGGTCAGGTTATTACCATTGGCTTGCAAGGTCATATGCTCATTCAGCTCATAGCTGGCCATTAAGTTCACGAGCGCATAAGCATCCTGCTCAATGATTCCAGCTTTCTGGGTAATCACTCCATTGGCGGTTGCTTCAGGCACATCTAGATAGGTCTGATCTTGCCACTGCACACCAAGGCCCAGTTTCAGTTTTGGAAGTTGCGGCACCTGATAGGTAGTTAAAAGATTAAAAGACTGGGTTGGATTGAAGGTACGCGCATCACCGCCATTGATCAGATCTTTCAGGCTAAACTGGGTATAACCAAAGCTTAAGTTAAAATGGTCGGTCAGTTGTCCCGCCAAGCCAAACTCGTAGCCTTGGGAACGCAGGTCACTGACCTGAGTTGTGCGTAAAGTCGGAATACCATCAGAATCACGAAGCGGATAATTACTTTGCTCCGTTCTGAACACAGCCATGGTGGCGGTAAGCTTGTCATCTAGCCAAGAACCTTTGACTCCGACTTCATAGCTTTCACCTTCGATCGGTTTGTTAATGCTGCCATCATCTGCTCTGGTGGTTTGCGGACGGAAAATCGAGGTATAACTCAGATAGCCTGTATATTCAGGGCTAAAGTTATAGGTCAGACCGGCATAGGGTAAAACTTTATCTTCATCATAAATGGTGTCGGTCCCATAACTGCTACCACTGCTTTCAGCCTGAACATAGTTCGCACCTAAAAGCAGTTTCAGATCATCATTCAGATGCAGTCGGGTCGCAGCATAAAGGCTCTGGTTCTTCTGCCGGATATGCATTTCACCACTGGTTTTCGACATATCCCAGCTTGGTTCTTCGGGTGTAAAACTGGCTAAATCTGTGGTCAGCGGATTGACAAAGCTGCCAGCATAACCCAATTCATCCAGACGATTTTTGGCCCAGACATAGCCCAATGAGGCTTCATGGCGTTGTCCCCAAAGCGGATAGGTGCCGCTAAAACTCAGGCTGGCTTGTTGTTCTTTATTGTCATCAATATACATGCCTGGGTAGAGGAAGATGCCTGAAGTGCCATTTGCGCCAGGTTTGCCGGACAGAAACAAGAGCTTTGAATCGCGTTGTGTACGTTTTTCATCATAGGTCAGTTTGGCTGTCCAGTCGCCACCCAGTTTTTGTTCAAGCTCGGCAAAGTAACTTTTAATATTGCTATCCCAGTGCGCCCAGCTTGGACTGTAATTATAATTCCGTGAGTAACTGAGCTGCTCGCCTTCAGTATTGATCAGTGGATTAGAACCCCAATTGACACCATTCGGCTTGTGATTGGTTTCAGTATAGCCAGCAGTCAATAGAGTTGTGTCAGTAATATCTGCCTCCACAACAGCACCTATGCCGTTCTTTTCTAGTTCATAACGATCCAGATAACTGTCGCCAGTCTGTTGATAGCCAAATACACGACCTCTGACTTTTCCATCCTGGGTGAGAGGAGAGGATACATCTACTTCATAGCGCTGCGTATTCCATGAGCCATAACTGGCATTCAAGGCTGCCTGAAGTTCCTGAGTAGGGCGTTTGCGAATCATGTTAATAGTTGCGCCGGGATCGCCAATTCCATTATTTAAGGCATTCGCGCCTTTGACCACTTCTACACGGTCAAACAAAAAACTGTCTGGATTATCATTATTATAATTATAGCCTTCGAGTGGAATACCAACGCCATCGACTAAAACATTTGAAATCTCGAAACCTCGGGCAAGGTAGGAGGTCCGTTCCGTTTCCTGATTGCTGACGATAATGCCAGGGGTATTGCGCAGTACATCCCGTGTATTATCCAAAGCAAAGTCATCCAGCTGCTGGCGGGTAAGGACATTGACTGTTTGCGGCGTTTCCTTAAGTGGAATATTCAGTTTTGAGGCGGGTGACGRGTTTTGGRTGNTATAGGBTTTTCTCTGTTCAGAGNNTGAGSTCCCTCTGTTCTGATTYCGCTGTAACGGTAATCGTCGGTAATTGCTGAGTATCATCGGCAAAACTTTGTTGTGTAACTAAAATCGAAAAACTGAGTAAAGATAGTTTAAATGATGAAGGAACGGTAGAAGACATTTTAGTTGATGTAAATGATAATAATTATCACTAATGTTATTGTTTAAATATTTTTAAAGCAATCTTAAATTTAACAGGAAATATGAATGAAAAATGGGTTAATGATAGGTAAATCTACAAATAAAACTTTGATGTACGGAGTAGGGAGGACAATAAAATATCCCTATTAAAAAAGATGTTATTACCTTACCTTTGTGTTCCTGAACGGCTTTGCTGCACGAATACCTAACACTATGATTTAATTATATTTATTTTTTATTAAAATTTTATAAAACCCCTTAAAAATCAGTATCTTGCAAAATATTTATGCAATAAAGCCACGAAGAGATAAAGCTTACCCTGTGCTGTTTGCATCTCAGCGATGTCGATATGAAAGTAACCATTGAAGCGCTTCCTGTCAGGGCGATCACCTTGTACCTTAGGCAGTCGTGAAATACCATGCCGCTGCAAGCAGCGGTATAACGACGAGCGTGTCAGATAAGGAATACTTGGCTGCAATGCATAAAGGCAATCGTCTAGCGGCAACAAAGTGCGTTTTTGAAAAGCAACAATTGCCGTCTCATCTTCAGGCGATAACACGCTTGAGCGAGGATTCTTTGGCCCGGTTGTAAGATCATCTACTGAAGTACGTTTCTTCCATTTTGCGACGGTCTTTTGATTGATGCCGTAACGCTTGGCTAGCGTTCTTAAGCTCTCTTGACTATTTTGTATTGCTCGACGCACTGTCTGTGTCGTTGTGGCGCTGCTGTGTAGAACTTGTCCCATAGTGCTTCTTTCCATTTCTCTAAGAATGTTGCACCATTAAAATCTGGGACTAAACATCTAGCTAGAAAGTTCCACAGTTTGAAATTAAACGTCGATAAGCCAAAAAAAAGCACAAGCTGCCGATCATTCCAAGATAGAGCAGTTTAGGCAAGATCAGTGTTGTAGGCACACCCATCTGATTGAGTTGAATAAACGTCTGCACAATTTGGGTAGAGGGCAGGATTTCGCCAACGACTTGCATCCAGGTGGGCATGGCAGCATGCGGCCAGGCCGCACCAGATAAAAAGAACAGTGGAATAGAAGTGAATACAATAACATGCCCCGCACGTTCCGGCAGATCCAGAAAACTGGCAAATAGGCAGGTCATGCCAATTATCGTGTAGATAAAAACCGCAACAGCCAGCAGCATCCCGAGCAGGTTGCCACCACGTGGATAATCAAATAGCCAGAAGCTAAAGCCGAATAAATAGAAACATCCCAGACAACCAATGGTGAAGACCGCTAAACACATCCCAATCAATGCATTTGTGTTTAATTCTATTTTTCTTTCCCGATATACCAAAATCAGCATACTCAAACCCAAAAGAATGGTTTGGTGGATAATTAAAGGTGCAACCGCAGGAAAGACATAGCTGCCATAGCCGGACAGCGGATTAAATAAAGGAATTTGATGCACAGAAAGAGCAGGTGAAAAATCCGAGACCTTGCTAAAGCGTTCAGTATAGTCTGCCAAAGTTTGCTCAACTGATGTAGCTAAGCCCAGACCAATTTGTTTGGTCACTAAAAAGTTGGCAGTGCTTAAATACAGTCCAATTCCGCCTGTTTCACCATGCCTTAAGCTTTGCGATAAATTGTCCGGTAGTAACAAGATACCATCGGCTTTTTGAGATTCAACCCATTGTTTGGCTTCGGCAAAATTGCCGGTAATCGCCTCAATTTCCACATTGGGGCTTTGTGCCACCTGACCAATAATACGGGTGCTTAAGTTACTTTGTTCTTCATCGACAATAATAATGGGTAAGGCTTCAGCCTGCTGTGCCTGATAAGCGGTTGGATAAAAAAAGCTGTAAAATAAGACGGATAGAATAAGCGTGGTAAAGATCGTGCCGTGACTGACAATATCCTTGAAGCTTTGCAGATAGTAAAACCAGAGGGATTTCATTGGACTGCTCCTTTAGCTATTTTTTTAAGAAACAGATAAGCCAGCAGAGCGTAGACTAGGGCATAGATCAGCAGCATTAATCCAGCTTGCAGTGAAATATGCAATGGACTACCAATCACCCATTGTTCAGTTTGTAATTTGGCATAGGGCGTAAACGGAATAATATTGGACCAAAACTGGGTGAATAGGGGCGCATTATTTAAAGGGAGGGTCACACCGGCAAAACTTAAAGATGAACCGCCATAGACCGCAATGATGCCGAAAGATTTACTTAAATCTTTGGTTGCCAGAACCACTGCACTGCTTAAAAATGCATAAGCGCTATACAGCAGAAATTGCGCCAATAGAATCAGGCTGAGCGAGCCGGCAACAAACCAGCCGCGAATTTCAATCAGCCAGAACATCCAGATCCAGGTCCATAGACTAAAAATAGCCACATAGACCAGATTTTTAGACAGCAATGCCATCCAGATGGACGAGTTGCTGATCCAGCTTGTTAAGGTCTGTCGCTTCAGTTCCTGACCGACGGAAAATGCCACACAACAACACAGCAGTAAATGCAGAATTGCCGGAATGACATAGGGTTCCAGATAGAATTCATAATTCAGTTGTGGATTATACAGCGGCGATATTTTGATATGCGGCGACGGTGCTTCGAGAGAAGGCAGCCGGTTGCCCAGATATTGCTGTCCGCCAAATTCAGCCAGTGCTTGTAGGGTACTGACCAGCATGGCAGAGGAGATGGTATTTCCGATACTGAAATAACTCTGGTTAAAGGCAATACTGATGTCAGCATCCTGGGCACGAACCAGACGTTGCTCGGCACCGCTTGGAATATGGATATAACCCCAAATTTTATTTTGATTTAACAGGCGCTCAATTTCAGCTGTTTGTTCCGACACCGTAGCAATTTTAAGAGTATGATTCAGCGCCACATGCTGATAAATGCTTTGACTCAGCGCACTCTGGTCTTGATCAATAATCGCAATCGGTAAATGATCCGGTTTCCCTTGAGCAAACATGCTGCTGAATAAAATAATCACCAGTGCAGGTGCCAGCGTGACCAGACACAGATCCCATTTTTCTCGGAGCAGATAGCGCAGTTCGCGCCATATACCCGTCCACATTATCGGGCCTCTTTCAGTTTAAATAACACGCTCATCCCAACTTTCAGTTCAGGAATCGCTGGTGCGGGCACAAGATGCAGCTTAAAACTTCGCACATCATAACCGCCGGTTTGGCGTGTGGTCTTAATGGTGGCAAATTCACCTTCAGCACTGATCTGCTTGATTTGAAAAGTGGCGGTTTTWTYTTGGGCGGGAATATAACCTTCAATACTGCTCATTTTCTGAAATGGGGCATATTGGTCTTCACGAATATTCAGGCTCACCCACATTTGATCTTCAATCAGGCTGACCACAGGGACTGCGGTGGCTACCAGCTCAGAGACTTTTCCATAGGTTTTAGACACCGTTCCGTTTACAGGTGCTACTAATTGGGTTTCTGCCTCTAATGCATTGGCTTCATCCAGCGCAGCCTGGGCAATATCTACTTGTGCATCGGCAGAACTCTT
>NZ_PHRG01000013.1 GCF_002803605.1 Acinetobacter pseudolwoffii
TATTCCCCACTGCTGCCTCCCGTAGGAGTCTGGGCCGTGTCTCAGTCCCAGTGTGGCGGATCATCCTCTCAGACCCGCTACAGATCGTCGCCTTGGTAGGCCTTTACCCCACCAACTAGCTAATCCGACTTAGGCTCATCTATTAGCGCAAGGTCCGAAGATCCCCTGCTTTCTCCCGTAGGACGTATGCGGTATTAGCATCCCTTTCGAGATGTTGTCCCCCACTAATAGGCAGATTCCTAAGCATTACTCACCCGTCCGCCGCTAGGTAAAGTAGCAAGCTACTTTTCCCCGCTCGACTTGCATGTGTTAAGCCTGCCGCCAGCGTTCAATCTGAGCCATGATCAAACTCTTCAGTTTAAAATCAGTAGTAGCTTAAAGGCTACCAATCTTGGCTCATCAATTTTCTGACAAATATTTCTCAAATAAACTTCGAGTCATTTCTACCATCAATCAATGAAAATAATTTCGATCGATCAACCAGTAAAAATCCACACAAGTTGTTCTTCATAATCTCTTAATGATTTTCTTGCTACTTCGTCAGCAGCAAGCTAGGTCGGCTATATTACTCTTTATTTCGAAAGAGTCAACAGGTTTAGCTGATTATTTCCAAACTTCTTCAAGACTTCCAGATTTAAACCCTTTGAGCTAAATCCTTGTTTCTCAACAAGTTTTAATCAACATCACCGCCGATGGATGTGCATTCTACAGCATTTCACACCCAACACAACCCCTATTTCTAAATAATTCAGCAAAAACCCAACGACTGTTTATTTATTCTACAAAAAATGCAGTTTTTTCTATTTTTTGAGCATTAAAGGTACAGAATTTGATAAATGAGTTAAAAGTTTGTCGGTTTTATCTTGCTCTTGAAAGCGTAAAGGACGGCAATCAATGTATTCACAATAGCCACCTTCCCCATTTTCGTTCTCTTCATTTATTTTGACCTGATAACTAAAACTTCCAACATAGCCTGCGGCCAAACCAAATTTGAAATCACCGCGACTTTGCCCTTGTACCCAAATACAGGTGCCATCTTTAGCTTCGTAACACCATTCAAATTCACGTGGCAAATACATATTTTGCCCATTCGGCGTGGTGACGCGCGGATAGACACGATGAACTTTAAAATACACTTTTTGGTCAAACATCTGAGTCTGCATCTTGTTTAAATCACGCAAATACATCCGAGACTGAACAATACTATTCACCCTATCCCGAATTTGCGCCAACAGTAGTTGCCGGTTTTCACTCAGATTAATAATTTGATAAGTCAGGAAGGCCAAAGGCAGATAAGGGAAATTGAAACTTCGTGCATATTCAAAACTTCCGAGGCTATCAATATTATATGTCTGTTGTTTATATTTTAATGTGCCCTGGCAATAGCACAGCAAAGACCAGTGCTCGGCAAGTGAAAACCTCACCTGGCTAAAGTGGGAAATGAGCTGAGTGGTATGAATGCTTAAATCGAAACTGAGTTCCGAGTCAAAACGCTGCAAACGAAAATGAGGAAAGGCCCCACTCAGTTGCTCCCGATCTAAAAACTGAAATAAGCCAGCATCAAAGTTACAGTCCTGCTGTACTGAATAACGATGCAGTTGGCCGACCATATGCGAACTCGTGCTGCAAATCACCGTAGCGGTATCCAGTGCGTTGGTTTGAATTGCACTGGGATTGGCCAGCATCGGTGCATTCGGCTGCCCGATAATGCTGAGAAAATTTAGATAGTGCAGCGGCGCCGGAAGTCCAGGAATCATCAAACCTTGATGAATAATCTTATATTTTGAGTTGGGGCCATGATAGGCAGGATAATGCGAAACAGTTGGAGTCTGATTCAGCTGTTTCGAACGATCTAAAAAATCTTGAAGAAACCGCATCTCAGACTCCTTATATTTTTATAATCTACTCGATCTTTTTGCCATAAAGGTGGTCACAAAACCAGATAAGGCATAGAGAATAGAAATTACCAGAATGCCGACAGGAATATTATAAGTCATCGCAGCAAAGACAAATACGGCAATTGGTAATACAAAAAACGGAACGCGTTTACGCTCTACGGTCTTGAATGAATAATATTTGATATTGGAAATCATCAACAAGCCCACCGCAATAATGACAACGGCATTAATGATCTGAATGGATGCTTCACGAATATCGAAAATTTCAGGGAAATCTAAACCGACCCAGACCAGCGAAACAATCATGAGAGCCGCCAATGGACTGGCTACACCAATAAAATAACGCTTGTCTACCACGCCAATCTGTACGTTAAAGCGGGCCAGACGAAAAGCAGCACAGGCGGTATAGACAAAACAGGCGGCCAGACCAATCCGGCCTAAATCACTCAAACCCCAGCTATACATCAAGATCGCGGGAGCAACACCAAAAGCCAACATATCGGAAAGCGAATCAAACTGTTCACCAAACGGACTTTGCGCACCAATCGCACGCGCCACACGCCCATCCAAACCATCCAGCAAAGCCGCAATAAAAATTGCATAGATCGCTTGCTGGAAATTGCCATTCATGCTGGCAATAATGGAGTAAAAACCCGCTAACAACGCAGCGGTTGTAATCAGGTTCGGCCATAGATAGATGCCTCGACGCTTAACTTTCTGCCCTTCCTGGGTATGTTCCTCTTCTTCCACCTCAAAGGTGATGCCATCAAAAGGCAAGTCTTTTGAAGAGTCGCGTTCCGGTTTGCTTATATTTGTCATTCTTGTCGATCCTAGCTATGACCTGTGCTTTGAAAAAATTATTCGCCGACTAACCAGCGAACTGCAGCGTGACCACCATTTTCACTCATACGAAGATGTGGGAATAACCATTGTAGTGCTTCATCTGCATCTTCAGAGAATTTCCAAGGCGGATTAATCACCAGCAAACCACAACCATTCAAGCCGACTGGGGTGTCATCCGGCCATACACAGACTTCACACACCAGTTGACGGCGGATGCCGGTCTTGAACATTTTTTTCTCGAAGCGTTCAATCATGGCACGGTCTTTAATTGGATACCAAACAGCAAATACACCTGTCGGCCATTTCTTATAAGCGGCAACCAGCAATTCTACCAATTGTGGAAAATCTTTACGCTCAAGCTCATAAGGTGGATCGATCATCACCAGACCACGTTTTTCTTTCGGCGGAATCACCCCCAAAAGACCTTCATAAGCATCACGCTCATGCAAACCGGCACGCTTGTCAAAAATATTATGACGAAGCTGCTGAAACACATCACGCTGCATTTCAAAAATGGTCGCTTTATCAATCTCGCGCATGCCTTCCAGGGCAAACCAAGGCGAACCGGGATAAGCACCCTTACCAAAGTTTTCACGCATTTTCTCAACAACTTTCAAATATTGTTGTACACCTTCAGGTGCATTACGCTTGATCGAGTCATCCAGTTTAACAAGACGATGAATACCGTTTAAGAACTCACCAGATTTTTGCGCTTCAGCAGTCGATAAATCATATTTACCCGCACCACCATGTGTATCTACATAGCGATAAGGTTTGTCTTTTGCATTCAGTCGAGTCAACAACTGAAGCAATAAAACGTGCTTCATGACATCGGCAAAGTTGCCTGCGTGGTAAGAGTGACGGTAATTCATGTTTCATTAATTCCTAATATCAACATCTATTTTAACATGAAAAATAGTTTCGTTCAGGCACGATTCTTACACTAAAATAGCGAACCTGTTTTGCCACACTATCGAGAATTGAAAAAAATGGAAGCTGTTATCATCCCAGGGGATTGGAATGTTGATCAAATCTTAGATGATTTAGATCAACATGGCTTTAGTATTGTTGACGATGCTTATTCTAGTGAATATCAACATGCGGTAAGTCAGGAATGCTTAAGCCACTTAAACGAATTTCGTAATGCAGCCATTCAAAATGGCGTCGTCAGCAACATCCGTAGTGATCATATTCTTTGGTTACGACCTGAATTTCAAATTTCCCACCTACACACCCAAACCCTGCAACAGTTTTCTCAAGCTTTAAACCGCGCGTTTTATTTAGGCATTAAAGAAATCGAAGCACATTTTGCCTGCTATCACGCTGGCGAGTTTTATGCGCTGCATCGTGACAATCCTAAAGCTAAAAATGGCCGAATGATTTCCAGTGTGTATTATCTGCATGAACAATGGCAGGCAGATTGGGGGGGTGAATTGCGTCTGCAAGATAAAAATGGCCAGTGGCATATTATTCAGCCACAGCCGAACCGGATTGTACTGTTCCAGAGTGATTTGTTACATGAAGTTTTAATTTCCAAACAGCAACGTCTATCCATTACGGCCTGGTTAAGAAGCGATACAGCCCTAGTCTAATGCTCGCTCATGCTTTAAATTTATTTTTTTAACCTCATATAGCCATTATTGAGAAATGAGGATTGCGTTGATGCGATTAACAACCAAGCAGATTATTGAGCGACTGGGTGAAACTGACCAATTGTACTTAAAAGGCAATACGCCAGAATTAACGCTTGAACGTGCTGATCTTCGTTTACAGCTGGTGACTTTAAGTGAGCTGCGTCAGGAACAGCGACATTTCCTGCAAGAAGCGATTGTCTTACTTGAACAAGGCCGGGTGGAATTTGAAGAAATGCCGCTGCGCATGTATATCAATTTATCCTTGCATCTGGCCAAGGCTTATATGATGTTTTTTGAACTGACCAAAGAGCAGCATTTTGCCCTGATTACCCAGCAAATTCTTAAGCCGATGGCCAGTTATGAACATGGCGATATTTATTTCTTTCTGGCTTATGCCAGTGCCAGTAAAAATGAGCCGGCCCTGACACGTCACTGGTTAGGTAAATACACCAAAACGGCTGAATGTGAACTGGAGTTGTTGCAGCAGCATCATGCCTTTAGTGATTATCGTCAGCAGGAATGGTTTATCAAAATATTAAAAAGTAAAATGCATTAAGCTTAACAGCGTCAAAGAAAACGCCTCATTTGAGGCGTTTTCTTTTGAGCATCACTTTCATTTTTTAAGTAATACCAAGATATAACACAGTTAAGCAGGCTGACGTCTGTAGGCATCCATGTGTAATTGCTGGTTCAGCTCATCCACCCAGATTGCCCAATCATCATCCTGTACCAGATGACTAATCAATAATGAACGCTGGGATTTATTCCAGAATGGTGCCTCGTGCAAGGACAAGCCTGCTGGAAGTTGATGAGTCCGGATATACAACTCAATGGCAGCAGCGCTATTGGCCAGACCGAGTTGAGAAAATAACATTTCTAAGGATGGTTGGTTCTTCATGAGCATGTCGCCCTCCTTATATCAGATAAATTGTAATTATTTATAGATCTAACTTATAAGATAAGACAAAAAAAACCTAGTCATTTGACTAGGTTTGTTGTTTCTTTTTGTAGACTATAATTTAAACACCTTGCTTGTCACTTTCGACATGTAACAGCTGGTTCAGTTTGTCAATAATCACAATCCATTCATCATCTTGATACCAGTGCTCGCGTAAGAATGCACTTTGGCCCTCACTCCAGAATTCGGCATCCGGTAAAGCGACTTCAGATGGCAACTGATGGGAATGAGTGAATTCATTAATTGCGGCTTCATCAGAAGGCAAACCCAATTGTTCAAATAATAATTCTAAAGTTGGCTGTTGTTCGAACATGATCCACTTGCTCCTGTTATATGCTCTAAACTAAAAATAAGACCTTTACCATCCCTAAAATAAGAACTGGCATAAATCTTTAAATATTCGTTTATAAATCACATGACCCAGAACCCTGGGCTTCGCTATGTAATTGTTCATTCAGGACATCAACTAAAATTGCCCACTCATCATCTTTTTTCCACTGACCAATCAGGAAATCATGCTGGGATTTCGACCAGAACGGCGCCTTGTGCAAAGGCACGTCCATGCCAATTTGATGGGTCTTAATAAACTCATCAATCGCCTCGGGACTCGAGTCCAATCCAAGTTGCTGAAAAAACATTTCTAACGTTGGGTGTTGATCAAACATCTTCTTCACCTCGCCTTTTATTGGATTATTTATGTTTTTTAGCTTAGTCCAAGCCTAAGCAAGATTCAGTTGCTGCTGCATCACAGCATGTTATTTTTTGTTCATCAAAAAAATAGAGATATAAAAAAAGCACCCCGAATGGAGTGCTCTTTCAACTTAATCTAAACGATCAAATTATTTAAGCATGTCAGCAATCGCTGCGCGCTCTTCTTCAAGTTCGTTCAATGTAACATTGATACGCTCACGGCTGAACTCGTCGATTTCTAGACCTTGAACGATTTTGTATTCACCGTTCTCAGTCGTTACAGGGAAACCGAACATAACGCCTTCAGGAATACCATAAGAACCGTCAGAAGGAATACCCATGGTTACCCATTCGCCATTTGTGCCAAGAGCCCAATCGCGCATATGATCGATTGCAGCGTTTGCAGCAGAAGCAGCAGAAGACAAACCACGCGCTTCAATGATGGCAGCGCCACGCTTACCAACAGTCGGAAGGAATGTGTTTGCATTCCAATCTTGGTCGTTAATCATGTCTTTAACGCTTTCGCCATTAATTGTAGCGAAACGGTAATCAGCATACATTGTTGGAGAGTGGTTGCCCCAAACTGTAAGATTTTTGATGTCTTTAACCGCTTTACCGGTTTTAGCAGCAATTTGAGATGCAGCACGGTTGTGGTCAAGACGTAACATTGCAGTGAAGTTTTTCGCTGGAAGATCTGGAGCAGATTTCATCGCGATGTAAGCATTCGTGTTCGCAGGGTTACCTACAACAAGAACTTTAACGTCACGGCTCGCAACTTCGTTAAGTGCCTGGCCTTGACCGATAAAGATTTCGCCGTTCACTTTAAGCAGATCAGCACGTTCCATACCTGGACCACGTGGACGTGAACCAACTAATAACGCGTAGTCAGCATCTTTGAATGCAACTTTAGGATCATCAGTACCGATCATGTCTTCTAGTAGCGGGAATGCGCAATCTTGAAGCTCCATCATTACGCCTTTAAGCGCTTGCTGAGCTTTCTCAAAAGGAACTTCGAGCAATTGCAAAATCACTGGTTGATCTTTACCTAGCATTTCGCCGCTTGCGATACGGAATAATAGGCTGTAACCAATTTGACCTGCAGCGCCAGTAACGGCAACACGAACTGCTTGCTTCATCTAATTATCTCCAATTGAGGATATTCAACGCGATTAAATAGTTAGTATTTAATCTAATAATCGTAAACGCGAAAGATTGTACTCCAATCCTTTGCCGGATGCATATAAAAGAGGACGGATTTCATCTAAAGTCTGATAGGAAATATAAATTAAACCGGCAAAAAAGCTCAGTATGTTCCTTTTATTGTGACAGTTTTTGGGCATGTATTAATAATGTTGGCAGGACAGGATTTATAATTGCCATTTTTGTGATAACAGACTTTGATCGAGGTCAACACGCTGCTAGCTTGAGTAAGCTGGCAATTAAATCTCAAAGCATTGGCGGGTAATTGCGGATTAATTCTCACAAATTTCACACGCAGCGCATCGACTGATATGGTGATATTTTCCTGTTCAGTCAGCTCTGCCGGCACTTTAAGCCGGTCTGCATAATTGATAATCGTCCGGAAATATTGGCTGGCATTCATCGGAACGCAACCGCCGATGTTGCGCCACAAAATGGTCCGGGTATTTTCATCCGGCATAATTCTGGCCACCACCTTGGACTGAAGCGGTGAAAGTTTCGCAGAGCTATTGGTTGTACAGTTTTCTGACGTAGCCTGAGGATATAAGCCGGAAATATTCAAGGAATAGCCTTCCAGACATTTTCGTTTCTTTGCATATTCAGGGTACAGGCTACATAAAGCCGGCACCATTTCTACATCCATGACATAGTCTGTCGGCATGGCGAATGCTGCCGGACTGCTGCCCAAAAATACAAGCGCTGCCCATTTCCCCCAAACTCGACGATCCTTCATTATTTTCATGAATAAATCACCATCCCCAATAATTTTAATTTTATTGTGTATTACGTAATGGTATCAGTTGCATACGCTTACCCACGGACTGTGCACCCTGTCCTAACAAGAGACCGTAATGTGTGGCATTGGTCATGACATGTTTCACATAATCTCGGGTTTCAAGTAAAGGAATACTTTCAGTATATTGATCTGCTGCCATGCCCTGAAATTCTGGCTGCCAACGGCGGGCACGGTTTGGTCCGGCATTATAGCCTGCGGTTGCCAAGACTGGGCTGTCGCTGAGCTGACGCTGAATGGTCGATAAATAAAAGGTGCCATAACGGATATTGGTATTCATATCGGTGAGAGCTGCCGGATTATAAGCCTCACCCATTTGACGCGCCACCAGCTTGGCAGTATCTGGCATGATTTGCATCAGGCCACCGGCACCCACATGTGAACGTGCCACGGTATTGAAACGGCTTTCCTGACGCATCAAGCCATAAGCCCAAGCCGGATCGATCCCGGCATTGCGGCTATGACTGACCACGTAATTCTGGTGCGGCATTGGATAACGATAATTGTAGTTATGTTTGTTCACGGTGCGGTCAGCTGCATAAATGGCCCGATCATGCCAACCCATGTCCATGGCACGCTTTGCTGCGGCCAGCAACAGCTCATCATCTTTCTTCAGATAGGCCTGACGCACTGCCCAGTTCCATTCACGGTTAATGTAGTTATTCGGTGCACTGATATTACGTAGCGTGAACGCACGACGGAAATGAATATCCTGATTCAAACGTTGCATGGCCTGATTCGATGGCTGAATTGGATTGGGTGTGCTCGCAGTCAGCTGTCCCAACTTGTCGCGTGCCAGAAGATTGTGATAATCATTTCCGGCGGCCAATGTACGATAAATACTCTCTGCAGTTTTCTTTGAACTACGATCTGCACGCTGCTCACTGGCACGGGCCAGCCAATATTGCCAGCGATCTTCCTGTTTCTGATTGACGCTCATGGCATCAATCGCACGGATTAGGCTTTCCCACGCACTAAAACGGATGGCCTGACGCGCATAAATCTCAGCTTCTTCCGGACTAAATGGCAGACCATAACTGGCATCAAAGGCATTTAACACTTCCCGGTTAAAGTTGTTCTTCATGACTGTGGTTCCACCGACATACCCCACAGCTCGGTATAAGGCACGTTGTACTTGTACCGGTGTGCCTTCAGCAGTCCGTTTCACAATGGATAACGCCGAGTCCAGATCACTATCTGCCAGACGTCCCAGTGCATAAATCAGATAAGCATGTTCTGCCGCACTGTTTTTCGGTGCAGACCATAAATAATTGGTTGGATTGGCCTGAATCGAATTGAGTTGTGCTAAAGACAGATTCAGACCGATTCCTTGCGCAGTGGCAATAGCCTGACCTGACTGACCGGCACGCAATTGTACCCAAAGTCGCTGTTGGCGGTCTTCTGCCGTCATTAAAGGGCTAGAAAGCATCATTCGACCAAGTCCAGTACAAGAATCCGGTTGGCTATTGGTGGTTAGCCAGACCTCTTTAAACTCGGCATAAACCAGCTCATCACCGGCTTTGGCACGAACTTGTGCTACGGCACAGGCTTCAGCTGGATCAGCATTGGTCACATAAGGCAATACCGGTTGAGCCGTGGTGAAATCTGCCATTTTGACTTTTTCTTCGACATAGTCCGCTGCCAGCTTTTCAGCCATCGCAGATTGCGGGTAGCGCTGAGCAAAACTGACAATTTGGCTGGCAGGTTGCAAGGCAAGATTCTGGTTTAAAATCCAGTATTCCGGATAATAGCCTAAAGCATCATTCTGCATGGACAGGCGATATTGTTGTAATAATTCAGTATTACCTGCATTGGCCGCACGTAAGGCATCGTTAAATTGCTCTTCAGCTGCATATGTACTTGCTGAACAGATACACGCCACACTTAACGTAATTAATTTATAATATTTATACATATTTTCAGTGTGTTTCAACATCCCTTTGCCTTCTCTCATCGATTCTGTGCCTAGCCTATGTTGCTTATCATAAGAGCTTTGTTGAAATATTATAAGCAACTGTATTGTTCAGTTATGTAACCTTATGATTAAGCAATATTAATCTACAGACAATTTTTACCCATAAATCAATATTTTTCCACGTTTAATTTAAGCTATAAGTTTAAGCGACTTTCCTGCTAAAATATGCGCCTTCCCATATTTCAGTCCGTGAATTGAATTGTTATTCACCTGTTTGATGCGTCAATCAGGCTGTTCGTTCACTCTTTCAACGTATTACCTTGTAGGAGCCTACATGACGGTTCAAACCTTCATTCCGAATGGTGCCCCAGCTGCCTCAGAAAACACTGTTACCCAGCCAGCGCACACCCCTGTCCATGAGATTGCAGTAAAAAAACTGTATATCGAAACGCAAGGGTGTCAGATGAATGAGTACGACAGTCACCGTATGGCAGACCTGTTAGGCGATTCTCATGGCTATGTGCTGACCAACGATCCTAAAGATGCCGATATTCTGCTGATGAATACCTGCTCGATCCGTGAAAAAGCCCAAGAAAAAGTGTTTTCCGAGCTGGGTCGCTGGCGCAAACTGAAAGACAAGAATCCGGATCTGATTATCGGGGTTGGCGGCTGTGTGGCGTCTCAGGAAGGCGACAACATCCAGAAACGTGCCAATTATGTCGACATGATTTTTGGCCCGCAAACCCTGCACCGCTTGCCACAAATGCTGGATCAGCATTTTGACCAGATCGAAAAACCGAAAAAAGAAAAAATCAAACTGGTAGATATCTCCTTCCCGGATATCGAAAAATTCGACTTTCTGCCTGAACCGCGTGTTGAGGGCTATAAAGCCTTTGTTTCGATCATGGAAGGCTGTTCAAAATATTGTTCGTTCTGCGTGGTGCCTTATACCCGTGGTGAAGAAGTGTCTCGCCCACTGGATGATGTATTGGCTGAAATTGCGGGTCTGGCAGAAAAAGGCGTGCGTGAAATTTCCCTGCTGGGTCAAAACGTCAATGGCTATCGTGGTGAAACCTTTGAAGGCAATATCTGTACTTTTGCCGATCTGTTGCGTTTAGTCGCGGATATTCCGGGCATTGGCCGGATTCGTTATACCACTTCGCATCCACTCGAATTTAATGATGACCTGATCCAGTGTTATCGCGACCTGCCACAAATGGTTTCGCATCTGCATTTGCCGGTACAAAGTGGCTCGAATGATGTGCTTCAGGCCATGAAACGTAACCATACCATCGATGTCTATATCGAGAAAATTAAAAAGTTACGCTCAGTTCGTCCCGATATGCATTTATCTTCAGACTTTATCATTGGCTTCCCGGGTGAAACTGATGAGAACTTTGCAGAGACCTATCAATTTATTAAAGATCTGGATTTCGATCATTCTTATAGTTTTATCTATTCAAAACGTCCGGGTACGCCTGCGGCAGAACTGGAAGATACCATTCCGGAAGATGTCAAAAAAGAACGTCTGGCCAAAGTTCAGCAATGGATTAAACGCTCGAGTATTGACAAAACGGATGCCATGCTCGGTAGCATCCAGCGGGTACTGATCGAGAAAGTCTCTGATAAAGATCCGAATATTCTGGTGGGTACGGCGGACAACACCCGTTATGTCAACTTTATTGGTGATCCTGCCTGGGTAGGTCGCTTTGCCGAGATCGAAGTGACCGAAATTAAAACTTTGAATTTAGTTTATGGTGAACTCTTGAATCTTGAGCCTGACGTGGCGTAATGTAGAGCATATAACGTACACTTCATAAGGAATACTCTTTGACTGCAGCGATTCGACGTACAGTAGCTTTTCCTGGGATTTCAATGGACCGTATCCAAGCGATGTTAGGTGCTTATAACGGTCATTTGAAGCAAATTGAACAACGTTTAGATGTCAAAATCTCCCATCGCGGAGAGAGTTTTATTGTGGATGGTGGAATCGATGCCGTTGAAAGAGCCGAAATGCTCTTGCAACGTCTGCATGAAGAATCTGAACAGAGCCAGCAGATCAGCGCAGATACCCTGCACCTAATGATTCAGGGCAGTCAGACTGACCGTGAACTCCAGCAAGATCTAGAAGACCAAGAACATACCGGCCTGGACAATGTCTGGTTACAAACCCGTAAAGGCCGGATCAATCCGCGTGGTGCCAACCAGAAACGTTATGTACAGCGTATTCTGCAAAGTGATATTTCTTTTGGTATAGGTCCTGCCGGAACCGGTAAAACCTATCTGGCTGTCGCTGCTGCTGTGGACATGCTGGAGCGCAATGAAATCCAGCGCATTCTACTGGTTCGTCCAGCGGTCGAAGCCGGTGAAAAACTGGGTTTCTTGCCAGGGGATTTAAGCCAGAAAATCGATCCTTATTTGCGTCCATTGTATGATGCTTTGTATGAAATGCTCGGCTTTGAAAAAGTGGCCAAGCTGATTGAACGTCAAGTGATTGAGGTGGCGCCACTCGCTTATATGCGTGGCCGCACCTTGAATCATTCTTTCGTGATTCTGGATGAGGCACAGAACACCACCCCTGAACAGATGAAAATGTTCCTGACCCGTTTAGGTTTTGGTTCGCGAGCGGTCATTACTGGTGATGTGACGCAGGTGGATTTACCGCGCGGCCAACAGTCTGGTCTTTCACATGCCCTTCGTGTGATTGATAAAATTCCTGAAATTCATATCACCCGTTTTCATTCGCGTGATGTGGTTCGTCATCAACTGGTACAGAAAATTGTTGAAGCCTATGAAGGCTGGGACAGTGATCAGCAGCGTTTAAGTGCAGAAGCACGTGCCGAACGTAAAGCACGTCAGGACGCCTTGATCGCTGAAAATAATGCTGCCGCAGATGCACAGCATTAAGCTTTCAATTTAAGGATTTGTGTTGAAACTTAGTCTTTCCTTACAGCAGGATTTTCAGTCACCTGAACTGGTACTAAAACGTGCCTCTATTAAAAAAGTAGTCGAAACCACTTTAGGTCATATCGGTACGCAAAGTAATTGCGAAATCGGAATTGCCTGTGTCGACCATGATGAAAGTCATAAACTGAATCTGGAATATCGCGGCAAAGACAAATCGACCAATGTCCTGTCTTTTCCGAGCGATCTTCCAGATGAAATGGCGCAATTTCTGAATGCCTTTCCCATTGGCGATCTGGTGATTTGCATTCCTGTGGTACTTGCTGAAGCGCTTGAGCAGCAAAAAGCGCCGTTGACGCATTTCACCCATATGCTGGTGCATGGCACCTTGCATTTAATGGGTTATGATCATGAAACATCAGATGAAGATGCGGAAGAAATGGAAGGCATTGAAATTGAAATTCTGGCCAAACTGGGTTTTGAAAATCCTTATCTGGAACGAGATTAAGATTTAAAAGAAAATGAAGGAAGCGAGCTGAGGCTCGCTTTTTTAATGCTTTATATTCGCTCTTCCTCTAGGAGATGAGAAGCCTCAGAATATATTCTGGGTTCGCAAGGGAGAGGTTCTAATACCTGTTAAAACCCCTCTCTAACTCTCTCCCAAAGGGAGAGAGAACTAGAATGAATTAACGTACTTCAAACTCTGCTTCAGCCGGATCAAAACGCCAGGTTCGGATAATCCGCAATTCAGAAATTTCCTTCATTTTGGCATCAAACGCACCAAATGGCGCCGCTTTACGTACAGAAGATTTCGCAGCCTCATCCAGCATGGCATGTCCTGAACTGTCAATTAATCGGATGGCACGAATCCCGCCATTCTGATTCAGGATCACCATCAGACGAACTTCACCTGCCAGATTCTGCTGCTTGGCAGCTTCCGGATAATACTGATTGCCATAAAACTCTACTTTCTGACGGAACTTTTCCAGATAGGCTGCGGAGACATCCTGCTTGGATTGAATGCCATCCACAGTTTTAATTTTTTGCTGACGACTAAAATTTTGCTGACGCTGTAAATATTGCGCTTCCAGACTGGCCACCATGGCTGCTTTGGCCTGAAACTGGCTTTGTAACTGCTCCTGCATTTTTTTACGCTGATTTTCTTCTGCCTGTTTTTGCCAGCTCAAGGTGGTCATCAGCACTTTTTCTTCAAAACTGAGTTCCTGTTTCTGTTGCAGCAGATCCGGACTTTCTTGTTGTTCTTCCCCTGCCTTCTGCTCTAACAAAGGAGATGGCATATCACTCGACATCCGATGCGCTTCTCGAAACTTGCCAGACCCTTGCTGGTCTGTCTGGGCCAGAAAATCAGCGTGTTCAATTTTTTCATCTGTCTGTCGCAAGCTGACTGCAATTTCTTTGGTGCTGGTCTCCCGATCTTGCGGCATACCAAATTCCAGTGTCAATACGATCAAATGCAGAATGCCTGCGGTGAGCACGGCACTGCTAAACACTGGATCTTTCCACCAGGTTCTGACCAGAGGCATTAATATCATTGTTTATCACATTACCCAAACTCAGTCCTGAGTTCAGTTCCCCAAAAAAAGTATTTTAAAGATTAAAAACAAACAAATTGGGCATTTCTATTTTAAAAATGCCAAATCCATCAAATCTTCAACGTTACATAACTAAAACTATAAAAATGGTGCTATTTATTTTGCTAAACTTCAAGCTTGAATACTTGTATTTTTCATACAATTCGACAAGATACACTTCGAGTCAAAAATAAAGTTGCTAGGATGCTTCAATATGCAAACGCTAATTTCCAATATTTCCAACCGAATCCGCCAAGTGTATCAGAGGGCGGAAGGATTTATTGAGGATGAGCGTGAATTCCCTTTATCGCAAGTCTTCTTAAATGCAACTTTTCAACGCTTTGTCACCGACAATGTCGATGCACTGAAAGACTTACACGCAGACCTGCATGAAGACTGGCTGCGTCTCTACGCGACACTAGACTATAAAGGCCTGAATATCACTTTGTCGGTAGACTTGAAGCTGGTTCAGATGGAACTGAATAAGACCACCCAGCTGATTGTATTCGAGCAAATCAGCGATACACAGCTTATTGACGCCAAATATCCAAATCTGTTGTATAAGCTTGGGGTGCGTTTTGCCCTGTTCTTCTATCAACGCATCTTGAACAAAGATCCATTGGGCATGATTCTGGAAAAACTTGGCGTTATTAAAGTCATTGATGACTTGCTGTATCTGGACTTGAACCGCTGGTTAGGCAAAAACCGTTCGATTATTGATACTCTAGGAAAAGTTCATGTGAATCATGCAGTGCTTCGCGAAGCTGAACTGGTGGTGATTGGTAATGTGAATCTGGCAGCCCTGTTTAGGAAACTTTCTCAAGACAGAGAGGAAAATTGGGATGAAGACGAAATGGACGATAACCTGGTGACCCCGATCAAACAGAAAGATCCGTCTTGAATACTATTCAATCTCGTTTTTTGAACTTTTGTTGAAAAAAACTACATGAAAGATACATTTTTGCTAGAAATATCCCTTAAATTTCCATATTTTGCCTAAAGAATAAAAGCTACAACAAGTAAGATATTTTGCCCGTTTAACCAATATAGGAAAATGACTAATGGTGAAGACTGTATTTAAGACTTTAGCGATGACCACAGGTCTAAGCGGTGCAATACTGTTGACTGGTATTTCTAGCCAGGCTTTTGCCATGACGCCTTTCCAAGCCAATTATCAATTTAGCTATAATGGCAAGAATATGGGTTCTGCCACCCGTACTCTGAGTAAATCCGGCAATAACTGGACTTACGTCTTTGCTGCAAAAGCCGGTGGTATTGCTTCAGCAACTGAAACCAGCCGTTTCACCTTTAATAACGGCAAGATTGGCTCCAGCAGTTTCAGTCGTAGCAGTAAAATCCTGGTACATAACAACACCATGAGTATTAACTTTAATCCTTCCAGCAAAACCATCAATACCAGAAAAGATGATGAAAAGCGTTCTTTTGCCTGGAGAGCCGATGTTCTGGATGAACTGAATGCAGAATTACAAATTCGTGAAGATCTAAAAAATGGTGGCTTAAAATCGAATTATTATCTTGCTGATGCTAAAGAGGTCGAAGGCCGTAAGTTTGTTCGACAAGGTTCAGAAACGGTCAGTACCAAATATGGTTCTTTTAATACCATCAAGGTGGTGATGAAGCATAGCAAGCCGGGTCGTGAAACCATCTTCTGGCTGGCACCGAAACTTGACTATCTGCCAGTCAAAGTTTCGCATGTAGACAAGAAAACCTCTTATGGTTTGCTATTAACTGACTATAAAGGTGCAAGCAACTAAGATTTTGGTGAATTTCACTTGATTTTTTCCGGGTGCTTTTTACAATACGCTTTTGCTTGAAAAAGCACCTGCTCTTGAGGATTCTCCCGTGCATGCACTAGAACAGAAAATCTTGGCCGAAGGCATCGTTCTCTCTGAAGAAGTTTTGAAAGTGGATTCTTTCTTAAACCACCAGATTGACCCAGTCATGATGCAATTAATTGGTCAAGAATTTGCGCGTCTGTTTAAGGATGCTGGTATCACCAAAATTATTACGATTGAAGCATCAGGTATTGCACCTGCAGTGATGGCAGGTTTAGAACTTGGTGTACCTGTCATCTTTGCACGTAAATACCAGTCTTTGACCCTGAAAGATGATTTATACCGCTCTAAAGTGTTTTCATTTACCAAACAGACTGAAAGCACCATCGCAATTTCAAATAAACACATCAGCTCAACCGACAAGGTTTTAGTGATTGATGACTTCCTGGCGAATGGTCAGGCGGCGCTGGGTCTGGCCGATCTGATTCATCAGGCAAACGCAGAAGTGGTCGGTATTGGTATTGTGATTGAAAAATCATTCCAGCCTGGTCGCGACTTGCTGCTTGAAAAAGGCTACCGTGTGGAGTCACTGGCACGCGTAAAATCTTTGGCAAATGGCACAGTTGAATTTGTTCGCGACTAAGCTCGACAATCAATTTTAAAAGAGCGCTTATGCGCTCTTTTTTATTTTGTCTATCTGATGAAATAAATTAAAAATATTCAAAGCTCGACTCTAGTTCAATCTAATGTGTTATTCATGATTCCTGACTTGATCCTAGATGAATGGCTTACTTTTAAATTCGAAGTGATTAAACCTCTAAAATAGATCGTGTCATAAAATAAATAATTTTTCTATCCGATGAATAAACAACCAGTTATAGCAATTTTATTATAAGATAAAGAGGTCTAACTATCTGCAAATAATTAGACCTCTGTTCACCTTGAACAAGAGTTTATTTAACCGTCACAGTAATACTGCCGCTATTTACAGCACCGATAGCGGTAGTTGTGATGCTATTGTTAATAGCAGTTTGAGTTCCTTCTGCAATCGCATTGACAGAGGCATCAATGGTACCCGCATTATAGGCAATGTTCGCTACACTATAATTGCTTAAAGTTTCATTGATCTGCTCACTATAGTTGGTAGACAGTGATGAACTTACAACTTCCGATAGATCTGAACTATCCGCAACCTCGGATAACTCTTCTAAGGTTTCAGAATTATTCGTTGCACTGGTGACTTGACTGAAATCATAGTCATATGTTTCATCTGATACGTCTGATATCACCTGATTGAAGCTGCCTTGCTCAATCGTGATACTACCTGTGTTCGCTGCACCAATTGCAGTAGTTTCAATTGTCCCTTCAATTGAACTAATCGCATTTGGTACTTCTCTTACTGCTCCTGCAAGTGCTTCTAAATCAACGCTTGCATCAACATCACCTGTATTCACTGCCAGATTCAGTGCAGAACCATTTTCAACCTGCTGAGAAATAGAATCCAGAGTAGCTTGTAAACCGGTATCTACTTCCACATTGGTTTCTTGAGCATATGCCATCCCCGCACTAGACAGAAAGGCGACGGATAATGCGACTGTTTTGATCGTGTTTTTCATCATTGTTCTTCCTACTGTTATTTTGAAGTACCTCTCGCTAAGTACTTCTTCTGACAATGGGAGCGAGCCCATTTTCAAATCTTTTTAATCACGTTGAGTATTTGACCAGTAATTCTCTACTACCTCTGGATTGGCATCCCATAAACTGGATGACTTCTCCTCAGCTTGTTCTTTGTCAGCTTTTTCTTGACTATCTTTTTTGTCATTTATTTTGCTTGTAGGGGATGGGCGCTTAGTCTTACTAATATATTTAATCAGTTCCTGTTTGCTCATTTCAGGCTCGGCTTCAGGATTCTGAATCACCTCAGATTCTTTCTGCTTAGGCGGCTTGGTATCTTTGCTGGGTGAATTGGTCGACTTGTTTTTTTCATTGAATGAATCTGCCTGACGTGAGGCCGATTCCTGAACAGGGTTGCTGGAATCGGTACTGATTTGTTGCTGATTTTTCTTATATTTATGCAAGGCAACAGAACTGCGAGTGAGATCTAAGCGACCAAATTCAGGTGGAATTTCCGCACGGCAACTTGCAAACACTGCCGGTGGCACGACCTGACTGAGTAATTCAAAAGTGGCCAGGTTCAACATTTGGCGTAAGGCAAAATTAGTCGCCTCTCGTTCTCCCTTGCCAATTTGAATATTTAACAGTGTACGACCCGCGAACCTGCCTGCACTAAGACCATAATCCTGTGCAGCAATCTGCTTTTGCAAAGAAACATTACCCACCACTTTACTACTGCGGGTATCGGTCAGAGATAAATCCAAACCGACCATAATACGGGTTTGACTGTAATTTGGGCCAACTCCGGCAATTTGCATGTCAAAACCCCCACCCGGAATAAAATCCAGACTGTTAATACTGCCGGTGACATAATAATCGGAGGCCTGAATTTGCCTTGGATCACGAATCCCCCACTTGGCTTCACTTTCGATAATCCGGGGATCACGTCGGTTCATTAAACTGACGCCCGCCTGAAACAAGGCAGACTGCACCATATCTCCCGCACCCTGGGTCACCATTTTGCCACTTCCGCCATTGGTGACTACGTCTTTACCGGTTTGATCCAGAATCGCGCCAACAGAAAAACTCACATCACTACGCAGTTGCCCTTTGAGGCAGGAGAGCGCCATATCAAAAGGGGTAAAAATATCGGTAATGGGTGGTCCTTGCACCAGACTAACTGCTTTCTTGTTTGAGGGAGCTAAACCTGTACAACCTGTTAGAAACGAGCTAAAAAAAACAGGAATACTCAGAGAAAATATATATTTTCGGGTTAAGGAGAAATTCAGCATAGCGACTCTCCTGATTGAGTACTTAAATTAGGACAGCGCTGAGCGTTTTGATTGGTATTTGAATTGACAGGTGCTTCATTGAGTAATTCACTCGAAATATCGATGTTGTTGTCTGAACCTTCGACATTGATATTGTTGGTGGGTGTATTTACGGTACCTATAGAGGTGGTTGAGGTACTGTAAATAGTGGTTCTACCTAATCCAGAATAATAATCGGACTCCTTGAGCTCGATCAGATTGGCTTGAACTAGATTTTCATTGGAGCGGGCACTTGATGATTTCCAACGCTGCGTCCACTCATCAGATGTGGCATAAGCATTGTTTAAAAAACAAAAACATAATAAACCCAGATTGATGACTAATATTCTCATAATCTTAATATCCTCTGATCTAAGATATTTATTTAATTCTTGGGTTGAGTAAGATTAAATTTATCTGAAAAATATTAAATCACATAAAAAAATGAAAAGTAGAATCCAGCATTATTCACATATTTATTTATATTGATTAAAAAACCCATATATTTGTTTTTATTTATAATAATTATTTTTGTTATATTTTGTGATTTGTAAGAAATCATTATATCGAAAATATATGAATATAATAATCATCTAAAAAACTTGATT
>NZ_PHRG01000014.1 GCF_002803605.1 Acinetobacter pseudolwoffii
TTTACTTTCTCTAGCTTCAATAATTGCTAAAAGTATTAAGCGCATTTCTACCAAATCAAGTTTGTAGCTTGCCTCAATCAAGATATTCGCTTTTACGACTATATTTTTACTCATTATTAGACCATAAAATTTTTATTAATTTACTATATATTTTTTTTTGTAGGAAATAAAGAAGAAAACGAGATAAACATATACTGCTAAAGGTAGGGATATATACTGCTAAAGGTAGGGATATATACTGCTAAAGGTAGGGATATATACTGCTAAAGGTAGGGATATATACTGCTAAAGGTAGGGGGTGATCCTCTATAACCCTTTATCTACAAGCCTTTAAGGTAGGCTAAAAACATTAAAAACTATTAAAAACATTAAAAACATCAATTAAGAAAAATTGCCCTTGGTTTTCGCTACGCTCAAACTCTATTGAATCTCGCTTTCGCTCGATTCTAGGGACAATTTTTTGGTTAATACATATATCAATTTAAAAAAATCAAAAGCAATAATGCATTCGCTATGCTCATGCTTTTTTAAAAACAAAAGCTTCATCGTTCGCGCACTTCGTGACGCTCTGATTCTGAGTCACGTAAACAAAAGGAAGCCTGTAATCAGGGAAAAACCCGGCTAAAAGTTGAGGGTGTCAGTTCGCTCGTAGACACTCGCTCTGTAATATATTGTTTTAAAAAACTATTTTTTATTAGGATTTCTCACATCTGTTGAAATATCTTGTACTGTCTTATTTATTAATTGAAACGCTGCTGTATTTTCAGCATGTTCAATATATTTTTTCAGTTGTTCATTATTACTTAATCCATTAATTAAGATTGATGATTTAATTGCTCTTCCAATTTTCTCAATATCATTAGTTTCTTCTGAGATATTCATATAATTCAATAATTTTTTAACTGCTGCTCCTAAAAAAATTAATTCAGCATTTCTTTGATTTCGTGATTCAGCTTTGTTTTCAGCAGTCTTAGGGTCGAGGGCTTTTTGAATTTCGACAGCAATATTTTTTTCAAGAAATTCATTCTTAGCTGATCGTTTGAGCTGATCTAAAGACTTGTGCATTGTGAAATAAGCATCTGCACTTGTAGTTGATAGTCTTTCGAGTGCAAGTATTGATTGTTCGAGCTGTGTTGGTTTTATGCTTTGTTTTAACAGATTGAAATAAGTCATCCGTTTATCAAAATCATTTTTTTCATATCTACATTTTTTAACTAATGCCAAGTTTTGAATGAGTAGTTTTTCAGGATTTATTTCATATTCCCTAACAAAATTTTGCTCAATTAGTTTATGAAAAGGGAGTGTTTTAATGTGCTTGTAAAGTTCGCATAGTTCATCTTGAGTTACGACTAAATTTGGACGACCTGCCATTTATGAAAACCTCAAAAAATGTCACTAATTAAAAATTATCATAACCTGCAATTGGGGATGAGTCATAATTATTTCTGTTTATACAGAAATAATTAATGACCTCGTTTCCGTGTCTTTTAATTGACATACCCCCTAAAGGGGTTATGATCAAGTTAAAAGACACTACTCCTCGTCCTGCCGGAGGCAGAAGAGACCCAGCTAATAGAGGGATTTTTTATGTATTACTTTAACCAACGGCAGAATGTAAAAAATAAAAAAACTCTAATTAAGTCGGGTAAAAACAAAGGCAAAACAAAGAAAAGTCCAACTTCAAAAAATGGCTTTCACTACATCACTAGAACAGCTCATCACGCGACACTAAAGGAAGGGGAGTCTGTCGAATTTGTTAAGTCTGGGAACATGCCCCAATGGGCTAAGAACGACCCAAAGAAGTTCTGGCATAGTGCGGATAAATATGAAATCGAGCGCGGCCGGACTAGCCAAGTGATGACGGTCGCACTGCCAAAAGAGTTAAGCCAATGGCAACGGCAAGAACTTGTCGAAAAGTTTATTGATGAGTTCGCAAACAAGCATCAATTTCCGTTCACTTGTGCCGTTCATATCCATAAATCAGCAATTACGGGTGAAGATCAACCGCACTTGCATTTCATGTATTCAGAGCGAACCCTTGCCGATGGTTTGGAAAGACCACCGGAGCAATTCTTTAAGCAATATCGTCCAAAAAACCCAACAAAAGGTGGAGCTGAAAAACTAACAGCAGATGCATTGGGCTTAGGTCGTGATCAAATCGCTTATCATCGACAAGTTGCTGAGAACTTGATTAATGAAAGTCTGGTGACGTATGCACCCACTAAGGTTGTTAAAGTGAAAGGGCGTAATCCTGGGGAGCCGGAACTTGAAATTGTTGTGCCGAATATAGCTTCATGCTTGAGCAATAAAGACTATAACGCCAAATATGGCACTAATCTGAAAGATGTTGAGCAGATCCCACGTTATAAACTCAATAGCTCTGATCCTGACGTGATTAAAGAAGTTGAAGCAAAGAAGGAAACGATTTTACAAACTAGGGATTGGAATAATTTTGAGCTATATCAACAGCAGTATTACGCTATGCTTGAAAAGGTCAAGCGGAAAGAAGCTGAAATGCAGCAACGGCAAGTAATTGAGCGTGTTTCAGCATCCGATTTAGCCTACAAATTAGATTGGATAACGCATCAAGGAACAGTTGAAAAAGTGAAGGAAATTAGGAAGCTCGCAGTTCTCCAAGACGAACCAAATTCTAACTATATCGATGTACTTGAGCGCAAAGCATCCCTATTGAATGACGTGGCAATAAAAGAAGATCGGAAAGAGGTATCAACTCTGATTTATGAAATTTACAAGCATGATTTAGAGCAAATACAAGAATGCTCAAAGAGTCGATCTATGACTTATAGTGAAATGCGTATGTCAGAGCGTTTAAATGAGCGTATTTCACGATTTGAAAGCATATATGGTGCAAATACACATGGACAGCTTAAGGTTAAAAATACGCGAAATTATGATGATCTAAATAATACTTTCGAGCTGTAAACCGGACATTTCTATTTGGGGCTTACAATGAAATTTCGTATAAGAGATTTTATGTTAAATAAAAAGACGCCTATGTAAAGGCGTCTTTTGAATATTTCTAGATTATTGAAAAGCTTGTCTTAGAACTTCACCTTTCTCTGTAGAGGTTTGGCTAGTTGTAGAGTTTTCATCATTTATATCTAAAATATCTTTTCTTTTTTCAGGGCCATAGTATGAAATAAATTTATTTATAGATTTATCCCATGCTAAATAACTGCCGTTATATTCAGATGTAAAACGATAGTGATCTTTAACTTTTTTTAGCTCTAATCCTTCACGTCCTAACCAATAATTAAGTACATGATTGTATTTACCTGCCTCATTTTGAAAATAGATATCTATAAAGCCATCACTACTTCCAGTGAAAAATGAGTAAGCACCTTCACAGGTAACTGCTGAAGATCGGATAATGTAATCTTTTAGTCCATCGCCATTAAAATCTACATTTACCAAAAATCCTTTATAGAAAGTGATTTTAGGATTTTTAACTTGCATTTCTTCATCTTCAGATATGCGTTGGCAGGTATCTATATACTCACTTTGAACTACTTCTTTAATCTCTATAGGCAGCTTATTGAAAGGAATACTATTATTTTTTACAGGGATTTCTGCTAAAGAATTCGTACAAAAAACAGCTATGGCTGCAAAACCTATTAACTTTTTCATTAATAAACCTATTTATTTGGATTTTATAGAGATTAATAGGTGTATCTAAAACCTTGTGCCATCATACAATCTTGTATCATTTCAGCTTTTTCATTTTGATTTACTTTAGCTAAACCTATGTCATAGCGACATTTTGCTAAAGCATTATTAGCATCATGTGGAGTAATTCCAGCTTTTCTCCACATAGGTTGTGATGTACTACATGCAGAAATTAAAAGTGTTGAAACAGCTAATGCCCCGATAATTGTTTTTTTCATAAAAAACTCTATAAAATTTAATCAAATAATTTTTCTATTCTATCAAATTTTATGAATTTTGTAATAAAAAATGGGAGCCTAAGCTCCCATTTTTATTGATGATTTTTTAAATCTTCTAACATTGCTTCTCGCAGAATTTCATTCATTCGTGTTTGATAGCCTTTGCCTTGAGCTTTAAACCATGCAAGTACATCAGCATCTAAACGAATGGAAGTCTGTTGCTTCACTGGGCGATAGAATTGATTATGGCGTACAGCATTGCTCCAGTCGGTAATTTCAGGCATATCTGAGAGATCTAGCTGATCGTCAGGAACCGTTCCCTTAGCAAGCAAGCGTTGAATTTCAGCATCTTGCTTGTCGCTGAATTTTTCATTCAGTTCTTTGCGTGAGTATCTAACCATGCTCATATCTATCTCGCTCCGCCTTAGTTACTTGTCTTGCACTAATGATTCGTATGATTTCACAGTCATCTTCATCAAAGATGGTGTGAGCTACTAACAGCATTAGTACGCCTTTTACTTTTCCAATGGTTTGCCAACGTTCTTCACCATCGGTATGTCTGTCCTGGATTGAGATCCTTAGAGGATCTTCAAAAACAAGGCTTGCCGTTTCGAAAGAGACATCGTGTTTTTTCTGATTCTTTCGATTCTTTGCCTCATCCCATTCGAAATACTGTTCCATAAAAAACATTCAAATTTGTATATACAATAATGTATCACAAAATTGTATATCTCAAGTTGAGAAGCGTAATTTTTAGTCAAATTTATTGGCAAAAGCTTACAGAATCGAACATAAAAAAGCCGACTTGTTTCAAAATCGGCTTTTTGGGCATTCTTGGATTTTTTTTGTTTTATTAAGTATTTGATATTTATATTAATATACAAGTGTATTGCGTATAACCACCATTATGTTAAATAAGCATAATTCAATACAAGCAATTGATCGAACTATAGATTAATTTAGGTAGTTAACTCATTAACCCTATTTAAAACAATGAAAATAAAAACTTACTCTTCTAAAGGCTTTATCGGAGTTTTATTGCTCATAATATTTATGGCATGGCTTGCACTTAAATGCATTCCTCTATCAGAGCAAGAACAAAATGCAAAAATTAGTAGCAAAATGGAAAGGCAACGGCTTCGATTGGCTCAAGAATTTGATAGGTACACTCTAGAGGAACAAGTACGATTACCAAAATATGATTCCCGTAAATATGTCCTAATTAAACGTAATAGCAGATTCTGGTTAATACCTAGAGAATATTTTAGTGATAATGGTTTTCATATAAGGTGGCCAGATACGGTAAATAGGCTACTAAAAAGAAATTGGGAAAATCAATTTAATAAAAAATACCCTATTGTGCGAGTCTTTGTGGAGTCACGACAATTTAATGCATCTACAGGTTATGCAGGTAATGATAAATTTTTAAATGTAGAGCCGTGCAAAAATGGAAATGATTGGTTTATTTGGAATGGAATAAATGTTCGGATATATCCCAGTGATGTACCTAATCTTTCAGATAAGCAACGTTTAGATATATGTTTAACAGTATTAAAAATCCTCAATGAGGAAATAAAGGAAATAAGTTAATTAACTTTAAGATTTCCTATAATTAACATAATACACGTTATGCGAAATTAGAAAAATGAGTTTATTGCACTGATATTTATCTGTTTTTTAAATTTTAGACCTGGGTTGGTGCCCAGGTTTTTTTATTGCGTATAACAGCCATTATGTTAAATAGAAAATTTCTAGAAATAATAGAAAAGATTGTTTATTAATCAATTAATCAAAAAATATCTTACTAATTAGTATAATTTTATTGCAAATTTTTATTTATATTTCCAATATATGCAAATCCTTTAAATCAATGATTTATGGGTTTTTATATAACTTCAATATTCATGAGATATACAATGAAAAAACTGCTTTTAGTATCACTTCTTGGGGCTATTGCAGCAACTACAGCAAATGCTGGTAGTACAACAATTCAGCCATATGTAGGCGCTGGCTATACATTTTTAAATAACGATGATGTTGATGTACATTTTCTAGGCCTGAATGGTGGTTTGCAATTTAATGAATATGTTGGTGCTGAAGTATTCTGGAATAAATCTGTAAATGACATCGAGTTCGATGGCGATTTAGAAGAATTTGGTGTAAGAACTGACGCCGATGTTCAATACTATGGTATTGGCTTAACAGCTAAATATCCTTTAGCAAATAATTTCTATGCTAAAGGTATGGCAGGTTATGCACGTGTTGACCTCGATGTAGATGCTACTTATCAAGGTTATACAGTTTCAGCTAGCGAAGATGATTCAGGTTTAATCATTCAAGCTGGAGCTGGCTATAACTTCACTCCAAACTTGGCTGCAGAAGTAGCTTACACACACGTTAATGCATTTGATGGCTTTAATGGTGTAAATGCTCAATTAAAATATAACTTCTAATTTGTTGAGTAAAAAAGCGAGGAGAAAATTCTCGCTTTTTTTTGGAAATTTGTATAACAGCCATTATGTTAAATAGGCATACAATTGTTTTCTTAATTCATTTAAATAATCATTTTCTTCAATAAGAGGAACTCCATCACGATGCAAGATGAGATCATTAAATGACCCCATTCCTCCAAAATTAATGCGCAATTGATACTTAGCATATTCTGGATCCTCTTTAAGACATAAGAGCATATCAGAATATGCTTTTTCCCAATTTTTTAAATCAAATTCTTCAAATAATGCTATTAGCTTTTCAATTATCGATTCTAGACTTTCATTTTCCATAAATTCTTTAATTTTCCTAAAATTAACATAATACACCTTATACGAAATGCGTTATAATTTTCTTTAGAAATCAATGCTGTAGTTTCTAGTTTATAGCTCATCTTCCCCAAGGTGGGCTTTTTTTATGATTTTTCACGTTCCACGCCTATTCTTTGATCAATGTTTCACGACTTTGTTCATATCAGTTTAACAATCGTGGTTAATCATAGGGTCTAAAAAAACGGCTCCAAAAGCCCCTTTTCTCCGGTTCCTGTTCAACATGCTCCGGCACTGGAATCCGCTTATTTTCCCTCCGCTCTGGAGTAGTCAATCCGTCATGTTTAGCTTCTGCTGTGTCAGGTTCGGGATCTGGTTTGACTATGCTGGGTTGCACTAATTCTTGATCGGTAAACGTAGTCATATTAGGTTTTGGGGCTTCTAATAGGCGTTGCATCGTTTCAATTTGGTTTTGATAGAAAGATTCCCGATCTTTGGCATCATCAAGCTGATTTTTGAGCATATCTATCTGCTGTCTAAGCAATAAAACTTCTGCCGAAGTTGGACTGTCTATTTTTACAGGCTCTTTTACATCCTGTTTTCTTGCAGGTTCACCAAATACACGGATGGCTTCTGAGAAATCAATCTTATTATCAGAATTTTTACTTAAAATTCCTTTGTTTATCTGATTATAGATGGTCTGTCTATTGATATTGTAAAGCTTGGATAACTCTAAAACTGAAAGGCTTTTCATGATGTAAAGTGATGCCTAATCTTGTAAAAATGTCTTGTCTATTAGACTGTCTAATAGACAAAACGACAAGTCTATATTTTAAGCAGTATTGAACCCGACTTTTTCTAGATAGGGTAAGTATTCCTGAACCTTATCAGGAATAGTTAAATTTTCAGAAATTCTTATAGCGAAGTCATCATAACTTTCACCAACTTTGCTGTACTTTGAAGCAAATGAAGGTTCATGAACTAGCTTATTTGAGAACAAAAGAATTTGTTTATCATTTAAGGCGATTTCCATTTTAATTGGCTGTGATGTTTTGGATCTTATTGTGAACTCAAAGCCAGTTATCTTGGTTCCAGACTTTTTGGTTTTATAATCAATAGTTATGTCCGAAGACTCATTAATTTGATCTTTTGCTACTTCAAGGACTTTCTTTTGAAAGTTATCAATTCTTGAAAGTTCTATTTCTGTTAAACCTAATGTATTTCGTAAATCAGAGAGAGAAATATAAAACTTTTTAGCAATCTTCCATTGCATACATATTTCATAAATCCGAACAGCATAAATACTAGAAAACTTACTTATTTGAAGAAGGTCATAACGCGTAAATTCTTTTTCTAAGCGACTTATTAATGGTATGACATCAGGAGCAAAAGATAAGTAAACAAAACCTGGCTTATAACCTACCTTAGATACCCATCGAGAAGTAAAAAAGATTTTAGAAGTATCTTCACTTAATAGATCAAAATCCCAATCCACATATGAAAATTGTCTGTCGAACAGGGTTTTACAAGCCCCTCGTAGCATGGAATAAGAGTTTTTGAGGCTAATATCAAACATTTCTGCATACTTTTTAGCTGATATTTTTATCAGAGAGTTAGCATCAATCAATGTTTTACTTTCTCTAGCTTCAATAATTGCTAAAAGTATTAAGCGCATTTCTACCAAATCAAGTTTGTAGCTTGCCTCAATCAAGATATTCGCTTTTACGACTATATTTTTACTCATTATTAGACCATAAAATTTTTATTAATTTACTATATATTTTTTTTTGTAGGAAATAAAGAAGAAAACGAGATAAACATATACTGCTAAAGGTAGGGATATATACTGCTAAAGGTAGGGATATATACTGCTAAAGGTAGGGATATATACTGCTAAAGGTAGGGATATATACTGCTAAAGGTAGGGGGTGATCCTCTATAACCCTTTATCTACAAGCCTTTAAGGTAGGCTAAAAACATTAAAAACTATTAAAAACATTAAAAACATCAATTAAGAAAAATTGCCCTTGGTTTTCGCTACGCTCAAACTCTATTGAATCTCGCTTTCGCTCGATTCTAGGGACAATTTTTTGGTTAATACATATATCAATTTAAAAAAATCAAAAGCAATAATGCATTCGCTATGCTCATGCTTTTTTAAAAACAAAAGCTTCATCGTTCGCGCACTTCGTGACGCTCTGATTCTGAGTCACGTAAACAAAAGGAAGCCTGTAATCAGGGAAAAACCCGGCTAAAAGTTGAGGGTGTCAGTTCGCTCGTAGACACTCGCTCTGTAATATATTGTTTTAAAAAACTATTTTTTATTAGGATTTCTCACATCTGTTGAAATATCTTGTACTGTCTTATTTATTAATTGAAACGCTGCTGTATTTTCAGCATGTTCAATATATTTTTTCAGTTGTTCATTATTACTTAATCCATTAATTAAGATTGATGATTTAATTGCTCTTCCAATTTTCTCAATATCATTAGTTTCTTCTGAG
>NZ_PHRG01000015.1 GCF_002803605.1 Acinetobacter pseudolwoffii
ATTGATCTGTTCGGTATAGGTCGCTGTATTTTTTTCCAATTCGTGAAATTGCGTCTGTGTTGTCGATAATGACTTTTGTGTTTGCACTAAGCCTTTCTGTACGCTCTCCATTGCCTTTGATTGTGCTGATAAGGCTTGGATAATTTTCTTTTGCATCACGTCTAAACTCTGCTGTTGCTGCTGCAACTGCATTTGTTGTTGCTGTAATTGCTGCTGTTGTTCTTCGATGATTCTCAATAACTGTGTTTCTAACTCGGTCATCACTTAATACCCCATCGGCACCATGAAGTTGTTCTGCCAATCCCCTGCGTCCTTGTTGATCTGAATACACAGACGTTGGGCTTTGCTGTTTTGCTGTTTGCATGTGCTGAACGTCAAACTGCCCCCCGATTGGTTCAGGTGATCCACTCGCATTTGTTTCTCGTTGATGGCCATATTCAGTGTGCGTATCTCGTTGTACTTGCTTTTGCCCATAAAACCGAGCGCAATAATGAGAATAATCAAAATAACAGCGCCCAAAATCAGAGCCATATTCAAAGTGGTAAGCTGTTTCAGTAGGCTTTTGTTCTGAACTTGCTGTTCTTCTGTCTGTATCTGCTCGTTCATTTGCTTTAAACGGCTCAATTTGGACTGTAGCAAGGCTTGGTACTGGTCGAGCTGCTTCTCGATCTGCTGTGAGCTGCTCTGTAGGTTCTGTGCTAATTTCTCGTCCGACTGTTGGATAGCGGTCGCGGTGATATTGGCTCTTGTGCTCAAGCTGTCTTTGATAATCTGTGACGTTTGCTCGATACCGCTCAGAAGTTGTTCCTCGGTACGTTGCAATTCGCTGTTGTACTTCTTGTCGATATTCGCCAGTAGTTCTAAAGCCTTGCTCATAAACCTCTCCATTCAAACGGATAGGACGTGTTGCGCCCTCATATGGATTTTCAATTGATATTGATTTTTGGGTCTGTCGGGTGACTTTGACGTCATTGGACTCAAGCCATTCAACCAATTTTTGCCGATCGGCAATTTCACCATTGGCAACGGCTCGATAGATACGTTGATGTAATTGCGCTTTAAAGTCCCGAACGTCCTTTGGGAGGTTCTTCTTATTGATTAAAAGCTGCTGATTGTTCGGGTCATCAGGGTCATACAGTCTATGTTCCGCATTGGTAATCTGCTTAAACAGATCCACTCGATCGAGATCCACGGGTGCATAAAATGGCTGTAGCCGTTTGCCTGTCGAAAGCTCAACATTTGGAATCACAAAATTCAGCTCAAGCCGAGTCTCTCCAGTAGCTTGGTTCACCTTATCTTGGTGCTGTACCCATAACACTTGATACTGATCAGGATTAAGACCAGGAAAAATACATTGCTCAAAATTCTGCATGATCTGTTGTTTATCCTGGTCAGATAAATCATGCTCGTAAAAGGATAAACAACCACTGGTATATTTCTTGGCAAAAGGACTGCTATCAATCAGTTGAGCGGTCAAGTCAACATCACCACTTAAAACCTGTGCATGTTCTCGCTCTCGATCTTCACCAAGTAAATAATCTAGACAACCTTTAGATAAGCCTGTGCCATGTCTAAAAAAATCAACGATCATCTGGACGTAACTCCCGAAGTTGCTGATCTATGGAAATCAACAAATGAAGCAACTTCACTTTGTCAAAAGTACCTGTCCCTGCAATATCCGTATTAATAGCCTTGGCAATCTGATTAACGTTATTACCTATGCGACCTAACTCTAAAATTAAAGAACGTTCTGTCTTGGTATATGAAAATTCAACAACGTTTTTTGCTTTAATTTTTTGGTCATCATCTGCTTTTGAATTATGAATCTGTGTTGCTTTCTCTACTGCCGATTGACGTAGCAACTTTGCGATTGAACCAAAAGGATTATTAGCATCAAGCAATTGGTACTCTGATTCTGAAAGTCTGACTTTAAACGTCCGTTCCCGAACCGCTTTCTGTTTAGTTACTGAATCTATTTCCATTTGATCAATCCAATTCTCGGTATGAAACCGGTTTAAGGCAAAATCTTTGATTTTTCTTTAAGCCGGTTTTCGGGGGTATCGGGGGTGAAGCCCCTGATCAAGGTCACAGCTTAGCACTATTGAACATCGTGAAATAGGGGTAACTGTGTATCCTTGCTTATCAATTGCGGACAAAGTTGTTCTATAAATTATTAAATCAAATGACTCTGTATATAAACTCTAGAAAGTATTGGCATGAATCTTGTAAAACTAAAGGCGCTCAACTCTTTCTCACCGCCACCACAGCCTTCGCTTCGCTCAGGCTGATGGTGGACGTTGAGAGAGTTTCGGCAATACTCTCCCTAAGGGCTGTCATTCAAAAAATGACACTTCCCTTAAGTATTGCCGATTTAACCTGATTAGGCTGACGGAGCCACGCATCGGTCGTATCCGCACCATGCTTTACATACATGGCAGACAAGGACTAAAAGTTTTGTACCTTCCCCCACGCGCTCCCTGTCGAAGTATGGTGGTATCTCTGCGAGGATTTCTCCAACATGCAACTTAACCAACCTATACAACTACTCTCAACGCTCCGCTTTTGTGGGATTCCCCTGTAACGGTTTAGCTCCTTCCTCTCGGATCTCACTATCGCTACGATGCACCAGTGACACTTATTCCCTCCACATACACCGCATATCGTCCTTAAAAAAAGGATGCACAGAAGCTGATAAGGCTCGAATACAGTCTAGTATTGCTTATTGGATGAACGAGAATCAGGTAACGAAAGACTTTTTACTGATACAATGCTTGCCATTTTTTATCAATTTGATAGAATTTGAAAAGCGGTACAAGCCGAAAGGTGAAATCATAACGGTCGTCAAACCTTATGATCTTCGTTACTTGATGCTAGGAACATCAAATAACTGCGTACCACCAAATTTAAGACAAAACCCCTCTAAGTTGCAAGACTCAGAGGGGTTTTTCTTTAGGTTTTAACTACAATTTTTCATTAGAATTGTTGCAAGGACTCTTTTTTTTATATATTTCAAATTTTTTAACAAGATTTTTATTTGTTTCTCCTACTCCTAACTCATGCCCGAAAAAGAGGTCAAGCATGTCCGAAACCTTGCAACTTGAACAGTTAACAGAATCTTTACAGCAGCTTTTGGGTGAATCCCTCTTTGCCATTTATCTGTATGGTTCAGCTGTTGATGGCGGGCTAGGTCCAGAAAGTGATTTGGATGTTTTGGTTGTGGTGAATCAAGCACTGACACTCCATCAACGACAGCAACTGACAGAAACCTTATTAAAAATTTCGTATCCAATTGGGGCTGCACAGCGTCCACTTGAAGTCACCATCGTACTTAAAGAGCAAATTCTTTCAGGCAGTTATCCACTCAGCTACGAACTACAATTTGGGGAGTGGTTACGGGAGGAGTTAAACCAAGGTGCTTTGCTCCGCGCACATACAGACCCTGATCTGAGTATTTTGCTGAAAAAAGCACAAATGCATCATCGTAGTTTGTTGGGGCCAAGTTTGACACAGTGGTCAACGGCAATTCCTGAACAGCACCTCTGGCAGGCAATGGCAGACACCTATCCCTCTATTGTGGCGCATTGGGATGAGGATGCCGATGAACGCAATCAAATTTTGGCCTTATGCCGTATTTATTTTAGCTTGATGACGAATGAGATTGTGCCTAAAGACCAAGCCGCACACTGGGTGATAGCTCAGTTACCGTCGCTGCATCAACCCATTTTGCAGCGCATGATCCAAGAATATAAAGGTGAGATAGGCAAACAAAACTGGCAACAACAGCATCAGGCTTTAAGCCCTGTTGTTGACTTTCTGAGTTCAAAAATTGATGAACAATTTAATAAGAAGAGTAGCCTAATCAAATAATAGTGTTTTAACCAAGCATTTTGAGCTGACGGGCTTCTATAAGCCTTACATCCCAAAATTCATGCCCCGATCTTGCTTAGGTTGGGGCTGTTCCATTTCCTTTTTCAGTTCCTTCATCTGGACGATATTCGCTTCAATAGTTCGGACGTTTCGAGCAAATTCTGCTGCGCTTTGGCTACTTCTGACGAGACTGACTGCTGTACGGTTGAGATTTTTTCCAGTACGTCCTCGTAGTTCGTTGTAATTTGGCTCATCTCCCTGACTTTGCCATTGATCTGTTCGGTATAGGTCGCTGTATTTTTTTCCAATTCGTGAAATTGCGTCTGTGTTGTCGATAATGACTTTTGTGTTTGCACTAAGCCTTTCTGTACGCTCTCCATTGCCTTTGATTGTGCTGATAAGGCTTGGATAATTTTCTTTTGCATCACGTCTAAACTCTGCTGTTGCTGCTGCAACTGCATTTGTTGTTGCTGTAATTGCTGCTGTTGTTCTTCGATGATTCTCAATAACTGTGTTTCTAACTCGGTCATCACTTAATACCCCATCGGCACCATGAAGTTGTTCTGCCAATCCCCTGCGTCCTTGTTGATCTGAATACACAGACGTTGGGCTTTGCTGTTTTGCTGTTTGCATGTGCTGAACGTCAAACTGCCCCCCGATTGGTTCAGGTGATCCACTCGCATTTGTTTCTCGTTGATGGCCATATTCAGTGTGCGTATCTCGTTGTACTTGCTTTTGCCCATAAAACCGAGCGCAATAATGAGAATAATCAAAATAACAGCGCCCAAAATCAGAGCCATATTCAAAGTGGTAAGCTGTTTCAGTAGGCTTTTGTTCTGAACTTGCTGTTCTTCTGTCTGTATCTGCTCGTTCATTTG
>NZ_PHRG01000016.1 GCF_002803605.1 Acinetobacter pseudolwoffii
TCCCCCGCTCGACTTGCATGTGTTAAGCCTGCCGCCAGCGTTCAATCTGAGCCATGATCAAACTCTTCAGTTTAAAATCAGTAGTGCCTAAAGGACACCAATCTTGGCTCATCAATTTTCTGACAAATATTTCTCAAATAAACTTCGAGTCATTTCTACCATCAATCAATGAAAATAATTTCGATCGATCAACCAGTAAAAATCCACACAAGTTGTTCTTCATAATCTCTTAATGATCTTCTTGCTCTTCGTCAGAAACAAGCTACCAGGCAACTCACACAACAACCTAACTTAATCAGCTAAGTTCGTTTTGCTGTATCGCCTTGATGCAGCGTATTCTATACACTTTAGGAACAAGCGCAAGGGCTTTTCTCAAAAAGATTCAAAAAAGTGACTTGTACGTTTATTTTTTAATCTAAAATGTTATTTTTAGCCTTTTCTGAGAGATTTTCCAGATTTTTTGCATTAAAAGTATAACCAAATATAAATCTCTGCACTCTACCTATTAAAAAAGCATCAATACCATTTGATCCTTCATACTTTATCTTTTAATTCGTCTGTTCAGCCAACCAAGTCATAAATTTTTGACGTTCAGCTTTGGAGGCCTTTTGCCATAATTGAATGAGTTGTTGATCATTCTGCCCGACGAATTGAGTTTGAGGAGTGGCGACCGTAGCTACACTAGCTGCCTGAGCATATACAGGTGCTGGTTGATTAAGTGATGTTGCTGACTTGCTACTCATCTCGACTGTTTTGGTCAATACATTATTTGCAAACCATGTTCTCGCTGCATCTTTAGCGCCCGCTTGCTGAACAAGCAGCTGATTTTTTGCATCATATAAGCCAATGATGGGCTGATCCTGGTACTTTTTAGCTTCGTCAAAATTCTGAGGTGCATTAATTAACGCTAAACGATAGGTTTCACCATCTTTAAGCTCTGGAGTTTTTACAGTAAGCACTCCCGACTTTAAAATGTCATGTGAATTATCAGAGTGCTGAAAAAACTCATTATAGCGGACGCTGATATTATTCATTCCAGCATCCAGTTTATAAGTTGAATTAGAACGTAATAGACTTGATTTTATTTCCTGATTATTTACCGCAACGATCTTAATTTCTTCAGGTACTGTAATAGTCACCGCTGAAAAAACCGAGGTACTAAACAACAGTGCCGCTACAGTTGCCGCAATACGAAAATCCATATCATCTACTCATTTCAAGTTAATTATTAAAGTTGAGCTGCACTATGCCGCGTCGAAATGACAATTTTATGACAAAAACTTCTCTTATTTCACCTGAACTTTTAGCATTTATTTGACTAGCAATTTTAAATTATCTGCTATTAGCCAGTACAAATAAAAAAAGAAGCACAAAAGCACTTCTTTTTAGCTGAAACCCGATTTATGCAAAGGTTTTAAAACGCTCCGCATCATCCATAAAGGTTTTTTCGCCTGCAGGTGCTTCAATAGAACCAAAGACCAATTGCGCGCGAAGCTTCCAGTGCGATGGGACTTCAAAAGTTTGTGCAACTTCTTCATCAATAATTGGATTGTAATGCTGCAACGAGGCACCGATATTTTTCTCTGCCAAAGCTGTCCAGGTTGCAAACTGCGCAATGGCTGAAGAATGCTCTGACCAGACCGGGAAGTTATCGGCATAGAGTGCAAACTGTTCTTGCATCGATTTCACCACATTCTGGTCTTCATAAAACAATGCGGTGCCATAACCTGCTGCAAAACCATTAATTTTATTATTGGTTGCTTCAAATGCATCTGTCGAAACAAGATCACGCAAGGTTTCACGCACAATATGCCAGAAAGTATCATGTGATTGACCAAATAAAATTACCACACGAGAAGTTTGCGAGTTAAAAGATGATGGGCTGTGTTTAACTGCATCTTTAATGAGATTTTCAATTTCAGCCTGCTCCAGGCTCACATTTTTCCCAATGGTATAAATGCTTCGGCGCTGTTTGATTTGATCTAAAAATGCCATAAATTCACCTCTATGTATTTTGATTATTAAAAACTGATAAAGTCATACTACGTGTTTTGAGCACTTAAAACAGGTGCATTCCCATAACAATGTGTTTTATTTATAGAACAATCAGACTTAGATCTGAATAGAATATTTGTATTAGATTTCATTCGCAGCATCCATGCTGCTATACCGTCCTTCATCGGTTTTTAACCCAATACTTTAAAAAAGTGCTGATCTTGCTGTTCTAATTTTTCTTTTGCTGCCTGCTCAATCGAGCCAAAGCAAAGTTGGGCACGTAACAACCAGCTCTTTTCAATGTCAAAATGCTCGGCGACTAAAGTGTCGATCTGCGGATTATAATGCTGTAAAGATGCACCTAAACCCGAATCTGCCAATGCAGTCCACACGGCAAATTGCGCCATTCCTGATGTCTGTTCAGACCAGATCGGGAAATCTTCTGCATTGAGCGGCATTTTCTTTTGTAGTTGCTGAATCACGGCTTGATCTTCGTAAAATAAAATCGTGCCATATGCCGCGGCACACTGATTTAACTTGATCTCTGCACCTTCGTAAATATGTGTGGGCACATGCTGGCGCTGAACCTGTTTGACAAGTTCCCAAAACTTATAATGAGAATCCGCAAATAACACTACAATCCGCGTACTTTGGGAATTATAGGCTGAAGGACAACTGCGAACTGCTGCCTGAAGCATTTCACTCAGATACGCCTGACTATAATGTACCCGCTTGCCAAGTTCATAAATACTACGGCGCTTTTTCAACTGATCAACAAAAGTCAGTTTCAAATCATCATCAGGTTTGTTTTTTTTCGAAAATTTAAAGTCCTTGGTTATATCACTTGTTAATACCTGACCAATTTTATTTAGCAATGCCATTTCTTCCCCCCACAAAACCCAGCTAAAACAGCTCGAATAATCCCATACAAGTATAATGGCTTTATTACGGTAGATAGATCTGGTTCATATTTTCTAGCTGATTTTTAAAGCATTCAAACCCCTCAAAAACAACAAACTCCGCACTTAGCGGAGTTTGTGTGAATTATCACGCATTATTTATTTTCAGTTTCAAACAATGCAGCAACAAAAGATTTGGCAGAGAAAGGACGCAAGTCATCAATTTTCTCACCCACACCAATAAAGCGAATCGGCACATGAGTACGACTGGCAATATTAAACAGTACGCCACCTTTGGCAGTCCCATCGAGCTTGGTAATGGTCAAACCGGTTAGGCCTACCGCCTCATCAAACATTTCGACCTGGTTAATGGCATTCTGACCTGTTCCGGCATCGACAACCAACATCACTTCATGTGGTGCAGTCGCATCAATTTTCTGCATGACACGTTTTACTTTGGTCAACTCTTGCATCAAATGACCTTTGTTATGCAAACGACCAGCTGTATCAGCAATTAATACATCTACGCCTTTGGCACGCGCACTTTCAAAAGCATCGAAAATCACTGAAGCCGAGTCTGCACCATTGCCTTGAGCCACGACCGCAATATTATTACGCTCACCCCAGATCTGTAGCTGCTCCGTTGCAGCTGCACGGAAAGTATCACCTGCCGCCAGCATGACAGTCTTGCCTTCACCTTGCAGACGTTTGGCCAGTTTGCCAATCGTGGTGGTTTTACCTACACCATTTACACCGACCACTAGAATCACATAAGGCGATTTATTCGGATCAATGTGTAGCGGTTTTACCCGGGGTGCCAATAAAGCCACCAGTTCTTCCTGAAGCGCCTTATACAGTGAATGCGAGTAGATCAAGTCACCACGTTCGGTACGCTCGGTCAGGTTAGCAATGATGGTCTTGGTGGCTTCCACACCAATATCGGCCACCAGCAGCTGCTCTTCGACTTCTTCTAATAATTCATCATCAATTTCTTTACCACCGATCAGGATATTGACCATCCCATCGGCAAGGTTTTTACGGGTTTTGGTTAAACCCTCTTTCATACGGCTAAAGAAGCCACCTTTCGCCGCAGAATCTTCATTTTCAGTTTCTGTTACGACAGGTGCAGAAACTACAGCTGCTTCGCTTGGCGTTTCTACGATAGGCACATTGACCGCAGGTAAGCTCGGTAATGTGACATCATCATCTCCGATATCAGCATCAATCAAAAATTTGTTTTGCCCATTAGATTGCTGTTGCATGCCGAATCCTTGAAAAGCATTGCGTTAAAAACCCAGATTCTACCATAACTTGCCTGCTTTGCAGCTAGCAATGCAAATGCTGGACAAACATACCAAAAAGCTACAGCTCTTGGTTGCTTTCATCTCCGCATTTATTAAAAATAACCCTAAATACAAATGCCTATTTTTGGGAGATCTAGTGTCCGCCACCTTTTTGACTGTCTCCTCTTTTTCCAGAATGATTAAACAAACACTTTATCCACTTGGTGCCTTATTGCTGGGATTAAGTATTAATCAGGCCCAAGCCCAGACTCGCAGTGAATTATCACGCACCACTTTTGAAACGACTTTAAGCAATGGATTAAAAGTCATTATTCGGGAAGACCATCGTGCGCCCATGGTGATGACCCAGATCTGGTACAAAGTCGGCAGCAGTGATGAATCTGGCAATATTCTGGGGGTCTCGCATGCACTTGAACACATGATGTTCAAAGGTACGCATAAAGTTCCAAATGACGAATTTACCCGTCTGAGCCGGATTTATGGCGGTAGCATCAATGCCGCCACCTTTACCAATTACACCAATTATTATCAGCTCTATCCTAAGGCCTATTTCCCTATGGCACTGGAACTTGAATCTGACCGCATGAGCAATTTATTACTGCGGCAGCAGGACTTTGAGCCAGAAATTAAAGTGGTGATGGAAGAACGGCGCCAGCGTACCGATGACAACCCGCGCGCTCAGGCCTTTGAACGCTTTAAATGGATCAGTTATCCGACCAGCCATTATCGCCAACCGGTGATTGGACATATGAAAACTCTAAATAATATTCAGTTAAATGATATCAAAAAATGGTATCGGGACTGGTATAGCCCGAATAATGCCATTCTGGTAATTGTCGGAAATGTGGAATCGGAAGCGGCTTTAGCGCAAGTGCAAAAATATTTTGGAGATATTCCTGCGCGTCCAACACCGCCACGTAATGATGTACTGGAGTTTGAGCGCTTAGGCTATCGGCATATGGAAATTAACAGCAATGTTCAGGTGCCCAATCTGTACATGACCTGGAATGTAAAATCCCTCAGTACTGCCAAAAACCCACAAGATGCGTATGCCTTGACCATTATTCGTAGCCTTTTGGACAGCGGTATATCTTCACGCCTGCAAGACCGTCTGGTGCGTGATCGTAAAATTCTGACCTCTGTCAGCGCTTCTTATGATCCTTATAATCGTGGTGACAGCCTGTTTGGCATTTCTGCCTTACCTGCGCCAGGCGTATCTTTGCAAGAGGCACAACAAGCGATTCAGGATGAAGTGGATTTACTCAAAACCACCGCCATGACCCAACAGGAAGTAGATCGTATCAGCACCCGCTTTATCTCCAGTTTGATTTATAGTCAGGATGATATTGCCGGCCAGGCCAAAATGATTGGCAATATGGAAGTCAATGGACTGAGTTATCGGCTGATGGATGAACTACCCAAGCATTTTGAAAGTGTCAGCGTTCAGGATATCCAGCGTGTCGCTAATGCCTATTTCGTCCGAGACAATCTCAGCACACTTTATCTCTCACCTGAACAAAAAGCCCAATAATGGGGATTGCAATGCGTCATCATCTTCGCCCTTTTTTACTTATTTTTATTTTAAGTTTTGCTTCTGCTGTTCATGCAGAAAATTATCTGGACCCTCAACCCGATCAAAACGATAATCCGAGTCAGTTACAGTCTATCCCTCTGTTGCAAAGCCTGAAAAATCTCAATCCGCAGCGTGAATTTCAGGCACCGTATATTCACGACCTGAACAATCGCTATCAGGTACGTACGCTATTTGTTGAAACCCAAGATCTTCCAATGGTGGATATCCAGCTGACCTTTAATGCCGGCTCGGCACGTGATCAAGAAATTACTAAAGGACTCTATGGCCTGTCCAGCATGGCAGCCAGGCTGATGCGTGAAGGCACAGACAGATATAGTGCGAATCAGGTGGCGGCAATTTTTGACCAAGCCGGCGCACAATTTAGCGTACAGGCCTATCGAGACATGTTTGTGGTTCGGCTGCGTACGCTTTCAGATCCAAATAAATTGGAACCGGCACTCGGAATGATGATGGAAGTTCTAAAGAATGCGTCATTTAAACCCTCCAGTATTAATCTGGCTTTAAGCAATACCCAAGTGGGACAAAAGCAATTACAGGAAAATCCAAGCCGGCTGATGGATATTCGTTTTTATCGTACTCTATATGGTCAGCATCCTTATGCAGAACCAATTAGTGGCACCCAAGGCAGTACCAAGAAAATTAATGCCGAATTATTAAAACAATTCCGTGATCAGTTTCTGGTGGCGCAAAATATGAATATTGCTATTACCGGTAAACTCAGCCCCAAACAGGCGCTGGAACTGTCAGAACGGATTGCCGGCAATTTAACTCAAGGTCAAAAAGCAGCTGCATTACCACCGCCTGAAATTAAATCTGGTTTTGAAGTGGTGCATTTACCTTATAACTCGTCTCAGGCGCATGTCACTTTTGGACATATAGGGCCATCACGCTTTACTGAAGATCGACTGGCCCTAGAAGTCGCCAACCGCATGTTTGGCGGGAGTGGATTTAATGCGGTACTCATGCAGGAACTGCGGGTCAAACGTGGTTTTAGCTACGGCGCTTATAGCTCATTCAGCTTTAGTCAGGCACCCGGAGTATTCAGCTTTAAATATTCTACACGGCAGGATCAGCTACTAGAGAGTATTCAGGTTGCACATCAGGCATTTATCAATTTTGTCAGCCAACCGATTGACACTCAACGTCTGAAAGAAACCAAAGCAGGCATGCTGCGCGCCTTCCCTAACAATTACAGCAGCAATGCCACCATTAATGCCCAGTTAGGCAATATGGGCTTTTATAGTGAGCAAAATGATTATTTATCCAGTTATCCGGAACGTCTGGCCAGAATTAGCGCAAAGGATGTGCAAAATGCAATACGCAAACATTTACATCCAGACCGCCTAACGCTGGTCGTGGTCAATAAAGAACTGGATAAAGATGCCTTGAAAATGCGCTTGGAGCAGAATTTAATGGATGCCAATTTCAATTTGCCAGCAAACCCTGTGCCTAAGGCATCTCCACCGAGAGCGGTGGCAGCTGACGCGCCCGCAAAGACTCCTGCTGATAAGCCTGCATCAATTTAAGATACTGCCCACGACGGATGTGCTGCTGCTCTAACAGAGCCAGTGCCAGATCCTGAGTTTGGGGCAAATTTTGCTGTTCAGAAAGTTGCCGAATCTGGGTGATTTGAGAGATGCTAAGCGGACGATAGAGAGCCAATGCGGCTAAAAATAAAATTACCACAACCATAAAAATGACAACAATATTATAAATCTGTTCCAGCTTGATTCTGCTGAACCATTGAATTAACTTTTCTGTATCTATAGACATACACTACCTCAAGTTAAAGGTAGTGTATGGTTAGGCTTATATAAGTTCAAGTCAGTAGCGCCATATTTAGCAGGGCTAAAATCCACGACTCTGCGGATTAGCTCATCATTCTGCTCAGAATAGTTGAATAGAGCACCAATGCTACAATCACCAATACCAGTGCAACAGCAAATTTACTTAACCCCGCTTCTGCTTCAGGGGGATGCAGGCGATCTTCATCTGCAATTCGAACCAACTCGCCATTATAGAGTTTATAGAACTGCTCACGCTGATTGACATCCAGAGCACGGGTAAAGTCATACACCTCTTTACGTTGTGCCAGTCCATAATTACCCAGATGCGTATATTTACTAAATATAGCGTCATCCAGTTTCTTGCGATGCAAATGTGCAAGTTCCAGGATTTGCCCAGCAGTTGGTGGCATATCAAAGTTCACACCATCTAAAGTTCTTGTCATCATGGCTTTCTCCTTATTGTTTGATCTCTATTTACAATTTATCTTAATAATATTTATAAGTGTGTATAGTTTAGTCATGTAAACTATAACTAAAGTAAACGAATAAAATCGAATAGTTGACTTTTCCATTATTTTGTAATATTAGTTTAACAATACTAAGTTATATTTGTATTTAGACTGATTAGTCTGTCCTGTAATCATAATTAAAATTAAGGAGTTTTTATATGATACAACAACTCTCTCAACACGATCTGGAACATCTGTATGCAGATGCCGTGAATACCATCCAATCCCAAATGAACTTTGTGGATGCGGTAAAACAGCTTGAAGATGCAGCTCGTGCAGGTCATGGTAAAGCAGCGCTTTTTTTAGCAGAACTTTATTATCAAGGTTTCCGTGTAGAACGGGATTCACTCAAAGCGCAGTACTGGCAGAACATGGCCACCCTGCAAGCATAATGAAACGTCACCTAGGTGGCGTTTTTTTCAGCCTTTTTTCGATAAATAGCAATAAATACATATTTTCTTACCAATCCTTGCAAAGCTGAAACAGTAATTACTTATAAAGTTCCTAGAATAGGGTCTGACATCCAATAGCACTTTATTCTAATGAAACCACGAAAAATTATTCAAATTGATCCGATCTGTAAAGCATCCCTTTTCAAGATCACCATGCTGAAATCTTTAAGGAATTGTGGCGAGCTATGGGGCGCATATCATAAAGGCTGGGCAATGATGCGTGATCAGGAAGACTGTATTTTCCCGTTTTGGCTAAATCCTCTCGATGCCAAAAATTATGCCCAGCAACATTGGCCTGATTATGCTCCGCGTAAAATCAATTCTGAAGATTTTGAAAATGCATTATTGCCGACCTTGTCGCGCCTGAATGTCACCCCAGCCCTGTGCAATACCAATGGCACCAGACTTAAACTGAGCACTGCACAGATGCGTCACCTATTTTTTTCACAACAAAGACTGCACATTGCGTAAATAACATGCTATTTATAAAGACTAAAACCTAAACACTTAGAGATGTTCAGGTTGAAGGCATACTCTAGGATTAATAATAAATTGACCAGTAAGGATGATGAAGCATGACCAATGTGGCACAGGTGCTGAATGAAAAAATGCATCAAGCTATTTATACCATCCGTCCAGATTCTACTGTTTTAGAGGCCATCACCTTGATGGCTGATAAAGGAATCGGGGCACTTGTGGTAACGCATGAAGATAACGTGGTAGGGATTTTGTCAGAGCGGGATTACACTCGTAAAATCGCCCTGATGCAAAGAACCTCTTTCGATACCACAGTCAATGAAATCATGACCTCTAAAGTGATTACCGTAAATACCTCGACGACTGTAGAAGACTGTTTAGCCTTAATGACTGAGCGCCATCTACGGCATCTGCCAGTGGTAGAAGATGAAAAACTGCTTGGTCTGATTTCAATCGGAGATTTGGTCAAAGCAGCAATGGATGACCAACGCAAACTGATTGATCAATTACAGCAATATATTTCAGGTTAAAAGCATCTCTGGCTTTCTCTCCAATATTTGAAGCGCATTTAAATAACTGAAGATCAAGCTTCGATTGAATGTATAAAAAATCCCGGTACATGACCGGGATTTTTATATCAATATTGTCAGCGAACTTAATTTAAACCCAGTTTCTCTGCCACATAATCTGAGTCTTTATCACCACGCCCAGAAAGATTGACCACGATTTTGACTTCTTTTGGCAACTTACCCGCCTCACGAATCGCCCAAGCGACTGCATGTGAACTTTCTAATGCCGGCACAATACCTTCGACACGTGACAAGGTCATGAAAGCATCCAGACATTCCTGATCGGTCGCTGTGGTGTATTCAACCCGACCTAAGTCTTTAAGCAAACTATGCTGCGGACCCACCCCTGGATAATCCAGACCTGATGCGATCGAATGAACCGGCAAAGGTTCGCCCTGTTCATCTTCCAGAACATAACAGGCCATACCATGTAATTGACTTGGTTTACCCAAAGTTAAAGTCGCCGAATGCATATCGGTGTCCAAACCATGACCTGCCGGCTCTACACCGACCAATTTCACATCTAGTTCATTCAAAAATGCCGTGAATGCCCCCACTGCATTTGAACCACCACCCACACAGGCAACGACATAGTCAGGATTTGCACCAAAACGCTCATTGGTTTGAACCTTGATTTCATCACCAATAATGGACTGGAAATCACGCACCATCATTGGAAATGGATGTGGACCGACCACTGAACCAATCGCATAGATAAAGTTTTTTGGATCTTTTAAATATTCTTCGAAGGCACTGTCAACTGCATCTTTCAACGTTGCCGTTCCACGCGTAACGGAAATCAGCTTAGCACCCAGAATCTTCATTTTCACGACATTTGGATGTTCTTTTTCGATATCCACCTGGCCCATATGAATTTCACAGGGAATACCAACCAAGGCACAGGCCGTTGCCAATGCTACTCCATGCTGCCCCGCACCCGTTTCTGCAATGACTTTGGTTTTGCCCATGTATTTGGCCAGCAAAGCTTCACCGAGACAGTGATTGATCTTGTGTGCACCTGTATGATTTAAATCTTCACGTTTTAAGTAAATCTGTGCGCCGCCCAATTTTTCAGACAGACGTTTGGCATGAAATAGTGGACTCGGGCGACCGACATAGTGGGCAAACAAGTCTTTCAGCTCGTTTTGAAATTCCGGAGTATGGCGAATTTCCTGATATGCAACATTAATATCATCCATCGCCTGTTTAAGATCAGGCGGAATGAACTGACCGCCATAATTACCAAAGAAACCTGCTTCATTCGGTAATGCAATACCATTAATTTGATGATCCATAGCGATCCCTGAAAACTGGATTTAAAATAGAAATTGTGACTTCATCTTAAAGCGATTTTCATTAAAGCACTAATAACAATAGATAAAGTCACTGATAGAAAAATGGAATTAACGTGCCAAATATTTGGTCATATCCTCTATGCCTTTTAAGGTCATTGGAAACATATGGTTCTCAAAGATTTGCTTAATCAAACCAATGCTATGCGTGTAATGCCAATAATTTTCTTCTTCGGGATTGAGCCATGCGGTTTTATCAAAATGCTGACGTAGACGCTGCAACCAGACCTGTCCTGCTTCATCATTCATATATTCAACCGAACCACCGACCGAGGTGATTTCATAAGGCGCCATACTGGCATCACCAACCACAATCACCCGGTAATCACGGCCATAGGTATTGAATAAATCCCAGGTATTCATGCGCGAGCTGGAACGGCGGATATTGTCTTTCCAGACATAGTCATACAGGCAGTTATGGAAATAAAAATAGTCCAGGGTTTTAAATTCGGTTTTGGCTGCGCTAAACAGCTTTTCACACTGGGCAATATGCGAGTCCATCGAACCGCCGACATCAAACAGCATCAAGACTTTAATGCGGTTACGGCGTTCAGGCACCAGCTGTACGTCTAAAATACCCTGCTTGGCGGTTTCACGAATCGTGCCATCGATATCCAGCTCTTCGGCTGCTCCTTGACGCGCGAATTTACGCAAACGGCGCAGTGCCATTTGCATCTGGCGACTTCCCAGAATCTGCTCATCATCGAGGTTGCGATATTGACGCTGCTCCCAGACTTTTACCGCAGAGCGTTTCCGTCCCGGCCCACCAATACGCACCCCTTCCGGATGATCGCCATAGGCACCGAAAGGCGAAGTGCCGCCGGTACCAATCATCTTGTTGCCACCCTGATGTTTTTTATGCTGTTCGCGCAAGCGCTCTTCCAGCATTTTCATCAGCTCTTCTAATGATCCGGCTTTTTTCAGCTCTTCGCGCTGTTCAGGAGTCAAATGCTTTTCAAGCAGTTCAAGATCGAACCAGTCTTTGGGCAGCTTATGCACCTGATTCAGCAGTTCATCCAGATCAAAGGTCGCGATACCATCAAAATAGTCTTTCATGGCGCGATCGAATTTGTCGAAATAGCGCTCATCCTTAACCATTACAGTTTTGGCCAGCTGATAGAACTCATCCTGATCGGCAAAGACCAGTCCAGCCGCAACCGCCTGATTCAAATCGATCAGCTCACGGGTTGAGACCGGTACGCCGTATTTGCGTAAGGTATAAAACAGTCGCACAAACATGCGTGTTTCTCCCTTAACGACGTGACATAAAGGCTAGACGTTCAAGCAACTGTACATCTTGCTCATTTTTGATCAAGGCGCCGTACAAGGGTGGAATCGCTTTGGATTTATCAGTATTGCGCAAAATATCTTCCGGCATGTCGTCAGCCATGAGCAGGCTGAGCCAGTCAATCAGCTCAGATGTTGATGGTGGTTTTTTCACACCCGGAATCTGGCGCAATTTAAAGAAAACCTGCAAGGCTTCATTGACCAATGTGGCAGAGATATTCTCGAAATGTACATCGATGATTTCGCGCATGGTCGCTTCATCCGGAAATTCGATATAGTGGAAGAAACAACGGCGCAGGAATGCATCGGGCAATTCTTTTTCATTATTTGAGGTAATGATGACGATTGGACGCTGGGTTGCGGTAATGGTTTCCCCGGTCTCGTACACATAGAACGACATTTTATCGAGTTCATGTAGCAAGTCATTCGGAAACTCGATGTCTGCCTTATCAATTTCATCAATCAGCAAGACACAACGTTCTTCGCTGGTAAATGCTTCCCACAGTTTACCCGGCTTGATGTAGTTCTTGATGTCATAGACACGGTCATCACCAAGCTGACTATCACGCAGGCGCGACACCGCATCGTATTCATACAGGCCTTGCTGTGCCTTGGTGGTGGACTTGATATGCCAGGTGATCAGTCTTAGGCCCAGACTTTCTGCTACCTGCTCAGCCAATAAAGTTTTCCCTGTACCAGGCTCACCTTTGACCAATAACGGCTTTTGTAAACTACGGGCAGCTTTAACCGCCAATTTTAAACTGTCAGTCGCAATGTACTGAGCTGTACCTGAAAATTGTTGATGATCAGCAGACATGATTTAACCTTATTTTTTTACTTACAACGGTGAACTTTTCTTGTGAACACGAAGATTGCCCTTGTTCGACACATAGGTCGACCAGCAATAGCCAATCACAGATCCAATCCCAATGACAAATAAAATAAGTGACGCATTAATCCAAATCAGAGCTTGCTCTTTGGTCAACACACCAAACAGCAAGCCAAAGATTGCAGGTGCGATAGAGGCATTCGGCCCCTCGGATACCGTCGGTGTCAATAGAATGGCAAAGCCTAAAATCCACAAAAAACCACCCAGTGGCTTAGGCAGGCGCCTGGTTACGCCATACCAGCACCATAAAGCAATCAGGCTGCCCAGCAGATAAACCGCAACAGCAATGCTCTGTTCAGGAATTGAGTCTAAGACAGCAACATAACCATTCATTTCACAACTCCTGAATTAACATTAAGCGCCACGCAATCCTTCTGGAGCGACTGCATTCGGATCAATCAAGCCTTCTGGCGGCATTTGCAAAAAGAAACCACGTGTAGCAATAGAATCCATCACATGCAATACATTGGCACGTGCCAGTTTACGCGATTCGCTCAGTTCAAGATGCATGACAAAAGTCGCACGTCCAAATGCGGCTTGTACGGGCTCAGACAATACGCTGAGTGGCTCGAATGTTTCAGCTTCGCTTTCATCCGCAGGATGCGCCACATACAGATACATTTCACTTTTTTTGCTGGATTTGTAGATAGACACTTGCATGTTTCAAACGACTTTTCTGGAAAAACATCCGCAAGGATACATCAAAAAAAAGACAGAAACATTAGCCACGTCTCATGCATCAGTCGTGATTTTGTATAATTGCTCTATCTTTAACCAATCCTGCAAGCGATCACTCGCTGACTTTCATCTGGGTCGATAAATAAGATTCATCTTGATGCAGCACCTGAATCAGTGGCTGGGTTAACAGTTCATAGCGCCAGCCCAGCAGATAATCCGGCAGATCCTGCTCATCCTTCTGAAAGACCACATGCTGATACAAGGCATTCAGCCATTTTTTACGCATCAGCACTTCTTTTGGAATTGAAGTTTCATCGACTACATTTTGAATGATGTTATCGATCTTTTCGCCGATATCTTTGGAGGAATGACGGATTGGACGCGCCAGACGTAACGGCCAGCTTTCCGGTTCCGGCAAGAATTTCAATAAATCTAAAATAGTTTTACCATGTTCACGAACCACATTTGAACGGATATCTTTGACTTGACTCAACTGGAAGTTATTGCGCGGGAACTTCTCGACCAGATCAATCATACTGACATTCTTTAAGATAAAACTACGTGGCTGATTCAGTGCTTTGGCAATCTGATCGCGCCAGACCATCAATTGCTGTAATTGCATCAGCTGACGGCGTGAATGGCGATAATTCCCCACATCCTGATATAACAAGGCCGTTGGTGTATCTTCACCAATTTCCTGAGTCAAGAAACGACAGTCTTGCAAGGCAAAATCCAGTAGGTATTTCGTATCCAGCTCTTGTTTGATTTTGTCAGACAGCTTGACCAGATAATGCACATCATTGGCCGCATAAAGTAATTGTTCTGAACTTAAAGGACGTGCCAGCCAGTTAGAACGGGTCTGGTCTTTTTCGATATCGACTTCCAGCATCTGTTTGAGCGCATTCTGATAGCTGACTTGCAGACCATGCCCCAGAAAAGACATACCGACCTGGGTATCAAACACATTGGTCAGTGATTTCTTTTGGGTATAGTGATAAAGCAGATCTATATCTTCGCTACAAGCATGAAAAATATTCTGCTGGGCGTTAAAAACTTTATTGAAGAACTCAGTCAGATCCAGGGTGGTTCCATCCAGCAAATAGACCTTGTTGTCTACATTGATCTGAAACACACCCAGTTTCGGCCACAAAGTATCGACCTTGATAAATTCGGTATCCAGCCCGTAAACAGAACTCTGATCCATCAGGTTCAGCACAGGGTATAAATCGTTTTGATGTTGAATAAATTGAAACATAAAGACTGAGTCTAAAATTAGATTCTCGATAGATCCATATTAACTGATCTATAGAATTTTTGTATAAAAAATAACGCTGATTCTGCTCTATCTAGCAAAAACACCCCTTATTTATTAGGCTCTAGATTTTAAATAATATCTTTTTTATATTAAAACTAACAAGATTTTTAAGTCTATCTTACTTCATGCGCATCCGGTTATGTACGGCCTGACTCAAGGTATGACTATCGACATATTCCAGTTCACCACCCTGTGGTACACCTTGGGCAATTCGAGTCATCTGGATCGGCAAATGCTTGCTGGCTTCCACCAGATAATGTGCCGTGGCCTGACCTTCTACCGTCGCATTAGTAGCGAGAATGACTTCCTTCACCTGACCATTGGCCAAACGGTGCAACAAATACGGAATGCCAATTTCTTCAGGACCAATCCCATCGAGCGGTGACAAATGCCCGCCCAGTACATGGTATTTCCCTCTAAAGCTGCCACTTTGCTCAATCGCCATAACATCTGCAGGTGATTCCACCACACAGAGCAATTCATCATCACGATCTAGCGACGTACAGATATTGCACACTTCATCTTCAGTCAATGAATGACAGACTGAGCATTCATGAATGTAGTTGGTCGCCTCAGTCAACGCATGCGCCAGACCAATTGCACCTTCACGATTTTTCATGATCATATGCAATGCCATACGTTGAGCCGATTTCGGCCCAACGCTTGGCAAAATGCGTAATGCTTGAACCAGTTGATCAAAACGATCACTAAACATTGCGCATTCTTCCTTAGAACATACCTGCCAGACCCGGTGGTAAACCCATACCCGAGTTTGCTGCTTTCATTCTTTCATCAGAGACCAATTCTGCCTGACGTGCTGCATCATTCATTGCAGCTGCAATCA
>NZ_PHRG01000017.1 GCF_002803605.1 Acinetobacter pseudolwoffii
ACTATTGAACATCAGGACGAGAGTTGTGAGTTTGGTGTGGTAACTCAACTGATGGCTCTAGTCCTCTTATTTTTCAAGTCAATTTCTTATCCGCGATTCGGGTTAATTAATTTAAATTTATTTTCTTTTAAATATTTTTAACTAGGTTATCTAGCCAAACCAAAATGAGGCTAGATAATTAAATAATACTATTAATCTATGAATAAAATAAATATATAAACATAAAATTTAAAAATATATATAAAAATTATAGATAATTTAGTTATAACAATACGGTAATTATTTTAATAATTTGTTACCTATGGAAATATAAGTTAACACTGTTAACAAAAATATAACTAAAATAGATTTTACGTGATTATTATCATTTTATTTTTAATTTATGTGATATTAGTCACAAATTATCACTTAAAATTATTATGGTTTATAAAATTTAAATTATTAAAAATCAACATTGTATTTTATTTTAAAATCTATAAATCCAAAATAGGTTTATTAATTTGAACGAAGTTTTTAATGCTATATTTTTTGCAATTTTCAACTCTTGTTTTTAATGCTATGTAAGTTTTGTTGGATTTTAGGCGTTAAAAAATTATAAAGGGTAGGAAATATAATATGGCTAATATTGAAATACGCTCTGTGGAGAGTGGGAATATCATTCAAAACACTAGTGAAAGTGTTGTGAGTCTTAATCAAAGTTCTATTGTTAAGATAAATCTAAATACTGAAGAGGTTGCAAGTATTGTCCGTCAGGGGGATGCTGCAGTTATCACCCTTAAAAATGGTGAAATTATAACGATTGAAAATTATTTTAATTATCCAATTGAAACCAGCCAAATTCTTTTTGAAAATGAAGGCGAATTGATCTGGGCACAATTTACGGATGCTACAGGTGCTGTTTTAGACAGTGTAAATTATATTCCTTTAAATGAGGCAGCTCTAATAGCTGGTGAGTCCGTAGCAGGTGCTGCTCTTTCACCTTGGTTAATTGGAGCAGGGCTTGCCGCAGGTCTCGGAGGAGCGATTGCAGCAGTACAAGATGATTCTGGTAGTAAAAATAGTAAAGATACAACAGCACCAGATGCACCAACAGCTATAGATGTAAGTCAAAATGGCTTGGAGGTAACAGGTAAAGCTGAACCGAATTCAATCATTACAATCAAAGATCGTAATGGCAATGTAATTGGTACTGGTCAAACAGATGCAGATGGTAATTTTAAGGTTATCTTGAGCAATCCACTGAAAGATAATGATGAAATCCAAGTTACTGCCACTGATGCGGCAAATAATGAATCCGATCCTACAAAGTATATTGTTGACTTAGGTAACATAGATACGGATGCTGCAGAAAAATTAGTAACGGAAGCGGAAACAGCTCAGCAAGTAGCAGAAGGCTTACTTGCTGAACTACAAAAAGATGGTCTGATCACGCCTGAAGAGCGACAGCAAATTCAGGATGCGGCAGATGCTGCCGCAGAGGCTAAAAATGCAGCTCAAGACGCAGTTACCGCCTTACCGGATAGTGCGGCCAAAGATGGTTTGCAAGATCGTCTGGATGCAATCAATGATCCAATCACAGTACCAGCAGTCAATGATGCTGACGGTAATGGGGTTGTGGATGATATCGCAGCAGCAGTAGCTGATGCAGAAGACGCGGTACAAAATGCAGAAAACCTGTATGAAGCAGCAGAAACTGCACTGAGCAATGCTGACACTGACGGGAATGGCTTAATCACACCGGAAGAGCAGCAAACCGTTCAGGATGCGATTGATGCAGCGCAGGCTGCCAAAGATGCCGCTCAAATCAAAGTCAATGCAGTGCCTGAAGATGCAGGCAAGGCCGACTTCCAGGAGCGCCTTGATGCACTTGAGCCGATCACTGTACCTGAAGTGACCGATAGCAATGGCAATGGGATTGATGATGCGGATACAGCTGCAGAAGCTGCAGCTGAGTTGGTAACGGAAGCGGAAACAGCCCAGCAAGCAGCAGAAAACTTACTTGCTGAACTACAAAAAGATGGTCTGATCACGCCTGAAGAGCGACAGCAAATTCAGGATGCGGCAGATGCTGCCGCAGAGGCTAAAAATGCAGCTCAAGACGCAGTTACCGCCTTACCGGATAGTGCGGCCAAAGATGGTTTGCAAGATCGTCTGGATGCAATCAATGATCCAATCACAGTACCAGCAGTCAATGATGCTGACGGTAATGGGGTTGTGGATGATATCGCAGCAGCAGTAGCTGATGCAGAAGACGCGGTACAAAATGCAGAAAACCTGTATGAAGCAGCAGAAACTGCACTGAGCAATGCTGACACTGACGGGAATGGCTTAATCACACCGGAAGAGCAGCAAACCGTTCAGGATGCGATTGATGCAGCGCAGGCTGCCAAAGATGCCGCTCAAATCAAAGTCAATGCAGTGCCTGAAGATGCAGGCAAGGCCGACTTCCAGGAGCGCCTTGATGCACTTGAGCCGATCACTGTACCTGAAGTGACCGATAGCAATGGCAATGGGATTGATGATGCGGATACAGCTGCAGAAGCTGCAGCTGAGTTGGTAACGGAAGCGGAAACAGCCCAGCAAGCAGCAGAAAACTTACTTGCTGAACTACAAAAAGATGGTCTGATCACGCCTGAAGAGCGACAGCAAATTCAGGATGCGGCAGATGCTGCCGCAGAGGCTAAAAATGCAGCTCAAGACGCAGTTACCGCCTTACCGGATAGTGCGGCCAAAGATGGTTTGCAAGATCGTCTGGATGCAATCAATGATCCAATCATCGTCCCAGCTGTGAGCTTTGCTTATGATGACGATATTAATCTGGATATGGGTAATGAGATTTCGATCACCAATCCTGAGGTTGTCGACGAAAATGTTCAAGTGATTAATTTGCTTGAGTCTACTGGGGGTATAGATGCGGGAACAGAGGTAGTACTGTCAGGTTCAATCAATAGTCTCGCGATTTCTATTTCACAAACATCCTTACTTGCAGTAGCTGATGCTTATCGTGTTGATGTTTTAGATGGAAATGGGAATATTGTGTATTCAGCAGTAACCCCAAACTCTCAATTAGTTGGTGATGTGGCAGGGTTGGGGATATTAGGAATTGCAGGAAATAATAATACTTTAACTGCAACAGTATCTGATTTACCAGCAGGAACTTACCGTGTTGTAGTGAGTAATAATGCAAGTGTATTAACGAATTTACTTGATACTGATGGTGGTGGTATTTCTTTGCAAGAGCTGGGGGATGCAGGTGTATTGCTAGGTGCAGATAACCAGGAAATTATTCTTGAAGCTGTCAGTAATGCCTTAGGTGGTGGTGCGATTGCAGGTTTGGTAACAGATATTGTCTTACCACCGGTTCTTCAGTTAGTAAATGGATTACCTGCTGATGAGCTTGTTAGTGCATTAAACAAGAGTCTACTCAGTAATGCTAATGCTATTTCCTTACTTGGCTTTAGTGTGACAGGTTTACTCAATACTATTATTGATGCAACTGCAACTGCGCTGCTTTCAAATACCCTGACTTTATTGCAAGAAACTAGTATTACTACTCAGGTGACTTCAACGACATTTGAAAAAAATACTGTAGGGGATAATGTCTTAGACAATGATGACAGCAGTACTTCAGCAACAGTTACTAAAATCCAATTTGGAGGCAGCGCAGCGCAAGAGGTGACTGCAGACGGTGTAAGTATTAACGGAGAGTATGGTGTTTTAACAATTTATGCTGATGGATCATATGCTTATGTTGGAAATGGTGAGCTTAAATCTATCGGAAAATCAGAAGTATTTACTTATTCAGTGTTAAATGAAGATGGGGTAACTGATACTGCAACTTTAACTATTAATATTTTGGATCGTTATGCACCTGATGCGCCTATAGTTAATCCAATAAATAATGTTAATAATATTACTGGTACTGCAGAAGCTGGCTCAACAGTGATTGTAACTACTGAGAGTGGTAATGAAATTGGCAGGGCAGTAGCAGGGGGAGATGGTTTATGGTCAATCCCAAATCCAGGCTTAACAAGTGGAACAATACTGAATGCCGTAACCATTGATCTAGCGGGTAATTCTTCTCAAACCGTAAGTACAAGCGTTGATGCCCAAGCTCCAATAGTAACTCTTGTGACAAATACAACAGGTGATAGTACGCCAATTTTACAAGGGACAATTGACGATCCTACAGCAACAATTGTTGTGACTGTAGATGGCATTAATTATGCAGCAGTAAATAATGGTGATGGTACATGGACACTTGCCGATGGCCAGCTTCCAGAATTAGCTGATGGTAGTTATAACGTTACTGTGCAAGCTCTTGATGTCGCAGGTAATAAAAGTACACTTACAGAAAGTTTAGTGGTTGAGGCGGTTCTATTTGCCAATGATGATTTAAATAATGTGAATGTACTAGATAGCGTTTTGGAAGGTAACTTAAATGGCGTAAATGGTTATACATTTGGATTGCTTAGTACCGATGTGTTATCGGGGGTAGTTGATGTAAATATAGCTACTAATGGCTTTAGATTTACAGTGATTGGAGATACTACCCAAGATATTTCTATTGATGTAAGTGGCACTACTGGTGTTGATGTATCAATTGGTTTGGTAACTTATGCAAATCTTTTATTAATTAATATAGATACAGGTGAAATTGTTTCAAGGGTACAAAATGGTTTAAAACTAGAACCATGGGTACTAACCACACGATTGGTAGCAAATAATGTAGAGTTTACTAATATTCCAGAAGGCAACTACACTATTGGTTTCTCTTCTACATCTGTTGATGGATTTCTCAATTCATTATTGGAGGGAGTTGTTGATCTCAATCTTCTCAGTGCAAGTAGAATCACTATTAATGATTCAACCCAATATTCGACAGCAGATGCTATAGGTAATGTATTAGCGGGTGGAGCGGGTACGGATATAGCAGATATCGGTGATGGTATGAGGGTGACAGAAGTCATTTCTGCTGAAACGACATATGCAGTCAATACGCCAATCGCAAACATAGGAGAGACAGCAATTGCAGGCAGTCACGGTATTCTTTACATGCAAGCAGATGGGTCATACCGTTATGTAAGTAATGGTGATGCCAAGGATGTAGCTAAAGTTGATACATTCACGTATACAGTAGCTGATGCAGCTGGTAATACTTCGCAAGCCTATCTTAACATCCGTACTGATGCAGAAGGTGCAACGATTGTTTGGAATGAAAATGATCTTCAAGCTGATGGTGTGATTACTGTAAATGCACTTGATGATGATACAACCGTATCAATTGCCCAAACTAATTCGATAAGTGGATTATTGTCAAAAATAGAAACTCCTGAGACAGCTGCAACGCTAACCTTAAGAAATGTTACAAGTGAAACATCAGGAGGGCCCATCCCGGTTACTACCTATACTGCTACGATGAGCAATACTTATACTAGCTCAAATGAGTTCACAGTCAGCGAAAACACAATAGCAAATGGTAGATTAAATATTGTTGCTAAGTTAAATGATGGTGCATTAGGACTGGGGTTGGTAGATGACACATGGGGGCAAGTAATTGCAACTTACCAAGTTTTAGATGCTGATGGTAATTCTGTTACGGGACTGAATGGTGATTTGACGGTTGTTGATGGAGGATTGGGTACAGATACTTATGAAGCATCTGTTGAACTCCCTAATTTGCAAGCTGGCACTTATACTCTTGCGATTAATGTCATAAATTTAACAACAGATAGAGGACTAACTCAAACTTTGCTTGCCTCAAATAATGGGGAGTTCACAGTTGAAACGACACTTTCAGTGATTGAAACTTCATTAAATGACTTTACAACTATAGAGGGTATATATAGTGAAGAGGGTAATTTACTGGAAGATGATATCATTTCTAATATAGCGACTTTCACCATTCAACAAGGCGCAGAGATATATCACTTTGAAAATGGGCATATCTACCAGAATGATGTTTTGCTGCAAAATCAGAATTCTGTAAATATTACTGGTACTTATGGAATATTAAATATTGAAGCAAGTGGTAAATACACTTACACAACGCAAGATGGCAACAGTATTGGTCAAACAGAGAGTTTTACTTATACTGTAAATGATGTGAGCGGTTTATCTGATACTGCGAACCTGAATATTGGAATAGGCGCTTCAATTACAGGTAGCCGTTATGATGATAGTTATTCAAGCCATGTAGGCGTAGCAGATACTGTTATTTATAATGTACTTGAAGGTGCAGAAACAGATGCAACTGGCGGAAATGGTACAGATATCTGGACTGATTTTAACATTGATGAAGGTGATCAAATCGACATTTCAGCATTGTTACAAGATCAAGACGTTAGTGCTAGTACCTTGAGTAATTATGTCACTCTTGAACAACGAGGTGATGATACCGTAGTCACAATTGATCGTGATGGCTCTGCAACTGATATTACCTATGCAAAAACTGATTTGATTATCCTTGAAAATACAACAGCTGCTAATTTGGCGTTGGATGATCTAATAAAATATAATCAAATTTAAAAATTCAAATCTTAATAACAAACCCCGCCTCGGCGGGGTTTTTGTATCTAATATTATTTAAAGCGTCAAAAACCAGGTCGATGCAATTACCACCATAATAATGATCACCAGTAAAATTTTAATAATGGTCGTTCGATGTTGTGGCGGAAGTTTGGCCTTGGTCAGGGCATTGCCTGCATGGTCAAACAGAATGACATTCTGCACACTACTTTCATAACTAAGTTCTAGCAAAGCTCGTTTTTCAAGTTCAGTCAAACCATCTTCAGGCAAGTCCATAATTTGTAGCAGCGCAATAGAGCTAAATAATTTCTGCATCATAGAGGTCGGTAAAAGCTGCTTTAGTGTCACCGCAGCTGCATCAAAGTCCGCGATGATACTCCGTGGATGGGCATAAGGCACCTCGGGCAGTAACGTATGCGTAATCGTGCCATCGACATTCATCAACTGCATTTTGTCCTTATAGATTTGCACCCATAAAGCATCGGGAAATTTTACTAATTGATCTTGCAGCATGGAAATGTTCTTATCTTGCTGATACTTACCCATTAAATAAGCCATAAACCAAGCCTGCATCAAGACCGGATTTGTAAGACTTGGTTATTTGGCTGTAGCAATATATTTATTATTTTCTTGTCAGGTTTCAGTCGCTTGGCAGTTGCATCTTTACAAGAATGCGTATTAGGGTAAATACTAGTATTTGCCATCAGCTACAACGTTCTGCCTTATACAAGCAATGAATGCCAACGCCCAGATTTTGGACAAGAATGACTGCATGAAATGGCTTGTTCACGCGTCATTTCATCGCTCAAATTGTCTTAATCGCCCCGATTCCTACTACTTAAATTACATAAAATAGCATCAACAACTAAAATTCTTTACGCCATATATGGCCTGAAAAATTTGCATAATCCTTGTTTGGATATTTTTACAAGCGGCTAATACTGCTGTCACTCTCTTCATCCTCATCTCGGCTGGAGTATCTATCCATCTAAATGAAAATTAACTCCCAGAGCAAAAAAGTAACTTAAGGCTTCATACATTTTCAGCAACTTTAGGATAAAAGCACTTCAATCTTTACATGAAAGCGAATGTTTTTATCGGCATGATTTTAGCTTTGAACAAATAGTCTTTAACACTTTGCAATAAGCTCTGATGCATCATTTTTGATGATGGATTCTGCTTCAGAAAATACAGCAGTTAAGCTTGTATAGAAATGATGTTGATTTGTTTTATGAGCTTATAAGTGCCCTGATAACCCTATAAAATATTAAACAAATAATTAAGGGGCATAATTTTGAATAACTCGAGGAAAGACTTTTATAAATTACTGTGCTGAATAAACTCACTCGATCAAGAGGTTTAAAAATATTTATCTCTGTATTTTGATAACTAGAACCAGAGTTTGTAGATCATTGTAGATCAATCCGGTTTAAAGAATAAATAACCTGATTTGCTCCAGCAGTATATAGATTTTTCTGAGTCATATCGAAAAACAGGAACCAAAAATTATGCAGCATCGACTTCAATATTTTCCTATAAAAATCGCATTATCCTGTCTAATCGCTTGTCTGACTCAGATGCTTTATGCCGAAAATGCGGTAACAGAAGTACAAAAACTTGCACCGATTATTGTGCAGGCGACCCGTACTGACCGGGAGCGTTTAAGCACACCCGCTTCAGTGTATTATCTCAATCAGGAACAACAGAACAGCCTGAATGTGAATCTTTCGGAAACCTTAAAGGGTGTTCCAGGGCTACAGCTCAATAATCGTGAAAACTATGCCCAAGATTTGCAAATTTCAATGCGTGGCTTTGGTGCCCGTTCCAGTTTTGGGGTACGCGGCGTGCGTTTATATGTCGATGGAATTCCGGCGACCATGCCGGATGGGCAGGGGCAAACCTCGAATATTGACTTGAACAGTCTGGAGCATATTGAAGTTTTAGGCGGTGCATTTTCATCGCTATATGGTAATTCTTCCGGAGGGACAATTTTAACCACCACACGGGAAGGGCAAGGTGCTGATTCGATCGAACTGGGTCATTCTGCCGGCAGTCAACATAAAGGTCAGACCAAGCTGGTTTTGCAGGGCGGTTCAGAAAATGCCAATGAGCCGAGCTATATGATCAGTTCATCCTATTTTGATACTGACGGTTTTCGGGATCATAGCGGTGCGCATAAAGTTCTGAGTAATGCCAAGCTGACTTGGGATCTGGAGGACGGCTCTAAAATTAACTGGATTAATAATTACGTTAAAATAGCTGCGGATGATCCCGGTGGTTTAACTCGCGAACAGTGGCAAGCCAATCCTAAACAGGTCGCTGAGAATGTCCTTTTATATAATGCACGTAAGGAAACTGAACAGCTGCAAACCGGGATAACCTGGAATAAACCGATCAATGATCAGCATGAACTCTACGGGATGGCCTATTGGGGACAACGGGCAGTGACCCAGTACCAGTCGATTCCTCGTACAGCGCAAGGTGGAGTCAATCATGCCGGTGGCGTGATTGATTTTGACCGTCATTTCTACGGCACTGACCTGCGCTGGACAGGTAAAGATATTTTTCCAAATACTAAACTGATTGCTGGTATTGCCGTGGATGCCATGAGCGAAGAGCGCAAAGGCTACCAAAACTTTGTCGGTGATACCTTGGGGGTAAAAGGTGAACTACGCCGGGATGAAGACAATCGCTTGTGGAATCTTGATCCTTATTTACAAGCATCCTATGCATTCTTGCCAAACGGGACATTCGATGCTGGTTTGCGTTATAGCAATGTGCATTTTAAATCTAAAGATAAATTCCTGTCCAATGGCGATAATTCCGGTAAAACCGATTATCAAAAGTTATTGCCCTCTTTAGCTTTAAGCTGGCAGCCCTTACCCGAATTGATGGCTTATGCCAGTTATGCCCAAGGTTTTGAAACCCCCACATTTACCGAAATGTCTTATCCGGCAAATACTGCTGAAAACCGCAGCTTGAGTTTAAAAGCAGCAGAAAGTGAAAGCTATGAAGTGGGTTTGAAATCTGCTAATGCTTGGGGGGATTTCACCGTAGCCGCCTTTCGGACCAGAACCGAAAATGATATTGTTTCTGCGGGAAATGAGGGTGGGCGCGCTACCTTCCGTAATGCAGATAAAACCTTAAGAGAAGGTGTAGAACTTTCCTGGAACAAAAACCTGTGGCGAGATCTGACAGCACAAGCCAGCTATAGCTATATTGATGCCACTTTTGATGCAGATATTCCTGAACTTCGGAATGATGAAGGAGAGGTTGTAGTATCTAGAGTAGCATCGGGGAACTATATTCCGGGGATTGCCAAAAATCAGGCATTTTTAAGTCTGGGCTGGAAGCCTGAAAATGGCTTAAGGGCTGGCTTTGATGTGCGTTACTCCGACAAGATTTATGTGAATGACTTAAATTCTGATACTGCACCAAGCTACACAGTCGCTGGTGCAAATATTGGCTATCACTGGAAAATGCAGGATTGGGCAGTGAATACTTTTGCACGGGTGGACAATCTGTTGGATAAAGACTATTCGGGTTCAGTCATCGTCAATGAAAGTAATGGTCGTTTCTATGAACCGGCAGAAGGGCGTCATTGGAGTGCGGGGGTGAGTATGACAAAAGTATTTTAATTCAAAGCATTAAAAGTTACTTTATTTTTATGTGTCTAGAAAATAAAAAAACGACAGGTGATTGGTATATTTTGAAATCTGGGTCAAAATATATAAAACTTGCCATTCGCATATTGATTATTTTAATAAGTCCATTTTTTACTGACCTGAAATAAATAAACTAATCACTAACAGTCTTTGCTTAACTTAATAAACGCTTTATATATTGCTTAAAAAAACAACTCAAACATTACACTGTTTTTAATCTAATTCACCTATTTTATAAAGGCAAAATTAATCAATAAAACCTTAAAAGGATGCCATTATAAAAGCTATTTTAATGAAGAAGATGATTCAGTGTGCTGCAGTCAGTGGTGTATTGGTTTTTGCTGCAGGCCAAACTATGGCAATGAATCAACAATCTAAGAATACTGCTCAACAGCATTCCCAAGTGTCGAATGACAGTCGTGTGACTTTAACTGACAGTCAGGTGATTAAGGTATTAAGTACAGCGAACAACGGTGAGATTAAGCAGGCAAAAACAGCCCTGCCTAAACTGAAGACAGATGAAGCCCGCAAGTATGCCCAAATGATGATTAATGATCATTCAGCAAATGAGAAAAAAGCTCAAGCCTTGGCAAATCGTTTAAATTTAACGCCACAAACCAGCACTCTCAGTACTGGATTGCAAAATGATAGTGATAAGGTGGTGGCCAAACTGAGTCAGTCATCCGTAACAGATAAGGACTATATGATGAGTCAAGTTGAAGTCCATCGTAAAGTGGTGACAATGCTCGACAAGCAGTTGATTCCAAATGCTAAAAATATAGAGTTAAAGAATATGCTGACGCAAACCCGTACTGCGGTTGCTGCACATTTGAAGAAAGCTGAACAAATCGTTGAAAAGATGAAATAATTTAATAATCATTCAATAAAAAAACCGCCATTAATGGCGGTTTTTTTTTTTTTAATATTTTATTAAAATAGAGAAAAAGAAAG
>NZ_PHRG01000018.1 GCF_002803605.1 Acinetobacter pseudolwoffii
AAGCGTAAGAAACATCAGCCTGAATACCGTCGGCAATGGCGTAAACTGCATATTGGTATAGATGCTGAAACACTGCAAATACGTGCCGTTCAGCTTACGACAAATAATGTCAGTGATTCACAAGTACTAGGTGATTTACTGGATCAAATCCCACCAAATGAGCGAATAGATTCTGTCTATACCGATGGGGCGTACGACACGAAGTGCTGCAGGCACTGTTGCAAATAACGACTAATGGTAAGCTGAAGGGCACTGTTGCAAATAACCACGAATGGTAAGCTGAAGACTGTTCTAGCTAAAGGTGCAGTATATGAATCCTTTCCATGGTCGGCATTTTCAGGGCGAAATCATTCTTTGGGCTGTGCGCTGGTATTGTAAATATGGCATTAGCTATCGTGAACTGCAGGAAATGCTGGCCGAACGTGGTGTGAATGTTGATCACACGACGATTTATCGTTGGGTTCAACGTTATGCTCCTGAAATAGAAAAACGTTTACGCTGGTATTGGCGTAATCCTACAGGTCTGAGCTCGTGGCATATTGATGAAACCTATGTAAAAGTGAATGGACGATGGTCTTATCTGTATCGTGCAGTCGATCAACGTGGCGATACCATTGATTTTTATCTTTCTTCTAGACGTAATACCAAATCAGCATATTGTTTTCTTGGAAAAATTTTAAATAATGTGAAGAAGTGGCAAATTCCACAAGTGATCAACACGGATAAAGCGCCCACATATGGACGTGCTTTATCACGGTTAAAACGGGAAGGTAAATGTCCACCAGACCTTGAGCACAGGCAGATTAAGTATAAAAATAACGTGATTGAATGTGATCATGGTAAGCTAAAGCGGATCATCAGGGCCACGTTAGGATTCAAATCTATGAAGACGGCTTATGCCACAATTAAAGGTATTGAAGTCATGCGTGCACTACGTAAAGGCCAAGCATCGTCATTTTATTATGGTCAGCCTCAGGGTGAAGTCTATCTGGTGAATAGAGTTTTCGGTCTCTAAGCACTTTTTAAAGGGAACATCATCGACTCAAATTTCTATTTGCAACAGTGCCGGGCAATCTAACAGCCTGACTCCGACCTGCTTGAAAAACTTTAGCAATTTTCATTTTTATTCTCCCAGCATGGTATGTGCCATTGGTATATCATGCCATTATTGTCCGAGTAGTTATTGATGCCACGACAATAATTCATACAAAAACCCCAATCTGGTTTTATTGGGATTTTTTATATAATTAGGTAATTGATTTTTAATTAAAAATTAAAATATGTTATTCCCAAGTAGAAATGTCTATGCGATAAACCATTTAAAATGTCCTGTTTTTAACTGCAAGAGTCAAGCACAGGATTTAAATTTCTTTGTTCAATAACCGCTTTCTGAGCTTTACGACTCGGCATACTTTTCTTGAGACGGGAACGTTTATTTTGTTTTTCCAACTCTTCATGCTGTTGCTGGATATGCGCCAGAACCGAGCCTAATCTTTTATTCTCAACCACTTCATTCTGCTGTAGTCCAGCCAGTTTATTGAAGACACTATAGTTGATCTTCCGTCCTTCATGCATGATCGCCACAGTGCCATCCGGGTACTCCAGAAATGAAATGTATTGCCCAACAAGCTTATGATTCAGCTCTGTCGGTTCAAGCAGATAAATACACTTGTCATAGGTAATCGTCAGGTTCTTGGTGACCTTACGCGGTTCCTGCCAGGTGAATATATCCTCCAGCTCAGCATCAGACTCTGTTAGCGGACGATGTAAGTTCTTTGAATTTCGCGCACACTTGGCGAACTTCTGGTTGAAATGCTCAATAAAGCAGGGTAACCAGGCATTGGCTTCGGCAATTGAACTGATGCCTTCCAGACGCATCTCCTTGATCAAACGGTCTTGAAGGGTTCTATTCGCGCGTTCTACGCGACCTTTAGCCTGTGGTGAGTTGGCAAAGATAATATCAATGTTTAACTCATTCAGAATCCGGCCAAATTGCGTGATCTTGCTGTCCTGGCTCGATTTCTGGTTCACTCGGAAGACCGAATGTTTATCGCTATAAAAGGCCAGAGGCTTACCGTATTGTTCAATGTAGGCTCGGGTTGAAAGCATATAGTCGAAGGTCGTTTCTGCCTCACAGAAGCGCAGATGCAACAGCTTTCCAGTGGCATCATCGATATACACCAATAAACAGCACTTAGCAGCGCGTCCTTCGAACCAGTCATGATATGAGCCATCAATCTGGATCAGCTCACCGAAGCAATCACGGTTATAACGTGGCTGATATGGACGTTTAAGGCGCTTGGATCGCGGAATCCAGAGGTCATTTGCAGTCATCCAGCGCCGAAGCGTTTCTACCGGGATATTCAGGTCAAATATGCTGCTGAGCTTCTCATGGGCCAAGGTAGGTCCAAATCCCAGCAGATGTTCGGAAATAATGGAAAGACATTTTGATTTTAATAAATCATCATGGCGACGATGGCCAGGTTGACCACGGCTGGCATGCGCCATACCTGAAACACCATCTTGATTGAGCTTCTGTAATAACCGGGTAATTTGACGGGTTGAAAGATTAAGGATTTCAGCAGCACGGACTTGTGTAATACGATGATCTCGAACGTCTTGCAGAACAGCAAGACGTTGAATTTCTTTGTCAGACATAGTGATCAGCATCTATATTTCATATCCAGTCCATGATGTTTAAACCATCATAAACTAGACATTTTTATTGGTGAGAATATAGACATTTTGAATGGTGAGTAACATTAAAATTGCGAATAAGAGATTTTATGTTAAATAGCCCTCAACAGAGGGCTATTTTTAATACTAAAAATTACATGCTTTTAAGACATAAGGATTCATATGCTGCACCTTTAGCTAAAACAGTCTTCAGCTTACCATTCGTGGTTATTTGCAATAGTGCCAAATAGATTCATTTTCGATACTCTTACTTCAAAGCCAAAATTTTTCGGGCACCATTAAGTACGAATAAAGAAACCAGTATGCCAATGATTAAGTCTGGATAAGCTGATCCCGTCCACGCCACGAGTACACCGGCAAATATAACGCCCATATTTACGACAACGTCATTCGCCGAGAAAATCCAACTGGCTTTCATATGTGCGCCATCTTCTCGATGACCAGAAATAAGATATAAGCATGTCACGTTAGCTATAAGTGCGAGCAGGCCAATAACAATCATGAGCGTTGATTCTGGCTCGCTTCCAAACATGAATCGTCTAATGACATCAACAATCACGATAACAGCAAGTAATAACTGAATCCAACCTGCGAAATGGGCTGCTTTTATTTGATATTTCGCAGCTTTTCCGACGGCATATAGCGCAATACCATAAACGGCTGCATCGGCAAACATATCTAGAGAATCAGCAATCAATCCTGTAGACGCAGCAATAATACCGCTGATGAATTCTATAAAGAAAAGTAGAGCATTAATACCTAATAACAGTTTAAGTACTTTAGCTTGTCTCACAGGATCAGGTTCATTAGGTATATCGCCTGAAGAAAGCTGTGTTTCATCAAGTTTCGCCCCAAAACCCAGTCCTTCGAGTTTAGCCGTAATTTGCTGAATCCCTTCATTATGGAAGACTTTCAGTTTTCGATTGGGAAGATCAAAAGTAAGACCTTTAACTGCTTCAATATCTGCAAGAGCCATACGGACCATTTGCTCTTCAGCAGAGCAATCCATTTTAGGAATGGTGTAGGTACTTGTTTGCTTAGCCTGTTGATTGCTTATATAAGTTTCAGTCTTCACAAGCTTTGCACCAAAACCCAAAGCTTCAAGTTTGGTGGTTATATTTTCATCTTTTTGATTATGTAGAACCTTTAAAGAACGGTTAGGTAAATCAAAGATGAGTTTTTGAACACCATCAATTGAAGATAGCGCCATACGAACCATCTGTTCTTCCGCAGAACAATCCATTTTGGGAACTAAGTATTCACTCATGTAGTGCGAATCTTTTAAAACGTCTTCAGTGCTTAAATTTTCTTTGGGATCAGAACCATAACAGGATTGAGCGGTATCTTCACAACTGTTTGAAGTGTTACAGCAAGGAGATGAAGATTTTTTTTCTTCCTCTTCACCACAACAGCTAAGCGTATTATCACAATTCTTTGAATTGTTTGCTTCTGCAATTGATGGATGATTTTCTTGTTGAGATTTCTTATCTTCGCATGGTGTTTCTTTACTACATCCACAACCACTCATAATTATACCCATTAAAAAAATTATAAACTTTGAATATTAGAATCCCTATAGTTACTATAGAGTCAAGAATCTTTGGAAATACTAACTCAATGCATTTAAAAATTGGTGAACTCTCTAAAAAAACCTCATGTTCAGTATTAACAATTAGGTTTTATGAAAAGGAAGGTTTAATTCCGGAACCGGAAAGAACGGAAGGAAATTACCGCCTTTACGATGTAGGCTATGTTGAGCGAATTAAATTTATTTTGAATTGCCGAACTTTAAATATGAGTTTGAATGAAATTCGTCAATTACTTACCTATAAAGACAAACCTGAGAAAAATTGTTCAGATGTGAATGAATTAATTGACTTACATGTCAGTGCTATCAGAGAAAATATAATCAAGCAACAAAAGCTTATTGAACAACTATCTGATTTAAGAGGTACTTGTGATGGTTTATGTACAATTGACCAATGTGGAGTTTTAAAAAATCTAGCTTGATTATCTAGACCTATGCTTTTTTCAAAAAATCGGCACTGTTGCAAATAACCACGAATGGTAAGCTGAAGACTGTTTTAGCTAAAGGTGCAGCATATGAATCCTTTCCATGGTCGGCATTTTCAGGGCGAAATCATTCTTTGGGCTGTGCGCTGGTATTGTAAATATGGCATTAGCTATCGTGAACTGCAGGAAATGCTGGCCGAACGGGGTGTGAATGTTGATCACACGAATATTTACCGTTGGGTTCAACGTTATACGAATCTAAAAATGGGAGCCTATAGCTCCCATTTTTATTGTTAAACGTTGAATCCTATATGTTTTCCTGTTGGAAGCTCTACATCAATACGGAGCTTCCCACCCATTGCCTCAACATACTTTTTCATGGTTGAAATCTTAAGATCATTGCCACGATTTTCTATTGCTGAAAGCGATGGCTGTTTTATTCCCAAAGTTTCAGCAAGCTCTTTTTGAGAAATTTCGAGTTCTTCACGAATAAGATGAAGCTGATTTTCTAGCAGTAATTCATCAGCCATTTTTTGAATACGGGCTTGGCTCTCTGGAGAGCGGCTAGCTAACAATTCTTGCAGAGTCTTAGCCATTAGATTTATCTCCTAGGGTAGTGAGATGAAGTTGGTATTGTTCATCTGCAATATCCAGCATGTCTTTATAAAAACGCTTTTTACCGCCTTTATCAGCAATACATAGAACAATAGCCTGTCGTAAGGGATCAAATGCGAAGAAAGCTCTTAAGGGTCTACCGCGATGTTGAACACGCAGTTCTTTCATATTGGTAAATTTAGACTCATACACAGTATCTACTAAAGGACGGCCTAAACTCGGTCCCTGCTGCTGTAGAACAACCAGGGCAGCTAGGACCTTCTCTTGTGTAGGTTCATCTTGCTGTTCAAGCCACTGATTAAATAGATCTGTCGTAATGACTGTCCACATACCACAACCAAAATATAGATTATAGTCTATATTTTAGGGGCATTATGTTTGTTTTGCAAATGAGAAAGGATAGGCAATAAAAAACCCCAGCATCCTGCCGGGGTTTCTCATATTGGGTTGCTAGGTATGACTCCTGTCTTACCTCACGCTCCTGGTGCGATCTTTCTTATTCTTGTTGTTTGGAACATCCTGTTCTCTATGACTTCATCATAGGAAAATTCACCTATCCTGGATAGCCGCAAAGGGCCGAGTTTTATGTGAGCCAAAGCGTACAAAATAGCCTAAATTTTATCCACAAAAAATGTGGATAATTTTGGACATTGAGGCATTGATAAAATTTTAAAAATCGCAAAATCGACTACTTTTTAAACAAATTTATTGGCAAGAACTATCAAAACTGCTCATAAATAAGCCGACTTGTTTCAAAATCGGCTTTTTTATGGTTTTTAGATTTTTATGGTTTGAATAAGTATATGATATTTATATTAATATACAAGTATTGTTATTCCCAAGTAGAAATGTCCTACCTAATAACCAAATAGAAATGTCCTATATGGACATTTCCAAGTCAAGCACAGGATTCAGATTTCGTTGTTGAATTGCTGTTTTCTGTGCACGTCTGCTTGGCATCTTTTGAGAACGATTGCGTTTGTTTTGTTGTTCCAGTTCTTCATGCTGTTGTTGGATATGATTCAGAACAGCACCCAACCGTTTATTCTCAACAATCTCTCGCTGGTTGAGCTGACTTAATTTATCGAAGATGCTGTAATTGATCTTCCGGCCTTCATGCATGATGGCTACAGTACCATCCGGGTATTCTAGAAACTCAAGATATTTACCAATCAGCCTCTGGTTTTCTTCTGTACTCTCCAGGAGATATACACATTTATCATAAGTAATGGTCAGGCTATTGGTGACTCTACGTGGCTCTCGCCAGGTAAAAATATCATCTAATTGCTCAGCTGTTTCGGTGGCAGAGCGGTGTAAGTTCTTAGGATTAAAGGCCATCTTTGCAAACTTGAGATTGAACTGCTCAATAAAGCAGGGTAACCACTTATTCGCATCTGCAATCGAACTGATACCTTCCAGGCGCATCTCCTTAATCAGACGGTCCTGAAGGGTTCTGTTGGCCCGTTCCACCCGTCCTTTGGCCTGAGGGGAGTTAGCGAAGATGATATCGATATTGAGGGTACTGAGTACGCGTCCAAACTGGGTAATCTTGCTGTCTTTCTTGCTGCTTTGATTCACCCTAAAGACTGAATGTTTGTCGCTGTAAAACGCTAAAGGCTTACCATGCTGTTCAACATACAAGCGTGTCGAAATCATATAGTCAAAGGCTGATTCTGATTCACAGAAGCGTAAATGCTGCAATTTGCCTGTGGCATCATCGATAAAGACTAGCAGACAGCATTTAGCGGCTCTTCCTTCAAACCAGTCATGGTGTGAGCCATCGATTTGTACCAGTTCACCATAACAATCTTGGTTATATCGAGGCTGATATGGGCGTTTCAGGCGCTTGGAGCGAGGAATCCATAAATCGGCTGCAATCATCCAGCAACGCAGGGTTTCCACTGAAAGATCGAATCCATGAACGGTAGTGAGCTTTTCATGCGCTAAAGTGGGTCCGAAACCATGGAGTTGATCCGAAACAATATTGAGGCACTTGAGTCTGAGTTCTTCAGGAAGTTTGCAGTTGCTGGTTTGGCCACGACCAGCATGGGCTAATGCAGCTGGGCCTTGAGCTTTGTATTTCTGCAGTAAGCGTCTGATCTGACGTTCTGAAATATGAAGTAGCTGAGCAGCCTGGGACTGAGTTATGCGTTGATCGCAGATTTCCTGCAAGACCGACAATCGTTTAAGTTCTTTATCCGACATAGACACCAACATATCAAACCGTCCGCTTCAATAATCGCAAAAGTGCATATTCTAAAAGCGGACATTTTTACTTTGGAGAAACCGGACATTTCTATTTTGGGCTTACACAAGTTGTTAGAACCCATTCAAAATGTCTATATTCTCACCAATAAAAATGTCTAGTTTATGATGGCTTAAACATCATGGACTGGATATGAAATATAGATGCTGATCACTATGTCTGACAAAGAAATTCAACGTCTTGCTGTTCTGCAAGACGTTCGAGATCATCGTATTACCCAGGTCCGTGCTGCTGAAATCCTTAATCTTTCTACCCGTCAAATTACCCGGTTATTGCAGAAGCTTAATCAAGATGGGGTTTCAGGGGCACTGTTGCAAATAGGCTGACATGATAAGCTAAATATCTTATTTATTTCGAGATACAGCAGATGAATCCCTTCCACGGTCGGCACTTTCAAGGTGAAATCATTCTTTGGGCTGTTCGTTGGTATTGTAAATATGGCATCAGCTATCGTGAACTTCAGGAAATGTTGGCCGAACGTGGTGTGAATGTCGATCACACCACGATTTATCGCTGGGTTCAGCGTTATGCTCCAGAAATGGAAAAACGTTTACGTTGGTATTGGCGTAATCCTACAGATCGACATTTATGGCATCTGGATGAAACTTACGTAAAAGTGAATGGCAAATGGGCATATCTATACCGTGCAGTTGACCAACGTGGCCATACTCTTGATTTCTATCTTTCTGCTAGACGAAATACCCATTCAGCTTATTGTTTTCTTGGTAAGATTTTGAATCATGTCAAAAAATGGCAGATTCCACGAGTCATAAACACTGATAAGGCTCATACCTATGGCCGTGCTTTGTCGCGACTAAAACAGGAAGGAAAGTGTCCTGAAGACCTGGAGCATCGACAGATTAAATACAAGAATAACGTGATTGAATGTGATCATGGCAAGCTCAAACGGATCATCAAGGCTACGTTGGGATTCAAGTCTATGAAAACGGCTTATGCCACAATTAAAGGTATTGAGGTTATGCGTGCTCTACGCAAAGGACAAGCTTCATTATTTTATAACGGTAATATTCTAGGAGAAGTTTGGCTAGTAAATAGAGTTTTCGGTCTCTAAGCTTTTTTGAAGGGAAAATCATCGACTCAGATCCCTATTTGCAACAGTGCCGTTAAGGCTATCTGTCGTAACAAATAGCCTTAACCATCTACTTGCAGTTAAGCAATTTGAGCACCTAGTGCTGGGAATACATCTGTAAACAACAGACCAATCAATTGTTGTCCAGTAGGAGTAGACCAGTCTTGCGCGATTTCAGCCATGAGCGTATTAGTAGCTGTGAGTACAACGCCTGCATCGTGCATACGCTGACGAGAAAACTCTTCTGACAAATCACTTGGTGAGCCAGAAGCATCCATCACAGCTTGCACAGAAAAACCTTCAGTTGCAGCATCTATTGCTGGAAAAATAAGGCAGACATCTGTAGTAACACCCGCCATAATTAGATTTTTGCGACCTGTTGCAACCACTGCATCATGGAATTCTTTATAGGCCCAAGCATTAACTACACCTGGACGCTTAACACGAGCTTCATAAGCTTCAGGTAAAATCTCTGCGATTTCTGGCAGAATTGGTCCTTGAGCATTCTCTTCTTGGCTAGAGGTAATAACTACCGGCATGCCAAGAATCTTAGCCATCTTAGCCAATGCAATTGACTGCTTAGCAGCAAGTTCCTTGTCTATATTTTTGATCAGTTGCATCGTACCAACTTGATGATCAATAAGTAGTAATGCTGAATTTTCAGCAGTAAAGTATTGGTTAGTCATAGTAAATTCCTTCTTTGGATTGGATTAAGCAAATAGCGGAGGTCCGCTGAACAATACGATATGGGCATTGCCTTGTATGGCTTTAAACGTCATATCGCGAGAAACTTTTTGGGCTGGGAATACTGGAAGTTTAAGACTCTCTGGATTAAATTCTTGACCTTCTACTTCAAACATTCCCGCTATAGGCATGGCAAACATGTTGTGACCAATAGCAATTGGTACAGTGATCTCAGCACCATCTTGTAGTGAAATATCGAGCATCGTCACTTCAGTTGGTGGGTTCATTGGGGAATGAACATCACCATAACTACCTAATGGCACACGTACTTTTGCGTTTGATAGGTGAATTACAGGGACATCTTGAGCCTCAAGAATTAATGGAAAAGGCTCAATTTGACTGTTAGATTCAGAGAGATCTACAAAAAATTGTAATCCATGGACAGTTTTTCCAACCTCAGCAGGAACTTCTTCGTGTGATACACCACGACCTGCCGTGGTCCAATGTAGTCCCCCTGCCTGAATGAGATTCTGGGTCCCAATGGAGTCACGATTCGCCATTCCTGTTTCAGAATCTTCTAACAAGTAAGAGACAGCTGACATGCCCTGATGACGGTGAGGAGGGAAAGTCGGAGCATTCATCCAATAGTGATCGACACCAAGGATTGGAGAAATAAGCGATTCTTGCGTACGTAATCCATAGCCATGAAATTGACGACCATGGTTAGCGCGTTGAACTTGAGCGATAACAATAGACATAATTGCAGCCTTTAAATTTCAGTAGATGTATTTAAAGTTGGATAATCGACATAACCTTGTGCATCACCACCGTAATATGTCGTATTATCCGCTTCATTCATTGGTAAATTCTGTTGCAGACGACTTACAAAGTCAGGGTTCGCGAGGATCATTTGTCCATAAGACTCTAGATCTGCTAAACCTGATTCGATATCTGTTCCGATGTTTTCGCGCGGACGTCCAGGGCGGTTAATGATTAATGCCTGTGTCCATATTTGACGTATATCTTGCAAAAGTTCTTCATTGCCAAGATGCATAACATGTAAATATACGAGTCCTAGTTTATTAAGCTCTTTCACGAGATAACGATATAATTCAGGGCCTTCTTGACCTTCATCAATTCCCCAAAGCAGCGCGCCTGGAGAAAGACGAATCGCGGTTTTATCGGCACCAATTTCTTCTACAATGGCAGTTGCTACTTCAATGGCAAATCGAGCGCGATTCTCAATAGACCCACCATATTCATCAGTACGAGTGTTTGCACTTGGTGCAAAAAATTGTTGAATCAGGTAGGCATTGGCACCATGAATTTCCACACCATCAGCACCTGCTTCAATCGCACAACGGGCAGCATGTCTAAAATCTTGAACAGTCTGTTTGATTTCTTCCGTTGTCAGAGCACAAGGAACTGGAATTTCTTGCATTCCAGTTGGTGTGAATGTACCTGTCCCTGGAGCAATTGATGAAGGTGCTACAGCTTGACGATGATGCGGAGTATTATCTGGGTGTGACATACGACCAGCATGCATCAGTTGAATGAAAATATGGCCACCTTTAGCATGGATTGCATCAGTAATTTTTTTCCAGCCCGCAATATGTGAATCTGTATAAATACCAGGTGTTGCTAAATAGCCCTGGCCATCTTCAGAGGGTTGTGCGCCTTCTGCAATGATTAATCCAACACTTGCACGTTGAGTATAGTATTCGGTTGCTAATTCGCCAGGTGTCCCATCAAACTGAGCACGTGATCGTGTCATTGGTGCCATAGCTAGTCGATTTGCTAATTGATACTGACCGATACGAATAGGTTTAAATATTTGATTCATGATTCATTGTCCAATAAATTGATTTAGATAATTTGATGTAACTTAGTCTGATTTTCTTAGATACGAACTTGACCGCCATCTGCTGCAATCGTTTGACCTGTAACAAAGCCTGAGTCTGTAGAGCATAAGAATGAAACCACTCCAACGATGTCCTGTGGTTCAATCATTCGAGGAATTGCTTGCTGTTTTGGTAAGTACTCAAAAATATCTGCGTTAATTCCATGCATAGTTTTGGTATTGGTTAAACCAGGTGCAATCGCGTTAACGTTTATGCCAAAAGCACCTACTTCACTAGCCAACGCACGAGTAAAACCAATCACACCACCTTTGCTTGCGATATAAGCTGTCATCTCTGTCGCATTCAGCCAAAATGTTGTACTTGCTACATTTACAATTCTGCCAAAATGATTATTTTTCATGACAGGAACAAATGCTTTGCTCATCAGAAATGCGCCATCTAAGTTGACAGAAATCACTTTTTTCCATGTTTCATAATCGGTATCTTCAAATGATTTCCATGGATAAATTCCAGCATTGTTCACTAATGCGGCAACAGGAGGCATATTAGCTGCAACCTCAGTTGCAAATTTTTGAGTGGACTCTGGTGAGGTGACATCAACAATAGCGGAGAAAAATTTACGTCCTTCTGCTGCAACAAGTTGACGAGTTGCGGCTGCATCTACAACGTCTGCAACAGCAATATCGAAACCATCGGCAGCTAATCGTTGAGCATAAGCTTGACCAATACCATTTGCTGCACCAGTGATGACAGCAGTTCCTTTAGACATGTCACTATTCCTTATTAAAAGTTAAATATGCCAGTAAGTAGAAATAGTATTAACGAGTTAGCCTTTGGGATAAATATGGTAAAATGGAAATCATTAATCCATTAATGGGATAATTCGGATGGAATTTCTTAATGATATGGCGTTGTTCGTAGAAGTTTGCAAAGTGATGAGTTTTAGAAAAGCTGCGGATAACTTGAATATGCCAAGTTCAACATTATCAAGAAGAATTAGTCATTTAGAAAAAGAAATAGGTTTACGATTGCTCCATCGGACAACACGGAAAGTGGAGCTAACAGAAGCAGGCCAAGTCTATTTTGAGCGTTGTAAACGAATTGTAAGTGAAGCGCTACTGGCTCATGAACAGCTTGGAGAAATGCTATCTAAACCCAGTGGATTGCTACGTATTTCTTTACCAGTTGATTTTGGAGCAATGATTTTGGCTCCACTACTAACAGAATTCGCAGAACTTTATCCTGGCATTAACTTTGAAATTGATTTGACCTCTAAACTGGTTGATCTAGTTGCACAGAATATTGATGTAGCTATTCGAATGGGGAATCCACCAGGTTCAAATTTAATCGGCCATAAATTAATGCAATTTCGAGGACAACTTTATGCATCCGCAGATTATTTAGAAAAACATGGACACCCTAATCATCCTAACGATTTAGCACATCATCAATGTCTGAGCTTTCCTAACAATTTAGTGTGGAAATTGAATCATAAAAATGAAGCTGTAGAAGTTAAGATTAGTGGACGATTCATGCTGAATAGTGTTGGTATGATGCGAAAATTGTCAATTCTGGGCCAGGGAATTATTTTTACACCTCATGAGATAGTTCATGATGATGTTAATAAGGGGTTATTAGTACCAATTCTTACTGAATGGCAGGGCGATTTTTTACCTGTTTATGCACTGACAGAAACTCGTTTACTTCCTGCAAAAGTTCGAGTTTTTATTGATTTTTTACGAGAAAAATTAATGAATTTTACAAGTCACTCTGGCTTTGTTGCATAAAGTTTTGAAAGATAGAGCGATCCTAATTGAGCCAAATTCAAGTGACAACTTGGGTGTGAGGGCGCCCCAATTCTGTGAATTTGTTCAAGACGGCTACGCGTGCATGAATCTCATTCACCTGACTAGGAAAACTCCTTGCTGGGGTCATCAATACAGATAAAGCAGCGACCTATGGCCATGCTTTATCACGGTTAAAGCTGACTTTTTCAACCTGGTTTTTTGATTAGAAATTAAAGCTTTCTCTAAAGATTCATTAAATTTTTTGCAGAAATCATCCAAAATACAAAATACAAAATACAAAATAATTCGGTAATATGATCCATTGAGAAGCCTTGTTTTATAACATTTTGTCTTGAGAACCAATATGTTACAAAAACAGGCACTGTTGCAAATAACCACGAATGGTAAGCTGAAGACTGTTTTAGCTAAAGGTGCAGCATATGAATCCTTTCCATGGTCGGCATTTTCAGGGCGAAATCATTCTTTGGGCTGTGCGCTGGTATTGTAAATATGGCATTAGCTATCGTGAACTGCAGGAAATGCTGGCCGAACGGGGTGTGAATGTTGATCACACGACTATTTACCGTTGGGTTCAACGTTATGCTCCTGAAATAGAAAAACGTTTACGCTGGTATTGGCGTAATCCTACAGATCTGAGCTCGTGGCATATTGATGAAACCTATGTAAAAGTGAATGGACGATGGTCTTATCTGTATCGTGCAGTCGATCAACGTGGCGATACCATTGATTTTTATCTTTCTTCTAGACGTAATACCAAATCAGCATATTGTTTTCTTGGAAAAATTTTAAATAATGTGAAGAAGTGGCAAATTCCACAAGTGATCAACACGGATAAAGCACCCACATATGGACGTGCTTTATCACGGTTAAAACGGGAAGGTAAATGTCCACCAGACCTTGAGCACAGGCAGATTAAGTATAAAAATAACGTGATTGAATGTGATCATGGCAAGCTAAAGCGGATCATCAGGGCCACATTAGGATTCAAATCTATGAAGACGGCTTATGCCACAATTAAAGGTATTGAAGTCATGCGTGCACTACGTAAAGGCCAAGCATCGTCATTTTATTATGGTCAGCCTCAGGGTGAAGTGTGTCTAATCAACAGGGTTTTCGGTCTCTAAGTACTTTTTAAAGGGAACATCATCGACTCAAATCTCTATTTGCAACAGTGCCATACGAAATGCGTTTGTTATAATTCTCTTGAAAATTCAAAGCTGTAGTTCCTTTTTTGCCCAACCTCCCCAAGGTGGGCTTTTTTGTTGATTTTTATGTTCCACGATTAATACTTTTCCCATGTTTCACGATTTTGATTAGCTCCTCTGCTTAATCTATATTTAACTCCTTGCTTACTTTTTAAAGGAGGGAGAGGAATAGGAAAAAGTCTTCATTTAGTACCGGATGATATAAGTAACTGAATATATAGAGAATCCTAAAAATTACATTTGAGAATTAATATAATCTTTTAAATAGTCTTTTAAATGCTCAAGAAAATGTGCTACTCGAGGTGAATGCTCCAATCTGTCTGCATATACAGCGTAAATATCAGCAGGTAAAGTTTCATATTCTTTTAAAATTTGTACTAATCTTCCACTTTTTAAATACTTTAAGACATCCCATTCTGCCCTCATTAGTATTCCATGACCATCAAGAGCCCAGTCTAGTGTCACCTGCCCATCATTACTACTAAGTTTTCCACGAACTTTAACTGTTTCTTCCTTATCACCTTTAGAAAAACGCCAATTGGCATAAGCCCCATCATTTTGTCTCAATACGATACATTGATGAGTCGTAAGGTCTCGTGGATTTAAAGGAGTTCCAGCTGCATTTAAATAAAACGGTGAGGCACATACTAGCCTTTTATTTGCTGCGATTCGTTTTGCTATTAATCTTGAATCTGGGATTTGCCCAAAATGAATAGAAACATCAATAGTATCACTAGGGAGATGAACTGGACGATCTGTTAAATGAAGCTGTACCTCAATCTCAGGGAATTTTTTTATAAAAGATGAAACGGCTGCTGCTATATATTTACGACCGAAACCAAAAGGCGCATTTACTCGTAATAACCCTTTAGGTGAAGTACGGCTACTTGCAACCAGTTGTTCCATATCATTAATTTCTTTCAATATACGCACAGCATTTTCATAATAAATTTCTCCTTCAGGCGTCAAACTTATACGTCTTGTGGTTCTATTTAAGAGCCGAATACCCAAACGTTCTTCTAAATGACTGAGCCTACGTGAAACTGCAGGGGGTGTCAGATTTAGTTCTCTGGCTGTTGCCACTAAGCTACCTTGCTTTATTAGTAAACAAAAGAAAGCTAATTCATTATCTGTTTGCATGATTAGTAAAATTTTTGCAATAGTGTTTTAACTTTATATCGATTTATTCATTTTGCAAACACTCTATTATTTTTTCAGACATTACTCCCTACATAAGCCAATGATTTAGGAAAGCTGAATTTATAAGCAAAAATTAGTTATATAAGGAATATAACTAACTGGGGAGGAGAGCAGAGACATCAGGTTAATCAAGTACCGCTGTATAGGAAACGGTTAACCGATAGATGTAAATATATGGAGATGCGGATGGATATGGAAATTGAAAAAAGGACGCTCAAGAAAATTACTTGGCGTATCGTTCCTTTCATCATGATTTTGTACTTAATTGCCTACATAGATCGAGTCAATATTGGCTTTGCTGCATTAACTATGAAAGAAGATTTAGGCTTTACCGCTTCAGTCTTAGGATTTGGTGCAGGAATTTTCTTTCTTGGTTACTTTTTATTTGAAGTACCTTCAAATGTCATTCTACACAAAGTTGGAGCACGTATCTGGATTGCTCGTGTAATGCTTACTTGGGGCTTAATAGCCGGTGGTATGGCCTTTGTTGATAGCACAACCAGTTTTTATGTCATGCGGTTTTTATTAGGGGTAGCAGAAGCCGGCTTTTTCCCTGGGATTATTCTCTATTTATCATACTGGTTCCCTGCCCGTCATCGAGCCGGCGTAATAGCTATGTTTATGGCTGCTGCCCCAATAGCTGTTGCGATTGGTTCACCTATTTCCGCTGCATTGCTCCAAATGGATGGTATTTGGGGATTCGCAGGTTGGCAATGGATGTTCCTAATTGAAGCTATACCTGCTGTTATCTTAGGTATTGTCGTATTTTTCTATATGACTGATAGACCAGAAAAAGCGAAATGGTTAAAAGAAGATGAACGTAACTGGCTCGTTAAAACAATGCAGGATGAAGATGTTGGAAAGAATAATAATCAGCATCATAGCATTCTTCGTGGTCTGTTAAATCCTCGCGTTTTAGCATTAGCACTTGTGTATTTTGGCACCTCGGCTGGTCTATATACATTAAGTATTTGGGCACCACAAATCATTAAAGACTTGGGTGTGTCATCTATGACAGTTGGCTTAGTGAATGCTATTCCACCAATTATTTCTGTAGTCGCAATGGTGCTTTGGTCTAGACATTCGGATCGAACAGGTGAGCGTACTTGGCATGTAGCTATAGCGTGCATGCTTGCAGCCATTGGCTTAGTAATTGCGGCTAGCACTCACAATATGGTTGGTCTAATTGCAGCACTCACAATTGTCAATGTTGGGATTAGCTGTTCTAAACCGCCTCTTTGGAGTATGCCTACATTATTTTTATCAGGTACTGCTGCAGCTACAGGAATTGCAACAATTAACTCTATTGGAAATTTAGGCGGCTTTGCGGGACCTGTAATGATTGGTTGGGTTAAGGATCAAACAGGAAGCTATGCAGGCGGTCTCTACTTTGTGGCTGGATTACTCGTACTTTCTACCGTATTAACGTTAATTCTCAGCATGACGAACAAACCAAAAGTGAGTGTGTCTAAGGTCTTAGAGAATTAATTTCAAACTATTCAGATGTTTAATGAGGAACACAACATGGATAAGAATATTGCAGTCGAGTCTTTGACTGATACCATGGCGAAATTTACTGCATATATTGGTAAGCGTTTACCAAAAGATGTTAAGCGTAAATTGATTGAGCTGCGGACCTTAGAAACAAATCCATTGGCAAAGTCAATTTATGATTCAATGGATGAGAACCAAGAAGCTGCGGACCGACTAAACCGCCCAAGTTGTCAAGATACAGGTGTCATCCAATATTTTGTTGAAGCAGGAGCTAATTTTCCACTTTTAGGTGAATTACAAGACATTCTAAGAGAAGCAACTGAAGAGGCAACCCGTTCTGGTCCTTTACGACACAATGCTGTAGAAACTTTCGATGAAAAAAATACAGGAACTAATACCGGAACTCAAATTCCTTGGCTGGATTGGCGAATCGTACCTGATTCAGATACTTGCACGATAGACGTATACATGGCAGGCGGAGGATGTACTTTGCCTGGTGCAGCTAAAGTTCTAATGCCAGGCCAAGGTTATGAAGGTGTAGCCGAATTTGTTATGGATGTCATTACTGAACGCGGAGTCAATGCATGTCCACCGCTTTTGGTTGGTGTAGGAGTTTCGACCTCTGTAGAAACAGCAGCTCGTCTTTCGAAACTGGCAATTATGCGTCCTGTAGATTCTAAAAGTGACAATGCTCGAGCCGCACTTATGGAAGATCTGTTAGAACAAGGTTTGAATGAAATTGGGATTGGACCACAAGGGTTGACTGGAAATAATAGTGTTATGGGGGTGAATATTGAGTCCTCAGCACGTCATCCCTCAACGATCGGTGTGGCAGTAAATACAGGATGTTGGGCTCATCGACGTGGAAAAATCAAGATTAATCCAGATATGTCATATGAAATTTTATCTCACGAAGGAGTTGTACTGTGAAGAAAATTTTAACCACTCCACTCAGAGATGAAGACTTAGAAGATTTGAAAATTGGAGACGTTGTCTATTTGACGGGCCGTCTAGTGACATGTCGCGATGTTGCTCATCGTCGCTTAATTGAGCAAGGACGAGAACTGCCTGTCAACCTCGAAGGTGGTGCTATCTTCCACGCTGGTCCAATTGTCCGAAAAATAGAGGATGGGAAATATGAAATGGTTTCTATTGGTCCAACAACAAGTATGCGTATGGAAAAGTTTGAGCGTGAGTTTATCCAAAAAACAGGCGTAAAACTGATTGTTGGTAAAGGTGGCATGGGCCCAGAAACAGCTGCAGGCTGCAAAGAGCATAAAGCTGTACATGCTATTTTCCCAGGTGGTTGTGCAGTTTTAGCAGCCACTAAAGTTGAGGAAATCGAAGGGGCAGAGTGGTTAGATTTAGGCATGCCGGAAACACTTTGGATAAATCGAGTTAAAGTGTTTGGTCCTTTAATTATTTCAATTGATACTAAAGGAAATAATTTAATCCAACAAAATAAAGTTAATTTCCAAGAAAAGAAACAACCGGTACTTGATCGTATCAGTAAGCAATTAAGTTTTATTAAATAAGACTTTAATTAGAGATAACACACTCAGTTGGAGTGTGTTATCTGCAAATATCTTTCATAAAAATAATAATTCATGAACTCAATATGTAGCTATGTAGAGCTGAGTTTATAGAGTTTCAAAAACAGGATTTAAGATTTTAAATTTATTTGACGAGATGGACAATGGAAACAAATAGTTCTGTATTAACAAGGCCGTTATATATTCCGTATGCTGGAAATATGCTTTTGGAGCTTCCTTTATTAAATAAAGGCTCTGCTTTCACTCTTCACGAGCGTCGTAAATTTAACTTATTTGGCTTAATTCCTGATGCTATTGAAACCATTGATGAGCAAAGTCATCGCTCGTATCAACAGTATTCTGCGTTCAACACAGAAATCAATAAGCATATCTATTTACGCAATATTCAAGACACGAATGAAACACTTTTTTATCACTTAATTGGTAATCATTTAACTGAAATGATGCCAATTATTTATACCCCAACAGTGGGTGAAGCCTGTCAGCGTTTTTCTGATATTTATCGTCGTCATCGTGGAATCTTCATTTCATATCCTGATCGTGATCATATTGATGAAATCCTACACAACGTAAACCGTCGCAATGTTAAAATCATTGTGATTACGGATGGTGAGCGTATTCTTGGTCTAGGAGATCAAGGAATAGGTGGAATGGGCATACCGATAGGTAAACTATCATTGTATACAGCGTGCGGTGGAATCAGTCCTGCATATACACTACCAATTACACTTGATGTAGGAACTAATAATCAGCAATTAATTAATGATCCCCTATATATGGGATATCGGCAGCCACGTATTTCAGGTGAAGAATACTATAATTTTGTAGATAGGGTGATCCAAGCAATTCAGCGAAGATGGCCTAACGTATTAATTCAATTTGAGGATTTTGCACAAAAGAATGCAATGCCTCTTCTAGAAAAATATCGTGACAAGATTTGCTGTTTTAATGACGATATTCAAGGTACCGCTGCAGTAACAATAGGTAGTTTAATTGCGGCTTCACGTGCTACAAAAAAACAATTAAAAGATCAAATCATTGCATTCCTTGGAGCAGGATCGGCTGGCTGTGGTATAGCAGAACGAATTGTCTCTCAAATGGTGAGAGAGGGTTTAAGTGAAGCAGAAGCACGTAAACGTATATTCATGGTTGACCGCTATGGTTTAATTACAGAAAATCAGCCTAATCTCTTAGATTTTCAGTATAAACTTGTACAAAAACTGGATAATACTCCTCTTTGGGAAAATAAGAGTGATGCTATTTCTCTATTAGATGTAGTAAAGCATGCGAAGCCGACAGTATTAATTGGTGTATCAGGGCAGCCAGGTCTCTTCACAAAAGATGTTATTGAAGCTTTAGTGGAGAATACTGAATATCCGATAGTATTCCCATTGTCTAATCCAACATGCCGAGCTGAAGCTGTACCTTCAGATATTATTGAATGGACCAAAGGTAAGGCACTTATTGCAACAGGAAGTCCATTTGCCCCTGTTCTATATCAAGACCGAATCTATAATATTTCACAATGTAATAATTCTTATATTTTCCCGGGTATAGGACTCGGCGTTATTGCTTCTGGAGCAAGAAGGGTGACAGAAAATATGCTAATGGCAGCAGCAAATGCTTTGGCTGACTGCTCACCAAAATTACAAAATCCAGAAGCGGATTTATTGCCTGATTTAAGTCAAATACAGCAGATTTCAAAAATTATTGCCTTGAAAGTTGCTCAAGCAGCAATGCATGATGAAATAGCATCGAAAATGAGCTTAATTGAGTTAGAACAAAAAATTGAAGATAACTTCTGGAAACCCGAGTATAGAACTTATAGTCGTATCGTTTAATTGATAAGAGTTAGTTGGTGAATATCAAGTTTATGAAATCATTTCTTATAAACTTTTTAGGAGATCTTCAGATCAGGAGCTGTTGGTGACATTGTAATATTGCTTAGAAAACAACCAGTAATAACTATTATTTTGGCATTCAGAAATATTCTGCGAATGATGAGTCAGCCTGAATGATGGAAAAGCGAAAGGAAATGCGTTGCTGTGTTTGATATTGACTATAAATTACTCACGATCTTTTATTATATCTATAAATTTAAGAGCGTATCACTGGCTGGCGAGCATCTGAATATGGGCCAGCCAACGGTAAGCAATCTGCTTAATAAAGTCCGTCAACATTATAATGACCCTTTGTTTTTGAGAATTGGCAATGAAATGCTGCCAACGGAATTGTCAAAACAGCTTTTTCCACTGGTAAGTGAAGCTCTAAGCAATGTCGAAGCAATTAATAATTTTAGTATTGATTTTGATCAAACAACTTCACAGCAACAGTTTACATTAGCTATGACTGATGTTTCGCACTTGGTATTTTTGCCTAAAATTTCTCAATATATTAAACAGCATGCCTCACGTATACGATTGAATGTACGACCAATTACATCAGAAACCAGTTATCAAATGGCCAATGGTGAAATTGATTTGGCATTTGGCTTTTTACCTAACCTAGAAAATGGTTTTTATCAGCAAAAACTATTTGAACAATATTATGTAGTTATTGCAGCAAAAGACCATCCACGTCTGACAGGCGATTGTTTAACGACTGAAGATTATTTACGCGAAACCCATATTGATATTGATGCAGGCATGGGGCATTACCATATTGAAAATGAATTGCTTAACTTAAATCTCAAGCGTGATATTCTGATGCGTTTGCCGAGTTATCTTGGGGTGGGTCTCGTAGTACAGGAAACAGATGCGATTGCTACAGTTCCTTATTATTTGAGCGAAGTATTGCTATCACGAGGCAACCTGAAGATTTTTGATGCACCGATTATTTTTCCGTCATATTCAGTCAAGCAATATTGGCACATGTCCTGTCATCATAAAATTAGTCATCAATGGCTACGCCATACCTTCTATGAAATTTTAAGAAAATAGCGAACAGATCATTATTTGCAAATTTTTCTTTTGAAAAGAGAAAAGCTACCTTAAAGGTGGCTATTCAGAAGCTGATTTTTTAGCAGTAATTCATCTGCCATTTTTTGAATACGGGCTTGGCCTCTGGAGAGCGACTAGCTAACAATTTTTGTAGAATCTTAGCCATTCGATTTATCTCCTAAGTAGTGAGATGAAGTTGGTATTTTTCATCTGCATGAATAACCACCAAAATTCTAGATATAAGACAAACCTATTCTTAAGATGACTGATTCGAATACAAGATATCTTGCAAGAGTCACTTATCGTATTTTATAAGCTTTAATGTATCTTTAAAGTATACCCTAAAGTAACACTTTAAAAGTTCGTAAAACCATGTACCATTTAAATGATTTTTAATCATAAGTAACATGTAACTTTGATATTAAAGATTTATAATTTACAAAATTGTTCATTTTTATCCAATTGGGGCGAGAAAGAGTGAAAGGCCAAAAAGTAGGTTATGTGCGAGTGAGTTCGGTCGAGCAAAATACTGGGCGTCAACTTGAGGGGATTGAAGTCGACCGGATTTTTGTTGACCGTGCTTCGGGTAAAAATACTGACCGACCGAAATTTCAAGAAATGTTGAACTATGTCCGGGAAGGGGACAGGGTGATAGTACATTCCATGGATCGTTTTGCGCGAAGCTTAAAAGATTTGGTCACTGAAGTAGATAAACTGGTCAAACGAGGGATTTCCATCCAGTTTGTAAAAGAAAATATTACTTTTACAGCCGAATCCACCCCGATGGATAATTTGATGCTTCAAATGATGGGTGCTTTTGCACAGTTCGAACGTGAGATCATTTTAGAGCGGCAAAAGGAAGGAATAAAACTCGCCTCTGCTCAGGGGAAGTACAAAGGTCGGGTGCATAAACTAAAGCCTGACCAAGCTGAAGCTTTACGAGAAGCATGGAAGGAGGGGAAGTATCCATCGAAAATGGCATTAGGGAAAGCTTTTGGGATTAGTCGTCAGGCGGTATACCGATATTTACAAGTTAGTGAATAGCTTATTGGGATTAGCAACTAAATTTAGTTTAACTTATAAAAATCATGAAACACTGTTCGAATTTTAAGCGTGGAACATGAATAATCAATAAAAAGCCGCTCTGGTGCCCTATATTCCAGAACGGCTTGCTTTAATATAATGATATTTAAAGAGAAATATCAAGCATTACGTATAAGGTGTATTATGTTGATTTTAGAAAATCTTAATCTTTAACTAACATAATCTTCAGTTGATATCACTTGAGCATATGCAAATTCAAAAGCGGCCATTAATGTTGCATGGACATGACCAGCAGGTACTTTAACGCCATTAAATTCCAAGTCTAGTGTTGCACAAGCATCATGAATAACTTTTACCTTATAACCAAAATCAGAAGCAGCACGAACAGCAGCATCAACACACATATGGCTCATAGCACCAATCACGACTAACTCAGTCACTTGATTGCTATCTAAAATTTCTTTGAGATTCGTGTTTAAGAACGCATTGATGTGATTTTTAATGATCACAGATTCATCTTCTTGCGGCTTAACTGTGTCCTGAAATTCAATACCATTTGAGCTAGGTTCAAATATAGGAGATTCAGCATCAGCAATATGTTGGACATGAATCACTTGAGTACCCTGTTTACGGGCCTTCGCAATTACTTTCACTGCATTAGCAGCAGCTTGTTCAATATTTACCAATGGTAATTTACCTGTAGGTAGATATTCATTTTGTAAGTCGATAACTAATAAAGCTGATTTTGACATATCTATTCCTTTACTTAACTAATATTTGTTTTGTTCTGCTTAGGATTTTAAAGAAGTGGAAGTATTCCACTTCTTTAAGTTTCTTTAGAAAGAAAGCGTTTCACCATCAATAGGAATTAAAACCTTATCTTGAATCCCTTTGTCTTTTACGTACTCTGCAAGCTCAGCACGTGTTACTGACATGTGGTTAATTGCATCCATGTGAACAGCAACCACTTTAGTATTTGGTGCTTTCTGAGTTGCACGATAAGTATCTTCTTTGCCCATAATAATGGATTCTTTAAAGCCATCAACCAAGGCGTTACCTGTATTCAAGACAATCACATCAGGTTTAAATGTTTGAATCGCTTGATCAACTTCAGAACGCCAGATGGTATCTCCTGCCACATAAACAGTTTCATGGCCAGCAGCTTCAAATACCACACCCATTGCTTCACCTAATCCAGCTTTAAGCTTAGGAATACGGTACATGGCATCAGTACCGTGTTGACCACCAGTTTTAGTGAGCTTAATCCCTTCAAAGGTCGCTTGAGTTAATACACGAACATCTTTGAAGCCTTGTGACTGAATGATTTTCTGGTCTTCTTTATTCTGTACAAACAACGGCATGTTTTTCGGAATAGTCGCTTGTGCTGCATCATCCCAATGATCTAAATGGGTATGGGTCACGATTACCGCATCTACACCTTCTAAAATCGTTTCGGGCTTGATAGGCAAATCGACTAATGGGTTCCGTAAATAGCTACGATGAGTATCAGGAAAACCTTCATAGAATCCTTTTTTAGCAAACATTGGGTCAATTAAAAAAGTCGTATCAGCATAGGTTACTTTAATCGTTGCATTGCGAATTTCTTGTATATGCGTAACTTTAGAAGTATCTCGCTGAACCACCTTATCATTCGCATATAAATGGACTGAAGCCATTGCCAGAGAGAGTGCAATAACAGAGCTACTTAAAATTTTATTCATGTTCCAGATCCAATCATTTAGTCATACTCGAATCATGATAGGAAAAATTAAGCAATAAAATTGTCTTTAAGGACAATCATCGAAACTATTGGGACAACATGCTATATTTATTATTTTAGAGAGGTAGACCGAATGGCTATACCAGTGATTGGATTGTTCGTTTATCCCAATATAAATCCATTTCACTTCTCTATCCCCCATATCATTTTCAATATCAGGATTGAAGATAAACGCTTATTTGATCTGAAAATTTTTTCTATAGATGGCCAACCCGTAAAAACAGAACAGTCTATGATGATTATCCCTGATGGGGGGATCGAACTCATTAAAGAGTCGGATCTTATTATTATTCCTGGATGGGATGATTTTAATCATGAGCCTGAAGAAGTACTTATCAATGCCCTAAATTGTGCATATCAGACTGGAATTAGAATTGTAGGGTTATGCTATGGAACTTATGCATTGGCATATGCAGGGCTGCTTGACCATAAAAAAGCAGCTACGCACTGGATGGCTGAACAAGATTTTAGTGAACGATTTCCACAGGTTCAGCTTGATAATGACGCCCTGTATGTAGAGGACCAAAGGATCGTAACCTCTGCTGGAACAGGCGCAGCGTTAGACTGCTGCTTGTACTTGGTACGTGAAATCTATAATGCACGAATTGCGAATAAAGTCTCTAGAGTAATGGTGATCCCGCCTCACCGTGAAGGTGGGCAAGCTCAGTTTATTGAACAGCCAGTCGCAGAATCGAGCCAAGATGCACAAATTAATGTATTACTTGATTTTTTAAGAAAGAATTTAGCTTTACAACATAATATTGAAAGCCTCGCTGAACGGACACATATGACACGCAGGACGTTCACACGGCATTTTAAGAAAGCGACAGGCATGACCCTAGTCGATTGGCTGAATACTGAAAGAATCAGATTAAGTTGTGAACTTTTAGAAACGACAAACTTGTCTATCGAAAAGATAACCGAGCTTTCAGGTTTTAATAATACCGTGTCATTTAGAAAAAATTTTCGTGAAAAATATGGCACCAGCCCTCAGGCATGGAGAAAAGCTTTTGGGATCATTAATGAAAATAATCCACCCATTTAACATAATGGATATTATACGAAATCAGTCTGTAAGCCCAAAATAGAAATGTCCGGTTTCTCCAAAGTAAAAATGTCCGCTTTTAGAATATGCACTTTTGCGATTATTGAAGCGGACGGTTTGATATGTTGGTGTCTATGTCGGATAAAGAACTTAAACGATTGTCGGTCTTGCAGGAAATCTGCGATCAACGCATAACTCAATCCCAGGCTGCTCAGCTACTTCTACTTCATATTTCAGAATGTCAGGTCAGACGCTTACTGCAGAAATACAAAGTTCAAGGTCCAGCTGCATTAGCCCATACGGGTCGTGGCCAAACCAGCAATTCCAGGCTTTCTGAAGAACTCAGACTCAAGTGCCTCAATATTGTTTCTGATCAACTGCATGGTTTCGGACCAACCTTGGCGCATGAAAAGCTTATTCAACAGGAGTTATGGTTCATTCTGACCAAGGCAGTCAGTACTGTAGTCGTGCTTTTAGAGCACTATTATTGACGAATAACTGTATTCAAAGTATGTCACGCAGTCTTGCGCAGTACACTGCTCATGTTGGGACAATGCAGTGACTGAAAGCTTCTTTCATACATTGAAAGGTCATGTAATCCATGGCGTGTGTTTGCCACTCGAAAAGAAGCGAATGCTGTCTTGTTTGACTATATCGAGATTTATTACAATCGAATCAGAAGACATTCTGCAAATGGCTGGTTAAGTCCTGAAGCCTTTGAACAAAAATATTGTAAGAATTTAGAGGGATCGACTGTCCACAATACTGTCTAGGATCAGATAAAGGATTCTGCATCTGAAAAAGGCCTTTAGCTTAATTCTGAGCTTCGACTAATGACAAAATATAAGACTTCTACCTCTGAAAATTATAAAAAATCAATTGTTTTGATCTTTAAAGAATGAGGATATAGTATTTGTGAAATTACTTAGCTGCTTAAAACTTAATTCTAATTGGTTAATAGGTGAAAAATGAAATTAGCAGAAGCTCTCTTACTTCGAAGTGATCAACAAAAAAAAATTATTTCACTAAAACAACGTATCAATGCAAATGTATTGGTACAAGATGGTGATAAACCATCTGAAGATCCTAATGAACTATTAAAACAAGTATTTTCTTTAATTCAAGAATTTCAAAAATTAAGTTATGCAATTCATGAAACTAATGCTTTAACAAAATTAAATGATGGTCGTTCTCTACTTGCTTTATTGTCTTTGCGTGATGAATTTGTAGAACAGCACAAAACCCTAACTGCAGCAATAAGTAATACATCTCGTGAATCTGATCGTTATAGTACGCGGGAAATAAAGTGGCATAAAGTTATTCCAGTTTCATCATTACAAAAACAAGCTGATGATATTAGTCTTAAATTACGTGATTTAAATGTGTTAATTCAGTCGAATAATTGGAAAATTGATTTGATTGAAGCCTAATAGTCCTTTAGATATAATCAAGTTGAACATACTGGGCGAGTACAAGATCCCTTACTTCCACAACATAGGATTGTAAATAAAGTGTAGTGGCTTGCAAAGCAAGTGGATAAGCTTAAAATTTTAAGTACAAATCAATCCATCACTTGGCAGAACTCAAATCTTTGTGCAAACAAAGTTACACGTTACTTATAACTACCATGTACTGACAGTATGTTCACCTCAATTACTAAAAATAAAGAAATGAGCAAGCATCAGCTGAAGCACATTCCTATTTTTAATTCGGTTCGGCTTTGTTGCATAACGAGCTGAAAGACAGATTTTGAAAATAGCGGATTCAAATCACAAGTGCGACACATTTGTAGTTAGGTGAAAAAGTTAGGTGTATTCGTAGAATCATTAGACTTTTTCAACTCGCAATTGGAAAGCACGCAATGAAGAAATACACCCAACTCTCTCAAGATGAAAGTAAGCGTCCGCTGAGCCCCACTTTTTCTCACTCATGAATACCACGATAGTGTCCACTAAACTTTAAGTGGACACCTATTTATGGATTTAAAGACAGTTATAGACAGCACACCAATGCTAAAAAAGCCCCGTCGAACCTTCACGGCTGAATTTAAACATCAACTTATTCAGCAATGCCAGCAGCCAGATACATCAGTGGCTAACTTAATCGCTGCACTGGTAAACCGAATGAACTTGTAATAACGACTTTCGCAAGAGGTCTATTACTATCATTTAATTATTGCATTAAGTTTAATGATAGGTATTGTATGCGATTTGGCTCGTAATCATTCAGCTATACTTTTTTGATAAAGAAAAGCATGGCTGAAAGCCATGCTTTAGAATTTACTTAATATAATTATGTCAATTTTATAAATATTTAATACTTCTTATTTCTGAGAAATCTATAACTCTCTATACTGCTTAATCTCTATAGCTAGGCCTTAAATCAGCATCAATATCAAATAGGGACCAACAAATACCATTAAAATTCCAGATAAGATCATGCATAAACATGCTGCTACTCCTTCATCTGTATGACGCAAAAAAGCTTTTACTGTTCCAAAACCATGACCTGCATTTCCTAGTGCTGCACCTTGTGCGACATTATTCTTTAAGTTAATAAGTCCAAAAACTAAATTAGCTACTAAAACTGCTGCAATTCCAGTCAGCATAGTAAATAAAATAGATAACTCAATCGATCCATTAATTTGATTTGCGAGTTCCATTGCAAATGGAGTTGAAATAGAACGGGTCATTAAACTAAGTGTTAGTGTTCTATCTAAAGAAAAATACTGAGCTAAGGCGTATGAACTCAACACACCACTTAACATACCAAATACAATCCCTAAGCTAATAGAAATAAAATGTTTAGTAAGAATATGTTTATATTCATAAATAGGGAGAGCAAAAGCTACAGTAGTTGGTCCGATCATCCAAACTAGACCTTGGTTAAATTGCATATATTGCTGGTATTTAACCTGTAGCACGTACAATAATATAATTAGGATGAGTGGTACTGCGATACCTGGTGCTAATAACATATTAGGAAATTTATGGTAAATGCGTAGGAAAACAATGTAGCCAAATACCGTAAGTAATAAAAAAATTATACTTAACATTCGTTTTTTTCCTTAGCAAATTGACCTTCTAGTCTAATCCCCCAATAAACACTATATGCAGTGCTAATAAGGACACAGATAGTACTAAGAACTACAGTAATAATTACCTGAAATCCATAGAAAATAAATAGCTCTTTAAATTGGATCAATCCAACTACACAAGGGATAAAAAATAGTACTAGGTGCTGAATTAAAAATTTTCCGGCAATTTCAACTGATTGTAGCCTTAGAAAACCGGTTAATAAGAAAAATAGTAATAATATTAACCCTATAATATCACCGCTAATTTTAAGATGAAAAAGATGTTGTATACCCCCTCCTAACCCCCAAAAAATCATTATCAAGGACAATTGTAAAAAGAATCGTGTGAATTTCCACATAGCTAAGTCTTCCTAAATAAATATAATTGTATTCTTTTAATTATTTTCCTATTATGAATAATTCTATAAATATTATTCATAATAGGAATATTTTGATTTTGGAATTGAAGCTTCTTAGAATTTTTGTACAAGTAGTTAAATCAGGTAGTTTTTCAGCAGCCGCTGAACAACTCTGCTATACACAACCAACGATAAGTAAATCTATACAACAATTAGAACAACAAATTGGTGAAAAATTATTCATCACTGGGTATAGGAAACGTCACGTTAAACTGACCTTTATAGGGGAACATGTTTATAAACATGCACTATCTATATTGCAGCAACATGAGGATATGCTAGACAGTATTCAAAATATAAGATCTCTCAAAGCAGGAGAATTGAGTCTAGGTTTACCTCCATTAGGTGCAATTTTAATGCATCGTTTGATTGCGCGATATCATAGAAATTATCCTGAAATTAAGCTGAATTTTTTGGAAGTAGGCTCGTTAAAAATAGAAGAAGCCTTAGTGAATAAAAAAATTGATGTAGGAATAGTTTTAGGAAATCCACATAGTGATCTGTACTCAATAAAAATATTAAATTCCCCTTTATGCTTATTAGCAAAACAAGATTCACATTTAACGAAATACGAGAAAATTAATTTTGATGATTTAAAAAATGAGAATTTTATATTTTATACAGATGATTTCAGTTTAACCCCCATCATATTAAGTGAAGCTCAAAAAGCAGGATTTGAACCTAATATTGTCTGTAAAAGTAGCCAATGGGATTTCATAGTAAAAATGGTAGAGGCAAATATGGGCATAGCTATTCTTCCAGAAATTTACTGTAGAAAATTTAGTAACTTAAAAAAAATATACTTCAATAGTGATGATATGACCTGGCAATTACATATGGCTTGGCATAAAGGATTAGAGATCTCTCATGCAACAAAAGCCTGGTTAAATTTAGTAAATAAATATAGTCATGAAATAAGTCTTTAAAATTACATTTAGCATAAAATCTCTTATGCGAAGTCCAATATTAAATTAATCCCTTCACAAGGAAGAAGCTTGCTACAATGACCAATAAAACTGCAAAGCATTTCTTTAACATTGCTGGTGATAAAGCATGTGCCGCCTTCGCACCAAACTTAGCCGTAATGAAACTCATGATGCTAATGCCAATAAATGCATAAATATGCACATAACCAATGGTATTAGGTACATTAATCTCAGCATTTATACCAAAAATAATAAAACCTAATGCACCAGCAACAGCAATGGGGAGTCCACATGCCGCAGATGTTCCAACCGCCTTCTGCATGACCACACCATAGCGATTCAGGTACGGAACCGTCAGGCTACCGCCACCAATCCCAAAGATTGCTGATGCAACTCCAATCACACTACCAGCAGCAATTTGTTGACCTGATGAAGGTAAAGTTTTCGTTGGATCAATTACTTTTTTGGCACCTGTAAACATGGTATAGGCAACCCAAATCAGAAATAAGCCAACAATGATTTGTAGATGTAATCCTGATATCAAACCTGCAATACCCGCCCCAAAAAAGCAACCAATCGCCATGGGTGGTGCTAGATTTTTAAATACCGACCAAATCACAGCCCCATTTTTATGATGCGCCATCAATGAGCTAATCGAAGTAACAACAATGGTTGCTAAAGATGTGCCTAATGCGAGGTGCATAACCACATCGGGGTCATAACCCATTTGAGTAAAGACAATAAAAAGCAGTGGCACAATAATCGTACCACCGCCGACACCAAACAGCCCTGCTGCAAAACCAGCAAAAGCACCGATGACTAAAAAGGTTATAAGTTCCACAATAGACTAACTTTAAAAAATGAAAGGATTAAGGCGTTGAATTAAGCGTGTTCCAACTGACCCACTTGATGATAAGCACGGTTAAAATACACCAGGCTTTCTTCTTGATCGCTTTGTTGAACTTGAAGCACACGACACATGAAAATACTGTGTGTACCCACTTGCTGAATGTCCTGAATTTCACAGTCAAAACTGACCAAGGCATCTTGCAAAATAGGTGAACCAGTTTCCAACGCACTCCACTCACCTAAGTTGAAACGCTCTTCAGAACTGAATTTACTTGAAGCAAAAGCATTTGAAAGCTGTTCATGCTGAGTACTTAGTACGTTTACAGCCAAGACTTTATTTTCAACAAAATGGGCATGTGAACGGGAGGATTGATTCATACAGACCAATAACGTTGGCGGTGTATCCGTCACGCTACATACGGCAGATGCAGTAAATCCATGCATACCTGCTTTACTCGCAGTCGTAATAACATTCACTGCTGTGGTGAGTAAAGACATTGCATTTCTAAAGTCTGTTGCTTCAATCATCTCTTTCATCTCAAATGTACATATCACGTGCTCGTGCTTTAAGTAGAACAAATCATCTTGCAATAATTTGCCCCTGCTTCGCACGAGACTACGTTTGATTAAGCTTCTAGCTCTTTACGAACAATGGCAGCACCTGCGCTTAAAGCCTCAAGCTTGCCACGTGCAACTTGGCGAGAAAGTGGTGTCATACCACAGTTGGTTGAAGGATAAAGTTTATCTGCATCAACAAATTGAAGTGCTTTACGTAAGGTATTCGCCACTTCTTCTGCAGTTTCAACTTTGCTAGTTGCTACATCAATGGCACCCACCATCACTTTCTTACCACGGATCAATTCAATCAAATCCATTGGTACACGTGAGTTTTGGCATTCAAGTGAAATAATATCGAGCTTAGATTGTTGTAGTTTCGGGAATGACTCTTCGTATTGACGCCATTCATTACCTAAAGTTTGTTTCCAATCTGTATTGGCTTTAATGCCGTAACCATAGCAAATATGAACTGCAGTTTCACATTTTAGACCTTCAAGTGCACGTTCTAAGGTTGGTACACCCCAGTCATTCACTTCATCAAAGAATACGTTAAACGCAGGTTCATCAAATTGGATAATGTCTACGCCTGCTGCTTCAAGTTCTAAAGCTTCTTGGTTCAAAATTTTGGCAAATTCCCAAGCCAGTTTTTCACGGCTCTTGTAGTGTCCGTCAAAAAGTGTATCAATCATGGTCATTGGACCAGGCAACGCCCATTTAATTGGCTGACTGGTTTGGCTGCGTAAAAATTTCGCATCGTCTACAAACACTGCTTTTTTACGAGAAACTTCACCCACAACTGAAGGTACACTTGCATCATAACGATTACGAATACGCATGGTTTCACGCTTTTCGAAATCTACACCTTCAAGATGTTCAATAAACGTGGTTACAAAGTGCTGACGGGTTTGCTCACCATCACTCACGATATCGATACCTGCAGTGACTTGCTCATGTAATGATAATTTCAAAGCATCACGTTTAGCTTCTAATAATTCTTCGCCTTCAAGCTTCCATGCAGACCATAATTTTTCAGGTTCAGCTAACCAAGACGGTTTTGGCAAGCTACCCGCAGTTGAAGTTGGGAGTAAAAGTTTCGGTTGTGTAAGCGCCATGTCTAATCTTCTTTGTCTAAATTCGTAAATCTGTTTATCAATTTAATGGATTAAGCAGCTGTTTCGACTTCGAAATTTGCAGCCCATTCATTTAAAATGTCTTGATAAGGCTTAATGAAGTTTTCTTCTGTCCATTTACCTTGCTTAACCGCTAACTCACCACGTTCAACACGGTCATAAACGATACGTGTCAGTGAGTAATCGCCATAGCTCAAGCTTGGTTGATACTCCACACCTGCCGGAGAGTTGGTGTTGTAAATTTCAGGACGATAAATTTTTTGGAAACTTTCCATGGTCGCAATAGCACTGATCAATTCAAAATCAGTGTAATCACGGACCAAATCGCCAGCGAAATAGAATGCTAATGGTGCATTACCACCTTCTGGTTTAAAGTAGCGTACACGTAAACCCATTTTTGCAAAATATTCATCGGTACGTGAATATTCATCATTTTTGTATTCCACACCCAAAATAGGATGTACGTTGGCTGTACGGAAATACGTTTTAGAGGTTGAAACGCTTAAGCAAATGACAGGTTGTTTTTTAAATTCTGCTTTAAATACATCTGAATTGACTAAATGTTGATAAAGCTTGCCATGTAGATTGCCAAAATCTTCAGGTTTTTCACCTACACCACAACCCAATTGTGGCAATACCACGCTGAAGTCGTAATCACGCACATAAGATGAGAAGCTATTGCCGATCATGCCTTCAATACGCTCATTGGTGTGGTGGTCAAGGATGGTACTTTTTAAAGTTTCAATAAATGGAAAGGTTTGACCATTGCCTTCGATATCAATTTCAGCCGAGATGATATCGATTTCAAGTGAATAGCGATCACCTTTTGGATTGTCCACGGTGGCCAAGCTATTGAAACGATTGTTGATCATTGCAAGGGTACGAGCAAGGTTTTCTTGGCGGCTTTCGCCACGTGCCAAATTAGCAAAGTTGGTGGTTAAACGTGTGTTGTTTGCAGGCGTATAGTTCTCATCAAAACGGATACGTTTAATTGAACATTGAAATGCTGTACTCATGGAGATAGGCCACCCTAAATTTTTATAAAAAGCTAAATTTCTGTATGGCTGTATTTAAGCGTGAATCATAACATGAGTAAAACGATATAAATTCAGCTTAAGATGAGAAATACTCATCTTAATAAATTAAAGATGCTGAGGATTTTTAGTTATTCAGTAAGCTAAGCGGCTATCTAAAATCTTTATCTGAAATTGGTAATGTTTTTTGCAACTTGAACCGTACCGGGTTTGTCGGAGACCAACTTTCCTGCGATGAGAAGCGCATCACTTCGCAAGGGAACATCGAGCAAAACGAGATCTACATGATTTTCATCATGCTAAGCAAATCAAACGAATTTGGAAAGAAAGTTCGGGCCGGTATGGCGTTCGTAAAGTCTGGCAACAACTGCAACGAGAAGTTATGTTATTGCGCGCTATACAGTTCTCGATTGATGCAAAATCTTGAAATACAAGGTGTATGGCGTGGTAATAATACAGATATGGTGCTTGATGCGCTGAGTTATGTGTCGTCTTTTGAGCTTGAAGCAATGTACGATTATAAGATTAACCCGTTAGGTCAGGTGGCCTAACTTAAATAAAAGTCTCCGACAAACCCGGTACGGTTCATTGCAGATCGGCAAGGGCATGCGGTGATTCCACCTAGAAAAAATGCGAAACCATGGAAAGATACAAAGAGTAGCTCGCTAGAGCGAAATGAATTACTTCGAACAGTTAAGCGTTTAGGCAGGACACTATGGAAAAAATGGTCAGGCTATCATCGGCGAAGTTTGGTTGAAACTAAGATGCATTGCATCAAATTATTAGGAGATAAAATCAGTGCAAGGAGTTTTGATAGCCAAGTGAATGAGATCCATGCACGTGTAGCAGTCCTTAACAGATTTACGGAATTAGGTCGACCACTTACCCAAGTTACGCCTTAAATTTGGCTCAATTAGGGGCGCTTTGCATTTCAAATCTTTGTGCAACAAAGCCGATCGAAATGATAAAGTCATAAATTGCTTTTCAAAAAAAAAGAAACTAATATGTTTCTTACAGAACCTAAAAGCAATAAATGCATCTACAATGAATAAGTCTTTACTTCAGCAAATCAAAAAAAGACGAACCCAATTGGGCTTAAAACAAGTTGATATGCAATCCCGTACAGGCATTTCAAGACAGCAGTACCAAAAACTGGAAAGTCAGGGCAACCCTCGATTAGAGACCTTAGAAATTATAGCGGCAGGATTAAATGCTCAACTGATGCTCATCCCTGATGATAAGGTTCATTTGATCAGACAATTATTGAATGATGAAATTAAAGTCACTATTGAAGATCAGGATGACTTAATGACTAACCCATGGAAGGGTCTTCTCGGAGGAGAGGAACCATGAATACTGTTGCCGTCCTGAAATTAACATTACATCACGGTATCGTTGGATACTTGGCAGGATTTCAGAGCGGAAAAAATATTCTGGTTTTTACAGATTCTTTCCGCTCTGATCAGCAACGCCCGACCTTGAGCCTGCTGACTTCCCCCTTGTATCCTCAAGTGGATAAAATTTTAGAAAAGACCTATGTTACACATCAGCGTTTACATCCCTTGCTATCAAACTTGCTACCAGAAGGTGCATTACGCGAACTGATTGCACAAAGCCTCAAAGTACATATAGACAATGAATTTCAGTTATTGGCAGCTTTAGGTCATGATTTACCTGGAGCACTCATTGCGACTCCATTAGATCCAGAAGAAATTCCAGATGAAATAAAATTCAAACTGCAGATCTCTAATCCAGATCAGATCTTAAAGCAAGAGATTCGAACAGATAATAAGTTTTCCTTGGCCGGCGTCCAAATGAAGTTTTCCATGAAAGCCAAAGATGGGCGTTTTACACTAGTCCAGGCAACGGAATCGTCTCTACTCGGGGACTGGATTATCAAAACTCCTTCTTCCAGACATGCTTTTGTTCCGCTAAATGAATATTCTATGATGAGCCTTGCCAAAACGGTCGGAATAGATGTCCCTGAGATTCGCTTGGTGGATATGGCCCTTTTACAAGACCTTCCACCATTAAATTTACCCCAAGAGCAATATGCTTTCGCAATCAAAAGATTTGATAGACAGAGTACTGCTGATACTACAGAGCTTATTCACATCGAAGACTTTGCTCAGATCTTCGGTGCATATCCACAGCAGAAATACAGCACCACAAATTATGAGCAGATAGGAAAGATCATTTATCAATTTTCAGATAACAAAATTCTTGATATTCAGCAATTTGCCAGCCGCTTACTTGTCAACATTTTGCTCGCCAATGGAGATGCACACTTAAAAAACTGGAGTATGATTTATCAGGACAAAAGAACACCAAGATTATCTCCCGCATACGATATATTGATGACTAGTGTATATATTGAAAATGAGCTTCATTTCGCATTGAATCTTGCCAAAAATAAAGATTGGTATTTAGCTGAGATGAAACACTTTGAACAATGGGCTGAAAAAGTCGGTGTTCCATGGCGTGTTATTGAAAAACAACTTCACGCCATTATGGACAAAGCACGGTCAGTATGGCCAGCGCTATTACTAGACTTACCTATGATTTCTGTTCATAAAGAAAAATTAAGAGAACATTGGAAAAAATTGCATCCAGACTTTCAGATACTTACAGATGATTAGAGGAAACCTGTAACCAAGCTAAAATTTCTCAAACAATTTCATCACATCATTTTCCGTCAGTTTCGCTTCTCCCTCATGATCTGTGCTTAGAATAGACTGTGCCAGTTCTGCTTTATTCTGCTGCAAGGCAATAATTTTTTCTTCTATGCTTTTATTGGTAATCAGCTTATACACAAATACCGGCTTGTCCTGTCCAATCCGCCATGCACGATCTGAAGCTTGATCTTCAGCAGCAGGGTTCCACCATGGATCATAGTGAATGACCGTATCTGCGGCAGTTAGATTCAGACCGACCCCTCCTGCTTTCAGACTGATTAAAAATACTGGCACTTGTCCAGACTGAAATGCTGTAATGACTTCATCTCGCTTTTTGGTCTTTCCAGTCAGCTTCACATAGCCAATTTCTGCGTGATAGAGCTGTTGTTCAATCAGTTCCAACATTGAGGTAAACTGAGAGAAAATAAGAATTTTTCGTCCCTCTTCCACCATTGGAACAACCATATCCATCAACTGTTCAAGTTTGGCAGAATACGCCTGCCCGGTTTTAACTGAATCCAGTTTCAGCAAGCTAGGATGACAACAGACCTGACGCAGCTTCAGCAAGGCATCTAAAATTTGGATTTGACTACGCTTAAAGCCTTTTTCTGCCACAATTTTCTGAATATTTGCCTGCATCGTGGCGCGAACAGCCTCATATAGCTTGGATTGCTGCTCATTCATGTCAATATTGACTTCAATCGTGGTTTTTTCAGGCAATTCCTTGGCAACGTCAGTTTTCAAGCGACGTAAAATAAAGGGTTTAATGCGGTTTACCAACTTTTGCCTTAACTGCTGATCGCCGCGTTTTTCAATAGGATAGCGGTACTTTTTATTAAAGATTTCTTGTGAATATAAAAATCCTGGCATTAGAAAATAAAATAGTGCCCACAGCTCACCCAAATGATTTTCCATAGGTGTACCAGTTAGACATAGACGATGTCGCGCTGTTAATTGCCGTACTACCTGTGCAGCTTTGGCACGCGGATTTTTAATATTCTGCGCTTCATCCAGAATGAGTTGATGATATTCATATTGCTTCAGTTGCTCTTCATCTCTCGCCAAGAGCGGGTAGGTGGTTAACACAATGTCATAGTGTGAAATCTGCTCAAAATACTGATGGCGGTCGGGGCCTTGTAGCAGCAGTACCTTGAGCTCAGGGGTAAATTTTTCCGCTTCTTTGAACCAGTTATGCATCAGCGATGTGGGTGCAACAATTAAGGCGGGTCTGTCCTGCAAATGACCAGCCTGCTTTTCCATGAGTAAGTGGGCTAAAGTTTGTGCTGTTTTACCCAAACCCATATCATCCGCCAGAATCCCGCCATGCTGGGTTTCCCTTAAAAACTGTAACCAGCCTAGGCCCTGCTGCTGGTATGGACGTAATTCCCCCTGAAAACCTTGTGGTGTCGGCAGTTGTTGCTGATAGCCTTGTTTGAATTTCTGCGCAAATTGCTGCAGGCGATTACTGACCTGCCACACCATCCCCAGATGATGCTGTAATTCTAATAGTTGACTCGCATCATAGCGATCTATGCTACGCTCTTCTTGCTGTAAAATGCTCTGCAGATGCAACAATACCGGCTTAATGTCCTTTGCGGATAAAGCCAAATCTGGTTGATCCGCTGCAGTTTTCAGGGTGAAAATTTGACTGTCATTCAGATGACCAAAAATCCGTGGATCAAGTAAATCAGGCTGTTCTTTCACCAAAGCCACAAGTGCATCGAGTAAATCATAGCTATTGCCTGCACTGTCCTGAACGGTCGCCCCGATATTGAACCAGTCTTGTTGGCTTTCAGATTCAGTGATGGAAATATTTAAATTTTCAACATATTGCAGCTTAAATGGGCTGTGTTCCAGATGCTCTATCTGCCATCCAATCAATTCAATTTGATTGATGGGCATCAGCTGTTTGATCCAGTCTCCATAGAACGCAAAAACCATAGAATCAAGACGTTGTTTATCCAGTTTTAATTGCTGGTAATAATTAAGATCTTTCACCCACTTCAGTGATTCGACCAATAGCTGTAAACGCTGGATTGACTGTTGTTCCTGAACTAAGTCCCGAAGCTGTCGCACCATTTTGCCATGCTGCTCACCAATAAAACTGTCACCTGATGTACCTGCTTTTATTCGTCCGCCTACATAGGAGAATTCAATTTCGGCACAAACAGACTCTTCCCATTTCCAATCAAATTTATCTAAAACACCGAAGCGTAAAATTGGCTGGGGACTTCCCTCAAGGACATCAATATGCTGAATAGACTCGGGCTGAGGCAGATTTTTCACGTCTGAATATTGATGAGTCAGTTTCTCAAACTCTGGCAAGAGCATAGATGGAAGATCAGGCATCTGTAAAAAATGGTACAGAAGATTTGCCGTATATTCACCATATAACTGGCCCACCGTGTTCTGTTGAATATCCACATAACATGGGGGATGGCTCGCGAGAATCTGAATATGTGGATTTGATTTCAAATCGAGTCGAATATCACCATTGACCAATTCAATGTTTAAATGCTCTGTCTGTTTGTTTACACCTTGTTGCCAGATCAGTTCGATGTGATAGCCTTGTTCTGACCATTGAAGTGCAGTATGGCTCTTTTTTTGCCAGTACACATCGCCACTTTGAATAAAAGATTTGAAATGTTCCAATAAAATTCTGGAGATATCAAGATTGCTTTGATAAAAGCGTTCGTCACTGTTTATTTTGGCATAATAATAAATCTGGTTAAATAATTGTCGTTTTTGTTCAGGTAAAGTCAGATGCTTTCTGGTGATATTTTCATATTGGGTATAATAACTTTCCCCCGCAATTGAGCCGTTTTTATTGCGTCTGGCCTTCTGAACATCAACTGTCAATTTCTTTAAGCTGACAGACTGATCTAGCAGGTAAATTAAATAATTGTTTGTTTTGACAGATTGCTCTGGTTCAGTCTGTTGTAAATACCGTTTAAAATCATTCAACCAGCGCTGCGCCTGATCATCCCCCCGTTGGCGTTTTGCGATTCCCTGCGAGGATTGAGATTCAGCATAACGCTGTTGAAATTCCTGACGATATTCTTGAAAGAATAATCGCGCTAAAGCAGCAGCATGTTTACAGTTATATCCAACCGGACAAGTGCAGTCGTCATCGATTAAACGGTCTTTTTTAAGATTATAGGTAATCGCGGTATCGTAATAATCTGTCCCTTCAATTTGAGCATACATCGTGACATCATCATTTTCTTCAAAGAACTCAATTGTTTCTCTATCAATGTGTTTAGCATAGCTCAGACTGCGCTGAAGAGTTGCAGTACTAAAGCGAGATAGAAAATTGATCAATGAGGACATAATTACCAGAAACCAAAAATGTTTATACAATTATAACGGACAAAGCTGTCATTTCAGAACAGTAGTGCTCGCCAACGTATCAAAAGGAAATAAATCCATGCTCAAAAACTTAATGTTTACTACAATGGATGGGGTGAATATTGGCTTTGGGGTACATTGGTCTCCTCAACCGCAATCACAGGTCGGCCATTAATCGCCTTTGAATACAGTGCAGAAGCGATCAGTAAAGGTTTAGAACTTTCCTGCACATCAAATGGATATCATGGGTGAGGCACTGAATATTCCTCGACAAGCTCTTGTGAAACTTGGTACTCAGGAAGCGGAACTTTGTGTCCAAGAAGTCGATGAAATTATTGGCTCGATTTGTAAGGTTGCAATCCGATTCAGCAATATCGCTCATGACCTATTACCTGGACAAATTCAAGCAGAGACTCTCCAACTGATCCAAAATAGGATTGAGCATAATATTCATTTATTGCACTAAATAGCCTTCACAAAGCTTCTATGAAGGGCTTACTCTAACCGTTGTTTTATCACGGCATAAGCTACACCAGTCACCACACTTCCAATCGCAATCGCCAATAAATATTTTAATGGATAATTCATCGCATTCGGAATGATCAGTACCATTACACCGCCATGAGGAGTGACTAGTTCACATTTAAATAATGCAACCAAAGCCCCAGTTACAGCACCACCTGCGATCGCGCATGGAAGCACTCGAATCGGGTCTTTGGCAGCAAACGGAATAGCCCCTTCCGAAATGAAACATAGGCCCAGAACTACAGCAGCCTTCCCTGCATCTTGCTCAGGTTTGGCAAATTTATGCTTTGCCAGAAAAGTTGCAATTGCCATACCCAATGGCGGTACCATACCCGCAGCCATGGTAATCGCCATCGGTCCGTATGTTTGTGACGTAAGTAAGCCCACCGTAAAGGCATAAGCCGCTTTATTTATTGGCCCCCCAACATCAATACACATCATACTCCCAAGGATAATCCCCATGATCATGGCATTGGTCGTCCCCATATTGGCAAGGAAGTGTGTGAGTAATTCAAACAATTGTGCAACAGGCTGTCCAACCACATAAATCATGATTAAACCAACAGCTAAACTCGCTAATAGTGGAATAATCAAAATTGGTTTTAATGCTTCTAGGCTACTTGGGAGTTTAAGCTGTTTCGATAAAAATAACGCAATATAACCTGCAATAAAACCTGCAACTAATCCACCGAGAAAGCCTGCCTCTAATTGTGTTGCAAGTAAACCGCCAATCAAACCTGGAGTTAAACCCGGACGATCCGCAATAGAATAAGCAATGTAACCTGCCAGCATAGGTACCATAAGAGTAAATGCTGCAGCACCTATTTGCTTTAAGGATGCGGCAAAGCTTCCTTCAACAGGGTTGAGGCCAAACATAAACGAGATGGCAATGATCAAACCGCCCGCCACCACCATCGGCAGCATGAAAGACACCCCTGTTAAAAGGTGTTTATAAATTCCAGTTTTTTCTTTGTTTTCATTTTCTGTCTTAGTGGCTGTTTGCTTACCCGTTTCAAGCACTTTGGCTTCAGCAATTGCATTTGCAAAAGTCTTATCCGTTTGCTTAAGAGCAAATCCTGTACTGCAGCGATATACACGTTTGCCTACAAAGCGATCTGTATTGACCTCAATATCCGTTGCTAAGATCACGACATCTGCTTTGGCAATACTTTCTGCCGATAAAACATTTTTAGCCCCAACCGATCCTTGGGTTTCAACATCAATCTGATAACCGTACTTTACTGCACCTTGTTGTAAGGCTTCGGCCGCCATAAACGTATGCGCAACACCAGTTGGACATGCTGTAATGGCGACAAACCGTGTAACCCCTACATTGGCTGCAATAGTTTCATCTAAAGCATCTGAATGCTCAAGAACTTGTTGCAAAAGCATGATCGCATCGTGTTGTGCGTTATTCAAACCAATGACTTTCACAACCTTGTCACGCAGTTGATCCGCTTCTGCCGACTTCTGTCCTACAAAAACAACCGTATCAATAACATTTGATAAATCGAGATGCTCGACTGATGTCGCCACATGATTGGAAATACCAAGTGCTGTCGCTGCTTTGGACAGTTTTTTGGACAAAATCACTGCATTAATCGGCTGCTCGGGACTATGTGGCACAAATAAAATATGTTTTATCTCTGGCATCGTATTAACTCAATGATTGGACTGAGATTTGCGATTTCAAATCTTCAATAACAGCAAAGTCTGGAAGGGCAAACCCAATTTGGGTCACAGCATTGCTCGCAATTGCGGTTGCTGTTTTCAATGTTTCTTCTGGGGAAGTTGAACTCAACAACCCATGAATCATACCTGCCAGCAAAGAATCTCCCGCACCCACAGTACTTTGGACGGTGACCTTCGGTGCAGTAGCATGCAGGGGGTGCGTGCGGTGAAGCCAGTTCACCCCGTTTTCACCCATCGAGACCACAATATGTTCGATCTGACTATTTAAACTGGCAAAAAGATGCTGCTGTTCTGCAAACGTTTCTGCTGGCAAATGGTAAGTTTCCGTCAACTCATCTGTATTAGGCTTAATCAACCAAGGATGGGCAGCAATTGCTGCTTTCAACGCAACACCACTGGTATCTACTGCGACTTTTTTACCCGCAGACTGTAACCATAAAATCAGTGTCGAAAGCTCTTCTGCAGAAAACCCTTGTGGCAAACTGCCAGCAATCACAATCACATCAACCTCTAAAATCAGTTGAGATAAACGTTCACATAGTTGTTGTTTTGCTGAGGTATCTACAAAAAAGCCCTTGCCATTGATGTCAGTCATCTGACCAGAAGCTTCTGCAACTTTAATGTTTTGTCGTGTTTCACCTGCAACATAAATAAATTGGTTATCAAATTGCTCTTGCTGGATATGATGGTCAAAAATTTGACGGTTTTCTTGCCCCAAAAAGCCACTCACAATCAGTTCATGTCCCAAATCCTTAAGGACCTGTGCCACGTTTAAGCCTTTACCTGCTGCATGGCTTTGGGCCGTTAACTGACGATTGACCTCGCCAACTTTTAGTTGATCCAATTGCACGGTGAGGTCAATTGCAGGATTCAGAGTAATGCTTAATATCTTAGCCATTCGTAATTACTCCACCAATGCACGTACGGCAGACGCACTGTCACAACTTAAGGCTTGCTGTGCGACCTGTTTGCAATTTATATAGTTCAAACCACGAATTTGCGCCTTCACCAATGGAATACTGGTACTCGACATACTCAACTCATCCACGCCCAAGCCTATCAATACAGGCACAGCTTTTGGATCAGCAGCCAATTCACCACAAATGCCCACCCATTTACCATGCTGATGTGCTGCCCGAACAGTTTGATCAATCAATAGCAAAATACTCGGATGTAAGCCATCAGCTTCAGCAGACAACAGTGGATGACCACGGTCAATCGCCAGAGTATATTGAGTCAAGTCATTGGTTCCAATACTAAAAAAATCAACTTCTTGAGCAAGAATTGGAGCCAACAATGCTGCCGCAGGAACCTCAATCATAATACCGACTTGTAAGTTTTCACATGGATGCTGTATGCGAACCTCATCCAAAATTGCTTTTGCTGCTCGCCATTCTTCAACCCGCCCAATCATCGGAAACATAATTCTTAATGGGCGATTATCCGCTGCTTTAAGTAAAGCAACCAATTGCTGACGTAACAACTCTGGCTTACGTAAAGTCAGACGAATACCACGTAAGCCCAAGAATGGATTTTCTTCCTTTTCAATAGGCAAATACGGCAAAGGTTTGTCCCCGCCCACATCAAGTGTACGTACCACCAATGGACGACCTGCCAAAGCATCTAACACCACCCGATAATCGGCTTCCTGTGTAGCCTCATCAGGCGCACTGCTGTGTGACATAAAGACCAATTCTGTGCGTAGCAAACCAATTGCTTCTGCCCCATCGGCCACAGCCTGTATCGTAGCGCCCACTTTGCCAATATTGGCTGCGATTTCAACTTGATGTTGATCCAGTGTGATGGCAGGTTCTAAACAATGCTGTTCCGCTTGTTCTCGCAACTCACGCTGGCGTTGGCGCTCTGCAATGGCATGATCAATCTGATTTTGCTCGGGTGAGACCACATACTCCCCAGTATCCCCATTAATTAGCACGGTGGCATGGTTCTCAATATTTAAAACAGCTACACCTGCACCTACGACTGCTGGAATAGCCAGAGCACGTGCCACAATGGCGCTATGGGCACTCGCTCCACCAACCGCGGTCAAAATGCCTGCAACACGATCTTTATTCAGACGCGCTACATCACTCGGACCAACATCATGCATAATTAAAATATAAGGTTGCTCGGGTTCTGTGACATCGGCCACACCACACAAAGCAGCCAAAACACGCTCACCAATATCCCTTAAATCAGCCGCACGCTCTGCCAGTAAACGATCGCTAAGTGCAGCCTGTGCGGTAGCAGCTACTTCAATATGATCATGCCAAGCTGCAGCAGCAGACAACCCTTGTTTTAAACCGCGTTGTACACTTTGGAGGAGGTCTGGATCATCCAGCATTTCCAAATGTGCCATGAATATCTGTTTAATGGCAGTAGATTCAGTATGTGCAATGAATTGACGTAAGCTATTTTTCACCTGATGAAGCGCAATTTCAAGCTTTTCATTCTCAGCTTTAAAGCTCTGTCCGCGACGTTCATAACTAAATTCACGTGGCTTCACCACATGTGCAGGACCAAAAGCAAGGCCAGTTGATGCAGCAATACCGCAGCTACCCGTATCGCCATGTGATTCAAAAGGCATTAATTCCAAAGTATTTACGACTGGGTCACTACTGCTATGCTGATGAGATACAAGGTCAACAGCTTCAACCTCTTCTCCTAAGCCCTGTTGAACTGCATCAATAATCTGTTCTAAGCCTGCTACAGCATCGGTATCAGGTTGTGCAATAAAAGTCAGAGTTTGACCACGACGGCATCCCATGGCTAATAATTTGGTTAAACTTTTTGCCGAAACGTAAGCCCCCTCATCTACAGCAACGAGAATATCCCCTGCAAATTTCTTGGTCATATTGACCAAGTGTGTCGCGGGACGCGCATGTAGACCATGAGCGTTAGCTAAGACAATACGACGAGATGGCCAATCAGGAATCAGTTCAGCACCAATTAACTGCGCCAATTGGTGACTATCTTGCTCTTGGTTGAGGGTATGAACTTGTTCAGTATCAAACAAAATATCCATTAACCGTTGAAACCGTTGCATATCCAGTTGCTCATTACTGGCAATACACACCAAAGTCTTGAGCATTTCCTGCTGATGGCTTAAAACCTGTTCCGCTTTTACCAAACTTACAGCTGGGCTCAAAACATGCTGGTTAGAAGTGATCGACCAGACCGCCTCCCCTAAATGAATCATGCTGTTTAGATTTAAACCCGACAGAAAACCACACTCCACCATTTTTTGCTGTTTCAGCAACTGTGTTGCCTGCCAAATTAAATCTTCTACATCAAGTGCGGGAACTTGGGTGGCGATTAAATTTTCATGCAATGCCAAAGATGCGGGTTGGGCTTGTAATAATGAAATAATTTGCTCTGCAGATTGAGCCTGTTTCACTTGATCAGCGACATCATTAATTAAAGCTCGCGTCAAAATTTGTAAGACTTGCAAATGCTCATCTGATTTCGCAGCAATCACCACTGCTAAATAAATTTTATTTTCACCGTCCCAAACAACTCCTTCAGGAAAGTGTGCCAGACGAATACCAGTTTTTAAAATACATTGGCGAGACTGAGGCGTCCCATGCGGAATGGCAATTCCTTGCCCTAAATACGTTGCACTTTGTTGTTCGCGCACGGTCAACCCATGAATATAATCAGGTGTAACCAATTGGTCTTCGACCAAGATATCGACTAGACATTGCAACGCTTGTGCCTTATCAGTGGCGTGTTGTTTCATTCGAACATGTTGTATATCTAGCGCGAGCATAAAACGTCCTTGCAAAGCAGCATAGTGAGAAGATGCTTTTTTACTGCAGAAAAAATAAGTCGAATTCTACTCAGGATTTACACAAAAATCTGTATTTTTTGATTTTATCTTCATGATCATCATTACGATTCTTGCGTACCACACCATGGGCACGTGAAAAAGTAGAAAGCTTATATTTGTACGTCTTACGCCAAAAGGCCAAACAGAAACCGTAACCTCAGGCAACACCCCTCTCATCATAAAATTATACCAGTCAGTAAAATACCCTTAGATTAAGCATATGTATGTTGGTTATTATTGTTGATTATCACAATAAATTAGTGACCAAAAATCAAAGTATCCGACCCCACCTTAAATTACGTCACACAAAATAAAAACTCTATATAACTGTTATATATAGAGTTTATTAACGTACCAATTATGTTATTTAGTGTATTTTATGTCGGTGACTCTTGCCAAGGTTGGTTTTTTTCAAAAGGAAGCTTTGTTTACCCAAATTATTCAGATAAAAATCTCTTTTTTCAAAGGAAAGTTGGCAAAGCCTTAGTAATGTGAGTAATTAAATCGCTTACTCTTTCTCTAGCTTGACCAGGCAATCCGATGTAATATCTGCAATGGTTCTTGCACCAGTCAATGTCATTGCCACACGCATTTCTTTCTCAATCAAATCTAGTAAATTACTTACCCCAGAACCGCCGGCAGCACCAAGTGCGTATACAAATGCACGACCAAGCATGCAAATATCTGCACCCATAGCCAACATACGTACCACATCAAGACCGTTACGAATCCCTGAATCTGCTAAAATTTTGATGTCACCTTTGACCGCACTTGCAATTGAAGGAAGCGCACGAGCAGAAGACAAAACACCATCAAGCTGACGACCACCGTGATTGGAGACCACAATTCCATCTGCTCCGAAACGTACCGCATCCTTGGCATCCTCAGGATCTAAAATCCCCTTAATAACCATGGGACCCTCCCAATAATCACGAATCCACTCAAGATCTTTCCAAGAAATTGAAGGGTCAAAGTTATTTCCCAGCCAACCGATATAATCTTCCAGACCTGTCGGCTTACCTAAATATTTCGAAATGTTACCCAAATCATGCGGACGACCCAATAAACCGACATTCCAAGCCCAGTGTGGGTGCATACACGATTGCATATAACGACGTATTGCAGCATTTTTACCACTCATTCCTGAATGTGCATCACGATAACGCGCACCTGGAACAGGCATATCGACTGTGAATACTAAGGTAGAACAGCCTGCGGCTTTAGCACGTTCCAAGGCATTTTTCATAAAACCACGGTCACGTAGTACATACAGTTGAAACCACATCGGACGTTGAATCGCAGGTGCCACTTCTTCAATTGGACAAACTGAAACTGTTGATAAGGTAAATGGAATGCCCTTTTTATCTGCGGCAACCGCGGCTTGAACTTCACCACGACGCGCATACATACCCGTTAGACCTACAGGTGACAATGCCACTGGCAACGCCAAATTTTCACCAAACAATTGCGTTTCTAAGCTCAGCTCAGACATGTCATTTAACACACGTTGACGTAAAGCGATTTTTGATAAATCGTCTACATTACGCTTTAAAGTATATTCCGCATAGGCACCACCATCGATGTATTCAAATAAAAATGGCGGTAAACGACGTTTCGCAGCTTCACGATAGTCATTTGCAGAAGAAATAATCATAACTTATGTCCTATTTAATCGACTCGAACGTTGACGACGAGCTTCTTCTTCATCGATCATACGTACGCGTTGAACAACAAATTCAATATGCCCACAAGCTGCCTTACGTGCAGTCTCTGAGTCTTGACGTTCAATTGCGTCCATCACCTCAAAATGCTGGTCATACAATTGTTCAAAATGTTGTGGTGTGGTGTAAACTTTACGTCGCCCTAACATCACGTTGTCTTGCAATAAATCAAACAAACTACGCATCATTTGGATCAGCACTAGATTGTGGGATGCTTCTGCAATCGCCAGATGAAAATTCGCATCCGCTATTGCTGCGTGGGCATCATCACCTAAAGCCTGAAAATGGCTAATCTGCTCAAAACATTGACGAATATTGATCAAATCACTGGGTGTGGCACGTTGTGCGGCATACCATGCTGTACCACCTTCAAGCACCATACGAGCTTCTTGTACATCAAAACGATATTCAGGATCCTGATCCATCAAACCGGATAATGGCTCAACGATTTGATACTGTGACCAATGTGCAGGCAACTGCTTTAAATAGGTGCCTGCACCCGCTTTGCTCTGAATAATCCCTGCGGTAATCAGTTGTTGAATCGCCTCACGTAAAGAGCTACGAGACACACCTAACTGTTCACAGAGTTGGCGTTCAGCAGGCAATCGCTCTCCGACTTGCACATTATTTTTTTCAATCAACAGACGTAAACGCTGTACCACTTTGTCGGAGACTTTCATTTTTTTCCTTGACCCGTTTACGGAATCATCCACGGGAAAACATAAGCTTGTAAGGTCACAATAATACCAATCATCACCGTAAAGATAATGCTGTGTTTTACTGTAAATCTAAATAAATCAGATTCTTTACCAACTAAACCCACTGCTGCACAAGCAATCGCGATTGATTGAGGGGAAATCATCTTACCTGTTACTCCACCACTGGTATTGGCAGCAACTAACAAGACTTCAGGCACACCGATTTGCTGTGCTGTAGTTGCTTGTAACGCTGAAAACAATGCGTTAGCTGAAGTATCTGAACCTGTAAGAAACACTCCAACCCAACCCAAGAATGGTGAGAAGAAGGTGAAAGCCTGACCCGTATGTGCCAGTGCTAAAGCAAGCGTTGCTGACAGACCTGAATAGTTTGCAATGAATGCAAAAGCCAGTACCATACCAATCGAATAAATTGGGGTTTTTAGTTCATTCACGGTTTCAAAGAATGTCGAAACTGCCTCTTTAGGTTTCATGTTTAAATAAATAATCGTGATCAATGCCGCCAATATAATCGCCGTACCCGTTGCTGATAACCAATCAAACTTATAAATCGCATCATAATCTTTAATTTCAGGCACGACAGGTGGTAGCTTTTGAATCAATTGATGCAAATACGGCACTTTAATTGAAACTACTAAATCACTTAATGGGCCGTCCTTAACAAATAAATCTTTAAAAGGTTTGATGCTCCAGATCGTCACCATTGCTGTAAGTATCAGAAATGGAGACCAGGCTTTGGCTATCTGTGCCACACTATATTGTTTACGAGCTTGCTTGATAATAGTTTCATCTACCTGTATATTTTTGTCCTCAAAAAGAAAAATATGTTTTGGTTTCCAATACTTAAGTAAGATAGTTAAACTGATTAATGATGCAATTGCAGCAGTGATATCGGGTAACTCAGGCCCAACAAAATTTGATGTTAGATATTGCGCTAAAGAAAAAGATAAGGCATACTTTTAGTGTGCCTTTTTTGTTTTGATGCAAAAAAAGTCAGTGAAAGGCATGATTAGTAGTTGCAAATGAAAACACTTCTCATTTATTATTGGCGTACTTTAATTGTGCTAACCG
>NZ_PHRG01000019.1 GCF_002803605.1 Acinetobacter pseudolwoffii
AGGGAATCTCAATTGATTTCTTTTCCTAAGGGTACTGAGATGTTTCACTTCCCCTCGTTCGCCTTGCATGACTATGTATTCATCATGCAATACCTACCTTATGGTAAGTGGGTTTCCCCATTCAGACATCTCCGGATCACAGGATATTTGCCGCCTCCCCGGAGCTTTTCGCAGGCTATCACGTCTTTCATCGCCTCTGACTGCCAAGGCATCCACCACATGCACTTAATTACTTGACTATACAACCCCAAACAGTCGTTCATCCTTACAAGTAGGATAAGCAACAGATCAACCAATCACTCAGTCAATCATACAGTTGGCGTCTTGTGCATTTAAGCACTGTACAGCTTCAATTAGATTCATATACCAAAACGCTTGATTCAGTTAATCGCTAGTTTCTCAGTTCTGCATCTTCATTCAAACATGTCACTTGCGTGTCACATTTTAATGTCAATTTAGTTCTGAGCCTTAAACAATTTATTTCAACTCAAATATATTCTGTTAATGATTGATCTAGCCTTCGTCAGGTCTAGACGCTGTGATAAATCACAGAGATTATCAAGTCCGCGTATCATAACGCTTGTACTTGTTAATCTCTAGGATCTAAACACTTATCTGGGTGTTTAACACTCAGCTCAAGCTTCGTTTGATTAAAGCCTGCGCGAAGCGTAGCTTCTTGCTTAAATTTCAAGGAAAAACGTTGTTTTTCTTATCTTGAAATTTGGTGGAGACTAGGAGAGTCGAACTCCTGACCTCCTGCGTGCAAAGCAGGCGCTCTACCAACTAAGCTAAGTCCCCAGCTTATCAATAAGTCAATGTTTCTGTTTTTCTGTATTCAGCATTTAACAATGCTTGTTAGTCAGATTTGGTGGGTCTGACAAGACTTGAACTTGTGACCCCACGCTTATCAAGCGTGTGCTCTAACCAACTGAGCTACAGACCCTCAGATACATCGTATGAAGAACAACTTGTTGTGGATTCTTACCAATCGTCAATCTTTCGTTAAGGAGGTGATCCAGCCGCAGGTTCCCCTACGGCTACCTTGTTACGACTTCACCCCAGTCATCTGCCACACCGTGGTAAGCGTCCTCCTTGCGGTTAGACTACCTACTTCTGGTGCAACAAACTCCCATGGTGTGACGGGCGGTGTGTACAAGGCCCGGGAACGTATTCACCGCGGCATTCTGATCCGCGATTACTAGCGATTCCGACTTCATGGA
>NZ_PHRG01000002.1 GCF_002803605.1 Acinetobacter pseudolwoffii
AACCCATATCCAGCTGTGTATTATCCATATGCTGCGTAACAGCTTGAAATACGTGTCATGGAAAGATTACAAAGCCGTCACTCAGGATTTAAAAGCCGTTTATCAGTCACCTACTGAAGAGGCTGCATTGATGGCCTTGGATCAATTTGCTCAAACATGGGATGACAAGTACCCACAGATTAGCAAAAGCTGGCGTACACACTGGAAGAATCTGAATACCTTCTTTGCTTATCCAGCCGAGATTCGCAAAGCCATCTACACTACCAACGCAATCGAGTCATTAAACAGCGTAATACGTCAGGCGATCAAAAAGCGTAAAGTCTTTCCAACGGATGATTCTGTACGTAAAGTGATTTACCTGGCAATTGATGCAGCGTCTAAAAAGTGGAATATGCCTATTCGCGACTGGCGTTTAGCCATGAGCCGCTTTATTATTGAATTCGGTGACCGCTTAAGCAATCACCTTTAAATTTATGAAAAGCAATTACACAAAATTATTTACAGGCTCTTTTTTATTTTTAAGTTAGGCCACCTGACCTAACGGATTAATCTTATCATAGTACATTGCTTCAAACTCAAAAGGCGATACATAACCCAGTGCACCGTGTACACGCTTTTTGTTGAACCAATCTACCCAATTTAATGTCGCAAGTTGTACATCTGCTAAACCTTGCCAATCTGCTTTTAAATATTCAATCACCTCTGTTTTGTATAAGCCATTCACCGTTTCAGCCAAAGCATTATCGTATGAATCACCCGTTGTACCGACTGATGCTCGTAAATTTGCAGCTTCTAAACGATTGGTATAGCGAATAGAAAGATATTGAACACCTCTATCTGAATGATGAATTACATTCTTTGGCATGCCTCGATCGTGCAATGCTTGCTCCAATGCATCGAGCACCATATCTGTATTCATCCGTGTCGATACTTTCCATCCAACAATTGCTCGTGAGAACACATCAATAATAAATGCGGTGTAGACCCAGCCAGAATTGGTTTGAATATACGTAAAGTCACTGACCCATAATTGGTCAGGTCGATCAGCACTAAAATTCCGTTTCACTAAATCACCTGCCCGTTTTTGATCATCTCGGCTGCGGGTAGTTTGTTTGTTCTTACCACGCCAAACACCTTGTATATCTAGCTTTTGCATCAATCGAGCAACTGTACAACGTGCAATAACATAACCCTCACGTTTCAATTGTTGCCAAACTTTACGTACACCATATCGACCTGAACTTTCTTTCCAAATACGTTTGATTTGCTCTGCATGATGTAAATCATGCAGAGCACGTTTCGCTCGATGTTCTGGGTTATCAACGAGATCTAAAGCCCGATAATAGGTCGAAAAGGAAGAGTAACTACTCTTCCTTTTTTAATTTCACAAAGTTTAATATTTTATAAGCTTTAGATTATCAATTGACTTTAAATTTTGCCAAGTCTGGAGTTTTGACTGCAACTTCACTCTTTTGTGTATTAGCTGGTACCCAATTATATGGTACTGGTGTTGCACGGTATAAATTATTCCCGCCAAGACCATTCGTTTTTGTTTCAGAGAAATGTGGCGATACATATTCCCATACAATTTCACCCGCTTTAGTCACCTGGAATACACGACCAGTTTGGCCTTCTGTAATCACTGTGTTTCCGTTAGGTAAACGACGTGCCAAGCTTGTGAAAGCACTAAAGAATGAACTACCTGGGCGATATTCCCATACAATTTCTTTAGTCGATGGGTCAATTTCAACTACACGTGAAGAACCTGTCGAAATTTGAAAAGAAACAGCCGGATAACCTGAACCACCTTGGTTATCAAATACTAGGATATTGCCTTCGCCTGGTAAGCCTTTAGGAATAATCTTCGCATCATGTAAACCACTTAATTGATCCACTGGACGAGGTTTTTGGTCTCCTGCTACAAATGGGTTTTTAAGTTCAGCTGATGGGTAGTTCGGTCCAAGTGTCCAAACAACTTTACGCGTTTTTTTATCAATGATCGCAATAAAGTTTGCTTGACGAGAATCAACAATAATATTGTCTGGGTTGAAACGTTGATCACCTGCGTCAAACCACTTGTTTGGACCTAATGTACGTGCATTGTTAAAGTGTAAATAGTCCGCAAGATTTGAGTTTTTCACCAATTCAACTTGCTCTGGTGTAAACCCTAGGTCATTTAAATGATCTGAAGCTAACCATTCCCAAACAATTTTGCCTTTTGGTGTTACTTCATAAATGACATCATCAATTGTACTATCAAGTTTAAAGCCTTTAATTTTATGAATACGGTTGGCAAGTACTAGCGTATTCCCATTCTTTAAACGCTCAATTTCGTGATGTTGATGCGCATGACCTGCGGTTTTTTCACCTTCCCATTTCCAAACGATGTTACCTTTCCAATCCAGCTCACCAATAGCATGGTTATTTACCCCATTACCAAATGATTTGTTGTTTGTATCTTTACGGTCTTCTAATTGAACCAGTACATGCCCTAACTTGCCTTTGTTTACAGCAGGATCAATAACTTCCGTTGGAAAACCTTTATAAGGCCAGCTATTTACTACATTACCGTTCATGTCAATTAGATAACTATTTTTATCTGGGCTTGAATAAACTGTATAGTGATTCCATGCCTTTTCAGGTTTATAAATTGTCACACCTGTTGGATAAACTGAGGGTGCAGCTACAGCATGAGCTGCAGTCAATAGACCTAAAGCTAATAAGCTTAGTTTTTTCATTTTTTGCTCTTTCCTTTAAAAATCAAATTTAATGTTTAAATTAAGTGTTCTTGGCGCACCAACTACTACACCATCATTAGTGGCAATCCAATATTCTTTATCGAAGATATTATTTAGCTCAGCACGGTAAGTAAGCTGATGATCACCCCATGAAGTTTTATAGCTTGTGCCTAGACTTAGCAGCTCATAAGAAGGCGCTTTTAAATCGTTAGCCGTATTTAAGTATTGGCTTCCGATATAATTAAAATTACCGTGTACTTTTAATCCTTCTATAGCTGCAACATCATAAGCAGCGCCTAAATTGCCTTGGAATTTAGCAACTGCTGATGGCTCATTCCCCAGGACCGCTGGCTGACCTTTTTTATATTCAGCATCAATAAAGCTACTACTTGCAGATAATGTTAGGTCCTTAACTGGCTTATAAGTTCCTGCAAATTCAATCCCGTCATATCTGACTAAGCCATCATCACTATAGTAATTTTGTGCAGTTGCATAACCTTGACCTTTCTCTATACGGAAAATAGCTGAGCTAACTCCCCAAGTGTTATTTTCAGTTTTAACACCAAGTTCATATTGTTTACTGGTAATTGGACTTAACTGATCATTGGCATTGACATATGTATTACCAACCGTACCGCCATCTTCTAATGCTTCTACATAGCTACCATAGAAAGTAGTATTTTTATTTGGGGTATAAAGTAATGCGGCTGTTGGTGTAAGTGGCTTTTCACGATAGCGATTACGTAATTTTCCAGACACAAAATAGTTGTTGTTCTCATAATCGAATTTACGCAAACCAAGTAATAATGACCATTGATCATTAAAACTTAATTTATCGCTAATATAGGCAGAACGTGTTTCCCAATCAGAGATTTTGAAAAACTTTCGTGGAGAATAACCACCATAAGCTAAGTCCAATGAATTCTGATAGAGATTTCCTTGTGGGTAGGGTCCTGTACCTGGATAAAGATGGTTTTGACCACCCGTACTGGTATCTGGATTTAAAGCAGGATTACCAATATTCAAGTCACGAGTTTGAGTTTGTCTATCTACGCCAAAGATGAGTTTATGTTTTAGCCATCCTGTTTCGAGATCACCAGATAAGCGCAGTTGAATTGAATCGAACTCGAGGGTTGGCATATACAACTGTCGTATCGCTACACCATAATCACCTTGAATATTTCTGAGATACAGGTTTTCATCACGTGTATCAATTTGCTTATAAGTATGTGAATAACTTGCATCTACATTCCAATTTTCATTGAGATCCCACGAAATACCTGTAGACGCAGCCCATACTTTTGAATCGTAATATGGCAGTCCATCATAGGCGGTCAAATCTTTTCTACCACTAATTGGACTTGGTAGCTCATTACCTACATATGCATTTGCACCAGTGCGTGTCACAATAATGGAATTAATGCCACCATCCAGCTTTCGCTCCTGGTACAAACCATTCGCACGCAGTTTTACATTAGGAGTAATTTCTACATCTAATCCTAAAGAAAGAGCCTGACGCTCGATGTCTGTTCCATTATAGGTTTCACCTTCTTCATTAATGACATTAAAGCGATAACCATATCGATCTTCTTCACCAAAACGACCGCCAACATCAACATGTTGACTGAAAATACTGTCTGAGCTATAGCCTACTGATGCCGATAAAGTTTGAGTTGCAGTCGGTTTCTTTGTGACATAGTTAATTAGCCCACCGGGAGAGCCTATACCGTACATAAACCCTGTTGAACCTTTTAACAATTGCACTTCATCAAATAGCTCTAATGGTAGTTCTACCCCATACATTTGAAATGGGTGACCATCAATTTTGAAGCCATTTGTAAAATCAAGCTGAAGGCCACGAACTGACACTGCATGTGAGTTAATGCTATAAGTTGAACCTTTTGTTTCTACCCCAGCTTCTGATTCAAATAGTTTTGCAAGAGACTTGGCTTGATTTTCTTCTATCGCTTTGCTGTCTACACGTTTAATCGAAAATGGAGTTTCTAGTTCACTAACTGTGCCCAAAGTTCCTGCCTGAACCTTTTTCTCAGCTTTAGCTTTTGGTTTAGGTTTTGCCTTCGCAATAACTTTATTCAATTTCACTACATCTTCTGCAGCAGGATTTTCTTGAGTATCCGCTGCATATATTTGAGATGTAGAAACCCCAGCGATTAAGCTCACTAAAATACATTGGCTTAAATAATTTAATCGAATTCCTGATGAATTTTTTTGTTTTAAATCCACCAAGACAGATTTTTCTTTTAACACAATATGGCTCCATAACCATTTAACTGGAACCATATTATTTTTTGATAAACTATTATTCTGTTTTAATTATGACACTTATAAGCATTTATCAATATTTATATATTCAAAATATTAATATTATCACCGATTAAGAGATTTCTTAATTAACTGATCATCAACCCACTCTTCAATATTAATATTTTTTTGAATTAATTTTGCATCAAGGGCTTCTTCAATACCAGTTTTTAAATGTGCTTTAAAATATGGATCAAGGTCAGGACTATAAATATCTTTTAAAGCAAGGTTTTTAATATTTTCTTCATAAAGATCCTTTGGAAAACCTGCATTATTCGTAACTTGATTAACTGTTTGTTCTCGGTTTTCCTCTTTAGCTATCCATTGATATGAGTCAACCAAAATGTCACTAAACTTTTGTGCCAAAGCAGGATTTTCTTGTAAAAATGCTGTGCGTGCAATAAATACGGACTGCATCGTACCGCTACCATCCTTATTGGTATGTGTACTCAGGGGAACTTCTGCTAATCCTTTTTTCTTTAATGCCAATACAGGTATAAGCCCCCATGTTGCATCAATTTTCTTTGCAGCTAAGGCTGCATTTGCTGCAGACGTATCCAAATTCACAATTCTAAAATCTTCTGGACGATATCCCTGGCTTTTCAAGAATTTATTGAAAGACAGTTGATAAGCAGTACCCTGCCACACCCCGATCTGTTTGCCTTTTAACTTTTCTAAAGAGTCATATCCCTTATTCGGCAATACCCCTAAATAAGAAGGATTATTTCTACCTGTAGCTGCAATAATTTTTGTATCTAAACCATTAGATTTACCTATAATTGCTGCTAGATCACCTAAATATGCAATATCAATTTGTTTATTCGCTAAGGCTTCGTTAATTGCAGGACCAGCTCCTTTGAAAAAATTCCACTCAACTTTAATATTTTCTTTAGAAAATTCTTTTTCTAAAATTTTATTTAAATAAACATGATCAACCAAAGCATTCGCAGTACTATTATTTTTACTAGCACTTAAATCAGGAGATGCTATTCGAATAACATGAGCAGCGTCCTGATTTTCAGTGAAAGTTTGATTTTTTTTATCAAATGATTCTGGTTTAAAATAAAAAAAGACAGCTAATAGCACTATAAATAATGGAAATACCCAAAAACTAGTGTGTTTCTTTGACGTTAACATATCCAATTATATCCTCTTTGAATATGTCCTATTTTCTGAATTAAAAAAAACAAATCTGTCCTAATTAACACAATAAGAAGAATAATTAACGAATTGTTTATCTATAAATTTCATATACTTTTTTTGTAAATAGCTTATCTTTTGAAAGAATTGATCATTGTATTTATTAAATTTATATTAATCATCCTCCCTTTATAACAAAATTGAATATCCATGCTAAATTCAACAAATCCAATTAACCTATATCGAAACAATGCATTAATTCATGTTAAGCATATTTCACAACAGAGAACTCATTTAAATAATGTACGTAGAATATTGGAAAATTATGATTTCATCCAATATTTAAATGAAACTGACCAAAAATTCCTACTTCAAAATCTGAAAATTCATCGCTATTTTCATCAACAAGTGATTTACCAGCAAAACTACTTAAGTACAGATATTAATATCATTTTAAGTGGTGCAATCAAGTTAGGATGGAACACTTCCCAAGGTAATTATCACACAGTTATGTTCATGCCTTCCGGTACATTGATTAATATTGTTCCTGTCTTATCTGGACAACCTTTGATTTATGAACATATTGCCCAAAATGAAACAGTAATTGCCAATATTCCTGGGGCTATTTTTTCAGAAATTTTACAACGTAATGCAAAAGCACAATTTTCTATTTTAAAACTGGTCTGTAATCGAACCCAAAACAAACGTGCTAATGAGATTTTTGATACAACTCAAAGCTTGCTGACTCGCTTAGCAAAAGAATTACTTTTCCTTGCCAATTACCATACTGATGATTCCATTATAAAGCTCAGCCAAGCTAGCTTTGCTGAACTATTAGGAACAACGCGGCAAAAAATCAATAAAGAATTCTCTTATTTAGTTGAAATAAAAGTAATCGAAGTAAATTACAATCGAACCGAAATTCTAGATTATGACACTTTAAAGCAGCTTGCCTCAGCCACTGATCAAGTGCCAACCACAGATTTTTTTTAATTCCTCATTATATTTAATAATGAGGAATTAACTTTTTACTGGGGTAAGGTAACGACTGAAAGTTTATCAACCCCTACCCGTTCAATACTTGCTAATAACTTGGCAATTACCCCATAAGCCACTGTTTCATCTGCATTCAAATTGACTATCAGATCATCCTGAGATTTTTTCACTTGGCTTAACTCTTGTTCAAATTGTTCAACTTGAACCTGTTTTTGATCAATATACACAGCGCCATCTTCTTTTACACTAATCACTGTGGCTTTATTCTGTGATGTAGCCTGCGTTGGTGCTGCTTTAGGTAAATTTACTTTCACAGTATTTGTTAATAATGGTGCTGTGACAATAAATACAATCAATAGTACAAGCATCACATCAACCAGTGGAGTGATATTAATTTCACTCACTACATCATCATTTTCAGAGGTTGAAATCGCCATTATGCTAGAGCCTCCTGATTTTCATTACGTACTGCCGTACTTTGCTGGGCTATTATTGTATTTAGGACTGGTAGCTGAAAGCCGCGCTTCTGGTTTAAACTGACAAAATCGGTAGCAAAATCATCTAGATCAGCACCAATTCCTTTTACTGAACGAACAAAATAGTTATAAGCCAAAACTGCCGGAACTGCGACAGCAATACCAATCCCTGTAGCAATCAAAGCATCCCCAATTGGCCCAGCAACAATATCCATACTCGCACTGCCAGAAGCTGCAATCGCTTGAAGAGCATGGATAATCCCAAATACAGTACCAAATAAACCAATAAATGGAGCGTTGTTACCAATAGATGCTAAAACAGCAGAACCTTGTTCTAGTTGACGGCGTTCCGCTAAGATTTGCTTACGCAAATGGCGTTCTAATAAATCTTGACGGCTCCAGCTTTGCTGTAAATCTTGATGAGTCTTATTGTCCGCTGCTGCGAGAGTTTGGAAACCTGCTTGAGCAATACGGGCAGCTGGTCCTTGTGCTTGCTCTGACTGCTGAATTGCATTGTTAATATCTTTTGCTTTCCAGAATTGCTCTACAAATGCAGTGATTTGACGTTTTGCTTTTTGGGCTTTAACAGCTTTTACAACAATAAGCCCCCATGTAATTACAGATAATAAAACAAGTAACCAAATGGTTGCATCATGAATCAGGCTATTTAAATCGCTCATACGATATTCCTTAATATTTAATATAAATGAAAAAATTTATTCTGGTAGCTGGAAGCCAATTGGGACTTCAACCCAACCCTCTACAGCTTGATTACCCTGTTTAGCAGGTGAGAATTTCCAACGTTTTACGGTTTTAACTGCTGTGTCATCCAATAATTTTTTGCCACTACTTCGTTGTACATTCACAACTATAGGCTGACCTTCTGGAGAAACTTTTACTCGTAAAATAACTTCCCCTTCCCAGCCTCTTTCCAACGCGACTTCAGGATATTCTGGTGCTGGATTACTGAGATACCCGGCATACCCTTTTGCCGGTATTACAGGTACTTCTTGAACTTTCGCTACTGGCTCTGGCACAGGTGCAGGCTCTGGCGGTAGTACAGATTTAACCTCCTGCTGCGGCTGCACAGGTTTAGAATCCACAGGCTTGATCTGTGGCTGAACCGGTTGCTGAGCCTGTACAGGCTGTTGTACTGGTGGTGGTTCATTCGGTGTTGGTTGCTCTGTTATAGGAGGAATTTCAGGAGGTTGAATTTCCTCAATTTGAGGCAACGCTTCAGGTTGAATAATTTCCATAACCACCGGTTCAGGCTGTGATAACTCTAACTCAGGAGTTGGTAGATGTTCTGCTAGCCAGAATAGGCCCAAGTGCACTCCGGCAACTGCTAAAATTGTCCCTGCTTGTTTCCATTTCTTTTGTTGGGCAGAATTCTGTATCTGAACCGGTTGAATAACAGGCGTATACTGTTGTATAGAATATAGGCCCGTATTGGAAGTATTCTGTGCTTGTGCTAATTGGGCACGGACTTGGGTGATAATACTCATTTCTATTTCCTCATAGCACCTGGTCATCAGTTAAGATGCTGAAGACATATTCTTTAAGTTGGTGTAGTGAATAATCTGCACGTTTACGTGGTCGAGCCAATTTGACTTCAACAATTTCCTCAATACGCCCAGGATTCGGTTTTAAAATCACCACCCGATCTGCCAACAACACTGCTTCTTCAACATCATGTGTAATTAACACAGCCGTAAGGCCTGACTTTTTCTGAATACGTAATAATTCTGTTTGCATCTGATAACGTGTCAGGGCATCAAGAGCACCAAAAGGTTCATCTAAAAGTAGAATTTCTGGCGCATCAATTAAACTACGGGCAATAGATACACGCTGTGCCATCCCACCTGAAAGTTGATGTGGTCGTGCATCTTCAAATCCTTTCAAACCTATCAGCTCAATAATGTCGTGGATTTTTTTTAACTTTTCATTGGAACTGATTTGTTCATTAATCAAACCTAACTCAATGTTTTCAGCAACCGTAAGCCATGGATAAAGCCGATGTTCCTGAAAAACCACTGAGCGATCTTTTCCAATTCCTTGAATTTTTTCTCCATGAACCAAAATTTCTCCCTGATAGTCCGTATCCAGACCTGCCAATAAACGCAAGAGTGTTGATTTACCACAACCACTACTCCCCACGACAGCTATGAATTCTCCGGAATAAATGGAAAGGTTCAGGTTATTAATGATCTGTTTTGGCTGTCCACCTACGTGGAAGTATTTGTTTAAATGCTGGATCGAAATAATTGGCTCAATCTGTGCAGCAATTTGTTTTTTATCTAAATCTATTTGAATACCCATATTGATCCTGATTACCTTTGTTGATTGCGCCAAGCAGATGCATAAGATTCAAGCGTGGTTCCTGCCCAGGCAAAAAAAGCGCCCAAAATTGCTACCAGTACCGTTGCTGCTAACACTCTTTCCATTTCAAAATGCTGTTGTGCAGCAATCATATAAGTACCAATACCTGTACCTGACCCCATTAAATATTCCGCACCAAAGGACGCCATCCATGAGTACAACAATGCAACACGCAAACCTGAGAAAACTGCTGGTGTGATGGATGGGAATAGCAAATATTTCAGTTGTTGAGTTTGATTCAGTCTAAAAATATCAGCGACCTCAACATGCTGATTTGATAAATTTTCTACACCTTTCCAAGTTGAAATATATAATGGGAAAAATGTTGCAATCGAAATAAAGATAACTTTTGCTGTATTGTCCACCCCCCCCCATGCGGTAATAAACGGAATCCAGGCAAAGATAGCGATGAGACGCAAGACATTCAGCATTGGAGAAAATAAACCATTTAAGGTTCTGTTTAATCCAAGGACAATTCCTGTCAAAATTCCTAATCCACCGCCAATTACCAGTCCCAATAAAGCTCGATAGATCGTATTGTGTAGCGCTATAGAGATTGATCCATCTTTTAAACCTGTGATAAGTGTTTCAAATACTAATTCTGGTGCTGGTAGCACTTCATTTGAAACCCAGGCCCATTGCCCTGAAACCCACCACAATATTGCCAATGACACAGGTAAAATGAGTTTCAGTAGAGCCGTACTCCATAGGCCAGTCTCTTTAGGCTTGACTAAAGCTGTCAATGCACTATTCGGCCACCGGATAATTCCTTTTTCCAAACGGTTGAATATCTGATCTAAAGCCACGCCTATCAGTGCAATTACTGCAATACAAACAAAGACAATATCTAGTTGAAACAACTGGCGTCCCTGTACCATCAGATAGCCAATACCTTCAGAAGATGCCATTAATTCCACTGCAATTAAAGTTGTCCAGGAAGCCGCAATAGCAAGACGTAATCCAGTCAAAAAGGCAGGTAATGTTGCTGGCAAAATTAACTTATATAATTTTTGTAAAACTGTTAAACGTAACGTTAAAGCTACTTCTTTTAGCTGTGGTTGTATATCTCTTACACCGCTATGGGTATGGATCACAATTGGAATTAAAGTAGCTTTAAAAATCAGAAACACTTTCAAAGCATTTTCAATCCCTAACCACATCATGAGTATAGGAAGCCAAGCTAAAGTCGGAATAAGTGATAATGCATAAAATATTGGTGAAACCAACTTATCAGCCAATGTGTTGTAGCCTAATGCGATACCAATTAAGAAACCTGCAATAATACCCGCAATCAAGCCCATAAATAATCGTTGTAAGCTGATTGCAACATGGCTTAATAAATCAGCTTGAAATAATTCCAAAGCTCGTTGTGCCACATCCTGAGGACTAGGCAGAATTTGTGCAGGCATCCACTGTGCTTCACTGGCAAACCACCACAACACAAAAATGGCAAATGGCACTAACCAAGGTCGCAAGAGTTCGCTCAATTTTGCGTTCAGTGCTATGATTTTTTGCAAAACTGTACTGTGTTGTTTTTCTTCAACCAGTGTTTGAGAAATTGTTTTAGACATAGCGTATGCAAATATTGGTTTAAATTGTCTTCAAACCTTAGATCTAAGATACAAGGTCATGTTTAGGTTCTGGTTTTAGATCTTGCCCTGATAAAAATAAAGCTAGTTATCCCGCCAGAATCTCTACGCGTATATTAGGTACGTTGCAGTGACATGACTGTCTGAATTGAGACAAACATTTTCCATAATGTTTATTTCTAAATATGATTTTTAAATATAAGAACATCACTAATAAAAAATGCAGCCTAAAGGCTGCATTGTAAGACAACAATAAATAAATCAAGCTACTGCTAATGGTTTAGAAGTATTATCAATCAATGGATTACGGGGTTCTGCTGTTTCAACTACACCATTTTCTTTGACATATACCGCCCAATGATCCAATAATTCCTTGAGTTTCTCAGGATATTCATCTGCAAGATCTTTAATTTCCCCTTGGTCCTCTTTCAGATTGAACAATTGCCATTTATTTGGACCATTTGGTGCAGGAATAAACAATGCTTTCCAATCCCCTTTACGCAATGCACGCTGTCCAAACAGTTCCCATCCTGTGACATGATCTTCTGTATGAATATAGTTACGCTGCTTTTGCAAGTACGGTAGTATAGTTTTGCCACGTAAAGGTGCTAATGTACGGCCTTTATAGGTATGACCTGGATGCTGAATGTTCAACTGATCCAGTAAGGTTGGCAGCAAGTCCATCACAGTCAAGAACTCGTGACTGATTTCGCCTTGACGTTCATAATCTGGATAACGAATAAAGGAAACAGTACGAATACCACCTTCACTAGTATGTGCCTTATATAGACGGGATGGTGCAGTTGCTGCTTGAGCCCAGTGTTCTCCATACCAGACATACGAATTACCACGGCCAATATTTTCAAATGAATTATCATAGTAGTCGGCAATCACCTGATTTAGATTTGGACCGAATGCAGGTAATGCTTCCAATTGTGCACCTTCAGCACCATTATCCGATAGGAAAATGACGATTGTATTTTCTAATTCACCTGTTGATTTTAAATATTCGACGACGCGTCCAATATTCTGATCCATACGGTCGACCATACCTGCATAGACTTCCATGATCCGTGCTGAGCGCTTGCGCCCTTCCTCATCTAACTCATCCCAATATGGGGTACGTGCAAGTACAGGATGAATTGTTGCATCTTGTTCTACTAGCCCCAGAGCCTTTAACCGTTCAAGACGCTGTTCACGTAACACTGCCGGTCCTTGATCATAAACCCCTGCATATTTTTCAACATCTTCTTTCGGTGCTTGTAATGGCCAATGCGGTGCTGAGAATGGTAAATATGCAAAGAATGGACGATCTGCGCGGTGCTCATTATCACCAATAAATTCGATCAAACGGTCTGTGAAATAATCTGATGAATAAAAATCTTTTGGAAGCTCACCTGCAAAATGATCGTTTTCACTATACAAGCCTTTAGTCGATCTCAGTAAGCGTGGTAATTCTTCATCAGGCAGTGGTGTTTCGAATAAATAATGATTTGCAGCACCTGGAAGTAATGCAAATGATTGTTCAAAGCCTTTATAATTTGGGAAATGCTCAGGTGTCTTACCTAAATGCCATTTACCCGACATTACTGTGTAATATCCAGCATCATTCAATAATTCAGGTAAAGCAGCTACTTTATGGTTTAAATAACCCTCATAACCCTCTTTACCCTCATGCTCAGGTGCAACTTTCTCAGCCATTGTCCCAAGTCCGACCAAATGGTGATCAGTTCCTGACAACAACATAGAACGTGTTGGAGAACATGCTGAAGCAGTATGGAAGTTAGTTAAACGTAAGCCTTGATAGGCTAAGTCATCCAGATATGGTGTGTGAATCTCACCACCAAAAGCACCAATATCAGAGAATCCAAGATCATCTGCTACGATTAGTAAAATATTCGGTTGTTTTGTTTTAGAAATAGTCATCGACTTGCTCAACTAATGTTTTGATGCATTTTGACCAATGACTACACAGCTATCTGTTACAAATATGACTATTGATATTTCATTTAAGCATAATATTATCAAAAGATTGGAATTACCTGAGGTAAGATATAATTAAATTAAAAGTGAAAATGATAATTTTTTTTGATTCATTATTGAAAATTAATAACCACCTAACTAAAGATTACTACTGTAATCTTTAGTTCCATATTGATTGAGAAAACCAACTCAATTCAAGTTGCTTTTTATGCCAGTCTACAATCCCATAAAGAAAAGAGCTTAATAGCCTCTTCTGAGTTTGAAGCAATGTACTATGATAAGATTAACCCATTAGGTCAGGTGGCCTAACTTAAATAAAAAGTCTCCGACAAACTCGGTACGGTTCACATCTCCTTTTAACTGACATTTAAACATTTATTAATGCATGTTTTTAGCCATTTCTACCAAAACAAATGTAAAATCAATAAACCACTTTATCGTTTTTCATTCAAAAACAGAGCATGTTAACTATGCTCTGGCTATAGCTTATTTAGTGGATAAATTTAGGTGTTTAGTCCCAGATTTTAATGGTGCAATATTCTCAGATAAATGGAAGGAAGCACTATGGGACAAGTTCTACACAGCAGCGCCACAACGACACAGGCAGTGCGTCGAGCAATACAAAATAGTCAAGAGAGCTTAAGAACGCTAGCCAAGCGTTACGGCATCAATCAAAAGACCGTCGCAAAATGGAAGAAACGTACTTCAGTAGATGATCTTACAACCGGGCCAAAGAATCCTCGCTCAAGCGTGTTATCGCCTGAAGATGAGGCGGCAATTGTTGCTTTTCGAAAACGCACTTTGTTGCCGCTAGACGATTGCCTTTATGCATTGCAGCCGAGTATTCCTTATCTGACACGCTCGTCGTTACACCGCTGCTTGCAGCGGCATGGTATTTCACGACTGCCTGAGGTACAAGGTGATCGCCCTGTCAGGAAGCTTCAAGAGCTACCCCATTGGTTACTTTCATATCGACATCGCTGAGATGCGAACAGCACAGGGTAAGCTTTATCTCTTCGTTATCTCTTCGTTGCCATTGATCGCACTTCCAAGTTCGCGTTCACTGAATTGCATACTAAAGCCAGTAAGATGGCAGCCGCGGAGTTCCTGCGCAATCTGGTTAAGGCTGTGCCCTATAGAATCCATACGGTGCTAACAGATAACGGCATCCAGTTCACGAACCGCACCTGTGATCGCTACGCCTCTGAGCACATCTTTGATCGGATTTGTACTGAATGTGGCATTGAACATCGTCTTACCAAGGTCAAGCATCCATGGACCAATGGACAGGTCGAGCGGATGAACCGAACGATTAAAGAAGCTACTGTCAAACGGTTCCATTACGACGATCACACTCAGCTATGCATTCACCTTGCTGATTTTATTGCTGCATACAACTTCGGCCGCAGACTCAAAACACTCAGGGGCCTGACTCCCTACGAATTCATCTGCAAACAGTGGACAGATGAACCTGAACTTTTTAAGATTGATCCGATCCATCAAATGCCGGGACTAAACACCTAGTAACATAGACGAACAATACAAATCATTTGGCATTAAATATGAATTAGATTTTTCTGCCATAAAAGACTGTAGGGCTTTATCCGCTTTTTCTAATAGGCTATTTGCCTGCTGTGTAGTAATCGGTACTGTTTGATGAAATGCGGTTAATTTTTTAGTGAACATATCTAAAATTTTTGGTGGATTTACATGCTCACTTTTTGGTGAATATGTGTATATACAGAATTGCTTACGTACAACATTCCCTTGCAAATCTTGCCATTTTAAAATATTGGTCGTCATAAAATTCATAAACGCATTTTCAGCATTTGAAATAGCACAACATAATCCACCATTATCATAATCCAATGCCTTTTCAATCAAATACTGCATGATAGGTGAAGACAGATCTAGCATATGTATCTGAGGACGATTCACTGCGACAGAGCGATCAATCGTTACATCTAATAAAGATGCTTTACCTAATATGCTTTTAAATTTTTTCTGATATTCGTCATTAAATCGGATACGAATATAGCCAGACTCGCTATGTAAAGTATGCTCAATATCCAAGAGGTCAAGCATACCTAAAATGAAGCTTTCGATATGGTTAGTTTCTACCTGAATATCTGTTCGAACACTATCAGCATCCCCACTTGTAGCATAAGATAAAATTTCTCGCTGGATATTCACTGCTTCTTTGGCATTTCTTAGTGCCTCTTCAATTCTTTCTTCTGTGCGCGAAACACCTATCTCAGTAAGCGTTTTCAAAACATCTTCAACGTCAACATATTGACTAAGCTCACCTAAAATTTCATCCTTCAATCGGCTTTGTTGCACAAACCTAGCATCAAAAGCTTATTCAGCAATATAATTTCAAAATGAATAAGCCTGCCTCTAAAATCTACCGTACAACCAATTGATCATCCTATAACCGAGCCTTAATTAACCGAGGTAATATTTCCATTTGGTTTGATCCAAAGACTCAGTGGTATGCACAATCACAAGGCAAGCAAGGTCGAAATCAAACCTACTCCGATACAGCGATTCAATGCTGCTTAATGATCAAATTACTATTCCGACTCTCTTTACGTATGGTCACAGGTTTTGTTCAAAGTCTGATTAAACTCTCTGGATTAGATTGGACAGCTCCGGATTATTCCACCCTTTGTCGTAGACAAAAGCATATTGATATTGCGATTAGCTATCAAAAAAGTAGTGATGGACTGCATCTACTCGTAGACTCTACTGGTTTGAAGTTTCTTGGTGAAGGTGAATGGAAACGCAAGAAACATGGGGCTGAATATCGTCGCCAATGGCGTAAGCTTCACATTGCTATAGATGCTAAAACCCTGCAAATACGTGCAGTACAACTCACCACAAATAATGTCAGTGATTCTCAAGTACTCGAAGATTTACTTGCTCAAATTCCCTTGGATGAACCAATTGATTCTGTTTATACAGATGGTGCTTATGACACAAAGCACTGCCGACAAGTCATTTTAGATCGAGATGCACATGCGATCATTCCACCTAGAAAGAATGCAAAGCCTTGGAAGGATCAGCAAGCGAGGTCTATAGAGCGGAACGAATTATTAAAGACAGTCAAACGGCTAGGCAGATCGCTTTGGAAAAAGTGGTCTGGTTATCACCGTCGAAGTTTGGTTGAAACCAAGATGCATTGCATCAAATTATTAGGCGATAAATTAACAGCGCGGAGTTTTCCAAGTCAGGTGAATGAGATCCATGCACGCATGGCAGTCTTGAATAAATTCACAGAATTAGGTCGCCCTCATACCCAAGTTGTCTCTTAAATTTGAGCAGCTTAAGGGAACTCAGCCTTTCAAACCTTTATGCAACAAAGCCATAGACAGGTGTTTTCTAATCTTGATTATGAGTTTTGCAAATCAATTTGAAGCTAAACTTCGATAATATTTATATTATCTGGATTATTTTGAGTTAATACAATTAACAAAACAGAAAGTGTAACTTCCAAATGGAAGTTACGCTTAAAAGATTTTTTAATGCACTTTCTTGTGCAAATTTTTAAGTCTTTATTGACTACTCAATTTTTTCATGCTGCTTTAAGCTATATTCAGATCATTGCCTGTAACTGTTCTTGACTGAGAACTACTGTTTCACCTTGGTGAACTTGAACCAAGTGGAATTTGCCTTGTTCCAACCGTCGGGCTCAGAGCCAGATGCCCAGGCCATCATGCACTAGCACTTTCATGCGATGACCACGTTTATTATAGAACAGGTAGGCAAAATGTGATTTGATGTAGCCAAAGGCTCTCAGCACCTGAGCCATAGCAGTACCCATCCCCGCATACATGCCCATCGGCTGAGTAGAAAGCCAAATTTCATCGATAAGGATCATATTGCCAGCGCCTTGAGTAATTCTGCCAAGGCGGGCATTTCTGATGCCTGCCATTTTAACTGGCTCACGTTATTGGTATGCGGCACAGCGATATGCAGTGTGATCATCACATCAATAGGTTGACTGATCGCAGCTGTATAAAGCAAAGCAATAAATGCTGGCTTCACATAATCAGGATCCTGCACGACACCATCATGATGACTGAAGATTCTGATTTTTCGGCTGACGAGGTTGGTATTAAGACCATGCTTCAATGCAACCGAGGCAATCGATGTTTTAGGATCTTTGCAGGTGTTAGCAGCATTGTAAAATACCCCCTAACGGCTTTTACAATGCTGAGTTTAAATTCTTTGCTATATGTTCTACGTTTTTAGCAACGGGAGGTGTTGCAGAATATAGATCCATGCTCATGGATTAAATCTCCACTTGTTTTTAAGTGGAAACCAAATTAAGACTTATAGGACAGCTTAGCAAGATAAGTTAACCATATGCTTACGTTGAAACGGCTTTATTGATTTATAGCTGATGAAGTAGTGTATATCACCTAACTGGATGCCTTTGGCATTACCATGACAATCCATTACCACGCAGAATCTTTGGTGGACATTTTCCAATTCACATTTGGCCTCGACCATTGATGTGGGCATTTGAATGTCATGACACTTCTAAAGATTTGATTTTAAAACGCGGTGAACCTCTATTTTATTGTCAATTTGATAGTTTTGTTCCACCACGCACGATAAAACTAATTCAAGCTGCTGTGTTGCATAGACATTCAAAAGCTGAGTTTTCCCCAATTCATTCAAATTTAAGTGATAACTTGGGTGTGAGGTCTACCCAATTCCGTAAATCTATTCAGAACTACTACACGCGTGTGAATTTCATTGATCTGACTTTAAAAATGTCTTGCCGTCAGCTTATCTCCTAATAATTTGATACATGGCATTTGGGTTACCACCAAACTACGACGGTGATAGCCCATATTAGGCCGCCCTATACCCACCACATTGTCACTTTAATTTGAGTACCTACAGAAAACTCTATTTTTAAATCGTTTGTTTATCAAAGCCAATGGAAAATAATGTTGATTCATTCCGCTTACTATTTGCTTACCAGAATCTAAAAACAAAAAAACCACTTACGATTAGTGCACGTAAGTGGTTGTTTTATATGGTGGGCCCAGACAGACTTGAACTGTCGACCAACGGATTATGAGTCAGAACAGCATTTCATTTTTTCACTATAAAAAACAATATGTTATAAATACCAAAGATAGTAAAACTCAATAAAATCAATAGGACCGCCCTCAAAACACATAACCTCATGAACTGTAAAGGTTTTGTGGTTTTTCCGCCCCTAAAACCGCATTGAGTGTGATTCTGTAAGTCCAAGAAAATACACCTATATTTTTTGCGATGGACCAGTAATGGACCGAACTTTTCCCTCATGTCTTGGATGGACCGTAGTAACTAAGTTCATGTTTTTCAACAAAACTTCCTTCGACCGTAAACGACCCTAGTTTCTGGAAGTCAATTTGCTCATTCAGAAACAGGACCATATCCGACTGCTGTACTGTAAAGTGCGGATTTGCTAGATAATTTGGAAAGGTCAATCACCCACAAAAAAAGTAAAAAATAAACAAAACTCCACCCTAGCTTTCATCAAAGTCGAAGAAAAATAATCCAAAATCACTAAATCTCTACTATCCTTCTTTTTCCACCTCACTCAATCTTTCTGCTCTGCTCAAACAGCTCTGTGAGTACACAAAGCTGTAGACCGAGCAAAGATGTTTGACTGAGCACTAAAGATCAATGAGATCAATTATTTTCATTGCCCAAAATACAAGACTATCCAAGCAAAAAATGTAACTCACTGAAATCAGCAAGATATCTAAGACTAAGCTGCATCATCAAAGAACTCCTCCTCTACGATAATCAATCGTGATCGTACTAATGGACATGATGTATCTGACAAACACTCACCTGTCATGGAATCAAATACCCGTTCGCCAACAATTAATACATAACGTGAGAAAATGAATTCTTCTGGTATTGTTCTATATTTCGCCAACTCAACTAAATAATTAATATTTCATCACTAAAAGAATCCTTTTTCTTAGCCCCTGCACAAAGTACAGAATAAATCATTAAATCTAATTCAGATTTTTCCTTATTCAAATATTTACTGAATTTGGATGTAATTGAACAATCACCATCCGAAATCATTAAAATATCAGCCTTTGTGTAGTCTTTCTCACCTTTAATAATTTCGATAGCTCGTTGGAGTGGTGTTTCAAAATTAGTGCCACCATCAAAGCCTTGATCTAAAAATACAAGTAAACCACTCAAATCTTGTGATTCCCGCATTTGAAATTCTTTAATTTGCCCCTCTGCTCCAAACACAAGAACATATAAATGTCTTTTTTCATTGTTTAAAATTTTTGCTATTGCGAATAATAAAGCTTTAGCTTTTTTCATAGGCAAACCACTCATGCTTGCAGATGTATCCAAACAAGCAACGATAGGTCCAGTCCACTTTTTATTAGCCTCTAACTGTTCACCATTTATTAAAGTAGTACCTTGAATTTCATACGTTAATAAATTTTGCTCAAGTAATCTTGCGTAAAAAAGGTTTTCTAGTGTTTCATCTTCAAGATTAATGAGTTCATTTGGTAATAAACACATTAGGTCAGCACTACGATGAATACCATGTACTTCATCTTTACTTCTACTAGAAATTTTACCTTGTTTTTTTCTTTCTTCTGAAATGTAATTCCGTCCCATTTTACGAACTAATTCTTGAATAGATTTATTATTTTGTATCTCATCTACTAATCTCTGAAGATTAGCTTTTGATTGTTTTAATTGCCTATAAGTAAGTTGTGATTCAGGAAATAGTTCTAAAAATGACTTCGATTTTTGATACACATCCAAAATATTCTGCAAATTTTGTCCAAATTGCTTTAGTTGATTAACAACCTTAGGCGGAATATTTTCATCACTAATTTCTTGCTGATATTCGTTAAGTTCTGAAAGTTCCTGATGCAACTGTTGAATAAATTGAGGATTCAAGATTTGATCTTGATAAAGATTTTGAATTTCTTGCCAATCTGGTTCCTGTACTTTCTCCTGTTTGTTTTCCCAATCCCACAATAACCATTTTTTTGCATTAAGCTTATTTCTGGCAAGTTGTTTTAATTGTCTAAAGTTTGTTGGCGAATCTGTAAAAGATCCGTATTCTGGAATTTCTGGTTTCGGATAATTATCATCGACAATTAGTGCTTTGGTTTTCTGCTTAGATACATAATGTTGTGGGGAGTACTCAAGACATTTTATTGAAAAACTGTGACAATTACTATAAATCAATCCATAATAACATCTTTCACTAACATGCGCTTTGGATTTAGTTGCGACTATTTCATTTCCTACGGGATTTCCATCACGATCACAGGAAACGTAAATTTTATTCCCTAACCAACTACTATCTGTGAACTCACTAGCTGAACTCAAACGGACAGTACTTTCACGATTGAATAAGCTATCCACGACAATATTAGAGATTTTTTCTCGACCAATATAAATACCTGAATGTTCGACAGAAGCATATAAGGGAGAATAAACTACACTCCCTTCAATAGGAATAACTGACTTACGAAATTTACTATCTATAAAGTATTTAATAGACTTGAATAATGTAAACGTAGACAAATATGCTAAAGCAAAAATCATATTCAGCAGTCCTATAACCAAATATTGTTTGCTAATTGCTGTTTTAGGACGTCTTGATCCAAGCTAGATTCTTCAATAGTTTCAGTCGGAATTTCCTTAGTTGGTTGTTCTAGAAATGTCGTATTAATAGGAGTCGTACCAATTAAGCTTTTCGTTCTGCTATCAACTGAACAATTTATCACTGTACTGTCTATACTTTTATAGGCCAACCTACTTTCTAAAAAATTAATATTTTGAATTTCGACATTTTCAATATTTTGGAACAAAAAATAATTGGAATTAGAGTTAGCATATACCTGATGATGTAATCCAACACGAAAACCTTTACCCTCGTAGATACCTTTAAAATTTTTAATAACTGCATAATCTCTATAATGTAAATAAGATCTGCCTACACTACCAATTTCAAATAAACTAGATTTTAAAATTTGGATATCTTGTGTCTGTTCGAAATGGAAACCTTGCATCCCTATACTCGGTTGATTTAATAGTTGTAAGTCTCGAGAATGAGAAATTTTGAAAGGATTTTCTTTTGTTCCATTACCCTTTAAATCTGGATGATGAAATTGCGCCTCAACTTCTTTAACTCTTGATCTTATTGGCATTGATTTAAGTATTATATCCAATACTTTTTTCGCATTATCAGGGTGATTCCATACGCAGTCTTTTAAAAGCATTACATCTGAATAATCGACCTGATTTCTACCATTTGTCACTGCAGAAATGCGTAATAAATGCAGTACTTTGATTAATCTACGGTCTGATAGAACCTCATCTTTATTCTCTTTAAAAGCTGCTTTACATTCTTTCCAAATTTGCATGACCAGATTTTGTATTTCATTAGGGAAAATGACCTGATTTGCTTGTTGTCTAACTTCTTCGATTTGCTGATTTCTAAGCTGATACTTACTTTCAATCGTAGTTTTCAAAGGAAGATTAAATAATTGCTGAATCTGATCCTCATCCACATAATCTACAAATTTACGCATAAGGAAGCGATCATATAAAGCTGAAAGTTCATCTTGACCAGTAGGTAACTCATTCGATGCAGCAATCAGACAATGTATCGGTACAACTTCCGCATTCGTACCATTATGATAAATCTTCTCATTCAATATGGTAAGCAACGCATTCAAAATAGAAGAGCTTGCTTTGAAGATTTCATCTAAAAATGCAATTTGTACGGTCGGCAAATAGCCTGTTGTTTTTCTATGGAAACGATCTTGCTTTAAATCACTCAAAGACAAAGGACCAAATATTTCTTCTGGCGTAGAAAACTTAGTCAGTAAATACTCAAAGTATTTATCAGTATTTTTCTCACTGGCTAAGGCCTCAGACATTCTACGACTTAGCATACTCTTACCTGTTCCTGGCGGACCTACAAGTAGGATGTTTTCACCTGCAATAAGACTTAGCAATGCTGATTTTATAACTGCATCCCTACCGATAAAACCCGTATTTAATTGAACTAATAATTCTTTGATTGTATCTTTCATAAATGTTTTTAATTACTAAAAATAAGCTTTGTTGACTAGTAACTCAAATTTCAAATATAAATTCAACTTAAAAAATAACAATATAAAAACCATCTAATAGCTGCTAGACAAAACTCGTAACTCTGACCCTAATATTTAATGGTACTCGGTCAAACAAAGACTTCTCTGTAAAATTTAAAAAATAAAGATGGTTTTTTATGAATTAATTCCACCACTCAGAAACAGGACCATATCCGACTACTGTACTGTAAAGTGCGGATTTGCTGGATAATTTGGGAAGATCAATCACCCACAAAAAAGTAAAAAATAAACAAAACCCCACCCTACCTTTCACGAATGCCGAAGAAAAATAATCTAAAATCACTAAGTCTCCACTATCCTTCTTTTTCCCCCTCAATCAATCTTTCTGCTCTGCTCAAACAGCTCTGTGAGTACACAAAGCTGTGAGTCGAGCAAAGATGTTTGACTGAGCACTAAAGATCAATGAGATCAATCATTTTCATTGTCCAAAATGGCAAAGCTAACTAAGCAAAAAATGTAACTCACTGAACTCAGTAAGGTGCATAAGGCTAAGCTACATCATCAAAGAACTCCTCCTCTTCGATAATCAATCGTGATCGTACTAATAGAGATGGCGTATCTGACACACACTCACCAGTCATTGAATCAAATACCCGTTGTCCAATTTGGAATTGTGGGGATACATTCTTGTATTTCGCCTGCTTTTTTGCTGTAGTCAAATACTGATAGTTACCAAATACGATACCATGGAACTCCAAATAACGTAGATCAGGCTTCTTCGCATTGCGGTCCTTCACTGCAAAAAAACGTACAAAGAAGTTGGCTGCCTTGCTAGGATCAATCACCATTTGCTTGGTCCTCATATCCAACTTCATTCCAGACACTAGCTTTTGATCAAGGAAGGTTTTCATTGGGATATGTGTCTTTTTCTGTACGGCTGTGAAGGCATCTGTAATCCATGTAACAGCTTCATCAGGACGAAGTCGATGAGCCCCAAAATAGCGATCTGAACTATAGCGATAAAATCTGTTCACAAAGTATCGGACAACGATATTGTCGGCATAAGCTTTGGCAAGCATAATGACCTTTTCCGACTCGTTCCTCTTCAGAATCTGATAAATGTCCTCAAGATTGCTAATATACGTGGATAAGATTGCTATTGTGCTAACCAGTTCTGCTGTGACTTCTGGGTATGGCACAACGTACTTTGCAACCAATCTCTGCACATAAAAATCATCCTCTTCCTGCTCTCGTAAAATAAATACACTATAGTTTTTCAGCAAAATCTTGCTTTCAGTTTCACGATCAGGCAAATCTTGTGATGTATGACTCTCAGCAAATGGTTCTTCTGGCCCTTCGTCATCCTCATAAATCGCATATTCGTCATCCTCATAAATCGTATCTTCATCAATCCTATTGCTCATTCTGATGTTACGACTTTCCTTGACTTCTTGCTCAGTTTTGCAATCCTCAATCTCTGGCTCAACACTCAAGAATATCTCCATGGCAGTATCAATACTATCCTGCTTCTGCTGCTCGTTGCTCTTCTTGGCTGCACCTAAAAATGACAGTATCGACTTGTCAGTCTTCAGGCTATGATCCTCTCGTAATGTCACATTGCAAGTCGGCAATAACTCCTGAATTCTGAATTTGAAATACGAAAAATTCTGATAGCTACATGCTTTGTCCATGCGGTAATACGCAGAAGAAATACTGGCAATATTTTTTTTCACAGCCCCATTGATAACAGCAAATATTTTTGAACCACTAAAGTATTCGAAAGTCTCGTTCAAGGTATTCACCTTCCGATATAGAGATGCATAGGAATGTTTTTCACACTCCTCATCATCGTCCCCAACCAGTTGATAGTCATCGTATACACTGATCAAAAGATCAGAAACAGTATTAATTTTCTCCAAAAACTGCATATTCTTTTTCAAATAAATGTCATGTAATTTTTCTGGTGCAACTGTTGTATCTACCGCCATATTGGTATGTAGCACAATGAAGCATGGGACTGTTGCATTTCTCAACCGCCCAAGGAACTGTACCAGCTCTTCTGGATGTGCATCTTTACCAAGAACAAATACCGAATCAATCTCCTCTTGTAAATTGTTCAAGTTGATTGCCTCATCCATGATGGAAGTACTCAGCACCACATCAATATCTTTCGGGATCTCCTGCCGATGGAACATTTCCTTCACAGCGTCCTCATGTTTGTTTTTACTATGAACCACAAGCACTTTGAGCTTGAACATACTTTCAAACAACTTTGCAATCATTTCGCACTTTTTGCGGTTGTTCAGTCGTATCAAAATCTTGCCACGCTTGCCCTCTTTTTTCACAGTGTTGATACGGTCCATGACTAAATGGACGAAACTATATTGGTCCCCTTTTTTGAGCAACACCACCTCAACATTTCGGCTCAAACTATTTTCTGAATACACGGTGTAAGTGTGATCCAGTGGGATATCCAAAGTTTTCCAACAATGCTCCGTAAATGTTGCAGTGAGGAATACGATAGTCGGAAATTTCTTTTTAAGGATGGAATACAAGAGGCTATTCAAAGCTTCATAACGATAGCTTCCTGCTGAATAGAGTTTGTGACACTCATCCACAACCAAGAGCGTTTTGTCCTGATATCCTTTTGGCAAGCACTCTCTCACCTTCTCCAGTTTTTCATAGGTACATATCACTACATACTTGCGACCTTTTCTAAAGGTGGTTTCTGAAGGAACATGTTTGTCATAAAAAAAATGGTATTCTGTCCCACTGAATTGCTTCTTGTAAGCCTCCTTCAGTTCCGTCACTTTCAATACTGAAGGCATAACTATCAACACATAATCATAGTCTTTCGAAAACTTTTCAGTGACCACAGTTGTCTTACCAACACCTGTACCAGCCTGAAGCATTGTCAGTGCGTTCTTCTGAACAAATACATCACTATCTGCGAGATATTGACCCTGCTTCAAGTAAAATTCCTTAAGTTTAGGCATAAGAGCTCCTTTGGGCGTAGGTCATACGCCCAATATTTGTATATGGATTAATGAATTAGATTGTTGCGCTTTGTTGGCGAATCATATTGGCAACATTTGTAGATGCCTGATGAAGCGTGCTAGATTGCAAATGTGCATAGCGTTGTGTTGTTTGTGGTGAGGCATGGCCAAGTAATTTCTGCACAACAAAGAGGGATTCCCCACTGTTCACAGCAAGACTGGCAAAACTATGGCGTAAATCATGAATACGCATATTCGTAATCCCTGCGCACTGCATAATCTTGTCAAAAGTTTTTCGGATATCGTTGTACGGCTTTTGCGTTTGAGGATTGGCAAAGATAAATTCTGAGATTTTCGGCATAGACTGTAAAACCTCTATAGCATCTTCACTCAAAGTGACATATCGAGCCTTTCCAGATTTGTTGTACTTCAAATGCCAAGATGCTTTGCTAAGATCAACATCAGACCACTTCATATCCAAAGCCTCACGCTTTCGAACACCTGTAAGTAGTAAAAACTTGATGATTGCCGCAATCGTCTTGTTACCAATCCCATAGTAATGAGGATCATTCAGAATCGGCCAAAGTTTCTGAATTTCATCCTCAGACAAGTAACGCTCAATCTGATTGTTCTCTCGCAACTTCTTCACGCGCTTCATCGGATTGCTTGCAATCAACTCATGATCAATTGCAGAATTGAAGATCACAGACAATAACGCCCCAATACGATTCACGGTAGCAGGTTTCAGGCCTGTAGCCTTTGCCGAATGTAAGACATCATTCACCAATGCCATATTCAGCTCATCAAATCTCTTTTCTCCTAGGTAGGGTAAAATGTGTTTCCGTAGTCGTGATTCGTCATCTCGATATGACCTTTTGCTAACTCTGGCACTTGGTAGATAAACCTCATTAGCAAAATGACGAAATGTCATTTCCTTTTTGCTCTTCTCATCCTCAGCGAATGGATCCAAGCCTTGTGCTAAACGTGCATGGCATTGCTCAACACGACTCAGCCACTCAGGTAAGAATTTTGTCAGCTCCTCATGTGCACATGACCCTAAGCCTTGACTGACCTTCTTCCCTTGGTAAGTCAGGCGTACAAGACCACGTACTGCCTTCGCTGTTGCAACTAGACGGAGGCCTTTGACCTGCACTTCTGGACAAATATTGCGAACATCTTGTTCTTTGCCCCAATTTTCTGGATCTTGTAAGGCCACAAATAGCACTTTCAAACCAGTCTCCATTTTCATAGGTACTCCAAATTTTGGGTGCAGAAACCTACTTCAAATAATCGAAATCATTTGAAATCAATATGTTTCTACACTAAGGGTTCAATTCAATAATATCTGACTGAGTTCAATTTCAACTCAGCCAACCAATGACAATTGCAACTTGAAAATGAGCAAGTACCATCTATTGTTTTTCACGGTAGATTTCACCCTGAAAAACCTTGCTGTTTGCTGCTCGACCAAACAGATACAAGCGTTATATCCGATTTTCAGTCAGCATCATAGCCCCCTACTTTTCTTGCAGAAAATGGACCTACCTGAAAAATTGCATTTTCAAGTATATGATTATAAAGAATATATGATTTTTAACCATTTGGTAAAAACCATTTACCCCCTAGTAATCACCGACAAAACGGGGAATCCGCTAGAAGCCGTGGTTTCTAGGGACAAATCGGTTTTCAGGCTAAAAATGGTTAATTTTCACACAAAAACAACTGTACATTTTTCAACCAAACAGTCCGAAAGGTCAAAAAAAGTGGACCACAGGACTACTAGACAGTGTCACTGTTCATCATCAAAAGGCATCTTCTCTTGCCACCCTTCACTTCACAAAAAGATCAACCGTAAAGCTTGTTGCCCTACGGTCTTCTTCTCGGTCCATCAGTAATCACTAGGTAACAAAATGGTCGTCACCGACCGATCTGCTTCAGTAATGATCCAGATACTCCCTTCGGCGAATTTGTAACTCGACATGATGCGCAGTGGTAGTAATAGTGCTTCCTCATTGGACTCTCGATCTTCCTCGCATACATCACCCCAATCACCACAATGATGACGTAAAAGTAATGCAACGAGGTCAATCTTCTCTGTTTCAGCAAACTGTAAGGCATTTCGTGTAGACACGACTTGGCCCAAAGCGAATAAGGGATGCTTTGTCATCAAAGGTTCTCACATTGGAATCAATAGGGAAAAGTGCAGACAGGTCTGTCGTAGCTGACTCAGATCACGTTAAGTTGATATTGCTCAAAAATCATATTCGGAACATAGACTAAGATGCCTTCATTGTCGTTGAGCATGATGTAGACCTCATACCAATCCTGCTTTTTCTCCACAAATTCGACCTCACCTGCATGTAGCTTTTCTGCCAAGCTAAATGTCAAATCGGTAAATGGATCAGTGAGGTCCTGCTCACACTCACAAACAACAAACCACCCATATAGGGTGGCTTGATATGCTTCTTGGTATTGCTCTTCCAACTCATCCATTGTGGTAGAGATGGCATCAGCAATCGCTTTGTCATGAATAAGTTCTAGGTTTTCCCTAGTGCGTACAATCTGCATCAGGCGATACCTCCTCTGTATGTGCTGTGCTCATTGGTTTTCCTTGTCGCTTTTTGGACTGTCTGCCATTGCCTTGTGACGTAGGGACTTCATCAACTACGGCTGCTACAGGTATGCTCTCCAAGCGTGTAGGCCATAACTCGTAATCTTCAATAACTTCTAGCAGTCTTGTCGTCTGTGGATGCAATCGAATCACTTTTTGATCAACCAATACAGCGCCGAAAAAGCTTGAATTGTTCACAGACTTTCCAGTAAAGAGTTCCTTGAATGCTGTCGCATGAAATGGCTTTTGCTCTTTGTGCAATTGGCTCAGTGTCTGCATCACATCTTCCACTAAGATCAGCTCAGCACTAAAGCCACCTGACGATTCGTTCTTGCTCAAGGCAATGCCTAATACACCTGTATCATTGTGCTTCCATAGTTGGTAATGTAATTTGTCCTGTGCTCGCTCAGAGAGTTTGTGGCATTGGAAAGTTTGGATCAGGTGATATCCCACTTTGTCATTGATACGTGGTTGCATGGTTTTGATTCCTATAGACGTAAAAATCCCGATGTACTTAACGTACATCGGGACATAGTAAAAATTAGGGTTTGACGGGTTTTAGAGATAAAATTTTGCAGTACATGAAGCTATATCACTTGCAACGCTTTTTATGCTGCTTGCGGTTGGTGTAAAGGTCGTAACTTTCTTATTATTAATAAAGACTTCAATTTTCTTAGCCTTTGCTACACCTTTAGAAAATTCTTGCCACGCATTACCACCATTACGCCAATCAGTATTTTTGGGTGGAATAACTTCATTTTTGCCATCCAATAGGAACGTTAAAGGATATTTTGAGTTTGAATTTTCATAGGATCTAGATTTTGTTTCAAATCGAGCACCATGATCATAGTCTTCTCCAGCTCCAACATTACAAACCACCCATAACGTTTGCCCTTTAGCATCCTGAATTGAATACTCAGAAAATCCTTGACCATAACCAGAACGCCAAACGTTAGGAACAGCAAATGCACTGAAACTTGCTGAAAATAATGCGATAAAAACTAAGCTTTTTGATTTAAACATGAATTACCCTTTATAAAATAAATAAACTGATAGTTAAGTTAAAATAAATAATTTTATTAAATTGAGTTAGATAAAAACACCTAAAATAACTTGCAACTTTTCGACGTTATGAGCATCTTTATCATTACAAGTGCGAATAGCTTTTGCAATAGATTTACTCTTTGAATGTGGAATATAATCGATAAAATCAGAAACTGTATCTAATTCTGGATAATATTTTTTCATGATCACTCCTTAGTAAAAGATCATAAAAATAATATGTCCCATAAAGTAATTTTGTTTCACTTTCATTAAGAATAATAATTAAATAATAATCCTAAAAAAAATATTTTTATCCATTTCTAAAAAAATGCTCTTGCTCAAAATGTAAAATAAAATTAATATGAAAAATCATAAGAAGTATTTCAATATAATTTCCTATCACCTTCTTACTAATAGAGAAAAACATGAATAAAATCCATATTTCGCTAGGATTATTAACTTTGTCAATGGCAAATCCAGTCTTTGCAAGTGAAAAAATAAACGCTAGTTTTTTAGGAAAATGGGCAACTTCACAACTCGTTTGTAAGCAAGGTATGACTGGAAACGACACCGATAGCCGAATAACTATTAAACCAAATACTATTCAAATAGAATCTCATGAGTCTCTTTCCAAAATTAACATTAATAAAATTAATTTTAATGAACAAGAATTAATTTCAGGAACAGGAGAATCACACTGGTCTAGTGAAGGTGAAGAAGGTACAGATTATACTTCCTTTGCTTATCTTAAAAGAAATGGAGCTATTTTTGATTTAGCATCTTATGGAATAAAATATATTAAGTGTTATTAAGATTTAGTTTAGGATAAAACATGTCTGATTCAATTGAAATAACACCAAATCAAATACAACACCCTAAAAGAAAGGTATCTTTTTTATTAGGTCTTGGTATTTTTATTTTCCCCCTATTTTGCTCATGGATTACCTTAAAAGCAGGTTATTCAACTTTAGCTAGATGTATGAGTTTTGGATGGTTAGCATTCATTTTTATTTTACCATTTACTATACCTGCAACTGAAAATCAGAATTCATTACCTACTGTAACTAATGAAGTAAGTACCATCTCTGATAATGGAAATGAAGATATTTCTAAAAATGCACCAGTAACTACTGAAACTGAAAAACAAGAAGCTTCAGATGAAAATATGAGTGTAAATCAAAACCAGTCTAATGAGGCAATGGAAGCAGAGCTAAGATTCTCTAGAGAGTTCATTTACGGTACAGCTAATATAGATATGACTAACCTAGCATATGAACATTGTATGTATGCGACTAAACTTACAGAACAAGCATGTTTACAGGATGTAATCTATAACAAACTACCTAAGCACCAAAGCAAACGTATTGCAGAAGAAGAAGCCAAAATCAGAGCAAAGTATTCTTCTACTTACTGAAAGCAGGAGTAACTAATAAATAGCACTTCTCACAATACTATTTATTAATGGAAGGGAATCCTTCCATTACTACATTGCTGATTAGTAAAAACTATTTGCTTCTTGTCTTACCTGCATCAGAACGCTTTTTACGCCACTGTCCATCCTCATTACGTGAACGATTCTGACCTGCTGTTGGGCCTGTTTTCACGATTGGTCCTTTCGTGTCTTTTGGAGATGGCATTAGTATTCCCTCTTGATTAGTATAACTATTTCAATATAGGCCATAACGGGTAAAAATCAAAATAGATTCCTACAAGGGCCTGTGAGATCCAAACAAATATCAGTAGATTCCCCCAAGATAAAACCGAAATCCCCCTAATACACTAGGGGGAAACAGGTAAACAGCAAAACCTCAAACATTCCCCACTCTTTTGTCATTTCCTCTGCGCTCAGCTCGAGCGATGTACTGACATCTGATGAATCATCCACGATTCTGACCGCATCGCAAATGAGCATGAAGAAATGGTCTGAGTGATATTTTGTGGAATCTTGACTGATCCCCATCGGACTTTCTGGAAGATGGACCACATTACGGTCCGAAATAGTTGTATCTTTTTTCAGCTATATAGACGTAAAAAACCCCATAACTCAAAGAGTTACGGGGTTTCGAAACTGGTGGGCCCAGACAGACTTGAACTGTCGACCAACGGATTATGAGTCCGCTGCTCTAACCAACTGAGCTATAGGCCCTACATGCTGAAAACTTTATTTATCAATAAGTTCAAGCGTCATGAATACTAGCTAAGATTTTTTTGAAAGACAAGTACTTTTATAACCACTTGAACACTTAGGCAGCAATCATCATGACTTGATTCGAAAGAAATTCTAGTTCTTTAATACTTCAGTCTAAAGACATGCAGAAAAATGGGTATATACAGATCAATTTAAGGCAGCCTAGCCTGAAATATTGACGTCAACCTCATAGAATAAAGCATACATTTGATAGATTTGACGTCTCAGTATATTTATAAAGTATCAAAAAATATTTGATAAAATATTAAAAATGATGGAAAAGTATATGAGCTGCAGAATAAAGAAAAATTAGAATTGAGACTTCATTTCTTTTTCTTTACGCAAATCCTGCTTAATTTCGATGAAAGACCATACAATTATAAGCACTAAAATCAATAAAGAGACTACAAAGGCTGTAATGTATGTCATAGTTTTCAATCTCAGAGTAGAAAGAACAACAAAATAGAAAGGATTAATACCCCTTCTCTTCTTCGACAAAAGTCTAATAACTAAATCTTGCTCTGGATAGTCATTTTTTCACCATTTTAAGACTTTTTTTATATCTAATAATACTTTTTTAATATCAAAATTTTTTATTTATACATTTTAGCTCTTAATATTTCAGTTTAAAAAGATCAAGAAATTATAGATTTCTACATTATTTACACGTTTTATTTGCCAGCCTATTGACTGAATGGCCGAACAAGAAGAAATTATGCAATTCTCCACATATGGCTTTTACTTAATCTGTGCTTATGCTAAATAAATTCATTGGCGAATCTGCATTTAAACTTGCGGGTTGGCAATATCATGTCGAACCAGATGTACTCGAAGACAAACAGGTCATTATTGGCTTTGAACATACTTCAATGATGGATGCGGTGCTGTCGATTGCCCTCTTCCAGATTTATGATCTTAAAGTTCATACCTTGATCAAAAAAGAACTATTTAAAGGACCTTTCAAACCGCTATTAAAAGCTGTCGGCGGTATTCCTGTTGACCGCAAGGCCAATAAAGATATCGTGACCCAGATGGTGGAGCATTTTCAGAATAATGAAAAGTTTAATCTGGTGATTGCACCAGAAGCGACACGTGCCAAGCAAGGTGAAGCACGTAAACCGATCCGTACCGGCTTCTGGCATATTGCCAAAGCTGCCAATGTGCCGATTGTGTTGCTATATGCCAATTCCAGAACCAAACAAGGTGGCATTTTAGGCAAGATTTATCCAACAGATCTGGCTCAAGATCTGGCCTTAATCAAACAGCTCTATAAAGATAAAGTGGATCTGGATATTGTCATTCCGGAATAAGCTCAGTAACAGTGCTCGACATGAACAGATCCTTTGCTGTTCATGTCCTCCTAAAGCATTTGTATAAATTTGAAAAATAAAATCAAAAACTGCACTATAGCATTCCCCTTTTCTATCAATTTAATACAATTTTTTTGTTTTATCCTGAAATCTCAAATCCAGACACTTTTTTTTAAAAAAAAGCTTATGGTAGAATTTCGGCATTCTGATAGGCATACAGCCAATCTACAAGGAGCAAAGTTCGCATGGCGGGTCATTCCAAGTGGGCCAATATTAAGCATCGTAAAGCAAAACAAGATGCGAGTCGTGGTAAGCTTTTTACCAAATATATTCGTGAATTAACCACTGCGGCAAAACTCGGTGGTCCAGATGCAGGTAGCAACCCTCGTCTGCGTGCGGTGGTTGAAAAAGCATTATCTGTAAATATGACACGTGATGTGATCAACCGTGCCATTCAACGTGGTGCGGGTGGCGAAGATAACGACGACCTGAAAGAAGTGACCTATGAAGGTTATGGTGTAGGTGGTGTTGCTGTTCTGGTAGAGACCATGACAGACAACCTGAATCGTACTGTTCCTGATGTTCGCCATTGCTTCTCAAAAACCAATGGTAACTTAGGTACTGCCGGTTCAGTGGCTTATCTGTTTACCAAACGTGGCGAGATCACTTTTGAAGATGTTTCTTTAGAAGATCAAATCATGGAAGTAGCTTTGGAAGCAGGCGCGGAAGATATTGAAATTGCTGAAGATGAAATTCTGGTAATTACCACGCCTGAAAGCTTTGGTGATGTACAGGATGCGCTCACTGCAGCAGGTCTGAAGTCTGACAATGCTGAAGTGGTGATGAGCCCTTCAACCAAAGCTGAAATTACAGATGTTGATCAAGCCAAAATGATTTTGAAAATGATCGATATGTTTGAAGATTTAGATGATGTTCAAAACGTATATACCAACGTAGAGTTTACTGATGAAGTGATGGCGCAATTAGATGCTTAAGCTTGATCAAAACTAAAAACGCACCCTTGGGTGCGTTTTTTATAGTTGTCTACTACTCTCGCCTAGGATCAAACTTTATTGAGTAATCCGCTACAGTTAAAGACATTATATTCTTTAATGACAAAGCTCGAATGCAGTGCAACCACATGCTCAATTTTCCCGATACGCTTGAGTAAAATTTCACTATAATTTTCCATATCTCGCGCCACTACTTCGACAATAAAATCCGCAGACTGGCCGGTGACCAAAAAGGCATTAATCACTTCGGGAATACTTTCCAGTTCTTCCAGAAATTTAGCAAAAGTATCACTATCATGTTTACTTAGCGACACCTGTAACAGTACATGCAGCGTGAAACCTAATTTCTGATAATTAATTTCACGCTTTAAGCCACTGATAATATTTTGATCGATCAAGTGTTTGATCCGGCGATGGACTGAACTCACAGATAAATTTACCCGCTCTGACAGTTCATTCAGATTGACATCCTCATGGGTCAATATTTCTAGAATATGTTTATCGAAACGATCCAGTTCCATTTTTATACTCTTTCTTAATAATCAATAAAAATAGCAAAATATTGCACTCTCCCTGTTATACAATATTTATTTATTTTTCACAAAGTTTTCATATTCTGAAAATATTTTCCAAATCTTCTGCCATTTTATAAAGTAACTTTCAATCCTGAACCAGATAACCGTTAATCATATAATTCTAAAAAATGACCAATGGTAATTTCTATTAATTATTTATTTTTTAATAGTTTAAGTTTAATTAGTCCAGTAAAATATAAGCCAGACCTTCAAGTACCCGCACAGTTCAGCCACTTATCTTTTACAAGTGTATAGAAATAGATTAAAACAAAGCCGCACTAAAAATAAAAATAGCATTTTTCAAAAATATTAAATAAGGAATGCTCATGGCTTCTAAAATTTTAAGTTTGATTAAAACCAAGGTGAGTCCTGTCTTAACGGCTGAAACACAAACTAAAAGCCTGTTAGGTGGCTTATTCGCTGGAACAGCCTCAGGTACGCTTAGCAATCTCATTGGCAGTCTAAACGGCTCTAATTCACAACCTTCCGTGAGCTCATTATTAAACAGCCTTCTCTCTGGACATAGTCTTAACAGCGCAAATATGAGCAATTTATTAATTCAGTTGTCTGGTTCATCAGAGTCTGATCAGCAGCTTAACCCAATCCAATGGAGGCAGTTTTAATATTGGCCAGATCACCAACTTGTTGAATGGCCTAATGGCGAACAATAGCAGCAATCTGGATATTGGTGCTCTTTCCAAACTCGTCGGCGGTCTCATCGGCGGTAATGGCGAGATTGATATTGCACAAATCGCTCAGCTGGTCAGCGGCCTGATCGGCGGTTCTGGTGGTTGAGGTAATATCGACATTGCTGCGATTGCAAATCTGGTCAGTAACCTCATCGGCGGTAATGGCGAGATTGATATTGCACAAATTGCCCAACTGGTGAGTGGTCTCATCGGTGGTTCAAGCAACATCGACATTGCTGCGATTGCAGATCTGGTCAGCAACCTCATCGGCAGTAATGGCGAGATTGATATTGCACAAATCGTTCAGCTGGTTGGTGGTCTGATTGGTGGGTCTGGTGCACTGGGTGATATCGACATCGGCGCGATTGCAGATCTGATCGGCGGTTTAATCGGCGGCAATACAGGCAATGATTTTGATATCGGTGCTATCACAGATTTAATTAGCGGTTTTGTCGGTGAGAATGCAGCGGGGGATTTTGATCTCGATGGCTTTACCGATTTACTCAGCGGCCTGATCGCGAATGGCTCAAATGGCATAGATTTAGGAGGATTATTGGGTCATCTCAATCTAGATAGTGATCTGGATCTGGGTACTCTGATCGAAGGAATTTCCTCTGCTTCAAACGGGTTTGATCCAGGGAGCATTGCCGGAGGCATTGGGCAATTGATTGATAATAGCTCTTCGATTGAATTACCCGATCCAGGTGATCTGGTCCAAGATGTGGGTGCCACAGATTCCAATATTGACTTGTCTGCTATTCTGCCTGACATTCAAGATACGATTCAAAATATCAGCAGTGGTGGTGGTTCATCCAGCTTTGATTTTGGTTCACTGTTCAATCACTTTAGTAAAAATATTGATATCGACCCAAATAATCCTTGGGGTTAATCATCATCTCATTAAAAACGCGCAAATGCGCGTTTTTAATTTTAGGATTTGCCTTGAAGCTTATACACCACGCCAGTCTACTCGCGCATTGCGTTCGGTTCGGTAAATACGACAAATATATTCACCCAGAGGCAACGCATTTAAATGCTGCTGATAATCACGATATTCTTCGGACAAGGTTTCAAAATTTTCTTTTTCCCACGGCGTCCCCGGAATCGCCAATAATGGAGCAAGCATAGAACAGACAGCAATATCCGCCAGACCTAAACGATTTCCGACAAAATAATATCCACCTTGACTAACCAGCATCTGATTGAGTTGCTGTACAGTGACATCAATATGCTGTTTGGATTCCGCCACGGTTTCCTCATTCAATGCATAACCCTTGGCGACCATCGCTTTTAATAAAGGTTTAGAAAATTTTTCAAACTGGCGCAAATAGCCCTGCTCACCAATTAAAATATCGAGAGATTCATGATCGGAAGTCAGCGCTTGAGAGAGCATCCAGCGGCGGACATGACGACCCAGCTCCAGAGTAATTTCATTAATTTCTAAGGCTTTATTTCGAAAATGTCCTTCAGCATACAATAAACGATGTTCTGGATAAGTATCATCCAGATAAAGCGCAATCTGGGTTGAATCTGCAATCCATTTGTCCTGATCGCGCAAAATAGGCAGACGATTCTGTCCTGTTTTCAGTCGGGCAAAAGCCCGATGTACGCCGGGAATCAGGTTGTGAGCAACATAGTACAGCTCTTTATGGTCCAGCATCCAACGTGCTTTTTCGCAAAAGTGAGATAAAGGAAACTGGTATAAAGTTCGCATGCATGCTCCATGTTTATCGTTATTGGATCAGGGCGTATAGGCCGCTGTTTTATTCAGATACTTTAGTCACTCAATTTTAGAAAAACAATGTGATTTTTATCCAAAAGTACAATACTGGCTGATTATTCCTCTATATTCGGCGGACTCATAATAAATCCGGGAAAGCTCAGCGGAGCTTTTAAGTTATAAGAAGCATTTGATTGCAATAAACCACAAGTGCATGACCTGACTTTAGCCGTGCTTTCATGTAAAATCGGGGGCAATTTTTATATAACGCTTTTGTGAGTTATTTCATGGGTTTTAATTGCGGTATTGTCGGCTTGCCGAACGTTGGCAAATCTACACTTTTCAATGCTTTAACCAAAGCTGCTATTGCTGCAGAAAACTTCCCGTTCTGTACCATTGAACCAAATACCGGCATCGTGCCTGTTCCTGACCCACGTTTAGACAAATTGACAGCAATTGTTAAACCGCAGCGCGTGATTCCAACGTCTATGGAATTTGTGGACATCGCAGGTCTGGTCGCTGGTGCTTCTAAAGGTGAAGGCTTAGGTAACCAGTTCCTGGCCAACATCCGCGAAACTGATGCAATCGCTCACGTGGTACGTTGTTTTGAAGATGAAAACGTCATTCATGTGAATGGTCGTATTGATCCACTGGATGATATCGCCACGATTAATACAGAACTCGCGCTTGCAGATCTCGACGCGGTGGCGAAAGCGATTACCCGTTTGACTAAATCTGCCAAAGGTGGTGACAAAGAAGCAATTGCTACTAAAGCAGTATTAGAAAAAATCCAGCCTTTACTCGATGAAGGCAAACCGGCTCGCGCAGCGGATCTGGATGATGACGAACGTAAACTGGTACGTGGCTTTGGCTTAATGACGCTTAAACCAACCATGTATATTGCCAACGTTGCTGAAGACGGTTTTGAAAATAACCCGCATTTGGATGCAGTGAGAAAATTGGCTGCTGAAGAAAATGCAATTGTCGTACCTCTTTGCAACCAGATTGAAGCGGAAATTTCATTGCTTGAAGATGAAGACCGTGCTGAATTCCTGGAAGCGATGGGCATGGAAGAACCTGGTTTAAACGTGGTGATTCGTGCAGGTTATTCACTACTTGGCTTACAAACTTACTTCACCGCAGGTGTACAGGAAGTTCGTGCCTGGACTGTGAAAGTTGGTGCAACTGCACCGCAAGCCGCTGGTGTAATTCATACCGACTTTGAAAAAGGCTTTATCCGCGCAGAATGTATTGCTTATGATGATTTCGTGCAGTACAACGGCGAAGCGGGTGCAAAAGAAGCCGGTAAATGGCGTCTAGAAGGTAAAACCTATATCGTTCAGGATGGCGACGTTTTACATTTCCGTTTTAACGTCTAAGTATTTGCTGTGTGAAAAAGCCCCTTCTGGGGCTTTTTTATTACCTAGGAAATAAGATGACCGAGCGTAGAAAACTTACAGGCAACGCATAATTCACACATATTAACAATAATGATAATTATTCTCATATAAAAATATTAAATTCAGGCGTATGTTAAATCTAATGAAAAATAACATGACTTCATTCTAGCAAAGGAATCCTGACCATGAGCTATACCCTGCCTGTACTGCCATATCCCTATGATGCCCTAGAGCCTCATATCGATAGCAAGACCATGGAAATTCATCATAGCAAGCATCATCAAACCTATATTAATAATATCAATGCAGGGATCGCAGGAACCGAATGGGAAGATTTATCGGTCGAAGCCTTAATTAGCAAATTCAATGAAGTACCGCAGCAATTAAAACAGAACGTGATCAATAATGCCGGTGGACATGCCAATCACTCCCTGTTCTGGACAGTCATGAGTCCAGACGGTGGCGGCCATCCAGAAGCTGAAATTGCAAAGGCCATTGAACATGAATTAGGCGGATTCGAGGCATTTAAAGACACCTTTACCCAGGCAGCACTGAGCCGTTTTGGTAGCGGCTGGGCCTGGCTGAGTGTTGCGCCAGATCAAACACTTATTGTAGAAAGCAGCGCCAATCAGGACTCTCCACTGATGCATGGCAATATTCCCATTTTAGGTCTGGATGTCTGGGAACATGCCTATTATTTGCACTATCAAAACCGTCGTCCGGAATATATCTCGGCTTTTTTCAATGTCGTGAACTGGCAAGAAGTGAATCGTCGTTATCTGGAAGCATTGAACACGCTTTAGCTTTAAATATTTAAGGAGATCGACCATGTCTACACCTATTCTGATTAAACGCATAATTGGCAGCACACTCCTGATCTGTGGTGTATTTGTGATTTTATTAGAACATGTGTGGATACCCTCTTTTTAGAGTCTTGCTGTTGTCTCATCCTAAAAAAGCCAGTCTGAATGACTGGCTTTTATGCTTATAACTAAATGGCTAAAGGTTTATTGCATATTAGCAATCGCGGTGCCTTTTTGTTTGGGATCAGTATTTCCCAATTCAGGATTATCAATCGCATTCTGACATTGCAGTTTATCCCGCTCATAATCCGCCTGCTTTTGTTCCAGACTGCTGCCATTGTCGATCACGGTACGCGCCCAGATTTCCAGACTGGTTAAGGCTTTACGGCACAAGGCATATTTACCTTCAGTCACCGAATCGGTCATTTTGACATTAATACGCCAGTCTGTGCTCAGCTTACGTGCCGGTTGACGCACCTGGGTTTCCAGCTGATCCACTTCTTTATGATAAACCAGTGGATCGACTTTATTGATCAGTTGCCATGCCGCATTGGCATAGGTGGTCGCATCATTCGTCAGTTTAGGTGCCGGTTTAATTTCTGGCTTATCAGTCGATTGACTGTCATTCCCACACGCTTGTAACAACAATGCAGTGCTCATTAAAGCAGCTGTCAGCATCGTACGTGTCTTGAACATCCACATATCAGGCTCGCCAATTTAAACATTTCGGCACTATGCTATTAAATTCACGTAGAATACACAATCTTCATTTGACCCATCGTTCAACTCTCCTTCAAGGTGTGTCGTGTCTGAACAGAATCAACTCGCTACGCAACCTGCTGGCTTCTGGCAAGGTGCAAAAGATAGCCAAGCGATCATCTTCACTTATTTACCAGTGTCGTTTGCTTTTGGCGTTTCAGCCACTCAGTTTGGCTTTACGGCTTGGGAAGCGCTGTTTCTTTCCTGCTCGATGTATGCAGGTGCCAGCCAGTTCCTTGTGGTCGCACTTTTAGGCAGTGGCACATCTATCTGGATGACGGCATTAACGGTGATTGCCCTAGACATTCGGCATTTGCTCTATGGCCCTGCGCTGCAAAACCTGATTCAAGACCGGCTGAATTTAAAGAAAACTGCGATCTGGTCTTGGGGTCTGACCGATGAGGTTTTTGCTTCCGGCATGATCAAGCTCTCGCAACGGCGTCAGGAATGGTCTGAATCCTGGATGCTGGGTTTAAGCCTGTTTAGCTGGATGTCCTGGGCATTGGGATCTTTTCTCGGTGGTTTATTTGCCGATCAGGTCAGCAATCTGCCGCAATTCTTGCAAGCGGCTCTAGACTTCCTGTTACCTGCGCTGTTCCTGAGTTTCCTCTTGGCTGCTTTTGAGAAGAAACATACTTTTGTTGTGACTGTCACCATTCTGGTTTCTGCTGTGGCCTGTTACTTTATTGATCTGTCTGCCGCGATTTTCATTGGTATCAGTTCCGGTATTTTTGCCGGCCTGTTCAAGCACTATATCTTAAAACAGCCAGATCCTGAACATGCAGGAGATCAAGCATGAATCTAGAGATTATTCTGGTCGGCATTGTCGTCGGGATCGCCAATTTCGTCTCACGCTTCGGGCCTTTTTTTGTGATTCAGAAATTTCAGCAAGGCTCACAAAAACGCGGAGCATTGTGGCTAAAAATTGCCTTGGGTTCAATCGGCATTGCGGCAATCAGCTCCATGCTGGTAGTTGCTACCTTACCGCCATTATTAGAAACACCGAATAAAAGTATTGCGATGCTGGTCGGATTTATCGTACTCACTGCGTTGTACTTTAAATTCAAACGCATCGTGATGGCGACCCTGACCGCAGCACTGACCTATGGTCTGGTTTATACCTATGTGCCGATGACGTTTTAAGCTTGAACTGACTGATCAATCAAGATAAAGACTTATGCTTATGGAATAGTATAGGTCTTTATTATATAAAAATAATTAGCTGATCCCTATCATTTTTCCTGAAAGAAAAAGCTCAAATAAAATCATTTCCGTATTCTTTTATACTTTTTTAATACTCGACCAGTTGTAGATAGAAAAAAGCTATTGCCAAAACAGGATATACCGTCTTCAAATCAGTCTGACAGATCAGTGACATGACAATTACGCCTTACTTACCTCCAGAAAAACTTTATAAATAAAACTGTTGGACAATATCACAATTTTGTATGAATCTTGGCTTAACTGCCGGCTCAGTTCTGCTATGCTAAAAGTCCATAAAATCAAGCATGGATGACACACATGAGCGTGACTATTGGTACTCCCCTGCAAGCTTCTGCCTATAAAGTTCTATTATTGGGTTCTGGTGAACTGGGCAAGGAAGTGGTGATTTCACTACAACGTCTTGGGGTCGAAGTTCATGCTGCTGACCGTTATGAGCATGCACCTGCCATGCAAGTCGCGCATTATTCCTATACCTTGAATATGGCCGATGCTGAAGAATTAAAACAATTGATCCATCAAATCCAGCCACATTTAATCGTTCCTGAAATTGAAGCCATTGCCACACAAGTACTGGTTGACGTTGAAGAACAAAATATTGCGACCGTCATTCCTTCGGCTAAAGCGGTCAATCTGACCATGAACCGCGAAGGCATTCGCCGTCTGGCCGCAGAAGAACTGGGGCTGCCAACTTCAGCGTACCGATTTGCTGACAGTTTAGAGTCCTTCCGTGCTGCCTGTGATGATGTCGGCTATCCAAACTTTGTCAAGCCGGTCATGTCCTCTTCTGGCAAAGGCCAGTCTCGGGTAAAAAGCTTTGCAGAGGTAGACGCGGCTTGGGAATATGCGCAAACTGGTGGACGCGTCAATCAGGGTACAGTGATTGTCGAATCGCAAATTGACTTTGATTTTGAAATTACCTTATTGACTGTTCGTGCAAAAAATCCGGCAACCGGCGAGATCGAAACCTCTTATTGCGATCCGATCGGCCATCGTCAGGACTCGGGCGACTATGTCGAAAGTTGGCAACCTCAGCCGATGACTCCGGCAGCGCTAGAGGAATCTAAACGCATTGCCCACAAAGTCACCACAGCACTGGGGGGTTGCGGAATCTTTGGTGTAGAACTCTTTATCAAAGGCGACCAAGTATGGTTTAGTGAGGTTTCTCCTCGTCCACACGATACCGGACTGGTAACACTCGCCTCTCAATTTCAAAGCGAATTTGAACTGCATGCACGTGCGATTTTAGGCCTGCCCGTCAATACCACACGGCATAGTGTGGCTGCCAGCGCGGTGATTTATGCCGGGGTAGATGATCGTAATCTTTCATTTTCTGGCCTGAATCTTGCTTTAGCAGACGGCAATACTGATTTGCGCCTGTTTGGCAAACCTGAAGGCTTCGAACGGCGTCGCATGGGTGTTGCGACTGCACGTGCTGAAAGCATTGAACAGGCACGCGAACTGGCACTTCAGGTCGCAAATCAAGTTAGCATTAATCAAAACTAAGCTAAAATACCAACGGACCACTGTTCATGATCAATACCTTACCTCTGCTGAATTACATTAAAAGTAACCATGACATTAAAGCCATCAATCAATGGCGTAGTGATGTCGAAAATCAGCTACAGGAGAGTTTTGAAAATGGACAGTCGATTCGGGATATTATTCTGGCACGTTCCAATCTGATTGATGAAGCACTGCAATTTCTCTGGAAATACGCCGAACTGGATCAAACCGATTTGGCCCTGTTTGCTGTCGGAGGTTATGGTCGCCGTGAAATGCTGCCTTATTCTGATGTCGACCTCATGATCCTGTCAGAAGACGAGATTAGTCCAGAGCAGGAACAGCTGATTTCTACCTTCATTTCATTACTCTGGGATGTCGGTAATTTCAAACCGGGGATCAGCGTGCGTACCATCAATGATTGTGTCAGTCAGGCCAGTAGTGATCTCACTGTTGCCACTACGCTAATCGAAGCACGCCTGATTATTGGCAATGAGAACCTGTGCAAATGGCCACGGCGCATCGTGTCACGCACCTGGACCGATAAAACCTTCTTTGATGCCAAAATGGATGAGCAGCATAAACGCTATGCTCAGCACAACAATACCGAAAGCAATCTGGAACCGGATATTAAAAATGCGCCGGGCGGTATCCGCGACATCAACCAGATCGGCTGGATTGCCAAACGACATTTCCGCGTCAACCGGATTTATGATCTGGTACATCTGGGTTTTATTTCTGAATTTGAACTCGGTGTGCTCGAAGAAGCTGAAAGTTTTCTCTGGGAAATTCGCCATCATCTGCACCGCCTGACCAAGCGCGATGAAAACCGCTTACTGTTCGATTATCAGCGTGATATTGCGGCTAAATTCGGCTATGTGCGTGATGAGGCGCATCATCCGAACTATCCGATCGAACAGTTTATGAAGCGCTATTATCGCAGCGCACAGCAAGTCTCTACACTCAATGAAATGCTGCTGGCCTACTTCAATGAATCTGTGATTACCCCACGTTTACCGCAATATGAACGCCAGATTGAGGAAATTAATGAAAATTTCAAACTGGTCGATGGCAAGTTAGCAGTTCAGCATCACAAGATTTTCTCGGAAAATCCAAGCGCGATTCTGGAAATTTTCTATCTGCTGGCCAATCGTCCTGAAATTCAGGGCATTCGTGCGCGTACCTTACGCCTGCTGACCTTGGCAGGAAAACGCATTGATCAGGATTTTCGTGATAATCCGGTGCATCAGGCGCTGTTTATGGCGATTATCCGCTCACCGCATCGGCTCTACGACACCCTGGTGACGATGAAGCGTTATGGCGTACTGGGTAATTACATCCCGGCCTTTGGGCAGATTCTGGGCCTGATGCAATATGACCTGTTCCATATCTATACGGTCGATGCACATACCTTATTGTTGCTACGCAATTTAAATCGCTTTAAAGCACCTGAATTTGCCAAGGAATTTCCTGTGGTCAGTTCAGTGTTCCAGCGCCTGACCCGTCGTGACATTGTATATCTGGCAGCTCTTTTTCATGATATTGCCAAAGGTCGTGGCGGTGATCATAGTGAGCTTGGAGCAGCCGATGCCATTAAATTCTGCCGTAGCCATGGCTTTACCGAACGCGAAAGTAATCTGGTGGCCTGGCTGATCCAGAATCATCTGGTGATGTCTGTGACTGCGCAGAAAAAAGATATTTCCGACCCGGATGTGGTCAAAGAATTCGCAGAAAAAATGGGCGATATGGAGCATCTGGACTATCTGTATACCCTGACAGTTGCGGATATCAATGCCACCAATCCCAAGCTCTGGAATACCTGGCGCGCATCCTTGATGCGTCAGCTCTATACGCAGGCGCGTGATGTGATCCGTTCTGGTCTCGGCCGTCCGGTCGATTATCAGATGCTGATTGAAGACACCAAGTTTGAAGCCAGTGAACGTCTGGTCGAGCATTTCTCGCTCTATGATGTTGAAAAAGTCTGGCAGGAACTGGGTGATGATTATTTCCTGAAAGAAACCGCGGATGAAATTGCCTGGCATACCCGCGCCATTTTACAACATGGCGATAATCCTGCGCCTTTGGTGCTGATGCGGGCGCATCGAAAATATGCTCAGGATGCGGTACAGATCTTTATTTATACTCAGGATAAACCGAACCTGTTTGCGACCACAGTTGCCATTCTGGATCGTATGAATCTGGATGTTCAAGATGCGCGGATTATTACCGCGACCAAAGCTTTTAGTCTGGATACCTATGTGGTGCTGGATCGCTTTGGTACCTTACTCACCGACCCTGAACGGGAAGCCACCGTCATTGAAGCCCTGAAAGACGCTTTGAGCCATTCAGATGAATATCCGGGTCTGATGCAACGCCGCATTCCGCGTCAACTCCGTCATTTCGATATTGAAAATACAGTCGATATTACGATGAATGCGGCTCTGGATCAGAATATGGTCGAAATTGCGACTCTGGATCATCCTGGTTTACTTGCCAAAATTGGCGGTTTATTTATGATGCAAGGGCTGGATATCCACTCTGCCAAAATTGCCACACTTGGCGAACGTGCTGAAGATATTTTCTTTGTCACCAAAAAAAATGGCATCCCGATGAGCCCGACTGAGTCTCAAGAATTTGCAGCTGCACTCAAAGCTGCCCTGGATGAGGCTTCACATCAGGTCAGCGGTCAACACTAACACTCTGCTCGGTAACACATTTCATGAACTCTAGCTTGTCTTTATTGCACCCTTATCCCTTTGAAAAGTTAAATCGGCTTTTTGCGGATATCCAGCCTGCAAATATGCCATTAATTCCCCTGTCGATTGGCGAACCAAAGCATCCTGCACCGGAGTTTGTGAAACAGGCGATTATTGATAACTTTAAACATTTATCGACTTATCCCAACAGTAAAGGTCTTCCCGAACTACGTGAAAGTATTGCCAACTGGTTAAGCCGCCGCTTTAAGCTGAATAGCATCAGTGCAGACAGCAATATCCTGCCCGTTTCCGGTACACGTGAAGCAATTTTCTCTTTTGTACAAGCCTTGGTGAACCGAGAAGAGGCACCTTATGTGGTGATGCCGAACCCGTTCTACCAGATTTATGAAGGTGCGACGCTGCTCGCAGGTGCCAAACCTTATTTCATCAACTGTACTGAGGAAAATAATTACCTCGGTGACTTTGATGCCGTTCCGGCAGAAGTCTGGGAAAAAACCGCATTATTATTTGTCTGCACGCCGGGCAATCCAACGGGTGCGGTGCTGTCTAAAGAACAGTTTAAAAAGCTGATTGCGCTGTCAGATCAATACAACTTTGTCATTGCTTCAGATGAATGCTATTCGGAATTGTGGTTTGATCAGGCACCCGCGGGTTTACTGGAAGTCTGTGCTGAAATCGGTCGTGATGACTATAAAAACTGTGTGGTATTCCACTCGCTGTCTAAACGTTCCAACCTGCCGGGCATGCGTTCAGGTTTTGTCGCCGGTGACGCAACTTTACTAAAACCGTATTTGCAGTATCGTACTTATCACGGTGCAGCGATGCCGGTACAGCACCAACTGGCTTCTATTGCTGCCTGGAACGATGAAGCCCATGTGGAAGACAACCGGGTGCAATACCGCGCCAAATTTGATTTGTTCCAGCAAGAACTCGGTCACCTGCTGCCACTGAAAAAACCGGATGCCGGTTTCTACTACTGGCTCAAAGTCGACAATGATGAAGCCTTTGCCAAAATGCTGATGGAAAAAGCCCATATTAAAGTTCTGCCGGGCCGTTATCTGTCTCGTAATACTGAACAAGGTAATCCGGGTGAAAATCATGTACGTTTAGCTCTGGTTGCTGATCTGGCACAATGTGAACAAGTCATTCAACGTCTAAAAGTGATTCTCTAGATTTAAGTCATAATCAAAAAAACCACTGTAAATACAGTGGTTTTTTTATAAAAATGCAATACGATCAATTTTAATCCAGCACTCAAAAATTCTTTCATGTCTCAAAATAAAGTTTAGAGTACTTTTTCGATTTCAACTTCAAGATCTTCAGGCTTGGTCGTCGGTGCAAAACGGCTCAAAACCTTACCATCACGTCCAATCAGAAACTTGGTAAAGTTCCATTTAATCCCATTTCCTAAAATACCTTTGGAATTATTGGTCAAATAACGGAAGATGGCATGCGCTTCAGGGCCTTTAACATCCACTTTGGAAAACATCGGGAAAGATACCCCGTAATTTTTCTGGCAAAACTCACCAATCTGTTCATTGGAACCTGGATCCTGACCGCCAAACTGGTTGCATGGAAATCCTAAGACCTCCAGACCTTGATCTTTATATTTCTCGTAAAGCTTCTCTAATCCTGAGAATTGTGGGGTAAAGCCACATTTACTTGCTGTATTCACGATTAAAAGTACCTTGCCTTCATAATCTGCAAGCTGTTTGCTTTTACCATCTAACAATTCAGCTTCAAACTGATAAATGCTGGTCATGGATAGGTTTCCTCATCATTTTTTTCTTGTGTTTCTAATTCTAAAGAAGCCGAGTTTACACAATAACGTAAGCCCGTCGGTTCTGGACCATCAGGGAAAACATGCCCTAAATGTGCGTCACAATAATGACAAACAATTTCAGTTCTGACCATCCCGTGTGAAGTATCAGGTAATTCTTCTATGACTGAACTGCTCAGGGGACGGTAAAAGCTTGGCCAGCCACAACCACTGTCAAATTTGGTTTCTGAAGTAAATAAAGGTTCACCACAACAGCGACATACGTAAACACCATCTTGTTTGGTATTCCAGTATTTCCCGGTAAATGCGGGTTCGGTTCCCTTTTGGCGTGTAATACGGAACTCTTCAGGTGATAACTCTCTTTGCCATTCTCTGTCTGTTTTATTGAGTTTTCCCATGATTGCGTACCTTTTTATCTTGCTATTTAAAATAGGATAATCCTATATTTACGTGATTCAATTTAAAAATTCTAGTGTTTATTTAACAATTTACAAAAGACCTATAATAGCCAAAAAAGCAAAAAGTAAGCAAATATGCAGAAACAAAGTAAGCAACTTATGTACTAAATGCTTTTTTGTGAGCAAATTTAGTGTTAAGCTTAGTCATATTCTTGCTCAGGATTAAAAAATGTCGCAAAAAAAGAGCGTAATTTTTCAGAATTTACTTCCTGTGATCAGACAGTATCAACAGCTAGGATTTACCCATGAAAGAATTGTTGCTTTACTCAGAGATGAACATCATCTCGATCTGGTAACAACTGAGACATTTAAAAGTTATTTATACCGTTATGCAAAAGTGACCTCCACTCTTTCCGAGAACATCAAAATGCCGAACACTCTCCCAACCCCTCGCGAAATTAAGAAATCGTCTAAGCTCGAGCATGTTTGCTACGACATTCGCGGGCCTGTGTTACGAGCGGCCATCGAGATGGAAGAAGCGGGTCATAAGATTATCAAACTGAATATCGGCAACCCCGCCCCATTCGGTTTTGAAGCGCCGCAGGAAATTATCAATGATGTAGCTTTAAACCTGCCGAATGCGATTGGCTATACCGATTCCAAAGGGATTTTCCCGGCACGTAAGGCGATCTGTCAGTATTATCAGCAAAAAGGCATTCTGGATATGCACGTCAATGACGTCTATATCGGTAATGGTGTGTCTGAACTGATTGTTATGGCCATGCAAGGTCTGTTGGATGATGGCGATGAAATGCTGATTCCAATGCCGGATTATCCACTCTGGACGGCGGCAGTGAATCTATCTGGCGGTACAGCGATTCACTATAAATGTGATGAAGAAAATCACTGGTATCCCGACATTGTCGATATGGAAAGTAAAATCACGCCAAATACCCGTGGTATTGTGATTATCAACCCGAATAACCCGACCGGTTCAGTTTATCCACGTCATGTGTTACAACAAATTGTCGACTTGGCCAAGAAATATGACCTGATTTTATTTGCTGATGAAATCTACGACAAAATTATCTACGATGGAATCGAGCATGTTGCTGTAGCAGCTCTGGCTGGCGATCAGCTCTGTGTTTCGTTTAACGGTTTATCTAAAGCCTATCGTATTGCTGGTTTTCGTTCCGGCTGGATGGCCATTACCGGCAATAAAGCACGTGCAGCAGACTATATTGAAGGTCTTGATATGCTGGCGTCGATGCGACTGTGCGCCAACCATCAGGCACAATATGCGATTCAAACCGCCCTGGGTGGTTACCAGTCTATTAATGACCTGATTCGTCCCGGTGGCCGTTTATATGAACAGCGTAATATTGCCTGGGAAATGCTGAACGAGATTCCAGGGGTATCTTGTGTCAAACCTGAAGGTGCGATGTACTGCTTCCCGAAACTGGATCCGAATGTGTATCCAATTCAGGACGATGAAAAACTAATGCTGGATTTGTTACGTGTAGAGAAAGTACTTCTGGTTCAAGGTACAGGCTTTAACTGGCCAACACCGGATCATTTCCGTGTCGTGTTCCTGCCGGCTGAAAATGAACTGCGTGAAGCCATCACTCGTGTTGGCCGTTTCCTGGCCAAGATGCGTTAATTCCTGAAATAGACAACATAAAAAAATCGCATTTCTGAATGCGGTTTTTTATTTCTCTCCATATTCAAAGTTTCGACTTATAACATTTTAAAAAGTACAAAGACTTCCTGAAGCACAAATTCCTGCACTCAATGGTTTCTTATCAAGTGATTTCTCCTTAATCACGAAGATTCATGTTATTTTTTAACCAAATATAAAACTTTATGAGTACACGGATGTCCTCACACACAATTAAACTCAGCCTGTTTCTCTGCCTTAGTATGTGCTTGGGGATTGGCATTCTTCGTTTCTCTTATACTGCGCTGTTACCGGGTACACGAGAAGCCTTTGGCTGGAGTACAGATTTTGCCGGGCTTTTGGGCAGTGCCAATTTACTGGGCTATTTAATCGGTGCCTATACCGCCATGCGTCTGCCTCAAGACCGCAGTATGAGCAGGTATATTCAAATTTCAGCTTTTGCCGGTATGTTCAGTCTGATGTGCTGTGCATTTTCTGGTTTCTCTGAAGTTTGGTATATCGTCTGGCGCGTGATTTCAGGAATCAGCGGCGGGCTGATGATGATCTTATCGCCGAGTGTAGTTGCGCAGTGCTGTGAGCTTCAGGATCGTCTTAAAATCAACTTTATCGGTTTTAGCGGAATCGGATTAGGTGTATTAATTGCAACCCTGTTTCTGCCTTATCTTGATCAGATTTCCATACAGACTGCCTGGCTGATCTTATGTGGCTTTGCCCTGCTCATTTGTCTATGTTTAAGTGGACTTATCCAAAAATTTAAGCCTTATTTGTCCGTACAAGCACCTTCGACTACCTCCAAGATATCTTTGAGTAGCGTCTTTTATAGCTTACTGGCTGTCTACGCGTGTAGCGCCTTTGCCTATATACCGCATTCGCTCTTCTGGATTGATTATTTAAGCCAGCAGTTGGAATTGAGCTTGTTCTGGATTAACTTCAACTGGATTCTTTATGGATTTGGTAGTGCTTTAGGTGCCTTCAGTGCTTATGCACTGGCCAGAAAATTCGGTAATTTTGCTGCCCTAAAAATTCTTTATAGTCTTTATATTGTGGCTATTTTTATTGCGACTCTAGAGGGCCAAGCATTGCTCACGTTGAGCTCTTCCTTTTTGACCGGCATGCTAAACCCTGCTGTGGTCTTCCTGACCTCTTATACCATTTTGCAACTGTATGGGCTGGCGTATAAAAAACTCTGGAGCATTGCCACCTTGTGTTTCGCCTCTGTTCAGCTGATTGGCGGACTCAGTTTTAGTGCGCTGCAATATTTTGGTTTGAGCTATCATCAACAGTTCATATTAGCTGCATTTGTTCTTTTATTAGGAACATTGCAATTATTCTGGTGTACCCGTCCTGCCAGATTCACTCCTGAAACACAACCCCATCCAGTTTCTGCTCAAGGAGAAGGCACGAAATAAGGATATGGATTGGTCGCCCCTTGCCCGCTCAGATAAATCCCGTAATGTAGATGTGGCGGAGTATTTTTGGCATTTCCAGTATTGCCGACATAGGCAATCACTTCGCCCGCTTCCACCCAGTCGCCTTCCTGAATATGCTCAGCATAATCATTCAGATGCGCATAGTAATGCTGACTCATATCAGGCCCTGTCACCCAGATAACTTTCCCACCCAGATTATTGGTGCCAATTTTACGTACAATCCCTTGGGTGGCACTTAAGACAGGTGTGCCACGTCGAGCAAAAATATCTGTCCCTTCATGTTTACGGCCTGCACTGCGCGCGGCTCCCCACGTATCATTAATTTGACGGACTGTAATACCTTCGACCGGAATCTGTAACAGTGCTTCTAATTGAGTCTTTTTCAGTTGCCAATAAAGATAAGGACTTTTCCATCCTGCTGCTTCACCTGAAGGTGGTGGCTGACAGGCGGTCAAGACAAAGCATACAGATAAAATTAAGCTTAAAATCCGAAAAAATTTCACCAATATTATTCGCATTTATTTTAGAAAGATGGTTTTTATCTTAAGCAGAACAGCACAATTTAAAGTCGTAATCTTGTAATTTTTTGAATGATATTTTTATAAAATCAATGATATAACAACGCCCTTATGTAAGGGCGTTGTTATGGAAGGTAGCTAGGAATTACTTACGTTTTTTTGCACGGGAGGGTTTGGCTGGTTGTTGCTGTTGCTGTTGTTGCTCTTCATTCTGAGCGCTGTCCTGCTTGTCCTTTTGTTGGACCTGCTTATGTTTCGCTTTAGATTTGGCCATATTATGTACTCCTTCGGAGAAACGTCTCTATCACTGGAAGTTCCATTGATCACTCTAACGTTTTTGGAAAATATGCCAATCATCGAGCTGTATCCAAATGCGTCAATGTAATAATAGGTTGGCTAAGTGATTCAACTCAGAACAAATCCTGTTCTGGCTCACTACAATCTTTACGCAAAGTTGCAGCTTGATACTCATTTTAACTTTTGGGCGTTTATCAATCAGAATTTAAGAAAATTTAATCCCCCTGAGAAACCTGCGATTAATATAGGTTTTAATTAGGAGAATCAGGCTTTAATGAGTTAAGTATATCTGCAATAGTAGGATGATCAAATTCAAAAAAAGCTCGCAGTCTTGCGCTTGACCTCCAGCGCAAGACTGCGTGAATGTTCGCTCTTTGGCTATTTTTATAGCTAAAATCTTCTTTATGATCAGGTCAGGACTTCTTTCTAGTAGTTCATGTTTAACGCACAATTTAGTTCAAGGTGATTCTAGGTGTTTAGTCCCGGCATTTGAGGGCTTACTACTCTATACTTTTAAACTGTAACATCTACCACAGCCTGTATTGTTGGTGTAATATCAGCACCAATTTCATTCCCTTTGATACATGGGACAATTGGATTATTTGCTAGGTTGAGTGACAGGTCTGCATTAACGGTAATTTGGCACCATCCGCAGGTATTACGATCTTTTGATATTCTATTCTTCATATTTTTCCGAATGCTACTGACAAACCTAAAAATAATTGCCAATTAGGCAATACTTTCAACTGTTCTTAACGCATAATATTCTAATCCAGATTCGTTGTTTTTGAGATTTATACGGGAAATAACCAAATTTCCCTTTAAAATAAGCCTCTACATTTTTTAAGTTTATGTAATTATAGAAGTTATTTCCTATGAAAATCGTCATTTTAAACAAACCCTATGACGTCCTCTCCCAATTCCGCCCAGATGAAAAACACCAAACCATGGCTGATTTCATCGACGACAAAGATTTACGTCTTGCTGGTCGTCTGGACATGGACTCAGAAGGTCTGGTTTTTTTAACAGATCACGGTGGTCTGAACCAGTACATCACCAATCCTGCCAATAAAAAGTTTAAAACCTATATGGTGCAGGTTGATGGTGATGTCACCGAAGAAGCACTTGAGCAGCTTCGTAAAGGTGTGGAACTTAAAGATGGCATGACCCTTCCAGCCAAAGCTGAAAAAGTATCTGAACCGGAATGGTTGTGGGAGCGTAATCCTCCTGTACGTTTCCGTGCATCTGTCCCAACGTCTTGGGTTGAGATTTCAATTTGTGAAGGCCGTAACCGTCAGGTTCGTCGTATGACCTCTGCGGTGGGCTTCCCTACACTGCGTTTAATCCGTACTAAAATTGGTGATATTGACCTTGTACGTATGGATATTAAACCGGGTGAAACCAAAGAAATTGAACCTTTACTTTATCCAGATTTCCAGAATGTTCCTGCTGAAGAGCCATACCGTTCACGTTCTTATGTGAAAAAACCGGGTGGTACGGGTGGTAAGCCAATGGTTCGCAAGAACAAAGATGGTTCAGTGAAAAAATCAGGTACCAAACGTATCTGGCAAATGGACGAAAGCGAAAAGCCGAAACGTCGTACCAATGGTACAACTCGTCCAAATACCAAAGCACCTCGTGGTCGCGGACGCGGTCGTGGTTAAAACCCAGTCTGCTCATCAGGTAGGGACAGGCTAAAGATCACGCCAGACGGTGTATTTTCTACAGTTGTCTGCCCCTGATGGAGCTGCATGATCGACTGTACAATGGCAAGGCCCAGACCACCCGTCTGGGCTTTTTCGTGCCGGCTGTCATCGATCTGATAAAAACGCTCAAATAAATGCGGATGGTGCTGCTCTGCAATCCAGACTTCTGGCGTCAACACTGATATTTTAATCCTGTGGTTGAGTCGCTGTGCAGACACAATAATCTCACTCCCAGGCTGACCATAAGTAATGGCATTGCTGATCAGATTGGCGACTGCGCGCTGTAACAATACGGTGCTGGCTGTCAGACTTAAATCTGGCGGAACATCCACTTTTAAATGCATCTGCTTCTCTTCGGCCAGAAAGCTGAAGTACTCAAGCAATTCTTGCAGCATGTCATTTAGATTGAAATGCTGTTTTTCAATCGCATATCCGCCATGTTCTACCCGGGCGATAAACAGCATACTTTCAATCATCTGGCTCAGGCGTTCGTATTCTTCCAAGTTGGAATAGAGCAGATTTTCCAGTTCAGCAGGTTCGCGCGACCGCGATAACAGAATCTGTGTCTGCCCGATTAAATTGTTTAATGGGGTGCGAAGTTCGTGTGAAATATCCTCAGAAAAACGTGCCAGCTGCTGATACGCAGCCTGAATATTAGCGAGCATATCGTTCATGGCCTGACGCAGCTCTTGAACCTCAAGCGTATTACTCTGAACATCGATGTGCTGATTGGGCTGCTGAATATTGACCTGTGCTGTAGCCAGCATCAACTGGCGCATGGACTTGAGAATATAGCGTCCTGCCAGCCAGGCCATCAAGGTCGAGAGCAGTATGCCAAGCAGACTATAGAGCACCAGTTTTGATAAATAGCTTGCCAGTATCCTTTGTCCCTCTGCCAGCTGCTTACCAGCCACCAGTTGATAACTGCGACCATCAAACTGCACCTGTTTAAAAGCCAGTCGTGTCGAAGGCTGTTCAGCCTGATTATTCTGAAACTGTAAGGCAGAGGTATAGTGCAATGCCGGAATATGAATCTGCAAAGGATTGATTTCAATCAAGCGATTATTCTGATGTTGCAGCAGCAGTAGATTATCTTCTTGCCCCAGCATGTTTTCATATAATTTGGGATGCTGAACCAAAAGCTCGAAACTCTGGGCATCTTCAAGAAATATTTCAATTCGGGAAATACGTGCAGCCAGTGCCTGATCCTGCTGAGCCTGAATCATCTGTTGCATATTTTGATAAGACAGTAACGCCACACTCAAAAAAACCACGCAGGACACCAATGCAAACGCAATACTCAAGCGTGTTGCCAGCGGTAATAAGATAGGATTGTTCATGGGTATTCATCAAGTTTATAACCCATACCGCGTACGGTATGAATTAGTTTTGGCGTGTAATGATCATCAATTTTGCTCCGCAGCCTGCGAATGGCCACATCCACCACATTGGTATCGGTATTAAAATTGATATTCCAGACCATGGAGGCAATCTGGCTCCGGGTCATCACCTGCCCCTGATGCTCCATCAACAGTTGCAACAGCGCAAATTCTTTCTGGCTTAATTCGATCTTTTGTTCATTACGATATACTTCATGCTTTAGGCGGTTCAATACCAGACCTGCAACCTGATAGGCCTCCTGCTCCAGTCGCGGCACACGGCGCAACAGACTTTTGATCCGGGCCAGTAACTCAATATAGGAAAAAGGTTTGGTCAGATAATCATCGGCGCCAAGCTCCAGGCCTTTCACCCGATCCAGCACATGATCGCGTGCAGTGAGCATCAATACCGGAATCTGGCTAAAAGTTCGCAAGGTTTTCAGCACCTGCCAGCCGTCCAGATCTGGCAGCATTACATCCAGCAGTACCAGATCAAATGACTGTTGCTGCAAACAGGCCAATGCCAACACGCCATTTTCAGCAATGGCCGTGCTATAACCTGACTCACTCAGTCCTTTTGCCAGATATTCAGCAATCTTGACTTCATCTTCTACAATTAAAATATGCATGTCAGTAGTTTAGCTGTTTTTAGCTATGCCTAGATTACAAATTGGTAATCTGATTGTCATGCTGCACTGGCGTATTTCTTTCTACAATAGCAACAGTATTCAATTGCATGAATGACAAGTATGAAAAATTCAATCGCCAAAACAACCCTAGCCTTGTTCAGCAGCTCATTACTACTCAGCTCACTGGCACATGCAGAATTAAAAACAGCACCAGTCATGTCGCTAGAAGCAGCAAAGCTTATGGCCAGCAATGTCATGTTGGCCTGCCAGAAACAGGCCAAGCCCGCAGCAGTCGTGGTTCTGGATCAGGGTGGTAATCTGCTGGCTAGTCAACGCCATGAATCTGTCGGCATTCACAACCTGATCGCAGCAGAACGCAAGGCCTTTACCGCGTATTCAACGAAAACCAGTACGCTGGATTTTATGCGCAATGCCCAGAACAATCCGGACGCACAGAACCTGAATAGTTTGCCTGAACTGCTGTTACTGGGTGGCGGTGTACCTGTTATGTACCAGAATCATATTTTAGGTGCTGTAGGTGTTGCGGGTGCAGGCGGTTCGGAACAGGATCATCAATGTGCCAATAGCGGCATTCAAAGCACTTTAAAACAGCTTTAATCTATTTAAATAAGTCTTATTGGTTTCTTTTATTCAATATTACTTCATCCATCTACTGAGGAATACAACATGAAAAAAATCCTGCTAGCAACCCTTGCGAGCACCGCAGCCACGCTTTCCTTTGCACAGAATCCACTTAGTGTGCATGTTCTGAATCAGGAAACAGGTTTACCTTCCGCAAATATTGCAGTTACTTTGGAAGCACAGCAAGGTGAGAAATGGGTCAAGCTCAATGAAGCTGAAACAGATCAAAATGGCCGTATTAAAGAGCTATATCCAAAAGATACCAATCTGCAAAAGGGTATTTATAAAGTGACCTTTAAAACGGGTGACTGGTTTAAGGCCAATAATCAGCGGACATTCTTCCCTGAAGTACCGGTGGTCTTTATGATTGATGGTGCTTTAGAGCATTATCATATTCCACTGTTATTGAGCTCTTATGGTTATTCGACTTATCGCGGTAACTAAGCTCTTTCACTTAAGGCCCATCTTATTGGGCCTTATTCTTTTACTTGTTATTCTTGTGCTGGAATGCTATTCATGACTCATATTAAATGAATTTAAAAATAAAACGTATCTCAAACAAGGAGCTTTGCAATGGATCAGCAAGTCAACCAGATGTTTAATCAGGATCGATTAATCCAGCATCTTGGTGCACACCTTGTTGCTTATAGTCACAATCACGCAAAAATTTCGCTGAAAGTCACTGAACAACATTTACAGGGTCACAAGACCTGTAACGGCGCAGTGATTTTCGCGCTTGCAGATGCGGCATTTGCCATTGCCTGTAATACAGGTGAACATCCGGCTGTTGGTCAGCATTGTGGAATTCATTATTTAAAATCAGGAGTTCTTGGCGATACATTGACTGCTGTAGCAGAACATAGGGCCAGCAGTGGCCGTAGCGGAATTTACGATATTCAGGTGATAAATCAGCATGATCAAATTGTGGCAGAGTTCCGTGGTACGTCTCGACTGATCATCAGATAACTTTCAAAACTTGATGCAATAAAAAACCGATGCCTAAGCATCGGTTTTTAAAGTTTGAAATTTAATTAAGCTTTCAACCACTTTTCAGCTTTAGTCTGATCTTCAATTTTCAGTTCAACTTCGGTCAGTTCAGAACCAGCTGCCTGAACTTCAAAGCTCATCAGCTCGTCACGACGAAAAGCATGCATGGTATAAACACCTTCCTGTTTTGCATAACTTTCCATTAACTTCATCGTTGCTTTTAAACCATCAACGGCAATAATCACATCATTGGCAGAAAGGCCAACTACTACAGCAGTACTATCACGACGCGCCGACTGAACCAATACACCTTCCGGCTTATCTACCAGTTTTAAACCGAAAGGCAATGACTTGTCATTTTTCAGGTTATAACCGATACCAAACTCAGGCAATAACTGATCCAGTGGCAATTCATCTGTGGTATTAATCAAGTGATTAATCTGCTCTGACCAATCATCACCGGTCAGCTCTTTGCATAATTCAAAGATCGTCCGCTCATGTACCTGAACACCCTTTTGTGCATTTTCATACAAACGGCGCATCAAGGCATCCAGACTTGAACCGCGTAAACGCAAACCTAAGTCTAGGCACAATGCAACCAAACAACCTTTGTTGTAATAGCTGGTGCCGGCATTATTCGAGTTTTCATCCTGACGGTAGAATTTCACCCAGGCATCAAAACTGGATTCAGACACCGACTGAATCGCACGACCCGGATTCTGCAAGTAACGATCAATCTGCGCTTTTAATAAAGCAATATATGATTCCTGGTTAATCACGCCACTGCGTAGCAAAATCAAATCATCATAATAAGAAGTGAAGCCTTCAAAGATCCACAGCAAAGACGTATAGCCTTCACGGTTCAAATCATAATTGACAAAATTTTCAGGGCGAATAAATTTCACCAACCAAGAATGGAAATATTCATGGCTACATAGGCCGAGGAAACGCTGATAATCTTTGGAAGGTTCTTCAGGCTCATTGGCCTTCGGCAAGTCATCGCGCGGTGAAATCAGGCTGGTCGAGTTTGGATGTTCCAGACCACCATAACTATTTCCGGTTGCCATGGTCATAAAAGTATAGTCAGCAAATGGCGCTGAACCGAACATGGAGATTTCTGTGCTACAGATTTTCTCAATGTCCTGCTGCATACGTGCTGCATTCATCGCATGCTTGCCGGACACCACAAACTCATGCGGAATACCATTCGCTTCAAAACTGAAACGGGTTTGCTCTGCCAGTTCAAACGGTGCATCAATCAATTCAGCATAGTTTTTGGCTTTCAGGGTGAAACGGCCCTTGACCAGACTTTTGGATTGCATGCCGGTTGCCAGTTGGAAATGCTTTAACTCATCTGGCAGGAAGATTTCTAATTCAATCTCTTTATTTTCCTGACCTTCTAGCCCCAAGCATGCACAGGCCGGGTTGACATAGAGACGGTTTTGATCCACATATGCACCACGAACAGACAGGTCGTAGGCATAGACATCATATTCAACCGTAATCAGCTCATGATCGGTATTGAATAAACGCCATTTGTTCTTTTCAAATTTCTGGATTTGCAGTTGACGTCCATCTTCATCATAAGCTTTGACCGCCTCAATGTGTTTGGAAAACTCTCGAATCAAATAACTTCCCGGAATCCAGGTCGGTAATGATAAGATCTGCGTCGGGTCTGCCAGAAAGCGAACAGTCACGTGAATAAGGTGCTGACGATAATCGTCAAATTCGATTTGATAATGCAACATAATGGGCGATATAAAATGAAAATAAATGAGGTATAGCTTAGCTTAGCATTTTTTAAGCCAAGATGGTTTAGCTGTCTTATTTGTCTACATTTACGACTAGCTATCTGTATAAAAAAGGCATAGCATGCCTGAAAATTTAATCGTTCAACGCCCGACGGGTTATTAAGGAACATCCTTGAAATACATCATCTCACTGATTGCGGTATTCAGCTTATTTATTTCTGCATTTTCACATGCTGCCTTACTCAACATTCTGCCTGAAAGCGTTGAAGCTGAAGCCTGGACTATTCTGGATTCACAGTCTGGTCAAGTCATTGCAGAACACAATGCCGATGTGCAACGTGCGCCGGCTTCGCTGACCAAAATGATGGTGGCTTATATTGCCTTAAAGGAAATTGAGGCCGGAAAATTAGATAAAAATGAAGTTTTAACTGCCACATCTGTGGTTAAAAATGTCATGTGGGATGAATCACAGATGTATCTGAAAGAAGGTGATCTGATTACAGTCGATCAGCTTCTGGCGGGTTTGATTATCATGTCTGCCAATGATGCAGCGTTGACGCTGGCTGAGAAAATCTCGGGGAGTGTTCCCCAGTTTGTTGAACGGATGAATCAGGAAGCCAAAGCACTGGGCATGCAGCATAGCAATTTCCAGAATCCGGCCGGCATTACCATGCCCGAGCATTATTCGACTGCTGCCGATTTGGCCCGACTCTCTATGGCGGTGGTGAATGAAACCCCGGATTATCTGTATTATTCCAAACAGCCAAGTTTCACTTATAACCAGCATTTTCATCGTGCCACCAACCGTGTACTTCAGGTCGACCCAAGCGTAGATGGTTTAAAAACCGGTTTTACCCGTGCGGCCGGTTATAACCTGGCGCTGACAGCCAATCGTGTTACAGCAGACTTTGAAATGCCGAAGCGCCGTCTGATTGTGGTAGTGCTAGGCACTAAAAGCGCCACAAAGCGCGCTGAGATATCGCATAAACTGATGAATCTGGCTTATACCTATACCCGCAATGAAGTCGCGATCAAAGATCAGCAACTGTTGGCTGAGTTGCCTGTGATTAAATCCACTTTAAAAATGTTTAAAGTGCAAACCAAGCAGCCGCAGATTATTACTACCTCGCTTTATGATCAGAGCTATAGCATTGACCTGAATCAGTTTGATCAGGCGCATCAGCGTGTCATGCTAAATACAGGTGATGGCGCTTTAAAAAGTATCGAGCCACTTCAGGAAACCCAGACCCATATCAATGTTGAAATGAAGGCATCTGAACTCATTGCGCCTTTAGCCAGCATGATGCCTTTGGCCACGATTCAGATTTATCAAAATAATCAGTTAATTCGCACCATTCAAATTGAAGATCATGTCGAAATTGAAGAAGCCAACCCGTTGCAGAAGTTCTTTAGCTGGCTGCAAGGTTTATTCAGTTTCTTTTCAGACTCAACACCCGGCGTAAAACTGTATCCTCTAGATCAATAATCCTCTCAATATCAAGTAATTCTTCAAGCTAGAAGCATTGATATAACCTTCTAGCTGATTCATGATCTATCCCAAATGAGGCACCCTGCCCGGAACGCAGCAATTATTACCCGCTCTCACAGAATTGCTACGTTTTGTAATGTGTATAACAATTTTAATCAAGACGCGATTTAGCACATGCCATAGTATATTTTCTCTCTATTTCTCTTATTTTTATTAAAAAAATAAACAGGTTAAGAACGCATGACAGTACATAAAATCGTGATTGTGGGTGGTGGCGCTGGTGGTCTGGAACTGGCGACACAACTGGGTGATAGCCTGGGTAAAAACGGCAAAGCCCAAATTATTTTGATTGATCAAAAACTGACACATCTCTGGAAACCGCTGCTACATGAAGTCGCCGCAGGTACCTTAAATCCACATCAGCAAGAAACCAATTATTTTGCCCATTCTGCCGCGCATCATTATGAGTTTGTTTTGGGGACATTCACCAGTCTGGATCGCGAAGCGAAACAGATCATCGTCGAAACAGAATATTTCTCTAAAAAGAGTGAGCCCAAGAAAAATCAGCGCATTGGCTATGACACACTGGTACTGGCTTTAGGTTCAACCTCAAATGACTTTAATACCGAAGGGGTCAAACAGTTCTGTCATTTTCTCGACAGCCGTCAGCAGGCAGATATCTTTCAGCAGGATCTGCTGCACCTGTATTTAAATGCTCAACATGAGACTTCAAGCCGTGAGCTGAATATTGCCATTATTGGTGCTGGTGCGACTGGGGTAGAACTGGCAGCGGAGCTGGTAGAAGCCAAACAGAATTTCTTTCAATATGGCTTAAACAAGGTCGATCCCAACAAAGTCAAAATCACCTTGATTGAAGCCGCAGATCGTATTCTGACTGCACTCTCGCCTAACGTTGCTGCAAATACCATGAAACAGTTAGAACAGTTCGGTATTGAAGTCTTGACCAGTCATCGAGTGGCCAAGGTCGACGAAGACAAGATTTATTTTGCCGATGGTTCCAGTCTGGATGCTGAAATCAAAGTCTGGGCTGCAGGGATCAAAGCACCGGAAGTCTTGGCACAACTCGACGATATAGAAAAAGACCATATTCATCGGCTCAAAGTTTATGCCACGCTGCAAACCAAATCTGATCCAAGTATTTTTGCATTTGGTGATTGTGCGCATTGCCAGCCTGCGGCAGATCAACCGGTATTAGGGCCGCGTGCTCAAGTGGCCAGCCAGCAAGCAAGCTTTCTAGCCAATGCTTTAAAAGCCCATGTCAATGGAGATAGCTATTTGCCGATGTTTAAATTTTCTGACAAGGGCTCCCTGATTTCCTTAAGTCAGAATAAAGCTGTGGGGGAATTGCTGGGTCAGGTCAATGTGCAAGGCTTTGTCGCCAAAACAATGTATGTCTCTTTATACCGGATTCATCAGGCGGCCATTCATGGTTATGCCCATGCCGGTATTTTGACTGCAAAAGATTTAGTTACACGAAAAATCTCTCCAAAGCTGAAATTGCATTGAAATTCCAGAATTTGGCCCAATCAATGAAAAAATCGTCAATAAAATTGTCAAATTGCGTTTTTTTGCTAATTTTAGTCTACAAAAATGCAATTTCACTTTATGATGTACCCTTAAAAAATTGAATGGATCAATTCACATGACTGCTATTGCAAATAACCTCGTGGTTTCTTTCCACTACACATTGACTAACGCAGAGGGTGAAACTCTCGACCAATCTCAAGGTGAACCACTTGCCTATTTGCACGGTGCAGGTAACATCATCCCAGGTTTAGAAAACGCGTTAGAAGGCAAAACTGTGGGTGAAAAATTCACTGTTAATGTTCCTGCTGCTGAAGGTTATGGCGAATATAACCCTGACCTCGTACAAGAAGTTCCTGCGCAAATGTTCCAAGGCGTAGACAACATTCAAGCAGGTATGCAGTTCCAAGCTCAAACTGATGACGGCGTGCAAATCGTAACTGTTAAAGCAGTTGAAGGCGACAATGTTGTTGTAGATGCGAACTTCCCGCTTGCTGGTCAAGACCTGACTTTCGAAGTTGAAATTGTATCGATTCGTGAAGCTTCTCAAGAAGAATTAGATCACGGTCATGTACACGGTGCAGGTGGTCACCAGCACTAAGATCTTCTGATCGAGTGTAAAAAAGGCAAAGTGAAAACTTTGCCTTTTTTATTGCCGCCAAAATATTCATTTTAAAATGGAGAATAAAAAAGCAGGACCATGGCCCTGCTGTTTAAATCCGATCAAGAGATCCCTTTAGAGAATAATCGCTGGATTATTTGCGTTGATTATAAATCTGCATGGCTGCTGGTAACTGTTGACGCATTTGTCCAATACGCTGGCTGTTCGATGGATGCGTAGACAGGAAGGTTGCGCCATTACTGCCACCAAGTTTGTTCATTTTTTCCCACAAGGTAATCGCTGCATTCGGGTTATAACCTGCGCGTGCCATCAGCATCAAGCCCCCCTGGTCAGCACGGCTTTCCAGATTACGCGAGTATGGCAGGCCAATCCCGATCTGACTTCCTAATTGCGCTGCTGCTGCGCCACCCTGGCCCACACCAGCTGCATTCAGACCAATGCCTAAAGCCAGGTCGGTGAGCGCCTGAGCACCAATTTTCTGCTTAGAATGCTCTTCTAAGGCATGTACCATTTCATGACCCATAATTGCTGCAATTTCAGCATCGGTCAGATTCAGCTTATTCACAATACCGGTATAAAATACCACTTTACCACCCGGTGCAACAAAGGCATTAACCTGATCGGACTTGAGCACAGCCAATTGCCACTGGAATGCTGTACCAGTCTGGTTCATTTGGTTCGCAATCGGCTTTAAACGGTTAAATACGGTATTAATACGTTTATAGGTCGCTGAACTGGTGTCCAGTTGACCTTTATTTCTGGCATCAGTGACCATGGCATTATAGCTTTGTGTCGCAGATGCATTTAAGGTCGCAGAATCAGCCCCGGCAATATCCGCAATAGTGGTACAACCCGACAATGTCACGGCTGCGGCAGCCGCCATACCCAATAAAAATTTATTCTTCATTATAATCAACTCTACCTTAGCCCAAGCTTAATTTACATTGTAAAAATTATAAGTGAAAGCATACAGGAGCTAAACGCTTAATTACTCCATCTTCTTATAAATTCTGTAATTTTTAAGCCAAGTACTGTATCGCCAGCCAATAAATCAGACAGATAATGTTCAAGCCCAGATAAACCTGACTTAAGGGTTTTATTTTTTGTTCCAGAATTTCATCTTTACGTTTAAAAAATAAATAGGCGTTTTGCAACAAAATAACAGGCACCAGCACACAGGCAATAATGACACTCAGGCCGACCAGTGCATTATAAATAATCTCAGGATTTTGAGTTTGTGCGCGAATAATCATCATAGCGATGGTGGGTGCCCCGCCCATGGCGAACAACAATGAATAAAACATGGTCGCCGATATATTTTTTTGCATCCTTTCGCTCATTTTTTCTTTCTTTATATACGGCTATGTTAAAGCACATTTTGTCACAGCACCGATGCAACTTTAGTCTTGAGCCAAATTTATAGTTTTTGGATATAAAAAACCCATCCGGAGATGGGTTTTATCATTCAAGCTTTAATCAAATGAAGATCAAGCATCAAACGGGTGGCGAAGAACGATAGTTTCTTCACGGTCTGGACCGGTTGAAATGATGTCGATTGGACATTCAATCAGTTGCTCAAGACGTTTTACATAGTTCAATGCAGCTTGTGGCAACTGATCCAGCGATTTTGCACCGAAAGTTGACTCAGACCAGCCTGGCATTGTTTCGTAAATTGGTTTTAAAGTTTCGAATGCAAGCGCATCAGAAGAACCGACACAACCAGAATCTGCAGCTTCATAACCGACACAGATTTTCACTTCTTCTAAACCATCAAGAACATCAAGTTTAGTCAGGCAAATACCAGACAGTGAGTTTACATCTACTGAACGACGTAGAATTTCAGCATCGAACCAGCCACAACGACGTTGACGGCCAGTAGACGCACCAAACTCATTACCAATCGTACCCAGGTGTTTACCAATTGCATCACCCGTGTCATTTGCAGCGTCATACACCAACTCAGTTGGGAATGGGCCAGCACCTACACGCGTAGTGTACGCTTTGGTAATACCCAGTACATAGTCAAGATGCAAAGGACCCAGACCTGAACCAGAGCTTACGCCACCAGCAGTTGTATTCGAAGAAGTTACATACGGATATGTACCGTGGTCAACGTCAAGAAGTGAACCTTGCGCGCCTTCAAACATGATGTTGTCACCGTTTTTACGGTAGTTATGCAATTCAGTAGTTACGTCCACAACCAGTGGCGCAACAACTTTACGCCATTCGTCACAAAGTGCCAAAACGTCTTCTAGTTTAACTGCTTCAACACCGTAGTATTCAGTCAGCTGGAAGTTATGGTAGTCCAGAAGTTCAGTTAACTGAGCAGTAAGATGTTCACCACCACGTACCAGGTCAGCAACACGTACTGCGCGACGCGCTACTTTGTCTTCGTATGCAGGACCGATACCACGACCTGTCGTACCAATCTTCGCATTACCACGTTTTTTCTCACGCGCCTGGTCAAGTGCGATGTGGTTCGGGAGAATCAATGGACAGTTTGGAGAAATACGTAAACGTTCTTTAACAGGAACGCCTTCTTTTTCAAGAATGTCCATCTCTTTGATGAGCGCTTCAGGAGAAAGAACAACACCGTTACCAATTAAGCACAATACGTTTTCACGTAAAATACCTGATGGAATGAGGTGTAAGACAGTTTTCTTACCACCCACCACAAGAGTGTGACCTGCGTTATGTCCGCCTTGATAACGAACGACCGCTGCCGCTTGATCTGTGAGCAGGTCGACGATTTTACCTTTACCTTCGTCGCCCCATTGGGTACCAAGTACCACAACATTCTTGCCCATAATAGCCTCATTACATCATGCTGTTAAAGTTGAAAGCCCCGCTCAGCGACATGAACACTGAGCCAAGCAGTTAAATCGTTTTGACTGTCCACTCACCATTCGCATTCACCAGCTGGTGCGTCGCATATGGAATCGAGTTTAAATCATCATTACCCAGTAACTGAATTACACTTAAGCCTTGTGCGCGAATATTCTGAATCGCCTTCAGAAGTTCTGCATCAGTGCCTTTAGGTGCAACTACCACGTGTACAGCGTCAAACTGACCTGCGCTTAACGCATATAAGTCACAAGAGAAACCTGTGGCAGGACGCGCACGACCGAAATGTTCACCAATGCCATCATAACGACCGCCTTGTGCCAGTGCTGCTGCACGATTCGGTGCATAGACTGCATACATCAGACCAGTATGATAATGGTATGAACGCAATTCAACCACATCAATCCCAATACTCAAGTTTGGCCAACGGGCTTGAACCTGATCTTTGGTAATTTGTAAGGCATCAAAAGCTTGCTTGAAGGCTGGATTCGTCAACACTTCAGCACTTAAATTTGCCTGTAATGCGTCCAGATCGCTGGCATAGCGGCCCAATGCATAAAAGTCCTGACCAAATTTCAGTTCTGCCGTAAATTCTTCCAACTCTGGCAAGGCCTTACGTTGATATAAATCAGACAGTTTACGTTCAGCAACTTTGTTCAAACCTGCTTGAGCCACCAGACTGCGAAATAAGCCGACATGACCCAAGTCCAGATGGATTCCGTCTGCCAGACCTGTTTCCTGAATCAGACTGATCATTAAATCGACCATTTCTACATCGGCATCGATGCTGTCTGAACCAAACAGTTCGGCGCCTAACTGCAAAGGCGCACGCGAGGTATTAAAACCGCGTGGTTTGGTATGCAGAACGGTACCTGCATAGCAGTAACGCGCCACACCTTCCACTGGATGTACATGTGCATCAATACGCGCCACTTGTGGTGTCATATCGGCACGCACACCAAGCAAACGACCAGAAAGCTGATCGATGACTTTAAAAGTGGCTAAGTCTAAATCTTGATTCGATTCTGAGAGAGAAGAGAGAGATTCGATGTATTCAATGAATGGCGTGTACACCAACTGATAACCTCGAGATGCAAGGAAATCCAGTGATTTACGGCGCAAACTTTCAATGACTTGCGCTTGTTCTGGTAATACATCAGCTACACCATCAGGTAATAACCATGTCTCTGAAATGGGCATGTTGTAAACCTAAATTCTTGTCAGCGCGGAACGAATCCGCATAAAAAAATCGGGAGCACACCCGATTTCTCCTAGTCTAACACGATAGTTTTGGCTGTGCATCGCAAAATTTTATAATTTTTACTCTCTTATGCAATGAGCCACAATTGCGTCAACTATCAGCGTTTTATCGTGTATGACCAGCACGCGCTATAAACAAAAAATCATTTTAGACCAATGGCAATGCGGTGGTGCTTTTTACCGTTTGCAATGGAATTTCAGTTTTTACACTTTGGATGCAGGGAATTTGAGTCAAATGATGAATCTGAAATTTACGGTAGGCATCCAGATCAGCCACCACAATTCTTAAAAAGAAATCACAATCTCCCGCCATTAACTGGCATTCCACCACTTCCGGCATCTCCTTGATGGCTTCAACAAATTGATCGACCACGGCGGCTTCTTGAGATTTAAGCCAAACCCGTGCAAATACACTCATTGCCAGATTGACTTTTTGCGGATTGAGTAAGGCGACATACTGTTCAATGACCCCATCATCTTCCAGTTGCTTGACTCTTCTTAAACATGGAGATGCAGACAGGCCAATCAGTTGTGCCAGTTCATTATTTTGCAATTTTCCGTTCTTTTGCAGTTCATGCAAAATGCGTTTATCAATTTGATCCATCTTGTTACTTTAGTATTTAAAACCCCTTGGAGCCAATTTAGCGCAATTTAATTCCAAATCAAATTTAAATTGCATGCACTACAACAGCAAATAGCCTGATTATCGCTATAAAATACGGCTCAATATTAAAGTCCTCAGGTCACTGACATGCTTTTGCTCAGACAAAGCAGTACGCCCGCGCTCGCACATACAGATTTCAGCGAATTTCAGCGCGGCATGAAAGATTCTATTCCTATGCTTTTAGGAATTATTCCCTTTGCTTTGGTGCTAGGTGCGACTGCGATTCAGAAAAATTTCAGTGTGCTGGAAGTGCCTTTGCTGACTGGACTCAATTTTGCCGGCGGTTCTGAATTTGCCATTCTGGAAGTCTGGACCAGTCCACCCAATTTGTTCATGCTGCTGTTTATTACCTTTTTGGTGAATAGCCGGCATTTGCTGATGGGTGCAAGCCTAGTTCCGTATTTAAAACATCTCCCGAATCGCAAAGTATTGCCGGCCCTGTTTTTTATGGTTGATGAAAGCTGGGCCTTAAGTCTGGCGGATGCGCAAAGAAAGCAGGCCCAGCAGGGCTATCGGGCTGCTTTTAGCATGCCCTACTATGCCGGTTTATGTTTCTGTCTTTATCTGATGTGGGTCGGTTTTACCACACTGGGCGCGATGCTTGGACCTGTTTTAGGCGATATCAACCGCTGGGGCTTTGATATGGCCTTTCCTGCTGTATTTCTGGTGTTGATGCAAAGCATGTGGAAAGGCTTGAGTGCAGCCCGGCCATGGCTAGTAAGCCTGATCTGTGCTGCTCTGGCTTATTTATATTTGCCTGCTGGCTGGTATGTGCCGATTGGCGCCTTGTCTGGAATCGCTTCGGCATTTTTCCTGATTCAAGAGGATCAAACATGATCCAGATGAGCACCTTGGTGGCTATTATCCTGATTGCTGCGACCACCTATTTAACCCGGATCTTGGGCTATGTCTTATTAAAAAACAAACCGCTGACACAACGTCAGCGTAAAATCATGGACGTTGTACCCGGCTGTGTCCTGATTTCAGTCATTGCACCGTATTTTGTACGCGACAACCCTGCAGATCTGATCGCTTTGGCTTTAACTCTGTTTGCCGCTACGCGTTTTGGCTTGCTCCCCACAGTTGCCATCAGCATGGTGTCTGCAGCCGTCTTAAGAACTCTTCTCGTCTAGCCCTCAAACAGAATTCTTTATATGATTTCTAAAGGGATTCTGTTTATTTCTGTGGGTCTACGACCTTGGTGAGCAGGCTGACCAGCTCTGCATTTTGCAACTCGACCTGCTGCAGTTTGGTTGTGGTCTGATCCAGCACTTCCTGCTGTACATGCATTTTTTTAGCCAAGTCCTGCATAATTTCCAGGGTCTTTTTTAAATTTTCTTCCAGATGCGCGACTTTCTCTTCTACCGGCACGCCCTCCACGACACCTGAACCATCATTCTGATTGAACTGCAGCCAGATTAGAAAAATCACTGCCAATGTGAGCAGTATAATAAATCCCCAAACCAACATCATATGCTTGCTCTTATTTCATTTTATTGGCTTTATCTTAACGAAAAATCATGCAGATGATGCAAATAATTCAAGCACTCACGCTGCTTTTCGATCAATTACGCGCAAATTCTATTAAAACAACGCATATCAAGAATGTTTAAAGCAAAAAAAGCACCGTATATCGGCACTTTTCAGGCTTAGCAAAGTCAAACTTAATGAAAAGATTCACATAAATCCAGCAAGCGGTTGGCATAACCCCATTCATTGTCATACCAGGCAAAGACCTTGGCCTGTTGTCCCACCACTAGGGTTTGGGTCAGGTCAACGATCAAGGAATAAGGGGAATGATTAAAATCACTCGACACCAAAGGTTCATCCGTCACTGACATGATTTCGGCAAAATCCTGTCGCGCCGCCTTAATTAACACTTCATTCAGTTTATGATCGGTAATCGGTGACTGGGAAACAAAGGTCAGGTCAATTGCTGCGACATTAATGGTCGGCACCCGAATTGAATAACCGTCAATCCGATCTTCCATTTTTGGCATAACCCGCTTTAATGCACCCAGCGCACTGGATGTGGTGGGAATAATATTGTGTCCTGCTGCCCGTGCACGACGCAGATCGCGATGCGCCTGATCCAGCACAGATTGATCTGCGGTCACCGCATGGATTTCGGTCATTAACGCACTGCTGATGCCAAAAGCATCATCGAGGATTTTGACCAGCGGTACTAGGGCCTGAGTGGTACAGGACACACTGGAAATGATCTGGTCGGTGGCTTTAACTTCGTGATGATTGATACCATACACAATCGCAGCATCGACAGTATCAAAGGGTGCTGCTCCAATAATCACCCGTTTCGCCCCTGCCTCAATATGCTGGGTCGCAGCTGCACGGGAACGGAACAGCCCGGTACATTCCAGCACTACATCTACTTCAAGTTTTTGCCAGGGAAGCTGCGCCGGGTTGGCTTCACACAAAACCTGAACTTTTAAGCTGGCATCCTGATAGCTGAGATGCAGATAAATATGTTCGGCATCATAGCTGACGTCTACCTGTCCCGGAAAACGGCCATGGGTTGAGTCATATTTAAACAGATGAATTAAGGTTTCAACATCAGCAATATCGTTAATGGCAACGATTTCAAATTTAAAATCTTTCGGATTTTCAAACCAGGCACGCAATACATTACGTCCAATACGCCCAAATCCATTGATTGCCACTCGTTGCATGACTCAACCTTTTATATGCCTATTTTAAAACTCCTCTATGTTAAAGGATTTCTTGCGCAGTACATGAAAAACTTCAGTGAAAATATTGATTTTCGATTATTTTATTTCTGATACATCGCCCAGTATTCAGATCTTTTAAAATTCTGATGCTGTGTAAATAGATGGATATAACCGAATTGTTCTGAATAGAAAATTCATTTTATGAATTCAGCACTAAACCCGAGTCAATAATTCCTTGGCAATTGGTTTTAAAATGATTGGTGCATACCGCTTTTTCCGTTATAATTTGGCGTTTTAAATTTTTAAGCCCCGCATTGCAGCAGAGCTCTCATGTGCTTGTCAGACTGTGGTGTTTTAGCCAAATCGGAAATTATGGAGTGACTTGGTTGTGAGTACTCGTTTTATGACATCAGCTGAAATTCGTGAAGCATTTTTGCGTTACTTTGAATCGCAAGGGCATACACGTGTCGCGTCGAGTTCACTAGTACCCGCCAATGATCCAACTTTACTGTTCACCAATGCGGGTATGAACCAGTTTAAAGATTGCTTCTTAGGTCTAGAAAAACGCGATTATGTCCGTGCCGTATCATCACAAAAATGCGTACGTGCAGGTGGTAAACACAACGACTTGGATAATGTCGGTTATACCGCGCGTCACCATACCTTCTTTGAAATGTTAGGTAACTTTTCATTTGGTGATTACTTCAAACGTGATGCGATCAAATTTGCCTGGGATTTTTTGACGGGCGATGACTGGTTAGCGCTACCTAAAGATAAGCTTTATGCCACTGTTTATCATACCGATGACGAAGCATTCGACATCTGGAACAAAGAAATCGGCCTAGATGCATCTCGCATTATCCGTATTGGTGACAACAAAGGTGGTCAATACGCATCAGATAACTTCTGGGCGATGGGCGACACAGGTCCTTGCGGCCCATGTTCTGAAATTTTCTTTGACCATGGCGATCACATCTGGGGTGGCCTGCCGGGCACACCTGAAGAAGATGGCGACCGTTTCATTGAAATCTGGAACAACGTTTTCATGCAGTTTAACCGCACGAGTGATGGCGTACTTCATCCGCTTCCAGCGCCTTCTGTAGATACTGGTATGGGTCTTGAGCGTATTTCTGCAGTTTTACAGCATGTCAACTCAAACTACGAAATCGATTTGTTCCAGCACTTACTCAAATCTGCGGCTGAGATCATTGGTCTGGATACTACTGCACTTGAAGCTGAAGCGGCTGAAAAAGGCACACCTGTACAATACCCTGCTTCACTTAAAGTGGTTGCTGACCATGCACGTTCATGTTCATTCCTGATTGCTGATGGCGTAAATCCATCAAATGAAGGTCGTGGTTATGTACTGCGTCGTATCATCCGCCGTGCAGTGCGTCACGGTAACAAACTGGGTGCGACCGGTTCATTCTTCCATAAAATGTTGCAGCCGCTTATTGAAGTGATGGGCGAAGCATATCCAGAACTTGCAGCACAACAAGCACGTATCGAAGCTCAACTGCTCAAAGAAGAAGAACAATTTGCCAAAACACTTGAGCAAGGTTTGAAATTGCTTGAAGGCGAATTGGCACAATTAAAAGGTTCTGTGATTCCGGGTGAAGTGGTTTTCAAACTTTACGACACTTACGGTTTCCCGACGGACTTAACTGCGGATATCGCACGTGAACGTGACTTAAGCATTGACGAAGCTGGCTTTGAAGTTGAAATGGCAGCACAGCGTCAACGTGCGCGTGATGCAGGTAAATTCGCGATCGATTACAACAGTGTTGTCAAAGTTGAAGGCGAAACTCAATTTGATGGTTATGATGCAACTGCAGGCGAAGGCCAAATCATCGCAATCTATAAAGATGGCGAGCAAGTAGATGAAGTCGTTGAAGGCGACGAAGCTTTAATCGTACTCAACCAGACTCCTTTCTATGCAGAAAGCGGTGGTCAAATCGGTGATACAGGTATTTTCAAAAACTATACCGGGATTTTCGAAGTTCAGGACACGAAAAAATCTGGTGGTGCATTTGTACACCAAGGCATCGTGACCATGGGTAACTTGAAAGTTACTCAAAATGTAGAAGCAACAGTGCAAGCCGAGATTCGTGCAGCAACTGCACGCAACCACTCTGCAACTCACCTACTACATGCTGCGCTGCGTCAAATTCTGGGCTCACATGTACAACAAAAGGGTTCATTGGTCGCATCTGATGTGTTACGTTTTGACTTTGCCAATGATCAACCGGTTAGCTTTGAACAGCTGCAAGAAATTGAACGTCTGGTCAATGCTGAAGTAATTGCCAATACTGCGGTGTCTACTGAACTGCTGGATATTGAATCTGCCAAAGCCAAAGGCGCGATGATGCTGTTCGGCGAAAAATACGGTGACGAAGTCCGTGTATTGTCGATGGGTTCAGTGATTGAAGAGAAAAATTTCTCCATCGAGCTTTGCGGTGGTATTCACGTAAAACGTACCGGTGACATCGGTCTGTTCAAGATCACTTCTGAAGGTGGTGTTGCAGCAGGTATACGTCGTATTGAAGCAGTGACAGGCACCAAAGCAGTTGAAGTTGCACAAAAAGCCGATCGTGACATCAATACGATTAACGGTTTGCTCAAAGCGCAAAAAGACCAGACTTTAGAAAAAGTTGAAGCGTTAGTTGATACTGCCTCTGGCTTGCAAAAACAGATCGAACAACTGAATCAGAAACTTGCTAGCCTGCAAGCCGGTGAACTTCTAAGCCAAGTTCAAACCATTGCAGGTCGTGCAACCTTGATTACAACCGTTGAAAATATGGATGCGAAAGCACTACGCAACCTGCATGACGGTGTGAAATCAAAATTAGAAAATGCAGTCATTGTGCTTGCAGGTGTAGAGGGTGACAAGGTGAGCTTGATCGCATCTGTAGCAAAAGACTTTACTGCATCTATAAAAGCGGGTGACATCATCAAACATCTGGCAACTGAGCTGGGTGGTAAAGGTGGTGGTAAACCTGACTTGGCACAAGGTGGCGCGCCACTTAACGAGAAGTTTGCTCCGGTGATGGCAGATTTAACTGCCTGGCTGGCAGCAAAATAAAACTTCAATTTTGTGTAACTGACCCTGATAGGACTATCAGGGTCATGGCTTATATGGAACAACTATGGCACTAATCGTTCAAAAATATGGCGGTACCTCTATGGGTACTCCCGAGCGCATTTTAAATGTTGCTCGTCGTGTGAAACGCTGGCATGACCATGGCCACAAGGTGGTTGTGGTTGTATCAGCGATGAGTGGCGAAACCAATCGTCTGCTTGCTCTCGCGAAAGCCATTACCGAAACCCCTGACCCACGTGAACTAGACCAGATGGTCTCTACGGGTGAGCAGGTTACGATTTCTATGTTAGCGATGGCGCTCAACTCTATTGGCGTTGAAGCAAAATCACTGACAGGTCGCCAGGTTGGCATGAAAACCGACAGCTCATTCAATAAGGCACGTATCGAATCAATTGATACTGAAGTCCTGAACTCGAATCTGGATGCTGGCCGTGTACTTGTAGTTGCAGGTTTTCAGGGTTTTGACGAGCATGGCAATACCACCACTTTAGGCCGCGGCGGTTCTGATACTTCAGGTGTCGCGATTGCTGCTGCACTAAAAGCCGATGAATGCCAGATTTATACAGACGTTGATGGCGTGTATACCACTGATCCACGTGTTGCACCCAAAGCCAAGAAAGTTGATCGTATTTCCTTTGAAGAAATGCTTGAAATGGCGTCACTGGGTTCAAAAGTCCTGCAAATTCGTGCAGTTGAATTTGCCGGTAAATATCAAGTACCTTTACGCGTATTATCCAGCTTCGACAATGACAATGATGGCGCATTCGACGAAGAATTTAAGCAAAACGTGGGTACACTTATTACGACTGAATTGGAAGACAATATGGAACAGCCAATTATCTCCGGTATCGCATTTAACCGTGACGAAGCAAAATTAACGATTTTAGGTGTACCTGATGAACCGGGCATCGCCTCTAAAATTTTGTGCCCGATTGGTGATGCCAATGTTGAAGTGGATATGATTATCCAGAACGTTGAAGAAGATGGTACGACTGATTTTACTTTTACAGTCAACCGCAGCGAATTGAACAAGGCCAAAGCCATTCTCGAAGCAACCGCTCAGGAAATTGGTGCACGTGAAGTCGCTACCCGTTCAGATATCGTCAAAGTTTCTATCGTCGGTGTAGGCATGCGTTCACATGCAGGTGTTGCAAGCAAAATGTTTACCGCACTGGCAGCTGAAGGTATTAACATCCTGATGATCTCTACTTCTGAAATCAAAATTTCAGTGATTATTGAAGAAAACTATCTGGAACTTGCAGTTCGTTCACTGCATACCGCCTTCGGTCTAGACCGCGAACAAGGTGAATCAAGCGTACGCGCTTAAGAGGAATGACAAAATATTGTCATTGTTTGACAGTATTCTATAAATCTCTACAAAAATTCAGAGCCACTATAGTTTTTTTTATAGTGGCTCTGTTATATTAAGCCTGAGGATTTTTAAAAAACTGAGATAGATTAAAATCTTTCACCCAGATGACAGAATTTCTATCCAGATTTTATTTTTTAATTTTTGGTTGTGTTTTTGTTTTATATTCAATAGATTGCAGGTTTTGCATTTTGCAAGGAGAGAAACATGCTGATTTTGACTCGACGTGTCGGGGAAACTTTAATGATTGGAGACCAAGTCAGCGTGACTGTGCTTGGTGTAAAAGGTAATCAGGTTCGTATTGGGGTCAATGCTCCGAAAGAAGTCTCTGTGCACCGTGAAGAGATTTACCAGCGTATCCAGCATGAACGTGCAATGCATGAACATCTTCAGCATATCGATCAGGATTTCCAACCTTCGTATGAAGATGAAAACCAAACACAAAATAACTTTAACCGTTAATTTTTGTGTAAATCATAAAGCGGCTTTGAAGCCGCTTTTAATTGATCTATACTTTAATGAATACACATTTCAATATTCAGAACCTTTAAATTAAATAAGAATTAAAGTTCTGCGCCCTGCTGTTCCAGCAATGCTGCAACTACCTTTTTTACCGGCCCAAAACTACGACGGTGCTCATCAATCACCCCATGCAAGGCAATCGCTTCAAAATGTGCTTTGGTTGGATAGCCCTTGTGCTTGGCAAAACCAAATTGTGGATGCTTTAGATCCATCTCAATCATTTGATGATCACGGGTAACTTTGGCCAGAATACTAGCAGCAGAAATTTCTGCATGCAAAGCATCGCCACCAATGATCGCGTCACAGCTCATCGTTAGCCCCTGAGGGACTTTATTGCCATCGACCAGCACATGCTCAGGTTGAATCGCTAAAGCTTCTACAGCACGGCGCATTGCCAGTAAGGATGCCTGCAGAATATTATGCTCATCAATTTCTGCTGCTGACGCCTCAGCAATTGCCCAAGCCAGCGCTTTTTCCTGAATTTCGATAAAAAGTTTTTCACGTTTCTTTTCAGTCAGTTTTTTAGAGTCATTTAAACCTTCAATCGGGTTATTTGGATCTAAAATTACCGCGGCCGCCACCACTGAACCGACCAGCGGTCCACGCCCTGCTTCATCTACACCAGCAATTTTCATGTCATTTCCCATAAAAAATAGGCTGAACCTGTCAGCCTATTTCAATTTAATCTTGGCTTAGTTTACAGCTTCAGCCACACAAGCGTTAATGGTTTTTGCAACCACATTGCCCACGATTGTGGTACGTGCCACCGGATCAATCGCAGCAGTCGCCAAATCAACCGCTGTCACATTTTGCGGTGCTTTTTCGCTGACACAGCCACAAATTTCAGACTGGATATTTTGCTTTTGTGTTGTGGTCATTAAACGTGTTGCCGTTTGCCACGCTAGAATATTATTCAGTTCAGTGGTGCATTTTGCATTGATCGCGATTTTAAGCGCAGTGCCGCCCAGTTGTTGAGTGGTACTTGGCGCCTCAGAAGTGCCTGTCGCTGTACACGCTGATAAAACCAGAGTCAGTGGTGCAAGTACAGCCAATAATTTTTTCACAGATATATTCCTTATTCATTCATAGATGAAGACTGTCGCTATTGTGCCGAAATTCACCTGAATAAGAAATCTAAAAATCACTAAGCATGTTTAATCTACAGCCAACCAATTTAATAGATGTTGCATGAAAGCCACCATAGCGTTGCAGATTTGGAATTGCTGAATTGATTCACCCTTTGCTAAGGTTCGGCCTTATTGAAGAGCAACGGAATATCTAGATGAATAAATCACTGTATTACACACGAACAGCGCAATGGCTGCATTGGATCATGGCGGTTATTTTTATTGCGGCCTGGCTCATCGGTTTTTATAGTGGTAATTTTTTAAGTTATGAGGTTGATGGCAGCTTTAAGGGTGATGTGATTTCACTGCATAAAAATATTGCAACCACCATTATTTTCCTGCTCGTTGTTCGAATTTTCTGGCGCTATACCCATCCGGCGCCGTCACTGCCTGAGAGTATGTCACCGCGGATGAAAACGTTGGCACATGCTGGTCATCTGGCGCTGTATTTCATGCTGATTGCCCTACCCCTTACAGGTTGTTTGTATAGTTGGAGTTTGGGTTATCCAGCACCGGTGCTGTATTTATTTAACCTGCCACCCCTCATTGCCGAAAACTCGGCTGTGACCGCTATTGTTAAGCCCTTGCATATCTGGCTTTCCTGGGCAGTCGGCGTTCTACTGGTTGGCCATATTGCCGCAGCCTTTAAACATCATTTTATCGATAAAGATCATGTATTAAAAAGTATGACCCAACAGGATAAATAATTAGACCATTAATATGGGCTAAATAATGTTCTCAGTCTGTGCTTGCAGGCTGTTTCATTAAATAAATTCCTTGAGACAACTTCTGAGACTGTTTGCAATCGCTTTTTGCGTCAGTTCTTTTTTGGCTGTTTCATCAACTGTGGCTTTTAACAAAGTTTTGGCAGGCACATCTTTTAACGCATGCTCACCTACACATGAACACACATTTTTCTCAAGTTCAACTTTACTGGTGTCCTGCATTAAGTAGGTCGAAACTTTCCAAACTTTGGAATTTTGCAGCTCTTTACTGCATTGATATTCAATCAAAGGTTTTAAAGTACGTTGTGTCAATGTCATATCCGCACTAGAACAGGCAGAAATCAACAATATGCTGAGGAGCAGAATTAAACTTTTCAATTTCATATTGGCCTATAAAAATGATAAAGGCAGAGCGAACTCTGCCTTTTGTAAAAACTTAAATCAAGGCACGGATCTGGTTGATCCATTTCTCTTTTTCAGCCTCTGGAATAAACGACGCTTCAAAGGAGTGCGTTGCCAACTGCTTTAATTCCTCGTTACTCAAGTCTAGCGCTTCAGCAATGGCAATAAAGTTGTCATTCATATAGCCACCAAAATAGGATGGATCATCTGAGTTGACTGTAACATGGACACCCTGCTGCAAGAGACGACGGATATTATGCTGCTGCATATCCTCGACCACACAAAGCTTCAGATTTGACAGCGGGCACACCGTTAAGGGCATTTTTTCGCGAATCAACCGTTGCATTAACTCAGAATCTTCTTCTGAACGCACCCCATGATCAATACGATTAACTTTCAGTAAATCCAGAGCTTCCCAGACATATTCTGCCGGGCCTTCTTCGCCCGCATGTGCTACGACCAAAAACCCTACTTCACGCGCTTTGGCAAAGACACGTTCAAATTTAGAAGGTGGATGCCCGACTTCACTTGAATCCAGACCAATCGCAATAATCTGGTCTTTATAGGGCAATGCCTGCTCCAGCGTTTCAAAGGCCGCCTCTTCACTTAAATGACGCAGGAAACACATGATCAAATGTGAGCTGATTCCAAGCTTGGCCTTGGCATCATCGCAGGCTTTTTGCAGGCCATTGATGACGGTCGCAAAAGCAATTCCACGGTCGGTATGCGTTTGCGGATCGAAGAACATTTCTGTATGCACCACATTGTCTTCGGCACATTTTTCAAAATAGGCCCAAGCCAGGTCATAAAAGTCCTGTTCATGGATCAGTACATTGGCCCCGGCATAATAAATATCCAGGAAGGACTGAAGATTATGGAAATTATAAGCCTGCTTAACTTCCTCGACAGATTTATACGGGATGGCAATCTGATTACGCTGAGCGATTGCAAACATTAGCTCAGGCTCAAAAGTGCCTTCAATATGAACATGAAGCTCGGCTTTTGGCAAAGCGCGAATCAACTCAAGACGGTTCATCACTTCTCCTCGTGAAACCTTTAAATAATAAAAAAGGGCGCAAACTCAGTTTACACCCTTTCTGAATGTAGAAAAATTAGCCACCAAACAGTGCGAATTTAAGCGTCCATAGAACAGCAATAATCCAGACCATATACGGTACAGTCGCAGCCTTACCAGTCAACAACTTGATCAGTGCATAGCTGATAAAGCCCATCGCAATACCATCCGCAATCGAATAGGTAAATGGCATAAATACGATGGTTAAAAATGCCGGTACTGCCTCAGTAATATCTTCCCAGTCAATATGGACGATACCCTGAATCATCAACACACCAACAAATAACAATGCTGGCGCAGTGGCAAAACTCGGAACTGATTGTGCAAGCGGTGCCAGGAATAAACAGGCAATAAATAGTAATCCAACCACCACGGCGGTTAGACCGGTACGACCACCTGCTGCCACACCCGCAGAAGATTCAATATAAGGCGTAGTTGAAGAAGTACCCAGTGCCGCACCAGCAACAATCGCTGATGAGTCAGCAAATAAGGCTTTCTTCAAACGTGGTAATTTCCCGTCTTTTAACAGACCTGCACGATGCGAAACACCGACCAACGTCCCGGTAGAGTCAAACAGATCGACCAGGAAGAAAACAAAAATCACCCCAATTAAACTGGCAGTAAAGAGGCCTTCAAAATCCATTTGCATGAATGTTGGAGCCAGCGATGGAATATGACCCACTACACCTTGGAATTCGTTATAACCTAGTGCCGTTGCAATGGCAGTCACCACCAGAATACTGATGATAATCGCACCACGGACTTTAAACTGGTGCATTACCACAACCAACAAAAAGCCAAAAAGTGCTAATAATACAGAAGGTTGTTTCAGATCACCCAAGCCCACCAGTGTGGCTGGATTATCCACAATAATTCCGGCATTTTTCAGTGCCACCAATGCCAGGAACAAGCCAATACCACCACCAATCGCGAGCTTGAGCGACATTGGAATTGCATTGACAATGGCTTCACGTATTTTAAACAGGCTAATGGCAATAAAGACCAGACCTGAAACAAAAACTGCACCCAAGGCGGTTTGCCAAGGCACCCCCATTCCCAGACATACAGAATAGGTAAAGAAGGCATTTAAGCCCATGCCTGGCGCCAGCGCAATTGGATAATTCGCAATCAGGCCCATGACTAAACAGCCAATCGCAGCTGCAAGACAGGTTGCTACAAAGACAGCCCCATGATCCATCCCTGTTTCGGACAAGATCATTGGATTGACAATAATGATGTAACACATGGTTAAGAATGTAGTTACACCAGCCAGAACTTCTGTACGGAAACTGGTTTTGTTTTCACTCAGTTTAAACAGACGTTCAAGCATATTTTCTGAAGATGGATTAGGAGTCGTCATGACCTAGCCCCTATTGAGTAAACTTTATGCTTCAAGCACGCCGTCAAATAAATGAAATTTCACAAAAAATTCATTTATTTTGAGGATGTGTTAGCAACGAATATGCCAGTATAGCCATTTGACGGGTTCAAATGTTTGAACAGCTTACAGCCCCAGGGCTATGCTATAAAAACCCCAAAAAATCTAAACAAAAAAGCTGCATAACTTTTATGCAGCTCTATTTAATGATATAAATCAAATGCTTAGAAAGATGAAGTTTGCTTCATCTTTATAGGTGGCAAATTATAACACATTGATTTCTGATTGCTTCTTTGATTTTATACTTTATTTAAAATCAATCTATTTAATTCGAATATTTTTAATATTTTATTATACTTATTATTGAGTTAATTTTATTAATTACGCTAAATTGAAAAAAAGAAAATTGATGTATGTGTTAATGTCGATGCCGATTAGAGTCTAACAATTTGCTGGAGTCACGCGCTTCATTCAAGACATGACGGATTTTTTCGTATTTTCTGATTTCTGCCTGTTTATGCACGCAGAATCCTAATACACTGACCATTAACACAAAAACAGGAATAGCATGTATTTTCATTTTTATTATTCTGCTTTGTAACACTGTGCAATTATGCTAACAAAAAACCTAATAAACTTGTGACTTACTTTACATTTAACCCGATAGAATGCACTTCTTGAACCGTTTAGCGATATTTTTCTATCGCTTTATTTATTATTACTTAATTAATTTTTCATTCTTTCTCAAAAATCTATTGCGCTAAATGCTCCCCAAAGTTAATAAATTAAATATTTGAATATTAAATACTTATTTGTTTAAATAAAAATTTCTATTGAAAATAAAAATATAAAAATTAATGAAAATTCCCTGATTTAAAATATATTAACTTGAGCTATTTTATTCAGCTTTTCCCAGAAATATCAGTTTCAATTTTCTGTAAAAAAAATTCAATAGATGAGATTTTACGCATTATTTCAATGAGTTCAGCGATAATTCTAATTTTTTATCTAACTTAAAATTTGCGAAAGACGCTAAAAATCACATTTGTACCGAAGTGCAGCCAATCAACTCCCCCGTGACACTCAATATTTAAAAAACGATTAAAGCTGGATAAATAACATTTCCAATACTCATAGCTCCCAATACCGCCTAGAAACCAATTATTCTATGCGGTAGCGGAATAACGTTATTTATGCACTGATTTGTTCATCACGTTTAAATACCAATTCACCTTTAAGTGAACTATCGGCATCAAAATAATAGCCATCGGTATTGAATGCTTTGAGTTCTTCGGCACGTTCAATTCTATTTTCAACAATAAAACGTGCCATCAAACCACGTGCTTTTTTAGCATAGAAACTAATCACTTTATATTTACCATTTTTCTGATCCAGAAATACTGGCTTGATAATCTCTGCCTGAATTTTGCGCTCGTTCACCGATTTATAATATTCATCAGAAGCAATATTCACCAAGATCTCAGACTGGGCTGCGGCTAAATCTTGATTGATCAGATCAGTGATGTGATGTGCCCAGAACTCGTATAAGTTATGCCCGCGAGAATTGGCCAATTTGGTTCCCATTTCCAGACGATATGGCATCATCAGATCCAAGGGACGCAAAAGCCCATATAAACCAGACAACATACGCAAATGCTGTTGTGCAAAGTGCAGATCTTCCTGCTTGAAGCTATAAGCATCCAGACCGGTATAGACATCTCCTTTAAAGGCAAAAATAGCCTGACGTGCATTGGCTAAATTAAAATCTGGTTGCCAGTCCTGGAAACGTGCTGTATTTAAATTGGCAATTTTTTCACTGACACTCATCAAACTGGAAATTTCTGTTGCAGAAAGTGTGCGACAAGCTTTGATCAAATCCTGCGAATGTTCTAATAATCTGGCTTGAGTAAATTGGTCAGTGGGTAATGGGGTATCGTAATCGAGCGTTTTGGCTGGAGAAATTAAAGCGAGCATGGCAACCTGGTCAAAAAATGATTAATCAAACTATATCAGTCTGCTTATTTTAATTCCAATTCATGTTTTTATTCACCATAATCGTTAAAATGCGCGATTCTCCTGTTAATCATCGGTATTTATATGTCCGAGCAAATTTTCCTTCAAGGACCTGCGGGTCAGATTGAAGTTTTTGTGGATTATCCTCAGGGTGAAGTGAAAGGATTCGCGGTAGTTTGTCACCCCCATCCCTTGCAAGGTGGTACGCCCCAACACAAGGTTCCCGTTCTATTGGCACAAATGTATATGGAACGTGGCTGTGTTGTGTATCGTCCGAGTTTTCGCGGTTCTGGTCAGAGTGAAGGTATACACGACGAGGGCTTCGGTGAGACGGATGATGTATTAGAAATCATTCGGTTTGCTCGCAGTCAGCATATTGGGCTGTCTTTTTATGCGGGCGGTTTTAGTTTTGGTGCGCATGTCATGGCAAAGAGCTATGCAGCCTTACCTGTAGAACTGCAACCCAAACAAACTATTTTATGTGGCCTGCCAACTGCAACCGTTGCCGGTATTCGCCATTATGTTACGCCAGCAATTAAAGGTGATATTCTGTTCATTCATGGTGAGGGTGATGAAGTAACCCTGCTGTCGGATATGATTGAATGGGCAAAACCACAGCGTCATTTAGTGACCGTATTGCCTGGTGCCAATCATTTCTTTACCGGCTATTTAAAGCAATTGCGGATTGCAATGACTCGCTACTTAGCGCTTGGCTAGATAATACAACCCATCAGATGATGGGTTTTTTATGCTTTTCACAGCAGTTTTTCAGCTAAGTGATAAATCACTGCCCGACATTTAGCTTGTTGTACTATATCAACAATCTTTCCACCCAAACGTTCAACGACTTTTCGGCTCGCTCAATTTTCTTCGGCTACAGGATAAATTAATCGCTGACGATTTAAGTCATCAAGGGCATAACCAACCAGAGCATCAACCGTTTCACAACCATATTTATGACCATGCGGGCTTTCCTTGATCCAAATTCCAAGCTATAGCACTTCATCCTTTAAACGATCTAAACCACAAAGCCCCATAAATTTCAGACTTTCCGCATGGCGTATCACAAACACATATTCTTCATGAGCTGCCATATTCTCTAGCCATTTTTGCCATATTGTTGCAAATTCTTGTTCAGATTCTGGCAGACCCCATGTCATAAAACGCGTCAAACTTGGGATAATCGCGGCATAAGCTTCTCATGCATCTGATGCACGAAACTAGCTGAGTATCAGACACTCACTTTGGCGTTGAGATCAAATTATAGTGGAGTTATGAATTAGTTCTTCCATTCAAACTCGCTAAAGCTTTCCTGCTCTTTGAGCGAGCTTTCTACTGCTTGTGCAAGCTGATTGAGCAGACTTCGTTCGGCAATACGATCGAGCCAATCTTGTTCTTCTTCAGGATATGAGGCAATTTCACAGACCAGATGCCCCTGCTCATCTCTGGTTTCACAACTCACAGATAAGGGCAATGCATGTTCATCCACGCTCACCGCAACCTGAGCACCACTTTGACTTAAGGTCTGAAAGCCATGTTTACCTAATGTTTCGGCAAGAAAATGCGCTACATATTCCTGGGTTTCCTGACCATCCCGGGGTTGCTGGCTTTGTGTATTGGCCATGAATTTTAATTTTCGCATCGCTACATCCTAATGGCTTTTTTCTTGTATGGGTTTAGCATAAGCAATATAAACAAAACAGCCAAGCAAAAGCTTGGCTGTTTCACATAATTTTAAAAATTATTCTGAAACTTGAATAGGCAAACCTGCAATTGAGGTCAGTTCTGTAAAGGTCGGGAAACTGGTGGCTACCGTTTCCGTACCGACAATCTTGATCTGCTCCGAATTACGTAAACCGGCAATCGAAAAACTCATTGCAATGCGATGATCATGATGCGATTCAATTTCACCACCGGTAAAGATTGGCGACCAGTCACCTGATTTGCCCTTCCCTTCGATAATAATGCCATCTTCAGTTGGGGTACAGTCAATGCCCATGGTTTGCAGGCCATCTGCCATCACCTGAATACGGTCCGATTCTTTTACGCGAAGCTCGGCAGCACCGGTCAAAATCGTCTGACCTTCGGCACAGGCAGCAGCAATAAACAGCGCCGGGAATTCATCAATCGCCAATGGCACCTGATCTTCAGGCATATGAATGCCTTTAAGCGTACGCGTACCACGAATACGGATATCTGCAATCGGTTCACCGCCAGCAATGCGTTCATTTTCAACGGTAATGTCCGCACCCATCTGTTTCAGGATTTCGATCACGCCAGTACGGGTCGGGTTGATACCAACAGCCTCTAAGGTCACATCCGAATTTTCAGTAATCGCAGCGCCGACCATAAAGAAGGCCGCAGAAGAAATATCAGATGGCACCTGGATATTGGTTCCGACCAGCTTTCCACCACCTTGTAATGAAATACGATTGCCTTCGGTTTTCACCTCATAACCAAATGCACGCAACATACGCTCAGTATGGTCACGGGTTGGTTCAGGTTCAGTCACTGCGGTTTCGCCATTTGCCCATAGGCCCGCCAGCAAAATACCTGATTTTACCTGCGCTGATGCCATTGGCAAATCGTACTGAATGCCTTGTAGTTGCTGGTTGCCTGTAATCGAGACAGGCGGAGTTCCACGTTCACCCGTGGTCTGAATCAGTGCACCCATTTCACGTAAAGGCTTGGCAATACGTTCCATTGGGCGTTTAGATAGGGATGCATCACCGGTCATCACTGAATCAAATTTCTGCGCTGCCAGCATACCGGACAGCAAACGCATTGAAGTACCTGAGTTGCCCATATAAATGGCAGACTGTGGCGCTTTAAGACCATGCATACCGACGCCATGAATGGTGACTTCACCATTTTTAGGGCCTTCGATGCTGACGCCCATATCACGAAAAGCCTGCAAAGTTGCCAGTGCATCTTCACCTTCAAGGAAACCAGTCACATGTGTTGTACCTTCAGCGATGGCACCAAACATGATCGAGCGATGTGACACAGATTTGTCACCTGGCACGGTAAATTTACCTTGAAATGTCTTGGCACCCGGCTGAATGGTAAATTGTTGTGTCACTTTATTTTTCTCCATGAAAGGTTTCTTGGCGAGCATATGGTTGAAATGCTGGCGAGCTGCCTGCGCATGACCCAATAAGCCCATCAATGCTTGGGAATCTTCATCTTCGATCAATTTGCGAATCATCGCGAGCTGCTGTTCAAAGCCATCTACGGCATTCAGAACTGCTTTTTTGTTGGCAAAAAAGATGTCATGCCACATTTGTGGATCACTGGCGGCAATCCGCGAGAAATCACGGAAGCCACCGGCAGCATAACGAAATATGTCTAAGTTGTCTTCACGTTTGGCCAGTTGTTCGACCAGATTAAATGCCATTAAATGCGGAAGATGACTGGTATGTGCCAGCACTTCATCGTGCTTGTCCACATCCATGCAAATCACTTCGGCTTTGGCCGCTTGCCACAGTTGAATCAGCTTCTCCACGGCCCAATCGCTACTGCTTGGCAGTGGCGTCAAAATTACCTTGTGATTGGCAAATAGATCGACTTTTCCTGCATGTACACCGGTATGCTCTGCACCTGCAATCGGATGACCCGGCACAAAACCTGCTGGAAGCTGGTCACCAAAGACCGCTTTAGCCGCATCGACCACATTACCTTTGGTACTTCCCACATCAGTAATAATGACATTTTCCGTCAAATACGGCTGAATCAGCTCAAGTACTTTTTGTGTGGCACGTACCGGCAAAGCCAGAACAATCAGATCTGCACCTTTGATTGCATCTACAGGATCGGCATAGCCTTCAGAAATCAGACCAAGTGCCTTGGCATCTTCCAAAGTCTTGGACGAACGTGTCGATGCCACAATGTCATTGGCCAAGTGCTCGGCTTGAATGACACGCGCCAGGCTTGAACCAATCAGTCCAAGCCCGATAAATGCAACTTTTTCAAACAATGGCTGCGACATGAATTAAGCTTTTGCCTCTAAACCCAATACTGTAGCAAGCGCGCTTAAGAATTTCGCGTTTTCTGCTTCAGTACCAATCGATACACGAATGTGGCTGGAAATACCGACCGGACGTACAATCACCCCTTGTTTCAGCAAACCGTTGAAGGTTGCTGCTGGGTCTGCCTGTACATCAACCAGAATAAAGTTAGCACGAGAAGGCACATAGTTCAGACCCAAAGCCTTAAAACCTGCTTCAAGTTGCGCCATACCGGCTTTATTTACTTCGCGAGAACGCGCGATAAAGTCTTCATCTTTCAGTGCAGCCACCGCAGCGACCATGGCCAAATGATTGACGTTAAATGGCTGACGAATACGGTTTAAATAATCGGTCACTTCAACCGATGCCAAGGCAAAACCGACACGCAGTGCAGCCAGACCATAGCACTTCGATAAAGTACGGCTGACAATCAGATTTGGATATTGTTGCAGGAATTTCAGGCTATTGAAATTTTCCGGGAAATATTCCACATACGCTTCGTCTAGCACCACAATTACATTTGCAGGAACTTTTTGCATGAAAGCTTCAAATTCAGCTTCTTCGAACCAGGTTCCGGTTGGATTGTTCGGGTTTGCAATGAAGACGAGTTTGGTATTGTCCTGAATGGCAGCCGCCATTGCTTCCAAGTCATGCGAGAAGCCTTTTGCTGGTACTTCGATCGCTTGTGCATTAATGGCTTGAGTCACCAATGCATAAACTGCAAAGGCATGCTGGCTATACACCACCGAATCATTTTCTGAAACGAATGCGCGGGCAAACATTTCCAGTAAGTCGTTTGAACCATTCCCCAAGGTAATTTGATCGTGATTAAAACCAAACTGGGCCTTAATCTGATCTTTCAGGATAAAACCACCACCGTCCGGATAACGGCCAATTTCAGCAATTTCTGCAGCTACTGCTTCTTTGACTTTATCTGAACAACCCAGCGGGTTTTCATTTGAAGCCAGTTTGACGATATCGGTAAGCCCCAACTCGCGCTCAAGTTCACTGATCGGCTTACCCGGTTGATATGGCTTTAATTTTGAGATGCCTGAATTGGCTGGAACAAACGACATTTTAGACTTCCAATTTTAAGTATAAAACAGTGGTCAGCACCCTCGCCCTGACCACGGATAGCTGACTTAAAGTACAGCTGCAGGATATGAACCGAGTACGCGAACTTCTTTGACCAAAGGACGAATTTCTTCAATGGCTGCTTTCACGTGTTCCTGCTCAATATGGCCTTCAAGATCAATGAAGAACACATAAGCCCATTTTTCAGGAAGTGCAGGACGGGTTTCAATACTGGTCAGACTGATATTGTGCTTGGCAAATGGCGCCAGAATTTCCAGCAATGCACCAGCACGGTCATGTGCAGAAATCAGTAATGAGGTTTTATCATTGCCACTTTGAGGCACTTTTTCACGGCCAATCACCAAGAAACGTGTGGTATTTTCCGGATTGTCCTCAATATTGCCATGCATAATTTCAAGATTATAAATACTTGATGCAATTTCAGAAGCAATCGCAGCAGAATGCCATTCATTTTGAATACGGCGCGCAGCCTCAGCATTAGAATTTAAAGCCACACGTTCTACACCCGGATAATGCGCGTCTAGCCATTTACGACATTGCGCCAAAGTCTGCTGATGTGCATAAATCTGTTTAATACTGTCTTTACGGGTATTTTCAGAAATCAGAAATTGATGATGAATCGGCAATTCAACTTCGCCAATCACATTCAGGTTCGAAGTTTTAAAACAGTCCAGGGTATGATTGACTACACCTTCAGAGGAATTTTCCACCGGCACCAAACCATAATGGGCACTGCCCGCCTCGACTTCACGGAAGACTTCATCAATTGTCGGTAAAGGTCGAACCACCGCATCATGACCAAAGTGCTTGAGTACCGCAGAATGGGTATAGGTTCCGACTGGCCCTAGAAACGCAATACTTTGCGGAGCTTCAAGCGCAAGACAAGCGGACATGATTTCACGGAACAGACGTGCCATGGTGGTGTCGGACAATGGCCCTTCATTACGCTCCATGACATTGCGCAACACCTGTGCTTCACGTTCTGGGCGGTAAAACAGCGGACTTTCTTCTGAAGCAAACTTTGCTTTTGCAACTGCTTCAGCCAAACGTGCCCGGCGGTTAATCAATTGCTGGATTTGCTGATCAACAGAATCGATATCCTCACGAATTTTTGCCAAATCAAGAGAAGTCGTGGTGTTTTGATCGTCGTTGATCATTGTTATGTCGCCCTTCATAAACCTTATCTGTTCAGTATAACAATAGTGAGCTTTAAAATGTTACGCAATATGACATTGCTAGATTAAGTCTTAAAAACAGACAGTTGGTTTTAACCACTCATCGCTTTTAGTCATATCTGGTAACATTTAGTTCAGCATTTTGGCTTGATTTACATTATCAAATTGTAAACTTAGCCTCTCCATCTTAACTGATTTTAATGAATATGAAATATCACTATTTCTTAATCTATATAGCGGTTTTAAGCATAAGAAAATTAAAATAATAGCTTTGTACTTGTCTTTTTTGACCTATTAAAATCTGAGATATCTTTCACAATAAAATGCACGCTCCTCACGCTCATCTCTCTTATTTAATATTGATTTTCCTAAATTTTTTACATGAAATTACTACTCTGTTACAAAGTAGAGACGTTTTTTCAACCTTTAACAGCTAGTCTAATTTAAATCATGAGTTGGGGGGATCAATCATGCCAAAAAGAATAGCAGTACTTATAACAAATAATTTTGAAGACCAAGAATACCTAGAGCCAGTGGCTGCCTTGCTGGCTGCCCATCATAGCGTCTGCAATATCGAACTTAACGCAGGCAAAGTGGTCTATGGGCTGCATGGCTGTTCTGCCGTGACCATCGACCGTGGCATCGAACAAATCAGTATTGATGACTTTGATGCCTTGCTGATTCCAGGGGGCGAATCTGCGGTTTCTCTCTCTACCGATGTTCGGGTGCTACAGTTCATCCATGCCTTCAATCAGGCCAAAAAAGCTATTTTCAGTTTATGTGATGCATCCTTATTACTGTGTGAAGCAGATGTGCTGAAAAATCGGATTATTACCAGTATCCGGGCGCATGCGAGTCGCGTACAGCATGCGGGTGGAACCTATTATGATGTAGAACTGGTGAATGATAATAACCAGTTGATCTCATCGCGCCTGCCCAATGATCTGCCCATTTTTATTCATGAATGTTTGAATGTCTTGAAATCATAAAATTTAAAACAGAGTCACGGCTCTTTGCTATAGCTTGCCTGTAAAAAAAGAGTCCTTAAAAAGGACTCTTTTTTCATTAATAAATTAACGTCCTAACAGACCACGCGCTACAATTTCTTTCATGATTTCATTGGTACCGCCATAAATCCGTTGAATACGGGCATCGACAAAGAAGCGTGAAATTGGATATTCAGTCATGTAGCCATAACCACCAAAGAGCTGAAGCAGATTGTCAGCAATCTTCATCTGCATATCGGTAGAAAAACTTTTCAATGCCGCTGCAGTTTCGACATCCAGTTTCCCTTGCATATAAAGCTCAAGATTCTGGTTATAAAAAGCTGCGGTCGCCAATTCATCAATTTTCGCTTGTGCCAAAACAAAACGAGTATTCTGGAATTGACCGATGGCCTGACCAAAAGCCTGACGCTCTTTCACATATTGCGTGGTCACATCAATAGAACCACGAATTGCACCCAAGGCTGTTGCTGCGATGGCGGTACGCTCACGCGGTAATTCCTGCATCAAATAAGCAAAACCCTGCCCCGGTTGACCGAGCAACTGGTTTTTCGGCACCTTGACATTGTCAAAGAACAGTTCCGAAGTATCTTGCGCATGCAGGCCAATCTTGTCCAGATTAGTGCCTTTTTTAAAGCCTTCCAGATGCGTGTCGGCCAGTAACAAAGAAACGCCTTTGGCACGCGCTTGCGGATCGGTTTTGACTGCCAGTACCACCAGGTCTGCATGCTGACCATTGGAAATAAAGGTTTTTGAGCCATTTAATACATAGTAATCATCCTGCAAGATGGCACTGGTACGCATGGCTTGCAAGTCTGAGCCGGCACCTGGCTCGGTCATACCAATCGCACCGACCACTTCACCGCTCACCATTTTCGGCAACCAGTGTTTCTTCTGCTCTTCAGTTCCAATGTGCAAGATATAGGGTGCAGCAATATCCGAATGACAGGACAATCCTGTAGAAATGGCACTGTATCCGGCACGTGCAGACTCTTCAATCAGCATCAATGAATAATCGGTTGGCACCCCATAGCCGCCATATTCCTCCGGAACATCGACACACAAGAAACCATTTTCACCAAGTGCATTCCAGACTGAACGTGGCATCAGGCCTTCGTGCTCCCATTGTTGATAATACGGTGCGACATGTTCATTCATAAAGCGTTTAAAATTGTCGCGGAATAATTCTAGATCGGCATCGTAGGCAAGCATTCGGTTGTCCTTATACTGTTTATCGTTTTATTTCCTGTTTTACAGACTATCTACTTTCAGCTTTACTGTCATGTACTGGCATCTATCTTTTACTAACTTTGCAGTCAATAAAAAAGGAAGCCGAAGCTTCCTTTTTCTTTCAAACATTAGAATTAATGGGCGTTATTGCCTTCTTGCGCCATTTTTTCATCAATTTCTGATGGATTTGCCAATGCATAGTTCAGCTTGTCCATATCGAGCTGGCCTACCCATTTTGCAACAACCAAAGTCGCCAAAGAGTTACCCACCAGATTGGTCAAGGCACGCGCTTCAGACATGAAACGGTCAATACCGAGAATCAAGGCCAGACCTGCAACAGGAATATTACCCACAGCAGCCAAGGTTGCTGCCATCACAATAAAGCCAGAACCCGTGACACCTGCCGCACCTTTAGATGAAATCAACAGTACCAGAAGAAGGGTAATCTGATGAGACAAATCAAGTTGTGTATTGGTCGCCTGCGCAATAAAGATCGCAGCCATGGTCAAATAGATTGAAGTTCCATCTAGGTTAAATGAATAACCGGTTGGAATCACCAGACCTACCACTGATTTTTCAGCACCAGCAAGTTCCAGTTTTTTCAACATACGTGGCAATACTGATTCTGAAGAAGAAGTACCCAGTACAATCAGCAGTTCTTCACGGATCAGGCGAATCATCTTCATGATACTGAAACCCGCAAAACGCGCAATTGAACCCAGTACGATGAAAATAAACAGTACGCAGGTGATATAGAAACAAATGATCAACTGTGCCAGCTGAGCAAGCGAACCAATACCATATTTACCAATGGTAAAGGCCATCGCACCAAATGCACCGATTGGCGCCAGTTTCATTATCATGTTCACAATATTGAAGAATACATGTGAAATCTGGTCGATGAGTTTCAGGACTGGCTTGCCTTGATCACCCAGCTTATGCAGCGCGAAACCAAAAATGATCGCGAACAACAGAACCTGTAGAATTTCGCCTTCCGCAAATGCGCCTACCACCGTATTTGGAATGATATTCATCAGGAAGTCGATCGTCGACTGTGACTCACCTGTAGCGACATATTTGCTGATGCCCGTGGTATCCAGTGATGCAGGATCAACGTTCATGCCTACACCTGGCTTGACGATGTTAATCACCACCAGACCGATGACTAACGCAATCGTGGAGACGATTTCGAAGTAAAGTAAAGCAACACCACCAGTTTTACCCACTGATTTCATGCTTTCCATACCCGCAATACCGCTGACCACGGTACAGAAAATCACCGGTGCGATGATCATTTTGATCAGGCGGATAAATGCATCACCCAGCGGTTTAAGCTGTTCACCCAAGCCAGGAACATACTGTTCTACACCATTGATAATTTGCGTACCACTCGGCGAGAAATGCCCGACCAGAATACCTGCAATAATAGCCACAATCACCTGAAAATACAGTGACTTATAAATCGGTTTTTTCGCCATAATAAATCTACTTGAACGATATCTGAAAATAAAAAGACCATTTTGAGAAATGCACTGATCTGTTCATCTGCTCTGAAGATGAACTGGATCAAATCTCAATAGGCTCAAGAGAATGTTCAAAATGAAAATCAGCCACGCATTCAATCTGACGCGCAGCATCAGACCAAAGTATTAAATGGGAGAAAGAGATTAAGAAAACTTAAACAAACTCTAAAAATTGTCTGAATTTTACTGAAAAATCCCATTAAATGTGCATAAAGTCTTATGCAATTGCCTGCTTTTTGCTCGCATTGAATTAGACATTAGTCGATAATCAGATTTAAATGCCTGTTTTCCGTATACTGAAAGCTTTGTTAATTTTAGACCCTCCTCATTGATCCCAATATTTGCTGCAAGCTGTATAAGTTATGAATACCAAAAGAAATATTTATAGAGATTTCGAACATCCCTTTGCCCAATATGTACGCATCGTGGGTAAGGGGAAAAATGGCGCCCGCTCCCTCAGCTATGATGAAGCCTATCAAGCCTTCGGCATGATTTTGAAGAATGAAGTGCTCGATGTGCAGCTCGGTGCTTTCTTGATGTTATTGCGGGTCAAGGAAGAATCGGTAGATGAATTGGCCGGTTTTGTTCAGGCGACACGTGACCAGCTTAATTTCAAAACACTGGATGTTGATCTGGACTGGTCTTCCTATGCGGGCAAGCGCAAGCATTATCCATGGTTTATTCTGGCGGCACTGACGCTGGCCAAGCATGGCTATAATATTGTGATGCATGGTGCCTCGGGTCATACCATGAACCGCGTTTACACCGAACAGGTGCTCACTTACTTAGGCTATCCAATCTGTCAGAATGATGCCGAGGTGGAACAGCAACTGCAGCAACAGCATTTTGCTTATATCCCGCTCGACGTGATTTCTCCAATTCTGGCGGACCTGATTGCGCTGCGAAATGTCATGGGTCTACGCTCACCGATTCATACCCTGGCGCGTCTGATCAATCCCTTTAATGCCAAAGCGACCCTGCAAGCAATTTTCCATCCAGCGTATCGTGGTTCGCACCAGCAAGCCGCTTTTCGTTTAGGCTATAAAAATAGCGCTGTGATTAAAGGTGAAGGTGGCGAATTTGAACGTAATCCGGATGCCAAAACCTTAATTTGTGGCATTAAAGATGGCGAGCTGTATGAGCATGAACTGCCAAAACTGACGGATAACCGCAGTCCAATTGAAGAAGAACTGGATCTCGCGCGATTTAAAGCCGTCTGGGAGGGTCAGCAAAGTCATGAGTATGGTGAAATTGCAGTAATAGAAACCATGGGGATTGCACTTTACACTATGGGCGTGTATGACAGCTTTGAGGCTGCGATGCAAAAAGCTAAAACATTATGGGCAAATCGCCACACGGTTTAATCTTTTGAGCACAAAAAAAGCATTGTTCAGGCACTGAACAATGCTTTTTTTAAATGCCAAACGACTGACACGACGTCAGTGCTTAAACAAAACGGATTGGCTTGAATTCAGGTTCATTTTTGTGATGATCATCATCACATTCCTCACCTTCTTCTTTCGTGCCGCGATCGATATATCCGCTGCGTTCAGTTTCAGGCAGGTTTTTCATTTCCCAGGCATAGACTGCCTGCATACAAGTCTGGCGTTGTTCCTGAGTTAGGGCTACACCATTTGGCCACTTTCCAATTTCAATTGCTGTTCTTAGGCGTTCAACAATCTCAGGATTGAGTACGGCAAGCATTTGTTCAATATTCATGATTTAATCCTGCTTAAAATAATCAAAGTCCTGATTCCACCCCAGTTTGGTTCGACAGGCATTATAAAAGTCATAGCCCGGTGGATGCAGAAGATTCAGTTTAAAGGGATGCTTGCGAATATGGACGCTATCGCCAACATTCAAAGACACACTGTGTTGTCCATCCGCACTGACCATCGGCAGTACGCGATTTTCACGAATCAGTAATTTAATTTCGCTGTGTCCACCGACCACAATCGGGCGTGAAGACAAGGTATGCGGATGCATCGGCACCAGCGCAATCGCATCCATACTCGGATGGACAATTGGCCCGCCCCCAGAAAGTGCATAAGCCGTAGAGCCGGTCGGCGTCGATACAATCAGGCCATCACTGTGCTGACGATAGACATACTGTCCGTCAATATTCAGTTCAAAATCGATCATATGCACCGATTTTCCTGAATGCAGTACCACATCGTTCAGTGCAATCGCATCGTAAATCACTTCGCCTTTGGAGCGAATTTCGACTTCGAGTAAAAAACGTCGCTCAGTCTGAAAATCACCTTTTAACACCTGATCCAACTTAAAGATGACTTCGGTTGGCTTAATGTCGGTTAAGAATCCCAGACGCCCCCGGTTAACGCCGATCACAGGAGTATTGTACTTGACCAGTGCGCGTGCTGCATGCAAAAGCGAACCATCCCCTCCTACCACAATGACCAGATCAACGACTTCACCAAGTAAAGCACGACTGACAGTTTGGGTATTGTTATATGGAACGAGTTCAGCTGTCGCTGCATCAAAAACAGGATGTAAGCCTAAATTCAGAAGATGATCATGAATAAGACATAAGGTTTCAACCACCGATGATTTATCAGGACGTCCTATTAACCCGATATTTCGAAAGGTTTTATGGGAAATTTGCACCAGTGTCGTCGCTCCGCTACGGATCTTGCATATCATAGCATTAAGCTATACCTGGATGATAATTTATAACAGGATGCTAGCTCGTCGCAAATTATTTGAAATATATTTGAATTAAGGAGAAATTGTGGGCTTTGATTTTAATTTTAAGCGCATTTATTGATTAAATATTGCAAAATGATTAAAAGCTTCGCATGATTAGCACAATTTCACAGGATCTTATAAGTATTTATGAAATCTGAACGTGGCATGGGGTTTTTTGCCTTAATTTTCTCGATTTTAGTCATTTCCATCTTTGTCGTATTTAGTATTTACCTGATTAAATTAGATAATATTGTACGCGAAAAATTTGAAGGTCAACGCTGGGATATTCCGGCGAAAGTTTTCGCACGTCCAATGGAAGTGTACGTCAATGCCCCAGTCAGTCAGCAGGATTTCCAACAAGAATTAAAATTACTCGGTTATAAAAACTCGGATAGTTATGCCAAGTCGGGCAATTTTGTCACTACGGGAAATACTTTATATGTACATACCCGTGGCTTTGATTTTGGTGATCGGGTTGAACCGGAACAAGTTCTGAAAGTGAGTTTTAATGCTAACCAAGTGACTGAGGTCAGCGCCACCAAGCCATCTTCTAGCGGTATTGCCCGACTGGAACCCTTATTGATTGGTGGAATTTATCCACAGCATAACGAAGACCGGGTACTGATCAAACTGAATAAAGTGCCTAAACCATTGATCGAAGCGCTCATCGCAACTGAAGACCGTAAATTCTATGAACACCATGGCGTATCTCCACGCGGTATTGCACGTGCTGTTGTCAGTAATATTACCGGTGGCAAACGTCAGGGTGGCTCGACTTTAACCCAGCAACTGGTGAAAAATTTCTATTTAACGCCTGAGCGTACCTTAAAGCGTAAAGTCAATGAAGCCTTTATGGCCATGCTGGTTGAATTACATTATGACAAGAATGAAATTCTGGAAGCTTATCTAAATGAAGTGAATCTCGGCCAAAATGGTAACTATTCAATTAATGGTTATGGCTTGGCTTCTCAGTTTTATTTTGGTCTGCCACTGCGTGAACTGAATATTTCCCAGCAGGCTTTTTTAGTCGGTCTGGTACAAGGCCCGAGTCTATATAACCCATGGCGTAATCCTGAAAGTGCGAAAAAACGCCGTGATATCGTCCTGAATAATATGCTGGTGATGGGCTATCTAAGCCAAGAACAATATGAAAAAGAAACCGCACGTCCATTGAACGTGATTTCAAAACCAACCTTGGGCCCTGCACGTTTCCCGGACTTCCTGGATATTGTGCGTCGTCAATTACGCACTGACTATCAGGAAACTGACCTGACCAATCAGGGTCTGCGTATTTTCACCACGCTGGATCCTTTGGCTCAAACCCGAATTCAGGACAGTTTTAAGCAGACAGTCGCACGTTTAACCAAATCTAATCCGGGCCGTTTAAAAGACTTGCAGGGTGCAGTTTTGGTATCGCATCCGGAAAATGGTGAACTGGTTGCAGCAGTCGGCTCGACTCAAGACTTTACCGGTTTTAACCGTACAGTAGATGCCAAACGTCAGGTGGGTTCATTATTAAAGCCTGTGATTTACCTGAGTGCACTGGAATCAAATCGTTACCATTGGGCCAGTCCGATTGAAGACAGTGAAATTAGTGTACAAAGTGATGGTAAGACCTGGACGCCGAAAAACTACAGTGGCCGTGGACATGGTGTCGTACCGATGTCACAAGCGCTGTCACAATCCTATAACCTGTCTACTGTACGTTTAGGACAAGAATTTGGTCTGTCTACCTTTATTAATCATCTGAAAAAATTTGGCGTCACTTCCGATATTCCATCCTATCCGTCTATTTATTTAGGTGCGGTGGATATGTCGCCAATGGAGGTGATGAATATTTATGGTAACTTCGCCACAGGTGGCTTTAAATATCCAACCAAGTCAATTCGTTCTGTGGTCGATGCCAATGGACGGATACTCGACCGTTATAGCTTAAGCGTACAACCGACCATTGACCCGGCTTCAGCCTATGCCCTGAATTATGGCCTGCAACAGGTCATGTCGAGTGGTACAGGCCGCGCAGCTTATAACAGTCTGCCGAGTAATCTGAATCTTGCAGGTAAATCAGGCACCACCAATGATAGCCGTGATTCATGGTTTGCCGGTTATTCAGGTAACTATATGACGGTGGTCTGGCTCGGTCTGGATGACAATAAAGTCACTGGCCTAACCGGTTCCTCGGGTGCTCTTCCGGTCTGGATCAATGTCATGAAACAGCTCCGCCAGAAACCTGTCAATCTGCCACAACCCAATGAAATTCAATGGCATTGGCTGGATCGTTATACCGGTCATTTATCTGCCCAAGGTTGTGAAGGTGCCATGTATATTCCGATTTCACGTCATGCCCTGCCAAATCAGGCAACTGCCTGCGGCATCTCGCATTATGTGACAGAACCTTATGATATTGATTCAGAACCTGCGCAATCTGATGCTGAACAGGATGATATGAGTCGCTACATACAAGAAAGTGAAACAGAAATAGAACGTGATCTTGAGAGCGAAACCCGTATTATCGCCAGTGGAAGTTATAGCCATTAATTGAGTCTATGTTTATGTTAAGAAAAATCCTCCCTGGTTTGCTCATCCTCAGTCTGGTGGGCTGCCAAAGTATATCTGAGCCAGAAAAGCCAGTTACCCCTGCCAAGCCTGCGACGGAAAAACCTAAGGCAAAAACACCAGACGGCGTAGTGGTTACGCCTTATGACCGGCCTGACATCAAACGTCAGAAAATTGTCATTCCTGAACAGAAGCCGAAAAGCCAAAAGTTTGATGATGGACGTAATCTGCCGGCTTTCAAGAGTCTGATGCAGCAAACCCAGCAGGCCTATACCAAGCAGCAGTTTGCTCAAGCTGAAGCTTCTGCAACTCAGGCACAGCGACTGGCACCTCAGGCACCGGAAACCTATTTATACCTGGGCATGATTGCCAACCGTAAAAATCAGCCAGCAAGCGCCGATGCTTTTGCCTTACGCGGCCTGAGCTATGCCCAATCCAATGCCATGAAAAAACAGCTTTGGCAAGTGCGCCTTAAATCTGCTCAGTTGCGGAAAAATGCTAAAGCGATTCAGCAAGCTCAACAGGCACTGAAAAAGCTTTAAAGTCATTCCCTACAGAAACACACTTACTAATAGAAAGCTTATTTTCTAGATATAGCGTTTAGATATAGCGAATGCCGGCAATGCCATAAGCATGCTGGCTTTTTGCATAATCGAGTTCTTCAGCTTTCATTCCGCCCAAAGCAAAAACCGGAATCTGTACCTGCTCTGCCATTTGCTTGAATTGCTCCCAGCCTAGCGCAGGTGTGTCCGGATGCGTTGTAGTCGTCAGTACCGGACTCAGTAAAGCGGCTTCACAACCGATTTGTTCTGCATGCATTAAAGCGCTCAGGTCATGGCAAGCTGCCAGATAGCGATAACCAGATTTCAATTCACCTTGTTTCAGGTTCATCAGTTGATTCTGTTTTAGATGAATCGTGCGAATCGTCTGCTGCTGCAATTCATTCAGTTGGGACCAAAGCTGCTGATTAATGATTAACTTGGAGAGCTGATCTACCGGATATTGCTGTAATTGCATGATCCGCTCAGGCGTCGCTTCCACGCGCCAATACAACATTTGATCTGTATCCAGACTTGATAAGATATCCAGATCTTCAGCAATCTTGATGCGCTGCGGCCATTGTAGCTTTTGAATCATTGACTGATTGGCTTTCGGAAAATTCAGCTGACTAAGTTCTTCCCGGCTGTACCAGCGCCAAGGCTGTTTAATTTCAGCCAATTGAGCAGGCTGTATTGAAGCATGGAAAATATGCAAATTGACGATGAGATCTTCATATTCATGGGAGATAAAATCAGAAGCATGCCAGCGTTCAATATCCACACCGACCTCTTCAATTACTTCACGGCGGCAGGCTTCGACTGGTAATTCGCCCTGTTCAACTTTTCCGCCTGGAAATTCATATTTATTGCCCTGATGCTGCTTGGCTTCACGCCAGCCGACTAGAACCTGATTTTGATAAAATAAAAGCGCAATTGCGACATGAATCGTAGCTTTAGTCATGATGTACAGAACCGTTAAAGTTTTACAGATTGTAAGCAAATTAGAGTTTTTTATAAATTGCTCAATATTTCGTTGACAGACCTATTCGATAATGATTATCATTTAAATCAATCCAAAACACACCACGGAGTCGACGGAATGAACGCCCCATTTAGCCTATTTACTCGTAACAATGATACTCACCATGCCTTGCCAATGCTGCACTCCAACAATCTGTTTGCACTGGGTCGTGAAATCCGGATCATGCATGCCGGTGAAGAATACCGCTTGCGCCTGACCCGCAACAACCGTCTCATTCTGACCAAATAATTAAATCAGTTCTAATAATAACAAACGTGGGAAGCAGCAGTATGAATCAGCGCATACTGCTTTTTAGTTTTTTAATCTCTGATTAGGATTCATGTTTAAAACTCAATGATACTTTAAGCCCCCCCAAATCTGACGGCGCATAATCAATTTTAGCTGCATGCAGTGCCATAATTTTCTGGCAAATGGACAAGCCTAAACCTGAACCCTGAGTTCGCGTACCCAAAGCCCGATAAAAACGTTCACCTAAACGTTCCAGTACATCATTAGCAATCCCCTCTCCTGAGTTTTCAATCAGTAACTGTATCTGATGCTGCTCAACAACCGTTCGGATCTCGACCTGTCCCTGCGGCGGCGTATAACGAATAGCATTGTCGACCAGATTGCGAATACAACTAAAAATCAGTTCTGGATTCGCTTCAATCACAGCACCCTCAAGGTTTAGGTTCCAATGAATATCTTTTTCTTCTGCAAAAGGCTGCAATGCCTGCAAAGCCTCCTGAACCAGATTTTTAAGATTAATCGTTTGCGTTGGTAATTGCTCTGTGCGCTCCGGATCGAGTCGTGCCAGCAAGAGTAAATTTTCCAGCACCTGCGTACCGCGGTTGACATCATTCTGGATCAACTGCAATGCCTGAGGAAGCTGTGCATCATCTTGATATTTGCGTTTTAGAACCTGTAGACGCATTTGAATCGCAGACAGTGGCGAACGCAGCTCATGTGAAGCATCTGCAGTAAAACGCTGTTCGGCAGCCAGTGACTTTTCCAGCCGGCCGAGCATGGCATTCAGTTGACGTACAATCGGTTGCAGTTCAGTGATTTCAGGGTCAGGTGTTTTAATAGGACTTAGATCCTGAGCAGTTTTAGAACCGATTTCCCGGGAAATCTTGTTTAATGGCTGTAACTGGCGTCTGATCGCAACACGCAAAATCAGCCATTGCAATAACCAGAGTATCAGTAAAATTCCGGCAAAACTGAAGGTGGTTTGCCATAACTCGTTAAAACGTACCGATAAAGGCTGCAGTACTTTGGCCTGCAAGCCATCCTCTTTAGCAGTTAAAATCCGGATAAAACGGCCATTTTCATAAGCAAACTGAAAGCCACTGTGTTCATTAACCCGCACACTGTTAATCAAATCATCATCGATGGACGTGGTCAAAATATCCTGATTGAGCAATAGCGCATATTGAATATCGAATTGCTCGCTGATTTCATCGACCTGATCACCTTTGGCCTGTCTGATATCACCAAGTAAGAGCTCGGAAATCTGTTCCATCAAATCATCATGCAGCTGAATGGCTTGATAACTTGAAACCCCGAGTAACAGCAACCACGCCAACAATCCTGCCAGCATGGAGCTCAGCATGGCATTCTTGATCAGGCGAGTTTGCAGGGAGACTGGTGCAGACATATTTATGCCTCGGGTTTATGCATACGATAACCCAAACCACGGATGGTTTTAATCATCTGGCTGCCAATTTTTTTACGTAACTGGTAAATAAACACTTCAATGGCATTACTTTCAATTTCATCCCCCCAGGCATATAGCGATTCCTCCAGTTGCTCGCGGGTAATGACATGTTCCGGCTGCTGCATCAGTTTATATAAAATCTGAAATTCTTTCGCAGTCAGATCAATCGGCTGTCCAGCCTTGTTCAGGGCCTTGGCCTGGGTATCCAGACTTAAATCCTGCCATTTCAGAATATGATTTGGCGTTTGCTGTTTCAGTCTTAACTGCGCGCGCACCCTGGCAGAAAGCTCTTCCAGACTAAAAGGTTTGACCAGATAATCATTGGCACCCAAATCCAGACCTTCAACCCGGTCATCAATACTGTCCCGGGCAGTAATAAAAATCACCGGTGTATCTTTCTGTGTGCTGCGTAAGCTTTTTAGAATGTCATCTCCAGTCGCATGTGGTAGTCCGCGATCCAGTAATACGCAGTCATATTGATGCTGTTCGATGGCCAAAATGGCATGATCGCCACGCTCGACCCAGTCAATCACATAGCCGTCCATTTCCAGCCAGGTCTGAATACTTTCTGCCTGAGACTGATCATCTTCTGCCAAAAGAATACGCATGCTGTGCTCCGCTTTGCCAATCTCTCTATCTTGCCCTGAAAAATCTCCAGACTCAAAAAAACCACATGCTTTTTTGTATGATTTGCATGTGGTTTTTTACAGTTTTTGAATCCAGAGTAAGCTTCAGATTCAATTCATCTGCTCATATTAGAATTAGAAACGAAGCTGCTCGACATCAATTTCAACACGTTTTGCCGGTTTATAGTCAATATCCACTTCACCGATAATGGTCACTGGCGTTTTGGCTGAAATCGGTTTGCCTTGCCACAGTTCATCATCAATTTCTACGGTAATGCTGCCTGTGCTGTCACGGAACTGATATTTTTCATCACCAACCGCTTTAACCACATAGCCTTTAAGCTGAACCTTGCTATCATCTTTCATGCCTAGGGCCTGTTGCACTGTCATCGTTTTCGCAAAAGCAGCCTGATTTACCACGGGTTGATTCACGGCTTCATTACTTGCAACTGCGGCTGTCGCAATTGAACCCATCAGTGCGGCTGCTAAAACTGTATTCATCATCATTTTCATGGCGTATACCTCTTTGTGTATCTGTGCTTTGTTTCGATAATGCTATTAAAACAGCCGAAGATGAATTGAAACTTAAGATTGCTTCATCTTTAAAAATTAATTTAAAGGAACCACTCTCAATACTTCTTCCAGTGTGGTCATTCCTTCTACGACCTTACGCGCACCCGCGATACGCAGCGGTTCTACCCCTTCTTTTTTTGCCTGCTGGCGTAGCTGGTTTAAGTTAGCGTCGGCCCCAATCAGCTGCTTGGTTTCCAGACTCAGGGGCATAAATTCGTAAATACCAATCCGGCCTTTATAACCGGTATGACGGCATTCCTCACAACCTACGGCTTTAAAAACAAATTCCGGACGCGGTAAAGGATAGTCTGCCGCCAGATGCTGCCATTCCTGTTCATTCAGGAAACTTTCCTGCTTGCAGTGTGGGCAGAGTTTACGCACCAGACGCTGGGCCAATACTCCGAGAATGGTGGCTGCAGTCAGAAAAGGTTGCACGCCCAGATCATGCAAACGGGTCAAACTCGACGGCGCATCATTGGTATGTAGCGTAGATAAGACCAGATGCCCGGTAAGTGCCGCCTGGATCGCCATATTGGCAGTATCCTGATCACGAATCTCACCGACCATGATAATGTCCGGATCCTGACGCATCAGCGCGCGCACGCCATCGGCGAAGCCCAGTTCAATACCATTATTGACCTGCATCTGGTTGAAACTCGGTTCCAGCATCTCGATCGGATCTTCAATGGTACAGACATTGACCTGTTCCGTCGCCAGCTGCTTCAAGGTCGAATACAGCGTTGTGGTTTTACCAGAACCAGTTGGCCCGGTGACCAGAATGATGCCGTGACTGTGACTGGTCAGATTATTCCAGTCATTCAGTAAATGCCCTTCAAAACCGAGTTGCTGAAAACTTCTGACCAGAACTTCCGGATCAAAAATACGCATCACCAGCTTTTCGCCAAATGCGGTCGGCAAGGTCGATAGACGGAGTTCGGTTTCCTGTCCTTTCGGCGTTCGGGTTTTCAGACGGCCATCTTGTGGTTTACGCTTTTCTGCCACATTCATCCGGCCCAGAATCTTGATCCGGGAAATCACCGCTGTCAGCGTATTGGCCGGCATGTTATAAATGGTATGCAACACCCCATCGATTCGAAAGCGAATCTTGCCCGTACCTTTGCGCGGTTCCATATGAATATCACTTGCACCCTGTTCAAAGGCAAATTGCAGCACCCAGTCCACCAGTTTGACAATATGCTGGTCATTGGCATCCGGATTTTGCGAATCGCCCAGTTGTAGCAAGGCTTCGACGCCTTTATTTTCCCGGTCATAGGCCGAGGATTTTTGTGAGCCACTGACGGCACGGCTAACCTGATAATATTCGACAATATATCGTTGTAACTGTTCTGGATTCAGCAGCACCCGTTGGATTTTTTTCGGGGAAATATTCTGTTCAAGATTAGAGACCCATTCAGTCTTATACGGCTGATCGGTCGCGATCAGGACTTTATCGGCCTGAATCTCAACGGCCAGAATATGGTTGCGTAGTGCATATTCCTGTGACATGACCTGGGTCAATGCCTGTACGTCCGCTTTTAAAGGATCGATGATATAGAACATTAATCCGGTTTTTTCGGCCAGCCACTGACATAAGCGGTTCAAGGTCAATGTGGTTTGCGGATGGGATTGATCAATAAGATTGAAGTTGGCCAGCCACTGTAAAGGATGCCATTTTAATTGTTCACGTTGACGATGGGTGGTCTGTACCAGCATCCGGTCACGTTCACTGATTTTGCCATCTTTAAACAGTTGGTCTAAACACCAGGCAGTATCAATTTCAAAGTCAAATTTCATTGTTATCAATCCCCAAATCTGCCTTCACTATAACAAGTTTTTGTTATTTTTCGCATTACCCAGTTAGCAATGTCAGTGACTTTTGCTGAATGGATTTAAAAATACTGAGATGCCTCGACCGTTATTCAATCTTTACTGTATTTCCAGCTTGCCGCGCTCTAGAAGAATCGCCTATATTTCAAACAGCATGTTTTGTTAGGTGGCTGAGGTGAAACTTGGATTTTAGCGCGGTACCCCTGAATAGCAGTAGCTCTTTTCAGGAGCTTCTGGCCATCCTGACGGCGGCTTTAGGCTGTGGCTTGTTAATTGGACTGGAACGAGAGCGTCATAAACAACGTGAACATCAACCCAGTTTTGCCGGTTTACGCTCTTTTGCCATCTGTGCCTTATTGGGTGCGCTATGCTTCCTGTTCGGTATGAGTATTGGACTTGCTGGTGCGCTGATTGTGGGTGGCATGGTGATTTTTTCAATCCGAAATCAGCCTGAAGATCCTGGCATTACCACAGAACTCGCCTTTCTCATGACGTATTTTATTGGGGCAATCTGTCTTTGGAATATCCCCTTGGCCGCAGGGCTCGCGGTCATGCTGACGACTATTCTGATGGCCAAACACTCCCTGCATAATATTGCCGGACAATGGATTACCGAAGCAGAGTTTAGAGATGGGCTATTATTACTTGCCCTGATTCTGATCGGCCTGCCACTAACACCCGATACGCCTTTATGGGGAGAAGTCCTCAACCCGCATCTGATCTTGAGACTACTCACTCTGATTCTGGTGGTACAGGCACTTGCTCACGTGGCCAAACGGCTTTTATCCAGTAAAAATGCCCTCATGCTATCCTCCCTCGCTTCAGGTTTTGTCTCCAGTACCGCGACCATTGCCCATTTAGGTCTACAGGTGCGCAAAGGTGAGGTCGATGCTAAATCCAATGCAGGCGCAGCACTCATGTCCTGTATTTCGACCCTGATACTGTTATTTATTGTCGTTGGAGGGGTGTCGTGGAGCTGGTTGAAAATTCTGATTTTACCCTCTCTGGTTGCGATGGCCATTTTGGCTGCTTGTGCATTTCTGCTATTACGTAAAGCCAAGCCAGCGGAGAACTGTGCAAAGGAAGAAGATAGTCAGATGTTTAGCCTGAAGGAGGCGGTAATTATTGCAGTCACCTTGACATTGATTCAGGCTGGAATTTATGGGCTAGAGCTATTACTAGGAGATGCGGGTTTGCTGGCAGGTACCTTGTTCGCATCTTTATTTGAAATTCATGCCGCAATGGCAAGCGTGGTCATTCAAGGAGATCCATCCAATACCCGGCTGATCTATGCCCTGCTTTTGGGGCTGGGCGCACATGCTGTAGCCAAGTCAGTCAATGCTGCTGTAACAGGTGGTTTCAAATTTTCCCTGTACTTTGCGCCAGTACAGATTTTGCATATGGCGGTGTTGATTGGTATTTTGTGGTGGATGATATTTTGATTGTTAAGTATATTTAAATAGTTAATTTTTATATATTTTGCAAATTTAATTTTGATATTTATTCGCTATAATTAGTCTGCTTTATTTTAAAAAACAATTTTATTACTACGATTTTTTATAGGGATTTTTATGAAATTTAAGAATTTATCACTCGCAGTTTTTAGTGCATTCATGCTAAGTGCTTGTGGTGGGGGTAGTTCAGATTCTACAGGTGGTTCTACAGGTGGTTCTACAGGTGGCTCTACAGGTGGTTCTACAGGTGGTTCTACAGGTGGTTCTACAGGTGGTTCTACAGGTGGTTCTACAGGTGGTTCTACAGGTGGTTCTACAGGTGACAGTATCACATGGGCAAGCTATGTAGATCATATAGGGGATACATCAGGATTCGTTAAAGAAACGTTAACTGTGGTAGGTGACACTTTATATAGCGATTATACCAATCGACAAAGTACAGCCCCTTTTTATAAAGTTCAGTATCTAACTCGAGCTCATCACTATGATCTTTCGAAAACACAAACCTCGTATGGTTATAAGATAGCCACAGTTACTCAAATGAACAATCAATGGAAAATTATTCCATTCTCTTCGACAGGTAATACTCAATTACAAATCACCAATACCTATAAATCTATCGATTTAAGCGGAAAGAAACTCGCTGAATATCTCGATAATGATAAATTTAAGTATAAATACGATAGCCAATATCTTGCAAAATTTGGAGACTCTACCTTTCCTCAAGGTTCATCTTGCCTGATGTTAGAAACCGAGAATGCCTCTGAAGATTATGTAGTAACACCATTCTACCATCTTGGTGCTTATCAGTCAGTTATTGATTATTTTGACGATATGCCAACAAAATTAGTTAACTTTGCAGGCTTCAATGTTCATCTTCTCGATAGCGATACTGAAGATGAAGGTGCTTTAGTTGAAGAAAATGGTGTTTATTTCTATGCAGACTATTATCGCAAAGGTGAAAATTATAATTGGTATGAATTAAACCCTGACTTAGATGATGAATGTTCACTGTTTAACCCTAAAGCAAGTAAAACAATTGATCATGTATTAGCACAATAAGTAAAAATATCAGAGAGCTAAAAAGCTAGCTCTCTGATTTCAACTACATTATTGACTACCAAAAACCTCACATCTAAATCCGCAAATTTCATTCCATAAATCCGCCCCTCATCATCCTGATAAGCCGGTCTTGGATCTAAAGACAAAACCTGTTCAAGTTCTTGAACAAGCTGTACAGAAATTTTCCCATTTAACAGTAACTGCTGTTTCTGCTGCTCTGCCTGTTCGGTCCAGATGACGCTCTTACGATCAGGCTCATCCTGCGCATAGGCACTCTGTGCATCAATTATGGCATCTGAATATTGAATATAAGGCTTGATATCTACAATCGGCGTTCCATCCAGCAAATCACTTCCATTCAGATAAACCCGTACGTTCTTGCCGACCTTTTTAACTTCTTTAAGTTGCACCACGGAGAGACCTATGGGCGACGGGCGATACATGCTTCGGGTGGCAAATACGCCGATCTTCTGGTTACCGCCTAAACGTGGTGGACGTACCTGAGGACGGAATTTATTCGTATCCTGATGTTTATTTTCATGAAATTGCCAGATCAACCAGAGATGACTAAAGGCCTCAATTCCTTCAAATGCCAACAGGTCATTATAGGGACCGACCATTTCAATATAGCTTTCAACCTGAACCAGATTGGGCTGACGAGGAATGCCAAATTTTTCTTGGTAGGGAGAATGCATATAGCCAATTATCGGCAGTGTGAGTTCATTCATCATCACTTTTTTTGATAAGCTCAATTAAATATATTCAGTTTATAGAGAATGGATTTAGTTTAGAATAGCAAGCTGTTCTAATTTGATAATTTATTGAGACCTTTAATGGCTGCTTTTAACGTCGAAAAGATTACTCACGTCCACCACTGGAATGATACTTTATTCTCTTTTAAAACGACTCGCGACACTGCTTTGCGTTTTAAAAACGGTCAGTTTGTAATGATCGGCCTTGAAGTCAATGGCAAGCCGTTAATGCGCGCATATTCAATTGCAAGCGCCAACTACGAAGAAGAGTTAGAGTTTTTCTCGATTAAAGTGCCTGATGGTCCACTGACTTCGATTTTACAGAAAGTAAAAGTCGGCGATGAAATCTTGGTTTCTAAAAAACCGACAGGTACTTTGGTGCTAGATGACCTGAACCCAGGTAAAAACTTGTATCTTCTGTCTTCAGGCACTGGCCTTGCACCATTCTTGGCGACCATCCGTGATCCTGAAACTTATGAACGTTTTGAAAAAATCATTATCGTGCATGGTACCCGTTTCATTTCTGAACTGGCTTATCAAGATTTAATTTTGAATGAAGTACCAAATCACGAATTCTTCTCTGAACTCGGCGCGAAAGAAAAATTGGTATACTACCCAACCGTAACCCGTGAAGAATATCCGAACCAAGGTCGCGTTACGACTGCAATTGAAACCGGCGAACTGTTTGAAAAAATTGGTCTGCCACGTTTTAACCCGGAAACGGATCGCGCTATGCTGTGTGGTAGCCCGGCCTTCCTCGACGATGTTGCTGCACTTCTAGACCAACACGGTCTAAAAGAGTCACCTAAAATGGGTGTTCTAGGCGATTACGTGATTGAACGTGCATTCGTGGAAAAATAAAATCTGATTTTAGATGATCAGAATTAAAAAAACCGAAGCTTGAAGCTTCGGTTTTTTATTTGAATCGGCGTTAAAAAATTAACGATCACGGCCTTCCTGATTGGCAGAACCAGAACAGCCTGCGCCACCACCAATGATAAAACCGCTTTCTGCCTTACATGAACCGATCATACGGCCATGCGAGTCAAATGTAGTCACTGTCGATGCACAGCCTGTTAATACCAGTGCCAGTGCAATAAGTGCTGATAATTTCATGATATTCCCCTGTATTCTTTATGGCTTTAAATTAATCTGGTTTTGACTTGGCAGTGCTGGCAACAAACCCGTCTTGGCATCCACGCTATTGTAATTCACACCCATCGCATTACCTGAACCACCACAATGGGCACTTGTGGTTGAAAGCAGACCGCGGGTTGCTTTACATGATCCAATCACCTGACCGGTGGCATCATAAGTGATGACCATAGAGCTACAGCCCGTCATCAGCACCATGGCCGCAAGTGAAAGTAGTTTTATGAAATTCATTGCCCCCCCTCAAAAACAATAAAAATTAAATGGTTAAGTTATATCGCTATTCTACAAATTTCGCGGATGATTCTTTCTAAAATTAGTGGATTTGTAAAGCTTTATTTTTCATCTATTTAAAATATCCAGGCCATAAAGAAGCTGCCCGTTAAGCAGCTTCTTTAGGATTAAACTTAAATATTCAGAATCAGGCTGACTCATGTCCTAATGCCCGTTCTGCCAGTGCCTGCTTCATAATCTGATAGCCCGCAGTTAAACCAAGACTCGCCATAATCATCGCCACTATTATATCTGGCCACAGACTGCCTGTACCAAAAACCCCGACTGCTGCCAGAATCACGGCAGCATTGCCAATGGCATCATTTCGGCTACACAGCCAGACTGACCGCATATTGGAATCACCTTCACGAAAGGCATAAAGAATGACTGCCGTAAATACATTTGCCAGCAATGCCAGCACACCAATCAAGCCCATGGTCAGTGCCTCTGGCGGAATGCCTTGCAGATAGGCATAAATGACTTTTCCCATGATCACCAGGCCAAATAAGGCCATGGTCATTCCCTTGAGTAAAGCGACTGTTGCGCGCCAGTACAGACTTGCACCGATGACCGCCAAAGAGACGCCATAATTGACGGCATCACCAAAGAAGTCCAAGGCATCTGCCCACAAAGCCGATGAATGTGCATAGGCCCCACCAATCAGTTCTACCACAAATAAAGTCAGGTTCACCACCAAGGCAATCCATAACGCCGTTCTAAACTTACTGTCAGGTTTGGGTGGAGCAGGTTCATGACTACAGCTACAGGCCATGTTGATCTTCCATACTTTCGTGCAAAAAATGAGTTAAAATAATTAGAAACTATGGACTAACTCCAAGGTCAAGCAGGAGCGAGCAATGTCAGTTTATTTAATTTCAGAAATAGCCAAAAAGACTGCTTTAAGCACAGATAGCATTCGCTTTTATGAGAAGAAAGGCTTGATACAGCCGAATTTTCGAGCAAGTAATCGCTATCGTTATTATGGTGAAGAAGCCCTGAAAAGGCTGCTTTTTATCAAACGCTGTCGTGCTTTGGACATGTCCTTAAAAGAGATTGAAGCCCTGATTAAACTCGAACAGAATCCGCAGCAGGAATGCGGTGTAGTGAATCAGCTCATCGACCAGCATTTAGAAGATATCTCCAAAAAAATTAGGGAATTACAGCTATTCGAACAACAGCTGATTGCACTTCGCAAAAGTTGTAATGTCCCGACCACCATTGATCATTGCCAGATTTTAAAAATGCTCGAACAGACTGAAAATAATTGAATATTGAATAATTTTAGTGCTTCATTTCACTCAAAATAAAACATTCTTTTTATTCTAAATTGCTTATTTCCGAGTAATTTACTGGGTTGAATCCAAATTTTAGATGGTTAGAATAAAGCCGTACTTTTTATATGTCTTTCGATTCCATCATGAGCCTGACGACCGTTACTGAACTCCTCTCACCTGCCGGTTCACTGAAAAATATGCGCTATGCCTTCGCCTATGGTGCAGATGCAGTCTATGCAGGTCAGCCGCGTTATAGTTTGCGCGTTCGTAATAATGAATTTGATCATGACAATCTGGCGATTGGCATTCAAGAAGCCCATGAGCTAGGTAAAAAGTTCTATGTGGTCGTCAATATCCAGCCGCATAATTCCAAACTGAAAAATTTTATTCGTGATCTGGAACCTGTGGTGGCGATGCAGCCGGATGCGCTGATCATGTCTGATCCGGGCCTGATCATGATGGTGCGTGAACATTTTCCAGAAATGGATATTCATCTGTCTGTGCAAGCCAATGCAGTGAATTGGGCAACGGTAAAATTCTGGAAAAATATGGGACTCACGCGCGTGATTCTGTCACGTGAATTATCGATTGAAGAAATTGCTGAGATTAAACAGCAAGTACCGGATATGGAGATTGAGGTTTTCGTACATGGTGCGCTGTGCATGGCTTATTCCGGCCGTTGCATGCTGTCTGGTTATATGAATAAACGTGATGCCAATCAGGGTGCGTGTACCAATGCCTGCCGCTGGGAATACAAAGTTCTGGATGCGAAGGAAGATGAAACTGGTGATGTGATTCCAGTGAAAAATCTGGATTCAGGCTGCTGCTCTCAAGATGCCGACGAAGCACATATGCAAGCACAGCATCAATTTGATGAACCGATATTATTACAGCGTAATGATGAAGACATGTTTGCTGCCGAAGAAGATGAACACGGCACTTATTTCATGAATTCTAAAGACTTACGTGCGGTACAACATATCGAGCGTCTGATCAAGGTCGGGGTACATTCCTTGAAGATTGAAGGCCGGACCAAATCCTATTTTTACTGTGCCCGTACCGCACAAATCTATCGTAAGGCCATTGATGATGCGCTTGCGGGCCAACCATTTGACCCAGCATTGATGACGCAATTAGAAGGTCTGGCCAATCGTGGGTATACCGAAGGTTTCCTGCGCCGTCATGTGCACAGTGAATATCACAATTATGAAAATGGCTCTTCAAGTTTTGACCATCAACAGTTCTGCGGTGAAGTCTTAGAACGTAACGGTAACTCCATCAAAATTGATGTAAAAAACCGTTTTGTCGTGGGTGATTCCTTAGAGCTGATGACGACGCAAGGCAATATCAGCTTTGTTTTAACCGAAATGAAAGACAAAAAAGGCAATCTGATTTCTGAGGCTAAAGGCTCAGGTCATATCGTCGAGATTCCGGTTCCGGCAGATGTAGATATGCAATATGCACTGCTCATCCGCAATCTGCCGACATCGACTATAGATGTTTCGGCATCGTCACTGGCTTATCAGGCGAGTTAAACATGGCGCTGCTGATTACCGACAAATGCATCAATTGCGATATGTGTTTAGCAGAATGTCCAAATGATGCGATTTATGAGGGTGCGAAAGTCTATGAGATTGATGTGAACCGTTGTACGGAATGTGTCGGCTTTTATGAGCGCCAAACCTGTGTAGATGTATGCCCAATTGAGTGCATTGTGCCACATCCTGAGCATGTAGAGACGCAAGAGCAACTGTTAGAAAAATTTAAAGTCTTGAATTTGTTCCTGTCTTAAGTACTGATCAAACATTGGAATAAATATTGCATTGAATAAAGACAACCTTGGGGAAGGCTGAATAATAAGAGTCAAAACAAAAACAGTACAGAGGAAAGAAACAGCCAGAAGCAATTGGGGATGCTTCTGGCTGATCTAAAAAAGGAAGCAAATATAACAATAAAAAAAGGAACTCTGGTGTTAGCGTCCGGAGTTCCTATAAAAAGGTATAACAAAGATAATCGAGATCGAACACCAAGGTTTTGGGGAACCTTGGTGTTATTTTTTACTGACCTGAACGGATGATGTAATCAAATGCAGACAGTGATGCTTTCGCACCTTCACCTGTGGCAATGATGATCTGCTTATATGGAACAGTAGTACAGTCACCGGCAGCAAATACACCTTTCACATTGGTTTCGTTGCGTTCGTTAATCAGGATCTCACCACGATTTGACAATTCAACCGCTGTTGCTTTTAAGAAATCGGTATTCGGCAACAAACCAATCTGTACGAAGATACCAGCCAATTCAACAGTGTGCTCTTCATCTGTTACACGGTCTTTGTATTTCAGTGCAGTCACTTGTGAACCGTCACCCACCACTTCAGTCGACAAGGCATTTTTAATCACCGTGGTATTTGGCAGGCTTGTTAACTTGTCTTGCAACACCTGATCCGCACGAAGCTTGCTATCAAACTCAACCAAAGTCACATGCTCTACAATCCCTGCAAGATCAATTGCAGCTTCTACACCAGAGTTACCTCCGCCGATTACCGCAACACGTTTGCCTTTAAACAATGGACCATCACAGTGTGGGCAGTAGGCCACACCACGGGTTTTGTATTCCTGCTCACCCGGAACGTTCATTTCTCTCCAACGTGCACCTGTAGACAGGATGACCGTTTTCGATTCCAGTTTGGCACCATTCTCTAAAGTGACTTCAACCAAGCCATTTGCAGTCTCAGAAGCACCTTTGATGTTGGATACACGTTGCAGGTTCATGATGTCGACACCGTATTCACGTACATGTGCTTCCATTTCAGCAGCAAACTTGGGACCTTGGGTTTTTTGAATCGAGGTATAGTTTTCGATGTCCATGGTGTCCATGACCTGACCGCCCATGCGCTCAGCTACGATACCGGTTTTAATGCCTTTACGTGCAGCATAGATCGCAGAGGTATTCCCTGCAGGGCCACCACCAATCACCAGTACATCAAAAGCGTCTTTAGCATTGAGCTTTTCAGCCTCTTTTGCTGCAGAGTTGGTGTCCAGTTTTGCCACGATTTCTTCCAAAGTCATACGACCTTGACCGATATGCTGGTTGTCCTGGAACACCATTGGAACTGCCATGATTTTGCGTTCTTCCACTTCATCCTGGAAGAATGCCCCATCAATCATGGTGGCTGTTGTGCCCGGGTTGTAAATTGCAATCAGGTTTAAGGCTTGAACCACATCCGGACAGTTATGGCAGCTGAGTGATACAAATACATCAAAATCAGATTTGATTCCTAAGCCTTTAATCGACTCTAAAACTTCAGCAGATACTTTCGGTGCATAACCAGAGCTTTGTAGTAAAGCCAGAATCAGTGAGGTGAATTCATGCCCCATTGGCAGACCTGCGAAGTAGACACGTGGTTCTTCACCTGCTTTGGCAATACCAAAGCTTGGTGCACGTTGGTTCTGGCCATCAAAACGTGCAGTCACTAAATCAGATAATGCAGCGATTTCCTCAACCAGTTCTTTGATTTTTGCAGATTTGTCGGAATCATTTAAAGTCGCAACCAGTTCAATCGGGCTTTCCAGACGTTCGAGTAGTGTTTTTAATTGAGCTGAAGTATTTTGGTCTAACATGGCTAACGTCTCCAAAGGAATAAATATTTATTTGATAAAGCGATATTAGTGCATAAATCAAAATAGGTAAAACAGTTTGTTTTTATATTATAAATCGTTTTTTCAGATCACTAGTTTAATAATTATTTTTGGTATTTCAGCTTTTAATTTTTATACTGTTTCATCAGCAGATAAAAAATGCTCCTAAACAGGAGCATTTCTAAAACATTAATTTATCCGTTGCTCGATACGCAAGGATCGGCCTTTGATTGAATTGGCCAAGAAGAACAGAACCAAACTCAGAAATGCCGATAAAATGGCCACTCCAATAATCACCAGATAAGTGATCTGACTCAACTGGTTTGCCTGTTGTACTTGCGTATTTACACTCTTGGCAACCGGTGTCATGGCTTGACCATAGATCTGTTGCTGCATGGTCCAGAGTTGTTCCGGCTTAAAGCCATATTGCTCAAATTTTGCATCCTGCTTTTCTGCTTCTACCAGATTGAATACATAAGGTTTTGCAGCCGATAAATCTTGCGGTTTATGCAAAAGTGCTGTTTGTGCCAGTAAATAAGATTTTACCGGTGCAGCAATCTCTGAATCGGCGAGGTATCGTGCAATTTCACTGTCATTGATATTGCTATCGTAATACACCACCTGCTGATAAGCATCATGCCGGTCATTCCGTAAATCATGCTGCCAGTAAGTTAATCCCGACCAGATCACGATAAAGGCAATTAGCCAAGCGACAAATTTCAGCACAAAAGACTGAAAGCGCACATAAAAGAAATGCAGTTTCTTTAATAGGCCAATGATAAAAAATGCACCGATAAAAGAAGCAAAAATTTTAATAATCAGCCAGCCAAACCAGCTCAGCAAACTAAAAAAATAATCCGGACTATCACCAATGCTGGCCAGCGTGGCATCTACACTGACCGGTAAATGTAACTGCTGCACTTCGGTACTCAGGCCAAAAAAGCCATAGACCAGTTCCTGCTGAAAAAACAGACCAATGATGGAGGCAATAAATACCGTAGAACTGGTGATACCCAATAACATCAAATTGCGTTGACGTTTCTTGAGCGCAACCACGCCTTGCTTGATCTCACCAGGAGACACCGCATATTCATCTAAGGGAGGCAATCTTTACTCCTTTTAGATCTTCAACCACAATATTTAGTTGGGCTTTGATCCGCTCGTACTTGATTCAATCACCAAGTGATTCAGATTATCCTGTAAAGCCTTTAAACGCACGGTTGCTTCTGTGCGTTTTTGTACACCTTCTTTCTGAATCTGTATCACATCATTGACTGTTTTAATGAGGGTGTTTTGCACATGTTCAAGCGTTTCGATATCAATTACGGAGCGCTGATTGGCTTTTGCGGTATCGACAGAGTTCTGATGCAATAGATCTGCATTACGGCGCAGCAGTTCATTGGTGGCATCATCAATGGTATTGGCCAGCTGGACACTGTTCTTTTGTTCACTCAGAGAAATGGCCAGACTGATCTGGTTTTTCCATGCCGGTAAAGTAATATTTTTAATCGCATAAAACTTGTCGACCAGCATCAGGTTGTTGGACTGGATAATCCGGATCATCGGCAAGGTTTGCATGGCAGATTGCTGCAAAACCTGCAAATCGCTGACCCGTTTTTCCAGATTATTGGCCAGATGGTTCAGATCATAAATTTTCTGTGTTGTGGTTTGATCTTGTGGCAAAGCGGTTAAAGCGGAGATTTCCTGCTGTAGCTCCTGCTCACGTAAACGGCCGGCTGCAATATGTACGCCTAACTGTTTATATTCATCCTGTACCCCGTCAAACATTTTATCCAGGGTATCTACACGCGCTTTCAAACCGGACTGCGAGGTTTCAATTTCTTTGACCAGCACATCGAGCTGCTCTTTGGTGGTATTGAAATGTGCATCAAAGTTGCCTTTTGCGCCTTTGAACTTGCTGATGATATTGCCAAAAAAACCTGAACTTTTCTTTTGACTTAAAATGCTGCTGGTATTCAGTTGCTGGGCCACCTGCACCACCTGATTCAGTTTCTGCCCTGTTGCATCCAGATCTCTATTTTGGACCAGATTCAGTAATTCATCAGTATAGGTCGAGGTTTTGGTCGCAATATTTTTACCATACTCAGCCACGCTGTTATGACTCATATCCTGCAATTCTTTACGTGCTGCCAGTACTTCCTGAAAGTCAGCAGGTTGCAAGCCCAGTTCTTTCAGATCCATTTGCTGAAATTTTTGTTCGACCAGTTCATTCGAGCTTTCAACAGGTAAATTTACTAAATCAGATTTGGTCATGGTTCACCTTATATTGTTATGTTTTCGAGGGTTTCTCGAGGGATTTTTTTAACGTTTTAATCAGACTTTCACGGCTATTATCAAGTTTTTCCAGATCACTTGTCGAGTGCTTGCTCTGGCTTTGTTGGACATGATATTGCCAAGCCGGAATCAAGACCTGTTGCGCTTCTTTAAAGCGGTCCAATAAGCTAAAGGACAGCTGCTGTGAAAGCTGCATCTGGGTAATGGCAATGTCATTACTGCTTTGCAAGGTACGCAGTGTATTGATTTTCTTGGAAAGCCGCTCGGAAAAATTATCTAGTGGATGCTGGTTTTTGATGAACAGCGGATATTCTGATAAAAACTCGTCTGCCGCGACAATATGCTTGGCCATCTGCTCACGTAGACCCAAAAGCTGCTGAAAACGGGCCTGAGATTTCTGGATTTCAATCTGTAACTTACGACTTAGGTGATCTGCTTGATCGAGTAAACGGTCCAGTCGCTGATAATATTCAACCTGACTCGAACCATAATCCAGATCGATCCCAAGCCATTTTTGTAGTGCATTAAATTTACGTTTTTTCAGATATTTTTTAGATTCTGCCAAAGCCTGAATCAATTGCTCAATGGTCTGGCTCAGCTGTTGGGTCAAATGCGGATCGACCCCATTTAATAACACCGATTGTGCCTGAATCAGAGAATCCGCATAATGATTCAGTCCATATTGATGGCTCAGTACAGGCACAAGTTCATTACGTTTGATCGCCAGTATTTCTTCACGATCAAAAGACATGTCAGTCAAGGCGGGTAAAGCTTCAAATCGCGACATGACGAAGACTGTATCCTTTTAGAGAGATTAAATAAAAATCTTGAATATCCTCGAATGTAGCAAAAAAACAGACCACGTTGTGTATATTTATCCAGAAATTCGTTACATCACTTTAACTAAATCCATGTTTTATCTTTATTTTAATTATATTTTTTGCAATGAAAGCAAATGTGTTTGATAAATTTTGCTGTACTGCTAGCTTAGTCTGATGAAACTCTTGAACATCAATCATAAATCATAGATGAAAAAAGCCATATTACTATGGCTTTTGAGCATGCGTTCAAGACAATATCAGAGATAATCCCCGGTACTCTCTGGCTGATAAAGCACTTTTTCAATGGTCACTTTCATGGTGTGGCCATCTGGTTGTGGCCATTCAATGGTTTGACCTTCGGCTAAGCCCAGAATGGCTGCGCCTATCGGTGCAATCACATTTACCTGACCTTTATCACCTTTAAACTCATGTGGGTAAACCAGTGTGACTTCCACAGGCTCTGGAGACGGTGCAATAGTCAGTAACACACGCGAATGCATGGTGACAATATTACTTGCGATCTCCGCGGGGCCAACTATTTCAGCACGTGCCAGTTCATCTTCCAGACGAATCATGGTTTCGCTCAGCTTGGTCTGATGCTCAAGCATGGTTTCCAGACGATCTAAATCCTGCTGAGATAAAATAATAGTGGTTTTATTCATCCTGATTACCTTTGTTAGATACCTAAATAAAAAATTAATGAATCAACAGCCAACAGGAACACCAAATACAGGTTGTGCCCATATTTGAATGATTCCTATAAATACAATGTTCAGATTTAAAGAAAATGATCTCACTCACAGCGCTTATTGCACCAACACCTGAGCTCGTCTAAAATTTGCATAAAAATTTTCAGGTACTAAGCAGAATGTACAGGGTGGATCTAAAAAGCTGGCAATGAATAAATCAGTTCTTTTAAATATTTAAAAATGAGATTGGTCTATAAAAGACTTTAAGCCAGATTCAGAAAAACGCAATATGATTTTGTTGATGACTCATTTTCTTGTCCTATCAACATCAGCTATTAAATATTAGGCCTGAATCATGGTGCGATATAGATATAGTTTAACTCGAATTGCGCTAAACCAAATCCTGATTTTTTCTCGTCATTTTAACAGCTATAAAAAAAGCTCCCGGTTGGGAGCTCCTTTCCGATTAAAACCGATTATGCATAAACTGGGAATTTAGCACATACAGTTTCAACCTTCGCTTTCACCGCGTTAATGACCGTTTCATCACCTTTCGCATCCAGAATGTCAGCAATCCAGCCTGCAAGGTCACGTACTTCAGCTTCACCGAAACCACGGGTTGTTACTGCAGGTGTGCCGATACGGATACCTGAAGTTACGAACGGAGAACGTGGATCGTTTGGTACAGAGTTTTTGTTCACAGTAATGTGCGCAGCACCTAACCAGGCATCCGCTTCTTTACCTGTGATATCTTGTTTGATTAACGACAACAAGAACAAGTGGTTCTCAGTACCGCCAGACACAATATCATAACCACGAGCGATTAGCACTTCAGCCATGGCTTTTGCATTCACCACAACTTGCTTTTGATATTCTTTGTATTCAGGCGCCATCGCTTCTTTAAAGCAGATCGCTTTCGCTGCAATCGCGTGAACCAAAGGACCACCTTGGTTACCCGGGAATACAGCAGACTGTAATTTTTTCTCGATTTCTTCGTTTGCTTTCGCAAGGATTAAACCAGAACGTGGACCACGAAGTGTTTTGTGAGTCGTTGTCGTTGTTACGTCAGCAATTTGCACTGGGCTTGGGTAAACGCCAGCAGCAACCAGACCTGCAACGTGCGCCATATCAACAAACAGGTAAGCACCCACTTTGTCCGCGATGTCACGGAAACGCTGCCAGTCTACGATTTGGCTGTATGCAGAGAAACCTGCAACGATCATACGTGGCTTGTGTTCCACCGCTAAACGTTCAACTTCTTCATAGTCGATTTCGCCAGTTTCTGGGTTTAAACCATATTGAATCGCGTTATATGTTTTACCAGAGAAGCTTACTTTTGCACCGTGAGTCAAGTGACCACCGTGAGCAAGGCTCATACCCAAAACTGTATCGCCAGGGTTAAGAAGCGCTAAGTAAACCGCTGAGTTTGCTTGTGAACCAGCATGTGGCTGAACGTTAGCATAATCAGCACCAAAGAGTTCTTTAGCACGGTCAATCGCCAATTGTTCGATCACGTCTACGTATTCGCAACCGCCATAGTAGCGTTTACCTGGGTAGCCTTCCGCATATTTGTTAGTGAGTTTTGAACCTTGAGCTTCCATGACTGCTGGTGAGCAGTAGTTTTCAGAAGCGATTAGCTCAATATGAGCTTCTTGACGAGCATCTTCATTCGAGATTGCTTGAGCTAATTCTGGATCAAATTCAGCAATAGAGATATTGGCAAACATTAGCGAGGTCCTATTGATTTAGGGCTTTTAAGCCGTGCTAAGATTGGCGCGTATTGTAGCATGAAGTTTTGCATTTTCGATCATGAACTTTCTGCAGTTTTTTATAAATATTGCTCCAGCCTTTAGAAATCATGACCAATTTAAGTAAAATCAAATTATTGAATTGGCGTTAAAGTTTTTAACTTTTAAAATTTTGAGCATTTTTTATTCCTTCACCATCTAGTCTTGCTTGAAATGTGAAAAGACTGGTTTTCTCGAGCGCTTTGCAAGCATTTTAAAATGAGATTCAAGCTAAGTTCCGCTTACCTTTTTATCCCCTATAAACCTAGAGCAGCGACTTCGTGTTAACCCTTAGAATATTTCAGGTGTACCACTAAATCTTTTCCTGCATGAGAGTTCTGAACCTTAACCTGCAGCAAGATTGGATTTATTGACAGCATTCTTTGCGCTAAAAAGTATATTTTTTAATATTCAGCCTAATCTTTTTCCCAATTTATCGTTAATATGAGTCTGTCTCTTCTTTTATGGTGCTCAACGCATGCAGGCCATTATTCTTGATACCGAAACGCATACTTTAAATGGTCAACCCATTGAAATTGCCTATGCGCCTGTCGCAATTGTAGACCATAAAATCAGTATGGATAAAAGCCGCCTGTTTGATCAGCTCTATTCATGTGACGAACCCATTTCTTTTGCCGCCATGGCGGTGCATCATATTCTGGAATCTGATCTGGAAGGTCAGCCACATTACAGTACCTTTCGCCTGCCAGATGAAACGATTTATATGATTGGTCATAATATTGATTATGACGTTCGTGCTGTCGAAAAATGTGGGGTAGATACCTCGAAAATTAAAGCGATTTGTACACTGGCTTTAGCACGTCGGGTCTGGCCCGATGCAGAAGCACATAATATTTCTGCACTGATTTATATGATTACCAAAGGCAGTGAACGAGCACGTGAAATGATCCGTAAAGCGCATCGTGCCGATATGGATATTATTTTAACTGCCAACATCCTGATGCATATCGTACATCACCTGAAAATTAACAGTATGCAGGAACTGTTCGATGCTTCTGAAGATGCCCGAATTCCACGTACGATTAACTTTGGTAAACATCGTGGTAGCGCAATTGCAGAGCTTCCTGCCGACTATGTGCAATGGCTATTGCGGCAAGATGAACTGGATCCTTATTTGCGCAAGGCTCTCGAAAATACCGCGATTAGCACGCTTTAAAATCCTTAAAACAAGTATCTGTTTTTTAATATATTCTTCATATTATTGTAATTATCCCAGACTATGCTCTAGCTGAATTTAGTGAACAACTCATTCAGCTATGATGCATTTTTATAAAACTCCACGTGGGGTCGAGGTGCTACAGAATCGCTCTATCCCCTTGACCGCACGCCAACGCCGCTTATTGGTGCTAATCGGCAGCAAAGATTTTGATCTGTTACATGAGAGATTAAAGCAGCAACTAGCTCCCGCCGAGCTTTTAGAGCAACTTTGTGAAATGGATTTAATTGTTCCGGCTCACACCAGCATAATATCAAACAGTCCACATCAGACCGGCATAGAAGTCGATACCAAAATCAATTTGGCGCATTCCGAGATTTACCGTCCCTTAAATTCACCTCTGCCCGTCCCTTGTGTAACCGAGAACCGCAAAAACCTCCTAGTTCCTATCGAAGAGCTGCAAGAAAATTCATCTATTGAAACAAATCCAGACAATCAACCCCATCTACCAGAACCGCAAGCTTTATCTTTTGAAGACCTCAAATATCTGATGATGGAAAGCTTACAAAAATATTGTGGCTTGATGGCCAAACAGCAAATTCAGCATATTTTACAGGTACAGGATGTGCGCAGTTTAAAAATGTGCCAAATACAGTGGATCACCTCACTGCAGGAAAGCCGACTTCCTCCGCAAGAATTGAATCACATTCTAAAACAGATCAATTTTTCTTTGGCACAATTACAGCAAAATCAAGCTCATGAATAAGCATGTCTTAGTCTTTTAAACTCTTAAATGAGTGACTTTAGCAATCAAGCAGATTTAGATTTCAAATATAAGCAATTGATTTTACACTATATTTATATTATCTCTAAATTTAAAGCCTGAAATATCAGACTTAAGCGGGATAGAAAAAACCTGAAAATCTCGCCATATAGTGATCATTAAAATCCGCTTGGTTGCTATATGTCACATTATTTAGAATTCGATGCGTTTGATAACCCCATGCAACTGAGCAAGGTGGGCAATTGGGTCATTACCTTTTTAAGTCCGGCTGAAGAACTGGAACTTGTGCAACTGGCAATTACCTATGTACTGCCCCGCCAGCTCAGTGACAGTTTACAACCGCGACGTGTAGTGATTCAAAAAAGCTCTATCGAACACCATTGGCTGATTCAAGCCATTGAATGTTTTGACAGTAATACTCGTCAGGAAATTTCTTTAAGCCCCGAACATATCACCGCTCAGAAAACCTTAAAACAGATTCTGCAAGAATTTGAAAAATATGATGTGAATGTACAACTTAAGTACATCTAATTTCTGGCTCACCTCGGTGGGCTTTTTTATTAATAGGGGATAAATTTTGCTTTTCTGCATTCATTAAAAACTCACCAGGAAGGTGAGTTTTTAATGGCTAAACCTGTAATATCGGATAGATGGACTCAATTTTTTCACCTTTGTATAACGTATTGATCCAGTTATTCTACGACTTTATAAATATTTGAAGACTTTTGACTTTCAAATAACAGTTCAATACTCGGTAAAATAGTTTCGCCATCTACCACGATATGTTCAATTTTTTTTACCAGATCAATTGCATCATGCTGATGTTGCTCTGCAAATGAACGTAATAAAGCTTTCGCCTCAATGACCTTGCTAAATTGGTCTTTCACCTTTATATCAATAATCTTTGACATTTTCCTCTCCTTTCTATTTTCTAAGTTTCCATTTTTTATATCACACTTAAATCGCTTATTTAACGTCAAGATGTTAGCGAATTTGGCAATGTAAACTTTTTTATATGAATCAATTAGAAAAGAAATTATCTGGAATCATTAAACAAAGCTTTATAACAGACATTAAAAAAGCTCGCATTGCTGCGAGCTCTGTGTTGGATGGCTAGTGCTAGATTTATTGTTTGGTGATCAACATCAAACTCAACTAACTGTCATTGATCCGTCCAACTTATCGGTAGCGTCTTATTGGTTTTACGACCTACCATGAATTCAATATAGCAACATTTTTCAGACCTACAAGCCCTCTTTACACTTCTAAAAGAAGACTCATACAAGATTTAAATTGTCATTTTTCAAAACTAAATTATGATATTTCAGGCTTATTAATTTCCAATATTATTATTTTTTAGAAGGAAATATTTTTAGAATAAATATATGATTTCTATAAAATTTTAATTTAAGTTAATTTAGCTCAATATGTGTTCACATCATCCTTTATTAATTTATTCAGTTTTTTAAAATTTATTTTTTTAAATTATTGAGAATAATAAGCGCTACTCAAAAATTAGCAAACCTCTACAGGAACCGCTGTAATTAGCCGAATTAAAAGTAATTTTCTTATAGATATAATCCATTGTTATTTTGAACATAAAGCACTAATTTTTATTTAAAATGTACTGTATAAACACACTTACAAGCATCACAATTTATAAAATCAAATCAGTTATAAAACAACAGTGTAATAAAGTCGCTCATATACAATAAACAAATGTACTCAAACCCGATCTTAAATCGATCAAAAAAAAATCTATATTTTAAAAAAAGGTATATTGCGATGACTCATTCAGATGAAAAAATTAATGAAGAATTTCCAGAAGAGGAATTGGATCCACAAGAAAAACAGGATCGAGAGATGCAGCGCGGTCAGCTGGGCGTAGATAAAGACCCTCAGGTAAAAAGAGACCAAATCCGTCAACAACATCAGGATGAAGAGGAACAGAATCCTTAATATTCATATTATTGAGTCTGCTCCTTTGAGATTAGGATCAAGTGTAATACTGTGCCCGCTTTTTAGAAAATCGGTCAAGCTGCTTTAAGAATCCCTCAAAGTAATCTTTCTGTTTTTCTTCAGTTCGATAACCTGCATATAAAGTACGGCGTAAGCCTTCAGGGGCTACACAATCCAGACGGCGCGAAGTCACCCAGCCCTTCTGTTCATATTCATTTACCACCCAATCTGGCAATGCCGCAATCCCACGACCACTGGCAACAAGCTGAATCAGCATTTGAGTCAAATCGGTCGTCCGAATCTGTTTTGGCAAAATATTCGCAGGAATAAACAAGCGTGACATGATATCCAGACGATGCTTATCTACCGGATAAGTTACTAATGTTTCTTCTGCCAGTTCCTGCACCGTAATCTCTTGGGCACGTACTAAAGGATGTGTATTAGACAACACCAAACGTGATTCATATTCAAATACCGGGAAATATTCCACACCTTTGAGTGCAATCGGATCGGCAGTAATCAGTAAGTCAAACTCGCCCGTTTGTAACAATTCATGCGGATTGGCTTCAAAGCCCGAAGCAAAATCCAAATCAACATCTGGATATTGGATACGATACTGATTCAAAAGTGGCATTAGCCAGTCAAAACAACTATGACACTCTGACGAGAATATAATACGGCCTGTCTGTCCATGCACAATACGTGTGATATCACTTTGCGCTATCTGTACTTGTGGTAGCACATCATCAGCCAGTTTCAACAAACGTAAACCTACATTAGAAAAACTCACAGGGCGACTACGGCGATTGACCACTTCAACCCCGAACCATTGATCGAGTTCGCGCAATTGGTGAGACAAAGCTGAAGGTGTTAAACAGAGATCTCCTGCCGCTGCAACCAGTGATCCATGTTCTCTTAGCGCTGTCAGTGTTTTTAAATGTCGTAGTTCTATCATATGGCTTACCCAAAAAAATACAGAAATCAGCTACTCAAGCTTGGTGAATAGCATAATCTATTTCAGGATGCTCACTTCAATATTTTCACTTTTAAATTATTTTAATGAATTTTACTCAACAAATAATCTGTTCAAAAATCGGTTTATTAAAAACATTTGAGTTATTTCATCCTCAAGATATTCAAGAATCGTACTCTGCATTGCAATCAGTTCTCGTATTTAAAACACCTAAAGCTGTTGTGAATTAGCGTATCAACTCAAAATATAGAATCAGAATAAGTAAAAGAAAATGAGCATGTCATTTGTTTGTCTGAAAACTTTTAAGATTATTTTTGAGCAGTATCAAATAAAGTGAAAAGACAGAGTTTGAGATTCGATTTAAGCAATGCAATCTATATGGTGGCACTGAATAAAAAGTTTTATGAAAAGCGATCTGGTATAAAGATTTAATTTAAAGAGATTTTTATGTTGTAAGAAATAAGAAAATGGTGCGCTCAGCGGGACTCGAACCCACGCCACAGGCTTCGGAGACCTGTACTCTATCCAGTTGAGCTATGAGCGCGCGATGCACATCATAACAAAAAAAATCATAAGGTAAAGCAACTATCTATAACTTCGTCATTTTATGCTTAGACTTTATACAATGTTCCAAAACAGCAACACAGAATTCCATGTGAATCACTTGGCTTATTTTCCAAGATCACTCACAATATCTCAACTTTTCACCATTTGAGATATTCATGACTGATGCACTGATCTTAAGAGATGTGTCAAAGACCTATCGCAATGGCTTTCAGGCATTAAAAGGAATCAACTTAAATGTACCAGAAGGTGAGTTTTATGCACTTCTGGGGCCAAATGGCGCCGGAAAATCCACCACCATCGGTATTATCAGTTCATTAACAAAAAAAACCGCCGGCACAGTCGAAATTTTCGGTCACAACCTGGATACCCACCCCTCCCAAGCCAAACAGTGTTTAGGTGTGGTTCCTCAGGAATTTAACTTCGCCCAGTTTGAAAAAACTTTCGACATTCTGGTGACGCAAGCCGGCTATTACGGGATTCCTAAAAAAATTGCACAGCAACGGGCTGAACTCTATCTGACCAAGCTGGGCCTATGGGAAAAACGTGCAACGCAGGCGCGTATGCTGTCGGGCGGTATGAAACGTCGCTTGATGATTGCACGTGCCATGATGCATGAACCGAAACTTTTGATTCTGGATGAGCCAACTGCGGGTGTCGACATCGAATTACGTCGTTCAATGTGGGAGTTTTTGAACGAGATGAATGAGCAAGGGACATCCATCATTCTCACCACCCACTATTTAGAAGAAGCCGAAATGCTGTGTCGCCGCATTGCGATTATTGATCGTGGTGTGATTAAAGAAGACACCAGCATGAAGAGCTTCCTAAGTCAGCTGAATGAAGAATCCTTTATTTTTGATCTTGCAGCACCGATTGAACCTTTGCATCTGGAGATTATCGGGGTACGTTTTAATTTAATCGACCCGATGACCTTAGAAATTACCATGGACAAGGCACATAGCATGAATGATCTGTTCCAGCTATTGGAGTCACAGAATATTCAGGTACGCAGTATGCGTAACAAATCCAATCGTCTGGAAGAGCTTTTTGTCAAAATGGTCGAAAAAAATCTGGATGGAGCTGCGCAATGAACATTAATCAACTCAGCGTAGCTTTATATACCATTGTATATAAAGAAGTCCGCCGTTTTATGCGGATCTGGCCGCAAACCTTGTTACCACCTGCCATCACCATGAGCTTGTATTTCGTGATTTTCGGCAATCTGATCGGTTCGCGGATTGGAGACATGGGCGGCTATAGCTATATGGAGTTCATTGTGCCCGGTCTGATCATGATGGCCGTGATTACCAACAGCTATGCCAACGTCTCTTCCAGTTTTTTCAGTTCAAAATTTCAAAAGAGTATTGAAGAGCTGGTCATGAGTCCGGTACCGATGCATGCCATTCTTTGGGGACATGTGCTGGGCGGTGTGATTCGTGGAGTACTGGTGGCGATTATTGTTAGTGCCGTGAGTTTGTTTTTTGCAGATCTATACATTACCAACTGGTTTGTGACGATTTATACCGTATTGATTACCTCCCTGCTGTTTTCTTTGGGTGGTTTTATCAATGCCGTCTATGCCAAATCTTTTGATGATATTTCGATTATCCCGACCTTTGTTTTAACGCCACTGACTTATTTAGGCGGTGTGTTTTATGCAATTTCTGCCTTAAGTCCATTCTGGCAAAATTTATCTTTGATCAACCCTGTGGTGTATATGGTCAATGCCTTCCGCTATGGCATTTTAGGACATAGCGATGTCAATGTAACTGTTTCACTTGCAGTGGTCACCTTATGTTGCGGCCTGCTCTATGCATTGGCCTATCATTTACTCTCCCGTGGTTCAGGAATGCGTGAATAATGAGTGTAGAACAATCTCTCCTTGGTAAAGACACCAATTACCCGACAGAATATCAGCCTGATGTTCTGTTTCCAATTTCGCGCGCGCCTGCCCGTGAACAATACGCACATGTTGAAGCGATTCAGCAAGGTGCCGACTGGTGGCATGTTTTTGAAATTTCCTGGTTAAATTCAGCCGGTGTGCCGCAAGTCGCAATTGGACGGATCAGCCTGCCTGCTTCTTCGCCGAATCTGATTGAATCCAAATCACTCAAGCTCTACTTTAATAGTTTGAATTTTGCCAAATTTGAATCTCAAGCTGACTTTATCGCCACGGTGGAAAAAGATTTATCTGCTGCGGCTGGCGCAGAGATTACGTTAGATTTATTTCAGGTTGATGACTTGGAAGTTACCAAGCCTGAAGGCATCTGCATTGATGAACTAATTCCGGAACGTCTGGAAAATCATCCTGATGCGAGTCTTTTGGCTCTGGATGCGAACCATACCGAAGAAGTTGAAATCCAGCTGTATTCACATTTATTAAGAAGTAACTGCCCAGTCACTGGACAACCGGATTGGGGTACAGTATTTATACGCTATCAGGGCAAAAAACCTTGTTATAAGAGTATTTTGGCTTATATTATTTCTTATCGTCAGCATAACGGTTTTCACGAACAATGCGTGGAGCAGATGTTTGCCGATCTCTGGCAACAACTGAAACCGGAAAAGCTGATGGTCTACGCAACCTATACACGCCGTGGTGGATTGGATATCAACCCTTGCCGTGTATCGGATTTAACATGGATGCCTCGCCCTATTCGATTAGCGCGACAATAAAAACATTGAGGTTTAACAATGCCATTTTTTGGTTTTATTCCTTCTGCAGAGCTTTTAAATACAATTCAGACTGCACAACAAAATAAAAATTCAAATGAGCCGCTTTACCCACTCCGTGATAAAACCGCATTGATGATTAATGATGAAATTATTGATGCGATTCTCACGGAACTGGTGCGTCGTTTTCCTGCAAGTGATAAGCGCGATACTGCGGAAAAACTGGCGGGCTATATCAAGTCAACTGTGGCGGTATTGCTGAAACAGTTATTGAGTAAAGCGCCGAATGATGTGGTGAAGCAATCTATTGCTTTCTCTGAACGTAGTCTGTTTAAAGACCCTGAAGGACAAATCCGTATTGGTGAGTCGCTGGATGCCAATCTGGTGACCAATTTAAAACATCATTATGCGGAACTAAAAGCCGGTCAGAGTATCGACAAACAAATGTTTAGCAACCTGTATAAGCAGTTTGGTGAAGCGACGGTACGTCACTTTATGGTCGATTTTAATAAAACCTTGGATCTCGGCATGATCAAACGCAAGGCAGCAGATATTGGTGCTTCTGCAGTAATTAAGGCCATCAATATGGCTGCAGATAAAATCATTCTCAATCTGAACAAGGATGAGCTTCGCGCTATGGCTGAATATCATGACACCTTGTTCTATACGGAATAGGTCTGCATAGAATCATCTAAGAGTGATTTTTTAAAATTAGCCTGACTTCGGTCAGGCTTTTTTATGTTCAATGAAATAGCTTGTTACAGATAAGCAGCTCCACAAGGCAAACTGACGTAAAAATAGCCAGTCTTTCACTATTTTTGTATATGCATCTAGGTCTCTTAATCATCCGAATGTTATCTTTAATCTGGTTTTTACAGCCTCATGATTGAAAAAATTTCTCAATCTTTTTCATGGCATGATTCAAATAACATTGCCCGCAACTTATCAAAAATTGGAAATCGTACCAAGATGTTGAAATCGAATTTTTATAAAAAATTTAAACAGCTTTCAATCGCATTGACCGCATTCGGTCTCAGCAGTTTCAGTCTGGCCAACGATTTCCAATCTCATCCCTCTTATGCCAGTTTTAAACAGACTGCCATGCAAAATTATGGGCTGAGTGCCCAGCAAGTCGATTCAGCCATGAACGGGGCGCGCAACCTGCCCAATATCATCAATATTATGAATCGTCCAGGTGAAAGCAAGCCTTGGTATTCTTATAAAACCAACTTTCTGGCTGAGTCGACCATTCAACGCGGTGTGCGCTTTAAACAGCAATATGCGGAAACGCTGAATCGCGCTGAACAGCAGTTTGGTGTACCACAGTCAATCATTCTCGGGATTTTAGGGGTAGAAACCGGCTTTGGTACCAATAAGGGTTCTTTTGTCACCCGTGATGCGCTGGCCACCTTAGGTTTTGGTTATGAGCGTCGTGCCCAGTATTTTCAAGATGAACTGGCGGCATTAATTGCCTGGTCTTATAAAGATGGCGTTTCAGCTTCTTCTATCGTCGGCTCTTATGCAGGTGCGGTCGGTTATCCACAATTCATGCCAAGTAATATTCCAAAATTCGGCGTGGACTACGATGGTAACGGACATATTGACCTGCGTAATTCAGCAGTAGATGCGATTGGCTCGATTGCCAACTATTTAGCCCAGCATGGCTGGCAGCGTAATCAACCGATTGCTTTTCCGGCCCGTTATAGTGGCTCGAACCCGGATGCGGTAATTGCCAAAGATCTGACTCAACCTAGCCCATATGGTGTGTTAAAAACACAAGGGATTAGCCCAATGAATCCTATTGTTCAAATTGACGATCTAGACTTGGTCAATGTAATTCAATTACAAGAAAATTATGGGCATATTTACTATATTACTTATCCAAATTTTCAAGTGATTACTACTTATAATCGCAGCCGAATGTATGCCACTGCATTGTGGTTATTAGGTACAGAAATTACTAGCCGTTAACATGAGAATTTAATACAAATTATTAAAGTCAACATTTTTATGAGTGATTATGAGCAAATATTGATCAATTTTAATATTGTGTTACAATATTGATCATATTTTAATCACTCATTGTTTATTTTAAGTTCTTTTTTAAACTATTTTAATTAAACACTAGACAGGATATTGCAGGCATGAATATTATCCATTTCGTTAAATGTAGTTGCATAAGTTGAATATCAGGCGTGTTTACATGGTTTTTCAGTTACTTATGAACAAATCCATGCGATATGCTGTTAGGAGTTGATTCGATGCATTCTTCAATTTTGAAGTATTTTATGGCTATTGCCACGATAGTCACACTGACGCAATCGCAGGCAGATATGGTTCCGTCATCTTCGTTTAATCACGAAAATGACAATTCGCGCCTTGCAACGCGTGTATTAAATAAAGAAGCTCAAAGCTTCAATTCAAATTTCACCAATTTGAACAGCCTTTCAATCACTGAGCGTTCTGGCGATAAAGTTCGCCGTGAAACCATTGCAGCGAAAATTGAAATTCCTGCAGAAGAGCCTTCAGTGATTGAAAAACTGAATACCGTGGCTTCTAATACTGTACGCAAGTTCAGTCAGACAGGTACAGCCTCTTGGTATGGTCGCCAGTTCCACGGCCGTAAAACTGCAAGCGGTGAAACCTTTGACATGAATGCAATGACTGCTGCTCATCGTAGCCTACCATTGAACTGTTATATTCGTGTGACCAATAGAAATAATGGTAAAAGCGTAGTGGTTAAAGTCAATGACCGCGGCCCATTCCATGGTAACCGTGTCGTCGATTTATCTTATGGCGCAGCTAAGAAACTCGGCATTACCAATGCCGGTGTTGGCAATGTCAGTATTGAGCGTGTCGCTGGTCCAAATTCTTAAGATTTAGCTTGCAATACATTTAACCAAAAGCCACAGTAATGTGGCTTTTTTATTAACTTCAAGTTATAGAAAAATGACAATCAATCTATAGTTCCTCTTATCTCCGGCTACCTGTCCATTACAGCTTGAATGTTGCAAATTCGCCAAGTAAAATTCACGTTTTGGCACGATTAACTTTTGACCAAACCTAGATTCTGCTTTATATTTTCAGGCAAGCACAACGTATTCATGGAATGGAGCGAATAATGAAAACAATATCTGAATGGCTGGATGAATATAGTGACAGTCATCAAAACAAAACCAATAAGCTGATTCACTGGGTCTGCGTACCGACTATCTATTTTTCGATTATTGGCATTATTGCGCACTTTAGTGCTTTACTGACCGCCCTTCTGCTGGCTCTGGCTTTTATTTTCTATGCCCGACTAGATATTGTTTTGGCATTTGCAATGGCTGCTTTAACATTGATCATGGCCTGGCTAATCTGGATTCTGCCAGTCGGTGCCGGTTTTTATATTGGCCTATTTGTTTTTGCCTGGATTGGTCAGTTTTATGGCCACAAAGTGGAAGGCAAAAAGCCATCTTTCTTTAAAGACCTTCAATTCCTTCTTATTGGCCCGATTTGGTGCATGGATGCTTATTTAGCTAAAGTAGCACCTTCCTGGAAAAGTCGCCAGATACGAGACATGAAGAGCATTTAGCAGCATTCTTCATTTTTTCTAATGAGAAGAACCTTCTTGATAGGTTCTTCCTTGATGTTTTAACCGGCCATACACATGTTTTCGGGCACAATCATGATGCATCCAGTGCGCCACATCCCCCTTCTCGCTATTTATATTCACTATAAAATTCGACAATATCATCTTTTTGAATCGAACCAATGCCGGGTGCGGAATCGATATTATATGTCACCAATACAATTTGATCATTCAAGCATGAACTCTTAATAGCGTGATCCTTTATAATCATCACCTAATGTTGCAATCCTTGCTCGATAAGATCAAACCCCAATAGCACCCTGATGATGTTGAAAAGCAGTCTAAATTTTATTGAGATCATCTTGAGACATAGCTTCAAAATGAGTGTCGGTGTGGCGACTTGGCTGACTTTGTGTTAAGGAGCTCCACTCAAACTGGTTTTGCTAGGTATCAACACAGATATACAGCAATCAATAAGCAATCATCGCCCCAATACCCATGTCGGTTTTATATGCGCTATTAATGATTTTCAATTCTTTAAATTTCGTTGATTTTATCACGCGTACTTTCTAAGCAAACTCGCATTTTCCAAGAAAAACTACCGCTTTCGACTTATTGTATTTTTATGCAGATATAAAAAAAGCCCCACAAAGTGGAGCTTCTTTATAATTCGTTACCGAATTATTGAGCAGCAGCCTGAGCAGCAGCAACTTCTTCTGCGAAACTCATTTCAGCTTTCTTCTCGATACCTTCACCAACTTCGAAACGAACGAATTCAGCTACAGTAGTACCTGTTGCTTTAAGAACGTCAGCAACTTTCTTGTCGTTGTCGATTACGTACATTTGACGCTCAAGAACAACTTCGTTCAAGTATTTCTCAACAGAACCCACAACCATCTTCTCAACGATGTTTGCTGGCTTGCCAGATTCAAGTGCTTTCGCTTCAGCAATTTCTTTCTCTTTCGCGATAAGCTCAGCAGAAACGCCTTCAGCATTTACAGCGACTGGGTTGAACGCAGCAACGTGCATTGCCAAGCCTTTACCAGTTGCTTCATCACCAGTATAAGAAACAACAACACCGATACGAAGACCGTGTTTGTAAACTGCAAGGTTAGCACCTTCAACAATTTTCGCACGACGTACTTGGATGTTTTCACCGATTTTTTGAACAAGAGCGATACGCGCTTCTTCTACAGTTGCACCATCTTCTAGTTTCAATTCAGCGATTTGAGCAGGATCAGTTACGTTTGCAGCAAGTGCAGCAGCCGCAACTTTCGCAGAGAAACCAGCAAAGTTTTCATCTTTCGCAACGAAGTCAGTCTGGCAGTTTACTTCTAAAAGAAGTGCTTTGTTGCCTTCTTGAGCAATCGTGATCGCGCCATCAGCAGCGATGTTACCCGCTTTTTTAGCAGCTTTCGCTTGACCAGATTTACGTAGGTTATCGATCGCTAATTCAACGTCGCCGCCCGCCTCTGTCAAAGCTTTTTTACATTCCATCATTGCAAGACCAGTACGATCGCGCAATTCTTTAACCATGCTTGCTGTAACTGCAGTCATGTTTATCTCCTAAATTCGGTAGAAAATGAATTCTTTTTAGAACAGAAACGGCCCAGAGGAGTTCTCATGGGCCGCCTGCATACATAACGCTTACTTTGCCACCATCACATGTCGCAAAAATGACAAGCTTGCGTCAAACGCATTAAGCCTCAGAAGCTGGAGCTTCTTCTGCTTTAGCTTGTGCATTCGCTTGTGATTGAGCATATTCTTTACCAGCAAGAATCGCATCAGCCATAGCAGAAGCATACAGTGTTACTGCACGGATCGCATCATCGTTACCCGGAATAACGTAATCTACGTTGTCTGGGTTAGAGTTTGTATCAACGATACCGATTACAGGAATACCAAGGTTCTTCGCTTCTTTGATTGCAATTGCTTCGTGATCAACGTCGATTACGAATAATGCGTCAGGTAAACCACCCATGTTTTTCACGCCGCCAAGACCGCGTTCAAGTTTTTCCATCTCACGAGTACGTTCTAAAGCTTCACGTTTAGTTAGCTTAAGGAAAGTACCGTCTTGAGATTGAGTTTGAAGGTCTTTTAGACGGTTGATAGATTGGCGAAGTGTTTTCCAGTTCGTCAACATACCACCTAACCAGCGGTGATCAACATATGGTTGACCAGCACGTTGCGCTTGTTCACGGATGATTGCAGAAGCTGCGCGCTTAGTACCAACAAACAAAACTTTGTTCTTTTTGCTCGCCAAGTTGTTAGCAAAGTTCAAAGCATCATTTAACGCAGGAACAGTGTGCTCAAGGTTGATGATGTGAATTTTGTTACGCGCACCAAAGATGTAATCGCGCATTTTTGGGTTCCAAAAACGTGTTTGGTGACCAAAGTGTGCGCCTGCTTGTAGAAGGTCGCGCATGCCTACGTTGTAATCTGCCATTTTCTTTACCTTAAAGTTTGGGTTAGGCCTCCATATACCCGCATTCTCCACCCAAGGGATTGCTGTCATTTTATCAGTGGTTGCGACAGAGGACATTTTTTAGCGATACAAGGCATGAATAGTGAGATTTAACATTCTAAATAAACTATTCATAACGCAGTAGCGTCAAAAAACGTCCCTGTCCCGAAGGGTTGTAGCTAAAATCCCCTCATACTTCGTTATGAAACTCGATAAGGGAATACCATTACCATCGTTTCATGCCTCGCATGACGAAATTTTAGCTGACAACGCAACTCACATATAAAGTGACAACAATCCCTAGAAGCACCCAGAGTAATGTGTCGATATATGTGCGGATTTTTTGTCCCATCGCACAAAGCCCGTGAAATTTATTCACGAAAAAGCATTTGATAAAATGGGCGGCTATTTATACCATAGTCACACACAAATTTCCAAAAGTTTTTAGAGATCATGAACAACACTTACCAAGCGCCACGTCGACTTATCAAAACCCCTGACGAAATTGAAAAAATGCGTGTGGCAGGGCGACTGGCGGCAGAAGTATTGGATATGATCAAACCGCATATTGTTCCAGGTGTTACTACGCTAGAACTTGATACGATTTGTCATGACTATATTGTTAACCAACAACAAGCCATTCCAGCCTGCTTAGGTTATGGTGCAGCACCAGGTCGGCCTGCTTTCCAGCATGTGATTTGCACTTCTGTGAATCATGTGGTGTGTCACGGCATTCCATCGGATAGCAAAAAATTGAAAAAAGGTGACATTCTGAATATCGATGTCACTGTGATTAAAGATGGCTATCATGGTGATACCAACATGATGTACATCGTCGGTGGTGAAACGTCTATTCTTGCTAACCGTCTATGTAAAGTAGCGCAAGAAGCCATGTATCGGGGTATTGAAACTGTAAAACCAGGGTCAACCATTGGTGATATTGGCCACGTGATTCAAAAATATGTCGAATCTGAACGTTTTGGTGTGGTACGTGAATATTGTGGTCATGGAATTGGCACGACTTTCCATGACGAACCACAAGTATTGCATTATGGCCAGCCAGATACCGGGATGATTTTAGAAGAAGGCATGACTTTTACCATTGAGCCTATGGTGAATGGTGGCGACTGGAAAACCAAATTACTGGGTGATAAATGGACGGTGGTCACCAAAGACCATTCATTGTCAGCACAGTATGAACATACCCTGCTCGTCACTAAAACAGGGGTTGAAATCTTAACCGCGCGTCCGGATGAAGATCTGTCACGCTTTAATAAATAAGTACCAAGACAACACCACAAAATGGTCACTATAAAGTGGCCATTTTTAGTTTATATTGACTGGCTTATGGGGGTTTACTTGATAACTCAAGCCTTTTAACTGTTGTCCCTTGGCATCGGAGTTCAAGATAAAGCTCTGCAAGTACACCATTTTTTCCTCAAAGTTTTCCAAATTCTTTTGCCCCATGCCTCGCATTTTAAGCTAAGATAATGTGCTTTTTATTTTTTAATCCCTATAAGAAGGAATACTGCCGTGGACGTACGTCTCTCTGATCGTGTAAATGCCATCAAACCGTCCCCAACGCTTGCTGTGACCAACAAAGCTGCTGAATTAAAAGCTGCAGGTCATAATGTTATTGGTTTGGGCGCAGGTGAGCCAGATTTTGATACACCGCAACACATCAAAGATGCAGCAATTGCAGCGATTAACAACGGTTTCACCAAATACACCGCTGTTGACGGTACGCCAGGTCTTAAAAAAGCCATTATTGCTAAATTGAAACGTGACAATCACCTAGACTATGCAGCAAACCAAATCCTGGTTTCTTGTGGTGGTAAACAATCATTCTTTAACCTGTCTTTGGCTCTGTTGAACAAAGGTGATGAAGTTATCATCCCTGCACCTTTCTGGGTCAGCTACCCGGATATGGTGATCATCGCTGAAGGCGTACCTGTGATTGTGAAATGTGGTGAAGAACAGCGTTTCAAAATCACACCTGAACAACTAGAAGCTGCCATCACCGACAAAACGCGTTTAGTGGTATTGAACAGTCCCTCTAACCCGACTGGCATGATCTACACCAAAGAAGAACTTCTTGCTTTGGCCGAGGTACTGCGTAAATACCCTGAAGTATTCATCGCGTCTGATGACATGTATGAACCGATTCGTTGGGAAGATGAGTTCTATAACATCGCCACTGTTGCACCAGACCTGTATGACCGTACGATCGTGTTAAACGGTGTGTCTAAAGCCTATGCAATGACTGGCTGGCGTATTGGCTATGCAGCGGGCCCTGCTAAACTGATCGGTGCGATGAAAAAAATCCAGTCACAATCTACTTCTAACCCAACTTCAATTTCACAAGTTGCTGCCGAAGCTGCATTGAATGGTCCTCAAGATGTTCTTGAGCCAATGATTGAAGCATTCAAACGTCGTCATGACCTGGTTGTGAAAGGCTTGAATGACATCAATGGTATTTCTTGCTTACCTGCGGATGGTGCATTCTATGCATACGCAAACATCAAGCCGTTGATTCGTGCCAAAGGTTTGAAATCTTGCACAGAATTCTCTGCTTGGTTACTGGAAGAAACTGGCGTTGCCGTTGTTCCTGGCGATGCATTCGGTCTGGGCGGTTTCATGCGTATTTCTTATGCAACTGCAGATGAAGTGTTGGTTGATGCACTTGCGCGCATCAAGAAAGCTGCTGATTCAATCGAAGGCGTTGACGCTGCGATTGCTTCTATCGAAGCTGAAAAAGCGGCACAATAATCAATTCGCTTGATTTAAAAACCCGCGTTGATCGCGGGTTTTTTTATGCCATTCCAAGATGCTTTTGATAACGTATTTTAAGCAGATCAAACAAATGATCGCAGCCAAAGTGTATACCACACATAGCATTGATCGAAATTCCTGAATATCTAAAGTATCTCTATTTCCGGTAGAAATAGCACTCTCCTGCTATCTGCAATAGCATTAAAAAAATAAATATTTTAACCACAATAACTTTTAACCCTCCAAGATAACAATTACCTTCGGCAACATCTCATTAAAAAATATGTCACTTGCTATTATTGATGTTTCACTTTTAAATAAAATCGAAACAGCTAAAGAATAATCACAGGAAAAGCAGAATGAATCCAAAAGAAATGAATGGTTTGGCCTTATTACAAGCGATGCGAGATGGGAAAATTCCCGCTCCAAGCATTAGCGAAACCTTGTCGATGCAACCTGCCGTTATCCAAAGCGGATACGTAGAATTTAAAGTCAAAGCCGATCACCGGCATTTAAATCCGCTTGGTGGCGTGCATGGTGGTTTTGCAGCAACTGTTTTAGACACGGTGACAGGCTGTGCGATTCATACTTTACTCGAAGCAGGGGTCGGTTATGGCACGATTGATCTGAATGTTAAAATGTGCCGACCAATTCCTCGAGATCAGCAGCTTAAAGCGACCGGACAATCAATTAACCTCAGTAAAAATCTGGGTATTGCTGAAGGTCGGATTCTGGATGAAGAAGGCCGTTTATATGCCCATGCCACTGCGACCTGTATGATTATTCGCCCTGAATAACCAGGAGAACCTATGGCCAGCATTCAATCGATGACCTAAGCAATATTGCCCTTCGTCTGTCCGGCTTGAACACAAGCGATCTGTGGTCGGCTTAAGCCCTGAAACTCAAAATAATGCTTGGACACATTGGCCAGCTCTACATCTTGTATTTGCGCTGTCGATGCCTGCCAAGCTTTGGATTGATTGGTACCGGTCAAAAGATTACCTGAAATGGCATAGATATATAATTCTTTGCTTTGCTCTTTCAGATAATCGGCATTCAAAAACACTTCAAAGCTAAATTGACGTTCAGTTTCTACCAACCATTTTTCTGCAAACCACAATTGCAGCAAATCACCTAGATACAAGGACTGTTGCGCCAAGGGCCATAGCTTGATATGAGCATCTGTAACAGGAATATAATACTGTGCTGGATCTGCAATAATCTGCAGATAGTTTTCTTGATAATAAGTGAGTTGAGAGAAAATTTGAGGGATGCTGAGCGTATTCATTCGCTGTCTCCGGTTTAGCCATTTTTGTGCTGGCAAGTAGGTTTAAATCCACACTGTTTGACCATTTGGTCAAACGACTTTATGGTTTTAATCTAGCAAGTGAAATTTATTCTGACAAGTATTTTTCGTAAAATTTATGCAATTGTCTAAATTAAAAACAGACAGGCTGAATTTGTTATAAATATGACAGTTTTTGCTTGACCCCTGTCAAAATCCCTCTATAATCGCTTTCAGATTCTCCAATAGCTCAGTCGGTAGAGCGACGGACTGTTAATCCGCAGGTCCCTGGTTCGAGCCCAGGTTGGAGAGCCAAATACTAAAAAGCCCACTCATAACGAAGTGGGCTTTTTTTCGTTTAATATTTTATAAAACAAGCCTGAATGATTTCAGGCTCGTTTTAGCTTAATCCATTACATTAAAAGCCAAGGTATATTTATAACGCTTTAAATCATTCTTTTTTATTTCGAAAGGCTGCTGATAATCAATTTTCATTAAGTACTGGCCTTTTTCCTGCATATTAAAGTTGAGTAACCCTTGCGCATCTGTTGTGAGCGCTTTATAGATTTTTTTATCACGACTAAAATCTGTCGTTTGTGCCAAAATCTCAACGTTTAAATTCGCAACTCCTTTTTTATCATCCAGTACTTTCAATTGAATCGCTTGAGATTTTTTAAATGCATTTGGATGCGTGATAAATTGAACATCAAAGCCAGCATGGATATGCTGAATGACCTGATTCGACGTCACACGCCGTGAGACAAAGGTTTCAATAATATCGATAGTCTGCACAGTTTTCTGTGGCATGTTTTTCTTCAGCGCTTGCTGATAAATCACATTTTGATTGGCGGCTTGATTGGCTTTTGGAACAGCACTTAGAACCATTTTCCATTTTTGAGCAACCTGTGCATACTTTAGGCTATTCCCCTGTTTCTCGCCACGAATCCGATAGGTACCCTCTTGTTTATTTTCCAGACTATAACTACTTAGGGTTTGTGTTTTGGTCCATGCATCATCTGCAAGATAAATCTTTTGGCCTGTAGGCGTATGATAATGAAACTTAAAGTTTTTAATCGCCACTTCCGAGGCAAATGGATTGTCATAAAAGCCAGATACAATCGCAGTGTGATTGTTAAAAGTTTGATAACTTAGTGGGGCAACATAAGGATAGTGTGCAAAGGCTGTACTGCTGATCACTCCAAAGATCAAAAAAGGCATGACTTTTACCAGCTTATTCATTATTTCATCATCGTTATTAAGAAATCTGCTGTATTTTATGGATTAAGTCTGTAGATGTAAATAATTCTCATTTATATATTTACTCTGGATATAAAAAATCCCCCATGAACGGAGGATTTTTAAATGTTCACTGCAATTAAGCCGCTTGAGCCGGAACACCGCTATGGAAACGGAAAGTGTCATCTGGTGTCAGAATCAGCTGCTTTTCAACGTTACGAATATGATCAATCCGGCTTTGAATATCCTCTTGCGGATTTTTCAATTTTGCCGTGGTCGCCACATCCATCGCCAAAGCCAGATAGTCCTCAAAGTGACGAGATTCAGACTTAAGCAAGTAACGGTAATAACGTGCCAACTCATCATCCACACGCGAAGCCAGCGCGTAGAAACGCTCACAAGAGCGTGCTTCCACAAAAGCACCAATCACCAAGACATCAATCAAGGCTTCAGGTTCAAAAGTTCGGATTTCTTTGCGCAAGCCACCGGCATAACGTCCCGCACTTAAGTTCTGCCAGGCCTGTCCACGTTTGTTCATCAGTTCAAGCACTTGTTCATAATGCAGCATTTCTTCACGCACTAACTGCGCAAGCTTCACCTGTAAATCAACAAAGTAACTATAGCGAAACATCAGATTCATGGCCGTGCTGGCTGCTTTTTTTTCACAGTTGGCATGATCTTGCATCAAGATTTCAAGATTTTCGACCGCCACATCCAGCCATGCCTTGGGCGTTTCACACCCCAAGAAAGCAATCACCGGCTGCATCAGTTCATCATAATTAATATTCGACATAACGATTCTGATCTTAACGTGCTGACTTAATCACAGCTTTCATTTGCTGAACGGCTTGTGCCAGACCTACAAATACAGCATCTGCAATTAATGAGTGACCAATATTAAGTTCATGAATTTGTGGAATCGCCGCAATTGGCGTTACATTATCCAGGTTCAAACCATGGCCTGCATTCACTACCAGACCTTTCGATGCGGCATATTCAGCGCCTTTAATAATGCGCTCAAGCTCAGCCTGCTGGGCTTCAGGCGTTTCTGCATCGGCATAAGCACCGGTATGAATCTCGATGGTCGGTGCACCACAAGCAACTGCTGCATCAATTTGGGCAAAATCAGCATCAATAAACAAAGACACATCACAACCAATCGCTGCCAGTTCTTGCGTAGCTGCTTTGACTGATTCGAAATGAGTCACCACATCCAGACCACCTTCAGTGGTGACTTCCTGACGTTTTTCAGGGACAAAACAGACATGATGCGGTTTAATTTCCTTGGCAAAAGCAACCATCTCATCTGTCACCGCCAGCTCGAGGTTCATACGGGTTTTCAGTGCAGGACGCATACGACGCACATCTTCATCCTGAATGTGACGACGGTCTTCACGCAAGTGCAAGGTAATGCCCTCTGCCCCGGCCTGCTCACAGATCAATGCAGCATTGACTGGGTCTGGGTACGTTGTACCACGTGCTTGTCTTAATGTTGCGACATGGTCAATATTGACACCAAGTAATGCAGCCATAATCTTTTCCTAACTACGTTTGAGATTGAGAGTTTTGAATCCAGAGTTGCCGACTTTTTAATGGTCGATCACCCAATAAGGCCGTGATCACCTGTCGATACAGTTTCGTCAACAATTGTAACTGTTCCGGATTAAAATCCCCACCATTTTCATGATCTAGCATACTTAAAATCTGCTGACCTGACATGGTAGAGCGTAATGCTTTGGCCGATGGCATAAAACCGGCATTGAGCTGAAAATAATAGTGTTGTAACGGATCGATTTTTACCTGATGAGCATCTAGGGAAAAATCCAGACCATAACCGAGTTCTTCCAGCAAGATATGTTCAAATTGCCGCAAAATCTGTTTTAAGTATAAATTAGGATTAGATTGTTCTGATAATTGCTGCAATGCAGTTAATGTCTCTGCATATTTGGCAAAGGTTTGCGGCATTTCCACTTCTAGAGGGCACAAACGTAACAGAACTTCATTCAGGTAAAAGCCTGAAAAAAAGGCATCGCCAAAAAAGAAAATCGGCTGATTGACAATTTCCAGCTTGGTAAAGTTTTTGAGTTCTGATTTTCCGGTGGCTTGCAAACTGATGGGCTGATATTGCGGCGGCGGTGTTTGCCGGAGAATGCCATCCATACGACCGTATTCCTGAGTAAATAAATGCACAATATGGCTGCGCTCACGGTACTTACGATGATGAATCAGATAACCATGCAGTACTTCGTTACGCATAAGCGGACACTTTAATCCTTATCTTTTTTTGATTTTTTATCATCGTCGTCATCTCCATCCGGGATGACTGCGCCCACAACAGCCGCAGTGCCTTTGACTGCGACTTTTGTGGTTTTATAAGCCACCTTGACAGGAACCGTGACCACTTTATGGATACAGCCTTGCAAGAATAAAACACATGCAAGCACTGCCAACACTTTCATCATCACGAAATTCCTTAAAGGGGCTTATTAATTTTATAACTTAGATATCGCTATAACCTAAGCTTTTCAATGCACGTTCATCATCAGACCAGCCGCCTTTGACTTTCACCCAAAGGGTCAGCATGATTTTCTGTTCGAACATTTTTTCCATGTCGAGACGTGCATCCATACCGATTTTTTTCAGCTTAACGCCTTTCTCACCAATCACAATGGCTTTTTGGCTTGGACGATCGACAAAAATCGTAGCATCAATATAGGTACAGGCTGGCTTCATACGACCAGTCTTTTCATTCATCACTGGCTGTTCAGTTTTGAATGATTCAATCTGCACGGTTAAATCATATGGCAGTTCTTCACCCAGCTGACGCATGATCTTTTCACGAATAATTTCAGAAGCCAGGAAACGCTCTGAACGGTCAGTTAGTTGATCCAGGGAGTACAATGGCGGCTGGAACGGCAGATACTTGGCAATCGTGTCACGTAAATGCTCAAGATTGGCACCACGAAGTGCAGAAACAGGTACGATTTCCGCAAAGTTCATCAGCTTTTCGCGCTCACGAATCAGTGGTAAAGCTTCGTTCTTGTTCTCAAAAGTATCTAATTTGTTGATCACCAGAATCACCGGCATTTCAGCATTTTTCAGCTTTTCCAGTACCAGATCATCATTCGGCGTCCACTTCTGTGCATCCACCACAAACAAAACCAGATTCACATCACGTAAAGCCGAATGGGCAGCACGGTTCATCATTTTATTGATGGCACGTACTTCCTTTTTATGCATCCCCGGCGTATCCACGAATACCGCCTGAGACTTTTCACGCGAATCAATCCCGACAATTTTATGCCGTGTAGTTTGCGGTTTACGTGAGGTAATTGAGAGTTTCTGACCCAAAATATGGTTCATTAAGGTAGATTTACCCACATTCGGGCGACCTACAATAGCGACAAAACCACTGCGATAATCCGACGGAATTTCGGTGCCTTGTGCGCTAAAAAATTGATTTACCAGGTCGTGACTGTCGCTTTGCGACTCGTGATCAGCATCAATGTGATCGGAATGAGTAGTCATTAAGACTTATGCTCCAAAAGTTTTAAAATATCTGCCGCAACGGCTTGTTCAGCAAAACGTCGGCTGGCGCCTTCACCTTGCATGGTCGGTAATCCCTCAATCTCACATTCCACTTTAAAATGCTGATTAGGGGCATCACCTTGAATATCTACAACCTCGTAAACTGGGAGAGGTTTCTTACGTGCTTGTAGATACTCTTGTAAACGTGATTTAGGGTCTTTAAGCTGATCGGTCGGCTCAATATGATCCAAATACGGTTCATACCATTTTAACACAATCGGCTCTAACACAGTGAGATCAGCGCAATCCACATAGATTGCGCCAATAATGGCTTCTACAGTATCTGCCAGTATAGACTCGCGATGATGACCGCCAGATTTCAACTCACCGGTACTGAGAATTAAACTCTGACTGAGTTTTAAATCATTGGCGATTTTCCCCAATGCTTCCTGTCGAACCAAGGTGGCACGCATACGCGTCAGCCGGCCTTCGTTTTCGCTTGGGTAGGCAGTGAAGAGATAATTCGCAATGATCATCCCTAAAAGAGAATCGCCTAGAAATTCTAGGCGTTCATAGTTTTGTTTATGACTGACTGAACGATGGGTCAGTGCCAGCTTGAGCAGTTCAGCTTGTTTAAACTGATAACCGATCCGTCTGGCAAGACGTTCATCATTGAGTTTTGACTGCGCTTTGATCAAAATTTTTCTCAAACTTCATCACTAAATCGATATTCATTATGAAATTTTTACGAATTTCATAATTCTTGTGTATCTGCAAACCATCGGTATGGATAACTTTGGCAATTTCATCAAACTTCAGATCGCGAATATTATTCATTGATAAACGCTGATCCATCTGCTGACGGAATTTTTCTGGTGTTATATTGGCTGGCGCACTTTTTAACAGCGCCTCAATCTCACCATCGACCATACGATCATCAAAGTAGGGTCCCCACACTGCAATCGCTACTTTGGCTAGAAATGCAAACCCCACGATTGCAAATAAAATCCCAATATACGAAGCACCTTGTTGATGTCTCATTTTTTATTTTCCTGATTGAAACAATTAATCGATTGTCCCGTTGCGACCAAACGATGGCAATTTAAAGCCAGGTTCTTTATGCATCCAGATATAGAATGCACGACCTGTTAAGTTTTCTTCCGGAACAAGCCCCCAGAAACGGCTGTCAGCACTCTGATCGCGATTATCCCCCATCGCAAAGTAATGACCTTCTGGCACCTTTACTTCCCAATATAAACCATTTTCACTTGAATATTTACCATTTTCCACAAAGTTAATATAAGGCGCCTGACGCGCGACATTGACCCCTTCCAGCTCACGCATGGTAAAGCTATGCTGACCTAAAGTTTCTTTATGATAAATGGCATTGGGTGTATCCAGACGATCTTTTTCACGGCTAAATTCCACTGGAACTTTCGCTACTTGTTCACCATTGATGCTCAACTGACCATGATCATAGACAATATGATCACCGGGTAAACCAATAATACGCTTGATATAGCTGATGGTCGGTTGTGGTGGATAACGGAATACTGCCACATCGCCACGCTCTGGACTGCCAGTATCAATAATTTTAGTGTTGACCATAGGCAGTTTCACCCCATAGTCAAATTTATTCACCAGAATAAAGTCCCCAGTTTCCAGGGTTGGCACCATTGAATCCGATGGAATATTAAACGGTTCAAACAAGAACGAACGCAGCACCAGTACAATCGTCAGTACTGGCCAAAAGTCATAAGCCCAGGTAATGATAAAATTTTCATTGCCCTTGCCGCGAGTTTGTCTTTGTTTCAGGACAAACTTGTCAAGCAACCACAGTGCGACAAAAAACAGCGTCGCAGGAACAAGAATCAAATTAAAATCAAAATCCATGGGCTTATATCCTTATTCTTCTAGCGTTCGACTTTTAACACAGCGAGGAACGCTTCTTGCGGGATTTCGACACTACCCACCTGCTTCATGCGTTTCTTACCTTCTTTCTGTTTAGACAGAAGTTTTTTCTTACGTGACACGTCACCACCATAACATTTGGCCAATACGTTTTTACGCATGGCTTTTACAGTAGAACGTGCAATGATTTGCGCACCAATTGCCGCCTGAATTGCGACATCAAACATTTGACGTGGAATCAGGTCTTTCATTTTTTCCACCAGCGCAATGCCACGATGACGCGCGTCATTACGATGACAGATCATCGCCAGAGCATCGACTTTTTCCCCATTGATCAGCACATCCACTTTTACCAATGAAGAACTTTCAAAACGGACAAAGTTATAGTCGAGGGATGCAAAACCACGTGAACAAGACTTCAATTTATCGAAGAAATCCATGACCACTTCTGCCATTGGAATTTCAAAAGTAATCGACACCTGATTGCCGAGGAATTTCATGTCTTTTTGTATGCCACGGCGCTCGATACACAAGGTCATGACATTACCCAGATATTCTTGCGGTACTAAAATATGACATTCGGCAATCGGTTCACGTAAATCTTCTACGGTTGAACCATCCGGCATTTTAGATGGGCTGTCGATATAAATCGTCTGGCCATTTTTCATCACCGCTTCATAAATTACGGTGGGCGCAGAAGAAATCAGATCAAGATCATACTCGCGCTCTAAACGCTCTTGTACAATCTCCATGTGTAGCATGCCCAAGAAGCCACAGCGGAAACCAAAACCGAGTGCATCCGAACTTTCCGGTTCAAAGAACAAGGCCGAGTCATTAATTTGCAGTTTATGTAAAGCTTCACGAAACGGTTCAAAGTCACTGGCATCAATCGGGAATAAACCGGCATAAACCTGCGGTTTTACTTTTTTAAAGCCCGGTAGCGTTGCAACTTCAGGTGTGGTTGCCAAGGTAATGGTATCACCCACCGGCGCACCGAAAATATCTTTAATACCGGCAATCACGAAGCCGACTTCGCCTGCTTCCAACATGCCTGTTTCAGTATGTTTCGGATTAAAGATCCCAACAGAAGTAATGATGTGCGTTTGACCTGTTGATTTCATCAACATCTTGTCGCCTTTACGCACACGACCCTGCTTTACACGTACCAGAGAAACTACCCCAAGGTAGTTGTCAAACCATGAATCTACAATCAGGGCTTGCAACGGCGCTTCGCGATCACCGACCGGTGCCGGAATCACATTCACCAGGGTTTCTAAAACATTTTCAATGCCCAGACCGGTTTTGGCTGAACATGTCGGTGCTTCTGTCGCTTCAATGCCGATAATTTCTTCAATCTCGTGAATCACACGCTCAGGTTCAGCTTGCGGCAAATCGATCTTGTTCAGTACGGGCAGTACTTCCAGACCTTGCTCAATCGCGGTATAGCAGTTGGCGACAGACTGTGCTTCCACACCTTGCGCCGCATCAACGACTAATAAAGCACCTTCACAGGCTGCGAGCGAGCGCGACACTTCATACGAGAAGTCAACGTGTCCCGGCGTATCAATAAAGTTCAGCTGATAAACTTCACCATTTGGATGGGTATAGTTTAGCGTCACCGAAGTGGCTTTAATGGTAATCCCACGTTCGCGCTCAAGCTCCATAGAATCGAGGACTTGAGCCTGCATTTCACGATCTTGCAAACCGCCACAGGTCTGAATAAAGCGATCTGCGAGGGTCGATTTACCGTGGTCAATATGCGCAATAATCGAGAAGTTACGAATGTTTTTAATATCAACAGATTTTTTAGCTTGCGCCATGGGTTACCTTGAGAAAAAACGCGCTATGTAATTTAAAAATATTACATAACAAAAGCCGAATAGAAATTGCGAAGGATTATAGCAGAATGGTGATCTAGAAAAAGAATTATATTTTTAGCTTTGTCCACTCTGCCAAAATACCTGTCCAGCGATCTCAAGCTCAATCACTGCAATGAAAATTTGAAAATCACACCATGTTTTTGCTAAACCTGATTGAAATATCTAACTCTGTGCCAAAGAAGTGAGCGCTTATTGATCTAGATACACTATTGAAAAATCATAAGGATTGATCTGATCAGAAAGAGGTTGATAGGCTTGGGTAAAGGTAGGCGACATGCGTTTAGGACGCCCAGTGGCCATTTCAATACAGGCCCACTGCGTACTACCTGTAAATAACAGGTTTTGATCCTGTGGTCGATAAAATGCATATTGGCGAAATGAATACAGTGCATTGATATCGTTCAACCAGGTTCGCAAAATAATTTCATCGCCCTCGAAAGCAGCCTTGCGATATTGCACCTGATGCTCAACTGCCACCATGGCATGTTTCAGTTCCACATATTCCTTTAACCCCAATCCCAATTTTTCAATATGGGCTGTGGCGACCTCCTGCATCCACTGTACATAGACCACATTATTGACATGGCCCAAGCCATCGATATGTTCAGCTTGCACCTTTAACGCAAGATCAAAAATAGCTGTCACTTTTCTCTTATCCTTTCCATTATTTTCAACTGAATAGAGTCTACCGAATTTATAGGCTGGGTAAATTGCAAATAATAAAAAACCGCCCATCAAAAGCGGTTTTTTATATTTAAAAATCTGAATAGAATTAGATACGCATTCCGACAATCGCACGCTGCCCTTGGCGCATGAGCGTAACGCGTGCCACATTGCCCTTCTTCAACTCAGAAACTTCTTGTACAAATTGCTCTGCGTTCAATACTGCCTTGTTATTAATATGCGTTACCACATCGTTTGGCATGATACGCGCCTGTGCGGCAATGCCACCTGAACGAACATCCTGAATCATGACCCCGCCTTTGATCTCCAGTCGATCCTTTTCTAGCGAACTTAAATCACGAATAGCCACACCAATTACAGGTCCTTTGCTCGGCTGCGCCTGTGCTCCGGCTTTTGCAGGGGTATCATCCGGTGCGGTACTTAAGGTTGCTGAAATATTACGGCGCTTATCATCACGTAAAACCTCCAGCTGTACCTGTTGCTGAGGTGCAGTACGGTTGAGATAGTTTAATAATTCACTGGTGCGTGAAATCGCAGTGCCGTTATATTTTAAAATCACGTCGCTGACACGTAGACCGGCACGTGCAGCGGGTGAATTTGGTGCAACCTGAGTAATTAAGGAGCCTTCGGGCTTAGAAAGGTTGTAGGACTCTGCCAGATTACGGTCGATATCCTGCAAGCTGACCCCCAGATAGGAACGGGTCACTTTACCATTCTTTTTCAGCTGCTCTGCCACTTCCATGGCCACATCAATCGGAATCGAGAAGGAGAGCCCCATATAACCGCCGGTTCCACTGAAGATCCGCGAGTTCACCCCGACTACTTCACCATGCTGGTTAAATAAAGGCCCACCAGAGTTACCCGGGTTAAGGGCCACGTCTGTCTGGATAAAAGGCACTGCTGTTTCACCCATCATGTTGCGCATTTTGGCACTGACGATTCCGGCAGAGGCCGAATAATCAAAACCAAATGGCGAACCAATCGCAAGCACAGGCTCACCGACACGTAAGCGGCCTACATCCCCGGTACGCAATTCTGGAAAATTCGAACCTGTGACCTTAAGTAAAGCTACGTCGGTACGTGCATCACTTCCCACCACAGTAGCATCAATTTCACGGCGATCATTCAGGGTAATGGTGACTTTAGATGCATCCTCAACCACATGATGGTTGGTCAGCAGATAGCCATCTTTACTGATAAAAAATGCACTGCCATAGCCGGTTTTTTCCTGTGGCATGCGCTGCTGCGGGATAATCACCTGATTGCCAAAGAAGCGACGCAGAATTTCCGGAACTTGTTGTTGTAAGAGTTCTTCTTCGCTCATTTTTTTCACGACATTGACACTGACCACGGCAGGACTGACCTGCTCGACCAGATTTGAAAAATCAACCGGTGTGACAGCCTGCAACTGTGCAGCACTCATGGTCAGGGTCGCTGCAAATAATCCTTTTTTTAAGTCTAGAATTTTCATATAAATTATTCACTCAAATTGTTGATAAATTTATGTAAATAGGTTTTATCACAAACATTGTAAAGTTTAAGTAATAATATGTTTCAATGCTTCAATCTGGACAATATCTCATTATTAAAACACTAAGTTAAGGCTTTGATTAATTTTTTTCATTAATAAATGAGCGTTTCAACGCTTGCCTTTTGCACAAAAAAGCGCTGTTATTACCAAACTTTTTTTAAAATTAGCTGATGGACATGTCTAATTCATCCCTTACCCATCAATTTGACGTCATTATTGTGGGCAGTGGCGGTGCCGGTTTAAGTTTAGCCTTATCGCTCCCGGACCATTTTAATATTGCAGTTTTAGCGAAATCCACCCTGACAGATGCCAGCACCTTTTATGCGCAAGGCGGTGTTGCTGCAGTACTCGATGAAATGGATTCGATTGAACAGCATATTGATGACACCATGATTGCAGGTGCACAGCTATGTGAAATGGACGCAGTCAAACAGACGGTAGAAGGGGGCAAACCATCAGTTGACTTTCTGCTAAAACACGGTGTGCAATTTACCCTGGATGAACAGGAACAGTTGCATCTCACCCGTGAAGGCGGCCATTCACAGCGCCGGATTATTCATGCTGCCGATGCCACAGGTCGTGCAATTTCGACTACTTTGGTACAACGCGCCCAAGAAAAATCAAATATCACTATTTTTGAAAATTATATTGCGATTGATCTGATCTGTTCACATAAACTTGGCCTAGACGGTGAAAACCGCGCGCTAGGTTTATATGTGCTGGATGAAAAAAATGAAAAAGTACATACTTTTTTAGCGCCCTTTACCGCCCTTGCCTGTGGCGGTGCAATGAAAGCCTATCTTTATACGTCAAATCCGGATATTGCCACGGGTGACGGCATTGCCATGGCCTATCGTGCCGGCTGCCGGGTGGCTAACATGGAATTTAACCAGTTCCATCCGACCTGTCTCTATCATCCACAAGCGCGCTCCTTCCTGATCACTGAAGCAATGCGCGGCGAAGGGGCTTATCTGCGTCTGCCCGATGGCGAACGCTTTATGCTGCGTTTTGACGAGCGCGCCGAACTTGCACCACGCGATATTGTCGCACGCGCAATCGACTATGAAATTAAGCGCTTGGGTATTCGGCATGTCTGGCTGGATATTACCCATAAGGATGAAAGCTTTGTTAGAGAACATTTTCCTACGCTTTATGCCCGCCTGCTGGAACTGGGTATTGATATCACCAAAGATATGATTCCAGTGGTACCTGCAGCCCATTACACCTGTGGTGGCGTTGTGGTCGATGAACATAGCCAGACTGATATCGCAGGTCTATATGCAATTGGGGAAACCTCTTATACTGGTCTGCACGGTGCTAACCGAATGGCCAGTAACTCACTTTTAGAATGCTTTGTGTATGGCATGAGTGCAGCCAAGCATATCGAATCTCATTTCAATGCTGACTATGCCTTTCCGCCCGTACCCATCTGGGATGACTCACAGGTAACCAATCCGGATGAAGATGTGGTGATTCTGCAAAACTGGGATGAGCTACGTCAGACCATGTGGAACTATGTCGGTATTGTGCGCAGCACCAAACGTCTGGAACGTGCCTTGCATCGTATTGAAATGCTGAAAAAAGAAATCACCGAGTATTACCAAGATTATCAGGTCAGCAAAAACCTGATCGAGCTTCGCAATCTGGTGCTGGTCTCAGAAATGATTGTGCGCTGTGCCATGCAGCGTAAAGAATCTCGTGGCCTGCATTTCACGCTGGACTATCCGGAATTATTGCCTGAATTACGCAAGACCATTCTAAATCCGGTGAATTTTGAAGTAGAAACACCCTTGGTCAATATTTAGATTATTGGGGAGATATGATTTTTAAATCATATCTCCCTGTCTTTTAGCGCTCACCTACTTAATTAAGCTTAGGCTATTTATATCACTGAACTTCTATTCTTCAGGTGTTTAGTGTTGAGGTGGAATGGCATAAGTCGCAGTAACATGCGCCACTGGCTCATCAAGGTCTACTGAATAAATCCAGACTTCCCCGACAATCAGAACTTTACCGACTTTAATAAGCTTGCACTCTCCTCGCAAATCCGTGCCACCTGAAGGTTTACGGAGAAAATTGATATTCAGATTGGTGGTGACAGCCAAACCCACCAGGCCAATTTCGCCCAGAATAGCGACATATAAGGCAAGATCGGCCAAGGTCATCATGGTTGGGCCAGAAACAGTACCACCCGGACGCAACTCTTGTGCGCTAACCTGATACAGCAAAGTTGCGCCGCGTGGAACAACGGCTTCGATCCTACATTTTTCTAGGCTTTGTGGAAATTCTTGTTGTAAAAATTGTTGGATTTCGGTTTTGGTCGTTTTCATCTTATTAAAAAAATCTTCTATATTGCCTTCAATATAGAAGATTTTTCACACATTTACCTAGTGAAAATTAAAATAAACAGGATTTCAATTTAAACCAGACTTCAAATAACTTAAAGCCTGCTCGAATACCTGCTCCGGTGTACGGGTTGCATCCAGACGTTTGATCCGTTCCGGATGACGCTGCCACAACGTTTCATAGCCGGCTCTTACTTTCTCAAAGAAAGTGACTTTCTCTTGTTCAAAGCGATCCAGTGCGCCACGCGCGCGTGCCCGGTTCATTCCCAGTTCAATCGGTGCTTCTAACCAGAAGGTGATGTCCGGCATACGTGCCACAAAGTGATCATTTAATAACTGCAGCTTTGTTTCACTGAGTCCACGACCTGCACATTGATAGGCAAAGCTGGCATCAGTAAAACGGTCACAGAGTACAATTTTTCCGGCTGCTAAGGCTGGCAGAATGACTTGTGCCAAATGCTGGGCACGCGCCGCATACATCAATAGTAATTCGGTATCATGCGCCATCGCTTCTTCATGATTCACAGCCAGAAGTAGTGCACGGATCTGCTCGGCCATCGGCGTACCACCCGGCTCGCGCGTAAGCATCACATCTTTGCCTTGGGCCATAAAATCGTCATAGATCGAACGAATGAGTGTGGTTTTACCTACACCTTCTGTGCCTTCAAAGCTAATAAACATACTCATTCCTTATTCTTCGAGCGTAAAATGGTCAGATACTCCTGCACTGCTTTATTGTGATCATTCAGATTGGTCGTAAACGTATGTCCGCCATTGCCCGTGGCGACAAAATACAGGTTGTCAGAATTATCCGGATGCATGGCTGCTTCAATGGCTTTCTTACTTGGCAGTGCAATTGGCGTTGGCGGCAAACCAGACATGGTATAGGTGTTATACGGCGTCGGCGTACGTAAATCCTTGCGGGTAATATTGCCATTATAGCTATCGCCCATTCCGTAAATCACGGTGGGATCGGTCTGTAAACGCATGCCAATTTTTAAACGGCGCACGAACACTCCAGAAACCTGTTCTAGCTCACTATCCACACTGGTTTCTTTTTCAATGATCGACGCCATGATCAGCGCTTCATATTTATTCTGATAGGGCAGATCAGTCGCACGCTTTTCCCAGGCCTGATCCAGTGCCTTCATCTGACGCTGATACAGATTGGTTAGAATCTTGCGGTCAGTTTCACCTTTAGCAAAGAAGTATGTATCCGGTGCAAACAGACCTTCAGGATGTGAAAATGGAATATTGAGCTCTTTAAGGAGTTGTGCCGTTGGCAAATGTGACACTTCTTTGGTCACCAGATCATCTTTCTTCAAAGCATCAATCAGCTGTTTGAATGTGGTTCCTTCAATCACCAGAATCCGGTTCATCTGGGCATTTTCAGCATTGGAGATCATATCCAGAACCTGACGAATACTCATGCCCTGGCGCACTTCATATACGCCAGCTTTCATGGTGTCATGAATCAGGATGCGCTGATAAAGCTTGAGAATAATCGGGAAACTGACCTGTTTTTCTTTGGCCAGACGGTCAATAAAACCAGAATAGGTTTCCCCTGACCCAATCGCCAGCAGCTGTTTTTGTCCGTCTACAGGATAGTCTTTCCACAAACTGCTTTTTAAGACCAGTGCCAAAATCAAGGCAAGTCCAATCAGGACGAAGGCAATTCCTTTGAAAAGTGACGAAAATTTGGCTGTATTGTTCTTTTTGGCTTTAGACTTGGAAGCTGACATATTAAGACATCTGATTTAATCGAAGACGGTTAAAAAGTTCAATACAAGCATCGCCATCCAGAGATCGCTGCTCAAATTGAGTGACAATTTTCATCGGGTTTAGCGCATTACAAAAAAACAGACTCTGAATATGGGCTATTTCCTCCATATCGATGTAACGTTGCTGACAGGCAATTCCCTGATCTTGCATCCGTTGTAGAATTTCTGCACGCATCACCCCAAAGACGCCATTATAACGAAGTTCCGGCGTAATCCATGTATTGTTTATACAAATGAAACAATTACTGCTCACCCCTTCGACAACCCCGCCCTGTACATCTGTCACCAGTGCCTCAGACCAACCGCGCTGATCCGCCTCCTGCTTGAGCAAAACCTGCTCCAGGCGATTCAAGGTTTTTAGTCCGACCAGACCCGGCATGGTCAATCCCAGTGCCTGCTGTAATACCCCACTTTGGATCTGTTCATACTTTAAATCATGTAGGGCTTGAGGATAATAAAATAGCCACAGATCCGCCGGATGCTCTGGCAAACTATAGCCCCGCTCGCCGACTCCACGACTCAGCACGATCTTTAATGTTCCATTCAGCTGACTTTCTGATTCACGTAAAAGTTCTAAACTTTCTGCAATCAGAGCTAAATCAGCATGCAAACTTAATTTTTGATTACTGAGCTGCAAACGTGCCAGATGACGATCATATAATTCCACCCGGTCCTGTCGAATCCGGGCCGTGCTAAAACAGCCATCACCATAATGAAAGGCCCGATCGAGTACTTCTATCTCACTGACATGGTTCGCATTTTTCAAACAGAGCATATTTTATTGCCTCTCAAATCAACAATTGAGTACTGAGAGATAAGCTCCATCGATTTATCTCTTTTACTCACATCAAATGCATTTTTAATTATTTTTTATGCAAAATATCTCCAGCTATTCTTGCCTTGTCCAACAAAAGCTAAAAAAATTGAGGCAAAAATGAATATTGGTAAATTAAAAATTGGGGTATTGGCTGCACTGGTTTCGGCCACTGCTTTCAGTGTGTCTGCAAAAGATTTCCTGAACGTGTCTTATGACCCAACCCGCGAATTATATGACAATTTTAATAAGGAATTCAGCGCATACTGGAAAAAAACCACGGGTCAGGACGTGAACTATAAACAGTCGCATGGCGGTTCAGGTAAACAGGCCCGTGCTGTGATTGATGGTCTGGATGCAGACGTCGTGACCCTCGCGCTGGCGGCCGACATTGATGAAATTGCAGCGAGAGGTCTGCTGCCTAAAGACTGGCAGAAACAATTCCCGCAAAACTCGACCCCCTATACCTCCACCATCGTCTTTCTAGTCAAAAAAGGCAATCCAAAAGGGATTAAAGATTGGGACGATCTGGTGAAGCCTGGAGTAGAGATCATTACGCCAAACCCGAAAACTTCTGGCGGTGCACGCTGGAACTATCTGGCGGCATGGGCATGGGCCAAACATCAACCTGGTGGCAATGACAGCAAAGCACAAGATTTTGTGCGTCAAATCTATAAACAGACCAAAGTTCTGGACTCAGGCGCACGTGGAGCCACCACCACTTTTGCTGAGCGCGGGATCGGTGATGTATTACTGGCTTGGGAAAATGAAGCCCATCTCGCTACTCGTGAACAGCCGGGTAAATTTGAAATCATCACGCCAAGTCTGTCAATTTTGGCCGAGCCACCGGTGGCAATTGTAGAGAAAAATGCCAGGAAAGATGGCAATGAAAACCTGGCCAAAGCTTATTTGAATTATCTGTATTCTCCTGCGGGGCAAACTGTGGCTGCGAAGAACTTCTATCGTCCACGTAATAGCGAAGTATTAAAGAAATATAGCAGCGTATTTAAACCTTTAAAGTTAGTCACCATCGACAAAGAATTTGGTGGCTGGACCAAGGTACAAAAAGCACATTTCGATAATGGCGGGATCTTTGATCAAATTGTAAAGGCAAATCATACGAAATAATGAGGCAGTCCAGCAGAAACAATGGCCTTTATTGATAAGGCCATTTTCATTTCAATAACTTCAGCTCCGTCTTATCTTTTTTTTTCATATAAAATTCGTTTTTATTTATTTTTTACGCATAAAGAATAGGTTTATTCTGCAGCTATGTTACAAAACGTGTAAGAAATTGAGGTTTCTAATGAGTATTTCAAAAACAATAAAACTTGGGGTTCTGGCTGCTGTGATTTCGGCAACCTCATTAGGTGCTTCAGCACGTGATTTTCTGAATGTTTCCTACGATCCGACACGTGAATTGTATGAAGATGTCAACAAGAGTTTTGGCAAATACTGGGAAAGCCGTACGGGTCAAAAAATTAACTTCAAGCAATCCCATGGTGGTTCTGGTAAACAGGCCCGCTCTGTTATTGATGGCTTGAATGCAGATGTGGTGACTTTGGCCCTCGCAGCCGATATTGATGTGCTTGCAGAAAAAGCCAAATTGTTGCCAGCAGACTGGCAAAAGAAACTGCCACAAAACTCGACACCGTATACCTCAACAATCGTATTTTTGGTGCATAAAGGCAACCCCAAAGGGATTAAAGACTGGGGCGATCTGGTGAAACCGGGTGTCGGTATTATTACCCCGAATCCGAAAACATCAGGTGGCGCGCGCTGGAACTATCTGGCGGCATGGGCATGGGCCAAACATCAGGCCGGTGGCAATGACACAACTGCACAAGAATTTGTTCGCCAAATTTATAAAAACACCAAAGTCCTGGATTCAGGTGCGCGTGGTGCAACTACCACCTTTGCCGAGCGCGGGATCGGTGATGTCTTGCTGGCCTGGGAAAATGAAGCGTACTTAGCGATTCGTGAGCAACCAGGTAAGTTTGAAATTATCACGCCAAGTCTGTCTATTCTGGCTGAACCGCCAGTGGCGATTGTAGAAAAAAATGCAGCGAGAAAAGGCAATAAGCATCTGGCTCAAGGTTATTTAAACTTCCTGTACTCGCCACTGGGTCAAGACCTGGCAGGCAAACATTATTATCGTCCACGCAGTGAAGTAGCTTTAAAGAAATATAATCATGTATTCAAACCACTCAAACTGGTAACGATTGATCAGGAATTTGGCGGCTGGGCAAAAGTGCAAAAAGCGCATTTTGAGAATGGCGGTATTTTCGACCAGATTGTGAAGGCAAACAGCGCGAAGTAATTCGCAGCTGATCTGACAGGAGCATCGATATGATACATACGCTTATTGTTCCAGGTGTAGGTGGTAGCGAATACAATCACTGGCAAACATGCTTACAACATCAGCTCAGTCGATGCTCTCGTGTGCAACAAAAAGATTGGAATCATCCCGTTTTGCAGGAATGGATCACTGAATTTGTCAAAGCCCTGCAAGATATTCAAGATGATGTACAGGTTGTAGCGCATAGCTTTGGCTGTTTAACCTCGGTCGCGGCACTGGCACAACATCCAGAATTGACTGCTAAAGTTAAAAAGCTGATTCTGGTCGCACCGGCCAATCCGGCACGTTTTGGGGAAAATGGTTTTGCACCTAACAGCCAGACCGATTACAGCCATTATTTTCAGCAAGTGCAGATTCAGGTTCCGGCCACGTTATTAATCAGTGAAAATGATCCCTGGTTAAGCTATGCAGACGCCCAGTTTCTGGCCAAAGCGTGGAAACTCAAGCCGATTAATCTCGGACAGGTGGGGCATGTCAATGTCGCCTCAGGATTTGGCCCTTTTCCTGAACTTGCCCAGTATTTGATTTCAGAAAAGACTATGCAACATATCAGCAATACTGATGACAGCAAGTATTATTTCAAATTTGCATTTTAGTCGTTGCAAATTATGCTTGTGTCCAATTTCTTTTTTTAATTTTCGCTGGTTAGTTTTAACCAGCTTTCTCTCTTTTGAGGAGTCATCATGTCGCAGCGATCCCGAGTGCTGCCAGGATTTGGTCTTTCTCTAGGCTTTACCCTAGCGTATTTATCATTAATCGTTTTAATCCCGCTGTCTGCTGTTTTTATTAAATCACTGGGCATTGGCTGGGAAGGCTTGTGGGAAATCCTGAGCTCTGAACGTATTCAAAAATCCCTACAACTCAGTTTCAGTGCAGCCATTATTGCTGCGCTGGTGAATGTGGTGTTTGGCCTGTTATTGGCCTGGTGTCTGGTACGTTATAGCTTCCCGGGCAAACGTATTGTCGATGCCTTGGTCGATTTGCCTTTTGCGCTGCCAACAGCGGTGGCCGGTATTGCCTTGACCTCTTTATATGCGCCGACTGGCTGGATTGGTCAGTATCTTGAACCGATTGGTATTCAGGTTGCTTATACCCCGATTGGTATTACGCTGGCTCTAATCTTTATTGGCCTGCCTTTTGTGGTTCGTACCGTACAGCCGGTACTCAGTGATCTGGAAACTGAACTGGAAGAAGCTGCATCTGCACTCGGGGCAAATCGCTTGCAAATTGTGACCAAGGTAATTTTCCCGATTTTACTTCCTGCGCTTATCACTGGCTTTGCGTTAGCTTTCGCTCGCGGTGTTGGTGAATATGGTTCGGTGATCTTCATTGCCGGGAATCAGCCCTTTGAAACAGAAATTGCCCCACTGATGATTATTTCCCGTTTAGAAGAATATGATTATGCCGGTGCAACCACAATTGCGGTGGTGATGTTGCTGATTTCATTTGTCCTGCTGTTCCTGATTAACTTACTGCAAGCTTGGGCCAGCCGCCGTACCGGGAGAACTGCACGATGAGTTTGAATACCAACAGCAATGCACTGGCTGAAAAACTGCAATCCCGTGATGCAACCCGTGAGCCAACCTGGGTACGTTATATCCTGATCACTATTGCACTGATTTTTTTCTTGAGCTGCCTGATCCTGCCTTTGATTCTGGTTTTTGTGGAAGCCTTTAAACAGGGAATTGGTGTCTATACACAGGCACTGGTGCATCCAGATACCTTGTCCGCAGTGAAATTAACCTTACTCACAGCTGCAATCGCCGTACCGCTGAACGTGGTATTTGGTGTGGCTGCAGCATGGTCAGTGGCGAAGTTTAACTTTCGGGGTAAATCCTTCTTGACCACCTTGATTGATATGCCATTTTCGGTCTCTCCCGTGATTGCCGGTTTAATGCTGGTACTGATTTTCGGTACGCAAGGCTGGATGGGGTCCTGGCTAATGGACAATGACATCAAGATCCTTTATGCAGTGCCTGCCATTGTCCTGGCGACCATCTTTATTACTGTACCTTTCGTGGCTCGTGAATTAATTCCATTAATGGAAGCACAAGGCACGGAAGAAGAAGAAGCTGCGATTGTGCTCGGTGCATCTGGCTGGCAAACTTTCTGGAAAGTGACCCTGCCAAATATCAAATGGGGTCTGATTTACGGCGTGATTCTGTGTAATGCGCGGGCCATGGGTGAGTTTGGTGCGGTATCGGTTGTATCCGGTCATATCCGCGGTGAAACCAATACTTTACCGCTACACGTCGAAATTCTTTATAACGAATATACCTTTAGTGCTGCGTTTGCCGTGTCTTCGCTTCTGGCTCTCCTCGCAATTGTCACCCTGATTTTAAAAACATGGGTGGAACTGCGCCAGGAAAAACAGGACAAACGTAATCAAGATTCTACAGTTTCTTAAGGAATGCCAACATGAGTATTCAAGTACAAAATATTGAAAAACACTTTGGTGCATTCCATGCACTTAAAAATATCTCGCTGGATTTTCCAGATGGTCAACTGGTGGCCCTGCTCGGCCCATCAGGTTGCGGCAAAACCACGCTGCTACGGATTATTGCAGGTCTAGAATCTGCAGATGGCGGTCAGGTCATTCTGGAAGGTCAGGATGCGACCAATGTTCATGTACGTGAACGTGAAGTCGGCTTCGTGTTTCAACATTATGCCCTGTTTCGTCATATGACGGTATTTGACAATATTGCTTTTGGTCTGCGTGTTCGCCCACGTAAAACCCGTCCATCTGAAGCGGAAATTAAAAAACGTGTTACGCGTTTACTTGATTTGGTTCAGCTGGGTTTTCTGGCTGACCGTTACCCTGCTCAGCTTTCAGGTGGCCAGCGTCAGCGTATTGCATTGGCACGTGCCTTAGCCGTTGAACCGCGTGTGCTGTTGCTAGATGAACCTTTCGGTGCACTGGATGCCAAAGTCCGTAAGGAATTACGTCGCTGGTTACGTACCTTGCATGATGAGTTGCACATCACCTCGATCTTTGTGACCCACGATCAGGAAGAAGCGCTGGAAGTGGCCGATCAGATTGTGGTGATGAACAAAGGTAATGTCGAACAGATCGGTTCGCCACGTGAGGTCTATGAAACGCCGGCAACCCCATTTGTGTTTGATTTCTTGGGTCAAGCCAATCGTTTTGAAGGCCAGAACAACGGCGGCATTATTCAGCTCGGTCAAGATCGTATTCAGTTTGATGGCGCAAAAAATGCTGCTCAAGGTGAAGTGATTTTATTCGCACGTCCTGATGAACTGCGCATTCATGCACAGCCACAAGACAATGCCATTCAGGCCACCTTCATACGTGAATTATGGATTGCGGGTAAAGTCGTTGCAGAACTGAATGACCGTCAGGGTAACTTGATTGAAATCTTACTGACACCTGATGAAGCAAGAGCACACCAATTCCGCCCCAATCAAACCGTGTGGTTAAGTGCAGTGAACTTGCATTTATTTGAAAATCAGGTCGCTTAAGACCAAAAGATGGGGCTTCGAAATGCCCCATCCTCTTCTAGGGTAAAGAGAATTATGAATTTCCAACAATTAAGAATTATACGAGAAACGGTTAGACAGAACTTTAATTTAACTGAAGCCTCAGCTGCACTTTATACTTCGCAGTCTGGAGTGAGTAAGCATATTAAAGATCTGGAAGATGAGCTTGGCGTGCAGCTGTTTATCCGTAAGGGTAAGCGTCTACTGGGTTTAACCGAGCCGGGTCAGGCACTATTAGGAATTGTAGAACGCATGCTGGTCGATGCCGATAATATTAAGCGTCTGGCTGATGATTTTAATAAAGTTGATGAAGGTACCTTGACCATTGCCACCACGCATACCCAGGCGCGCTATGTGCTACCGCCGATTGTCAGCCAATTCAAAAAAGAATTTCCTAAAGTACATTTGATTCTGCAACAGGCCAGCCCGGTAGAAATCACGGAAATGCTGCTGCAAGGTCAAGCCGATATCGGTATTGCAACCGAAGCACTGACGACTGAAGACAATCTGGCCAGCGTACCTTATTATAACTGGCAACATAGTATTATTACGCCGCAAAATCATCCACTTGCAACTAAAGATCAGATCCGGATCGAAGATCTGGCCCATTACCCGATTATTACCTATCATGGTGGTTTTACCGGTCGCTCCAAGATTGATACCGCCTTTGAAGAAGCCGGCTTTGATGTCGATATCGTCATGTCCGCACTCGATGCCGATGTGATTAAAACCTATGTGGAAATGAATATGGGCGTCGGCATTGTCAACGATGTCGCTTATGACCCGGAGCGTGATTACCGTTTAAAGCAGATTAAAACGGATATTTTTGGCATGAATACCACCTGGATTGCGGTACGTAAAGGACATTTACTACGTGGTTATGGCTACGAGTTTATTTCCCTGTGCTCGCCGGATGCCGATATTAAAGCGCTTAAAAAAGTCGCCTATCCAGACGAATAAAAATATATAAGTTTTCAGTCAAAGAGGCCAGCGAGCCTCTTTATTATTTTCAAGTGGATAATTTGTATAAATATCAAGCATAATCACATTAATAATAAATTGAATTATACCAATATGATCGACAGCAAATTTGCTCTTTTCTGTATGGGCTGCGCTTTTTCTGGGTCAGGTTATAGCGCTGCTTTTGAACAGTCCAATCAAAGTATTCAGTCTTTTTTTGAAAAAAATCATTATGCTGAAATTTCATTGGCTTGGGTTCGCCCTGATATTAGCGGTCAGGTACAGCATACCGAGCAGCTGCAACAACTGGGTATTACTGACTTTTCTACGGGCCAACTTGCCAGTACGCAATTTATTTCTAATGTTGCCTTAAAATTACAGCTTCACCCTCAACTATCATGGGGACTGATTTATGATCAGCCTTATCATGTAGATGTGGCTTATAGTTATAATCCTGTTTTTGCAGGTGAAGCGCTTTCTGTTGAGGCCGCGACTATCAAGTTTGATAGCCACAATCTCACATCATTAATCGGCTTCCAACCGGATAATCACTGGAATTTTTATACAGGGCTAAGTTATCAAAGTCTGGAAGGAAGCTTATATTTATCCGGGCAAACCTTTTATATATTTAATGGTTATCGGGCTACATTTGAACAAGATCCCGCTTGGGGCTGGCTTGCAGGATTCAGTTATCAACTACCCGAATATTTTTTTAGAACTGCGCTGACTTACCGTTCAGCCATTGCTCACCATCATAAAACTGCTGAATCGATTGTCGTAGGCACCAATCCCTCCCCCTATACCCAGATTCAAACCCCTCAATCCATCCATCTGGATTTTCAAACAGGATTGCCTTATCAAAATGCCTTTTATGGCACATTACGCTGGTTAAACTGGCAAAATTTTGTCATTCAGCCGCCTAAATTCGGTACAGTGATTGACTATGCTGCCTTAGAATTTCCAGAATTAAAATCATTCAGGATGATTGATTATCGGGAGGATCAATGGTCTGCCAAAATTGGTCTGGCACATCAATGGCCCTCCTTTGGCATAAATTCTATCGAACTCTTATGGGATTCCGGTACAGGAAATCCGGCTTCGACATTAAATCCGAGTGATGGATATTGGGGTATTGGACTAGCTCATCTTTACAAGATTCAAGATACTTGGGATATTGCCACAGGATTCTATTATCTAAAATTTCAAAAACCTGAGGTCTCAACATCTGAGTCATTTACGCCTCAGATTGCGGGTTTATCTGCTGTTTCTGATAATAGTGCCTGGATCATGGGCTTAAAACTGGGTTATCACTTTTAAAACTTTCATTACAACGCATAAAAAAAACGAGCCGAAGCTCGTTTTTTTTATGCAGCTATAGCTTAGAAGCGGAAGCTGACACCCAGTTTCGCTACTGGTAGCCATTCGTATTCATTGTCGTTACGAATTTCACTAGCCTCATCTCTTACAGCCTGCTCAAATTCAGCTTGACGCGCTTCTACAGTTCCTTCACTTACTAAATTAACACGCGGATTACCATTATAGTAGGCACCAATTTCACCAAAGACTCCCCAACGATTGGTAATTGCTGGTGAGAAACCGATCCCTACATAAGGTGCAATATTGTTTTTATAAGATAAATCACCGTTAAGTCGAACACCATTCGCACCAGCTGTAAAATCTTGACCATTTACTGTAAAACCACGCTCGGGGCTTACTCTACGTTCAATTTCATAGTCGTTATCAACATATCCTACACCGGCCGCCATATAGAACCAGTTCGCCCAAGGACGAATTTCAGCATTTAAATAGGTCAGGTTATTGTCCATATCTAGATCGTATTTCGAGCCATTAATTGACAAGTCATCAGACCAGGAAATGTCACCACCATTATAACCTAAAGTCACGCCGACATATGGGTTCACGTTCCATGAAAGTGCACCACCATAACCGGTAGTACCGACTTCAGCACGAACAGCTGCGGGTTTAAAGAAAGAAAAAGATGCCACACCTTCATCTGTTACGATTGTTTCATCAGCAGCCATAGCAGAGCCAGCTGCTGCAGCCAAAATGGAAACTGCTAAAATTTTATGTAAAGACTTCATTATTTCTCTCCTCAAAAGAACTTATTTTGATCATTAGTTATTCGTGATGGGTTCAATATAAAGGACTTAAAAAATATTTTTTATTCATGTTTTGCTGATCTTTTGTTATTTTTTGATACAAATTAGTTTTTCTTGTTGATAACCTGGCTTTTTCTAACACTTCTACTACATTTTAAAATAATGAAAAATAACACTTATCACGTTCATTATTTCAAACTTCCCACACTTTTGGCTATTTTTCATCTATTTTCAGTCTGCTCAACTATTTTTAATGCAATATAGTGTAAAATCTAGAAAATTTTTTCTGGAAGGAAGATCATGTCGCAGCTTTCAACAATCATTGAAAAAGCGTTTGAAGATCGTGCGAATTTCACAGCTGCAGATTGCCCTGCTGAAATCCGTCAAGCAGTTGAGGACGTAATTGCTGGTCTAGACAATGGTACTTTACGTGTTGCTGAAAAAATCGATGGTGAATGGATTGTTCATCAATGGATTAAGAAAGCGGTATTGTTATCATTTAAATTAAACGACAACAAACCAATGCAAGCTTGTGATCTTCGTTTCTATGACAAAGTAGATACTAAATTCTCAGACTGGACTGAAGAACAATTCAAAGCGGCTGGCGTACGTGTAGTTCCTCCTGCGGTGGCGCGTAAAGGTTCATTCCAGGCTAAAGGCGTGATCTTGATGCCTTCTTATGTCAACATCGGTGCCTATGTAGATGAAGGTACGATGGTGGACACATGGGCAACTGTGGGTTCATGTGCACAGATTGGTAAAAATGTTCACTTGTCTGGTGGTGTTGGTATTGGTGGTGTACTTGAACCACTTCAAGCCAACCCGACAATTATTGAAGATAACTGCTTTATCGGTGCACGTTCTGAAATCGTTGAAGGCGTGATCGTTGAAGAAGGTTCTGTAATTTCAATGGGCGTATTCATTGGTCAATCGACCAAGATTTATGACCGTGCCACTGGTGAAATTCACTATGGTCGCGTACCAGCAGGTTCAGTCGTTGTTGCAGGTAGTCTGCCTTCTAAATGTGGTACTTACAGCCTTTATGCTGCGATTATCGTGAAAAAAGTAGATGCGCAAACTCGTTCTAAAACCAGCCTGAACGATCTATTACGCGAAGACTAATATGTCTTAACTTAGAGGGCACATTGGTGTTCCTCGGAGCTTCAAGCGCTCCCCGTCTCTACGATCAGTCATGATCGTAGGGATTTTTATTTTTATACCCGGTTATTTATTTCTCAGTGGTTAGTTTTGTTATGAATACGCTTCGTTCTTCCGCAATTCCAGTTTCTGATCCGTCTGCGGGTTTACGCATTACGGAGATCTTCTATTCATTACAAGGTGAAGCCAATGCTGCGGGCTTGCCAACGGTTTTTATCCGCTTAACCGGCTGCCCGTTACGCTGTACATACTGTGACACCACCTATTCATTTGAAGGTGGTCAGCGTCAGTCTCTGGATGAAATTATTCAGACCACGCTCGATTTTAAAACACCCTATGTCTGTGTGACCGGTGGTGAACCACTGGCTCAACCGAATGCCCTGCCTTTAATGCAGCGCCTTGCTGATTTAGGTTGTGAGGTTTCTTTAGAGACCAGTGGTGCTTTAGATGTTGCTAAAGTAGACTCGCGCGTTTCCAAAGTTCTAGATTTAAAAACCCCAACTTCAGGTGAAGTTGCACGAAATTTGTTATCCAATCTGGATCATTTAACGCCACATGATCAAATCAAGTTTGTGATCTGCAACCGTGAAGACTATGAATGGTCAAAGCAGCAGCTTGAACAGTATCAGCTTCAAGAGAAAGTCAGTACAGTCTGGTTCTCGCCTGCATTTGCGGTTGAAAAAGGCGCGGTTCGTTTACCGCAACTGGCGCGTGATTTGGCTCAGTGGATTTTAGAAGACCATCTCCCTGTTCGTTTCCAGTTACAGCTGCACAAGTTGTTATGGAATGATGAAACTGGTCGTTAATTTTTTGTAAAGTTACTTTTTTGGAGAATCAGCTTATGCGCCCTCGTGCCATTGTTCTGTTATCTGGCGGATTAGACTCAACTACATGTCTGGCTTGGGCACAGGCACGCTACGAATGTATCGCGATCAGTTTTAAGTATGGTCAGCGTTCAACCACAGAGCTGGATGCAGCCAAAGCACTGACTCAAGCTGCCGGTGTGGAACATCGTGTGATTAATATTGATCTGGGCAATCTGGGTGGCTCAGCCCTTACCGATCATAGCATTGAGGTGCCTGATCATGAACAAGCCGGTATCCCGATTACCTATGTTCCGGCACGTAATACCATCTTCCTGTCTTATGCTTTAGCCGCTGCGGAAGTATTTAAAGCCGAAGCAATTGTGATCGGAATTAATGCGGTTGATTACTCGGGCTATCCGGATTGCCGACCGGAATTTATTGACGCATTTGCCAACATGGCACGCCTTGCGACCAAGGTTGGCGTAGAGGGTCAGGCGCTCAAATTTGAAACACCTTTGTTACATTTATCCAAAGCAAATATTATTCGCTTAGGTATTGAACATGGCGTAGACTACAGTCAAACGGTGTCATGCTATCAAGCAGATGACCAAGGACGTGCCTGTGGCAAATGTGACAGTTGCCGTTTACGTAAACAGGGTTTTGCGGACGCAGGTGTTGAAGACCCGACACGTTATATACCGTAATAACAAGGTAGAGTTTATGAAGAATTTAAAATCAAGCATCGTGCTTTCAGCAATTGTTTCAGCTGCTGCTATGTTCGCAACAACGGCTCAGGCAGCTGATGACAAATTACAACAAGCTTATAAAAGCACCAATGTAAAATCTGCATTGATCAATGTTTGTAAAGATGAAACTGGCAAAGGTAAAAAACTGACCGCTGCTGAAGTCAGTAAATATTGTACTTGCGCTGTTGAAGCAGATGGTAAACTAACCAATGCACAAAAATGGGAAATCCAAAGCACCATTAATCAGAAGAAAAGTCCTGGAACTTTAGCTTTTGTACAGAAGCAGAATAAAGACCTGCAAGCATGTTTTGGTCCACAGTTAACAGGCAAACTGAAAACTTTGACTGAAGAAGCAATGAAATCAGCTCAAGCTGCGCCGAAGAAATAATATCTCATTATTCTTTGATGAAATAAGCCACTATAATGTGGCTTATTTTTTTGAAAAATTTAAATAAAACAGGAGTTAATATGACTGCCATCAGTTTGCTTGACCAGAGTTTCCCTGCAACGACAGCTGAAATCAATTTAACCCAGCTGGATACAGAATGGCTGGTGATTTATTTTTATCCTAAAGATTCTACTCCGGGTTGTACCACTCAAGCCGTCGGATTTTCTTGTTTAAAAGACCAGTTTGATGCTTTAAATACCACCATTATTGGCGTATCTCGTGATTCGGTCAAAGCCCATCAAAACTTTACTGAAAAGCAGAATCTGAGTATTAATCTGATCAGTGATAAAGAAGAAATCCTGTGTAATCACTTTGATGTGATTAAAGAAAAGAACATGTATGGCAAACAAGTCATGGGGATCGAGCGTTCGACTTTTATTTTCCATAACGGCGAACTGGTCAAAGAATATCGTAAAGTCAAAGCCGCAGGTCATGCCGAACAAGTTCTGGAAGATTTAAAAGCTCTGCAAAGTGCTTAATTGACTATTTCCTGCAAGGATAAAAGCTCGAAAAAAATCGGGCTTTTTTTATGATCGCTTTTACGCAATCAGGCATTTTATATGTCTTCTATGCTTCAATTTTTAAAGCTAAGCAACAGACATGCAGCAGTCTATTAAGCTAAAAGCGACCACATAAAAGATCTATTGAAAGACTGTTTAAGACATCCTTAATTAACTTCACAATGACCCGAAAGATGCAGATTCACTTTCTCTCCTACGCCTGCAATCCCCTTTCTCATGCCGAAATCACTGCGGTTAATCACTGCAAATGCCTGGACTTCGAGCAAGTTGTCATTAGACAGACTCGACTTAAAGGTTGTTTCAAAAATCACCGGTTTGGTCACACCACGCAAAGTCAAATTACCTAAAACATTGTATTTACCATTGCCCAGGTCTTTAAACTGGATACTTTTAAAACTTACCGTTTTGTATTTTTCAACATAAAAAAGGTCTTCACCCAAAATCATATGTTTCAATAACGGTTTATTAAAACTCAAACTCTCCACATCCATGACCAGATGCGTTGAAGCATTTTGCGGTGCTTTGGCATCAAACTGCATGCTGGATTGCACCTGATTAAACTTGGCTTTGACCACAGTCAGTCCCATTGACTTGATCTCAAAGCCGACATCACTTTTAGGAGTGAGCGTCCATGATTTTGCAAAAGTCTGACTGCTGAAAAATAAACAGATTGCCAGGCCAATCAGTCCAGTTTTTATTGTTGTTTTCAATTTTAAATCCACCTTGTTTAATTTCTTATTGATCGGATTTAGGTACACGCTTCAAGCTGAAATTAAATTTTCTTTTCAGTTTTAGAATTTTTGTTTTCGTTATTTTTATACCAGTTAACTGAAGTTTTTGTAAAACCCTTAGTGACTAATGGAAAAAATAATCGTTAGTATTTATTTTTAAGAAATGGCTTAAGCGAAGTATGCTCATCGAATGGAGACTGTTAATACTTTGATTTTAAAATTCATCTCCTAAATATGATCATATATTTCAACAAAATCTGAAGTAAAATTTGTTTACACAGCGAGCACTGCAAACTCTATTTTCTATTGTGATTCTCTTTGAAAAATGTTTAAAACAGAATGTCTAGACAAATATCAATTACAGACCTTACTCGCATTCTCTTGTTCAAAATATAAAAATCCTCAATTGAGGATTTTTATATTACCAGTTGAATTAAATGCTTAGAATTAATGACCCTGCGACGATCCACATGGTACAAGCAATGAGAGCATCCAGAACCTTCCAAGCATGGCGATGCTGAAACCAGGGTGTCAATATCTTTGCCCCATAGCCCAAGCTAAAAAAGAAAAACCAAGATGCACAGACAGCACCAAGCGCAAACCACCATTTTCCTAGGCTATATTGCGTTGAAATTGAACCAATCAGGATGACGGTTTCTAAATAAACATGCGAGTTTAACCAGGTAAATGCCAGACAGATCATCAACACTTGTAAAAAATGTGCTGTAACTTGATCACTTGGAGCCAAAACTTCTGTTGATTTAAATGCACTGATTGCATGTTGCAGACCATAATAAAACAGGAATCCTGCGCCGATATATTTAGAAAACATAACCGCATTTGGATAATGTTCAATGATGTGAGCAAAACCAAAAACACCTAATAATATCAAAATAGTATCAGACAAGGCACACGTCAAACAGACCAAGAAGATATGCTGCTGTTTTAAACCCTGTTTTAATACAAAGGCATTTTGCGCCCCGATACTGACAATCAGGCTCATACCTACAGCAAAGCCACTGACCATATAACTGAACATCACATTCCCCTTTTTTGAATACATGAATTATTCAACAAAAAGGAAGCTATTCATTAAAACTAAGTTAATATCAATTTAACTAAATTTTTCTTAGATTGTAGCGATGCTGAATGCGAAACAATGTGATGCTTTTTACGCGGTTGCAAAAACCGGAAGTTTTGATCTGGCCGCAGAACAACTCAATATTACTGCCTCAGCAGTGACCCTTCGTGTTCAGAGTCTGGAAAAACAATTGGGACACTTGCTGCTGGTGAGAGACCGGCCTTGTCGCGTGACTCAATCGGGACAAACTTTATTGCATTATTTACAGCATCAACGTTTGCTAGAACAAAATTTAATGCAGGATTTGGGTGGTCAGGTACAACAGGAAGGTTTTTACTGCCTGAATGTTGCCACCAATGCCGATTCACTTGCGACCTGGTTATTGCCGACCTTACAAGCCCAACTGATCCAGCATAAAATTGTGCTGCATTTTCAACTGGATGACCAATCACAAACCCATCATTTACTGGAAGCCGGACTGGTCAATGCCTGTTTAAGCACTGAAGCCAAAGCCATGAAAGGCTGTCTGGCCGAGCGGATTGGACCAATGCACTACCGTCTGGTTGCCACGCCTGAATTTGCCCGGAACTGGTTTCAACAAGGAATACATCGTGATGCCTTACGCCACGCACCGGCGATTCTGTTTAATGAAAAAGACCAGTTGCATACCCAGTATATCCAGCAAGAATTTGGCCTGAGTCCGGCACAATATCCTCACTTTTTTATTCCATCGACGCATGCATTTTTTGATGCCATTGTCATGGGCTTGGGTTATGGCTGGTTGCCGGATTATCAAACCCGGCATTTGCTGGAATCAGGACAATTGATTGAACTTTCCGGTGAAATGCGAATTGAAGTCCCCTTGTATTGGCATCACTGGAAACAGCAGTCTCCTGCTCTGGCGATTCTGGGTGAATGTTTAAAACAGCATGCTCAGACCACCATGAATCAGCCTCTAGCCATCTGATCGAGTCAGGCCAGATTGCTTTTATCCTTCTGGACAAATTTTTGACTGAGTTGCTGATAGGTTTCGGTATGCTGGAATTGCTCTAGAAACTCAATCGTGCCTTGTGGAAATTTATCCCGTTGAATTTCACCGCGATAATAAGCTTCACGCATCGGCGTAGCGGATAAAGCACCTTCCAGGCTTTCCAGTTCGACCATTTCCCATTCCGGGAAAAATTTTAAATAATATGAAGAATCATCTTTAAAATGTCCAATCAGTCCGACTTTGGCATTCGGTTCTATGGCCTGATTTATCAGCGATTTCACCAGTTTTTGCCATTTTTCATCATTATAAACATCAATGACTTCTACAAATTGAATCCGCGCCTGATCTTCCGGACTAAAATTTGCAAGGATCATGGCTTCACGTTCCGAAGCCAGAAATGGATTTTTGATATTGCGTTCATTCTGCGCAGAACCGAGGGCCAAAATCACATTTTGACTGTGTTCTAAAGCAATCTGAATGGTTTGCATATGCGCCAGATGAAAAGGCTGAAAACGGCCAATGAAAACCAGATAATCAAATGTATAGTTCATAACAGATCATTTTTATGACTCATGAGTTGTGCCGCCCCAATAAATATGCGACATAATCAACCTCATAAAATCAAATTAAGTTTTAAAGCAAGGATAGTACGATGACACTGAGCTGTATTCAACAACCTCATGAGCATTTGCATGCGAATTTAGAACATGGCGTACTCACTTTAGCCATCAATCGCCCGGAAGCGAAAAATGCCTTATACAGCGAGCTGTATTTATGGATTGCTCAAGCGCTCGATGAAGCAGATCAGGACAATCAGGTGCGTGTGGTGGTGTTACGCGGTCAGGACACGGACTTTAGCGCGGGCAATGATATGCAGGATTTCATGAAATCTGCTGCCAAGAAAGGTCAGGCCCCTGCGGCTGAAGGCCCGCCCTTTATTTTACTCAAAGCGGCTGCCAAGTTTTCCAAGCCTTTAATTGCAGCGGTACGTGGCGTTGCAATCGGGATTGGGGTAACCATCTTATTGCATTGTGACTTGGTCTATAGTGACAATACTGCCCTGTTCCAGATTCCATTTGTCAGTCTGGGCCTATCGCCTGAAGGCGCTTCAAGCAAATTGCTGATTCAGCAGGCGGGCTATCATAAAGCGGCTGAATTATTGCTGACTGCACAAAAATTCAATAGCGAAAAAGCACTCGGTGCCGGTCTGGTGAATAGTATTGAAGAAGATGCCTATGCGGCTGCACAAAAACAGGCGCAGACTTTAGCAGCATTACCTTTGGCGTCTTTGAAGCAAACCAAAGCCTTGATGAAACATAATCTGGATGAAATTGTGGCCTGCATCGACCATGAAGCAGAAATTTTCATGCAGCGCGTTGGCTCTCCGGAAATGCTGGAAGCCGTACAAGCTTTTATGCAAAAACGTAAACCTGATTTCACACAATTCAACTAATTTTCAAACTTAGGATCTCAATGAGCTGGTTTAGACTGCCTCATTGATTCCTTTACCTGTAAGAATAAAGAATATGTCTACTGAAAATTCATCCATTATTGCCCAGTCTCCTGAAACCATTGATAGCGCCAATCCTGATAAAAAACGTTATTATGAACCTGCTCCACAGGATATTGATGTCGATAATTTCCGTAAAGTGATCGAAAGTCGTCGTTCAGTGCGTAAATTTACCAAAACACCAATTCCAGAAGATGTACTTGATGCTTGTCTGGATCTGGCGTTGCTGGCTCCCAATTCGTCAAACTTGCAGCCCTGGACATTTTATGTGGTACAAAACCCGGCGAAGAAAAAGCGACTGGTCAAAGCCTGCATGAGCCAACTGGCAGCAAAAACGGCTTCTGAGCTGATTATCTGTGTGGCACGTACCGACCGTATTGATGAAATGGCCAAACGGAATGTCAATGAATTTCCATATCCGGAAGCGCCAGCTGCCATCAAAAAATACTATAAATACATTCCATATAACTATAAAACCGGTTATTTAAATGTCTTTGGCAACTTTAAAAAAGTGGCTTTCAAAGTTGCCCGCACTTTAGATAAACAGATGCCTGTTTCTGCCTTTAGTCCAAATGATGCCAAACTTTGGGCAACCAAAACAACGGCACTGGCTTGCGAAAATCTGGTCTTGGCCTTACGTGCTTATGGTTTTGACAGCTGCATGATGGAAGGTTTTGATGAACCGATGGTACGCGATATCTTGGGCTTAAATGATCAGCAATATCCAGTCATGGTGATTGGTGCAGGTGAACGCGCCAAAGACGGCGTGTTCTTCCCGCAATACCGTTTTGATCGTGAGTTATTTATCCAGAAAGTTTAACAGTAGCAATAGAAGAATAAATCTTTGATTTGATATTCTTGGCGATATGAATACCACTCTTAGGCAGAGATTCAGAAATGAATTTTCTGCCTAACCTGGGATCTCGGTTAATTTAGACCTACCCTTCTCATCCTTCAAAGTAACATCAACCTATTAAATAAAGATTTAAATCTTCACGCGATATGAGACTGTGCCAGCACCCAAAGTGCTTATGCATCATCAAAATCTAAGAATAATAAGTTCTCAATTTCCGGTCATCCATCCAGTTACAATGAAATCCGACGGGTACACGAACCGGTAAATGAATCGTGGCAATAGGCCCCTTCTGAATATATTGCGCATCTAAAATCACCACTTTCGATGGACTGCCATCCAAGGCGTGTAGATAAGACATCAGCCAGCCATCATTTTCTGTTTGAGCACCTTCTCGGGCGACAAAAACTGCCTCACCTGTAACCCAGTTTGCTCCAAAGGAATAGCTTGCTGTACTGCCGGTTTCCAGATCATGGTACAAGAGTGTATTACTGCTAACATGATAAGGATCATCAAAGCCGGCAAAGGAAACACTATAGGCATAGCGATAAGGCCGCCCTGTATAGGCTTCATTGATCCGCGGAAATTCCTGCTTGATATTGGATAATACAGTTCGAGTGACTTTTCCTGTTTGCTGCTCGAAGATAAATCTTTCCAGCCGAATCTCCTGATCTTCTATTGGTCCTTGAATGGAACTGACCAGTGCCTTGGAATGTACCACTGCATCCATCACTACATCACCTGTGTTCAGGTCATAAGCATTGACCGTATGAAAAATAAAACAGGGATCAATCTCATACCAGCGGATGTCTGCCGCACTGCCACCAAAAGGCAGCATACCTATACGAGCCTGATGTTTAGGATTCCATTGATAGGGTAATAGTGAGCCTTTTAAGGCACTACGCATAGAAAAGTTGACATTCAAATCCAGAATCAGCACCTGAGATTGAGTAATGGCACAGTCATGCACCATCGGGCCATGTTTGACTGGAATTTCGACATGATGTTGCAGTTTGCCTTGAGCATCAATATGTAAATAAAAAACCTGATGATGATTCAAGGCATCATAACAAACCGCATGAATATCTCCTGTTTCCGGGTCGATATGCGGATGAGCCGTAAACGGTAAATCCTGATCATTTTCAAAAAGTTGATGCCGTTTTGATTCCAGTTCACGATTTACTTCGATCGGATAAGCCCCCGCTTCGACCAGTGCCCAGATTTTCCCGGCAAAGTGGATGATATTGGTATTGACCGCATCCGCGACTCCACGCGTTTTCCCTAAAATCTGGGGTCTATGCAATTTTTTCTGCACACTGGCCGATCCGACATAAGCACTTTTATAGCAATGTGCTTCACCAGCTTTGAGTTTCAGCGCGTGAATCATGCCGTCACCGGTGAACCAGTGATAATTTCGTGGGTTCTTTACCGTGATCGGATTCGGGCCAATCCGCATCAGCGCACCTTCTAGTTCTACAGGAATTTGCCCATCTACCATCAATTGAGTAGCAAAATGCTCCTGTCGTTGTGGCGCAAATATGCCATCCAGATAGGGATTGTCATGAGAATAGGGAATGCGGCTATGCAGGATTCCCGCACCATGTTTGATAGTTTTACTGAGCGTATTCTTGAGGATATTGCCGAGCTGTTTTGACCACTGCATTATTATTTTCCTGTTTTATTTTTATGATGATGACTGATTTTATACTCATAAAAGGAGGTTAATCATTTTAAACAGATAAGCTGATGGTACGCTAAAACACGATGCGCACCATTACTTCTAGCAGCAATAAGGTTGCACGTTTAGACTTTAATATCCAGGAGCTGAATAAACTCAAAAGCAGGCTCTTCATAAGGATGGCTTGCTTTCAGAGCTTTGGCGACCTCGACCGCCTTTTCATCAGCAACCAGCATTTCTACTCGCCACTCTTCAACCTGCTCTAATTCCCCGACTTCACCAATATAAGGATCTGCACCTTGCTGCGCTTTAAACTGTCCTGTTCCCAGTACCTGCCAGGCACAGTGGGTATAATCTCCGATGCCGCCTGCACCCGCTTTAAATAAGGCTTCCTTAGTCACTTCAAGATGTTCATCTGGTACATAATAAATGAGTTTTAGCATGTTTCCCTTCAACCTTTTCAATGGCTTATTTAAGATCTATTGTCCAGTGCCTGGGTAATAATATTCAATGCGGAATTATGAGAATTCTTGTTAAATGTTGCATAAAGTCCTAATTGTGGCAGGACTTGATCTGTTTGCACGATTTTCACATGCTCATTTAAAAAACGCAGCAGATATTCCGGGACGAAGCTAAAACCCATGCCCATATTGATCAGGTTAATATGTTGCAACACATTGGTAACCCACAGCATTTGGTCATGCTGCAATTGTTCAAAAGACATCAGGTGATTCAACTGCGCATAAAAGACGGGCGAGGCATTTTGCTCACACATAATCAACTGATGATTTTTCAATTCTTGTAACTTCAATGGCCGATCTGTGGGATGTAAATGCTCGGCTGCCACCAGATAAATCTGTTCATTCATTAAATGAATATTGTCAAAATCGGGATGTTGCAGACAATAGCGGGTAAAGCTTAAATCCAACTCGGCATTTTTCAGGCGTTGAATCTGCTCCATACAGGTCAGACTATGCAGATGTATTTTTAAATCAGGAATATTCTGCTTCAGTTTGGCCAGAATATTTGGCATCACTTTCAGTTCTGCAACATTTAAAAAGCCAATATGGATCTGGTTATTTTTCTGCTGCGCCACCTGACGCGCCGCGGCAACTGCCAGTTTGGCACTTTCAAGCGCCTGTTCAGCATGAATCAGAAAAGCTTGCCCCTCATCGGTCAGTTTGATTTGCCGGGATGAACGTTCAAACAGCATTACACCGACTTCCTGCTCCAGATCCTTAATCTGCTGACTTAAAGAAGGCTGCGCCGTGAACAGCTTATCTGCTGCTTTGGTAAAACTCTGTTCCTGAGCTACTGTTAAAAAAGCACGTAAATGTCGAAGTTCCATAAACTCAGCCGCATATTCTCAGGCATTTTAAGCTGCCAAACGAGAAAGTAGTAAGAATCTCAATAGACCTATAGTTTATATGAATACTCCTATTGTATTGCCTGAATTTCACTACACTGGATTGTAAATATATTCAAATCTTGTTCTTCAGACAGACACATGGAGTCATGTATGACACAGCATTACGATACTGACGTATTGGTGATTGGCACAGGACCTGCAGGGTCGACCTTAGGTTTAGCACTGGCAAATTATGGGGTCAAAGTTCAACTCTTCACACAGTTTAACTGGCTGGCCAATAGTCCGCGTGCGCATATTACCAATCAGCGTGCCATGGAAGTATTACGTGATTTAGGCATTGAAGAACAAGTCAAAGAAATTGCGACACCGTGGGAACACATGGGCGAAAGCCTGATTACCACCAGTCTGGTCGGTGAAGAAATTGCCCGTTTAAGCGCTTGGGGCACAGGTGATGAACGTCATGGCGACTATATCAAAGGCAGTCCATGTCCATTGGTGGATTTGATTCAGCCGAAAATGGAAGCCTTACTGGTCAAGAATGCCGGGGAGCGCGGTGCAATCTATAACTTCAATACTGAATATTTATCGCATGTTCAGGATGAAGATGGTGTCACCGCTACTTTCCTGAACCGGATTACCAACACAGAATTTAGTTTAAGAGCCAAATATCTGATTGGTATGGATGGCGCACGCTCAAAAGTGGTTGAGCAACTTGAGCTACCACTCGAAGGTGTGATGGCGCGTGCGGGTACAGTCTATGTGACTTTTAAAGCCGATTTAAGCAAATATATTCAGCACCGCCCTGCCATTCTGCAATGGATCGTCAATCCTGAAGCCAGCTTTGGTGATCTCGGCATGGGCTTGCTACGTGCCATTACGCCTTGGAATGAATGGATTATGGGCTGGGGCTTTGACATTTCCAAAGGCGAGCCACAAGTGACTGAAGAACAGGTTCGATCGCGTCTGAATACATTTGTTGGCGCTGAAGTGGAAGATGTTGAAATCCAAAAACTGTCCTACTGGTATGTAAACCAGACTTGGGCAACTGAATATTCTAAAGGCCGCGTGTTCTGTGGTGGTGATGCTGTACACCGTCACCCGCCTTCAAGCGGTTTAGGTTCAAATACCTGTATGCAGGATGCGTTTAACCTTGGCTGGAAACTCGCCTATGCAATCAAAGGTTGGGCCGCACCTTCTCTCCTCGATTCATATACGTCTGAACGTGCGCCTGTAGGCAAGCAGATTGTCGCACGTGCCAACCAATCCCGTTTTGACTATAAGCATTTAAAAGAAGTCTTTGGTTTTGACCAAGGCATCACTACGCAAAAACAAATGCTGGAACGTATTTTCGCTGAAGATGAGCAAGGTGCCAAAATTCGTAAAAAGTTATTTGAAGCACTTGAAATTAAGCATTTTGAATTTAATGCCCAAGGTGTTGAACTGAATCAGCGCTATAGCTCAAATGCGGTAATGAATGAAGCTGAGCCCGAGATCTTTGAAAAAGATGAACAGCTTTATCTGCAAGCCACGACTCGTCCAGGTGCCAAAGTTCCACATACCTGGCTAATCAATAGCAAAGGCCAAAAGCAATCCACTTTGGATATTAGCGGTAAAGGCCGTTTTACCTTACTGACAGGTTTATCAGGTAAAGGCTGGAGATTGGCTGCCGAGACTCTAGATTTACCTTATTTAGATGTAATTCAGATTGGTTCACGTGAGTATCGTGATGTCTATGGTACTTGGAATGCCAAGTCTGAAGTTCATGAATCAGGTGCGGTGCTGGTTCGTCCAGATGGTTATGTGGCTTGGCGTTATCAGGACAGTACCAATGCATCTTTTGATTATGAAAATACGTTAAAGGCGGTATTGAAGCAGGTTCAACTTATAATCTAACTATTCCATCAATCATATTTAATTGACCATCGACATGGATGTCACCTGTCAGCCTGTGGGATATAGACATTCTATCAGTCTGACGAAGGATTTTGGTTACCTTACGGAATATATCCCTCATCCTTCAAAGTAACGAATATTCTTATAAAAAAGTAAGTCTAACAATTTATGAAAAAACCACCTCAACGGTGGTTTTTTAAATCAGATAATTAAGAGCCTTGAAGTAAATAACTGCCCACAACAAACAATATTTGTAGTCCTACGACAATAGCAAACAACATCCAACCTTTCTGACGCATTGCCGCCTTATCCATTATTCTAAGTGTTTTAGCCATGTCATCACCTCATACTTGAGAATTGATACTGAACTGATCTATTCCATCTTTCTTTTATAGTGCAATAAAGTTGTGCATAAAACATACCATAGCACTTTATATACAATATGAAAGCAAAATCTAAACCAAGTTCAGTGGGAGAAGTTAAATTAAAAAATCAGAATGCTTAAAAAGCAAAAATCCACCCCAAGGTGGATACGAATTAAGTAATTATAGATATTTTTAAATTATTTTTCCATAAAGTATAATTAAGTTAATATTTTTAAATGTTATTTATTGAAAAATTAAGAAAATTAATGATTAGTAATTTTCTGATATTTCCACATGAGAAGTGACTTTGCTGTAAGCCTGAATTATTCATTACATAAGTTCTCATTTGGAAGTGTGATACTTTTACCATCCATCGCTTTACTAAAAGCTAAATACGCCTTAAAGCGCTGTTTTGTGTTTGTGGTGACTGCAATGACATGCTGAACGACATTGGATGGTTTGTACAAAGTATCTTGAGAAAAACGCTCGTAAATGCAGCCTATCGCGCGCGATTTTTCAAATGCAATTTTTCGTAGCGGGTATTGCTGAGAAGTATCGAGTAATAAGCTCTCTTGCAGAACCATAGCCAATTGTTTTACCGCCTGTCTTTGTTCCATATTTATAAAATTCTTTTCAATATAGAGATCAATATCATCACGAATTCCGTTTTGATTCACATCAGGGCCTTCGATATCGCGATCACGATTGAGTTTCGGCAAATAACCACTTTGTTTTATTTCATCTAAATGCTTGATATTAGCTCGCCACATGTATGTATCACACCCCGCCAATGTGAATAGTGAAATAAGTAAAATGCACCTTGAGAATCTGATAAATATTCTTGGCATGAGGTACCTCTTTATTTTATATGCATCATCATTGTCAAAAAGCTCAACATCTATCCTGAATCTCAATATATTTTCATGATTTAGTAGATCTGTAGTGTTTACGATATTTCATATAAAAGATCGCAACAGCGATCAAATGCAAAGCTAAACACAAGATGATTTTTAAATGTGGACTATACAGCTCATCCGACATTTTTTCGAAGAGAGTCAAATAAACCAGACTATAGGAAACGAGTCCTAAAATGGTTATTGCCGTTATTTCTATTTTTAAATATGCACCATCTGCAAAGTTATAATCTGCACTAAAACACAATAATGCAAAGATAAAATATGTAAATATTTTCATGATTTAAACTGGTTACTTATTTGAATTATTTAAACGATGTTAACTCCGAAACATACATAAAAAAAGGGCTGCTGACGCAACCCTTTTTTAATCTAAAACCGATTAACCAATGAACTTACGTGCATTACGGAACATACGTAACCAAGCACCATCTTGATCCCAGTCTTCTGGTTTCCAAGAATGCTGAATCGCACGGAAGTTACGTTCAGGGTGCGGCATCATAATTGTTGCACGACCGTCTTGAGAGGTTACACCGGTAATACCTTCCGGTGAGCCGTTCGGGTTCAATGGATAATGTTGTGTTGCATTCCCCAAGCTATCTACATAACGCAGAACCACCTGATTCGATGCGTTGAGCGCAGCAAAGTTTTCCGCAGTTGCAACCGCACGACCTTCACCATGTGCTACAGCGATCGGCAGAATCGAACCTTCCATGCCCTGAAGCAATACAGAGTTTGATTTTTCCACACGAACATTCACCGCACGTGCTTCAAACACTTCAGAAGTATTGCGGTGGAAACGTGGCCAAGCATCAGCACCCGGAATCAGCGGAGCCAACTGAGACAACATTTGACAGCCGTTACAGATACCCAGCGAGAAGGTTTCCTGACGGTTAAAGAATTTCTCAAACTGGTCACGCAGTTTAGTATTGAACAATACTGATTTTGCCCAGCCGCCGCCAGCGCCCATCACGTCACCGTAAGAGAAGCCGCCACAAGTCACTAAGCCTTCAAAATCATCCAGGCTGATACGACCTGCCAGCAAGTCACTCATATGTACGTCAACGGTATTGAAGCCGACTTTATCAAATGCTGCTGCCATTTCGATATGACCATTGACACCCTGCTCACGCAGAATCGCCATGTTCGGACGACGTAAATTAATATACGGTGCTTCAATCGCTTCATTCAAATCAAATGTCGGTTTCGCAATGATACCTGCATGAGATTTGTCAGTGATAAGAGCAAATTCCTGATCCGCAGTTTCTACGTTGTCACGTAGGCGCTGGATTTGGTGGGATACTTCAGTCCATGCCACTTGCAGGTCAGCCCGTTCAAGTACCAGACCATTTACAGACAATTGGTCAGTAGTATTTACAGTACCAACCACTGCAATTGCATCTTTCAGGGTAGATGCTGCAACTTCAGCTTCTAATGCTGCCCAATCTGCTTTGCTAATTTGAAGCACTGCACCGATTTCTTCTGCAAACAGGCTTGCAGTTGATTGATCTTCTAGTGCTACACCCAAACGTGATGCGAACATCATTTCTGCAACAGTCGCCAATAAACCACCATCACCGATGTCATGATATGCCTTGATCAGACCACGGTTGTTCCAGTCTTGAACCAATGCGAAAAATGCTTTGAAGTCATCGAAGCTGTCGACATCAGGCGTCACAGAACCGATTGCTTTATACACCTGCGCCAGAATCGAACCACCTAGACGGAACTGACCTTTCGACAAGTCAATACGAACCAGTACAGACTCAAGGTTTTTAAGCTCAGGTGTTAACGTTTTACGAACATCAGTGACTGGTGCAAATGCAGTAATCACGCCTGACATTGGAGAAGTCACTGATTTGTCTTCGCCTTCATCATTCCAGGTGGTACGCATTGACAATGAGTCTTTACCGACTGGAATTGCGATACCCAGTGCTGGACACATTTCCATACCGATGGCTTTTACACCTTCGAATAGCGCTTGATCTTCGCCCGGTTGACCGGCAGCAGCCATCCAGTTTGCAGACAATTTAATGTCGCTGATTTTTTCAATCTTCGCAGACATGATGTTCGAGATTGATTCAGCCACTGATAAACGTGCCGATGCAGCAGGATTGAGCAATGCGACTGGTGGACGTTCACCCATCGCCATCGCTTCACCGGTGTAGCCTACTAGGCTTGTCGTTGTTACCGCAGCATCCGCCACCGGAACCTGCCAGCGACCGACCATTTGATCACGTGCCACCATACCAGTAATCGAACGGTCACCAATACTGATCAGGAATGATTTAGAAGCCACTGTCGGGTTTTTCAAAACACGATAAATCGCATCTTTCAGATCTGTGACTTTAGCCGCGTCGAAATCATCGCCTTTGCGTTCAATGGTTTCATATGAACGGCTCATACGCGGTGTACCACCAAGCATTACCTGCATTGGCATATCCACTGGCTTGTTGCCAAATAACGGATCTTCAACGGTTAAGTGACGCGCTTCAGTTGCTTCACCGAGTACCGCAAACGGACAACGTTCACGCGCACAGATCGATTCAAATAATTCTAAAGAAGATGGACGAATCGCCAGTACATAACGCTCTTGCGCTTCATTTGACCAGATCTCCATAGGCGACATGCCCGGCTCAAGCGATGGAATCTTACGCAGATCCAGCACCGCACCGAGTTCATGGTCATTCACCAGTTCAGGCATGGCATTCGATACACCACCTGCACCCACATCATGTACAGACACGATCGGGTTCTGGTCTTCCATGCGCCAGCAAGTATCAATCACTTCCTGACAACGGCGTTCCATTTCCGGGTTTTCACGTTGTACCGAAGCGAAATCCAGGTTTTCGCCGAGTTTACCGCTGTCTACAGAAGATGCTGCACCACCGCCGAGACCGATCAGCATGGCAGGGCCACCGAGCACGATCAATAAATCGCCCGGCAAGATTGGATCTTTTTCAACGTGATCTGGACGGATGTTGCCATAACCACCGGCAATCATGATTGGCTTATGGAAACCTTTAACATCGCCATTGATGTTTTGTTCAAAGGTACGGAAGTAACCATTTAAGGCAGGACGACCAAATTCGTTGTTAAACGCAGCGCCACCCAATGGGCCTTCAATCATGATTTGTAGCGGCGATGCCATACGCGATGGCTTGCCATAGTTTTCTTCCCAAGGCTGTTCAAAGCCCGGAATGTTCAGGTTAGATACTGTAAAGCCGGTTAAACCTGCTTTAGGCTTACCACCACGACCGGTCGCACCTTCATCACGGATTTCACCGCCCGAACCTGTCGCAGCACCGGCAAATGGTGCAATCGCTGTCGGATGGTTGTGAGTTTCCACTTTCATCAAGATATGCGCGGCTTGACTCTTATATTTATAAACCTGCTGGCCATTGTCTTCTTTGGTTGGATAAAAACGCTGGGTATCCGAACCGACAATCACCGAAGCATTGTCTTTATAAGCCGACAATACATCTGTAGGTGATTCTTTATAAGTATTCTTGATCATCTGGAACAATGACAATGGCTGAACTTCACCATCAATGGTCCATTCAGAACCGAAGATTTTATGACGGCAATGCTCAGAGTTTGCCTGTGCAAACATCATCAGTTCGATGTCATTTGGATTACGACCCAGCTTGATAAACGCTTCAGTCAGGTAATCAATTTCTTCCATCGACAATGCAAAACCAAATTCATTATTGGCCTTAACCAGTGCTTCTTTACCTTCACCCAGAATATCAATCGAGTTCAGTGGTTTTGGTGCTGTTTCAACAAACAGTACCGCAGCCTCTTCAATCGCATTGAATACGCTTTCAGTCATACGGTCATGCAAAATCTGTTGAACTTCATTTGATACGTCTTTTAGACCCTTCAACGTAAATAAAACGCCGCGCTCAAGACGATGAACCGGCGTATTACAGTTTTTGAAAATGTCTGTAGCTTTAGAAGACCAAGGCGAGATGGTGCCGACACGCGGTGTCACTAAAATTTGGATTTCATCACTTGCAGCCTGGTGCAATTCAAAAGATTGCCCATCGTTGAGAAGCTGTAAAGCTGATTGCTGTTGTTGCTCGCTGAGCGCTTGGTCAAAGAGGTAGACCCATTGACTTTCAATTGATTGAACAGAACTAATTGACGTCAAACGCGATAATAGTTGAGTTTTCTTAAAAGAAGAATGTGCGGGTGCACCGGCAACGATAAACATGCTGATTTTGGCTCCACGGGATGGTCTGAACAACCATGCCACAATGTGACTTGAGAGAGCGCATATTCTACTGTGAAATAAGGAAATCGGCTAGATGGCAAATACGAAAACTACGGCTGAAATATTCTGTATTTTTAAAATATTGTGTTTATTTTCAGGCAGGAAAATTGAATGTAGTCGCGTAGATTAACACAATTTGTTAAAGAAAAATCAAAACCGATTAACAATAATTTCACTTAAGAAAATTGTATTATTTTTCAACAGCAAGACCACTTAAAATGCGTACAGAACTTATTCTTGAGCCGTTATAAAAAACTTATTAAGGATAGACTAAAGCTTCTCGGGATAGACTGAAACAGTCGAGTTCATTTTTTAGCTCATCTCTCTGTCGGCGAGTTGCACTACTGAAATAATTTTGTATCCAGCTATCCCCATTCCGGGCTCCATTGCAGGATTTAAGACTCTGCCCCGCTGTTCTCCCTTTTCGAGCCTGTCTGTATGAGCAAACTATATCGCCTGCTTCAATCGACTTCCAGTAATATCCGGTAGCCCAGATTATTCCGATCACTCATCTTAATATATGAACTCTATTCAAAGATACCTAAATCTCACATATAAGACCCCACCATAGTTTCTAATAAAGAGTGAGAATTAAAATCAATAGATCTACTTTAGTAAATGGATTTCCAGGATATTAAGCCTCTTGTTATTAATATATTGACTTAGCAAATTTATTTAAAAATTTCTTATTTTACCTCTATGAAATAGGTTATTTTCAAGCTAATCAATTGAAAATATACAGCTTAAATTCAAACTGATTCTCGGTCTCTATTCTTATGCAAAAATTCAGAATATATAAGCATCATCAGACATGAATTAATGAAAGTTTTTAGGCTATTATTAAAAAAATCACTACTCATAATGAAGAAAATAAGCAATATTAAAATTTTGTTACTTTTTCATTTTCTGACTGATATCCATCTTTATTCTAATAAAAAACCATGCAATAAATACCTGTAATTCCTATAAAAATATAGAAACAACAAATCTATATTTGATAAGATGTTGAAATCAAAAATAGCCTTATATCAGCAAAGAATCTACATAATTAATGACTTCATCAGTAAATTTGATGATTTTATGTTAACCTCTACGCCAATTGCTGAGGAAATGTCCACATTCAGGACGCATGAATCATCCTCTTTTCTGCTGCAGATATGAATATCCAATTGATATTCAGACGCTGGTTTTTTTATTTTCTGTAGCTTCACTGCTCTGTCTAATCTAGAGCCTTAATCTGTTGCCAATGATTTAATTTTCAAAAACAAAAGGTGACCCGCTTAAGGAGTATGTATGTTTCAATTCACTAGTACAGCAACTGTACTATTGATGGTGCTTTTCTATGGCATCACCTTTCTATTGTCGTTACGCATTAAGCAAAAAAATGAAAATGTCGATGGATATATGGTCTCGAATGGCTCCATCGGATTTGGAATGTCTGCGGCCAGTATGACCGCCACCTGGATCTGGGCCGCTTCATTTTATGCAGCAGCTTCGTCCGGATATAAATACGGTGTTTCCGGTGCCTTACACTATGGTTTGTGGGGTGCACTGATGATTTTATTTATCTACCCATTCGGCAAACGTTTCCGCGACCTGGCACCCAATGCACACACTTTGGCAGAAATCATGCATGCACGGCATGGTAACCAGAGCCAGATGATTCTGGCAGGCTCCAACATTGTCGGGAGCGTGATCAGTCTGATGGTAAACTTTACCGCAGCAGGTGCGCTGGTTGAAATTCTGTCTCCCCTCAGCTTTATCCATGGGGTCTTGATTACCGGAATTGGCGTCCTGTCCTATACTTTATGGTCCGGTTTCCGCTCCTCGGTATTTACCGACTTTGGGCAACTGGTCGCCATGATTGTGGCGGCAGTGATCATTATTCCGACGCTATTTTTCACCCTGGGCGGCCCTTCACTGTTCCAGACCGGCATGCATAATCTGCAACCGGAACAACTGGATTTCTTTTCGAAAACCGCATTTTTAGAACAGGGTGCACCATTTTTTGTGGCGGTACTGGCTTATGCGATTGGTAACCAGACCATCGCCCAACGCCTGTTTGCAGTGCGTAAAGACTTGATCAAACCCAGCTTCATTACTGCAACCATCGGTTATGCCGCGATTGTCGTCGGTTTGGGAATGCTCGGATTATTGGCGCTATTTGCCGGGATTCAGCCGATTGATGGCAACCTGAACAACCTGATTCCACAAATGGCAGCAACGTATCTGTCTCCATTTATGGTGGCCTTACTCTTTGTCATGGTGATTGGCGCGCTTTCGTCAACGGCGGATTCGGATTTATCTGCCCTGTCTGCCATCGTAATGACCGATATTTATGGCAAACAGATTGCTAAAAATCGTCCTGATCCGAAGAAAATGCTGTTTATTGGCCGGATGACCATGATTGTAGCCACCATGCTCGGTATTTTAATTGCCACGCTTAAATTCGACATTCTAGCGATGCTGATTTTCGTCGGTGCACTCTGGGGTGCCATCGTATTCCCGGTGATTGCCAGCCTGTACTGGGACAAGGTCAATGCCCGTGCCTTTAACTGGTCTGTCGGTATCGCATTTTTAAGCTTTCTGGTGGTTCGATTTGAATGGCTGCCAATTCAGGGTCTGATCGCACTCAGTTTTGAGCTTATGGCCACCATCGGTATTGGTGTGGTACTGGGTCTGATGAGCTTTGGCTTCTTTGGCAAGAAAGTCGGCCTGGTGGTCGGTATTCTGGCCAGTATCGGCTTCCTTCCATGGACCATCGGCTTCCTGCGTGATTATGGCACGCTATTGAGTTCCCTGACCGCCTACGGCAGCAGCGCCATTGTCTGTACAGTACTGACTTTAATGAATAGCAAAGAACGATTTGATTTTAAACAAATCAATAAGATGGTGATTGAATTTCACCAGGTATCTGAGAAAAGTAAATAAGGAGATTTCAGATGAGTAGTCAATTTATGACCCTATATGTACTTTTTTGGCCATTGGTGGCGACGATGATTTTGTTCGTCATTTGCATGGGGGTCTATAAAGACATCCAGGAAGCCAAGATCAGTGGTGAAGATTTGCTTTAGTCCACTTCTATCATGAGATAAAAACAGGTCAATATGACCTGTTTTTTTATAGCGATTGTTCAGCTGAAATTTCCACAGAGTTTTGTTTGTTCCGACAATTCATGTCGCAGCACTCTAGTGCTGTTGCTACTTTTTTGGCATGATGCACTTAGCAAAGAATTGAATAATGATAAATGACTCAAATGCGTTGGTTAGAGCTGCTTTCGACAGTTCGGATTGGTAGTAAAAAGCAAAGTACTGAACTGGCACGTAGCCCGTTCCACAAAGATTATGACCGTATTATTTTTTCACAAAGTTTCCGCCAGCTGAACCGTAAAACTCAGGTTCACCCTTTAACCCAGCACGATGGTATTCATACACGACTCACACATTCACTTGAAGTGTCCTGTATTGGGCGTTCACTCGGGATGCTGGCCGCAGAGAAAATAAAAGATCAGTTACCGCCCTGGATTTCCCCGGCCGATGTCGGTGCCATTATTCAGGCTGCCTGTCTGGCACATGATATTGGTAATCCCCCTTTTGGCCATGCCGGTGAATATGCCATTCGAGAATGGTTCGACGATGCATCGCATACCGATTTTTTAAAAGATCTCAGTCCTGAACAAGAAGCCGATGTACGTCAGTTTGAAGGCAATGCCCAAGGTCTACGCCTGTTGACCAAAATCGATTACCATCCCAATGATGGCGGCATGCGTTTGACTTATGCCACGTTAGGGGCTTATTTAAAATATCCGTGGCTGTCAAAAACCATGGCATCTCAAGTCGATTTACCTGCCAGCAATCGGGCCAAGTTTGGCTGCTATCAGGCCGAGAAAGAGATTTTAAAGCAGATTGCAGAACAACTCGGACTGATTCAGTTAGCTGAATATCATTACTGCCGTCATCCACTGACCTATCTGCTCGAAGCGGCTGATGATATCTGTTATGCCCTGATTGACCTTGAAGATGGTATTAGCCTGAATATGCTCAGTTATGACGAAGTTGAGCCGGTCTTTTTAAATCTGCTCGGTGATTATGGTATTCCTTCTGAAATCGCCATGAGCAATACCACCTGGCAGCAAAAAATTGCCGCCTTGCGTGGTCGGGTCATGAAACGTCTGGTCGATGAAGTGACAACGGCTTTTGCCCGTCATCATGACCAGATTTTATCGGGTCAGTTACAAGGTACTTTATTGCAATATTGTACTGCGGACATTGAAATCGGGATTAATCGCGCCAAAGAACTGGCACGGGATAAAATTTTTGAGCATCCGCAAAAAGCAGGACTGGAAATTATCGCGCATCAATGTTTGCAAAATATTCTGGATGCCTTTATTCCCTTAACAACGCCGCATAAAAACCTGAGTTTTAAAGAACAGCGCTTGATGTCGATTCTGCAACGTTCAGGGGCGAATTTTAGCGCCAGCCATTATGACAATATCATGCAGGTGCTGGATATTGTTTCGAAATTTTCTGATCATCAGGCTTATAACCTGTCGCAGGAATTACAAGGCAATAAAGCCGGATTGTTATAAAATATTCTGCTGTATGGGAGGATGATTGTAATAAAATCATCTATTTTACAGCGGCAGATTTTGCCTTTCCGGAAAATGCTGACTACTATGCAGCAAAACTGAATTTAGTGATGATAAAAGATGATTGGATGTCTGATTGGTGAAGTACTGGCTTTAGAAGCACCCACCGTACTGTTAAATGTAAATGGCGTCGGTTATGAAATTGATACGCCGCTGACGACTTTCTGCCAGCTGCAAAAAGGACAACAAGTCACACTCTGGACCTATCTGGCCGTGCGTGAAGATGCACAGTTGCTGTATGGCTTTATCAATGCTCAGGAAAAAACCATTTTCCGCACCCTGTTAAAAGTCAACGGCGTTGGCCCCAAAATGGCCTTGGGTATTCTTTCAACTTTAAGTGTGGAAATGCTGATTCATACCGTTGAAAATGAAGATGTGAATACCTTGGTCAAAGTTCCCGGTGTCGGTAAAAAAACCGCTGAACGTTTAATGATTGAATTACGTGACCGCTTTAAAGCCATGGCTTCAGGTGCTGCGCCAAGCAATTCAACTACACCACAGATTCAGTTTATGGGTAATTCAGCCGTGGCTGAAGCAGAAGCTGCATTACAGTCTTTGGGTTATAAACCTGCTGAAGCACAAAAACTGATTAATGCGGTTAAAGCAGATTACACTGAAGCCAGCGACATTATCCGCGCTGCATTAAAGTCGATGAATCGTTAATACTGATTTAAATATTCGCTGCAAAATGAAGATGAGAAGGCAGCATGGATGCTGCCGCAGAAATATGGCATAGGATGTGCCATTATTTTTGCAAAGGGTTTTGTTACTTTTGCCCTGTCAAAAGTAAGAGCATGCCTGCACAATGGCATACGAATTGTTAAAGCATTTTGAGGCTATGACTTTATTCACCTCAAATAAACCATAGAGATTAACTCAAAAGATATGCAAGACCGTCTCATCAGTGGTTCTGAAAAACCAGAAGATCATTTTGATCGTGCCATCCGTCCAACCTCACTCGATGACTATATTGGTCAGCCGGTGGTTCGAGAGCAAATGGAAATCTTTATTGGCGCAGCGCGTGGTCGTGAAGAAGCACTGGATCATACATTGATTTTTGGCCCGCCCGGCCTGGGTAAAACCACGCTGGCGAATATTATTGCCCGCGAAATGGGCGGTAATCTTAAGTCGACTTCAGGTCCGGTGCTAGAACGTGCCGGTGATTTGGCCGCCATGCTGACCAATCTGGAAGAAGGTGATGTCCTGTTCATTGATGAGATCCACCGTCTTTCACCGGTGATTGAAGAAATTCTCTATCCAGCGATGGAAGACTACCAGCTCGACATCATGATTGGCGAAGGGCCTGCTGCACGATCAATCAAACTGGATTTGCCACCCTTTACCTTGGTTGCAGCAACCACACGTGCAGGTCTGCTTACCTCTCCTTTGCGTGACCGTTTCGGCATCGTACAGCGTTTAGAATTTTATTCAGTTGAAGATTTGACCCACATTGTCAAACGTTCAGCCAATTTGATGGATGTACCCATGACTGGTGATGGCGCAAAAGAAATTGCCCGTCGTTCACGAGGCACACCACGTATTGCCAACCGCTTATTGCGTCGTGTACGTGACTATGCTCAGGTCAAAGGCACTGGTGAAATTAATCAGGATATGGCACAACGTGCTTTGGACATGCTCAAAGTCGATAAAGATGGTTTAGATACTTTAGACCGCCGTTATCTATCGATGTTATTAGAACGTTTTGATGGTGGCCCTGCTGGTGTTGAAGCGTTGGCTGCTGCCATGGCAGAAGATTCTGGTACGCTGGAAGATGTGATTGAACCATATTTGATTCAGCAAGGTTATGTGATGCGTACTGCACGTGGCCGTATTGCCACCAATATGGCCTATTTACAGTTTGGATTGACACCACCTGAGCCAAAAGAAAAGTGATTCAAAAAGCAGCTTAGGCTGCTTTTTTATTGAATATAGATTTCAAATTTTGAATAAGAGAATCTACTACAATGTTTAGAGCTTTGAAACTATCAGCAATACCTTCTTTATCAATTACCGCGGTAATACACATGATTTGTAGCTGAGTGAGATAACGCTCAAATTCGTCCCATTCAGATACTAATTCATGATCTTCCTCTACGAACATTTTTAAATGAGTACTAATACGAGCTATTAAAGGGAATATATCATCTTCTAAACTCTTTAATTCTGAACGCATATCTTCGTATTCATTATTTTTGAACCAGTCTTTCACATCATTTAGTACTAAAGCTACAGAGCCTAACAATGTAATGTATTTATGCACTAATGGTTTCAATACAGCAAGATCGTCTATTAACTTAAGTTTCCAACCTCTATAAAATTCTTCTTGTAATTCAACTCTTTTTAAATTTTCTTGACTTTCTATAAGTTGTTTAGTCATATTTCTATGAGATTCTGCTGCTTCTTTAATATCTTCACTTACTACTTTAAAAGATAGTTCTGTGAGTTGAAAACTCTTACGTCCATACCAATAAGCAAGCCAAGTTGCGAAACTACCTAAAATAAGCGCAATAATGACAGATAAAGTAAATGATGAAATTGCTGTCGTATCTGTCGAATGATTGAGATCAAGCTCCATCTTTCTATTTGGATTCTCTACAACACTTGCCGTTTGATCAAAAGGCTGCTGTGGCACTGTCCATGGCAATTGAAATCATCACTGCATTATTATTCTGCTCTGCCACACCTTACCCCTTAATATTTAAAATCAATTTTCAATCATCCCATTCTAAAGATTTTCAAAGTATTACAAAAGAAAAAGCCAACTGACCATGTCTAATCAGTTGGCAAAAGCACAAAACTAAAAACTAATATAAAGAAATTAATTCTCTTCTTTCTTAAACTCCTTAAAGTCCGCTTTACGAATCATCGCATGAATACCTTTGGTTTTATCGACCACTTGTGACACTTCAAAGTCAGTGGCAGCACTTAAGTAGGCATAGGCAATTTCTTCAGAAATGCCATATTCATTGACTAGAAAACGAATTGCTTCACGGGTGGATTTACGCATGGCTTCGTCCAAGTCTTCATCCAGACCCGGCGTAATCCAGAACTCATCATTTTCACCCAAAGGTTGCGTTAATAATTGTCGCGGAATCTTGTCCTGATCTATTTTCGATATTTGTTTTTATTTTGCCTTATTGATAATTTTGATACCTTTAGCATATAGAAAATAAATAAGGGTACATAATTTTACAATGTAAAAGCATTCATAAAGCTCTTTTAGAACAAGGTCTAACAAGCAATATACCTTAAAGGTATTATCACAATACTTAGAGAGTTTTGGTCAAATTTAAATCAATATGCAATCCTAGAGAATCACTTTAACCATTTCAATTTCTTAAGGTTCTCCCCCAAGTATGAATATGTATAAGCAGATTTCCCTTTGTCTTCCTCTTCTTTTCTGTAGCCAACTCAGTCTGGCCGACTGGATTGATGATTCTGTACAAACGGCTGAAGCGCACACCATAAAATTACGCCAGCATATTCATCAATATCCTGAGCTGGGGAATATGGAATTTAAAACCTCGGAACTGGTTCAAAAAGAATTAAAATCCTATGGGATTGAAGTACGAAAAGGTTATGCCAAAACGGGTGTGATCGGTGTACTAAAAGGTGGTAAACCCGGCCCGGTCATGGCATTGCGTGCAGATATGGATGCATTACCAATTAAGGAAACTGCACCGGTATCATTCGCCAGCAAACAAAAAGCCATTTATCAGGGCAAAGAATCTTATGTGATGCATGCCTGTGGTCATGATGCGCATACCGCCATGTTACTGGGTGCAGCCAAAGTTCTGGCCGCCAACAAAGATAAAATTGCAGGAACGGTGGTATTTGTGTTCCAGCCAGCCGAAGAAGGTGGTGCAGATATTGATAACTTTACCCAAGGCGATCAGATTGGTTCGCGTAAAATGATTGCGGACGGCGCCCTGAAAAATCCAAAACCTGAAGTCATTTTCGGTATGCATGTCATGGCCGGTATGCCAAGTGGCAATATCTTCTACAAAGATGGTGCCATTTTAAACAGTGCCGATCATTTACGCATCCAGGTCAATGGAAGTCAGGTTCATGGTTCGATGCCTTGGGCAGGAAAAGATCCAATTTATGCCTCTGCCCAGATGGTCACCAATCTGCAAAGTTTGATCAGCCGTAAAGCGGATCTGACCAAAGGAATGGGCGTGGTCAGTATTGGTAGCATTCAGGGTGGTACCACCGGTAACGTGATTCCAGATCAGGTCAATATGGTCGGGACTATTCGCTCCAATAGTGAAGACGTTCGTCAAGGCATTTTAAAAGACTTACCGAAGATGCTAGAACACAATGCAGCAGCCAACGATGTCAAGGTGAAAGTCGAAATTGCGCCTTATGCCCCGGTCACCACCAATGACAAAACTTTGACCAAGCTGATGCAACCGACCCTGGCCAAAGTCCACGGTGAAGATAAATTGCATGTCTTGGATAATAATGCCAGTGCGAGTGAAGACTTTGCTTACTATGGCCAGCTCATGCCATCCCTGTTTGTCTTTGTCGGTGCCACGCCGGCCGATCAAGATCCGGCTAAAGCCGCGCCAAACCATAATCCGAACTTCATTGTCGATGATGCGACCTTAAAAACCGGTGTCGAAAGTCATGTGCGCTTTATTCTAGATTATCCAAAAGTGGCTGAACAGGTTCAGGCCAACTGGAAACAGAACAATAAAGGTTAATTGCCTGCTATAAAAATGCGCGAGTTGATGAGCTCGCGCATTTCATCATCTTCTGCTGTTTTATAAATGAGCTATCAGGTGCTCTGCGCTTCCTCTTGACTATTTCTAGCCAGATTTGACATCTTGTGCCATTGGTCTCAAAACTCAAAATGCTAAACTTTGTCCCGCTAAATTGCTTGACTTTGGACAGGAATCCGGCAAATTCAAGGATTTTCCTCTCTCCAAAAAACAAGCAAAAATTTCGAACATCTGCATGGAACAAAACTATGGCGAATCATTTTGAATTCAATATCCGCGTATATATTGAAGATACTGATCTAGGTGGTATTGTCTACCATGCTAACCACATTCGCTATATGGAACGTACCCGTACCGAATGGTTGCGTGCTGCCGGAGTCAGTCATTACTGGCAACAGGCAGAATATAATTTTGTGGTACACAAAATTAATGTCAAATATATGCGCCCCATCTTGATGGATGATTTAATTACTGTTACTGCACGTGTGATTTCATGTAAAGCTTCATCATTTGTATTGCAACAAAATATTTATCGTGGTGAAATCATGCTTGCATCGGGTGAGGTTGAGTTGGCATGTATCAGTGCAGAGATGCGACCACGTCGACTCCCGGATGAAATACGCGAACTAATTCAAAAAGAATTGGAACAAGACTAAAAAATTTATTGGCACACGTAACAACTATGGCGACTCAGTTAGAATCATCTCTTCAAGTTTCAGATCTTATTTTACAAGCAAGCCCTGTCGTACAACTGGTGATGCTTTCTCTTCTGTTAGCCTCAATATATAGCTGGTATCTGATTGCCAGACTCTATATGAGTTATAAAAAAGCCCAGGCCGATGATGAACATTTCCAGAAAATATTCTGGTCTGGCGCTGAACTGAATACCCTGTATAACAATGCCCAGCTCAACTCTAAACGCACTGGCCTTGAAGATATTTTCTATCAGGGTCTGGGTGAGTTCCTGAAACTGAAAAAACGCCATGCACCGACTGCCCAGTCCATTGAAGGAACAGAGCGTATTCTGCGTGTCGGCTTGAGCCGTGATCAAGGTCATCTGGAGCAAGGACTCGGTGCTTTGGCCAGTATTGGTTCGGTTGCACCTTATGTTGGTCTGTTCGGTACCGTCTGGGGCATCATGAACGCTTTTATTGGCCTGGCAGATGTCGATCAGGTGACGCTGGCGACGGTTGCACCTGGTATTGCTGAAGCCCTGATTGCAACTGCCATTGGCCTGTTCGCAGCTATTCCAGCGGTGTTGGCCTTTAACCATTTCACGGCCAAAGGTGAAACCGTTTACTCTGATCGCGCCCTGTTTGCCGAAGAAATGGTGGCACTGCTACAACGTCAGTCCGTGGGCATAACTCAGGACAAAGACTAATGGCGATTCAAGGTTCAGGACGCTTTCAGCGTATTAAAAAGCCACTAAAAAGTGACATGAATGTGGTGCCGTATATCGATGTCATGCTGGTACTGCTGGTAATCTTTATGGTCACCGCCCCGATGATTACCAGCGGCATCAAGGTTGACTTGCCTCAGGCCAACGGATTACCGATCGATTCCAAGGATACCCCGAGGATTGTCACACTTAAAGAAGATGGTTCATATTATCTAGAATATAAAAATCAGGCGACCGGCCCAGTCACACTAGAAGAATTAACCCGTACGCTTGTTGATGCCCAAACCCAGGCGCAAAATGAAAACAAGGTGCTCAATGTCGTGATCAATGGCCATAATACCCGTCCATATGGCGATGTCATGGCCTTGATGTCCAGCCTGCAGGATGCTGGCCTTTCTCAAGTCGGTTTACTGACCAAACCCCTAGAATAAAGTATGAAAAATTATCAGAAACCGCCCTTTCAAAAAAAAGCAATTGCGATTGGATTTACGCTCGGCATCCATGCAGTGGCTTTGGTGGGCTTACTTTATCTGGGCATGAGTAATCCCCCTGAACCGCCAAAACAGATCAAAACCGTTCTGATCAAGCCAGAAGACCTTAAACCGGTGACTCGCGAAGAAACCGAATTTGAGGAAACTGCACATGAAAATGTCGCAGAAGAAATTACCCAAACTGCTGAACCCAGTATAGAACCGGCTCCTGTCATTCCAACTGCTGCCCCTGCTGTACCTGTGACTCCACCTCCGCCAAAAGTCGATACACAAAAAGCGCAGCAGGAGCTAAAAGCGGCAGAGGCAGCACAAGCCAAGGCTGCGCAGCAAGCAGCGGAAGCAGCGAAACGAGCCGAAGCCGCGAAACGAGCCGAAGCCGCTGAACAGGCCAAACAGGCAGCAGCCAAAGCTAAAGCCGATGCAGCGCAAAAATCCAAGGCGGAAGCCGAAGCTGCACGCCAAGCTGAACTGAATGCACAACGCAAAGCCGATGCTGCTCAAAAAGCCAAACTGGAAGCACAGAAAAAAGCTGACTTAGCTGCCAAGCAAAAAGCCGATGCCGCTGCGAAAGCCAAAGCAGAGGCTGATGCCAAACGTAAGGCTGAAGCTGCTGCTAAAGCAAAGGCAGATGCGGCAGCAAAAGCCAATAATGATGCAGCGGCGAAACGTAAAGCAGATGCGGATGCGAAAGCTAAAGCCGATGCAGCGGCTAAGGCTAAAAATGATGCAGCGGCAAAACGCAAAACGGACACTGATGCGAAAGCCAAAGCGGATGCGGCTGCTAAAGCAAAAGCCGACGCTGATGCCAAACGCAAGGCAGATGCCGACGCTAAGGCAAAAGCGGATGCAGACGCCAAGCGCAAAGCAGATGCCGAAGCAAAAGCCAGAGCTGATGCAGAGGCCAAAGCTTCAGCCGCCAAACAGGCTGCTGAAGAAGCTGCACAGAAAAAAGCGGAATCAAAACGGATTGCGTCTACTGCAAAACGCGATTTTACCAATAAAATTAAACGCGCTTGGGATACCCCAGTAGGTTCATCCGGTAAAACTGCAAATGCACGAGTAACCTTGAATGATAATGGGGGTGTGGTTTCTGTCATCGTGAACTCAAGTGATGCAGACATGAAAGCCAGCGTAGAAGCTGCGGTGCGGGCTGCTGCGCCGTATCCGATGCCTTCAGATCCAGATGCACGCCGAGAAGCACGAAGTTTTACATCAACCTTTACCGCACAATAAAAACCAAGCCATCACACATTATTGAGGTGATGGCTTTGATTTTTTCAGCTAAACTTCACTTTAATATGATTAAATAATATTCATTTTTCACAGTGTCATAACAGTTTGGTCATAAAATTCTGGTTTTATTCTATTAAATCCATGCGATGATGTAGCCCAAGCTACCTATACAATAAATCCGTTGATTTGAGTAAATAACGAATGATGGAAAAGACTCGCAAACACCTACTCTGCCTCGCAATCATTGGCGCTTTAAGTCCTGTATTGGCAACTCAGTCCTATGCCCAGTTGCATCTGGAAATTACCAAGGCACCTGAGGCAGCACCTAAAATCGCCATTGTGCCATTCAGTCAGGATCAGAGCATCTATCCTATTGTTGAAAATGACTTGAATCGTTCAGGCAGATTTACCAGTGCTTCAAAAAACCTGCCTGCGACTGCCACATTAAATAACCCGAATGCAGAAGCTTGGGCATCCGCTGGCGTTCCCTATGTCGTGACCGGTTCATCAAAAACCACAGCGGATGGTTCTTTTGAAATCCAGTATCAGTTATACGATATCGAAAAAAAACAATATCTATTAAATGAATTACTAACTGTTCCAGCCTCACGTACCCGTCAGGCAGCGCATATGATCAGTGATGCCATCTATCAGGCATTAACTGGCATTCCAGGTGATTTTACTGGACGTATTGCTTATGTACTGCGTAATCCAGCAACACCAGAACAACGTTATACCTTGCAAATTGCCGATACCGATGGCGAACAGCCAAAAACAATTTTGACTTCGCGTGATCCGATTCTTTCTCCAGCCTGGACACCGGATGCCAAAAAAATTGCTTATGTCTCGTTTGAAACCAAACGTCCGGCAATTTATGTACAGGATCTGGCCACAGGACAACGCGAAAAACTGGCCAGTTTCCGTGGCTTAAATGGCGCACCAAGTTTCTCTCCAGATGGCAAGAGCATGCTGTTTACTGCATCCATGCATGGCAATCCGGAAATCTACCAGATGAATCTGGAAACACGTCAATTACAACGTATGACCAATGACAGTGCGATCGATACCGAAGCACGTTATGCTCCAGATGGAAAATCCTTTATCTTTACTTCTGATCGTGGTGGATCTCCACAGATTTATCGCCATGATCTCGCTTCAAGTAGCAATAAACGTCTGACCTTCCGTGGTGCATTTAATGCACGTGGTACGCTGAGCGCAGATGGCAAGAAACTTGCATTGGTTCATCGTCCAAGCGGCAGTAACTATCGGGTTGCCGTTCAAGACATGAACTCTGGTGTAAATAATATTCTGACGCCAACAACTCTAGACGAATCACCAAGTTTCTCGCCAAATGGCCAGATGGTGGTGTATGCCACACGTGAAGGCGCGCGCGGACTTCTGTCGATCATGTCACTAGATGGTCGTTTCCGTATGAACTTGCCAAGTGAAACGGGCGAAGTCCGTGAACCGGCTTGGGCACCAAAATAACATTGGTATCTGTATAAACCTTTTACCCCATAATCAAACTTCATGGAGATGAAGATGAACAAAGTAAAATTATTTGCCTTACCACTTTTAGCAGCAGCTGTCGTCATGACAGGTTGTGCGAGCCGTAAACCTGCCGCTGAAGTTCAAACCGGCGGCTTAGATACAACCAGCTCAACCACAGTGGATACGCAAGGTCTAAGTGAAGATGCTGCATTAAATGCACAAAACATGGCGGGTGCCTCTGCAAAAGGTGTCACTGCGGAAAACAAGGCTTTCTTGGCAAAACGTGTCGTACATTTTGACTATGACAGTACTGAACTCAGCAATGAAGATCTTCGTACCCTACAAGCACATGCACAGTTCCTGATGGCCAATGCTAATTCACGTGTCGCACTCACCGGTCACACCGATGAACGTGGTACCCGTGAATACAACATGGCGCTTGGTGAGCGTCGTGCCAAAGCCGTAGAAAGCTTCCTGGTGACTACTGGTGTAAATGCTGCTCAATTAGAAGCCGTCAGCTATGGTAAGGAAATGCCAATCAATCCAGGTCATGATGAAAATGCCTGGAAAGAAAACCGCCGTGTTGAAATTAATTATGAAGCGGTACCACCATTGTTGAAATAACTTTCAATGCTGGCGTATCAAATAAAAAGCACTCATGATTGAGTGCTTTTTATTGGGTTGAATGAACAAATCTGTTTATTCTACGGTCTGGCCTGGTTCAACTGCTTGCATCGATTCAATCAGGTCGTGTTTATTGAATTGTTTGTACTCTGGTTTTGCTTCATAATCCCGCCAGGCTTCTTTCATCTTGTCTTCAGAGATATCATCTAAAGTAATGCCTTCACTTGGCGTTGGAGTCGCATCAAACTTTAATGTTGTCATATCTGTGCTCCTATTCTCAATTTTCCCTTGCCTTCAACATAGCACTTTCCACAGGAGTTGCAAGGGCAAAATCGATACAAATAATCCAGTTTAATTTTTCTTTTAGTACGTTCTCATCTAAAATATAGCCGCATATCGTTTTGATCATTTTTTCCCGATTTAAGTCTTGGAGTTTTCCCTTATGTCATACCGCACCCTATCCCAGTTTTTACAGCAACAAAGCGGGAATCTCACACCTGAACTTGCACAAGTTATTGAAACGATTGCAAACACTTGCAAGGACATCGATCTGTTGCTGCAAAAAGGTGCTTTAGCGGGTGTATTGGGAAGTGCACAGCATGAAAATGTTCAAGGCGAAGAGCAAAAGAAACTGGATGTCATTTCCAATGATTATCTGATTGATGCTTTACAGCAACACCCGAATGTCGGTGGTTTGGCCTCAGAAGAACTGGATGAATTCACCCCTGCACAAGAAAATGGTCAATTTCTGGTCTTGTTCGACCCACTCGATGGTTCAAGTAATATCGATATCAATATGTGTGTGGGTACGATTTTCTCGATTCTTCCTGCGAAAAATGCCGTGACTCAGGCCGAAGACTTTATGCAAGCCGGTGTCAATCAAGTGGCTGCAGGTTATGTACTGTATGGTCCATCGACCATGATGGCATTGACTGTCGGTGCAGGCGTAGTGTTCTTTACCTTTGACCCGGAAACTCAAGAATTCCTACTAACTTCTGAAGCGATTCAAGTCGCTGCAGATACCAAAGAATATGCGATCAATGCCTCGAATCAACGCCACTGGGAAGCACCAGTACAACGTTATATCGATGAATTATTGGCAGGCAAAACCGGTCCTCGTGAAAAAGATTTCAATATGCGCTGGGTTGCCTGTATGGTGGGCGATATTCACCGTATTCTTTGTCGTAGCGGTATCTTCATGTATCCATACGACTTTAAAGATCCGGCTAAAGCTGGTCGTCTGCGTTTAATGTATGAAGCCAACCCAATGAGTATGCTCATGGAGCAGGCTGGCGGCGCATCCACCACAGGCCGTGTCCGTATTCTGGAGATCGAACCAACCGATCTACATCAACGTGTGCCAGTGATTATCGGTTCTAAAAACGAAGTTGATCTTGTGACCAGCTATCATAACTAATTTTTTATAGCGGTAGCCGATATTGAATCGGCTACCGTGGATTATATCTCCCATGCCAACTTTTTTTCTTGATTCAAAAGACAATCCAAAAATTAAACACTTACGTGGTTTGATTGAACAAAACACCTATCGTAAAAAACAGGGGCAAACTGTGCTGGAAGGCACGCATCTGTCTCTCGCCTGGCTGCATGAAAACCGTAAAATTGATTCGATTTTTACCACTGAACATGCACTTTCGCATCCTGATTTCGAGAAAATTCTCGCAAAATACACAGGGATGGTCTTTGTTTTAAGCGAATCTTTATACAAAGATTTAAGCACCTTAGGAACGTCTTTAGCCTGTTTAGCTGTGGTCACTTTACCGACAGCAAATTATGCACTGGATTTTAAAGCCGACACTTTAATTCTGGAAAATGTACAGGATCCGGGTAATGTTGGTACCCTGCTTCGCTCTGCAGCAGCAGCCGGTATTGAACAGATTGTCTGCACCAAAGGTTCTGCATCACTCTGGTCACCACGAGTATTACGTGCCGGTATGGGCGCACACTTCACGCTGCAAACTTTTGAAAATATTGCACTTGAACAAATTCTTGAGCAATTTCAAATTCCTGTATACGTCACCAGCTCACATCGTGCCGAAAGTCTGTACTCAAAAGATTTAGGTAAACCTTGCGTATGGATCTTGGGCAATGAAGGTCAAGGCGTTTCTGATTATGCAATGCAACACGCAGAAGCTGTCAGTATTCCGCAGCCGGGTGGTCAGGAATCCTTAAATGTTGCGATTGCAGGATCGATCTGTTTCTTTGAAATGGTACGTCAACGTATCTAATTAGGGATTTAGGTTACAGTGTTTTAATTCGGCCCTGCCCGTTTATAAAATAGATTACACTACAAAAATAATAAACTTAATTGTCAACCAAACCATAATTCCCAACGTTATATGATTATGAACTTGGGAATCATGGTGGGTGTCCAATGACAGGATTTTCCATCTCTATGGATTTAGCACCAAAACAGTTGCAATCACACGATGTAAGTATTCTGAAGAGTACGGCTGAAGCACGTCTGAAGAATTTTATGCAAGATGTGACTGGACGCGCCTTGGTGATGATGGAAAGTGCAACTCAAGGTCATCATGGTATTGCCATGGATCTGGTTCAGGAAGCTTTCATTTCCTTACATAAATCCTATGCGGAAAAAAGTACTGAAGAATGGTATCCCCTATTTTATACAATTCTGAACAACAAATTACAGGATTGGCGTCGTAAAGAAGCACGGCGTGGTCAGATGTTTTCATTTTTTAAGAAAGTCAGTCTGGATGATGACGAAATTGAACTTGAGGATATCGTGGACGAAGCTACACCGACGCCTTTGGACTTTCTGGATCAGGCAGTGACAGCTGAAGAAATCCAGGAAGCTATTGCCAAACTACCTGTACGTCAGCAGCAGGCATTTATGCTGAGAGCTTGGGAAGGATTTGATACGCATACCACCGCACAAATTATGGACTGCTCAGAAGGCAGTGTAAAAACTCATTATCACCGTGCTATTCAAGGCTTACGTACCTCTTTGGCACATTTAAATCCATATCTGGGAGGGTCATCCGAATGAATCAAGATGATTTCTTAAAACAAGTAACTTCCAAACTCGATGGACTGGCACAACAACATAAACACAAACCTGTTGTCATGCACCATGTTCTTGAAGAAATTCAGGATTCTAAACATTCACGTTTTGCATTTTTAAAAATGTCAGGTTTTGCCTTGGCAGCAGCAATTGCAGGTGTTGTAGTATTACCCAATATTTCTAGCCACAATGAGCCGCAAACCCAAATGGTGTCAGTACCGAAACTGTCCCCACAAATGCTTGAAGATTTAGAAATGCTAATGGTTCTAGGTGAGGACAAAGTTCCACATGGCAGCTAAAAGATTGGCAATTGCTTTTTGTGCATTCAGTTTTCTGCAAACCAGTTTTGCAGGATTTGAACGTTTTTGGATCTTTTCTAAAGATGCAAATACTCAGGTTTCCGATACCTGGGATAGTCTTTCTGATTCCGAACAGTTGGCACTTATTAAACGCTATCAGTCCCTCAAGGAAATTCCAGAACAGCAGAGCGTCAGCTTACAGCAGCGTATGGACTGGTTTACCCAGCTTCCTGAGGTTGAAAAACAAAGAATGCGTGAGACTTGGCAAATGATGAGCAGTCAGGAACGTCGAGAACTTGGCTTACGCATGCAAAATGCCAAACCTGAAGAACGACTTGCCATTCGGGAAGAGTACATCCTCAAATACCAGCAAACGACTCAACCACCCTCTAGCTCGCATTAAGCGACCCATATAAAAAGCCTCCAAATAGATAATGCCAGTCAGTTAAACAATTGACTGGCATTTTCTTTTTTAAATTCATGATCATATTTGCCAGGTGGAAAAGTCATCCGCAACTGTTGGATGCATGAGGTGTATTGCTCCGCAAGATGCCTTCCTTGTGAAACTCCGCTTCTCATTTGAGCAAAACCAAAGTCACAAATGATATGACAAATATTTGATTTAAAACCTTAAGACTCCATCGTGAACCACTAAAAAGTTAAAGCGTCTATTTCTAAACTCCTTAACTGATCAGCATTCTTCCAAATGGAGGCTTTTGAATTTTCCAATTAGGTTTTATTTTCTTAGACGGCGATAAGCGACCAGCCCCAATAATCCGAATAGTCCCCAAATTCCGAATGAGCCACCACCACTTGATGACGTATTGGCATTTTTTACCGTATTTCGTAGCAGGATCGTTGCTGTTTCAGACATTTTTTCATCTGCATCAAAAATCGTATACTGCATGCTGTAATCTGCCTGGCTTAAGTTATTTCTCACACTAAATGTCAGTTTTCCACCATAGCAGGTCTCGCGCTGATAAGTATCAGGACAAGGGCCTTGTCGCTCTGCATTAAGAGAAACTCCGGCAGGAATCTTCACAATACGAATTGGAATCTCTTTTCCCTCTTTATCCTGATAAAAAGCCGACTTTCCTGAAGGTAGAGGCCCATCACCATCATCACTATCATTTTCAAGTGGATTCACAGTCACTGTCAGATTATTCTCTGGGCTAATCCAATATTCATCACTCTTGGCAATCGGTGCAATATTGTTAAAAGCTGCTTTTAAAATTCCAGCACTGCTGATCCCCGTGGCCTTATCTTTGAGAGTATAGCTACAGAATTCCATATCTGTTGCCTTGGTCATTTTCCCATCGGTACGATACATCATGATCCGGTTGAGATCAGGCTTCCATTCACACTTAAGATTGGGGTCATTCGGATCACCCTTCACACTGGTCGAACTACCGGTACCAATTAACTCACCTACTCCTAAAGACTTAACACTAATATCATAATTTTGTGCATTCAAGACTTTGGTTTGAACCGTATTGCCCATCAAGGTTTCCTGAGGCATGGCCAGCACAAAGGGATTGACATAAATTGCACGGTATTGCTGATATTGCTTGGTATATTTAAGTAAATCTTCGTATTCTTTTAACTCTTCCTTTAAACCAGGTATTTCCTCTGCTGGCGTATTCTTATTTGCAATAATACTTTTGATGTCAGTTATATTGTCCTGATAAAAATTATTCAAATCGACCAAGCTGCTATTTTTCAGATCTGTGATATCTGCTGCGGTCAGACGTCGGATTTCGATTGAACCGATTTCACAGCTATTTTTTGCATCTGGATTTAAGGTAAGAGTAGATCCCACCACCCGATCAATGCCACGTTGATCCTGTTCAGCACAGCCACTTACCCCCACATCTACCAAATCTGTAGCTGTTCCATTATCACGTGGGTAATACATGCCTAGAAAACGGTTATCAATTGCAGGCTCAATATAAGCTGTTAATAAGTTGTTTATCGTGCTGTTAGAAATGTCAAGATTGTTTGAAGTTTCATCCGCATCTAACTCTGGCAATACACAACGTGATAGTCCAGTGGTTTGTATGGCATTTTTAACAGTAGTAAATACGACGCTTTGCTCCTTAGTCGGATTCCCCTGATTTAAGGCATATTCACAAGATAAGCCCTGATTAAATGCTAAAACATTAAAATAGAAATATTTAGAACCTGTTTTGTCATAAAATAAAGTAGATTGAGCTGCATTCTCAACAATAGTATTACTTAAGGCAGTTAAACTGGAAAAGGCACTGAGAGGGCGATTGGCTTGATTGGTCATACGCAAAATATGCCCTGTCTGACTCGCAGTATTTTTGGCAATGGTAGAATTATTCAACTCTACGGTTGCATAACCACAAAAATCAAGAATGCTGGCCGTATTTTCTGACCCATTTTTAACAATACTACTAGAACTAACTTTTACATTGGTTTGAGTCGTCCCTAAATTCCCCTGGCAATCCATAGCCAGCACACTACCATATGAACTTGCCTTATTTTGGTGAAGCAGCGAATCCTGGATGATCACACTCCTTTCGGTATTCATCGCCACCGTATAAATAGCCCCCCCTTCTGCATCTGCCCGGGAATTTACGATTTCACTGCTATTAATGCTTAAGGGGCCCGCCACATAAAAGGTACCGCCATTGCCCTTATCCTGTGTATTTTTTGCCGCATAACCATCTTTTAAAATGAGATGATAGACTTCCAGACTGGATTGACTGGCCATACTGTTAAAGAGACGGGTTTTTCCCTGACCTGAAATCGTGGTTTTTAAAGCATCACGGGTTGGGTATAAATTCGTAATCGGACTACGACTGGTATAACTAAAGGGCGTTTTTCCATAAATTTTGAGCGCGGACTCAATGACAAGTTCGCTGTCTAATTTGTATTCACCCGCTTCAAGCTGAATCACGTCTGGGGCTGAACCATCCAGCCGAAGCGTACGGCCGACGTTACATCCGCCATAGGATTTATCTAATTTTGCAGTTTTAATCGCTTCTCGCAAAGAGCAGGCATTACTGTTCTCTCCGTCTTCATCCACCAAAGTGGTGACATAGATGGTTTTATCTTCGGCTGCCATCAAACTCATGGCAGATAAAATCATGGCCGCAAGCAGTCCTTTTTTATAATTTTTCATGATTTTTCCTTAATCTTTTAATTCACGGCGCAAACCCATTAACCCAATTAAAATCAGTAGCCCACCAAAGCCCCATGCACCACCTGAAGTTTTGACTGATTTGTCTTCCATTTCATTTTTTGGCTCCTGCACGATTTGAGTGGTAATGGTCAGATAAGGTTTACTTTTATTAAATCGCGTGGATGTGGTTACCACTTGCAGCTCGAAGATATCTGCCCCATGCCAAGTCGAATCTGGGGTATACACCACATTGCCATGAATATCGATGCGTGTTTTACCTTTGGACTCTGTTTTAGTTTGCACAACTTTCAAACATCCATCTTGCCAAGGCTCACCTGTCAGCTGTTGACCAACCATGACATTGCATTGTTCTTTTGGAATTAAATCACTATCACCCAAAAAGGATTCAATTGAAAATTTGGCAATTTCACCTTTTAACAGGTCTTGTCCAACCAGACTCCCTGAGGTTGGCACAGTGATTTCAATCGCACCACGGTCACAGAACAGATTATCCATTAAACGGTTGATACCACGCTGGTCAGCAGCTTCACATGCCACTGTCGGGGCTGCAAGATTAAGCGCTGTACCTCTATTTACAATAGATGAGTCGCTGACCTGATTATGACTTAATAAAATACGTGGACGCATATAACCAAGAAATTGCCCTTTAGCAACGCTGTATGGACAAAGTATGGCTGTGCTATTTTCACTCAAGGTTTGACAAACACCTTCACTCTTATTTGAAGCTTCGGCTAAGATTTGTGTACCATTCCAAAGCTCATTTGGAGCAACAGCATCCCCTGTACCGCAGGACACAGTCAGCAGATTGTTTTGAATCAGGGTTTTATCGCCGTTTTCAATTTGGCAGTCCTGTGCACCATTTCTTAAAATAATACTATTTGCCACATAAGCCCTGCCAGCCGGGGCATTCATACGTAAAGCAGTATCAGCATTATCAACGATCGTTAGGTTATTTAATCCCATCCCGTCCATGACATTAATGAGTGTCCCCTTATTTTTTAATAGGGTACTACTTAATACTTCGGCACTAATGTTTTGAAGATTCTCTGTGTCAGCAAACTGCCCGGCGCTATAAATATTGGCCGCCGAGTTATTTAAGGTCTGGTTATTTTTAAGGACACTTTGCCTGATAAGGAAAGCGGGCAACTCGCTATATAAAATGCCACCTCGTTGTGCTTTGTTATTTTCAATCAGGCTATTTTTAATTTCAACACGACTGAGAAAGCTCTGACCAAATTGTCCCGTATTATAAATTGCCCCACCCAAATTGGCTGCACCATTAAATAAACGGCTATATTCAACCACCACTTGGCCTTTATTATGAATCAGACCACCTTGTTCAGCACAACTGACTTTGCCACAGCCTTCGAGGTCTAGTTCTTTTAAGTTAAGCTGAACTAGTGTATCTGTGCTGTTAAGGCGAAATAGATTGTCAGTTCCTTGCATTTGAATATGGGCATTATGCAGACCCAGTGTTTTTTCAGTTGTACTGAATTCTTCATCGCTATCAGCTACAGACCGAATGCTTAGAGATTTTTTGATTGCTATATGCTTATTGAGCACATAAGTATTTTTTTCTTTTAAAATAATGGTACTGGATGAATTTTCTCCACCACATCCCATAAAACCTTCTTTGGCTAAGCCCCGGTTAATATATTCAACGGCTTCTCGAAGTGAACATTCCTTGTCATCTTTTTCAATATCTTCTGTCGTGGTTACAATAATATCTGCACTATACGCCTGCCCTGCCATACACAGCAAAGCCATGCCTATGCTCTTCTTGAGCATAACCTTCTCCTTAATTTTTATTTCTTTCTTTTTCTTCTAAAGTTGCAGAATCCTTGCAACTGTGAATTATTTTGCCTTACTGTGGCATAGACTGAGTAATTACTCAAGAATTTTTATGATTTACCGATATTCGTCAATCAAGGCATAAATCTGTCGCAGATTGGCATTGCTGACCTTCAGTTTTTCTCCCTTAAGCAGTTGAATAATTTGCTCTAATCTCTGAAGAAGTACCGAAGTTTGATGTGGCCCATGACTCAGTAAATAGTCAAAAATTTGAGGATCTAAATGAATCCCCCGACGATCTAGTACGGATGAAACCAGCGCATAACGATCAGCATAGAGACTACCACTCGGCACACGGGTACTCACCGCTTGTGTTAAGCGTGACTGTAGATCTGGTAACTCAAGCTTAAGTTCAATCGGCGCAAAGCGTGAAGAAAATACCAACTGTCCGCCACCTTCATTATTATAATTAATCAGATGAAAGACTGCGCGCTGCCAATGCGGCACACCACTAATCGCTTCAATATCATCGAGTGCGACCAGATCAAAACGATCCAGCGAGGTAATTGCCTCGGTCGGGGCATCTAGAAGCTCAAGTAAAGATACCTGAATCGCAGATTTCCCTACTTCAAGATAAGAGTCACAGATGGCTGACAATAAATGACTTTTGCCTGTTCCCGCCCCACCATAGACATAAAAACGGCTGATTAAGCCTGCATGCAATTGACGCACTGCATCAATCACATGCCCCCAACCTGGCCCTGAAAAATCACTGATTCGGGCATCAAGCTGAGGTTCTATATCTAACTGCAATTGACGCATATGATTTTTTGGCCTTATGAGTCTTTACCATGGGGGTCATGAATTTTACTTGAGTTCTCCTCTGCTTGCAGCGGTTTTTTCTCTGGCTTTTTCATTTCAATATCAACATCTAAGTCTGCTGTTTCGATATTGATTGAACCGGTAGAGGCATCTTGCATCACAATGGCCCGATCTCCATAAAATGTTGTGTGTTCATAGTACTCGCGTACATGCCGCAGTAGTACCACAATCACGGCTGCCACCGGTAAGGCAATCAGCATGCCCAAGAAACCGGCCAGTTGTGCACCTGCCAGAACTGCAAACACTACAGCTACAGGAGAAAGACCGATTTTATCACCTAGCAAGAACGGTTGCAGAATATAGCCTTCGACGGCCTGCCCGACCATAAAGACAATCCCGACCAATACCAGTTGCCACCAGTCGATTCCAAATTGGAAAAAGGTTGCAATGACTGCGGCAATAATTCCAACCGCAAAACCAAGATACGGAATGATACTGCACAATCCGGCAATCATCCCAATGATCAAGCCAATCTCTAGGCCAATCAGTTGCAGTCCCACTGCATAGACTACGCCCAGCAGAACCATGACCAGGAACTGACCTTTGACAAAGGCACCTAACACACTATGACATTCACTCACAATAGTTAAGGTTGTTTTTTCATAAGGACGGGGAATCAGGCGGCGTAAGCTGTCCAGCATACGATCCCAATCCAGCAAGAAATAAAAGGCAATAATCGGAATCAGGACAATCGTGCCACCAATCTGGATAAAGTTCAGACCAGATTGTGCCAGTTTCAGCAGCATTGCCTGAATACTGTCAGCACTATAATTGGTCTGGACATAGTCCATTACTACTGAGGAAATCTGGTCAGTATCGATCTCCATCGGAACCAGATTAAAGCTATCGGAAAGCCAAGGTAGGAACGTGTAATTGATCCAGTGAATCCCGGCCGGAATGCTATCACGCGCATACATCAGCTGCTGCCAGACTAGTGGCACCAGATACCACATCACCAATGTAACCACGATCCCAATCCCGATAAATACGATACTGATCGAGAGCCATCGAGCCAGCCCAATGCGGTGCAAAACATCGACCAGTGGGCTAAATAAATAAGCAATTAGAAAAGCTGCAACAAAAGGAACCACAACTGGTTTAAGCAGATATAAAACCCAAAGTATCAATGCTATACCAGCAAGTATAAGAATGCGCCGTAAAGTACGATCGACCATAGAATCTTGCCTTTTCTCTATTAATCATTCTAAAAATTAAAATATTTTAATAAAGATAGCATTTTAGGCCACAAATACCATAAGAGTTTTACATATTCAGGTTATAATCGCACCCGCGAATGCGGAGACTTCATTATGAGCAACTCAACTTCTACCCCAAACACTGGTTTAAGCTACAAAGATGCAGGTGTCGACATTGAGGCGGGCGACGCGTTAGTCGATCGTATCAAATCTGTCGCTAAGCGTACCTCACGTCCCGAAGTTATGGGCGGTCTAGGTGGCTTTGGTGCACTTTGTAAAATTCCTAAAGGTTATGAAGAACCTGTTCTCGTATCTGGCACAGATGGTGTTGGTACAAAATTACGTCTGGCACTGAATTTGAACCGTCATGACACAATTGGTCAAGACCTGGTTGCAATGTGCGTGAATGACCTTCTTGTCTGTGGTGCTGAACCACTGTTCTTCCTTGATTATTATGCAACTGGTCACTTAAATGTTGATGTTGCTGCAAATGTAGTCACTGGTATTGGCGCTGGTTGTGAACTTGCTGGCTGTGCATTAGTTGGCGGTGAAACTGCTGAAATGCCAGGCATGTATGAAGGCGAAGATTACGATCTTGCAGGTTTCTGTGTCGGTGTTGTTGAGCAAAGTAAAATTATTGATGGCTCTAAAGTCAAAGCGGGTGACGTTTTAATTGGTGTAGCTTCTTCAGGTGCGCACTCAAACGGCTACTCACTGCTTCGTAAAATCCTGGACGTGAAAAACGTTGACCTGAATCAAATCGTCGATGGCCGCCCACTTGCAGATGTTGCAATGGAACCAACACGCATTTATGTAAAACCAATTCTTGAACTGTTAAAACACGTTGATGTCCATGCGATGGCACACATCACCGGTGGTGGTTTACCAGGTAACTTACCTCGCGTACTTCCAAACGGTGCTCAAGCGTTGGTAAATGAATCTTCTTGGGAATGGCCTGAGCTATTCAAACTTCTACAACGTGAAGGCGGCGTAGAACAATTTGAAATGTATCGTACTTTCAACTGTGGCGTCGGCATGGTGCTGGTTGTTGATGCAGCTGATGCAGACAAAACTGTTGAATTACTCAACCAGCTTGGCGAAAAAGCATGGGCAATGGGTCAGATTCAAGACAATGCTGAATCGGTTGCAGGTGCAGACGAAAAAATTCGTGTGATCTTCGCATAATTCCGCATGATTAAAATTGCTGTACTTGTTTCAGGTAGCGGATCAAATCTACAAGCCTTGATTGATGCCAATCTTTCAGGGCAAATTGTCGGCGTGATTTCCAATAAACCTGAAGCCTTTGCTTTAACGCGTGCGCAACAAGCAGGAATTCACACTGCAGTTATTGAACACAGGCAATATCCAAACCGAGAAGCGTTTGATGATGTGATGCATCAGCAACTGCTGGACTGGGATGCGGATCTGGTGGTACTTGCCGGCTTTATGCGAATTTTAAGTGAAAAATTTGTAAAAGCCTGGGAAGGGAAAATGTTGAACATTCACCCTTCTCTATTGCCTTATTACAAAGGCATGCATACCCATCAGCGTGTACTCAATACCGGTGATGTTCTGCACGGCTGTACGGTGCATTATGTCACGGCTGAACTTGACGCAGGCCAAGCGCTTGCTCAAGGTGTTCTCAAGGTTTCTCACCACGATACGGTAGAAAGTTTGGCAATGCGTGTGCATAGCCTTGAACATGTAATCTATCCTCAAGTCGTGGAATGGATTTGTAGCGGTACCATTCAACACACTGAAGACGGTGTGCTATATCGAAACGAGAAAATGCAAGAACCTGTTCAATTCTGCAAGTTTTAACATCATTTAAATATAAAAAACGCATCCTCGGATGCGTTTTTTATATTCTCTTTTTAATGATTCAAACAGATTGTTGCTGAATCAATTGCTTTACTAAGTCCGCTACCTGATCGGGTTGTTCCAATGGAAACATATGTCCTCCCTCTACCACGGTAAAAGGAATACCAAATTTCTTTTCGACCTGCTGCGGGAACTTGCGGGCCAGAAATGGACCTTGCTCAGCCACGACCAAATGTACCGGAACTTTCGGTTTCGCCTGAGGCAACCACCACAGTGAGGGATTGGTTCTAAACACGGCCACTTCATCCTTTTTAGGGATGGTGAGTTCTACTCCGCCCCGAATCGGATCATCTTGCAAAGCATGCTCAATATAGGCCTGGAAGCAATCGGCATCAAAGTCTTGATAAAAACCTTTAGGACGCAACAACGCTGCTGCCTGTTCACGTGAATCCCAATGATCACGACGGCGCTTGGACAGACCTGCCGGAGACATTCTGTCCAAAGCTTTTAAGCGCAAAGTTTTCGCAAGATGCAAGGCAAAGGCTTCTTTACCCATAATCATCGGCGGGTCCAGCATGATCATCTGCGAAAACAGTTCGGGACGCTGCAAGGTAGCCTGGAAAGTTAATACTGATCCTAGAGAATGTCCCAAACCAATCACCGGTCGACCTTTTGACTGACGCACAATACTGTCAATCACTTGCTGAGTCAGGCTTTTCCAATGGTTATCCACTGGATAACGTTTATCAGGCCCTAAGAGCGGCACATAGATAATATCGTAATCATCTTGCAGTCCATCAAACAGCTTTTGATAGACTTTCGATGGCACGCCATTGGCGTGCGCGAAATGAATCAATGGTTTCATTGCAATGTCGTACTGTTTTCTGACTGAAGTTTCTGCGCAACTGAAGTGGCAATTCCGTCACCAATCGATGAGCCCATGCGACCCAATACGGACTCAAATGGACTATATTCAATGGTATAATTCAAGGCTCTTTCAGTTTTCAGTTCGCGCTTCAAGGTATTTAAACTTCCGATCCGATCTGCGATTCCTAGTTTCACCGCCTGATCACCGGTCCAGAACAAACCAGAGAAAATCGCAGGATCGGTTGATTTCAGTTTATTACCACGCCCCTGTTTTACCGCATTAATAAAGTGACTATGCACATTATCCAAGACACCTTGTACATGGGCTTTTTGTGCAGGATCGACTGGTTGAGTCATCGACAGCAAGGCTTTATTGTCACCTGAAGTCATGGTGCGATCTTCAACACCAAGCTTTTGCAGCAAATTACTCACGCCATAATTTGGCATGATCACACCAATCGAACCGACTAAACTCGATGGATTGACAATGATCTCATCCGCAGCAGAAGCGATATAATAAGCACCTGAAGCACCGGTATCACCGATCACTGCATAGAGTTTTTTCTCGGGATACTGCTTTTTCAAATACTGAATTTCTTGCCAGATTTCATCGGACTGTACCGGTGAACCACCCGGCGAGTTGACATTCAGCACTACGGCTTTACTCTGTTTATTTTCAAAAGCTTTTTTCAGCGATTTAATCGTATTGCTACTGTTGACACTCTGCTTGTCGGCAGCAATCGTACCAATAATATCGACGACGGCAATATGAGCACCTGCGCCAGCGTTGGCATCTGAGGAAACTGAACTACAGCTCTTGCCGAGTGCCAAAATCACCACAAGCAGATAAGCAAAAGTCAGGAATTTAAAGAAAATTCCCCAACGGCGCGCACGACGCTGCTCTTCAACCGAAGCTAAAACCGCTTTTTCCAGCAATTTCCACTCCGGACCAGTCGGTTGAACTGGCTGTTGTGTATTTTGTATTTGATTTTCAGGTTTTGGTGGCCAATCGGACATAAATAATCCAATAAATTGATTTATATTGAACCCATTATATACACTGAATCGGGTAATTCTGTCTAAACAAAACGTTTTCGCCTATAATAAATTTTGTTCTCTTTTTATTGTACTTAGACGAAATCAATGACGAAACAGGACTCACGGAATTCAGCTTACGGTTTACTCAAATACATTAGCCGCCAACCGCTTCCAGTTTCTCGATGGATGGCTCGCATCCTGGCCTTTATTGTAAACAGTTTCAAAGTCACGAAAACCTCGGAAGTCATTCGCCTGAACCTAGAAATCAGTCTCTCTGAACTGTCTGATAATGAACGTGAACGTATTAACCGTGCCGCGGTTCGCAATGAATTAATGTCATATTTCGAGTTCTTTACCATTTGGGGCTCAAGCAATCAAAAAAATATCAAACGTGTGCATCGCGTTATTGGCGAAGATCTCCTTCATGAGGCACTGGCACAGAATAAAGGTCTGGTGTTAATTGTGCCGCATTTTGGTACCTGGGAAATTATGAATGCCTATGTTGCCCAGTTTACCGCCATGACCATTATGTACAAACCTGTAAAAAATCAGACTGCGGATCAATTTGTACGGGCTGCCCGTAGCCGTGAACAGGCACATCTGGTACCGACCGATGAATCCGGTGTCCGTCAGATCTTTAAGGCCTTAAAACAAGGCGGCACCACCGTGATTTTGCCAGATCATACGCCCAATGTGGGTGGTGAGTATATTCCGTATTTTGGCGTGCCTTTGGCCACCAGTAATTTAAGTGCCAAGCTGATTCAAAAGACCAAAGCCCGTGCTCTGTTTTTATATGCCCTGCGTAATACTGAAGATGGTTTTGATATCTTTATCGAAGCGATCGACGAAAAAATTTATAGTGGCAATGCCAATCAGGGCACGCAAGTCATTATCAATAGTATTGAAAATTTAATCCGTCGCCATCCTGAACATTATCACTGGAGCTATAAACGCTTTAATGCACATCAGGGCTTGGGCAATCTTTATACACTGGAGCATGAACAGGCTTTAGGCAAAGTAAATGCGTTAAGAACTCAGGAATTACATGAAGCTTCGCCCGCTTTAGAATCAGCGACTTAAAGGCTGACGATATAACCATTGCCATTGATGTCGTTCGGCTGAAAGTACCAGTTTTGAGTCTTGTTGCTGAAAGTGCAGACTACCCTGCTCTGCCGTATTCAGTAACGGAATATTGAGGGCTTTGAGCCGCTGCTGAGTCAATTGGCTCGGATGGCCATAACGGTTAAATTTCCCTGCCGAAACAATTGCCAGTTTAGGCTGTAAAACTTCTAAAAACTGATAGGCTGAGCTGTGCTGACTGCCATGATGTCCAAGCACCAGCACATCAACTTTAAGCTCAGGATAATCTTGGAGCAGCTGATACTCAGTCTCCCAACCCGCATCGCCCATGAGTAAAAAATTTTGATAAGGCCCGGCATTTTTAACTTGCAGATATACCACACAAGACCGTTCATTTTTATTGAAATGGGCTGTATTTAACTGCTGCTGCCGAGGTGCCAGAATTTTAAACTGAATATCTTCAGACCATTGCCACTGCTGACCTTGATGACAGAACTGAAAACGGGAGGAGTGCGCTATTTCAGGAATCTGATTGGACGATACCTCTTTAATTTTCAATTGATGTTTAATACTGTGATAAGCGCCACTATGATCTTGATCCAGATGGGTTAAAATCAGTTGATCCAGCTTACCCACACCTTGCACAGACAGAAATGGCAGAATCACCTGTCGACCGATACTGAATTTTTCTTCATCATAATAGCCACCCATATCGATCATCATACTGCGTGCTCCATCCCGAAGAAAAATTGCTTGTCCCTGCCCCACATCCAGAATAGAGAGCTGAAATGCATGCTGATTGAGCTGAGGAATACACAGTGGCACACAGGCAAGCGCCGTCCAGCTTTTGGGCAATAGGCCACGCGGTAAAAATACAATCATTAAGGCCAGAATACACAGCGCAATCATCCAGACATTCATCGCCACCGGAATCAGTTGTGGAGCAAACAGCCGATCAAGCAGATCCAGAAATGCCAGCAGCATGTGAATGAAAACATTATTCAATTGAAATACCACACTGGAAAGTGGCTCTGAAATAAAAAACAACAAAGCCGCCAGAATATCGACTGGAACTATTAGCAGCCCAATCCATGGAATCGCGACCAGGTTACTGAATGGGGTAATCCAGGCGATCTGCTTAAAAAACAGCATCATCAAGGGAAATAGTGCCAGAAAGATTTTCCATTGTGATTCCAGCAGCACTTTCAACGCAAAATATAGCCGTTGTAATAAGGTTTGTTCTATCTGACGCGGTTGCTGCTGAATGGTCTGATAGATTCGCAGCAAAACAAAACAGGCCCCATAAGACAGCCAGAATGCAGCCGACAAAATACTGAAAGGATCAAAGAGCAATAATAAGGCAGCACTCAGAATCAGTAATTTTAAAGCTTGCACATTTTGCCTGAGCAACAAGGTAAAGGTCACAATCACGCAGATCAATAAAGTGCGTAGCGCTGGAATTTCAAAGCCCACAAAGGCGCAGTACAGCAAGACACATAGTAAAAAAGGCAGGCTCAAAAAATACTGCCTTGGCCATTTCAGATAAATATGCGGCATAAATCTTGAAATCAGATATTGCAAAGTACCACAGACCATCAAGGCAAAGATCAGAACGTGCGGCCCGGAAATGGCTAATAAATGGCTCATACCAAAACGCTGGAATTGTCGCTCTGTCGCCGGATCTAACAGGCTTTCATCACCGCTTAATAAGGCCAATAACAAACCTTTATGCTGTACGGGTTGCCTGGCTACGAATTCTCTTAATGCCAGTCGCTGCCGCTCTACCCAAAGTAAAATTCGCGGACTTAAATTTTGCTGCTGGCGTAAATATTTGCCATGACCAAGCGCATAAAGTTGTTGCGGTTGTAACTCCTGAATGCTCTTGATTCGGAAACCGGCCATGATATTTTGCTGTAATGCCCACTTTTCAGCGTCAAAAGATCCGGGGGTGGCATAACTATGATGAGGTCGGATTTGGCCTTGAATTAAGTAATATCGTCCAAGTTCAAGGAGGTGCTGCTTTATCTGCGCATTTATCAAACTGGATTGAGTCACGGGTTCTTGGACAGGCAAAAAGCCCATCCATTTAACTGTACTGCCATCAGGGCTGAGCACATGCAGAGCTTGCTGGATATTCTGCTCACCAAGTTTATTCAGGTCTTTGATATGCACCACAATCTGTTTTTCGGAGACTTCATGTTCACGCGTCGACAAGCGTTCAGACAGTTGCAGATTGGCATAGCCATGGCCTAGAAATAATCCTAACAGCAGGCTTGAACCAGTCATGACCAAATTGCGTAATGGTGTGTTGAAAATGTGCTTTAATTTACGGCAACCCAGATACCACAGTAATACCGCGATTAGAACGACCGTGCTGCCCAGTTGAACAGACAGAAAACTTTTCCCCATACAGGCCAGGCCTAAAATCCAGCCGATACACAGCCACTGCAACATTGGATCTTATTCTTTATGGTTATTATTTCACCCAATAATAAAGCCCACCGGAGTGAGCTTCAATCAAATGCGAATATTCTCTTGATTTAGGATGTGACCCAAAGACCATCCTGCATATGTAAAATTCGGTCTGCAGCATGTGCCAGTTGTTCATCATGCGTCACAATCAGCATCGCCATATTGAATTCACGTTGCAATTCGGTGAGCAGTTCAAAAATCTTTGCTGCAGTCTTACGATCCAGATTTCCGGTCGGTTCATCCGCCATCATCAGTTTAGGTTTGCCCACCACTGCACGCGCTAAGGCCACACGTTGGCGCTCACCTCCAGATAATTCACCTGGCTTATGTGTCAGACGATGCGAAAGACCAACCCGCTCCAGCAAGTATTCAGCCTGCTGTTTGGCTTCTTTAAACTTCACATTATCGCGGAGCATCAGGGGCATGGCTACATTTTCCAGTGCCGTAAATTCTGGCAACAGATGATGAAACTGATACACAAAACCCAAATGCTCATTGCGCACATAGCCACGCTCTGCTTCGGACAAGGTATCGAAACGGCGACCATTGACCATCACTTGCCCTGATGTTGGTCGATCCAGTCCACCCAAAACATGCAATAAGGTACTTTTACCAGAACCACTCGAACCGACAATCGAGACAAACTCACCTGCTTTGACCTGCAGCGACAAGCCTCGAATCACATCGACGGTGGCTTTGCCATCGGTAAAGGATTTGTGAATATTCTGGGCATCTAAAATCAGATTACTCATAACGCAAAGCCTCTGCCGGTTGAATTTTTGCTGCACGTAAAGCGGGGTAAATCGTCGCGACAAAACTTAAGGCCAATGACAAGCCGACAATCACCAAGACATCCTGCCAGCGTAAATAAGAAGGTAGATAATTGATAAAATAGGCATCAAACATATTCAGACCCAAAGTATTGTTTAACCAGCCGATAAAGCTACTGATACTGGTCGCTGCAATAATCCCGAGGATTGCGCCGGCACATGTCCCAATCACCCCAATCACCGTGCCTTGCACCATAAAGATTTTGGTAATGGTGGCAGGCGAAGCACCCAAAGTCCGTAAAATCGCAATGTCCGATTTTTTATCCGTCACCACCATCACCAGTGATGAAACGATATTAAATGCCGCTACCAGCACAATCAGGAATAATAACAAGCTGACCATGGCTTTTTCCATCTGGATCGCGCTGAACAGATTACCATGGGTATAAGTCCAGTCAGATGCGTAGAAGTTGGCTGGTAAATCCCGCACGATTTCCTGAGACACTTGCGGTGCGACAAAAATATCATCCAGTTTTAAACGCACGCCTTGTGCACCATCTGGTAGACGCAACAAAGTTGAAGCATCATTTAAAGCGATATATCCCATCATCGAGTCGACTTCAGCACCAATACTGAAAATTCCCACCACTTTAAAGCGCTTGAAACGAGGCACCACACCTGCTGGTGAAGGGGTCGCCTCTGGCAATACCAGGGTAATATTATCGTTTAAACCGACCCCCATGGCATCGGTCATCTGCTTGCCCAGAACAATACCAAATTCACCTTTTTTCAGGCTATCAATACTGCCCTCGACCATATGGTTTTGTATAATGGATACTTTTTTCTCATACTCGGGTTCAATCCCGCTGACCATAATCCCGGCAACCTGTCCCTGTGCCGTCAGCATGCCCTGTAATTGGGTAAATGGTGCGACCCCCTGGACATGCTCATGCTGCTCAATCTGCTTTGCAAGTTCGGGCCAATTTGTTAGAATTTGCGTTGAAGAAACAGTAGCTTGAGGTATCATTCCCAAGACACGATTTTTCAACTCTCGGTCAAACCCATTCATCACAGACAAAACTGTAATGAGGACTGCTACACCGAGCGTGAGACCGATCATTGAGACCAATGCAATAAAAGAAATGAAGTGGTTACTACGCCGTGCGCGAGTATATTTCAACCCTATATACAGCGAGATTGGTTTAAACATAACCATCTAGTCCGAGGTAATAAATTATGGAAAATGTACAGCATCCAAATGGATACACGGAAAGACGCGTTATGTCTCGCATCGATGCTGCCTTACGAATTAATTATCAGATTATTTCCGATGATGTTGCCTTAAATGATCCTTATGACTCTAACTTTGTCTTGCCCCGCTATTTTCTACTACTTGCAGAGCTAGATCAATTTGATCATGCGGTTAACTACGAATTAGAACAATTATCTGAAAAAGATCAACAAATTGCTCGAATCTTATCCTTATTCAACCAAAAATTAAACCTTATTACCGGTTCTTTGTATGACGCAATTGTACAAAGCATGTTACCTGTACCAGAGCAGGTGAACTTTTCGGAAACCGGTTTTAGTTTCTTTAGTGACCGCCCCATCACTGAAGGCACCTATCTGCACGTGACTTTAAGCCACCCGGAAAATTTCTTCCATATTGCGGCAACCGCCCAGGTGGCCTACAGTCGTGAAGAAGAAAATAGCAAATTCCGGACCGGTGCTTATTTCATTACCATGCACCCACAAGACCGCGTCAAACTCGGTGAATGTGTCAAAGCCAACTTTGCTTAAATCACTGATTTAGTCATTGTGAATACTGGATGGAAGGCGAGCTGCATAGCTCGCTTTAATTTCTCTGGAAAAATACAACAATAAACCCGTCAACAAAATACCGACACCGATTAAGGCCTCACCCGACAAGCTTTCACCATTCAAAAGCACACCTACGAATAAAGCAAGCATTGGAGTCAATACCGTCGTCAAAGACAAGGTGGTCGCCCTGATTTTCTGTACCAGTTTAAAATAACAGAACATGGCAATCAGCGAAGCCATCACCACGGCATATCCTAGCCCGATCAGTGATTTTGCCTGAGGCATTTGGGTTGGCACAAATTGCCAGATAAATGGCAACATGGCACACGCCATGACTGCTGAAACTGCAATGGAACCTGCCGCTTGCGCCATCGGTTGTAAGGGTGCATTGACTTTTTTGACCCAGAACATCGAAACACAATAAATAAACACACTCAGTAACATCAGACCAATGCCGATTGGCTGAATGTGCTGGTCTTTACCACCGAGACAAATCACTGCCAAACCAGTCAGGGCAATCGCCATCCCGCACCACTGTGAAGGATAGAGCTTGAGCTGAAACACGAAACGGCCAATCAATCCGGTAATAATAGGTGCCAGACCAAACATCAGCGCAATAATGCCTGAGCTGAGATAATCCGTGGCCAGATAGGTAAAAATCTGCGAGCCAATAAAACTGCAAGCTCCAGCCAGATAACTGTGCATCGAGAGAGAATCGACAGGAAAACGGGTTTTAAACAGCCACAACAAGATAAATGCAAAAGGCAATGCCAGAAAAAATCGCAGAGCCAGTGCCCAGAGCGGATGCAGATCGCTTACACTCCAGACAATGGCTAGCGGTGTAGTGGCCCAGATAAAAACCAATAAAAGATAGGTCACAACCATATTGGTGTGTGTTGGCATGCGCGATTGCTCTTAAAGTGCAGATGTTTTACGTTTTTGTTTTTGAATGGTTTGATCCAGTGCGCTTGAAAATTCACGCTTATCCCGCTCTGAAATCGGAGGTGGCCCACCCGTTTGTACACCGGCACCACGCAAACTATCCATAAAGTCTCTTAGATGTAAACGCGCTTTGACATTGGCCGTGGTATACACTTCACCGCGTGGATGAATGGCAATCCCACCCTTTTCAATCACTTCTGCCGCCAAGGGAATATCTTGGGTCATGACAATATCATGCTCTTTCATGCGCAGAATAATCTCTTTATCTGCAGCATCAGCGCCACTCATCACCTGAATTGAATTAATCCGGACTGAAGGCGTAATGCCCACCGACTGATTGGCCACAAAAGTCACTTCCAACTGATAGCGATCCGACGCACGGATAATCACATCTCTTAAAATACGGGGTAATGCATCAGCATCGACCCAAAGTTTGAATGGCAACACAGGGTTTCCCATTAAGGTATAAATCCTGGGTATTCTAGCAAATTGAGAGGATCAGGTTGATGATTAAATCGTTGCATTTTCATCGCTGCTGTCGCTCATGTTTTTTTGAATCTATTTGATTTGAGCCGTAACTGTGATTCAGTCTAGAAAAAAAATTGACTGCATTTAATTTGAAAATTCATTCGATTGACTTGAAAAATCGTAATGACCCTCGATTAACTATAAATAAGTCATCCAAGATCAATTGTGCATATGAAAAATCAGAATAGCCCAGAGATCATCACCATTGATGATCAGAATTTCGGTAGTCACGTCGAACACTGGACATTACTCACCGAGAATCCAGGTACAGATGTGCCACAGTGGTTAGGCAAAGCTCTTGATGCGCCTATTATGCCGATGGGCATTTGCACACAAGAATGTGATATGGATGAAAATACCTGGCTGATTCAGGGGCCGAGTAAAGCTGCGGTGCAATTGAGCCAAGTGATCGCCATAGAAAATAATAAGCCACAGGCCGTAAAAACTGCATTCCCCTGCTTTGACAGTCCTTATCAGGTCAAAGCGACCATCGATCGAATTATTTCCTGCAAATCCAATACTCAGGCGGTATTACGTCTGAATCTGGGTGCCAACAATATTATTTATGCTTTCGATAGTCTGTATAGCGTCAATCATCCGCATTATGAAAAAGACCAGTCCTATGTGGTGAATCTGAATGCTTGGGCCTATGAGCTTGAAGCAGTGGCTGACCATGAACATCTGGTGGTGGATGATCCGGCTTCGATCAAGCATCACCGTGCCTTGAATGATATTCTGGCAGCCAACCAAGGCGTGGCACCCGATAATTTGCAGGAACAGATTGATGCCTGGCAGCCACAGTCAGAAGAAGATAAAGCACCTGTTACTGTAGATTTCTCTAAAATGGTGGCTTATCTTTATGGTGAAACCATGGGCCAGGAAGATGAAGCCTGGTTTCAGGGCAATATTGTCGGTAAAACTGCCATGCAGTTTATGGATCAGGACTATACCCTGTATGATGTCACACTGATTCATGATGAAGGTCAACCAGCCACCTTGATCCGGATTGCAACGCGGAATGAGCAGCATAAAAATTTCCAGATTGGTCAATATATTCGTGGAAATCTGTGGATTCAGGCCAATATTTATAGAAAATCAGCTTAAGTTAAAATAAACAAAGAAGATCTTCTTTTTGATGGGGATCTTCTTTTTTTAATCCGTATTTTCTGTTTTTAATTTTATTTTTTTGATTATTTTTTACCCATTTTTTCTAGCTTAATAACCTATTTAAATCATTTAAAAAATCGAGTTATCCACATTGTTAAATTCACATGAATTCATTTTATACATGCAATCGAATCCTAAAAATCTTGTAAAAATAAGACTTTGATTTCGCATACGAATAAGTTCAGACAAATCCAAAGCTGATATTTAAATAAAATGAAAATTTATGAACTTTAATCAAGAATGTACTTTATTTAATCAATTTTTTATGATAAAAATACTCACAACAAATAGTATTAACGATAAATAGATCGGACAATAAATATCTATGAAAATCGTGCAAGAAGAAACATTAGACCAGGTCGAGCATCATCTTAGCTCTCGCTATAATATTGATATGATGTCATGCCTTTTTTTCATGTTGGGAATGCTGATCTGCGGCTTCACCCTGCATACTTTTATTTTTTAAATTCCCTGACATAACCGAATGCATAAAAAAACCCAGCCTATGCTGGGTTTTTTTATTTCAGGGATTAACCATTGCGTTTTGCAAAGTCATCCATAAAATTCACCAAGGCTTGTACGCCCTCTAATGGCACTGCATTATAAATACTGGCACGCATACCACCGACAGAACGGTGACCCGCAAGATTCAATAAATGTTGGGCTTCTGCTTCTTTCAGGAATTTTTTTTCGAGATCTGCATTGGCCAAAGTAAATGGCACATTCATGATTGAACGATTTTCTTTGAAGATTGGATTGGCATAAAAATCGCTTTGATCGATATAACCATAAAGCAGATTGGCTTTTTCCAGGTTCACTTTATGCATGGCCTCTACACCACCATTTTCCAGCAACCATTCAAATACCAGACCAGACAAGTACCATGCATAAGTCGATGGCGTATTTACCATAGAACCATTTTTGGCTTGATCTGAGTATTTTAAAATACTTGGAATTTCAGCTTTGGCTTGATCCAGTAAATCTTCACGAATAATCACCAGGGTTAAACCCGCTGGGCCGATATTCTTTTGCGCACCTGCATAGATCACACCAAATTTTGATACATCAAGTGGCGCAGATAAAATGCTTGACGAATAGTCACAAACAAGGGGCTTATCTGTTTCAGGAATAGAGGCAAACTGCAGACCACCAATAGTTTCGTTGTCTGCATAGTGCACATAGGCGGCATCGGCAGACAGCTTCCATTCGCTTTGCGCACTAATCGCGTGTTTAGCATCAATTTTGATACCTGCTTCTACGACATTGATATCGCCATAGCGTTGCGCTTCTTTCAATGCCTTTTCAGACCAGATTCCGGTATGGATATAGTCCGCTTTGTTATTTTTACCCAGCAAGTTCAATGGAATTGCCGAAAATTGTAAGGATGCGCCACCCTGCAAGAACAATACTTTGTAGTTCTCGGGAATATTCATGAGTTTGCGTAGGTCTGCTTCCGCTTTTTCAGCCACGGCCACATAGTCGGAACTACGGTGGCTCATTTCCATGATCGAAAGACCTTTGCCATGCCAGTCAAGCATTTCAGCTTGAGCTTTTTCAAGTACGGTAGTCGGTAATGCAGCAGGACCAGCACAGAAGTTGTACGCGCGCATGAGTTTTCCTTATCTATGTGAGACACAATAAAATGATGGCATTTAACCATATCTGGCAAGGTCTTGCACAAAATTATTTCAATCTCGAACTGTAATTACAGTCAAAAAATCAATGTAGATTCACAAGATAAGTTGACCATTTATAGGATTAATTAAACTTATTATGCCTATTTTTATTAAATGTTTGAGTTTAAAAATAAAACTATTATGATGAACTCACAATGATTAAAAAATAATCTGAAAAATTATAAGTAGGGAAAAAATGGATAACTTTATTAATCGCCTCAAATTACATATTGAGCATGTTAAACGTGTCGGTGCGCATTGCTCAACTGAAGAAACCACCAAACAAGCACTTATATTGCCACTTCTGGATATTTTAGGCTTCAGTCCTTATGATCCAACGAAAGTACTGGCAGAGTTTGCCGCTGACTTTCCTGGTGTCAAATCAACAGAGCGCGTTGACTACGCCCTATATTGTAATGGTCAACCGGTTATGTTTATTGAAGCCAAATCTTATGCAAGTAATTTAACAAATCACGCACCACAACTCTCCCGATATTTTAACTCTACTCTGGGAGTGACCATTGGCGTCATTACCAATGGACGTGAATGGCGTTTTTTCACTGACCTCATTAATCCAAATATTATGGATGAAAAACCTTTTCTGGTTGTTGATTTCACTAAACATCAAGCCGAAGAACTGACTCAATTAGCAGAATTCAAACATGATAATTTCCATGTAGAAAAATTACGATTTTTTGCCGAAGAGAATCAGTATATCCAACAGTTTAAAGCGGTAATCAAAAAATCAATTAATGAAGTCGATATTGATTTTGTACGTTATGTTGCTCAGCAAGCCAATATTCCAAGACAGCTCAATACAAAATTCCTTGAATCAATTCAACCCTTCGTTAAACAAGCAGTCGAACGTGCAATTAGCGATACGGTTTTAAAAGGCTTATCTGCACCCACCATCATTACAGCACAACCCATTGAGCAACAAACTGAATTAAGGACTGATGAAGTTTCAGAAGAACCGACTCCCTCAAATCTTCAACAAAACATTATAAATCCTCAGAATCAAAGAATTGTTACAACGGTAGATGAACAAAGCTTACAAAATATTATCCATGAACTTTTTCCAGACCATGAACTCACCGGAAAAGATACGGAGAGCTATTATTCCATTCTGTATCAAAGTAAAAATAATAGATGGTTATTCCGCTATGATGTGAACCGAAAACGTCCTACTGTTCAATTTATTGTTCCCATTGATGAGAGACATAAACTTGAATTAAATAGAGCGGGTCTAGAAGTGTTAAATAATGGACAAATTTATCTGGATAAACCGGAGCATATTTATAGAGCCGTAGGGGTTTTAAAAGATTGTTTAGATTTTTGCATGAATGATGAAAATTTCAAAAGAACCGCCCTAAGTTAGTCAGGACGCGCAAGCGTCCTTAATGCTAGACAGATGTAAAATAAACAATACTACAACCATGCCCCTTACTGAGCTGCAAACCACTGATTTATAATGTACACAAATCAACTTATTCTTCACTTTGGCCATCTGCTTACATGAATATGACGAACTATAAAAGTAAATTATTTTTGGGGTGTGGATTATTGTCAGGTCTATGGTTGAATAGCCAGGGTCTATACGCCCAGACTTTGAGTTTTCAAGACGCCGAAAAACAGTTATTGCAGTCTTCTTATAGCAGTCAGGCCTATCAAAGCTTGGAACAAGCCTCAAAACTTGAAGCTGAAGCGGTAAAAGGTTTGGGATTACCACGTGTCGATCTGAATGTGCGTGCTTATGCCTTTCATAATGAATTAGATATTCCTTTGGATGCTCTTAAAAACAACCTGGAGCAATCTCTCACCAATGGCTTAAATAATAAAATTGATGAGTTTAATTTAGCTGAGAATATTGCCAATCCTTTAAAAGAAGGTTTACAACAACCGATTCATGACGGTGTAGGCTTAATTCCCGATACCTCCAAGGTCGTACTCGAAGATCAAGTGATTCGTCCTACCGTGTCCATGATGATGCCGCTTTATACCGGTGGTTTGACTCATAGCGCCAAGGAGATTGCCAATCTTCAGGTCGGTCGCAGTCAGCTCAGTAATCAACAGCAACAAGACACGCAGCGTTTCGAACTGATTCAAAGTTATTTTAATGTGCAACTGCAAAAGCAACTCCATGCAGCAGCAGTATTTAATCTGAATGCCATGCAACAGCATTATCGCAATGCCTTAAAAATGGAACAGCAAGGTTTTATTAGCAAAGGCCAGCGCATGCAGTTTGAAGTGGCGCGTAATAATGCCGAGCGCAGTCAGCAAAATATGCAAACCAATTTAAATGCCAGTCTATTTCAACTGAATAATCTGCTGCAACAAAGCAGTATCACTGAACTGTCGACACCTTTATTTGTCAATCAGACCGAGCCACAGGCTTTAAATCAACTACTGAAAACCTTTAGTCAAAACTCTGCGCTGATTCAAAAAATGCAGCTAGATACCCAATTAGCACAAGCCAATGTCAAAGCTCAGCAAGCAGCAAAAAAACCCAATGTCTTTGCTTTTGGTGAATATAGTCTGGATCAGAATCAAAACTGGATTGTCGGTGTTGCCGCACGCTATAACCTGTTTTCAGGGATTGATAAAAACAAAAATATTCAGGCGGCCGAGCTCAAACGCTATGCCACAGAACTGCTCACCTCACGCACCCAGCAAGAGATTGAAAACCTGATTTATAAATCTTATAGCGAAGCCTTGAGTGCACAGCAAAGTCATGCTTTGTTGGAACAAAATCTAAAAGCTGCGCAGGAAAATTTACGCATTCAAGAGCTGTCCTTTAAAGAGGATATCGGAACAGCAACACAGGTCATTGATGCCCAAAACATGCTTAGCGGGCTACGAGCCGAAACTGCATTGAATGCCTATAAATATGTGATGTCACTGGCCACCCTGTTACAAAGCCATGGCTCGATTGCAGAATTTCCCAATTATATTCAACACACCAATACCCACTATATTCGCTAATGGAGCCGAACATGAACGACGATCAAAAACCCAATGATCCTGTGAATGAAGCGGTTTCATCTACCGAAACAGAAAGCTCTCCCGCTCCACAGACCCAATCAGCAACGCTAGAGGAAAATCACGCGACGACCTCGACCGATGAGCAGCCTCCTGAAATCTCCAAAAAGAAAAAATATCTACTGCTGGCATTGCTGCCTATTCTGCTGGCCGTGATTATTTTTGGATTATGGAAAAGCTATCAACCAACGCCGATTGAATTGCAAGGTCGTGTCGAGGCTGAAACGATTCAGGTGGCCACCAAAGTACCGAGCCGGATTGAAGAAATCTATGTGGAAGAAGGTCAGCGAGTTAAAAAAGGCGATGTTCTGGTTCGCTTAAATAGCCCGGAAATTGCAGCCAAAAAACAGCAAGCTACAGCAGCTTTACAATCGGCTTTGGCCTTACAGTCCACAGCTGAACGTGGCTCGCAGGAAGAAAATGTCGCGAGTCTGTATGCCAACTGGCAATCGCTAAAAGCACAGCAAAATCTCGCCACAGTATCTTATCAGCGTGGGGAAAATCTATTTAAGGAAGGTGTGATTTCACGTCAGCGCCGTGATGAACTGTATGCAGCCAGTCAATCTGCGCTAGAAATGACTGAGGCCGCCTATCAGCAATATGCACGTGCCAAGCGGGGCAGCACCCCGCAGCAAAAGAGTTCAGCCGATGCACAAGTAGACATTGCCCAGGCTGCTCTAAACGAAGCCAATGCGCTAGAAGCAGAAACCGAATTGCTGGCCCCCGTCAATGGAATAGTGTCTAAAACTTATGGCAAAATATCTGAGTTGGTCGCAACCGCAGTGCCCGTGGTCAGCCTGATTGAAGAGAAGATGTGGGTAAGCCTGAATATTCGCGAAGACCAGTATGCTCCATTTCAAAAATTAGAAAGCATTCAAGGTTATATTCCAGCCTTGGATCAAACAGCCAGTTTTCAGATCAAAAGTATTAGCGCTGAAGGTGAATTTGCCACCATTAAAACCACCCGCCAAACTGACGGCTATGATGTCAGAAGTTTTAAACTGCATTTGCTACCGACACAAACCATGCCTGAACTGAAAGTCGGTATGAGCGTATTATTTAAACTTAAAGAGACACCCTAATGTGGCTGGGTATATGGCGCGAACTACGCTATTTGCTCCGAGAAAAATGGGATCTGTGCCTGGTTACGCTGGCACCTGCTCTGGTAATTATTTTATTCAGCAGCATGTTTGCGCAGGGCAAGCCTACTCATTTACCCATTGCCATTATTGATCAAGACCGAAGTGCGCTCAGCCGAAGCATCTATCAACATGTCTCGCTCAATCATACCCTTAAAATTGAAACGGTATCCCAGCAAGTCGCTGAAGTTGAACACCTACTGAATGAAAATAAAATTTGGGGTTATATCCATATTCCAAATGGTGCCGAACAACGTTTTGTTCGTGCTCAGGATGCAGAAATTAGCATTGCCTTTAACCAGAGTTATTTCAGTATCGGCAATACAATTTCTTCAGCCATGCTGGTGAGTACCTTACAAGCCCTAGCTGAGTTTACTGAACAGCACTATCTGGTGAATCGACTGCCCTATATCCAAGCACCGATACCACAGATCAAGATCTCACCTTTGTATAATCCGCAATTGAATTATGAATTATATCTAGAACCTTATGTCATTCTCGCAGTTCTGCATTTACTGCTGTGTTGTTGTGTGGCATTTTCCGTCGGTCAGGAACTGAAGCGGCAGACCTTAACAAGCTGGATTAGCAACTCATCCATCTGGATGGCTTTAGTGTCTAAAAATCTGGTCTATGTGGCTATTTTTAGTCTATGGACTTGGGCGTGGATGTTTTGGATGATTGAAATTCGCGGCTGGTTTGTTGCCGGTTCGCTTGGTCTGATTTTATTGGCACAATTGCTGCTGTATAGCGCCTATGCATTTTTAAGCGCTGCGGTGGTGCTGGCCACCCAAGATTTAAGTAAATCTTTCGGCTTGATTGCTGTATATGGTGGATCATCGTTAAGCTTTGCCGGGGTGACTTTACCCTTAAATAATGCGCCCCTATTCACCCAGTTTTGGGCCAATATTATCCCCTTTACTCCTTATGCCAAATTACAAACTGAACAATGGATAATTGGCAGTCCAGTGCAGATCTCACTGCAAGCTGTATGGATCTTGCTGGCCTATGTGGTGGTGTACGCACTGCTAGCCTATATTTTTCTCAAGAAAATAGCCAAAGGAGCGGCCTGATGAAATCCCTTTGGTTTTATTATCTGCGCAGCTTTAAAGATATTGCCAGCCACGGCGCTATCTTTACCACGCTGATTTTATCAGTGGTGTTTTATAGCTTCTTTTATCCCTTTGCTTATCAGGCACAGCAAGCCGAAGCCTTACCGATTATTATTGTTGATGCAGAACAAAGTCACTTGAGCGCGCGGATTATTGGCCAAGTCCGTCAAAGCCCGAATGTTGAAATCAAGGCGATTACCAGCAATTTCGCCGAAGCCAAAACATGGGTTGAATCGCAACAAGCGGATGGGATTTTGCTGCTACCGGACAATTTATCGCAAACGTTAAGGCATGGTGAAACGGGTGGAATAGGACTGTACTTAAGTGCTGCCAATTTTTTAGTCACCAAACAGATGGGGATCGGTTTAGCGACCTCTCTTGAGCAGACCTTGGCAGACTATGCTGAACGTTTTGGCCAGGTTTCAGATTTTTCTCCTGCCCTATCAGTGCATCAGATTCCATTGTTTAATCCGCTCTCCGGCTATGGCAGTTATGTCTTTCCTGCGGTCGCCCCTCTCATCATTCATCAGACCATTTTTTTAGGTTTGACTATGCTGATTCTGGTGTACCGCGAAAGAAAAGTGCAGTTAAACTCAAATGCGTTGATTGGGCTATGTTTAGCGATATTGAGCATTGGCTGTCTGGGTTGTTTTTATTTATTTGGATTTACCTTTTGGTTATTTGATTATCCGCGAGGGGGTAACCTATTCGGCATGCTGCTGGCTGTGCCGGTTTTCGTTTATACTGTGATTGGAATCACCTGCCTATTTGCCAGTTTTCTGGATATGCCGGAACGCGCTGGACATGTAATTGTTTTTACTTCTATCCCTCTATTTTTTTTATCCGGTGCTGCCTGGCCACATGCAGCTATGCCCATCTGGATGCAAGTGATCGCTGAGATACTGCCTTCTACCCAAATGGTGCAGATGTTTATTCAACTGAATCAGATGGGTGTACCGACCGCACTGATTTTGCCTAAACTGATATATCTGGGGCTGATAGGCAGTTTATGTTTTTTCTTGGCTTATCGACGTTTGATTCAAGTGAGTCAAAGCAGATAAAGCATTGGATTTATGCTGCCATCAACTTATGGATTAAGATTCGCCAAAGACCTGAATATTAAAATTACGAATCTTGTTGCTACCATTCGGCTGGTCGAAACTGACATCATACTGCACCAGATTATTTGGATAGGCAATTTCATAGCTGATCTTATATTGGCCAGGCTGGTTGGTTGCTTCTTCAATCTGCTTGGTCATTAAAGTTTTAGACTTGTACTCACCTTTCGGAATTGAACGTGAAAAGCGTTTCATCAGCTTTTCGTTGTCCTTAAACTGTGTTTGCAATTGCGGCTCTAGCTGATCCAGAAACTCGTCATACTTCCCATCACGCAAATCCTCATAGGCCAGCTGTGCTGCCTGTTCCTGCTCAGGACTTGGGTTTGGGATATTGTCCATTGAGTTACAGCCACTTAATGCAACTGCTGCCGCTAACAACATTGATTGGGTTTTCATCGCTTACCTTCATTCAGTCAAGATTTATAAAAAAGGACGCCGAAGCGCCCTTTTTATCAATAGAACACTTATTCTTCTACTGAGTTTTCACCATCTTTTTCAACATGTTCAGCTACTGCATCTGTTTCAGTCGCTACATCTGTTTCTGCTACTAAAGATTCTTCACCTTCAATCGCTTCAACAAACTCATCTTCTTCAACAGCTTCAACTGAAACCACACCAACCAGTAACTCTTCATTACCGAGACGGATCAGACGAACACCTTGTGCATTACGACCGGTTTGAGCCACTTCAGAGGCACGGGTACGAACCAAAGTACCGCCATCGGAAATTAACATCAGCTCTTTAGATGCATCAATCGCTACTGCACCGACCAACTGACCATTACGTTCTGAGGTCTTGAGTGCAATCACACCCTTACCGCCACGTTTCTTGGTCGGGAAGTCATCCACCGGGGTACGTTTACCATAACCATTTTCAGAAGCACACAATACTTCACCAGTTTCAGGGACAACGACTAAAGACACAATCCGGCTGATCAATGCTGAATCTGCAGCATCTTCATCATCAGACTCAATCTCAGTTTCTTCGCTTTCTTCCAGCAAGGCTGCTGCACCGATGGTCACGCGCATACCGCGCACACCTTTGGCTGAACGACCCATTGAACGTACATCAGTCTCTGCGAAGCGAATGGCTTTACCTTCGTTCGAGAACAACATGATTTGCTGTTCGCCGTCAGTAATCGCAACACCAATTAAAGTGTCATCGCCATTCAGTTCAATCGCACGTAAACCGTTTGAACGCACATTCGAGAACTGTTCAAGTTCTACACGTTTAATCGTACCGTATTCAGTCGCCATAAACACATAGAAGTTTTTACGAACCGCTTCAGCCTGCTGTGCAAAATCATTGATGATGTCATCATCAAGATCGGTCGTTGAAAGTTCTAAACCTAGCTCTTTCAATTGAACACGAAGTGCATCAGAAATATCATCCGCACCCTCTTCAGATTCAGCAAGTGCCGCTTCAAGTGCCGTAAAGTGACCATTAATCACTTCATTGCTTTGCAGTTGTACAGCATTGGCTTTTACGAAGGCTTTGAAGTCCGCCAGACGTTCTTTGAATTTCTTCGGTGCATCAATCACCGGTAAAATTGCGGTAATGGTCTCGTTTTCGTCTAATGGCAACAAGTTCACCATTGGGCGACCTTTGGCACCACGTGATGCTTGTGGCACTTCATACACTTTCAGACGATAGACTTTACCAACGTTGGTAAAGCAAAGTACCGTCGCATGACTTGACGTCACAATCAGATGTTGAATGTAATCGTCTTCTTTCATGCTGGTTGCAGACTTGCCACGACCACCACGACGCTGTGCGGCGTAGTCAGACAATGGTTGAGTTTTCGCATAACCTGTTTTTGAAACCGTCAGCACCATTTGCTCTTCAGGAATCAGATCTTCACGAGAGAAATCGATACGTGATTCAACAATCGAGGTTTTACGTGCATCACCATATTGCTGAAGAATCAAAGCCAATTCTTCACGAATTACGTTCATCAACAGATTAAAGTCATTTAAAATTGCAGTCAGTTCAGCAATTTGCGCCAGAATTTCACTATATTCAGCATGTAACTTGTCTTGTTCAAGACCGGTTAAACGATGCAGACGCAGTTCCATAATCGCATTGACTTGGGTGGGTGACAGACGATAAATATCGCCATCCAGACCAAACGGACGACTTGGGTCTTCACCTTCAATCTCATCCGGACGTACAGAAACTGAGCCAGCTTTTTCTAGCAATGCCAATACACCGCCACCTGTCCACTCACCTGCCTGCAAACGCTCACGTGCTTCAGCCGGGTTTGCAGAACTCTTGATAGTTTCGATGATGGCATCAATATTCGCCAGAGCAACGGTTAAACCTTCCAAGATATGACCACGTTCACGCGCTTTGCGTAATTCGAACATGGTACGGCGCGTTACCACTTCCTGACGGTGACGGATAAACGCTGCAATAATATCTTTCAGGTTCATCAGTTTAGGCTGGCCATTATCCAGGCAGACCATGTTGATGCTGAAAGAGTTTTCAAGTTGCGTGTTCTGGAACAGGTTGTTCACGATTACTTCGGCGTTTTCGCCACGTTTCAAGTCAATCGCGATACGCATACCGTCTTTGTCCGACTCGTCACGCAGCTCGGAAATACCTTCCAGTTTTTTCTCTTTAACCAGTTCAGCAATACGCTCAATGGTTTTTGCTTTATTGACCTGATATGGAATTTCCGTAAACACGATCGTGGTACGGCCATTCTTTGGATCTTCTTCGAAGTGATACTTGCCACGGATGTGTAAACGGCCTTTACCGGTACGGTAGGCATCCACGATGCCCGATTTACCGTAAATAATACCACCTGTCGGGAAGTCCGGACCAGAAATGTGTTCCATCAACCCTTCGATGCTGATCTGGGGATCATTGGCATAGGCCAGACACGCATTCACAACTTCAGTCATGTTATGCGGCGCCATATTGGTCGCCATACCCACCGCAATACCGGTTACACCATTAACCAGTAAGTTCGGTACACGGGTGGGCATCACCTGAGGAATACGCTCAGAGCCATCGTAGTTGTCTTCCCACTCGACGGTATCTTTTTCAAGATCCGCCAAGAGTTCGTGGGTCAGTTTACGCATACGCACTTCGGTATAACGCATCGCTGCTGCGCTGTCGCCATCGACCGAACCAAAGTTACCCTGACCATCGACCAACTGGTAACGCAAACTGAAATCTTGTGCCATACGTACAATGGTTTCGTATACGGCAGAGTCACCATGCGGGTGATATTTACCGATCACGTCACCGACGACACGTGCAGACTTTTTATAAGCTTTGTTATAGTCATTGCCTAATTCGTGCATTGCGAAAAGCACACGACGATGAACAGGTTTTAAACCATCTCGTACATCGGGCAATGCACGTGACACAATCACGCTCATCGCATAATCGAGATATGAGCTTTTAAGTTCATCCTCAATGGCAATCGGTCTAATTTCCGATACGCTCATGCATACTCCTTATTCTACAAGCCAGTTTCGGCTTGTATTTATATGTCGTAAAACTAGCAAAATCATTAACTCAAACGACTGAGTTAAAAACTAAAATACAGCCCTAAATTATAGCATAAACACTTGTATTTTTGTGTCGAAATATTCAGCTTAACCTTCTTAATTATCTTCATTTTAGTGGTCATTTTCCTGTTATTTCAGCGTCAAAAACAAGTGCACCACATCCATATTTTTTCGCACCCGAAATATACATAAAAACAGCAGTGCAAAAAAAAGATGCACACACAAATAGGCATCTTCCTTAGATTTAATCTGTCTTTTAATGCGCTTGATTCAGTACCTTGCGATAAGTCAGCACCGCCACAATCAATAGAATCGGCAATAGCATCTCCACCCCTTCCTCAATGGTCATGATCATGACCTGGGTATGTGGTATGAGCTGAATATTGAATTCCTCCCTGAGGGTTGACGTCGTGCGATCCAGAACCTTGCTCAGTCCGCCACAGGCAATGGTCAGGAAGATAAAAAAATGCGCAATATTCAAAGAATCTTTCATGCTGCGTATGGTGTTTACCAATTTTTTTGCCAGTACCATAAAGACAAAAATAATCCCGAGCAATAAAATAAAGCCCAGCAGCTTGTCCATGAGCGGAATTTCAGCACTGCGATAGAAATTGGTTTTAATAAAGCTGTCGTCAAACAGTCGCTTATGAAAGTCCATTTCCCTGAAGCCCAACAATATCGCAGCAGCAGCGGTAAATATCCGGGTATTCAGTTTAATTTCAGTATTTAGCAGACACAGCATGGCCAGCAAGTACCATAGCCAAGGACTAAGCACTTCAAAAGCGCCCGACTCACTGAATAAATACTGGGTTACTGACAGCGGTGCATTCAACGCAGTATGCACACAAATACTCACATAGAGCGCAATCAGCAGGAAACTAATAAACAGGATATGAGCGGTTCTGGAAAAGGACATGATCAAAACAGGAGAAAAAGCAAAGCAGGATTTTATCACTTTTCATCCAAATCACATACTCTAGTTTCGACTGCCGAGTATCTTTAAAAATTTTCCAATAAAAAACGCCTCTTGGTACAGAGACTAAGAGGCGTTTTAAACTGTATTCAGGAATTAGATTTTAGAAACCAATTCAGGAATAACAGTGTTCAAGTCACCAACTAACCAGTAGTCAGCCACTGCATTGATTGGCGCTTCTTCATCTTTGTTGATCGCAACGATCACTTTAGATTCTTTCATACCGGCCAAATGCTGAATTGCACCAGAAATACCGACAGCGATGTACAGGTCAGGTGCAACGATTTTACCGGTTTGACCAACCTGCATATCGTTAGGAACGAAGCCAGCATCTACTGCAGCACGTGATGCACCTTGTGCAGCACCAAGCTTGTCCGCCAATGGATCAAGGATCGCGTGATAGTTCTCACCAGAACCCACACCACGACCACCAGACACCACGATGCGAGCAGCTGTTAATTCAGGACGCTCAGACTTTACGATTTCTTCGTTGATAAACTTAGAAATGCCTGCATCGCCAGCAACAGTCGCAGCTTCTACAGAGGCAGAACCGCCTTCAGCAGCAACAGCATCAAATGCTGTACCACGAACAGTTGCCAGTACGACATTTTCGCCTGACTCTACAGTTGCAATCGCGTTGCCTGCATAGATCGGACGCTTGAATGTTTTAGGACCATCGACTGCGATGATGTCCGTAATCATGCTCACATCAAGAAGCGCAGCTGCACGTGGTAAAATGTTTTTACCAGTGGTAGTCGAAGCAGCAAGAATATGGCTATAACCTTTGCCTAATTCAGCAACCAGTTTCGCTACGTTTTCAGCCAGCTGGTTTGCATAAGCAGCATCATCAGCAAGTACGACTTTGCTTACACCCGCAACTTTCGCTGCTTGATCAGCAACTGCTTGAGCGCCAGAACCAGCAACCAATACAGTGATATCACCACCGATTTTTTGCGCCGCAGCAACAACGTTTAAAGTAGCAGCGTTTAATGCTTTGTTGTCGTGCTCAGCGATAACTAAAATACTCATGATTTTTATCCTTCTGTATTAGATCACTTTCGCTTCGTTTTTCAATTTTTCTACAAGCTCGTCTACAGACTTCACTTGTACGCCAGCTTTACGCTCTGCAGGTGATTCAACTTTTACTGTTTTCAGTTTAGTTGTGGTCGTTACACCAAAATCTGCAGGCGACTTGTTATCAAGCGGTTTTTTACGCGCTTTCATGATGTTTGGAAGCGCTGCATAACGTGGCTCGTTCAAACGCAAGTCAGTGGTAATAATGGCTGGAAGTGCAAGTTCAACAGTTTGTAAACCACCGTCTACTTCACGTGTTACTTGTACTTTGTCGCCATCTACTTTCACTTCAGAAGCAAATGTACCTTGGCCCGCACCCATTAGAGCGCCAAGCATCTGACCAACCTGATTAGAGTCGTCATCAATGGCTTGCTTACCTAGAAGGATTAATTGTGGTTGTTCAGCTTCAACAACACCTTTCAGGATTTTAGCAATTTCTAGCGCACCGAGCTGGCTGTCATCAGCTTCAACCAGAATACCGCGGTCAGCACCAAGCGCCATTGCAGAACGGATCTGTTCTTGCGCTTCTTTAGGACCAATAGAAACAACAATGATTTCTGAAACAGTTCCTTTTTCTTTTAAACGAACCGCTTCTTCCACTGCGATTTCACAGAATGGGTTAATTGACATTTTAACGTTGGTTAAGTCAACACCACTGTTGTCCGGTTTAACACGAACTTTAACGTTGGCATCAACCACACGTTTTACAGCAACAAGAGCCTTCATGTAATCCTCGGCTGTTTTAGCAAATGTAAATGTTGAGAAAAGTTAGTGTAACTCTTCACTTAAATTTTTTTAGGTGCCCTATCTTGCAATGTGTACGGCATTTCGGTCAAGTCACAATTCAACAAAGAGCTGTAAAAATGCGTAAATTTACCTGAACGATGCGTTCACAATTAATTGTTATCCATTTATTACAATGAAATGTATAAACATTTACTTAAAATTTAAGCATTGATTTATATTATTTTTTTATTTGATTAGTCACATCAATAGTTCTGATTGAAAAGCTGTACGCAAAATAAAATGAAAGTAGTTGGCAGCAAAACTGGCAGGATGAACCCACAATCATATTTGTCATTTTAGACAGAAATCTTCTTTGAAACGGATTTGGCCCACTAAAAAGACCAATTGACTGAATAAGCAACCCGCTCACTTATAGATATGCTGGAAAAGTCATCTCTTTTTCAAGTGCTTTTAACTATAAAAAAAGCATACTGTGAAAAGTATGCTTTTTTGAATCGGGCTTAATTGATGATGAGCCAGCTTGCTGCAAGCGCCAATAAACCACCAGAAGTTCCGTCTACCCATTTTTGTTTACGTTCATCAATCTGGGTTTTCTGGCTGATTTTGCTGAACAAAATACTTAAGCCACAATACACCACAAAAATCAGACCAATAAAAATAAAGGACAGAATCAAACCTTGACTGACAGTATTGGCCGATTTATCAATAAACTGCGGCAAAATCGCAAAATAAATCAGCATGCCTTTCGGGTTTAATAACGCAGTAAAAAAACCTTTTTGAATCGGATTGGCTGACGTCTTTTTCTCAATGTTCAGCACATTTTTACTGAATACTGACTTGAACAGGCCAAAGGCCAGATACAGCAGATAAGCAATTCCGAGCCAGCGAATCGTTTCAAACAGCACCGGAAAAGAAACAATAATAGCCGCAATCCCGAGTGCCACAAGAATAGAATGCACCAGATAACCGCAACATACCCCTAAGGTTGCCTTCATGCCTGCTTTTGCATCTTTACCCATCACTTGAGACAGGATAAATAACATATCGGGTCCAGGCGTAAAAATCAGGGGAAGCACGGTCAGTGCAAAGAGTACAAATACAGACATTTCCTTTTCCTTTCAAACTCCAGAAAGTGAAACAAGTATCTGCGATTTTTTACAAAATTGGCTTTCAATTTATTTTATAATAAGTCTTATTTTTCGAATATTATTCTAATTTATGAAAATATCCACCAAGTCTGTGCGAGTAAAACTTGATCGAATTGATAAAAATATCATTCGACACTTACAAGCCAATGGCCGTATTCAGAATAATGATCTGGCGCGGGAAATTGGACTTTCACCTTCCTCCTGTTTGCGGCGGGTCAAATTACTGGAAGATGCAGGCGTGATTCAAAATTACACCACCATTGTCGATCAACAGAAAATTGGCTTTCAGCTGATTTTGTTTTCACGGATTTGGCTGGTCGGTCAAGATGCTGAAACCATTGACACCTTTATTGAGGCCATGAAAGAATTGCCGCAAGTAATGGAGTGCTACATTATTTTGGGGGAAAGTGATGCCATGTTGAAAGTCGTGGTGCCTGATCTGGAAAGTTACCGTAAATTCCAGTCAACCCATCTGACCAAAAAAAATGGTATTACCAGTGTCAAAACAGATTTACCGAGTCAGATTATTAAACAGAGTTTCCAGCTACCTTTAGAAGATTTATAGACAAACTGATTTTAGATAACGAAGCTATGTTCTTAATTTAAGATTTGAATAATCGTAGCTTGCTTAAACCATAACCTGTGCTACAAGCGCATAGATGGTAAGTTCTACCATAAGGAAAGGCTGCCTATAGCAGACCACCTTTTCCTCTTGAGCAAAGCCAAACCACAGGACTGAGTCTTATTTTTATGCTGTGGGGATACTTCAGAATTTACTCAGTTTCATGTGCTAAAAAATCACGATGGACATGGCTTAAATCCACCAATTCATAGTCTGACAATTTAAAAATTTGCCAAATTGCAATCGCATCTTCTTTTAAATCGACTGCCTGGGTCGCACGATTCGACAATTGCCATTGCAAGTCAGAAATCCATAAATAGTATTGTCCAGTCGCCGCATTAAATGCCTGAACTTTCCCATCAGCATTAATCCCTTGAATGATGGCGCCTTCAGGTAAGGTCGCTTCAAGATTGGGTAAGCTAATGTCCACAAAATGTTTGATTTGTCGCAGACCATAACCTGCAAAAATTTCTTTTTGAGCTTCACTTAACTGTGCATATTTTTGCTCTATATCTGCAATTACCAGTGTGTCCATGTCACCTCCCATCGGTCAAATGCTGAGACGCTGCTCAGCAATATTTCATTTTAAATATTAAATACTATTTATTGTTATACCTGAAATGGCGCATTTAACGAATAAGACAATAGTGAAATGCTTACCCGAACGCCAATGTTCAGTTCAATTCCATTTTAAGGTTTATATATGAAAGTTTTGTGCCAAAAATACAATTTTCATGATTTTTATTCTATAACACTTGGCACATGATCAATCTTCTTTATGCTGTGCACGTGGATGGGCTTGATCATAAATCTGGGCCAGATGATCAAAATCGACATGAGTATAAATTTGCGTGGTGGTTAAATTACTGTGTCCCAGCATTTCCTGCACCGCGCGTAAGTCCCGGCTATTCGACAACATATGACTGGCAAAGCAATGTCTCAATAGATGTGGATGTAAATCTACATTCACGCCTGCGCGCTGCGCCTGAAACTTGACCCGATTTTCAATTTGCCGTGCACCGAGCGGATTGCCTTTCTGGGTAATAAATACATTCGCCTCCGGCACAAAATCACCATTCCAGCGTGGATAAATCTGCAACCAGGCCATCACGCTGTCTTTGGCCTTGGAGCCAAAAGGCACAATCCGGGTTTTATTGCCTTTACCAGTAATGCGTAACAACTGCCGGTTGAAATCAATATCTTTAATTCTCAGGCTTTGCAGTTCTGCCAAACGTAGACCACTAGAGTAAAGCAATTCCAAAATCGCTTTGTCCCGGAGCCACATTTGCTGCTGTATTTCATTTTCGGGCGCAGGCTGATCAATAATCTGGTTGACGGTTTCAATATCTACCATGCCCGGCAAAGGACGCGATTGACGTTTTAATTGAAAATCATCCGCCGGATTAAAAGCCATATGCTGAGCCTGCTCGGCCCATTTCATAAACTGGCGAATGGCTGAAAGCATACGTTGCAGACTGCTGGGACTGAGCTGATGCTGTTCAACTTTTTCAGCCAGAAACTGGCGCAGGTCTGTGGCTTCTACATCGTTTAAATTGAGCTGCTCACGCTGGCAAAATTCTAAAAAATCCGAGACATCACGAGCATAGGCCTGCAAGGTATGTTTAGACTGGTTCTGGATTTCACGTTCTTTCAGCCACATATTGAGCAAAAGTTGAGGGGGCACAGTCACTGCCTGCTCCATTTAAAGTTGCTCCAGATAATCTTGAATCAGTGCTGCCACCTGATCTGCATGAGTGTGGGCAAAGAAATGATTTCCGCCTTGGATGATATGCAGTTTTGCATGTTTAAATATTTTTTCTAAGTATTGTCCTACTTGAATCGTGCTTAGAGGATCATGATCTGCCCAAATTAGCAAAATGGGAATTTCAAGACCGGCGAGCTGATCAGGATTAAATTCAGTGTGATCTTGTACAAACCAGTTCGGTACTGCTTTAAACTGTTCACGATAATCTGTTCGCCAGTCGGCACAGTGAAATCTCTTCAAATTTAAACCGCCTGATGTCGCCAACAATACCAGCCCTTTGACTTTTTGCGGATGCTTAAGCGCTAACCCAACTGCCAGTACACCGCCCATCGACTGGGCAATCAGAATGGAGTCATCCTGAATCTGCCTATTTACTAGTTCTTGCAAATCATACAGGTTTTGAATGGCTACATTTGGCGTCACCCCATCAAATCCTGGATAGGCAATGACCTGCTGATCTGGATATTCGGTTAATGCTGCCCTTAACGGCTGCCAAAAACCTTGGCTGCCAGATGCACCCGGTAAAAATACAAGCTGATTCATGAAGGCATAATCATGCATATTAAATTTCAGTTTCATCCTAACATAAAAAAAGCACCGTTCTGAGCACGGTGCTTTTTTAAAACTTAATGCCGATTAACCCTGAAAATAACGCAAATCCAGACGCCCTTCATACACGGTCGCCGTTGGTCCGGTCATCCAGACCACATCGCCTTCTTTCCACTCGATCTGCAACTTGCCACCTGCCAGCTCGATTTCAACCTTGCTCGACAGCAGACCACGGCGCATACCGGAAATGGCTGCGGCACAGGCACCTGTACCACAGGCCAAAGTCTCGCCGACCCCACGTTCATACACACGCAAACGCGCATGTTTTTCATCAATGATCTGCATAAAGCCAGCATTGACCCGTGCCGGGAAACGCGCATGCGCTTCAACTTGTGGGCCAATACGTGCCACATCGGCAGCAATCACATCCGGTACAATCGTCACCGCATGTGGATTACCCATATTCACCACATCAATGCTCAGCTTTTCACCGCTAGCAAGCTCAATGTCATACAGGCTTTCCGGTGCATCGGCCAAAAATGGAATGTCCTGTGGCAGGAATTTCGGATAGCCCATATTGACCCGCACCCAGCCATTGGCACCCAATTCCGGTTCAACAATACCAGACTTCGTCTGTACCTTGATTTTGGTTTTGCTGGTCAACTGACGGTCATGTACAAACTTGGCAAAACAGCGCACGCCATTGCCACATTGTTCTACTTCCGAACCATCGGCATTAAAAATCCGATATTTAAAATCTGCACTCGGTACGTCTGGTGGTTCAACCACCAGCAGCTGATCAAAACCAATACCAAAGTTACGATTGGCCAAGCGCTGAATGGTGACCGGATCCAAATAAGCGCGCTGGCTGATCAGATCAACCACCATAAAGTCATTGCCCAGACCATGCATCTTGGTAAATTCTAATAACATCTCGATTTAGTCCTTAAGGCAATAAACGCTCACGTTCCCAGAGTGATTCAATCGTCTCACGTTCACGAATCAGATGTGCCTGATCTGCATCAACCATCACTTCAGCCGCACGGCCGCGACTGTTGTAGTTTGAGCTCATCACAAAACCGTAGGCACCTGCGCCCAAGACTGCCAGTACATCATTTTCTTTGATTGCCAATTCACGCTCTTTACCGAGGAAATCACCGGTTTCACAGATCGCACCTACCACATCCCATTCTTTAGTTTCAGCATCATTACGCGGCGTCACTGGCTGAATGTCCATCCATGCTTCATATAAAGCCGGACGAATCAGGTCGTTCATCGCCGCATCAATGATGGCAAAATTACGATGATTGGTCGGTTTGAGCAGATCGACTTTGGTCAGCAATACACCCGCATTGGCAGAAATACTACGCCCCGGCTCCATATACACTTTCAGGCCCAATTTTTCTAATGCTGGACGTAGCGCATTGGCATATTCTTCAACCGATGGCGGGGTTTCATCTTTATAAGTCACCCCCAGACCACCACCAATATCGATGTGTTTGAGGTGGATACCCATTTCTTTGAGCTGGTCAATCATGACAATGACACGATCCAGCGCATCAACAAAAGGCTGGGTTTCGGTGAGCTGTGAACCGATATGACAGTCAATCCCGACCACATCCAGATTGGCCAGTGACGCCGCATATTGATAGGTTGCAAATACGCTATCAGATGGAATACCGAATTTATTTTCTTTTAGACCGGTTGAAATATAAGGATGGGTTTTGGCATCGACGTCCGGATTCACGCGCAATGAAATCGGCGCTTTAACATTCAATTCAGCCGCAACCTTTTGAATACGATCCAGCTCGGCATGAGATTCCACATTAAAGCAGGCAATGCCCACTTCTAAGGCTTTTTTAATATCTGCTTCAGTTTTACCCAGACCCGAAAATACAATTTTTGCGGCATCACCACCGGCTTTCAGTACACGTGCCAATTCACCGCCGGTCACAATATCAAAACCGGCCCCCTGTTTGGCCAATACATTCAATACCGCAAGATTGGAGTTGGACTTTACCGCGAAACAGATTTGATGATCGATAAAGTTAAAAGCACGGTCCATATCTAAAAAATGCTTTTCCAAGGTGGCTTTGGAATAAACATAGAGAGGTGTGCCAAATTGCTCTGCGAGCTGTTGTAATGAACATTGCTCAGCGTGCAATACCCCATTAATGCGGGTGAAACTCATGAAGGTATCCTTTCTTTGAAAGCGTTAAGGTGTAGTCGTTGAATCTGATGCTTCAGGCGCAGCAAACTGTTGTTGCACAGGGGCATCTCGTTCTTCATCGGAGGCTTTGGATTCAGCTTCGGTATTTTTATATAACAAATACTTGGCACGCTTGTCGTAATCTGGATCATTCGGCAAGTGCAACGCACCTGACTGCCCACAAGCTGCAAGAACAAGACTTGTCGCCAAGATACTGATGTAGCAAATGACTTGATGCATCTGACCACCTAATTGAATAGTGTTTCGATGAAGTATAACGCGATGATCACCATGACCAAAGCGCTAAAGCCTAGAGATTATCTTTAGCGATAAAAAAACGCCAGCAGATCGCTGACGTTTTTATTGATAAGGTTTATTTATGTTTCTGTTTATAGAAACCGAAATAGCCAATAACCAGAAGGATAAACCAGATCGGGCTGACCATCAGTGCTTGACGGGTATCGTCTTCCAGCGCCAACACCACGATCATGCTCAGGAAGAATACGATCACAATCCAGCAGGTCACCAGACCGCCCGGCAACTTAAAGGTCGATTTGGCATGCAATTCTGGACGTGTTTTGTAGTACACGATATAGCTCCAGATAATGATGATCCAGACACAGATAAACAGAATCGTGGATAAAGTCGTTGCTAAAGTGAAAGCGCGGACGGTATCTGGAACGAAATACTGTAGTGCTGCACCCAGCAACAAACATACCGCAGAGAAATACAAGGCATTTGCCGGAACTGCACGACGGTTTAAGCGACCAAAGGCAAGTGGTGCCTGCTCTTCACGCGACAGACCGAACAGCATACGACTGGTCGAGAATACCCCACTGTTCATCGATGACATCACCGAGGACAACACCACCAGGTTCATGATGATCGCAGCTGCGGCAATACCAGCCTGACTAAACAGGTTCACAAAGGGCGAGATATTTGGATCAATCTGATTCCATGGCGTTACCGACATCACAATCAAAAGTGCCAGTACATAGAAAATAATGATACGGATCGGAATCGAGTTCACTGCTTTCGGCAGGTTCTTTTCCGGATCTTTGGTTTCAGCTGCGGTCGTACCCACCAGCTCTACACCCACGAAGGCAAAAATCGCAATCTGGAACCCGGCCAGGAAGCCCATCGCTCCAGTCGGGAAGATACCGCCATGTGACCAGATATGACTAAATGACGCAACTGTGCCGGCATCCGAGGTAAACCCGGTAAAGACCATCCACAGGCCAACGGCAATCAGCACCACAATCGCGATAATCTTGACCAGAGCAAACCAGAATTCCATTTCACCAAACAGTTTGACCGTGACCAGGTTCAAACCCATGATAAACACAATCGCGGCAACGCTGATCATCACTCCTTCTTCAGGACTAAAGGGCAAGCCATTATTGAAGAATTGCAGGTAATAAATAATCGCGGATAGATCTGCGATCCCGATAGTGATCCAGCACAGCCAGTAGGTCCAGCCAACAAAGTATCCGGCCCAAGGCCCGATCAGATCCGTGGCAAAATCAATGAATGATTTATATTGCAAATTCGAGAGCAACAACTCACCGAGTGCACGCATTACCAGAAATACCATAAAACCGATGATCATATAGATCACCAGAATAGAAGGACCTGCGAGACTGATGGTCTTGCCCGAACCCATAAACAGGCCGGTTCCGATGGCGCCACCAATGGCAATAAGCTGTAGATGCCGATTGGATAAACTTCGCTGTAACTCACCGTGCTCTGCCGATGAACTGTTATATTTTTCTGACATTATTGATTTCAACTTCGAGTTTTACTCGCGACAAATTAACGTAAAAAAGCCTGAATACAAAAAGAAAAATCACATCATTTGTATTTTCTGCCTAAACTGTAAAGTTCATTTATTTTTCTTATATCTCACTCGCGCCAGCTTAACGCTTATTTTTTCGACGCCCGAGATTCAAGAAACTTCTTGTCAAAGCAGCAAAACCATGTAAAAACTAGAACACAATTCCGCCATTTTAAGTATTCAGGATGAATACTGATGGCACAATAATTGCTTTTTAATCAATATCTCGAATTACATAGACATGGATCAATAAGAAGAATTTTATGCAAAATTTACAAAGTTTAATGGAGACTTTAAGCGGCTGGGTCTGGGGCCCTTATATGCTGGTACTGATTGTCGGCACCGGGATATTCCTCACTTTCCGCTTATTGTTCTGGCAATTCCGTATGTTGCCACTGGCCTTCAAACAGGTCTTTGGCAAGCATCCCGAGCACTCAGGTGATATTTCCCAGTTCGCTTCACTGATGACTGCACTGTCTGCCACGATTGGTACCGGTAATATTGCCGGCGTAGCCACCGCCTGTGTGCTGGGTGGTCCGGGTGCGGTGTTCTGGATGTGGATGACTGCCCTGTTTGGTATGGCGACTAAATACGGCGAAGGTGTCCTTGCAGTCAAATACCGAATTAAAAATGAAAAAGGTGAAATGTCGGGTGGTCCGATGTACTACATCGAACGTGGCCTGAAATGGAAATGGCTGGCGCTGATTTTTGCCTTGTTCGGGACACTGGCCTCTTTTGGGATCGGCAGTTCAGTGCAGTCCAATACTGTTGCACTGGCAGTTGAAAACAGTTTGGGGATCGAAACCTGGATGACCGGTATTATCATTACTGCCTTTTCAGCACTGGTGATTCTGGGCGGGATTAAATCGATTTCCAAGGCATCTTCGGTGATTGTTCCAATCATGGCGGTAGGCTATGTGGCTGGTGGTCTGGTCATTATTCTCAACAATTTAGAACTGGTAGCGCCTGCACTAAAAATGATCTTCACCTATGCTTTTACCGGTGAAGCTGCAGTAGGCGGTGCGATTGGTGCGGCGATTCGTTATGGTGTAGCACGTGGGGTATTCTCGAATGAAGCCGGCATGGGCTCTGCGCCGATTGCAGCCGCAGCAGCAAAAACCGACCATCCTGCCCGTCAGGGTCTGGTCTCTATGACCGGTACTTTTATTGACACCATTATTGTCTGTTCAATTACTGGTATTGTTCTGGTCATGGGCTACATCATGGCCGGTAATTCATTTGGCGATCAGACCGGTGCAGTACTGACGATTGGCGTCTTCGACAAACTCCTGCCCGGTGTCGGTGGCTGGGTCGTCACCTTCGGAATTATTTTCTTTGCTTATTCCACGATTTTAGGCTGGAGCTACTACGGCGAAAAATGTGCCACTTACTTGCTCGGCGAAAAGTTCGTTCTACCCTATCGTATTATTTATATTGCATCGGTTTTTGTCGGCTGTATCGCGACACTGGATCTGGTCTGGTTATTTGCCGATACCTTTAATGGTCTGATGGCGGTTCCCAACCTGATTGCATTGCTGTTATTGTCTGGCGTGATTGCCAAGGAATCGAAAGACTTCATCGCAAGGCGTAAATCTGGTGAACTTTATTAACTACCTTATTGCTTAAATCCCGAACCAAGAGAATAAAAAGCCACATCAATTGTGGCTTTTTATTACTAATTATTCGAAATTCAAATCCAATATTCATGTTCTATGAGCGTAAACCGCCCCATTCTGGTAATTTGCCGTCAGATTCGAGTTCAAGTGCCAGTCCTAAAGATAAAACAAAAAACTGAATGCCTTCAATTTTCATATTGCCCTGATCATCTTCCAAGTACTCGCTCAGTTTTTGATAAGTTTTATGCTGCAGGTCAAAAGGTACATCCAGATATAGACTGCCCGAATACACGTCACTGCGGACTGTGGGCTCAATGCCCAAACACGGTATATAACGGATACCCTGTTGCTCTAACCAGCCGATAAACATTTGCCGAACCGAGTGAGCGTCCTGATCTGGGTATACATACTGTTCAAAATGCACAAACAGCACATCACGGTTTTTTTCACGTGCGATCGCATCAATATGTTTCAGCAATTGTGACAAGATCTGTTCCATTTCAGCATAACAAGACGGGCATTATAGACGGCGTTGATACACAACATCCGAATAAGCACAAATAAAAACGACAAGCCTTGTCGTAAAAACCATGATTTCTCAGGTGAAAGGCTTGGTTTTAGATCACATTCACCGCTATGCTGTCAGTCAATTTCAATCGCTTCATCTTAAAATATGGCTAAAGCAAAAAGTGTCTATCGTTGTGAACAATGTGGTGCAGATCATCCGAAATGGTCGGGACAATGTTCGGAATGTGGGGAATGGAACAGCCTGACTGAGGTCAGCATTGCACCTGCGGTTACACATCGGGCTCAGCCAAAAATCGCGGGTGGATATGCAGGTCAGGCATCCACAATCACCATCTTAAATCAGGTCTCAGTCTCTCATGAAACACGCTTACCGACCGGTATCAGTGAGTTTGACCGGGTTCTGGGTGGCGGACTGGTGACGGGTTCAGTGGTTCTGATCGGTGGTGATCCCGGCATTGGTAAATCAACCATTTTGCTGCAAACAGCCACGCATATGGCCTCTGCCAAAAATCCGGCCTTATATGTCACCGGCGAAGAATCCCTGTCTCAGGTCGCATTACGTGCCCAGCGTCTGGATCTGCCAACCGATCAGCTCAAGGTCATGGCAGAAACCTGTGTCGAACGCATTTGTGAAGTATTGGCCCAGCAACGTCCTGCCGTCGCAATTCTGGACTCAATTCAAACCCTGTATACCGAGACCTTACAATCGGCTCCAGGTGGAGTCTCGCAGATTCGTGAATCCGCTGCCCTGCTGACCCGTTTTGCCAAAAACAGCGGTACCTCTTTATTTCTGGTCGGTCATGTCACCAAAGAAGGCGCCTTGGCAGGCCCACGCGTACTTGAGCATATGGTCGATTGTGTACTGTATTTTGAAGGTCAGTCCGATTCACGTTACCGGATGATCCGTGCCGTCAAAAACCGTTTTGGCGCGGTGAATGAACTCGGGGTGTTTGGCATGACCGACAAAGGGCTGCGCGAAGTGTCCAATCCATCTGCAATATTTTTAAGCCGTTATGATGAAGCGATTCCGGGCTCGATTGTCATGATCAGTCGTGAAGGCACGCGTCCACTCCTGGTCGAAGTACAGGCTTTGGTCGATGATGCGCATGGTCAGCCACGACGGGTCGCGCTGGGTCTGGACCAGAACCGCCTGAATATGCTCTTGGCCGTCATGCACCGGCATGGTGGTGTACAAACCTCAGGTCAGGATGTGTATGTCAATATTGTTGGTGGTCTTAAAATTACAGAAACCGGCTCCGATCTGGCGGTACTTCTGGCCTGCGCTTCCAGTATTCGTGGCAAGGCCTTACCACAACAACTGGCTGTTTTTGGGGAAGTCGGGCTGTCTGGTGAAATTCGTCCCGTGCCAAATGGACAGGAGCGTCTGAAAGAAGCGATCAAGCATGGTTTTAAATACATTATTGTGCCGCGTGGCAATGCACCGCAAAAAACCATTGCAGGCGTGCAGATTATTGCTGTTGCCCGTTTGCATGAAGCCCTGAGTGAAGCCATGTCTTTAAGTGATGAGCTAAATTAAGCATCAGGCAGTGAATTTGCAGTAAAGCGCAAAAAAATACAGATTTTTGATTGAAATTCCACACAAAGCCTATATAAATAGACTGTACAAATAGGTTTTATTCTCATAGGAAAAATGAATGCAAGTTCGACAGCGCGGTTTGATTACAGGTATCTTGACAGCAGTATTATTGGTTGCGCCTTTTGCTGCTGAAGCAAAACGTGCCGGTGGCGGTAAAAGTCACGGTATGCAACGTTCTGCACAGCCTACCCAATCTTATCAACAACCTCGTCAAGCTGCGCCTGCTCAACAAGCGCCAGCTGCCGGTGCTGCAACCCAGCAAAAATCTGGCCCAGGTGTGGGTGGTATGGTTGCTGCCGGTGTAGCGGGTGCTGCGATTGGTGCCGTAGCTGCCAATGCATTGGCCGATGATCAAAGTGTGGCAGCGTCTGAAGCTCAGGCGGCTCCAGCAGAAGAGGAAAAAGGTGGTATTCCAGGCTGGATCTGGATCCTGCTTGCTGCTGCTGTTGCCTTCTTCATTTTCCGTAAGATGGGCGCAAAAAAAAAAGTAGCTTCTAATCCATTTGCACCAAATAGCGGTGCTGGTAATACAGCACCTTTTGGTCAAGCACCGACTGCACCTCGCGGTGGTGACAATAGCAATATCTTTGGTCAGAATGTTGGTGGTCAAACGCCAAGTACTAATGCACCGTTTGGTTCTGCGCCGGTAAATACGGCGCCTTTCGGCACGGCTTATACCCAAAGTGGTAGCCAGTTACCGGATGGTACTGAACCTGCCGCGTTCTTGCGTGTCGCACGTCAGCGTTTTAACCACATTCAGTCTATGAATACGGCAAGCAATATTTCGGAAATTCAGCGTTACCTAACTCCTGATCTTTATCAGTCAATGCGTAATGACATCATGAGCAATCAGGATCAGGATGTTGCCGAGTTTTCAAATCTGAATGCCATGGTGGTAGATTCATCGACTGACAATGGTCAGTATATTGTCAGCGTACGCTTTACCGGTACGGTAAGCGAAGACTTGAACAGCTTGCCACAACCGTTTGCAGAAATCTGGCATTTCACTAAACCAGCAGGTTCAAATCAGGACTGGGTGGTTGCAGGTATTCAGCAAGACTAATTCTGAACAGATAATATTTAGACAGCGGCTTTCGAGCCGCTGTTTTTATTTTTAAAGCTTATATTTTTTAATACCCCCCTTTTAGCCTGTCCAATAGTTCTTTTTATTTTTCATATAAATAGTTTGATGTTTCGTATTTAAAATATAAACAATAATTGTTATCATTCGCATCGAAATAGCTTAACAAGTTTAATAGATAGAATTTTCGATGATGAGTAGTCCGAATATGCATGCAATAGCGACTGAAACAGTTACTGCACCGAGTCCATCGAGCAAAAATAAAGTTAAAGCAAATCTGCTGGTTTATCGTGGGATGATTTTATATCGCTTTCTTCTGGCTGGTGTCGGCGGTTATATGCTTGCCTCGCTGGCTGCCATCGTGATTGCCCAGATGTTTATGGATGCAGGAAGCAGTGCTGCCATGTCAGCCACCCTGATTGGTTTTAGCCTGAATACCGCAGCCTTTATTTGGGTATTTATGGTCAACAAAACTATCAAGGCAACGCTCGGAATCGTAATTCCCAGTGTTTTGCTCTATATCAGCTATAAATTCCTAGGAAATTAAGATGAGAGTAGATGCAAAACAGGAAGGGCCACGCCAGTCGATGTCATGGTTGCATACCTGGGCCAGTCTGATTTTAGGCTGGCTTTTATATGCGATTTTTTTAACTGGAACTTTAAGTTTTTTCCAGAATGAAATCAGCATCTGGATGAAACCGGAATTTCATCAGTCAGTCCCACAAAAGTCCCAAATCGAACAGACCCGTGTCGCATTGGCTTATCTGCAACAGCATCATCCGGATGCCGGCAGCTGGGCGATTCAGCTGCCTAACTCACGCCAGAATACCACCATACTGAATATTCGCGGTGCCGGTGAAGATCCGCGTGCCCGTCGTGGCGGTACCCGCCTAACCATTGACAGTGCAACCGGTGAAGTGCTGCAAGCCCGTGAAACACGCGGTGGTTCATTCTTATACCGTTTTCATTTTGAACTGTACGGACTGCCCCGAATCTGGGCGCGCTGGATTATCGGCATTGCAACCTTGCTCATGCTGGTGGCGATTATCAGCGGTGTCATTACCCATAAGAAAATTTTTAAGGATTTCTTTACTTTCCGTTCTGGCAAAGGTCAGCGCTCCTGGCTGGATGCCCATAATGCAACGGCGGTATTTGCCCTGCCGTTCCATATCATGATTACCTTTAGCGGTTTGTTACTGCTGCTGTTTACCCTGATGCCTTGGGGTGTCAACCAGATTTATGAAAATCGAGGTGCATTTCTGCAAGATCAGCGTAAGAGCTTGATTCAGGACAATAGCGTTCAGGCTGAATCCGGTGATAGTGACCAGCGTCGACTGCGTGGCGAGGGAGAGAGTCGTGGTGAACGTGGTGATATGTCTGCACGGGGTGAAGCTCGCCGTTCACGTGGTGATGCGCCACCTGCCCGCCCTGCGCCATTGGCAGACTTAGCGCCCATTCTTGCAGCAGCAGAAAAGCAATGGAAAAACAATCCGGTTACTACAATTAACATCATCCAGCCAAATACCGCCAAAGCTGAAATTGAGCTTCGTGCCTTAAATGGGGTCAGCGTAGCCTATCGCAATGTTTATCCGAGTCTGGCTTTCAATGGCGTGACGGGTGAATTAAAGCCGGATCAAACCACACTGAAAACACCCTCGGTTGCAAACGGTATTTATAACGTATTTACCACACTGCATGAAGCACGTGGCGTGGACTTGGCTCTACGCTGGTTATTGTTCATGTCTGGTGTGGTCGGCACATTCATGATTGCGACTGGTTTGATTCTGTGGTGTGTCAAACGCGCACCACAACAACAAAAGCAAGGCTATAAATCTTTTGGTTATCGTCTTGTGGAAGTGACTAATATCGCGGCAATTATCGGTTTACCGATTGCCTGTGCTGCCTACTTTTATGCCAACCGTTTTATTCCGGCAGACATGGACATGCGTTTGAACTGGGAAATTCGCAGCTTCTTTATCATCTGGTTGCTGACTTTAGTTTATGCCATGATTCGTAGCAATCGTCAGGCCTGGCTAGAGCTGCTCCTGCTTGCAACAGCAGCATTTGCCCTACTCCCAATTGTGAACTTCCTGACCGGCGGTCAGGCAATCTGGAACAGCATCATGCATGGTCAGTGGATGATTGCTTCTTTTGATCTGGCGATGTGGGCGCTCGCGATCCTGTTCTGGTTTGCATTCAAGAAAGTGAAAAACCATAAAGGCTTGCCGCCTAAAAAATCTAAAGTGATGCTCAAGGAGAATCAGGCATGATGTTCTTCTTATTGATTTGGGCTTTGACTTCTCTCGGTATGTTTGCACTTGCCGCGTCGATGTCCAAACATCAGAAACAGATCTTTGCTAAAGAGCTAGATGCTCCCAAAACCAAAATAGCCAGCATTCTTGGCTGGGTGATATTAACGATTGCGCTCATCCTGTGCCTGTTCGCAGGTACAATCAGTAACATGATCAGTTATTGGCTGGGCAGTTTAACTTTTGCAGCATTGGTCGTTGGTTTAAGCCTGAGCTATCTGGAAAGTAAAATTAAAGTAATCGCCTCAATCTGTGTGGTAATCGCCGTGATTTCAGCAATCATTTGCTTGGTCTAAAATTCTAATTTACCCCCTCATACTTGAAAAGCTGATCTTCGGATTGGCTTTTTTAATTTAAACCTTTAGTCTACGCATAATATTTTTGAGATGTTGATATGACCCAGCGTGTTTCTCCCTCTGCTGCCCTGACCAATCTTGCCTTAGCAGGCAATGCTGAAGCGCAATTTGAATTGGCTGAACTGTATATGCAAAGCGAGCATGATGATGACATCATTCTGGCTGAAGAATGGGCATTGAAAGCTGCCAACGGCGGACTGGTTGATGCGATGTACTGGTTAGGTGAAGGTTATACCGTTTATGCCAAAGAACTGACTGAAGAAGATCCGGAAGAATCTAAAGCTCACTTTGAGTTAGCCTATTACTGGTTAAGTAAGGCCAATATCGAGAAGCACCCTGCTGCGACTTTAGAGCTGGCCGGTTTTTACCGTCGCGGTGATGTGATTGAAAAAGATGTAGAAAAATCAATCTCTTTAGTTAAACAGGCTGCGGAATGGGGCGAAGTTCAAGCGATGCGCGATCTTGCATTTATTTATGCCAATGGTTTAGGCGTAGATGGTAATGAAGAACAGGCCGAGTTCTGGACTCAAAAAGCAGATGCTGCTGAAGCTAAATAAGTAAAAAAAGCCCGTCAGATGATGGGCTTTTTATTTAAGGATTATTCCAACAACCTGAACTTTGGCTGTCAAAAAATTCTATTTCGATATTTGGAGCTACTTTTTCATTTTTTATAAGCCTATAAATTCGATGGCACTCTTCCTGATTATTTTGAAATATAGAAATAGCCACCTTACCTGATTGTTTGTTCTTAAATATCTACTTTACCAAATGTGATTCCTGCTCGCCTAATCTCCAGCCATAAATGACTAAATTAGCTTTTTGAGTTATTAAATCTGGTAGAACTTCATAGAAAATAGTACTCAAATAGGGACTACTTTTTATAGATTCAAGCTTTTTAGTTCCCGTACCCTCGGCAACAAATAAAGGAATTTTATTATCTTCCCATTGTGAAGTAATAACTTCTAACAAACCCTCAAAATCCCCTCTTTGAACTTTAGTTTCGGTATTTTTTGCATCTCTGAAAATAGATAAACTACCATGTTGATAAAGACTCAAAGTTACTTCTTTTTGATCATATATCGGTTCACGCATATCTTGCCAACTACTGCTAAAGATACCGCCATCCTGAAAACAATCTTTAAATTTATGACCGTCTCTTTCCCGATTCCCATACATAAGAATCCAATACAGAATTAAATCATAATTAAGGGAGACTATAGTTTTAAACTGTTTTGTAAATTGATATAGCTGAGGTAATTGATCCGCGATATCAGAATGTACACAATGAACTTCCTTCACCACTTTAATAAGAGCTTCTTTTATATTTTCGTAAGCTGAATCAATTTTTTGATCAATTATTCCCAAATGCTTGTTTACTAGCTTCGTATGCCAAACCAATCGTAAAATTAATTCAAAATCATCAGTTTCAAATTCTTTAAATAATTTTGCTATATCCTCATCAAATAACTTTAATTCTTCCGCTTTTTCTTTTAGAGAACGAAAGTTAAAATCTTGATGCAAAGCAATACTCGAACCATTCCCGATAATTAAATTGCCATTCTTATAATCATCTTTAATTTCAGCCCAGTCTTTGATTGCATACTCAAAACCATCAGTCATAGTTTATTCTCAAAATTTTCTTATTAGTCAGATATTAATCAATTTAAGATTGGAACAAAATCATTTTCCAAGTACAATACTGCGCTAGTCGAGGGATGCTGCGACGTTTTACAGGTACTAAATGTAAAATCGCTAGGCTCGACCATCGGTCAGACATTCGTTCTGATCAACAACGGCATCCGCGAACAGAACGATCCAATCTATTTTTTCCTAGGAGATCCTGATGAACGCGGTTACTGCTTCATTTACAGATTACAAAGTTGCTGATATTTCACTTGCTGATTACGGCCGTAAAGAAATTAAACTTGCAGAAGCTGAAATGCCAGCCCTTATGGGTCTGCGTAAACGCTATGCTGCTGCTAAACCACTTGCAGGCGCGAAAATTCTCGGCTGTATCCACATGACCATTCAAACTGCTGTTCTTATTGAAACACTGGTTGAATTGGGCGCCGAAGTTCGCTGGACTTCATGTAACATCTTCTCTACTCAAGACCATGCTGCTGCTGCAATTGCTGCTGCGGGTATTCCTGTTTTTGCTTGGAAAGGCGAAACTGAAGAAGAATACATGTGGTGTCTTGAACAACAAATCAATGTCAATGGCACGCCTTGGGATGCCAACATGATTCTTGACGATGGCGGTGACTTAACGCTACTTGTTCATGAAAAATACCCAGAAGTGATTGCTAAAATTCACGGTGTGACTGAAGAAACCACGACAGGTGTTCAACGTCTGTACGAAATGCTTCGTGATGGCACGTTGAAAGTTCCTGCAATCAACGTAAACGATTCTGTTACTAAATCTAAAAACGACAACAAATACGGTTGCCGTCACTCACTTAACGACGCAATTAAACGTGGTACAGATATGCTGTTATCTGGCCGTCGTGCGCTTGTGATCGGTTACGGTGACGTGGGTAAAGGTTCTGCTCAATCACTTCGTCAAGAAGGCATGATTGTACGTGTTACTGAAGTTGATCCAATCTGTGCGATGCAAGCATGCATGGATGGTTACGAAGTTGTATCTCCATACAAAAATGGCGTGCAAACAGGCAAGAAAGAAGACGTAAATACTGACCTTCTTCAAAACACTGACCTGATCGTAACAACAACTGGTAACTACCATGTTTGTGATGCAGCGATGCTTGATTCACTAAAAGCGGGTGCTGTGGTATGTAACATCGGTCACTTTGATACTGAAATCGACACCAACTACTTACGTGGTTACAAGTGGGTTGAAGTGAAGCCACAAGTACACCAAGTATATCGTTCAGAAAATGAAAACGATTACCTCATCCTTTTATCTGAAGGTCGTTTGGTGAATCTTGGTAATGCGACTGGTCACCCATCACGTATTATGGATGGTTCATTTGCCAACCAGGTATTGGGTCAAATGCATTTATTCGCTGAGAAATTTGCTGATCTTCCAGAATCTGAAAAAGCTGCGCAAATTCGTGTAGAGCTTCTTCCTAAGAAATTAGACGAAGAAGTCGCTGCTGCAATGGTTGCAGGTTTTGGTGGTGTTCTGACTCAATTAACTCAAGAGCAAGCGGATTACTTAGGCGTTCAAGTTGAAGGTCCATTCAAGTCTGATGCTTATAAATACTAATTAAACTCCACCCTCTCCCTAACCCTCTCCCATAGGGAGAGGGAACATTCATTACCAAATGTATGTCATCGAGGGTAAATCCTCTCCTGAGCGTGCTTAAAGCACTGCTTTGAAGCTCAGCGCAAGAGAGGATTTAGGAGAGGTAAAACTAATTAAAAAGTATTTATAAAAAGGATTTGAACATGTCTAAACAGATTCCAATTTCATTTGAATTCTTCCCGACCAAAACTGATGTGGGTGCGGAAAAACTCAAAGTGGTTCATCAAGAACTACAATTGCTCAATCCAGAATTTTTCTCTGTAACTTATGGTGCAGGTGGTTCAACTCGTGAACGCACCCTGTCTACCATCAACGATTTTAATGGCAAAGGTGCACCGGTTGCCCCTCACCTGTCATGTATCGGCGATGACAAAGCGCGTATTGCAGAACTGCTTGATCTGTACAAATCACAAGGCATTGACCGTATTGTTGCCCTCCGCGGTGACTTGCCATCAGGTCAGGTTGGTTTGGGTGAATTACCCTATGCCGCTGATCTGGTTCGCTTTATCCGTGAATATTCAGGCGATCATTTCAAAATTGAAGTCGCAGCTTATCCGGAAATGCATCCTCAGGCAGAAAGCTTTGATCAAGACATCCAGCACTTTGTTGAAAAAGTACAAGCTGGTGCCAATGCAGCATTAACCCAGTTCTTTTTCAATCCAGATGCTTATTTCTACTTTGTAGAGCGCATCCAGAAAGCCGGAATTGATATTCCTGTGGCGCCGGGCATTATGCCAATCACCAATGCCAGCAACCTGATCCGCTTTGCGGACGGTACCGGTGCCGAGATTCCACGCTGGATTCGCAAGCAACTGGCAACCTATGGTGATGATACTGCCAGCATCAAAGCCTTTGGCCACGAAGTTGTGGTTAAATTCTGTGAGCGTCTGCTTGCAGGTGGTGCACCAAGCTTGCACTTCTACACCATGAACACCACTGATCCTACACGCCAACTTGTAAAAGACTTAGGTCTAGCATAAGTTTTTAGGCTGCATTGATTTCACCCATTTTCTCCCCTTGGGAACAACACAAAGAGGGTGTAAATAGCAATGCAGTCTTGTTTTGTTCCATCTGAGAGTAATCCTTACATGCCACGTTTTTTTATTGAAGCAGACTTAAATGTTGATACTACGGTTGAGTTAACGGAAACCGTTTTTCATCATTGGGTAAAGGTATTACGTGCTCAAGCGGGCGAAGCCGCGACCCTGTTCAATGGACGGGGTGGCGAATATGAAGTGACCTTAACTGAGGTTGCTAAAAAATCAGCCACAGTATCGGTCAATACATTTAATCCGGCCAATCGCACACCCAAGTTTCAGGCCTTTCTCGGTCAGGTGATGAGCAAAGGCGACCGCATGGATTACGCGATTCAAAAAGCTGTGGAATTGGGCGTTTCCGAAATTCAGCTGCTGACTTCGGATCGTTGTGAAATGCGCTTGAAGTATGATCGTGACCAGAAAAAACTGGATCACTGGCAAGGGATCGCGATTGCAGCATGTGAACAGTGTGGACTGAATATTGTGCCTAAAATTTTAGCACCAATATCACTTGAAAAATGGTTGGAAACCGAGCTACCCAAGACCAAACTGGTTTTGGCCCCCAATAAAGATGAAACAGATGTACTGGCAGATGCGACCCTAGATATTGCCCTGCTGATTGGCCCTGAAGGCGGTCTCAGTGAGGCAGAAATTACAGCGGCAAATGCAAAAGGTTTTCTAAACTGGTGTATTGGTGAACGCGTACTACGTACCGAAACAGCCCCTGTCGTGGCCCTTTCAATTTTGAACTATAATCTCTAGTTCATCAGGCCAGTAAAAATTTGTCTTTAATTTTGTTGATTTTTATTCCTAAGACCTCTAATCTCGACGAAAGAATAATAACTATTGATGAGTTAATTTTACACATTTCCTGGAGTTTTTTTATAAGAACAATACATAGGGAAAAACGTTTAGGATGAATACAGGCATTGAATCACATGGTTGATAAGCAAGACGACTATATCCAGCAGCATTTGCATCATGCTCAGATTGCGAACACACTTCGCCATAGTCGCTATTTTTTAATCAGTATAATGGTGATTTGCCTTTATATTTTTTGTATTTATCACCTTCAATATCGTCCTTCCAATACCTATTTTAATACCTGGTTTATTCTGACCGAGCTACTGGTCAGTATGTGCTGGTTGGTGAGCACACTTTATTTTAAGCCTGAACAATATGATTTGAAAGGCGCACATCGCTGGTTACAGATTCAGAGTCTTGCCGTCGGGAGCTGTATTGCTGTCGGTATTTATACAATTTATTACTATTTGCCGCAGGCCAATCCTGCATTCGAAGATATTGAAGCACTGACCTTGTCTGCTCTGCTCCTGATTGTGACTCAGGCATTTGGCTTGACTTATCTGACCCAAAAACTCAGTTATTTCTGCCTGGTATTTTTACCCTCTTTATTCCCTTTTTTATTGTCGCAAATTTATCATGTCAGCCTTTCCAATCCCTTCTTCGGTCTGGCCTTAAATTTTGCGGTGATTGTCATTCTGCTGTGTGCCAATAGTAGTTATCGTATTCATCGCCGGACATCGCGCTTGTATGCAGAAAACAGTCTGCTGGTTAAAAATGCCGAACAGCAAGTGGCCTGGACTGATGAGCTGTGCCAGCAACTGCAAACTGAAGTCAATAAATCCAAAGATATTGAATTACAATTACAGCTCAACAATCAATTACTGGAACAAAAAGTACGGGAACGTACCTATGATATTGAACAGATTAATCATCATTTGAAAAATCAGCAACAGAACCTGGATCTTGCCCATGAGATTGCCGGCATTCGCCCATGGGACTGGAATATCAAAGACCGTCTCATTACATTAACCAATCATAAAGATGAAAAAATTCTGCGTGATTCCAAAGATCATCATCTGCAATTAGAGCATCTGATTCACCCCGATGATCTGGACTATTTTAAGCGCAACATGAAACAGCATTTACGTGGCCAGATTGAGCGTTATGATGCCACTTACCGGATTCTGCTCAGTGATGGCAGCTGGAACTGGGTGCATGATATTGGCCGCGTGATTAGCCGTGATCCTAAAAATAACAAACCTTTGCGAATGGTGGGTATTCGTCGTGATATTCAGCAGGAACGTATTTCTCAAGAACGTTTAAAACTGGTTGCCAGTGTACTGGAACAGGCCGCGGAAGGGATTTTTATTCTTAATCCTGAACTGTATTATATTGATGTCAATCCTCACTATGAATACCTGAGTGGCTTTGAGCGTGAGCAGATCATCGGTAAGTCTTTATTCGATCTTGTTGCACAAAATAAAGCTGAACAGCGCAGCAACCATGCCAGTATTATCAAACAGCTTCAAAAGATTGGCTCCTATGATGGCGAGGTATACGCCAAATTCATGTCGGGCAAACAATCCGCCTTATGGTTACACATCAATGCCGTCACCGATGATGAAGGCCGGATTACCCATTATGTCGGGATTGTCTCGGATCTGACCGAACGCAAATTACAGGAACAGCGCCTGTCTTATCTGGAAAATTATGACCCACTGACCGATTTACCGAATCGTTTCTATTATAACTATCAGCTGCATCAATATCTGGTCTCGCAAAAAGATTCCATTCAGCAGATGGCCGTGATTCGCCTGAATATCGATCGCTTCCGTCCATTAAATGAATATCTATCCAATAATGGCGGGGATGAACTTTTACGTCAGGTCGCGCAGCGCCTGCGCATGAACAATGCAGAAGCCTTGTTTGTGGCGCATCTGAATGGTGATGATTTTGCGATTATCTATGAGATTTCACATATTCGCCCTTCAGTACAGCGACACTGTGAACGCATCGCGCAGGCATTTACCACTCCATTTAATATTTACGGTCAGGATTATGTGATCACGCTTTCCATGGGCGTGGCATTTTATCCAGATCATGGTCGTCAACTCGATTATTTAAACAACTGTGCCGAACAGGCCCTGAACGAAGCTAAAAATCTGGGCGGCAATACCATTCACTTTTATTCTAATCAAAGTGATGGTCTACAAGAAACGGGGATTTTTCTGGAACGGGATTTGCGTAAAGCCATCCAGAATAATGAGCTGATTGTTTATTATCAGCCAAAAATTAATTTCAGTGATCAGCGCATTTATGGCTTTGAAGCCTTGATTCGCTGGAATCATCCCGAAAAAGGCATTATTCCACCCGGCTTGTTTATCCCTTTAGCCGAACAGACCAGCCTGATTTCAGATATTGGCCGTCTGGTCATCCAGCAGACAGCCAAACAGATTCGCCAATGGAACAACCTGGGCTTTAATCATATTTGTGTATCAGTCAACGTCGTGGCGCAGCAATTGCGCCGCGGTCAGTTACTCGATGACCTGGATCAGGCCATTGCCGACAACCAGATTTCAGGTGCCAGTCTGGAACTGGAAATTACCGAATCGTCTTTAATTGAAAATTCGGAAGCAGTCAAAAACCTGCTGAACGAAATCAAACAGCGACAGATCCATATTGCTCTGGATGATTTTGGCACGGGGTATTCATCCCTGTCCTATCTTGCTGATTTCCCGATTGATACCCTAAAAATTGACCGCAGTTTTGTGTCCAAGATTGGTGAAAACAAACAGGAAGCCATTGTCAGTGCCATGGTGGCGATGGGTAAAGCCATGGGCATGACCGTGGTCGCGGAAGGCATCGAGACTGAAGAGCAGTTAGCATATCTACATGATTTAGACTGTGATATCGCTCAAGGATATTTATTCTCCAAACCGCTGCCAGAAGAGGACGCCACTGCGTATTTGACACAAAATATGACCAATGATTCTTATACTTATCAAGTCTAAGTTTATACCCTACCCCAATAAGATTGTTGGAAAAACGGCCGTCTTTGGCTGTGCGAACTGGCGAACAAATGGTATATTCGGGGACATAAATAAATTTTTTACCCGCTGACCGGGTAATCTTTACAACGATCGAGAGACTGATGGACGAACAATCTTTAAAGCAACAGGCCCTTTACTATCACGAGTTTCCTACCCCGGGGAAAATCAGCGTTACACCAAGCAAACAATTGGTCAACCAACGTGACTTAGCCCTTGCTTACTCGCCTGGCGTAGCTGCACCATGTCTTGAGATTGAACGCGATCCTTCAACTGCTGCATTGTATACCGCACGCGGTAATCTGGTCGCTGTAGTGACCAACGGTACTGCGGTGCTGGGCCTGGGTAATATTGGTCCTCTGGCTTCTAAACCAGTCATGGAAGGCAAAGGCGTATTATTTAAAAAATTCGCCGGTGTTGATGTATTCGATATCGAAATCGCTGAAAATGATCCAGATAAAATTGTAGACATTATCGCATCCTTAGAGCCGACTTTTGGCGGGATTAACCTTGAAGATATCAAGGCGCCAGAATGCTTCTACATCGAGCAAAAACTGCGTGAACGCATGAATATTCCGGTATTCCATGATGATCAGCACGGTACTTCAATTATTGTCGGTTCTGCGTTACTGAATGCCCTGCAAATTAATGGCAAAAAAATTGACGAAATCAAGATTGTGGCATCAGGTGCGGGTGCAGCAGCGCTATCTTGCTTAAATCTGCTGTGTGCTTTGGGCGCTAAAAAAGAAAACATCATCGTTGCCGATTCACGTGGTCTGCTGACCACGCATCGTGAAGGTCTGGATGAATCTAAAAAAGCGTATGTACAGGACATTGAAGCCACTCAGCTTGGTGATGTGATCGCGGGTGCAGACATGTTCCTTGGTCTTTCTGCTGCCGGCATCCTGACCAAAGAAATGGTTAAGGTGATGGCCAAAGATCCGATCATTTTCGCGCTGGCGAATCCGGATCCAGAAATTCTGCCTGAACATGCACACGAAGTTCGTGATGATGTGATCATGGCCACTGGCCGTTCTGACTATCCAAACCAGGTCAATAACGCACTTTGCTTCCCGTACATCTTCCGTGGGGCATTAGACGTTGGTGCAACCACGATTAACGAAGAAATGAAAATTGCCTGTGTACATGCAATTGCGCGTATGGCACACGTCGAAGCGGATGCTGCAACTTATGGTGAGAAATCGGCATCATTTGGCCGTGAATACCTGATTCCGGGTCCACTGGATCAGCGCCTGATTCTTGAAATCGCACCTGCAGTGGCACAAGCAGCCATGGATTCGGGTGTAGCAACACGTCCAATTAAAGATTTCTCGCATTATCGTCAACGTTTGTCTGAGTTTGTCTATAACTCGGCATTCGTGATGAAACCGATCTTTGAACAGGCAAAATCGAATCCTAAGCGTATTGCCTATGCGGAAGGTGAAGACCTGCGTGTACTTCGCGCCGTTCAAATTGCAGTCGATGATGGTTTGGCGATCCCTATTTTGGTCGGTCGTCCAGCCGTGATTGAAGCCAATATCAAAAAATTGGGTCTACGTCTTGAAGATGGCGTGAATATCACGATTGTTGATCAGGAAAAGAATCCGGATTATGAGTTGTTTGCAGACGATTATTACCAGATCATGCAGCGTAAAGGCGTAACGCCTGAATATGCACAGCGTGAAGCGCGTCGTCGCTCTACCTTAATTGCATCGATGCTGGTCAAACATGGCATGGCAGATGGCATGCTCTGTGGTACTTATTCAAGCTACGACATTCATCTGGACTTCGTCAGCAACATCATTGGCAAAAAAGAAGGTCATAACACTTTCTTTACCCTAAATGCCTTGATGCTTGAAGATCGCAACCTGTTCATTGCCGACACCTATGTCAACACCAATCCAACGGCTGAACAGCTGGCGGAAATGACCATTCTGGCTGCTGAAGAAGTGCGCCGTTTTGGTATGACCCCACGTATTGCCCTGCTTTCTCACTCAAGTTTCGGTTCAGACCAGCATGATGCCAGCGCGCAAAAAATGCGTAAGGTATATGACATCCTGTCTGAAATCGCGCCTGAGCTAGAAGTTGAAGGTGAAATGCACGGTGATGCTGCACTGGATGAAAATATTCGCCAGTTTGCCTTCCCGAACTCACGTTTTAAAGGTTCTGCAAACTTACTGATCATGCCGAATCTGGATGCTGCCAACATTTCGTTTAACTTGTTGAAAGCAACTTCAGGCAACAACGTGACGATTGGCCCAATTCTGTTGGGTGCTGCGAAGCCGGTACATATCTTGACTCCGACTGCGACTACGCGTCGCGTGGTGAACATGACTGCACTTACCGTTGCAGAAATCCAGCAAGCGGAACAAGACGCGCTTTAATCCAATGACAAGATAACGACGCATCCGCCTCGTTTCTTAACTTGAGAAAACCTCTATTCTGTAGCATGATGCTTGTAAGAATAGAGGTTTTTTCATGCAAGTTTATTTAGTAGGCGGTGCAGTTCGGGATCATTTGCTCGGACACCCCTATCACGAAAAAGATTATGTGGTCGTTGGTGCAACTCCGGCGCAAATGCTTGACTTAGGCTATCAGCCCGTAGGCAAAGATTTTCCTGTTTTCCTACACCCCAAAACAAAAGAAGAATATGCACTGGCCCGTACCGAACGTAAATCCGGCACCGGTTATCATGGTTTTGACTTTCATACCGATATCAGTGTGACCCTGGAACAGGATTTGATCCGTCGTGACCTGACCATTAATGCCATGGCGATGGATGATGCCGGTCAGATTTATGATCCTTATGGCGGTCAGCAAGATTTGAATAACCGGGTGCTGCGTCATGTTTCCGATGCTTTTGTCGAAGATCCATTACGGGTGCTGCGAATTGCCCGTTTTGCGGCCCGCTATACCAGTGCAGGTTTTGTGATTGCGGATGAAACTTTAGCACTCATGCAGCGCTTGACGGAATCCGGTGAATTGAATGCATTAACACCGGAGCGGGTCTGGAAAGAAACTTCACGTGCCTTAACAGAACGTCATGCTGATGTGTATTTTGAAGTATTGCGTCAATGTGGCGCTTTAAAAGTCTTATTTCCTGAGATAGATGCCTTATATGGTATTCCGCAACGCCCTGAATATCATCCGGAAATTGACTGCGGCATTCACACCATGATGTCCTTGCAGCAGGCGTGTCGTCAAAACTATAGCCTGGATGTACGTTTCGCCGTTTTAGTGCATGATTTGGGCAAAGCATTAACCCCGGTTGAAGAATTACCGCGGCATATCATGCATGAAGAACGTGGCATCAAGCCGGTCAATGATCTGTGTGATCGCTTAAAAGTACCGACCTATACCAAGCAACTGGCGTTGGCAGTATGTAAAGAGCATCTGAAATGTCATCAGGCATTTAATCTCAAACCCGGTACTTTATGGCGATTATTGCAGCGTCTGGACGTTTTACGTCGTCCCGAGCGTGTCGAAGCTTTTGTACAGGCCTGTGAATGTGATTCACGTGGCCGTTTAGGACTGGAAGATCGTGCCTATCCACAAGCACAATATGTACTTGATGCCATGCAGATAGTACGTGCCATTAAAGCACAAGACCTGCCTGCCGATATTCAAGGCCCGGATATTGGCGAAATGCTGATTGAACGGCGTATTCAGGCACTGGGTGAACTTAAAGCCCAACAAACTGTATCTATTGAATAAAGACAAAGCACCCGAGGGTGCTTTTTTATTGCTTCAATCATTTAGTGCAGAGACCCAGCCCTCTAAAGAGCTTAAGGAAAATCAAATCCCGATCAGGAAATATCCGCCGGGAAACTAATCACTTGCTCCAGTTTCATCTGATTGGTCGCGATCATGAGCAAGCGGTCAATTCCCAAAGCAATCCCTGAACATTCCGGCATATTCGGTAAAGCCGCCAGTAAATACTCATCAATAGGCATAACATGCAGCCCAAGTCTGGCCCGCTCTGCATTATCCGCCTCAAAGCGTGAGCGCAAAACTTCGGCATCAATCAGCTCATCATAGGCATTAGCCAATTCTAAACCTTCGATATACAACTCAAAACGTGCAGCGACCAGTTCCCCATCTTCATCGATTCGGGTTTTCGCCAGAGAGGCCATTTCAGGCGGAAAATCGGTCAGGAATACTGCGGTATCAAAACCGAGACTTGGCTCCACCATATGTGAAAATAACAGGTCGATATAGCCGAGCCGATCCTCACCCAAATCCAGATTTAGACCGACACGGCGACAGCAGTCTTTCAGTTCCTGCAAGGTCGCTTGCAATGGATTAATATCCAGACGATCCATAAAGGCATGTTTATAGCTCAAAATGGTTGGACGGATTTCAGCAAAACGTGCTTTAAGCGTCACATTAAGCAGATCGGCTACTTCGAACATCAAATCTTTTAAGCTAAAGCCCGGACGATACCATTCCAGCATGGTAAATTCGCTATTGTGCTTACGCCCATGCTCATCATCACGGAAGACTTTACAAATCTGGTAAATAGGCCCGCTGCCACTGGCCAATAAACGCTTCATGGCAAATTCAGGTGAGGTCTGTAAATAATGCGTATGTGCTTTAGCCAGTACATGACGCTGCGCCTGTACTGAAGCCAAATGCACATCGGTCACACCGGCTTGAGATAAAATTGGTGTTTCGACTTCTAATACATCCCGCTCAGCAAAAAATTGACGGATTTGTGCATATAAGGTGGCACGTGCACGCATGGCATTCAGGTCACACGTCGGCTGATAAGTGCTATTCATGCTTTTGGCCCACCATGTGCAGCCCATTCACGACGCAGCGGATAGGTTTTTCTTAAATGATCAAAAGCCTGCTGATCCACTTTGCCATCCTTGACACAAGCACGCATATTTTGATCATCACGGGCAATATCATAAATTTGCGTTAAATATTGCTTTAGCACCATTTTTAAATCCTGATTTTGGAAAAACTGCTCGCAGACCGGAAGCTGGGTTTCGAACTGTTTATGTGCTGCAAAAGCAAAAGTTTGACAGAAAGCGTCATAGTTCATTTGAGTACCACGCGCCTTGCCTTCCAGGCTATAACCGGCAATATGCGGCGTCACCAGCGTCAGCAGATCCAGAAGCTCTGCTGAAATAACCGGTTCGTGTTCAAAAACATCTAAAATCACGGTTCGTTGTGTCGCTTTAAGATCCTGGATCAGGGCGGCCTCTTCAATCACTGGCCCACGTGCAGAATTAATCAGAATTGCATCAGGCTGCATTTGCGCCAATGTAGCCGTATTGAATAAATGGTAAGTTGGATAAAGACCCGTTTGAGTTAAAGGGACATGAATCGAAATCGCATCTGCTTGCTGCAACAATTCATTAAATTCAACTTGATCAACCTGCGTTCTTTGAACCAAAGGATCATAGCCAATCACGCGCCAGCCCAAAAGTTTTGCCATATAAGCCAGACGGGTTCCAACATTACCCAAACCGACTATACCCAGGCTAAATGTTGCATTGGCATCTACTAACTCAGGACGTACATGCAGTAATGCGGTAATGACATATTCAGCCACAGCTTGTGCATTACAGCCGGCTGCATTGCTCCACTGAATCCCATGCTGTTCCAATGCAGCAATATCCAGATGATCTGTACCAATAGTGGCACTGCCTACAAACTTGATCGAACTATTCTGTAGCAGTGCTTCATTGACCTGAGTCACTGAGCGTACCAATAATGCATCTGCATCCTGAACATCCTGTGCCATTAAGCTACGGCCTGGACAATGACGAATGTCTGCAAATTCAGAAAAGAAATAATCGGTAAATGCCAGATTTTCATCTGCGACAATTTTCATAATGAGATCCATATGATGCTTGGGCATATGATAGCGCGTTGATGTCTCTGACTCTATATTTGGCACATGCGTCCATTTTTCAAGTTTTAAGCTATGAGCTGGTTATTGATGAATAAAGTATTGAATCATTGCTGCCTAAAAAGAAAAACCCCAATCTTTCGACTGGGGTTTTTAGAATTTGGCGGAAGCGGTGAGATTCGAACTCACGGAGGACTCACACCCTCGTCGGTTTTCAAGACCGGTGCATTAAACCGCTCTGCCACGCTTCCTTGGCCGCCATCATATAAATAAATCGGATTTTTGGCAATAAAATTTAGCAAAACTTTTAGCAAAAGCTGTTCATTCAGTTAAAAATCAGTCGAAACAAAAGCTGAAATGTATTTTTATTTAAAGAAGTTAATACTTAAACGATGCCAAGAGGTATTTAATTCAAGATAAAGCAACGACATGAATCAGAATTAGCTTGATAATGAATATAAAAATAAAGGCATAAAAAAACCCAGTCAATTGACTGGGTTTTTAGAATTTGGCGGAAGCGGTGAGATTCGAACTCACGGAGGACTCACACCCTCGTCGGTTTTCAAGACCGGTGCATTAAACCGCTCTGCCACGCTTCCATGGCCGACATGATATAAACAAAAATCACGCTTGGCAAATATTTTCATGCTTTCACTGCATCAATTGCACAAAATAAAATCAATTCCATTAATTTGCTGAATTTTCTGGTTTTTCATAACGAATTGAATTGATGAACCAGCGTTTCTTTCCAGAAGGTGTCAGCACTTCAGCCTCATCATCTACCTGCTTGCCCAACAACGCACGTGCCATGGGCGAACTGATCGAGATATGCTGCGGATGATGATCATAAATTTCATCGACTCCGACAATACGTAAATTTTTCTGCTCGCCTTCTTCATTTTCAATCTCGACCCAAGCTCCAAAATAGACCTTGCCTTCCTGCTCTGGAGAAAAATCGATGATTTTTAGCTCTTCAAGACGCTTGCCTAGGTATCTGACCCGGCGGTCAATCTTACGCAAAATTTGCTTGTTATATTGGTAATCGGCATTTTCCGAACGGTCGCCGAGACTCGCTGCCCAGTTCACTTTTCTGGTGATTTCCGGACGCTCTTCATGCCAGAGATTCTTAAGTTCTGCCACCAATTTATCGTGTCCACCACGGGTGATTAAGTTGGATTTCATACGTCGTGCTGATCAAATTTTCAGTGTATTAACTTACAAACAGCTTATTTTATTTACCATTTCAAAACAATGAAAAAATTCAAAAAAAATCACATTATATTTCAGTATCTTAAAATTATTTTTAATAATAATTTGTGTACAAAATTTGACAATCGTTTTTTAGATCATTAATATGCCACCTACTTCCGGAAATGCTTACTTTTTAATCTATGTAGTTTTTCTACATAATGATGCGTAAATCTCTTGTCATTTTGAATGACGTCATGACTGCCCAACCCTTATTGAATTTATCAAACTGTTAAAATTTCTGGCTATGTTGGCTGTGATTTTTAGGGCATAAATTACTTGTAGCGGAGACAACATGCACAGTAGTTCATCCACTGGGTCGAGGCTTTGCCTACGATCTGTAATTTCTTCTCTCCCTTTGAAAGCACTTGTACTGAGCACTGCATTTATTCCCTTTCACAGTATCAATGCAAGTAAGACCACACTTCAGTTTGATCATGTGGTCAATAGCAATAAGCTGACCGTGGTTGCAGTCGAAAATCCGACCACCGTATTTCAGGATGGACAACATCTGCATGGCTTCGGTTATGACCTGGTGCGCAACTATGCCAACAGTCTGAATGTGAAACTGGATTTTAAAATTGTCCCGAATAATGCCACTGCACTGCAATGGGTTGCTCAGGGCAAAGCCAATCTGGCCATGACCACCACCGATTTAGGTGAAATTGAAAATAAGCGCCTGACTTCATTCTCCGCCACCTGTGGTGATCAGTCTATTTTGGTGAGTAATGGCTTGAATACCAATTTAAATCTGGTATTTAAATCTGCCACAGATCCCTTGAGCCAGACTGCTAGTGCTTTTATCTGTAAAGGCAAACAAAGTGGTGCCATCAAGCAGCTTGCTTCATTTTATAATCAGAATGTGGTGAAAGAGGAATCTTGGACAGCCATTCAACGTGATTTGAGCAACCGGTTACCGATCTATAAAGCAAGCTTTAAACAGACAGCGCAGCAATATGATCTAGATTGGCATTTATTAGCTGCCATTGGTTATCAGGAATCTTATCTGAAACCGAACTCAGTCTCTCCGACAGGTGTTCGCGGTTTGATGATGCTGACCAATAGCACTGCTAAAGCAATGGGTGTGAGCAATCGTACCGATCCAGCCCAAAGCATTCAGGGTGGTGCCAAGTATTATGATCAAATGCTGAGCCGCTATGAGCATATTCCTTATCCAGATCGCAACTGGTTTGCACTGGTCGCTTATAATATGGGCCCAGGTGCAGTGAATCAGTTACAAAAACGCATTCAGTCACAAGGCAAGAATCCAAATAACTGGGTCAACCTCTATGCCTATCTGGATCAGAATAAAGCCAATAACGGCCGCTATCGTCAGGCAGTACAATATGTAACCCGTATTCGTGCTTATCTGGAACACATCAAGACCACACCACAATTGGTGAATATCTAAGGTCTGATGAGCTGGATTTTATTCTATCCGGCGATAAAAAAGCTTACCTCAAAGGTAAGCTTTTTTTGTGCTCATTTCAGCTGATGTTCAGCAAAATTAAGCTGTCGTATTTTCAAGTACTTTCTTGAATAGATCTTTTTGTTCCTGACTCGGTTTGGCAGTTTGAAGTGCCATCAATTGAGACATATCACCCTGTACTTTGATTTTACCGGTCATAAATGCCTGCATGGCTGCGGCCATATCAAACTCCAGAAAAACTTTACGTAACGTTTCGCCGTCCATATTCAAAGTCGTTTTGGCATTTGAAGACAAACCTTTTTTAATTGCTCCACCATCTAAAGATAGTTCAGTATTACCTGTAGTGTCCGCTACAACCAAATTAATCGCCAGGTTCGCCAAAGCTGGTGGCAAGTTTAAATCACCAGCTTGCGCAGTAAGTGTTTCTACAGTTGAAAACCAATCATCAGTTAAAAAAGCAGGCATGATCTTTCCTCAAATTATTTGTTCATTTGTGTCGACTATCCAGACGACATCATGTTGAAGCTATTATGCTCGTGCTTTGTTATATCATGATCATTAGCGCAAAGGCTAACGAATTTTGTACGCGTCGTTCAATTTTTGTAGTTCTATTTTTATTTGTTTTTCATACAGACATCAACCCGAAGGCTGATATCTGTGTGCTGAAATTATTCTGCGGCAAAGCCCAGATTGACCATATTAATCCGGCGTTTCTCGCCTTCCAGCGCTTCTTCAGTCGAACAGCTGTCTTTGAAGTCAAATTCGCGCTGGCTGTCCAGCACTTCAAAGTCAAACAATTCACGATCGACCAGCTGTGATGGCGAGACATTTTGCAATGCACCAAAAATACTGTGCAGACGTTTTGGATGTGCCTTATCCCAATCACGTAACATGTCATTGATAATTGCGCGCTGCAGGTTCGCCTGAGAGCCACATAAATTACATGGAATAATTGGAAATTGACGCATTTCTGCATATTTGATGATGTCTTTTTCTTCCACATAAGCCAGTGGACGAATCAGAATGTTCTTTTTGTCAGAAGACAACAGTTTTGGTGGCATGGCCTTCAAGCTGCCGCCATGGAACAGGTTCAGGAAGAAGGTCGCCAGAATATCATCACGGTGATGCCCCAGCGCAACCTTGGTCGCACCAATTTCCTGGGCAAAGCCATACAAAGAGCCACGGCGCAGACGCGAACAGACGGCGCAATAAGTCTTACCTTCCGGGGTCAACTTTTTGGTGATGCTGTAGGTGTCTTTTTCCAGAATGTAATACGGAATGTTATTTTCTTCTAAATAACGTGGTAATACATCTTCCGGGAAGCCTGGCTGTTTCTGATCCAGATTCACCGCCACGACATCAAAGTTGATCGGTGCGATACGCTTGAACTGCAACATGATATCTAACAGGGTGTAACTGTCTTTACCACCTGAAATACACACCATGACCTTATCGCCTTCTTCAATCATTTTGAAGTCACGAATGGCATGTCCGACCTGGCGACGCAGCTTCTTCAACAAACGATAGTAGGCTGAGCTTGTTGGCAGTTCAGGTTTGAAATTAAATCCTTGTTCGGACTCAACTGGCGAGTACATAGACGAGATTCACCCATAAATAAAAATACCGCGCAATTTTAGCCGATTCAGGCCCGCATCGCATCAAAAGAATTTATTTTCATGCAAATGTCATATTAGTTTCATTTTCATGTTTTATTTAGATTGATATATTGAACGTTTCAGTTCAATTAATCAGCAAGATGCCTAGTTTTTGGACTTTTCCACAGTTGTCCACAAAAGCTGTGGATAACTTTGTGGATTGAAACGCACTTGACAAGTTCTTCGTCTCAAAAGATAAGGCTTTTCTTTAAATTGATCACTTTTTAACCAATTTAATTATTAATAAAAATCAACTAGTTAAACCTGTCAACCCTAAGGTTTTAAATTAAATCATATTTTTTTTCTAACTCTAAAATGTAAAAAATGGCTTGCACTTACAAACTCGTTTATAAATGCAGCGTACAAGTCTTTTCATTCCGTAATTTTTTGTTAAACTCATCATTAAATTTTTCTCGATTGTGTTTACCTAATATAAACAATGAAAATAAATTTGCGTGTTTTGGGGTGTCATGGAATCAGTGCTGTGCTATTGGCGAGTTGTTGCCAGTTGGTCTATGCCGGTCAAACCATTTATCAGTTGCGCGATAGCAATGGCAGCACCTTATTAACCAATAAGAAAAGTCGCTATAACCATCTTCAGGTTGAAAAGAAGACCTATTATCCAGACAGTAATATTCATAGTTATAGCAATTGGGGTTCCAGTGAAGCTTCGGTCTTGCCGAGCTATAGTAGAAATAAAAATGCTTATGATTCGATTATTCGCCAGGCAGCGCAAACCTATGGTGTCTCTGAAGGCCTGATCAAAGCCGTGATGCATACCGAGTCCGGTTTTAATGTACAGGCTCGCTCTCCAGTCGGTGCACAAGGCCTGATGCAACTCATGCCGGCGACAGCACGTCGTTTTAATGTCAGCAATGCCTATGACCCGCAGCAGAATATTATGGCCGGGGCCAAATATCTGGCCTGGTTATTGAAACGCTTTAATGGCAATACCACCTTGGCACTGGCAGGTTATAATGCCGGCGAAGGCAATGTGGCCAAATATAAGGGTGTGCCACCTTTTCGTGAAACTCAGGACTATGTCCGCCGTGTCAGCAGCCGTTATCAGAACTTGTACGCACAGGGACTGGGCAGCACCAGTGGTACATATACCGCTTCCTCTGATACTGGTCGTGTCATTGCCAGCTCTGCCAATTATTCAACTGAAACCACGACGGCATCCAATGTTCAGGCGGCAAAATATCAGCGTCAGATCATTGCACGAGCAGATGGTAGCTTCACTGATGCACCGATGGGTTCTTATGCCACTGCCAATGCGACAGCATCTGCAAAAATATATTTAAGTGAGTAATTTTGAAACAGCTTTGTTTTTAAAGACCTATCTTTCAATATGGACAAAAAACATACTGTCTTTTTGTAGCGAATTGCTATTTTTTTCTTGAAATCTTATCGATTTCACCTCATATTGATTTCAATGATTTACATTCAATAATCAGATTATTTTTCTGTAATAAGAGGATTTCTCAATGATGCGGATTGGTTTGTTCTTGCTAACCAACCTCGCGGTACTGGTTGTAGCTGGCATTATCTTGTCACTCTTCGGTGTCGGTAGTTACCATGGCGCAGGTGGCTTGAATCTAGGCAACCTGCTGGTCATCTGTTTCGTGTTCGGTATGGTTGGCTCAATGATTTCCCTGTTCATGTCTAAATGGATGGCGAAAAAGACCACGGGTACTGAACTGATTGACCCGAATGCACCTCGTAACCAAGCTGAAGCCTGGTTGCTCCATGAAGTTGCACAACTTTCTCAGCGTGCAGGCATTAAAATGCCGGAAGTGGGTATTTTCCCATCTTATCAATCCAATGCCTTTGCCACTGGCTGGAATAAAAACGATGCTTTAGTAGCCGTATCGACTGGTCTGCTTGAGCGTATGAACAAAGACGAGCTTCGTGCAGTATTGGCGCATGAGATTGGTCACGTCGCCAATGGTGATATGGTCACTCTGGCACTGATTCAGGGTGTTGTGAACGCCTTCGTCATGTTCTTCGCACGTGTCGCGGGTGATTTTATTGACCGTAACGTTTTTGGTCGTGAAGAAGGTGAAGCACCGGGTATTGCCTATTTTGTAATTACCATCGTACTGGATATCGTATTCGGTATTCTGGCGTCGTCGATTGTGATGTGGTTCTCCCGTCAGCGTGAGTATCGTGCCGATGAAGCAGGTGCGCGCTTGGCAGGTAAACAGGCTATGATTTCAGCATTATTGCGCTTACAGGCAGAGTCTGAAATGCCAGATGCCATGCCGAAAGAAATGAAAGCATTTGCGATTTCTGCGGGTAAAGAAGAAGGCTTTAGCCTTGCTGCCTTGTTCCAGACGCATCCAAGCATCGAACAACGTGTTGCTGCACTACAACAGCTTGATTGTGCTTAAGTAATACTATTCATTGATTGAAAAAAGCCTGCACTTGCAGGCTTTTTTATTGGATTCAATTATTCATTATTTATATAGGCCTTTATGCGCTGATCCACTGATACAACGCCATCGCACCCCACCCAATCGCAAAAACAAATAGAATCAGGAACAAGGCGCCTAAAATATCCGGGATATGAATCCAGATCCAGGCCACTACAGGATTGCGCCAAAATACAGACTGCTGCTGTTTGCGTTCCAGGCTTTCATGCAAAAAAGGGTGTACCACATGTCGATCACTGTGAATCTGATATTCTTCACGAATATGAACATGCACCACATCAAGCGCCTTGCGACTGGGACGAATAAAAATATCAAAAATGGTGCCTGCCACTGGAATAAATCCAACCACCACATCCATCACCGCCAGTTTCATGACCGGATTCAGCTTGGCACTCGGCACCCCAATCTGTTTGGCCTTATGAATGGCATAACAGGTCAATACAAAGCCGGCGATATCTCCAGCGACCGGAATCGTACTCAGCGCGGCATCTACCCCTACCCCTTGCTTGGTAAATGGAATACGTACCACTGAATCCATCATGTTGGCAAACTTGGCCAGATCACGTTCCAGACGAATGACCTCTTGTTGACTCAGTTTTGTTTTTTGTCCAGGCTCAGGCATATGTGATTCCAAAAATAGGGCTGACTTTCATCAGCATAAATTATTTTGAGACCAAAGTTGTAGCAATCTGTGAATTAAAACAATAATTTGGAAGCAACAAATAGATAAATAATCACACCGGTGGCATCACAAATAGAGGTCACCAAAGGTGCAGAGGCACTGGCCGGATCCATCTTAAACTTGTTCAGAATAAAAGGCAGACTCATGCCAATCAGGCAGCCCATCAGCACAATGCCGAGCATACTGATCGCTAGAACCACAGCCACCATGATATCCCCTCGGACATAACCCAACACCGAGACAGCCAGTGCCATGGTGCCACCCAGACACAACGCCACCAAGGTTTCCCGGCTGAGCAGGCTAAACCAGTCTCTAAACTCTACATCACCGGTGGCCAAAGCACGCACCATCAAGGTCGCCGACTGCGAGCCGGCATTACCGCCACTGCCCACCAGCAATGGCAGGAAAAAAACCAGAACAATATGCGCGGCAATGGTCTCTTCATAATGTGCAATGCCAATGCCGGACAATAGACTGCCAAAGACCAGAATCACCAGCCAAGATACGCGCTTCTGGTACAGTGTAAAAATAGGCGCAGTTTTTAAACTTAACTCAGTTAAAGGCTCAACCGCCCCTGACTTTAAAATATCCTCGGTGGTTTCGGCTTCCATGATGTCCATGGCATCATCATAAGTGACAATTCCAAGAATTTTTTTATGCTCATCGACAATGGGCAAAGCCATAAAATCATAATAGGTTAAAGTTTTTGCGACGTCTTCTTGGTCATCCCCAATCTTGGCGTAAATCACATCTCTTTGCATGATCTCGGCAATGCTGGTTTCAGGACTGGCCTGAATCATCTGCCTTAAAGAGACTACCCCGATCAGCTGGTCCTGCTCATCAACAATATAAATCAGATACAGGGTTTCCTGATCTGCGGCCACCACACGCAACATTTGGATAGCGTCATGAATCGACAGATCCTGATGCAAAGAAACAAAACTGGAGCTCATCAGCGCACCAGCAGTCCCTTCAGGATAAATCGCCAGATCTTTTAGGGTTTGCCGACTCGCTTCGGACAATTTTGCCATGAGCTGCTGCTGCAGCTGTGGAGAACATCGTTTATAAACATCGACAAAGTTGTCCGAATCGAGCGCATTTAAAATCGCAATAATCTGTGCGACCGGTAATTGCTCAGCCAGACTGACTTGTTGGCTGAGTGGCATAAACTCGAATACCCGGCTCGGTTCTTTGAGTTCCTGAAAAATCCGGATCTGTTCTTCTAACTTCAAACCTTTTAAAATACTGGCCTGATCGGCGACATTCAGCTCATTTAATAAGCCAATCGCCATAGCATGGTTTTCAGAACGGATCTGTTGTTGAATATGCTGTATTTTTTCTGAAATTTTCGGCATAGGCAGTCCATGGTTATAAGCGCAAAGGCGTGGATTTTAGCATCATCCTCCGAACATTACCCCTGCTCTCAGTGCATCTAAATCATCACAGCCGGATTGAGTCAGGCTATGGATTGTTTTTCTGAGCGCACGATCATGAATCAACCGGTTCTTTTTTAGCCATTAAACTTCGAATCATCACATACATAAAGGGAATAAAAATTAGCACCAGCACGGTTCCAAAAATTACGCCGCCGAATACACTGACACCAATTTCCTGACGGCTTACCGCACCTGCTCCCGTGGCAAAGACCAGAGGTAAAATCCCGGCGCCAAAAGCCAAGGAAGTCATCAGGATCGGACGCAGACGCAAGGAAGCACCTTCTAATGCTGCCTCCACCACCGATTTGCCCTGTTGCTGTGCCAGCGAAGCAAATTCCACAATCAGAATGGCATTCTTACAGGACAAGCCAATGGTGGTCAGCAAGGCAATCTGAAAATAGATATCATTCGGGAAGCCAGCCAAATAACTGAAAATAATATTGCCGCCAATACCAAGAGGAATTGCTGACATTACCGCCGTTGGAATACTCCAGCTTTCATACAATGCGGCCAGACACAGGAAAATAAAACCTATCGAAATCAGATACAGCCAGATGGCCTGATTATTGGACTGTTTTTCTTCAAAGGATAAACCGCTCCAGACCACATCTACGCCGTCCTGTTCAGCAATCAGCGCCTCTACATCCTGCATGGCCTGACCGGAGCTGCTGCCTTGAGCCCGATCCGCTTCCATCTGTAGTGCGGTATAGCCCATGAAACGGTTGACCACTTCCGGACCACCACTCCAGTCCACTTGCGAGAAGTTACTAAAAGGCACCATTTGATTCTGGTCATTACGGACATGCCATTGTGCCAGATCTTCCGGCTTGGAACGAAATTCGGCATCGCCCTGCATGATCACCCGTTTAATCCGGCCGCGATCAATAAAGTCATTGATATAACTGCCACCCCAAGCGCTAGATAAGGTGCTGTTAATTGCCGTTTGGGTCAGACCATTGGCCATGGCCTGTTTTTGGTCAATATTGACGCGTAGTTCGGCTTTTTCAGGATTAGAACGTTTACCCAGATTTTCAAAGCTTGCATAATTGCCAGCCTGAGCTTCCAGTGCCTGAAATTGCTGTTCCAGATACTGCCGGCCATTACCATTGATATCCCGAATCCAGAAATCCAGACCATCGGTTTGTCCCAGACCATTGACTGACGCGGGCATGGATACGTTGATTTGTGCATTAGGGTTACTTTGAAAATGCTTCAAAGCCCGTTCACGAATCGCGGGTGCGGTATTGTCCTGACCGGAACGTTCATTCCAGTGTTTTAATGCCACAAAACCGGTGGCCAGATTCTGGCCAGTTCCCGAGAAATTGCGGCCATAACGAATCATCACCAGGCTGACATTGGCCTGTTCCTGATCCAGAAAATATTTACGAACCTCTTCTCCGACCTGAATGGTATTTTTCATCGGAGCACCTTCCTGCACTTTGATTTGCAGGCTTAAAATCCCCTGATCTTCACTCGGCAAAAAACTGGTTGGCAAAGCACGGTAAAACAGTGCAAAGACACAGATCAAGCCGGCAAAAAGCAGTAAACAAATGACCTGATGCTGAATCGTGACTTTGGAAAGATGCAGATAACGATGCTTTAAATGATCCAGCTTCTGGTTAAACCATGCCGCCCATTTTGCCGGTTTTGGATTCGGTTTCAGAATGAGCGCACACAGTGCTGGGGTTAGAATCAAGGCCACCAATAAGGATAAGGACATGGCCGCAACCAAAGTGATGGAGAACTGTCGGTAGATCACCCCGGTAGAACCGCCAAAGAACGCCATCGGAATAAAGACTGCGGTTAGAACTAAGGTAATTCCGACCAATGCCCCACTAATTTCCTGCATGGACTCTAACGCCGCCTCTTTGGCAGACAAATGCTGTTCATGCATCAGCCGTTCCACGTTTTCTACCACCACAATCGCATCATCAACCAATAGACCAATGGCCAGAACCAAAGCGAATAAAGTTAAGGTATTGATACTCATGCCCAGTGCATAAAGCACCGCCATGGTTCCCAAAATCACCACCGGCACCGTTACGGTAGGAATCAAAGTAGCACGCCAGTTCTGCAAGAAAATGAACATCACCATGATAACCAGAATGATCGCTTCGATCAGGGTTTTGACCACCTCTTTAATCGACTCTTGTACAAAGGGTGTATTGTCTCGTGGGTAGGCAATTTTATAGCCTTCGGGTAATTGCTGGGAAATACGGGCAACTTCAGCTTTAATCAAGTTTGAGGTGGCAATGGCATTGGCACCTGAGGCCAGAGAAATTCCAAGACCTGCCGAAGGATAACCATTATTGGTGCTATAAGACTGATAACTTTCAGCACCAAGTTCGACCCGTGCAATATCTTTTAAATAAATAAAACTACCGGCACGATCCGATTTGACAATAATATTCTGGAATTCTTCAACGGTTTTTAGACGGGAACCCGAGGTGACTTTAGCATTCAGGTATTGTTCATCCACTGCCGGCAAATCCCCAATCGCGCCCGCAGCCACCTGAGTATTCTGAGCTTCAATGGCGGCACGAACATCGCTTGGCATCAGCTTATACTGTTTGAGTTTTCCTGGATCCAGCCAGATCCGCATCGCATATTGAGAACCAAAAACATCGACTTCACCAATGCCTTCAATCCGGGAAATGTCCTGCTCCAGATGTGTCATCAAGTAATCAGAAAGTTCAATATTGTTACTGCGGCCGGACTCATCATACAGGCTGATCACCATATGGGTATCGCCGAGAGATTTAAACACGTTAACGCCCTGGCGTTGGACATCTTCCGGTAAACGGTTCAATACCCCATTAATCGCATTTTGTACCTGAACCTGTGCTGTATCGGGGTCGGTACCATTTTCAAAGCTGATGCTGACCCGGCTGCGCCCTGAAGAATCACTACTCGAACTAAAATACAGTAAATGGTCAATCCCTTTAATCTGCTGCTCCAGCACCTGGGTCACGCTTTCTTCCACAGTTTCCGCAGAAGCGCCACTATAGGTTGCTGCCACCGTTATCCGTGGCGGGGCAATGTCCGGATAACGTTCCACTGGCAGGTTCATCACTGCGAACAGGCCAATCGCCATCACGACAATCGCCAATACCCCAGCAAAGATCGGGCGGTGGATAAAAAATTTAGACAGCATAAGTCCGAGTCACTTTTTAATTAAAGAGGGATGAATTTAGACCAAATACGAGCAAGCTATATCTAAATATTCAGTGACATAGCAGTAGAATGCAAGAATTAAACACATAATAACTGTGATAAAAACCAATCATGGAGAAATTATGGATGATCTCACTTGAATACTTTCTTGAGGTTGCCATTTCCTATTTATTAATAGCATTTTTCCAAATAAAAAACCCTGCAGATGCAGGGTTTTTTGGTGAATCAATTCAGCAGATTAAGCACTGAACTGGTTCATTGTGTTTTTAGCGTCATCACCAGCTTTCAATGCATTGTCACCAGCGAAGATTTCTTTGTGGTCATCACCGATGTCAGAACCAGCCATTGCCTGGTGTTTAACACATGCGATACCGCCGCGGATTTCTTTACGTTGTACGCCAGCAACATAAGCCAACATGCCTTCAGAACCGAAGTAACCTTGAGCAAGTTCATGCGTAGAAAGTGCAGCTGTGTGGTAAGTCGGAAGTGTGATCAAGTGATGGAACACACCCGCTTCACGCGCAGCATCTGCTTGGAAGGTACGAACTTTTTCGTCAGCTTCAGCAGCCAGTTCAGTTGCATCGTACTCAGCGCTCATTAACTTAGCACGGTCGTAAGCAGAAACGTCTTTACCTTCAGCAACCCAACGGTCATACGCTTGTTGACGGAAGTTAAGCGTCCAGTTGAATGAAGGTGAGTTGTTGTATACAAGTTTCGCATTTGGAACTGTTTCTTTCACACGGTTTACCATGTGAGCGATTTCAGCAACGTTTGGTGTCGCAGTTTCGATCCAAAGAAGATCCGCACCATTTTGCAAGCTGGTTACACAGTCAAGTACAACGCGGTCAATTTGCGTGCCTTCACGGAACTGGTACAAGCCAGAAGCAAGACGTTTAGGACGGTGAAGTTTGCCATCACGTTTGATCAGGATTTCATCTTCTTGTGCATCAGCGATATCAATTTCAGATGTTTCCAAGTAGCTGATATATTGAGAAGCGATGTCGCCTGGCTCTTTAACCACTGGGATTTTTTGAGTCAGGTCAGCACCTTCAGAGTCAGTACGTGCAACGATGATACCGTCGTCAAGACCCATTTCAAGGAATGCATAGCGAAGTGCGTGGATTTTCGCGATGAAGTCTTCGTGTGGCACAGTTACTTTACCAGCTTGGTGACCACATTGTTTCGCGTCAGACACCTGGTTTTCGATTTGTAGTGCACATGCACCCGCTTCGATCATTTTCTTAGCTAAAAGATAAGTCGCTTCTTCGTTACCGAAACCCGCATCAATGTCCGCAATAATTGGCACAACGTGAGTTTGGAAATTGTCGATTTGTGAAGTCAATTCAGCTGCTTTAGCAGTGTCGCCTGCTTCTTGTGCTTTTTTAAGTGCACGGAACAAGTCGTTCAATTCTTTCGCGTCAGCTTGACGTAAGAATGTGTAGATTTCTTCGATCAATGCAGGAACAGAAGTTTTTTCGTGCATAGATTGGTCAGGAAGTGGACCAAATTCTGAACGAAGTGCTGCAACCATCCAACCAGAAAGGTAAATGTAGCGACGTTCAGTCGTACCGAAGTATTTTTTGTTCGCAATCATTTTTTGTTGTGCGATGAAACCATGCCAGCAACCTAATGATTGAGTGTATTTGCTAGAGTCTGCATCATAAGCAGCCATATCACGACGCATAATTGCCGCGGTATATTTCGCAATGTCTAAACCAGTTTTGAAACGGTTTTGGATTTGCATACGCGCAGCATCTTCAGGACTGATGTCTGCCCAAGTGTTACCGAATTTCGCTTTCAATTCGCGGATTGCATCAATCGCTGTTTGGTATGTAGTCATGATATTTTCCTGTAATAATATTAGGATTTTTCTGCAACGAACCGTTCAAATCACACCCTCAGTAACTTGTTTAGATTTTCGCCGGTCCGTTGGGATAGCTAAAGATTAGTGGGCTTATGAAAATTAATCCAATAGTCTGCAAGAATCTTCAGTATTTATTTAAAAAATGAGTAGATGAAAGTCTTAGTATAATCCTGTGATGTTAAAATAAGATATTGTTTTATTTTATATTTTACTAAAATAAAACTGATCGTTTTTCACTCATACTGCTTAAAAATACTTCATTAGACTTAAGTCTGGGCTTGGCTCAAATCCACTTTTATTAAAAAATAATCATGATTTTGAATTATTTCTTAGGCTGAAGCATTTATCAAGATAGCATACTTTTCACGCAATTATTCACGCACTCACACCTGTATTTTTAAAGTTTAAAGCTTGGTTATGGAGCTGTTGATCTGCATACATGAAAATACTGAATCTTTGCTTAGCCCGTGCTTCTACTCAGTCGAATAAAATCGTTAATTATTCAGCTTAAACCTGCATAAATTCCCTAGATTTTATCTGCTTTATCATGGCTTTTTTTTCATCGGCGCTTTACACAAAGCCCGGCAGTTATGGCATAATCAGCATAATTTCTTGTATTTATTCTCGGTATTTCTTTTATGAATCTGGAGCGGGTCGATCTCAATCTATTAATTTATCTTGATGTACTTCTTCGCGAAAAAAATGTCACCCGTGCAGCCGAACAATTGGGCGTTACCCAGCCTGCCATGAGTAATATTTTACGCCGATTACGCAATTTATTTAATGATCCTCTCCTGATCCGTTCTTCTGAAGGCATGACACCAACAGAACGTGCACTTGAGTTACAGCCACGTATCCGCGATGCGCTGGCTGACTTGTCCATGATTCTGGAACCGCGTACCGAGTTCCGTCCTTATACGTCAAATCGTGTCTTCCGGATTATGACCTCGGATTATGCCGAAGCGACACTGGTTCCTCGGCTGGTCAAAGCCTTACGCTCAGAAGCACCGAACGTGGTCTTGGACTTTCTAACCCCGAGTGATGTGTCTTATCGTGACATGGAACAAGGCAAAGTTGATCTGGCGATTAACCGTTTTAATGAAATACCGCAAAGTTTTCATCAGGTTCTGGTCTGGCGTGACAGTTTTTCCTGTTTATTAAACAATAAACACCCCGCTGCAACCAACCTGAACTTAAAAAGCTATCTGGATGCACAGCATATCTGGGTCTCTAAAACCGGTATGGGTGTGGGCTTCGGGGTCAACCCGGAGAAACAGGCCGGTTTAGGCTGGATCGATCAGGCTTTGGAACGTATTGGCCAGAAACGTAAAATCTCGGTCTTTACCCGTCATTATCAAATGCCAGGTTTATTGGCCTCCAATGTCGATCTGGTGGCAACCCTGCCTTCACGGATCGCACGCCTGCAAGCCAAGAATCATAATTTAATTCTGAAAGATCCTCCATTTTATATTCCCGAATTTGAACTCAAAATGGCATGGTGCCCTCTATTGCATCATCACCCTGCACATCGCTGGTTACGTCAGCTGATTTTGTATGTTGCGCGTCAAATGATTGAGGAAGAAAATCGTGAATTCCTGAGCAATAATTCTCAATTTTCACACTATTAAACTCAAATTCTTCTAAATTCTTATTTTTTAAGATTATACTTTGAAGGCTTGAGAGGTAGTTTTTACACCTCAAGCCTTTTTTTGTGTTAAAAATATCCCAAGATACTATTCATCCACAGGTGGATTTGTGAGCCTCTTACAAAATATCGTGATTATCTTAATACTCATCGCGGGGGCCGGTTTTTTATCTTTAACAGAAATCGCCCTCGCAGGTGCCCGTAAAGTCAAACTGAAAATTCTGGCTGAATCGGGTGAACATCGCGCTCAAAAAGTTTTAGATCTACAAGAAAATTCTGCTGACTTCTTTGCAGCCTCTCAAATCGGTTTAAATGCAGTCGCCATTCTTGGCGGTATTTTAGGTGAAGGAGCCTTCCGTCCTTATATTTTTAATTTTGTTTCCCGCTTTTACCAGGGTCCTTGGGCTGAAAATATTAGCTTTGCACTTTCCTTCACTGTCGTCACTTCTTTATTTATTCTATTTGCAGACTTGATGCCGAAACGTTTGGCCATGATTGCGCCAGAAAAGATTGCAGTCTCGGTCATTGAACCCATTCAGATTTTCATTAAAGTCTGTAAGCCTTTGGCCTGGCTCATTAATGTTATTGCCAACATGCTGTTCCGTCTGTTTAAAGTGAATACCATTCGTGATGATAATATTACCTTTGATGATATTTCCGCAGTGATGGATGCAGGTGCACAGGCTGGCGTACTGCAAAAACAGGAACATCATTTCATTGAAAATGTATTCGAGCTGGAAGAGCGTAATGTACCTTCGAGTATGACTACCCGTGAGAATGTGGTGTTCTTTACCCTAAATGAACCAGAAGAAAGTATTCGGCAAAAGCTGGCGGAATATCCCTATTCCAAGTTTCTGGTGTGTAGCAATGATATCGACAGTGTGATTGGCTATGTCGATGCCAAAGATATTCTGGTGCGGATTCTGAATAACCAGTCGCTGCTACAGTTAAATGAAAATACCATCCGTAATGTCCTGACCATTCCGGATACTTTAACTTTATCGGAAGTCCTGGACCGTTTTCGCTCGACCAAGGAAAAATTTGCCGTCGTCATTAATGAATATGCGCTGGTGGTTGGGGTAATTACCCTCTCCGACATTATGATTACTGTAATGGGCGACTGGGTGACACCAATTGAAGCCGATCAGCAAATTATTAAGCGTGACAATAATTCCTGGTTGATTGAAGGCAGCACGCCAATTGAAGACATGAAACATGCGCTTGAAATCGACTCAATGCCAGATGAGGAAAATTACGAAACACTGGCTGGTTTTATGATGTTCAAGCTGCGTAAAATTCCGCGTCCTGCCGATACCGTCATTCATGCCGGTTATAAATTTGAAGTCGTCGATGTCGATCATTTCAAGATTGACCAGTTGCTGGTGACTCGGATCATTGAAATCAATCCATTAATTCAGGAAGAATCAGAATAATCTGATTCTTCTTCTATTTTAAAATAAAAATCATAAGGATAGAGTGATGTCCATTTCTGCGCTATTGGCTTGTTTTAGTTTTTATTCAGGACTGTATTTAATCTATTTCTTTTTTGCTCAACAACAAAATCCGCTGTTTTTGTTTTTAGCGATCATTTTATTGATTTTTGCTTGCATCATTACCCCTTATGGTTACCAGCGTCACCGTGGCCATTATGACCGAACCATGAGTTGGGGACAGTATTTAGCCATACCTTTGATTTTATGGGGACGACTATTTATCGTTCCTATCAGTTTTATTTTAAGTTTGTTTTATTCAAACCAGTAAATTCAATCATAAAAAAGCACCTAACGGTGCTTTTTTACATCTATTGAGGTGCTTAGATCTCTGTTAACAATGCATCTAAAACAGCTTGATAGTGAATCTGGATATCATCTTCTAGAATCTTGTAAGCATTGTCGAACTGCACCATAGGCCAGCCTTCTTTCCAGAATGGGAAAATATTATGCAGGTCATGGGTAACAATCGCGTCTTCACGCACAATTGCTTGGGCAATTTGTGACAGTACCTGTGCAGTTTCAGCACCATCAATCGCCATATAATCAATTCCGCGCGCTTTTAAAATACGGACGCGGTCTTTTTTATAACGGATTTTTTTGATTTGTGCCGTATTCAGGCCCAAAGCCAAAGATACCGCTTCGACAAATTTGTCTTCAAATGACTGATTCAATGCCACTAACGCTTCTTTATGCGCTTCCTGACGACCAGCTTTACCACCCTGACGAATCACTTCTTTCGCCTCAGTATTTAGTTCATCCTTTTTCATGCTTTGCAGGATGTCTAAAATTTCGATGTCGCTTAACGCCTCAGGAGATTGATCAGTCATAAACTGTCCTTAAAAAAATAAATCTTGAATCGGCTATTTTCGCATAATTCGTGGCTAAAAAACTAAAATCTTCGTGATTAAAGCAATGATAAGCGCTGAAAATGGATTTGTCCTGTGATTCTGCGTCAAATCGACTATAGTGCCTGTGTCTATTTCTGAATCAATCTCTGGATGATGCCCACTACCCAAGTGACTTTGTTGCTGCAGCAACTTCAACAACAGTATCCGACTGCATTTAAAGGCAATTACCTGTTCTATAGCCAGATCAAAATCCGTGGGATCTGGGATAAAGCCAAGCTTTTGATTCCCTGGGTCTTGGCGGCCATGATTTTTATTCCCGTCAGTTTGATGTTCGGTGACGTCATAAAGCAATCTTTTGTGCAAGTGAGCGAATTTCAGGCGCAAAGTTATGCCATTTTGGCGATACTGTTGTTCCTGATGTTGAGTCTCACCTTAATTCTGCAACAGGTTCAGCATTCTTCTTATTCGCTATATCAGTTATTACGCCATACCCCAATCAAGATGGCTGTGGTGATTATACTACAAACCTTAAATCTGTTTTTTGTACAAAGTAGCCTGCTGATGTGGAGTTTATTCTTTTTTGGAGTCAGCTTTGGCTTTATCCGTTTTTATCGGGAAAACTTGTTCCGGGAAAACAGCCAAAATACTGAACATTATCAGTTGCAACAATTACGTAGAATCTGCTTCTGGGCTTATAAACAGACCTGTATGCTTCGACTAAAATTACGTTTTTGTTCAAACAATCATCCTCAGCATGCCGAACTAAAACAGCAATTAAATCACTATGCCGAGTTATATATCCAACTGCTGAAACATGAGCATCAATACTGTAAAACCATCAAGCATCTGGATGTCGACAGTTATCTGGACGAGAACTCATAGTTCGCTCTATTATTTTGATTAGCCATCTTGAATATTTCTAATAAGGGGCTTAAAAACAGATTGATCTGCTAATTTTTTAGAGAGAAGCCACGGAATTGCTTGAAAAGAAAGCAATCATTTAGAAATGTGCTTGCCAAGCTTTATTTCGTCCTCTATTATTGCGCACATGCCCGAGTGGTGAAATCGGTAGACACAGGGGATTTAAAATCCCCCGCCCACAAAGCGTGCCAGTTCGAGTCTGGCCTCGGGCACCATTTTAATCTTTATTAAAATGGTGCAATAGAAAACCCAGCATTAGGCTGGTTTTTTTGTGCCTGAATTTTATTCTTTTAGCGCGAAATCCTCATGTCAGAATTAAAATACTTCGATCTCGCCACATTACAATTACGCCATCCAGACGCTTTTTTCCTGAAGCTGCGTTATAGCCGCTTCAAATTTAATGCCCTGCAAAATCTCCAGTTTGTGATCGCGATTAATTTACTGTCTCTTTTAATCTGCGTGGCCTGTAGCATCAGCTCAGTACTTCTGGAATATTATTTTTTCAAGAATGCCACGATCGCCTTTAATGTCACCTTGATCATGTTAATGGCCCTGCTTTATCCCTATATCTGGTATGCACAATATCAGGCACAATTCAGCTCCAAAGCCTATAGTCAGCGTTTGCAGAACTGTCTGTATCTGCAAATTCCGATTTTTCTGGTTTTATTGCTGAATCTGTATGTAATTCATTCAGATATGCTGGTGATCATCAGCATGATCATTTTAGCGCTTTCCTCTTTTGGCGCTGTCACCTTAGAACCTTTATTTAAAAGTTCTTGTAGTGCAATTGATCAGATCAAACTGCAAAAACTGCGGCAGCTGGCCTTTTGGGCCTATCAACAGTCCAGATCCAAAACACCGCAACCGATTCAGGACCAGTCAAATCTGCAAGCTTATTACCAGAATCTTTATCAGCAATGCATGCATGAAGAGCAAAAATTACTCAGCTCGATTCGCTTTAAAAGTTTTAAAGACTATTTCTACAAATAATAAAAAACCCTGCAGTAGCAGGGTTTTATCGATCACCATTCACGATTGGTAATCAGCTCTTCCATTTCAATCTCGAACAACCCGTGCTCTTGCACCACCATCATCATGGCTTCGGCAATATAATCTGCAGCGGTATCATCCAGAGATGAATCCAGATCTTCAAACTGCGGTTTCATGGCATTAATATCAGCAACGGTCAGATGGGCAAGCTGGTAAATTTCTTGATCTGACAAAGTTGATTTAGCGACTTTTTGGGCAAAATGTTCGATGTGCTGTTTGATTTCAGCAACCAGAATATCGGGATAATACGCATCATCGAACATGGGGAGAAGTAAATCTGCAAACATTACAGGCACTCTAAAAGATGACAATTTAATCTAAGCGTGCCTATATAGCATATTGTTGCCTGAAAGCCAAACAACATTGCCAGATGCTTACTTTCCCGCCATCAATGTCTACGCCATCTGCATGGCTTGCCAGACTTTAATCGCATCCGCTGTCGCTTTCACATCATGTGCCCGTACCATACAGGCGCCCTGCTGAATACTGAGCAAATGTGCTGTTGCCGACCCCACCGCACGCGCCTGTGGTTCTGCGCCATCTAAAACAGCCCCAATAAAACGTTTCCGTGATAAAGCAGATAAAATCGGATAACCCATTTCTGTCAATTTATAAAACTCTTGAAGCAGCTTGAGATTTTGCTGGGCATTCTTGGCAAAACCAAAACCCGGATCAATCATGATATTTTCGGCTTTTACTCCTACATCCAATGCATCCTGCACACGTTGAGATAGTTCGCCAATCACCTCGGTAGTGACATCCTCATATTGATCCAGATTGTTCATGGTGGTCGGCTCACCACGCATATGCATAATGATTACCGGAATATTCAATTCAGCGGCTGTTACTAAAGCATTGGGGCGGGTCAAAGCACGGACGTCATTCCAGATATGCGCTCCGGCCTGAACCGCTGCACGAATCACTTCTGGTTGTGAAGTATCAATCGAGAGAATAACATCATGTTTTGCTAAGGCTTCAACCACAGGCACCACGCGGCGGATCTCTTCCTCTACGTCTACCACAGCAGCACCCGGACGGGTCGATTCCCCGCCGATATCAATTACGGTCGCACCTTCAGCCATCATCTCCAGCGCACGTGCAACTGCATCTTCTTTTTGATTATGCCGACCACCATCACTAAATGAGTCGGGGGTGACATTGAGAATTCCCATCACATGCGGCTGAGATAAGTCCAGTTTTAACTCACCAAATGTCCATACATGTGGTCGTAAAGGCATCAGCTGCATGTTTCCATCCTCGTTCACAATAATTCGAATATTGTCTTATGGATAGAGAAATAAAGCAAAGCTCGATAAGACATTTGCCCATTAGTTTTGAGTTAAATATAGCATTCAGGAAATTATCATAAAAATGACTGACATAAAAAAACCACCCGAAGGTGGTTTTTTATTTAACTTAGTTGGCTGGCAATGGCGGTGGCGTCAACGGGCCATCATCTGGGGTTACATCAATCACAGGATTTTCTGCAACATAGACTTTTGGCGGTTGAGGCTCACGACCTTCCATAATGTCACGGATTTGATCACGATCAATAGTTTCCCATTCCATCAAGGCTTTGACCATCGCATGGGCAATATCTTTTTTACTTTCCAAGATATCGCGTGCGACTTTATATTGCTCATCCAGAATTCGGCGGATTTCACGATCGACTTCTAACTGGGTCGTTTCAGAAATACTGCGGCTACCAATACTGCCCATAAACGATTGCTGTGCATCTTCTTCATAGACCATGACGCCCATTTTGTCAGACATACCGTATTTGGTCACCATCGCACGTGCCATTTTAGTTGCACGTTCGAAGTCGTTTGAAGCACCTGTCGACATTTGGTTAATGAAGACTTCTTCTGCAATGCGACCACCAAACAAAATAGAAAGTTCATTCAACATTTTGTCTTTATAATGGCTGGTTTGGTCAAATTCAGGTAGCTGCCAGGTCACGCCCAATGCCCAGCCACGCGGCATAATGGTGACTTTATGCACAGGGTCTGTACCCGGCAAACTTTCAGCAACAATCGCATGACCTGCTTCATGATAAGCCGTCGCACGACGCTCTTCATCACGCAGCACCATCGACTTACGCTCAGGCCCCATATACAGTTTGTCTTTTGCATCTTCGAAGTCATGCATATCGACAGTATTCTTGTTACGGCGTGCAGCAAATAAAGCAGCTTCATTCACTAGGTTGGCCAATTGCGCACCCGAGAAGCCCGGTGTACCACGTGCAAGTACTTTAACGTCGACCCCTGTGACTGAAGGCAGTTTTTTCAAATGCACATTCAGGATTTGTTCACGACCTTTGATGTCTGGCAAACCAACCACAACTTGACGGTCAAAACGGCCTGGACGAAGTAATGCTTTATCCAGTACATCTGCACGGTTGGTTGCAGCAATCACGATAATACCTTCATTGCCTTCAAAGCCGTCCATTTCCACCAGCATCTGGTTCAGCGTCTGCTCACGTTCATCGTGACCACCGCCTGTACCTGAACCACGGTGACGACCGACTGCATCAATCTCATCAATAAAGATGATACATGGTGCATGACGTTTTGCCTGTTCGAACATGTCACGCACACGCGATGCACCAACACCCACAAACATTTCCACGAAGTCAGAACCTGAAATACTAAAGAATGGCACTTTAGCTTCACCGGCAATGGCTTTGGCAAGCAAGGTTTTACCTGTACCTGGAGGACCGACCATCAAAACACCACGTGGAATACTTGCACCGAGACGTTTAAATTTGGTTGGGTCTTTCAGGAAGTCGACAATTTCAACCACTTCTTGCTTGGCTTCATCACAACCGGCAACATCGACGAAAGTGACTTTAATCTGGTCTTCAGACAACATTTTGGCTTTAGACTTACCAAAACTCATTGGGCCGTTTTTACCACCTGCACCGCCACCCATGTTGCGCATAAAGAACATGAATAACAAAATGATTAAAAGCACAGGGAAACTTGCAATAAGCAACTGCATGAGCAAGCCTTGACGTTGTGGTGCTTCACCTTCGACCACAACATTATTTTTAATGAGGCTTGGCATCAGCTCAGGATCCTGAACTGCCGGACGAATACTTTCAAACTCTGAACCGTTTGATTTTTCGCCACGAATTCTTTCGCCGTCAATAACAACTTGTTTAATTTGGCCAGCATTGACCGCGGCAACAAACTCTGAGTAGTTCATTGTAGTCGGTTGATTGCGGTCACTGACGTTGCTGAAGATTAACACCAGCACACCCAGTATCACGAGCCACAATACGGCATTCTTAAAAAGATCGCTCAAAGCTTTATTCCCATTCCAATCTAATTTGATCATGCCCTGTTCAGGGTGACCTTAATACTTAAGCTGTAAATTAACTTACAATTATCTGAAAACGTACAAAATGCACAATTTTTAACGACTTGGCAAGTAGACTTATTTTAAAGCCTTCTTGCGTCCCTGCCCGATCAGGAAAACTTCTTTAGAGCGAGCACGTGATGCCAAGGGTTTAGATGTTTTCAGAATATCAAAACTATCAACCACTTGCTTACGGAATTCATCAAAACCTGAGCCTTGGAAAACTTTTACCACAAATTGACCTTTAGGGCCTAGCACCTTATTGGCAAAATCCAGTGCAAGTTCACACAAGTAAATCTGACGCGGTTGATCTACAGCCTTATTACCTGATGTATTGGGGGCCATATCTGAAATTACAACGTCTACAGTACGACCATCTAAAATTTCTAGCAGTTTTTGGAAAACTTCTTCTTCACGGAAGTCACCTTGCAGAAAAGTGACATCTGGTAAAGCATCCATTGGTAAAATATCAGATGCAATCAATAAACCCTTATCGCCAACAAGTTTACCGGCAATCTGTGACCAGCTGCCTGGCGCTGCGCCCAGGTCGACCACAGTCATACCAGGTTTAATGATTTTATACTTTTCTTGCATTTCTAAGAGCTTATATGCTGCACGCGCACGATAGCCTTCCTTTTGTGCCTTTTTCACATAAGGATCGTCTAAATGCTCTCTCATCCAATCACGACTACTTTTAGATAACTTTTGGTTGGTAATGCGTGTAGCCATAACTCTCTAAATAAAAAAATGTCTCATTATTAATTGTACGTGAAAAAGACTTATTTTGCAGTATACATGTGTATCTAAATCTAAGGCTTTTGCTCTCTCCGTGGACAGATTGAATATGATTATTTCCTGATAATTTACAGCGTTTATTTTTTGCTTTTGCTATACTAAGCCGTTTTAAAATTCAGGTTATCTCTCATGGCGGCTTTATCTATTCAGGAACGTAAGCGTTTACGTCAAATCGGACATACACTTAACCCAGTCGTGATGCTAGGTGACAAAGGTCTGACGGAAAATGTCATCGAAGAATTAGCGCGTGCTTTAAACGATCACGAACTGATTAAAGTTAAAATTGTCGCTGAAGATCGTGAAGCGCGTGCAGCGCTGATTGCTGAAATTTCAGAAGCGACTGGTGCTGAAGTGGTTCAAACTATTGGTAAAATTGCACTTCTTTATAAGAAAGCGGCAAAACAGAACCAAAAATTGTCCAATCTTGTTCGTTTCGCTCATTTGTCTAACTAAGTACAGGACTTATGGCAAGTTACGAACTTAGCGCATTTGATCGCCGTTTTCAGGCCATCTCTCTGGTTGCTGCCATTGAACAGCAAGGTCCATGTAGTTTAAATGTGGGCTTCTGGATCCGCGATCCGAATCATTACATCCTGTGGCCAGACATGGTAGCTGCACATCCCCGTCAGGATTTCTTGTGGGAACAGACCTGCTTTGAAATTTTTATTGGGGTTCAGGGTGAAGATTTTTATCGTGAGATTAATCTCTCCCCTTCTCAGGCCTGGCAGGCTTATCAATTTGAAGAATACCGCTATCCTGAAGATATGCCACCACAAGCTGCAGATGATATTGAGCTGAATCAGCTCAAACGTACCCATTATGGTCTCAATGTCAGTGTGGATCTGACCGATTTTATGGCAACACATAAACTCAAATGGGAAAACTTATTCCTGGGTTTATCTGCTGTTTTAAAAACCTCGCAAGGTGACCAGTACTACGCAATGCAGCATAGTAGTCCTCAGGCAGATTTTCATAATAAACGTGACTGGTTGCATGTGTTTTAAATCAATCAAACCTGTATATCCTCTGTCTGAATCTGTAATAGGCTGATAAAACGTGAGACTTGAAGTCTCACGTTTTTGTTTGTCTCTAGACAAAGTAGTTAGCTGTGTATGGTTATTTTGCATTTTCTTGTTTTTGAACATCTTAGAGTAGCATTTTAATGAGGTAACTGATGCTGGCTCCGAATGGCTTTCACTGCAGCATAAAGAATAAAAGTAAAAGTGAGTACCATGAGCAGAACAGTCCCCAAAACCAGCCCCAGTACGCCCAAACATAACACAATCACACCCAGATAAAGTATGCGCCCCAAGCCGCTTTCCAGATTAAGCAGCATAATCAATATCAATAAAACAAGCACACCTACCAAATAATGCCGTGGCATCGTAACCCCTTCTGATTATTATTGTGAGTCCGTTTTGCTACATAAAGACAAAGGAGAACATGTGATTGTTCTCCTTTTAAAGAGCAGCCTTTCAACGCAGCTTAACTTTTCAGCTCAGGCTTTTTGTCTGAACTTTCTGCTTTCACTACCGGCTTGACTTTTTTCAGCACTTCAATGGTGCTGTCTTTAGAACGTTTTAAGGTATCGGTCAAATGCTCTTTATGTTTGGTCGAAATCTGACTGACATCCTCTTTCAGTTCCTTGCCCAGACTGGACAAGTCTTCGATCACTGCATTGAATTCTGTTTTGATAAAACTCTTCAATTCAGTTAATTCTTTTTGTGAACCGAAGATCTGCTCCTTTAAAGTGTCAATTCGCTGCAACACCTCCTGCTTAAATTGGCGCAATTGTTCCTGTACGGTATCGGTCAATTGCTTGGCTTCAACTTCAAGCTTTTCTTTACTTTCTTCGATGCTTTCAAGTGCTTGATCTTTCGCCTCTACTGCTACTTTTTCAAGCTTCTCGGCAGTTTCTGCCACGACGCTCGGGCTGGCTTTTTGGGATTGGGTAGATTTTGATGCTGTAGTCATTTGTCTTATTCCTATTGTTATATTGACTGAGCTATATTAGTAGACTTGATAAAATTTAAGATTTGATTTGTCTGACAATTATTAATTGCTTACATTTTTTCATCCTGTTTACAAAACAGACTTCCACTCAAAAAGCAAGGCATTTATCTTATACTTTCGCTGCAAAGCCATTGGACTTCAAGCATCATTCTGCGTATAATGCCGTGTTAAGTTCAAGCGAGCAGACATAGGAGGGTAGGTTTAAAAATTAGCCTTCCTTTTTTTTCGTCTTCTCGCTTTTTTACAGCCTAAATTTCAGGAGCTTTGGTTTGAGCACCCCAGCAATTTTAGCCCTTGCCGACGGAACTATCTTTAAAGGTACTTCGATTGGCGCATCGGGTAGTACGACTGGTGAAGTCGTTTTCAACACTGCCATGACTGGCTATCAAGAAATTTTGACTGACCCGAGTTATGCACAGCAACTTGTGACACTGACTTACCCGCATATCGGTAACACAGGCTGCAATGAAGAAGACGCTGAATCAGGTCGTATTCATAAAGTTTGGGCCAACGGATTGATCATTCGTGACCTGCCTTTATTGCACAGTAACTTCCGTTCAACCCAATCATTAGCTGAATATTTGGTACAACACAATGTTGTGGCAATTGCGGATATCGACACGCGTAAATTGACACGTATCCTACGTGACAAAGGTGCGCAAAATGGCTGTATCCTTGCTGGCGAAAATATCACTGAAGCAGAAGCGCTTGAAAAAGCACGTGCCTTTAGCGGTTTAAACGGTTTAGACCTGGCAAAAGAATGTTGCGATCCTGAGGGCTTTGAGTGGACTGAAGGCTCTTGGGCATTAGGCAAAGGTTTCTCTCAACCTGAACTTAAATTCCATGTTGTTGCATACGATTACGGTGTCAAAACCAACATCTTACGTATGCTCGCAGACCGCGGTTGTAAACTGACTGTGGTGCCTGCGCAAACTCCTGCTGCTGACGTACTTGCTCTGAATCCAGATGGCGTGTTCCTCTCGAACGGCCCTGGCGATCCAGCTGCATGTGACTACGCAATTGAAGCTGTAAAAACAATTGTAGAAACCACTGAAATTCCAGTATTTGGTATCTGTCTGGGTCACCAGATCCTTGCACTTGCAAGTGGCGCCAAAACACTAAAAATGCCTCACGGTCACCACGGTGCCAACCATCCTGTGCAAAACCTTGAAAATGGTACAGTGATGATTACTTCTCAAAACCACGGCTTCGCAGTTGATGAAAGCAACCTGCCGGATGTATTGCGTGTAACGCATCGCTCACTGTTTGATGGTACTAACCAAGGTATTCATCGCACAGACAAGCCTGCGTTCAGCTTCCAGGGTCACCCTGAAGCAAGCCCTGGTCCACATGACTGCGCACCATTGTTCGATCATTTCATCGAACTTATCGAAGCATCTAAGAAGTAATTAAGGAAGCATCATGGCTAAACGTACTGACATTAAAAGCATCTTAATTATTGGTGCGGGTCCGATTGTCATCGGTCAGGCATGTGAGTTTGACTACTCAGGTGCTCAAGCATGTAAAGCCCTTCGTGAAGAGGGCTACCGCGTTATTTTGGTCAACTCGAATCCGGCGACCATCATGACCGACCCTGCAATGGCAGACGCAACGTATATCGAACCGATTACCTGGCAAACTGTTGCACAAATTATTGAGAAAGAACGCCCAGACGCAGTTCTTCCCACCATGGGCGGTCAAACTGCATTGAACTGTGCCCTTGCCCTTGATGAGCACGGCATTCTAGAAAAATATAATGTTGAATTGATCGGCGCGACCAAAGAAGCGATTGAAAAAGCTGAAGACCGCAAACTCTTCGACCAGGCAATGCGTAAAATTGGTCTTGAATGTCCAAAAGCAGATATTGCCGAGTCAATGGAAGAAGCTTTAACTATTCAAGCACGCTTCGGCTTCCCTGTGATTATCCGTCCATCATTCACGATGGGTGGTTCAGGCGGCGGTATCGCATATAACCGTGAAGAGTTCATTGAAATCTGTGAACGCGGTTTCGATCTTTCTCCGACCAAACAGTTATTGATTGATGAATCTTTAATTGGCTGGAAAGAATACGAGATGGAAGTTGTTCGTGACAAAAATGACAACTGTATCATCGTCTGTACCATTGAAAACTTTGATCCAATGGGCGTGCACACCGGTGACTCCATCACTGTTGCGCCTGCACAAACGCTGACAGATAAAGAATTCCAGTTACTTCGTAATGCATCTTTAGCTGTACTTCGTGAAATTGGCGTAGAAACAGGCGGTTCAAACGTTCAGTTCGGTATCAACCCGAAAGACGGTCGTATCGTTGTGATCGAGATGAACCCACGTGTTTCTCGTTCTTCTGCCCTTGCATCTAAAGCAACGGGTTTCCCGATTGCGAAAATCGCGGCGAAACTGGCTGTAGGTTATACCCTTGATGAGTTGAAAAATGACATCACGGGCGGTACAACACCGGCTTCATTCGAACCTGCGATTGACTACGTTGTAACGAAAATTCCTCGCTTCAACTTCGAGAAATTCCCGCAAGCAGATGCAACTTTGACGACTCAGATGAAATCTGTCGGTGAAGTCATGGCCATTGGCCGTAACTTCCAGGAGTCTATGCAAAAAGCGCTTCGTGGTCTTGAAGTCGGTGCTTCTGGCTTCGATGAAAAAATCGAAATCGGTGCTGAAGGTGCGAAAGATAAAATTCTTCAAGAACTTAAAGTGCCAGGTCCTGAGCGCATCTGGTTCATTGGTGATGCATTCCGTCACGGCTTTACACTTGATGAAGTATTTGCTGCAACCAATATCGACCCTTGGTTCCTGATTCAAATCGAAGACATCATTAAAACTGAAGAACAGATTAAATCTTTAGGTTTTGGTGATTTGAACGCGGACAACATCCGCAGCTTCAAACGTAAAGGTTTATCGGATCTTCGTATTGCAGACTTGATGGGCATTTCACAAAAACAATTCCGTAAACACCGTTGGAACCTGGGCGTAACCCCTGTTTACAAACGTGTCGATACATGTGCTGCAGAATTCGAATCTGATACAGCATACATGTACTCAACTTACGATGAAGAATGTGAAGCAAATCCATCAACGCGTGACAAGATCATGGTGATTGGTGGCGGGCCTAACCGTATTGGTCAAGGCATCGAGTTCGATTACTGCTGTGTACACGCAGCGCTTGCAATGCGTGAAGATGGTTATGAAACCATCATGGTCAACTGTAACCCTGAAACGGTTTCTACAGATTACGACACATCAGACCGTTTGTACTTCGAACCAATCACATTGGAAGATGTGCTTGAAATCGTACGTATCGAGAAGCCTAAAGGCATTATCGTGCAGTACGGTGGTCAAACACCTTTGAAATTGGCTCGTGCTTTGGAAGAAGCCGGTGCGCCAATTATCGGTACATCTCCAGACGCGATTGACCGTGCAGAAGACCGTGAACGCTTCCAGCAAATGATTCAGCGTCTGCAACTTCGTCAACCGAACAACAGCATTGTAAAATCTGCTGAAGAAGGTATGGCTGAAGCAGCGAAAGTTGGCTATCCACTCGTTGTACGTCCATCATACGTTCTTGGCGGTCGTGCCATGGAAATCGTGTATAACGATGACGAATTGAAACGCTACTTACGTGATGCAGTTCAAGCATCAAACGAAGCACCGGTTCTTCTTGACCGCTTCCTTGATGACGCGATCGAAGTTGACGTGGACTGCGTATCTGACGGCAAAGACGTTGTGATTGGCGGTATCATGCAGCACATTGAACAAGCGGGTATCCACTCTGGTGACTCAGCATGTTCGATTCCTCCTTACTCGCTTTCTCAAGAAGTACAGGACGAAATGCGCCGTCAAACTGTTGCAATGGCAAAAGAACTGGGTGTAATCGGTTTGATGAACGTTCAGTTTGCAGTAAAAGGCACTGACGTTTACATTCTGGAAGTGAACCCACGTGCATCACGTACTGTACCGTTCGTTTCTAAATGTATCGGTGAGTCTTTAGCAAAAGTTGCTGCACGTTGTATGGCAGGTCAATCTCTAGAATCTCAAGGATTCACTAAAGAGATTATTCCTCAGCACTTCTCTGTAAAAGAAGCGGTGTTCCCATTCAACAAATTCCCGGGTGTTGACCCAATCCTTGGCCCTGAGATGAAATCGACTGGCGAAGTCATGGGTGTTGGTAAATCATTTGGTGAAGCGTTCTATAAAGCTGTATTAGGCTCGAACGATCGCTTACCAGGTAAACCAACTGAAGGCGAAGTAAAACATGCGTTCCTGTCTGTTCGTGATTCAGATAAGCCGCATGTCGCGCGTATCGCTCAGCAACTGGTAAACTATGGCTTCAAGTTGCTTGCAACGGGTGGCACATACAGCGTGATTACTGAAGCGGGTATTGCATGTGAACGTGTGAATAAAGTAACCGAAGGCCGTCCTAATATCGTGGACCGCTTGAAAAATGGCGAAATTCACCTCATTATCAATACATCTGAAGGTAAACAGGCTCAGCAGGATTCGTTCTCGATCCGTCGCTCTGCGCTACAAGGTAAAGTGTATTACACGACCACCTTGAACGGTGCTGATGCTGTATGCCAAGCTTTAGCAATCAAATTGCCAATGGATGTATATCGCTTGCAAGACCTAACTAAAGGTTAATTAAGTTTCCAAGAAGTCCCGCTACCTTCTTGGTGGCGGGCTTTTTTTTATTTATAGATTTTATATCTTTCAACTGACTTTTGAGGGACAACATGCAACGTTATCCTATGACTCCTGAAGGCAAAATTGCCTTAGAGAAAGAATTACATCAACTGAAAACGGTTGACCGTCCTCGTATCACGGCTTCGATTGCGGAAGCACGTGAACACGGCGACTTAAAAGAAAATGCAGAATATCACGCAGCGCGTGAACAGCAAGGCTTCTGTGAAGGCCGTATCCAGGACATCGAAGGGAAACTGGGCGCTTGCCAGGTCATTGATGTGAAAGAACTTGAGCAATCAGGTCGTGTGGTTTTTGGTGTGACAGTGACAATTGAAAATCTGGATACTGAAGAGCAAAAAACTTACAAGATTGTAGGCGATGACGAAGCAGACTTTAAGATCAACAAGATCTCTGTGAACTCACCAATTGCACGTGGTCTTTTGGGTAAAAACGAAGGCGATGATGTGAAAATTACGACACCAAATGGTGAAGTTGAATACGAAATTGTGAAAGTTGAATATATCTAAGCTTTAGATATTTACAACAATTAAAGCCCCTCAATTGAGGGGTTTTTTATTGCAAAACTATTGATTTAGCTTTAATTTATGAGCAAATAATAAAATAGATAACAAAAAATGGATGATCGCTTCATACACGCTTTTTACTATGCACTTGGCGGTTTGATCCTTGGTGTTGCCATCGCGATCAACTGGTCATACTTCATCGACATGCATACCAGTTCTGTCCTGATTATTTCAACCGCGATACTCAGCTGCGCAATTCTGGGCTTTCATTTTCCCAATTGTATTGCTCGTATTTTTAGTATCTTTTGGAATTTGTTCAGATAAAATTTTTCATAATTTAAATTATATTCTTCACCCCCTTGTACACTCAGCATATATTCTGAGGATGTTATTCCATAGGGACACAAAGCCATCATTACAAATCAAAATTCACAATAAAATTGCCTTTCCTTTTAGGAAAGGAAGAACACTACTCGACAAAGGAGAGGCCTTATTTAAGAATCCCCCCAAAATCCCACTTTTTCAAAGGGGGACTTTTGTTTGATATAATCCCCCCACCTTCTAAACGCCATATACGCATGTCTGAAAAGTTAATTAATTCCCCTGTCAAACACTGGTGTGAGTTCGAATTCATCTCAAAAACGGTGAAGAATCCAAATATTCATATTAAGGGAAACTATTCTTACTATTCTGCTTATTGGGATCAGGGTTTTGAGCGTTGCGTGGTGCGTTATCTACATGACAAGCCCTCTACCCCAGATAAACCCATTGATCAGCTCTATATCGGCAATTTTGTCTGTTTTGGCGCAGAATGCGTGATTATGATGGGTGGTAATCAATTACACCGTACCGACTGGATTTCAGCCTTTCCCTTCGATACACGCAGTTTTGTGCCTGCTGGCGATACATTCATTGGTGATGGTTGCTGGATTGGCTCACGTGCCATGATTATGCAAGGTGTAACGCTTGGCGAAGGTGCTGTGGTGGCAACAGGTGCCGTGGTCACCAAAGACGTTCCATCATACGCAGTGGTCGGTGGCGTGCCTGCCAAAATTATTAAATATCGTTTTCCTAAAGCAGATATAGAAAAACTGCTTTCTCTTAAGCTCTATGACTTAGATGAAAAGCAGTTTTTAAAAATGCGTGAGCAGTTGCAAACGGATGATGTTAGATCACTGCTACATGCCTTTACTGCGCTTGAATAAAAGGGATTAACGCCAAACTCCGCTGTTTATATTCGTCGATTTTATTATTCTTAAGCCAGTTTATATTCAAATAACTTAAACGCCATTCATAATAAGCCAATCCTACATCTCTATAGCTGATCTTAAGTACGGTCTCCTTCTGATCATCACAATAATTATTCTTTTTATCTTTCATATCTTTGTAGCAGGAAAGTCGATTCTGGTATTCGTAAAAAGGTAAATGCTCGAAGACCAGTTTTGTCTTTCCTTTTGGAAGTAATTGAATAAACTGTGCATTCTGTTCACCTGCATCATTTGAAACCCAGCCATGAATTAAGGCAATAGCATAACTATGCCGATTGAGTGGGTATAAGGCAGGATATATAAATTCTATACCACTCTTATCCTCTTTAAGCGCATAAACCTGTTGATACGTGGTTAGATCCCAATAATCAATGATTTGATATTTTCCAAGATTTTTTGAAAGCTGAATAATTTGTAAATTTTCATCAATTAAATAATATTTTTCAGCTTCAGCAATTTTAACTACCCAAAGTTTTGCATCACTCTCATCACAACTAAATTTTACTTTTTGACAAATTGATCTTATTTCTGCTTTGGAAATATTTTTTTCTTTAAAAGGAAGTGACTTAATTGAATCTGCAGCAAAAACAGGTAAAGCAATAAAGAAAATCAGAGTTGATAGTATTAAATTTTTAATCATCATACATATTCTTGTTATTTGTTTTATTTTAACTATTGTAGTGCTTTTCAGATTTTCCACCAACATCATCATCAAATATCAGACATAAAAAACCCCACTCAATCGGAGTGGGTTTTTTCAGAATATGGTGGCTATGACGAGACTTGAACTTGTGACCCCCGCATTATGAGTGCGGTGCTCTAACCAACTGAGCTACATAGCCTTAAACTGTGCGCGCATTATGAGATTTTCTTTAAAGAGCGTCAACCCCATAATGCACTGTTTGATCAAAATTTGTTGAAGTGAGCCGATAAGCCGGGTTCTGTCGTGAACGATCATTCCTCTAGGCGCACAATCACTCATGCGCTCAAGCGACCTACCCGAATCCAGCATGGGCCATGCCTAATGGATTCCTATTTGGTCTTGCTTCCGGTGGGGTTTACCTCGCCATGAACTGTTACCAGCCATGCGGTGCGCTCTTACCGCACCCTTTCACCCTTACCTCCGATTCCGATTGCTCGAAAACATAATGAAGGCGGTCTTCTCTCTGCTGCACTTGCCGTCGGTTTGCACCGCCCAGGCGTTACCTGGCACCTTGCCCTATGAAGCCCGGACTTTCCTCCCCTGCTTCAATCACGGAGATCTCCACAGCAGCGATCGTCTGGCTCACTTCGAGCGGCATAGTACCAAATATCGCAACTAATTGCTTGATGTTTTTTGAGCAGTCAGTTTTTCATACTTGGCTTGCAGCTGTTCCTGCGTTTCCGCATGGTTCGGATCCAGTGGAATACAATCCACCGGACAGAACAGCTGACATTGCGGTTGATCATGATGTCCGACGCACTCTGTACATAAATCTGGATGAATCTCATAAATGAGTTCACCCATATAAATGGCCTCATTCGGGCATACAGGTTCACAGACATCACAATTAATACATTCATCGGTGATATATAAAGACACGCTACCAACCTTGTTGAAGTTTACGCTCGAAGGCAGCAACCACGTTTGGTGGTACAAACTTGGTCACATCACCTCTTAATCGAGCAATTTCACGCACCAAAGTGGATGAAATAAAAGAATATTGCTCTGAAGGGGTTAAAAATACCGCTTCAAAGTGGGAGTCCAGCTGACGGTTCATATTGGCCAGCTGAAATTCATACTCAAAATCGGACACTGCACGCAAACCACGCAGTACAGCCGTCGCTTTTTGTTCACGAAAGAAATTGACCAGCAAACCATCAAAACCTACAAATTCAACATTGTCCAAATGACTCAATGACTCTTTTGCCAATGCAACACGCTCTTCCAGACTAAATACCGGATTTTTATGATGACCGATGGCAATCGCCACAACGACCTCATCAAACATTCGCGCTGCGCGGGTTACCAAATCAATATGTCCATTGGTAATTGGATCAAAAGTCCCCGGATAAATCACACGAGTTTTAGACATCCATTTGTACTCTGTTTGTTATGTAGAATCTTATTTTAGCAAAAACTTGTTTTTTTGGTGAATAATCCTCATTAATTTAAAAAACTTCACCTTATTTCTAGTTGCGGTACAATAGCAGCACGTTTGGAAGTATCAGATTATGGCGAAAGCATCTATTGTAGTAAAAAAAAATAATGGCGGTACCATTGCACTGAATAAACGTGCCCGCCACGATTATTTTATTGAAGAGAAATTTGAAGCGGGGCTGTCATTAAAGGGCTGGGAAGTCAAATCAATGCGTGCCGGTCGTATGACCATTGTAGAAAGCTATATTACCTTTAAAAATGGTGAAGCTTTCCTGTTTGGTGCGCAAGTTCAGCCTCTGCTGAGTGCTTCAACACACGTGGTGCCTGAAGCGACCCGTACCCGAAAACTGTTGTTGAATCGCCGTGAAATTGAAAAGCTGATGGGCGCGATTAACCAGAAAGGTTATTCCTGCGTGCCACTGGCCTGTTACTGGAAAGGCCCGCATGCCAAGCTGGAAATTGCACTGGTCAAAGGTAAGCAGCTCCATGACAAACGTGCCACTGAAAAAGACCGTGACTGGCAACGTGATAAAGCGCGAATTTTCCATAAATAATGGATCAATACTTGAATATAAAAACCTCCAGCATGTGGAGGTTTTTTTATCACTGACTAAGCTGGATGATTTAAGCGTGCCAGTGTCAAAGCAATATATTCGCCAAACCAGAGCGCGGTTTTTAAATCCCCTTCAGGTGGGGTGACTTCTACCGGTGCATTGTCCGACTGGGTCATCAGCCCCAAAAAGCTCGACATACGATTCAGATCAGTCACGGCACGACCTGTCGGCATCAAGGGCAAACCGCTCCACAACATACCATGCTGCATCGCAAACAGGTTGATTTGCTGCAACACTGCCAGTTTGTCGCCACTAAGTCCGCCACCATTGGTAAAAGCTGCTGCCAGTTTGCCCTGCCAGCTACGCGCCAGCCAGCGCTTGGAAGACTGCTCCATAAACAGCTTCATGGCAGAGGTCAGGCTCCCCATATAGGTCGGACAGCCAAAGACAATCGCATCTGCGGCATCTAGCACATCCCAATCAATATGTTCGACATTCATCATATGCACCTGAACACCGGTTTCCCGTGCACCATCGGCAATAAAATTTGCCACTTTAGCCGTGTGTCCATAAGGACTGTGATAAACAATCGCAACAGATTTGGAAGATAGGGACATAATGCTCAAAAGCCAAAAAATTCAGTTAAGTTTAACATTTTCATGCCATAAACACGAATGTCGCCATACGACCCGTTTTAGGCTCACGGCGATAAGAAAAATATTCATCTGCTTGACGATAAGAACACTGATCCCCGCCCAATACGGTATTTACCCCATGTTGCTGCAAGATATAACGCGCAATCGCATACAGGTCGGCATAATATTTATCTGGCTGTTCCCCGGCCTGAAATGCACTATCCAGTTCAGGATATTTACTGCAAAAAGCCACTTTTACCTCTGTGCCAATTTCAAAACAGGGCTGACTGATGGCTGCACCAAGCCAGGCCCAGGTCGGCGGAGTCTGCATGGCGGCAATGGTATTTTCGACAATACCACCGGCCAGACCACGCCAACCGGCATGCAAATTAGCAACTTCCGTACCATCGGCATTACCTAACACCACCGGCAAACAGTCTGCGGTCATCATCATCAAAGCATGCGCTTTGCGCTGTGTCACCAGACCATCGCCGACCAATGCCTCAAAGGGTATCTGTTCATTAATGCTATGACAGATGGTGCTATGCGTCTGGGTCATCCAGGTAATTTTATCTACGCCAAAGGCAGCGAAATCTTGCAGTAAAGCCATACGATGCTGTTGTACCCGCTGCGCATCATCCTTCACATGCAAGGCCAGATTAAAACCTGCAAGCTCAGGCTGCGTGGATGGCTGTACTTTCGCATGATGAATGCGGGTCTGACCCACATACACACCTTGTGGAAGTCCTGGTACAAATTGCATCTCGATTCCTTGCTTTGACGCGAGCTAAATAAAAAAATTAATAGGCTTTGTTTTCGGTGCGCAGCACTTCAATCAGATTGGCAAAATCTTCCGGCCACGGCGCTTCAAAGGTCATTTCTTCTTTGCTACGCGGATGGGTCAGACCGAGTTTTGCTGCATGCAAGGCCTGACGTTTAAAGCCACGTAAAGTATCATCTAATAATTGTGATGCACCTGCCGGCATACGTACACGCGGCATATACACCTGATCACCAATCAGGCCAAAGCCGATATAGCTAAAATGCACACGAATCTGGTGGGTACGTCCGGTTTCCAGACGGGCTTGAACACGGGTGAAATGCTGGAAACGCTCTTTGACGTTGTAATGCGTCACGGCATCTTTACCGCCCGGAAGCACAGTCATTTTCACGCGATCCACTGGATGGCGTTTGATCGGTTCGTCAATGGTACCGCCAGCAATAATATTGCCATATACCACCAGATCATACAGACGATACACTGATTTTTTCTCAAGCTGTTTGCTGAGAGAGAACTGTGATTCCAGATTTTTCGCGACGACCAACAGACCACTGGTGTCTTTATCAATACGGTGTACCAGACCGGCACGTGCCAGTTCAGCCGATTTTGGATAATGATGTAACAAAGCATTCACCAAAGTACCCGATGTATTGCCTGCGCCCGGATGCACAACCATGCCGACAGCTTTGTTAATGACGATAATGTCATCATCTTCATAGATGATGTCCAGTGGAATATCTTCCGGCAGGCTGCGCGTTTGCGCTTCAAGCTCGACATTTAAGGTCAGGATTTCAAAACCATCACTTTTAAATTTCGGCTTGACCGGTTGACCATTCACCAATAAATTGCCATCTTTGATCCATTGCTTTAATTTTTCTCGGGAAAAATCGCTCCAGACCATCGCGGCAATCTGGTCGATCCGTTGCCCGATATAAGTTTCATCCAGTTGAAATTGCAACGATAAACGTGTTGCAGTTGCTTCTGAAGTATGGTTATCTGCATCCTCAGAATCTTCAAGTAAATTGAAATCAGTATCAGGGATATTAGAATTGGAAGATTGTGCTTGACTCATTTGCTCATTCAGACAAAAGTGGTTTAATAGTGCAATTGTAGCTCATTGCCCGTATTAACAGAGGAATTTTTATGTCGCTACCACATTATAAAATGACAATGCTTGCCCTCACGATTGGCATTGCATCGGCAATGGTAGGCTGTAGCAGTAATCCCAAAAAAGAAGTCGTGGATAAAGGTCCTGAATCTAGCGAGCAAGTTTATATTCAAAAAGCACAGAAAGCGCTAGATCGTAATCAATATACCGATGCCGCAAAACAGCTAGAAGCACTGGAAACCTATTTCCCGACCAGTCAGTATGCTCCGCAAGCGCAACTTGAACTGTTATATGTAAAATTTCAGCAAAAAGATTATGAAGGTGCAGTGGCACTGGCAGAGCGTTTTATCCGTCTGAATCCACAACATCCAAATGTCGACTATGCTTACTATGTACGCGGCGTATCCAATATGGAGCAGAACTATAATGGTCTGCTGCGTTATACCTCGCTGAAACAGTCGCATCGTGATGTCAGCTATCTGAAAGTGGCTTATCAGAATTTTGTCGATTTCATTCGCCGCTATCCGTCTAGCACCTATGCGGTCGATGCAGCGCAGCGCATGAAATTTATCGGTCAGGAACTGGCTGAGCATGAAATGAATGCGGCACGCTTTAATTTAAAACGTAAAGCCTATCTGGCTGCGGTTGAACGTGCACAATGGGTGGTGGAACATTATCCACAAACCCCTCAGATTCCAGAAGCACTGGCAACGATTGCCTATGGCTATGATCAACTGGGTGATAAAGCAACCTCTCAGCAATATGTTGATGTGTTAAAGCTGAATTATCCAAATCTGGTGAAATCTGATGGTACGGTCAACTTGCGTGCAGCACGTAGCGAAAGCAGTTTCTTTAACCGTGCCACACTGGGTATTTTTGGTAAAGAAGCCAAGACGGTGACTGACAACAATGCAGAGTCGGATGCGCCAGAAACTGAAAAGCGCAGCCTGACCAATCGTGTGTCTTTTGGTTTGCTTGATCGTCCTAAAAATACCGAAGCAGAGCAACCTGAACCGACTGCCGAATAAGCCGACTGTCACAGGTGCATTTTCTTTAAGGGCAAGGTATCATACTTGCCCTTTTGCTTTGTCCCGGCCAGGCTTGAACAAATCGTGCAAAAGGTATACAAAGGAAGTTAAAAAGAATTGACCTGAATCAGTTGAATCCTATTGATTCAATCACTTAAACCTTAGATACGCAGCACGAGAAGCTCAGCAGATTATGGCAATTCCTCAACATACGATTGATCAGATTCTCGATCGCACCGATATTGTCGATGTGATTGGTCAATTCGTGAAACTGAAAAAAACTGGCCGTACCTATTCGGGCTGCTGTCCTTTCCATCAGGAAAAATCGCCCTCTTTTCACGTCTATCGTGACAAACAATATTTTCACTGTTTTGGCTGTCAGGCCAATGGCAACGCCATCCGTTTTTTAATGGACATTGGTAGCCGTAATTTCGTCGAAGTGATGAAAGACCTGTCCAGTCAGACAGGCATTGAACTGCCAAAAGACAATACTGATTCCAATAAATTAAAATACAAACGGGAAGCAGCCAAACCGAAAATAGTCGCTACGACCAAAGTTGAGAATACGCAAGCTCCGCAACGCCCAGCACAAGAATATTCTGTGTCGAATGCTTCTTTTGATCCATTTGCAGAGTTTCAGGCCTCCGAACAGGATTTCTACGGCGACCCTTTTGCTGCTTTTGAACACATGCCAATGGCCGAAGTTCAGCAAGACGGCAACTTATACGACCTGCTGGAAAATATTGCGCAGTTCTATGAACGCCAGTTACCCAACAGTTCCAGTGCACAGCAATATTTCAAGCAACGTGGCCTGACTGCAGAAACCATTGCCTATTGGCGCTTAGGTTATGCACCTGAAGACTGGCAACATCTGGAAAAAGCCTTTCCTCAGGATATTGAAGGCCTGAAACTACTGGGGCTGATTCGTACCAGCGACAGTGGCCGTGATTTTGATCTATTGCGTGAACGGGTAATTTTCCCGATTCGTGATACCAAGGGTCGTGTGGTCGGCTTTGGTGGCCGTGCGCTCAATGACGAGATCAAGCCCAAATACATCAACTCGCCAGACTCTGAAGTTTTCCATAAGAACCAGTTGCTTTATGGGCTGTATGAAGGCAGAAAGCAGAAAGCCCAGGAATGGCTGATGGTCGAAGGCTATATGGATGTGATTGCATTGCAGCAATACGGCATTCATGGCGCAGTCGCGACACTGGGGACTGCCAGTAATACTGACCATCTGAACATTCTGTTTAAGCAGAACAACCGGATTACCATTGCCTTTGATGGCGATGCTGCCGGTCAAAAAGCCGCACGCCGAACGCTGGACATTGCCCTGCCATTACTCAGTGATGGCCGTGAGCTGAAATTCTTTGTTTTGCCTGCTGACCATGACCCGGACTCCTTGATCCGCCGTGAAGGCATCGAAAACTTTAGACGCTTGCTGGATCAGGCGCCGCTGATGTCGGACTTCGTGTTTGCCCATCTGACCCAAAATCAGGACATCACTACCCCTGAAGGTAAAAGTCAGGTCATGGGTGAACTGAAAAATCTGACCGAATTATTGCCTAAACATGGCTCATTCCGCTATTTGCTGCAGCAATTTTTCCGCGAAAAACTGGGCTTTAACCGTAAATGGCAACCCAAGGTTAATACCGATGCATCCTTAAGTTTTAGCACCAAAATTGATGCTGAAGAATATGTGATTGCAATTTTGATGAATCATCCCTATTTGTATATTCATTTTGAACCACTGCGTGCGCTGGTGGCGGAAGATCAGCTGCTGTTTAAAATCCTGAATATTCTGAATGTGATTTTTGATGACCTGCCGGATGATCCTGAACTGTCGATCTATTATGTTTTGGGTGCCTGTGCAGTACATCATCATGAATTACAGCATATTCTACAACATGCCAATGTGAGTGATTATACCTCTTCGCCTGAACAGGCCGACAAACTGGCGGCAGACTTCTCGACCAAGCTGCAATATCAGTGTCTGAAAAACAAGATAAAATCGAAAAAATTTAGCAGCATTGCAGAAATGAAGAATCTGAAAATGCAGATTTACGAAATTGATAAAAAACGCTCCATGACCTTATTGGACGATTAACAGTTTTAAATCGCTTCAAATAAAAATAAGGCGTTTATCTCTAAACGCCTTTCTTCAAAATAGCTATTGTTAAAGAGCTCGCTAATGTTTGGTCTTGCGGCGTGTATCAACTACCTCTTGCAAGGTATCGCGCATCATTTCAAAACAGCTTGGATCTTCCGCCTTGGCCGCCTCACGCAGCACAATAGAAGTCGGATGTAAGAGTTTCTGTGTCAGGCGGTGCGAAAACTCAGCCATAACCATTTCTGCTTTTTCACCCTGGGCAATACGTTGCAGCGCCAATGCCAGTTCTTCCTGCCGCAACTCTTCACCATGGTCACGATAAGCATGAATGGTGGCCCCGGCCTGCTTGACCTTTTGCTGGGTCATCAGTTCTGTTGCGAGCTGATTCACCATAACTTCGGCTTCAACCGCAGCCTGACGACGATGCGCCAGATTTTCCTCAATCACGCTTTGCAGATCATCGACGCCATACAGATATACCCCATCAAGTTTTTCAACTTTAGGATCGATATCACGTGGCACGGCCAGATCGACTAACAACATTTGCTGGTAACGGCGTTTTTTCAGTGCCGCTTTGATATCTGCAAAATGAATCACCTGATGCAGACTGCCGGTACAACTGGAAATCACATCGGCGCGATGCAGATTGTCTGCCAGCTGGTCAAAGTCAATAATTTCTACTTCCACCCGATGCGCAATTTCCTGCGCCAGAATGTCGGCACGTTCGCGGGTACGGTTACAGATAATAATCTTGCCCACACCCATTTCTGCGAGATGCTTGGCGACCAGACTGTTCATCTCCCCGGCTGCTACCACCATAATGGTGAGCTTGTCTGGATGACTAAATACCTGTAGGGCCAACTGTGCGACCGCATAGCCCATCGATACCGCATGACTGCCGACAGCAGTCTCGGAACGAACCCGTTTGGCCGCATAAAAGGCATATTCAAAAATTCGGTTTAAACTGCGTGACACCGTCTGGGAGTCTTTAGCAAGAGAAAGTGCATTTTTGACTTGTCCCAGAATCTGCGGTTCACCCAGCATCAGTGAATCCAGACCACTGGCGACACGCATCAAGTGCGTCACGGCTTGGGCATTTTCATAACGATAGACATGATTTTGCAGTTGTTTGACATCCACCCCATTTTTTTGGGCGAGCCAGTTCAGCACCATGTCGACATTGTCAGACATCGCGTAAACTTCGGTTCGGTTACATGTAGACACCACCACCATGTCGTTTAATTCAGGGTGTTGGCTTTGCTCGGCAAGAATGGCACTTAACTTTTCAGGGTTAAACGCAACTTGTTCCCGCAGTTCTACAGAGGCAGTTTGATGGTTGACACCCAATGCAAAGAAAGACATATCAGGTCATCATTTCAATAAATTTATGCTATTGTGCAATATCGGTGTCATAAAAAGCATTACTTGGATCAAGAAAAATTGCGTCAAACAATCAGCCGTATCAACGGCCCTACAATTAAGCAATATTCTACCACATTCCTATTGGTGGGTAGCATGGCTTCAACTGCTCATCTTTATGCAGCGGAAGCAGTTTACCATGCAAATCAAAATTATGATGCCATAAAACAAAGTATGATGGCCGAGTTTGCCATTGCCGCACATGACATTCCGACTGCTTTGCACAACTATACGGTTCTGGCAATCAAGAGCAATTCCACCACGGTCAAGCAGCGTGCACTGAATGTTGCATTGGAACATGATGATTTACAGGCAGCCCTCGATATCTCGACCCACTGGGTGGTACAGGAGCCGCAGGATGTCCCCGCCTTATTTTATTTATCCCATATTGCCCTGAAAGCGCATGAGTATGAGCTGGCGGCAGAGACCTTAGAGAAAATCCTGCAAATTGATGACAGTGCCGATCTGGAAGAAATTCTCGCTGGGATTTCACCTGAAGGCACAGAAGACCGCAGCTATCTGATTCAGGCTTTAAGCACCACCAAAGCCAGAGACAATCCGTCTATTCTGGTGCTGGTGGCCGGTCTGGAAGCACAAAATGGTCAGCTGGAACAGGCTTTAAATACCATTAACCGTGCTCTAAAAAAACGTCCGAATGCGACTGGTTATATCCTGATGAAAGCCAATCTGCTGAATGCTCTCGGCGATCCAGAGGAAACTCTGCAATGGTATGAAAAATCCAGCCGTAAACACCGTAACAATCTGGATGTGCGTCTGGCCGAAGTCAAATATCTGGTCAAGCTCAATGAATCGACTTTAGCGCTAAAAAAACTGCAGGATATTCTAAAAAAATGGCCAACGGCTGAAGAAGCCTTGTTTATTGCCGGACTGACCAGTATTGATCTGGAAGAATACGAGAAGGCCGAAAAACATCTGGTCGAACTGCGTTATTCTGCACAGTATCAAAATGAAGCCTATTATTATCTGGCAGTGAATGCTGAACGCAAACAGCATTATGAAACCGCCAAAGCCTATTATCGTCTGGTCGATGGCAGTCTGTACACCGTCTCGCGTCGTAACATGATCTCGATTTTTGCCCAGCAGGATAAGCTGCATGATGCGCTGCGTTTCTTGACTCAGGAACGGGTGAATTATCCGCAACATGCCAGCTTTTTATATCTGGCCCAGGCAGATATTTTAACGCGTATGCAGAATAAAAAAGCCGCGATCCGCCTGCTAGAAGAAGCCAGCAAAAACCTGCCGGATGATCCGGAACTGGTTTATGCGCAAGTGCTATTGCTAGATCCACATCAGGATCGCAACAAGCTGGATGAATTGCTGGCAAATTTACTCAAGATTGAACCGAATAGTCCGACCTATCTGAATGCCTATGCCTATACCCTGGCAATGCAGAACCGGCGTCTGGAAGAAGCGCGCCGCTATGTCGAACAGGCACTGGAATATGCACCGGAACAGGCTTCCATTCTGGATACCTATGGTTATATCTGTTATTTACAGAATGACTTTGCCACGGCTGCAGATGTGTTATACAAAGCGTATCAACTCAATCCAAGCGTGAAGATTGGGGTACGTTATGCGCGTTCGTTGTACATGAATGGTGATATACAACACTTCCATCAAGTGTTACAACAATTACAACAAAACCATCCAAATGACCCCGAATTAAAACAACTTAATTCGCTATTGTTAGCACCACAAAACCAAACGAGTTAATTCTTTTATGCGCAATTTAAGCCAATTGGGCTGCTGTGCCTTTGCAGCAACTGCTTTATTCTTAACTGGTTGTCAGCAGATGATCAATCCGCAAACGCCAGTGACGCCTTCTGTACAGGCAGATAATCAATTCCAGCTGCAAGGTAAAATTGGTGTGCGCACACCGCAACAGACCGGCAGTGCATTCTTTACCTGGGTACAACAGCAAGAAGAATTTGATATTGAGCTGAGTGGTATTTTAGGTGTGGGCAAAACCCAGATTTCCGGCACGCCCGGCCAAGTCACATTAAACAGTGCTAAAACAGGTGTGATTCAGGCGGCAAGTGCCGAAGAATTACTGCAACGCGCCACAGGCTGGCAAGCACCGATCAGCTATTTAGTGGACTGGGTACAGGCCCGCCCTGCGACAACGACTGCCAAATTGCAAAAAGATGATACACAGCGGATTAGCCAGATTATTGAACAGGGCTGGACGGTCGATCTCAATTACAATGCGCAGGCCAAAATGCCAAACCGCTTGATTTTAAAGCAGTCACTTGAAAATGGCGCGGAAAACCGTATTACAATGATCATTGAAAACCGTTAATTGACCTGATGTTAGCCCATGATGATTCGTGTTCCCTCGCCTGCTAAACTGAATTTGTTTTTACATATTACCGGTCGCCGTGAAAATGGCTATCACGAGCTGCAAAGCATTTTTCAGCTGATTGATCTGTATGACTGGCTGGAGTTTGAACAAACAGATAATCAACAGATCCAGATTGAAGGGCTGGCCTCCGTCGACCTAGAACAGAATTTAATCTATCGTGCGGTACAACTGTTGAAGCCCTATGCTCAAACACTATCCGGACTAAAGATTCGTCTGGAAAAAAATATCCCGATGGGTGCTGGACTCGGGGGCGGCTCGTCTAATGCAGCCACCACCCTGATTGTGCTGAACCAGCTCTGGCAGTGCGGTTTAAATATCGAGCAACTGGCAGATCTCGGAGTCAAGCTGGGTGCAGATGTACCGATATTTGTACATGGTCGAAATGCTTGGGCTGAAGGCATTGGCGAACACTTAACATTCATAGACTTAGATCAAAAACAATTCATTGTGTTAAAACCTGACTGTTTTATCAGCACTCAACTGCTTTTTTCGCAAAAAGCATTGACAAGAGACACGAAGAGCACTAAATTTTGCGCCTATCAGCAAACGCCATCTGATTTTGGAAATAACTTTGAGCCACTGGCTCGATCCTTATATCCTGAAGTCGATGAAGCGATGCAATATCTCGACCAGTTCGGTATTGCAAAACTTACAGGTACAGGTGCTTGTGTGTTTATTGAAGTCACTGAAAATCTGAATATCGAAGATATTCTTGCAAATGCACCATGTAAAGCTTACCTGGTCAACAGTTTACAAGAATCACCTTTAGTTCAGTTTAAAGTGTAGATAGGGGTATCGCCAAGTGGTAAGGCACCGGGTTTTGATCTCGGCATCCGTTGGTTCGAATCCAGCTACCCCTGCCATTTTCACCTGTAGATGTACTGTATTAGGGGTATCGCCAAGTGGTAAGGCACCGGGTTTTGATCTCGGCATCCGTTGGTTCGAATCCAGCTACCCCTGCCATCTTACAGTTCATCAAATTTAGGGGTATCGCCAAGTGGTAAGGCACCGGGTTTTGATCTCGGCATCCGTTGGTTCGAATCCAGCTACCCCTGCCATTTTCTCGAAAAAAGACAGAACACTCATTTGCTGTAAGACTGTTAATTTACCTTGACACTTTACCGTAAAAATATTAAAGTTCTGCCGCATTAGGGGTATCGCCAAGTGGTAAGGCACCGGGTTTTGATCTCGGCATCCGTTGGTTCGAATCCAGCTACCCCTGCCATCTATTCCCATATATCCCAACCGCCAAGGGTGCTTCATGCCCAATCTTGTCGTTTTTAGTGGATCTGCGCATCCACAATTCGCTCAAAAAGTCGTAAGTCACTTACATATTCCTCTAGGCGCTGCCTCTGTAGGTCAGTTCTCTGATGGTGAAATCGCTGTCGAGATTACTGAAAACGTTCGTGGTAAAGACGTATTCGTCGTGCAACCTACTTGTGCTCCTACTAACGATAACCTGATGGAAATCTTAGTCATGGCTGACGCTTTGCGTCGTGCAAGTGCAGGTCGTATTACTGCCGTGATTCCTTACTTTGGTTATGCTCGTCAAGACCGTCGTCCACGTTCAAGCCGTGTGCCAATTACTGCTAAAGTCGTTGCAGACATGCTGACGACTGTAGGTATTGACCGCGTTGTGATGATTGATCTTCATGCTGACCAGATCCAAGGTTTCTTCGATATCCCTGTAGACAACATCTACGGTACACCAGCGCTACTTGCTGACTTACGTCAGCAGTCACATCACAACCTGATGGTGGTTTCACCTGACGTCGGTGGTGTGGTTCGTGCACGTGCTGTTGCGAAACAAATGGGTGATATCGATCTTGCAATCATCGATAAGCGTCGTCAAAAAGCGAATGAATCACAAGTGATGCATTTGATTGGCGATGTGAAAGATCGTGATTGTGTCATCGTCGATGACATGGTAGATACTGCAGGCACTTTATGCAAAGCAGCTGATGCATTGAAAACTTTCGGTGCTCGCAAGGTTGTTGCTTATGCAACGCATCCAGTACTTTCTGGTAAAGCATTAGAAAACTTAAGACATTCTGTGATTGATGAGTTGGTGGTTTGTGACACCATCCCACTTTCAGATGAAGCTTTAGCACTGGGCAAGATTCGCCAGGTTTCCGTAGCCAGCATGGTTGCCGAAACGATTCGTCGCATTAACAACGAAGAATCTATTAGCGCAATGTTCGATTCTTATCTATAATAGAGCGCTGAATTTTCAAAGCCCTGCCATTTGGTAGGGCTTTTACTCACTAGACTGGTCGCAAGTCTGGTTCATTTAACTTAAATAGGATGTCTATCATGGCAAACTTCGTATTAAACGCAGCAGCACGTGAAGAAGCAGTTCAAGGGAAAGGTTCGAGCCGCCGCCTTCGTCTTCAAGCTAAAGTTCCTGCAATCATCTACGGTGGCGAAGCTGCTCCTGTAGCTGTTACTCTTGAGCTTCGTCAGCTTGTTAAATTCTTAGAAAACAACTCTTTCTTTGAAGAAGTTATCGAAATTGATGTAGACGGTAAAGTTGAAAGCGTGAAAATCCAAGCCTTACAACGTCACCCAGCTAAAAACACGCCTATGCACGCTGACTTTAAACGCGCATAAGTGTTAATGGTGTAATTAGTGTCAAATATTTCACTGATTGTTGGTTTGGGCAACCCAGGTTCTGAGTATGCCCAAACCCGCCATAATGCAGGGGCCTGGTTCGTAGAACGCCTTGCAGAGCAATATGGCATTACCCTCAAGAAAGACCCGAAATTCAATGGATTTAGTGGTCGTGGCAATATCGAAGGTCAAGACGTTCGTCTTCTTCTACCTACAACCTTTATGAACCTTTCCGGTAAAAGTGTTGTTCCTTTCGCCAAATTCTACAATATCGCACCTGAATCGATCCTGATTGCCCATGATGAACTGGATATGAATCCTGGTGTCATTCGCCTGAAAACGGGTGGTGGTCACGGTGGTCATAATGGTCTACGCGATATCGTGCCGCATATTGGTTCAAACTTCCATCGCCTGCGTATTGGAATCGGCCATCCTGGTGCCAAAGACCGTGTTTCTGGTCATGTGCTCAGTAAAGCGCCCAGCAGCGAACAAAAGTTAATGGATGATGCAATTTCACATGCGCTCGCACGTACCAAAATGCTGGTGAATGCAGAAGTACAGCAAGCCATGAATCAAATTAATGCCTATAAGCCTAACTGATCATTCAAAAATCGCTGGACAATTCCGCTTGTCAGAAAGATCATTTAAGCGCAAAATGCGCAAGCCTACCCACTTATCCAGTGTCGTAGAAATTGATTTAACCATATGATGATCAAAGTCTTAGTTCAACTCAGGGGACGCTAGCCATGCTATCTCGTTTATTAAAATGCAAAATTCACCGCGCTCACGTTACACATGCAGAATTACACTATGAAGGTTCATGTGCAATTGATGGCGTTTTGATGGATTTAGCTGGCATTCGCGAATACGAAGAAATTCATGTGTGGAACGTGACCAATGGTAAACGTTTTGCAACTTATGCCATTCGTGGCGAAGATAATTCAGGCATCATTTCAGTCAATGGTGGCGCTGCACATCAAGCCGATGTAGGCGATATCATCATTATTGCAACTTTTGGTGATTTCACTGAAGCTGAAGCAAATGCACATCAGCCACGCTTGGTCTATGCAAATCCAAACAATACCGTCAGCCATACTGCCAACTGTATTCCGGTACAAGTCGCTTAAGTCGATGCGACCAGATTCCCAAAGCTCGCACCTCGCGGGCTTTTTTATGGCCAGAATGACTAAATATAATTAACTGCCCTGCCGCCAGCTTTTAGAACTTTCACAATTTAGGGGCTTTAAATGGGAGTCAACAAGATTAACCAGTAAAGCCTTTCCATTTTCCTTAAGCTTAAGTTCGGCAAATTTGGCATTGCGATAACACGGCTCTAGGCCTTCGGCGAATAAAAAACTATTGGCCGCCGGATATAAAGCTTCAAAACTATTGCGTGGATTCTTTAACAGCAGTTTTGCGGAAGATGCCGGATGAACTTGTAACAGACGCGGATCAAAACTGCTTCGTATCACTCGTCGTTGTGCATCCAAGCGTACATAGCTCACGATCTGAGACCGATCTTTAAAATCCTGAATAGTGATATCTGAACCTGTTTGATTCAGGGCAGTTTCATCAGCATCCAGACCAGCAAAATGCAACTGATAGTTCAGCGCCATATAATCGCCCTGCAAAATCGAACGCGGATCGACGGGCGCCAACTTAACAAAAATACTCTGACTATTTCTTAAATGCCATTCATGCTGGATAATTAAGCCCACAAATAAGGCAATACTAAAAATACTCAGGTGTAGCACCCAGAACTTTTTCATGAGGCTACTCCTGTTTTCGACTGAAATTTCGGTGAGCTCAACACATAAGCCAGAAGCAAAACCAGCAGACCTGAAGCAAAGATACTGACACTCTTAAATAAAAAGCTGAGTCCCAGATTGTAATACAGCAACCATAACCAGAAGATCAGTAACAGAACCAATAAGGCCTGCATCAATCGCTGTTGATTGACCATCGCCCAGGCCATAAGTACCAGAATGATGAAAATTTCAAAATAGCCCAGTGCAATCAGTAAAATGCCTACGGCAGGAATCAGCCAGAGTGGTGTCAGCGAAAATTGCTTCAGATGTATTCCGATAAAACTCAGCAGCCATACTGCGGGTAAAATATAGAAAACAATTGCTTCATCTATACCGCGCGGATGCAGTTGCTGCGCTACGCCAAATTGCAACAGACATTGAAAAATAGCCGTTGCTGCCAAAATACTGATCATCCACAGATTCACACTTTTGGCATAAGCTGAAGCAAGCCAGTATCTTGCAGTGAGTAAAGCCACGGTCAGCACACTGTAATTCAACAGCATGATCCATGTGATCAGGCGATGGTCATGAGAAAATGGGTGCTGCTCGATTAAAACTGCAATTCCCAACGCATGAGCCAGTAATAACTGTAATAGCAGCACCAGCCAATGCATGCGATTCATGATACTTAGCAACGTAATACCGATTTGTATCAGCCAGATCAGCAATAAACTATCTATCAACAATTCGGTATGAATCAGGACAGCAGCCTGACCGCAAACCCACAAACAATAAGCCAGTTGCCGCAGAAAAACTGAAGGCTTGCTATGAATCAGCCACCAGGCAATCCCGATAAAGATTAGCCCCATCAGGATGGATAAACTTTCCCAATAGGTCAGCAACAGCATGGCCAGTATCACACCAGCAATCCATGCGCCCAGCGCCAGTGGAATGACCGAAAACCGGCTCTGGGGTAACAGCTTTATCAGCAGCGCACTAATCGCCGCAAACCAGCCAAAGATGAGCAAAGCCAGCACCAATAAGCCTGCAGCTGAATTTTGCAAATATTGGTCTGTGAGATCAAAAATCAGAATGCTAAAACTCAGTGCCAGCCCTGCAACCAGCAAACTGGTTTCCAGCTGTTGCTGCCGAGTATAGAAATAAGCACTAAATAACAGTGCTAAGACCAGTACCGAAGCCAAATACCAGATCGAATTCGAGTCGATAAATCGAAACATGCTGAATACCGAAATGAGTACCACCACGGCAATCAACAGATAGCGTAAAACCGGATAATAGCGTAATGCATAGATCAGACTCAGTCCGGTCAACAGATTAAGACTGAGCAGATAGGCAGTTTCAGCACGCACCAACCAAAAGCTTTGTTTAAAATAAAAATAAAGCGCCAGCTGGCTGACCACGCAAAATAATGCAAACACACCAATATTCGGTCGATACAGCCAAGGCAAAAGTAACAATGCCCAAAGCAAAAATAGTTGATAACTGTCCGCGCCAGTCTGATAGATCTGCCCAATCACCGCCAGACTTAAGCCCAGCATTAAACCCGATACAGTATCCAGACTTTGTCTTAACTTTTCTCGCGCAGCAAAATGCACACTCAGCAATGCCGAACCCAGCAATAAAACTTGCGGCATAAACAACTGGACAAATTTCGGCAGCATCCACCAGTTTGCTGCCAGCAGATATACGATACTGACAGCGATCAGCGCGAGTCCAATGATTTGAAGAATCTGAATAACAGCAGGTTGAATAAATAACAGCGGTGAGAATGGATGATCGGGCTTGGTTACTGTTTTAGACATGCTGATCTGTTCAATTTTTATTTGATTTTACCTTAGCATGATTTTTAGCGCATATGCCAGGCAGGAATCTTACAACTGTGCAGTACTTTTTTAAATCAGGATCTGATAAATGCCGTAAAGAGCAATGATCAGCAGAATGAGACCACACAAGGCCAGCAAATGCGGATACAACCGAGAACGGGATAAACGGTTAAAACCCAAATACACCACTGACAGGGTCAGGAAATCCAGCACGATCCAGCTCAGGGTTAAGATTATGAGACTCAAATCGAGATCAGATGTAATACCAATAAACTGCGGGAAAAAAGCCGCAAAGAAAATAATATCTTTGGGATTGGAAATACCGACCAGAAAACCCTGCTGAAAGCCGCCACGTACCGGAGATAACTTCTTTTGAGCTGACTCTGCTTGCTGAAAAATCACCTCCCGAAATATTTGCAGCCCCAGATAACCAATATACAGACAACCCAGCAACTTGATAGCATCCAGCCACTGTTCATTAATGACCAGCAAACCTTTCAGGCTTAATATCGATAAAGCAATCAGTATCAATGAAGCGAAATTGGTGCCAAAAATAGTTCTTAAAGCCGCAGCATAACCGCCTTTTAGACCGGCACTGGCCACCAGCAACATCACCAGACCAGGCGTGGCGATCATTACCACAACAGCCAGACAATACAAGAGATACTCACTGATATTCATGCTCTTCCTTCAGCTGTTGTTATTTTTTGCATAAAAAAAGAGGACTTATTCCTCTTCCTGCAGATGAATCAGATGCTGACTAATGCCATCCGCCCGCAGAAAAGCCAGATCATAACTGGCAGTGGCCAAAGCCAGAATCCGGCGCTCAAATTCATCCCAGAGTGGACGTACCTGCTTATAATGAACCCCCAAACCACTATCATCGGTAAAATGCCGATTTTTTTCACAGAGCTTTAAAGCATGATACAGCTTACGCCCTTTGGAGGCATCGTCACGTAAACGTACCCGTTTTGACAGCACAAAGGCTTGAACCTTGACGATATCTGCATGTGGCAACAACGGCACTAAAATCTGATCCAGCTGTGCATCCAGACGCCGCCATACGGCATGATGCTGATCAGCGCCATAAGTGTTCCAGTGAATCACCTCATGATTGAAACGGCGGCAACCACGACATACCGCATCACCAAATACGGTCGAGCAACGCCCAGCACACGGGGTTAAAGACGCAATACGACGATCTGAACTCAAAACACACTCCAAAGATACTGCAACTTCCAGTACCTGCATCACTGCATAAAACTTTACAAAATTCCGGGTCGGGCATGACTATACACGCTCTCCCCCATGAATTGAAGCCTGTTAAAAGGCAAGTGTTTTACTCGCTTATTCACTCGAATCACGCTAAAATATGCGCCTTTAAATTATCATGCTACGTTGGAGTATTCCATGAACGCTACTGTAGAACAGCTTGCACCTGTAGAACAGCAAGCGACCTCAGGTTGGGTTGTTGCCGCACTTTATCAATTCAAAGAAGTTCAAGATCCTGCCGATCTTCAACAACGTCTTTTAGACTTGGTAAAAACAATCAACCTTTGTGGAACACTCATTGTAGCGGGTGAAGGGATTAACGGTACGGTTGCAGGTGACCGTGCATCGATTGATCAAATTCACCAGTTCCTTCTCAATGAAGGCTTTGTTGAGATGGAATATAAAGAGTCAGACAGCTCTGACAAGCCATTTCGTAAAATGAAAATTAAATTAAAAAAAGAAATCGTGACTTTAGGAGTAGAAGTGAAACCACGTGATCTGGTCGGTCACTATCTTGATCCTCAGGAATGGAATGAACTGATTGCGCGTGATGACGTGATTCTGGTTGATACCCGTAACGATTACGAATACAAAGCAGGAACGTTCAAAGGCGCGATTGACCCGAAAACTGAAAGCTTCCGTGAATTCCCTGAATATGTGAAAAATAATCTGGAACAGCACAAAGACAAGAAAATTGCCATGTTCTGTACCGGTGGTATTCGCTGTGAAAAATCAACCTCTCTGCTTCTGCAAGAAGGTTTTACAGAGGTGTATCACCTGAAAGGCGGTATTTTAAAATACCTGGAAGAAACTCCGGCTGAAGAAAGTATGTGGGAAGGCGAATGCTTCGTATTTGATGGCCGTACAGCAGTAACACACGGTGTCGAAGAAGGTCAAAACACCAAATGCCATGCCTGTGGCTGGCCTTTGCTTCCTGAAGAAGTGGCGCTGCCAAGTTATGAACATGGTGTCTCTTGCGTGTACTGCATTGACAAGACCACAGAGAAACAAAAAGACGGTTTCCGTATGCGTCAGTCCCAAATTCTGGCAGCAAAACGTAAACGTCTCTAAGCCAGCCGCTTTGTAAGAAAATATATAAAAACCCTCTTCGGAGGGTTTTTTATTTACATAAAAATTACAACAGTAATAAAACTCTCACCAATTCATTACCAAGAACCTTATTTTTTTCCAAGCAAGATTGCTAGTCTATTGAAAAGTCTATCTTAAGCCAAGTCTTTCATTATTAACTTAAATTTTAAAATGAAAAGGAATATAACATGACCAGTTCACTTGCTCGAGATCCAGATAATCTGGTTCAGTTTCAACCCAAAGAGAATATAAAACAACAACGACTTCATCAGGTTAATGACGAGCTTGAGAGCCAGTCACATGTGTTTGTGGTCATCTTGGGAACTGTGATTGGCGCGATTTTAGCGCTGTTTATTGGTTATCATCTTAATACCAGTGTCATTCATTTTATGCTGCTGAGTGTTTTACCTGTCTGTTTGGCCTATGGCTTACGCAAAGTCTATATTTATACGCTGACACATAGCTGATTCTGCCTGCTCATTTATATTCCAAGACTTTACCACATAAAAAATACTGCTTAGGATACAGGCAGTATTTTTTATTTTGACCATCTTATGAATTTAACTGAATGGATTATTTCCGTCATGGAACAACTGGGCTACTGGGGTATTGCCCTGCTCATGTTTCTGGATAATGTCTTCCCACCCATCCCTTCCGAAATCATTATGCCTTCTGCGGGCTATTCGGCCTCTCAGGGCGAGTTAATACTGGTCGGGGTGATCATGGCCGGTTGCATTGGCTCATTACTAGCAGCAGCCTTGCTGTACTGGGTGGGTTATAAATTCAATCACGATTCCATTTTCAAGTTTGTCGACCGTTATGGCAAATATCTGTTTATCAAATCCAATGATGTGAAAAAATCACTGAGCTGGTTTGAACATTATGGACATCGGATTGTGTTTTTTGGCCGCATGGTTCCTGCCGTCCGCTCACTGATCAGCATTCCTGCCGGCATGAGCCGTATGCCCTTCTGGAAATTCATGTTCTATAGCACACTCGGAACCATCATCTGGACCACGTTTTTGGCCTGTGTCGGATTTTACTTTGGTGAAAACCAAGAGTTGATGCAGCAAATTTTCAGTAAAGTCAGTTATGTGATTATTGCGATTGTTATAGTCATTATTGCCTGGGTTATCTACCGTAGACAGCAGCGTAAAAATCGTCCATCCTGAATAGACCTCAGCATGAAGGAGGCTAAAACGATGTCGCACTATCTTAAATATTTTGCCACCGTTTATCTTAGCTTGGTTCTATTCGTGGGCGTACTCATTTATGTATTCAATCTGGGCGCGATTCTCCTGATCCCGGCCCTGATCGCGTCGGCCTTTCTCAGTGCCCGATACTTTGTGAAGAGAGAACAACGTTTACCCAGCAAGGAAGAGAAAAGCAAACTGGTATGGGGTTCTACCATCATTGCGATTACATTTGGGTTTATTTTTATATTTGTTGTGATCTGGATGCATCCACAGACTGAAGCCATCTTCAACAACATGGCTTATACCGGAAGGGGCCCGAATTCATTTCTGATGGCCGCTGTGATTGCGGTACATGGTTTGATCTTTCATATTGCCTATAATGGCTATGCCCGCTACAGTCTGAGCAAACGGGTCGGTATTGAAAGAAAATAAAATCCCTTCGATGCTTTGATAAAAGTCCAAAGCTAAAAAAAGCACCGTGCGGTGCTTTTTTTATGAATTATTCTGGAGTGTGATACATCAGATACAATTCATTTAAGTTGTCTGGAATTTCTTCTGCAAGTTCGTCCATTAACTGGCCATTGCGACGGAAAGTTTCCATTTGCGGATCTTCATCATCAATGCCGCTGAAGACCATGATTGGCAGAGTTAAATCTACCAGTTGCTCTTCAAATTCTTCAGTAAACCAAGCTTCTTCGTTCAGGAACATGGCATCGACAAAGCCCACACTCCAGTCACCCAAGCTTGATTCGGTGTCTGCTTCTTCAATTTCAAATGGGAATGTAATCCCTTCTTCATTGGCTAAGCTTTGACGGATAGACTCTAACCATGCTTGTACCTGAGTGATGATTTCTGCAGGCACTTTCTTTTGATTGCTATCAAAAAGCTCGTCTAACCATTTGTCGAATTTTGGGCCTACTGCAATAGCACATAAGAAACCATGGGTTGCTGCGAAATCTAGACCATGTTCATTTTGGTCACCATCTAGATATTCACTCAACAGGTCTAAATCTAAAGCACTCATCTAACATCCAAACTTAGAAAACCGAAAGGTTTAGCATAGCATTTATTCAGGCCATGCTAAATCCGAATTCGTTAATCTTCGTCATCAAAATCGTCATCATCGTCGAAGTCATAGTCAAAATCTTTGAGTTCGCGTTCCAAGCGACGTTGTGAAAGTAAGTCATCAATCAGACGACGTTTTTCCAACGACTCTTTAGCGCTCAGCTTGCTGGAAGCTTCATCGAAATTAACATCATCCTCACCGAAGCTATCATCTAGTTCAAAATCTGTAGAAGACACTAAAACTTCCTCATAGTGAAAAATGTAAATGGTTTTAGCGCTATTTATCTTGCCTAAAACCACAAGTCAAGTTTTATTTAAATTTTCGTATTTTAAAGTTGTAAATAGGGCTTTTTTTTAAGGACATTGTGTGACATGATATAATCCACCCTGCGTCCTTATGTTTTTTGACTACACATTTTTTGGTCAAATACACAGATGCCGGGGTTGGACTTGAAAATAACAAATTCATCCCCATCTTAAATTACTGAATTTCATTTTAAATATTTTATCAGACAGCTTGAATGCTGAATACTCTGATGAAATACGTAGGCTATTCACTAAATTTAATGAGCTTAAATCGTGCATAAGTTGTACGGTTTTTCCTGTCACAGATTCAACGAAGAGTAAGCAAAAGATGAGCGATATGACTTCCCCTACTTCACAAGTAGCGGCTCTGATTAGCCGAGGCAAAGAACAAGGTTACTTAACCTTCGCTGAGGTTAACGATCATCTGCCGGACTCCATCACAGAAAGCGAGCAGATTGAAGATATCATTCAGATGCTGAATGACGTGGGTATTCCTGTACATGATCGCGCGCCTGAATCTGATGATACGATGTTCGAAGATACTACAGAAGCTGCCGATGAAGTTGCAGAAGAAGAAGCTGCAGCCGTACTGGCCTCTGTAGAAAATGAGCCAGGTCGTACAACTGACCCTGTGCGTATGTATATGCGTGAAATGGGTACCGTTGAGCTTTTAACCCGTGAAGGCGAAATTAGCATTGCAAAGCGCATCGAAGAAGGTATTCGTGATGTTTTGCACTCGATTGCTTACTGGCCCAATGCGGTAGAAGTTGTACTCCAAGAATATAAAGATTATGAAGCGGGCGAACGCCGTCTTGCTGACCTGTTATCGGGTTATTTAGATCCTGAATCAGACGAAGAAATTCCTGAAGTACTCGAAGAAGAAGTCGAGATCGCTGAAGACAAGACTGACTCGAAAAAATCGACCAAGGATGTAAAACTGGACGATGATGAAGAGGAAGAAGCTGAAACTGAAGATGATTCAGAAGCTGATTCTGGTCCAGATCCTGAAATTGCCAAAGCACGCTTCACTGAACTTGAAAATGCATGGTTGAATACCAAAACAGCCATCGAAAAACATGGTCGTGACAGCGAAGAATCTGAAGCTGCGCTGGAAGCACTGGCGACCGTATTCATGATGTTCAAATTCACGCCGCGTCTATTCGATATCATTTCAGAAATGATTCGTGGTACGCATGACCAGATCCGTGGTGCAGAACGTGAAGTGATGCGTTATGCCGTGCGCCGTGGTCGTATGGATCGTACCCAGTTCCGTACTTCTTTCCCGGGACAGGAATCGAATCCAGCCTGGTTAGATGAACAGATCGCGAAAACACCTGCAGACCAGAAAGCCTATCTGGAAAAAGTACGTCCCGATGTATTGGCCTTCCAGCAAAAGATTGCCGATATTGAAAAAGAGTTGGGTCTTGATGTTAAAGGCATTAAAGACATTGCCAAACGCATGGCCGTTGGTGAAGCCAAGGCACGTCGCGCCAAGAAAGAAATGGTCGAAGCCAACTTGCGTCTGGTGATTTCAATTGCGAAAAAATACACTAACCGCGGCTTGCAGTTCCTGGATCTGATTCAGGAAGGTAACATTGGCTTGATGAAAGCGGTAGACAAGTTTGAATATCGTCGTGGTTATAAATTCTCGACTTATGCAACCTGGTGGATTCGTCAGGCGATCACCCGTTCAATCGCCGATCAGGCACGTACCATTCGTATTCCGGTGCACATGATCGAGACCATCAACAAGATCAACCGTGTATCGCGTCAGCTTCTTCAAGAAATGGGGCGTGAACCGACACCTGAAGAGTTGGGCGAACGTCTGGAAATGGACGAAGTCAAAGTACGTAAAGTGCTAAAAATCGCCAAAGAACCGATTTCGATGGAAACACCGATCGGTGATGATGAAGATTCGCATCTGGGTGACTTCATTGAAGACAGCAACATCACGTCACCAATTGATGCTGCGACTTCAGAAGGCCTGAAAGAAGCGACACGCGAAGTTCTGGAAAACCTGACTGAACGTGAAGCCAAAGTCCTGAAAATGCGTTTTGGTATCGACATGCCGACCGACCACACCTTGGAAGAAGTGGGCAAACAGTTTGATGTGACACGTGAACGTATTCGTCAGATTGAAGCTAAAGCGTTACGCAAGCTTCGCCATCCATCACGTTCAGAACACTTACGTTCATTCCTCGAGAATGATTAAGATTTGATGCTTATTCTGGAGACTTGAAATTTAATCATCAGTCTCCACTTAAGTAGCCAAGACAGACCCAAACGCCTGCATGATTGCAGGCGTTTCAAATCAGGGGGACTACCATGTTAGACCGTACACCATCTCGTGAACTTCAAGAACATCTTTGGGTGTTCCCGATGGATTATCCGATTAAACTGATTGGCCTTGCTGGCATTGAACTGCGTCAGGCCGTAAATGATATCTTTGTAAAACATTTTCCTGAGTTTGATGGCAGTGAAATGACCATCACACCGTCGCGTACTGGCAAATATCATTCCATTACCGCACAACTGCGCTTTTTGGAACTGGAGCAGGTGCATGCAGTATATGCAGATTTGGCCGCCTGTCCGCTGATTAAAACCGCACTGTAATCAAAAATACAAAAGACACGCTTTCGGGCGTGTTTTTTATGCCTGTACAATGACTGAGCTAGCGCTTAAATATTGTAGGTCTCGCCCCTATTTCATGCCGAAATCATTATAATTATGACCAGTTTTTTATAATTACCAAGGACACTTCCTGTGACTGATGTGCTGCAAAAGCCCGAGCTGATCATTCGTCAATATCACGACCTCACACCTTATGAAGATCGTTTTCTGGAAATGAAAACTTTTACGGAAAACCGTGATGAACATAGCCCGGATCAGCTGTGGATTCTGCAACATCAGGATGTATTGACTCAAGGTCAGGCCGGTAAGCCAGAACATATTCTGATACCGAGCAATATCCCGGTAATTCAAACCGATCGTGGTGGTCAAGTGACCTGGCACGGCCCGGGCCAGCTGGTGGCTTACTTCATGTTTGACCTGAATCGCCTGGGCTGGAATGTGCGTACACTGGTGTCCTATGCTGAAAACCTGATGATCGATCTGCTGAAAAAATACGGCATCGATGCCTATGCCAAACCCGATGCACCGGGGGTCTATGTGGCTGAACGAAAAATTGGTTCACTGGGTTTTAAAATTCGTAAAGGCCGTAGCTATCATGGTCTTTCCCTAAATCTGGATTGTGACCTGAGCGGATTTAATACCATCAACCCTTGTGGTTATGCGGGACTGGAAATGGTTCGCATGAGCGACCTACTGGAACAACCGCCACAATTCAACCAGTTATGTCGTGAAATTATTGAAACTTTGCGCCACAGCGGTTACTTTAATCAAGTCACTGTCGAGCAAAGATAAAGCCTTTGCATTTCACCCCCAAATAAATTAGAGTATTTACTCTAAACCAATAATATTGAGATAGGGATCATCACGTGATTGCAACTAAATCCGTAAAACCCGCTTTGCAGCTTGCCTATGTCAAACTCATGATGGATGTGATTGGCCGCGGTCTGGTCATGGCAAGCCAGGTGGATGAAGAAATCAAACAGGAAGTTGCCCAATTTCCAGTCCATTTCACTCTTTCCATGAAAGTCTTTCCGCATGGCCCAGCCTTTGTGGCGCGGGTCACTGAGGACAAGCAACTGGAACTGGTGAAAAATCTGGAAAAAGCACCTGATCTGACTATTACCTTTAAACATCTGCACCATGCCTTTTTGGTGTTTTCTTTTCAGGAAAGCACCTCTCAAGCCTTTGCCAATGACCGCATGATTGCCGATGGCGATATTTCCAATGCCATTCGTCTGGTGCGTTGTCTAAATAAAATGGAAGCACTGATTTTGCCTAAACTGGTGGCGCAACTGGCTGTCAAAGAATATCCAAGCAATCTCAGCCTCAAAGAAAAACTAAGCGAAGCGAGCAGTATTTATCTAAAAATCGCTCAATCTTATTTAAAACGGAGTGTATAACATGGCTAAACCTTATTATGAATTTTTCTGTCCGGTTAAAGTCATTGCCGGACATGCCGCGTTAGAACATATTCCGTTTGAACTTGCGACCTTAGGCGCAAAACGTCCGCTGATCATTACCGACAAAGGTGTACGCGCCAATAATCTGCTGGCACCGATTGAAGCGGCATTTGAAATGGCAGATGCTGCAATTGTAGCCATTTTTGATGACGTCCCCCCCGACTCTAGCTTGGGTACAGTACGTAGTGCGGCAAAACTGTATCGTGAAAATCACTGTGATGCGATCATTGCTGTAGGCGGTGGTTCAGTCATTGATACGTCCAAGGCCACCAATATTCTGGTGTCTGAAGGGGGTGATGACTTGCTTAAATATTCTGGTGCCCACAACCTGCCTAAGCCACTGAAACCATTTTTTGTGATTCCAACAACTTCAGGGACAGGTTCAGAAGTCACCATGGTGGCTGTCGTCTCAGATACCGAGAAGAACGTTAAAATGCCTTTCGCATCGTATTATTTGATGCCGCATGCTGCGATTTTAGATCCGCGCATGACCCAGACTTTGCCGCCGCATTTAACCGCCATGACCGCAATGGATGCACTGACCCATGCGGTCGAAGCTTATACTTGCATGGCAGCCAATCCAATCTCAGATGCTTATGCCACCGCAGCAGTCAAGAAGATCAGTAGCCATCTATTCAATGTGCTGGATAATCCCAATGATACGCAAGGCCGTCTGGAACTGGCTCAAGCATCGACCATGGCCGGTATTGCATTTTCTAACTCGATGGTCGGGATTGTGCATTCACTCGGTCATTCACTGGGTGCAGTGGTGCACTTGCCGCATGGTTTATGTATGAACCTGTTCCTGCCGTATGTGCTGGAATACAACAAAGAGGTCAATGGTGACAAGATTGCTGATCTGTTGCTACCTTTGGCAGGTGCCGATATTTATGCGCAAACACCAGCACATTTACGCGCAGACAAAACCATTGCCACTATTCTGACCATGCGAGATCGGATTTATAGTCTGACCAAACTGCCACGTACATTACGTGAAACCGGCAAGATTTCTGAAGCGCAGCTGGATGAAGTGGCAGAGAAAGCCCTGAACGATGGTTCCATCATTTATAACCCGAAAGAAGCCACCCTGGAAGATTTAAAATCTATCTTAAAAAAGGCTTGGTAATTACTGAAAAATAAGCCAATATAGCGAAAATTAAAGCCTGATGTTTTTTTAGACATCAGGCTTTTATCTTGCATAAAGAAATCATTGCGTTAATTTGAATGGCATACTTTATGCACCTCAAAAGTCAAAAAAATAGCTAGCAAAAGCCCTTCTTTTCAAGTAGATTGGCGGGCTTTTATAGAAAACTGTAGGGGGGATCGTTCGTCTCAAACGATCCTTATAAATATGACTGATCCTTGATCAACGATTAAGAGGATAACGCCGTTGACTAATATCTCTGGGACTCAATCGGCAGCTAAACTGCAAAAAACGCTGGGACTCTGGCACATCATTATTATTGGTTTGGCTTATATTCAACCCATGACCTTGTTTGATACATTCGGTCTGGTATCTGAAGAAAGTAACTTCCACGTTCCCACCTCTTACATTTTTGCACTGATTGCAATTTTGTTAACCTCTTTGAGCTATGGTCATATGATTCGTCGCTACCCTTCTTCGGGTTCGGCCTATACCTATGCGCAAAAATCCATTCACCCGAATGTGGGTTTCATGGTGGGGTGGTCATCTTGGCTCGATTATTTATTGTCGCCAATGGTCAACATCATTCTTGCCGTCATTTACTTAGAAGCCCTGTTCCCTGATATCAATCATTGGGTTTGGGTCGTGGTATTGACTGCATTCATGACTGGCATCAATTTACGTGGTGCGCGCTTTGTAGCGAACTTCAACAGTATGATCGTGTTCGTGCAGTTGATTGTCATTGCCGTATTTACCTGGATGGTCTACAGCAAGTTACAGGCTGGCTTTAATGCGGATGGTCCAATCACAGCTGAGCAACGCTATCAGCTCTGGAGTCTGGAACCGTTCTGGAATGAATTAACGTCAGTAGGCGCCCTGATTACTGGTGCGACTTTACTGTGCTTCTCTTTCACTGGTTTTGACTCTTTAAGCTCGCTGGCTGAAGAAACCAAAGATACTGAAAAAACTTTGCCTAAAGCGATTTTCTTGACCGCTTTAATTGCCGGTATTATTTTCATTATCAGCACTTACTTCATGCAGATTTACTTCCCGAACAATCCAGGTTCATATTTCCAGAATATTGCTGAAACTCAGCCGGAAATTTTGATGCTGGTGGGTGGGTCCTTGTTCCAGGCTTATGTACTTGGTTTTGCAATCATTACCGTCATGGCATCAGGGATTTCTGCACACGCAGGTGTATCTCGCTTAATGTACGTCATGGGCCGTGATGGCGTGATCAACAAGAAAATCTTTGGTCATATCAGTCCGAAAAACTACACACCGTCATACAACATTATGATTGTCGGTGCTGTAGCCTTAACAGCTGGCTTCATGGATCTTGATTTTGTGATTTCACTGATCAGTTTCGGTGCATTGACGGCGTTCAGTTTCGTAAACTTGTCTGTCATTTCACGCTATGCTTTACGTGATGGTCGTACCAAAACTGCGAAAGAAATTCTGAACTTTGTGGTGGTACCACTTGCAGGTTTCATTGCAGTATTTGCCTTATGGCTCGAAGTTGATCAAACCTCATTGAAATATGGTCTGATCTGGGCATTTGGCGGTATCTTGTACCTGGGTTATAAAACCAAAGGTTTCAAGCATCCTGCACCTCAGCACAACGAATTTGACGATAAATAATATCGTTCCGGTTCAAATAAAAAAGGCGCTTTAAGCGCCTTTTTTATGTTTTTGATTTTACTTAAGATAAACGACAATCAAAACCCATTTGGGTATTGACCCGATTATTTTCATAGCCCAGTTTTTCAATGAACAGACTTCTATTCGACAATAATTTTTGCTCTTCCGGATTTAGTCTGGCTTTATTCTTGACCGCCAGCTGATACATTTCATTTACGACGCCCTGAAAAATAGCACAGACTTCCTGACGTTTGGTCTGTTTCAATTTACGTCCACGCCAAGTCCATTCAAAATCATCGGAATTCAGACTCTGTCCCCAGTTATCGATCCGCGCATCCAAGCGTTTTTGCATGTCAGCCAATCCTTGCTGTATTTCCGCTTGCGTAATTGGCTGAACTTGTTGCGTTTCCCCCATTACATCACTTGCTTCTTGCGCACCGAGGTGTAAAGCAGTCATTCCAATACAACAGGCCAAGGCAAATTTTAATATCGGCTTCACGCGTATATCCTTCTTATTCCAATCAGTTGTCTCTCTCTATCCTAGCAAATAAAAAAGCCACCCAAAGGCAGCTTTTCAAATTATTGTAAATTTAAGCTTAGAGCGCTTTAAAACCCTGCTGACGCCAGGCTTCATATACAATCACTGCCGTGGCATTCGAAAGGTTTAAACTACGAGAGTTCTCTGCCATCGGTAAACGAATCCAGTGCTGCTGCGGGAACATCATCCGAACATGTTCAGGCAGACCACGCGTTTCCGGCCCCATCAACAATGCCACAGGACGGTTCAAGTCCGAGGTATGTGGCGTTTCAGTCCCTTTGGTGGTCAGTGGATAGACCGCATCCAGAGCAATGCCTTTGCTTGCCAGATCGGCCAGACAATCTTCGATAGTGTCCCAAATCTGCATACGTGCATATTCGTGATAATCCAGACCGGCACGTCTCAGTTTTTTATCATCCAGTTCAAAACCCAGTGGCTTGACCAGATGCAACTGTGCTCCCGTATTGGCACACAGACGAATAATATTGCCTGTATTTGCAGGAATTTCGGGCTCATATAAAACAACGTGGATCACTTATTTCTCACTTTATACATTTCATTCAGATATAGCTTTCAACTTATAGATCAAACAGCAACATCAGTGCTATCTTTTTCAGATACAAATTTTTGCCTGTATTCGGACCATGAGATTAATCGTCATATCCTTTTATTCAGGTGTAATTTTCGTCTTGCATTCAGATAAAGAGTATCAACTATTGCTATCCTCTTACTCAGGCATGGCCTTCGTCTTGCAGTCAAACCAAGAGACAACTTTTGCTTATCCTCTTACTCAGGCATGGCCTTCGTCTTGCGGTCAAACCAAGAAACAACTTTTGCTTATCCTCTTACTCAGGCATGGCCTTCGTCTTGCGGTCAAACCAAGAAACAACTTTTGCTTATCCTCTTACTCAGGCATGGCCTTCGTCTTGCGGTCAAACCAAGAAACAACTTTTGCTTATCCTCTTACTCAGGCATGGCCTTCGTCTTGCGCTCGGGCAAAGCAGTGCTTTGCTTATCCTCGCTCATGCCATTGCAGTTGTTCACGCAAGCGAACCACTTCACCAATAATGGTTAAAGTCGGTGCCTGAATTTGATGCTCAGACACTTTAGAGGCGATGTCAGCAAGGGTTCCCACCACAACTTTTTGCTCAGGAGTCGTGCCTTTAGAGACCAGTGCCACCGGCATATCTGCGCGTTGACCATGGGCTATTAATTGCGCACAGATTCTTTCCAGTCCCACCAGTCCCATATACAGCACCAAGGTCTGGTTTTCATAGACCAGCTCACGCCAAGGCAATTCAGGCGAACCTTCTTTTAAATGACCTGTCAGGAAACGCACACTTTGTGCATAATCCCGATGCGTTAATGGAATACCGGCATAGGCGGAACAACCTGAAGCTGCGGTAATACCCGGCACCACCTGAAAAGTAATACCTGCCGCAAATAGTTCTTCAATTTCTTCGCCGCCACGCCCAAAGATGAAAGGATCACCGCCTTTCAGACGACAAACCCGCTTGCCTTCACTGGCATATTTGACCAATAAAGCATTAATCCCATCTTGTGGAACTGCATGATTGGAACGCGCTTTACCAACATAAATTTTTTCCGCATCACGGCGACACAGATCCATAATCGGTTCAGACACCAGGCGATCATAAATCACCACATCGGCTTGCTGCATCAACCTTAAAGCTTTCAGGGTCAACAGTTCTGGATCACCTGGACCTGCACCCACCAGATAGACTTCACCTTTCGGCTGTTGCCACTCTTGTAATGCTTGCTCGATCAGACGGTCTGCTTCAGCCATATTGTCATTAAACACCTGCTCTTTCAGCGGACTGGCGTACAGATCTTCCCAGAAAATACGGCGCTGATCCGGATTGACAATTTTTGCTTTAACGCGACTGCGCCATTTGCCTGAAAACTCAGCCAGCTTGCCCATGCCATGTGGAATCGTCGCTTCCAGTTGAGTCCGAATCTGGCGTGACAACACCGGCGACGTGCCATTCGATGCCACCGAAATCACCAGCGGTGAGCGGTCAATAATCGCAGGCACCATAAAACGGCAATGTGGCGGATCATCAACACTGTTGACCAGTACATTTTCAGCTTCGCACAGCTCGAAAACCTGACGATTCACATCAGCATCATCTGTTGCTGCAATCACTAAACGATAATGACGTAAAGGAATCTGTGTACTGAATGGTGCCTGATCATATTGCCCTTGAGACTGCTGAACAATCCCAAGTAAATTGGCATCAATTTCAGGGGCAATGACATGAATCACTGCTCCGGCTTTTGCTAATAATACCGCTTTACGGTAGGCAATATGTCCACCACCGACAATCAGACAAGGTTGCTGTTGCAACTTTAACGAGATTGGAAAGATATCCACGAACTACCTCAAAATTTTAAATCTGATTGTCTATGCAATTTTCATGCACATTTAGCGATGCTGATATCAAGCATTAGTCGATATAAGTCGCACCACCCATATATGGACGCAATACTTCAGGAATCTCAATCGAACCGTCTGCACGCTGATAGTTTTCCATCACTGCAAGCAAGGTACGACCAACCGCCAGACCCGAACCATTCAAGGTATGTACAAATTCAGTTTTTTTCTGGTCGGCACGGTAACGCGCTTTCATACGACGCGCCTGGAAGTCACCCATGTTTGAACATGAAGATATTTCACGATAAGTATTCTGGCTTGGCACCCAAACTTCAAGATCATAAGTCTTGGTCGCGCCAAAGCCCATATCACCGCCACAAAGGATGATCTTACGGTATGGCAGACCTAATGCTTGCAAGATACCTTCAGCATGGCCGGTTAAATCTTCCAGTGCCTGCATAGACGTTTCAGGTTTAACAATCTGAACCATTTCCACTTTGTCGAACTGGTGCTGACGAATCAGGCCACGGGTATCACGGCCATAAGACCCTGCTTCACTACGGAAACATGGGGTATGTGCTGCATATTTTAATGGCAGACGATCTGCATCAATGATTTCATCACGCACGAAGTTAGTCACTGGCACTTCAGCAGTTGGAATTAAATAGAATTCTTTTTCGCCTTGAAGTTTAAACAGATCTTCTTCAAATTTAGGCAACTGACCTGTGCCACGTAATGAATCCGCATTCACCAAATACGGTACATAAGCTTCAGTATAACCATTCTGGTCTGTATGCGTATTCAGCATGAACTGTGTCAATGCACGTTGTAAACGCGCCAATGGGCCTTTCAAAACACTGAAACGAGAACCGGTTAATTTGGTTGCGGTTTCAAATTCCAGACCGCCCATCATTTCACCGAGGTCAGTATGGTCTTTGATCTCAAAATCGAATTCACGTGGTGTACCCCATTTCAGGATTTCCACGTTATCGCTTTCGTCTTTGCCTTCAGGCACAGCTTCATCTGGCAAGTTTGGAATAGACAGTAATTTTTCTTCAAGCTCCGCTTGCAGTTCAGCCAATGCTGCTTCAGCCGCTTTGATTTCATCACCAATCGCAGACATGCGTGTCATGATTTCAGAAGCATCACCGCCTGCCTTTTTAATTTGACCGACTTGTTTTGCACCGGCATTACGTTCAGCTTGCAGTGTTTCTGTCTTGGACTGAATTTCTTTACGGCGCGCTTCTAGGGAGGCCCACTCTTCAACATTGAGTTGAACACCACGTTTTGCCAAGGCCAAATTTACAGCCTCAATATTGTTTCTGAGTAATTTCGGGTCGATCATAATCAATCTTTGCAGAAGAAAAAAACTGGCTATAGTGTAAGCTCTTAACGTCAAAAAATACAGTGACTACGACCCCAGCTGTGCCTTATTAGCACAATATTTAGGAAGTCTTGGGCTGTAAAATGGCTAAATATTCAGGCCAAATCACTTCACCCAAATCTGCATAGGACACTTTTAATTCAGGCGTTCCTGCTGCTTTAGAAGTTAATTCACCTGCCGGGTACACCAACACCAGACCCGACCTGTCAAAATAATAGTTATCACTCAGTTTTAACTGCTGTGCTTGTATCCCCTGTGTGCGTAGCCATCGAGTATTGGTTCGATATATCACATTGAGTAGTTTCTGCTCACCGCCCTTTAACATCAATTGATGCAAAGCCAGACGCTTTTTCTGTTTCATATCAAAATTGATATATTCCACATGTTCACTTGATGCAGTGTGATTCTTCACCAGATTGGAACTTATTAAGGCAAAAGTCGCCAGATGATCACGCTGAGCGATAAATACTACCTTGATAAAACGCTGATCCAGATAATAGGGCTCATCGGCCTTTTTAGGATTTTTCTGAGTCACTTTGGTGAATGCAACCGGCTCGGTATCCCGAATACGCGCTATAAAATATTGATCAATCCAGTCGAGGTTGGTATCCACCGTATGAAGCTCAAAGCGTACACAGCCTTCTATTTCACACACCACTTTGGCCACCCCTTTGACGGGAATACTCTTGGCTTCAATCTGCACCCACGGATCTGTTTGGGTAACAACTGAATTGGATGGCGGCTGACAACCCAAGATATATACAGTGATTAATAAGACAGCATAAATTTCAGCAGTTTTAAACAGATTGATCTTCATCCTGAGCTCCCAAAATTTTGCAATTTCATTGACTCGACTTTTATTTATTTTAAGATGCTCTTGTGTCTAGATATAGCTGAACCTTGTAGCCTGCTCAAAGCAATCCTGATAATCGGCAATAAAAAAGCAACCTGAATCGGTTGCTCTTTGATTTACTTGATACTTCTGATTATTGATCAATAATGTCCGTACCTTTTGGCGGGGTAAAGTTAAAGGTAGAAGCTGGAATACTGCCATTCACTTTCACATTACTAAACTTAATATTTGTAGTTTGGCCAAGTGAATCCTGCAGGATCATCAAGCTAGGTGCTTTATTGGCGCCAAAGCTAATGGTCAGGCTCTCAAAGACACCATCGGTATTTTTAGGATACAGCGTGTAATAGGTTTTACCCTTATTTGGCTGAGTGACCCGGTAAGACTGCATAATCTGACTGGTATTTCCTGACAGAAGCAAAGCCGGTGTATTGGCAACTTGCTCATCCAGGTTTTGACGAACCGCTTGCTGCAAATCCGGATCATAAATCCATACTGTTTTACCAGTCGTTGTAATGGTTTGCTTCGATGGTGCGGTCGTTTCCCAATAGAATTTACCCGGACGCTCGACTTTCATCACCCCTTGAAAGGTCTGATTCATATGTTGTGCGCTCAAGCCTTTTTTCTGGGTTGCTCTCGGATTGGTCACCTTGGTGCTTTGCTCAAAATTTGCCGTCATGCTACGCACATAATTCAGCTGCTTCACCAGACTGGCAGTTGCCTGTTGCTCCGACGCTGCCACAGGTGCAGCAAACACGGTTGTACTCATCACCGGTGCTAAAGTCACTACACCCAGAGCCATAGCACAGACGGTTTTACGAAGCATATTCATAATTTCACCTTTATATTTTGTGTCATCGCAATTTATTTGATGTCTCATCTTAAACGAAAATTAAAAGCTAAAATGATAGAAAATAAGAACTTTTGTATGGTTATTAATTCGAAATCTATTTTTTTGTTCATCATGATGAAGATTTCAGCCGTTTTTTTACATAAGCTGGATCAGGCGTTCATTACAGCCGATTTTCAGGCATAAAAAAGCCCACAGTTTCTGTGGGCTTTTTTTCTATCTCAGCGAATTACGCTTCAACAGATACGTAGCGACGACCGAATTGGCCTTTCACTTCGAATTTGATTACGCCGTCAGCAGTCGCAAACAAAGTATGGTCACGACCCATACCTACGTTTTGACCAGCGTGGAATTCAGTACCACGTTGACGAACGATAATGTTACCAGCAGTCACAGATTGACCGCCGTACATTTTAACACCTAACATTTTAGGATTCGAATCACGACCGTTTTTAGTCGAACCACCGGCTTTTTTAGTTGCCATGTCTATTTACTCCTCGTAATTAGCCTGAAATAGCTGTAATTTTCAACTCAGTGAACCATTGACGGTGACCTTGTTGTTTACGGTAGTGTTTACGACGACGCATTTTGATAATGCGGATTTTGTCGTGACGACCATGGCTAACTACTTCAGCAGTTACAGTAGCGCCAGCAACAACTGGAGCACCGATTTGAATGCTTTCACCGTTTACAAGCATCAATACGTCATCAAACGTAATAGTTGAGCCAGTTTCAGCTTTCAATAATTCTACTTTAAGGGTTTCACCCTCGATTACACGGTGTTGTTTACCACCGCTTTGGATTACTGCGTACATAATGTACTCCAAACAAGCCCGTGTCGTCGTGCCGATAAAGGAAGATATCGATCTTAAGACGTACGCCACTGGGGGATATCTAAGGGCGAGGATTTTAAGGGATATTCAAAAAAACAACAAGCCATTTTACTGAAATAATAATGGCGAGTATGTGCTAATTATTTAACACTTAAATAATTTCTATCAAATCAGACACTCAAGATATATTCAGCAACAAAATAATACAGCAGAAATTCGGCCAGTTTGATTAATATACTCAGCCTGATGAAGAGGGCGACATCGCTGACCTTTCCTGATTTTTTGTAGCGCAGAATATAGATCGAATCTGAATAAGATCTATAAAAAGCTGATTTTTAGTGGAGTTTATGCATTTCTTAGGTTTCACTCATGTTATAAATTGTTAAACTACGACCTGCGATTTACCAGACTAGAGGTTTTCTTTCACATGACCATCGACTTTAAGCAAGACATTCTCGCTCCTGTTGCTAACGACTTTGCTGCGATGGACACATTCATTAATGAAGGAATTACTTCAAAAGTTGCACTGGTGATGGCCGTCAGCAAACATGTGGTCGAAGCGGGTGGCAAACGCATGCGCCCGATTATGTGTCTTCTGGCTGCCAAGGCCTGTGGTGCTGAAGATTTAGAACCGCATCGCAAGCTGGCCGCGATTATTGAAATGCTGCATACGGCGACGCTGGTGCATGATGATGTGGTCGATGAATCTGGCCTGCGTCGTGGCCGTCCGACTGCCAATGCGACATGGAATAACCAGACTGCTGTTCTGGTCGGTGACTTCCTGATTTCACGTGCATTTGATCTGCTGGTCGATTTAAACAATATGGTCTTGCTGAAAGATTTCTCGACCGGCACCTGTGAAATTGCTGAAGGTGAAGTGCTGCAATTGCAATCCCAGCACCAGCCAGAAACCAGTGAAGCGACTTATTTAAATATTATTCATGGTAAAACGTCGCGCCTGTTTGAACTGGCGACAGAAGGCGCAGCGATTCTGTCGGGGAAAGATGAATTCCGTGACCCTTTAAAAACTTTCGCCGGTCATTTCGGCAATGCCTTCCAGATTATTGATGACATTCTAGATTACACCTCCGATGCAGAAACCCTCGGCAAAAATATCGGTGATGACCTGATGGAAGGCAAACCTACCCTGCCATTGATTGCTGCGCTAAAAAATACCTCCGGTGAGCAGCATGAAATTATCCGTCGCAGTATTGCCACTGGCGGTACAGAACATCTCGATCAAGTCATTCAAATTGTCAATGCGTCCGGGGCACTGGACTATTGCCGTCAACGTGCGACTGAAGAAACGGAAACCGCCATTCATGCCCTGCAGGCATTACCTGACTCTGAGTATCGTCAAGCTCTGATTAATCTGGCCAAACTGGCCCTACACCGAATTCAGTAATCTTTAAACTCGCCTATGCATATTAATTTTCTTGATCTTTTCCAAAACATGCAGCATCAGCTTGAGCAACCTCAGGCGGTGCTGGATGAAAATCTTCTCATTGAACTGATTGAAAGAATCAGACCGGAAGACAGCAGAAATACCGAAGAAATCGAAGCAAAGTTCAATGCATTTATCCAAGCTTTATTATTGACGCCGAATGCAGTTTCAGCATTACAGACATTTACCCTGCGGATCATTAACCGTTATAAACAGACCAGTCTGTTTTCCGATACCGGTATTTTGTCTCTGGATGGTTTCTGGAATCAGCTCAATCAGCGTATTGGCGCGCATATCCTGCCAGTTATTCCGGATCATCAGCAATTACAAGAATTATTTCGCAAGGTTTTTTATCAGCCGACCGATAAATACTGGCTCGACTATTTTGATGAAGATGACTGGCAACGCTTATTTTCAGTTCTCAATCAGGGTCACTCCAATCAGCCTGAAAAGACCCGCATTAAAGATCAACTGATCAAGGCACTGACCATTTTGTCGTATCGGATCAGTGGTATTGGTCTGCATCCTGAATTTATTAATGCACAGCCGGAACTGATGGAATATGAATCTCCTTTTCTGGTGCAGAACCGTGAGATTAACGAATTTATTCAGGAATACAAAAAACGCTATAACACGGTCACGCTGGTCGATTCGATCACCCCGCCAGATGCTTCGCAAGCGCTGGTCATGCTGGAACAGTGCCATGATGTCGTGGCAAAAATTCGCCGCTCTACCAAACGGATTGGGGTCAGTGTGAGTCTGACCTATATGCTGGCACTGCTGGAGCAGTGTCTGGAGCGGGTTGAAATCCTGCTCAACATGGTCATGGACGAGGATGACCTACGCTACCAGTCCATCGGCCTGTTTATTGCAGATATCACTGAAGCGATTTATAGCGAACGCAGTGTACGTGCCCTGCTGGCGACCAACAGTGAACTCCTGGCCTTGCAGGTGACTGAGAATGCCAGTAAAACTGGCGAACACTATGTCAGTACTGACAAAAAAGGCTTTCTGGCCATGTACAAATCGGCCGCCGGTGCAGGTGCAATCATCGCGACGATGGCCACCCTGAAAATCCTGATGACACGCCTGAGCATGGCGCCTCTCATGCAGGCCTTTAGCTATAGCATGAATTATTCGCTGGGTTTTATGCTGATTCATGTGCTGCATTTTACCGTGGCGACCAAACAGCCAGCGATGACAGCCGCTGCACTGGCGGCCACAGTCCAGCAACGCAAAGGCTCAAAAATGGCGCAAATTGCCGAGCTGGCTGCGCTGATTGTGAATATTATCCGTACCCAGTTTGTGGCAATTCTGGGCAATATTTCGATTGCCATTCCGGTGGCGGCATTGATTACCTTAATGTGGGACGTTGCTCTGCATGAACCCTTAATGAATCATGCCAAGGCAACCAAAACCTTACATGACCTGAATCCCTTTACCTCTTTGGCAATTCCGCATGCTGCAATTGCCGGGGTATGTCTGTTCCTGTCCGGGTTATTGGCCGGTTATTTTGACAACATGGCCGTCTACCGCAAGGTAGGCCCCCGCCTGAAAGCCCATATACGTTTATCGCAATTGATGGGACAGGAACGGCTGTACCGGTTTGCAGATTATATTGAACGTAATCTGGGAGCGCTGGCAGGTAATTTCATGTTTGGCATCATGCTCGGCAGTATGGGCACCATTGGTTTTATTCTGGGGTTGCCGCTCGATATCCGTCATATTGCCTTTGCCTCGGCCAACTTTATTCAGGGCCTGATCAATATTAATGGCCCGGATATTGGCTTGATTGTGGTGTCTTTCCTCGGTGTGTTGTTGATTGGCCTGACCAACTTATTTGTCAGTTTCAGTTTGACCATTATTGTGGCCTTACGTGCACGACGGGTACGTTTTGAACAGTGGAAACCGTTGGCAAAACTGGTCATGACTCACTTCCTGACCCGGCCAAGTGATTTCTTCTGGCCCCCCAAGCAAAGCATTGAAATTGACGAAAATCATACATCGACAAAATCTTAAAACTGCGACAATTACAGTATATTTAGCAACAAATTCCTTACTAAAAAAATGGAATTCGCATAAAATACGCACACTTGAAAAAAAGTGTACTGACAAGTACACTTCTACTCCAGACAATTAACCGATCTGCGAACGGTTAAAGGGACAAGGATTTTTGGCATGCATTACTTGTTACTTTTTGTCGGTATTTTATTTTTAATTTTCAGTGTGTTCATCCTGAATATCCCTGCTTTAAGCAAGCTTGATTTGCACGCAGTGGAAAGGATGAGTCTGTATCGCACCGAGTTTTGGAATCGAATTACTCTGTCCTTATCAGTGATAGGTGGCATGCCATTTGTATTATTTTTATCCACACTATGGTGTATTGCCTTGCTGTGGTATAAAAAGCATACAAGCGTAATTTTTATATGTATCGGAATTATCGGAGGAATACTCCTAGCTTGGCTGTTAAAGTTTGCAATTGCCCGACCCCGACCACCAGAGTCCTTGCATCTGGTTGAAAGTTTTGGAAGTTCCTTTCCAAGTGCGCATAGTCTGTATGCGGCATGTCTGGCTTGTCTGGCAATTTACATGTATCGGCAACATTCTCGCTTTACCATCATCATGATCGGTGCAGGCTTATGGATGCTGATGATGGGGATTTCAAGAGTTTATCTAGGCGTACATTTTCCTTCAGATGTCATATCCGGCTGGAGTATCAGTTTTATTTGGATTTCGTTGTGGTATATGGTCTGGATCAGATATTGCGCGGCGCACAAATAAGAAAATTTAGATAAAGATCTAATAGAGGTGAAACAATGATGTCTGCAAAGCTTTGGGCACCTGCCCTGACTGCTTGCGCATTAGCAACAAGTCTTGCACTTGTTGGTTGTAGCAAAGATCCAAAAGAGGGCCAGCAAGCTGGTACTCAACAACAGATGCCACCGACTGAAGTCGGTGTTCTTGTTGCACAACCACAAAGTGTAGAGCAGTCTGTAGAGCTCTCGGGTCGTACAACAGCATTTGAAATTTCAGAAGTACGTCCGCAAGCCAGTGGTGTGGTGCTTAAACGCTTGTTCACTGAAGGCAGTTATGTGCGTGAAGGTCAGGCTCTGTACGAAATCGATTCAAGCACCAACCGTGCGACCGTGGATAATGCCCGTGCAGCAATTGCCCGTGCTGAAGCCAATCTGGGTGTATTACGTGTGAAGGAAGGCCGTTACCGCCAGCTGGTTGGAACCAATGCCATTTCTAAACAAGAATATGATGACATCGTGGCACAGGTCAAACTGGCTGAAGCCGATCTGAATGCCAACCGTGCCACCTTGCGTAATGCCGAAATTAACTTGGGCTATTCGACTGTACGTGCACCGATCTCGGGCCAGACCAACCGTTCCTCTGTGACTGCGGGTGCATTAGTGACGGCGAATCAACCAGAGCCATTGGTTACCATTCAGCGTTTAGATCCGATTTATGTGGATATCAACCAGTCCAGTGCTGAGCTTTTACGTTTACGTCAGCAGCTCAACAAAGGCGATTTGAATAGCTCAAACAACACTAAAGTGAAGTTAAAGCTTGAAGATGGCAGCATCTACCCGATTGAAGGCCGTCTTGCATTTTCGGATGCCAGCGTAAATCCGGAAACAGGTACGGTGACTTTACGTGCGGTATTCCCGAACAAAAACCATTTACTCCTGCCAGGTATGTTTGCGACTGCGCAAATCGTACAGGGTGAAGTGCCCAATGCCTTCCTGATCCCACAAGCGGCGTTGACCCGTACTCCAACAGGTCAGGCAATGGCGATGCTGGTCGGTGCTGATGGTAAAGTGGCACCACGTCCAGTCACGACCACCGGCTCTCAAGGCAACAACTGGATTGTGACTGAAGGTCTGAATCCAGGTGATAAAGTGATTGTGGACGGGATTGCAAAAGTGAAACCTGAACAGCAAGTTGTAGCTAAACCTTATCAACCTCAAGCTGCTGCGCCACAAGGTGCTGCACCGCAACAGCCTGCAGCAAGCGAGAAAAAGGCAGATGATGCAAAGAAAGAACAACCTGAACAAAAACCTGCTGCAAATGCATAAGGAGTAATGGTTCATGGCTCAATTCTTTATTCATCGCCCGATTTTTGCATGGGTGATTGCATTGGTTATCATGCTGGCCGGTATTTTAACCATCAGCAAAATGCCAATTGCACAATATCCAACGATTGCTCCGCCAACCGTGACCATTTCTGCGACTTATCCAGGTGCATCTGCTGAAACTGTTGAAAATACAGTCACCCAGATCATCGAGCAGCAGATGAACGGTATGGATGGCTTACGTTATATCTCGTCTAACAGCGCGGGTAACGGTTCTTCTTCTATTTCCTTGAACTTTGACCAGGGTGTTGATCCTGATATCGCACAGGTTCAGGTTCAGAACAAATTACAGTCTGCCACTGCACTTCTTCCCGAAGATGTACAGCGTCAGGGTGTGCGTGTCACCAAATCCGGTGCCAGCTTCCTTCAGGTATTGGCTTTCTATTCACCTGATGGCAGCCTGACCGCCGATGACATCAAAGACTATGTCAACTCGAATATTTCTGAACCTTTAAGCCGTGTGGCCGGGGTTGGTGAAGTTCAGGTCTTTGGTGGCTCTTATGCGATGCGCATCTGGCTAGATCCGGCCAAAATGGCCAGCCTGCAAGTAACACCGAGCGATATTGCGACTGCAATTCGCACCCAGAACGCACAGGTTGCGGTCGGTCAGCTTGGTGGTGCTCCTGCTGTTGAAGGTCAAGTGCTGAATGCAACCGTAACGGCTCAAAGCCTGTTACAAACCCCAGAACAGTTCAGCAATATCTTCCTAAAAAATACCACTTCGGGCGCGCAAGTTCGTCTGGGTGATGTTGCACGGGTGGAACTCGGTGCAGATAACTATCAGTTTGATTCGAAATTTAATGGCAAACCGGCTGGTGGTGTGGCAATTAAACTTGCCACAGGTGCTAACGCGCTTGATACAGCAAAAGCGGTTGAAGAACGCTTAGAACAGTTACGTCCGAACTATCCGCAAGGCATGGTCGATCAACTGGCCTTTGATACAACACCATTTATTGAACTGTCGATCAAGAGCGTAGTCAAAACGCTGATCGAAGCGATTATCCTGGTGTTCCTGGTCATGTTCCTGTTCTTGCAGAACTGGCGTGCCACGATCATTCCAACCATGGCCGTTCCAGTCGTGGTCTTGGGTACCTTTGCCGTGATTAACGTCTTCGGCTTCTCGATTAATACCCTGACCATGTTTGCCATGGTGCTGGCGATCGGTCTTCTGGTCGATGATGCCATTGTTGTGGTCGAGAACGTAGAACGGGTCATGGTGGAAGAGCATCTGGATCCGGTTTCTGCGACTGAAAAGTCGATGAAACAGATTTCTGGCGCACTGATTGGTATTACCTCGGTGCTGTCAGCAGTATTCGTTCCTATGGCATTCTTCGGTGGAACCACCGGGGTTATTTATCGTCAGTTCTCGATTACGCTGGTCACAGCAATGGTCTTGTCGCTGATAGTGGCATTAACCTTTACCCCTGCCCTGTGTGCGACCTTGCTGAAACAGCATGATCCGAACAAGCCGCAAAGTAACGGTATCTTTGCGCGCTTCTTCCGCTGGTTTAACCGCAGCTTTGACAATGTGGCGGTGAAATATCAGGGCGGCGTAAATCGCATGACCCACAGCAAGATTTTCTCAGGCATTGTCTATGCAGTAGTGCTGGGTGTTATCGTGCTGCTGTTCCAGAAACTGCCGTCTTCATTCCTGCCGGATGAAGATCAGGGTGTGGTTATGGCGCTGGTTCAGCTACCGCCAAATGCTACCCTGGAACGTACCGACAAAGTGGTCAACACCATGACCAACTATTTCTTGGAAAACGAGAAAGATCATGTCGAGTCGGTGTTTAGTGTGGCAGGTTTCTCCTTTACCGGTGTGGGACAAAACGCAGGTCTGGCCTTTATTAAACTGAAAGACTGGTCTGAACGTACTAGTCCGGAATCTCAGGTCGGTGCCATTATTCAACGTGGTATGGCGCTGAACATGATTGTCAAAGATGCCTCTTATATCATGCCATTGCAGCTTCCTGCGATGCCTGAACTGGGTGTGTCGGCTGGCTTCAACTTACAGCTCAAGGCTGCAAGTGGTCAAAGTCATGACCAGCTTCTGGCAGCACGTAATGCAATCCTGGGCATGGCAGCACAAGATTCGCGTCTGGCAGGTGTACGTCCAAACGGTCAGGAAGATACTCCTCAGTACCGTGTCATTGTGGATCATGCGCAAGCAGGTGCACTGGGTGTCAGCGTTGCCGAAATTAACAGTACTATGGGTATTGCTTGGGGCGGTTCGTACATCAATGACTTCATTGATCGCGGTCGGGTCAAGAAGGTATATGTTCAGGGTGAAGCTGGCTCACGTATGATGCCGGAAGATCTGGACCAGTGGTATGTGCGTAATAATCGCGGTGAAATGGTGCCTTTCTCGGCCTTTGCCACAGGCGAATGGACCTATGGTTCACCACGTCTGGAACGTTATAACGGCGTATCGTCGATGAACATTCAGGGTACACCCGCTCCGGGCATCAGCTCTGGTGATGCAATGGTGGCCATGGAAGAAATTGCAGCCAAGTTACCAGAAATGGGCTTAACAGGCTTTGACTTCGAATGGACAGGTCTGTCTTTAGAAGAACGTGAATCTGGTGCACAGGCCCCGTTCCTGTATGCCCTGTCACTCCTGATCGTATTCCTGTGTCTGGCAGCCCTGTATGAAAGCTGGTCGATTCCGTTCTCGGTTCTGCTGGTGGTGCCATTGGGTATCGTCGGCGCATTGCTCATGACTTATGGCGGGATGGTACTGCTGCAAAACCCGAACCTGTCGAATAACATTTACTTCCAGGTGGCGATCATTGCCGTGATTGGTCTTTCTGCGAAAAATGCGATCTTGATCGTGGAATTTGCGAAAGAGCTACAAGAGCAAGGTGAAGATTTATTCGAAGCAACCTTGCATGCGGCGAAAATGCGTTTACGTCCAATTATCATGACCACTTTGGCCTTTGGTTTTGGTGTATTGCCGCTTGCCCTGGCTTCAGGTGCAGGTGCAGGTAGTCAGCACTCAGTCGGTTATGGTGTACTTGGTGGCGTGATCAGCTCGACCTTGTTAGGTATCTTCTTTATCCCGGTATTCTACGTGTGGATTCGAAGTATCTTTAAATACAAACCAAAACAACAAAATCAGGAGTATAAGTCGTAATGCAAAATGTATGGTCTATTACAGGTCGTAGCATTGCGGTATCTGCCCTTGCGCTTGCTTTGACAGCCTGTCAAAGCATGCGTGGTCCAGAGCCGGTTGCACAGGCAAATATCCCGAGCAGCTATACCAATGCGTCTGGTACTTCTGTAGCAGAACAAGGTTATAAAAACTTTTTTGCCGATCAGCGCCTGTTACAGGTGCTCGATCTGGCATTAAACAATAACCGTGATCTGCGCACTGCTGCCCTGAATATTCAACGCGCCCAGCAACAGTATCAGATTACTGAAAACAATCAGTTACCGACCATTGGTGCCAGTGGCAGCGTGTTACGTCAAGACACGGGCAGCAGCAATCCTCAAAGCCGCGGTGCTGTAACCACCTATAATGTAGGTCTGGGTGTAACCGCATTTGAGCTGGACTTTTGGGGGCGTGTACGTAGCTTAAGTGACAATGCACTGGATAACTTCCTGGCGACTCAAAGTGCGCGAGATGCGACACAAATTGCGCTGATTGGTCAGGTGTCTCAAGCCTGGCTCAGCTATTCATTTGCCAATGCCAATCTGGCTTTGGCTGAACAAACGCTAAAAGCACAGCTTGAATCGTTTAACCTGAACAAGAAACGTTTTGATGTGGGCATCGACAGCGAACTTCCTGTGCGTCAGGCCCAGATTTCCGTTGAAACGGCACGCAATGATGTCGCGAATTACCGCACTCAGGTGGCACAGGCACAAAACCTGCTAAACCTGCTGGTCGGTCAGCAAGTGCCTGCGACTTTATTGCCGGCACAACGCGTAACCCGCATCACGTCCAATACGGCACTGGGTGCAGGCTTGCCAAGTGATCTGCTGATTAACCGTCCAGATGTACGCGCTGCCGAGTATCGTCTGTCTGCAGCGGGTGCCAATATTGCAGCAGCACGCGCACGCCTGTTCCCGACCATCAGTTTGACCGGTTCAGCAGGTTATGCATCGACCGATTTAGGCGATCTGTTTAAATCAGGCAGTTTTGGCTGGTCCTTTGGCCCAAGTCTGGATATTCCAATTTTCGATTGGGGTACCCGTCAGGCCAATATCCAGATTTCTGAAACGGATCAGCAAATTGCATTATCAGATTACGAAAAGTCGATTCAAGCCGCTTTTCGTGAAGTAAATGATGCGCTAGCAGTTCGCCAAAACATTGGTGATCGAATTGCTGCACAGCGCCGTCTGGTAGAAGCCACCAATACCACCTATCGCCTGTCGCAGGCACGTTTCCGCGCCGGGATTGACAGCTATCTGACAGTACTGGATGCACAGCGTGCCTCTTATGCCGCAGAACAAGGCTTGCTTTTGCTTGAACAGGCCAACTTGAACAATCAGGTTGAAGTCTACAAGACCCTCGGCGGAGGCTTAAAAGTCAATACCACGGATACCCTGCCGAATCAGCCGTCCGTGACTGAACAACGCCGCGCAACAGCACAGCAGGCGAAATAGATTTAAAATAGAAAAAGAAAAGCTCACTTCGGTGGGCTTTTTTATTGCATTTTCAAGGCAGTTTTCCTATTGTCATAGACTAGCAATTTATTTAGAAAACATACGCATGTTACTTAGCAATCTGGAATCTGTACCGGGACATACTATTCGCCAACAAATTGATGTGGTTTATGGCAGTACGGTACGCAGCAAACATGTCGGGCGTGATTTACTCGCTGGCCTGAAAAATATTGTCGGGGGTGAGCTTACTGCTTATACCGAGCTGCTGGAAGAGTCCCGTCAGGAAGCGATGAACCGGATGGTTGAAAAAGCCCGTAGCATGGGTGCCAATGCGATTGTCGGTATTCGTTTCTCGACCTCCAATATTGCCCAAGGCGCCTCTGAACTGTTTGTTTATGGAACGGCAGTCATTGTTGATCCAGTCATGCCAAAATTACCCGACCCTTTTCCACAGGCAGAATAATTCATGGACGGTTTAATTTTTCAGATCGTCATTTTTGTCATTCTGTTTAGCGTCGGTTTTGGCTTTGGTCGTTATAATGAACGCAAACATTTTCGTTATCTAGACGAACAGGAACAACGACTGGCTTATATCCAGGTCAACAACAGCCGCTTTATCGTATCTGAACATTCCGGACAGATGATCAGCAGTAATGTGGTTATTTCCCATGATTATTTTAAATACGCAATTGCCAATGTGCAGAACATGTTGGGAGGTCGTTTGACCAGCTATGAAAGCGTGGTAGAGCGGGCACGGCGTGAGGCGATTGTACGTTTAAAACTTGAAGCTGAAAGAATCGGAGCCACCCAGATTATGGGGATTCGGCTGAGCACTACGGAACTGGGCATGCAAGGCGGTATGGTCGAAGTCTTTGCTTATGGCACTGCAATTCAGCAATCTGCTTCACCAATCTAAAAATAGCTATATAAACAATAGCATGCAGATGGTTATCTCATGTTGCGCAGTACGTGCAGATAATTGCTGAATGTGGATCAACTCGCTTATCGACTGGGGATGCAATATCATAGAAGAAGTAATTAAGCTCAAAGTTAGCGGCATAAATACAAATAATATGATGCCGTTTCTTCAGTCGATCAAACGGCACTCAATCCCATCTGTATTGCCTTATTATTTTTCTACGTCTTAAGCCGCATTGCTTAGAGAACGGCAGCAAGCTAAATGGCTATACATTGCCGAATTGACCGCCACCACCCAGCTTAAAAGTGCCCTTTTTAAATATCGGTTAACGAGATGGGTGCACTAATTCAGGCTGTTAGGCTCTTGCGTAATTCATCTTCAACGATACTGAGTTCAATTTCACTAAATTTACGAATCTCGCCTTCTGCATGCTTTTCCAGCATACCGCCGAGCAATGGTACTTTAACTTTTACTGTCCAGTTAAGCTGAAACTGGATCTGGTCTTCATCTCCCGTGACTGCACGCTGACAGGTCGCCTCGATCGGTAAATTTGCCCCGAGTTGTACCGTCGATGTCATTTGATTCAGATCGCTGATATCGGTACGCTGCAAACGGAATGCATCCTTGAGTAATTTTTTTGCCATATCCGGGATGTTGACATCCAGATTATAGGCACGTTTCAAGGTATACATATGCCCCTGCTTTTCCGAGACCAGAATTTCTAAATTTTGCGCAGGAATTCGATGACAGACTGCCTCATGCAAACGAATATCATTGGCCAGACGTTTAAATTCATCAATAGACACGCCATTGATAATTGCTTTCACAGTGAACTGATGTGCCATGCTATTTTTCCTTATTTTTATTGCATTATTCGCTTAGGTCACTCCGGACTATCGCAAATAAAACCAAACACAGAGATGATTCTGCAATTTATATCAACTTTATAGCATCTGTCATTATTCTTTTATCGGGAAATAGCGGCAATTCGGTCAATCTGTGCAAGATAGTTTTGCAGACAACTGTGTCTGGCCACAACTGATCTGTAGCTGCGCTGTGGCATAGTCAATCACGACATGAAATTCATCGGCGCCATCGTCTAAACCGGACACATACCATGTGGTTCCGTTTGGAAAATCCTGCAACCAGTCTGCTTTATAAAAGTCTGAAACCGAATCAAACTGCACATACAGTTCAGGCTGCGCTTCGATCTTCATTGCCAGAGCCATAAACTTCTGTAATTGCGCCTGCTGAAAATCAATAATCATACTATTTCCCCCTGTTTAGACATGATGATAGCGCAGCGATCTTCATATATGTTTAAAGGGTTCTTCTCGCTATACGACTGCCGAGTTTTGACATCTGGCCCATTATTGGATTAAACATAAGCTAGCGCACAAAAAACAAGATCTCATCCAATATAACGAAGGATATACTCATGGTGCAGGGAAAAATGCAGGTAGAAAGTGTCCAGTTTCTGGCAGAAGATGGTTATAGCTTAAGTGGCAAACTCTACCGGACACCGTCTGTGGCGAAGGCCAATATTGTCGTTGCCTGTGCGACGGGAGTACCGCAAGCGTTTTATCGCCGTTTTGCAGAATATGCAACTCATGCCGGTTTTCAGGTGCTGACCTTCGATTATCGAGGGGTGGCCGCTTCCGCACCGAAACAGCTCAAAGGCTTTAAAATGTCTTATCTGGACTGGGGAGAATATGACCTGAGTGCGGCAATTGAATATTTGGGCCGGACAGGACTGGATATTTATATGATTGGCCATTCCTATGGAGGTCAGGCATTAGGTCTGTGTAAACATCATGACCGCATCGAAGCGATGTACTGTTATGGCACAGGCGCCGGCTGGCATGGTTATATGCCACTCAAGGAAAAAATCAAGGTTCAGATGATCTGGAATATTGTTTTCCCTCCACTTGTAGCAATCACCGACTATTTGCCATGGAGCAAATTTAACATGGGTGCAGACTTGCCACGTGATGTCTATCGTCAGTGGCGTAAGTGGTGCAAATATCCGACCTATTTCTTTGCCGATCCGGATTTGAAAGACTTACACCTACGTTATGCTGCGGTAAGTACTCCGATTTATGCGGTTGCTGCTCTCGATGATGCCTGGGCCCTGCCTAATTCCAGACATGCTTTTATGCAATATTACCGTCAGGCAAACGTGCATTATATTGATCTTAAAGCTGAAGATTATGGTTTAAAGGACATTGGTCATATGGACTATTTCCGTCAGGGGGCAGAAAAAATCTGGCAAGATGCCTTAAATACCTTTTCCGAATTACATCGGCTTAAATATGCAGCTTGATGTTTAACGCCTATCGTCTCCTGCAAAACTTACAAGCTTCCTGAGCAGAGAGATCAAGCACAATCTGACTGTAAAAGATCGGTACGAATTTCCTGACGATGCTCTTGGCCAAAACGGTCGACATGCGTATAAAACACGCCATAGCGGCCGACATAATATTCCAGTGACTGATGGTAAAAATTCCAGAAAATCGACCACTCCCCTAAATCCATCTGACGAATTTGTGTACTGCTTTGCATGGGCATTTTTTGCAAGATTTCCTGCTGTAACTGCTCTGCCTGTGCCCTGTCCTGAATAGGTACATGACGCTGAAAAAACAGCTGAGCCACATCATCAAACAGTTCCAGTTCATAAGCATCAACCAGATGCACCTGTTCCTCATGCGTGGTCATGACATGTTCTGAAATACTAGCAATTTGTTCAGGTTTTTCTGCACGCTGCGCAGAGAGATAAGACTGAGTTTTATAAATTTTCCGCCCCACGATCCAGGCAGCATTGAACAGCAAAAAAATACACAGCAAGAGCAACAATTTAAACATAGTAGATCATCTCGTGTGGCTGATTTTATTTTTATTACCGAGCACTTCATATTCATTTGAATAATGGCCTAACACCTAGCATACGTCTATTTTTTAGACAGTGCAAACTCCTGCACTATTTCTATGATGGCATCCTTGACTCGATTTTATGGGGATTTAAAGTAAGCACGGCGATTCTAGTAAAGCTTGCTGTAAATTTGAGCACCCGCTCCTGAGAAACGTTGATTCTAGAAAATCAGATAAACAAAACCGACAGATCAGCAACATAAGTTATCTTCACCTACTGGTTTTTAAGAAAATCCTCTCAAAAAACTACAAGATTGTTATTTTGTTTCAACCTGCATTTCTCTTCCAATGAAGCCTTCCTGTAAATGTTCGAGAAAATGAATAACATGGTGATTCGTGAAGGGAAGATTCAGGATATACCTCAAATTATTCAGGTGATTCATGACAGTATTCAATCTTGTGTTTTAGATCATCAACGTGAGGACAGTCGCATCCAAAGCTGGCTGGAAAAATTTGATCACGCCAGCCTGATTGTCGATATGCTTTATAACGATTGTTGGGTTTGCCTTGTGCACGACAAAGTAGTCGGGTTTTTATTGGTCAGTGATACTGGAGAAATCCGAATGCATTATGTCGCCCCACATTGCCAGAGGCTTGGATTTGGCACCAAATTATTTAATCAAATGCATGCAGCATTAGTAGAGAAAAAAATCTATCAGATTGCAGTCAAGTCGACTCAAACAGCCCTCAGCTATTATCAGCGATGTGGATTTGATTCCAGCCCTGCACATTCACAAGATGATGGATCATATCTGTATAAATACATTTTTTAATCCGCGCCCTGCTCAAAGTTTAATTGATCACGCCCGGTGTGTTTGGCCAGATACAGCTGCACATCTGCGGCTTTCATCAAGGCATGAATATCGGCATATTGATGTTGTGGGCTTATCCAAGCCGCGCCCACACTGACCGTGATCCAGGCTTTGCCATCCGGCCGGTTTAGATGTTCAAATTGTTGTTCCCGAACCTGCTGAATGACACGTTCCAGATATTGCAGGGCAACCGGAATCGGTATATCACCAAGCAGAATGGCAAATTCCTCCCCGCCATAACGCGCCAGATAACCCGATTGAGGCAAGCTGGCCTGAATCACCTTAACCAGGTTTTGTAGAATCTCATCACCCTTTAAATGGCCATAATGATCATTATAATTTTTAAAATAATCAACATCCAGCATGGCAAAAAGCAGTGTGGCATGTGAATGTTGCTGGCTTTGCAAAAACTTCTGCTGGATTTCACTATTTAAAGCACGCCGGTTAAAAGCACCGGTCAGCGCATCAATCTTCATCTGATGTTCCAGTTTGGCATTTAGTTGATGCAGTTGCTGGGTACGCTCTTTGACTTTTTGATCAAGCGAACTGTTGAGCTCGATGAGGTTAAAATTTAGCTGTTCTGTCTGATAAGTTTGATGCGCATAGTGTCTAGACTGCTGAAACATAATCAACAAGGCATATAAACTGGTGGAAATGAAAGACAAATGTGTGGTTTGAATGACATTAATCAGCAAGAGATAGTCATTTAAAAATGTCAGACACAAGAAAATAATGGCAAACAGATTCAGGCGTGAATACGGTTGCTTATCACGTAGGGTCTGATAAAACCCGTACATAAAATTCCCAATAATCACCAGACCATAAATCGCACTATAGAGCGCAAGACGTTCAAATAACTCGGGGGTAGAAAATAGCGTCACACTGATATTCAAAATCAATAAGACGATCGCAATATAATAAATCAGCGGTTTTAAATAGCGCTGATTAAACAGATGCATATAACTGAGGAAAAATAATACCGCCAGAAACGTAAACAGATACTCTAAACGTGTTCCCCATAACCAGTCGATATTGGTAAATACCGAATAGGCATAGGGCGCTGAAAACATATTATGCAGGGCCAGAAAGATAATAAAACAGCCAAACACAAAAATGCTTTTGCTATTACGCTCTTTCGATCCTCGAAATATTGAAAACAGGATATTGAAAACACCCACCCCGAGTACTGCGCCACAGGCCATGGCAATACTCATCATCAACTGCTGGAATTGACGATTGACTGTACCTGCGACCCCAATCTGCATTGGGCGTTCCAGCCCTCCATGCAAATGAGTGTAATTCGAGGCCTGAATGCTTAAGGTAATGTATTCACTGTCTGCAACGAAATAGCCAATCCGGGGGGCTTTTTCAGTGATCTGCTGTTCAGGTGTTTTACTGATTTGCCCAAGCCGGACAATAAATTCGCCATTTACATAGACCCGATAAGCGCCATATTGAGCAGGAATCCGAATGGCAATCCGGCGTCCGATAAATTCTTGGGGAATTTTATAATGACTAATAAATGTGCCATAACCAATATTTGAGTTGGTCAGTATTTTAAAGGAAGCCGGTAATTCCACTGTTTTTGATAACAGTACGGAACTTGGCTGGACAATAAACTGGCTCGGATAAAATAACCATTTCCCCTGCAAAGGGCTGCTGCTGTGTTCGCTAAAATGAATTTCAGAGATATGATCACGGAACTGCTGCTGCACCCCGGGGGATGTGGCAGCGATCTGGGCAGATACTGAAGTGCTCATCAAGATGCCCCAGCTTATGGCCCAAACCCACATTACAAAATAGACATTCCTTATCACGTTTTGCAAAGACAGTAGTTTCCTGAAAAAGAGCTTTATTCTTCTTATAATCTACTTGGAATATCAGGGAGTTCAAATATTTTTTTGTAGTTTATCGGAAGAAGCACCCAATACTGAGACTTCTCCCGATCAGCATTCACTCATGATATTGAAGGAATCTTATTTCAATGAATTAATCACGTGTTTTTACATCAAACAGTTCAATTTCAAAAATCAGGTCTGAATTGGCTGGAATCACTTTGCCCATTTTACGTTCGCCATAGGCCAAATGTGCCGGCACTAGCAGTTTACGTTTACCGCCCACTTTCATGCCCAAAATGCCCTGATCCCAACCTTTGATCACACGGCCTGTTCCGATCACGGTTTCAAAATAATTACCGCGATCAATCGATGAATCAAACTTGGTTCCATCTTCTAGCCAGCCGGTATAGTGTGTGGTAATCAGCGCGCCTTTTACCGCCTCTTTCCCTTCGCCTACTTTTAAATCAATAATTTCAAGTTCGTTAATCATGCTTATTTACCTGAGATTGGCATAAATTCAAAAACCAGTATAAACCGGATTGATTGATTTTTTTAGGCTTTAGTCCTTGATGGATTAAAAGCTGAGTTCCTGAATATTCTGATCATTGAGTAAATGCAGGGTGAGTTTTTGATGGTTTTTGGCCGATCCCATCAGCACCCATCTTCCGCTAATCTGCTGCTCAACCTTGCGCTGTGAAGAATGCATGACTTTTAGCTTATATTGTTTGAAAAGCGATTCATAATGGTTGAGCTCATGTTTCTCAAAAGGACAGACAATTTCGTAATTACGTTCCTGATTCAGCGACTCGATCCCGCGCTGTACATACATCAGTAGAACCAGTACCACCATGACCATTAAAGTGGCCCAGATACTCAGGATTTCATAACCCGCACCGGCTGCCATGCCCAGTGCTGCGGTCATCCAGATGGTGGTGGCCGTGGTAATTCCTGAAATACGGTTCTCATCTTTGAGAATGACCCCTGCCCCTAAAAAGCCTAGCCCCGTCAGGACATTGGCCGCCAGCCGGTCAGGATTTTCCACGCCTATTTTCAGGGAAATGATAGTAAACAGACAGGAGCTGAGACTGACCATGATCATGGTACGCAGTCCGGCAGATTTACTGTGATATTCACGTTCTGCACCAATAATGGCCCCGATCGCGACGGCCAGCAGTAAATCATAAAGTTCATGGTACATGACACAACCCTGAGTATTTTTATTCCTCAGGTATACGCAATTTAAGCGACAGGATACAAGTCCAGACGTGCATCCTTATGCGTCCTTATTGTAACTGTTCCCACTCGACCAGCACCTGCCCCTGATCGCCAATCAGAGTCCATTCACCATCCATCACATTGAGCTGTAATTGCATGGTGCGTGCACATAATTGTGGCAATGCATCGGTGGTTGTAGTCGATAATTTCCACACCTCCACATTCTTTAACGTCTTTAATTTGCTGCTGCGCTTATACCATTCATCTACCGCAGAACCATAGGTCACCACAGCCACTTGCTTACAACGCGCACTGGCTTTTTTGACTTTATCTTCATCCGGGCTACCGACTTCAATCCATTTCACCAATTGACCAGTGAGGTCTTTTTCCCACAAGGCCGGCTCATCGGTTTCAAACAGATCCTTGGTAAATTCCAGCGTTTCATCGGCATAACGCGCATACGCCAGAATACGCACCATCAGGCGTTCAATGGTTTCTGAAGGATGCAGCGCCATCGTCAACTGATAATCTGCATAACGGTGCGTATCCATATCTGCAATATTCAAATCAACCTTATAAATCGTCGCTTTTAACGCCATAACACAATCCTCAAATTTGGCGCCTAGCATATAAGATTTAGCAGTATTTTGCTGAACAGATTTAGGTCAATAACTCATTCAGTGCACTGGAAACAGTACTATTATTTTTCCGGATCAATACGGCATTGCATCAACGTGCTTTCAAACTCCAGCCAATCCCGTGACTGTTGATAAATCACTTCGACCCGGTTATCAATACCTGCCTCGACCGACTGATAATTAAACTGTTCCGGATTAAAATTAAAGCTTTTCCAGCCCTGATCGGTATTAAAAATTCCTTTGATTCTGAGCCAGTCTTTTTGTTCACACAGCAAGTCGAGCAAATCATAAAAATGAAATTGCCAGCGTTTTGGCAACTTCCAGCCCGCAACCTGATAGCCCTGCGCGCTTTCCACATAATGATAAGGCAGCTGCTGAATCAGCACGAGTGCCTCTGGGGAAGGATTGATCTGTTGCTGTTTTAATAAAGGCTGGAGCTGACGTACAGAACCTTGATAATCCTGTTTAATCTGCTCAATACTCAGCTGTCCCTGCTCTGTGCACAACCACTGCTGGGCATAGACTTGATATTCCGCCTGAAGCTGCGTAAGCGCAGCATGATCTTCGGCTGTCATTAAATCTGTATGTGAAATCACCACAATCTGCGCGGCCTTAAGCTGATCTGCATACAGATTTTGCTGTGACCAATCCTGATCATGCAAACGTGAACCATCGACCACCGTGACCAAAGCCTGCATGTTTAAATGACTGTGCCAATGCGGTTCCGTCAACTGTTCTAACAATTGTGCAGGATGTCCCAGCCCGGTCGGCTCGATAAACAGCCGATCCGGTTTCACTTCGGACAGTAAACGTGACAAGGCAATCTGCATCGGCAACTGACTACTACAACATAGGCAGCCACCCAGTAATTCCTTTACCGCATAGCCTGAATCTTGTGGCAATAACTGCTGGTCGACCCCGATCTGACCGAACTCATTCATCAGTACGGCCCAGATTTCCTGTTCAGGTTTCTGCTGTAATAAATGCTTAAGCAGTGTGGTTTTACCCGCCCCCAAAAATCCAGAAATGATATGGACAGGAATCGGCTGTGCTGCGGACAGAATTTTCAAAATCGGTTCTCAAGAGATTAAATAGACAAGATCATGCCCTGTATTATAGGGCACAGCATGGTTTTAGAGACATTTTCTTGCTCAATGGCGACTTGAAACTATCAGTTTATAAGTTAATAGAATTATCTCAAATAGAGAATCTTGATGTTTATTCATATTTAAAATTCAGCTTTTTTGAAACATTCATATACATTTTCATTAAATAGAACACTGCATAATTAACAGTAATTAAACAACTTTCTGCATTGTGTATATGCTGAGTTATTCACTCCGTGTCGCTTTTGTTAATTGATTTGCTCATCAAAATTTCAGTGCTTAGGATGAACTCCTGTCGAATTGATGTGATGGTCAGCTCGGCAAATTACATGACATAAATAAAGGATGCCAAAAATGAAATATGCACAAATCTTACTTGCAACAACGCTTACTGCTGCTGCAGCCACCAGCTTTGCCGCGACTGAAACAACAAACGCAAATACAAACACTGAAGAAAAAGTGATTGTCAGTACTCAGGAATTGCCTGAGTCAAATGCTCCGGTTGCTGGCGCAAATGCAGAACAACCAGCTGCATCTGAAGCTGCAGCAGAAAGCGCAACACCTGCACAACCTGCAGCACGTTAAGTGATTTAACGACGGGTTAAATGATCAAAGAAAATATCAGGGCAGTATTTCTCCAGTAGGCTTAGCCTGTACTGCCTCATATTGATCGATGCTGAATCATGCTTTGCGCGGGTTCAGCATTTTTATTGACTAGATTTAAATGCTCATCATAGTTAAAACTGATCACAGGATTGAGAATGACTATTGAATTATTTTAAATTTATCATTTAAATTCAGTTATTTGCATAAGAAAAAGCCACTTAAGATTAATATTATTGATATAGCTCAACTACTATCGCCTAACTTGTTTACAACTCAGAACTGTCCCTTAATAGATTGAAATGCAAGTCGATTGAATGGACATTCACTATGAGCAATACCAATTACAGCACTGATGTAGCAATCCTCGGCGCTGGGCCTGTAGGCTTAACCATTGCCAACTATCTGAGCAAGCAAGGCGTGAGCGTCACGATGGTCGAGCAACTCGATAGTTTGATTGATTATCCACGTGCCATTGGGATCGATGATGAATCTTTGCGTACCATTCAATCCTTAGGTTTGGTCGATCAAGTCTTGCCCCATACCACGCCCAATCATGCCATGCGCTTTTTAACACCTAAGGGTCGCTGTTTTGCAGATATTCAACCTTTAACCCGTGAATTTGGATTTTCACGCCGTAATGCCTTTATTCAGCCACAAGTCGATCAGATTCTGCTTCAGGGCTTAAAACAATATGAAAATACGCAGGTACTGTTCTCACGTCAATTGACCCAGTTTAGTCAGGATGCCGAGGGTGTAACACTTAACCTGCAAAACGAACAAGGGAATACAGAAACAGTCCGTGCCCAGTACCTGATTGCCTGTGATGGCGGTAACTCTTATGTACGCCGTAATCTGGGCATTGCTTTTGAGGGTGAAACTGCACCAAATCAGTGGATCGTAATCGATCTTGAAAATGATCCGCTTGCGACACCGCATATTTACCTGTGTTGTGATCCGGTACGTCCTTATGTATCCGCCGCATTGCCCCATGGAATTCGCCGTTTTGAATTTATGGTTATGCCGGGTGAAACTCAGGAAGAACTCAGCAAACCGGAAAATATTGCCAAATTACTGGCCAAAGTGCTTCCAAGTACCGATGGCATCGAAGTGATCCGTCAACGTGTTTATACGCATAATGCCCGTATTGCGGACAAGTTCCGGGTAGACCGCATTTTACTGGCAGGTGATGCTGCGCACATTATGCCCGTCTGGCAAGGTCAGGGTTATAACAGCGGGATGCGGGATGCCTTTAACCTGGCCTGGAAAGTCGCACTGGTGGTTCAAGGCAAAACCGGCCCAGAACTTTTAGATTCGTATCAGATTGAACGTAAAGACCATGCCAAAGCCATGATTGATCTGTCCGTAATGGCCGGTCATGTATTGGCACCACCGAAAAAGTGGCAAGGTTTTGTCCGTGACGGTATCGCCTATGCCCTGAACTATATCAAGCCGATCAAACAGTACCTGCTGGAAATGCGCTTTAAACCGATGCCGAAATATCATGATGGTGTGCTTTTGAGCAACGGCGCCAAAAATTCTCCAATTGGCAAGATGTTCATTCAGCCTCAAGTTCAGCTTGCATCAGGTGAAACAGTGTTACTGGATGAAGTCATCGGCAATGATTTTGCCATTATTGCCTGGGGTGTCGATCCAAAATGGGGCCTGAGTCCAGAGACACTGCAACAGTGGAAAACCCTCGGGGTAAAATTCATTCAGGTGATTCCGGCAGTGCAGTTACAAAATACCCAGCGCCAACCGTTTGAAGATGTCATCACCATTGGTGATAACGGCACAGAAATTCGCTCCTGGTTTGGCAATACTTCCGATTCAGTGGTGATCTTGCGTCCTGACCGTTTTGTGGCCGCACTGGCCATTCCACAATCACTGGAAAACACCAGCCAGCAACTGTTTAAAAAGCTGTACCTGAAATAATTTTAAGGTCATTTTTTACCACGCTTCGGCGTGGTTTTTTATTGTTTTTAGATATCTCGGACAATATATAGACCGAGGAGTTAGACTCGGTACTCTTGAAACCACTGGATATCTTTTAGGGAGTCGTGCTGTGCCATTTGTTGTAAAAAAGGTCTGAACTCGTCAAATGGCGGTAAAATTTTCGCAGAGATCGCAAAGACCAAACAATAGGCCACATATAAGTCTGCTGCGGAAAATTCTTCACCCAGCAAATAGGGATTGGCCTGGCTTATGCCCTGTTTCAGAAAATCAAATACTGCTGTTTCATTGCCGAAACTTAAACTTCTGCGGTTTTTTTCAATATTTTCTGGCGAAACCTGCAAATTTTTTAGATCGATATATTCGGTGAAGGGCCCATGACAGAAAAATATCCATTTTAAATATGCCCCACGCTTGGGTTCATCCAAAGCAGGTGCCAAGCCTTTATCAGAATACTTATCTGCCAGATAGATAAAAATGGCGGCCATTTCTGAAATGACAATCTCCTGATCGACCAGACAGGGAACTTTTCCTATCGGATTAATCTGTAAATATTCAGCTTGATGCATATATTCATAGGACACTTCCACCTGCTCAATCTGGTCTTCAATCTGCAATTCTTTCAATAAGGGCAACAGGGTCAGGCCCCGTGATTGCGGATTGTTATAGAGCTTCATCATATTGCTTTAACCATTTTTTATTTTTAGAGCTTCAGTATAAAACGGTTTTCTGTGTCAATTTACACAGATGTGCTACAGATCATTTCTGTCGCACAGCTTTTAAAATATAGGCAGACCAAAGATGTAAATCTTAAAAAAGATCGACACAAAACTTTTCTTTTAAGACTTTTAAAATCAGATCAATCACCACATGTTTTTGGTCTTTACGATAATTGGCATATAGCCCAATCATGGGCAAAGGTTCAAGGGTCTTTTTGACCACGATATTATCGCCGAGTAATGGAATCACATAGGCCGGCACCAGACTCCAGCCCACGCCCATCCCGACCAGATTGACATTGAGCAGGATATTGGTCGAATGCTGCACCACATTGACCTTCAATTTGGACTGTTTAAAAAAGTCTTGAATAATTCGATGCAATTGTGGTGAAGCCTGTTCATCACTAATGACAAAATCCTGATTTTCAAAGCTCTTAATACTGACATGTGGCAGGGTCGCAACCGGAGAATCTTTAGGCACAATCAGGGTTAAAGGTTCATCAAAAATCCGGATCGAATCAAACTCGCTCGACTGTCCCGGATAGCGGGTAAAAGCAATATCGATCTGGCCTTTTCTTAAAGCACTAAACTGCTCAGCGTCGGTCAAACTATGAAATAGTGCTTTCAGTTCAGGAAAATGTGCGCGGATATTGGGCATGATATAGGGAAAGACTTTCATTTCCGCAACCGGTACAAATCCGATATTCAGCTGATCCTGATGTGCATTGGCAATCTGTCTGGCAGCGTGGATCGCACGTTCTGCATGTTCCAGACTGAGCAAAGCTTCTTTTAAAAAAACCTGTCCGGCCTCGGTCAGGTTGACCTTACGGTTATTTCGCTCCAGTAACTGTACGCCTACCTCACGCTCCAGATCCTTGATTTGCTGGCTCAGTGATGGCTGTACCGTATTTAATTTTTCCGCGGCACGGGTAAAGTTCAGTTCCTGCGCCACTGTAACGAAATAACGTAAATGTCTTAATTCCATTTTATAACTCCAAACTTGCCGGGCGCTTATTTTTGCTTTTTGGCAACATACTGACGATAAACCAATATCGTCACAATGACGAGTACAGCACTCAAAACATAGGTGGTTTCAAAGCCCCAATAGGCAATCAATATTCCCATGGCTACGGAACCGATCGCTAAACCCAGATCAAACAGGGTAAAGAAGGTTGAAATCGCATGTCCCATACGCTGTTTGTCGACCGACTGAATGGCCAAGGTCTGCAAACATGGGAATAGTGAACCATAACCGATCCCAATAAACACCGCCGACAACCATAATATCCATTGATTGGAAATCAGGCTGACAATCACCAGACCAATGGCAAAGAAAATAAATGAAGGATAAATAACTGCACTGGGTCCCTTACGGTCATAAATCTTTCCAACCCAAGGTCTGACCAGCAACATGGACGCTGCAAAGACAATAAAAAATACGCTGGTATAGGCTAAAAGCTGCTTGGTTTCACTAAATGCAGTAATAAAGCTCATGATGCCCGAGTAGGCAAAAGCGGTTAATAAAGCCACGAAACTTACCGCCAGAACTTTGACTTCCAGAATATCCTGCAAGCTCAAGCTGGTTTTCTCTTTGCTTATGGCTTCAGGTTTTGGTAACTCTGTGATTTTGAGCATCCAGCAAAAGATTAATCCCAAAGAAATAATAACGGCAAGAATGCCAAATAAGACCTTGAAGCTGGTGAACTGAATCACGGTCAATGCCAGCAAGGGCCCAAACACCACACCCAGATTGGTTGACATGACAAAATAACCCATGCCCTCACCTTTGCGCTGTTCAGGAATAAATTCATTGGCGACGGGTACTGCCACCGTGGTCAAAATACTGAACCAGATGCCATGTAAAAAACGCACCAGCAACAGCGACCACATGCTATCTACCAGCAAATAACTAAAGGCAAATAAGGCAAAAATCACACCTGCGCCGCGCATCGAGATTTTCTTGCCGAGCTTTTCGATGATCATGCCGGAAAATGGCCGAACCGCAATCGAAGAGACCAAAAATAGTGTCAGCGCCAGACCCGCTTCTTTTACCGAACCGCCCAGATCTTTCATGATGTAAATCGGCAAGATGGTCAGTAAGGCAAAATAATAAACAAACAGGAAAAAATTATTGAATAAGCACAAGATAAATGAGCGATTCCATAACCGCTCAGCGCTAACTGACATAATCACCAACTCTTAAAATTTGTAGGGAAATAGCACAAACTCAGGCTTGAACAGTGACCGGATGCAAGGCCAACTCGACCAGATTCTGGATATAGTGTTCATCTGGAATCCGGTTGAAAAAAATGATCTGGTAATGGATCGGGCCGTACAAACTGTCCAGCATTAAATCAAAAGGATAATCCGCGCGAATCTCGCCACGCTCAATCGCTTGCTGAATCAGTTGATGAGTCTGCTGTCGACGCGGCAATAAATATTGCTGAAAGAATTCACCGGCCAGTTCACGATGATTGGCGATTACCACCAGTAAAGCCCGACCAATCGGATGGTTGAGCGCCTGAGACAACAAGCTTAGCTGTCGAATCAGATTACTTTTCAGGTCATTTGCAGGATCAGGCTCAAAGACTGAGACCGTATGCTGTTTGAAGGTATCTAGCACCAGCTCCGATTTATGCTTCCACCAGCGATAAATCGTAGATTTTCCCACCCCAGCTCGTGCTGCAACAGCCTCAATAGTCAGTTGATGATACTCTCCCTCTGCCAATGCATCGGCAACCGCTTGCAAAATACATTGCTGTCGTCGTGAGCTTTTTTCGTCATGATTCATAAAGTCTACTTATCTTCAAACACAATCGATACGATACGTATCGTTTTATATTAGAGCAAAAAACGATAAAGCTCCAGACATAAACTGAAATTAAGGCAAAAAAGACTCTCTTATAAAGTCATGCTGATCAGTTAAAGAATTTAAAAATAGACGCTTTAACTGCTTAGTCATTCATGATGGAGTCTTAAGGTTTTAAATCAAATATTTTCAATATCATTTGTTACTTTGATTTCATTCAAATGAGCAGCGGAACTTCGCAAGGAAGGCATCTTGCAGTCATATTCCTCACCGCAAAACTCGTCAGCCACCCTCGACTCGTAAATTTGTCATGGAGACCATCATTTTTTAAATCTTGCGGTGCAATACACCCCATGCCTCAAACAGTTGCGGATGACTTTTCCACCTATCACATATAATCTCAATTTAAAAAAGAAAATGCCAGTCAATTGGTTAACTGACTGGCATTAGTCTTATGAAGATGTTTTTAAATCACCGCTTAACTCTGTGCAGTCTTTTTATAAATACTGCATGAAGGATGATGATTCTCTTGCAAACGCGCGACTTTACGCTGTTCGGCTGCTTCAAAACGGCAACGTTTCCAGTCATTGTCCAGGTTCAAAGCCGGAATCTGTTTCGGTTTGCCATTTTCATCTACGGCTACCATAGTGAAATAACAGCTATTGGTATGGCGTACCGTTCTTTTTTGAATATTCTGCGCTTCTACACGAATCCCGATTTCCATCGAGGTGCGACCAACATGGTTGACACTGGCCAAGAAAGTTACCAGCTCACCCACATGAATTGGTTCCTTAAAGTTTACCTTGTCTACCGATAAGGTCACGACATAACTGCCCGAATAGCGACTCGCACATGCATACGCCACCTGATCCAGTAATTTCAGAATAGTTCCACCATGAACATTTCCTGAAAAATTTGCCATATCTGGCGTCATGAGAACTGACATCGTTAACTCTGACTGGTCATCTGACACTGCTGCAATTTGATCTAAAGGGGCCATCGTTTTCTTTGAACTCTTTGAATGACAAGGTTATCGCTTATTATTATAGCGTTTTTAACATGAATAAAATGTTCAATTCGGCAAATGAAGCATCATAATTATTGATATAGAAACTGCACTCATACAGAAAAAAATATATTTAACAGATCTCAAGGCTCAGCAAGAAGCTAAGTTCCAAACAAATAAACACTTATTGATCCAAAGCATCTGCTTACCCAGCTCAAGTTTTTTTCGGGCCGCTCTCATTTTGCAAAAAATAATTCAAGACGCTGGATAAATCATTACTGATTTAGCGCATGAGTGGTCTTAACATTTCCTGGGCGACATTTTCATAGCTGAGAATTTGCTGACCATCCAGTGTGGTAGTGACCGTGAAAGAACCATCCGGATGTGCAGCTGTCACTGTAAAAATATAGTGTTCAAATTGTGCCAACTTGACCTGATGTCCAATTTTAATCTGATTCATTGTAGTTACATCTATTCAGTAATATTTCAAAGCACATTCTGTCATGAACAATATTTAAATATTTGATCAACTTAAGTATAGGAATAATAATATTAAAATTGTGACTTAGAAAAGCAACACTCATTTCTAAAAATAATATAAATTATAATTCAATAATTTACAGGAAAAATAAAGTTTATCTCTCCTGAAAATTCTGGCCAATTCATATGCAGAAACAATGATTTAATCTTTTATAACGATCAGCCAGTGTTAAGATCAGGATCTGGAAAGCATAGGGATGCAATAGCTTTGCCTACCTGATTCGATCTCATAAAAGATGAACAAGAAAATTTAACCGAAATATGCTTTAGGGCTGCTGCTGTTCCTGAGCCACAAAGAGCGGAATATGATGGCCGCGAGCATAATTATGTTTTTGATAAGCGAGAGAAATATCCATCAGTTTTAATTGTGCAGCATCAATGCCGGCCTGCATAGTTAATTCCCTGCCACGTACATCAAAGATATGTCCTTTTTCCCGTAAATCGGGCTGGATCACCACATCGGCATGCTTTAATTCTTCTTGTGCCAGATGTTGCTGCATAATATTAATATTCTGGTTAAACAGTCCCCAGACATTACTGGTTTCCGTATGAATAGGCTGTGCCAGAATATCGACCGCAATCACAATATCTGCTCCCAGCTCACGTGCCACATTCACCGGTACCGGACTGACCAGTCCGCCATCGACATATTCTTTTTCTTCAATTATTGTTGGAATAAACATACTTGGAATTGACACTGAAGCACGTACCGCCTGTCCGGTATTGCCATGGTTAAAGACGACTTTCTTGCCTTCTTTCAGCGCGGTTGCTACCACAAACATCGGGATTTTCATGGCTTCAAGCGGGGTTTGATCGACTTGCAAGTTGACATAGTCCTCAACTTTCTTGCCATCAAAAAAACCTTTTCTGGCCAGCTTGATATCACGGACATCATTCGGTCGCATGCTGAGAGCAATATTGCGCAGTTCAATCGCCGGTTTGCCACTTGCATAAATGGATCCCACAATACTGCCCGCACTGGTTCCGACAATAAAATCTGGTTGAATACCCGCCTGTTCCAGTACTTCCAACGCACCAATATGCGCATAGCCACGCGCACCGCCACTGCCCAGAACTAAAGCAACTACCGGACGTTGCTGGGTTTGCTTGATCTTTTGAAAATCAATTTGATTCGGACGTGCCTGAGCTTCTCCGCGTTGTGCAGCAGGTTGTAGATGACTAGTCGCCGCTTGGGCTGTCATTGGGGTCGTTTGGCAAGCACTTAGGCCAAATGTACCCAGTATCACCATACTCAACACATATTTCTGCATGCAGAGAATGTCCTCATTAATCTAAAGCAGCATAGTGTATAAACACATGCATAAATAGTCTGTAGAATTTCGTAAAACTGTCATACAGTTCAGCTACTTTATCTTCATTTTTCCCATAACTGTATGCCTTCAATCTCACTGTACCGGATTTTCCTGATTTTCCTGCAACTGGGCTGCATTTCATTTGGCGGTCCAGCGGCGCATCTGGTGTTTTTTCACCGAAAATTTGTGACCCAACTGCAATGGTTGAATGACACCCAATACAGTCAACTGGTCGCTTTGGCACAACTTTTACCCGGGCCGAGCAGCAGTCAGGTGGGCCTGTCAATCGGTTATCTGCAACGGGGCTATACTGGTGCCGTGATCGCATGGCTGGGTTTTACCCTGCCCTCAATGATTCTGATGGCGTTGGTGGCGCTATTGGGTCAAAGCTATTTTTATATTTTAAACTCAAACAGCTTTCATACCATCCAGCTCATTGTATTTTCTGTAATCGCTTGGGCATTCTGGCAAATGCTGAGAAGCTTCTGTAAAACGGCCTGGCAATATGCGGTCTTAATACTCTCAGCAGTATTACTGATGGTGGTTTCAGCGAGTTTTAACCAAATTCTGGTGATTATGCTGGGCGCAATCTGTGGACTCTTGGCTGGACATTTTTCTCAATCAGATTCGAAACCCAAAGAAATTAACAAAACGGCAATCAGCTCGCCTTATATTCGATCTGCCGCTGCACCCTATTGGTTACTGGCATTTATCTTGCCGTTTATTCTACTCCCCTTAGCGGGGAAATTATGGGGTGAATCAGACCTGCAATTTTTTGCCAATTTCTATCAGACTGGCTCGCTGGTGTTTGGTGGCGGTCATGTGATTTTACCTTTGTTGCATCAGGACTTTGTCACAACCGGTTTGGTGAGTGCACAATCTTTTGATCTTGGCTATGCATTTGTCCAGCTCATGCCAGGACCTTTGTTCAGTTTTGCCAGTTATATCGGGGCCTTGCTGCCTTGGACGCCTTATGTCTGGCTGAATGCAGTTTTAGCGACCTGTGCAATCTTTTTACCTTCATTTTTCCTGATCTTTGCCACCTTGCCCTACTGGTCATGGTTGATGCAGCAGCGCCATATTCATCAGGCGGTGATGGGCATCAATGCTGCGGTGGTGGGTCTGTTACTGTATTTATTGCTGGATCTTTCACAACGCTATTTTAGTTATGGCTCCGACCTGGTCTTTGTCGCGGTGATGATTGCCCTGCTACGTTCAAAATTACCGGTCTGGTTCAGCCTGATTTTCGGCTTCGTGCTTTATCAAAGTTATTTAAATTTCTTCTAAATAAAACATTGGCACAAAAAAGCCCCGAATGATCGGGGCTTTTTATTTCAAGTCTTACCAGATATCTGATTTAACCTTGTCTTTAAATTTAGGATGGTTATCCAGTTTAAATTCAGGCTCTTTCACACCGCGCTTCAACTGACCGGTATAGTCTTTGAGTAGCATCAGCAGGAATGGCATCAGCAACAGGATCGCAATCAAGTTGATACTTGCCATCACACCCATGAACAGATCCGCCATATTCCAGATCAATGGCACGCTGGCGATGGAACCGAAATACACCATCACCAATACAAATAAACGGAAAATCAACATAACCCGGCTATTGTTATTGATGAACTGGACGTTTCCTTCGGCATAGGCATAGTTACCAATAATCGAAGAATAGGCAAACAGGAACAGAATCAAAGCCAGGAAGTCATCACCCCAGGCACCAATCTGGCTTTCGAGTGCCATCTGGGTCAAGGTCACGCCTTCAAAGCCTGCATTTTCATACAGACCCGAAACCAGAATAATAATCGCGGTACATGAACACACCACAAAGGTATCTACAAATACTCCGAGCATCTGTACCAGACCCTGGTTGACTGGATGTTTGACATCCGAGGCTGCAGCAGCATTCGGTGCCGAACCCATCCCTGCCTCGTTAGAGAACAGACCACGCTTGATCCCCATCATCATGGCCATAGACACCATGGCACCAAAGAAACCACCAGCAGCGGCTTCAAATTCAAAGGCTTTACTGAAAATAAGCTGGAAGATGGATGGGAGCAGATCGTAATTGATAACCGCAATATATAAAGCCACCGCCAGATACAGTAGCGCCATAAAGGGCACTACCTTTTCTGCCACTTTGGCGATACGTTTAATACCGCCAAAAATGATTGTAGCTGTAATCAATACTAAGACTAGCCCAATCCAGGAAACTTCAAAATCCAATCCGCCTAAAGGCAAAATGATATTGGCCTGATCCCAGCCCCATGCGTGTGATGTTGCACCGGTAATGGCATTGGCCTGAACCGCATTAAACACAAAACCATAGGTCGTGATCAATGCAATTGCAAAGACAATCCCGAGCCATTTCTGTTTTAGACCCTGAGTAATGTAATACGCGGGGCCACCACGGAATTGCTGGTTTTTATGATCGCGCACCTTAAACAATTGCGCCAATGAGGATTCCACCAAAGCAGAGCTCATACCCAGAAATGCAGTAACCCACATCCAGAACACCGCGCCCGGTCCGCCAATCGCAATGGCAATGGCCACACCGGCGACATTACCCACCCCGACCCGGCTTGCAAGACCAGTCACAAAGGCCTGAAACGGGGTAATGCCGTGCGCATCCTGAACCTTGCCACGGCTGCCTTTCATGACTTTCATGCTGTGCCAGAACAAACGAATTTGTACTGCACCCGTCATGATTGTATAGAAAATACCAACTGCGACCAGAAACACCACCAGAAAGTCCCACAAAGGACCATTCACGGCATTAATCCAGCCAAGCAATGTTTCATTTAACTGATCATTCATGTCACATCCTTATGAGCTTATGACTCATCGTATCAGGTCTAAATTATACAAAGAACTTCAAGATCATTTGAATAACAGTGGCATTGATTAGGTCAACAAAGAACGCGCCACATAATGGAACGATCAGGAAGGCCTTATGTGATGCACCATACATATTGGTAATCGCCTGCATATTGGCAACCGCTGTCGGTGTTGCACCCATACCAAAACCACAGTGACCCGCTGCAAGTACCGCAGCATCATAGTTCTTGCCCATCAGGCGGAAAGTTACAAAACCGGCATACAAAGCCATGGTGATAGTCTGTGCACCCAGAATTACCATCAGTGGTCCTGCAAGGTCAGCCAATTGCCATAATTTCAATGACAACAATGCCATCGCCAAGTACAGCGACAATGAAGCATTACCGAACACATCAATCGCACGATCGAAAATCTGAACTTTGAAAATACCTTCCAGTACATTACGCAGGATGACACCACCTGCCAATGCCCACACAAATGTCGGCAGTTCAAATGCAGTACCTTTACTGAAACCCGTCATAAACTCTGCAAAAGCCAAACAGCCTGCGAACAGGCCCAAGGTCGTGATTGCATTATCAGCGGTAATTAAACGCACCTGATGCGGATATTCAAATGGAATATATTCGGTCGAGTTGATATCCATTGGCGTGCTGTCACGCTTTTCGATTTGTTGATCCGTACGTGCAATTGCGAGATTATGACGGTTAATCAGCAGTTTTGCTAAAGGACCACCAATAATCCCACCGATAATCAGACCAAAAGTGGCACTGGCCATCCCCAGTGCAAGCGCCCCCTGAATGCCATGTTCAACCTCAAAAATCTCACCCCATGCACCTGCAGTACCATGACCACCGGTTAAGGTAATTGAACCTGCAATCAGGCCAATCAATGGGTCAATACCGAGCAAGGTGGCCAGACTCATGCCGACTGCATTTTGTAAGATAATAAAAGTTGAAATAGCGAACAGGAAGATTACCAGACCGATGCCGCCTTCACGCAACTTGGAAAAGTTTGCACTGAGACCAATCGAGGCAAAGAAAATCAGCATAAAGCTGGTTTGTAACTGTACGCTGGTGGTAATGCTATAGCCCCACAGGGAATGCACCAGCAACGAGATGATCGCCGCAACCAAACCGCCCGCAACCGGCTCAGGAATATTGTAACGTCTTAAAAAATCGATTTTATTAACCAAGAATCGGCCGAGTAACAGAACAATGACTGCGGCAATCAAGGTATAAAATGCGTTAAAAGTAAAATCCATAATTTTTTGCCCAAGATGATTTTGAATTTTTTATTGTTCTAAAAGTGATGGAGTGCACTAGATCTCTAGCTCGCTCATTAGATGTTCATCTGGAAATATCCTGATTTGATCTATCACCTTTAGAAAAACAAACCGATTTATCATCTCTTTTAAACTTATGAATATCATCATCACGATCATATTCAACAAATGAGAGATTTATAAAAGCAACACCTTTTCTATTCCGACACTCAGTCTGTTTGAAAATTGCAGACATTTTTCTAACAGACGCGCATGCTGGTAAAAAAAACTGTGTTTTAAGCTCAAAAAAACATTCAGTGCTTGATGAGTGCTTTCAACCTAAAGACTTCATTCAAGCCATCTGGAATCGCGTTATTTAAAACAGATCTTAATCACAAAATGCATGAATTAAGATGAAAAGTCGTACATTATGCTGTTTCTTTGTATCAAGTTTTATTTCTTTTTATTAGCAATAGATAATTTACCTATAAAAAATAATTATAAATTCTCACTTTTATATGAAGATTAATCTATATTTTAATTCAAAAAAAATATTAATCTTTTACTCGACACAGAATGAAACAGGGATCTTGAAATTAAATTATCTTGATTTGCAGTCAAAATAAACCAGTTCTCTGTTTGAAATTGTTATTGTTGAATGGTTCAAGCACTTGGGTTTTAAGCCATTTTTTAAATCAAAGACCAACATTATGGGTAAATCGATTGCTATCACTGAGGCAATTTATGCTCAGCTAAAAGAATGCTAAATTTCATTCCTCAAGTCATTTTGCTGACAAATTGTTTTTTGCAGCTGGCTGTGAATGAAATTTTCCTATCCCCCGTTCTGTTTGTTTAGTTTATAGTCATTACAAACTCAATAAGGATATTCGACTGGACCCCATAATGGATCAAAATCTTGTTCATGCTGTAGATCACACCATCACCACTCGCCATTCAGTGCGTGCTTTTTTAAATACCCCCGTTAGTACAAATACCTTAAAAGAGATTTTGGCGGTGGCCAGTCGCGCACCCTCAGGAACCAATACCCAACCTTGGAAAGTGTATGTGGTAACAGGTAAAAAGCGCGATGAACTCGTGCAACGTGTCTGTCAGGCCCAAATGCAAATCTATGCCAATCCCGAGCTGGCGGAACAATACCAAGAAACCTTTGCCTATTATCCTGAACAATGGCTCTCGCCGTTTATTGAACGTCGTCGTGAAAATGGTTGGGGCTTATATGGTTTGCTGAATATTCAAAAAGGTGAAAAGGAAAAAATGGCGCGTCAGCAGCTGCGTAATTTTGAATTATTTGATGCACCGGTGGGACTGTTTTTTACCGTACATCGTTCTTTGGCGATTGGTTCCAAAATGGATGTTTCAATGATGATCCAGAATGTCATGCTGGCCGCAAAAGCCCGTGGCCTGGATACTTGCCCGCAGGCTGCCTGGAATCATTTTCACCCGATCGTGCTTGATCTGGTCGGCGCACCTGATGATGAAGAGCTGGTCTGTGGCATGGCCTTGGGCTATGCCGATACAGAGCAGATCATTAACAGCTTTATTACGCCGCGTGTCCCGGTAGAAGAATTCGCTGTATTTATTGATGAGTGATTGAATCAAGGCTGAGTCTATCGACTTGGCCTTATTTTCAGATCTTTAGATTTTATCTGGCCAGAGCCAGATCAGGCATTTATTCATGTTTGAATACTGGCAGCTCAAGTTGACAAATTGCCCAGACGGCAATACAAACAAAAACCAGCATAATCAATGCCATATTTAATAAAGCATTCCAAACCAGAAAATTTAGTAAAAGCCCGCCCAATAAGCCACAGACAAATTGCATACTGCCCATAATCGCGCTAGCAGTTCCTGCACGTGCACCCTGCTTCGCCATAGCCAATGCCATAGCATTCGGGCCAGTAAAACCGATCGACGCCACCACGACAAACATGCCTAGCAAGACCAATGCAATAGAATCTACATCCAGATAGCCAAGCAATACTAAAACGAAAACACCCACTAACTGTAGAACAATGCCGATTTTAAGGCGTTGCAATATCGAGAAACGTCCGGCCAGACGTTTATTCAAGGTCGAAAATAACATGATCCCGACGGCATTGGCACCAAAGGCATAGGCAAACTGCTGCTCAGTCAGTTGATAACGATCCATCAAAATGGCCGAAGATGCACTGATATAACAGAACATCACCGCACTGGAAAAACAGCCGGCATAAAGCGGATGTCGAAAGCTTTGATCCTGAAAAATGCTACGGTACAAACTTAGAACCTGTTGAACGCTCAGCTTGAGACGGCGTTCTGGTTCCAGAGTTTCTTTAAAGAGAAAATGTACACAGGCCAGACTCAGCAGACCGCAGCCCATCAGCACCAAAAAAATCACATTCCATTCATAAAACATCAACACCCAGGCCCCCAGACTCGGCGCGAGAATGGGTGCAATCGCGGTCACAATCATCATGCTGGCAAAAGCCTGAGCTGCTGAATGCATATCCAGACGATCACGAATGGCCGCACGGGCCATGACCACCCCGACACAACCACCCAAGGCCTGCAGAATCCGTGCAGCGATCAGACTCCATTCATCCTGTGCAAACACACACAGCAGACTTGCCACAATGTATAAACACAGCCCAAAATACAGCGGTGGTTTACGCCCAATCCGGTCACTGATCGGCCCATAAATCAGTTGCCCCACAGCCAGACCGAAGAAGTAAGCCGGCAAGCTATTCGAGACCATTTGAGTACTGACGCCAAAATCTGCTGCCATCGCCGGCAAGGCAGAAAGATACATATCAATGGATAAAGGCCCGAGCGCACTCAGCGCCGCTAGCAAAACAATCCAGGACATGGCATAAGGTGGTTGTACGATTTTATTCGATGGCATAAGCATGAAGATTTAAAGCGCTAATATGCAGACAAGTTAACACAGTGCATAGTATGATTTAACTTGAAATGAAATTTTATAAACCTACTATTTTTCATTGGCATATTCAGATTCACCTGTAAGACTGCAGTATAAAGGACGACCTTTGAAATCTTGGCTCACTCGTCTCAAGCAAACCACCTATAATACGACCTTGATGTATAACCTGCGTATGATGACGGCATTTGCAGGTACCGCCTTTGTTCCCTATTTTATGGGGCAACAATTGATGACGATTCCCCTGACTTTAGGTGTGGTCGCAGCCGGTTTAAGCGATATTGATGACCGCTTTTCGGTGCGTATTCTCAATCTGCTGTATACCTACATGGGTTTCTTTATTACTGCGGTTGGCGTTTATCTGCTCTATCCTTATCCGCCGCTGTTCGCCTTGGCCTTGATTGTTTCTTGTATTGGCCTGATTCTGCTTGGCTCCCTTGGCAGGCGCTATGCCACAATTTCTTATGGCTGTCTGGTGGTTTCCGTCTATGCCATGCTGGGTGTCGAACTGTTCGATGAATGGTATAAGCAGGCCGGCTTGCTGGTCATCGGTGCGATGTGGTACGGCATTCTGTCGACACTCAGTTTCCTGGTCTTCCCTGCCCGGTTGGCACAAGACAAGCTTGCCACCTCTTATGCTTCGCTTGGTGACTTTTTATATGCCAAGTCCAATCTGTTTGATGTGGACATGACCCCGACCAGTTATCAGCAGAGCATGATTGATCTTTCTCTTGAAAATGGCAAACTGATTGCCATTTTTAACGAAATGAAAACGGCGCTCTTGACCCGTCTAAAAGGCGACCGTGGGCAAAAAGATACCCGTCGCAGTCTGCAATATTATTTTGTGGCGCAGGATATTCATGAACGTGCCGATTCAGCCCATATTGATTATCAGAAACTGGCCAAGATTTTCCAGCACAGCGACATCCTGTTCCGCTTTCAGCGCATCATGTCGATTCAGGGCAAAGCCTGCAAGGACCTGAGTGAAAGTTTGCTGCTGCGCAAGCCTTATGTACATAACAAACGCTTCAAGCATGCTTTTGACAATCTTCGGCTGTCTCTGGAGAAATTACGTCAGGATCAGCATTATGATCAGGTCTGGATTAATGCTTTATTTTCACTATTTCAGAACCTGAAATCGATTGATGCCCAGTTACGTAACCTGGAAACCGAGCAAAGTATCAAAGCCGAGCGTTTTAAACATATTGAAAACCAGCTCAGAGATGATGACCTGAAAGGCTGGGACGACATCAAGGTTCGAATTAAACAGCATCTCACTCCAGAATCGGTGCTGTTCCGGCATGCCATCCGCCTGTCGATTGTGCTGCTGATCAGCTATATCTTTGTACAGGTCAGCAATATTGAATATGGTTACTGGATTTTATTAACTGCACTGTTTGTCAGCCAGCCAAACTTTAACGCCACCAAGCGGCGTTTACGTCTGCGGATTGTCGGTACCTTGGTCGGTATTATTTTCGGTTATGCCATTTTATATTTTGTACCTTCTGTCGAAGGACAATTATTACTGCTGGTGTTCAGCGGGATCTTGTTCTTTGAATTGCGTAGTAAACAGTATGCCCAAGCCACGGCCTTTATCACGATTCTTGCCTTGATCAACTTCAATCTGGATGGTATGGGCTTTGCTGCGGCTATCCCGCGGATGATTGATACCCTGATTGGCTGTGCCATTGCCTGGTTCGGGGTCAGCTTTATTTTCCCGGACTGGAAGTTCAGACGTTTGCCGCGCAGTATCAAACGCAGCTTGCAGGCAGAAGCGGACTATTTAAGTGAAGTGATCGAGCAATATAAATCGGGGCGTAATAATGGCCTGAAATATCGGATTGTGCGCCGTGCTGCCCACAATACCGATGCAGAGGTGGCTTCACTCATTTCGACCCTGGCCACTGAACCGGATATTGATCCGGTACAAAAATCGCTGGCCTTTGAGTTCCTGTGTCTGAACCATACCTTTATCAGTTATATCGCCGCGCTGGGTGCGCACCGGGGAAGAATTGAGGATCAGGACATTCTGAATTTACTGGATAATGCATTAGAGAACATTCGCGGTGCATTATTACGAGACGAAACGCCCGATTTAAGGGCGCAAAATATGATCGTCCATATTCGTCAGCGCCTGTCACATGATCAGGAACAAGATCAGAAATCTCTGATCATTTTGCAGCAGCTGTCTTTAATGTTCAGTATTTTAAACCAGTTGAGCCAATTGAAACAAAGTTTGAGTCATGAGCGTGATGAACAGGCAACAGAACTCGGTTCATTATAATTTGGATGATTTTGGAACAATATACTCACTGAATTGGTACAATTAATGCTAAACTTTTTACAGTTTTAAATCTGCTAGTTTCACTATGACCGCGAAAAATTTATACGCTTATACCCTACAGCCTGTGAACTATGAAATTTCAGAAGCCGAGCAGCGTCATGCTCAGCTGGTGATCTGGCGTAGTACCAATAAAATTGGCATGAAAGCATGGCTGATCATGGGTGCTGTTGTTGCACTTTCTATTCTGGGCCTTCTGCTTCTCAAGAACTATTCAACCGTGTTCTGCTGGGTGGCGATTGCCTGTGTGGTGTTGTATTACCTGATCCGTACCTTTGGTCTGGAATGGTATGTTAAACGCAAGATGAATGAATTTCCGGTACAGGAAATCAAAGGTGTTCGTCTGGGCGTACAACCGCACGGCATCATCATGCGTCAGAAAATGGGCATGCAGGAAGGTGTGGGTGCGATCAGCTGGAAAGACATTTATGAATGGTACAACACACCAGAATTCATGTTGGTCAATTTCAAGGTAAAAGGCCAGCAAGGTGCTTATATCCTGCCTAAACGTCTGGACAGCAAAAACTTTTCTTTTAACACGATTCGTAAGCATCTAGAAGCAGAAGTTGGCGCAGCCAAACAAATCTAAACTTGTACACGTTTCAACAAAAAACCTCCTGCCCCGGCATGGAGGTTTTTTTAATCCTAAAACAATAAATGATAATGAGAATAAATATTATCCTCAACACCTATAATTCAGTATTAAAGTTCAGTTATAATTTGCCCACTTTTATAAAGCTCACCCTTAATCTGACGACCATGTTTAAAAAAACATTTTTCCAAATCCACTGGTTTCTGGGGATTACAGCAGGTTTAATCCTCTCTTTGATGGGCGTCACTGGCGCAATTTATTCCTATGAACAACAAATCTTAAAATGGATAAATAACGACAGTTATACGGTTCAGGTTCAGCAAGGTGACAAACTTACGCCTGCTCAGCTGTATCAGCATTTTCAAAATACCACTCCTGAGATGAAGATTAACAGTATTAGCGTGGCACAAGATCCAAGTGCTTCAAGTACTGTAAATATTGCCAAAGAGGGAGCACGGCGTGGTCATAACATCCTGATCAATCCCTATACTGCCGAAGTTTTGCCTGAGATTAAGGGTCGAGAATTTTTCCAGTTTATTCAGCAACTGCATCGTAATTTAACGGTTGGCCCGGTCGGCAAACAGATTACCGGTGCTTGTACTTTAATGCTGATTTTTTTCGTCTTGTCCGGTCTTTACCTGCGCTGGCCAAAACGTCATTCGATCAAGCAATGGTTCTTTGTAAAACCCAAGCTGAAAGGCCGTAATTTTATCTGGGATCTGCATGCTGTTGTGGGAACCTGGGTGGTGATTTTCTACCTGATTCTGGCTTGTACTGGTCTGTACTGGTCCTATGACTGGTGGCGTAGCGGGATGTTTAAAGTTCTCGGCGTTGAACGTCCACAGCCTACCATGCAAGCCAATGCGGGCAATAATCGTGGTGAAGGACGTCAAGGTGGCGAACGCGGCCCACGTGGTGAAGGACGCGAAGAAGGCATGAATCCAGAACAGATTAGCCGCGCGCTAGATTTGAGCTGGACTGGCTTTAATACTGAATTTTCAGATAAATATTCCACAGTAACCTTTAATCTTCCCAAAAAACCCGACGGCAGCATGCAGCTCAGCTTTGTCGATCCGGTTGCCCAACATGAACGTGCGCGGAACAGTGCCACTTATAATTACCAGACAGCCGAATTTACAGAAGTTGAGCTCTATGAAGATAAAAAGCTCAATGAAAAGATCATGAGCAGCATGTTACCGGTGCATCGTGGCAGCTTCTTCGGCCCGATCTACCAGTTCTTTGCCATGGTCGCAGCCTTGTTAATGCCATTATTCTTTGTGACAGGCTGGATGCTGTATCTGAAACGTCGTAAACAGAAGCGCTTAACGCTGGCAGCACGTCAGGGTGCGACTTTAGTAAACCTAGATGAAAATTCCAAACCGTGGCTCATCGCGTATGCCTCACAAACAGGTGTCTCAGAACAACTGGCTTGGCGTACAGCAACTGCCCTGCAGGAAGCACGTCAACCGGCAACAGTAAAAGCGGTACAACAACTGACGCTTGCCGATTTACAGCAAACTGAGCAGGTATTATTTGTTGCCAGTACTTATGGCACAGGTGAAGCACCTGATCTGGCCTCTTCTTTTGAGAAAAAAATCCTGTCTGGCAAAGCTGATTTGCGGCATTTAAATTATGCGGTGTTGGCGCTCGGTTCTCAAGAATATCCGGATAGCTATTGCAGTTTTGGTCACCGTATTGACCAGTGGTTGCAGCAAAATGGTGCCCAGCAGTTATTCACTACCATTGAAGTGGATAATGCCAATAATGAGCACATCCAGCAATGGAATACTGCACTGGCACAAGTAACTCGCCTTGAACTGCAAGCCATGGGTATCGATAAAACCTTTGATCAGTGGACACTGACTCAACGTGAAATCCTCAATCCAGGTAGTCTGGGTGCTCCTGCCTTTAATATCGAACTGATTCCTGAGCATGAAGCAATCTGGCAAGCAGGTGATATTGCCGAGATTCAGCCAGCTAACAGTCCGGAACGTATTCAGGCATTTATGCAACAACACAATATTGCTGCCGGCACACAAGTGCCTTCTATGCAGCAAAGCATTGAGCGCGCGCTTTGGGATCGTGATCTGACTCAGGCAGAACCTTTTGATTCAATGGATCAGCTCCTCAAGCAATTACCGGCTTTGGCATCACGTGAATACTCGATTGCCAGCATTCCAAGTCAGCAAGTCCTGCGTCTGGTGGTACGTCAGCAAGCTGATGCGAATGGAAATCTAGGTCTGGGTTCAGGCTGGTTAACCCAGCATGCCGCACTCAATGCACCGATTGCGCTACGCATTCGCAGCAACGAATCGTTCCACCTGATTGATGATAACCGTCCGATCATTTGTATTGGGAATGGTACCGGTATTGCTGGTTTAATGAGTCTGCTCAGCTCCCGTAACCGTCAGGAATACACCCAAAACTGGCTGATCTTCGGTGAACGTCAGCGTGAACATGATTTTTTCTTTGCAGAAACCATTCAGGCCTGGTTGCAAATGGGAACCCTGAAACGGCTGGATCTTGCGTTCTCTCGTGACCAGCAGGAAAAAGTCTATGTGCATCATAAATTACGGGAACAGGCTGAAGAGCTGAAAACCTGGGTTGCCCAAGGCGCAGTGATTTATGTCTGTGGTAGCATCAATGGCATGGCCAGTGATGTCGATCAGGCCCTGACCGAGATACTTGGTGAAACGCTGCTCGATCAATTACGTCTGGATGGCCGTTATCGCCGTGATGTATATTAAGATGAACTGATATACTAAAAACCGGGCGCAATAGCCCGGTTTTTGAAAATACAAAAGTAATAATAAAAATATGAATAAGAAAAAAGGAAACTTGGATGTTCAATCAACTTAAACGAAGTCTCAGTCTGATCTTTGGCTTGATCCTCTGTATCAATAGCGTCTGGTTACTGAATCAGGATCAAAGGCATTTTGGTATCATGCTGTCTATCATCATTGCTGTGGCACTGATCCTGTATGCCCTGCTTTTTTCATCTATTCAGCGCTGGAAACAAAATTCTCGACTCAGAACATTGTTCTGGAACAGTCTCTGGGGCGGATTTTTATTCTGGATCATCAGTGTCGCGGCTTTCTTCGCTTATATCCAGATGTCGATTAACTCAAATATTCCTGCACAACCGGCTACAGCGATTCTGGTATTAGGTAGTGGGATTAACCAGGGTCAACCCTCACCCATCTTAAAAAATCGTCTGGATACTGCAGCAAAATATGCAGAACAATATCCAGATACGTTGATGATTATGACCGGGGGACGAAATTTCCGGGAAAGACAAAGCGAAGCTGAAGTCATGCAACATTATATTCATATGACCTATCCGCAGCTCAAAAACCCGATTCGCGTAGAAGATCAAAGCAGAAGCACCCAACAGAACCTGCAATATTCTCAGGCGATCTTGCAACAACAGAATATTGATCGAAATGAGCCTATTGTGATTGTGACCAACGATTTTCATAGCCCGCGTGCCCGTGCCATTGCCAGACATCAGGGCTATCAGCAAGTGATCAGTCTGAGTGCCAGCACTCCTCAGAATGCTCGCTACCATTCATGGCTACGTGAATATTTTGCGTTGATTAATGGCTGGCTGCTGAATGAATATTCACTGTTCCAATAAACAAGCTATTTAACAACAAGAAAATTAATTTAAACGAATGTGTCTTGGCAAAGGCATATCCGGATTTTTAAAAAGTTCCGGCTTTTGCACATAGATCTGATACAGATAATTTTTGATATCCAGTAATAATTTTTCCGGTGCCACCAGAATATTCTGCCCTTCTGGCGTCAGATCAAGAGACACAATGGTACTTTCCTGACGTAAAAACGGAATCACTTTCTCTACAAAATCCTTGAGACCAATTTCCTGAATATCGTAATTCACCCAATTGTCTTTAATCAGCAGACGAGCCAGACCTTTACTGTGCCAGCAAGCAAATGCACGCTGTCCAGTAGGGGTCGCACACAAAGCCCAGCCATCCTGATAAAGCGCAAAAATGCCGGCATTCGCGACAATCGATTCAATATACTGTTTATAAAGGTGTTGGGGGTCGTATGTAGTTTGAGATTTGGTCGCTGCCTTGCGCTGATATGGATTTCTCATCGTCGTGAAACCTTCAAATTATTATAGACTTCAAATTCTATGAAATGTTCAGTGTTTAGGCAAGAAAGATATGGTGGGCGCTGACGGGATCGAACCGCCGACATTCTGCTTGTAAGGCAGACGCTCTACCAACTGAGCTAAGCGCCCTGAGAGAAACAACAGCGTTGTTTTTAATGACGCAAGACAAGGAATGTCTTGGTATATTGAACACTCAGATCTCAGGAATCCAAGCTTCTCATCTTAGGATGGCGCAGCGGACGGGGCTCGAACCCGCGACCCCCGGCGTGACAGGCCGGTATTCTAACCAACTGAACTACCGCTGCATCGTAAGAATTGGTGGGCGCTGACGGGATCGAACCGCCGACATTCTGCTTGTAAGGCAGACGCTCTACCAACTGAGCTAAGCGCCCTGATAAAGAGTGTCAATCTTTAGTTTAATCAAATTTAAGCTCAGGGACCTAAATTTAATTTCTTTTGAAATGGCGCAGCGGACGGGGCTCGAACCCGCGACCCCCGGCGTGACAGGCCGGTATTCTAACCAACTGAACTACCGCTGCATCGCAAAAGATTATGGTGGGCGCTGACGGGATCGAACCGCCGACATTCTGCTTGTAAGGCAGACGCTCTACCAACTGAGCTAAGCGCCCTCAAAAGGTCTATCGTATAAATGGCGCAGCGGACGGGACTCGAACCCGCGACCCTCGGCGTGACAGGCCGATATTCTAACCAACTGAACTACCGCTGCATTTACACAATGTCGCTATTGTGGCAAACGAGAATCAAGATCTTAAAGTGGCGCAGCGGACGGGGCTCGAACCCGCGACCCCCGGCGTGACAGGCCGGTATTCTAACCAACTGAACTACCGCTGCAACTATAAGGTCTCAACATGAAAGAGCTTGGTGGGCGCTGACGGGATCGAACCGCCGACATTCTGCTTGTAAGGCAGACGCTCTACCAACTGAGCTAAGCGCCCTTTCTAAACGTCTATCATCGTTTGATGGGTGCATTATAGAGAATCTGCACAGCCTGTCAAACGCTTTTCGGAATGTTTTCCACTTTTTAGGTGTGAGTGATTAAAAAATAGGTTGTTTGTTAAAAAAAACAACACTTTTTGTTTATTTTTTAAGTCTCTACCGAAATTTTTTAATTTCCAAAATGAAAATCACAACAAAATTTCCTGTCTTCTCTTGCGAGATTTCAGACTCACTCAGGCAGTATGCTTTAGTTCCGATCAAGAATTATACAAAGCTTTAAAATTACTCGGCGTTGTGTTCATGTAATCTTTCAACTGTCATTTATTTTTATGTGAAAAATAGCGATAAAGTTTAGCTTTAGACGATGATTCAACCCGTTTCATGCTGTAAAAATAGGATCTGGATCAGATTAATAAATGTCTTAAACTGTATTAAATCATCTCATCCCGCCCGTAAAAACAAAATCATTTTCACATGACATTAAAGATCGATTCATTATTCAGTATGCACACCCTTCAGCATTTTTGAATCTAATGCATGTTCCGAGATATACACCAAGGCATTCTCACCCACCAGGTCAAAGAGTTCAGCGACCTCCAGATTACGCATACGAATACAGCCATGAGAAAGTGGCTCTCCCATCATTTCTGTTTCTGGCGTGCCATGAATATAGATATAACGTTGATAGGTATCGCAGCCCTCGCCTTGATTAAAACCGGCTTCAAGCCCACTCAACCATAAAATACGGGTCAAGATCCAGTCACGTTGCGGAAACTCTGCTGCCAGTTCAGCATCATAAATTTCACCCGTCGCCTGACGTGCAATAAATACACTGTTTAAAGGTGCATTCTGGCCAAACTTTTCAGCGATCTTGTGCCAGCCACGTGGGGTCTTGCCACTATTTTCAGTTTCACCAATGCCATTTTTACCAGTGGAAATCAGATATTGCTTGTTTAGACGTGGCAAATACAGCTTTTGTTGGGCGAGATCAATCAGGATATCTGCTTGATCCAGATGCAAGGTATTCATGACTTGTTATTCTCTGAATCTACTTTATTTAACTCTGTTTTCTTTAACTTTATCTCTGTTTTTTCAGGATGAATCGTTTCTTGATGAAGCATCACCTGATCCGGTTCAGGACGTCGCCATAACCAGATGGCCACAATCAGCATGGTGATATTGGTAAAGGCTTTTACTGCCAAGGGTGCGGTAGTAAACAGCATGATAATCCCGCTGATCAGCATCATGATACTGGCCAGCCATTTGGCCTTACGCGGTACAGTACCATGTGCCCGCCAATCTCTTAAAGTCGAGCCATATTTGGGATGGTTCAATAACCAGTTATCCATTTGTGACCAACCTTTAGATGCCGCCCAAGCAGCCAGAATCAAAAAGACCGTTGTTGGCATACCCGGCAGGATTGCACCGATAAAGCCCAGGATCACAAACAGCACCACCAGACTCCGCCAAAACAACACTTTCATACATCAACCCTAACCGCAGAATTCAGGTAGTATAAAGCGTTTTCCGATACTGTCCGTTGTATTTCTGCACTTTTCACAGGTTGTACCATGTCTTTTTCCAGTTTAAACCAAAATCTTGTAGAAGCATGGCATCGTTATCAACATCCTCTGGTACGGCAACTGGCATTTGCTGTCGGCAGTCCGAATATCCTGTCCGGTATTCCCGAGGAGCTTGAACTCATACATCGCTTTGAGCTGCATGACAGCCAGACTTGGCAGCAATATCTTAGCCAGTATCATCCACGTTTGGAATTTCTCGATCAGCATCCAGAAGAATTAATCGAATTTGTGCAGCAACTGAAAAGCACGCGTTTGGGGCTGCGCTTTGAAATGCTGGTCTGGTTCTGGTTACTCGACGATGCTTATCATCCCTATCGGCTACTCGGTCATAGTATTCAGCAAATTGAGGGTGCAAAAACCTTGGGTGAACTGGATTTCCTAGTCCTTAATACCGATACCGGACTGGTTGAACACTGGGAAATTGCCCTGAAATATTATCTGGCCGAAGCAGATTTTAGTCTGCCGCATTGGTACGGTTTGAACCGCACCGATACCTTAATCAGAAAAATGAACCATTTCACACAAAAACAGTTCCAATTTGATGAAGCTTTAGCACATTCTATTCAAAAACGTTTTTGTGTGATGAAGGGACAGTTGTATCTGCCGCCCCATCATGCTGACCAGCCTATTCCCACCTGGATTAATACCAAGCGTCGCCTAGGTCTATGGGGACAGCATATTCCTGCTGCACAAGACGCGTTCTATCGCCTGCAGCGGCATGAATGGATTTATCCGCAAGCCCAGCCAAGCAGTTTGACTGCGACCTGGTGGACGGATGGTCTCTATAAAAAAATCGATCGCAATGACTTCTATATGTATCGCCAACCGGTACTAAGCCAGTATCCATCACATAAGCCCCTATAAAGCATTACATTTATTAACCGAAGCACTATGAAAACCACATATTTTTTAGTGCGTATATTTTCTACTCTAAGTTCCACATCATAATAATTTTATTATTGATTATACGGAGATGATGATGAAAAAAATTCTTGCTGCTTCATTAATGATGGCTTTTGTATTAACTGGCTGTAACACCGTAAAAGGTATGGGCAAAGACGTGTCTAAGGCGGGCGATGCGGTAACCAATACTGCTGAAAAAACCTCTGACGAAATCCGTCAAAACTAGTTTTTTCTTAAATGCTCATAGAACCCTATCTCAGATAGGGTTTTTTTATATCGATCGTTCACATTCAAGCCGATATTCGCCTATTATAGAGCCGAGAAAATTATCGACTGTTGAAAACCGCATGAGCTCTTCCGCTACTCTCGATTTAAGCCTGCAACTATTACGTCAGCCTTCTGTCACCCCCATTGATCATGACTGCCAGAATATTATGGCGGAACGTTTAAAAAAGATTGGTTTCAATATTGAATCCATGCGTTTTGAAGATGTCGATAATATCTGGGCACGCAAAGGCACAGAAGGTCCGGTCTTCTGTTTCGCTGGCCATACCGATGTGGTGCCAACGGGCAACCTGGATGACTGGAACTCAGATCCATTTTTACCCGAAATCCGTGAAGGTAAACTTTATGGTCGTGGCAGTGCCGACATGAAAACGGCTTTGGCAGCTATGATCGTAGCGACAGAACGTTTTGTAGAAAAATACCCAAATCATAAAGGTTCAATTGCTTACCTGATTACGTCAGATGAGGAAGGCCCATCAATTAATGGTACAGTCAAGGTCATTGAAACCCTGGAAGCGCGTAATGAAAAAATTACCTGGTGTCTGGTCGGTGAACCGTCAAGTACCCATAAACTGGGGGATATTGTCAAGAATGGCCGTCGCGGTTCTTTAAATGCCAATCTCACGGTAACAGGCAAACAAGGTCATGTGGCATATCCGCATCTGGCAGTGAACCCGATTCATAGCGCCTCTAAAGCGATTGCCGAGCTGTGTGACACCGTCTGGGACCATGGCAATGAATATTTCCCGGCAACCACTTTCCAGATTTCCAATATCAATTCGGGTACAGGCGCAACCAATGTTGTTCCGGGTAGCATGAATCTGCTATTTAACTTCCGTTATTCAACTGAAGTGACTGCCGAAGAACTTAAAGCACATACTGTGGAAATTCTGGATCGTCACGGTGTGGATTATGATATTTCCTGGACTTTATCTGGCTTGCCATTTCTGACCCCGGTCGGCGAGCTGGTCAATGCAGCTAAAACCGCTATTCTAAATGTCACAGGCACTGAAACCGAGCTTTCTACTTCTGGTGGAACCTCGGATGGCCGCTTTATTGCACCTACAGGCGCACAGGTACTGGAACTTGGGGTGTTAAATGCCACCATCCACCAGATCAATGAGCATGTTGATATTGCCGATCTGGAGCCACTGGCTGAAATTTATGAGCAGATTTTGGTAAATTTACTTGCCAATTAAGTAAATTCATAACGCAATAAAAAAGGAACTCCATGGAGTTCCTTTTTGATATTTAATAGTTTGCATTACAGCCCGATTGTAGCCTGAATATTCGTCATATTCGGAATATGAAACAGCTGTTCATTCATTCGTACATATTGAAAGATGGCAGGATCATTCACCGGCTGATCGACATCGACCACTTCAGAAATACGAATCCGGATGGTTTTCGGCATTTCATTGCACATTAGGGCAAAACGCTGATTGATCTCATCACCTTCAATCACCAATGCCACGCCATGTTGACGTGAAGGCTCATTGATGGCATAGACTGGCAATTGTGCTTCATGCCATTCCACTGTCTTGACCTGGGTATTGCTGTCCAGCGCTGACAGCACAATGTTTTGTGGCAATAACATCGGATCTTTGCCATGACAGTCAATAATATAGGCATCAATAAATCCGGTCGATACCGTAATCAGATGCTGAAGTTCCTGCTGGCTAATCTGATCAGCCATCTTGCTCGTCGAATTGCTCTGACTCATCGATTACCCCTGTTTTTCGGCAATTAATTGTTGAATATTGGCCAGCAGTTCAGCTTCCTGGAACGGTTTACCCATATAGTGGGTCACGCCCAGACTGAATGCACGTTCACGATGTTTCTCACCAGTACGCGACGTAATCATGATAATCGGCAAGTCACGGTGAATATCATGGTGACGAACCAGGTTGGTGACTTCAAAACCATCCATACGTGGCATTTCGATATCCAGCAGCATCAGATCTGGTCTGACATTTTCTAGCTGCTCGATCGCATCTACACCATCTTTGGCGGTCACAATGTCATAGCCCTGACGTTCAAGCAGACGCGAAGTTACCTTACGTACTGTCACCGAGTCATCGACAATCATCACCAGACGGCGTGCGTTAGAATGACGCGAACCATCACGCTGATCATGCATCTGTTTCACACGCTGTGTCGCCTGAATCTGACGCGCAATATTCTGGCCATCGAGAATCAGACAGACCTGACCATCACCCAGAATCGTAGCACCCGCCACTACCCCGATGTTGGCAAACTGCTGTCCAATCGGTTTCACCACAATCTGTGCACGTGAACCCACCAGTTGATCGACCAGCAAGGCAATGGTTTGGCCACTGTTGCCCTTAATCAGAAGCACCGGCAATGAATGACCGACATTATTCAGACGTGGAATCGGCTGAGTACCGACAAATTCCGACAGATAACGCAGCTTGTAGTTTTCACCATCAATCTTGAAGTAATCATCTTTACTGTTAAAGTAAGTTTCCAATGTGGTCGGCGCAATCCGCACGATTCGGTCAATCTGCGCCAGAGAAATTGCATATTGCTGATCGCCCGCTTTCACCATCAAGGCATCACTGACGGCCACTGTCGTCGGTACGCGAATCGTAAAGACCGTGCCCTTACCCAGTTCCGAGCTGACCGAAACATGACCGCCGAGCAACTTGATTTCACTTTGTACCACGTCCAGACCAACGCCACGACCAGAAATCTGGGTGACTGCTTTTGCGGTAGTGAAACCAGGATGGAAGATATATTGTAGTATTTCATCCTGATCAATCGGCTGGTCGGCTTTGATCAGATCCAGACTGAGGGCTTTCTCACGAATTTTCTCCGCATCGATCCCCTTGCCATCATCACTGAAAGAAACGATGACATCGGTTCCTTGGCGGCTGATGTTCAATACAATAGAACCCACTTCCGGCTTGTTCAATGCCAGACGATCTGCGGTATCTTCCAGACCGTGGTCAATCGCATTACGCAACATATGTTCAAATGGCGTAACCAGACGTTCCAGAATATTACGATCCAATTCACCTTCAGTATTCTGCACAATCAGTTCGGCAGGACGGTTCAAGGTGGTTGAGGTTTGACGCACAATACGTTGTAAACGCGGCAACATCCGGTCAAACGGCACCAGACGGGTACGCATCAGGCTTTCCTGAATCTCGGCCTGAATACGCGATTGTTGTAATAATAGACCTTCAGTTTCACGAATCTTGTCGGCCAAGGTGCTCTTGAAATCGACCAGATCCGATGCTGATTCTGCCAGAGATTTGGATAACTGGTTCAACGATGAATACTGGTCCATTTCCAGCGGATCGAAGTCGGCATAGCGCGAATTTTCTGAACCATGTTTGGCAATAATCTGTGATTCCAGCTCGCCTTCCATTCGACGCAACTGGTCGGCAAGTCGTTTGATCGCCAGTTCCATCTCGTTCAGGGTATTGCCGAGCTGACCCAGATCCATCTCGATCCGCGAACGGTTAATCGAGTTCTCACCCGACAGGTCAATCATCTTCTCGACCAGATCAGCAGAGATACGAATCATCTCGTTATTGCTATCGCTACTGCCTGTATTCGCCCACTCACCCATCATCTGTGGCGGTTCAGTACCATCACCCTCAACAAAACTAAAGTCGGTGCTGACCACCAGATGTTCTGTTTTTGCCAGACGCTCAGGCAATTGCGCAGTGACGTCCACATAAGCAATCTTTTTCAGACTGCTTTGCAGCTGCTCAAAACCGCTATAGTCGTGCTGGAAAATTGCCTGTTTTAACCAGGCCAGTGTTTTCTGCAATAAGCCATCATAGGCATTCGAGTTAAATTGATAAACTGCAAACTGCTCGAAAGTGGTTTCCAGTTCATAGGCAATGCTGGCCACCTCTTCAGTTTCAATCATGCGTGCACCACCTTTAATACTGTGGGCAGCACGTTGTAACTGAAGTAATAAACTACGGTCACTACGCTGATCAAACCATTGATTGAGCAGCTTCTCTGCATTGGCCAGAATTTCTTCAGACTCTTCGAGGAAGGTTTCTTCAACGATTGATTTCAGCTCATCTTCTTCAGAGCGTTCAACTTGATTTTCAGTAAATCCAGGGGTTTCAACTAATTTTTCTGTTTCAGCCAGATCAGTTGCAGGCTGTTCTGTCGCCACTGATTCTTCGAATGGCACTTCAGGAGTCGATAGCATCTCTAACGCGGTCACGTTGAATGCAGCAGTTGTGCTTTCAACAGCAGCCAACGTTTGCCCAGAAAGTAGTGCCTGAATATTTTGTAAAATTGCCACCGCTTCTGTCGCCGGATAATCAATGCCATCATCTCGAATGGACTGAATACGGTCGGACACGTTATCCTGTACCAGACGGACAATCTGGATTAAAGCAGGTGTTACGGCAATCTGCTGACGGATCACCCGTTCATAAATACTTTCCAGTTCATGGGCAATCAAACCGATATGCGAAGCCGCAATCATGTTTGCACCACCTTTTAAGGTATGCAAATGACGCATCAGATTGTTCAGTGAAGTCGTATCATCCTGTTTTTTGCTCCAGGTATTCAGATCTTCATCAATACCTGCCAGCAATTCATCGGCTTCTTCCAGAAAGATACCTAATAATTCTTCATCGAAATCACGGTTGGTTTCAGCACTCTCGCGCTGTTGACGATCGGCTGCAATACGCTGGCTCAAGGCAGCAAAATCTACGCTGCCTGTGCTTAAGGTGTCAGCCGTTGGGAGAATATCTGTGGTCGGCTCAAGGCCTGACGTTTCAGTATCTTCCGCAAAGATCTCAAGATCCTGTTGTACAAATGCCGACAGTTCACTTAAAGTTTTTTGAATGTCATCATTCAGAATGACGCGCTGTCCTGCGGCCAGGGTATCAAATAAATGAATAAATTCCTGATGTGCCTGTGCAAACAGTTCATAAGCATAATTGCTGTTTAACAGCACCGGCTTTTTAAGCAGGGCATCATAAGCCGATTTCAGATCTGCCGTGAATTCATGAATTCCTTTGGCCGCGCGGCTATCAGTATGCGCCAGTAATTCTGCAGCCTGTTGACTCAGTGCCTGGATATATTCCGGATAATCGACTTGTGCGCGTTTATCGAATTCAAACTCAGCATCGAGCAACAGGTCAATATCCAGCTCAACCAGTTTGGACACCAGACCTTGGGTTTGAACCGCATCTGATTCAGTGACCGCAAAGCCATAATCACTCCAGACTGCTTCAAAAGTGGCATAGACCGCATCTAGTTTTTCGGTATCCCCCTGACCTAATAAATGCACATAGTCACTGATAAATTCGGCATATTGAATCAGTAAGGCTGTTTCTTTTGAGGTCGAGACTATTTCATCTTGTAGCAAGGTTTTAAATAACTGTTCAACTTTAGAGCTGGCTTCAAAAATCTGTTCAATCTGCGCCATCGATGAACTGCCACGCAAGGTGTGAATGGCACGAATCAGGGCATTATAATCTTGTGATTTTTCATCTTCAGTACGCAGGAAGGTGGCAATCGTTTCCAGATGCTCTTCGGCTTCTTCAATGAAGATGGCCACGGTTTCTTCAATATCAGTGCGAACCGCTACTTCTACCGGCGCTGTTTCGATAATAGCAGCAGATTCACTTAGGTCATGATCTGCAATTTCCAGCCCTGTGGTCTGACCTTCGGCAGTCAAATGATCGGCCAATGCTAATAATTCTTCTAACGCAGGTTCAGGTGAAAGGTTTTGTTGTAATTGTTGTCCCAACAGCAGCATTGGACGCAGGTCGAGATCCAATTCCTGTACATGTTTGAATTTTGGATATAAAGCATATTGATAGACATTCAGTACCGCTTGGGCAAATTTTTGCACCATCGCTGTCAGCTGAATTGAACCGGACAAGACCCGGTTCAGGGTATCTTCAACTGCCCAGGCCATTTCCCCTGCCGATTTTGCACCCACCATACGACCTGAACCTTTCAGGGTATGAAAATGACGGCGAATGGTCTTCAGATTTTCCTGATGATCTGGATTGACCAGCCATTCTGGAAATAAAGCATTTAACTCAACGAAGATTTCTTCGATTTCCTCAACAAAAATTTCAAGAATTTCTGCATCTTGATCAAGATAACTATCTTCAGGAAGCGTTGTCGTTTCAACTAAATTTTTTAATATTTCTTTCATAGCTTATGCTTCTTACGTTATGCCGCCAAGAAGGGCGCTCAAACTTAATTGTGACCGTCACGCAATACCTAACGTTTGAGGTTAAGTACATCTTGTCGAGGCTTTATCTGTATTTTTTGAATGTGCCTCAATCGTAATTAAGGCACATTCTCCCCATCATCTCTAACTTTATTCTGGTAGTTTAAAGTCAGCTACAGATTCACGTAATGCATCGGCCATATTTGCCAGTTCAGATACCGAACGTGCTGTATCGAAGGTGGCACTGGTGGTTTGCGAAGTAATTTCCTGTACGACGTTCATCGTGGTCGCAATATGACCTGCAGATGCAGACTGCAGTTTCGCTGCATCAGAAATGTTCGCAATCAGTTTCGCCAGGTTATTCGATACGGTTTGAATCTCATCCAGTGCCACACCGGCATCTTTAGACAAGTTCGCACCACGTACAACCTCGGCTGTAGTTTGCTCCATCGAAATAACCGCTTCGTTGGTATCGGTCTGAATGGTTTTTACCAGGCCTTCAATCTGCTTGGTTGCAGACGCAGAACGTTCTGCAAGACGCTGTACTTCATCAGCTACAACTGCGAAACCACGACCGGCTTCACCCGCCATCGACGCCTGAATGGCTGCGTTCAATGCCAAAATGTTGGTTTGGTCGGCAATATCGTTAATCAAGGCAACGATGTTACCAATTTCCTGAGAAGATTCACCCAGACGTTTAATACGTTTTGAGGTTTCCTGAATCTGTTCACGAATCGTGTCCATCCCCTCAATCGAGCGTTGTACGACATCCGCACCATTTGCAGCAATTTGTACCGAACGGTCTGCTACCACAGCAGATTCATCGGCGTTGGCAGATACCTGATCAATCGACATGGCCATTTCGTTAATTGCCGCAGAAGCACCGGCAATTTCCTGAGCCTGATGTTCAGAAGCTTCAGCCAACTGGTTGGTAATGCCCTGTGTGGTTGCGGTATATTGCGCAACTTCTTGTGAAGTTTCAGTAATACGCGATACCAGGTCACGTAACTGGTCGATTGCAAAGTTAATCGAGTCGGCAATCGCACCGGTAAAGTCTTCCGATACGGTTGCGTATGAACGCAAGTCACCATCTGCAAGATCGGCGATCTCGTCAAGTAAACGTAAAATCGCGTTCTGGTTACGGTCATATTCTTCTTGTAAACGGCCTACACGCTGTTTATCGGAAACGCCTCGTAGCGACAGCAGTCTGAATACACAAAGCAGGAAACCCACTAATAATGCAATCAGCAATACTGCTGGAATAATGGTTTTAAGACCCGAGTTACCTGATAATTTGTTCAGGTTATCTAAAAGTACATCAGATTGAGCAAAAATAGATGCAGCCGCCTGACGAACTTTTACAATGTCAGTGGAGTTTTTCAGAATAATCGCAGATGCTGATTCCAGTACATCATCATATTCAGCCTTGATGCCTTCTAGAGATTCACGCATGGCCGGATCAGCAATACGCTGTACACCCAGTTCAGCAGAACCATTCAGTTGTGCATTTAAATAAGCACCGAAAGTTTCGGTATCGGCACTAAAGTCATCTGCCGATTCACGAGAACCGTCACTACCGGTCAGTACCAGACTGATGGAACGTAAAATACGTTCTGCGATAAATACCTGGTTCTTGGCAATCACTACCTGGTTCGATGGCATATCTTGACGCGCCATCTGGTCGACCATCAGGTTATATTCTGCCTGAATCCCCGGAATGGCTTCACCAATTGCAATGTTGGTGTCATATAACTGGTTAATGATTTTCTGTTGCGAAGCAATCAGGTCAATACCGCTAGAGACTTCTGTCCACTGCTTATCTACAGCCTGAAGTGCCTCATTATCTGAATGGATACTTTTAACGGTTTCCAGGTTCTCGGCAAAGGATTTTTGCGAGTCAGTCAGGTTTTTCATTGACTCTGGTGTACCCGAAGCCGTTGCTTCAGTTGCTTGGCGCGAAATCGTTTGCGAGAGGAGACGCAAATCACCCAGGCTCTGAGTGAGTTCGTTGGCACGTGGCACACTATAGAAAAGATACAATAAAGTGATCAGCGCGGCCAACAGACAGCCTGCTGCCCCATAAATCAGCGGTTTTGACTTTTCACTATCACCAAATACACGTGATAACTGATCTATTTGTGATTGAATCTTGGCGAAAAAAGCATTACCGCCTTTACGGCTGGTGCTTTCCCCTGTATTTTTCTTTTTAAGTTTAAAGCCCATGCAGCCTCTCCCCGGTTGACGCCTTGATCACTTTCGTGCGCGACATTTAATTTATAAATTTTATAGATGCGTTCATAAAGTTTGGATTTTGCAACAGACGACTGAATAAGAACACATGCCACTGCTGGTTGTGCTGATGGAAAAATCCTTGACAGTATTCTTGTAAGTTTTTATCCAGTTCAGATTTCTTCGAAAAGAAACTCTTCTTATTGAAATGTTGTATACCCAAAACTTGATCTACGACCAAACCGACATACTGGTCATTATGGTTGATGCACAATACTTTTTGAGTCGGTGAAAACTGACTGCTATGCCCTGATACGTATTGAGTCAGATCAGAAACTGATAACAGTCTTCCCCGGATATTCGCCAGACCCAACACCCATGCTTGTGTCTTGGGTACCGGCGTATATTTTGGGGGATAAATCACTTCTGATACTTCCCCCAGCGGGGCAACAAAATATTGCCCCATCATCTCAAAAGCAATGCCTGACCATCGGTTCACTTCATTGTCATTCGAAACGTAGTTTTTATTTCCCCGTTTCGCAATGCGAAGTAATTCGATAAATCCATTTGCTGCCATAGAGCTTATCCTGCATTGAGGTGTTGCTTAATTACTTCTATTAATTGTTTTTCATCTACTGGCTTGGTTAAATAATCTGCTGCACCCTGACGCTTGCCCCATACGCGGTCAGTGGCCTGATCCTTGGTACTTACAATCACAATTGGAATGTGTTTGGTGGTTGCCCCACGCGCAATCTGGCGGGTTGCCTGAAAGCCATTCACACCCGGCATCACGACGTCCATCAGGACCAGATCCGGCAATTCAGCCTGTGCCATGGTGACGCCATCTGCCCCATTGGCTGCTTCAATCACCTCAAAGCCATGTTTAGAAAGAATTTCTCTAAAGCGAAAAGTTTCTGTCGGTGAGTCATCCACAATTAGGATACGTGCCATGCCAATTCCCCAAAAAAATCAAATGTTAAGCACTAATATGGTTACGGATTGCATTCAGCAATTCATCTTTACTAAAAGGTTTGGTCAGGTATTCATCTGAACCCACGACACGACCTTTGGCCTGATCAAACAAGCCGTCTTTACTAGACAGCATAATCACAGGAATATTCTGGTAATTCTGAGAATTTTTAATTAACGCACAGGTCTGGTAGCCATCTAGACGCGGCATCATGATATCTACAAACACGATATCTGGATTTGCTTCAGCAATTTTTGATAAAGCTTCAAAACCATCTACCGCAGTAATGACTTCATAACCTTCGCGTTGAAGAAGAGTTTCAGCGGTACGACGAATGGTCTTTGAGTCATCAATCACCATCACTTTTAGATTTTGGAATTTATCGTCCATTTGTTTAACCCTTCCCATTTTAGAAACTATATGCCATAAGGCTCATAGGATTATTTTATTACGATCGATAAACATTTTTAACATAAAGTCACTTGTATTATCAACGAACATTTTCTACACAAGTAGACAAAATCAGTTATTTTTAACAACAGCTTCACATTTTACCCACGCCGATGTTTTTTTTTTGACTAACGGTAGTTTTTAATTCGTAAATTTAAGTCTAATATAACAAGATTATTACTTTAAAATAAGTAATTTAGTCAACTTTAAATTTAGGGAGCCAATGATGGGTCAGTTTTCAGAAAAACTTGCTGTCATTGATAAAAATAAAATGACTGGTCAATTCATTGTTGCTGTGCTGTTACTATTACAGGTGACCTTAGCTTGTGCCAACAATAACCAAATCCAGCAAAAGGCCACTTGGTACCGCTATTATGATAGTAAAGGCGTGGCCAATATCAGCACTAATGTGACGCCCAATCATATCCGTTACGGTTATGAAGCGCTTGACCAGAATATGCAGGTCATTAAACGTGCTCGTCCTTATAATGCCGAAGCCGATATCAGACAGGCTCCCCAACGTGCTCAACAGGCCAAGCGGATCGCTGAAGACAATAGAATGAAGCGAGCGTACAACAATAGTCAGACCGCCTTACAGAAAAAAAATGACAGTCTGCTACAGTTAAAAAAGCAAATTGATTTTCAGCAAGAACAAATGAAGCAATTGCAAAAAGATCGAGTGATGTTTGTACGCCAAGAACGTGAATATTTACGTAAAGGTAAGGCTCCACCGGCACACCTGAAAACCACACTTGAGAATAATCATAAAAATCTCATTTCCCAAAAAGAAAATATTCAATCTTTACAAAGTCGCTATCGAAATCTGGAAGCAGAATACGACAAAATTATCGCCCGTTTAAAAGCACTTGAATAAATACAGATAGCTTGTTTTGGTTTTAAACCACAATAAGCTGTAAGGACTCTTATGCAAACTGCACCACATGCTCATGGTTTAAATATGCCTTCTCCGCGCTCTATCCTAATCATGAGTGCACTTTGCTTAAATATGTTATTAGTGGCTTGTGATAAAAATGAACCCGTACAGCAAGCCGAAACACCCAAATCCATTGAAGTCATTCCTCAAGACCTGATTGCAGTACAGTCCGGCAACTCAGTTCAAAAAACAGCGTTTACCGGCACGATTCGGGCTGTCAATCAAAGCAGTATTCAGGCACAGGTGTCTGCCACCGCCACCAGTGTCAATGCCCAAGTCGGTCAGACCGTCTCCAAAGGTCAGGTGCTGGTACGGCTAAACAATCAGGACAATGCTGCCCGACTGGCACAGGCACGTGCCAATCTGGCCTCTACCCAAGCTCAGGCCAATCAGGCTCGAAACATGATGCAACGTAAAAAGCGTCTGCTCGATCAGGGCTTTATTTCAAAAGTAGAATATGAACAGAGTCAGGTCGATTATCAGGCACAGCTGGAAAATGTACGTGCCCAGCAAGCCAATGTCGATATTGCCGAGAAAGCAGATCGTGACGGAACCATGACCAGTCCGATCAGTGGCGTGATTACCCAGCGTCAGGTGGAACCTGGCCAAACCGTGGCGATTGGACAAACCCTGTTTGAAATTGTCGATCCTAAACAGCTGGAAATTCAGGCACGCGTGCCTAGTGACCTACAATCAAACTTAAGGCTAGGCAGTCAAGTCGAATACAGCATTCAAGGCAATCCCAATCGGCTCACTGCAGTGATGAGCCGGATTTCCCCGATCGCCGATCAGGCCAGTCGCCAGATCGAATTCTTTGCTACACCGAATGAAATGATTCCTTCTTTAAGTATCGGTTCCTTTGTAGAAGGCAATATTTTGAGTTCACGCCAAATCAGTGGGCAGATTATTCCCCTAGATACGCTGCAAGATATCCAGAACAAACCCTATGTCTGGGTGATTCGTCAGAATAAACTTATCAAGGTCAATGTGCAGGTACTGGAACAGCGCTATAACGACAATATTGCGGTGGTCAAAGGATTGGAAAGCACCGATCGGGTCAGCCGAATTAAATTTAGCGAAGCCGATCTACAAAAAACTGTCACACTTCGCTCGAACTAAAGCGCCTCACACAGGATCATTGACATGTGGTTTACCCGAATTAGTGTGAAGTATCCAGTTTTCACCATCATGATGATGTTCTGTCTGATGGTATTGGGACTGGCTTCCTGGCAGCGGATGGGCGTTGAAGAATTTCCCGATGTCGATTTTCCCTTTGTGGTGGTGTATACCAACTACCCGGGCGCTTCTCCAGAAACGGTCGAGTCAGAAATAACCAAGAAACTCGAAGATCAGATCAATACCATTTCTGGTTTAAAACAGGTGATTTCACAGTCCAGTGAAGGCCTGTCGATGATCACCACTGAGTTTAATCTGGACGTACCTTCTACCACGGCCGCTCAGGATGTACGGGATAAAATTGCCTCGGTAACTGCTGAATTTCGTGATGAAATTCAGGATCCGATTGTCGAACGTTATGATCCAACCGCCAATGCGGTCATGTCGATCGTATTTGAATCCAATAACATGGATATCAAAGCACTCAGTTCTTATCTGGATCAGCGGATTGTACCCCAACTGCGCACCGTTGCCGGCGTGGGAACGGTGAATTTACTCGGCGATGCACAGCGCCAGATCCGGATTCAGGTAGAACCGCAAAAACTGCAAGCTTTTAGCCTTGGTGTAGACAGTGTCATCAATACCTTAAAGGCTGAAAATATTGAAGTTCCAGGCGGCACACTCAAATCTGGCAACTCGGAACTGGTGATTGAGATCAATTCCAAAGTGCTGCATCCGCTGGCCTTCGGCGATCTCATCATCGCCAATAAAAATGGCGTACCAATTTTCCTGAGACAAGTCGCAGAGATCCAAGACAGTCAGGCAGAACTAGAATCTGCCGCCTTTTTAAATGGCAAAACCGCAGTTGCGATTGATATCCTGCGTAGCTCGGACTCTAACGTGATTGAGGTCGTCGATAGAACTTACAAAATTTTAGAAAATATCGAGACCCAGCTTCCTCAGGGGACGACCTTGCAGGTTGTGGTGGATTCTTCCAAAAGTATCCGCGGCACCATTGGCGATGTAGCCCGCACCATTATTGAAGGTGCGGTACTTGCCGTACTGATTGTTCTGCTATTCCTCGGTTCATTCCGCTCCACTGTGATTACCGGTTTGACTTTGCCGATCGCCTTATTAGGTACTTTGACCTTCATCTGGGCCTTTGGCTTCAGTATCAACATGATGACCTTGCTGGCGCTATCCTTGAGTATTGGCCTGTTAATTGATGATGCGATTGTGGTCCGTGAGAATATTGTCCGGCATGCCGACATGGGTAAAGATCATGTGACTGCCGCACTGGATGGCACTAAAGAAATTGGTTTAGCTGTTCTGGCCACTACCCTGACCATTGTCGCCGTATTTCTGCCGGTGGCCTTTATGGGCGGGATTATTGGTCGTTTCTTTTATCAGTTCGGGGTTACAGTTAGTGTGGCTGTGCTGATTTCGATGTTTGTTAGTTTTACTTTAGATCCGATGCTTTCTGCACATTGGGCCGAAAAGAAAAAAGATCCAAATAAAAGACCCGGACGGGTGAAACGTTTCTTTAGCTGGATTTCTGGCAAGCTGGACAATTTAAGCCATGTCTATGAAAAGCTGCTCAAACTGGCGCTGCGCTTCAGATTCATTACCTTAATGATTGCCGTAGCTTCATTATTTGGTGCCTTGGGATTATCGAAACTGATTGGCACCGAATTTGTACCGGTTCCTGACAAAGGCGAAATCCGCATTAAGTTTGAAACACCGGTAGATTCTTCGCTTGAATACTCACAAGCCAAACTGCAACAAGTCGATCAGATTATCCGTCAACACCCTGATGTTAAAGCAACTTATGGCGTAATTAATGGTGTAACTGACCGTGGTAAAAACCACGTCAGCCTGCGAGTGACCGTGACACCACGGATCGAACGCGAAAAAAGCCTGACCGAGCTCAACAATGAGTTTCGACAACGCCTGCAATCGGTTGCCGGGATCAGTATTACCTCGGTTGCATCTGCCGATGAAACCGTTTCGGGTGGTCAAAAGCCAATTATGATCTCGATCAAGGGCCCCGACCTGGATGAACTGCAAAAAATTTCCGATCGTTTTATGACAGAGATTGCCAAGATTGACGGTATTGTCGATTTGGAAACCTCACTGAAAGAACCCAAGCCGACACTCGGCGTGCAGATCAATCGTGTCTTGGCCAGTGATTTAGGATTATCCGTGAATCAGATTGCCAATGTGGTTCGTCCACTGATTGCCGGTGATGATGTCACCACCTGGCAGGATGAAAAAGGCGAAACTTATGATGTGAATTTGCGCCTGACGGAAGACCAGCGCAGCTTGCCACGTGATTTACAGAACATGTATATCACTTCAAATAAAACCGATGCCAATCATCAGCCGATTCTGATTCCACTTTCGAGTGTGGCCAAGTTTGAAGAAAAACTCGGTGCTTCACAAATTAACCGCCGTGATCTGGCACGTGAAGTTCTGATAGAAGCCAATACCGCTGGTCGTCCTACAGGAGATATCGGCACGGATATCAGCCGGCTACAAGCCAATTTTGATATGCCGCCAGGTTATAGCTTTGATACCCAAGGTTCAAATGCTGATATGGCAGAATCCGCAGGCTATGCCCTGACCGCCATCACCCTGTCGATTGTGTTTATCTACATTGTGCTGGGTTCACAGTTTAATAGCTTTATCCATCCTGCGGCGATTATGGCCTCCTTGCCATTATCCTTGATTGGTGTGTTCCTGGCGCTGTTCCTGTTTAATTCCACCATGAACCTGTTTTCGATTATCGGGATTATCATGCTGATGGGACTGGTGACCAAGAATGCGATTCTGCTGATCGACTTTATTAAAAAAGCCATGGATCGCGGTGAAGAGCGTTATGATGCGATTATTGCCGCGGGGAAAACCCGACTGCGTCCCATTTTAATGACCACCAGCGCCATGGTCATGGGTATGGTGCCCTTATCCTTAGGGCTGGGTGAAGGCGGTGAACAAAGTGCGCCGATGGCCCATGCCGTGATTGGCGGGGTGATCACCTCAACCCTGCTCACTTTGGTGGTTGTCCCCGTGATCTTTACCTACCTGGATGACTTTAAGAATTTTATGCTGCGTCAGATGCGTAAAATCATGGCATAATTTAATGCAACACAATGAGGTGACATTCCCAAATGCTCATCTCATTTTTTATTGTATAATCTCTGCTTTAACGCTTAATTTTTTAGGACAGTTTCCATGCGCGCGAGTCGCTTTTTATTTGCAACGTTAAGAGAAACCCCGAACGATGCTGAGGTTATTTCTCATCAGTTGATGCTTCGTGCCGGTATGATTCGTAAGTTGGCTTCAGGTCTGTACACCTGGCTGCCGATGGGCGTTCGCGTATTAAATAAAGTTGAAGCGATCGTTCGCGAAGAAATGGACAAGGTCGGTTCACTTCAGGTCTATATGCCGGTGACTCAACCTGCGTCTTTATGGGAAGAATCAGGTCGTTATGTACAATACGGTCCTGAACTGTTACGTTTCAATGACCGCCACGGTAACCCGTTTGTACTGGGTCCAACCCATGAAGAAGTCATCACTGATTTAGCACGCAATGAACTAAAAAGTTATAAGCAGCTCCCTGCCAACTTCTATCAGGTGCAAACCAAATTCCGTGACGAAATTCGTCCGCGTTTTGGGGTAATGCGTTCACGTGAATTCATCATGAAAGATGCCTACTCTTTCCATGCCAATCAGGAATCATTGCAACAAACCTACGACGACATGTATGCAGCCTACTGCAAAATCTTTACTCGTCTTGGTTTAGATTTCCGTCCGGTTCAAGCAGATACCGGTTCGATTGGTGGTTCAGGTTCACACGAATTCCATGTACTGGCTTCAAGCGGTGAAGATGATATCGCATTTTCGACCGAATCAGACTACGCCGCCAATATTGAAATGGCTGAAGCCGTTCTGGTCGGCGAACGTGCGGCACCAACTCAAGAACTTAAACTGGTTGATACGCCAAATCAAAAAACCATTGCGGATGTATCTGCCTTCTTGGGCACGGATCCAGCTCACTCAGTAAAAGCATTGCTTGTTCAAGGCATTGCAAAAGAGGATGGTTCTGTTCCTGTGGTTGCTTTATTCCTTCGTGGCGATCACGAACTGAATGAAATTAAAGCCGAGAAGCATGCACAAATTGCAGCTCCACTCACTTTTGCAACCGAAGAGCAAATCGCAGCACTTGGCTTGACAGCTGGTTTTGTAGGCCCACAAGGTCTGGTTGAAAAAGGTGTCACCGTCATTATTGACCGTGCAGCATCAGTATTGTCTGACTTTGTTGCAGGTGCTAATACAGCTGACAAGCATGCAACCGGCGTAAACTGGGAACGTGATGCACAGTTCACTGAAGTTTATGACTTGCGTAATGTAGTTGAAGGTGACCCTTCTCCAGATGGCAAAGGCACACTGCAAATCAAACGTGGTATCGAAGTGGGTCATATCTTCCAGTTGGGTCAGAAATACTCTGAAGCATTGGGCTGTAAAGTCTTGGGTGAAGATGGCAAACCATTCACTGTGACCATGGGTTGTTATGGTATTGGGGTAACACGTGTGGTTGCGTCTGCCATTGAACAAAACTTTGACGAGAAAGGCATTATTTGGCCAACTGCCATTGCCCCGTTTGAAGTGGCCATTGTACCGATGAATGCACATAAATCACCACGCACAGTAGAAGCAGCTGAAGCGCTTTATGCTGAACTCACTGCTGCGGGTTATGACGTAATTCTAGATGATCGTAACGAACGTCCAGGCGTTAAATTTTCTGACCTTGAGTTGACCGGTATTCCACACCGTATTGTGATTGGTGAAAAAGGCTTGGATGCAGGTACTTTTGAATATAAAGGCCGCCGTGACGCTGAATCAGTAAATATCTCGAAAGAAGAATTATTGGCGAAGATTGCTAATTAATTTCGCTCTCTTATAAAAAATCCCGCGTAATGCGGGATTTTTTATAATTAAATTTAGCAGAATTTATGCCCACCAAAGCAGTTCGGTTTAAAATTCTGGCCTTGTAAAGTTAAATTAGTGAGAGGGAAATCAAGTAGCGCAGGATTTTTAATTTCCTTTACATCAAGCGCACTTCCTAGCACACAACCAAAAACCAGACTTCCACAATCTCGCACATTAGTGGTTAAATCATGGTTAATTCCTGCAATGGTTTGCTTTAAAACAGCATCTGAAATTGGCACACTATATGAAGGTGAAATACTTCCTAAATCCACTTCATCTTCCATTGCCATCCACCACCCTTGTTTTGCCGCAACTGCTGCACCAGGCCATAAGATGCTTTGGGATTGCAAGGAGAGTGAAGCTGGATTATTTAAATATAAAGCATGAATAAGTCCGAGATTTTGTTTAACGGTAATGTCTGTCTGTAGCCCGGTTAAGTAGCCTGTAATATCTTTATCTAATTTTAATGCTCCATCCAATAATTCTGCTTTTAATGGTCCTTTAAAATCAATACGACCTACTGTCCCTGTCCCTTTTAGTACAACTTCTTTCATTCGTGTTCCTGACACTATCGTAGCAGGAATAGTAAAAGGTGCTGTTGTAGAATTTAACTGGAAAGCATAATTGCTAGATGTGTAATGTAAATCCAGAGGTAATGGTTGACCTAACAAAGTGCCTTTTACCGTGCCCTCAATATTCATTCCAGTTGCAGCATAATCCATGACACGAGGAGCGGTTGTTGCAACTCCTGATGAAGATTTTGTTTTCATATAACCACTGAAACTGTTAATACCATTTGGTGTAGCACTATTTTCTGTCCCCATTGTCAATAGACCTGAAATCTTTTCCGCACTTAAACGGAAACCTAAAACTTCACGTGTAGATGCCTGATTTGGATTTTTTATGGCAAACTGTACAAATGGATTAGTAATCAGAGCTGAAGTCGCGGCACGATCCGCACCATTTGTAGGATTACCACTTAAGGCTATATGATCAATATCAATATCACAGCCGGTTGCACCATTAACACCACCACACCCGAGCTGTAGCTTTTTTATATTGGCATTAATTTCCATCTCGGCTTCCAAGCCTAATTTATAAAATGAGATATTACTCTGGTCATAAGTAGCTCCTAGATTATCCATCTGGTTAAATCCAGACTGAACCTCCATTGACAATAAAGCCTGCCCATTGACTTCTGAGAGCTCTTGGTCTTCCAATGAAGTTAATGCAGATACCTGACCACTTAGGCCCATCATAGCTACCACTAGACTCTTTAATATTATTTTTTTCATTTTTCTCATCCTGATTTTTAGCGTGGTGTGATTCCCATCGTGCTACGAATAGTTCCACCAGTCAGTGCAATACTTGCCATGTTTTGCATATTGCCATTGGTCGCCATGGCAAAATTGGTTTTAAATGGTGTTGCAATATTATTTTCATAATTGAGTTTGACCTGATTATCCAAAGTCACTGTATCTGCACTGACACGAACTTTTGCTTTGACACCCAAATGACCTTCCATCCGGTTAAAGTTAATTGAAGAAGTTTTTAATACCCCGGCTGAATCAATATCTTCATTGGCAATACTAAAATAGCTGCCCAGATTATCTTTATTTGCAGTTTCTTCTGCGGTAAGGGGTCTAAACTTAAAATTTGCATCAAATGACAGGAAGTTGGTATCTGGTGAATCGCTGGTCGGATCCACTCCTGGAATGATGAGGAGCTCGCCGTTTCCATCAAGTTTAAAAGCAATATTCGTCAGGACATCATCACGTTTAGAAAAATTATCGTGAGGCACATAGCCTCCGCATTTACTGACTGATGCAGTGCTACAGTTATATTTAGATCCTGGTAATTGCCCCATTGCGAGCTCTGCTTTTGCTGCAATCAGTAATTTATCGGCACGAATATAAATCCCTTCATCTTCATAGCCAATAATACCTTCCGACTTGATCAAAGCATCGATATTCCTAAAACCAGCATAATAGTTAACTGCCTCACCATGATCGCCATTTTTACCATCAATCAATATAATCGAGGTTGTGCTTGGTAAACCGGTTTTCTTGTCAATTCCATAGCCTTCTGTAGATGCCATAATGTTATAAGCAATTGCTTGCTTATTGTCTGTTCCATAAGTCGTTCCAGACAACGCAACATTGGCATTTAAATTATAAATAGGAATACCGATTCCCCAAGAACCACCATCTCCACCAATTTCCGCCAAAGAGTTATCTGATATGAAACGTGCCTTAGCAGCAATAGACTGAAAATCCATTCCACGTACGGCGATATAAGCAAAATCTTCTCCATTCGTGGTGGTACTGAGTGTCTGTTTAAGCACAGTGCTACTACTACCTAAAGTCTTTTGCATATTTTCATTAATTATGAAATCGAGACTTTTTGCAGTAATGGTATTTATATATATATTTCCAAAGTCGATATAAGCATTTTTACCGTGTAAGGAGCCAGCAGCATTACGTGTAGTCAAGGGTCTGAGCTTGGAAAATTGCACAGCATGGCTTCCCTTACCGGTATGACCAATCTCAAGTGTTGTAGGTGCCCTAGTTGCTGGAAGCCCAGTACTATTAGCACCTGTAAAATCTGCAGACAAGCCCAGATTCAACCCACCTTCTCCGACCAGGCCACTGTAACCTGTTGCAGTTTTGTCCTGACGTTCTAGTACACCATTCACCTTGTTACTAACATCAAAAGTACCTATCTGGGTTTGATCGGCACTCATCGATAATCTTGCATTAGTGACTGCACCCGAAGCCCCTAAACGCATAATATTTTTGCGTTCGTTATTTGGCGTGTTATAACGCAAATCAATATTAACCCCTGGATTGGTCGGATTAACCCGGCCAGCTGCGATATCGGTAATATCTTCAGCACGCTTTAGATCCACATAGTGATCTTGACTGCCATTTCGTGTGGTCAGTACCACGCCTTCATCCGGGTCAATGTACATATATCCTTGACCCGCGAAGTTAAAGTTAAAGTCATTTAAAATCAAACTATTTTCACCTAACTTATGACTAATCGTGGCATTTTTAAGCTGAAAATCGATACTGGCAATTGAATCTTTATTAAATAGACCTGCACTAGTTTGTAATAGCACACTAAGCGGTGTAGAGGTACTAATCCCTAATGCCCCCAAACTTTGATTTGATTGAGTACCCGCAGTCCGAATACTATTCGCAGATTGACTACATGGATTGGTCGTACAGGCGATCTTTACCAACTTTAAATCTGCAGTGGCTTGAAATGGTGAAACACTTGCAGCAAGCCGAAGTCCTGCCCCTTGTGAAGTCGCTCCTACATCTATTTCAAGTTGACTAATGATTGGTTTATTATCTTTGCCAATAATCTCAACATTATGTAGACCTAAACCCATTTTAGTGTTGGCAGTTGGATTTGGATCATACCAATTGGCTTGAGCAATATTGGCTTTAGAGATTTCATGAGTAATCACCATACCATCTTGTCCAGTAACTTTACTCAATTCTTGCTCTTCAATAGTTTCAAGTGCATAACCTTGTTGTATAAGACACATGCATACCGTTAGCAATTTCAACTTTATTGTTGTTTTTTTCATTTTTATATCCTTATGCTGTACTTGACGTTGTTACTAACAACGACTTTGTGCCCCACCTGTACAGTTATAACCAAATATTTTCAAATTGCCTGACATATGCAGATTTCCATGAACGTTCAACCCCATAAATCCTTTTTCAGCACCTTGATCAAACGAAGGAACATCTTGGGGCGCGGTTGTATAAGTTCCGTCGGCATTATAGGTACGCCCTGTATACGTACTATAAACACCAGTATTGGCATAACCTTCTAAGGCTCCAGCACCTGTGCCCGTTTCAATCGAAACCGTATTAAAACCCAAATTCCGGATCTTTAAAGGCTGGTTATCATAAAAGGTAATTTGCATCGCCGTCTGTGGTTCATTACGGTGATTAATAATGGTTGTACCATCAATTGAAAACTTATCAATCTGAATCGTGCCTTGAATGCCTTTAAACACTAACCACTTTTTATTTCCATTGGCATCGACATGGTTATTCGGTGCTATTGCTAAGCGGCAAAATTGTTTTGTTGCCCCACAAGTTGCCGGATCTAGAACATAAAATACTTCCAGTGGATTACCGTTCCCATCAAGCCGAGAAATTTTATCTTTACTTAAATCTGTCGCATAAACATGGTTTAAAGATAAAGTCCAGTTCAGGTCCGCTCCACCCTGCCCCACTGTATCGGTTAATTCTTGCTGATTAAGGGTTTCCAAGCCGGCAAAACTGGTCATAGAAGTGCATAATAATGCACAGAGAGTGACTAATTTGGACATTTTAATACTTCCTTATAGACCAGTTGTTTTAATTTTCAGATGCTGAATCAGCACGCCATCAATGACTGCAGACCCAAAATTCTTACTTATACCATCAGTACTCTTAAATACGACTCCGGTTGAATTGACACCATCCTTGGCGCGCAGCAAATTTGTTCCTGAGATGCGCTCTGTAGTCCCTATTGAGATGCTGCTGTGAGTCGCATTACGCCCTTGATAAAGTGCGGCAGTATCTGTAGCATTATTTTTAATCGGTGTACCACAACTATAGACATTACAGGTAGAGCCTTTTAATTCAACTTCTCCTAGCCCGCCTCCATAATTCTGATAAATTTGATTATAAATAGCAGGAATATTGGGAATACGTGTCACTTCTAAAATAATATTATTGTTTTCTGAACCGACAACGAAAGGTTGGTACATATTACCAAGCACCAAGTTAATATTTGGGCTATATAAATATAAGCCCTCAGAATCATGAAATATTGGAGCATCACTTCCATTCAAGGCAGGGGTCGGGACATTACCATCAAGTGTATCTGTTTTTGCTGCGGTACTGAGACGAATACCTTTACTGTTAAGATTACTATCGCTACTGCTTAGAGTTTCTGGTCGATCATTGGTATTCAGACGAACAATACTCGCCATACCTAATGTTTGGCTGTAATTCTTATTGTCGGATTCTAAGGTTTGGAATAACCGAACTTGCGAGCCATTAAAACTCAGACCATTAGCAATAAATTGAGTTCTTAATCGATAATTTGTGTCAAGGCCTGAAGTCGGCCCACCTGTGATAGGATCTACAGTATTCGAGGAATTAAGCTCACGTGCAAAAATATCACTCCAGAAGCCCAGCTTGATATTATTATCACTTTCGACCCCTGCAATTGGACTTAATGGGGCTTCCAAAGCAATATAGCCCACATCTTTAGCAGTGTCCTTAAACTGTTTGACGTTTTCAGTTCCTGCCCGAAATAACCAAGGATTATCTGCCGATCCCCAGCTAAAACCCTGATTACTGTATCGTGTGCTTAAAGAACCATCGCTTTTCGATAATGCTAGGCCATAAATAAATACATCAGCTTTAGTTCGTAAAGTGCTCACAGAACTTTTAGCAGCTTCAGTTTTAGCAGCCTGATCTGCTCTAGCAATGATTTCAGCCATAGCAGCACTATCTGCATCTTTCATCATTCCGGCTAAAGCAGCTTCAAATTTTTTATCATAATCTGCTTTAATTAATGCAAGAATTCTTGCATCTACAATTGCTCCAATAATATTTTCCCTAGTACCAGACGTACTCCATTCAGTTGCAGGAATTGCTTTCGTCGCATCCTTACCATAAAGAAGGTCAATCATTTCCACTGTATTTGTTTTTGCCTTATCATTTAAACCAATTAGATTCCCCGGTGAGTGATCAAACATTGTTGTGCCATCATCGACTAGACTATATTGAATTAAAGCGGGTTTACCGGCTCCATTATAATAATCATCACGACGTTGGTCATAATAGGCTTTCATAAAGTCAGTGTTATAATAATAATCAACTAATTCTTGCTTAAATGCGTCCCGGTTTGTTTGTGTATCATGAGTATTCTTAATCGTATTATAATTCGTATTATAAAAATTAGTTTTTAACGTATCATAGGCTTGCTGATACTCAGTTGCATAATTCTGCGTTCTTTCAACATGAAAAGCATTATCATATGTAGATTTATAAACTTTGTCGTATACACGCTGCCCAAGTTGGTTGTAATTTTCACCAGTCGGAATAATACGAATAAATCCTGTATCTGCTTTTCCGGGATCAGGAATCTTCCGCTCATAACTCGAGCCAGCCGAGATATCGTTAGGGCCTTGAAACACCATTTTAAAATCATCAAGTACCAGTGCAACACCCTCACCTGTGGTGTCAGAAAGAGAAGAGTCTGATAATTCCTGCATCGCATGTGCAGAAGGCAACAGGCTGAAACCGATTGTCATCGCCAAATAACTTTTGCGAAATTTAAATATATCTTTTATCTGAGCCATCTCACTCTTTCCTTTTTATTCGATGCTCCGCACCTTATGCTTCAGCTTCCCAGCCGCCAATCTTTGCTTTTTTATAATGCATTGCATCTTTTTTATGGTTATGCGGAATCCATTATGCTGATTTTTAATACAGATGCCAAAGCCAATTAGGCGAAAAATAGCAGTTTCCGATGAATGAAAATCTCAAAAAAATAAACGGGACATAAAGTCCCGTCATTCAACACCTTAAAGCAATCAGGTCTTCGGCAAAGTAACGCCTGTCTGGCCTTGATATTTACCACCACGATCTTTATATGAGGTTTCACAGACTTCATCAGATTCAAAAAACAGCATTTGCGCTACACCTTCACCTGCATAAATACGCGCAGGAAGATTAGTAGTATTTGAAAACTCTAAAGTGACGTGTCCTTCCCACTCTGGCTCAAGCGGAGTCACGTTAACAATGATGCCACAACGCGCATAAGTAGACTTGCCCAAGCATACGGTCAAGACATTACGTGGAATGCGGAAATATTCAATCGTACGCGCCAAAGCAAACGAGTTAGGCGGAATGATACAAACATCCGACTCGATATCAATAAAGCTGCGTTCATCAAAGTTTTTCGGATCGACAATTGCAGAATGCACATTGGTGAATACTTTAAATTCACGTGCACAACGCACGTCATAACCGTAGCTGGATACGCCATACGAAATCAGCTTTTGACCATTTTCATCCAAACGTACCTGGTTTTCTGCATACGGTTCAATCATGCCGTGTTTTTCGCTCATTTCGCGAATCCAACGATCAGACTTAATTGCCATTGATATAATCCAAAAATCTTAAGAACAAGTTATTGCGACGTACTTTAACTGAAATTGACACTAATGAAAATAAGTGAAAGGCTTAGAGCTCAAGTTACCAAAAAACTGCTGATCGAGATCAGCTTATAAACTTAAAAGTGCAGAATAGCTTAAAGGAATGGAAAAGCTCATTAATACCAGCGAAGCCGTTTTCTGCAGGTTTTTCTGATTGAGCCAGCGACTGTTTTTTCTGGCCAGTATTGAGCCGAGGAAAGTCCAGAAGAATGCAATCGGAATCAGCAAAACCAGGAATACTAACATATGAGTCACATAGTGCTGACTGCTTTTCCAGACAATCACCGGAAAGATCGCTGAAGCAAATAAAAGTGCTTTAGGATTTAACAAGGTTGCCAGAAATAGTTCTCGTGCACGAATCGAGACATTTTCAAAATTTTCACTGAGTTCTGCCGTGCGCCATAATTTCACAGCCAGAAAAAGGATATAGCCGGCACTAAACAGCTTGAGAATGGTCGGCAAAAGCGGAAGATGAACGGAAATTTTTCCGATCAGAATGCCCCAAAAGCTAATGGCAATCAGATAGCCAAAGGCTTCAGCAGGAATTAAACGAAATGTTTTTTTAAATCCGACCTGTATGCCTGAAGATGCCAATAAGGTATTGGTTGGGCCTGGTGTTAAAAGAATGGTTGCCACTAAACCAATAAAAAACCATGAAATCATAGTTTGACCTCGCTCTAATCCGCGTAGCATAGAATAGTTCGGTCAATGCTGCAAAAAAATAATTGTAAGAGAACATATAATCAGAATTCACACTGGATTAAATCAATTTAATTCAATCACTTGAAATCATTTTGGGAACCAATACGCAACAGTCATTTCAGTCAATTTTCTTAATTTAAAGCTGTTTATTTCCGTGAATTATTAATAAAAAAGCCCTAACTTGAATTAGGGCTTAAATATGTGAACTCTCTATTTAATGGGTCAATTAGAAAATTCGGCTCTGATCTTTTTCGGCCTTAGGTAGCTGCGCTGCAATTTTTTCTGCAATCAGCATATAGCTTTCGGCTGCATCATCTCCGGCAATGACTGAAGGTGTGCCAGCATCGGCATTTTCACGAATTTCAGCATCTAAAGGTAAGCGACCCAATAATGGAATATGATATTGCTCAGACAGTTTATCTCCACCGCCTGTGCCAAAAATCTGTTCTTCAAAACCACAATTTGAACAGATATGGGTCGACATATTTTCAATCACGCCCATGATCGGAATTTGCACACGGTTAAACAGTTCAATGCCTTTGGTCGCATCGAGTAGGGCCACGTTTTGTGGTGTGGTGACAATCACTGCCCCGGTTACCGGAATGCGCTGTGCCAACGTCAACTGGATATCCCCTGTACCGGGTGGCATATCAATCATCAGAACATCAAGATCTGGCCATAAGGTCTGGTTAAATAATTGCATCAATGCACCGGTGGCTTTCGGTCCACGCCAAGCCACTGGAGTATTGTGATCACCAGTTAAATGGCCAATCGATAACACTGCCATTCCATAGGCTTCGATAGGGACAAACTGTTCCGCTTCGATCATCGGCGTTTTGCCGGCATTGCCGAGCATGGTCGGAATACTTGGACCGTAAATATCAGCATCCAGTACGCCTACGCGCAGGCCTAATTTTTGTAAAGCCAAGGCCAGATTGACAGTCGTGGTCGATTTACCTACGCCACCTTTGCCAGATGACACCAGAATCACATTTTGAATACGTGGGTGTTTCGGTACATCACGCTGTTGCGGCGCAGCTTTTTGAATCGGTGGATTATTCGGGTCAGCTTCTTCTGTTTTTGCAGGCTGTGCTGACGCATCCACCACAGGGGGAAGATTGGGTTTTGCTTCCGCTTTAGGCTCGCTTGAACAGTTTTCACCTTTGGCATGCTTATGCCCGCAACCCCCTTCTTTCTTATGTCCAGTTTTCTGCTGAATCACATGCATATTCAGTTCTTGAATACCACATTTTTGCAAAGCTTCCGCCAGTTCATCATGAATCTGTTGCAGCTGCGCTTTTTCTTCTGGATAGGTATTCAAAGTGATTTGCAGAATCTCACCCTGTACATTGACCTGAGTAATACGCTGTTTGAGCGGATCATTTGAATTTGGCAACAGATAGTTTTGCAGTACGTTTTGCACAGCTTCTTCGTTCACCTCCTTGGAAGGCGAAAAAACCGATTTAAGCGAAGAAAGCCAAGACATAGGTTACTCCAAAAATGTAGATCGACATCTGAATCGCTTAGTTTAACGGGGTTTTAGGCGAAGGTTAAGCACTGTATTGGAGAAGATGAAACAGATATCTTCAATTTCCAACCATTTTACTCGGTTTTGTGAAATATTTTATGGAATCTTGGTGAATAGAAATAATAGAAAGAAAAGAGAGATGGACTATTTTGATGTAATAAATTTTTTTTATTTATCTCGAGCGTGTTAAGCCACTTTAACCTTCTATGATTAAAGTGGCTTAACGATCACAGACTATTTATGATTTTTATTGTTTTCAGATTTGTCCTTTTGATCCTTGGTATTTTTATCCTGATCTTGTTTCGATTCGTCCTTTTTGGACTGAGAGTCGCTTTCTGAATCTGTATCTTTGGCATCTTGCTGCTGATCAGAATCACTTTCCTTCGATTGATTATCTTTCATTTTATTCATCGTATCAGTTGCCATCTGTTTCAGCTCAGCGAACTTAACCGAGGCTTCGCTGAATAAGTCTGTGATTTTCTGTCTGGTATCTTCAAACTTATGCATGGCTTCATCTTTTAAATTTGCCATACCTGCCTGCTGATCGTTCTGACCATCTTTAGCATGCTGTTTATCTGACTTGTTAGATGATTTATCTTGAGAGGCATGATCCGCTTTAGCCTTTTTCGCATCATCTGAACTTTGCTCAGTATTTTGCTGGTGGTCAGATTTTCCTTGTTTCAGCTCATTCAGAAGCTTTTCACCTTTTTGCAATAGCTCTTCACCAATCGCTATCGCTTTGGCTTTTAAGTCATCCATCTTAAAGCTTTCAGTTTTGTTATCTGATTGCTCATTTTTCGAATCATCTTTTTGATCAGATGGCTGCTCTTTAGAGGCTTTATCCTTCGATTCCGAGTCAGCACCTGTATCTTTAGAGTTTTGTTTACTATCAGAATTTTCATCAGTCTGGTGTGGCTTTGTGTCTTGTGTATCATGCGACTGATTGTGCTTCTGGTCATTCTGGTTTTGCTTTTGCTCTTCTTTGGCTTTCTGATTTAATTGTTTCTCATGTTGTTCTTTGTCTTGATTTTGCTTTGAACTATTGCTCTGGTTCTGCTGAGTCATGAGGTAACCTCCTTAGGCATATCATATAAACAATCAGCCATTTTTTAGCACAAAGCGTGGGGCAAATCGGGCGCAGTAAGCAAACTGCAACAAAGCCTGTACATGTTGTTGCTATTGTTTGCAGTCTGTAGCATGAGCTGCGCCCAATCAGTATTGCAAAGATCAATAATCCAACTCTTTTGGATTCTGGCGATTCAAGTCCATCGATTACTTGGGGTTTCGACAAAGTCTGGCTTGGTAAGCCTGTCAGCACATTTTCTTTGGCTGCCCAATTCAAATGCCGTCATAGCATAATGTCCAAAGCCAAAGAGTCAGTGTTGCCAATTCACATCAGATGTTTATAGGATGCAAATGCATCAGGAGATATTATTTCAAGTCAGACACGCAAGGTGCTCATAAAGCTGACCGCAGAGAACAACCAGATCAACAGAATGAAGCTGCGTGCTTGATTGAAGTTGTCGACATCTGTGCCATGTAGCATGTTATGACGGCTCATGGTCACATTCGAGCTTGAATCCATTTTATAGGCAGCAAGTTCAGCAAAATACGGATTCAGTTCAATCGCAATTTTAGACTTATGCCACAGGCTTTTAATTTCATTGCCTTTTAAACCCGGTACGATTTTATAGACATCGACAAACTTGGTGCCATTTTGCTTGAGGAAACCTGCTTTGATCAGGATATCTGTCAAAATACCTTCGAGCTGCGCATAAACATTTGGAATACAACCGCTGTAAAAGCCAAGTTTGTACATTTTCAAGCTTTCAAGCAGCACCAAACGGCGCTTGGCTTTGATGTCTTCATCAATCTCTAAGGCATCAAAGGCTTTCAGCATTTCAGTCTGGAAATATTCGCTATTGATCATATCGAGTAGCTTAAATTGCTCAATATCTTCAAGCTGGTGAATGGCCGGCCAAAAATGCATCAAATTTAAAGCATCATTGGCAAACTTCGCGCCAATCGGTTGATCGAGCTGATCTGCCAGTACTTGGAAATAAGCATCTTGCGCGACTAAACCCGATAAGTTTTTGATTAAAAGTGTATGTTCATCTGCCGAGATGTCTTCAAGATAAGCTTCTGCATCTTTTAAAATCTGACTGCCCAACTGTTTTTGACTCGCTGCATTTTGTTTAATACGCGTGACAGGTTGGTCAAAATCAAAATCATCTTCGTCAATCATGGTTTTCTAGCTCAAAGCTTTTAGATCAATGGCCTATTATCACTGTTATTGGCAACGCAATATAGGGAAATCTACATTTCCAAGACATTCTGTAAATACAAAGACCTTTCGACACGAATTCGCGGTGAAATGGAATTGATTCGCTTAAAGGATTGCTTTGTATTCGGACCTGCATCAGGTAAAATCATCCACCTTGCATAATATACGAATGAGAGAGTCATATCCGTGCGTAATATCTTAGTCACTAACGCCCTTCCATACGCCAATGGCCCGATTCATATGGGTCACCTACTCGGTTATATCCAAGCTGATATTTGGGTACGTGCGATGCGTGCAATGGGTCATGATGTGACTTATGTCTGCGCGGACGATGCTCACGGCACAGCCATCATGTTACGTGCTGAAGCCAACGGAATTTCACCGGAAGAACAAATTGCCAACGTGCAAAAGGAACATATCCGTGATTTTGACGGTTTTGCGGTGCACTTCGATCATTATGATTCTACCCATAGCGATACCAACCGTGCACGTGCATCTGAAATCTATATCAAAAACCGTGATGCCGGCAATATCGCGGTTCGTCCTGTCACCCAGCTTTTCGATCCTGAAAAAGGCATGTTCCTCTCCGACCGTTTCATTAAAGGCACCTGCCCGAAATGTAAAGTAGAAGATCAATATGGCGATTCATGTGAAGTTTGCGGTGCAACTTATAATGCAACCGAATTATTGAACCCACATTCGACTTTAAGCGGTGCAACACCCGTCGAAAGATCATCTGACCATTACTTCTTTAAGTTGCCGAATTTTGGTGAATACCTGCAAAAATGGACACGTGATGAAGGCCGCTTACCGGTCTCGATTGCCAACAAGTTAGATGAATGGTTTGAAAATGGCCTGAATGATTGGGATATTTCGCGTGATGCGCCATATTTCGGTTTTGAAATTCCAGACGCACCCAACAAATACTTTTACGTGTGGGTCGATGCGCCAATTGGCTACATGTCGAGTTTTGAAAACTATATCAAAACCAAACGTCCTGATTTAAGCTTTGATGACTACTGGAAAAAAGATTCTAAAAATGAGGTGTATCACTTCATTGGTAAAGACATTGTGTATTTCCATGCGCTGTTCTGGCCGGCAATGCTTGAAGGTGCAAACTACCGTACGCCATCAGGGTTATTTGTAAACGGTTTCTTGACTGTCAATGGTCAGAAGATGTCGAAATCTCGCGGCACATTTATTAAAGCGGAAACCTATTTAGAGCATTTAAACCCTGAATATTTACGCTACTACTTCGCGTCGAAACTTTCGGATAAAGTTGAAGATTCTGACTTGAATCTGGATGATTTTGTGCAGAAAGTAAATTCTGACTTGGTTGGTAAAGTGGTCAACATTGCCAGCCGTTGTGCGAAGTTCATCAATACTAAATTTGATAACAAGTTAAGTGCAAACTGTGCAGAGCCTGAATTGGTTCAAAGCTTTATTGATGCAGGTACTTCAATCGCTGCGCAATATGAGTCACGTGAATTCTCAGCTGCGATTCGTGAAATCATGGCGCTTGCTGACAAAGCCAACCAATATATCGACGAGAAAAAGCCTTGGGCTTTAGCGAAAATTGAAGGCCAAGAATCACAGGTTCATGACGTATGTTCTGTGGGTATTAACCTGTTCCGTCAATTGGCAGTTTACCTTGCACCTGTATTGCCGACTTTAGCGAAACAAGTTCAAGACTTCTTGCAACTTGAAAGCTTCGATTTCGCTTCTCGTAAGACGATTCTTGTCGGTCACGAAATTGCATTGTTCCAGCCATTGATGCAACGTGTAGATCCAAAAGCGGTAGCTGCCATGGTGGATGCATCTAAAGATTCTTTAGCTGCTCCTGCTGTTGAACCAGCTAAAGCTGAAAAGAAAAAAGAAAAGAAGGTCGAGAAGAAAGCTGAACCTAAAGTCGGCGAAGCTGAAATTATTAATATTGATGATTTTATGAAAGTTGACCTGCGTGTGGCTGAGGTTTTGGAAGCTGCAACGGTTGAAGGTTCTGACAAACTTCTTCAATTGACTTTAAATGTAGGCGAAGCTGAACCACGTAATGTATTCAGTGGTATTCGTGAGTTCTACCAACCTGAAGACCTAAAAGGTAAATTGGTGGTGATGGTGGCTAACCTTGCTCCACGTAAGATGCGTTTTGGTATTTCGAACGGTATGGTGTTGGCAGCGGGTAATGGCAACGGCGTTTGGGTGATTTCACCTGAATCTGGTGCTAAACCGGGTGATAAGGTTTCTTAAGATTTTAAATCTAAAATAAGAAAAGCCTCTACGTTGTAGGGGCTTTTTTTATGCCTTTAGATTCCCTCTCCTTTTTTAAAGGAGAGGGTTAGGGAGAGATCAGAAACTATTGCCTTACTTTTGAAAGATCAAAAGTAACAAAAATCTCTTGTTCACTTGATGATACGTCCATGTACCACAAGTGAACGGCGACATCCATGTCGCCTCCAACTAAATTAATACCATCACTAAGTCAACTTTTTTATTACATCGAACAGACCAGATTTTTAAATAAAGTATTGGCTTAACACTATTTTTAGTTTGAAATCATTTTAATTTGAGCCAAAAAACTTGAGTTGCAATATTTAAATACTCATATGCAACATTAGTTTTTTGTGCAAAGGCTTCATCACGAGTGATTAGATATTCACAAAAACAACCATAAGATGCATGTGACATGTCACTGAATGATGCAATAAAACGCTTTTCTTTATGTAATCCTTCATCTTGATAATAACCGATCAGATTTAATATAGTATAAATTTGATTTACTTTTTGAAAAATATAGTATTCCTGCCCTGAACCAATTAAATTTTTCAATTGAAAGAAGTCATCTAACTCATTATTTTCCAATTCAGGATTGTTTTCTTGAAGTAATTTCCATATTTGATTTAAAGCATTTGGTAATTTAATTTTTTGTAAGTTATCATGATTGATATTCAATGATTCTCGTAAAAATTTATGAGGTGATTTTTCTTTATTAGACTCTTCTAAATGCCTTACCGATCTCTGAATATATAATTTATATTCATCTCGCTGATTCATTAGGTTAGGAATTTTAACTTTAAATTTTTCTATTTCTGATAAAAGATAGTCATCTTTGTATGTACTGTTTTTAAGATCACTTAAAGATTTTTCTAAAAATAGTAATAAATTATCAAAAGCTTCAATTTGTTCGTATTCAAAAGTTTTAAAATCCTTTACACCACCATATAAAGCAAATAAATTCTTAGTTGATGGATTAATCATTTTGTTTAAAAAATTATTTTCAATGTAATTATTAAAATGAACTAGTGGATCATCCCAGGATCTAAAAATAGTATTTGTTAAAGTCCCATGCTCATCAGTAGTTAAGGCGATATAGTGTGCATTTAACTCCCTTAAGATATCTAAAAACTCAACACAATATTTACTGCTTTTCCCCTTTATTACTGATCTGTAAATTTCTTCTAAAGTAATGGGTGAATAAACAGCTTGTACTTCTTCTTTTAAATATCTAAAAAAATCTGAATCTCTACTAAGCATTGGCTTTTCTTTATATTCACTAAATAAGTCTAGAATATTTTGATCTAAATAAGCTAAAGGTTTTCCTGAGTACTCTGGTTCGCTCATACAATGCTCTCATTAAGTAATTATCTATTTTCTTCGAAATAATCCATCAAAAAAGCCTCTATCTCTAGAGGCTTTTTTATTGCTGGGTCACTTAGCCTTGCAACACAAATTCCCAAATCACATAGCCCAGTCCAAAACCAAGTAGTGAATATAAGGTAATAATGAAAAATACAAAGCTGGCATTGTTTTTTCTTTTCCAAAAACTCATCGCGACACCCAAAGCTTGTTCGTAATACCCTATGTTAACGAGCTTTTAATAAAAAGTGAAATACATCTAAGCATTTTATTTATAATAATATTTTTACAAAAAACACATTCTTTACTTTCAAAAAATCAATATACAGATTCACACTGAATTTTTAGTACAGATGCTAAATCGCCATTTCGATTTAAAAAAATAGTAAATATATTCATATTCTTTTTTATCAATATCCATGCTAATACATAGAGTTGACTTTAATTACATAAGAATAGCCATGAAATACCTCAGCTCTTCTCTTGTCGGATCACTCCTTGCTTTAGGTTCATTGGCAGGTATTTCCCCAACACACGCACAAACGCCTTCCACTTTAGAACAACAAAAACAGGTTCCCGGATATTATCAATACAGCTTTGGAGATTACCAGATTACTGCCCTGCTGGATGGCACCAATTATTTAGCCAAAGCCTTGTTTAAGGATATTCCTGAAGCAGAAGTGAATCAGATTTTAAAAAAATATTATGTTGACCAAAGCAAAGGCATCCAGACCTCCGTCAATGCTTTCCTGGTAAATACAGGCAAAGAACTGGTCTTGGTGGATAGCGGTGCTTCTAGCTGTAATGGGCCAAACTTTGGGTCTATTTATTCAAATTTACAGGCATCTGGACAAAAGCCTGAGCAAGTCAATTCAATCTTATTAACGCATTTACATCCTGATCATGTTTGCGGCATCAGTAATAACGGCGTTGCCAATTTTGTCAATGCGAATATTTATGTATCGCGAGCCGAACTGGATTTCTGGATGAATCCTAAAAGTGTAGAAAAATTACCAAAAGCAAAACAGGCTGGTTTTTTGGGTACAGTCGATAAAATCAAGAAAGCCATCGCACCTTATCAGGCCAAAGGTCAGTTAAAGACCTTTAAGGCTAGCGATAAAATCCATGGTTTTGATGTGATCAGTTCAGCTGGGCATACACCGGGACATTTTGGTTTTAGCTTAAAATCCAAGGGTCAGGAGATGATATTTATTGGGGATATTGTACATTCCCATACCATTCAGTTTGACCGTCCACAGACCGCTATAGATTTTGATATCGATCCGAAAAAAGCGGTTGAAACCCGCTTAAAGTATTTTGCGGAATATGCAAAGAATGGCCAGACGGTGGCAGCACCACATTTACCATTTCCGGGGATTGGGCATGTCTATTCTAAAGATGCTAAAAGCTACCAATGGATCCCCTTGCATTTTAAAGATTAATTTCAAATGATCAGCTGTCCCTTGGAAAGCTAGCAAGAATGATCACTTTCCAAGGATGAGGACTTCAAGTGTTGAAACTATTTCATTCCGAAAATAAGTTTTAGTCCGAGCACGGTCATCACCGCACCTGCTGCACGGTCAAACAATGCCTTAAACTTTAAATACACACGGCGTGGCTTTTCAGCAGAAAGTGCGACAGCCACGAGTGAGCACCAGCCAGCATCAATAAAAAAACATAAAATGGGCAAAGCAAAATAGAAATAGTTCGGAATTTCTTTTGGTAATAAGGCGGTAAAAATACTGGCCAGCACAATCGCAATTTTTGGATTCGACAACTGCGTGATTAAACCTGTGGTAAAAGCGCGACGTAAAGACATCTGTTTGGTAATGCTCGAATCTGCCTCAATCGGATCTTTGGCATGCTTAATAATTTTAAAAGCCAGCCAAAGTAAATATAGCCCCCCACAAATTTTTAAGGCCAGATAAGCCGACGGCACAGCCAGCAAAAATGCCTGCAAACCCAGTACTGCCAGCAAACCGAAAATTGCTGCACCTAGACCAGTCCCCAGTGCAGTAAATAAACCATGTTTACGTGAAATCGCAATTGAATTTTTTGCCACATAAATAGAAGTCGGCCCGGGACTCATCGCACCTAACATCAGGGCAACAGCAATTGAGCTTAAAATCCAGAATGATTCCACGAGATAACCTGACTTAAAAATTGAAGGATTATTTTAAGCAAAAACCGAATCATTTGCTTTAAAAATTTCAGTATTGGTCAGGAATTTTAGTTACTGTAATGGCCTACTGTTTTAACTGATCCTGAGCAATGAATTGCGTGTCTAACAGTTGGTAATCCTGATCATGTACCGGTACACCACCAATAATCATGGTACGGGTCTCTGTTTTAGGTTTATTCATCGCATCATCACAGCCCGACAAACTGAGCATTACGCCGACCAAAACAGCATAGGACAATATTTTCATTATTCTACCCTCCTCAGGGTTTCCTGTATTTAGATTAGCATCCCTGCTTAAATAATCAGCAGAATATTTGTGACATTCTGCGTCAATTTTTATCTCATGCCTGAAAATGACTTATTCTCAATCCCTGATCTTTACTGCTTTCGCTATAATGGCCGAATAACTGACTGTGTTAATTTTTATGTTTGCAGAGATTGCCCAAAATATTCCCGATCAACAGATTAATTTTCACGATATTATTTTAACAATACGTCGTCTGGATCTGGTACATCCGCAAATTTCAGGCAACAAGTTTTTTAAACTGAAATACAATTTTCTGGAAGCACAAAGACAGGGTTATCGGCAGATTCTCAGCTTTGGTGGTGCGTATTCCAATCATATTGCGGCCACTGCATTTGCCGCACAGCAGTTTGGTTTTCAAAGTGTGGGGATTATTCGGGGTGAGGAGCTGGCCCATCGGCCACTCAATCCGACTTTAGCCACCGCACGGCAGTTGGGGATGCAGCTACATTTTGTCAGTCGTGAACACTATCGTCGCAAGCAACAGCCTGAGTATCTGGCCGAAATCGCACAACAATTTCCTGAGCATTATCTCATTCCTGAAGGTGGAACCAACGCTTTGGCCATTCAGGGCTGTCGGGAAATTTTAAGCCCGCAAGATGCTCAATTTGATGTGGTTTGCTGCGCAGTAGGCACTGGTGGAACCATCACCGGTCTGATCGAAGCCAGTCAGGCTCATCAGCAGGTTTTAGGATTTTCAGCGCTGCAAGGCTCATTTTTAAAAGATGAAGTCGCGCAACTAACCAGCAAAACCAACTGGACTATTCTGGATGATTATTGCTGTGGCGGCTATGCCAAAACCAGCACAGCCCTCATGCAGTTTATTCGGGATTTTGAAACCGAATTTGCCATTCCACTAGAGCAGGTCTATACCGCTAAAATGTTGATGGGCATCTTTGATTTGATTGAAAAAGATTATTTCCCAGCAGGATCTAGACTGCTGGTGATTCATAGCGGTGGGTTGCAAGGCCGTAACATGGATACTACTTCTACAATTGCTTAAGCCTGAATCGGTTGATTATTATTCAGCGCAATCATCCCTTTGACCAAGCGGTAGATATGCCAGATAAAGACCAAAAATATGATTAGAAATCCGATCAAGATCATAGTTAATAAGCCACCAACAATATAACCCAGCAAACTGACCCAGAAGGTTTTAATTTGCCAGTCCACATGACTTTCCAGCCAGGTGCCGCGCATTTCATCACGTTTAATATAGTTCATGATAATGGCTATAAATGGGGTCACACCCAGAAAAAACCCCAGAATATAAAGAATATAACTGATCAGGTTGTATTGTTTTAGATCCTCTGACGTTGCCATAAGCCCTGCCTTATTATTGTGACTTTTGTAAAACTGTACAAAAACTATGCATGATTTTAAGCCGACTTACAAATATTTTATGTTTAAACTCTAATACGGATTGGCAATCAGCCTGTTGATTGTTCAGGAATAGAGAAAGCGGAAATAAAATTGTCTATAATGCTTTCCTTTTGTTCTCCCTCGAGTGTTTTATGTCTTCCAAGCAATACGATGTTCTCGTCATAGGTGCCGGTGCTTCAGGTTTAATGACGGCGTATATGGCTGCACAACGTGGACGTAAAGTCGTAGTGGTGGAAAAAGCCAATAAAGTTGGCAAAAAAATCCTGATGTCTGGCGGCGGTAAATGTAATTTTACCAATCTGGAGGTCGAACCAAGCCATTATATTTCGCATAATCCACATTTCGTCATTTCAGCATTAACGCGTTATAGCAATTGGGACTTTATTGGCCTGGTCTGTGAATATGGTATTGCTTATGAAGAGCGCAAACATGGACAACTGTTTACCCTCAATGGTGCAAAAGATATTCTGTCAATGCTGTTGGCAGAATGTGATAAAACCGGTCTGGTCGATCTTAAAACCAGCTGCGAAGTAAAAGCAGTCAATCCAGTCGATGATCAAGGATTTCAAGTCGCCACGTCAATTGGATATTTTGAGGTTGAATCTGTGGTGGTGGCATCAGGTGGCTTGTCCATCCCGACGCTGGGTGGTTCGGGCATTGGCTATGACATCGCAAAACAGTTTGGACATCATGTTTATCCAACCCGTGCCGGTTTGGTGCCCTTCACTTTCTCTGATGGATTTAAGGAGGTGACGACTCGTTTGAGTGGCAATGCCGTAGAAGCGACACTCTCCAATGAGCTCAACAGTTTCACCGAAGCACTGCTGTTTACCCATCGTGGTTTAAGTGGCCCAAGCTCCCTGCAATTGTCCAATTACTGGAATGTCGGTCAAAGCTTTCAAGTCGATTTCTTACCAAGTGTAGATTTGCTGGATTTCTTTAAAGCCAAAAAACAAAGCCAGCCCAAAGTGTTATTGCGCACTTTACTCAATGAATTTTTACCGAAAAGTGTCGTGGCTGAATTACAGAGTCTAATCTGGACTGACGTCACTGAAACCGCAATTGGCAATATCAGTGATAATCAACTGGAGCAGATTGCGACACGGCTGCATGGTTTTGAAGTGAAACCATCCGGAACAGAAGGCTACCGTACTGCGGAAGTGACTTTGGGCGGTGTGGATACCAGCGAGGTTTCTTCAAAAACCATGGAAAGTCAAAAGCAGAAAGGCCTGTATTTTATTGGTGAGGTGCTGGATGTTACCGGACATTTGGGCGGCTATAATTTCCAATGGGCATGGTCATCTGCGCATGCCGCATCGGAATATATTTAATCAATAGATCATCAAGACTGATATTTAGTTCATTCCAGATAATCTGTCTTAAACAGCTTGAGATTGGCCGTATTTCCTAAACGGTCAATCGTCAGCTGCATTTTTCGAGTGGCTTCTCGCAAATATAGCGGTGCTTCATCTGCTGAAGTGTTCTTGAATGTATATGATAGTGTTTGCCACATGATGTTGATCTCCCTTTTTTATATTTTTAATGCAAGAAGAATACCAAAATCATTTTGGTATTCACCTGAATATTATATATTTCTTAAAGGCCAAATTCTATTGTTTGTTATTCAGCAGAATTCTTTCAGTTAAATTCGTCTGTATCAGGTATTTTCCTATCCAGCGCTCGCTCTGACAGCTCGTCCTGTTTGCTCTTCACAAAAATAAATCGATAGGCCGCGGTAAAAAAGCCAATGGTAATTCCCGCGATAACCAAAGGAGCCAGAACTTTGTTGGGTTTCTTGCTATTCATTTATTTTTCCTCGTGACTGAAAAAAATCGACCACATGAGCGTGGCCGATTTTGGTTAAAAATGACAGGTTATTTCAGGTCATCTTTTTTCTGAGTGGAACGATCAATATCGACATTTGGTTCTTTTTCTCCGGTTGAACCAAATGGATTATTGACTGGCGGATGAGTCGGATCGACTTTTACTGAATCAGGTACGGCTTGATCCGCATCCGGATTGACCGGATCAATACCCAATGATTCATCATCCTGCGGTGCAGTGGTGAGGATTGCCGGTGTGGTATGCGATAAGTCCGTACTCATTGGCGTAGTACCCTCTGCGTCTGAATCTTGATTTGGCACAATACCTGCTCCTGGCGTAGTGGTTGAAGAATCAGTAGTACCGGTCATGTTTTGTGAACGGTCGGAGTATTGTCCCATTGATGTATCTGTAGAACCCATCCCCATCGCTGCACCTGTCGTGCCTGCCATGTCCGTTGTACTTGAAGTACTCTGAGTACCTAATCCTGAAAATATGCTGTTTTCAGCTTGATCTTTGACTGGATTCGGTTCTTTGGCTTCGCGTTTTGCTTTATCAATCAGATCTGTTAAAACTCGCTCCGCAGGCTGACGACCACCCAGACCAAAGGCCAGAGCAAATGCTACTGCGACAGCACCCAGCGTTAAACCAAATGCCAGGTTCACAATCGAGTCGGCAATACCCATGGCACGTAGACCCATGGCAACGACCAAGCCCATAATCAGGACACGCACCAGATTCGCTAACCAGCGTGAGCTGTTATATTCACCGCGTTGTACAATGTTCGCGACAATATTTGCCAGCCAGAAACCGATCACCAGAATCACGGCACCGAGTAAGATGTTGGCGCCGAAGTAAATAAACATCGCAATCAGGCCGCTCACCTGTTCAAAGCCGAGACGGTCTGCTGCTTCGGACACCGCAAATAACATGGTGAACAATACGATCAGATAACCGACCACACTCGAAAGTTTAGTGGTGCCTAAAAAACGCTGTACATCCAGTTTGGCAGGAATTTCATCAACACCTGTACCCGATACCACTTCAACCACCAGACGTGCGACCAGTTTAGAGACCACATAAGCCAGAATCAGAATTAAGGCAGCAGCGATAATATTCGGAATGGCATTCATGATTTCATACAGCATTGCCGTGGCAGGCTGAGAAATCGCTTCGACACCCAATGCTTCAAAAGCAATAATCAATGCAGTAATGATCACGACGGCGAAGATGAATGAACCAATCACCTGTGCCACATTGGAATTTTTGAAAATACCTACTTTTTCAGCTTGTTGTTGTACATTCAGACTGTTTAATAGGCCTTCAACAATACCGCGAACAATTTTTGCCAGAATATAACCGACAAAAATGATCACTGCAGCAATAAAGATATTTGGTAAGTAGCTTACGACATCAGTCAGCATATTCTGAACTGGTAACAACAGACCGTTGAGTCCCAGAATAGACAGTACGATTGGCAAGAACAGTAATAAAATTAACCAGTAAGCAATTTCACTGATGTTCTGACTAATGGGACTGACACCCACTTCAGCACTGAGTTTTTCGTCTAGTTGGGTTCGGTCAAGTAGCTTTTGTAGCCCTATTTTCACCAGGTTGGCGACAATCCACCCTATGAATCCGACTGCAATTGCACCTAGTAACTGCGGGATAAATAACAGGAATTGCTGAATCATATTACTGAAAGGACCACTGATACTGGTCAGGTTGAGTACATTCAGTGAACCAATTACGGCAATAATCAGAATAATCCAGAACACCACCCGGGCAATAATACTTTCGATATTAGAGCGATGGCCTGTCGCCGTATTTAAGTGTGTATTGGTTCCAAGTTTTTGCAAGACTTTCTTGACTGCTGCCGAAACCAGTAATGCAATGATCCAACCAATGACTAATATGGCAATTGCACTCAGAATGGGATGAAACTGATCCCAATAATACATGGCGTCGAAGCCGCCACGCGGACTTCTCATATAATCATTCATGTTGTTTTACCCTCTTTGTTATTAAGCTATTTATCTGAAATCGGGAGCCTATCCTTGAAACATTCAGCCCCTTCTTCTTTCGGATTCACCTTCAGATTTGATGTTTTTAGACTTGAGCCAGCTAGCTATCATTAGCTTAAACATCACAATATATTGCAAAAAAGCCCCAGTGGTTTCACTAGAGCTTTTGATATATGTCTGAGTTATCGAGCCGCCTGTGCATCATCTGTCGCAGTTGCTGTTGCTTCTGTTCCATCACCTAGCGTTGCAGTAGCTTCTGTAGGTTCACCGACTGGAGTCGTATTGTTTGGTGTCGCAGGTTGCACATTAGGGTTCGGATGTCCAGCAGGTGCATCATTTGCGTCTGGATTCATGTCAGCAAACATATAGAACAGTAATGCCAGTAAAAAGATACCTACCAAAATCAAGATATAAACAGGAATACGCTTTTTTTGCGTCACTGCTGTCTGATGATCTAAAGGTGGTTTTTTATTGAAATCATCGACCATAACCATCCTCACTCTTTGTTATTCATAAGTAGATTTTTAGCATAACAAGCAGTTAAAACAGCTTCTGTGACAAAACATGGTGAGATGGTGACGGGATGTAAGTTATATGTATGAATAATATTTAGAATAATCTTTAAGCAATCGTGCTCATTTTTAATTCACTGATCGCTACTGGTTGATGGTGAACAGGTTTAACTCAGCATTATCCTGCTATTCATTTTTCCCTTATGTGAATGACATAGAAAATTACTGGCAGATCAACACATCTAATCGCTTGAATAATTGCAACACTATTCGCTTAAACCTTCTTATAGAGCTATATAAAGCGTATCAGAAAAGAAAAAGGCTCTATAATCAATCTGATAATGAGGTTTAGCTTCTCCATTCTTTTCCAATCCCAGTTTGCTTGAGTTGCCTGAGTGATATGCAGTCCTTTGAAATTCAAGAGCTTCAGTACGCGACCTCAGGGCAGAACCAACACTAAAATTTGCGCTAAACAATAGCACTGCTCAGTTTCTATAAAATGGGCTATAATGTGTCCCTCATTTTTTTATTTCATCGAGCTCTATGGCGTATCGTCAACAAAGTGTATCGTTGGATCTTGACACTGATGTCACCCACCAATGCACTTTGCATCATACTCGCGATCAGCATCTGATCGGGATTATCGAATTCAGTAAACCGAGTTTTGCACTGCGCTGGCAAGACCTGGAGTATTTCCGTCGTCGTACTGAAGAGTTTTCCGTGATGCCTTTCCCGGACTGTGTCAACGCAATGATTATCGATATCCGAGATGTAACAGCATGGCTCGACAATGAAGTGCCAATTATTCCATGGCGTTTATTGGAAGAGGATTGTCCGGTACGCTTAGTCGTCCCTGCGGATCGTCTTGAGCACTACGCTGGATTCTTTGAACCGACCTGGCTCAGCGCCGATGTCGAAACGGCCATTCAAGAAATTCGTGAATCGATGGATATGTTTGTGCATTAAGCTTGAACCGATAAAAAAACCTCCAGTTTGGAGGTTTTTTTGTGACTTTTTCTTTCTTATACTTGTAGTTCAATCTCTTTATTTATTTGCATTCCTTTGAGCATCCCACAGATTTCCTTTTCTGATTCAGTAACATTTCAGCAATAAATTCAGCTTGAGTCATGCTTGAATCATCAACTAAGATGAATATAAACGAATACTTAGACTTTATAGCAATAATCAGAATATTGTCTTAGCAGCGTCTGAAAACGGACGTACTCATAATAATTGAAAATGAAAAATGGAGTTTCACGATGAAAACAAAGACTCAATTCGCTACGCTGCTGTGTGCCAGTGCCCTGACCTTGGGACTGAGTGCCTGTAGTGATAATCAGGCACCAAGCAATCAGCAAGGCAGCGAGAATACTTCTGGCACGCTCAATAAGATCAAACAGTCCGGCACGATTGTATTAGGTTATCGTGACTCCTCGATTCCATTTTCTTATATCGCTGATAATCCGAATCAGCCGGTCGGCTATGCCCATGACCTGCAACTAAAAGTGGTCGAAGCCGTCAAACAAAAGCTGAATCTTCCTGATTTAAAAATCCGCTACAACCTGGTGACCAGCCAGAACCGGATTCCACTGGTCTCCAACGGTACGGTTGATCTGGAATGTGGCTCGACGACGAATAATAAGGAACGCCAGCAACAGGTCGATTTCTCTGTTGGCTTTTTTCAAGTAGGTTCTCGTCTCTTAACCGCAACCAATTCTGGTATTCAAGATTTTAGCGATCTGAAAGGCAAAAAACTGGTGACCACTGCCGGCACCACATCGGAACGCTATATTCGTCAGCATGAAAAAGAATTGGGCATTGGTGAAATTATTTCGACCAAAGACCATGCAGAATCCTTTTTAATGCTGCAAAGTGGCCGTGCTGCTGCCTTTATGATGGATGACATTTTACTGGCGGGAGAAAAATCCAAGGCTAAAAATCCGCAACAATGGCACATTGTGGGTACAGCACCCATCAATGAAATCTATGGCTGTATGTTACGTAAGGGAGACCCCGAATTTAAGCAGGTGGTAGATGACGCGATTAAAGCCACATATAGCTCCGGTGAAATCAATAGCATGTACCAGAAATGGTTCCAGTCGCCAATTCCACCGAAAAATATCAACCTGAACTTTGCCATGTCTGATGACTTGAAGGCCCTGATCAGCACCCCGCATGACCGCGATCAATAGACTCTGAATCTTATTCATCTGCTTAAGCATCAATTGTTTAAGCCCATTTTGGAGTGATCATGAATTACAGCTGGAATTGGGGTGTCTTATTACAACAGACCGGGATTGGTGATAGCACCTATCTCAACTGGATCATGACTGGCCTCGGCTGGTTAGCGGTCATTGCGATTGTAGCCTGGTCGATTGCCATGCTCTTGGGTAGTCTGCTGGGCATCATGCGCACCTTGCCCAGCCCAACGGCCCGGGCAATTGGTAGCGCTTACGTCACCATTTTTCGGAATGTGCCTTTACTGATCCAGTTATTTATCTGGTTCTATGTGGTTCCGAATTTTCTGCCGAACAGCATTCAAAGCTGGTGGATCAATGATCTGGGAGCCAATACCACGGCGCTGATTTCAGCCAGTATTGGTTTGGGACTGTTTACCGCAGCGCGGGTTTGTGAGCAGGTGCGTACCGGGATTGAAGCAATTCCACCTGGGCAGATCAATGCCGGCTATGCCATGGGGTTTAGCACTACACAATTATATCGCTATGTGATTTTACCGCAGTCTTTTCGCATGATCTTACCCCCCTTAAGTTCTGAGCTGACCAACTGTGTCAAGAACACCTCGGTGGCCTCACTGGTCGGGGTTGCGGAACTCATTTCCCAGATGAAAACCATCAGCGAATATACGCAAAATACCATTGAGATTTACACCTATGTCACCCTGATTTTTATCCTGATCAATGTCTGCCTGATTGGCTTGATGAACTTTCTGGAAAAGCGCCTTCAGGTGCCCGGTCTGATTGCGGGGACTAAATAATGGAATGGTTCACTGCATTTTTTCAGGATTTACAATTATCCGCACCTGCCCTATGGCATGGTCTGAGTATTACTTTAAAAGTCTTATTTTTTGCCACCATTGGCGGGGTCTTTATTGGCACCTTACTGGCATTGATGCGGCTCTCTTCAATCAAGGTGTTGAACTGGATTGCCAAGGGTTATGTCAATCTGTTCCGTTCGATTCCCCTGCTGCTGGTACTGATGTGGTTCTACTTCGCTGTGCCTTTTATCTATACTGGGGTGACTGGAAAATATCTGACCATGGATACGGCACTGGTGTCCAGTATTGTGGCTTTTATGCTGTTTGAAGCCGCCTATTTTTCCGAAATTGTCCGTGCCGGAATCCAGTCTATTCCGAAGGGACAAACAGATGCGGCCTCTGCCCTCGGCATGAGCTATGGCCAGTCCATGCGCCTGATTGTACTGCCTCAGGCCTTTCGCAAAATGACACCGCTATTATTACAACAGACCATTATTTTGTTTCAGGATTCCACCATGGTGTATGCAATTGGCCTGCTGGACTTTTTCCGCACCAATTATGTGCGTGGTGACCTGATGGGTTTACTCACCCAATATATTCTTTTTGCCGGTTTGGTCTATTTCACCATCAGTATGATCGCCACCTATATTGTTAAAAAATTACAGCAGAGGTTAACTGTATGAACGAAGCCAAAGTCATGATTGACCTCCAGCATGTCAGTAAATGGTATAAAGATTTTCAGGTACTGACCGACTGTACCACCCAGATTCGGCAAGGTGAAGTGGTGGTGGTTTGTGGTCCTTCCGGTTCAGGAAAATCCACCCTAATTAAAACTGTCAATGGTCTGGAACCTGTTCAGCAAGGCAGTATTCTGGTCGATGGAATTAAAATTAATGATCCGAAAACCAATTTAAATAAACTAAGAAGTCGCGTGGGCATGGTGTTTCAGCATTTTGAATTGTTCCCGCATCTCAGTATTACTGAAAATCTGAGCATTGCCCAGATCAAGGTATTGGGTCGTTCTGAAGCCGAAGCCAAACAGAAAGGACTTGCTTATCTGGATCGTGTCGGCTTAAGTGCACAGGCCAATAAATTCCCGGCACAACTTTCTGGCGGACAACAGCAACGTGTCGCGATTGCTCGTGCGCTGAGCATGGATCCGATTGCCATGTTATTTGATGAACCAACTTCTGCGCTTGACCCTGAAATGATTAATGAGGTGCTCGATGTCATGGTCGGTCTGGCCAAAGAAGGCATGACCATGATGTGTGTCACCCACGAAATGGGCTTTGCCCGACAGGTTGCCAACCGGGTCATCTTTATGGATCAGGGAAAAATTGTGGAAGATTGCAGTAAAGATGATTTCTTTAATACAGCGCGTGGTGAGCGTGCCCAGCAATTCCTGAACAAGATTCTGCACTAAGCTGTCATTATTCACCTTGCAGATAAAAAAGCTCATCCAAGGATGAGCTTTTTTATCTGCAATTCAGACTTACCAATAATTCTCGACTGCAATATTGCCTTCACCACGCCGGTTCATGATCAGGCCGCGGGCTTTTAAGGCTTCTTTGGTATCATCGACCATTTCCGGGTTACCGCAAAGCATGACATGGGTGGTTTGCGGATTGAGCTGCATACCTGCGACTTTTTCCAGCTCGCCATTGGCAATCAGCACCGGTAAGCGGTCGTGCAAAGGTGCATCAGGCTCACGGGTAATAATCGGAATAAATTTAAATCCGCTATGTCCTTCGCCAAAGGTTTCGGCAATTTCCTGAATCCGTTCCACATAAGCGAGTTCAGCCCGGCTACGCACGCTATATACCAGATTGATTTTTTCGTATTTGCTCCAGGTTTCAAAGTCTTGCAACATGCACAGAAACGGTGCCAGACCAGTTCCAGTGCCCAGTAACCACAAGTCTTTGGGCAAGGGCAACTGATAACGGGCCAGCGTCAGATAACCATACGGAATTTTTTCCAGAAACAGCTCATCCCCTACTTTAAGATGCTGTAAATTGGAGGTAAATTTACCTTCTGGAACCACAATCGAAAAAAACTCCAGAGTTTCATCAAAAGGAGATGACACCACCGAATAGGCACGAACCACCAGTTCATCTCCCACTTGCAGGCCAATACGCGCAAATTGCCCCGCAGTGAATTTGAAGTGTGCCGGGCGTGTCATGGTGAAACTGAATAATGTATTGGTCCAGCGGTGTACAGATAAAACTTTTTCTTGGCTAAATTTTTCAATTGACATGATTTCAACGTGGCATGAAAGACTGTGCTCATGGTAGCATGGCAATATAATTTATTAATATTTTTTAAATGTTAAGGCTCTACTCATGCGCATGACTTTACGCCAATTGGCTGTTTTTGTAGCAGTGGCACAAGAGGGTACCGTAACGAAGGCTAGCGATGCCGTCAAACTTACTCAAAGTGCGGCTAGTATGGCTTTAGCAGATCTGGAAGATGGTCTGGGTGCTCCATTATTTGACCGTCTAGGCAAACGTTTACAGCTCAATGACCTGGGGCGCTTTCTTCTCCCTCAAGCGCTGGAAATTTTAGGTCGATGCGAATCTTTTGAACAGGTTGCGAAAGGTGAGCTTCAAAGTATCGATTTACGTTTAGGTGCAACCCTGACCATTTCAGATTACCTGATTCCTGACCTGATGGCCGATTTTCTAAAAATTCAGCCTCAAGCGCATTTACAGCTGCAAGTTGGTAATACCCGTCAAATGATTGAAGCGGTGAATCAGTTCCAGCTAGATTTGGCCTTGATCGAAGGCTCCTGTCATCTGCCACAACTGCAATGTATCCATTGGCGCGATGATGAGCTGGCGGTGTGCTGTGCACCGGATCATCCCCTAGCGCAATTGAACCGTGAGCTGACCGCGGAAGATTTCAAATCTGTAGAGTGGATTCTGCGCGAAGAAGGTTCAGGTACTCGCGAAGTCTTTGATAATGCCATTTTGAAAGATGTGCCGGATGCCAATATCCGTCTGACACTTGGCCATAATGAAGCAATTTTGAAAATCGTAGCCGGCGGAATCGGCATGTCCTGTATTTCCAAACTTGCGATTGAGCCTTTACGCGAGAAAGGTCAACTGGTGATTCTCAATACTCCGTTCTGGTCTTTAACGCGTCCATTGTTTATGCTGGTACATCGCCAGAAATATCAGGGGCCAGGCCTGAGAGCCTTTATGAATTTCTGTGAAGCCTAAATTTGTTTTCAATCAAAAAGCACCTTAAGGTGCTTTTTATTCTATCTTAAAATTGGCTTTCACACGGGATGCCATCGCCGTCACCATCCATTTTAGTATTTGGACAGTTCCGGATAAAAAATAAAGCCTCTTCGTAAGAACCCATCTGGCTACAATGTTCTCTTCCATCACATTTGAATTGAGATATAGATTGCGAAGCCGTCTCTGAAGTTTTCGGATTAATAGAGTAACTTTGGCTTGGTAACTCAGCACCACGATTTTCTAGATTCTGCCTACCCTGCTCAGATAATCCCTCCATAGCTAAATCACCTTGTGCCGCTCGCTGCTCTACTATCAGTTGTTCAAGCTTCTGCTGTTTTTGAACTTGGTAGCTTTGGTATTTGTTATAAACAAGCCGAACAAGAATCGCAATAATAATTAGTCCCGATATTGTGATTAGTTTGGATCGAGTTGATAATTTTGTCTTTTCATAACGTGGAGAAACATGTGCTTCAGGATCTTCATATAAATCATTATTCTGCTTAATAGCCAATTTTGATTTAATATCCAGCCGGATAATATGGTCTGCCTTAAACTTTCCATTATCTTCAACCATTAAAAACTTTAATTTTTCCCCAATTTTTAGTGGAATATTTTGATTGGGAAAGTCTTTAATGTGAAAAAATAAGTCTTTAGATTCCCCTTCGATTTGAATAAAACCAAAACCACGTGCTTCGTGATAGGTTTTGATTTTCCCCTCTTGAAACATAATTCACTCTTGTCTTTGATATTTTTAATAATTGTAATAAAAAATACATCAAAAAGCTTTTATGAAATTCTTTAATAGAAAAACCAAAAAAGCACTTATAGGCGCTTTTTTAAATTGAAGAATAGAGAAATACCGAGTTAAAAATAGAAAATTAAAAATTTCTGGTTTAAATTTATACTTCACCCAAAATTATAAAACCAACTGCGGATACCAGTGCCAACCATAGCGTTGGGCTAAAAAGAATTGAACGCTTTAACGGAACAGATATTGTGGGTGCCAAAGATGGTAATGCCACAACTTCCGCTACAAACTCGTCCTGTACTTTGACATCTAGGCGTACCATATTGTCCAATATTATGGTTTCCTGATGAGGAATCATTCTAAATTTAAGCAGTTCTCCAATTTGAGGATCAATTTCAAGTGAAGGTAAATCCTGTAGCCTAAAACTTAGTTCTTGAGCGTCATCTGCTAACTCAATGCTGCCTGTACCACGTTCGGAATCATAAGTTTTAATTTTTCCATTCCTAAACATGACATTTATCCCTATAAATCAACAGATAGTATTTTAAGTGAGAAGAAATAGAGATGATTGTAGCGCTTTGGTAGACGTTTTATTGTTTGCGTAACGAAGTATAAGCTTTAAGTTACAAAACCTGAGGTAAGACTATAGTTCATGAATTTTTAGATAAAAAAGAGGCGAAAATGCCTCTTCATTTAGTCAAATTCACGGTTAATTAACGCTTGAGATTTGATAGTAATGCGGAAGTAATTGACTGGTTATGTGCAGCGACCTTAGATTTTTTAGCTTTCTTTGAAGTATCCTCAACACGTTCAATCTTAATGGCTTTATACTTATCGCCATTTTCTACCACATTAAATTTCACGCGTTCATTGCGTTTTGGCTCGCCTTCTGCCGCAGGAAAGTCTGAAATATGGAAGAACACATCTCCCTCAGCTGAACCAATAAAACCAAAACCTTTTGCAGGGTCGTACTGTTTGATTTTGCCCTGATATAATTCATCTTTCATGCTGTTGTCCTATGCTGAAAATGCCCGATCTACATTATATAAAAAAGAGGCTGTAGTAGCCCCTTTTTTCGTCCTGTTCAAAAATTAGTCTTTCTGAACTGAACCAAAGATTTTATCGCCAGCATCACCAAGACCCGGAACGATATAACCATTTTCATTTAAACCGCTGTCGATTGATGCAGTGAACATGATCACATCAGGATGTGCAGCCTCTACACGCTTAATACCTTCCGGTGCGGCAACCAGAACCATAACACGAATGTCTTTACAGCCACTGGCTTTGAGTACATCAATTGCAGCTACAAGAGAAGAACCTGTCGCCAACATCGGATCAATGATCATCGCGATACGGTTTTGTACGTCTGGAACCAGTTTTTTATAATAAGTACGGGCTTCCAGGGTTTCTTCATCACGCTCTAAACCGAGTACAGATACTTTTGCACTTGGAATCAGATTTAAGAAACCATCCAGCATGCCAATACCGGCACGTAGAATCGGCACAACCGTGATTTTTTTACCGGCAATACGGTCAACTGTGACAGCACCATTCCAGCCATCAATATCATGTTCAACCATTGGCAGGTCTTTAGTCGCTTCATAAGTCAGAAGCATGGTCACTTCTTGAGCTAACTCGCGGAAGTTTTTGGTACTGATATCTGCACGACGGAGTAAACCGAGCTTATGTCGGATGAGCGGATGACGGATTTCATGGATTGCCACAGGAGAACACCTAAAAGGTTAAAGATAAATTTCCGCTATTATAAAGGCTTTTATTGATTTGTATAAATAAAAAAGCCCCCAATCATGGAGGCTTTTTTGTAATAACGTCAATCTTCGCAGATATTAGTTAAAACCACTTTGAACCAAAGTGAAAATGAATTGCTGTAATTCAGGTGATATTGCGAAGAACGCATATTTAGAAATCGCAATCACTGGATCTGGATAAACACCAATCACAAGTACCGCAAGTGCAGCAAGTAATACCATGATACCGCCGACTTTTTGACCCCAATGATTCACCGCATCTAGACGTGGTGTTTCAGGTGGTGTCATGTACAGCACGACCATCACGCGCAGGTAGTAATACAAACCAATACCTGAACCCAGAATAACCATTGCAGTCAGGAACCAGGCTTCGCCTGCAACCGCAGTTTTAATCACCAGGAACTTACCGATAAAGCCGGCAGTTAAAGGAATACCTGCAAGAGACAGCATCATTACGGTTAATACAGCAGTCAGGACTGGACGGCGCCAGAACAGACCACGGTATTCAGCCAGACTACCCGCTTCATCCGTATTGTTATACGGACTCGACATCAGCGTCACAACACCGAAAGCACCAATCGTGGTTAATACATAAGTAATCACATACACGTTTACACTTTCAAAAGTCGCAAAACCTTGAACCTGTAAGAAATCGGTATTACGTGAACTGACGATGGCAACCAGCAAATAACCAAAGTGCGCAATTGAAGAGTATGCCAGAATACGTTTCAGGTTCACTTGGCGAACAGCCAGCAAGTTACCTGCAAGAATCGACAATACTGCAATAATCGAAATGATCGTTACGAAGCTGTCTGCCAGGATTAAACCTGAAGACAAAATATAACGAACAAACAGACCAATCATCGCCACTTTTGCCACAGTCGCAAGGAAAGTCGCGATTGGTGCTGGTGCACCTGCGTAGACGTCTGGTGTCCATTTGTGGAATGGTGCCAACGATAATTTAAATGCCACAGCAAATACAATTAAGGCCAGACCAATTACCACAGCTGGCTGACTGAATACAGTAAACAGTTTGCCCGGTTCAGCAACGAAACTTAAAGTACCGGTATAGGCATAAATATATGCCATACCCATCAGCAGCATTGCAGACGCAGTTGCTGAAAGCACCAGATATTTCACACCTGCTTCAAGCGATTGAGAACGTTGATGTGTATATGCCAACAGGCCGTATACAGGAATCGACATCAACTCAAGGCTAATAAAGAATGATGCATAGTGCGAGCTTGCCACCATTAACATTGCACCCGCGACGGATATCAACATCAAGATATACAGCTCTTCACGGTTATCTTTATAAGTTTCGATATACGCGTGTGACAAGGTACTACAGGCAAGTGCAGCAATCAGAATCACAAACTGGTACAACATCGTAAATGGATCTACGATGAACAGATTCATCACATTGGCAGGTGCAAATGTGCCTGCCAACAGAACGAAAATGATATAGAACGCTGCTAAGTTCAGACCAACAACAGTTGTCGTCGCAACAAGATTATGGTTACGCTTGATTGCCGTCAGCAACATCACGACGATCGCAGTTAACGACACGATCATCACAGGTGCGAGCGGCATAAGCTCAGAAAAAGACATTGTGAAGTTCATGGCTTATTGGATCTCCACATTTTCAAGTTGAGTCGTTACCTGATCAGCAACTTCAACCACTTCTTGAACTGGAATGTAGCTATTCGCTAACCACGCCATGCTTGAGTTAGACACATCAAGGAAGCTTTGTGGGTATAGACCAAGCCAAAGTAGACCAAACGCGCAGATCAACAATAACGCGATTTCACGTGCATTCAGATCTTTTAATGGATGTGTATAGTGCTGTTTTTGCGCTTCGTTTGGCACACCAAACAGGGCTTTGTGAATCAGGATTAGACCGTACAGACCTGCAAAGACCAGACTGATTGCCGCAAGAATAGTGAACGCCGGGAATTGTGCATAAGCACCCATCAAGATCAGGAACTCACCAATGAAGTTACCCAGACCTGGAATACCGACAAGCGCCGCAACAAAGAACATCAGGAAGAATGCAAGATACGGGAACTGACCACGCATCCCCCCCATCAAACGCATGTCACGCGTATGCACACGCTCATATACCTGACCACACATAATGAACAGTGCAGCAGAGGAAATACCATGTGCCAACATCATGATCATCAGACCCTGGAAGGTCAGGATGTTACCTGCGTAAATCGCAAGTAAAACAAAGCCCATGTGGGAAATAGATGTATACGCCAGTAAGCGTTTCATGTCGGTTTGCTGGAAAGCACACCAGGCACCGTAGAAGATACCGATTAAACCCAGAATGATCGCGATATCTGCAAACTGAGCCGAAGCTGCCGGGAAGAACGGAATCACGAAACGCAATAAACCGTACGCCGCAGTTTTAATCAAGATACCTGCAAGGTCAACAGAACCCGCGGTTGGTGCTTGCGCATGCGCATCTGGTAACCAGCCGTGTAATGGGAAAACTGGAAGTTTTACCGCAAAACCGATGAATAAACAGATCATGAATGCATAAGCAACCGCTGGAGCCTGAGCGTCAAGCGTATTCGCCACACCTAATAAATAGTTGTAGTCGAAACGGATTTCGCCGGTCATGCTATAGCCAACAGTCACCAGACCCAGGATACCAATCAGCATCACCAGACCAGCAACCTGCGTGTAAATGAAGAACTTGTTTGCTGCATAAACACGTGACTTGCCTTCTGCCCCTTTATGACCCCAAAGGGCAATCAGGAAGTAGATCGGTACCAGCATCATCTCCCAGAAGAAGAAGAACAGGAACAGGTCAATCGCCAGGAATACACCGATGACACCACCCAGAGACCATAAAAGGTTGAGGTGGAAGAAGCCAACGTTCTTTTGAATCTCGCCCCATGAACAGCCTACTGCCAGCACACCAAGGAGTGCCGTCAAGCCAACCATCAGCAGAGATAAACCATCCACGGCAAGGTGAATGTTAATGCCCAGGGTTTGAATCCAAGGCAGTTTGAATTCGGCAGCCCACGAAGGTGTCGCAGCGCCCAATTCATAGTTATAGGTACCAGTCTGCCAAAGGACGATGGTCAAGACCAAAGTCACCAGCATACCGATCAGCGCGATATAACGCGGCAAGTGTTGGTCGAGTTTATCGACCAACCAGCATATGAAACCTGCAATGAACGGAATGAGGATCAGAGCCGGCAAAATAATATTGTTTGGAGCTTCCATTTTATTTCCCCACGACCTGAATCACGATCAAGATCATCAGTAGGACAACGACACCGAGCCCCATACTAGATGCATATTCACGCAATGAACCGGTTTGACGTGAACTTGTAAAGCTGTGACCACTTTTGACCAGTGCAGGAAGTACCAGCCATAGACCATCAATTGGATCACGACCGAACAGTTTAGCGAACAGCAAATATGGCTTCACGAAAATAAGGTCGTATAGCTTATCGAAACCTAATGCATTCCGGCAGATATTGACCAGACCAGCACCCACAGAAGTGGCAGCAAAACGTTTGACTGCATTGTAAGCAAAAGCGAACAGCACTACACCAACCACAAGACCCGTCAATGCAACAGCAATGGCGATATATTCAGCCCCATGTGCACCCGCTTCAAGCGCTTCAGGAATAATGAAGGCTGGAATTTGGGCTGCATCCAGAATGCTCATCACCGGTGCTTTCAGTACGATTGCCAGACCTGTTGAAAGGACTGCAAGAATCGCTAATGGGCCCCAGTAAGTTGCACCTTTGATTTCATGATAAGGCGTGTTTTCCTTGCCGAAGAATACCACCCAGATTAAACGGAATGTATAAATCGAAGTTAAGAAAGCACCTGCAACACCGACCCAGTACAGCGTGTTATACACTGGTAAACCAGCAATATGACTTTGCGTCCAGACTGCAGCAAGAATTGCATCTTTTGAGAAGAAACCAATGGTCAGGAATGGAATCGCTGCCAAGGCACCGCCACCAATCGCGAAACATGCAAACAGGAATTTGTTCTTGTAGAACAAACCGCCCATCTTGAAGATGTTCTGTTCATGATGGTAAGCCAGAATTACCGCACCAGACGACAAGAACAAGAGGGCCTTGAAGAATGCGTGAGTCAGCATGTGGAACAGACCTGCCTGGTATGCTTCAGCACCAACTGCCATAAACATATAACCGAGCTGACTCATGGTTGAGTAAGCCAGAATACGTTTGATGTCGGTTTGAACCAGTGCTGCAAAACCAGCAACAAGCAAGGTCACCGCACCTGTGATCGAAATAAACACCATCACTTCTGGTGCAAGTTCAAAGACTGCGAATAGACGGCAGCACAGGTAAACACCCGCTGTTACCATGGTCGCAGCGTGGATCAATGCAGAAACAGGTGTTGGACCTGCCATCGCATCCGCCAACCATGTTTGTAATGGGATCTGTGCAGATTTACCTGCCGCACCCAAGAACAATAACAATGCTGTCCAGATGGTCAGTGAAGAACTTTGCGTCATTACAGTCGCTGCATTTTCAACGATGTACTGAATGTTCAAAGTACCGAATTGCTGGAAGATCAGGAACATGGCAATCAGCAGGAATACGTCACCGATACGGGTAACAGTAAACGCCTTGATTGCCGCCAGACCATTTGCAGGGTTCTGGTAGTAATAACCAATCAGCAGGTATGAACACAGACCTACACCTTCCCAACCTAAGAACAATAACGCCAAGTTATCGCCAAGCACGAGAAGCAACATGCTTGCAACGAACAGGTTGAAGTAAGAGAAGAAACGTGCAAAGTCTTCTTCACCGCGCATGTACCATGAAGCAAAGATGTGAATTAAGAAACCCACACCTGTCACCATGCCCAGCATCAGTAAAGACAAACCGTCGAGTTGCAAGCTGATGCCCGGTGCAAAACCACCGACATTGAACCAGGTCCACAGGTGCTGAACATAGAGTTCTTTACCATTGTTAACAAAGTCCAGACCTGCAATCAGTGCAAACAGTGCCGATAAACCAACAGCACCGACACCAATTATCGCTGCAACATTTTCAGGAAGCTTGTTGCGCCCCGCCGCTAACAGGACAAAACCAATGAGCGGAAATAAAATTGTTAGATATAAATAACTCATCCGCGCATCTCACTAGCAGCATCCACATCCAGGTGATGGAAGCGATGATAGAACTGAAGGACGATCGCAAGACCAATACAAGCCTCTGCCGCAGCAAGCGTCAGGATCAGGATGAACATGATCTGACCATCTGGCTGTGCCCATGCACTGCCCGCCAGGACGAACGCCAAAGCAGCAGCGTTCATCATGATTTCAAGGCTCATTAAAATAAATAGTAGGTTGCGTCGCACCATTACACCGTAAAAACCCAGTGCAAAGAGAATAGATGCAACGATCAAACCATGCTCTAAAGGGATGTTGCCCATTATTCTTTTTCCTCTTCTGCATCTGGCTCACGTTTACCCAAATGGAATGCAGCTACTAATGCAGCAAGCAATAACATCGCGGCAACTTCAACCAACAACAAGTACTGCGTAAAGAGTGCTTGACCCACGGCTTTCGGGCCCACCATTTCCACACCCATTACCAGTGAAGGCTGTGCGTAATCAGAGTTTAATACCCATACCAGTACCAGACCGATCAGGAAGCTCATCAGCGCCGGATAAGCCCAAGCCGATGAAGTTAACCATTTACGTTCTTGTTCAACGGTTTGTTCACCCAGATTCAGCATCATCACCACGAACACGAACAACACCATGATCGCGCCAGCATAGACAATAATTTCGAGGGCAGCCGCGAACGGCGCACCAACGATCATGAACATGCCTGCAACAGCAAGCAAGGATACGATCAGGCTTAATAAAGCATGTACCGGATTCGCGTTAGTCACCACGCGAACCGTAGAGACAATGGCCACAAGGGCCATTAAATAAAATGGCCACATCATGGTAATAGACTCCGTACATCAACAGGTGCACTTTCACGCTGTGCTTGACCTTTGTCCTTGCCTGCAACTGCCATACCGGTGACACGGTAGAAGTTATAGTCAGGATATTTACCAGGACCAGAAATCAGCAAGTGTTCTTTTTCATAGACCAGGTCTTGACGAACATATTCACCGAGTTCGAAATCCGGGGTCATTTGAATGGCTGTGGTTGGACAGGCTTCTTCACACATACCGCAGAAAATACAACGTGAGAAGTTGATACGGAAAAACTCCGGATACCAGCGACCATCTTCACGTTCTGCTTTTTGTAATGAGATACAGCCTACCGGACAGGCAACCGCACACAGGTTACATGCAACACAACGCTCTTCGCCATCAGGGTCACGCGTTAATACAATACGACCACGGAAACGTGGTGGCACGATTTCTTCGGCCGGCACTTCTGGATATAAAATCGTGTCACGTTTACGCGTTACATGGCTAAACACCATCCAAAGCGAACGAACAATCGATCCAAATCCAGCTAGAAATTTAAACATTTTGTTCTCCCTGCCCTTACCACAAGATCACGGCACCAGTCACCAACAGGTTGACTAGAGCTAATGGCAAGCAAATTTTCCAACCAAAGTTCATTACCTGGTCATAACGTGGACGCATTAATGAACCACGTGCCAACACGAACATCATTACAAAGAATGCTGTTTTGATAATGAACCAGAATGCTGCTGGAAGGAACGGAATTTCAAGGTTGAATGGCGCGAGCCAGCCACCGAAGAATAACGTCACGATTAAAGCAGAGATCAGTACTACGTTGACGTATTCCGCAACGAAGAACATCCCCCACTTCATGCCGCCGTATTCGACATGATAACCTTCAGCCAGTTCTTGTTCTGCTTCTGGTTGGTCAAATGGATGACGATGCGTCACCGCAACACCCGCAACCACGAAGATCAGGAAGCCAAGGAACTGAGGCACCACGAACCAGACATCACGTTGTGCTTCAACGATTTCACGCATGTTGAATGAGCCGGCAATTGCCACCACACCCATCAGCGAGATCCCCAGGAACACTTCATAAGAAATGGTCTGAGCCGCAGAACGTAAACCACCGAGTAAGGCGTATTTGTTGTTGGATGACCAGCCACCGAACAGTACTGCATAGACTGCAATACCTGCCATTGCCATAAAGAACAACAGGCCGATGCTCATGTCTGCCACACCTAGATAAGGTGAAACAGGAATAACCATGAACGACAGCACAGCAGTTGCCATCGCAACTGCTGGCGCCATACGGAAAGTCAGTTTGTCAGCAAATTTTGGTGTCCAGTCTTCCTTGAACATGATTTTCAGCATGTCGGCAACAATCTGGAACATACCGCCCGGACCGACACGGTTCGGACCGTAACGGTCTTGCCACAAGCCGAGTAAACGGCGTTCAATAAAAGACATCAACGCAGCGATCAGTACCACAACCAGTAAGATCACGATCGCTTGAATGACTGAATAGGCGATTGGCCAGTTTTCAGCCCAAAACGGCGTTTGACGGATTAATTCTTGTTCCATGAATTACACTCCAACCGCGACTGAAACAGGCTCTGCCAGAGATACCGTCGGTGCAAGACCGATTGGGTAGCCAATATAACCTGTCGGTAAGTATTCAATGACTTGTACAGGCAGAACAATAGAGGTCTCGCCTGCTTTTACTGTCATTGTTTGACCATCTTGAACATTCAAGCGGGCTGCATCCTGTTCACCGACCGCAAATACCGCTTCAGGAATACGTGTTTCCATTGCTGGTGTTTTTACGGTGAATTCACCTGAACCAAAAATATGGTGCATTGGAACTAGGCGAAAGCTTTCAGCATTAACCAAAACAGGTGCCGGTGCAACAAAGGTACGTGCCGGAAGTTTTGCCAAACGGTCGAATAAACGAACGCCTGAATCACCACCTTTCAAATGACCACCGACATTGTCCTGGAATTTGTTCCAGGCTTGCGGCGAGTTCCAGCCGGCAGACCATGCAAATGGTACCAGTGCTGAAGGTGTTTGAGTTCCGACATAACCTTCCATCGAGAAGGTTAATGCAGAGTCTTTGTCCACTGGCTGTTTTGGCTCATGGACAGACAATGGTGCGCGCATCGAAGTACGACCTGAGTAACGACGTGGTTCACGTGCTACTTTAAGACCATGGACACGGAAGCCCGCATCTGGTGCTACATCCAAAATACCGTCTAAAGCAGGTACATTTTTCGCAACTGACTCGATCACATCATCCAGCAACGTCCAAGAAATCGCTTTGCCTTTCACGCCTGTTTCCAAAGCGTGTAACCAGCGCCAAGATTCTTTGATTGCCAATTCAGGATTGTAGTAGCTCGGGTCATACACTTGGTAGAAACGTTGTGCACGGCCTTCTTGCGATACCACCGTACCATCACCTTCAGCAAAGCTTGCAGCAGAAAGCACGATGTCGGCTTTTTTCACTGTTTCAGTTTCAGAGTGATCCAGTACGATCAGGTCTTTGCCTGCCAGTGCAGCATCCACTTGTGCAGCAGGTAGACGACGATACAGATCGTTTTCAACCACGATCACTGCATCATAATCTTGTGCAAAGGCTTGCTCTAAGCTTTGACCACCGAAGATTGCCATACCCATCGAGTTCACTTCAGGAACTGTCAAGGTCAAGCCTGCATTACCCAGATTTTGTGCAACTTGTGCAGCAGCTTCCATGATTGATGCATCTTGTAAGCTGGTACCCGAGATGATCAATGGTTTTTTCGCAGCTTTTAAGGTGTCGGCAATCGTTTGTGCAAATGCTTTCGCATCGTCATCTAAACCGAGAATTGCTTCGCCCTTCACGCCCGCAGCAACAGCAAAACCTAAACGTGCAATGTCGTTTGGAGAAGCAACCACTTCGCCTTCGGCAACATCAGACAGACGGGTTTGTGTCGCAGCCAGGATGTAAATCGGAGATTTCGCATCTTGAGCAATACGTTGCACCGGCTCAGCCAACCATTCCTGGGTACGACGTTCCGCTGCCATCTCTTTGCCTTTATTTTTCGCAGCTTGGCGAACAGATAAAGCCATACGAGGCGCAGTTTGGGTTAAGTCTTCACCTAAGATCAAAACTGCATCATAGCTTTCAATTTCACGCATATTCGGGTTGTAAACACCCTCGGTTTGCATGATTGAAGCTGCAAGTTCAACCAGATTTTGCTCTTTTTGAGATAAACCTGTTGAGAAGTTCTCTTGACCCACCAACTCACGCAGCGCGAAGTTTGATTCAAGTGATGCACGCGGTGAACCAATCCCCAAAACTTTTTTGTCCTGGATATTTGCAATGACCGTATCAAGTGCTGCATCTACTGAAACAGTTTCTACAGTCGCACCTTTACGGAATTGTGGCTGACGCGGACGGTCTTCGCGGTTCACATAACCTGTACCGAAACGGCCTTTATCGCATAGGAAGTATTGGTTAACTTCACCATTGAAACGGTTTTCGACACGGCGAAGTTCACCATAACGCTCACCCGGAGAGATGTTACAACCTGAAGAACAGCCTTGGCATACGCTTGGCGCATATTGCATGTCCCATTTACGGTTATAACGTGCCGAATGAGTTTTATCGGTAAATACACCTGTTGGACAAACTTCAGTCAGGTTACCCGAGAATTCAGATTCTAAAGTGCCTGATTCCGGACGACCGAAATACACACGTGATGCGTTGGCATACACGCCGAAGTCCGTACCACCTGCATAGTCTTTGTAATAACGCACACAACGGTAACAGGCGATACAACGGTTCATTTCGTGAGAAATGAATGAGCCAAGCTCTTGGTTGTAATGGGTACGTTTGGTGAAACGGTAGCGACGACGGTCATGCTGCGTCATTACGGTCATATCTTGTAAATGACAGTGACCACCCTCTTCACAGACCGGACAGTCGTGCGGGTGGTTGGTCATCAAGAATTCAACAATCGAAGCACGGAAATCTTTTGCTTCTTTGTCTTCAATCGAAATGTAGGTATTGTCAGATGCAGGCGTCATACATGACATGACCAAACGACCACGGGTATCTTCCGGATTCGCGTATTGAGTCACGGCACATTGACGGCAAGAACCGACAGAACCTAAGGACGGATGCCAACAAAAGTATGGGATATCAATGCCAAGACTCAAACATGCTTGTAGCAAGTTTTCCGAGCCGTTGACTTCATACGATTTGCCATCGACATGAATTGTAGCCATAGTCGAATTCCTTAAGCTTGTTCTACGGAGCTAACTTGAGCAGCGGCATTCACCACCTTCGCTTCAAATTCGCCACGGAAATGTTTGAGTGCGCCCATGAGCGGTTCCATTGCACCCGGTGCGTGGGCACAGAAAGTCTTACCGATCCAAAGCTTACGCGTTAACTCTTGTAAGTGATCGATATCTTCCTGTTTACCTGTGCCATTTTCCAGCGCTTTTAACGCTTTCACTGCCCAAGGCAAGCCATCACGGCAAGGGGTACAGAAACCACATGATTCGCGTGCAAAGAATTCTTCTAGGTTACGTGTTGCTGAAACCATACATTGGGTTTCATCAACCACCATGAGCAGACATGTTCCCAAACGAGAACCGGCTTTCATGATGCTTTCCGCATCCATCGGAAGATCGATATGCTCGGCCGCCAGGAAGTCCGTTGATGCACCACCCGGTAACCATGCTTTCAGCTTCAGGCCGTCACGCATACCACCCGCGTGATCTTCAATCACTTCACGCGCAGTCGTACCAAAAGGCAATTCCCATAGACCCGGGAATTTCACTTTACCTGATGCACCATAGATTTTCGTACCTGGATCTTTCGATTTGCCCGCAGACAAGCCGATATACCATTCAGGGCCACGCAGCATGATGGCGGGTAAGTTGTTGTAGGTCTCTACGTTGTTGACAATCGTAGGACGACCCCAAGCACCTGCAACTTGCGGGAATGGCGGTTTGGTACGCGGGTTGGCACGACGGCCTTCAAGCGAGTTAATCAATGCAGTTTCTTCACCACAGATATAACGACCTGCACCGGTATGCACGTGTAACTCGAAGTTCCAGCCGGTACCCAGGATGTTATCCCCTAAGTAACCTTTGGCACGAACTTGCTCAAGCGCTTCATTTAAGTACTGAGCCGCTTCGATGTACTCGCCACGGATAAAGATATAACCGTGGGTTGCTTCAAGTGTATAACCCGCAATCAGCATCCCTTCGATCAGTTGATGTGGAAGATCTTCCATCAACAAACGGTCTTTGAAGGTACCTGGTTCCATCTCATCGGCATTACAAATCAGGTAACGTGGACCTGAATTGTCATTTGGCGCCATCAGTGACCATTTGATGCCTGCCGGGAAGCCTGCACCACCACGACCTTTAACAGTCGCCGCTTTCACCACGTCCAATACATCTTTAGGCGACATCGACAGGGCTTTTTTAAAGCCTGCATAACCTTCGAGCGCTTCGTAATCATCTGCATTACGTACGTTCGCTTGTTTGCTTAAACGCCATGTGAGTGGATGCGTTTCCGGGTTACCGTCGCCATAAATTGGTTTTGGTTCAGTATTCATACATACTTCTCCAACAGCTGTTTCACCGAAGTCACTTCAACCAGACCGTGCGTGTCTTCATCAATCATTAAGGTTGGGCCTTTGTCACAGTTGCCCAGGCAGCAAATTGGCAGCAAGGTAAAACGACCATCTGCAGTCGTTTGACCAAACTGAATGCCTAATTCGCGCTGGAATGCTTCTGCCAAAGTTTCCGCACCCATCAAGAAGCACGCGATCGAATCACATAACAAAATTACGTGACGACCGACCGGCTGACGGTAAATACGGTTATAGAAGGTTGCCACACCTTCCAGATCTGCAACGCTCATGCTCAGCATTTGCGCGATGGCATTCATTTGCGCATCATCTACCCAGCCATTACGGCGTTGTACACACTTTAGCGCGTCCAGACACGCCGCACGTGGGTATGGATAGTGCCCCATGTGATGTTCGATATCGTGAATTTCGTCCGCAGTCAAAATTCCTTCAACGTTCACACGTGGCTTTTTATCAGTCAAAATCATCATAATGCGTTTACCCCTTAGCGATCCACGTCAGCCATTACGACGTCAATGGTCGCTAAATAAATGATTAAGTCAGACATGAGGCTGCCGTTAATCACAGAAGGCATTTGCTGTAAATGCGTGAAGGTTGGTGTACGAATACGGGTACGGTAACTCATGGTTGACTTGTCTGAAGTCAAGTAGTAGTTCGACGCACCTTTCACCACTTCCGCCATCACAGATGCTTCACCTGCCGGCATTACAGGACCCCAAGATACGCTTAAGAAGTGCGTAATCAAGGTTTCAATATCTTGTAATGTCTTGTCTTTTGGTGGTGGAACAGCCAGTGGATGGTCTGCTTTGTACGCACCAGACGGCATGTTGTCTAGACATTGCTTGACGATTTTCAGTGATTCTTCGATTTCACGGAAGTGAACCATGACACGTGCATAAGCATCGCCTTCGTACTCTAAAGGAACCTCGAAGTCGTAATTTTCGTAGCCACTGTATGGACGATATTTACGAACATCAAAGTCAATACCTGTTGCACGAAGACCAGTACCGGTTACACCCCAAGCCAATGCAGATTTAGCGTCATATTGCGCTACACCTTGGGTACGACCCATGAATACAGAGTTGCGTAATGCAGCTGTGTAGTATTCATTCATACGCTTCGGCATCCAGTCGAGGATTTCGCGAATGAGGTGCTGCCAGTTGTTTGGAAGGTCGTGCGCAGTACCGCCAATACGGAACCAAGCTGGGTGCATACGGTAACCCGTGATCGCTTCAATCGCGTCATAAATCTTTTGACGGTCAGCGAACATATAGAATACTGGGGTCATACCGCCGGCATCCTGAATTGCAGTACCAATAAACAACAAGTGGTTATTGATACGGAACAATTCCGACATCATCACACGGATACATTGCGCACGGTCCGGTACAGTAATGCCCGCCATTTGCTCCACGCCCATCACATAAGGCATGTTTTGTGCACAACCACCCAAGTAATCGACACGGTCTGTATACGGAATGAATGAATGCCAGGTTTGACGTTCAGCCATCTTTTCCACACCACGGTGGTGATAACCGATATCAGGCACACAGTCTTTCACTTCTTCGCCGTCCAACTGCAAAATCACACGGAATGCACCGTGCGCAGATGGATGGTTAGGCCCCAAGTTCAGGAACATGAAGTCTTCATCGGCATTACCGCGCTTCATACCCCAATCTTCAGGCACGAAACGCAGATGTTCCTGTTCGTAGTCCTGCTTGGCCTTGTCTTGCAAATACGGGGTATATTCAGTCGCACGTGCAGAATATTCTTTACGTAGCGGATGACCTTCCCAATAGGTTGGCAACAAGATACGACGGAGCATTGGATGCCCTTCGAAATTGATCCCAAACATATCGTAAGCTTCACGTTCGTACCAGTTGGCATTTGGCCAGATGTTGGTTGCCGTCGGAAGATTCAGATCACTTTCAGCTAAGGCAACCTTAATACGAATGTCAGTATTACGCTCGAGCGACAACAAGTGGTAGAACACTGTGAAGTCAGACGCAGGTAAACCGTCGCGGTGCGTACGCAGACGCTCATCTACCGCAGACAAGTCGAACAACATCACGTAAGGACGTGATACTGTACGCAAGAACATTAAAACTTCTTGTACACGTGCGCGCTCAACCCAGACTGTCGGGAAATCCTCGAAAGTCGTTTGCACATAGAAGTTCTCACCAAATTTGGTTTTGAGTTCTTCAATGATGGCAAATGCTGGGCGTGAATCAACTGGTGTTGATTCTGGCATAGCAATGTCAGTTTCAGCCATTGGCTTGGCTTCCTATTTAATACAAATTCAGTCAACCTAAACGACAATTACACCCATAGCGGGTGCAGCAAAAAAGACCAGTCGTTTAAATTATTTAATTTCATCCATAGAGCGCAAGTTCTTCACAGCAACACGCTGATCTTTCTTACGGTCACGTTCCGGCATCATCTTTGGCTTATACACTGGCTTAAGATCATCACCGATCACCGCAGAAAGCGGACGACGCTCGAGTTGAATCTGGTCTTGCAACAGCATTAATGCCTGAATCAAAGCTTCAGGACGTGGTGGGCAGCCGGGAACATAAACATCGACCGGGATGATTTTATCCACACCTTGTACCACTGAATAAATGTCGTACATCCCACCTGAGTTGGCACATGCACCCATTGAAATGACCCATTTCGGTTCAAGCATCTGTTCATACAAACGTTGAATGACAGGCGCCATTTTCACAAAGCAGGTACCCGCCACAATCATTAAATCCGCCTGACGCGGTGAAGCACGAATCACCTCGGCACCAAAACGTGACAAGTCATGCACACCGGTTAAGGTCGTCGCATACTCTACATAGCAGCATGATGTACCAAAGTTAAACGGCCAAACTGAGTTTTTACGACCCCAGTTGACTGCTGTATGTACCACATCCTCTAAACGAGTCATGAATACATTCTTATTCACTTCTTCTTCAAGTAACGGATCTTCTACAAGGATACGCTCTTGAAGTGGATATTGATCAGCATCCGGATTCGCACGGGTTAATGTATATTTCATCCCGTCTTACTCCTTATCAGATGATTTAGCCGGTGAGCTTTTCACACGACCAGAGGATTGAGCTGGGATTTGACCTGTAGGGTCGATTACCAATTCTTCAATTGAGTTAAAGCGCGTAATTTCTGCTAGATCCATATTTGGCGAACCAATCTTAGCTTTAATTCCTGCGGCTTTACGTTTGTCTGAAGGTGCCCAGTTGAGTGCGCCTGTGGATAATTCGTAAACCAAACCAACAAGTAAAACTAAAATAAAGATAGCTGCAGTTGCAAAACCAATCCAACCTACTTCACGAACAGAAACCGCCCATGCATATAGATAAAGTGCTTCTAAATCAAACACCACGAAGAAAATTGCAACTAAATAGAACTTTGCAGACAAGCGGATACGAGCCCCACCTGCACCAACAACACCTGACTCAAACTGCTCCTGCTTGGCACGGCCCCATGATTTACCCCCGAGGAGTAATGGGACGGTCAGCATAAAGACGCATAAAAATGTAACGCCGATCACGAAGGCAATAATTGCCCATTCGTATGGAGTAATAGCACTCATGCGGGGATAACTCCTGGCAGGCCTATTTGTTAACAAAGAATGTATGTATTGGCCTTCAAATACACCAAACACAAAATTAATCCCGCCAATTGTACCTGATTTTGGATTTCACTTGCTAGTTTATAAGCCTTAGTCTTTGGGATGATTTTTTAGGCATTTCAGCATTTAATTTGCGTTTGATCTCTCAACATCCGATTTAATCGTTTTATTGGATTAAGTTTTAATTTTCTATTAATTTTTCTATAAACAGTATTCCTGAAAAATAAATCCATTTCAGATCATTCTTGCTTGGCCTCTGGCTTAGATATAGCCCCTTTCACGACCAAAGCAAAGAAAAATCAGACAAAAACTTATTCTATCCATAACTTTCAGCGGATAAAGCTTTTGATTTAATTTGATATTTAACATGATTTTCACATTTTAACTTGGATTAAAGCACTTTAAGCCCAGCCTCACTCAAGGCAAGCAATTGTATCTTTTTGCAACACACCCAACAGACTGATTCAGAATATGTTATTTGTATTTCTAAGCCACATAATGACATTAATAAAGTAACAATAAGGAGTCCTTGCATGTCTCTACGCTTCTCGCATAAGCCAAATTATTTTTTATTTGCCCAGTTACTGGTGCGACATATCCAAGATTATGTTCAGAAACACCCCAATATGAGTCAGGTCGCTTTTGACTTGCGCGATATCCATGCACTGTTTCAAGAGGATCATGCCTCTTCCAGCATTAATCTGGATGGCATCATGAATATTGCCGATGAATACAAAGTCGAAACTTTATCTGGTGATCAGAGGCTGATCCAGCGCTATAGCATTGATGGAAAAAATACCAAGCTAATGATCGACTTCAATCCTGAAGCCCTGCATGGCCTAAAAGAAGGCAAACCATTGATTGAGCCGGATGCCACCATTCAGGAATAAAATTCTTCCCCAATAAAAAAAACGATGCTCAGGCATCGTTTTTTTATAACTCAAAAGCATTTATATAACATCAAGCTGAATGATCACTGATTTCCTCAGTCTTTTCTGCCAACTTGCGCTTGCTCTTCTTTACATAACGCTGTGCAGGCCAGCTCATGATAAAGCGCGCACCACCCAAGCTCGGACTTTGATCCACGTGAATCTTGCCACCAAACCAGTACGCAATCCGGCTGACAATGGATAAACCCAAACCATAACCACCCGAAGCACGGGTGCGGCTGTCATCCAGCCGGGCAAAGGCCTCAAAGACCCGGGCACGATCCACTTCCGGAATTCCCGGGCCATCATCTTCAACAGAGACATAGGCCTGACCATCCTGATCCAGACCACCACTGATCAGCACCTTATTGTCGCAATAACGCACCGCATTGCCGACCAGATTCTGAATTACGCGATGCAGATAACGGCGTTCTGCCTCAACCACCACATCAGGCATTGAATGTAGCTCAATGATTTTCTGGGTTTTTAATGCTTCAGTTTCCAGAGCTACCTGATTCAGCACTTCAAACAGATTGACCTTTTCAAACTCGATCGAAGGCATGCCCTGTTCTAGCTTGGCATAGGTCATGATCTCGTCAATCAGGGTATTCAGCGCCTCAATATCTTTATCAATCTGTTCGACCTGTTGCAGACGATAATCGTAATCATCTTCATCTGCCATCATTTCCACACCAAAACGAATCCGTGCTACTGGTGTACGCAGTTCATGCGACACCGCACGCATCAATTCACGTTGGGCTTCAATCAGGCGCTGAATATGATCAGACATATTGTTAAAGCTAGAGGCCAGCGTTGCCATTTCGTCACTTCCTTCTACAGGAAGACGCAATGACATATTACCGGTTTTCATTTTGTTTAAGGCATAGCTGACTTCACGCAACTTGCGCTGCATTGGCACCAGCAAACCATACACCCCCAGACTCAGCACAAACAGGCTCAATAAGGTAATACCAGTCGCTAACTGGAATGGCATCCAGTTAAACAATGGCACCGGTCCCATCACCAAGACTTGTGAGGTCGAACCTGGAATTGGCGAAATAATTGAAATGGTGGTGCCACGGATTGAGGCACTATCCCGATACAGGATAATACTGTGATCAAGACGCAAGCGCCCGATCTGCTCGGAATCTAAAGGTAAGCTCTGTACGTTTTCAATCGATACCGGATAAGAAAAATGATCCTGAATAGCGGACAGATATTCTTTTTCCTGACCCGGATAATAGACCAGATAATCCAGAATAAAGACCGGAAGCGCCTTCATCTGGCGCTCGGTAATACTGTCGGCCTTTATATACAGGTAATGATTCGGGTCATCGCGCAGCCCCACCACAATATAGGCAATGCCGGTTTTGGCATCCCAGCGCACCACGGCTTTACGATCTGCAATACGGCGACCTTCAGCACGGGTGATATCCACCTTACTGGCTTCTACATAGTGAATTGGCAATTCCAGCAAATCAGAAGCATCGGAAACCCAATCCATCTTTTGCTGAAGATTTGGCTGGCGCGCGACACCCTCACTGATGATATAGGCCATACCATCAGTCAGAGACTCACGATATTCTTGCGCACGCTGATAGTTGATAATCTGTACCAACAGATAGCCGAACACAGCCACCAACACAACAAGGATGACGAGTCCTGCGTATATACGCAAAAATATACTGTGTTTAAACACCTATAGTTTATCCCGCTCGTTCAAGCAACAACGTACATTTGCTTAAATACCATTAGTTTCTTTAACGAATAGATAACCTTTACTACGCACGGTTTTAATACGCTTCGGATTCTCTGGATCGTCACCAATTTTTGGACGGATACGCGAAATACGCACATCGATTGAACGATCCTGACCATCATATTCGATGCCACGTAAACGCTCGAAAATATCTTCGCGGGAAAGAATACGGCCAGCATTTGATGCAAGCAACCACAACAGGTCATATTCCGCACTGGTAAAATCAACCAGATCACCATTTAAAGTAACTGAACGACCACCATTGTCGATGACCAGATCATCAAATTCGATACGCTGTGCCACTTCATCTTCAGGCACCTTGTCCGTACGACGCAGTAATGCACGAATACGTGCCAGCAATACACGTGGTTGTACCGGTTTAGCGACATAGTCATCGGCACCCATTTCCAGACCCAAGACCTGATCCATGTCCTCAGTACGCGCAGTCAACATCAAGATCGGTTGATGATAATGCGGGCGCACTTCACGACAAATGGTCAAACCATCCGCTCCTGGTAACATCACATCCAGCACCACCATATCTGGCTGCTCAGCGATAATCCGGCGAATGGCCCGGTTACCATCTGGCTCCACCCCAACCTCAAGTCCATTACGAATGAGGTATTCCTGCGTTAAACGAGCAAGACGCTCATCATCTTCAACAATTAAAATCTTGGGTAACTTTTCTTCTTGGCTCATGTATTGCCCCTTATTTGGTGGATCTACGCTATAGGCGTATCCTTTTGAAATCCAATAGATACGTTTTTAATATGCTTGCAATATACACACGTTTACATTGTAAACAAGATAGCGTTCACCAAACTGATACATCAAGATAGCATTTTGTAATATTTTATCGTGCATTTTTTGGGCGACTATGCTTGAAACAGTAATTTAGATCTGATTTGTGATTTACACAACTATTACATGGACAAAATATGACTGCTTGATTCAGCACTTTTTAGTTATCCACAATGTTATCTATAAGCACTTTCCCGGGACTTTGTTATGCTATGCCTTGCCTGATAAGGCTTATACAAAAATCAATAAAAATAGCGATATTTTTACAAGGATTAAAGCAAAACTTAAGAAAAATATTTAGCTAAATGTCAATATTGATCTACCCTAAATTTTCCCGTATCTTGTGTTCAATTAATTTTAAAACCACTAGGTCTTGTGTTTATTCCTCAAACACTGTGCATGAAACTTGCCCAGTTCAAACGGTCCATAAACATAAAAATAGATGACAATGGAGCTATGCTAACATGAGCGTAATCACTTCAACTCCTGGTCAACTTCAGGTGATTAAACGCACCGGTGATGTTGCCGCTTTTGATGCAGAAAAAATTTCTGTCGCAATTGGTAAAGCGTTTTTGGCGGTTGAAGGCCAGCAAAGCGCTGACTCGAGCCGGATCCATGATCGTATCGAGCAACTGACGGAAATGGTACTGAATACCTTTAAACGTCGTTTACCTTCTGGCGGAACGATTCATATCGAAGAAATTCAAGACCAAGTTGAACTTGCGCTAATGCGTACGGGCGAACAGAAAGTTGCACGCTCTTATGTCATTTACCGTGAACAACGTTCTGAAGCACGTAAACAGTTAGGTGCACACCATCACCCGACCCTGCAAATTACCGATGCTGAAGGCCAACTTAAGCCACTTGATTTAAGTGCTTTAACTGCGCATGTTACTAAAGCAGCAGAAGACCTTGAAGGAATTGATGTACAAGCCATTGTCGATGAGACCGTGAAAAACCTGTACAACGGTGTAAAAGAGTCTGACATCTCTACCACCATGATGATGGCGACCCGTACCCGGATCGAGCAAGAGCCGAACTACACCTATGTGACCGCACGTTTGTTGCGTGATGATCTGGTGGCGACTGGTTTGAAATTCCTGGGTCTGCCTACGGATACGCATGAAGGTGAAGCACTTGAAACTTTCCTGAAAAAAGGGATTGAGCTTGAGCTTATTTCACCAGAACTGCTTAACTTTGATCTGGCGAAACTGGCAGCAGCGATTCAACCAGAACGCTCAAACCAGTTTACCTACCTAGGTCTACAGACTTTATTTGACCGCTACTTCATCCATTCCGATGGCGTACGTTTCGAATTGCCGCAATTGTTCTTTATGCGTGTATCTATGGGCTTGTCGCTCAATGAAGAAAACCGTGAAGAACGTGCCATCGAGTTCTATAACTTGTTGTCTAGCTTCGACTATATGGCATCGACGCCTACCCTGTTTAACTCAGGTACGCTTCGTCCACAATTGTCGAGCTGCTACTTAACCACCATTGATGATGACCTGTATGATATTTATGGCGCAATGCGTGATAACGCCATGCTGTCTAAATGGGCAGGCGGTTTGGGTAACGACTGGACACCAGTGCGTGCTTTAAACTCTTACATCAAAGGCACCAATGGTAAGTCGCAAGGTGTAGTTCCATTCCTTAAAGTCGCGAACGATACGGCTGTTGCGGTCAACCAAGGTGGCAAGCGTAAAGGTGCAGTTTGTGCATATCTTGAAACCTGGCACCTGGACATTGAAGAATTCCTGGAACTTCGTAAAAACACCGGTGATGACCGTCGTCGTACCCACGACATGAACACAGCGAACTGGGTTCCTGACCTGTTCATGCAACGTGTATTCGAAGATGCGGAATGGACATTGTTCACACCTTCTGAAACCCCAGATCTACATGATTTGACCGGTGCAGAATTCGCTGAGCGTTATGCTTACTACGAAGGTATTGCCAAAGAAACAAATATGCTGCACAAGAAAATCCGTGCAAAAGATTTGTGGCGCAAAATGCTGTCGATGTTGTTTGAAACTGGTCACCCGTGGATCACCTTCAAAGACGTATGTAACTTACGCTCACCACAGCAACACGTTGGTGTAGTGCATTCTTCTAACTTGTGTACCGAAATTACGTTGAACACCAGCAAAGAAGAAATCGCGGTATGTAACTTAGGTTCGATCAACCTGGTTCAACACGTGCAAGGCGGTGTACTGGATCGCGAAAAACTGGCACGTACAGTAAAAACTGCTGTGCGTATGCTCGACAACGTGATTGACATCAACTACTACGCTGTTCCACAAGCACGTAATTCAAACCTGAAACATCGTCCAGTCGGTATGGGTATCATGGGCTTCCAGGATGCTTTATACGAAATGAATCTGGCCTATGGTTCTGATGCTGCGGTTGAGTTTGCTGATGAATCAATGGAAGTGATTTCTTACTACGCGATTTCAACGTCAAGTGACCTTGCTGTTGAACGTGGTACCTATGAGACATTTAAAGGTTCATTGTGGGATCAGGGTATTTTACCAATCGACTCACTGGATCTGGTTGCGAAAACACGTCCTGAACGTATGTTCGAAGTAGACCGCACTCAACGTTTGGATTGGGACACTTTACGTGCCAAAGTTCAAAAAGACGGTATGCGTAACTCAAACGTGATGGCAATTGCTCCGACTGCAACGATTTCTAACATTTGTGGCGTGTCTCAATCGATTGAGCCTACTTTCCAGAACTTGTATGTGAAATCGAATCTGTCTGGCGAGTTCACCGTGATTAACCCGTACCTGGTACGTGCGTTGAAAGAACGTGACCTTTGGGATGCAGTAATGGTCAACGACCTGAAACATTTCGAAGGCTCTGTACAGAAGATTTCCCGTATTCCTGAAGAGCTTAAAGCCATCTTCGCGACTGCATTTGAAGTAGATACACGTTGGATCGTAGATGCTGCATCACGCCGTCAAAAATGGATCGATCAGGCTCAGTCTCTGAACCTTTACATCGCTGGTGCAAATGGTAAAAAACTGGACATCACCTATAAGATGGCCTGGTTACGTGGTCTTAAAACCACTTATTACCTACGTGCATTGGGTGCGACTTCTGCTGAGAAATCGACTATTAATACTGGCGCCTTGAATGCGGTTAAAGCAACCACGGTTGCTGCTCCTGCTGCGGCAGTTGCTCCGGTGGTTGAAGCGAAAAAACCTGAAGTTCCTGCAGAGGAAGATGGTTTTGCGCAAGCAGCACCAGTGCCAATGGCATGTTCAATTGACAATCCTGATTGTGAGGCTTGTCAGTAAGCTTTGCTTGACCTCCCCTAACCCCTCCTAAAAGGAGGGGGATCACAGCCCATAATTTGAGATGTGAAAATCCCTCTTTCTTAAAGAGGGATTTAGGGGGATTCCAAGCTAACTGCGAAAAATCATAGGAGGTGCGGATGTAAAAAGTAAATTTTAAGCAATAAAAAAATGGCCTATCACAAGTGACAGACCATTGATTTGAAAACCCAAGCTTTCAGAGGGTTAGCAACACTCTAGAAAGTAATAAAGGTAATCAGTGTTAAATTTTAGCGGACTTAACGCTGACTACTTTAGCAAAATTTAGAGTGTGAGTCACTCCTCTGAAAGTATCTTTTCAAAAAAGGAGATGCTGATGAGAGTAATGTGCTCATTGGATAAACCTGTAAGTGTTTGTGATTATTCCCGTTTTCGATTTAATCGTTGGGAAAAAGTACGTGCACATTGCAGAAGTTATCCAAACCAAGCTCAATTAAGCCTATGGTAAAACTTGAGAGGCTGAAAAGCCTCTCAATTAAAAACAAAGGAAACCTCAATGCCTCATATGACCCACAACTACATGTTAGGACTTGCGGCATTGCTGATCTCCTTTGCTATTACCTTTTACGCACCACTTGCTTATTTCTGGTTCAAACTACGCCAGCAGCGTAAGCAAAATAAGTAGTGAGGATAGTGCTGCTGTATAAATTCACAGCATTCATCGACAAAACTTAATTTTGCTTACACAAATTAAGCGTATAGTAAGACATCTCAGCCAAGCTGAATGTCTCATAAAAGATATAAAGCAACGTAGAGAGAATTGATATGTCTATCCTAAGTTGGGACGATTTCGAAGATGATTCGCAAAAACCGGCTGCTCCTGAACAGCAGCCTGCGCCCGTCGAGCCGCAAAAAGCGACTAATTCACAGATGGTATCTGATGCAGGCAACGCATCGCCGGATGTGGCAGCTGCACAACCCCTTAGAGCCACTCAAAACCGAGGATCAAATCCAACCGATTCGCTGGCAAGAGCATCTGCTTCCCTAGAACAACTTGATGTTGCTCCAGGTCTGGAAGAGCTTGAAATGGGTGCACAGCGTGTACAGGTTGACGACAAGGCGATGATCAACTGTCGTGCCGACTTGAACCAGCTTGTTCCGTTCAAATACGAATGGGCTTGGCAAAAATATCTAGACGGTTGTGCCAACCACTGGATGCCGCAAGAAGTCAACATGAACCATGACATCGCACTTTGGAAATCTGAAAACGGCCTGACTGAAGATGAACGTACCATTGTCATGCGTTCACTCGGTTTCTTCTCGACTGCCGATTCACTGGTTGCAAACAACTTGGTATTGGCGATTTACCGTCACATTACCAACCCTGAATGCCGTCAATACATCTTGCGTCAGGCATTTGAAGAAGCGATTCATACACACGCTTACCAGTATTGTATCGAATCGCTCGGTATGGATGAAGGCGAAGTCTTCAACATGTACCGCGAAGTTCCGTCAGTGGCACGTAAAGCAGCGTGGGGTCTGAAATATACCCAGTCTTTAAGTGATCCTACTTTCAAAACCGGTACACCTGAAAATGATCAAATCCTGCTGCGCAACCTGATCGCATTCTACTGTGTACTTGAAGGGATTTTCTTCTACTGCGGTTTCAGCCAGATCCTGTCGATGGGCCGGCGTAACAAGATGAATGGTGTTGCCGAGCAATTCCAGTACATTTTGCGTGATGAATCCATGCACCTGAACTTCGGTATTGATATGATTAACCAGATCAAGATCGAAAACCCGGGTCTATGGACAACCGAGTTCCAGGAAGAAATCATTCAGATGATTCTTGAAGGCACAATGCTGGAAATCGAATATGCACGTGACACGATGCCACGTGGTGTATTGGGTATGAATGCGGGCATGATGGAAGAATATCTGAAGTTTATTGCCAACCGTCGTCTGGCGCAGTTAGGCTTGCCTGAACAGTTCGCTGGTGTGAATAACCCGTTCCAGTGGATGTCGGAGATGATGGACTTGCGTAAAGAGAAGAATTTCTTTGAGACGCGTGTTACGGATTATCAGACCGGCGGTGCTTTAAGCTGGTAAGTCAAAAAGAAAAAGTTTAGTGAAATCCCGCCCCAGTAGCGGGATTTTTTATATGAAATATAGCCTATTCAATGCATAAAAAAACCGACCATCTACATTAAAAATATTATAAAAAATAAGTGCCTAAATATACTATTATGATATTCTCCACATGAATTTAAAAACAATTTATAAATTTAAACACAAAGAAAGAGGGTGAAAATGAAAGGGGTTATTTTAGATTATTCAGTGCAGCATAATGCTGGTGTGATTAGTGGCGACGACCAAAATCGGTACAATTTCACCGGTGCAGAATGGCGTGGACAGCACCCGCCTGCTCGTGGAGATCAAGTGGATTTCGATATCGATCCTACAGGGAATGCCATTCAAATTTTTACAGCATTAGGTCACAGCAATCCTGTACAAAATATTTCCAAGCAATTAGACAAAATTTCTGATCAGAATAAAGCTGAAGAACAATTCAATATGATTGATTGGTTTGTAAAGTGTTTAAAAAGTTATGCGACGTTTATAGGGCGTGCTCGTCGTAAAGAATTCTGGTTTTTTACCTTAGTCCAATTTATTTTATTAATTATTGCTCAAATTATTGATGCAGTCATTGGAACTGAGTTTGTACTTTATGCCTTAGTAGTTTTAGCGTTATTTATTCCAGGCTTAGCAGTAACGATACGTCGTTTACATGATATTAATAAATCCGGTTGGTGGCTTTTAATTGCACTTATCCCGCTTATTGGCAGTATTTTATTAATTATCTGGCTAGCAACAGAGACCAAACAAGAAACCAATGAATGGGGGCAGCCTGCCAAATAACTTGACCAAAAAGAAAGGGCGATATCGCCCTTTCTCTCAATGAAAACTTAACCATACTTTCGTGCAAAATCTTCATCAGAAGTACATAGGTACATAATAAACTCAATAAATGCAATGATTGCCGGAATAAATGTCCAGAAGAAAATTAGATAGACAATTCCCCAACCGATACGACCTAGATAAAACTTATGTATACCAAATCCACCCAAGAAAAATGCGAGCAATGCCGCAACAATTCGATTTTTTTGCCCGACTTGATTGGTAAAGGGATTAGGAGCCGATACTAAATAAACGTCTTTGGCTTGTCCCTGCCCTAACACCTCAAAATCTACACGTTGTCCACGTGCTGGTAGCGCTTGGCCTCTCCATTCACTACCAGTAAATTGATAACGATTCTGATCATCCCCACTAATAATACCGGTATTATGCTGCACTGAATAATCTAAAATAGATCCTTGCATTATTATCTCTTTTTACGTGTTATTTACATGTTAAATTATAAGCATTCCACTATAGAAAAAATACTATATTTCAAATGACTATTGAAATAAAAAGATTTTCTATTTACTTACTTCTTCTCTACTTTAATTAAATATTATGAATAAAAAAACCGCCATTAATGGCGGTTTTTTTTTTTTATTATT
>NZ_PHRG01000020.1 GCF_002803605.1 Acinetobacter pseudolwoffii
CACTATATTGTTTACGAGCTTGCTTGATAATAGTTTCATCTACCTGTATATTTTTGTCCTCAAAAAGAAAAATATGTTTTGGTTTCCAATACTTAAGTAAGATAGTTAAACTGATTAATGATGCAATTGCAGCAGTGATATCGGGTAACTCAGGCCCAACAAAATTTGATGTTAGATATTGCGCTAAAGAAAAAGATAAGCTGGCAACTAAAATAGCAGGCCAAGTTTCTTTAACCCCACGCCAACCATCCATGATTGCCATGATCCAGATCAATACAATTGGCACCATAAAGGGTAACTGACGACCAACCATTTGACTGATTTCCATGGTGTCAACACCTGAAACCTGCCCAGCGACAATGATCGGAATTCCCATTGCACCAAAAGCAACAGGTGCAGTATTAACTATCAGGCATAGCCCAGCCGCATATAAAGGCTTAAAGCCGAGTCCCACCAACAGTGCCGCAGTAATTGCGACGGGCGCACCAAAACCTGCCGCACCTTCTAAAAACGTACCAAAAGCAAACCCAACTAATAGCATTTGCAGACGTTGATCTTCTGTAATTGACAGAATAGACGAACGAATAACATCAAACTGTCCTGTTTTTACTGAAATCTTATATATAAAAACTGCACCGATAATAATCCATGCAATTGGCCACAGGCCGTAGAAGAATCCATAGACCATTGATGCTAATGCCATTCCAATTGGCATTTTGTATAAAAATAATGAGACCAGAAAGGCTAAAAAAACGGTAATTGTAGCGGCTACACTACCCTTCATGCGAAAAATAGCTAACGCTAAAAAAAAGAAAATAATTGGAACTAGCGCAATAGCACTCGAAATCCAGATATTGCCTATAGGATCATAAATTTGTTGCCACTGTTGAAGCATTGTCTACTCCTTGAAATGCTTAACTACTAGATTGAACAGTTTATTGTACTTAAACACTAAATTGGTATGACCAATTTAGTGTTTAAGAGATAAAATGTGCATTTTGTATTGGCGATATTAGTAATATTAGCCCAAAAACACAATATAAAAGATTTAATTTATTTTTTGGTATGACCAATTTTTATAATCTCTTAAAATTTTATACATTAGATTTCTTTCATAATTCACTTTTTACTCAGCTCAAAATTATAGATTCCCACAATTAAATTAAATCTTAATCCTAGTCTTTTGCCAGGGTTGCGATATCGCTCGGAAAGGATTTTGAAGGTTTTCAAAGTTCCAAATACCTGTTCAATCCCAATTCTTCTTTTATTGATTTCTTGGTTATAAAGTTTTAGCTCGAGATCTGGTTTTTAGTGCTTTTTTGCTTTTAATGGCCATAAACTATTTGGATACAATGTATAAATCCCTTGATAGCCTTTATTTGCAAGAGGCTTTGTTGCACAAACCTACCACTGAAAGCTTCTTGGGGAATATAATTTCTAAATGAAGAGGTCTGCACCCAAGATCTATCGTACAACCAGTTGATCTACCTACAATAAAGCCTTGCTCAGTCAAGGAAATATATCAATTTGGTTTGATTCAGCCATCCAATGGTCGCTCGATTGACTCAACAACTGCCGATGCAAAACTTGGATGAAAATGTACTAGCCCAACAACTTCATTCCACCAATCAAGAGCAGTTGATTGCCTATAAAGTGTCTTTATTTGGCTCTGACGTCAGTGTCGTTCAGCATGTGGTAGCAAAAACCCGAGGTGCACCGAAAGATTTAAGCCACCAAGTAGTTGGCTTTAGTACAAAGCAACAAGGTGAGGCTCAGTTATGTGTTACGTCGTGAGGATATTCAAGTGGTGGTAGCAGAGCGGATGTTCCTACGTGGATAATTGCTCAAAAAGATTTTATAATCGGTATTAATACCAATAATTTTGTCTTTATTGCTATGTATAGACTTAATCGTTTTGATTATTCGTCGAGAGCTTAAAGCCTTAGATGAAGTTTCAACCTTTTAAGTCAGCCAAATTTATCAGTGAATGATGCTACTCACTATTTAAAAACCTTAGATGCCAAAGTAATGCCTTCCAAGGTACAGTCCTTTGCCCAAAACTCTAAGCACTTAATACATAAACTGCATCAAAATCCGGAAAATGAAAAAGTATTTAGTTCATACGCCGCCCATGAATTGCGTAGTCCTTTAACCGCGATCAAAACTCATATTCAGCTTGCACAACTGATGGCAGAACAACAGGCAAGCTCACCCAAATTGCAACAGAGCTTGCAGCAGGCAGACCATAGTATCCGCCGATATACCCAGCTACTGGAGCAGCTTCTAGCACTTTCTTCTACCGATCAGGCACTGAGCGATGTCCGGTACAGTACTGAAATTGCACCGCTCCTGACTCAGGTGATTGCCGATTTACGGCCGTTTTATCCGGAAATTGAACCTAGTTTAACGATTGACTGGCCGAGTCTGAGCCGAATTGCCCTGCTCGATTTTGCGCTATATACCGTCTTTAAAAACCTGCTTGAAAATGCCCTATTGCATGCACAGGCAAAGTCTATTTCAATTGCTATGCTGCATGAGGTGCTGATCATTCATGATGATGGTCAAAGCTTGAAGATAGAGGATATGCAGTACCTGGGACAGCGTTTCTGGCGTAAATCTGCCCAGCAAAATGGGCATGGGCTAGGCTTATCTTTGGTGAAAACGGTGTTAAACAAATATGGCTATCAGATTCAATTTACAGCAGCGCAGCCTCAAGGCTTAAGCATTCACATCAGCCCCGCTGCAAGTTGATCATTTATCCATGGGCAGACGGAGCTAAAGTTAAAGCAGGAATATCAATCCATGTCGTATCAGCAAAATCACGCTGCAAATACTGTTTTAAATAGGCAATCGTATCTTCAGCGATCAAGGGATCTTTTGAGTTATCGGCATGATTAAAGGCGATGGCATATAATTTAACCCCGCGGAGTTTTAACAGTTCAAGACTCAACAAGGTATGATTAATACTGCCTAAACGCCCTGAAGTGACGAGAATCACCGGATAATTATGTGTCTGAATATAATCAATAGTCAGGAACTCTTCGGTTAAGGGCACCATCAGACCACCGGCACCTTCCAGCAAAATACAGTCGTAGGCCACAGCCAGCTGTTCGGTAGCCTGCTGAATCTGTTCAAAATTAATGGCTCGCCCATCCAGCCGCGCAGCAAGATGCGGTGAAGCCGGATACGTAAAAATTTCCGGCATGGTCAGTTTTTGCTGGTCTTCCGGTAACAGTCCACAACCCATAATTGCACGATGCTGTTCGATATCTTCTGATATATCGACATTTCCGGTCTGGATCAGCTTTTGGGTTATGGTACGAATGCCCTGCTCATTCCAATTTTTGGCCAGAAAACCAGTAGTAAAGGTTTTACCAATTGCGGTATCAATGCCGCTGACAAAATAAATCTGTGCGCTCATGCTGTCTTCCGTGCAATGACATAAACCGGATGATAGGTCAGTGCATACTGTTTGCTTTCAGGGTCTTGGAATTGTTGATAGCCGGTATAAAAATCCTGTAAGGACGATTTTGTCCACCGAAACCCCTGTGCCGTCGCCTGTACACCAGTGGCTTTGATATGCTGTAACACCTGTTTCGGATGCTCAAAATGCAAGGTCATCTGTTTTTCTATCTGCAGCAGAATGTCAAAGCCTAAGGATTCAAGCAGTTCACAGACCTTTGCTAAAGGCAGATAATCCAAGCCCTGTCCGGTCAGTGCCTTAATTTCCTTTAAATTATTGTCAGTATAACTGGCAAAACACAGATGCCCAGAGGGATTTAAGGCCTGCGCAATGTTGAGCAACAATGCTTTTAAATCCGAGATCCATTGCAATGCAGAACAAGACAACACCATGTCCAGAGACTGCGGCAGTGGCAAGGTTTCAATATTACCAATTCCCCACAAAAGCCGATCAGCTTCCGGGAAGTGCTGCTTCACTTCGACATATAGGTCATTTAAAAATAAATGATCAAAGCTGTAATACTGCATAAAAAGCCGGGTAAACAATCCTGAACCGCAGCCAATTTCCAATACCCTTTGCAAATGTGGTTGTGCCACATGCTGCTGCATGAAATGCATCAACTCTGCCGCTACGGCACTTTGTACCAGCGCATGCTGTTCATAACTGAGATTTGCCTGAGCAAAACGTTGGGCAATTTGTTTGCTGTTCATCGCGGCAAATTCCTCAGCACCTGCAGACATGCATCCAGCTCATCCGCAGAAATGTTCTGATTCAGGCAGATTCTGAGTCTGGAGGTATTGGCAGGAACCGTTGGCGGACGTACTGGTAGCACATAAAATCCCTGCTGTTGCATAATTTCAGCCGCCTGAATGGTGCGTTTTGCCTCACCAATCAGTACCGGCACAATTTGCGAAGTTGACGGACAGTGATATCCCAAGTCTTGAATGCCCTGCTGACAGCGTACAGCCAATGCTGCCAAATGTACTCGTCCCGCCTGAAGCTGCTGTACCTTCTGAAAAATAAATCTAGTCCAGGCCATACATAGTGGCGGCTGGGCGGTACTAAAAATTAAAGGTCGCATGCTATTAATCAGATAGTCACGAATCACTGGCGCACAGACCAGATAACCACCAACTGAAGCCAAAGCCTTGCCAAAGGTACCGACCAGGAAATCAATCTGATCCAATACTTGATACTGTTCTGCGCAGCCCAATCCACGTTCACCGCGCACACCAATTGCATGTGCCTCATCGACATAGAGCATGACTTTTGCAAACTGCTGTTTTAATGCCACCAAAGCAGCTAAATCTGTTTCATCCCCATCCATACTGAAAATTGATTCAGTTACCACAATGATGCGCTGGATAGATTCATCTGACTGATATTTTTCTAAAAACTGAGTCAAATGCTGCAGGTCATTATGGCGGTAACGCACATAGCCAGCTTTAGATAAACGAATCCCGTCGATAATACTGGCATGTACCAGTTTGTCAGCAATGATCATGGTTTTAGCATTACTGAGCGCAGGAAGAATCCCGATATTCATGTGATAACCACTATTAAACAGCAGTACTGAACGTCCAAAAGCCTGTGACATCTGTGCTTCAAGTTGTTCAAAATTGGGAAAGTTTCCTGTCAGTAAACGTGAAGAGCTTGAACTCATATATCGCTCAGACATCGGCGTGAGGTCAAAAAATTCTTCACGTAGCGTTAAGTTGGATGCCAGACCTAAATAGTCATTGGATGCCAGATTCAGCATCTCTTGGCCATTGAGTTGCAATCGTGGCTGGCTAGAAATATTGGACTTAAACTGGCGATATTGCCCTTGCTGTTTCAAGTCATCTAGCTGCTGCTGGAAATGCTCAAGATGGTTCATGCTACTGCCTCTATCTGCTGAATCATCTCCCGCATATGCTTTAATAAAGTTTCAAGTTGCTGTGTTGAAATTACATATGGCGGCATGACATAGACCAGACGGCCAAAAGGACGAATCCAGACGCCACGGCATACACATTCAGCCTGAAAACGCGCCAAATCAATAGTTTGATGTAGCTCAACCACGCCAATTGCGCCGAGGACACGCACATCTTTGACTTGTGCCAAGGATTTTAAATCCAGTAAATATTGTTCTAGTGTACTTTCAATCTGTTGAATACGCGTCTGCCAGTCTTGAGCCAGTAACAGCTGGGTACTTTTTAATGCGACCGCACAGGCCAACGGATTAGCCATAAAAGTTGGGCCATGCATGAACACACCCGCTTCACCACTTGAAATCGTCTCTGCTACATGGCGAGTGGTTAAGGTCGCTGACAAGGTCATATAACCACCAGTCAATGCCTTACCGATACACATAATGTCTGGTGTGACCTGAGCGTGTTCATAAGCAAATAGTTTTCCAGTGCGGCCAAAACCGGTGGCAATTTCATCTAAAATCAGCAGTACATCGTACTTTTCACACAACAACTTAGCTTGCTTTAAATATTCTGGATGATAGAAACGCATCCCGCCTGCACCTTGCACGATCGGCTCAATGATCATGGCAGCAATCTGTTGATGCTGCTGTACCAGCAGGCGCTCAAGTGGCTGTATATCTTCGGGTTGCCATGCCCCATCAAAACGGCTTTGAGGTGCCGGAACAAATAAACGGTTCGGCAAACTCGAACCAAAAATTTGATGCATACCAGTTACAGGATCACAAACCGACATGGCATTCCAGGTGTCGCCATGATAGCCAGAGCGTGTGGTAACAAAGTTAGTTTTTTGTGGTTGCTGACGTGCATTCCAATATTGCACAGCCATTTTCAACGCCACCTCAACCGCGACCGAGCCGGAATCGGCAAAGAAAATTTTATCCAGTTCAGGCGCCGTGATCTCGAGTAGCAGTTTAGACACATCAATCGCAGGCTGATGAGTCAAACCACCAAACATGATATGTGACATCGACTCTAATTGTTTTGTTACGGCCTGATTGAGTTCAGAATGATTATAACCGTGAATTGTGCACCACCAGGACGACATGCCATCAATCAGCTCGGTACCATCTTCAAGTTCAATGACTGCACCATGTGCAGCTTTAACTTTGTAACATGGCAAGGGTTGTGTCATGGAGGTATAAGGATGCCAAATATGCTGTTGATCAAAAGCGTCCTGCACAGAATTTACCCCAATTATTAAAACTAAAACTGATCTTAGCGCGTTAAATCTGAAAATGAAACGTCAAGAGCTACCAATCTCTTTGTGCTTAAGCCAGATCGGCTAAAAATTTTAAAATTGGCTCAACGAGTAACTTGGTATCAAAAAGGATGGCATCGTGCGTGCCCTGTATTTTTACCAAATTCAGATTTTGGGTTGTTAAAAACACAGATTCTTGACTAACTTTGTAAGGAACCAACATATCATTCTCGGAAAATATAAATAGCATCTTGACTGAATGATTTTTTAAGATATCCACTAGATTTAATTGCTGCAATAGATAAAGATGCTTAACCTGATAGTTTAAATCAATACTATTTAACTGTTGGTGCAATAATTTTGCACGTTCACGCGCTGCTGCGCCAGCTAAAGTGACCAAGGTACAGAAGCGCTGCATCCCGCGTTTTGGATCAGCCAGTATGGAGGATTTAAATTGTGTATATTGTTCAACTGGCATTGCCTGTGGCCATGCTTCGTTGGCCACGAAACAGGGATTTGACATACAGCAAATCACTGGCTTGGCAATTTTCAGTTGTTGCTGGATTTCATTAGCCAGCAAAAGTGCCAACTGTCCACCCAAAGACCATCCCATCAAGACATCAATAGAACTCGCCTGCCTGACTTTTTCGGCCAAAATACTTTCCACGTTAGGATCAAAAATATCCCATACTTCAACTTGATGCTGCTGCCGCAACTGTTCTACAAACGGGGTTAAGACCGCTGTTCCTAGCCCCCAACCCGTAATCATCAGTATCTTCATTTTTGTCTGTTCCAATAAAAAAGGGACCAATTCAAGTTGAAATGATCCCTGTTTGTTACACGATTAATTAAGCAGGTTGCATCGCATCTACAGCCAATTCTTTAGCTGTTTTCTTGGCAGCTTCAGCTTTTAAGCCTAATTTAGCAAACAAGGCTTTGTCTTTACCTTCACCACTGTTCGGGGCAGTAAGCAATTTATCACCTGAAAATAATGAGTTAGCTCCAGCCATAAATGCCAGTGCCTGATCAGAGTCAGAGAGAGATTCACGACCTGCCGACAAGCGGATATAACTCTTCGGCATAATAATCCGTGCTACCGCAATAGTACGAATCCAGTCAATCACATCCAGTTTTTCAACATCGGCCAGTGGTGTGCCTTCAATAGGAACCAGCATATTTATGGGCACCGAACCCGGGTGAATCGGCATAGTCGCTAGTTCAAACAACAAACCGACTCGGTCTTGTACGCCTTCGCCCAAGCCGACAATACCGCCACTACAGACATTAATTCCGGCATCACGTACATGATCAAGCGTATTTAAGCGGTCATCAAAGCTACGTGTACTGATGACATTGGCATAATATTCACGTGAGGTATCAAGGTTGTGGTTATAATAATCTAGCCCTGCATCTTTCAGACGTTCCGCTTGTGAGGCATTCAGCATCCCTAGAGTCATACAGGTTTCCATGCCCAGTTTCTTGACTTCCTGCACCAGTTCTAGCACATACGGCATATCGCGTTCATGCGGATTACGCCATGCTGCGCCCATGCAGAAACGGGTCGAACCGGAAGCTTTGGCCTGTTTGGCTTCAGCAATCGCCTTTTGTACTTCTACGCGTTTTTCAATTTCCAGATCAGTATCATAATGTGCAGATTGCGAACAGTATTTACAATCTTCCGGACAACGGCCCGTTTTAATTGAAAGCAGAGTACTGACCTGAACAGTATTCGGTTCAAAGTTTTGGCGATGAATTTGCTGTGCCTGAAACAGTAAATCCATTAAAGGCAAGTCATAAATTTCTTGTATTTCGGCACGTGACCAATCATTACGGATCATCTTGTCTGCATCATCTAAAATTCCATTGAGTAAATCATACGCTGTTTTTTTTATTTTTCTTTAGCGTTTTCTTTCATATTCATTGCCTGCTTAAAATAGCTTTAGTGTATCAAGCTATTTTTGAAAGCTTATTTAACCTGAATCCTGCTTAAGCCGATGATTCCTTAATTTGAATTGTTGGCTTATTTCGATGGGTTAATTGATATGCACATAGTGAGGCGTAAATTCCACTCAGAAATCCATGAAGACTACGTGCTTTACTCGTCACTAAATTGTATTGCCCCTTCAATAAGCT
>NZ_PHRG01000021.1 GCF_002803605.1 Acinetobacter pseudolwoffii
CTTGTGCATCGGCAGAACTCTTTTGCTGCGAGGTGCTGCCACGTTTGGCACGTGCGTATTGCTGATACGCTGCTTCTGTCATTTGTGCCGCTGATTGACTGGCTGCATACAATTCATCACGGCGCTGGCGTGAAATCACACCTTCCTTAAATAAATTTGCACCACGCTCATAAGAAACTTTGGTTAAATTTTGCTGTGCTTTCAGCGATTGCCAGTTGGCATACAGGCTGGCGATATTTTCTTCCTGCGAGCCACGTTCAGCAGTCGATTGTAAGGCCAGCGCAGATTGCAAAGCCGCTACAGCTTGCTGTTTTTTGGCCTGAATTTCCGGGCTGTTTAAGCGCACCAGCACATCGCCTTTTTTGACCTGCTGACCTTCTGCTACATAAATTTCTTCAATACGGCTTGGCACTTTGGTCGCCACCTGAACCGTTTCAGCTTCTACACGACCCTGCAATTCAAGCGGAGCGGGTTGATAGCTTTTCCATAATCCAAAAGCGATGACTGCCAGCAGAACTGGAATCAGGGCGAGCAATAAATATTTTTTCTTTTTGGAGATTTCAGGAGCTTCTTCATGCTCGGTGGAAGTCGTCGCGTTATTTTCTATTTCAGTTTTTGTTTCTACCTGTTGTGCAGGCGATTTTTCTGTATCGCTGGATGAAGCCGCTTCATTCACAGGATCATTGGATTTTTGATCTTCGTTCATGTTCGGCTCCATTAGCGAATAGAGTGGGTGTTGGTATGTTGGATGTAGTTCGGAAATTCTGCAATCGAGCCATGGCTTTGTAATAGGGTGGCCAGTGACATCACATATTTGTAGGCATTCAAGGCAGTTTCAGCTCGTAGTCCGCTCAGCATATTTTGTGCATCGATGACCTGTGTGGCGGTGCCCATATCTTCTTTAAAAGACAATTCTTGGATGCGTAAATTTTCCTGTGCGGCTTTCAAGTTTTGTGCCAGAAGCGCATCACTTTGCTGTGCGCTGAGTGCTTCGCTATAAGATTTATAGATCAAATTTTCAATTTCTTGCTGGGTGCGTGCAGTGAGTAATTCTGTAGCAGAGCGTTTGAGTTCGGCAGCCTGAATATTTTTGTTTTTATCAATTCCGGAAAACAGGTTATAACGTGCGGCAACTCCGACAATCCAGTTTTCATTTTGATCCAGACTATATTCACCAAAAGCAAAAACATTCGGTTTTTTTGCCGCTTGCTGGGCTTTGACATTGGCTTGGGCCAATTGGGTATCCAGCTGCATTTTTTGAATCAACGCAGAGTTCTGACTAAAAGTTTTTAGCAGATGATTTAAGGCCTGTGGCTCGGTTTTATTGACAAATAAAGGCGTCGAAAGTTCGGTGATGCTACTTTCCTGAAGCAGATTATTCAGCTGGAACAGCGCAGCATTCAAATTGGCTTGTGTGTTTTGCTGGCTGCGTTCGGCATTATTACGTGCCACTTCAAATTGCATGCGCTGGCCTTTACTGATAAAACCTTGCTGTTCCATCTTTAAGGCGTTGCGATAATGCTGCTGCATGGCATTCAAGTTAAACAGTGCTGCTGCATGCAGTTGCTTTTGGAGCTGGACATTGAAATAACTTTGAATCAGTTCAAAACGCTGCGTATCTTGCTGCTGTTTGTTGCTGAGCTGACTACGACCTACTTGAATATTGGCGATTTCTTTGGCGCTGCTTGTCAGTCCACCGGTATAAAGCGGCATCATGACTGAAACCGTCGGGCGAATCACCTGATCATCCAGCACGACATGCGAACTATCAGGAATTAAGCCAACTCCATTTTGAATAGGTTGTCTTAAACTATTTTTTAGCGGGTCAGCCAGATCACCTAAGTTCAGTTCATCAATTCTATTATTGACACCATCCGTTAAGGATTGCTCTAAATTATTTTTTAATGCACCTAAAGGCAGATCGAGTTCATTATGAAAGGCATACGCACGAACATTCAGATCGACACGCGGCAGACCTACGCCTTTTACTGCTTCAGCTTCAAGTTTTGAAGCCTGCTCCAGACTTTGATAGGCTTGGCTGCTATAAGAGTTTTGCAACAACTGACGTTCAGCGTCCTGAAAGCTGATGCTCTGCGCATGAGCAAAGCTGCCATACATCATCGATGCAAGCAGATTTAACCCCCAGACAAGCTGTCTTTTATTTTTCTTTAAGTTCATAAAGTCGCTAAACTGATTTAAAGCCGGTAATGTTATCCGGCTAGTATAAATCAAAGGTATGCAGATAGAACTAGTGTAAAGTTATAGTATTGTTTCTTGTACATTTGTCTATAAAAAAGGAAGCTTATGCATCCTTAATTAACCCGAATCGCGGATAAGAAATTGACTTGAAAAATAAGAGGACTAGAGCCATCAGTTGAGTTACCACACCAAACTCACAACTCTAGTCCTGATGTTCAATAGTACCGAATTATTCAGCGTAATTAATGATTTTTTCTTAAATTTGAATCAACTTATTGGGAGTTTCTCAAACAAAACCGTGGTTCCTTAAGAATCAGAACTGCTCAACTTACAATTTCAGAAATCTGCTTTATTGCCATTTGGTACAAATGCTCTCATTTCAATAATTTCAAAGCCTTTTTCACCTGGCTAAAAGAAGATAAAAGCCATTTATTTAAGTACTTGCCT
>NZ_PHRG01000022.1 GCF_002803605.1 Acinetobacter pseudolwoffii
GCAGCCATACCGCTCACAAGTCCATATACCGTTTCATGCCCTTCGGAATAACGTTTTGCAGTCGGCAATAACTCGTCCAGTGCCAGATAGACCATCACCCCGCCAATTAAACCAAAAACCAGACCATATACTGTATCGCTCATATAAGGTGCCAGAATAAAGTAACCCAAGGCGGCACCAGCCTGTCCTTTGGTATGGGCGCGCTGGCCGGAATTGCCGGTGATAAATACAGTCTGGGTTTTGTCGCAGAAACTGAACGTCAGGTGAGCATGCATTTGCAGCATCATATCAGTCAGTTGCCGCTGCAAGATGAGCGTTCTCGCCGTATTCTGGAACAGATGAACGAAGATGAGCTGCATCATCGGGATACAGCGTTGAAGGCAGGCGGTGTAGATCTGCCTGCTCCGGTCAAAATCACCATGACAGCTATTTCCAAACTCATGACCAAGACCAGTTATTTTACCTGGTTATTTGCCGGCGCTGCGGGTCTGATGATGGTTTCACTTGCGTTAGGTGAATTCGCTGCAACAGGCTGGATGGCATACCCTCCACTGTCAGGTATCGAATATTCTCCAGGCGTAGGTATGGACTACTACATCTGGGCACTGCAAATTTATACGATCACGTTGCTCACCATGTGAGTGGTACGTGATGGAGGCTCTTCAGCCCAAGCCATACCGGTTTCAAGACGTGCGACACGACGCTCTAAAAGGTCTTTGGTATCGTTGAATACCCAAGTCGTCGGTGGCTCAACTGAACGGCGACGGTCACGGGTTTGCGCGTTTGGTGTGGTACGTAGCGTATAAGAAATATCTTCAGCCAAGGTATCCAACCAATCGCGGAATTTCCAGTCGTCCAGCAATTTTGCTTCGCGATACAGGAACTGACTGATTTGATGATGAAGTATCTAACTTATTCCCCAACCCTTTAAAATCAAAAAGCACACCGATAGTGTGCTTTTGAATACATTGTAATCTTAACTCATATACTTCGGCTCTTCATCTACGACTTCTGCCTGCCATTCATTGACCTGCTGTTCCAGCAAGCCATACAGGGCCGCCTAAGAGTCATCCTGGGTCGACTTGATACGTACTGAGGTCACACCAGATTGTGCATCCCCTAAAACTTCAGGAATAAACATCATGCTGGGTTAGCAAGTTCAGTAAATATTCATCTGAAGTTTGCAGTTTATCTACCAGATTCAGATCCAGTGCATCACGGCCATACCAGTGCTCGCCAGTGGCCACTTTTTCAACATTCAGCTGCGGGCGATACTTCTCAACAAAGTGTTTGAATAAAGCATGAGTCTGCTGCAATTCTTCCTCAAACTTGGCTTTGCCCTCTTTGGTGTTTTCACCAAACATGGTCACGGTACGTTTATACTGACCTGCGGTATAGAGTTCGAAATCAATCTTGTTTTCTTTGAGC
>NZ_PHRG01000023.1 GCF_002803605.1 Acinetobacter pseudolwoffii
ATACAGACCCGAAACCAGAATAATAATCGCGGTACATGAACACACCACAAAGGTATCTACAAATACTCCGAGCATCTGTACCAGACCCTGGTTGACTGGATGTTTGACATCCGAGGCTGCAGCAGCATTCGGTGCCGAACCCATCCCTGCCTCGTTAGAGAACAGACCACGCTTGATCCCCATCATCATGGGACGATTTTCTTCATAACCACACTCGATACATTCAATCCACTCATCTTCACCAGAGGTCAGCATGACGACACGATCTAACGCCTGACATTTTGGACATTTTGCGCCTGCAATGAAACGACGTTTAATGGTCATCATACTCACCTTGTGATCAACTTAAAAAGCTAGTTTAAGCGTTTTTAGAGCGGTTCGTCCAACCTTGATGACGTAATGACCAGTGCTTCTAGGCTACTTAACTGATCCTGACTCAGATTACTGACTTTATAATGCAAATCTTTGGGCTGATAATCCAGATACAGACTCAGATCATCCAGTGACTGGCCGATATATTCTGCTTCTCGTACCTACAAGCGCCCACCAATTTGGGTAATCATCCGCTGATTGGCTTCAGGAACCGGCAGCACCAAAAAGTCTGGAAGAAAAGCCGCCACCTTGACGGGAATCAAGTTGAGAGAATACTGCAAGGTCCCGAGGGCCGAATTCGCAAACCCCTTAAAACTGACCAGATCAGGCTGCTGAAAATGATACCGCACTTTCATGGCATCTTAATATTCGTTATTTGGGTAATGATGCCGCACATCATGCTGATAGCAAATCTAGAAAAGACTTAATTTTGCAATGTGGTAATTTTGGTCGTGGTAAAACCGACCTTCTAACGCATAGAGCAAAAATAAAAAATCCCTGATTCGTCGGGGATTTTTTATTTTGGCCTTCTAGATTTTTACACAGCTATCCTGCTTCAGATTCAGTTCAGACAATTTCTGTTGAGAAAATGGCAGTGCTATACATAACTTTCCATCTTGCTGAAAATAACGTCGCCCTGCTGCATTTTGATTCAATAGCTCTATCTCTATACTGCCTGAATTGACTGCATTAAAAGTCATAATTTTATTGCTTAAGACATGATTCATCACAATATATTTTTCAAAGTTGGGCTTACTGATCTGCGCTAGAACAATGAACTTTGTGCAACCTCGAGTGCTTGTAAGGGCATCTGATTGGACAGGTTCATCAATAACTGTTGCTGGCTAGTGCCCGCATCTGGCA
>NZ_PHRG01000024.1 GCF_002803605.1 Acinetobacter pseudolwoffii
AAATCGCTCCAGACCATCGCGGCAATCTGGTCGATCCGTTGCCCGATATAAGTTTCATCCAGTTGAAATTGCAACGATAAACGTGTTATGTGTGAAGAGTTGAACTTTGACCCCATAATTTGCCAGTGCTAAACCTAAGGTCGACCCTGCAGGTCCTGTGCCAATCACCAATACGTCAGTATCGTAATGCTGTGTCATACATGACTCCATGTGTCTGTCTGAAGAACAAGATTTGAATATATTTACAATCCAGTGTAGTGAAATTCAGGCAATACAATAGGAGTATTCATATAAACTATAGGTCAATTGGCTTGTACCAGTACGGCGTTTTTCACGCCATTGACGTTGGCAATCAGTTCTTCTTCAGGAATCAGGGTTGGATGAACACGGAGTTCAATCCCGGCATCGGTGCGGCGTGCAATTCCCAGGTGCTTGATACGGAAACCGAGGTCTTCTGCATATTTGACATCTTGTGCAGTGACTTTGCCAATACCTTCAGTAAAGACTTTGTCCGGTAGTGAGAGAATGCTTTGTTGGCTTCAGCCATACGGTGCACATCTTCACGTTTCTTAACCGCAGCGCCTTTGCCTTCAGATGCATCAAGCAACTCGCCAGCAAGACGTAAAGCCATAGTTTTTTCAGAACGCTTAGCAGCAGCATCTACTAACCAACGCATAGCTAGGGCAGTACGACGGGATGGGCGTACTTCCATAGGTACTTGGTATGTAGCACCACCAACACGGCGTGCTTTTACTTCGACCATAGGACGAACTTTTTCAATAAATCACTTTATTGATATAAGCTAGCATACAAAACATTTGGCTTACCTTTATTTACATAAAAGCTTAACTGTGGTTACATAACGCATAATTAAATAAAGATTGATAACAAACTCTATAATAGAGGGTCTTGGGGATTTAAATGATTAGTAAACAATTAGGTATTAAATTATCTGCTCTTACTTTGGCACTAATATTGGCGGGATGTGGCGG
>NZ_PHRG01000025.1 GCF_002803605.1 Acinetobacter pseudolwoffii
TTCAGAATATGCTGACGAATAATCAAATCTTCCTGATTTAAGACATGTCCTTTAAATACCGGAATTTCATTGCGAGCTAAACAGGCATAATATTCTTCAATAGTTTTCACATTCTGGGCAAAGCTGTACCAGCTATCACTGATCGAAGAAATTCCTAAACCGATCATCACTTGAGTTTTAGAGGCGGTGTATCCCATAAAATTGCGGTGTAATGTTCCAGCTTAAAGACCTGCGTCAAAATGCCAAGTTTGTGAAAATCACTTCTGCCGGTATGTCGGAATCACATGTGCATGATGTGACCATTACCAAAGAAGCACCCAACTATCGCGTGGGTTAATCTCCTGTGATTTAAAGTTTTTAAAAGCCGTCATGCAAATGACGGCTTTTTTATTTTGGTGTAAAGTGTGGCACAGGGAAAAAATGGGTGAGATCAATCATCCGCTAAGAAGTGAGATAAAGATGAGTTATTTTGGTACGGACGGTATTCGTGGAAAGTTTGGCGAATTGCCGATTACCCCTGAGTTTGCCCTGAAATTGGGGTTTGCAGCCGGTAAGGTTTTATATCCACAAATCCGCATACGCTGGCGATGGAAGCGTCAAGCGCCCAGTCTGAACAGGTCGAAGTCTTGTCCTATCTGGGCCAGATGATGGCAGAACGCAAACAGGCCGATCCGGATTCCTCTTATGTGATCTTGCCAGCGCAGTGCAAAACTCGGTTTACTGAATTCGATAATCCCGATCAGATGCTGATCGCGAGTATGATGCAAAGTGCATTGGTGGGTGACATCAGTGTCAAGATCCAACGATACACTTTGTTGACGATACGCCATAGAGCTCGATGAAATAAAAAAATGAGGGACACATTATAGCCCATTTTATAGAAACTGAGCAGTGCTATTGTTTAGCGCAAATTTTAGT
>NZ_PHRG01000026.1 GCF_002803605.1 Acinetobacter pseudolwoffii
AGGCAGCCCATTTTAAATGGCAAATACCATTTTGAATGATTACACAAAATAGAACTAATTTGACCGGATACCATCGTTTTCATAATCCACATCAAAACGGAACTACGACTTCAATCTCAACCGGAACACCACTCAGCGGCTGGCTAAAAGCCAGATAATTGGCATGCAAAGCCATACGATTTAAAGGACTGCGCTGTGGTTCTGGATATATCAAAGGATATAATTTAAAAGTTTAAAATTAATGACAGTAAAATTAAAAAACCAATAGAAATAAAGATATCAAGCTTATAACAGCAGATAAAGACAATAAAAATTCCTAAACTCATCATCAAGATATGCAGCCAGCATTCACCGGTATGTTCTACATCGAAAGCAAATTGGGCAATGCATAAGTATTAGATTTCAAATAAAAAAACATGAAAAACTGTTAATTTTCAGAGCATTGACTGAAATAAATTCTCACACTTTTTAATTCATGAAATCAGTAAACCTTGCCCTGCTCGTACCACCCCCCACTGATCTGTCCTTAGTTCAAACCCTTCCCCACGACCTTCACTCGATTCGGTTTCTTTAGGATGACTGAGATTTCCTAAATTCAACTGGCTAGCACCATGACTACTGTGTAACTGCGCACTAATCTGATCCGTCGTATCATCAAAGTGGCGGCTTATGCTCATAATGACTCAGTTGTTGTGGATATTCAGCATCTGTATGCAAAAGCACAAAATCACTGTGCAACTGAATCTGTTCTAGACTGTGCTGAAAATGGGTTTGAGATTCGCTGCTTTGAAAGTCTTTCAGGCGTTGAATATGATTTTTATGAAKGCCGAGCTTTTGCCAGGTCTCGATTTGAGAACAATGGACTGCATCCGCAAGATCTGCATAATGC
>NZ_PHRG01000027.1 GCF_002803605.1 Acinetobacter pseudolwoffii
ATTCCTGGTCAAAACTAAAACCAAGCTTCATACGGGACAGACATCATGGATAAAACCATCGGTATTTTTGGCGGCGGTCAGCTCGGGCGCATGATGGCGCAAGCGGCATTGCCATTGAATATTCAATGTACTTTCTTTGAAGCAAGTACGGATTGCCCTTCTGCGACACTCGGTCAAGTGATTTCCAGCAAGGCCGAAAATGGTCTACAGGATTTTATTGACAGTGCTGATGTATTCAGTCTGGAATAGGCAACAGATGATGCATCTAAATGGTTCGTCGGTTCGTCAAGAAGCAACATGTCTGGCTTAGACAAGAGCAAACGGCACAGTGCCACACGGCGGCGTTCACCACCTGAAAGCAGTTTAACATCGGCATCCCAAGCTGGAAGGTTCAGTGCAGCAGCTGCCTGATCCATCTGCTTATTGGTTTTGTACCCACCATGGGCAATCTGCATCAGGGTCATTTAAATCTGGTACGTGAAGCGCGTAAGCTGTGTGATGTGGTGGTGGTCAGTATCTTTGTCAATCCGATCCAGTTTGGACCCAATGAAGATTTTGATAACTACCCGCGTACGCTGGAGCAGGACCAGCAGCTTTTGGCAGACGTCGGTTGTGATATCGTCTTCGCGCCAACGGTTGAGCAAATGTATGGCAAAAAACCGCGTCTGACTAATATCAGTGTCTCTGACATGAACGCGCCATTACCTGGCTGCTTCCCGCGCATCAGGAGATTCCGGCCTGGATTAAGGGCGATCATCCCAAAGTGGCGGAT
>NZ_PHRG01000028.1 GCF_002803605.1 Acinetobacter pseudolwoffii
ATAAAAAGCTGTTTAAACGCCTACACTTAAATCACGCCTATGGACAGTTGATTGCGCTGATTTTTGTGCCGATTACTATTTTGGCCTGTGTTGGCGCGATGCTGGTGTTGACTGAAACCTCGAATGCCGCACGTGCCCAGCAAAAGCAGATGGCAATTGCCATTATGACGCGTTTTCAAGGCACGTCTGAGTATGCACTGGATATTTTAAGCCTGTATCCCTGGATGTACCGACCATTGTAGCACGTGTGTAGCCCTGGTCGTAAGGGCCATGATGACTTGACGTCGTCCCCGCCTTCCTCCAGTTTGTCACTGGCAGTATCCTTAAAGTTCCCGGCTTAACCTAAAATATAAAAGAAGCTCTTATTAAAGTGGTGAAGGAAGTTCATTGTGTACATTCTGATATCGCGGATCAATTACCTCAGCTATATCAATTTACAAAACAGTTTAAAACTATAGTCTCCCTTAATTATGATTTAATTCTGTATTGGATTCTTATGTATGGGAATCGGGAAAGAGACGGTCATAAATTTAAAGATTGTTTTCAGGATGGCGGTATCTTTAGCAGTAGTTGGCAAGATATGCGTGAACCGATATATGATCAAAAAGAAGTAACTTTGAGTCTTTATCAACATGGTAGTTTATCTATTTTCAGAGATGCAAAAAATACCGAAACTAAAGTTCAAAGAGGGGATTTTGAGGGTTTGTTCATAAGGACTGTCAAAGCAGGGGAATGCAGTTTTTACGGCCTGTGGCTTATTATTTTCTATGGCGATCACTTGGCTCAATTGCACCGCAGCTTTACTCGGCCCCTGAATCAGCCACGATGAATGATCCTAAAATGAATGGTCAGACCTATGAATGGGATATCGTAGGTACTTCGGATAACTGGCGTCAAACCCATAACTTTAAACATCATACTTATACCAATATTAAAGGTATGGATGATGATATCGGTTATGGTCTATTGCGTCTGTTCCCGGAACAGCGCTGGAAACCGGGTTATTTACTACAACCAATTTATGCAGTGCCATTCTGTTTGCTGTTCCAGTGGGGTGTTGCGATTCAGAATCTTGAATTGGGTAAATACTTCAAAGGCCGTAAAAGCAAAGAGCAGACCAAA
>NZ_PHRG01000029.1 GCF_002803605.1 Acinetobacter pseudolwoffii
TTCCATTTACCAAGCAAGGGGTAGGGGTAGATGCCGCGCTGAGTACGATTCCGGTCGCTGGAGATATCGCCGGCTTTGTATTGACCTTTTTGCATTTTTTCAAAATACCATTGAGCTCGTCATCATCCAGGGCATAGTGCACGTCTTTGTTGTCATCAATCCGATACAAGGGCGGCATGGCAACGAATAAATGCCCTTCTTCCACCACGGTCGGGAAATGCTTGACGAACAGGGCACAGAGCAAAGTTGCAATATGCAGACCGTCGGAATCGGCATCGGCCAGAATACAGATTTTGCCATAACGTAGCTCGGACAGGTCATCTGAACCCGGATCGACACCGATCGCAATCGCGATGTTATGTACTTCTTGCGATGCCAAAACTTCAGTTACTCTGGTTACCAGCGACTTTTATTCTGACTGGATTCTTCACCCCTGAACAGGAAGTCCGCTTTGCAGAATTGAACCAAGAGTTCATGAATGTGATACTCAACAGTGATGCTGATCCTACCATGGCGCAGCAACTGCAAACCCAGATGTTTGAGATGTTTTCTCAACAAGCCTGGATTGCAACTGCGGTCTATTTACTGATCATGCTGGTGATTCAAGCCTACCTTATTGCCAAATCTGGGCAAAGTATTGGCAAAAAAATGAAGGTTGAGAAATGCAACAGTCCCATGCTTCATTGTGCTACATACCAATATGGCGGTAGATACAACAGTTGCACCAGAAAAATTACATGACATTTATTTGAAAAAGAATATGCAGTTTTTGGGGAAAATTAATACTGTTTCTGATCTTTTGATCAGTGTATACGATGACTATCAACTGGTTGGGGACGATGATGAGGAGTGTGAAAAACATTCCTATGCATCTCTATATCGGAAGGTGAATACCTT
>NZ_PHRG01000003.1 GCF_002803605.1 Acinetobacter pseudolwoffii
TCACAAGCCGTGATTTCACTCACCAAAGGGATTGAAGCCAAAACTTTTAGCTTCATGAGTGATATTATTCGGGAAGTATTGCCAGAAGTGCCTTATGGAGTGCTGTCCGGGCCGAATCTCGCCAAGGAAATTGTGGCAGGTCAGCCGGCAGGAACCGTGATTGCCAGCGAATCTGAGCTGGTACGTTATGCCGTACAGCAAGCCTTACATAGTGCCTTGTTCCGTGTTTTTGCCAGTGATGATGTACATGGTGTAGAACTCGGTGGTGCCTTGAAAAATATCTATGCCGTCGCGATGGGGATGGCAGCCGCGTATAACGTGGGTGAAAATACCAAGAGTATGATCCTGACCCGTGCACTGGCCGAAATGAGCCGTTTTGCGGTAAAATTGGGCGCGAATCCGCTGACTTTCCTCGGGCTTTCCGGTGTGGGTGATTTATTTGCGACTTGTAGCAGTCCGCTGAGTCGTAATTATCAGGTTGGTTTTGCCTTGGGCAAAGGCAAGACTTTGGAGCAGGCTACTACTGAACTGGGTCAAACTGCAGAAGGGATCAATACCATCGTACAGGTCAAGGCGCGTTCCGAAGAACTGGATGTCTATATGCCAATTACTTCTGCCTTGTATGATGTGATTTTTGAAGGTGCACCACCACTCAGCATTGCATTGTCATTGATGAAAAACGGTCATCGCAGTGATGTGGAATTTGTCTTGCCACATCATCAAGTCTGATCTATAACCCAAAGAGACTGTATGTGAATTGTCATATTGGCCAGTTATCATGCAGGCAAAAGAAAATAAGGAAACCCAATGCAACTGACTTTAGTGCGACATGGTGAGGCTGCTCCACCAGTCAATGGCAATGATAGCAAGCGTCCATTGACGGAGCGTGGTCATCAGCAGGCTGAGCAAGCCGCACAGTTCTTAAAAAATATGATTAAGCCTGAAGTATTTGTGGTGAGTCCCTTATTGCGTGCACAAGAGACCCTGGCTCATCTGCAGCAGTATTTTCAAGATGTACCCGTGGTGATCTGTAATGCGATTAAACCCGATGATGATGCCAAGGTCGCGGTTGAATGGTTGTCGCAACTGCCTTATGAATCAATTGCCGTGGTGTGTCATATGAATGTGGTGGCGCACATTTCTTCTATTTTGCTGGCGGAGTCTTTTCATCCCTATGCATTGGCAGAAGCACGTATCTATGCGCAGCCAGTCATTGCCGCGGGTTTGTCGACAACAGTTAAAAGTTTTATTCCTACATTATAAAAACCAATTAAAACGGTAGTACACAATCGATGTTGTATTTATGGATGCCTGAGGCCAATGGGGTTTGGCAATGGTCAACTGGGGAATTCTGGAACACTGCGGCCACACTTGAGCAGTTGATTCAGGAGATTCAGGCTCATCATGGCGAAGAAGCAGTAGTGTTTTTCCCGAGCCGTCATGTGCAAATTTTGCAGCAGACTTTGCCCAAGAGCCAATATAAAAAAATGGGCAATGAGGGCATCAAGTATCTGCTTGAAGAGTATGTGGTGCTGCCCGTCGATGCCATGAAAGTGCTGCATCATTTTCAGCAGCCTGATCAGGTCAGTATTATGGGGGTTGCGAATTCGACCCTCGAGACCTTGCAGTATTCTCTCAACTTGATTCCCGTCAAGCTGGCGGCTTTGCTGCCAGACTTTTTGGTGCTGCCGGTTCCTGAAGCCAATCAGCGGATGATTACCCAAATTGGTGGGCGCTTGTTGGTACGAGAAGCAGAATATATCGGCCAGTCACTGGATGATCTGAGTCTGTATCTGGATTATCAGCCCAAAGATTTGCATTATAAAGTCAGTAATCTGAGTCAGGATCAGTTAAGTAGCCTAGAAGCACTGGTCACACAGGAGCAGTTAGAATCTTTTCAGTATGTCCTTCCTGTATTGAAAAAACCTAAACAGCATGCGTTTAATGTATTGCCCAAAGCCAAATCTGAAGGTGCCATTTCCGGTTACTGGAAAGCATGTGCAGCTGTATTTCTGGGCATATTAGTCTTACAGTTTGGTTATGATGCGGTGCGCTGGTATCAATACAAAAAAGTGGCAAATCAGACCGCTGCACAGGCCGTTGATCAGTTCAAGTACTGGTTTGGGCAAAATTATCCGGTCACTGAGCAGAATATCAAAAGCCAGTTTGAAGGGCAGTTGCGTCAAAGCCAGATTGCCGATACACAGGCATTGCAGCTGATTAGCCGGGTGGGGCCAGTCTTGATGCAGAACCAGATTGTGGCACAACGGATCAATTATGATGCGTCTGTGTTGAGTATGGAGCTCAAGGCCAATTCATCAGATATGCTAAATGCATTGACCAAGCAATTGAGTCAGCAAGGCTTTAAAGTGGAGCTGGGGAATATTCAGGCCAGCGGAACAGGTGCCATTGGGCTGGTGAGGGTGCAATAATGAAAGCCATCGAAGCGCTACAAAATCGCATGGATCAGTCTTTTGAAAAACTGAGGGATTATCTGGACAGTCTCTCGGCACGTGAACGGGTATTGGTGATTTTTACCACTATTTTTGTAGTTGTGGCTGCGGTCAGTTCAGCACTCTGGTATATGCATCAGGCAGCAGACACCCAGCAGAAACGTTTAAATCAGCTGAAAGATACCATTGTCTGGATGCAAAGTAATGCAGTCACCATGAAACCTGCTGGAGACATGCAGCTGGATGCCGCAGAGAAAGTACAGCGGGTGGCACAGCAACAAGGTCTTTCGGTTGCATCGCAGCAAATAGATGGGAAAATTCAATTGGCAGTCATGCATGAAAATTATGCAGTATTGGCAAACTTCCTGACTCAACTGGCACAAATGGGTCTAAGTGTTGAGAAAATGGAACTAAATAATGAAGCAGGACAGATTAAATTAACCGCGACCGTGCAATAAACGGTAAAAATAAAGATTTGCAAAGCATGGTTTTTTTGTCAGCCTATGCCTATAATATGCCGACTTAAAAAGCAGTAGACTTTTCTAGATATGTTGTATTCTCTAGCCCGCCCTTTGTTGTTTTCTTTAGCACCAGAGCGTGCACATGAGCTGACACTATCACTATTAAAATCATCCCATAAAATGGGCTTGATGCGTCAAAATGTTGCTGCGAAACCTGTGACTTGTATGGGAATCGAATTTCCCAATCCAGTAGGTCTTGCGGCAGGTTTAGACAAAAATGGTGCTTATATTGACGCCCTTGCTGGTCAAGGTTTTGGTTTTATTGAAATTGGCACCATTACCCCGCGACCGCAAGCTGGCAATCCCCATCCGCGGTTATTCCGTTTGCCACAGGCCAAAGCCATTATTAACCGTATGGGTTTTAATAATGAGGGTGTAGATCAGCTGGTGGAAAATGTCAAAGCTGCCAAATTTAAAGGCATTCTCGGCATCAATATCGGTAAAAACGCTGATACTCCGGTAGAAAAAGCAGTAGATGATTACCTTATTTGTTTAGAAAAAGTCTATAATTATGCGTCTTACATTACCGTCAATATTTCTTCTCCCAATACCAAAAATCTGCGCAGTTTACAAAGTGGTGATGCGCTGACCGAACTGCTTGAAACATTGAAAAACCGTCAACTTGAATTGGCGCAGGAATACCAGCATTATGTACCTTTGGTCCTTAAAGTAGCGCCTGATCTGGACGAAACCGATATTGCCTTTATTGCCAAGCAGTTACTGCAATTCAAGATTGATGGTCTGATCGTGACCAATACCACACTGTCACGTGAAGGGGTGGAAGGTCTGGCGCATGCAGAGGAGGCAGGTGGTCTATCTGGCGCGCCAGTCTTTGAGAAAAGTACCGCATGTCTGGCTGCATTTGCTCAGGTGTTAAAAGGACAAATTCCCTTGATTGGTGTGGGTGGTATTCTTTCAGGCGCAGATGCTGTTGCCAAGAAACAGGCAGGTGCCAGCCTTGTACAAGTTTATAGTGGCCTCATCTATACTGGACCTGAACTTGTAAAAGATTGTGTAGACGCACTTTAAATCCTATGAATGCCATTGATATCTTTCTGCTGATTATCTTGCTCATTGGAGGGCTCAACGGTTTGCGTCAAGGATTTATTAAAGCCTTTGCGAACTTAGTGGGATGGATCTTTGCCCTGATTGTTGCGGCAAAATATTCAACGCTACTTGCGCCGTCTATGGTTGCTCTGAGTACAGATCCAGTCGTACAAAAGATAGCAGCCTTCGCCTTTATCGTCCTGTTAATTGTGGTTCTGACCTGGATCGTCACTGCGCTTTTAAACCGTATTTTAAAGAGTCTTAAACTGGGTCCGCTTAACCGTCTGGCAGGTGGTGTCTTTGGTAGCCTGAAAGGCTTGCTGATTGTGCTGATTACCATGCAAGGTATTGGCCCGTGGGTAGAAAGCTCACCGCACTGGAAACAGTCCAAGTTTATTCAAGCCTTATTGCCTTATGCGCCTTGGGCGACTCAAATGTCGAAAGACGCCGCGAATGGTGCACTACAACATATCAAGCCTGAAGGGACATCGAAACCTTCAGCTGTATCATCTGAAACATCGTCCAAATCTGGAGCTGCAGATGAGTCTACAAATAATCCTTTTTATTAATCCTAGCTTGTCTGCGAGGTTGCTATGTGTGGAGTAGTTGGTATAGCTGGTAAATCACCCGTTAACCAAATGTTGTTTGATGCATTAACGATGTTACAACATCGTGGACAAGATGCAGCTGGGATCGTGACATGTGATGAAGGGCGTCTGTTCCTTCGTAAAGACAATGGGATGGTGCGTGACGTATTCCATACCCGTCATATGCGTGCCTTGAAAGGAAATTACGGTATTGGCCACGTGCGTTATCCAACAGCCGGTTCATCGAGCAGTGCAGAAGCACAGCCATTTTATGTGAACTCGCCGTATGGAATTACCTTGGCGCATAACGGTAATTTGACCAATGCCGAAGAAATTCACGATGATCTGTTCAAAACTGACTTGCGTCATATGAACACGGATTCTGATTCAGAAGTGCTGCTAAACGTGCTAGCGCATGAATTGCAAAAACATGGCAAATTGGTGCCGACTTCGGAAGATATTTTCCATGCGGTAACACGTGTGCATGAGCGTTGTAAAGGCGCTTATGGTGTGGTAGCAATGATTACCGGACAAGGTCTGGTGGGCTTCCGTGATCCGAATGGTATCCGTCCACTGATTTACGGTTCACGTGAAACTGAACAGGGCATGGAATATATCATAGCTTCTGAATCGGTTGCGATTACTGCGCTGGGCTTCAAAGTTGAGCGTGATATTCAGCCAGGTGAAGCGGTATTTATCGATTTACAAGGTAATTTCTTTACCAAGCAATGTGCGACCAATCCTGAATATCGTCCATGTATTTTTGAATATGTGTATTTTGCCCGTCCGGATGCCATTATTGATGGAATCTCGGTGTATAAAGCACGTCTGAAAATGGGTGAGAAGCTGGCGCAAAAAATTCTGCGCGAGTGGGGTGAAGAGCATGATATCGATGTGGTGATTCCGATTCCGGATACTTCACGTACTTCTGCATTGGAACTTGCCAATATGCTGGGTGTGAAATTCCGTGAAGGTTTCATGAAAAACCGTTATATCGGTCGTACTTTTATTATGCCAGGTCAGCAACTACGTAAAAAATCGGTACGTCAAAAACTGAACCCGGTTGAGCTTGAATTTAAGGGTAAAAACGTACTATTGGTCGATGACTCGATTGTGCGTGGTACGACCTGTAATGAAATTATCCAGATGGCACGTGATTCTGGTGCGAAAAAAGTCTTCTTTGCTTCCGCAGCACCGATGGTGAAATATCCAAACGTGTACGGTATCGATATGCCGGCAAAATCAGAGCTAATTGCCTCAGATCGTAGCGTCGAAGAAATTCGTGAAATTATTGGTGCAGACCGTTTGGTGTTCCAGGATCTGGAAGATTTAAAAGATGCAGTTCGAACCACCAAAGTGCCAGATCTGAAAGATTTTGACTGTTCGGTATTTGACGGCGTTTATGTCGCGGGTGGTATTGATGCGCAGTATCTGGATGATCTACAGCAAAAACGTAGTGACAGTGCCATGAAAGAAGGGAATTACATCGATGTGAATATCGATGCAGCTTCTGTAGATTTAACTGGCGTACGTGAAGTCTAAGCGCTTAAAATCATCATGAAAAAGCGGGAATTTCCCGCTTTTTTGTTTTATGATGAACCCATTGAAAATAATCTTAACTAGGGTTCTACATTGCGCAACGTAGGATATGATTTTATAAAAAACAAGAATATCGTATTGCCTGTAAGCTTCTGCTTGATTGCTGTGCTGTTAACTATTTTTATTATCAATACCGTTGTTGGTCTATTCGTTTTTTATGTTGATTCTACCCAGTCTATTTTCTGGCATATGCTCAGTCCTTATCTGATTGCTTTGCTGTTATGTGCCATGATGATCTCGGTCATCTATGAATTTTATCTTTTCCGGAATGGCGGTTATTCGCTGGCAAAACAGATGGGTGCGCGCCGTCTCAGCCCGATGGAAAGTATTCCTGAGGAAAGTGTGGCACTGCAAATTACCCAGCAGCTGGCCGATACCTTTTTAATTGAACCTCCGGCGGTGTATGTACTGCCCGATGAAGTTGGAGTTAATACGCTGACGGCGGGTTTTAGCCCGCGAGATACCGCGATTATTCTGACCTGGGGTGCGGTACAAACTCTGGATAAAGTCGAGCTATATGGTTTACTCAGTCACGAATTTAATAAAATTCTGTCGGGTGAAACTGCGGAAAATACCCGCTTAAAAATTTTGTATAGCAGTTTAACCACCTTTAGCCAGTGGGGCAGCAAAATTGCCAAATCCGGTTTCTATCGAACTGGCATTCGACGTGAAAATAAGTTTGAAACCTTTTATGTCGCAATTGGCGCAGTAATCTGGCTGATTGGCAGTTTAGGTGTATTAATCACACGCTTTATTAAATATATTTCACTGGGTGGACGCACTTTTAAGAATGACCAGAAAACTCGCCGCCTGATTCAAAATGATGCCAATATCCAGACTTTACTCAGAATTCATGTGCATCATTCCGGTTCGCAAATCTATAGTGAATATGCCGAATCCATTTCCCATATGTGTTTTGCCAATTCCTTGAGTCCGCAAAACTGGTTGAATATTCACCCAAATATTAATCAACGAATTTATGAATTAAATCCTGCCCTGATTCAGGATTTGCAGCTCGAGAACTTGAAGAAACTCAAGAATCAGCCTTTATTCAGTTTATTTCGTTCTCTGGAAGAAGTGGTGCCCGAGACTGCGATGAGCTGGAGTTCGCCACAGCCTCTGCCGTTGTTGCGTCTGTCGCCAATCAGTTTTGCGATTAAGGATGCGATTAAACCGCTGAATCCGGAGCTGCGGCTGAGTATGCCGCGTCCGGAGTTGCTCGAACGTGCATTGCAGACGGCGACCGGCTCGCGTGAAGTCATGGTCGCCATTTTGATGATTCGTCAATATCGTGAATTTATTCCGACTGAGGCTGAAGTGAGCCGCGCCATTGTAGATTCACTGCTGAATCTGGATGGGCGGGTGCATATTTCGATTTTCCAGCAAGCCTGCAAGAATATTGGCGGGATGCCCACCACAGTTGCACGTCAGTTTTTGATGAAACTGGCACGAATTATTCAGGAAGATGGTGAAATTGGCTTGCTTGATGCCTTATTGCTGGAATGTGTCAAATATGAGCTGAATCTATTGTCTGCACATATTCCAACAGCTTTGGATGAAGTTAAGCCCCAGATTGTGCGTCTGATTGATGCCTTGTTGCATGTGCAGCAGATTAATAGCGGAAACCAGCTTGAGGTTCGCGAACGCATTTTAAGCCGGATTTTGTCGGCTCGAGAATTGGACTTATACAATGAAATTTCTGATGAGCCGATTGATCTGGCGGAAATTCTGAATGATATTGCGGGACTTTTACTGCGTGAACGTCTCGGGATTTTGGGTATCGCAGAAGCCTGTTTGTGGAGCGACCGTATTGTGACTCAGGACGAACTGGATGTGATGGAACTGCTTTATTGGCGCTTGGGTTTTGAGGCAGAGCAGATTATTCAACAAATGTTGAAGAAAAACAGTTTAACCATTATGTAAAAAAGAAGACAACAATTCACAGTTTGAAACTGCATCTGTTATAACAGAGGCAGTGATTTAATTGCGTATTAAAAGTACAGTTTTTAGCAGGCAGATCGACTTTGTATTAGAATCCATCAGGATAAAAAAGAAAAGCGGAAAAAGTTCGGCAAAGTAGAGGCAATCCGGCTAAAATGTTCAGCCTGAAATTGGTGATGATGAAAAGATGATAGGGCATCAGCGTGACATACTGGCAACATTAGGAATTGATCTCTGGATTCCTAGGGACAGCGCATGTCAGCCACATCAGGTCTCGATCTGGCGTGATCAGGCTGCACCAGAATTTCACAGTGACATTGTCTTGCCTCAGTCCAAGCAGCCCGAGGTATTTACAGATCTATCAATTCCTGAGCCGGTTATTCAGCCCGAAGCTGAAGTCATGCCTGTGGTATCAGTGCCCACGCCAGTACTGGTTCAGGAACAGCGTGAAATCATACAAATTCTGCCATTTAGTTTGCAGATTTTAAGTCTGGCCCATTGCAGTATTGTGATTGATGCGACTGCAATGACTGAAGAAACCCAGAATTTATGGACGAATATCCAGCGTGCAGTGGTCAGCGAGTTTTGTGAGCTGAACTGGCCATTTCCTTGGGCCAATGTTCAGGATGGGCGCGGTGTGGACTCTTATATTCAGGGTTTTCTCGATGGGATGAGTGCCGAGAAAAATATTATTTTTTTGGGAACTGTACCTTATATTTCAAATAGTAAAATAATCCAGTTGGCTTCTTTACAGGAAATGCTAGATCAGCCAATTCTGAAAAAACGTTTATGGCAGTTTATGCAAAATAGGTCTGCCAGCTTGAAATAATATGAGTTTGGAATAAAAAATATGAAACAAAAAGTGGTTGTATTTAGTCAGATCGATGCTGATATTCAAAATAAACTTGAACAACATTATGATGTCGCTTATATACAACCCAAGTTAGGCGATGTGAACCGGCAGCTTTTGCAGGAGGTTCAGGATGCCGATGGCATGATTGGTGCAGGTCGATTGCTGAATCGTGACAATCTGGCGACTGCCACCCGGCTTAAAGTCATTTCCAGTGTCAGTGTCGGTTATGACAACTATGAACTTGATTATTTAAATGAAAAAAATATCTATCTCAGCCATACCCCGCATGTACTGACTGAAACCACGGCAGATCTGGCTTTTACATTGCTGATGTCTGCGGCACGTAAAGTGGCCTATCTGGATCACTGGACCAAACAAGGACAATGGCAGCGTACTGTTGGTGAAGCACAATTTGGTCTGGATATTTTTGGAAAAACTTTAGGTATTATCGGTCTGGGTCATATTGGAGCTGCAGTTGCACGTCGTGGTTTTTATGGTTTCAATATGAATATTTTGTACCATAACCGCCGTGAAAAACCAGAATTGGCCCAAGGCCTGAATGCACAGTATTCTGACTTAGATGAACTATTACAGCGTTCCGACTTTGTCGTTATTGCGGTTGACTTAAATGCTGATTCCAAAGCGCTGATTACAGCGGTTGAGTTGGCAAAAATGCAACCACATGCGGTATTGGTGAATATTTCACGTGGCTCAGTCATTGATGAGCAGGCTTTAATTGACGCTTTAAAAGCCAAGCAGATTTTTGCTGCCGGTCTCGATGTCTATCAGAAAGAGCCTTTAAAAGAATCTGAATTATTTCAGTTGGACAATGTGGTTACATTGCCACACGTGGGTTCTGCGACGACTGCCACCCGTAAAAAAATGGCCGAATTGGCCTATCAGAATCTGGTGGATGCTTTAGAAGGGCGAGTGCCACGCTATGTGGTTAATCCTGAGTTTCAATAATATTAAATAACATTTTCTTGCGTATATGCCCATTTTTCAATGCTATATTCAAGGCAGCTTAGAACAATAGATTTAGAGATTTTTCATTGAAACGATTGGCGTTGGCGTGTGGCTTAACGATGTGCATGGTGACAGGGCATAGCTCTAGCCATGATTCTAATCAAGCGACTGCACACTTTTCTGTGCCTGATATTGGTACAGGCGTGGGTTTACTCGATCAGCAAAAAGAAAGAATGATCGGTGAAAAAGTCTATCGCGAAGTGCATAAGCAAATGCCAGTCATGCAGAATCCATGGCTGGAAGACCAGCTGCTGTCGGTATTTTCTCATATTCTCAGTCAGACTCAGTTACAACAGCCCATTGGTTTGCTGGTGATTAATGATCCACAAATTAATGCTTTTGCTGTGCCGGGAGGGCTGTTTGCTCTTAATGCTGGTTTAATCAATTCAGCCCGAAATATGGATGAAGTGGCGGGGGTGATGGCGCATGAAATTGCACATGTCACACAACGTCATTACAGTCGCTCTCAAGATGCTTTTAAAGGGCAGGGTTTACTGGCATTGGCCGGAATTTTGGTCGGGGCATTGGTGGCCTCTCAGGCGGATGGTGATGCGGGTGCTGCGGTGATGATGGGTTCGCAAGCCGCGTTGATGGATAAACAGCTGACTTATAGTCGTAATCAGGAGCGTGAAGCAGACCGAATTGGCATGCAATATATGTATCGTTCGGGCTATAACCCGCATAGTATGGCTGACTTCTTCGAAGTCATGCATCGCTCGACCAGTCGCTTAAGCTTCCTGCCGGATTTCTGGTTCACCCATCCACTGACGACTGAGCGTATGAGTGAAGCACGTTTGCGTGCCAATCAGCTGCCTGCGGTCAAACCTAAGCTGAATGATCAGGACTTTGAGATTATCAAATGGTATAGCAGGGTGCTGTCTCGCCAGACCAGTGAGGAGCAGCTCAGTTTGATGAATCGGCAGAATAATTTTGCCGGTCAGCTTGCTTTGGCTGCCTACCAGATACAGCAAAGTGATTTTCAGGCCGCACAGGCTGCTTTAGATCAGGCGAAAAAGCATAACCAGATGCATCCTTTATTGGTCTTGTTTCAGACTGATATTTACTTAGGTCAGAACCAGTTGAATGCAGCGCTGAAAAGTGTGGCTTCGGCAGCGCGGATCATGCCGGAAAATCGTGCGCTCAATTATAAATATGCAGAAGTCTTGATTCGTGCCCAGCAACCTGATCAAGCTAAACAGATTGTACAAAAGTTTTTGAATGCCAATTCCCGCGATGTGAGCGGCTGGCGACTGATGCAACTGGCGACCAATGCAGAGCCTGCATCGGCAATCAAGGCCGCCAATGTGCTGCGTTATCGTGCAGAAGTAGAATACTGGTCCGGTTATGAGGAAACTGCCATCAAGTCATTATTACATGCACAGCGTACAGCGAAAAATAATCAATCTTTATCGGCAACCATTAACCAACGCCTGAAACAGATGCAGCAGGCACGTCAATATAAAATTTAAGCCTTAGTCAGATTTTAAGCTTTTATATCAGGATGATATGGTCAGGATATACTGAATCGGGCTACAATCTTTTTTTAATGATCAGTGCGATTAAATCTGAAGCATGCTATGAAGAAAATATTATTGGGCATCTGTCTATTGGGGGGGAGTTATGCGGTATTTGCTGCGAGTGCAGTTGAATATGTAGAAGCGGTAGAGCGAATTAATGCGGATTATAAAAAGGAATCGCGTCAATTTTTAAGTGGTTTAAATCCACAGCAACAGGGATTTAGTCCTGAGCAGAATGCAAAATTTTGTGGAATTGTAGGACGTTATGTTGATCGTTTATATCAGGCCGCTGATCAGAATCGTGCTTATCTGGATCGTCAGTTTCAAAATATGAGTAAACAGGAGGTAATTGTAGACGTGAAATCGTCTAAAGAGATGCAATTACTCAAGCGTTATCAGGTCGATTGTAATTTGCAATAAGAATACGTCAAGAACTGTCTTTGATTAAAGGCAGTTCAACGTTAAAGAGGAAATGCTAGAGAGTAGGGATTAAGCAAGTTGCGCTTTGATTTTGGCGGAAACTTGTGCAGGATCGGCGCGCCCGGCTATGAGCGGACGCAGAGAATTCATCACCTTACCCATATCTTTCATGCTAGTAGCTTGTTGCGCTGCAATAGCTTGCGCAATCATGGAATCAAGTTCTTCCTCAGTCATAGCTTCTGGTAGAAACTGAGACAAAATCTCAATTTCGGCTTGTTCCTTACTAGCTAAATCATCTCGGCCAGCGCCTGCAAAGGCTTTAACCGATTCTTTACGTTGTTTAATTTGTTTTTCAATGACCGCAAGAACCTGAGCATCGTCAAGTTCTTTGCGCTCATCGACTTCGATTTGCTTAATTGCTGCCTGTAGACTACGAATGACCGTCAGCTTGGACATTTCTTTGGCACGCATTGTTGCTTTCAAAACATCCGTGATTTGGTCTTTTAAAGTCGTCATTATTTATTCCAGGCAATCAATCACAAATTAATCTTAGTAAAGGCGAGTCGTACGTACTGATTCACGCGCCAATTTCTTTTGGTAGCGTTTAACAGCAGCAGCTTTTTTGCGCTTACGTTCTTGAGTTGGTTTCTCGTAGAATTCACGCTTACGTACGTCAGCAAGAACACCTGCTTTTTCGCATGAACGTTTGAAACGACGGATAGCTACGTCTACTGGTTCGCCTTCTTTCAATTTAACTTGTGGCATGAAGAATCCTCATATCAGTTAGGGTAAGATCTCGGGCTGAATTGCCCTCAATCACAAGTGAAGGTCAGTATTTTACTCATTTACATCTCATACCACAAGTCTATAATAGTTGCTGCAATAGAATTGATACAGGTTATAGGCAGTTTAATGATCGTTTTAGGCTTGGAAACGTCGTGTGATGAAACAGGACTTGCGCTGTATGACAGCGAGTTGGGTTTGCGCGGACAGGTGCTTTATAGCCAGATTAAACTGCATGCAGAATATGGCGGTGTAGTTCCAGAGCTGGCGTCACGTGATCATGTGCGTAAATTGATTCCACTCATCAATGAGCTACTTGAACAAAGTGGCGTGAAAAAATCAGAAATTGATGCAGTCGCATATACCCGTGGCCCAGGTCTGATGGGCGCACTCATGACAGGTGCATTGTTTGGTCGTACTTTGGCCTTTGCGCTGAATAAACCCGCAATTGGTGTGCATCATATGGAAGGTCATATGCTGGCACCTTTGTTGTCAGAAACTCCGCCTGAGTTTCCATTTGTCGCATTGTTGGTATCGGGTGGGCATTCTCAGCTCATGGCGGCTTATGGCATTGGCCAGTATGAACTCTTGGGTGAATCTATTGATGATGCAGCCGGCGAAGCCTTCGATAAAGTCGCGAAAATGATGGGCTTGCCATATCCGGGCGGTCCGAATATTTCAAAACTAGCGGAGCAGGGCGATCCAAATGCATTTGCATTCCCACGTCCAATGCTGCATCAAGGCTTGGAATTTTCATTCAGTGGTCTAAAAACGGCTGTTTCTGTACAGATGAAAAAGCTCGGTGATGAAAACCGCGATGCCGATATTGCGGCCAGTTTCCAGGAAGCCATTGTCGATACTTTGGTGAAAAAGTCGGTGAAAGCACTGAAACAAACGGGGCTTAAACGTCTGGTGATTGCGGGCGGTGTCAGTGCCAACAAGCGTTTACGTGAGCGTTTAGAAACAGATTTAGCCAAGATTCGTGCTTCGGTTTATTATGCGGAACCTGCACTCTGTACAGACAATGGTGCCATGATTGCTTTTGCGGGCTATCAGCGTCTAAAAGCAGGACAGCATGATGGCTTGGCGGTAACAACCACACCACGCTGGCCAATGACGGAATTGACTAATCCGACAGAGGCATAGATTTCAGGCTTGAAAAAAAGAGGCTTAGGCCTCTTTTTTTATGGTTAATTCTTTAATGAAAACTTATGAAACGATGTGTTGTGAATATTTATTTTTATAGCTGTTATAAGATAAATACACGCTATTAAATACAGAAAAATAGTTTAATACTTCCAATTTTATATTACTCATATTTTGGCAAATGTGGAGCAGGGGTTACTTCGGATGGAGAATATAAATTTTAAAAGTTTTCAGGATGCTGGGCAGGCAGTATTACAGTTTCTGCATCAGCATTTTGGCTTTAATTTATGGATGATCACCCGAGTAGAAGCTAAGGACTGGATTGTGCTGCAAAGTGAAGATCATGGCTACAATGTACAAGCTGGACAGGTTTTTCAATGGGCCGACTCTTTCTGTTCTCATATGGTGGCAGGTAAAGCACCTAAAATTGCCCCTCGTTCTGAAGATATTCCGCTTTATGCGACTGCACCGATTAACCAGCAGGTGAGTATCAAGGCTTATATTGGTCAGCCTTTAATCAATGAAGATGGTAGTCTGTTTGGAACACTGTGTGCGATTGATCCGGAAATCAAATCCGAAGCGATTCTTCAGGATATGGGAATGGTCGAGTTATTTGGCCAACTACTGAGTTCGATTTTGCAGGCGGAACTGCGTCAAAGCGAGCAGATCAGACAACATGAATTATTGCAGGAAGAAGCCAGTAAAGATGAGTTAACAGGATTATATAACCGGCGTGCCTGGAAAAAACTGCTATGGGCAGAAGAAGAGCGCTGCAAACGATATGGTCATCCTGCTGCTGTATTATTTATTGACCTGAATGACCTCAAAAAAGTCAATGACAGCCTAGGGCATGATGAAGGAGATAAGCTGCTTCAGAAAGCGGCTCAGGTGCTCCGGGAAAATGTACGGATTAATGATATTGTCGCCCGTCTGGGTGGAGATGAGTTCGTAATTCTGAGCATTGAAAATGATGAGTCTAGTAATGTGAGTCTGCTTGAACGTTTGATCGAAGCGTTTAGCACGGCAAACATCGGAGCAGCAATTGGTATGGCAATGCGCCATCTAGCGCATGGTTTATTTGAAGCACTCGCACAAGCGGATAGGAATATGTTTGAGTATAAACGTCTGAATAAAGTAACATAATTTTTCAAGATATTGAAATATAATGGGTAAAATTATTTTTTAGATTGTAAACGGGTTAAGTAGAGTAATAAAAACACAGCCATTTATGGCTATATAAATAGCCCAACATCAAAATTATTGTTCTCTTTGTTGTTAGGCTATAGGTATTTATTTGAATAGGCCTTGGCTTAAATTGTTAAGCATGCCATTCATGACTGCCATGCTGGCATTGGTACAGTTTTCTACAAACTTATCTTTTAGTTCTTTGTTTTTGCGGGCTTCAATCTCACACTTTTGTACGACTTTTTGTGCTTCTTCAAGATGTCCAGCATAATATTCTTGTGTCTTAACTTGGCTGCATGCTGTCATTAGTGTTATCACGCAAGTGATTAATAATGTTGTTTGGATTTTCATTGCCTAAACCGTTAATTTAAATATAAAAAATGAAAAGCTAGTCTAAAGTAAAAGTTGCTTAAAAAAACAATCCTTTACACTAAAGTCTAGCTTTTTAAGTATATTTAAATAATTGTAATACATTGTTTTTTTATATATTTAACAACACAATTACTTTTGCCGGAAAATCGCTTTTCTAGGAGGATGATACATTTTAATGGTTTGCCATATAGAGCTGATTTTAACGCTTAGTTTACAAATATGATGCATTTTGTTACAGATAATGTTTCTTATTTATTCGACTAAAAAATTACTCAAGCCTAAGACTGATCAGCAAGAACAGCAGGCTAGCCGCTCATTTTTTCATGATCTATGTCATTTAATATTTACATTAAATTTACAGAAATAACAGTTCCTTTAATGAATGATGAAACGTGCCAAACAGAAGCAGTGCCAAGAAAAAATATCAATCGGCAGTTATAGCGTTTGGCTGTTCACTTTTGAGATGGTTAATCTTTAGTCATAATCAAATAAAAATGCATAGAAATTTAGGGAATAAATTTTATGAAAAAGCCGATTTCTCTATTCGGATTCGCTGTTGTCTCGGGTTTACTTAGTGCCTGTGGCGGCGGAAGTGGCAGTGATTCAGATCGTGCTGCAGTGACCACGCCTCCAAATGTTCCTAAGGAAAGCATTTCCCCTGAACTTTCAGAAGAGTTTATCCCTTTTGAAAATCAGAAAATCTTAGATAAAATTCGCGATAAAATTTCTGGAAATAGCAGTAATGATACCGACTATAACGTTGCCTTGGGTCACATGATTGGTGAGGTATTTGGAGATTATCCCTATGGCCGCACTGGCCGTATCATCAAGATCTATAATCTGGGTATAAACAGTATTAAATATCCAAATCTGATCTGTTCGGAAGTAAATACCAATGGTGCGGTTAAGACGCTGAAATTAAAAGATAATAAAGACAATTGTGTGGTTCTGGATAAAACCTATCGTAAAGGTTCGAGCATCACTCAGACCGTAAATGGCGACACTACGACTTTAACTTTCACCAATGTCCGCTATGGCTCAAATGTAGATTTTAATCTCAAGGATGATTATCTGATTTCTGGCACGATTGTGCATCGTAAAAGTAAAGATGCATTAGGGCAATCCGAGTTTTATCAAATCGATCAGTTAGAATTTCAGCGTATAGCAGAGACGGATCAGGCCGGCGCTTCGGGTACGGAATTTAACAGCAAGAGTAAGGAGTATTTGCAGGTAAGAAATTATCGTTATAGCCTAGTCGATGATTATGGTCGTGAGAGCAAAGGTATCCGTACCTTAAGCAGTCGTGGCACGATTATCGGTCAGCCTGCTCTGGCAGATTATCGTTACAGTTTTGACTTTGATACCACCACACCATTCAAGATGGATGAAACTGTATTAAATAATTATAAGCATTTGTCAAAAGAGGGTGTACTGAAAATTACTGACCGTTATGATCAGGTGATTGAAGTGAAACAGAAGCAGCCTGAATCGTTAAAGGCCACCGTTTATTTTAATGGTAGCGAGATTGATGACTTGTTCTGGTCTACGATTATTGGTGATAAAAACTAAGATTGAGGTGAGTAAAAAGCTCCGTACTGGCGGAGCTTTTTATTTTTTGAGTAGTAATAATTTACAAAGAGTTTAACTGCTGCGACCCAATCCAGTGCTTGGAAAACTGATACGCGGCACGTCCCGAACGTTGACCGCGTGCCTGACACCAGCGCAAGGCTTCGGCTCGGGTTTCCGGGGTCAATTCCATCTCAGCTTTTTTAAGATAATGCTCTACAATTTCCAGATATAAATTCTGATCCATTGGATAAAAAGACAGCCATAAGCCGAAACGGTCAGATAGCGAAATCTTCTCTTCAATTGCTTCCTGAGGATGTAGCTCAGTATATTGCGGAACATCGACCCGGGTGACAGGCGTATTTTCATGCATAAATTCTGGCAGTAAATGGCGGCGGTTACTGGTCGCATAAATCACAAAATTACTCGAACCCGATTGCAATGAACCATCTAATACACTTTTTAAACTGCGATAATTTTCATCTTCTGCATTAAAGGCCAGATCATCACAATAGACAATAAACTTTTCAGGACGGTCTGCAATCAGTTTCTGAATTTCCGGAAGTTCTGACAAGTCATCGCGTTCAATCTCAATCAGGCGTAAACCTTGCGCTGCGTATTCGGTCAGCAGAGCACGAACGATAGAGGATTTACCGGTACCACGCGAACCAGTCAGCAAGACATCATTGGCAGGCAAGCCATTTAAGAACTGTAAAGTATTCTGGATGACTTTTTCTTTTTGTCGCTCAATCCCTTTTAAATCGGCCAGTTCCATCTGTCTAAGCTGATGAATGGGCTTGAGTTCACCCTGTTGCCATTTATAGGCATGTGCAGAAAAATCAGGAGCATGTTTCAGCTCGGGCAGGCTTTGCTGAAGTTGCAGCAGAACAGTCGAAAGGGTATTCAAGATATTGTCAGGTAACTCAATTTTCGCCATGATCTCAGCATTACAGATTTAAAATTATGTCTAGGATACTATCACCCTAAAATTCACAGTCAAAGCCTGAAAAGTGTGATAATTTGCTTAAAGCAGAGAATTTTCGCTATTGTTGTTATGAACAGATCGGTGCATATTTTCTACGCAGTGCAAGATGAATGAAAAATACAATATAGGGAAGAAGGCAGATGCTGTTTAAAGATTTTACTCAGGACATTAATCCACATCAGGCCTATCGTATTAAAAAGCTCAAGCAGCAGCTGCAACAAGCTGAGTCCTATGAAGAATGGAAATATATTGCGCTAAAAATAGATGAAGAATCCGGGGCGCAAGAATGGAAATTCGACAATAGCTCTCCCTATTTTGATGCAGAAGTTATTGCGCATCGTTTGGGTAAATTAAGACGCTATAGACAACAGAAACGTACCCACGACCTGATGTATATTCTGCGTGAAGGTCTAAGCTACGATATCGCCAATATTGCTCATCCTTTATTGTTCACCGAAGCCTATGTCGGCACCAAAAGAATTATTGAAGATTATGTGGAGCAGGTTAGTCAGGGGCTGGCACATATCGCTTCAACAGACTGTAGCTGCTTAAATATGGAAGAAAAAATTGAATTTTTTAAAGGCTGTCAGCGTGCCTATGGTCAGCCGGCCCTGATGTTTTCCGGTGGCTCGACCTTGGGTCTGTTTCATACCGGCGTTTGTAAGGCTCTGATGGAGCAGGATTTATTGCCAAAGGTCATGTCAGGTTCTAGTGCAGGTGCCATCATGACGGCAATGTTGGGTGTATCCAAACCCTCGCAGTATGTCGATCTTTTGAAGGGGCATAATTTTTTTCATGAGGCTTTTCATTTCCGAACCATGGGTGAATTGCTGAAAGGCAATGGAGGTCTGGCAGATGTCAAATACCTGAAAAAATTTCTGGTCGAAAATTTAGGCGATCTGACCTTTGAAGAAGCACTCAAAACCTCAGGTCTGCATATCAATATTGCTGTTGCCCCCTATGATTCGGCGCAGGATGCCCGTATTTTAAATGCCTATACTTCTCCGGATGTGCTGGTCTGGAGTGCGGTATTGGCCTCTTGTGCAGTCCCTATTCTGTTTCCGCCAGTACGCCTGACCAGTAAGCGTTATGATGGTGAATATACCCCTTATATGGGAGCAACACGTTGGGTCGATGGCAGTGTACGCAGTGATTTTCCACAGGAAAAAATGGCCCGGCTGTACAATATCAATTACACCATCGCCAGCCAGGTCAATCCGCATATCGTGCCATTTATGCAAGATGATGTCGCACGTTTCCGCAAAGGTACCTTAAGCTGGCCACAACGGATTGTACGCCGTCAGGGTGCGGTGATTACCAAAGGAATGATGGATTTTGCCCGGGAACATGCCGGAAGCTTGCCACCTGTACGCCGCATACTCGATCACGGCTATGGGGTGGTCGATCAGCGTTATTATGGCGATGTGAATATTGTCGGTAAATATAGCCTGCGCCACTATAGCTATATGCTGCAAAATCCACGGCCCTACCTCTTTAAAATCTTGCAGCGCGAAGGCGAACGGGCCACTTGGCCAAAAATTTCCTTAATCGAGACTCAGGAACGGGTGGGGAAAACTATTCAGCATTGTCTGGAACTGCTAAATTATCAATATACTGCTGATCCAAAGCCTGAATATATTGCAACCACTTAATTTAGATCATCTTGATACTTTCGATTTTCAACCAAGAACCAAAACCCGCAGTCTGGGTTTTGGCCGGCGCCTGTATTATGCTGCGGGTCAGCCCGCATTCTGGCTAAAAACTCAAGTGTCGACTAAATCTGACAGCTCAATATCATCTCCGCATGCAGAGCTGGGCTGGCAGCAGGAGCTGAATTTTTATCAAACGCATAGCCGTTCGAGTGATCTGAACTTTTTCCTTCCGCATCAAATCATTCAACAGCCATTCACCATTCAACATGAACAATTTGAACAGGCTTTGATTCTGGTCGATGCACCAGCACATTTTCAGATCATGCCAGATCAACTTTCTGTAACGCAGATTCGACAACATTTGCTGCAAGCGGTAGAACCTTTAATCTGCCTGCAACAGCTGGGTTATTTGCATGCGGATTTAAAGCGGGAGCATTTTTTTGATGATCAGGGTAGGGTATGTCTACTTGATTTTGAACACGTCCAGCCTCTGGATCAGCTTGAAGTTCATAAGCTTAATGCGACACCACGTTATATGGCACCGGAATTATTCCAAGGAAAAGCCAAAAGCTTGCAGAGCGAAGTTTATGCTTTGGGCGTGATTTTTTATGAATGGCTGAGTGGACAGCGCTTGCAGGCAACTGACTATCTGGATTGGGCGTTTTTACATTGTCAGCGCCTAAAAGTTGAGTTGCCTGAACAAATTCAGATTTTTGAAAAGTTGTTAGCGCTGATGCTAGGCAAGCAAAAACAGCATCGGTTGGCAGATTTTAAAGCGGTTAAACACTACTTAGTGACTGAAATCGAATGAGAAAAATACAATAAAATCGGGATTGTTTCTTATTTAATCAAACGAGTGTTTTTTTCTTATAAACGGCTTGTCAGCTGGAAATGATCTCTATAATATACACAGCCATTGGGGACGTGGCGAAATTGGTAGACGCACTGGATTTAGGTTCCAGCGCCGCGAGGTGTGAGAGTTCGAGTCTCTCCGTCCCCACCAATTTACTTGAGTAATTGAGTAAACTGGCCGAGTAGAGGATTGGTGTAATGGTAGCATGACGGTCTCCAAAACCGTTCGTCAAGGTTCGAGTCCTTGATCCTCTGCCAAAGTTTGAAAAAATCCAACGCTAAGTTGGTACCCCGATGGGGACGTGGCGAAATTGGTAGACGCACTGGATTTAGGTTCCAGCGCCGCGAGGTGTGAGAGTTCGAGTCTCTCCGTCCCCACCATCATATTAAAGCAAGGCTGATGCCTTGCTTTTTTATTGCCTGAAATTTATACCAGCTTTTTTAAGCTGTAAAATTTTGCTGTCTTTTACGCATAGGTTTAGTCTGTTAAAGAACGTTAGAAAACGGGTCAATGCTCAGGAAAGGGCAGAACTTCAGGAAACTTTGTTTTATTAGATGCAATAATTGATATTATCCAAGTCAGCTAAAGTCTAAATTTGAATATGTGATTCTCCTGTGGTGCGTATTGATTTGATCTGTCTCGATGAAACTAGGCGACAACAGTGCAAATAGGTCAGTATTTACACAATACTGAATTAATTGCTTAAATTTTGATATAAAAGTATTTTCCTGCTACAGAATTGCTTGTGAATCGGGTCTGATCGCTATAATATACACAGCCATGGGGATATGGCGGAATTGGTAGACGCACTGTGTTCAGGTCGCAGCGCCTTCTGGGCGTGAGAGTTCGAGTCTCTCTATCCCCACCATTATATTGAAGCAAGGCTGATGCCTTGCTTTTTTATTGCCTGAAATTTTATACAGCAATTTTCATTGATCTTATTCTTAAATCCTTATTTTGCTTGATAGAACGTGTGTGACGGAAGTTATATAAAAAGCATGGTTGCATTATTTTGAATGCCGAGGCCATACAATATAAGGCTTGATCTGTAGTTTGTTTTTTATACATTTTGGTTTTTATGACACAAAATAAAGCTCAGACCTTTTAAAATACTGAATTTGTGGTTTCGTCTTCAAAGAGTCAAATTGTCTTGATAAATTTTATCAAAAGTAAAAAAATATAATTAACTGTTTAATTTCTAGCGGAATAGAATGTGATTGCTTGTAAAATCGCTTGTCAATGACGGTCTATCTCTATAATATACACAGCCATTGGGGACGTGGCGAAATTGGTAGACGCACTGGATTTAGGTTCCAGCGCCGCGAGGTGTGAGAGTTCGAGTCTCTCCGTCCCCACCAATTTACTTGAGTAATTGAGTAAACTGGCCGAGTAGAGGATTGGTGTAATGGTAGCATGACGGTCTCCAAAACCGTTCGTCAAGGTTCGAGTCCTTGATCCTCTGCCAAAGTTTGAAAAAATCCAACGCTAAGTTGGTACCCCGATGGGGACGTGGCGAAATTGGTAGACGCACTGGATTTAGGTTCCAGCGCCGCGAGGTGTGAGAGTTCGAGTCTCTCCGTCCCCACCATCATATTAAAGCAAGGCTGATGCCTTGCTTTTTTATTGCCTGAAATTTATTTAATCAAGATAAAAAGAAAAGTCCGTCGAAACGGACTAAAGATTGGAGAATAGAGTTGCTGAATCAGTGGAATAATTTATTTATTTTTCTGATTGAAAATAACCTGAATCAGGCTTTTAAATGATCTTCAAATTCCTCACCCAGCTGGATCGCGAGTGCATTGCCGGCCAGATCACAGGTGACCAGACCGTATTCTTTTTTGAAACTGAAACTGAAACCACGATCATCAGCCAGGGTGCGTACGGAATATCCTAATTTTTCTAACCATAGTCGAAATGCAATCAGATTTTTAGCTTTAACCACTTTTTTCACGAGATCACTCCTTCATCATTGTTCTATCTTAAATAAGGGTGAGAAATTTTGTTTTAAAGGGCAAATTCCCATATTTAATTAATTTAATCTAATTTGAATGTTTAGTGAACATCGTATGCTCGCTAAAGAAGCAGTTTATGACTTAAGTAAATGATTTTTATCATATTGAATAGGTTGTAACTAAATATTAAGTTTTTATAGCATGTAAATAAATTTAATTATAGTTTAATTTCAAAGGCTTATTTTGCTATTGATCTAAATTTAAACTTTATCAACACCATAAAATGTAAGAATAGGGAATGCCGAAGCATCGGCATATTAAAGTTGCATTGATTATTTAATCGGATCATTAGCAGCTGCTGGTTTTCTGAGCTATCGTTTGAGATGCATACGCTATACTATCAAAAATGTAATTCTTGAATTAAATACGATTGCCATGACTGAACTGACGATTGAACACAATGTGAATCAGCAAATTGAATGGATGCAGCAACAGGGCTTAGATCCGGTTGCTGTGATGCTGGGACATGAGGACTGGTTGAATTTTACAGTGCAATCGAAAGTAGCCTATACGCCGTTTGGTAGTGCACGTCGTTATCAACCGGCCTTAGCTGGTTTGCTGCTGGTACGTGTTGACGAAATGCAGGCAGTGCGTGTCGTCACTCAAGACGAACTGGATGCTTATGCGCAAAGTCACCAGATTCTTTAACATGGATCTTTAACTCTAGAACTGATCTTTCAGGGTTCTCAAGCGCTGAAACTCTTCCACACTATCCGCACGCAGGAAAGGATTGGTTTGTAATTCATCTTCAATGCTGCTTGGCAGCGTGCACTGGCCTAACATACGCAAGCATTCGATATGCTCAAAGCGTTCCAGAATTGCCTGATTGTCCGGTTCGACGTGTTTGGCAAACTGGGCATTCGAGAGGGTGTATTCATGCGTGCAATAGACCTGGGTGCGTGGTGGTAAGGCAGCCAGACGTGACAGTGAATGATACATCTGTGAATAAGTACCTTCAAAAACCCGGCCACAGCCCATGGCAAATAAAGTATCGCCACAGAACAGCATATCAATCGCATCAATGAAGTAAACGATATGGCCTAATGTATGGCCTGGTACTGCGATCACTTGAATATCTGCCCCATGAAAGCTGAACTGTTCTTCATGCTCAAGTGGATGCGTGATCAACGGAATTTTACTGAGTTCTGCACGTGGGCCATAAACAGGCAGATTTTGTCCCTGAATTAAGCCGGGCACACCGCCAATATGGTCTTTATGCCAGTGCGTTAACCAGATTTGACTTAAGGTTAAACCGTGTTCGGCACAATAATCTTGCACCAATCCTGCTTCGGTCGGGTCAATGACTGCGACCTGATGAGAAGCCGTATGTTCCAGCAACCAGATATAATTTTGCAGCGAGTTCTGGACATCAATACAGTGAATTTTAAAAGGCATCATAGCGCATTAGACCAAATGAAGATTGAGAATAAAGTAGCATAATTTCAGATGCTCTGGGCTTGCAGATATTATCTGCTCATCCGGGATAATTTTTGTTTATGTCCCATTTAAAAAATTATACGTCCGAATCATCAACGCTTACCGCCCTGCCAATGCTATAAAATTGTCCACCAGTCACATGATGAGTACTTTTCCATTCTTCACTCACTACATGATAATGTCAGTGACTGTCGCGGAAGACTGATCATTGGCATCGGCTGCAATCAGCTTGCCAATAAACAGATCATGCATTTGCTGGTTATGCGGCCCGGGAATCAGCTCGCAGAGTATCCATGCAGCACAGCCTTGCCCAGAGAAATATCAAAACCAGAGAATTTAAATAACCTTAGGCCAGATGGTGCCAATTTTTCAGGTACATCATGTAGGCTCAGCCTACCTAGCCGATAGGATTTTTCTAGGAGAATACTTTGAAGATGGGGGTTGGTCATACCGCATCATTCACTATATTGGTGTATTTAAGTGGCTAGATTAGTTAGATTATTAGCATATTCAAGTTCACTCTTGCAAAAAAGCTTTTAAACTAGAGATTGTGATATTGAGGACTTCAGAAAATGAAAATGTACCAGGTCGATGCGTTTACCACGGAACTGTTTAAAGGAAATCCAGCTGCGGTGATTGTGCTGGAGGACTGGCTCGAAGATGGCCTGATGCAAAATATCGCCTTGGAAAATAATCTGTCTGAAACAGCTTTTGTGAAAATAATTGATGCAGAAAATTATGCTATTCGCTGGTTTACCCCGACCAAGGAGGTGGATTTTTGTGGTCATGCAACCTTGGCCAGCAGCTTTGTATTATTCAATCAATTTGGTACGGCAAAAACGATCCAGTTTCATGTGAAAGATCTGGGGATCTTTGTGGTTGATCAGGATACAGATGGCAAGATCAGAATGAACTTTCCAATTCGCCGCGCAGTAGCCGTCACAGAATATCCTGAGGCCTTAAGACAGGCATTGAGCAAACCGTTTAAGCAGGTTTATCTGAATGCACAAGGTTATATTGTCGAATATGAATCGGTACAGGATGTGCTAGATGAATCACCTGATTTTGAATTATTAAAACAATTAAATGGCAAGCGTACCGCGATTACTGCTCAGAATAGCTTTTTAGATGTCGCGATTACCTCGCAAGATACACAATATGATTGTATTTCACGTTATTTTGCACCGAGTAACGGAATCAATGAAGACCCGGTCACAGGGTCTATTCACACCGGAATTGCGCCACTTTGGGCAGACAAACTGGGTAAAAATGAACTGGTCGCTTATCAGGCATCAGCGCGCGGTGGTGTACTTTATTGTGCTTTGCAAGATCAGGAACGAATTGAAATTTCGGGTTATGGCAAATTATATATGCAGGCTGAACTTTATCTTTAATCTCTGATTACATAGATATGCATGTTGTCAGGCAAGGCGGCATGTTATTTTAATGATTCAATTTAGAAAAGACTATTCAGAATAAGAATCATTCTCTAAAATGAGCGCGAATAAAAATTTACATTGAAAATCTGGATGAATAATGTTGGTACGTTATAAGAATTTAAGCTTGGCGATTTTGTTGTCGGGTTGTAGTGCGCTGAGTTTTGCACAACCTGTTTTGGTGAAAACTGAACAGAATGTGGAGGAATATCGTCTTGATAATGGTTTACGAATTATCCTGGCACCGAATGATAAAGAAAATAAAATTTTTATGAATACGGTGTATTTGACCGGTTCACTGAATGATCCTAAAGGAAAAGGTGGTCTGGCGCATCTGCTGGAACACTTGGCTTTTAAAGGCACTAAAAATGTCAAAGGTGATGAATTTCAGCGTCGGCTCGATCAATATACCTTAATGACCAATGCCAGTACCGATTATTATTCAACCAAATATACCAATGTCATTCGTCCTGAAAAAACGGCGCTCAGTGAAGTAATTTTCCTTGAAGCCGAGCGTATGGATCAGCTGGTTCTTCAGGAAAAATATGTACCGACCGAAATTGATATTGTAAAGCGCGAACGCGAAATTCGTCTGGATCAGCCATTTTCAGTACTCATGGATCAGGTGTTTAAGTCGGCTTATGGCAATCAGTATTTGGGCCGTTTACCGATTGGTGATCTGAATGAGCTGCAATCCATCAATATGCAGGAATTGAACCAGTTTTACCGGAGCTGGTATGCACCGAATAATGCCTTTATGGTGATTTCAGGCAAGTTTGATAAGGCAGAAGTATTAAAGCAGATTGATAGCCATTTCAGTCCGATTCAATCGCGAAGTGTACCGGCGCAAGTGAAAGTTCCGGCTTTAAAACCTGAGCAGATTCAACAGCGTGAATTTACTGTGCAAAAGGGCAGTGATCTGGCCAAATTCAATATTTACCTGAATGGCCCGGATGAAAAGATCAAGACTGCTTTGGCTGTTTCACCGACGCTCTATACCTTGCAACCGAGCGGGCATTTATATCAGAGCATGGTGGAAAGTGGAAAGTCGACCATGGTGCAATCTAGCACCTGGTTAGATAAAGACTTTAATCTGGTGTTTATGGGCGCGATCTATGCACCCAATCATCAGCCAAAAACTGTGGAACAAAGTTTGATTCAAGGCGTAGAGCAAAGCCAGCCATTTACCGAGGCCGAATTAAACCGAGTTAAAAATCTGACCCGCAATCAGGCTGATAATATTAAAAATAGCGCGACTGCTTTAGGTTCACGTTTAAGTGATTATGCCGTGGCTTATTCGGGTGACTGGAGCCAGTATTTTAAAGATCTGAATGCGATTGAAAACCTGAATGTGAGTCAGGTTAATCAGGTCTATAAAGGCTTTCTAAAACCTGAATATCGTATTTCTGGCAATATCCTGCCAACACCGGAAGATCAGAAAAAAGCGCAGGAAGTGACACAGACGGAAGCACCGAAAAAAACACTGGACCAACAGGCTGAGACAGAAGAGCCTTTAAAGGATGTCAGTGTTTATCAGGCGGAAGTGAAGCAGTATGTAGCGCAATCCAAGCAGTATTTATCTGCCAAGGACAAGCAGATTCAGCGTGGTAAGTTAAAAAATGGCATTAAATACGCGCTATTCCCAACCAATATTCGCGATGACAAGGTGTATGCCACAATTTCTCTGGATTTTGGGACTGCGCAAAGCCTGATGAATAAAGGCGAGATTCTGGATCTGACCGCGTATTTAATGCTGCGCTCATCGGAAAGCCAGAGCTTGCAGCAGATTGCTGACAAAATTATCGAAGTAGGCGGTTCAGCGACTGCCAGCCCATCGAGTAATGGCCTTAACATACAGATCAGTGCCAAAAAAGAGAAGTTTGCAGAGTTTTTCCAATATGTGGTTGATGTACTGAAAAAACCTGCATTTGAGCAAAGCCAGTTTGACTTGATCAAGGGTCAGACCTTATCCAGTCTGGATCGTCCTTATACCGAGCCAGATACGGTGTCGAGCCTGACTATGGCGCGAACCATTGAAGTGTATCAACCCGGTGACATTCGTTTCCATTTTGAACCTGAACTGGCCACCAGGCAGTTTAAAGCAGCCACTCGTGAGCAAGTGGTCGCTTTGTATCAGCAATTCTTTAAAACGCATCATGCACACATTGCAGTGACTGGGGAATTTCAGCCAAAATCTATACAGAAAATGCTGAAAAATAGTTTCGCGGACTGGAAAGCGGTACAGCCTTATGAACGCCTGAAATCAGAATATCGAAGCTATCCAGCCCAAAAAATTCATGCATTATCTGAACAACGTGAGTTCGGTAGTTATCAGGCATTGCTGACCTTCCCGGTGGGGGCAGACCATGCAGATGTACCTGCTTTACAAGTCTTCCGTCATATTCTGGGTGACTCTCAACTGTCTTCCCGTTTGGCTCAGGAATTACGTGAAAAAAATGCGCTGGTCTACGGTTTTAGTGCCCATGTTCAGTTTAATGAATGGGCCGATTCAGGTGCTTTGGCACTGGGTGCCAATTATACCGCAGGTAAATCTGCACAGGTTTCTCAAACGGTGCATCAGGTACTCAATGAGCTGTTAACACGTGGTGTAACTGAACAGGAAGTGGAAGCGGCCAAAGCCAGCATTTTGAAAAAACGTGTCAATGCACTGGAAGATGATCGCCGTATTCACAGTATGTTGGTTCCTCAACTGGAAAAAGATCGTAAGCTGATTTACCGTGAAAAACGTGATCAGGCGATTGCCCAACTGACGAAAGCCGACATTGATGCCGTGATTAAAAAATACATCAAGCTGGATCAGTTGGTCGAAGTGATGGCTGATCAGTACGGTAAGCAAGTTAAAACATCATAGTGTTAATAAATAAAAAATCCTCTTACTTAAGGGGATTTTTTATTCTTCAATATAATTAAAAGCTCTAATTTAAGTTGCTTTTCTGGTAAGCAGGATTCTACTTAAAACGCCAGATAGCACAGCACTGGGTAAGTTCCACCAGAAAGTGGCAAAAAGAAACAGGAAAATCCCAGCTGATACTAATATTGCTTCAACAGCGATATCTTTCTTAAAAGCGAAGTGAATAATATGTTGGTAATAATATGATGCGATTAAACTAGAAAAGATTGCTCAGCAAGTATAGAAAAGCTTATCTGATCGGGGACTCGCGATCATTTCTTCCCAGAGCATACGTATTTTCCTACTTTTTTTAAGGATTCAGACTCTTATTTTTATAATTTATAAAATGCTTTCGCATTCTCATAAAAGATCGGCTTTAATGCGTTTTCATCATAGTCCTGAACAATATCGCTAAAAGCATCAATGATATTCACGAGTGAGCTGCTGACACTGTCCATTGGAAAGTTGGAAGCAAACATCAGGCGTTCAGAACCAAAGCAATCTAAGGCATGCTGAATCAGGGGAGCTGCATGTTCCAATAATTCCTGTTTAGTTGCCAGCCGTTTCTGCTGATGAAAATCATGACCTAAAACGGGCATAAACAGGCCAGACATTTTAGTCGATACATTTTTGCACTCGGACAGTTCAGCCAGTTGATCTTGCCAACTTGAAAATATCTGGGCGCGTTCTTGTTCAGTCTTGCCTGTAGCTTTGCCCACCTTGCCAAATAAGCCGGCAGGCGTACCGAGGTGATCTAGTGCGATGGGTGTTTTAGGAAAGGCTTTGGCCAGTGCAGTCACATCCGCAATCTGGCTCGAATAGACCCAGGCATCAAAACTTAAGTCTTGCTTGGCCAGTTCTTCAAATCCTTTCAGGAAGTTTTTATTACGGTAGAGATGTGGCTCATCGGTCCAGGCATGAATCCCTTTGTCTGGATGTACCGCAGCCATTTTACGAATCCCGCGAAATTTGGGAGAAGCTTCGCGATGCAATTCAATCAACTGTTTAAAGTTTTTCTGCCGCGGATCCGCCGTAGCGACAATGCCACCGAGCTGGATATTATGCTGATCAAAAGGAAGTCCGGCCACAAAACGGGTTTCATCAACCACGCCTGTACCTTTCTGATCATGCCAGCTGGCTTCAACATGCACAATTTGTTCGACTTCATAATGCCCTAGATCTTTGTTGTAGTTCGCAGGCAGATAAGGGGCGGTCAGATGCTCGGTCAGGCCAATGGTCTCAATCACATCTTTAGGTTTGAGCAGCCGCACCATTTTGTCCAGTAATTTAGGATATTTGCCAAACAGTTTTACGGCAAATGCTGCCGCGTGTGGGGTGTTGTACGGATCCCATTGGTGAATATGTGGGTCAATGATCGGGAAGGGAAGTTGCTGCATGCTATGCCTTGTTTTAGTGTATTTATTATTCAATTTATATGGGGCTAAAATCAGTTCGAAGTCAAGATGATAAATTAAGGCAAATAAAAAAGCCCCGCGGGGCTTTTCATATTTTAATCAATGATCGTGCTTGTGATCATGGTTATGCTTGTTGGCATGAAACTCTTCATTGTGACGGAAACGTAAATAGTTTTCGAACTGTTCACAGTATTCATCATAGTTATCTTCCAGCATCATTTGGAATTGCTGCATAATATAAGACATCACCTGATCTTTGGCATCGCGCATTTCGTTGCCATCTTTAAAGTTATTCGCTGCCACCCAGGTATTGAAACGGGCAGTACCAAATAACATGGCTGCACTGACTTGACCGCGCTTATCACTCGGTTTTTCCTGCGAGCCTTTTTCTACGCGACAAAACTCGTTGGCTTGTTGAATAAATTCATCAGCACGTTCAAAGAATGCCGCATTTAACGCTTCTTCTTCGGTTACATCGGTTGCTTCAATCTTTTGAACCATGAATTTTTCCTGACCATCATAAAATCTTAATGGCTAATTATAGGCAAAGCCTTGCAGAAACTAAACCTTTGCCTTAATCTAAAAATAGCCTAAGCATATAAAAGTGAATGCCATGCAGGATGCGATTGCGGTACAAAGTCTGAAAAGTGATATTGCCTTATTGCGCCAGAATATCTGGCCACCGGCAAATCTGGCCAATGTCGAAGGTCTGCCGATTTATTATGGAACCAAATCGCAGGTCGAAGAATATTACACCCAGTGGCTTGGTCTGATTGAAAGGGCGCAGGATCTGTTCCAACCTTTCATGGACGATGAAACCCTAGATGCTATCCATCTTCCCAGTCATTTAAACTTGCCGCTGTTTTATTTTCATGTTGACCGAATCAGGCTAAATAAAACCCGGGCCAAAGAATCTAAAACTTTTCGTGGTGTGGCCAGCCTGATTGAAAAATGCGGGCAGTTTGAACCCGAACAGATCGCAGCCATGCGACACTGGCTCGACAGTGACGATACCGCGGCTTTGGTGGCACACCGCGAATTTGTAGACTTACGTACTTATGTGTTTCAGCATGGTCAAAGTGAATATACACGTACCCGTTTTTATGTGAATGGTATCGTGCTGAGTGTCGAGCCACATTTTGAGCTGGTCGATGCCCGTGATAAACCACGTAAGCAACGCAGTGATAGTTATAATGACCCTCTGGCCGATAATAATACCTGGAAAGTGTTTGGTAAATATCGCTAGCCCGGTTTTACCAGAAGGGTTTGGTATTTTCAGCAAACTGCTGTAAACGCTCGGCTGCTTCACTCGACAAACGCTGCTGTTCTGCGCTTATCCAGCCCAGCACAAACCAGGCTTTGCTATTTTGCTTGACATACGGTCTAAACAGTTCGTCTGCCACAAACAGGTCGTTATAATGCCCCAAGCTTTCCTGTAAGGGTTTTAGGGCTTTCAGATAAGTTTTCACATCCTTTTCAGGAAATAAGCTCTGTAAAAATTCTACGTTATAGCGCAAGCGTTTCACCCGTTTACGCGTGCGATGCCGCGATTCAATATCCAGTTCCTGATAGTTTTCGGCATCCTGACAAATTTGCTGATGTAACTTGCTCAAACCTTTACACAAAATTTTATGCGAAGATTTGGCTTTGCTATGCATTTTTTCCTGACTAAAGCTGAGTAGTTGCAGTATCAAGTCCACTGTAGCTGAATGTCTGAACAGCGCGCTAATATCTGGCTGTTTTTGTCGATGTGGTGGTAATTTTAATAAGGGTGAGCCGGCTTTTTCCAGTTGCGGAATCAGACTTTCTGCAAGGGCATCGCGATCTCGGGTAGAACCCAGTTGCTGAAAAATATCTCGCAGCTGTTCCGGCCATTCTGGCTGTACATGTTCAGTCACAGACTGGAAAATTTTAAAGGCACTGCGTAAGCGCCGGATCGCGACACGTGCCTGATGCACATGATCGCTGTTATAATGATCAGCGGCAATCGCAGTTGCATTCGGAAAAAGATGAGCCAGACAGTTGGCTACGATTTTCTTTAAAATAGTAGCAATCTGATCTTTCTGCTCAAGTTCTAATGGCAGCTGATGCTGCACAGGCAGACTTTCTTCACCCTGTAATAGGGCATAACCGCGTTCCGATTTACTCCGCGTATCCAGCCATAAATCATAACGTTGAATCCATGGCCGAATGAAATCAATCAATTCGCTCAATTGACCGGATTTTAGCTCAAATTCGACTTCATAAATATCAATGGCTTGATCCTTATGGCGAATTTCCCCTACATCAAAGGCAATCTCAATCTGGCTATTTTGATGTGTTTCGGTCAGCACATAACGCGCGACATCTGTTTCAAATTGCAGAATAAGCGGTATATCCAAATCGCCAAGCGCCTGTTTCAGGATTTTTTTTGCCGGTTTGTGATTGCGATATAACTGAAAATCACAGCTTTCAGGTGGGCTTTTTAATGTATGTTCAAGTTCAAAACGTTCAAATTGCTGCTCAGTAGGTGCTTTCAGGGTTTGAATCCATTGCTGGTCTTCTAGACGTTGTCGCAAGGCGATTTGATGTTGTTGGAGTTGTTGTGCTTCAGTATCGAAGTAGCGCGCACATAAACGATGCCGAGTCGGCTGAAGCTTCTGGAAGTCCTGTTCAAATTGTGCACGTGACTGTGACGGAATCTGGAATTTGAGTTCTATTTCTGCCATCGGGTCATTCCTTCTCGATGTAGGTTATACAGATCAATATAGCTCAAAGATTAGCCACAGTGTGATGTGCTTCTGCAACAAAAAAAGCACGCCGTAGAGGGAGCGTGCTTTGAAATGTTCTTAAAGATATTTATTTGAGGAATTTACGGCTCACCAGGAACTGTTCTGTCGCTTCAAGCAGTTTCTGCGCATAGACTTCCTGCTTGGCAGTCAGCCAGCCTAATACAAACCAGTCACTCGCTTCCAGTTCAGTTTGCTGAATATACACTGCCGAAGAGGCCAAGGTTTGATATTCACCGGCTGCAAGTTGTGCATCATTCAGCGCTTTGCTGTACTTCTGCAAGTTTTTGACGTCATAGATTGTGGTTAAAATCGGGAAGCTGAATTTGAGTTCCTGAATCCGGCCCGACAATTGATCCAGACTTTCAAAATCAGTGATATCCGTCTGGTTCATTTGTTCCTGCAAGGCTTTATATTGCTGTTGCAAGGTGGTTTGTGCAGCAGTTTTCAAGTCCAGCGAAGCATGCTCATTTTCATTTAAACTGAACATCAGCAATTCCAGATAATGATGCACATTCTGTGTAGACTTGACCAGATTACCGAGTTTCTCCTGCGCATACAGAATATCTTTGCTCAGATTTTCCGCAGTGGTCGGATTTTGCAGGAAGCTGGCCAAGCTGTTTTGCATATGCTGCAAATGTTGTAAATGCTCGAACTGCTGCTTAAAGGCAGCCATTTGATGTGCCCATTTGTCCGAAAGCTGCGGATGCCAGTCTTTAAACAGCAGCAAGGTCAGATACAGCTGATCCAGTGCCAGTTGAGCCTGCTGAATATGTTCCTGCTGTGCAACCTGAGCTGAAATCGCGGTGATATTTGGCAATAAATGTTGCATCTGCTGCGCAATCAGACTGCATAGGGTTTTACCAGCGCTGTCTTTTTTACTGATCTGGAACTCTTTGGCGAAGGTGGCCGGGCTCACGCGTTGTGAGGTGGCCAATAAATTACCAATTTCTGCCTTGCTGCGTACATCGAGCCAGAGCTGATATTTCTTGACCCATTCAAAACTGAATGCCAATAAATTGTGTATCAACCCACTTTTTAGCTCAAACTCGACTTCATGTACCTCTTGTTCAGCATTTCGGGTACGGATCTGCCCAATATCCAGACTGACTTCGATTTGTGTGTCTTGGTATTCAATTACACGCAAGGTGCGGGCAATATCGGTTTCGAATTGCAGTTGTAGCTGATCAGACTGATTGCCGAGCGCATGGCTCAGAATCGCCTGTGCTTCTGGGAACTGGGTATAAATACTTAAATCCAGTTCAGGAGATTCAGTTAATTCCCCCAGATCATGATTATGTTCAAAGCGTTCAATATGGCTTTTACCGGCAGCTTTCAGGGTTTGCACCCAGCGCGTACCTTCCAGACGCTGACGTAGTGCTACCCCGTGCTGGGCCAGTTGACGGTCGGCAGTATCATAATATTTGGCTTGAAGCTGGATCTGTTGAGACTTTTTCGGATCAAGTGCCTTGAGCAGCGCAGTGCGTCGTGCCGCAGGAATCTGGAACTTGAGTTCAACTTCAACCATAATGATTTTCCTATCTGTTTAGTACACGCCAGCATGTACTGATATTTTTCGCTTTAATGAGATGCTGAAAATTCGGCGGGCAATCGCCGCAATTATATTTTTAGATGTATGCGTGGCAGATTGTAACCAAAATCAAAATGCATGTAAGACTTGACCTGCATATAAAAATATTGAACAGGAATTTAAATATTGGCTTTGAGCTGTTAATAGGGTTGCAAAGCGAGAGGAATTGCGGCTTTGCTTGGAAAATATCTAAGAATATTCGAGCAAATCAAGAGACTGTTAATTGGCCAAAATATACGCTAAGGTAAAACAAAAACGTCAGGATGATGAAAGATGAATGTACAAGTACAACCAAAAATTAATAATGAGGGGGTGGTTCAGCCCCAGATGCCGATTAAGAATTATCATGAATTTTATCGCTTCTATTTGACTGAGCATCGGCAGATTATCAGCCGCCGTCTGCACGTGGCCGGCAGTAGCATCGGTTTATACTGTTTTGCCAAAGCCATTCGTCAAGGCAAGCCGCGATATTTTACCTATGGTTTGCTTTCGGGTTATGCCTGTGCCTGGGTCGGTCATTTTATCTTTGAGCGCAATAAACCGGCCAGCTTTAAACAGCCTGTATATAGCTTTATCTCGGACTGGCGCATGTTTGCCGATGTCCTGCGTGGTAATATCAGCCTGATCGATCGTAAATACGATAAAATTTCCAGTTGAGCGAGAATGACTTTTATCGGAATGTGCTCACTTAAAGCATGAAATTTCGATAAAAGCCTTGCAAGTCTAGAATTATTATTCTAATAATTAGGTTATTGCCAATTTAGTTTTTTGATCAACCATTATATTTTAATCAATATATCAGTTTTCCAAGCCTGGAGCGACCTTCTCCGGGCTTTTTTTATGCCTGTTTGCTATCAATAAATGTTTAAAATTTTGCTGATGCTATTGTGTAAATATTCATAGAAGAATTCATGTGGATTTGTGCTGAAAGTAAAGGATCCTTTCTGGCTTTGAAACGTCTCCCCACAAACGTATTATTCAAAACTAGAAAGGATCGGGTGTCACCAACACAGGTATTTATTTTTCTGGTTATTTTCTGTGTCTAACGCTATTTAAGTCTTTTCGCGCTAATTGGGCCATCCCTGAAATTGGGTATTTTTTAATCTTTTTGAGTTTAATCTTAAAGAGGCTTAACAATATTGAAAATTTAAAGGCAAAAAAAACCGCTCTTAGAATTTTGCAACTTCTCCACCAAGTTATCTGCAAAATCCTAAAAGCGTTTGTCGGAGGGCGTAAGCATTAACACTTTATTATTTTTGTTATAAGGCCATTAAAACCCATATTTTATAGTCGGTATATCCCTGAAAATGGTGATATTTTAGATTTAACTGGAAAATTGCGCTAAAAAACTGCAAATCTGTTGCTACCCGGTCGCGGAAACAGCAGGACTGCGGCAATTAAACCGAGTTATGCCTATAATAGAGCCATCCTAGCAAGTGGCGAGCAAGATGCGCGGTTTATATTTAATTACCAATGATGATCCCGTAGAACTTTTATTGGCAAAACTGGAAGGCGCAATGGCCAATGGCGGCATTGCAGTATTGCAATATCGCCGTAAAAAAGTCGCCAAACAAGATCAAATTTACGAAATCGAGTATATGAAAGCCATGTGTGCTGAATATGGTGTGCTTTTTGTGATTAATGATGATCTTGAAATGGCCGTTAAATACGGGGTGGGTGTGCATTTGGGTCAGGATGACGGGTCTATTGTCGAGGCAGTTGCACGCTTGCCGAAAAATGTCTTGATTGGTCGTAGCTGTAATAACTCGCTTGAGCTGGCTGAACAGGCCATTGCCGATGGTGCAAACTATGTGGCATTTGGTGCCATCTATGCTACTGACAGTAAACCTGAAGCCGGTAATATTGGTTTGGAAACCTTAAAACTGGCCAAAGAGAAATTGAACGTGCCTTTATGTGCCATTGGCGGTTTAACGGTTGAAAATTCCAAAGAAGTCATTGAGTCAGGTGCGGATTATTGCGCCGTGATTAGTGATATATTGGGCTTACCGATGAATGCCATTCCTGAACGTTTAGATGAATGGTCTGCGCTTTTTCAAGCTACAGCATAAAATTTTTTGATTGATTTAATTTTGAGTCGAGTGCCTTCATGAGCTTATCTCCAAAGCAAGAACAATTGTTCAAACAAGCCAATAAACATATTCCGGGTGGCGTCAATTCACCTGTACGCGCATTTAACGGCGTCGGTGGTACACCGGTCTTTATCGAAAAAGCCCAAGGTGCCTATCTCTATGATGTAGATGGCAAGCGTTATGTGGACTATGTGGGTTCATGGGGGCCGATGATTCTGGGCCATGCGCATCCAGCAATTATTAAAGCGGTTCAGGATGCCGCAGTAGACGGTTTGAGCTTTGGTGCGCCCACAGTTCATGAAACCACGCTTGCAGATATTATTTGCGAGATCATGCCATCGATTGAACTGGTGCGTATGACCAACTCAGGTACAGAAGCGACCATGACCGCGATTCGTTTAGCGCGTGGTTATACTGGCCGTGACAAGATTGTAAAATTTGAAGGCTGTTATCACGGTCACTCCGATTCATTATTGGTAAAAGCCGGTTCAGGTTTATTGACCAGTGGAGAAGGGGAAGCGACGTCTGCAGGCGTGCCAGCGGATTTTGCCAAACATACCTTAACACTTCCGTATAACGACATCGCGACTTTAAAAGAATGCTTTGCCAAATTCGGTTCAGAAATTGCCGGTGTGATTGTTGAGCCAGTCGCAGGCAACATGAACCTGGTGAAACCAATTGACGGTTTCCTGCAAGCAATTCGTGATGTCTGTGATGAGCATGGTTCAGTGTTTATCATTGATGAAGTGATGACCGGTTTCCGTGTCGGTCTTGGCGGTGCACAGGCTCATTATGGCGTAACTCCGGATTTAACCACTTTAGGTAAAATCATTGGTGCAGGCCTGCCAGTGGGCGCTTTCGGTGGTAAGCGTGAAGTGATGGAATGCATTGCGCCTTTAGGTAAGGTGTATCAAGCAGGTACGCTATCAGGTAATCCGCTGGCAATGCGTGCAGGTATCGAGATGTTTAAACATCTCCGTGCTGAAGGTTTCTACGAGAAATTATCTGCGCAACTTGAGAAACTGTTAGTTGGCTTACAAGCTGCTGCGGATGAAGCAGGTATTCCGTTTAAGACACAACAGGTCGGTGGTATGTTTGGTCTTTACTTTACAGATCAAGAAGACATCACCAGCTTTGATTCGATGTTGAAATGTGATGTCGATGCTTTCCGTAAATTCTTCCATGGCATGTTAAGTCGTGGCGTAAACCTTGCGCCATCTGCTTTTGAAGCAGGATTTATTTCAGCTGCGCATTCTGATGAAGATATTGCTTTCACGATTCAAGCAGCGAAAGAAACTTTTGCTGAGATGAAAGCGTAATTTATACCTCTCCCAAACCCTCTCCTTAAAGGAGAGGGCTTTCATCTATCGAATAGAAATGAAAATTTAAAGACTTCTTACTGTATTCTTGCGCCATATAGGGCTCAGGCTTAGGGAAAATTACATTTAAAATTAGGGATATTTATTCATGCAAACCAAACATTATTTGACTTTAAGTGATGCTGAATTTTTATTAGATCAAGCTCATCAATATGCGATTCAGAACAGTTTTAATGTCAGTATTGCTGTGGTGGATGAAACGGGTAATTTACTTGTGATGAAGCGTATGGATGGTGCAGCACCAATGACTGCAAATCTGGCCATCGAAAAAGCTAAATGTTCTGCCATGAGTCGCCATCCATCCAAACTTTTTGAAGACATTATCAAAGGTGGGCAGATGGGCTTTCTGACTATGGAATCATTTTCAGGAATGCTGGAGGGTGGTGAGCCAATTATGTACCAAGGGCAGCTCGTCGGTGCGATGGGTGTGTCGGGTGTGAAGTCGTTTGAAGATGCGGAGATTGCACAGGTAGCGATTGAGAAGTTTTTAGAACATGTGGTTTAGATTGATTTACAGTAGGAAATCAAAATATAACAGCCTAGACTGATAGTTCTAGGCGAATCAGTTTAAACAAAGCTCTATCTAAGATTTGAATATTACTTGAGCTGATACCAACTAAATAAGAATAAATTTTGGGAATAATGGATGATCAAAAAAATAATTTTCATTTTGCTTAATAGTATCTTTATTAGCGCCTGTAGTGATTCAGTAGAAGTGGATCATAGCTATGATGATGTACAATATTATGAAGATAATTCCCAAACTGGCGATTTAATTATGTGGGGAATTTCGCCTGAATTAATCATTAAAACTTATGTTGGCGCGAAACAGAATATTGCTGAAAATACAGTGTTGAGTAGTCCTTTTCTAGGCCAGTTTCCAATAAATTTTGAGCCAACCACATATATTTCGAATAGTCTAGATAATATCGAAAATGTTGCGGATTTTGAAAATCCAATGCAATTTAATTTATTACTCAATCAAGCTAAAGATATACCAATAAATAATTTTTATGATAAAAATCATAAAAACCAAGTTAAAGTACATGTGCAAAATTTTAGTAAAGCTGATCCCTTATATTTTAAATATAAACAGACACCACGAGAATGGATAAATTATTTAATATCGCATCAATATGTAAAATATGAAGACTCATTTAAAAAGTTTGATCTAGATTGCTATTCATTAAATTTTGACTCTTCGATCGCTTATCATTGTATTGGTCGTGCATCAGACCAATACCAAACAGAATTTTTAATGAAAATTACCAAAAATATTGAGAATCAACAGATCATTACAACAACAGTTGAAACACCCTTATATCCGAATGTGCGAGTCGAGTGGAGAATGACTCGTGACTCCTTGAATGACTGGAAAGTTGTAGATCGAAATATTTGGCATTTATTAAGTATTTGGAATGTAAGTCAGTACAGAAAATAATATGTGCTTTTGATGTTGTGAGTTAGCATATTCTCATTTATTAAATTATCTTATGAAGTTTTTTAAATGCTTTACCCCGTGCCCAAAAAAATCCAACTTGCGCCATCACAAGCCAAATGGCAGCTTGCATCAAATGAATCCGTTTTGGTTTTAGTCGGATTGCAAAACTTACGTATGCAGCAGGGGATACAAGAGAGTGGACTCATGGCAAATTTGATTCAACTGACCAATAAAGCCAAAGCGCTGGATATTCCGATTGTTGACTTATATGGTGATGACCTGATGCAAGGCATGCAGCAATTGGGAGAATATGCCTCAACCCATCCGCAGCTGATTTTTGCCGGGCAGGTCACACCAATGCTGAAACAGATTTTACCGCATCTGCAAAGTGTCACCGAGCAAATCTGTGTAGTTGATGATGCGATTTTATTGTCAAATCAAGATCAGCATATTCAGTGGATTGAAAATATTTCGGCACAGGGGATACATCACTTAAATATCTATAGCCTGACTCGCTTATGGGATTTAAGCGCGCCGTCAGAATATGTATTGTCGACCAAAGGCATTATGTTGGCCGTCGCAGAACAGCTGGATATGGATCCCTTGGAAATTGATCCCTATGTCGATTTAAGAAATTATGGATTGGACTCTGTAGCTGTGGTGAGTTTGGTCGGTGTATGGCGTGCACATGGTGCCAATATTCGTTATGAAGATGTACGACAGCATCCGTCTTTGCATGAATTGGCAGGCTTCATTTTACAATCCTCAGGTTGATACGCTGCGATTGAGCATTTTTATGACCTAAATCGGAAATTTCATCAGCATTTACATAAAAGCGCATTGTAATTATGGGCGAAGCTTTCTATCATGGCCGCCTTGTTTTTCGCGATCAGCCTGGGATTGAACTTTGAGTAATTTTCTAACCGAACATCTGATACATCGTGATGACGATTTTATAGTCATCCACAAACCTGCAGGTTTACTCACAGTTCCCGGTAAAACAGAAGATTTACAAGATTGCCTGATTAACCGATTATTAAAAATAGAACCAAAAACCTTACTGATCCATCGACTGGATCGCGATACTTCCGGCATTCTCGTGTTTGGTCTAACAAAATGGGGACAAAAAAACATTTCCCGCCAGTTTCAGGAACGCCAGACCGACAAAACCTATCAGGCCGTGGTTGCCGGTACACTCGAAGGTGAAGGTAGCATTGAGGTGCCAGTGGTATATGACCCAAGCCGTCCGCCCTTACATATCGCAGATCCCGCACATAACAAGCCGGCCATCACGCATTGGCAGGCGATCGAACACTTTAATATTCAGGAACAAGCCGTGACTCGGGTGAAACTTACGCCAATTACCGGCCGTTCGCATCAGTTGCGTGTGCATATGCAATATCTGGGGCATCCGATTATCGGCGATACCTTATATGCGACACCTGAACAGCAACAGCTCAGCTCGCGTCTACATTTACATGCTGAACGTTTGAGTTTTTATCATCCTCAAACAGATCAGCTGGTCGAATTTTATTGTCCGGCGCCGTTCTAGGAAATACTTCTTGAATCGGCGTGAATTATGCTCACTTTTTAGTGGGCTTTATGTCAAAATACATTGCTTGAAGGTGTGAAATTTTGCTCCAATGACGTTTCGTGATTGAGCCTAATATTCATAATCTTGTACTTAAGATAAAGGTGGAAAAATTGCAGCAATTTGCTATTGGTCAACGTTGGTTATCAGATACTGAAACAGAACTCGGTTTAGGCGTTCTTATTGATGTTGATGAGCGGTCGGTTAGCATTTTATTCCCGAAAAGCGATGAAACTCGCGTCTATGCACGTAGCAATGCACCCTTATCTCGTATCGTATTTAATGTGAAAGATGAATTACAGGATCAGGAAGGGACCAAATGGATTGTAGAATCCGTGGAAGACCGCAATGGCGTGGTGCGTTATCACGTCATTCGTACCCTGGAAGATGGGACTGAAGAACGTAAATCGCTGAATGAAACCCGCATTGGTGCCACCATCCAGTTGTCCAAGCCTCTAGACCGTTTATTGGCCAGTCAGGTCGATTATAAAGAATGGTATGACCTGCGTATTGAAGCGCTGCTGATGCAGGCCAATATGCAAAGCAGTCCACTGCGTGGTCTGGTCGGTTCACGTGTCGGCCTGATTCCACACCAGTTGTATATTGCGCATGAAGTCGGTCAGCGTTTTGCTCCGCGTGTATTACTGGCCGATGAAGTCGGTCTGGGTAAAACTATCGAAGCGGGTTTGATTATCCATCAACAGCTGAAAACTGGCCGTTCTGAACGCATCCTGATTTTAGTACCGGATTCGCTGCAATATCAGTGGATGATTGAGATGCGCCGTCGTTTCAATCTTGAGTTCTCGTTATTTGATTTGACCCGTACTGCATCAATCAAAGAGCATGATCCTGAACAAAACCCATTCCTGACCGAACAAAAAATTATTGCCTCTGTCGATTTGATGGTCGACCATGAAGATCTGCGTGAACAGGCGCTCGAAGCCGGTTTCGACTTGCTGGTGGTCGATGAAGCACATCATTTGATGTGGAGCGAAGAAGATGGCGGTAATGACCGTTATGATCTGGTCGAAGAACTGGCTGAACATACGCCGGGCGTATTGTTATTGACGGCAACACCGGAACAGCTCGGGGTAGAAAGTCACTTTGCACGCCTGCGTTTACTCGATCCGCAGCGCTTTAACTCGCTGGATCGTTTCCTGGATGAAGAAGCGCAATATCAGCACACCGCTAAAATTGCAGAAGTGTTGATGTCAAATCTGCCACTTGAAGCAGAACATTTGACTGCGATTGAGGCCTTGTTGGGTCATTCAATTGAAGATCATCCTGAGCAGCGTTTCCGTGCCATTCACGAACTTTTAGACCGTCATGGTACCGGTCGTATCCTGTTTCGTAATACGCGTGAAGCCATTCAGGGCTTCCCGGGTCGTGACTGTCAGCCGGCACCATTACCGGCACCGGAACACTGGTCGAAAGATGGTAAGTTGCGTGAGCAAATGTGGCCTGAAGAAGCCCAGCTCGATGGTGCATGGATGGAAGCCGATCCACGCGTGATGTGGCTGATGGAGCGTTTACGTACCGATCTTAAACACAAGAAAGTCTTACTGATTGCGCGTAGCGGGCCAGTGGTTGAAGCGCTGGAAAATGTACTTCGCTTACATGCCGGTATTCGTACCGCGATGTTCCATGAAGGCATGAGCTTGTTAGAGCGTGATCAGGCTGCCGCTTATTTTGCTGAAGATTCGTATGGCGCGCAGATTCTGCTTTGTTCGGAAATTGGTTCAGAAGGGCGTAACTTCCAGTTTGCATCTGATCTGATTCTGTTCGATCTTCCTGCCAACCCGGACGTTTTAGAGCAGCGTATTGGCCGTTTAGATCGTATCGGTCAGGAAAACCGGATTCAGATTCATGTGCCTTATCTGGTGGGAACTGCGCAAGAACGTATGTTCCGCTGGTATAACGAAGCCTTGAATATTTTCGGCAATATTTCCCCAACTGCACAAACCTTGCAAGAAAACTTTATTGTTCGCTTGAAAGACTGTCTATTGGCAGACAAAGGTCAAGCGTTTGAAGACCTGCTGGAAGAAGTCAGCGTGCAACGTGAAGCGCTGGAAGCTGAATTGCAGGAAGGCCGTGACCGTTTGCTAGAGTACAACTCTTGCCGTCCGGTGGTAGCACAGGAAATTGTCAACGCACTTGAAGACTATGATGACAATACTACTTTGCCGATCTTCATGAAACGCTTTATGGCGTCCACGAATATTGACTTTGACGAGCAAAGTAACGGTACCGTGATCATCAAGCCAACAGATCAAATGCAGGTTCAAGGTTTGACGCTGGATGAAGAAGGCATCACTGCCACTTTCTATCGTGATCAGGCACAAATCCGCGAAGATGCGCAATACCTGACCCTGGAACATCCATTCACTGAAAGTGTGATGGAAATGATCAATACTCAAGGCTTTGGTAGCACCAACGTTGCGGTATTAAAATCTGCGGCACTGCCACAAGGTTCGGTATTGCTGGAAGTCTGGTTCAAGGTCGATGTGGTTGCACCGAAAGCATTGAACTTGCCATCAAGCCTGCCGCAACAATTGGTTCGTGTGTTATTAAGCGAGAAAGGTCAGGATCTTTCACAAAAAATTGCGCCTGAAATTTTAAAACCGTATCTGCATCATTTAGATGGCAACAGCTGCCGTCAGGTGGTGAAAGCACGTCGTGATGTGATTGAGGCACGTTATCAGCAAGCACTTGAATTGGCACGCAGTGCATTGCCAAACTTCAAGCAGCAAGCCAAAGAAGTGTATGGTAATAAATGGCAATATGAAATTGACCGTCTGACCTATCTGAAACAGTTTAATCCAAGTATCCGTGAAGATGAAATTTCACGTTTACAGAAGTTGCAGAAAGAAGGTCTCGGCCTACTGGATGGTTTATCTGTGACGCCAGAAGCCATTCAGGTGATGGTAGTCGTCAAGCCTTAAGTTTTAAGCAATTAAAAAATGCAGCTTTCGGGCTGCTTTTTTTTATGGCCGAAATTCGGCTTTTATATTGTTTTGGTCGGGGAATACTGGCCTGTCATTTTTCTTGTGTTTAAAATCAGTCTAACTAATAACCAGAAATAATAAACATGTCCAAAGCCTTTATTGGTCTCGGTGCCAAAACCACTCACGGTGGTATTGTGGTGGAAAGTGAGCCGTCTTTTATTATGAAAGGCATCGCCGTACATTTAAATGGCATGACGCATTATTGTCCCAAATGCCAGACCATGGTCACCGCAATCTCCAGCGATTTATCTATTACTGTCAAAGGACGGGCAATGCTTATCGCAGGGGATAAGACCAGTTGCGGCGCGACTTTTCTAGCCATGCAGCATTTGACGGTATCGCAGAAATAAATCTTAAATTCGTTTAATAAAATAAGAAGAGCTGACTTCAAGGTCATGCTTTGAGCGTTTTGGCACTATCACATGACTTTTCAGATCAGTAAGCTCATCCGATGATTTCAGGATGAATACGCGCTGCGTTTGGAAAATAATGAAACAAGCCCTACATTTTACCCATGCCAATGGCATCCCTGCGGCAACCTATCAGAAATTTCTGGACTGTTTCCAGCCAGAATATGAGGTCAAAGCGATTCCCTTGATTGGCATGAAGTCGCAATATCCGATTACGCCAGACTGGCGCTATCTGGTCGATGAAGTCATTGCAGATATCGAGCAGCAATTTCCTCAGCAGCAGGTGGTGGGTCTCGGACATTCCTTTGGTGGTCTGGTGACTTTGATGGCAGCGTATCGACGTCCGGAACTGTTTTCCAAACTGTTAATTATGGATCCGCCATTTATTATTGGAAAAAACAGCGCCATGTTTGAACTGGTTAAAAAGCTGAATCTGAAAAGTATCGATCGCTATACACCTGCAGGAATTACGCTAAAACGCAAGGATCACTGGCCATCGAAACAGGCCGCAGTTGATGCACTCAGATCAAACCGCTTATTTAGCAATTTTGATGAGCAATGTTTTGCTGATTATATCGAGAGTGGCATTCAGCCAGAACCTGAACGCGGTGGGGTGACTTTGAGCATTCCAAAACAGGTAGAAGCGGAGATTTTCCGGACTGTACCGGCATGGTGGTGGCGTACGCCAAGACGACCACCTGAAGTGCCGATTCATCTGATGACTGCAGAGCAGAGCCAGTTTTATCAGCAGGGTTTGCCTCAAGGCATGCACAAGATTTATCGGATCAATTATTCAGTGGTCGAGGGCGGACATATGTTTCCGCTTGAGTATCCGGAAGCGACTGCAAAGGCGGTCAAAGCTCAACTTGTACTGTTGTAATCGTCATAAAAAAGAGACGACTGGTACCACTACTGTTGCACAATTTTAACTAGGCTATAGTTTGAATTGTATGGAGTAATAAAAGCAATTCGATAGTGTTTTTAAATATCTGATATTTATACTTGGATATTGCGCAGCCTCATCTTTCCTTTAAAAGTTTCAATGGATTTGTGCAGGCGCAACCCTACTTTGGAAAGCCCCAAAGTAGGCAAAAGTCTCTTATTACCCATACACGACGTCCTGTCGTGATAGGTAGTGTGTGGCATCCCTGCCACACGCGCGTAACTTAAAGCTAATCACTTTAACTTTGGGACAGTAATCCGTCTAGTACGTCTCTTTTTATATCATTTTACGCAAATTGGAAAATTAACGCAGCTGCGAATCTTCCAGATGGCGAGCGCCTTCCAGAATCATCCGAATCATGAGCATGGTCTGTTCGGCAATTTCCTGGCGGTCTTCAGCCGGCATGTCAATGACATTGGCCCCCATGTTAAACACCAGTTGAGTAATGGCTTTGGCGGCAATATCGGCATGTAATAACTTTCTATTATTCAGGCGTTCCAGACGAATCAAATCATCCTGCAATTCCTGCTGAAAATAATTTAACTGGCGTTCTACAGCCTGTTTATACGATTTTGAACCGGTATAACCTTCACGCAATAACAGGCTTAAATTGCCTTCATCTGCATCCAGCTGGGCAATAAAAATTTCGACCGAACTACGAATAATACTGCTTTGTCGGGAGGCTTTTAAGCGTGCTTCATGCAAAATCTGACGTAATACAATCCCGGCACGATCAATCAGCTCAATGGCCAGCTCATCAATATCTTTAAAATGACGATAGAAACTGTTTGGCGCAATACCGGCCTCACGTGCGACTTCGCGCAGGCTCAACGATGCAATACTTTTTTGTGGACCAATCAGGTTTAATGCTGCCTGAAACAGTTCTTCTTTGGTAATGGTGGCCTTGCGACCGACACTCCGTACGATAATCGGCTCATCAATGCTTTTCGATTGTAGTAGAGATGCGTCACTGCTTATTTTCATTGAAGGCTCGTTCATCAATAGGTTCATGCATGAATCGTTTGATTATAACCGAGCACGACAGGCTTGTGAAATGAATGGAAACAATACACATGTATATACAAATATATATACATGTGTATAATAATTCAAAACCTCAAGATGATGTCGATAACGATGCATGTACTCCAAAAACTTAAAATGCCGTTGAATGCACTGTCTGACAGTGTCGTCGATCAGCATGCGATTAATTTCTGGATTCAGAAACTCAATCCGATATGGTCGTTGAATCAGCCATTGGGCAAGATTGTGCACAAGGAAAATGCTGCACAGGATATGCTGAGTCTGAAAATTCAGGTGAATCGTTTATTTAAGTTTGGTAAAGCGGGGCAACACCATCCGGTCTATGTGGTGGTGAAGGGCATCCGTTATGAACGTAGCTATAGTTTGACCCATGTAGATGCCCAGCATGTGTTATTGACTGTGAAAAAAGTCCATGCCGGTAAAGTCAGCACCTGGTTTGCAGAGCAGGCGCAAGTGGGTGATGTCATCGAATTTGGTCAGCCTTATGGCGATATGACTGTGCCTCAGCAGGCGAGTCCACTGATCTTGCTTGCAGCAGGCAGCGGGATTACCCCAATGCTGAGCATGCTGGAAAGCCTGAGCAAAAAGGGTGAATTATCAACACCAGTGAGCTTGTGGTACTGGGTTAAAAAACATCAGGATGCAGCATTTAAAGCACGTTTCGAAGAACTTGCTCAGAAACATGCAAATTTCTCATTTCATGTTTATGCCACGCAAGAACAAGCTGCGGCAGCTCGTCTGAATGAAACTTATCTGACAGATTTGCAAAATCTGGAAAATAGCACGGTCTATTGCTGCGGCCCGTCAGGTTTTGTATCGACTGCAGAGCAGCTGTTTGCTTCAGCCAAAGAGTTTAAGGGTGAAGCCTTTAGCATGAGTCTGGCGGATCAATCCGATATCGGCTTTATTAATGTCACCCTGACTCAGTCGAAAAAAATTGTCAGTATTCCAAAAGGCCAGTCCATTTTGGTGAGTCTGGAACAACAAAATATCAAACCGACACATGGTTGCCGTATGGGCATTTGTAATAAATGCGCCTGCAATAAAGTGGAAGGTTCGACCAAGAATTTGGTAAACGGCGCACGAAATACTGAGCCAGGTAATCTGCTCAAAATTTGTGTTAACTCAGCGCAGACTGATCTAGTCATCGACCTATAAGCGAGTTTTATCCTATGAATATGCCAGTAAAATTTCAATATTTTAAAAATCCTAAAAACCGTGAATTATCACAAGTAGAACTCGATGAACTTGCACGTGAACTTGATGCGATCAAGCAAGAAGTGCTGGATGATTTAGGTGAAAAAGACGCGAAATATATCCGTCGTGTCTATTCAACCATCCGTTATTCATCAATTGCCGGTCGTGCGCTATTGTTTGCAGGCTGGTTCCCACCAGCATGGTTGCTAGGCACAGGTCTATTAGGCTTTGCCAAAATCATGGAAAACATGGAACTGGGTCACAATGTCATGCATGGTCAGTATGACTGGATGAATGATCCTAAAATGAATGGTCAGACCTATGAATGGGATATCGTAGGTACTTCGGATAACTGGCGTCAAACCCATAACTTTAAACATCATACTTATACCAATATTAAAGGTATGGATGATGATATCGGTTATGGTCTATTGCGTCTGTTCCCGGAACAGCGCTGGAAACCGGGTTATTTACTACAACCAATTTATGCAGTGCCATTCTGTTTGCTGTTCCAGTGGGGTGTTGCGATTCAGAATCTTGAATTGGGTAAATACTTCAAAGGCCGTAAAAGCAAAGAGCAGACCAAAGAAGAATGGCGTCCAATGCAGAGCAAAATCGGTAAACAGCTGTTTAAAGATTATGTATTCTTCCCACTCATCGCGGGTCCTGCGGCTTTACCGGTTTTAACCGGCAATATGGTGGCCAATGGTCTGCGTAATATCTGGACGTTCAGTATTATTTTCTGTGGCCACTTTACCAAAGATGTAGAGGTGTTCCCGAAATCGGTACTGCAAAATGAGAGCCGTGGTCACTGGTATATGCGCCAGATTCGTGGTTCATCTAACCTGACCGGTTCTGAAGCATTCCATATCTTGACGGGTCATTTAAGTCACCAGATTGAACATCATCTGTATCCTGATGTGCCTGCCCGTCGTTATCGCCAAATGGCGCCAAAAGTTCAGGCGGTGTGTGAAAAATATGGTTTGAACTACAACAATGCCAGTCTGGTAAAACAGTACGGCAGTGTGATCAAACGTATTGTGAAATATGCATTTCCGTTTAAGAAATAATTTTTCTTAAAGCTAAAAAACCACTTCATTTGAAGTGGTTTTTTTATTTAGGAGGCTAATACTTACAGGAAGTAAAAGCCCTGATTGCGAAGCTATTTAAGATGATTTCAAGGCATAAAGTAAAAAAGTTAATCTGCCATTTATAGCGTTGTCTAAAGGCATTTAGTTGGTTAACCCTATAGAATGGAAAGGACTAATATGGCATCGAATGAGCTGAAATATTAATTTTTGGAAGCTGTTGATCTTGACCCTCAAAATAGCTTTGCTGCGCCAGACTGAGCATTTCTATATCTTCCTTGCTATTCCCATAAGCATAAATTTCAGCATAATCTTCCAGACGATATTTTTCTAGAATTCTCAGTTTCTTCTGCGCATTACTACAATCTGGAGTCTGATAAAATCCTGTTATTTTTCCAGCTTTGATTTCAACTTCGCTACACAGTAAATCGATATTTAAATAGGTACAGACCGGTTTCAAGTATAAATCCAGTGATGCTGAAACCAGCGCGATCTCATGACCCAGTTGCTGATGTTGCCGAAGTTGCTGCAACAGTTTTGGATTAAACTTAAAGACCAGCTGCTGGGCATAGTCCTGCGCCAGTTGTAAAATTTCTTCTGCATCGCTGTCCTTAAACATGTTGCCATACAATTTTGGACGCATCGCATGGGCAGGGTACAGCTTCAGATAATAGGCCTGAATCCAGGGCAGGAGACGAATGCCGCGTCTTAAAATATGCCGTTTTTTCAAGGCATAGAAAATGAACCCGGTAAAACTGTCGTCTGTATACAGGGTGCCATCAAAATCAAATAAGGCTAGAGTTTTAGGTGTTTGATTTTGCGCATGCATGTTTGATATCGACCATCGACACGGGTGGCAAACCAGTTGGTATTGTAATCACGACTCAGTTTTGGTCCGGAAATGACCACTTCCGGCATGATTGCATACATCGGATCTTTGCCTGTTTTTTCCTGATAGAGCTTGCTGATCCCACGATAGGTCATGGTATCTTCAAAATCTTTCTCTTTTTCTTTCTTTAAATCGGCGCGGATTTGACGTTCGGTAATAATAAAATTATTTTTCGCAAATACACTAATCAGCTCGCGCTCGGATTGACTCTTCTGCGAACGGATCGCGCCATCTTTGTTATAGAGTAATAAATCGCCATCCAGATCGAGTTCAGCTTCAGTTAAATCATTGAGCATGCTCTGAAAAGCGGCATTCCGGCTGGAATACATGCCCGAGTTATAGTCTGCAAAACGGTAGATCGGTTTGTCATAATCTGCAGGATACATCATTAGACGATGAATCCCGTAATATAGGCCGCCATATTGCGTATAGACATCGGAGCGTAAGGCTGCGATGTTGCCACCTTGACGTTTATATTCCTTGACATAACTAATATGCACTTGCATTGAACCCAAAGTGGTAATCGGATTCATTTTCTCGCCAATGTTCTGGCCGACCAGTTTTGCAGCACCGGTCAGTGCGCTGACATGGTAATGCTTCGACATATAGTCAAATATTTCACGATATAACTCATCCAGTTCCCGTTCGGTTTTTACCCGGCGCATCTGGCTTAAATAGTTATCTTCTGGGCTTGGATGGTTCTTGAGTACTTCCTGGAAATATCCCGCAACTGTTCCACCGATTGCTTGTCCGAGTTTATCTTTAAATTTTTCTTCAAGACGATCCTGAACTTCTTTAACCGCTTTTTCTCCCAGACCTGGTACTGTAGGGTCTGCCACAAAATTGGATTCCTGATCGACCACGGCCACAATCGTGCAGACATTTTCCTTGGTTTGAGGAATACCCAGCTGTTCGGTGATGTCGTAAATATCTTGTGCCCAGGACTCACGCTGATTTACCCGACTCGGAATTGCTTTACGAATATGTTCAACTTCAAGTGTCGGTTCATCATCTTTTGACCACCATGAACCGTTGCCACAGCCGGCAAGACCCAGAGAAAGTGCAAGTACAGACAATGACTTAACAGAAAAACAATCAGCAAAAGTTTTATTCATGGTGTGGTAAATTAATTGAAAAGATGAGCGAATAAGGCAGATGCAGTATACTATGCCCATCAAAAAAGTGATGAATTTATATGTATATTGGTCCATATCAACTGTCAAACAATTTGATTGTCGCCCCCATGGCAGGTGTGACTGACCGTCCGTTTAGAACCTTGTGCAAGTATTTTGGTGCAGGTCATGCGGTCAGTGAAATGATGACCTCAGACAAAACTTTGCGTATGAGCAAAAAAAGTCTCTACCGTGCCAATTTTGATGGGGAGCTGGCACCCATCTCAGCCCAGATTGCCGGTTCAGATCCACAAGATCTGGCCGAGGCTGCGCGTTATCAGGTGGCCAATGGTGCACAAATTGTTGATATTAATATGGGCTGTCCAGCCAAAAAGGTCTGTAATCGATTAGCCGGTTCAGCCTTGCTACAGGATGAAGATTTAGTTGCCCGTATCTTGGATACCGTCGTGGCTGCGGTCGATGTGCCGGTGACTTTAAAAACCCGTCTGGGGTATTTAAATGGTCATGAAAATATCATGCGGGTGGCAAAACGTGCGGAAGATGCCGGAATTGCGGCGCTGGCTTTACATGGCCGTACCCGTGAAGATATGTATTTAAATACCGCCCGTTATTCACTCATTAAAGATGTAAAAGACATGTTGAATATTCCCGTGATTGCCAACGGAGATATTGACAGTCCTGAAAAAGCCAAATACGTACTGGATTATACCGGTGCAGATGCCATCATGATCGGACGTGCAGCACAAGGTCGTCCCTGGATTTTTCGTGAAATTGCCCATTATTTAAAAACTGGCCAATATCTGGATGCGCCGAGTATTACAGAAGTTAAGGATGTTCTATTGGGACATTTGGCTGAGCTATATGAGTTTTATGGCGAGTATTCCGGTTGCCGAATTTCCCGGAAACATATTGCCTGGTATACCAAAGGTCTGCGTTCAAGCAACGAGTTTCGTCAGGGCATGTATCAGGTAGAAAATACAGCTGATCAATATCGTGTAGTAGAAGATTATTTTAATACTTTACTTGAACATGGCTCAACCATGAGTGATGTTCAGGTCGAACAGGTCAATTTATTAGAGACCAAATGATGGCAGGCTAGTAGGACGCAATCAAGAAATATATTTTGTGTGAAAACACTACCTTTTTTATCTTGAGCGCGTCGATTTTAGCACGCTGTTTACACTTCAGCCGGTCAAATACATAGCACAACATTTTGTTGACTTAAACCGGACAGGACTTGGACATTGCTTACTTAAACTTGTTCTATGATGGATTCATCTAATATGAACAGGAGGTGATCCTTCTTGTTTGTAGTCATCGTCAAGGGAGATCTGTAATGACAAATACCAATCGTCCAGTCACAGAATTTAGCCATAAAACGTCAACGGAATTGCCACAAGAACGCAGTGAAGGCTTAAATATAGATCCTACTGATGCCAATGCACGTCCGGATTTAAATACTCCTGAAAAAGATAATCCGAATGTGCCAGATATGAATGAAGGCAAAGATAATCTGGCCGCGACCGGTGCGGGTACAGTAGGTGGTGCTGCTGTAGGGGCCGTTGCAGGTCTGGTCGGTGGTCCTCCAGGTGCAGTGGTGGGCGGCATTATCGGTGGTGTGGTTGGTGGCATTGCCGGTAATGATATTGCAACATCAGATCGCCAAAAACAGGCAGATAACTACCAGCATCCAGAAGTTCGAAGTGAGGCAGATAATTATCAGCATCCCGACCAGTTGATTGCCGAAGATAATTACTGGCGCGATGAGTATCATAATCGCCCGTATTTTAATGAAACGCGGAATACCTACAGCGATCTAGACTATGATCGTGACTATCGCGGCGCTTATCGCGTAGGTTATGAAAACCGTGCCATGTATGATCGTGATACAGATTTTGATCATGCGGAACCTGAACTACGGACCAAGTGGGAACAGGTGAAAGGTGAATCCCGCTTAAATTGGGAAGAAGCCAAGTTTGCAGTCAAAGATGCCTGGCATCGACTTACCCGCTAAGTCCGACTGAATAAAAAACCTCTCTAATTAGAGAGGTTTTTTATGCTGATAAATTTTAGAGATGTTTCATTTCCAGCACCAGCTGATTGATCAGATCAGACGCTTCCATTTCACGAATTTGTGCCACATTTGAGCCTGCCCAGAACGCGCCATAACCCTGATCGTCTTGTTTGGCTGCAGCAGCATGTAATTGCTTGGCCAGATCATAGGTATAAGGATAAGCCGGCACATCCAGACGATCGGGTGTGTCGACATCTATATGCCAGTGGTTGATGATTCCGCGAGCAGGGCGACCGGAAATACTGGCACTGACTTGAGTGAGTGGCTTGGAAAGCAGGGCTTTACGATAAGCCTCGTTGGCATTGGACGATTTGCACTGTACAAATGCAGTGCCAAGTTGCACGGCATCGGCACCGAAATCCAGCATTTGTCTTGCCTGTTGGCCGTCCATAATCCCGCCTGCCGCTACAATCGGCAGGGAACAATGCTGTTTGATCAGTTTCACCAGATTAGAGGTTTTGACCGAAGCATCGAATTTGGTACTGAAAATTCCACGATGACCGCCGGCTTCAATGCCTTGGGCAATAATAATATCAATTCCGGCAGCTTCGATGGCTTTGGCTTCGGCAAAATTGGTCGCAGAAACCATGGTTAAAATTCCTGCCTGTTTTAAGGCTTGAATCTGATGCGGATGCGGAATGCCAAAATGAAAACTGACCGCCCGTGGTTTGGTTTCCAGCACCAGATTCAGGAAGTCATCATTGTCTTTAAAGCTCGGATAAATACAGTTTAAATGCTCGGGTGGCTGCGCCCCATATTCAATAAATTTATTTTTAAACTGTGCGATCCATGCCTGCGCGACAGCTTCATCTAGGGGCACACTGTCATGACAGAAAAAATTCACCTGAAAAGGGCAGTCTGTCAATTCTTGAGTTTTTAAAATCTGTTGTCGTGCTGCCTCGATACTGCTGGCTCCCAAACCGAGTGAACCCAAGCCGCCTTGATTGGACACTTCAGCTGCAAGTTCAGCTGTAGAGACACCTGCCATCGGCGCCAAGAAAATAGGATGTTTAATTCCGAGATTTTCTAATAAAGACATAGATTTGCTCCTTGTTATGTTTTTACTTTGCCCTTGAGTTCAAAATTAAGCAAATCATATTGGTTATTTTATTTTGAAATACTTAAACTTTGCTTAGCTGTCATTTACATTTCTCACGACACGCTATGTCGCTAGCCAGACAGATCAACTATAGCGCTGCAATTGAAGACTTTATAATAACATTTTGGTCAAATCTTTCTGAGCTCATGTCTGATCGTATCCGTGAAAAACTGCAAATTTTAGCCGATGCTGCCAAGTATGATGTGTCCTGTTCATCCAGTGGAAGTAATCGTAAAAATAAAGACAAAGGGGTAGGAAATACCGGCAATGGTATTTGTCATAGCTATACCGAAGATGGCCGCTGCGTTTCCTTGCTGAAAATTCTATTTTCCAATGTCTGTATTTTTGATTGCTCTTATTGTGTTTCGCGCCGTTCCAATGACGTCAAGCGAGCAGCATTTACCGTGCAGGAAGTGGTGGATTTGACCATGAACTTTTACCGCCGTAATTATATTGAAGGTCTGTTTTTAAGCTCGGGCATTTTCAAATCGGCGGATCACACCATGGAGCGGATGCTACAGGTGGTGAAAAAACTGCGACTAGAAGAAAACTTTAATGGCTATATTCATTTGAAAACCATTCCGGGTGCATCTCAGGAAATCATTACCGAAGCCGGACTATACGTAGACCGCATGAGTATTAATCTGGAAATGCCGACTGAAGCCGGATTACAGAAATTTGCGCCTGAAAAAACCCATACCGAAGTACAAAAAGATTTGGGGATTGTGCGGGATCGACTGATCCAGCTCAAAGATGAACGCAAATTGATTAAATCGGTGCCAAAATTTGTACCTGCCGGACAAACCACACAGATGGTGGTAGGCGCACATAGCGAAACTGACCAAGACATTATTTTAATGGCCGATCGGCATTACAAGGAATTTAAGCTGAAACGGGTGTATTTTTCCGGCTATATTCCGATTAACCCTGAAGAAAAAGCCTTACCGGCTGTTGGTTCAGCGCCGCCTTTGTTAAGAGAAAACCGTCTATATCAATCCGACTGGTTAATGCGTTTTTATGAATTTTCTGCCGATGAAATTGTCGATGACCAGCATCCGAATCTGGATCTGGATATTGATCCCAAACTCAGCTGGGCCTTGCGACATCCTGAAGCTTTTCCAGTTGATATTAACCGTGCCGACTATAAAATAATTTTGCGTGTACCGGGTATTGGGGTACGTTCGGCCAAAAAAATTGTACAGGCACGCCGTTTTGGTCAGATTCATATCGATCAGCTAAAACGCATGGGTGTGGCATATAACCGCGCACAGCATTTTATCCGCTGTGCTGATACGCCAAAATTTAAGAAAGATCAGCAATCGCATCAGATCCGTCAGCAAATTTTACAGTCTGGCCAATCTAAATATCAGCAGCAGCTTTCACCACAGCTTGGACTGGCATTCTGATGGCCTGTTACTGTTTTGATGGCAGCATGACCGGCTTGCTCAGTTGTGTATTTCGGGCTTTTGAGTTTAAGGAACTGAATGCCCGCATCACTGCCAATCCACAAGCACAAAATGGCCTGTTTGATGAATTTATTTATGTTAGCTCTAATGATGAGCATGGACAGCGGGTCTGGCAGGGGCTCAAGCAAAAAGTCTCCTCCAGCAGCTTGCGTACTTTTTACTATACTTTTCTGTCGGAACAAGAAGCAGCGTTTCAGATTCTATTTGATTTCGCGGTTTATGTATTTAAAAACCAGCGACCTGTCGATAAAGATTATGGTCATCATGCGGTTATCGGTATGTCGCAATGGGCCAAGCAAGTCGGACGGGAAAAGCACCGTATGGAGGCTTTTGTACGCTTTAAAAAGGCCAAGGATGGACTATTCCTGAGTCTGGTTAAGCCAGACTTTAATGTTCTACCGATTATTTCCCGACATTTTCAGGAGCGCTATCAGGATCAATCCTGGCTGATTTATGATGAGCTGCGCAATTATGGGATTTATTATGATTTAGAGCAGGTACATCAGGTCGAGATGAATGCTGAAGCAATTGATTCACAAATCCAGATTGGGCACAGTCAGTCATTCAGTATCGAACTGGATGATGATGAATGGCTGTATGATCAGCTCTGGAAAGATTATTTTAATAGTGTGAATATTCAGACACGTAACAATATGAAACTGCATATTCAATATGTGCCGAAACGCTACTGGCGTTATATGAATGAGAAAACACTTTAAACAGTACATCTGGCATCTTTCAGGCATAATAAGCGTTTATATTTAGATTGAGTGCATAGATATGAAGGTATGGCTAACGTCATTGGCGCTGCTCATTGGATTAACCGCATGCTCGAAAGAGCCACAAAAACCGGTCGTCGATCCAGTCAAATATCAGGTTCAGACAGCGCAGGAATTGCAGCAACGTTTTGATGCACTCAATAGCCAATTGGCTCAGGATTTTCAGAAATTTAAAAAACTAGAAAGTATTGCTTTCTCACACCAGTTTCCTTTAGATGTGAACAATCTGCAAACTTTAAACCGTCATTTGGTCAGCAGTACGGCATTAAAACCAAGTAAAATTGCCTATTGCGATATGATGAATGCTTATTTTGCCGATATGTATCGTTTGGGGCATTATAATCTGGAACTGGTCGATGACATCCAATTGCCGAATGCTGCCAATGAAAATCTAAAAGACAATTTTTCGAATGCCGATCACTTCTATACTTTTATTCTGGATCGCTATACCACTTATCGTCAGGTTCAGCAGACCATGGGTTATGGTTGTAATTTAAAAGCCGCGCTTTAAATCTTAAAGATAAAAAAGCCCATCATTAAGATGGGCTTTTTAGTTTAAATAATTAACAACCTGTAATTTTTTCAGCTTGTGGTTTTTCTTCCGGGAAGAAAATTGGACGAAGTTTCACCCCAATACCATTACCGATAAAGGCAAACACCAGCCATAACCAGCCATGTAAACTGCCTGAAGCGATGCCACTGAAATACGCACCAATATTACAGCCATAAGCCAGGCGTGCACCATAGCCGAGCATGATGCCACCGACAACAGCAGCAATGAGCGAGCGTTTCGGAATGTTGAAATTCGGGGCAAATTTACCAGCCAGACTGGCTGCCAGCAAAGCACCGAGCATGATGCCAAAGTTCATCATCGAGGTAATATCAAACCACAACGACTCTGTAAGTGCTTTGGCATTGCCAGCTTTCTGCCAATAATCCCATGCAGTTACATCAACACCCACTAAAGTGGCGCCTTTTGCACCCCAAACTGCCAGGGCAGAAGTCACGCCCCAAGGACGACCTGCAAGTGCCAACGTCGCAAAGTTGAGCAGGGTCAGAATAATCCCGCCCCAAATCAGAGGCCATGGACCACGAATAAAGCGTTTCCAGCCTTGATGCTCACTGCTTGGTTCTACTTCCAGACGACCATGACGTTTCTTTTCGAAATAAACAGTCGCCGCAGCAATCAGTGCAAAAATAACAAAGCTCAGCAGCAATCCAGGCATCACCCCTAAACTCTGTACCAGAGAAATAGGTTCCAGATGCGGCAAAGCAAACCACCAGTCTAAGTGTGAGGTTGCAATCACAGAGCCGATACAGAAGAACAAGAGTGTTACCAGCATACGTGCACTACCACCACCCACGGTATACAGCGTACCCGATGCACAACCGCCACCGAGCTGCATGCCGATGCCGAAAATAAAGGCACCAATCATGACTGACATGGAAACAGGACTGACGTTACCTGTGACCGGGTTGCCAAACAATTCACCCGCACCTAAAGCGGGGAAGAATAACAATACTGCTAGAGCGAGCATAATCATTTGTGCACGAAGACCACGACCGCGACGTTCCTTGATAAAGACGCGCCAACTCGAGGTAAAACCAAATGAGGCATGGTACAGGGTCATGCCTAGCGCACCACCGATTAAAAATAACAGAGCCTGATTTAAGCCAACGATCTGATAGGCACCGATTGTACCGATTACAAGTAAAATAAAAGCCACCCAGACCGAAATATTCGACCGTTGGGAAGCAGCAGCAATGACTGACATGGGAGATTAAATTTTAAAAATAAAGGCTGGTATTCTACTGAATTTCAGCTTAAATGCAGCCCATTTTGGCCAATGAGTGAGTATTAAGTCATTCTTATAGTTGATAAGTTTTATCACTTTATCTGATTTTTGGGAGTGAATTATAAAAATAAATCTAATGGAACATCTCATTATTCTGTAATTCTCTACACTTAAGCAGCTTAAATAAATTGCAGATTTAATCGTATGGTTTTATGCCGATAGATCAGTATCGAGCATTTTTGAGTTTCTGGGTTTTCAAATGAAGTACATAAAAAAGCCTGCAAATTGAATCGCAGGCTTTTTAAGCATTAAACTGAGAGCTAAAATCAGTTTTCAGCTTTTTCTCGAACATTGCCAGCACCTTCTTCAACCGCAGCTGCAGTGGCCGCAGTGGCTTTTCGTGCTGCTTCAGCAGTAGCATCTGCTGCTCGAGACGTTGCAGCAGCAGCTTCGTCAGCTGCTTGAGCTGTATTTTCCGCTGCATTATCCAAGGCTCTTTCAGTGTCTACCGCAGCTTCACGGCTTGCATCTTGCATATCATGACCGGCTTGATCTGCTGCATTTTCTAAATGCTCACCTGTCGTTGCCCCGGTTTCAGGTGCTTTATCTTTGTTACAGCCGACCAAGGCAACAGTTGCCACTAAACCTAAAGCAATCATTAATTTATTCATCGAGTAATATCCCTTGTTGTTGTATAGCTGCCAACTAATTTAACAGTCATTTCTTAAAGTTTATGCTAGAAAATAGATCAAAATTTGTTGATTAACTGTAACTTTTTTCAATACTTATGCTGCTTTAACTCGCTCATAACTTATTTAATAAGTTGTTTTAAGTGTATTAGATGAGTCAGATCCAGAAACTAAGAAATTTCTAATTTAATAAGCATTCAAGGATGATGGAGGTGAACAGGGTATATTATTAATCTTGCGATTTAAGCTGTCAGTCGTATAAAAAAGATGATTTTAAGCAATAAAATCCCAGTCATAAAAAAAGCCCGCAGGGTGCGGGCTTTTTAAAGAGAAAATTAGAGACCAGCAGAGGCTTTAAGCGCTTCCACTTTGTCGGTTTTTTCCCAAGTAAAGGCCGTATCAGAGCCTTCACGGCCAAAATGACCATAAGCCGCAGTCTGCTTATACATTGGCTGAATCAGATCCAGCATGCGGGTAATGCCATATGGGCGTAGGTCAAAGTGCTCACGAACCAAGGCAATAATCAATTCTTCAGATACTTTTGCAGTATTAAAAGTGTTGATTGAAATTGAAGTAGGTTCAGCAACACCAATCGCATAAGACACCTGGATTTCACACTTGTCTGCAAGACCAGCCGCAACGATATTTTTTGCTACATAACGCCCTGCATAGGCAGCAGAACGGTCAACCTTAGATGGATCTTTGCCAGAGAAAGCACCACCGCCATGACGCGCCATACCACCGTAGGTATCTACGATAATTTTACGACCTGTCAAACCACAGTCACCGACAGGGCCGCCAATCACGAACATACCCGTTGGGTTGATGTGGAATTTGGTCTCTGCATGGAACATATCGGCAGGAATGATTTTCTTCACGATTTCTTCAATCACAGCTTCTTTAAGATTGGCTTGTGAAATTTCAGGATCGTGTTGAGTCGACAAAACCACAGCATCTAAACGAACAGGTTTGCCATTTTCATAAGCAAAGGTCACTTGGCTTTTCGCATCTGGGCGTAACCAAGGCAAAGTTCCATTACGACGAAGCTCTGCTTGTTTTTCCATTAAGCGATGTGCATAGGTAATTGGCGCAGGCATTAAAACGTCAGTTTCACGGCTGGCATAACCAAACATGAGACCTTGGTCGCCGGCACCTTGATCTTCAGGTTTCTGACGGTCTACACCCTGAGCAATTTCAGGTGACTGTTTGCCAATCATGTTGATTACGGCACAGGTCGAACCATCAAAACCCAGATCAGAATGGTGATAACCAATACCGTTCACGGTATGGCGTACTACCGCTTCAAAATCGATATTGGCCGTCGTTGTGATTTCACCGGCAAGTACAACCGCACCTGTTTTTACAAGCGTTTCACAAGCAACCCGTGCATAAGGGTCTTCTTTTAAGATTGCATCCAAAATAGCGTCACTGATTTGGTCAGCCATTTTATCTGGATGGCCTTCGCTTACAGATTCCGAAGTAAATACAGCGTACTCGCGCATAGTCCTATCACAGTTAATTTTAAAGACCCGATATGTTACATCGAGTTGCGCTCTAGGACTAGCTTAACACGACAAAATTGGTCGAAATTGTTTCAAATTATTGTGTTTTTAATTGATTAATAGAATTAAAAAAATTGATATGTCTATTTAGGCAGCATTATTGATTGAGGAATATGAAGCAACAATATTTTAATCCCTCAGGCTCTCAGAAAATTAAATGCTTAGATTTCCGATTAAATCTTAAAAAATAGACGATAGAAAAAATACAAAGCTCAAAATTCAAAATTTACTTAAGCAAGTGATCATTACATCAATAAAGCAGATTCAGACTGTGCGCCTTACGACCAACTGTCTTGTCGATGTTTAAGCGTGTCTTCATATTAGCGCTAAGTCTTCCACATTAGCTGGTTAGGAATGGCGATATCTTTTGCTATGGACTTCTTGGAGCAAGACTGTACGGAGATCAGAAATCATGTATCAAAAGGCATTTACCCTGATTGAAGTGCTGATCGTGCTCATCATCATCATGATTTTAATGACGATGGCTTTTATGAGTTATCACGCTTATGTCGTGCGTAATCAATTAGCAGAAGTGTTTGAACAGGCTGGAGCATACCGAACCCAGTTTATTGCTTCAGATCAGCACTGTGATGCCGGACGCGAGATTGGTGGGCATGGTCAGTATATCGAAAAAGTGATCATTAATGCCGCGTGCCGGATAGAGTTCAAGATACAAGAGCAGGGAGTCGATGCTGCGATTCGCGGGAAATCAGTCGCTTTTGATGTTCATAGTGGCAAATGTTATTCCACTGATATTCAGCAGCGCTATTTGCCTAAAGACTGTCAGGGACAATAAGTCTCGCGAAGTTGAGAATTAGCCTAAGCAAATTGGATTTCACCTGTATATCAAAAAATCCTGCCAATATTTTATAAAATTTAGTATAAATTACATCATGACTAGTTTAGTTAATTGTATAGATTTTCTTCATAAATACTGATGTGAGTCATATGAAAGAGAGAAAAAATCAGCATAAATTCAATCCTGTCTATCAGCTTAAATGCTAGATACAGAACATTATTTCAGCGGTGAGATTTAGAATAATTTAAGCTAAAAACCAGCAGAGAGAACCGAAGCCGAAGAAGAAATGTGGAATAATTGTACGATAAGGCCAGAGACACTCAATAAACTGATAAATATTGTTGGTTAGTCTTTACCCCTCGCTGTTTTTTTAAGACAATAGACAGCAGTTTTGAAAGTCTTTTCATCATTTCCTATTTCTGAATATTTTGGACTCTGATTTATGACAACCCCGCTTAATGAACGTCGTATTGCAAACGCAATTCGTGTATTGGCAATGGATGCTGTGCAAAAAGCAAACTCAGGACATCCAGGTGCTCCAATGGGGATGGCAGATATCGCTGATGTGGTTTGGCGTGAATTCATGAACCACAACCCGACCAACCCGAATTGGGCAAACCGTGACCGTTTTGTATTATCAAATGGCCATGGCTCTATGCTTCAATATGCGCTTCTTCATTTAACGGGCTACGATCTTTCGATTGAAGATCTTAAAGCATTCCGTCAACTTCATTCTAAAACACCTGGTCACCCGGAATTGGGTTATGCACCTGGGATTGAAACGACGACTGGTCCTCTAGGTCAAGGGATCGCCAATGCTGTTGGTTTTGCGCTGGCTGAAAAAACCTTAGCCGCACAATTTAATAAAGATGACCTTCAGGTTGTGGATCACTTTACTTACTGCTTCCTGGGCGATGGCTGCCTGATGGAAGGTATTTCACATGAAGTGTGTTCATTGGCAGGTACCTTAGGTCTTGGTAAGTTAATTGCCTATTATGACGACAATGGCATCTCGATTGATGGTGAAGTAGAAGGCTGGTTCTCTGACGATACCGAACAACGCTTCTTGGCTTACGGCTGGCAAGTACTTAAAGTAGATGGTCATGATAGCGAAGCACTTCGTGCTGCAACTTTAGCAGCTAAAGCTGAAACTGCTAAGCCAACCATCATTATTTGTAAAACAGTGATTGGTTTGGGTTCACCAAACAAGCAAGGTAAAGAAGACAGCCATGGTGCGCCACTCGGGCATGATGAAATTGTCTTGACGCGTGCAGCATTAGGCTGGACTGACGAAGCATTTGTTATTCCTGAAGATGTGTATGCAGCTTGGGATGCCAAAGACAAGGGCGCTAAAACTGAAGCAGCGTGGAATGAAACATTTGCTGCCTATGCTGCAAAATATCCGACTGAAGCGGCAGAGCTAAAACGCCGTATGTCAGGTGATTTGCCAGCGGACTTCGTTGCAAAAGCAGATGCTTATATCGCTGAAGTGAATGCTAAAGCTGAAACCATCGCGACACGTAAAGCAAGCCAAAATGCATTGCAAGCACTGGTTCCATTATTGCCAGAAGTTCTAGGCGGTTCTGCGGACTTGGCTGGTTCTAACCTGACGCTGTGGAAAGGTGCGCAAGGTGTACAAGACAATGCAGCGGGTAACTACGTACATTATGGCGTGCGTGAATTCGGTATGACTGCAATCGCCAATGGTGTTGCGCTGCATGGCGGTTTCATTCCTTATGTGGCTACATTCCTGATGTTTATGGAATATGCACGTAATGCAGTACGTATGTCTGCCTTGATGAAGCAACGTGTGATTCATGTGTACACACATGACTCTATTGGTCTAGGTGAAGATGGTCCTACGCATCAGCCAATCGAGCAAATTGCATCTTTACGTGGTACACCAAACCTGAATACCTGGCGTCCATGTGACACCGTTGAAGCTGCAATTTCTTGGAAGTCTGCATTGACTCGTTCTGAGGGTCCGACAGCGTTAATCTTCTCTCGTCAAAACTTAGCTTTCCAAACTCGTACTCAAACACAAATTGAGAACGCTGCGAAAGGTGGTTATGTATTGGCTGAAGAAAAAGGCGAATTAAAAGCGATTATTATTGCAACAGGTTCAGAGGTTGCTTTGGCAATGGAAGCTTATGCACAGCTTGAGGGCGTGCGTGTCGTGTCTATGCCATGTGCTGAAGAATTCATGAAGCAAGATGCAGCGTACCGTGAAGCGGTTCTTCCATCCAATATTCGTGCGCGTGTTGCGGTTGAAGCAGCGCATGTAGATTATTGGTGGAAATTCGTTGGTCTAGATGGTCGCGTGATTGGTATGAGTACTTATGGTGAATCTGCACCTGCAAAAGACTTGTTCCAGCACTTTGGTATTACCACTGAAGCCGTTGTTGCAGCAGTAAAAGAAATTACTGCTTAATCAGCCCCTTAAAAGTTTAAAATGGCGTCCCAGTTTTGGGGCGTCTTTTTGTTTTTGGTCTTTTTAGCTCTGTTTTCATGTGACAAGAGTTGAAGAGTTCTCTTGATAATTGAATGCAAAAAAGTGAGATGAACATGAGCTTGTACGAGCAAATTAGCGAAGAAATTACTCTGATGGATGCAGGCGAACAGAAATGGATCGGGCAGGATTTACCTCTTGAGGCCATGATGGCGGTTGAGTTAATGCTGCAAGAACTCGCGGAAGAAAAAGTCATCAAAGTCCGTCGTAAAAACCATGAAAAGACGACTGGCCTAAAACAGGTTGATCGTATTCTGGTTGAAAAACTGTAAAGCTAAAATACTAAAAAGTCCCTGATTGGGGCTTTTTTTATGCCAGATGATTTTTGTCTGGAAGTTGCTTATCAAAACCAGATGAGATAAAGATAAGTTTATAACCCGCTATAGAACTCAGCACCCTATCGAAACGGCTTATATTGATGAAATAGGCAAAAGAAGTTGGTAAACATGAAAATAAATTCCCAGATTCAGATCAAATCTTTAGAGCAAATATCACAGTACCAATGGCTGCCTTTATGGCAAGAATATCAGGCTTTTTATCATGCGAAGATCTGTGACGAGGTCAGTGAAAATACCTGGGCGAAATTACACAGTACTGAGCTAGATTCGATGTATGGCTTTGCCGCATTGCTTGATGAAAAAGTGGTGGGCATTGTACATGTGGTCGAGCATGACAGCAGTTGGACGCTACGACCTTATGCTTATTTGCAGGATTTATTTGTGCCTTCGCAGTATCGAGGTCAAGGTATCGCTTGCAAGTTGATTGAACAGGTTTATCAGGTGGCAGAACAGCGTAATTGTGACCGCGTTTACTGGCTTACGCATGAATCAAATCGTCAGGCACAAATGCTCTATGATAAAGTGGCCAAAAAGACCGGATTTATCCAGTACCGTATGGATTAATAATAGAAATTTAAAAAATAACTTACAAATTTATCGTTTCATCGCTGCAACAAAACGTTTTATCTTTAGAGCTGTAAATATTTCTGAATTCTATACACTGAATAACATCCAAAACGAGAGATAAAAACATGAATTTCAAAACATTAGCATTAGGCTTAGCGGTTTCATCTGTAGCAACATTTTCTATTGCAAAACCAGTAACCTATACAATTGACCCGACCCATACTGCAGCCGTATTTAGCTGGGATCATTTCGGTTTTTCTACGCCATCTGGTAATTTCTCTGATATTCAGGGCAAAATCGTGGTGGACAATGAGCAACCGGCAAAGTCAGCTGTGCATGTGACAATTCCAGTATCCAGTATTAATACCAACGTGACAGCTTTAGATGATCACTTAAAGAAAGCCGATTTCTTTGATGCAGCAAAATATCCAAACATCAGCTTTAAAAGTACCAAAGTAGAAACGCGGGACAAAAAGAACTTCAAAATTACTGGTGACTTAACTATTAAAGGCGTGACCAAACCTGTGGTATTGGATGCTGTTTTAAACAAACAGGCTGAACATCCAATGATGAAAGTTCCAGCAATTGGTTTCAATGCAACCACTTCATTTGACCGCTCTGCATTTGGTTTAGGGGCAAACGTACCGAGTGTGGGTGATAAAATTACTGTTCAGATTACCACTGAAGCCACTGTACCTGCGCCTACAAAGAAATAAGATTCTCTGTATGGATAGTATAAAAAAGCACCTGATTCAGGTGCTTTTTTATCGAATAAAATGACTTAGATCTAATCACGATTCAGAATCAGCAGACAGCCAAAACTGATAAAGATCCCGCCTGTAACTCCATCAATCCATTTGGCAAATTTTTGATAATAAGTCGTCATTTTCGGCATTGAAAAAATAATGGCTACAACCGTAAACCAGAGCAAACTTTCGATAAAGACCAGAGCTAAAAGAGAAGACTGTTCTGATAGTTTTGCATTAGGGCTAATCGCCAATGCAAATACACTGCTAAAGTAAATCAGGGCTTTGGGGTTGGCCATGTTGGTGAAAAAACCTTGCAGCAATAATTTAAGATACGACGGCTGAACGATAGAAAGAGCTTCTGCTTTCGAATTTGTTAACGGTAGAGGTGTCTTAAAGCTCGACTTCAACATCAAACTGCCCAGATAGAGTAGATATAATCCACCCAATAGCATTAAGACCTGCTGTAACCAGACCATTTTCTGAAATAAAAAATGCAGGCCGCCAAGTGCGCAAATTGACCAGACCAGAATGCTCAATGAAATGCCGAGGGCTGCACATAAAGCATGCTTTCTGGACTGCCGGATGGCACTTTGGGTGACAAAGAAAAAGTCCGGCCCTGGACTAATCAGGGCAAAAAAATGAATCACGGCAATGCCGAGTAATGCGCTCATAAGGTTTCTACAATTGAAAAGGAAAGTTCAGCCTGAAATTTGTCTGAAACTAGGATGTGATATTTAATTGCGTCAGATATTGTTCTAGTACACTTTTCGAAGCAGTTTCCAGTACAGGTGCACATTGATGATTGGCAGCGCGTAGAGCAGGAATGTCAATTTTAGCCTGACTCAATTCACAGCTATGACCAATCAGCCATTTTTCTAGACTGTCACTGGCCACTTCCGGGTGGAATTGCAGTGCCAGAATATGAGTACCTATACGAAAAGCCTGATTGGAATAAAGTTCAGTACTTGCCAGTAGTTCAGCCTGTTCAGGCAGGTCAAAGGTATCACCATGCCAATGCAGCACGGCAGTATTTTCCAGATTTTGCAGCGGATTGTTTTCGATAGATGCAAGACTCAGCTTAGACCAGCCAATTTCCTTGCTCTGTCCGGCATAGACTTTGGCACCAAGCGCATGGGCGATTAATTGGGCACCCAGACAAATTCCTAAAGTCGGTAAATTCTTATCTAAACGTACTTTCAGTAAGTCTATTTCTTGTTGCAAGAAGGGGAATTCTTCTGTTTGATACACGCCAATCGGACCCCCAAGAATCACGGTTAAACCCGGATGCTCATATGCTTTACGCAGGTCATCAATCCCGGCTTCAAAATAGCGGACGCGTAGCCCCAGCTGATAAAATACATCTTCCCAGGCACCCAGATCTTCAAAAGCCAGATGTTGGATTGCATATACAGTATCGGGGAAATGGTCCAGGTTCAGCATGGTCATTTGATCTAAAACAGGAAATATTTATTTAACGTCATTCTATAAAAAAATAGAAGTCTTTTTCATTGGGTAATTTAAAGCTGAAGATAGTTTCAAGCTGAATAATGCATGCTGCTATAAGGTTCTAAACCGGCTTTGTAGCATTATGCAGCCTGATTTTCATTTTTTAGCAGAAAGGCAGTACAGTAGAGGAGAATATAGAATAAAAAGATTGAGGGAGAAAAAATGCACACTATCTGTCTGTATATCGATAAAAAACGTATCAGTCCTTATGCCATGTCGGTCTATGTCGCTTTAAAAGAAAAAGGTCTGAACTTTCAGGAAAAAGCAGTTGATCTGGATCTGCTGGAGCAGCAAACTGTGGCATATCGGCATATTTGTCCAAGTGGCAAAGTACCTTGTCTGCTGATGGATGATTTTCATTTATTTGAATCTTGGGCGATTACCGAATATCTGGAAGATACTTTTCCAGCGCCTGAGTATCCGGCTTTATATCCTCAAGACAGCAAAGCCAGGGCAAAATGTCGCGCAGTTCAGGCTTTAGTCAAAACCGACTTTATGGCGATCCGCCAGGCCATGCCTTCGGACGCAATCTTTGTGCCGCCTAAAGGACTATTTATTGGCTCAGCTGAGCTTATGCAAGATATTCAGCACTTATTGGCGCTAACGGAAACTTTGTTGAATGAGTACTGGCTGACTGAACAGTGGTCAATTGCAGATTTTGATCTGGCCTTTATGCTGTACCGCTTGCGCAGTCATCAGATTGAACTGCCTGATAAAATTCAGTCATATATTCAGCGCAATTTCCAGCGGGCTTCAGTCCAGGCCTGGATAATGGAAAATGAGAAACTCAAGCTTGAGTCTGCCCAGATTCATTAACCAGCAGATACAAAAAATACCTCAATGGATAAATATCAAGCCTAAGCTGAATGAGAATAATGTGGAATAGTATGAAAAATCATATCCTGGTTGAATAAACATGGAAGGAGTCAGGGGTGGGGAATTCACATCATCATGAGCATAGTCATGTCAACGTGACTGCAAAAAATGCCAAAAAATTATCGATTGCCCTGGCACTTACCACCAGTTTTTTAATTGTGGAAGTTATTGCCGGCTTTCTGACGCAGAGTCTGGCCTTGCTCTCTGATGCCGCACATATGTTTACTGATGCTGCGGCACTGGCCATTGCACTGGTGGCCATCAAGGTTGGGCAAAAACCGGCAGATAACAAACGCACGTTTGGCTATCAACGCTTTGAAATTCTGGCGGCCTTGTTTAATGCCTTAATGCTCTTTGTGGTGGCGATGTATATTTTATTCGAAGCCTATCAACGTTTAAGTAATCCTGCTGAAATCCAGAGTCTGGGGATGATGATCGTGGCGAGTTTAGGACTCGTCATTAACCTGATATCGATGAAAATTCTGGTGTCGAGCAGTCAGGAAAGTCTAAATATCAAGGGCGCTTATCTGGAAGTGCTGAGTGATGCGCTGGGTTCAGTCGGCGTGATAATCGGGGCGCTGGTGATTTATTTTACCGGCTGGATGTGGGTGGATACACTGATTGCAGTTTTGATCGGATTTTGGGTTTTGCCACGTACTTGGATTTTACTCAAGCAGAGCATCAATATTCTGCTGGAAGGCGTACCGGATGAAATCAATATTGAAAAACTGCGTCATGATCTTTTAGCACTCGAAGGCGTACAAGATATTCATCAGCTCAAAGTCTGGGCGATTACCTCGAAGAAAGTCATGCTGACGGTACATTTGGTCGCGCCGCATGTCGATTATAAAAAGCTGCATCATCAGGCTTTTGAGATGTTAAGCCATCAGCATCATATTACCGAAATGACTTTACAGATTGAGGCAGAAGACTGCTTGCCAGAACAGCGCGAACAGTCTCCCCATCGGCATTCACATACCGAACCATATCAGCATTAAAGCACAACCACTTGAGCGTTGGAGTGCTTAATCATTTTTTAACAGTGAGCGGATGACCTTCAAATAACTTGGTGGAGCATCCACATAATTGCGCTCCCTTAACATCCAGTGCATTTTGGGTAGATTTTGATGCGGAACAGATGCCATTAAATGATGTTCAATATGATAGTTCACATGAATCGGTGCAACAAAAGCCCGTGCCAGATAACCTGCACGGGTGGTACGGGTGTTGCTGAGGGCAGAATGACTGGTTTCCAGACCGGCATGTTCAGCCATTGCCCGGATACGAATAAATAAAGGAAATGGTGTGATATACGCCAAAGGCCAAAGTAGATATAGTCTAGGATGGCCACTGGCCCAAAGCGCAGAGAAAATCGTGGCATTTGCGAGTAGCATGCCGGAACTGTTTTTCAGCAGATTCCTGGCCAAATCTAACTTGTTACGATTGCCACGTGGGATGGGCTTAGGGTCATTGGACACACTCCATTCTAGAAGCTCTAAATCCATCAATATCCGGCCTACCAGAAATTTAAGACCAGACTGACCGTTTAGGTCACGAAAAAATTTCCTTAATAATGAAGCTCGCGTAATGGGAAAGTTTTTCACTAGACCCAAATCCGGATCATCGGGCTGAGAGGTTTTGGCATGATGTTTCAGATGATAAGGGCGATATTTGCTGACCTCATTCCAGATCGGGCGTGCACAGAGCCAATCCGTCAAATATGTATTTAACCATTTGGTTTTAAATAAACTATGATGTGAAGCATCATGCATTAAAATCGCCATGGCGAGCTGACGACCTGCCAGAATGGCCAGTGCCAGCGCACACATCAAAATTTTCCCCCATACCGGCAAATATTCCCAGCTATAGGCCACGGTACCAAAGGTCATTACAATCACTGCCCAGGTTGAACCTACAGCCCAAGCTCCGTGTAAGTCAGAACCTGTCGTAAGTTCTTTGATTTCTTCACGGCTAAAAAGTTCGGTAACACTGACTTTGCTGTTCATTATTCTGCCTGTCTTTAATTCTTATATCTGCTTCCAATATATTTGCAGTAAATATTACAGTCAATTTATTTTTGTGAGTAAATATGAAATAAACTATACACCCTGATTTTTAAAATATTGTTGCCATAAAACTTGTCCCTGTCTTTCTATTTTACGCACTGCCAGCTCAAATTGTTGCCGAGCTTCGGCATCTAGCCATTCTGCAGGCAAGAGGGGATCGGCACGTAAACTGAATAGGGCAGGTTTGGCTAAATAAAAAGCAGTTTTTGCAGCTTCAGATAATGGTAAGTTCTTGTAGTGATTAAACCATTGATTAATTTCTTGAGTGACTTCCCGATAGGTTCGATGTAGTGCCGGAACATCCCAGAGCCTACAGATATCTAATTCCGGATCTATCTCACTGACCTGAAAAAATCGTGCATCCGGATCTAGTCCGAACTGGATCACCGCTGTCTTTAATTCGGCTAGGCTCAGCATTAAATTGTCTGGACGAATAAAGACATTTTGTTCTATTTCCTGAAAACCATAGTAACGCAGCGCTTTTTCCCTTTTTGATAATGCAGTGCGATCTACGCGTCCCAAAGCACCGGTATAGACCAGCATATATTTTCCCTTCCAGCTAGATGCCATTTGCATATTGGGATGTTTGTTCAAGCTGATAAAAGAAGTATCAAATTTTTTCTCTCGCAATTGATATACACCGCGCTCTACAGCCTGAATGACATTTTCCTGATTCAGTCGGGCCACGGCAACCCGAAGGCTATTGTGAGAAATATCCAGTAAATCTGCAGCACATAGCAGCTGTTTGATAGTGGCAGTAGAATTTTGAGACGCATATAACAAGTCTAAAACTAGATGACGGGCATTCAATTTATACTTCATGAATCAATAACATTGTGAGGAATAGGGGATTTTGCTGACCATAGCATTTCAGAAAGAAGAATCCAAAGTAATTCAGACTAAAGTATTTCATGAAGTTAATGGGGAATATAAAAATGGTGAATTGGATGATGAATTATTTATATAATATTTATTTATATTTTGTATTAATATTAATCGTATTATTTTTGTTTATTACGCTAATTGGAATATAATTAGCTTTTGTGTAAGCTATAAATATTATTAAACATTATGTGATTTTTAAAAAAAATTTATATGTTTTTATTTTTAAAATTTTAAATTATTTCTTTATCAAATATATATTAATTCTTTGGTAAAAATATTTTAGAAAAACTTAATTGTTGGGGGCTATAGCATAAATTAATAAAATTAACTGTATAAAATACTTAATTAATACTTGAAAAGTGAGATATTTCACAGTTTAATTCCCATCAATATAGTTGGTTTTTTGGGGTTTTTATGCAAGTTCAAGTTATTTCAAAAGTTGATGGTAGTAATCAGTTAGTAAAAGAATACTTAGAAAAAATAGTATTAACTAAAGATTCTATAGTTTTAGTAGATATAAAAATTGAAGATATAGAAAAGATTGAATATTTAAGTAATCAAGCTGTAATTACTTTAAAAAATGGTGAAAAAATAGTAGTTGATAACTTTGATGAAGCAGAAAGTTCATTGGTTTTTAGAAATGAAAAATCAGAATTATATTTATTTGATTTTGAAACTATTAGTTATAATCCGATTGATAAGATTGAGCCGTTATTGTATGGACAGTCTGAATCTACTTTTATTAGTGTTTGGCCATTTGTTGGTTTGGCACTAAGTGGAATTGGCTTAATAGCAGCAGGGAGCTCTGGATCTTCTAGCAGTTCAGAGAACAACGATAGTATTGTTGATGAAGTGGTTACGCAAATTGCAGTGACAGAAGCTGCGGTAAAGAAAGCCGAGAAATCGCATGCAGAGGCAGTAGCGAAGCTGCAAGACCATGATGCAAATGAAGATGGCATTATTAGCCAGTCAGAACTGGATAGCTTCCTGAGCTCACCTGAATGGACCCAAGCGCAAACAGACAAAGCTGCAGCAGCAGAAAAAGTTGCCCTGGTTGCAGATGCTGATGTGAAATCCGGTCTGGAAGATCGTCTGGAAGCATTGACTGCACCACTTGCAGGTGACCTGAATGACAATGGAAACATTGATCCAGCTGAACAGGTGATCCTGGATGCGCTGGCTGCAGTAGAGAAAGCCGAGAAATCGCATGCAGATACAGTGGCGAAACTGCAAGACCATGATGCAAATGAAGATGGCATTATTAGCCAGTCAGAACTGGATAGCTTCCTGAGCTCCCCTGAATGGACCCAAGCGCAAACAGACAAAGCTGCAGCAGCAGAAAAAGTTGCCCTGGTTGCAGATGCTGATGTGAAATCCGGTCTGGAAGATCGTCTGGAAGCATTGACTGCACCACTTGCAGGTGACCTGAATGACAATGGAAACATTGATCCAGCTGAACAGGTGATCCTGGATGCGCTGGCTGCAGTAGAGAAAGCCGAGAAATCGCATGCAGATACAGTGGCGAAACTGCAAGACCATGATGCAAATGAAGATGGCATTATTAGCCAGTCAGAACTGGATAGCTTCCTGAGCTCACCTGAATGGACCCAAGCGCAAACAGACAAAGCTGCAGCAGCAGAAAAAGTTGCCCTGGTTGCAGATGCTGATGTGAAATCCGGTCTGGAAGATCGTCTGGAAGCATTGACTGCACCACTTGCAGGTGACCTGAATGACAATGGAAACATTGATCCAGCTGAACAGGTGATCCTGGATGCGCTGGCTGCAGTAGAGAAAGCCGAGAAATCGCATGCAGATACAGTGGCGAAACTGCAAGACCATGATGCAAATGAAGATGGCATTATTAGCCAGTCAGAACTGGATAGCTTCCTGAGCTCACCTGAATGGACCCAAGCGCAAACAGACAAAGCTGCAGCAGCAGAAAAAGTTGCCCTGGTTGCAGAGGGTGAGGTGAAAGCTGACTTGCAAGATCGACTGGATGCATTGACTGCACCGCTTGCAGGTATAGATATCCTCAATCCAACTGTTGAATTAAGTACCAATAAAGACTTATTGGGTATTGGTGAAGAAGCTAAAATTACTTTTAAATTCAGTGAGGAAGTCCAAGAGCTAGAAAATACAAATATTGAAGTGATAGGTGGCATACTTTCTAATTTGATTAAAATTGATGCTACAACTTGGACCGCTACATTTACTCAAGTTGGAAATGAAGCACCAAGTATTAATATTGCCCAAGGTTCATATCAAGATATTGCTGGGAATGATGGTTTAGCGGGTAGTCTGAATGCAGAGAGTGGCTTTGGTCTAACACGTCCTACAGTGTTAGTTGTCTTTGATAATGTAGATATCGCCGATATCCTAAATAATCCACTTTATGATAAAAATGCTACAAGTAATCAGGTGGTTGAAAATGATGCTTTTACAAATGATAGGTCGCCTACTTTGGTTGGTACAGGAACATTTGGTGATAATGTAAGTATTGAAATTACAACTGGTGTTTCAACATTCAATTTATCCACTATAGTAGCAGCTGATGGGTCATGGGTATTAGATTTAGCAGCAGAACAACCCCCAATTGAATTACCAAATGGTTTAGTCACTATCAGTATAGGTGGTAATGAACCATTAATTAGCTTTAATGTTGATACTGTAATTTCATCCCCAGAAATTTTACTTGAAGAAGATACCTTTGCAACTGAAGGTACCGGTACAGACACAGATGGTATTACTAGCAATCCACAAATGAATGTTGTGGTAGACAGTGATGCAGCTTGGAGTTATTCAACCAATGGTGGTAAAGACTGGAGCATTGGAACAGGTAGCAGCTTTATTCTGAAAGATGGTAATTATGCAGCTGGTTCAATTATCGTTAAAGCAGTTGATGCAGCTGGAAATGTCAAAGAGACTGCCACAACCAAAGCTATTACTATTGATACGGCTGCGCCTCGTGAATTATCTGAAGTTTTGGTAGATACAGGTCTCTCAAACATTGACCGTTATACCAATGAAGCAACAGTTAATATTTCAGGTATTGAAGCAGGTACAGAACAATTCTATTCATTAGATAATGGAAAAACTTGGACTTTAATCAGCAACGGAAGCTTTGAGTTAACTGGTCAGACTTCAGGTGTAATTACGTTTGATTCAGAACAAGTACAAATCAAACAGGTCGATTTAGCAGGGAATACCACTGTAACTAAACTTGATGCGATTACACTTGACTTAGATCGACCAAATGCACCCACTGCTGAATTAAGGACTGGTAAAGAAAATAATGTCTTGGAAATTAAAGGATTAGAGTCTGATTTAACTTCGTGGGAATATACACTGAATGGTAGAGATTGGATTACAGGTGATGCAAGTAAGACTATTGTTCTAGCAGATGGAACATATAACGCTGCAGATATTAAGTTCCGTCAAACTGATAAAGCCGGTAACTTGAGCGATGAACAGTCATTTGGTACAGATGTAGTTATCGATACGATTGCACCAGTTGCCCCAGTAATTGTTAATGCGGAAGATAATGGTGCTACCCCGGTTGCAAACTTGCTGAATGGTGCATTTACCAATGATACAACTCCTATCATTAAAGGTACTGTGGCGGATGATGTTCAATACGTTATTATTGAAATAAACGGCAAGCCTTATATTAATGAAGGTGAAATACAAAAAATTACAGTAAATGAAGATTATACTTGGTCATTTGAAGTACCAACAGCACTAGCAGATCAACAATATGTAATTAATGCTATTGCAGTTGATGCTGCTGGAAATCAGTCTGTGGCTTCTTCTGACTTTGTGTTGAATGTTGATACATCAGCTCCAGCGTTACCAACAGTTGAATTACCAGGAAATATCAGCTCAGCTCAGCATTATTTGGGAGTTGATGTTAAAGGTACAGCAGAACCAAATTCTGAAGTTACGGTCACTTGGCAGGATGAGGATGGGAATAACCTACCGTATATAGTGACAACAACTACAAATGCCAAGGGTGAATGGACAGCGCATTTCGAATCTACAAATATGCCTGCTGTACCTGCATCCGGTAGTCAACCTTATAAGGTTTCTGCAAAAGCGACAGATGCAGCTGGAAATACATCATTACCAGCAACAGGTGATGCGACAATTACCCAAGGACAATCTGCTGCAATTAAGCCTATCACAGGTGATGATGTTATTAATATTGCCGAGCGTGATGCAGTAACACTTCGAGTTGAAGGTTCATTTCAAGAAAAATCAGGAATAAACTCAAAAATTTATATTCGGGTTAAAGATGCTGCTGGAAACTATTTAGATATTGATACTGATGGCACAAACAAAGTTGCAGATATTGAGGGTGTAGTCGCTAACGGTCTTTGGTCTGTAGATTTAACAAATGCGAATTTCCTTAAAAATTTAGTGAATGAAAATCAGTATACTATTGAAATTCATGATAATTTGTATACTAATCCAAATGCTTTGCCAGGTTTTAAACCAGTCATTTTGGCAACTCGTACATTCACTACAGATTATTTAGCTCCTGCAACTCCAAGCAATATTGTTGTCACAGACAATATTGATGAAACTGGTGCGATTGGCACAGAAAGTTCTGTGACAAACCTTTATACCAATGACAACTTGCTTAAAATTTCAGGTCAAGGAGCCGAAGTAGGCAACATCATTAGTATTAAAGATGCTGCCGGTAATGTGATTGCGACTACAACTGTCCAAGCGGCAGATGCAACACATCCAACGAATTGGTGGAGCGTAGACTTAACCACACCATTACCTGAAGGGGCTCAAAGCTTATCTGTAACAGAAACAGATAAAGCGGGTAATCCATCTCCTGCGGCAACAATTGACCTTGTTGTAGACACTATAGCTCCAACCCTTAGTATTGATCCAATTGCGGTAAATAATGTGCTAGATGCTGTAGAGGCAACTCAGGATCTGGTGTTAACTGGTAAAGTTGCGGTTGAATCACCAATGCCAACTATTCAGGTTGAATTGAATGGTCAAACTTATACTGCCAACGTCAATACCAATGGGGTATGGACTGCAACTGTTCCACCTACAGATTTGGCTGACTTAAGCAACTCAACTTATCTTGTAACTGTTATTGCGACAGATAAAGCGGGCAATGAAACCACTGAAGTGAAAAATGTGGTTGTTGATTTATCACAAACAGCCAAGTTGCAAGAAGCGAGCTATAAAGTTGAAGTGGTTGATTTGTTAGATGGTGATGGAAACCCTGTGGTAGATTCAGAGGGCAATCCAGTTAAACAGTCAGTTACCATCTACCCGACAGTGGAAGGTAAGTTGGCTATTGCTGCTGATGTTACTCAAGTAAAACTGGTTGTACCAACAACAACGACCACGACTTTCAATGGTAAGTCGCTAGATTGGGCTGTATCTGCAGATGGGCATACCTTAACAGGCAAGATTGCCGGTGAAACTGTTCCTGTATTTACGGTGACTGTAGATGATAACGGCACATATAAAGTCGTTATGACTAAAGGTGCAGACCATCTTGTTAGTCAGCTGGAAACAGTTGAGATTCCTTTCGAGTTAACCAGTCCAGAAGGAACCAGTAGCAGTAAACTTAATGTCGTGATTTCCGATAATGGTCCGGTAGCTTCTGATCCGATCAATATTGTTTTGAATGATGTGGCTACAGTTGAAGGTAATCTGGTTGAATCATATGGTATCGATGGCGGACATCTGCAAGCAGTGACCATTGAAGGCAATACCTATGTCTACGATGCAGCAACGAATACTGTAAAACAGTATGGTAATTCTGAAAGCGTGTACGCATACAGTTATTCAAATAATAACCAGCACTTACTGAATGTGACTACAATCCACGGAAACACAGTTACGGTGGATATGGAAACTGGACAATATCAGGTTTCTGCGAATGGTATTAATACTCAAGAGACTGTAAATGCTAAACCTAGCGCTGATTTGGGCAACAAAGGTGGCTTGTTAGGTAGCGCCAATGTTAATGTGGCCGGTTTAATTGATCTAAGCAGCTCACAGCTTTACACGGTTAATGATGCAGACAATAATCTGACCAAAGTTATGATTCAAAATGCAGCATTGCTGAATCTGGACTTGGGTGGACGTTATTCATATTCGAAAGCAATGGCTGCAGAGTTTGGATTTAAAATTGACCTGATTACAGCCTTTTTGGTAACACCTGCTCGTATCACCATTACTTCAATTAATGGTGGTCCAATGGATGTGGATAAACTGAATGAATTCTTAGGTACGGTTTCAAGTACTAAAGGTTTGGGTCAAGTTCTGGATGTGAAACTTCTTGCCGGTCAAACCATTGAAGCAACCGATCAGGAAAGTGCTGTAGGTAGTGATACCACAGTTAACCTGGCTGACGTTGGAGTATTAACTGGCCTGGGTGAACTGGTCGCATTACAGGAATCCGGCATTATTCAAGAAGGTAGTTCTTCAACTGATGTCATTAATGGGGATCAAAGTAGTTTGTCCAAAGATGACCGCTTATATGGTTATGACGGCAATGACAACTTATATGGTCTCAGTGGTAATGACTTGCTTCGTGGCAGTAAAGGCGATGACAAGCTGTATGGCGGAACTGGCAGCGACATCCTGATTGGTGGTCAAGGTAACGATACCTTGACTGGCGATAATGGCGAAACGGCATATAGTGATGTATTCAAGTGGGAACTGAATGATCAATTGCCATCAGCCGGTCAAACGGGTGTTACTACAGATATTATTAATGACTTCAATACAGATTCAATCCGTGCAGACGGTGATATTCTTGACCTTGCAGGCTTACTCAAAGGTGAAGGCCGCATTGGATCGAGTACGGGTAATCTGACCAACTACTTACACTTTGTATTGGTACGCAATGAAGATGGGACATTTAATACCGAAATCCACATCAGTACAGATGGTAATTACATTGGTGGCTACAGTAGCACTGTTGCATCGAATACAGATCAGATCATTGTATTGAAAGGCGTGGATCTGGTTTCTCAATTTGACAATGATCAGCAAATTATTAGTGATTTACTGAACAAAGGTAAATTGAATGTCGATTCTGCGCAGTTCGAAGCCGGTCAATTGGCTGACCAGAACATTAACATTTCAGCTGAAATTGTTGATGGCGATCAAGATGTCGTGACAACTCCAGAAAGCAGCATTGATACTTCTGCGATTCCTGATCAGAGTTTTGATCCGAGTAATATTGCACCGGTGACTCAGGTCGATGTGGGTAGCCTACTCGGACTGATTAATCTGGATGCACTAGACTTATTGAACTTAAGCGAACAATACTTGACTGCTTATGATGAAGACAACAACTTGCAAAAAGTTGAAGTGAAATATCAGCCAGTACTGACTGTAAGTTTAACGCCAATGGAATTGCATGCATCTCAAAAACTGGCTGCAGAATTAGGACTGCGTGTGAGCATCAAAAATGACGATGGTGTATTAGGGCTTATTGCACCAAGTTCAACCTTGACCATTGTTTCAGCTACACCGGGTGCAACCATCGACAATCTCGCGGTTAACGAGTTACTCGGCAGCATTTATTTGACTGCTCAAGGGGGTACATTATTAACTGGTGACGTGTTAAATCTGGATGTAATTAACAGTATTAACATTACTGCAACCGACACTCAAGGTGCTTCAAGAACCAATGATGTAGCACAGTTACTTGGTGTGAATTTATTAAATGCCAAGTCATTTAATAGTGCTGCCAGCAAGATTATTGAAGGTGATAAAACTCTGTCTGATCTGAATGATGTTCTGGATTATTCAAGCTCAACTGAAAGTATCCGTATTTACGGTATGAACGGTAATGACACGATTCATGCAGGATCGGGAGATGACCTGATTCGTGGCGGTAATGGTAACGAAAGCATTAATGCAGGATCGGGAGATGACCTGATTATTGGAGGCCAGGGTAATGATCAAATTACCGGTGGCGCAGGTCAAGATCTGGTTATCTTTGAGGTTCTTGAAAATGCCGCAAGTGATGCCGGTAATGGTCTGGATACATGGGATGACTTCCATGTAGGTTCTGTGGCTACAGATGCAAATGCAGATATGATTAATATTCATGCACTTTTAGATGGTAAGCAAAATGATGCCAATATCAGTGAGTATTTATCACTGAAATTCGAAGGTGATGATATAACTTTGGTTATTGATCGTGATGGTAAGGGCTCGCAATTTGGTCAAGCCGACCTGCTGAAATTGCAAGGCTTAAAGTCTAATAGTTCTCTGTCGAGTAAGACAGAAACTCAGATCCTTGAGTTGTTGCTAAACAACGACCAAATCATCTACTAATTCTCATAGGGTGAAAGCAGCAACTTTCACCCTGTTGGCTGCTATCTTTAAAATATTGAGTTATTCATGAAAAAATTATTATTGTCTGTATTAGTCCTTACAGCATCATTCACGCTAGCAAATGCAAATACGGAAACAAAAAAATCAGCAAATTTAGGTAATTTTCAAGGTCGATATGCTCTTGATTGTTCCGTGCAGAAAGCCCACAACTTATCATATGTGATCGGAGATAAAAGCATTTTGCGTTTAATTTCTGCGAAGAAAAAATCGGGTGTATTTGAGAAGAAATTTGTACGTCAGGGTAGAAAAGCAAGTGATGGTTCGCAGTATCAATTTACGGTTGCATACACAGGTTTTGATGTCGACTTTTATAAGAAAGGTGAACAAAACTGGATTAATGTACATAGTACGGGCATCGTAAATCATTTTGGTCCAAAAACTAAAGAAGCACTGGTCCAATGCAAAAGTGAAACTTAGTTCTAAAACTCACTAAAACTACGAGTGAAAAAAAGACCAGTTAGATACTGGTCTTTTTTTATTCTTGGATTCTTTCATGAATGGGCTAATTTTATAAAAACATATCTTAAAACTTTATGAAAAATAGTGCTTAGGTTAAGATGAGCCATCATTTGTAAAAGCATTCTAGAAGACCTATGCAACCATTTGTTCTATATAACTCAGAGCAACGTAAAAAAGTAGAATTTGTTCCTCGTAAGGAAGGTCAGATTGATCTGTATGTTTGTGGTATGACGGTCTATGACTATTGTCATATTGGACATGCACGTACAGTGGTTGCATTCGACTATATTATTCGTTTCTTGCGTAGCCAGGGCTGGCAGGTAAAATATGTACGTAATATCACCGATATTGATGACAAAATCATTAAACGTGCTAACGAAAATGGTGAAAGTATTTCATCACTCACCAGTCGTTTTATTGATGCGATGAATGAAGATTTTGCCAAATTAGGCTGTCTAGCTCCAGATGCTGCACCGAAAGCCACCGACTATATCGATCAAATGCAAAATATGATTGGCACCCTCGTGGATAACGGTACAGCATATCCAGCCAATAATGGCGATGTATATTTCGAAGTTGAAAAATTTGCCAAATATGGTCGTCTTTCAGGTCGTAAACTGGAAGATATGCAAGCCGGCGCTTCTGAACGTGTAGATGTGGAAGTTGAGAAAAAGCATCCATTTGACTTTGTGCTTTGGAAACATGCCAAAGAAAACGAGCCATCTTGGACATCACCTTGGGGTAATGGTCGTCCAGGCTGGCATATTGAATGTTCTGCGATGTCAACTTGCTGCTTGGGTAATCATTTCGATATTCATGGTGGTGGTGCTGACCTAAGCTTCCCGCATCATGAAAACGAGATTGCACAATCTGAAGCAGCGACAGGTGAACAGTATGTAAACTACTGGATGCATGCCGGTTTCATCAACGTCGATGGTGAAAAGATGTCGAAGTCTTTGGGTAACTTCTTCACCATTCGTGATGTGATTGAAAAATTCCATCCAGAAGTAGTGCGTTACTTTATCGTGTCTTCACACTATCGCAGCCCAGTGAATTATTCTGATGTGGCATTAAAAGAAGCGAAAAATACGCTCATGCGTTTCTATCATTCCTTTAAAGCTTATCAAGCGGTATATGGCGAGCAAGTTGTTGAAACTCTAGATCAAAGCTTTGTTGAACGTTTCAATACAGCAATGCGTGATGACTTCAATACTCCAGAAGCCATTGCTGTGTTGTTTGAACTGAATAAAGAGCTGAATCGTGCAGTAAAAGACCAGAATCAGGAACAGGCTGCTGTTTATTATTCTACTTTGCGTCATCTCACCAATATCCTGGGTCTGGTGCAGCACAATGTCGATGAGTTCTTGAAATCTGATATTGGTCAGGAAGCTTTAAGCTTATCTGAAGCGCAGATTGAAGACCTGATCCAGCAACGTAAGGATGCCAAGAAAGAGAAAAACTTTGCTCGTGCTGATGAAATCCGTCAGTCTTTGTTAGACCAAGGTGTGGTTTTGGAAGATACCCGTCAAGGTACGGTATGGCGTCGTGCTGATTAATTCAGCAGTTGAATCGATAGAGAGTTGACAGCTACAGGAAACTCTTTATAATCCACTTCCATATTGCGGGAATAGCTCAGTTGGTAGAGCACAACCTTGCCAAGGTTGGGGTCGCGAGTTCGAGTCTCGTTTCCCGCTCCAAAATTTAAAAACCCTGATCGAAAGATTGGGGTTTTTTATTGCCTATGCAAAATAAAAAAGGAAAATCAGAACTGATTTATATGATTGAAATCTGAAAAAAATGATGTGTTTGTTCTAAGAGAAATTTCAAAACATTCTGTGTAAGTTTTATGAAAAGCCATACATTTTGAAACCTGCAATTTGCATAGATATGATAAAATTGCGAAAATTATTTTTTGCTAGACTAAGTCAACTCCGTATAGAGTTAAGGTAAACCTACTTTGAACCCACCAAATATGCCAAATCAAATAGATTTCCAGAAAGTTGCACTTGAAACACTGCGTATCGAAGAACAAGCATTACAGATTTTAGCCACGCAAATCGATGAGCGTTTTAGTCAGGCATGTGAAATTATCCTGCAGTGCAAAGGTCGTCTGGTGATTACCGGGATGGGGAAATCCGGGCATATTGGCCGTAAAATGGCGGCGACTTTTGCTTCTACAGGTACACCATCATTTTTTATGCATCCAGGAGAGGCGGGACATGGTGATCTTGGTATGCTTGTGCCGGGAGATGTACTGATTGCCGTTTCCAACTCGGGCAAGAGTGATGAAATCATGATGCTGATGCCTTTGATCAAGCGTCTGGAAATTCCTTTAATTACCATCAGCGGTGATGCCAAAGGCCCAATGCCACAAAATGCCGATGTAGCGTTAACTTTAGGCAATCTACAGGAAGCCTGTCCGCTCGGTCTGGCTCCGACTTCGAGTACAACCGCAACTTTGGCCCTAGGCGATGCTTTGGCTGTGGCGTTGCTGGATGCTCGCGGCTTTACTTCGGATGATTTTGCACGTTCGCATCCTGCCGGAGCTTTGGGCAAGCGACTGCTTTTACATGTAAAACATCTAATGCGCACAGGTTCGGATTTGCCAAAAGTCTCGCCAGATACCGCCATGAATAAAGTGCTTTATGAAATTTCCAATAAACGTCTGGGATTGACCACGGTGGTCGATGAAAATGATGTACTGCTGGGAATTTTTACCGATGGTGACTTACGTCGCCTGATCGACAAGCAGCAGGGCTTTGACGTTAATCTGGCGATTCAAGACGTGATGACTAAAAATCCGTTAACGATTTCTCAGGATGCACGTGCAGTCGTGGCACTGGAACGTATGAATGAACGTAAAATCAACCAGTTCGTAGTGGTTGATGATGCCAATAAAGTGATTGGTGTGATTAGTATGCATGACCTGATTCAGGCTGGGGTAAATTAAGAAATGGCATCTTATGTATTGTTAGAGCAGGCACGTCATATTTCAGCATTAGTGCTTGATGTCGATGGTATTTTAAGTGACGGCTTTGTCACGCTAACCAATACGGGTGATGAGATTAAATCATTCGATATCCGTGATGGTCTGGGCATGAAACTAGTTCAGCAGGCGGGCATCAAGGTCATCATTATTACTGGCCGTAAAAGCAATATTGTCGAAAAGCGCATGTCTGACCTGGGTGTGGATCTGGTTTATCAGGGCCGTGAAGATAAAGGCACCGCACTTCGTGAAGCATGTGCACAACTGAATATTGATCCAGACGATTGCCTGTATATGGGCGATGACTGGCCTGATCTTTCGGCTTTTGCCATTGCGGGCATGAAGGTGACTGTGCCGAATGGTCATCTGGAGGTGCGGCGTCGTGCAGATCTGGTGACTCAGGCTTTGGGTGGGCGTGGAGCAGTACGTGAAATCTGCGATATGCTGCTGATGTCCAAGGGTGTATACCAAGAGTTACTTGAAAAATATACTCGTGCGCCTTATTAATAAGTCATATCTTTTGGATTAAGTACACCGCTTATGGATACTAAAGTTTTATATATTACGGCTGTGGTTATTGCCGCAATAAGTGGTGGTTATTATTATTACAGCGGCAAGGGCAATAAGCTGCAGATTGATTCTGCACGCAGCATGACCTATTCCGCCAAAAATATTAACTTAACCCAGACGGATGAAAAAGGCATGTTATCGGTTCGTGCTCAGGTAGACCGACTTGAGCAGAACTTGCAGCAACAAACCTCAAAGCTGGAAAACCTGCAGGCATCGACCTATGACAATGCTCAAGTCGATGCGACTTTCTCTGCCAAAATGGCGCATGGCTATGATGACAATACAAAAGTTGTACTCTCTCAAGAAGTGCTTGCCACCAAAATCATGCAAAATGGACAGTTAGAGTTCCGTACTGAGGAGCTGACGGCTTTTCCAAAAACACGTGAAATTGAAACTGATAAAACGGTGATCGTTGAGTCTCCACAGGCTGAATTTATCAGCCAGGGTCTTAAAGCCAATCTTAATGATGGTCAATACGAATTCTTTAATATTCGAGGAAAGTATGAACCAAATTCCTAAAGTCAAAATGATGCACACTTTCCTGAAGCGCACTGCGCTGGCGACTGTGATTGGACTTTTTTCAATCGCGGCCTTTGCCTTGCCATCTGACCGTAACCAGCCGATCACCTTGCTGGCGGATCGCGCGACTTTTAATGAGCGTACTGGGGTGACGACCTATTCTGGCAATGTCATCATTGAACAGGGCACCATGAAGCTGCAAGCCAATTCAATTGTGGCCAATCTGAACAATAAGCGCCAGATTAGCCTGATCACGGCTACCGGTAGCCCGACACAGTTCCAGCAAAAAGTAGATGCCTCCAAAGGTCTGACCAAAGGTCAGGCTCAGAAAATTGTCTACAATGCTGAAACCGGAATTATTACCCTGTCTGGTAATGCCTTATTGCAGCAGGATGGGGCCAGTATTCGTGGTGCGACTTTAAAATATAGTATGAATAAAGGTGATGTTGAAGCGATTGGTACACCGAATAAAACCGGTTCAGCTGAAGGTCGCGTAAAAATTGTGATTCCACCATCAGCTTCACAATCCTTTCCAGGAGCACGTGATTAATGGAACAATCGCAGCAAGTTCAAACCTTGACCATCAAACATCTGGCGAAAAATTATAATAAGCGCTGGGTGGTGAAAGATGTGTCTTTTAGTATGGAAAGTGGCCAGATTGTCGGATTGCTCGGACCTAATGGTGCAGGTAAAACCACCAGCTTCTATATGGTCGTCGGTCTGGTACGTATGGATAAAGGTGAAATCTATCTGGATGATCTGGATCTTTCTGATCTGGCCATGCATGAACGGGCACGCAAGGGAATTGGCTATTTGCCGCAAGAAGCATCGATTTTCCGCAAGCTGACAATTTCACAAAATATTATGGCGATTCTGGAAATCCGCAAGGATTTGACCAAGGCTCAGCGTCAGCAACGTCTGGCGGAACTTTTGGCCGACTTTAAAATCACTCATATCAAAGATTCTTTAGGAATGAGTGTTTCCGGTGGTGAGCGACGCCGTGCCGAGATTGCACGTGCATTGGCGGCAGATCCAAAATTTATGCTACTCGATGAGCCTTTTGCTGGTGTCGACCCGATCTCGGTTGGTGATATTAAAGATATCATCACCACTTTGAAAGATCGTGGGATTGGGGTATTGATTACCGATCATAATGTGCGTGAAACGCTGGCGATTTGTGAACATGCTTATATTGTGAGTGAGGGAGCATTGCTTGCTGAAGGTACGCCAGCAGAAATTCTGGCCAATGAAACAGTAAGAAAAGTTTATTTAGGTGATGATTTTACCGTATAAACAGCTTTTATGTCTGTAAGATACCCACATCACGACACCAATTGTCGGATGAGGGTTTTTTTTCATCAAATCAACGTTAAAAAAGTATCTTTTACAACGATTTGATATATTGTTAGGCTAAAACACGAAACATTAATTATTATGCGATTTAGGGTACAGCACATAAAAAATGTTCAGGGGAAAACCGATAAAAAAAGGGGGATCTTCATGAGTCTTCTTTTGCCTTTATCTATTTCCTTGGCACATGCAGAAACTTCGCAAAACCATTTTGCAAATATTAAAAACGGTTTAAGTAAACTGATTGCACCAGAGCCAACAGGGTCAGCGCATTCAGTTAATATTACGTCACTCAGTCGCTACTCATTAGATACTTCTCAGGTAGCTGAACTGCCACAGATTACCCAGCCACAACAGGGACAGTCTGCTACCGGCCCTATCGTGGCTCCTATTCCACAAAAGATGAATGTGGTGGAAGCGATCCATACCGCAGTTCAGCGACGTCCTGAAATTAGCCAGAGTATTTCTACCCTGTCTGCACAGGCGGCCAATATTGATGTGGCAAAAGCAGCCTATTATCCGCAGTTATCGGGCGGATTGGGGACCGGTGATCTGACCTCGGGTGAGCGTGGACGTCAAGTGGTTTCCTTAAATGCAACACAGATGCTGTATGACTTTGGCAAGATCAAAACCAATGTCAGTATCGAGGAAGCCAGATTGGCAGAAGAGCAGGCAAGGGTGCTGGTCAGTCTGGATCAGGTGGCTTTTGAAGTGGCAGATGCGATTGTTAATATCAAGCGTTATCAGGAAATTACCAAAATTGCCCAGCAACAGATTCAGGGCATTGGACGGATTGCAGAAATTGCCAATTTGCGTGCCCGTGCCGGTATCAGCAGTCAGGCCGATCCAATTCAGGCTCAGTCCAATCTGGAAGCGGCACAATCGAACCTGCTGGTGCAGCAGACCCAGCTCAGACAATATCAGCAACGTTTACGCACTTTGCTGGGGTTTGATGTGTCTGCGGTGGAATGGGAGATTCCAGAACGTATTGTGGCGCAGGCCGATCTGTATCAGGATCCGGAATTTACCCAGATTCCCAATATGATTCTGGCACAATCGGGTGTAGAGGTTGCACGCTTTCAAAAAGATCAGGCACGTTTAAGTCGTTATCCAAGCATTCATCTGAAAGGCAGTTTAAGTCAGGCTGTTAATGGGCGGAATCCGAATAATAATGAAGATGACGGCTTTTATAATTCAATCATGATTGAAGCCAGCAGTAATTTTTATCAGGGTGGCGCAGCACGCTCTCAGGCACGTTCTGCCAGTTATGCCGAAGAAGCTGCACGTGCACAGGTCAATACGGTTTATCTGGATGTACTGGATCAGGTTCGCTTGATTCGTGAGCAGATTGAGAATAAGCAAAAACAAATGGGAGTTTTATCCCAACGTCGTGCAACCACGGTACGAACCAAAGAGCTGTATCAAGAACAATATAAATTGGGTACCCGAACCGTGGTGGATTTGCTCAACGCAGAACAGGCTATTCATAGTGCAGCACAGGAAATTGAATCTGCGCGCTATGACATTTATTCGGCGATTGTGCAATATATTCAGGTCACCGGCCGTACACGGGATATTTACGCGCTTAACCGTATTTCTATTCAGGGGTTTGAAGTTCAGCCATGAGTACTACAATAAATTATCAACCGTGGCTTAAAGCGGTTTTGAATATTGCCAGACATTACCGGATTGAACCTTCTGAGGAGCGGATTCGTCTGCAACTGGACTGGAACCAGCATCATGACATCGACGAGATGCTCAAAATTGTTAGCCGGCAGATTGGTTTAAATGTCCGTAAAAATAAATTTGACAGCAGCTTGCTGAATCCGTGGCGTTTGCCTTTGCTGGTGGAGTTTGAGAGTGGGGATGTGGGTGTGATTGAACGCATCGACACCCAAGCTAACGTCAGTATACAGCTCAGTGGCGATGAAGGCTTGTCTCAAAGTTTCACGGTTGAACAGTTAGAGACGGGCGTAAAGCATCTGTATGTTCTGCGTCCCGAATCTTCTGTGCCGGATGCGCGGGTGGATGAATATATCAAGCCGTTCGAGAAAAACTGGTTCTGGTCAATTGTCTTGAATGACTGGAAACGTTATATCGATGTCATGTTCGCCTCTTTAATCGCGAATATTCTGGCACTGGCCACGATTGTTTTCTCGATGAACGTGTATGACCGCGTGATTCCATCACAATCGATTCCTACCTTATGGGTTTTGGCTGGCGGTGTGCTGATTGCGGCAATTTTCGAGTTTGTTTTACGCGTCTCCCGAATCTATCTGTCAGACATTATTGGTAAACGTGCTGATCTGAAAATCTCTGATCGGGTATTTGGCCATTCCTTACGCATCAAAAATAGTGAACGTTCCAAATCGACCGGTACCTTTATCTCGCAGATTCGGGAACTGGAAGGGGTACGCGAACTGGTCACTTCAACCACAGTGACTGCGATTGCCGACCTGCCATTTTTCTTCCTGTTCTTAGGGATTTTCTGGGTGATTGGCGGCAACCTGTTCTGGGTGATGCTGCTGGTGGTGCCACTGATGATCCTGCCTGGCATTCTGGCGCAGAAAAAACTGGCAGAACTGGCTCAGCTGGGCATGCGTGAATCTGCCATCCGTAATGCCTTGCTGGTAGAAGCCGTGCAAGGGATTGAAGATATCAAGCTGCTCAGAGCTGAAACACGCTTCCAGAATCAGTGGAACCATATGAATGAAGTTTCAGCCGATGTCAGCATGCAGCAACGTAAGATTGTGGGTTTGATGACGGCCTGGACGCAAAAAATCCAAGGCTTGACCTTTGCCATTGTGGTATTGGTCGGTGCTTTTGCGGTGATGGACGGCGAGATGACCACAGGTGCATTGGTGGCCTGTTCGATTCTGTCTTCACGAATGCTGGCACCCATTTCACAAATTACTGGCGTGTTGGGTCGTCTGCAACAGGCCAAAGTGGCCAAAGCCGGTCTGGATGAGTTGATGAAAAAATCGGTCGATCAGCCGGATTATTCTCATTTGATTCATCGCCCAGCTCTGGATGGTCATTATGAACTCAGTGGTGTGGTATTCAAGTACGGCGAAGATGATCCAAAACCAAGCCTGATGATTCCAAAGCTTGAAATCAAACCGGGTGAAAAGATTGCGATTCTGGGCCGTAACGGTGCCGGGAAATCAACCTTGTTGCAGCTCTTGTCTGGTATGCAGACACCGTTACAGGGCAAGGTCAAGCTGGATGGTATTGACCTGACCCTGATTGATCCTTCAGATGTACGTCGTGATATGGGCTTGCTGAATCAGAACTCGCAGCTGTTTTATGGTTCGATTCGTGAAAATCTCAGCCTGGGTGCGCCCTTGGCCACCGATCAGCAAATTCTGGAAGCATTGCAAATCACCGGTGCATTCGCTTTTGTGCAGGAGAAAAAAGAAGGTCTGGATCATATCATTCTGGAAGGTGGTGTTGGTTTTTCTGGCGGTCAGCGTCAGGCGCTGTTGTTAACACGGTTATTGATCCGTCAACCGAAAATTCTACTGCTAGATGAACCTACTGCTGCGATTGATGATGTGTCAGAAAAGCAGTTGATTGATCATCTTAAAAGTTATTTGAGCCATCGTACCATGGTGGTTGCGACGCATCGCCGTGCGGTACTGGAGCTGGTGGATCGTATTATTGTGGTGAATGATGGGAAAATTGTCATGGATGGTCCACGAGATCAGATCCTGAATCAGTCACAGGGTGGCAATAAGCGGGTTGTTGGAGCAAGTGCATGAGTGAACTCAAAGAACTAAAACGTTCAAGCAAAGTCAGCTTTCAGGAACCACCTTTACCTAAATCGAGTGTCATTATCTGGATTGTCGGCATTGGTTTATTGGTATTGCTGATCTGGGCCTGGTTATTTAGCCTGGAAGAAGTCTCTACCGGTACGGGTAAAGTGATTCCATCTTCTAAAGAGCAGGTGGTTCAGTCTTTAGAAGGCGGTATTTTGACCACGCTCAATGTTAGAGAAGGTGAAATTGTAGAGCGCGGCCAAGTATTGGCTCAGCTCGACCCGACCCGTTTTGAATCCAATGTCGGTGAATCTGAATCCTTACTGATTTCATCACGTGCGACCTCAGCTCGCTTACGCGCGGAAGTGAGCGGTACGCCATTGGTATTTCCCGAAGAAGTCTTGAAATATCCAAAACTGGTGAAAGAAGAAACGGCACTGTATCAGTCACGTCGTGCCAATCTGGAGGAATCCGTGGCCGGTCTAGAACAGGCCTTGGTACTGGTACAGCAAGAGCTGGAAATGACAGCACCACTGGTGGCCAAAGGGGCAGCCAGTGAGGTTGAAGTACTACGCTTAAAACGTGAAGCCAACGACCTGCGTAATCAAATGAATGATATTCGTAATCAATATTATGTGAGTGCGCGGGAAGAGCTGTCCAAAGCCAATACCGATGTGGAAACTCAGCAACAGGTGGTACGCGGCAAGTCAGATACGTTGAGCCGGACTATTTTTAAATCACCGGTACGCGGTATCGTAAAAGAAATTGATGTGATGACCTTGGGCGGCGTGATTCCACAAAATGGCAAGTTGATGACCATCGTGCCACTCGACGAAAAACTACTGGTTGAAGCGCGGATTTCACCACGTGATATTGCCTTTATTCGTCCAGATCAGGAAGCACTGGTTAAAATTACGGCCTATGATTATTCAATCTATGGTGGGTTAAATGGTAAAGTTGCGATGATTTCACCAGACACCATCCGTGATGAAGTCAAGCAGGATCAGTTCTATTACCGGGTCTATATCCGCACGGACAGTGACAAACTGAATAATAATGCGGGTCAGGAGTTTAATATCACCCCAGGTATGGTGGCCACGGTAGACATTCGCACCGGTTCAAAAACTGTCATGGATTATCTGATCAAGCCATTCAACAAGGCCAAAGAAGCGTTGCGGGAACGCTAATCCTTTCAGGCCATTGAGTCAAACAATCGAGTCAAATCAGGCCTCTCCATGGAGAGGCTTTTTATTTGTTGAAGTAAAGCAGGTATACTGCCAGGGTTCGATTTTAAAGCCCGAAGTTATGCCATATACGCTTGCCAGCCTGGTCAGTTTTGAGGAAGACATCAAAAAAAGCCGATTTCAGGCATTTGCGACCCCTGTAGAAAATGAACAGCAGGTCAAAGATTTTCTGGACGCTTATCGTGATCCAAGTACCACGCATCAATGCTGGGCCTGGAAAATTGGCCATCAGGTGCGCTTTAATGATGATGGTGAACCTTCAGGCACTGCGGGGCGCCCGATTCTCGCCACCATTGAAGGTAATGAATTGACTAATGTACTGGTGCTGGTCAATCGCTGGTATGGCGGGATTAAACTCGGCACCGGAGGTTTGGTTCGTGCCTATGGCGGCTGCGCTGGACAATGCTTGCTGCTGGCAGACAAAATTGAACTGATTGAAAAGAAAAAAGTGCAATTTTTCTGTCAGTTTAATGAATGGGCCATTTTTCAGTATGAACTGAATCAGCAGCAAATCGATTATCAGGAAGACTATAGTGCCGAAGGCGTTCAGGTTCAGGCGCAGTTCCAGAAGCATCAGATTCAACCTTTTGCCTTAAAAATTCAAGATGTGACTCGTGGCCGGGAACAGCTCAAAATCATAGAAGAAGCGACAGATGACTGAAGCAGATCCATTACTGAAATATCGTGAGCAGCATAAACATCGCCTGAATTATATGCCTTGGCTGTACTGGTCCTTAAAGCCCAAAAATCGTGGCTGGGCAGAGGCATGGCAACAGGAATATCAGGCTTATCTGATGCAGATGGAAACCGTCGAGATTGGTGAAAACTGTTTTATTTCCCCACTGGCACATATTTTTGCGGAACCGGGACGCAAGATCGTCATTGGCGATAATACCTTTATCGCCGCAGATTGCACCCTGCATGGCCCACTGGACATTGGCAATGAAGTGGCGATCAATCATCACTGTATTCTGGATGGTGGCCGGCTGGGGATTAAACTGCATGATCAGGTGCGTATCGCAGCGTATTGTCATCTGTATGCATTTGATCACGGTATGCAGCTAGAACAGCCAATTTATCAGCAAGCGGTACGCTCACAAGGCATCGAAATTGGCCGGGATGTCTGGCTCGGTGCACATGTCGGTATTAAAGATGGCGTTAAAATCGCAGATCAGGCCATTGTCGGAATGGACAGTATGGTCACCAAAGATGTCGAAGCACGGGCTATCGTTGCTGGGAATCCTGCAAGCTTTATTCGATACCGCAAATAAAGCTTTACACTCAGTAGATCTCTTTCATCAATCAAAAAATGATGGTTCTATTGATATTTAAGTCCACGAGATATTAAAAGCCCTTTCTCTCTCTCGGATGAGAAGCAGTGCGTCGCAAGGGCATGAGCGGATTTTATAAAGACCTCTTCCTTGTGCAACAGTATTGCTGACTTCCTAACAGCAAGAGGGAATTTCGCTGATATGAATTAGAAAATGATTTTAAAAGCATTTTAATGATCTGAATTTAAGTGTTTGGCCTAATGGCTGAATTATTCTTCTAATTATCGGTCAATCACATAAAAGTTAACATATTTCAATTCAAGCCTTACAGATTTTGCTGCACATTTTATAAAGCTTATGCTAAGTTAAAAATAACAAAGAAATTTTTATCATAAATAGAGAGGCTAAACATGAAACGTGTCATCGCCTGCATTGACTCTTCACCATGTATAAACGCGCTGGCAGACGCGGCTGCATGGATTGCCAAACAGACTGGACGTGAACTGGTTTTGTTACAGGTCTTGGATTATTACCCGGCCAGTTATCATCTGGGCGAGATCAGTGGGGTAATCGGGTTTGAAAGCAATGCCATGTTGCTGAAGGAATTGGCCGAGCTTGAACAAAAACAAAGCGAAATTGCCTTGGATTATAGCAATAATCTGCTGCAACATATTTCCGAGCGGATTTTAGCCGAACATGGTATTCAAACCACACATATTCAGGAAAAAGGGGATTTTCTGGAGCAAAGTTTCCAGATTCTTGAGCCGGATGATATCGCATTAATTGGATTGCTCGGTGAGCGCTCAGCTGAAAAGAATAAACCGATCGGCACCAATGTCGAGAATTTTATTCGTGGTGCCAATTGTACGGTCATGACGGTTGGGGAGCAGTTTAAACCGCCAACACGATTTATTTTTGCCTATGAATATTCTCCGACCTGTATCAAAATGATGAGACGGATTGCGGAAAGTGATCTGCTGCGTTTATTACAATGTCACCTGTTATATATTGGCGATCATGCCGAAATTTTAACTGAGCCGCTGCAATATCTGACTCAAGCGGGTCTAGATGTAGTGCCGCAATATCGCTATGGCGATGTCGCCGAGAATATTTTGACCTATCAACAGGAGATGGGTATTCAACTGATTGTTCTGGGCGCATTTAGTCACAGCAAAATCCATCAGTTTTTCCTCGGTAGTATTGCCACCACAATTTTCCGTAATTCCAAGGTGCCTTTACTGGTCGCAAAGTGAGGATTGCCTAAAAAGCAAACAAAATTAAAATTTAAACGTAAATTGTTACAGCTTGATTTAAAAATGATCAGAGTTATCCTCATATATTGTGGATAACTCTGTGGTTAATGTTTTTAAGTTAATGTTATATATAATAAATATGGCGCTGGGTAATTTTTGTTCTTCTGATTTTATTTGACAATCGCAAGTGCAAAACCATCATGTCCTTTACTGCCTACAGTCTGTAAAGCGGTACAAGACAAGATACGTGGATGATTTTGCAGCGCTTTAAACATGGCACGGATGCCTTCAATACTTGGCTTGTGATTGTCCGGATTGATAATCTCGCCTGCACGGATTACATTGTCCAGAAAAATAAGTGTACCTGAATGCGACAGATTTAAACTGAGTTCCAGATATTCCGGATAACTCTGTTTGTCTGCATCAATGAAGATAAAATCAAAAGCCTCGGTCTCTGCGGGTAGAGCTTTGAGTACATCTGCTGCACGACCACATTTCAGTTCAACAGTTTGCTTGAGCTGGGCACGGTCAATATTTTCCTGACCCATTGCCGCGTGGGTATCACGTCCTTCAATTGTCAGGATATAGCCATCATCGGGCAAAGCACGTGCCAACCACATGGTGCTGTATGCGGCAAATGTTCCGAGTTCCAGTACACGTTTACATTGATTCATCTGGATCAGCATCTGCAACAACATGCCTTGATTTGCTGCTACAGCCAGATGATCTGGCAGACCATGTGCAGCAGTATTTTCCAGCGTCTGGTTCAGGATGGGATCTTCAGGAATTAAATGTGACTCAATGTAGTTGTCAATGTCTGTCCACATGTGTTGCATAGTTTTAGCACCATCAATTGCGATGGGTGCATTTTAAACTTTTCGCGGCATAGCGCAATTTATTGTGCTATAGCTGCTGTTTTTTTAGGCTATATAAAGTCTTAAATGAACTTTGTATAGCCGTTGTCATGACTTAGTAATTACACATTGAAGAATTTCGCCCCAGACTTGGCCCCCAGGTACGGTAACCTTGGGTATCGATGTGGATCTGACCAGAAGCATACATGCCGAGTCCCATATTCAGACTTTGACCATGTTGCGCCCAGAACTGGCACAGTTTGAACTTGGTATTTTCAATATAACTATAGTCTTGCGCTTGTGGATATTCTGGGCCAATACGAAAATCGATGGCAGAATTATACAGATGGCGTGAAGAATTGGCGCCACCGGCACACTGGTTTAAAGGCAGGTCACGATAGACGGAAGTGACTTCAAAATCAGTCAGGACATTGGCGGCTACTAAATATTTAAATACACGCAAGGTTGGAACCTGATTGGCCCATAATTCACGGCTTGGAATCATGTACTGTGAACGACCACATTTGGCCCAGTCCCGCGCGGTGCGCATTAATTCAAAACTGGGAATAATATTACCTACGCCATTGCGTTCCAGAAACACTTCGTACTCACGTACACGTGATAAATTATCCAGCGCAGAGACCCAGTGGGTATACAGATAAGGTACATTTTTGGGTTGGACTTTGCGGTCGTATTGAACACGTTCTTGGGGAATATAAATCCGCTTTCCATCGGGCACGGTCTGTCCCGGTGGTTTTGGGGTCGTGGTACAACCCACAAAAACGAGAGGGATTACACACAGACTCAATAATCCCTTTGCAAAATTCTTCATTTATAGAAATCAGATATTTATAAATAGCGCCATTTTAGACTAAATATACGGAGAAATTTGGAGAATATTGCAATAAAATGTGTGGATTGAGTATAAAAAAGATCAGCATGTGCTGATCTTTTTTAACTGAAATTAATTACTTTTCAAGATATTGTAATTTGTCAGCTTTACCATTCCATTCTTCACGATCTGCTGGCTGGTCACCAATTTGTGTGATATTTGGCCATTTTTGCGACAGGTCAGCATTCAATTCAATAAATACTTCTTGGCCTTCTGGTAATTCATCTTCAGAGAAAATTGCATTCGCCGGACATTCAGGTTCGCATAAGGCACAATCGATGCACTCGTCCGGGTTAATCACCAGGAAGTTAGGACCTTCATAGAAACAGTCTACAGGGCAAACTTCAACACAGTCTTGATATTTACATTTAATACAATTTTCAGTGACAACGAAGGTCATGGCGACAGCTACCTAAAAAATATGGTTCTATTTACGAATACTGTATTTTAGGCAAAAACAGGGGGAACTAACAATTCCTTTTATTGATATTTGTTATATATAGGGCTGTTAAATTTGAAAAAAGCCGGAATAGGGCTAAATTCAAGTATAAATCAGTGCTAGACCCCATACGGGATGAGGTCTATGGCTCAGAGAATTACCCCGGCTGTTTGAGTAAATCTTTTAGTGCATATAATTGTGCTAAGGCTTCGCGTGGACTCAGGTTGTCTACATCGATGTCCTCAAGTAATTCGAGAGCTGGAGATTCTTTCTCAATTTCGACAATACGTTCCACTGGCTCTACAATTTCCGGCAGTGCAAATAGATCATGTTGTAGACTCTTTGGTTTGACCAGTTGTTGCTTTTCCAGAATCTTTAAGCGGTTTTGTGCTTCTTTAATGACTGATGCCGGAATACCGGCAAGTTTCGCCACCTGTAAGCCATGACTCTGGCTGGCAGGGCCATGTTGTACCTTATGTAACAGAATCAGATTGCCATTCAGTTCTTTAGCCGTGACATGGTAGTTATCAATGCCGCTTTCTTTATCGAGTTCGGTCAGCTCAAAATAATGGGTTGCGAATAGACACAGGCATTGAATGCGTTTGCTCAGATCCAGCACACAGGCCCAGGCCAGAGACAGGCCATCATAGGTACTGGTGCCACGACCGACTTCATCCATCAGTACCAGCGACTGACTGGTGGCATGATGCAGAATTTGCGAAGTCTCGGTCATTTCCACCATAAAGGTCGATTTGCCAGTTGATAAATCATCGGCAGAACCAATACGGGTGAAAACCCGGTCAATAGGCCCTAAAGTCGCAGCTTGTGCAGGTACATAAGCCCCGCAATACGCCAGCAAGACGATCAATGCGGTCTGGCGCATAAAGGTCGATTTACCGCCCATATTGGGTCCGGTAATAATCGCCATGCGATGGGAAAAGTCCAGTCGCGTATCGTTCGGTGTAAAAGCAGTTTTGCTTAAAGCTTCCACCACCGGATGACGGCCAGCAGTGATACTTACACCGACTTCAGGGCTGAATTTTGGACGTGACCAGTTGCGTAAACGTGCCTGATGGGCAAAGTTTGCCACCAGATCAATCTGGGCAATGGCACTGCTCATCATCTGTAAATTGCCGATATCCTGACGCAGTTCATCCAGCAGCATTTCAAACAGCATTTTTTCACGCGCCAGAGCACGGGATTCACTGGATAAAACTTTATCTTCAAAGGCTTTCAGTTCAGGTGTGATATAGCGTTCAGCATTTTTCAGAGTCTGACGGCGGATATAGTGCTCGGGTGCCTGTTCGGCCTGAGCACGTGAGAGTTCAATATAATAACCACTCACTCGGTTATAACCAATTTTCAGTCCCGGAATTCCGCTGGCTTCACGTTCTTTAATTTCCAGATCAATCAGGAACTGGCTAGCGTGATCACGAATCTGACGTAATTCATCCAGTTCACTATCAAAGCCTTCGGCAATCACATTCCCATCACGCAGCAATACTGGCGGATTTTCTACGATGGCAGACATCAAGCGTTGATGCAGGCCATGGAAATCTCCGAGTTCTTCATTTAGCTGGATTAATAGCTCAGACTGTTGTTGACTGACAATCGGCTGTAGGGCATGGCGTAAAAATGGAATTTGCGCACAGGCCTGGCGCAGTTGTACCAGATCCCGCGGTCGGGCACTGCCCAAAGCAATTCGGCTCAGGACACGTTCAATATCGCTAATTTCCTTAAGTACCAAACGTACAGGTGCTTCATGGAAACCTTGTAGCAGGGACTGGATGGCATCTAAACGTTCATCCAGCAAGGCAGTGTCACGCAAAGGCTGCATCAGGGTGCGACTCAGCAAGCGTCCACCCATAGCCGTCTGGCAATCATTAATTAACTGAAACAGTGAAGTACCATGCTCAAATAAAGGCTCAATCAGTTCCAGATTGCGACGCGTCACTGGATCTAGGGCAATAAAGTCGGAACTCTGTTCTAGCTGAATCGAACGAATATGTGGTAAAGCGGTTTTCTGGGTTTCTTTGGCATAGTGAATCAGTGCCGCAGCGGCAGCTTTTGCCAACGGCAAATGATCAATCCCGAAACCGGAAAGTGTGCTGACGGCAAACTGGTCGCACAAGGTTTTTTGTGCATTGTTCAGGCTAAAGTCCACATTGGGACGCTTCGTCACGGAAATATCAAGTTGCTGCTTGAGTTGCTCGGTCAGCATCGGATCAGCGGTATTTTCATCCAGCAAAATTTCGCTTGGCATTAAGCGCGCCAGTTCAATCATGAGCTGGTTAAGATCATAATCCTGCTGCTGTACTTTAAATAAGCCGGCACTGAGATCGAGCAGTGCAATCCCGATCTGATTTTGCTGAATACATAAAGCCACCAGATTAGAGCTTTGATGTGCACCGAGCATGGCATCATCGGTCAGGGTGCCCGGGGTGATAATCCTTACCACGCCGCGCTCCATGGGAGCCTTACCGCGAGTGCTTGTGCTCTCGCCCTCACCAATCTGCTCACAGATCACCACCGTTTCGCCTTTTTTGACCAGACGGGCCAGATAGCCTTCGGCTGCATGGTAAGGCACACCTGCCATCGGGATCGGCTGACCATTGGCTTTACCGCGATGGGTCAGGGTAATGCCTAAAATTTTGGCTGCCTTGTGTGCATCTTCAAAGAACAGTTCATAAAAATCACCCATACGATAAAACATCAATGAGTGTGGATGCTGCACTTTCACCGACATGTATTGCTGCATCATGGGCGTTAAGGTAGAAAGATCAGCCATAATTTCCGAACTGGTCATTAAAAATAAATCCTTTCAACAAGAGAGAAATGCAAATACTGATAAGCAGCGTATGCACAAAAAATTAAAGCACATCTAAACAGATCTATAAAAATATTTTATCGAGGATCTGCTCAGGAGCATAGTGAATGAGGTCGCTTATCTTAGGGTGCTTTAAATCAAGATTGAAACAAGTCTATCAAATTTAATTTTTAGAAAGAAATGAAATTCCAGATGAATGTTTAAGTCATGCGACAGATCTGTCGGTCTGAGTTTTTATTCAGCATGATTTCCAATTTTAAAAAACAAACCACTGGATGTGAACATGCAGTGGTTGATTTAAATTAAGGGAATTGTTTATTCGGGATCATAAAGACCAAGGTCAGACAGGTGTAATCTGAGAATCCGGCGCAATTCCAATACGGCCTCAGGGGTTTCCTGAATGGAATGGCCACCCTTGATCACTTTACTGGATACTGCACCTTGCAAATAAGCACTTTCGTAGGAAACAATGCCATCACTCATCAGCTGAGGTTCTGTAGTATCTACGGTATTACCGATGATGGAGTGAAATTTGAAGCCGGTATAGGGCTGAATGTTTTTAGTCAGCACATTGAATTTCGAATTTTCACTCAAATCACTCGGGCCATTTTGAATCAGGTCATGTCCCAGTTCTTTGACAAATTCTTTTAATCCGATTTCGCCTTGTAAAGTATCAGCAAAGGCACCTAAAAATGCACCTGGAACCCGAATAATTTTACGCGCCAGTTTGGTATGCCAGCGATTGGCATATTCTGTGCCACGATGCGGTGTGGCCAAGAAAATCGCCCGACTAAAATTTGGAATCGGCTGCATTTGCAGGCGTGCTTGAAACAGCGGTTTATCCTTAAACTGTTCAATACGGGTATTTTGTACCAGTTTAAAAGCATCTTGGCTGATATCGGCATTGCTGACCAGCAAACGGGCAATCACGCCGCCCATACTATGTCCGACCAGTACTGCATCTTTTTTAGCTGCGGCATTGTTCGCGACCTGGGCAAATCCTTGCTGAACCAGTGCATTGATTTGAAAACGGCTTTCCAGAATCGGCATGTTGGTAGAATAAAACACCTGCCAGACCTGAAAGTTTTCTCTTAGAACCGGATCACCCATAATATCGTTGGTCATACGAATCCAGGCTTCGGGGCTGCTGGCCAGACCATGGACCAATACCAGGATCTTCTTGTTCGGATTATAAGGTTCCAGCATATACAGGTGGGGCATGCTCAGACTATCATCCCGATCAATCAGGGTCAGATAGGCCAGACGCCCCAGATTGTTCTCGGCCAGCCATAAACCATAAGGTGCTGAAAAATTGGCTGCCAGAGCATATTCCTTAGAAGCGACCTTAATTTTTTCATATTTATAGGGATCATAGAGTTTCAGATGAAATTCGGAGGTCGATAAAATCTGTTCAGTACTATTGGCTGATTTAGGTACAGCGGTGATCGTGGTGGCCAGATATCGTGCTGCGTGGATATTGGGATTGATACCATTCGGATATTTGTGATTGAGTGGGTCAGTAATATATTTTTTATCTTTTTCGGATGGTTGCTGCTCCGGTAGAACCACTAAAAACTCTGAACCAAAACCGTCACGACGGGTAATTGAACGCAGCCCAGAGAAGTTCATGTTGTAGGTGGACAGTAGTTGCTCAATGGGCTGGTTTTTCAGCTGCGGAAAATTTTCCAGATCAATACTATATACACTGTTACCCACCTGAATCCGTTGGCCGGAACGCTTGGTTTCATAACGTTCAGCATAGCGTTGAATCAGATGAGCAATCGCCAGGTTGTAAAAATCACGAATCTGAACCTGACGGTTGTCGAAAATACGGTCTTGCGGGGCACGCTCGGTTTTAAACAGGTAGGCATAACTATAACGAATGCTTTTATCCAGCATGCTGAGCTGCTGATCCAGACATTTCTGGATATTCTGTTTTTGCAGCTGTTGCTTTTCCTGAGATTGGGTCTTGCTCAAAACACTGGTGTTGCACTCGGCTGACTTGGCATTCTGTAAAGAATTGGCGAGATACAACTCACTTGCTGTAGAAAGTAATTGTTCATCTAAAATCTGGGGAATCTTTTTAAGATCCTTTACACATTCTTCGGGCTGGTCAATACAGATCTGGGCTTCACGCCCCGTCATGGACAACACATTCAGACTGGCTTCGCTCAGTTTGTCGCGCGTCAAAATACTGTCACGCTCATTGCTGAGTGTGACATTAAGTGCCTGTTCCTTAACACTGACCACCTGACAGCCGCTCAGCACGCTGGTGATGACTAAAGTGCACAGTATTAATCTTTTATTTATTTTTTCGTGCATAAAACCTTTCACTGAATTTAAGTTGTAAGTTTGGATAATGGTTTGTATTTTACTAATTTTTTCTCATAAAAATAGACCGCCGTAGCAGTCTATTTGTAATCAGAGAAAGAAGATAAATTTTGATTATGGCGTTTTAGGCGTTGCAGCAGCTGGAGCTTGATTTGCGGTTTGCAGAACTTGCCAAACATTCCAGCGACCTTGTTTCTCAATTTCCTGAATCAGACGGTCTGCCACTTCAGCTTCTTGCGGGTATTTCACTTTATAGTTTGCCAAGGTTTGAGCCGCATTTTTTTTCTGTTCCAGCGCAATATAATTATTGGCTGCAGCAAGATAGGCTTCCTGAACGCCAGCTTTCATGGCTTTGTCCAGATAAGGGATCGCTTCACGTTGACCGCCACCTTCGGACAGGCCAAAGCCGAACCAGAAGTTCACTTCAGGATCATCTTGGTTGATCTTAAGAATTCGTTGTGCATAGGTCAGGGATTTGGTGGTATAGACTGAACCCAGATCCAGATTACGTGCCATGACACTGGCTTTAAATGCACGTACCAGAACATCGAAAGAGGCATTTTCACGTGCAGCTAAAGTATCCAGCTGTTGAGTGACTTCACGCAGTTTGGCTTCAAAGCCACGACGTTCCTGACGATCGCTAAAACGTGGTGGATAATGACGTGCTTTACCTTCCACCATTTGCAGGAAATCATCAATCTCGGTGATGTCGATTTCATTGGTATTTGCCAGAGCCGCATAACGCATTGAACGTGTATTGCTGTCTACAATGGGAATAATCAGTTTATTGACATCCAAGGTTAATTGCTTGGATGGATCATTTGGATGAGTCACGACCATTTTGGTCACGGGTTGAGCCGCAGCTTTTTGCAAATGCACCTCAAACGGAGGTGGTTCATTATAATTGAATGGATTTAATGCATAAAATGGCGGACTTAATTCAGGTTCTACAAAAACCACTTGATCCACAGGTTTCTCAGCAGACTTCTGAGAGACGGTCGAACATGCAGTCATTGTGAATGCTAAACAAGCAAGTGCCAAGGGCTTAAAGGTCATAATATTCATCCATTCGTGTTATTTTTTAAAACAGCTAGTACAAAAATCACATGACCGTCAGTCTATGAAAACTCTAACGATCATGCAAGTAAATGCATGTTACAGAATTGAACGCTCTATTCAGGCTTTAGACTGACTGGTTTGAGCTTCACATTCACGGCGCGCTTCTTCCAGAATCTGTAATTCTTTTTTGCTTAAAGGCTGACCATCTTGTTGCTGTTTATTAAAGGTCGGATCCAGCAAAGAAAGACGGTTGCACAAGTTGTTCATGCGTTTTTCATTTTGCTGAATACGGTCCAGCAGAATGCGCATACCCTCCAGAATTGGATCAGACTGGTCTTCAGTTGCAGCATAGGGCTGGAAGCCGATACTTTCTGCATAATCACGACGACGGGTTTCTGCATCATCCTTCGGTTTATTTTTGGTAATAAAGCGTGCAGGGTTACCCACAGCCGTCGTGTTTTCAGGAACTGCTTTAGTCACGACCGCATTAGAACCGACCTTGGCATTTTTACCGACAGTAAATGGCCCTAAAATCTTGGCACCAGCGCCAACCACCACGCCATCTTCTAAAGTTGGATGGCGTTTGCCTTTATTCCAGGTCGTTCCACCCAAAGTCACCCCATGATAGAGGGTAACATCATCGCCAATTTCTGCAGTTTCCCCAATTACGACACCCATACCGTGATCAATAAAGAAACGACGGCCTATCTTGGCGCCCGGATGTATTTCAATACCAGTCGCAAAACGGCTAAATGAAGACAATGCGCGTGCAGTTCCCTTACAGTCTTTGTTCCATAGCTCATGTGCCATGCGATGCATGATCAGCGCATGGATGCCAGGGTAAGTGGTTAAGACTTCTAAGGTATTGCGTGCTGCAGGATCGCGCGCAAAGACAGCTTGTATATCTTCTTTGAGCTGTTTTAGCATTAGATTTGATCCTCGTCCTGTGATGATGTATGTGAAGATTTTTTCCACGTGCCGTTATTTAAGGCCTGAACGCGGCTGAAAATACCACGAAGTAAATGATATTCCATACGATCTAATTGTATACGTCCAAAGAGACGACGCAAGCGTAAAGGCAATAATCTTGGATTTTTTGGATCCATAAATTCAATTTCTGCCAGCATTTTTTCCAAGTGCGGATAGAACTGTTCCATCTGCTCATGATTGACCAAAGGTTCATCCCATTCCATTTCAATGCCATCAATGACTTGCATGGTCGCTTTAGCATCACGTGGCTGTTCAATTTGACTCATCGTTGCCATGCGCATCTCATAGCAGATCACCTGAATCGCCTGAGCTACATTCAGTACGCCATAATCAGTATTCACAGGAATAGTCAGATGATAATTGGCCATCGCCAGTTCTTCATTGGTCAGACCACGGTCTTCACGGCCAAATAGAATCGCGACTTCCTGCTGATTTTGTACCACGGCGGACATGGCTTTTTCAGCGGCAGGGCGCACATCTAACAGCGGCCAGGGAATGGTACGGCTACGTGCGCTGGTACCGAATACAATCTGACAGTCTTTAATGGCATCTTCAAGGGTTTCTACAATCTCGATCTGCTCGATCAGGTCAGTTGCACCCGCGGCCAGCGCGTCAATATCCGGATGCGGATAGGTTTTCGGTGCCACCAGAACCAGCTTGGACAAGCCCATGGTTTTCATGGCACGTAAGGCACTGCCGATATTGGCAGGTAAAGTGGTATTGACCATGACAATACGCACATGGGAGAGATGTGCTGAAACAGCAGCATTGTCAATTTGACTCATGAGGATTCCAATTTTAAGGTGTTTTAAAGATCAGGATTTATGAATATTGCGGCTGGGATTCAGCCTGATACAGCTCCAGTGCATCATCCATGCTCATGCCCGCAGGCGGCGGAGGAATATCCACCGGCTTGGCCTGTTCATAGGACACGGCTTTGGCAGCTTTGGACTTGACCTGATACTCAATATGCAAGGCTTCTTTACCAAAATAATCACGCAATTTGGCTAGGAGCTCATCCAGTGGGGCGACTTTCCAGTTGAGACCCAGATGCAGTTCAGTCGTGGCATACGGGTAATCCAGATATAGAATCACCGGAATATGTGCCGACATATCGACATTGCAATAAGGAGTCAGAATCTGCTGCAAGTCACGGCTCAAGCTCTTGCTGAAATGCTCGGCTGTGAGGGTAATCTTGATGCTATTGGCACGTTTCTGGCGAATTTCATTCAGGCTAAATGCTTTGGTGAGGCGTCCCATCGGACGGTCAAAGCCTTCACGCTCATAAATTTCACCTTCAATCACCACCACTTTATCGAGCTGGATAATCTCTTTAAAGCGGTTGAAGCGTTCGTGATTGGCTGAAATCTCAATCCGTGCCGTACCATCATCCAGGGTCATCATCATTCGGTTCGGAAAGTTGGCAATATCCACCACCAATCCTGCAAACACGGTGGTCACGCCACGGCGGGTCGGCGTCAGCTCATTGATCTGACTAGGCACAAAGGCTTTTAGTTCATTGCGATACACATCAATCGGGTGGCCGGTTAAATACAGGCCAAGCGTGTCTTTCTCACCTTTCAGGCGAACTTCATCCGCCCAAGGTTTGACTGGCTTAGATGGCTTGCGCTGAACTTCTTCAACTTCGCCAAACAGGTCCATGATGCCGGTTTCACGATTGGAACGTGCCTGTTCCGCAGCTTGAACCGCTTCAGGCAGTTGCGCCATCAGGTCGGCACGGTCAATTCCCAAGCAATCCAGTGCACCTGAACGAATCAGTGCTTCCAGAGTACGCTTATTGATTTTTTTCAGGTCAATACGGTGACAGAAATCAAACAAGTCACGGAAAGGACCTTCTTGTGCACGTGAGTCAATCACAGACTGCATCGCCGCTTCACCAACGCCTTTAATCGCCCCCAGACCATAGACAATGGTTTGCTCATCGATAGCATGGAATTGATACAGCGACATATTCACTGACGGCGGCAAAACTTCCAGATTATTCTTGCGACAGTCATCAATCAGGAATACCACGTTGTCGGTGTTCTGCATCTCCGAGGTCAATACCGCAGACAGGAATTCAGCCGGATAATGCGCTTTCAGCCATGCGGTTTGGTAAGCAACCAAAGCATAGGCAGCCGCATGCGATTTGTTAAAACCATAGCCGGCGAACTTTTCCATATAGTCGAAGATATGGTTGGCCGTGGCTTCATCAATGTCTTTTTTCGATGCACCTTCAATAAAGATCTGGCGCTGTTTGACCATTTCTTCCGGTTTTTTCTTACCCATGGCACGACGTAACAAGTCCGCGCCACCGAGGGTATAGCCGGCACAATACTGTGCAGCCTGCATTACCTGTTCCTGATACACCATAATCCCGTAGGTGGGTTCTAGTACGCCTTCAAGCAAGGGATGCAGATATTCAAAATCGCCACCATGCATCCGGTGAATAAAGTCAGGAATCAGATCCATCGGACCTGGACGGTATAGTGACACGAAGGCAATAATTTCTTCAAACTTGCTCGGGCGTGCCTCTTTCAGCATCTTCTTCATGCCCACGGATTCAAACTGGAATACCGCAGTAGTGTTGGCATTGGCGAAGACCAGATATGCGTCTTTATCTTCAAGCGGGATATAGGCAATATCTAAAGGTTTATCCGCTTTGATGCGTTTATTAATATTTTTAACCGCATCTTCAATCACGGTCAGGTTACGCAGACCCAAGAAGTCAAACTTCACCAGACCTGCAGATTCGACATCGTCTTTATCGAACTGTGCCACGCGTCCGGTACCATCGGCATCACACATGACCGCAGAGAAATCGGTAATTTTGGTTGGCGAGATCACCACACCACCGGCGTGTTTACCGGTGTTTCGGGTAATACCTTCCAGTTTCAGTGCCATTTCCCAGATTTCGGCTGCATCGTCATGGTCTGGATTGGATGGATTTGTGACGATATCTTTAAGCTGGGGTTCAGCTTCTAGTGACTCAAGCAGGCTTAGACCTAAAGGCTTGGTCGGAATCATTTTCGAGATACGATCCGCCAAGCCATAAGATTTACCCAAAACGCGGGCAACATCACGAATCGCACCTTTGGCCGCCATAGTGCCGAATGTTGCAATCTGGGAGACCGCATCACGGCCATAGGTACGTGCTACATAGTCAATCACGCGGTCACGGCCTGCGATACAGAAATCGACGTCGAAATCGGGCATCGACACACGTTCCGGGTTCAAGAAACGTTCGAAGAGTAATTCATAACGTAGCGGATCAAGATCGGTGATTTTTAAGCTATAAGCCACCAGTGAGCCTGCACCTGAACCACGTCCCGGGCCTACTGGAACGCCGTTACTTTTCGACCACTGAATAAAGTCCATCACGATCAGAAAGTAGCCCGGAAACCCCATCGAGTTAATGATATTAATCTCGTACTCGATTCGCTCATCATAAGGTTTGCGAACTTCTGGCCAGTGTTCATCACGCTGTTCAGGTGGATACAGGAAATTCAGACGTTCTTCCAGACCTTCTTTGGACAAGTGTGCAAAGAAAGTATCAATGGTATGACCTTCAGGAATCGGATAATCCGGCAGAAAGTATTGACCCAGTCGCAATGTGACATTACAGCGTTTGGCAATGTGGTAAGTGTTCTCAATCGCAGAGGGAATATCCGAGAACAGCTCTGCCATTTCCTCTGCAGATTTAAAATATTGTTCAGGTGAATAGGTTTTAGGGCGGCGGTTATCCCCCAGTACATAACCATCGGCAATGCAGACTCGGGCTTCGTGGGCTTCATAATCATTGCGGGTCATGAAGTGCACGTCGTTATGTGCCACTACACCGATATTATATTTTTTGGCCAGTTTCACTGCTTCCAGAATAAAGTCATCTTCATCCGGACGGTTGGTGCGGGTCAGGGCGATATAAACGCGATTGCCGAATTTTTCGACCCATTCTTCCAGCAGTGGTTCGGCTTTTTGCGGATTTGAACTCATCAGCATCTTGCCGACATCGGAATGCATGCCGAGCAGGGCAATCATGTCCTCGGACTGGTTTAAAATCCATTGTTTTTGTACGCAGGGAATGTCTAATTGCTGACCACTGATAAAGCCTTCAGACACCAGTTCAGTCAGGTTACGCCAGCCTTTATTGGTCATCGCCAATAAGGTCATACGATGTTCGGCATCATTCAGGCGAATTTCAGAACCGAGGATCGGCTTGATGCCTTTGCCTAAGCATTTGCCATAGAACTTGACTGCGGCATGCAGGTTAGACAGATCCGTCAGCGCGAGGGCAGGCATCTGTTCTTTTTCGGCAGCTTTGACCAGGTCAGGTATCCGTACGATGGATTCAGTAATCGAAAATTCTGTATGAATACCAAGATGAACAAAGTGCATAGATGAGTCCCTGCTAAAACTATTAAATAGTTTAACATGGGATTTATTGTTTCAGTTTGAAAATGAGGGGAAATGCTGAACTTTTAGATTTTAATTAAATGTTGATTTGGGGCTTTGTCCATATCTATAACGAGATGGGATTGTTAACCGAAATTGAATTTCTGACTAGCGACATGGATGTCACCAGTTGATCTGATGGCACAAGGGAGTGTCATCAGATCAACAAAGGGGTTTTGTTACTTTTGCCCAGTCAAAAGTAAAAGAAAACCGTAAATAGTCGAAGTTTGCTCTTTCTAATATTTAAACAAAAAGCTTTAATAAGACTTAGAATAAATAACTCGATTAGAAAAGTTAAAGTTTCAGAAAATAAACGATTTAGAGCTGATAAAAGTTAATAATTTAAATTTAGTATTTTTACTTTCGCAGATTCAAATCTCAAGTGCGACACATTTGTAGTTAGTTGAAAAAGTTAGGTGTATTCGTAGAATCATTGGACTTTTTCAACTCGCAATTGGAAAGCACACAATGAAGAAATACACCCAACTTTCTCAAGATGAAAGATACGAAATTTATGCTACTTTGAAAAGTAAAAGTTCAATCGCTAGCCTTGCTCGGGAGTTAGGGCGTTCACGATCAACCATCTACCGTGAATTAAAAAGAAATACTGGGCAACGTGGATATAGAGCTCAACAGGCAGCGAAATTTGCAAGTCAAAGACGGTACCGTCCTTCATCACCCATGACAGCATTTGCCTTCGCTTATATTGATTACTTGATTGGCTTGGACTGGTCACCAGAACAAATTTTAGGCGCTTTAACACAACGCGGTTGGCTGGATGTACCTTCACATGAGTGGATTTACCAGTACATTTATGAAGATAAATCAAAAGGCGGTAAACTCCACCTACATTTAAGGCATCAGAAGAAATATCGAAAACGAGGTTACAAAAACACGGATCGTAGGGGGCAAATCATTGATAAAACAAGTATTCATTGCCGAGACCAGGTCATTGATCAACGACAACGTTTAGGAGATTTCGAAGGTGACACTGTAATTGGTAAACATCATAAAGGTGCTTTATTAACTCTCGTTGATCGAAAGAGCCTGTACGTACATATTGTTCATTTAGGGCCAACGAGAGCATCCTCTCAAACGATTACTTGTGCATTAGATCGTTTACGGATGAGCCATGCTTATAGTGTTACTTTTGATAATGGTAAGGAATTTGCCGAACACAAAAGAATCACTGATGCCGGCATAGATACGTATTTTGCTGATCCTTACAAGTCTATTCAACGAGCAAGGAATGAAAATACGAATGGTTTAATCCGGCAATATCTGCCAAAATCATCATCGTTTGATGACGTGTCAAACGAACAAATAGAGCAGATAGAATTTGCACTCAACCATCGTCCTAGAAAAACACTAGGTTGGTATACGCCTAGTGAAGTTATGGCTGGTTTTTATACTGTTGCACTTGCCGCTTGAATCCGCCCTTTTGAAAGATGAGCAGCATTGTTGCGAAAGCTAACAAAAATCTTTTGTTAGCTTGATGATATGTCCATATATCACAAGCTAACAGACGACTTCCTGTCGCCGTGGCACGTATCAAATAGTTGCAGGACTTTACTTTGAAATAATGAGAAAGGGTTCGTAAGTATTAAAAACAATAAAACCCTCTTTTAGAGGGCTTTATTCATACATAAAAAATAGATTAACGAAGTCGGGACAACCAGTCCCCCAGACTTTGTACAATCTGTACCAAAATCAATAACACAATCACCGTCATGATCACCACAGAGGTATCGAAACGCTGATAACCGTAAGAAATGGCCAGATCACCGATACCGCCGGCACCGACAGCACCCGCCATTGCTGTTGCACCAATCAAGCTGATGGTGGCAGTGGTCAGGTTCAGAATCAGTGAACTACGTGCTTCAGGTAAGACAAACTTGAAGATAATCTGCATTGGGGTTGCACCCATCGCTTGCGCAGATTCAATAATGCCTTCATTCACTTCCAGTAATGAGGTTTCAACCAAGCGACCAATATAAGGGCCGACATAAATAGTCAGTGGTACAATTGCGGCCCAAGTACCAATTGAAGTGCCGACCAAAAACTTGGTCAGCGGAATAACGGCAATCAGTAGAATAATAAATGGTAGTGAACGTAGCGCATTGACAATCGGATTGAGACCGTGATAAATCACACGATTTTGCAAGATGCCGTTAGGACGCGTCACCACTAAAGTAATTGCCTGAATAAAACCCCAGATACAGCCAAACAGCATTGCGAAGAACACCATATGAAAGGTTTCTTGCAGCGCTGTCACAAATTGATCCATCGACAGCGAGCTTTTCCAGAACGGCGCAGTAATTGTCGTCAGCCACTGTACAATTAAATCTCTCATGCCTGTACTCCTGCTTGATCTACCTGTACGCCGTTATCTTTCAGATATTGCACTGCAGCGCTAATCTCTGCGGAATCACCCAGGAGCTGAATAAACATCTGACCAATCACCGAACCATTAATTTCGGTCATGTTGGCAAACAGGATATTTAAACTGATATCAAACTGTTTAATCACGGCCTGAATCACCGTTTCCTGTGCCGAGCTACCAAGGAATTTTAAACAATAAATACTGTGATGATTCTGGTTTTCCAGATTATTCAGAATATTGACCGGCAAATGTTGCTGAAGCACGGTTTGAATAAAATTTTTGGTGGTCGGGTGTTGCGGCTGACTGAAGATCTGTAGCGTGCTGCCGGTTTCAATCACATCACCTTTTTCCATCACAGCGACATAATCACAGACGGTTTCAATTACATCCATTTCATGAGTGACCATGACAATGGTAATACCTTGCTCTTGATTGATTTTTTTGAGTAATTGCAGAACTGATTTGGTGGTTTGTGGATCGAGTGCCGAAGTTGCTTCATCACAAAGTAAAATCTTGGGATGGTTGGCAAGGGCACGGGCAATCCCGACGCGCTGTTTTTGACCACCAGACAATTCATCCGGAAAAGCCTGCCGTTTATGTTTCAGGTCAATAAAATCTAATAATTCTTCGAGGCGTTTTTCCCGTTCAGCCTTGCTCCAGCCCAGAAGCTTCATAGGCATTTCGATATTGGCCGCCACGGTTTTGGTTTGCATTAAATTAAAATGCTGGAAAATCATGCCGATATTGGCACGTTCTTGACGCAATGTTTTGGCATCAAGTGCGGTAAAATCTGTTCCATTAATGATAATCTGACCTGAGCTTGGACGCTCAAGTAAATTAATCAGACGGATGAGGGTACTTTTACCGGCACCACTATAACCGATGATGCCAAAAATACTGCCGGTTGGAATCGATAGATTAATCTGATTCAAGGCATGCAAGGTTTGACCCTTAAGCTCATACTGTTTTGAAATATCTTTAAATTCAATCATAGTGTCAAAAACTGCATCACGGATAAAAAAACAGGCAAGAAATCGTCCTTGCCTGTTCTAAAAGACTATTATAGTACTATTCTGATTCAGTTAAATACGTCACCGGCTTGTTTACTGCAACTTTAGTGCCACCAAAATTTTCATCGACATACGCTTGAACTGCTGGCGTATGATACAAGGCACCTACTTTTTGCAGTACAGGATCCGTTTGACGATCTGCTGCAACCGCTAATACGTTTACATTCATTTTTGTGCTTTGATCAATTGGCTCATAGTAAACCGCATCTTTTAATACGTTTAAACCGCCTTCCATTGCCAGCGTATTGCCTAGCACAATCGCATCAACTTCATCTTTTACACGGACTGCAGTTGCCATTTGAATGGGTTTGATCACGATTTTTTTTGCATTTTCAGCCACATCAGCTGTTGTGCCTTTTACATTGTCAAAGCCAGCTTTTAATTTGACCAGACCTGCCGATTGTAAAAGTAATAACGCGCGTGATTCATTTGCACCGTCGTTTGGAATGGCAATGGTTGCACCTGTTTTAAACTCATTCAAAGATTTTACTTTGCTTGAGTAAATTCCCATTGGTTCTAAATAGGTGGTAGACAATGGTGCAATTTTTGCTGTATTGGCATCGTTATACGCAACCATATAGGCATATGACTGGAATGCATTGACATCGATTTCTTTATTGGCAACGGCTGTGTTCATTGACACATAGTCAGTGAAATTTTTCACATCAAGTTTAATGCCGGCTGCTTTGGTTTCAGGTAATGTGGCGATATAGCGCCATACATCTGCATCTGAACCGGTCGATGCCATGGTTACGGTTTGAAGGCCATTCGCATCTTTGGCTTGTGCTGCATCATTGGCAGGCGCTTCTTGTTTGCCACACCCAGTCAAAGTTAATACAGAGGCACTCAATAAAACGCCAAGTAATTTTTTCATGAAATTTTCCTAATTTTAATCTTGCCTAGAGTATAAGCATTTTTAAATCGTGTTAAATAAGATTTTTATACGATCTAAGTATGTGTCCTGATCGTTGTTGGTACTGGCCTTAAACTAAAAGATCCAAGCCTACAGCAATCGTTCTGGTGAACGCGATCAAGTCAGAAATGCCACAAACCTGATTGTAAATAATCTATTTTGGAGAGAAAAAATAGATAGTTTATAAGCACATGAAGTAGTTTGAGCATTCTGGGATTGTCGATATCATAGCAATAAAACTATATTCGATATACTGGATAGCAAAGCCTTGTTTAGCTCTTTAATTGAATAAAAAACCAAGTTGTTTTATAAAATATTAATTAAAACAATATTTTATTTATATTAGGGGTATGGTTTTTAGGGAGTTGTTTAAATAGTGAGCTTTATAAGATTTTATCCAATCTAAATCATAAAAATGGATATATATGATTTATTGATGGAATCAAAGTAGCGTTGCGCTGTTCTAGACATCAGGGTGTTATCTCGATTCAGCTTCTTTGGGAAATAGCACATAACTTCATCGTCTGTGCACATTTGGATAAATGGGTCGGTGTCGGAGTCTTTCCATTGGCGGAGGATCAGGCTAGGGGGCTGAATGCTTATGGATGGCATCGTGGTATTACACTATTATTGACGAATTAATTATAACAGAGATGTATTTGTGAAGAATTATCAGGATAAGGAAACAGGTCAGATTTATGCTTTTGAAGATGATTATGATCCCTTTCTTTCTGATAATCGTAATACTCCTAAGACACTAACTAAAAATATTAAAACAAGACCAACAGAAACATCAGTTTGGTATGATGGTGGTTGGATTGAGAGAACAGATGCGCCAATTGATTATATAGAGCCTACTTCTAGCGTACCATCATACAATCCTGCTTGGATGGTACATTTAAAACCCTATTCAGCAATAGTGAGTGATAAACAACCACAGTTTCAGTTCTCATTAGATCAAATCAATAACAATTCTTATGATGGAATGCAATTATCTAAAGTAATAGGAATACTTTCTTTAGAGGATAATTTAGATGTATTGATCAGCTATGATGGTGGAATAGCAATACCTCAAAGTGAAAAATTTTCAAAGAGAGTTGATGGTATTACTAAGTTAAATGAAATTCTCTGTCGTTTTTTATTAGGTGGAATTCATACAGAAGTATTGCATCCACATGAGTTAACAGTAGGGACTTTACATGAAAAAACGCACTTATTTTGTTATGCACCATCGCTTTATAATCAATTGAGATTCAATTGGGCATCTATTGCAGATAGGTTTCAGCCATTGATGGTTCCAAGAGTTTTACATTTAAATGATTTGCAAAAAGCTTATATGGATGGGCGAGAAATTCTTGAATCTATACCTACTTTCACGCCATTTTTTCTTTTAAATGGTTATACATCGTTAATCAATCAAAATATTAATGATGCTTTAAATAATCTTTGGATTGTTGTTGAACAACTTACAGAAATTTTATGGAAGCAAATTTATATTAGGTATAAAGATAATTATCCAAGACGAGTGCAAAAGTGTCATGCAAATTACAAAGAAAGTAATTATTTAAAGCATATTGCTACAAAACATAAGCTTTTGAGGTTGGCTAAAGTTATCACAAGGCAAAATTATAAAATACTAGAATGCGCTCGAAAATCTCGTAATAATTTAGCACATAGAGGAAGACAGCCAAATCGTGAAGTAGTTATTACGTTATGGGAACAATTGCCCGAACTTCTAGAGTCTGCTACGGATTATAAAAATATAGGTATGAGAGAAATAAAAATTGGACAAGAAATCAATTGGAATAATTCACATAATAATAATTTTGATGAATGGAAAGAATTAGTATCTCTGATGAAATAAATGTATTAAAAAACCCCGCAATCAGCGGGGTTTTTACTTAATCAAAATTAAGATTAAGCATTTTCACGTGCAATCGCACGGTAACCGATATCTTTACGATATTGAACGCCGTCGAATGTCACTTTTTTGCAAAGTTCCAAAGCTTTGGCTTGTGCTTCACCAATCGTATTACCAAGCGCAGTTACACAAAGTACACGACCACCCGCAGTCACAATGTCACCATTCTCAAGTGCTTTTGTTCCTGCATGGAATACTTTTGCATCACTCATTTCAGTGTCTAAACCAGAAATCATATCACCATTGCTTGATGTTTCTGGGTAGCCTTTTGATGCCAGTACGATACCGACAGTCTTGCGCTCATCCCATTCAGCTTCTTTCGGTAAATTACCGTCTAAGCCTGCTTGAACCAAATCCACTAAAGATGATTTTAAACGCATCATGATGGGTTGAGTTTCAGGGTCGCCAAAACGACAGTTGAACTCGATCACTTTCGGTTGACCTTGTTCATCAATCATCAAGCCAGCGTACAAGAAACCAGTATAAACGTGACCGTCTTTTTTCATACCTTCAACGGTAGGACGCATCACTTCATTCATGGTTTTTTCAAATACATCCGCAGTCACAACAGGCGCAGGCGAGTAAGCACCCATACCACCCGTGTTTGGACCTTGGTCGCCTTCAAAGATACGTTTGTGATCTTGTGAAGTCGCCATAGGTAAGATGTTGTCGCCATCAATCATACAAATGAAAGATGCTTCTTCGCCTGCAAGGAATTCTTCAATTACAACGCGAGAACCTGCATCGCCAAATTTGTTGCCTGCAAGCATGTCATCGATCGCATCAAATGCTTCTTGATTGGTCATGGCAACGATCACACCTTTGCCCGCAGCAAGACCGTCGGCCTTAATGACGATCGGCGCACCATTTTTTTCAACAAATGCTTTCGCAGCATCTACTTCTGTAAATACATCGTAAAACGCAGTTGGAATGTTGTGGCGTTTTAAGAAATGTTTCGCGAAAGCTTTAGAGCCTTCAAGCTGCGCAGCAAATTGAGTTGGACCCCAAATTTTTACACCCGCTTCACGGCAAGCATCAACGACACCGTTTACCAATGGAGCTTCTGGGCCGACAATGACAAGCTCAACGGCATTGTTTTTTGCGAAATCGATAATCGCAGCATTGTCTAAAATACTTAAATTTACGTTTTCACATTTATTTTCAGTGGCTGTACCTGCGTTGCCCGGAGCAACAAAGACTTTTGCAACTTTATCGTCTTGTGCGATTTTCCATGCAAGTGCATGTTCACGACCGCCATTACCCAAAACTAAAATATTCATCTAAAAATCCCTCAAAAGAATAGAATCCCACCTTGCGAAGCCATGCTTCTCACCCTGTAAAAAAGAAGGGCTTCACGAATAAAAATGTCCCTTTATTTGTGAAAAGTCCCCCTTTTTACAAAGGGGGATTTAGGGGGATTAATAAATACGACTTTGAATCAATTAGTGACGGAAATGACGCATGCCAGTGAACACCATCGCAATACCTGCTTCGTCAGCAGCCGCAATGGTTTCTTCGTCACGCATAGAACCACCCGGCTGGATAATGCATTTGATACCCGCTTTAGCGGCGTTATCAATACCATCACGGAATGGGAAGAATGCGTCAGACGCCATGACAGCACCCTCAACCACCAAGCCAGCATGTTCAGCTTTAATTGCAGCAATACGAGCAGAGTTAACACGGCTCATTTGACCTGCGCCAACACCAATGGTTTGACGGTTTTTCGCATAAACAATCGCATTAGATTTCACGTATTTTGCGACTTTCCAGGCAAAGATCATGTCATCGATTTCTTGTTCAGTCGGAGCGCGCTTGGTCACCACTTTAAGATCAGCTTTAGTAATCATGCCCAAGTCTTGATCTTGTACTAACAAGCCGCCATTCACGCGTTTGTAATCAAGTTGCGATTGACGTGCATCGATTGCTGGAAGTTCACCGCAAACTAAAACACGTACGTTTTTCTTCGCACCAGTCACTTCAAGTACGCCATCAGCAATACTTGGTGCAATGATCACTTCAACGAATTGACGCTCAACAATCGCTTGTGCAGTTGCAACGTCTAATTCACGGTTGAATGCAATGATGCCGCCAAATGCAGATTCGGGATCTGTTGCATACGCAAGGTCATAAGCCGCTTGAATGCCGTCTAAAGACACTGCAACGCCACATGGGTTTGCGTGCTTAACGATTACACAAGCAGGTTTCGCAAAAGATTTAACACATTCAAGTGCAGCGTCTGTGTCTGCAATGTTGTTATAAGAGAGTTCTTTACCTTGTAGCTGTTTCGCAGTTGAAACTGAGGCTTCTGTCGCTGTGTCTTCAACGTAGAACGCAGCAGACTGGTGCGGGTTTTCACCGTAACGAAGATCTTGAACTTTGTTCAATTGTGTATTGAAGGTACGTGCAAACTTGTCCGCTTCACCTTCTTGTTTGCCTACGCGAGCGCCAAGGTAAGATGCGATCATGCCGTCATATTGTGCAGTATGTTCAAATGCTTTTACTGCAAGGTCGAAACGAGTCGCATGCGATAAAGCGCCTTCAGCTTTAAGCTCAGCTACAACAGTGGCATAGTCAGAAGCATTCACCACGATGCCTACAGATGCATGGTTTTTTGCCGCAGCGCGAACCATGGTAGGGCCACCAATGTCGATGTTTTCGATCGCATCAGCCAGTGAACAGTTTGGTTTTGCTACAGTTGCAGCAAATGGATAGAGGTTTACAACGACTAAATCAATAGCATCAATGTTGTGTTCAGCCATCACAGCTTCGTCTAGACCACGACGAGCCAGAATACCACCATGAATTTTAGGATGTAGCGTTTTTACACGGCCGTCCATCATCTCTGGGAAACCAGTATGCTCTGAAACTTCTACTACAGCGACACTATTGTCTTTCAACAATTTGTAGGTACCACCTGTAGATAAAATTTCTACCCCTAGAGCAGCAAGTTCTTGTGCAAATTCAACAATACCAGTCTTGTCAGACACAGAGATTAAAGCGCGTTTAATAGTCATGATCTTCGTCACAGTTTTCAAGGAACAGAATAAAACAAAATCAGCAATTTACAGGTTAAAAAAAATGCCTGCGGAAGCCGCAAGCATTTTATCATTTATTCACTCATTAAACCGTGAGCTTTTAACTTTTTACGTAAAGTACCACGGTTGAGTCCGAGAATCTCGGCAGCACGTGTTTGGTTACCACGTGTATATTCTAGAACTACAGATAGAAGAGGTTTCTCCATTTCTGCTAGCACCATGTCGTATACCTGAGATGGTTGCTCGCCCTGTAGTTGCGCAAAATAATGGCGAACTGCGCGATCTACGTGGATACGTAAAGCAACATCAGATTGTGCAGTAAAAATAGGAGATTTGCTATTCATGCGAATTAATCCGAAAAACAAATATCGCTTGGGTAAAGCGATATAAAAAGTGGTCTAAAATTGAAATGAACTCCGCTTTAGATCCTAAAACTGGAGTTCTAAAACTTAATCATTGCATTGAGCCAATAGCTTGACACATCTCAACGTTTTGGTCGAAAAATAAGCGTAACAATAGTTAAAGTTTTGTTACTGACCAAAATCAAAACAAAAAAATCTGCACGATACGCAATAAATTTTATAGCGCATTAGGCAAGACTGTATTTGTTGTGAAAAAGTAGCGAGGAGTTGCAGCACATAGCTTTCGTGGCGCGTATCATACCATTGTCTAAGCAAAAGTGAGCAAGAAAACTGCATTTTTTTTAACTTTTTTTAATTTTTTAATGCTTTCTATTCAGATTAAGGGCGAATTATTTCCAAACTATAGCGATCAAAGCTTTTACGATCGACAGGAAGCTCAAATTTGAATTTAAATGGACTGTTTTTCGGGATACGTTCAATATTGACCAGACTTTCAATCAGATACTCTTTGGCAGACAGGTTATAAGTCGCAACAACTTCACCGCGCTGTTCCAGATTGATTTTTAAAATCGGTAAAGCCAGGCTACGGTCATGGAAGTTGATCAGCTCACCGCTAAATTCAGTTTTCTTGTGACTGGTTGCCTTGATCTTGACTTTATTGACCTGAATCAGCGTGTAGTATTTTTCCAGATTGGAACAATTAAACACCTCGCATACATTGTTAAAGGCCAGACTCATGATATGACTATTTTTGATGTATTGCGGATTAAACCAGAAAAACTGGAACAGCAATACGCCAAATAGCATCAGGTTCAAGATGCTCCAGCCAATATAATACATTGGCCCACGGTATATCTGTTTTTCTGCCTGATCTTCCCAGTTCATGCTCGGCAGTACCGAGATAGGTTCGGTACTGAAATAGTTCAGATTGTTTAAATAGGTTTCCAGATCGATATTTGAATGTTCAACTTTCTGATCGAAAATATATAAAAGACTGTGCGTATTTTGCTGTTGATCGCGACCATATACAGGTGGGTTATATCGAGAATAGGTTTGATCCTGAGACGCTGAGGTAGTGACCGAGTTTTGGGCTTCGGCCACCAGATGCGATAAGGCATTAAATGAAGTGGTACATTTGGGACAGCAAACCATACCCTGCGCAATGGTGAGTTGAGCAACTGTGACCTTGTAGGTGGTGGAACAGGTAGGGCAATGGGTTCGTTTGTCACTCATAAACTATTTGTAGACTCATTCATTCTTATGGCGTTTACCGGAGATACGGCACCAGTGCTCGTCTCGTTTTTCTACGTCTAATATATCAAAATAATTTGAGTAAATGCTAGTAACATCAGCAACTTGCTCTTCGATAACTCCGGCAAGTGCGAACTGTCCCTCAGATTTAATTAAAGTTGCGAACTCAGGAGCCAACATCATTAGTGGCGCAGCCAAAATATTGGCAACAAATACGTCAGCCTTGGTAGTGCCGAGTTCATCTCTAAATTCTTCTGGCAGGCCGACATAAAGTTTGTCCAGTACACCATTCAGTTCAGCATTTTGCTGGGTGGCCAGAACTGCTTGTGGGTCAATATCAGTGGCATATGCTTTTTTAGCACCTAAGAGCAGGGCAGCTACCGCGAGAATGCCTGAACCACAGCCATAATCGATGACGATTTTGTCTTTAACGTCAATTTTGCCGAGCCATTGTAAGCACAAGAATGTAGAGGCGTGGTTCCCTGTACCGAATGCCAGACCCGGATCAAGCTTGATATTGACTGCATCGGCTTCAGGTGCTTGCATCCATTCCGGTACAATCCAGTATTTTTCAGCAATCTGGATTGGCTCATACGCATCCATCCAGGTGCGTTCCCAAGCCTGATCTTCAATGAATTCGTACTTGATCGGCGCTTCTGGCATTTGCGCACCAATAAAGGTTTCTAGTGCAGCAACGTCAATTTCTTCGCCTTCTTCCTGTGCATAAATACCAGTCACAATCACTTTATTCCAGAGTGGTGTTTCGCCTGGAAGTGGTTCCAGCAAATCCTGGTTTTCAGCATCATCCAGGGTCACACTCACTGCGCCTAGTGAGCTGAGTAATGTCTCAGTATAATCGACCTGAGCTTGTTCAACCGTAATATGAATTTGTAACCACTTCACAGAAATAACCTTTATACATTTTTCAAAAAGCTATTGTAACGGAAGTTCAGACACAACGCTGCTATCTTCTTGATGCATACCCAAAATAAAAAGGATGCCGAAGCACCCTGTATAAAGCTCTATAAAGACTTATGAAACCTTAGAGAGAAGAGGTGTTCTGTCTAATGGTGCAAAGCGGTTAAGCAGTAGACCAAAAATGGCAGCAAAAATATACATGAAGATTGAATAAACCGCGGCAGGCATGGCCACAGCAGTGCTGGACATCACGGTCAGGGCAATGGTCATGGCTAATGTGCTGTTGTGAATGCCGATTTCAAAGGCACTGGCCCGTGCCTGAGCGGTATCTATATTCATTAAGCGGGGGACAAAATAGCCGATGGTCAGGCTGAAAATACAGAACAATGCCGTGGCGACACCGACCTGAGTCAGATATTCGGCAATATTGGTGCGTTCACTATAGATGGCTCCGACAATAATCAGAATCAAGAATATGACTGCAAAAATACGCAGCGGTCTATTCAGTTTTTCAGTCAGGCGTGGTGCATGATGTCGAATCAGCATACCAATCGCGACAGGAATAATAATGATGCCAAACACCTGAAGAATTTTACCAAGCTGGAGTGTGATCTGCTGGCTGTCCTGCATGAAATGCATAATCGAAAAATTAACGATTAACGGTAAAGTTAAGGCTGCAATCACTGAATTAATCGCAGTCAGGGTGATGTTGAGTGCCAGATCACCTTTGAAAAGATAGCTAAACAGATTGGCCGTACTGCCGCCGGGTGAGGCGGCTAACAGCATCAGACCCACGGCAAGAAGTGGAGGCAGGGCCAAAACTTTACACAGGATAAATGCAATACCGACCAATAAGACCAGTTGACAAAATAATGCGACTAAAACAGCTTTAGGATGTTGGGTGACCCGGGCGAAATCTTTGAGGGTAAGTTCGAGACCTAAACCCACCATAATAATCGCGAGCGCAAGCGGCAGTAAAATCGTAATAATGCCAGAATCCATCTGTCATGCTCCTTGTTAAAAATTATTTTAATACTTTTGCTTTTCTTGGGAAAAGCATACAGCTTTATCGCAGACTCAGCCAAATAAATTACAAATCCGATAAACGATTTTTATGGCGATAAGCGATATATTGGCGACTCATCATCACCCCGAAAATAGTCGCAAAACTATACATGACAATGGTGTAAATGCCGGCCGGAATTGCCATAGTGACATCGCCTAAGACCGAAATCGCAATGGTGATCGCAATCGCCGTATTATGAATGCCGATTTCAAAGGTACAGGCCCGTGCCATTTTTTCTGGAATACCCATCAGTAGCGGAATGCAATAACCAATAAACAGGCTGGAAAAACATAAAATCACAGTAGCTAAACCAATACTGGAAAAATATTCAAAGAGATTAAAACGATCTCTAAAAACGGCAAATATCAAGAGTATGCTTAAAAAACTAATTGAAACGAAGCGCATCGATTTGCTGACGGTAATGGATAAATGTGGAAATTTGGCTCGAAGCAGCATCCCGATGATCACGGGGATCAGGGTAATTAAAAACACCTGTATCATTTTTTCAACTGGAAATGTCACAGTCGAGTCGTGACTCATAAAGTATTGTAATGAGAGATTGATAATAAAGGGCAGGGTGAAAATAGAAATGATGGTATTGATGGCAGTCAGGGTGATATTCAGCGCGACGTCGCCTTTATACAGATAGCTAAACAGGTTGGCGGTTGGGCCTCCTGGTGAAGCGGCCAGAAGCATTAAACCTACTGCGAGTAAAGGAGCTAAGTCTAGAATCAGGCAAATAAAGAAAGCAATACTGGTCAACAGCACGAGTTGTGTAAATAGGGCAATAAAAATGACTTTAGGATAGCGGCTTAAGCGCAGGAAATCCTTGATTTTTAATTCGAGTCCCAGCCCCATCATCATGATTGCCAATGTAATAGGCAAAAAAAAGTTAAAAAACCCCGAATCCATGAAAAATCCTTTTTATTATTGATTTTTAGATAGATTTTAAGTGTAGCGGAGCTGAATAAATAAGCAATATAAAACGGGCAAAATGTATTCACTTTGCCCGTCAAAGCTTTTACTTGAAATGTAAGCTATTTAGAGCTATGACAGCTTACATGCCTGGCTGAGTTTGCATTTGCGCATCAGGCGGAGTCTGTTGGTCATTCATTGGTTGCTGCATTTGCGGCTGGCTCATTTGTGGTTGCATTGGCTGACTGTGCATTTGGGATTGTCCCTGAGGGCGTGGCGGCATAAAGCCTAAAGCACATTTACCTTTGACTTCGGTTCCATTAATGGTGGCGGTGGTCGCGCTACTATTGCCACTACAGGTACTCATGAGTTCAGCTTCATCACCTTTGATTGAAGCATTTTTTGATGAAGCGAAAAACTGTGGCTCACAGGTTCCATTCCAGATAATGCCTCGATGGGCAAAACTGACTTGAGCACCTTGGGTTTTGCCTTTACAAACCTGTTGATACTTTTGCGCATTATAAGTGGTTTCGACCTTATCATTTGCTGAGGCTGCAAATGGCGCAAAACATAAACCACACAGAACAGTTGAGAGAAAAATATTCTTATTCATCAGTTATACCTTTGTTTGTAATGTAAGCAGTATATAGCTTAAAAAATACTCAAAATTAAACAGTGTAAATCGAGTAATTTTCTGAACTTATATGTTTAATTTATATAGTCCCTCTGCAAAGTTAAATTACAGTGCTTGATTCTTGTACAGGATGATTCATTTTTTATCTCAGGATAAATTCGACTGAATCTGTCTACTTTAGAATGAAATTTGCTATAATACTCAGCTATCCTTTTTTATCTCTCAATTACCACTATGCATTATCCTAAAGTATACGATGTCATTGTTATCGGTGGCGGTCACGCCGGTACAGAAGCAGCTCTGGCTGCAGCGCGTATGGGTCGACAGACTTTACTCTTAACTCATAACATTGAGACTTTAGGGCAGATGAGCTGTAACCCGGCCATCGGTGGTATTGGTAAATCGCACTTGGTGCGTGAAATTGATGCCTTGGGCGGTGCAATGGCGCTGGCTGCCGACAAAGGCGGTATTCAGTTCCGTATTTTGAACTCGCGTAAAGGTGCAGCAGTTCGTGCAACACGTGCGCAGGCAGACCGTGTCCGTTTTAAAGCGGCAATTCGTGAAACTTTAGAGAATCAGGCGAACTTGGATATTTTCCAGCAAGCGGCTGATGACCTGATTGTTGAAGGCGATACCGTCAAAGGTGTGGTTACCCAAATGGGTATTCGTTTTGATGCCAAAACTGTGGTGTTGACTGCGGGTACATTCTTGGGTGGCGTAATTCACGTTGGTCTGGAAAAATCCAGTGGTGGTCGTGCCGGTGATCCGCCGTCGATTTCATTGGCAGCACGTTTGCGCGAATTGAATTTACCTGTGGGGCGTTTAAAAACCGGTACACCACCGCGTATCGATGCACGTTCGGTCGACTTTTCTGTAATGACACCGCAGCCGGGTGATTTCCCATCTCCAACCATGTCGTTTATGGGCGATGCGTCTATGCATCCGGAACAGGTGAACTGCTATATCACCCATACCAATGAACGTACGCATGAGATTATTCGCGGTGGTCTAGATCGCTCACCGATGTATACCGGTAAAATTGAAGGTGTGGGGCCGCGTTATTGCCCATCAATTGAAGACAAGATTCACCGTTTTGCCGATAAAGACTCGCATCAAGTATTCTTGGAACCGGAAGGTCTGGATACGCACGAGCTTTATCCAAATGGTATTTCAACTTCATTGCCATTTGATGTGCAGTTTGAGTTGGTTCGCTCAATCCGTGGTATGGAAAATGCGCATATTTTGCGTCCAGGCTACGCCATTGAATACGACTATTTCAACCCGCAAGCGTTGAAATTTACCCTTGAAACCAAAGCGATTAATAACCTGTATTTTGCTGGTCAAATTAATGGAACCACTGGTTATGAAGAAGCAGGTGCACAAGGTTTGCTGGCAGGTTTAAATGCTGCACGTCGTGCCTGGGATCAAGAGCAGTGGACACCAAAACGCGATGAAGCCTATATGGGTGTATTGGTAGATGACCTGATTACGTTAGGCACCAAAGAACCGTACCGTATGTTTACCTCACGTGCTGAATATCGTTTGATGTTACGTGAAGACAATGCTGACCAGCGTTTAACTGCGATCGGTCGTGAATTGGGTCTGGTCGATGATGCACGTTGGGCGGTTTACTGCGAAAAAATGGAAGCAGTTGAAAAAGAAACCGGTCGTTTGCAGCATCTTTGGGCGGCTCCAAACAATCCGATGGGCAAGAAATTCGTTGAGATGACTGGCGCAGATTTATCTAAAGAATGTTCAGCGATCGATCTTTTGAAACGTCCAAATATTTCATTTGCGCAAATTGCCGAGTTAACCGGTTCTGATGTATCTGCGCAGGTCGGTGATCAGATTGAAATCGCAGTGAAATATGCGGGTTATATCAACCGTCAGCATGAAGATGTGGCACAAATGAAACGTCTTGAAGAAACCCGTATTCCAGGCGACTTCGATTATGACATCGTGTCGGGGCTGTCGCGTGAAATCACGTTGAAACTGAAGGATGTACGTCCTGAAACATTGGCGCAAGCCAGCCGTATTCCGGGTGTGACGCCTGCGGCTGTTCAATTGGTGATGATTACGATTCGTAAGAATGCACAAACGAAAAAATCTGCTTAAGAATACAGTGTGAAAAAGCCCGCGCAATGCGGGCTTTTTATCGGCTGATGTTTTTGTATAAGTCTCGGCTATCATTCAATTATAAATAACTACTATTTAACTAAGTGTCTTATTTATAAAGATAATAAAAATTATTAAGATGTAAAAAGTCTATAAATTTTAGCTTTTAGGTCTAATGGAAAGGGTATTAAGTAGAGTTGATGGACTTAAATCCGACTATTGTCGTGGTATTTCTCTGACCAGATTAGGATAAGAATAGGGGAAATAGGATCGTCAGGCTATCAAACGATTTATAGGTTATTGATGGAGATCAATCATGATACAGCCTTATAGTGAAAAATTACGAAAAATATTGACGATTTTCTTGTGCTTTTGGGTGGCATTTTTTGAGGGTTTCGATCTTCAGGCTCCTGGAATTGCAGCAAAAGGAATTGCGGCAAGCTTTGCTTTAGATCAGGTTCAGATGGGCTATGTGTTTAGTCTGGGCGTCTTTGGAATGCTCTTTGGTGCATTCTTTGGCGGACGTATCGCGGATTATTTGGGACAAAAGAAAGTCTTGATGTTGTCTGTGGCTATTTTTGGTGTGTTCATGTCGCTGACTGCAATTGCACCGAGCATCGAGGTTTTATATGCTGCGCGTTTCTTGACCGGTTTGGGTCTGGGTGCTGCAATGCCGACCATGATTTCCGTGGTTGGAGATGAAGCAACTGAAGCCAATCGCGGTAAGCTCAATAGCTTGATGTATTGTGGCCTGCCTGTTGGTGCTATTTTTGTCGCCGGTTTGGCTATGCTGCTTCCAGATATTCAATGGCAGACTTTATTTTTGATTGGTGGTTTAACCCCTTTAGCGCTTCTCCCTTTTATGGGCTTTATTCTTAAAGATCAACCTAAAGCAGCGGTAGCGCAAAAAAGATCTGGCGAAGCTGTACCGGGCATGGTCGAGGTTTTGTTCAAGCAGCAACAGTATAAAAATACAGTGCCGCTTTGGGTAGGTTTCTTTTTTACCTTGATGATCAACTATATTCTGATTAGCTGGTTGCCTAATTTGCTGATGGAACAAGGCTTGCAAAAACAGCAGGCATTTCTGGTGATGCTGGTGTTTCAGGTGGGTGCGGTGATTGGAACCTTGAGTTTGGGTTATTTGCTAGATCGTTTAAAATTGTGGCAAATGGCAGCCATTATTTACAGCGGCTTATTTGTTGCCTTGGTTTTGTTGTTCACCAGTACCTCGATTCCGCTATTAATTTTAGCCGGGGTGATGGGTGGGATCTTTTCTACAGGTGGTCAATCTATTCTGTATGGCATCTCACCGATTTTTTATTCAGGTGCAGGAAAAGTCACAGGCGTGGGCAGCGCCATTTCTTTAGGTCGTTTAGGTGCCATGACCGGTCCGTTATTAACCGGGAAAATTTTGGCATTAGGTTTGGGAACTACAGGTATCCTTATGGCAAGTTTACCTGCGGTGGTTGTATCAGCGGTAGCGGTCACGGCACTGTCACGTTATAAGGCGGCTCATAAATAAGCCAGTTTTCTATTTTTATTGCCATAACAAAGGAATCTACGGATTCCTTTGTTATGGCTCATATTTTAATTGAGTAAAATCGGCAGATAAAATTTGCTAAAATAGATGGATAGCAAACTGACTGATTTTTATATGCCTTACCAACTGATCGAACTCGATATTCAGGCCGCCGATAATATTGCCTGTCCACATTGCCAGCAGAACATTATTGACTGGACTGAAGAACAATATGTACAGCCATGTGAACATACTTTATTTATTGCCATGGATATTGGCTTTGAATATATGACCGATGAATTTGAGCACAGCATGCCACGTTCGGTAGATGATCTGCATGCCAATGACGATCAGGTGAATATGTTTGATGAAATTACCGCCAGTACTTATTCAGATTATCTGATCTTAAAGTCAGACTTGGGCGCAGCAGGTTATTCGCGTTATATCGGCTTGACTGTTTAACTCACCTCAGTATAAAAAAGCACCCGAAGGTCACTACTGTTCCACAATTTGAACTTTATTTCAGTACCAGGTCAATATGATGACACCATGTGCTTAAATATTTGATATTTTTATATATTTAATTTTCCACAGCCTTGTCTTTTCTTTGAAAAATTTAAATGACTTTGTGTAGGCTAAATCCTACTTTTGACAGACCAAAAGTAGGCAAAAGTCTTTATTCCCCATACACTACATTCTGTCATGATGGGGAATGTGTGGCATCCTTGCCACACTCACAAATCAAATACCTGAAATTCAATTGTGAGAGAGCAGTAACCCGAAGGTGCTTTTATAGATTAGCTTGGACTTTCGATTTCTTCTTCTACCTCATCATCGGTCGTATCCATACCGAGTTCTTTGAGCTTGCGGGTCAGCGTGTTACGGCCCCAGCCCAAAAGTTCAGCTGCATGACGTTTGCGACCACGGGTTTGTTGTAGTGCAGCATTAATCAGGGTGCGCTCAAACATCGGTGTAGCGACATCCAGAAGTTTCATCTCGCCATTTTTGAGTTTTTGCATGGCCCATTGACCCAGCAATTCATCCCAGTGCTGTGGACCCACTTGGTTTAAGTTTGGAATTGGTGAGCCTAAATCCAAATCTTGAATTGGAATTTGTTTCAGTTCAGGTGGTAGGTCTTCTGGATAGACTTCACGACCCGTGATCATCACGGTTAGCCAGCGACAGGTATTTTCAAGCTGGCGTACGTTGCCTTGCCACGGCAGTTTTTGCATATATTCCTGGGTTTCAGGACGCAGAATTTTGGGATTAACGCCGAGTTCTTTACCAGCACGTGCCAGGAAGTGCTGCGCCAGCATCGGAATGTCTTCACTGCGATGTGCCAGTTTTGGAATGTGAATCCGAATCACATTCAGGCGGTGATACAAGTCTTCACGGAAACGGCCGTCATGTACCAGTTTTTCCAGATCCTGATGTGTGGCAGCCACAATCCGCACATCAACCTTGACGGGAATATGACCACCGACACGATAAAACTCGCCATCGGCCAAAACACGCAATAAACGGGTTTGGGTTTCAAAAGGCATGTCGCCAATTTCATCCAGAAACAGCGTGCCGCCGTTGGCCTGTTCAAAACGACCTTGACGCTGGGTATTGGCACCGGTAAATGCACCTTTTTCGTGACCAAAAAGTTCGGTTTCGATCAGGTCTTTGGGAATGGCTGCCATATTCAGGGCAATAAAGGGCTTTGCACTACGCGGTGAATGGCGGTGCAAGGCATGTGCCACCAATTCTTTCCCTGTACCGGACTCACCATTAATGAGTACAGTAATATGCGATTGCGCTAAACGGCCGATGGCGCGAAACACTTCCTGCATGGCGGGAGATTCACCGATAATTTCAGTCGATTGAATCGGCGGGGCAACTTTTGCTGATTCTTGTTGTTGCAGCTTGGTAATATGCAAAATCGCACGATTGACCAGTGCCAGCGCTTCATCAATATCAAAAGGCTTTGGCAGATATTCAAAAGCACCAGTTTGATAACTTGATACAGCAGACTCTAGGTCTGAATGCGCCGTCATAATAATCACAGGCAGGTCAGGATAATTGTGTTTGACCTTACCCAAGAAGGTGAGTCCATCAATCCCCGGCATACGGATATCGGTCAGAATCACATCTGGTGCATCAACACTGAGTTGATCTAGTGCGGATTGTGCTTCTTCAAAGCTGGTCACGTCCAAGCCTTCTTCTTTAAAGGTTTTTTCCAGTACCCAGCGCATGGCACGATCGTCATCAATCACCCATATTTTATTTCGCGACATGATTCGACTCCCAAGGTAAATATAAGCTAAACACGGTTTTTCCAGCCACGGACTGACATTCAATCATGCCGTTATGCTGATGAATAATATTTTGAGCAATACTGAGACCCAGTCCGGTACCTTTGGCGCGACTGGTGACCAGTGGATAAAACACAGATTCGATAATGTCTTCGGGGACCCCAGGGCCATTGTCTTCAATATCAATGCGTACCACAGAGCGATGAATTGCCCCGTTAATGGTAAATAGGCGCTGAATCCGGGTTCTTAAAACCAGTTCAGGCTGGTGATCGACAAAAAACTCTTTGTTCTCGGTCATGGCCTGTACTGCATTGGCGCAAATATTCAAGATCACCTGAATCAGTTGATCACGGTCTGCCAGCACTTCAGGTAAGGACAGGTCATAATCCCGAATAATCTTGATTTTCTTTTTGCTTTGATTGGCGATGAGTGAGCGCACCCGCTCAAGTGGCTCATGTACATTTACCAGCTCATAGCTTGGCAGTTGGCGTGAACCGAGCATGGTGTCGGCCAGATTTCGGAGTCGATCGACTTCACTAATAATAATATCGGTAAATTCTTTGTATTGTGGATCATTCAGACTGCGAGCCAGAAGTTGTGTTGCCCCCCGAATTCCGCCGAGTGGGTTCTTGATTTCGTGCGCGACACCGCGAATCAGCTGGCGAGCCACTTGATGTTGCTGAATCAGGTTTTCTTCACGCGAAATTTTAAGCATACGGTCACGAGGATTGAGCTCGATTAACAACAGTGGGTGATAGGGCTTACCCAGATTTAGTTGAGAAACCGTGTAATCGACATGAATGTCCTTAAAGTTGACAATCAGTGTGGCTTCACGGCGCGTATAAGGTTGGCCTGTAGTTAAAGTGTTGTTCAGCGCTTCTTCAGTATTAAACTCATCGGTCGGATGTTGCAGAAGACCCAGTGCTGGACTTCCACTGGCGCGAAATAAGCTCACATCAAATAAGGCTTCGCAGGCAGAGTTGAGATAATAAATATTAAGATCGCGGTCTACCAATAAGATACACGTGGTCATATTGTCCACTAAAACACGATAGTCGATCGGAATAAGCTGATCCATTCGCGGTTTTTTTCCTGTATTAAAATGGCGCAATGGCATCTTCATAAAGCAATTTAATCAATTTTAAGTTCTGATTTGATGCAAGATGCACGCCAACTTTTATGACTAAAGCTTATTTATTGCGATGAAATGCAGAAATGTGCCACAGCGACACAATTCATCTTAGGTATAGCGGATTAAATTGAGGCTGTAAATCTAAAATGTTCTATTTTGGTGCGCGCGCAAATATGTTGTATATTTTATGGCGTTATTTTAGTGCGTGATGCAAAGAGTCAGGTTTTCAACTATTTTTATGATGCGAAAAGACATACAATACGCGCATTCTAGTAGAGCGAAAATTCATGAAGTCCCCCAAAGTCGGTTTTGTATCTTTAGGTTGTCCTAAGGCATTGGTAGATTCTGAACGTATTTTAACCCAGTTAAAGACTGAAGGTTATGACGTCGCTTCGGATTATGACGGTGCTGATTTAGTTGTAGTAAATACCTGTGGTTTCATTGAATCCGCAGTGCAAGAATCGCTAGACGCGATTGGTGAGGCGATGAGCGCGAATGGTCGCGTCATCGTAACAGGCTGTCTAGGTAAAGACGAAGACAAGATTCGCCAGATGCATCCGAATGTCCTGAAAGTGACAGGTGCAGCGGCATATAAAGATGTTATGGATGCGGTTCATCAATACGTGCCTGAACCGCCAAAACACAATCCATTTATTGATTTAGTTCCAGAGCAAGGTATCCGCCTAACACCTAAACATTATGCCTATTTGAAAATATCGGAAGGCTGCAACCATCGTTGTACTTTCTGTATTATTCCAAGCATGCGTGGTGATTTGGTCTCCCGTCCAGTTGGTTCTGTGCTTGAAGAAGCCGCAGCGCTGAAACGTGCCGGTGTTAAAGAAGTACTCGTTATCTCCCAGGATACTTCTGCTTACGGTCTGGACACCAAATACAAGCTGGATTTCTGGAACGGCCAGCCGGTGAAAACCAAATTCTATGACATGTGTGAAGCACTCGGTCAGTTGGGAATCTGGGTGCGTTTGCACTATGTTTATCCATATCCGCATGTCGATGCCGTGATTGACCTGATGGCTCAAGGCAAAATCCTGCCTTATCTGGATATTCCATTTCAGCATGCGAGTCCAAAAATTCTCAAGCTGATGAAACGTCCTGCGCACAGTGAAAACACACTGGAGCGATTGAATATCTGGCGTGAAAAATGTCCTGATCTGGTTATCCGTTCAACATTTGTGGTGGGCTTCCCGGGTGAAACCGAAGAAGACTTCCAGATGCTGCTCGATTGGCTGAAACAAGCTCAATTGGATCGTGTAGGTTGCTTTACCTATTCACCAGTTGAAGGTGCGACAGCAAACGATTTGCCAGACCACGTTCCTGAAGAAATTAAACAAGAGCGTTATGAGCGTTTCATGCAGGTTCAGCAAGAAATCTCGGCAGCCAAACTCCAAAAACGTATTGGTCAGACCATGACCGTGCTGGTAGATGATCTGGAAGAAGAATTCCCGGTGGCAGTTGCGCGTTCTTATGCAGATGCACCTGAAATTGATGGCAATGTTTTTGTGGAAGATATCGATAAAAGCGTCATTAAGGCAGGGGATTTGCTTGAAGTCGAGATTACCGATGCAGACGAGTACGATCTGTATGCAAAACTCATTTCAGTCAAATCTGCTTAAAATTTTGAATTAAAAAAATTTAAATTGAATACTTTGGAGTTTGATGATGTTGGATTCTAAAAAGCCACGCTTTGGTCGCATTCTGTTAAAGCTTTCTGGTGAAGCGCTGGCAGGCAATAAAGACATGGGAATCGATGCACAAGTGCTCGACCAGATGTCGCTTTCTATTGCGCACCTTGTGGGTTTAGGCGTACAAGTAGGTATCGTGGTCGGTGGTGGTAACCTGTACCGCGGTAGCCAGCTGCAAAAAGACGGTCTGGTTGGCCGGGTCACTGGCGACCAGATGGGTATGCTGGCAACCGTGATGAACGGTCTGGCACTACGCGACGCTTTGGTGCGCCGTAATATTAAAACCCGTTTGATGTCTGCACTGCCAATTGGTGCAGTGGTTGAGTCTTACTCGAGCCGTGATGCGATCCGTCACCTGACTCAGGGTGAAGTGTGTGTATTCGTGGCAGGTACAGGTAATCCATTCTTTACCACAGATACCGCAGCATGTTTGCGTGGTATTGAAATCGAATCAGATTTGATTTTGAAAGCCACTAAAGTCGATGGCGTATATAACAAAGATCCAAGCAAATATGACGATGCGGTTAAATATGACACTTTAACCTTTGATCAGGTGCTGGATGAAAAGCTGGGTGTCATGGACTTAACTGCGATCTGTTTATGTCGTGACCACAATGTGCCGCTACAAGTATTCGATATGAATAAATCTGGCGCATTACTTTCAGTGGTGATGGGCGAAAAAGAAGGGACTCACGTTACCAATTAATGACGTGAGCACCAAAGCACTTTATACTACGCGCTAATTTAGCAATTAACTTTTTTAGAATTAAGTAAGGAAGATCATATGATTAACGATCTTAAAAAAGACAGCGAAGACCGTATGAACAAAACTCTAGAATCTCTAGAGCATGGTTTTGCAAAAGTTCGTACCGGTCGCGCGCATCCATCTATTTTAAATAATGTGATGGTTTCTTACTATGGTTCAGACGTTCCATTGAACCAGGTGGCAAACGTTGGTGTTGAAGATTCACGTACCCTGTTGGTTCAACCGTTTGAACGTTCAATGGTGGCTGCAATTGATAAAGCGATTCGTGAATCTGACTTGGGTCTTAACCCGATTTCAGCAGATGCGATCCGTGTACCTATGGCAGCACTCACTGAAGAAACACGTCGTGACATGCAGAAAGTTGCCCGTACTGAAGCAGAAAATGCAAAAGTGGCAATTCGTAACATTCGCCGTGATGTATTGGGTGATATCAAAGCCTTATTGAAGGAAAAAGAAATTTCTGAAGATGAAGAGCGTCGTGCTGCTGACGAAATCCAGAAAATTACCGACAAATTTGTTGCTGAAGTTGACAAACGCTTGGCTGCGAAAGAAGCTGAATTGATGAAGGTCTAATTCATCGATGACCGCTGCTGAAGAAAACCCCTGTCTTCCGAAACATGTTGCCATCATTATGGATGGCAACAATCGTTTCGCCAAAAAAAATCAGATGCAGAAAGGTGATGGACACCGTGAAGGAAAAACGGTTCTGGATCCGATTGTAGAACACTGTAGAAAAAAAAATATCCAGGCTTTAACTGTTTTTGCCTTTTCCAGTGAAAACTGGAATCGTCCACAGTTTGAAGTCGAATTGCTCATGAAACTCCTGCTTGACACGATTCATGAGCAACTCCCCCGCATGGAAAAATTCAATATTGCCTTACGTTTTATCGGTGATCGCAGCCGTTTGTCCGCTGAATTGCAGGGACTCATGTTGCAAGCCGAACAAAGGACTGCTAATTTCAATAGTATGACACTCACTATTGCAATCAGTTATGGCGGTATGTGGGATATGGCACAAGCTGCAAAGCAAATTGCCAGTGATGTTTTAACAAATAAATTAGATCTTGATGCAATTGATACTGATGTATTTGGTCAATATGTCAGCCTCGGTGACTTACCAGCAGTTGATCTGCTGATTCGTACTGGCGGAGATTTCCGTCTGTCGAATTTTCTGTTATGGCAGGCAGCCTATGCAGAGCTTTATTTCACTGAGACGCTGTGGCCAGAATTTACCGTTGAAGAACTTGATGATGCACTTGCCGTATTTGGTGGGCGTGAACGTCGTTTCGGTAAAACATCAGAACAGGTTCATCAGGAAAAACTTGAGAATTAATACATGTTTGAGCGGATTATAACCGCATTGGTGTTGGTAGCAGTTGTACTGAGCTGTATGTTTGCTACTGAATCATATTATCCAATGTTTGTATTGATGGTTCTTGCTGCCGGGGTTGCCGGTTATGAGTGGTTTAAACTCATGCCGCGAAAATTTAAGCAGGTCATCAAGCCCGTTGCATGGGGATATGGGTTGCTGACCGCGGCTCTATCAGCATTGGCATTGTATTTTGCTGAAGTCGCTTTGTTGTTATGGGTGGCTTCTATTATTACCTGGTTACTCAGTATTTACTGGGTCAAGTCTTATCCTGAGTATGACGGCTGGTACAACGCAAGCCTAAATGGCATTGGTGTAGTGCTGATTTCTGCTGCCGTCACTGCAATTTTCTCGGTTTGGCAAAGTTCACCGTGGTGGTTGATGTACCTGTTTTTACTGGTATGGGGCGCAGACAGCGGTGCGTATTTTGTTGGCCGTAAATTCGGTAGGAAAAAACTTGCACCAAATGTCAGCCCAAACAAATCTGTAGAAGGGCTGTATGGTGGTGTGGTCACCTCAATGCTGATTGTGATTGCAGTTGCTTTGCTTTATCTGGAGATGACCTGGCCAGAACTTATTTTATTCCTGATCTTATCGGTGATCACGGTCTTCAGTTCAGTACTGGGAGATCTGTTTGAATCCATGATCAAACGACGTGCCGGTATTAAAGACTCGGGCCGTATTTTACCGGGTCATGGTGGGGTGCTGGATCGTATTGATTCTTTGCTTGCTGCAGCTCCAATCTTTGCGGCAGGTATTGCTGTTCTAAAACTTATTGGTGTAGATTTATAAATGTCACAAGCGGTTTGTATACTGGGTGCTACAGGTTCTATTGGTCAAAGTACTTTAAAAATCTTGCAGCGACATCCTGAAGCGTACTCGGTTTTTGCTGTAACCGCGCAAAGTCGTATTGATGAGCTGGTCAAGATTTGCCAGCAATATCGCCCTAAAGTGGCGGTGGTGCCTGCGGCAAAAGTGGAGGAGTTTTCAAAACTCCTTCAGCAACATGGTCTGGCTGATATTGAAATTCTGCAAGATGAAGCCGGTTTAATTGCTGTGGCTGAACATGCGGATGTCGATATTGTCATGGCTGCCATTGTCGGTGCTGCCGGATTGTTGCCGACACTGGCTGCAGTAAAAGCAGGCAAGCGCGTACTGTTGGCCAATAAAGAAGCTTTGGTGATGTCCGGTGACGTCATGATGCAGGCTGCACGCGATCATGGTGCATTGTTGCTTCCGGTGGATTCCGAACACAATGCGATTTTCCAGTGTTTACCACAGCACTATTTTGAGGCAGAGCGTCATGGCAAGCCCAAGCTGGGTGTCTCGCAAATTTTGTTAACTGCATCTGGTGGGCCGTTTCTCAATCATAGTCTACAACAGCTTGAAGATGTGACGCCTGCACAGGCCTGCAAGCATCCCAACTGGTCAATGGGCCAAAAAATTTCGGTCGATTCAGCGACTTTAATGAATAAAGGTCTGGAATTGATCGAAGCCTGTCATTTGTTTGCAGTTCAAGAACAATTTGTTACAGTCGTGGTGCATCCACAGAGTATTATTCACTCCATGGTTCAATACGTTGATGGTTCAACTTTGGCACAAATGGGTAATCCGGATATGGGCACACCTATTGCACATGCATTGGCATGGCCTGAGCGAATCAGTACGCATGTACCACCCTTAGATCTGTTTATGCACTCGCAGCTTAACTTTCAGGAACCGGATGTGATTCGTTTTCCTGCATTAAAGTTGGCGCGTCAGGCGATGCAGAGCGGCGGAATTGCACCCACGATTTTAAATGCGGCCAATGAAATTGCAGTTGACGCATTTTTACATCAGCAAATTAGGTTTACCCAAATTCCTCAAGTGGTTGAACATGTCCTGAATCAGATGGACAATCAGCCGGCAAATGATCTGGAGGCTATCTTGCAGGCAGATCAAATGGCACGAGGTTTATCACAGCAGTATGTTGTGAATAAAGGAAGTTAAGACATGAACGCCTTGTTTATTATTGCAGCCGCAATCCTGTTACTCGGTCCCTTAATTGCAATTCATGAGTTTGGTCACTATATTGTGGCGCGTAAACTGGGCGTTAAAGTGTTGGTGTATTCGATTGGTTTTGGACCAACGCTGTTAAAGTGGACCTCAAAAAAATCCGGCATTCAATATCAGCTATCCGCCTTACCTTTAGGCGGTTATGTGAAAATGCTGGATGAACGTGAAGGCAATGTTGCTGAAGAAGACTTGCCCAAAGCATTTAACCGTCAGCATCCCTGGAAACGGATTGCCATTGTGGCAGCGGGACCATTGATCAACCTCATTCTTGCGGTGCTGTTATTCTGGGTGCTGTTTTTACCGGCACAAGAGCAGCTGAATACCCGCGTTGGTAAAGTTTTACCAGATACGCCGGCTGCAACAGTACAAATGCAGCCGGGTGACAAAATTGTTGCTGTGGACGGGACTCCAGTCGAAACCTGGGAAAAACTGAGTTATGCGCTGGTGGATCGTGTGGGTGAAACCGGTGTAGTGTCTATTCAGGCAGAACGTGCCGGGGAAAACAAGCTGTTCCAGTTACCGATTCGGGACTATTTAAAAGACCAGAGTCAATCTCCGTTAGACAGTCTGGGCTTCTTGCCTTATCGACCGGAAATTCCGGCTGTGATTAGCAAGCTGACTGAAGATGGTGCAGCAATTCGCCAAGGCCTGAAGCAAGGTGACAAAATTCTGGCCATTGATGGTGTCCAGATGAAAGACTGGTTTGATGTGGTACAAATCGTACAGGCATCACCAGAAAAATTACTGAAGATGGATGTATTGCGCGAAAACCAGATGGTGCAACTTGAAGTGATGCCACAGGGCAAGCGTGACAATATGGGCAATGTCACGGGTATGCTCGGTGTACAAAGTGATCCGGGTGAAATCTCGATTCCCGCAGAATATAAGCAGACCATTCACTACAATCCAGCTGAAGCACTGGTGATGGCATTTGATAAAACGGTGCACTTATCTTCGATGATTCTGAACTCGATTGTCAAAATGGTACGTGGCATGATTGGACTGGATAACTTATCTGGACCGATCACCATTGCCAAAGTCGCAGGACAAAGCGCAGAAATGGGTTGGGAAACTTTTATTTCCTTTATGGCGCTAATGAGTGTAAGTTTAGGAATATTAAATCTACTGCCGATTCCAATGCTTGATGGCGGACATCTGGTTTACTATTTTGTTGAATTAATTCGTGGTAAACCTGTTTCCGAACAAATACAATTGGTTGGACTAAAAATTGGTATGGTACTGCTCGGCAGTATGATGCTTCTGGCATTATTTAATGATTTTATGCGTTTATAACAACGTAGATGGAATAAATTAACAGCGGAAAAGACTGGCATGCAGCACACACATTTATTTATGCCTCTGGCACTCGTTAGTGCAATGGCAGTAGCACAACAAGTATATGCAGCAGATGAATTCATTGTACAAGATATAAAATTTGATGGATTAGTGCGTTTAACTCCTGAGAATGTATATGGCCTCGTGCCAATTAACAGTGGTGATCGGGTCAATGATCCGGTCATTGCCAATGCAATTCGCAGTTTATATGCATCAGGCTTATTTGATGACATCAAAGCTGTTCAGCAAGGCAATACTCTAGTTTTTCAGGTGGTAGAGCGCCCAGTCATTTCGAAAATCGAACTGAAAGGCAATAAGCTGATTCCAAAGGAAGCACTTGAAGATGGCCTGAAAAAAATGGGTCTGGCTGAAGGTGAAGTGCTGAAAAAATCTGCTTTACAGACAGTCGAAACCGAGCTTGAGCAGCAATACATGCAGCAAGGTCGCTATGATGCAGATGTTACAGTCACGACGACAGCAAGACCGAATAACCGGGTTGAATTGCAGATTGATTTTATTGAAGGTAAAGCCGCAAAAGTTTTTGATATCAATATCATTGGCAATACTGTTTTCAAAGAATCAGATATTAAACAGGCATTTGCTGTTAAAGAAAGTAGCTGGAACTCGGTGATTTCACGTAATGACCGTTATGCACGTGAAAAAATGGCTGCAAGCCTTGAAGCATTGCGTGCTATGTATCTGAACCAGGGTTATATTAACTTTAATATTACCAATTCCAGTTTGAACTTGAGTGAAGATAAAAAGAATGTCTTTATTGAAGTGTCTGTAGATGAAGGCGAACAATTTAAATTTGGTCAAACCAAATATTTAGGTGATGCACTTTATCAGACTGAAGAATTGCAAGCCTTACAGCTGTTTAAAGAAGGTGAAACTTATTCGCAAGAAAAAGTAAATGTGGTTAAGCAGCTATTACAGCGTAAATATGGTAATGCTGGTTATTATTATGCAGAAGTGAATATTGTTCCTCAAATTAATAATGAAACCAAACAGGTTGATTTAAATTACTATATCAATCCGGGTCAGCAAGTTACAGTACGACGTATTAATTTTACCGGTAATACCAAAACTGCAGATGAAGTGTTGCGTCGTGAAATGCGCCAGATGGAAGGTGCTTTAGCCAGTAATGAAAAAATTGACTTGTCTAAAGTCCGTCTGGAACGTACCGGGTTCTTTAAAACAGTCGATATCAAGCCTGCACGTATTCCGGGTTCACCGGATCAGGTCGATCTAAATGTCGCAGTAGAAGAACAGCATTCAGGTACCAGTACCTTGGCAGTGGGTTTCTCGCAAAGTGGCGGTGTGACGTTCCAGGCAGGTTTAAGTCAGACCAACTTCCTGGGCACTGGTAATAGTGTATCGATCGACTTGTCGCGTTCTGAAACCCAAGATTATTATAACCTGAGTGTGATGGATCCGTACTTTACCATTGATGGTGTACGTCGCGGTTATAACATGTACTACCGCAAGACCAAGCTAGACGATGACTATAACGTCAACAACTATGTGACGGACAGTTTTGGTGGTGGAATTAACTTTGGTTATCCAATTGATGAAAACCAGAGTGTTAGTGCTGGTTTAAATATCGATCAAACTAAAGTGACAACAGGTCAGTTTGTATCTACGTATGTTCGTGATTATCTAGAAGCGAATGGAGGGAAGAGTATTGATACCAATACATTCCAAACATGTTCAATTGCTAATCCGGGTAATGACCCTGCATGGACATGTCCAGAGGGTAGTGTAGTCACCAATAGTTATGAAAGTGAATTTGAAGGTAAATTCTTAACATATAACTTAAATTTAGGCTGGTCGTATAATACCTTAAACCGTCCGATGTTCCCGACTAATGGTATGTCACATCGTATTAATGCAGAAGTTGCATTACCGGGTAGTGAAGTGGAATATCAAAAAGTGACTTATGATGCTCAGGCCTTCTTCCCGTTAGGTAAAGACTTTGTTCTGCGCGGTTATGGTAAGTTGGGCTATGGTAATGACCTGCCATTCTATAAGAATTTTTATGCCGGTGGTTTTGGTTCGGTGCGTGGCTATGAAAATAGTACCTTAGGTCCAAAATATGATGGTGTATATTTTAGTGAAAGAGGTGAGCCGGATCCTTCACCTGAAGAAGTAGGTGGTAATGCATTGGTTCAGTTTGGTACTGAGCTAGTACTGCCAGTGCCATTTAAAGGCGATTGGGCGCGTCAGGTTCGTCCGGTTATCTTTGCAGAAGGTGCGCAGGTTTTTGATACCAACTGTGATGTGCCTGCTCCAGACAGTAATCTTATTGTAGGTGGTACTACTTATAATGCTCGCCAATACTGTAAAGATAACTTCGGTTTCGATGCAGGCAATATGCGTTATAGCGTTGGTGCCGGTTTCACCTGGATTACCATGATTGGCCCATTGTCACTGAGCTATGCTTATCCGTTGAATAAGAAAGACGGTGATGAAACTAAAAATATCCAGTTCGAAATCGGCCGTACTTTCTAAGATTATTAGCTAATCCTGAATATAGATTTTGCTCATGAAGTTGCGAGGCTTTATGAGCAAATTTTTTTGAATGAGTAAGAATATGAAAAAAATGATCATGGCGATGAGCCTGGCTTTGGCAAGTGTTGCACCGTTAACTCAAGCAGCTGGTATTGGTGTGATTGACTTGGAGCGTGTTGTTGAAGGCAGTACTTATCTGAAACAGCAAAACACGGCATTTCAACAAAAAATTCAGCCACAAACCAGCAAGATTGAACAACTCAGTAAAGAACTGGAAGCTTTGCAGCAGCGTGCTCAGTCTAATACCAAACTGAGCGATGCTGAAAAGCAGAAGATGTCTACGCAATATCAGGCTAAATTTCAGGAATTGAATCAGTTGCAACAATCTGTGCAGAGTAATGTTCAAAGTTCGATTCAGCAGATTCGGACGGTATTTGATGCACGTGTAAAGCAAATTGCTGAACAATTGCGTAAAGAAAATAACCTGGATGTGGTTTTAAATAAAAATTCAGCACTTGCTTATGACGCTAAATATGATTTAACTGATAAAATGATTCAAAAGGTTAATGCAATTAAGTAATCAATGAATCATAAACAGCTTCAGTTAGCTGACCTTGCTCGCCTGGTTCAAGGCGAGTGCGTAGGTCAGGCAGATTTGCGTTTGAGCGCTTTGGCCAGTCTTGAGCATGCGACATCGCAAGATTTGGCATTCGTCAATGCAGACAAATATGTAGAGCAAGCCAATCAAAGTCAGGCAGCTGCTTTAATTGTCACTGCTGAACTGAAACAACAAATAACGTCACATCAAAACTTTATTGTTGTTGCAAATCCTTATCTGGCTTTTGCGATCCTGACCCATGTATTTGAGAAAAAAAATACCCAGCGTGGTATCGAAAGTACTGCTCAAATTCATCCTTCAGCGATCATCGCCGATGATGCGTATATTGGACACTATGTGGTGATTGGCGAGCATTGTGTTGTGGGCGCCAATACCGTGATTCAGCCTCATGTACATGTCGATAATGATGTGGAAATCGGTCAGGACTGTTTTATTGATGCGCATGTGACGCTGACGGGTGGCGCCAAAATTGGCAATCGCGTTCGTATTCATGCCAATACCGTGATTGGTAGCGAAGGTTTTGGTTTTGCACCTTATCAAGGTAAATGGCATCGTATTGCCCAGCTTGGTTCTGTGCGTATTGCCGATGATGTGCGTATCGGGTCAAACTGTAGTATAGACCGCGGTGCATTGGATGATACGATTTTGCAACAGGGTGTGATTATTGATAATCTTGTGCAAATCGCGCATAACGTCAAGATTGGTGCCAATACCGCACTCGCAGCAAAATGCGGAATCGCCGGAAGCACTACAATTGGCAAAAACTGTGTATTTGCAGGTGCGGTGGGGGTAGTAGGCCACATTAATATCGCAGATAATGTCACAATTACTGGCATGTCAATGGTGACAAAAAATATTTCTGAGGCGGGCAGTTATTCTTCTGGTACACCTATATTGGAAAGTTTGCACTGGAAACGTGCTGCTGTGCGTTTTAAACAATTAGCAGATGTGCCATTGACCCAGGTGATGAAACGACTAGATCATATGCAATCTCAAATTGAGTCCATTGAATCAACATTTAAGTTGCGTAAATAATTATGATGACAGAGTCGAATTTGCCTACATTCACGAAACCTGAATTGCCAATGAATATTCAAAAGATTCGTGAATATTTGCCCCATCGTTATCCATTTTTATTGGTTGATCGCGTGGTCGAGATTACCGAAAATGGCATTGTTGGTTATAAAAACGTCTCAATTAATGAAGAGTTTTTGCAAGGCCATTTTCCGAATTATCCAATTATGCCGGGTGTGCTGATTGTTGAAGCACTGGCACAAATCTCGGGAATCTTGGGTTTTGTGATGAACAATGAAACACCAAGTGCGGGTTCATTGTTCCTTTTTGCCGGTGCGGAGAAGGTTAGGTTTAAAAAACAGGTGGTTGCAGGCGATCAATTGGTATTAAAAGCTGAATTGGTGATGCAAAAGCGCGGCATTTACAAATATAATTGTATTGCCACTGTAGATGGCGTCGTCGCAACAACCGCGGAAATTATGGTTTCGCATCAAAAAGTCGAGCAGGCATGAGCAATAATCCCCTTATTCATCCAACTGCCATTATTGACGCATCAGCAGTCATCGCTGCTGATGTAGAAATTGGTCCATACTGTATTATTGGGCCAAACGTCACTATTGGTGCGGGTAGCAAACTTCATTCACATGTAGTGGTGGGTGGCTATACGCGTATAGGTGAATATAATGAAATTTTCCAGTTCGCCAGTGTAGGCGAGGTTTGTCAGGATCTTAAGTATGCCGGTGAAGAAACCTGGCTTGAGATTGGCGATCACAACAAGATCCGTGAGCATTGTAGTTTGCATCGTGGTACCGTTCAGGATCAGGGTTTAACCAAGATTGGCAGTCATAATCTTCTAATGGTCAACACGCATATTGCCCATGACTGCATGGTCGGTGATCACAATATCTTTGCCAATAATGTCGGTGTGGCTGGACATGTTCATGTCGGGGATTATGTGGTCATTGGTGGAAACTCAGGGATTCATCAATTCTGCAAGATTGACTCTTATAGCATGATTGGCGGAGCATCACTGATTTTGAAAGATGTGCCGGCCTATGTGATGGTGTCAGGTAATCCTGCGCACGCCTTTGCTATGAATATTGAGGGAATGCGACGTAAGGGCTGGTCTAAGGCCATAATTGACGGTTTGCGTACTGCCTTTAAACTGATTTATAAATCAGGTTTAACCACGCAGGAAGCAATCGAGCAGATTCGTAAAGATATCTTGCCGGAAGTTGCCGAAGCACAACGTTTGATTGATTCTCTTGAACAATCCAAGCGTGGCATTGTGCGCTAAAATATTTCAAGTAAAAAAGACACCTTTAAGGTGTCTTTTTTATTGCTGAATTAAGGGTTATCTAGAAGATTATTACTTAAAAAATTTAGCTTCTTCAGATTGCGGGTAATTACTGAGTAATTTGTTCTTGTACTGGGTGGCAATGGCCGGTTTTTGCTCGACGTCCTTGCTAATGTTATGCAGTTGATAAAGCGCACGCGAAGCACGGGTCGACTTTGGATAGCGGTCTGCCACAATGGTGTAATTGCGTTTTGCTTCTTCAAAATTTGGCGGATCGATGGCCAGATTGAATTCTGCTAACCAGAAATAGGCATTGCTGATATACACACTATTCGGATTGTTTTTAATAAAGTTCTGCATGGGTGCAATGGCTTTGGCTGCACCGCCATTTTTATAGGCATCTAAGGCTACTGTATAGGCTGCTTTGTCCAGCTCGGTGGGCTGTTGTCCGCTGCTCGCTGTATTGATCTCATTCGCATTTAAACTGGGAGAACTATCCTGTGGGTTGTCCTCCGTTGGGTTTTCTTCAGCCGGTTCAATTTTTTGCTGTAACAGTTCCAGGCGCTGATCGAGATCGGCATAGCGATTGGTCAGTTCGCTTTTCAGTTGGGCAATTTCATTTTCCTGTTCTTCCATTTTGCCGCGCAAGATCCGCAGATCACTTTCCAGTTGCTGGTTTTTTTGCATAATCTGCCAGCTGGTATTGGTTTGCACAGGTGTCGATACGCCGGCAGAACTCGCAGACTGGGTATTCATTGACGCTTGATTGGCAGTCTGGCTCAAGCCCCGCGATTCGATTGGAATATTGGCAAATAGCGGTGTGGTAAAGAGTGCTGTCACTGCACACAATACGGTCTTTTTAAACATCATAAAATTTCCATAATTCTTTGTGAGATACGTATCCGCTGCTCATCTTTTAAAGAAGATCATTCATATACATTGCACACATTAAAAACGGCATTTTTAGAAATTGCAACAAGGTTTTACAAAGATCATGCGAATCTGGGTGTTGATGGATTGATTGTGAAGATCGCTTGAAAATCAGCAGAAATATTAATATTGTTTTTAAAATAATCAAACGGATAGCTTGATGGATTATTTTAAGGAACAAAGCTTGCAACTTGATTAAAAATCTCTATACTCTGTTTTTGTAATGGTAGCCCTGCTGGTTACTTCGCAATTGTACTCTATGAACCCCGCCAGGACCGGAAGGTAGCAACGGTAATAGAACTATGATGTGCCGGAGCTTTGCTGGTAGGGTTGCCACCATATTTTTAAATAATAAAAACATTTTATCCCAGCCTATTAATCTCAAAGCTCACTTCTAATATCAGCTAATTTTTAATATTTTATTATCCCGATAATTCGTTCTGCTAGCGAACTGATTTTCTCATTTTAAGATCAATCTGCAAACACTTTTGTAGTGGGTCTATTAATGAATCTGAATACAAATTAATCTTCCACTTTACGGTTAATCGCCTTAATAATCGTATCCATTTCAAAACCACGGTACATCAGAAAACGGATCTGTTTGGCCTTGAGCTTCGGATCTTTAGTAACTTCCGCCCCATATTTTTTGACTTTCAGCGCATAGGCTTGCTGCACCCAGTCAGTTTCTTTCAGTTCTTCTGCGATTAAAGCCGTATCAACTTTCTTGTTTTTTAATTTTATTTTAATCTGATTGGGGCCTTTGCCTTTACGCTTTTGGCTCGACAGCATGGTTTCTGCGACACGCTGATCACTCTGATAATTCTCTCGTGATAATTCTTCAACTAATTCCAGCACTTCATCGCGATCCTCTGCATATAGGCATAGCTTCTCGATCAGTTCGGCTTTGGCATATTCCTTGCGGGTCAGTACGGCAAAGGCATACGAACGCAAACGCGAGCCAGTTAAGCCCGGTTTTTTCTTTTCATCATCAGGGGTATCAAACAGGCGCTCTTCTGAGTCGAAAGTGGGTTTTTGTTTCAATGTGTTTTGCTGGGTCGCTTGATCATCAGCATCGCCAAATTGCTGTTTTAAAGTTTCATAATCGAGCAGTTTGCTGAATTTTGCCTCTGACATCTTTCTCTCGCATTTTATCATCTACCCATCATAACAAAACGCCCCGTAGGGCGCTGTGTCGTGATGTTTAAAGACTAGGCAAATAATAGATTAGGCATCTAAAAGATCTGCTTCTTCTTTATTATCTTCTTCAGTGATCACGGCTTTGGTCAGCAGTTGCTCGCGAATCAGCTTTTCAATGGTTTGTGCCATTTCTTTATGCTCTTCCAGATAACGGATGGTATTGTTCTTACCTTGGCCAATTTTGTCGCCTTGATAAGAATACCACGCACCGGCTTTCTGCACGATTTCTTGCTGTACAGCAAGATCGATCAATTCACCTAGATGGTTCACGCCTTTGCCGTACAGAATCTGGAACAGCGCTTCTCTAAATGGAGGTGCCATTTTGTTTTTCACGACTTTGACTTTGGTTTCAGAACCAACGATCTCGTCACCTTCTTTCACCTGACCAATACGACGGATGTCTAGACGTACAGATGCATAGAACTTCAATGCGTTACCGCCAGTCGTGGTTTCCGGGCTACCGAACATGACACCAATCTTCATACGAATCTGGTTAATGAAGATCACCATACAGTTGGAACGCTTGGCATTACCGGTGATTTTACGCAGTGCCTGGCTCATCAAACGGGCTTGCAGACCCATATGCGAGTCACCCATTTCGCCTTCAATTTCCGCACGTGGCGTTAGAGCAGCTACAGAATCGACCACGATCATGTCAATTGCACCAGAGCGTACCAGCATATCCGCGATTTCAAGCGCCTGTTCACCGTGATCGGGCTGCGATACCAGCAGGTTATCAATATCTACGCCAAGTTTACGCGCATATTGCGGATCAAGTGCATGTTCGGCATCGATAAATGCACATGTACCACCGGCTTTTTGACATTCTGCAATTGCTTGCAGGGTCATCGTGGTTTTACCTGATGATTCAGGACCATAAATCTCGACGATACGGCCCTTCGGTAGGCCACCAATACCGAGTGCGATATCCAGGGTTAAAGAACCTGTAGATACTGCTTCAACAGCCTGAACGGTATTGTCACCAAGACGCATGACTGTATTTTTACCAAACTGTTTTTCAATCTGGCTTAAGGCAGCATTAAGCGCCTTGTTTTTATTCTCATCCATCTTACAACCTCAATACGATGTCACTCAGTTAGTACTCAAGTGGATGTCTTAAATTAGAGCTTTGTTCCACAGGCGTATAGTGACAGAATTTTCCCTAGTGTTCTATCAATGTCAGCGCATGTACGACACATTCTGACGCTTGAATTTAATCGTCATTATACGACCATGACTGATCAAAACTCTGACTATTTTCATTTTTAAATTTACTGATATCCCGGCGATCTTTCTTGCTTGGACGATGATCGGGACGAGCTAGATTATGCAACTTTCTTTGTGAGGTAATCAATTCCCGTCGAGCAATACTGACTTCGGTTTCTTCATACAGTTTTTGTGCCACAGGTGCAGGGCCGCGAACATCAGAAAGTTCTTTAACCAGGACAGTTTTCTTGTCGATGCCTTGCTGAATTGTCAGTTCCATGCCAACACGGACTTCGCGTGATACTTTGACACGTTCACCATTGTGGTGGACTTTACCACCTTCAATTGCATGTTTGGCAATGGAACGGGTCTTGAAAAACCGTGCTGCCCAAAGCCATTTGTCTATACGCATGCCTACCGCATCTTCGGGTAAAGACGATTTACGCATATTTTTTCTCTACCTCAGCCTGATTTAAATAAGTGATTAAATCTGTTAATTGGTGCAGCATCGGATAATTGCAAGTCTCGCGTGCGACTTTGGCCGAGGAGGGGTGCTGGATACTGAACAGGTTTTCAATCCCGTAGGCTTTGGCACCATTCAGGACTTTTTCGGTATCATCAATAAAATAAGCATGTTGCGGATCGAAGGGATGCATGGCATTCAAGCCTTGCCAGAATTCAACAAATTCTTTGGCATGCCCAATCGTTTCTGAACTGACAATCACATCAAAATAATGGCTTAAATTTAAGTGATCCAGTTTAAAGGCCAGTCCGGCACAATCGGCATTGGTGGCCAGCCAGATCGGGTAGCCATTCGTTTTAAGATAATCCAGTAATTCGAGACAATACGGGCGTAAGGCGACTTTGTCTTTATGTTCAATCTGCATCGCCAGAACATCAACTTCGACTTTAGCCGTCCAGAAGCGTGAGGAGTACCAGTTTAGGGTATGATTATGTTCCTGATAGAATGCGGAGAGGGTCGCCTGACTGTGTTCCATGCTACAGCCATGTGTGGCAGCATAACGCACAGGCAGCAACTCATTCCAGATGAAATCATCGTAGGCAAGATCAAGTAAAGTTCCATCCATATCGAAAATTATGGTAGGTTTTTCAGAGCATTTTGACATATTTAGGTTTTCTATGTTTAAAGCAATAGCAGCACCACAAGATCCGATGATTTTGCAGTTTGTGCCCATTTTGACACAAGCCTGTGAAATTTTGCGAGAAGAATATCAGCGTTATTGTTCTGGTGCGGCTTTTGATGTCATCCAAAAAAATGATAATTCTCCGGTAACTCAGGCAGACTTGAGGGTCAATACTTTTCTAACTCAGGCTTTGGCAGATATTTCAGACCTGCCTTTATTGTCAGAAGAGGGCCAAGAACATGAGCGTCGTTCATGGCCAGAATTCTGGTTATTAGATCCGCTAGACGGCACCAAGGAGTTTTTGCATCAGCGGCCTGAATTCACCATCAATTTGAGTTTGGTTCGTGGAAGTTTGACGACTTTTGCCATATTGGCAGTACCAGAACAGCAACTGATTTATTTCTGTGCAGAGCAGGGGCTGCCTTATAAATATGATATTCAGCGAGATACGTGGTTTGGCTATGAAGCAGCGCCAACAGACCAAAGAATTGCGATTGGTCTGAGTCAAAGTAGCCAGCAGAAACCGAAATATGTCGACTATTTACAGCATCTGGCCAAACTTACCGAATATACAGAGTTCAAAGCGGGCAGCGCCTACAAGTTTTGTATGATGCTGGAAGATCAGGTGGATATCTATCCACGTTTTCATCCGACTTCGGAATGGGACACCAGTGCTGGTCAATGTATGCTCGAACGGATTGGTGGTGGCTTGGTCGATTTAAAAGGGCGGCCATTTATTTATAATCATCGCGATACCTTGCTCAATGGCGGATTTATTGCTTATAAAAATAATAATATGAAAAATATTGCATTACAGGCGGTGGCTGACATGCAGGCTGAGCATTGAGCAAAATCCTGAGCATGGTATAGTGATGATTAACTCATTACCAATCCAGTTGGCTGTCACGTGTCCCTGAAACTGCTTCCACCGAGTATGTTAAGTGCAATTGATTTATTGCCTGATATACAGACGCCTGTCACCTTATTCACACGCCATTCGGTTCGTGAAGATGTTCCGGGTCAAGGTCTGGCAGGTTATGACCTGCAATTGACTGGTCAGGGGCGGGATCTGGCACAGGAATGGGGCGCTTATCTGGCTGATCAGACAGATCGTGTAATTCATCACTGTATTTCGAGCCCGATCCAGCGCTGTATTGATACTGCTGCGCTCATGATTGAAGGTGCGGATGCGGTTACCCCTGAGCAGAATACCCATCGTATTGAAATTATCGAACAGGGATTGCTGGTCGAGCCGGGCAGTTTTGTGCTGGATATTCAAAAAGCCGGTCCTTATTTTGCCAAGCAGGGCGCTCTCGGTTTTGTGAACAGTTTTGTGAATAATGCCTTGCCGGGGATGAAACAGCCGATTCATGGTGTGGTGGATGTGCTGGAACTGATTTATAACACCCATCCGCAAAATAAGTATGGGCTGAGTCTGGCAGTCAGTCATGACACGATTCTGGCAGCGATGATTGCCGTAATGTCCGGGCGTCAGGACATCAGCCGAGAAGACTGGCCCAAAATGATGGAAGGTCTGTTTGTCTGGTTCGAGGGCGATGTTTTTCTGGAATCAAAACTGAAATGGATCTGGCGTGGTCAGGTACATGAGCTAGATATTGCTGATTTTAAGCGTTCCCAGTAATTTTAATTTAATAGGTCATTCATTTATCATATAAAAAGCCCAATCGCAGATATGATTGAGCTTTTTACATATAGGTCTGTTTTTTCTAAATGTTGGCTTTTAAGCGCTGAGGATAGGCATTGAGATCAAGCAGGTCACCTGTATCATTCAGCGGCCAAAGAGGACTATTGACTGGAACCTGTTGCTGATGAATGCGACTATATTTGTCGGCGGCGATCAGTGTTGCGATGTCATGTTCCGGAAGGCTGTAAGCTGCAACGACTTGTTGGGGATAGCGGGTGCGTATATAAAAATCTACTTCATTTTCACCCTTATATCGGGCAAAGATATATTCTACTGCGGGCAAATACACACCATAGCCTAACCAGGCGTCTACGCCTTGAGATGCCTGAAGTTCAGCAGTGCCTTTCATGTTGGAAATCACCCGGCCTAAAATGTCTTTTTCACCTTGGGTCTTAAAGTATTCAATATATTGCTGTTCGATTGCTAGAAACTTCTCTAAAGATGGCAAATATTTTGTAATCATGGTTTTTATTCCCCTCACAGCCAGCGAAATAGTGACAAGCTTAAAATTATAGTGATGTAAGCAATATGATTGAGAATACCATAGTTTTTATATGGGATTATATCAGAGTAAAAAATTGAAAATAAAAATGAGAAAAATACAGAATCATTTTTTAGCAGACACAAAAAAAGCCCTAAAAAGGGCTTTTTTCATTGCAACAAATTAGTTAGCTAATGCTTTAACTTGTGCGTTCAAGCGGCTCTTGTGACGAGCTGCTTTGTTTTTATGGATGATGCCTTTGTCAGCCATGCGGTCGATTACTGGAACAAGCGTTTTGTACGCTTCAGTAGCAACAGCATAGTCATTAGTGCCGATAGCAGCTAATGTACGTTTAAGATAGGTACGAACCATAGAACGCAAGCTTGCGTTGTGTTTGCGTGCTTTAACGTTTTGACGAGCACGTTTTTTAGCTTGAGCAGAGTTTGCCACTCGTGCACTCCTTGAAATAGATTGGTCTGGGCGGGCTGAAACTCAACTGAAAACCATCATCAGAGGAATTATCACCAGCCCGTAAACAAGTGCCATATTTTGATTAAACTGAGCACCGAAGTCAAGTCTTGACATGCTTTGACAACATTTTAGATGCAGAAAAATTCTAAAGAAAACGTTAGATTAGTATTCTACCTAGGAGATCGTATAAAAAATGACTAAATCGCTGATTCATCCCATCGTCATAGGTGCCACCGGTTTGGTGGGAAAACAACTCTTAAAACGTCTGCAAGACGAGCCAACTTGCCAGCAGATTACTGCAGTGGTCAGAAAATATCAAAATGATCTGGATAGTTTGGATAAAGTCCAGCAATTGGTGCTTGAAGATTTCCTGATGCTGAATGATCAGGATGTCAGTGAGCACAGTCACGGTTTTAGCTGTTTGGGCAGTACCATGAAACAAGCCGGATCCAAGCAGGCCTTTTATAATATTGATTATACCATTAATGCCCATTTTGCCGAATTGCTGCAACAGACTTCAGCGCATTACTTGTTGTTGAGTGCGATGGGCGCCAACTCCCAGTCTCATTTTTATTATAATCAGGTTAAAGGCCAGCTAGAAGAATATGTACAGACCTTGAGTCTGGATAAGATCAGCCTGATTCGGCCTTCATTATTAATTGGCGAACGTCCCGAGCAGCGTTTTTTGGAGGATGCCGCACAGCAGGTTTATCATAAAATATCGCGTTTTATTCCGGATGGTTTTGCTTATAAGCCAGTGACAGCCGAGCAGGTGGCTCATACTATGGTCGAGGCCGCGCTGACTCAGACGGTAAAATTTGAAATTTATGATAATTTACGCATACAAAAAATGAAATGAGGGGAAACACCGTGTCTACAGCAGCATTTGTCACCTGTGACTTATTAGATGATCATCCGGAATTAGAGCTTCAAGTGGTGACACCTTGTCTGGACGGTAAATTTTTTAAAAGTTATGGGGCCCGTAAAACCTTTGGCGGTCAGATTGTGACGGTGAAATGTTTTGAAGATAACTCCCGGGTGAAAGAGTTACTGGGCACAGATGGAACAGGCAAGGTACTGGTGGTCGATGGCGGTGCATCGATGCGCTGTGCCTTGATGGGTGACCTGATTGCGGAATCTGCGGTCAAAAATCACTGGAATGGTGTAATTATTTATGGTTGTGTGCGTGATGTCGATGCGATTGCTGAATTAGACCTTGGTGTGCATGCCTTGGCGGCTATTCCACAAAAGAGCAATCGCAAGGGCGTGGGTGAGGTGGATATCTCCCTCTGTTTTGGTGGAGTCACGTTTAATGCTGGCGATTATGTCTATGCAGACAATAATGGCATTGTGATCTCTAAAACAGCCTTAGTGGCTTAATTGGCCAAGTGTTACATTAAAGAATAACAACAAAACTGATCTATACCGCGAAAGACAGGATGCTTAGATTCTGTCTTTCAGTTGAATAAAACAAAAACAGGAAAATATTATGTTGGGTCATCAAATTAAAGTTGCACAAGCTTTGGCCTCTGCAGTCGCTCAAGGTGGACGTGGCATGGTCGGTACACCATTTCCGAATCAGCCTGAAAAAGCCTTAAAGCTCTATGAATATGAGGGTTCGCCATTTTGTCGCCGGGTGCGTGAAGTCATGACTTTGCTGAATCTGGATTATGAAGTCTATCCATGTCCACGGGGTGGTACTCATTTTCGTCCCGAAGTTCAGCAATTAGGCGGAAAACTCCAGTTTCCATTTCTGGTAGATGAAAATACGGGCGATCGACTTTATGAATCGCAAGATATTATTCATCATCTGTTCAAGCACTATGGCAAAACAGGCAAGACACCCAAAAAATATGCTCACTATCCCAAAATTCCGGTGGCTGCAATTGCTGGCACAGTCATCAACGGTTTACGCGGAGGAATGGTGAATCCCAAGATCAAGGATCGGCCAACACCTGAACAGTTACTAGAATTATGGGGTTTTGAGGCCAGTCCTTATACCCGGATCGTACGCGCCGTGTTGAGTGAGCTGGAAGTTCCCTTTATTTTTCACAATGTCGCCAAAGAACGCTGGCAGGATTATGGGCCAGCCAAGTTGCGCTTAAGACCGGGGAAATATGAACCACTACCAGGCGGGAAGCGTGAACATTTACTTGAAATGATGGGAAATAATATTCAGGTTCCTTATCTGGTCGATCCAAATACAGGCGTGAATATGTTTGAATCAGCTGAGATTGTAAAATATTTAAAACAGCAATACGGCGCCGCTTAAAATATTCAGCCTATTAAAATTCTAAAATTGTGCTTAAGAAATGCCATTTACTGCGTAGATGGCATTTTTTTATGCTGGTTTTAAGCAGACGGTATTTAGAATATCCCTATGAGGCTAGAAAGAAATAGCATAAAAATGAAATAAATCATGATTTTTAGAGTTTTTTTGGTTATATTTTACTCTTCAAGGCGACATAACAATAAATATAAGGGGCGTGCTTATGACAGCACTAGAGGCAGTCTTGCCAGTACCTGTATTAATCGTTGAAGATGAGTATGTCATTCAACGACGTTTAAAAATTATATTAACCAATTTGGGCTATAGCGAAGATGTTCTGCTCTTTGCCAATAATCTTAAAGAAGCATATTTCATTTTAAAACAACAGCCGATTTCACTGGCATTGGTCGATTTGGGGCTGCCAGATGGGAGTGGGATTTCGATTATTGAAAAAATTCGCGAAAATGACGCACAAACTCTGATTTTGGTGGTTTCGGCCTGGAGTACGCAAAACAGTTTATTTACCGCAATTCAGGCGGGTGCCACCGGTTATGTATTAAAAGAACGCGATGATGTGGAGGTCACTTTGGCGATCCGCAGTATTTTACGGGGTGGCGCGCCAATTGATCCTTTTATTGCGCGGGAAATTCTCAAGCAGATTTCTATACCTGCTTCATCACCACCAGTCGAACGCAACCATTCGGATGCCGAGCAGGAAGTGCTGACCCATCGGGAAAAAGAAATTCTGTCACTGGTCGCACAAGGCCTGAGTAATCGAGAGCTTGCCGAGCAACTTTGTGTGTCACGTTATACCGTCGAAAGTCATATCAAGCATATTTACCGGAAACTGTCCGTCAGTCGGCGTACCAAGGCAGTCAGTACCGCACGGCATTTAGGAATTCTGTGATGCATCCAGCTCGTTCTGGAAGCAGGCAGCGACAGAGATTGCAATGGATCGGTATTTTGCTCTTTTGCTGCTGGCTGTGTCTGTTAAGTGCTATGAGTCAGGCGCAAGACCATTTTCAGGTTAATGATCTCTGTGATGTAAAGATTGACTACATTCAAAAGGTTCAGGTGCAAAATCCTAGCCAGATGCCTGCATCTGGCTGGCAAAGTGTCAGTTTGCCGGATAACTGGCAGCGTAACTGGAAAGATTATCATGGTGGGGCCTGGTATAAAATTGTTTGGGACTGGTCATGCCAAGACAATATTCGTCTTGCAGAACCGATTGCCTTTTCCATTGATTATATTAATTCGGCCGGCGCCGTGTTCCTGAATGGTGATTTACTCTGGTCAGATCAACACCTGCAAGAGCCATTGTCAAAAAGTTGGAATATGCCGCGTTACTGGATTTTGCCCATCAGTGGCTTAAACAAGGGCAGTAATGAAATTCTGGTTTATGTACAGGGTTATAGTTTTCAGAACGCCGGACTGGGTAAAATTGAATTTAATAATGTGCTGGTCAATAGCCAGAAGCATTTAGGCGAAATCTGGGATCGCCGCACGCTGTTTCAGATGAATATGATTTTCTCAGCAATGATTGGGATCATCTGCTTCATTGTCTGGCAATTTCGACGTTCAGAAACCACCTTTGGCTGGCTGGCACTCAGTTCATTCCTATGGATTCTGTTTATTTCCAATATGCTGACCACAGAAAGCTTTCCGTTTCGCTCCAGCATCGCGGCCAGCAAAGCCAATATGCTTTGTTTTATTGCCTATATCCACTGTTTTAGTCTGTATTTGATCCGCTTTTTAAAACAGAGATTTAAATATGTGGAGCGGGGATTTATCCTGATCACGCTTTTATTTGCTCTGCTGATTGTGATGAGTTCCTTGGATTATCTGGGGCAGGTACTGGGCACAGCATTTATTTTCTATGTGGGATTATTTATAAGCTGTATTATTTATGTGAGCTATCAGGCACTGAAAACCCGCAATGGGGAATATCTTTTCCTGATGCTGTGTCTGTGGGGGATTTTGTTATGTGTAATCGTAGATCTGATCATTTTAAGTCAAACGGCAATTAGTGATTTTTCACCTTTATCACCCTATACCTCACCGATTATTACCCTGTTTGTGGTACTGATTATGGCCACGCGGTTGAATCGTAATGTCAGGAAAATCGAAAAATTTAATAGCCAGTTAGAACGTAAAGTCCAGCAGGTCGGCGCTGATCTGAATAAAAGCCTGAACGATAAACATCAACTGGAGCTGGATAATGTCCGCTTACAGGAGCGGATTAACTTATCGCATGAACTGCATGACGGGCTAGGAGGCTCGATTGTGCGCTCTATGATTCTGGTCGATCAGAGTACTGACAGCATTCCCAACCGACAGTTTCTTTCCATGCTGAAATTGCTCAGAGATGATCTCAGACAAATCATTGATAGTGGTTCGTCTATCGAAAATAAAGTACCGGAAACCCCGCTACTCTGGATTGCCCCGGTACGTTATCGTTTTACCCAGTTGCTGGAAGAGATAAATATTGAGGTTGAATGGTTATTTCCAAAAGTCTGGCAGCGTGAACCGACCGCATTGCAGTGTTTGACCCTGATTCGGGTGGTCGAAGAAAGTCTGACCAATATCATTAAGCACAGTCAGGCCAGTCAGGCGAAAGTCAGTCTGGAATATTTTCTGCCACATCAACTCACCTTAAGTATTCAGGACAATGGCGTTGGGTTTGATGCTGAAATAGTGCAAAAAAATGGTCTGAGTATTGGGATGCGCAGCATGAAAATGCGGGTCGAACGTATGGGAGGCGTGTTTCAGATTGAGTCTGAGAAAGGGCATACAGTGATTCAGGTCGTATTAGAACTCTATCAACCCTAATCTTTGCAAATAAAAAGAGGATTATTTAATCCTCTTTTTATTTGGCTTTAGCTTAGAATTAGTCTTGTTCTGCTGGCGGAACCAGCATCAGTACCGCATCATTTAATAATGCCGCGACATCTTCCAGAATATCTTCATCAGCGAAGTTTTCATCGAGCAATATGGTTTCACCGTCTGCAAGCTGCTTGAGTTTTGTGGTAAATGCCTCAGAGATCTCAATCCCTTCACCATTGGCCCAGAACAGAACATCGCCGTCTGCTTCAGTGTAGAGCAGGCGTGAAGCCGGTTCGAGCATCAGGCTATAACCCTGATCCAGTGCTTCTTCCAGATCACCTGTACCGATTTCTTCTGCTTCTGGAAGGTTCTCTGGATATTTGGGTTCTGACATTAAAGTCATAATGGCATCTTCTAAAACATTCGAATTATGCAGTTGCTGCATGATCTGTTCTTTTAGATATTCCAGCTCATTGCCGCTGACTTCACCAATGGCTCCGACCTGGTCACGAATAATATCAACCAGTGGATTGCGTAAACTTTCATTCTCAGAAAATTTATCACCAACACGGTCCATCATATCGCTCACATTTGGCATACGGAAGCCAAAGGAAAAGGTTAGACAATCATCTTCTGCAACGCCGTAATGCGCCAAACCAGGTGGCACATACAGCAAGTCGCCAGGTGCCAGAACTTCGTCAAAATTCACCTCAATTTCAGGCAATAATTTCAGTGGCTGACCCGGAACCAATGCAGTTTCGGCATCACACATTTGTCCGAGCTGCCAGCGACGATGCCCGTAGCCTTGTACCAGAAAGACATCGTAAAAATCAAAGTGCTTTCCTACAGAGCCGCCTTGAGGTGCATAAGACACCATGATGTCATCGCGGCGCCATTGCGGAATAAACGGGAACTTTTTCCACATTTCCGACAGGTCAAATGAATAATGATCTACCGCCTGAACCAAAAGTGTCCACAGCTTGGGCATTTTCTGAAAATCAGCTTTAAGTAAAGGCGAAGATTTCACGCTCCACTGATTCGGATCGCGATCTTTTTGCTTGATTAAACGCGCAGTGACATGTTCCTCAAGCGCAAGTTCCATCACGTCATCAGGTTCAAGCAGATTGGCGATTTCAGGCATCGCATTACGCACCAGTAACGGTTTTTTTTGCCAGTATTCACTCAAAAATTGTTCAGCGGTGATTCCGCCTAAAACGTCTAAAGGTTGAGACATAGATTACAGCCTGAATTAAGGGGAGATTAAGGAACTAAAATTTTCAATTCACGAAGAATGTGACACAGCTTGATCATCGGCATGCCCATCAAAGTGGTCTGGTCTTGCCCGATCATTTTTTCAAACAGGCTGATGCCGAGGCTTTCACATTTGAAACTGCCGGCACAATGCAGTGGCTGTTCAATCGTGACATAGCGTTCAATTTCGGCTTTGGACAGTTTACGGAACTTGACTTTATAGTGCTCGACCAGCGTTCGTTCATAACCAGTAGCCTGCTGTTGCACACTGAGTGCAGTACTGAAATAGACAATCTTGTCCGAATTGGCCTGTAACTGGCGAATGGCTTTTTCAGGGGTTAAAGGTTTGCCAATAAAAATATCTGGTGCGCCTTCACGCCATGCCACCTGATCCGAACCAATCACAATCGCTTCAGGATTTTGCTCAGCAATATATTTGGCTTTCTCAAAAGCCAGCCGCTTGGCCAAATCATCTGCGTGATTTTCACCGCGAGGAGACTCATCGATATCCGGTACTAGAGAAATATAATCAATATGCAGGCGATCCATCAACTCTTTACGGGTTTGGCTGGAGGATGCCAAAATAATCTGTACAGCATTCATTAGACAGCATATTCCTCAAGAATATTTAAAGGTACATAAGACAGCACCGCTTTATGGCAGGCTTGCAGCTTGATCGGGGGCGCTTGACCTGCTTCATAGGCTTCGACCCAGCGTGTCACGCAGAGGCACCAGAAATCACCGGGTTGCAGGCCAGGGAAGTCCAGCTCTGGCAAAGGTGTGATCAGGTCATTGCCCACTTTTTGCGAGAAATTGAGAAATTCCGACGTCATCTGCGCGCATACCGTATGCTGCCCCAGATCGGTGGTCGCAGTATGGCAAAAGCCATTGCGGAAATATCCGGTAATCGGATCGAAGCAACAGCTGGACAAAGGCTCACCTAACACGTTCAAACGGTTAAGATTTGGATCAGGATGTATCGACATAGGCACTGAATCTAAAAGAAGCTTTTTTCTATCATAACAAAACTTTGGCATTCAGAATGTTTTCTGCAAAAGATGCTAACCTTTTTCTGCATAATCATTTAAAATCGGCTGGTTTTAATATCTATAAAGTGAGCTCTACATGAACTTTCAGCGTATGACTGACCTCGATTTAGCAGGTAAACGTGTTCTGATCCGTGAAGATTTAAACGTTCCTGTTAAAAATGGTGTGATCACCAGCGATGCGCGTCTTCGTGCAGCATTGCCAACGATTAAAGCAGCACTAGAAAAAGGCGCTGCAGTCATGGTGTATTCTCATCTGGGTCGTCCGGTTGAAGGTGAGCCTAAAGCTGAACAGTCACTTGCTCCTGTAGCGGCTTACTTGACTGAAGCTTTGGGTCAAGACGTAAAATTATTTACCGACTACCTAGATGGCGTTGAGGTTCAGCCGGGTCAAGTTGTGTTGCTTGAGAACTGCCGTTTTAACGTTGGTGAGAAGAAAAACAATCCTGAACTTGCTGCAAAATATGCAGCATTGTGTGATGTATTCGTGATGGATGCCTTTGGTACAGCACACCGTGCAGAAGCATCTACTGAAGGCGTAGCGCGTCTGGCTAAAGTTGCAGCTGCAGGTCCTTTACTGGCAGCTGAACTTGATGCGCTTGGTCGTGCACTGCAAACCCCTGAAAAGCCAATGGTGGCGATTGTTGCAGGTTCTAAAGTCTCTACCAAGCTAGACGTTTTAACCTCACTTTCTGACATTTGTGATCAATTGATCGTCGGTGGTGGTATTGCCAACACGTTCCTTGCTGCGGCCGGTTATAACGTGGGCAAATCATTGTGTGAAAAGGATCTGATCGATACGGCAAAAGCCATTGCTGCAAAAGTAGCAGTTCCACTTCCTACTGACGTTGTGGTTGCAGATGCCTCTGAAATTAACTTTGAAGACTTCCTGGGTTCATTGGCTGCTGCAAAAGCAACGGTGAAAAACGTTGCAGATGTTGCTGATAACGACATGATTCTGGATGTAGGCCCGGAAACTGCGAAAGCATTTGCAGAAATCCTGAAAACCTCTAAAACCATTCTTTGGAATGGCCCAGTCGGCGTATTTGAAGTAGATCAATTCGGTGAAGGTACTAAAACTTTATCTTTAGCGATTGCTGAATCTGAAGGTTTTTCGATTGCGGGCGGTGGGGATACACTTGCTGCGATTGATAAATATGAAGTGGCTGACAAAATTGGTTATATCTCGACGGGTGGCGGTGCATTCCTTGAATTCGTTGAAGGTAAAACCCTTCCTGCTGTTGCAGTACTTCTAGAACGTGCTTAATTGTATGTCCTAAGCTAAAAAGCTGGCCCAGTGCCAGCTTTTTTTATGTCATTTTTTTGACAGTGAAAATTTACCCTTCATGGCTTCGTCATTAAAATGCAATAAATCTGTCATAAGATGCAGTCATTAAATCACCAAATGATGAGATCACGTGATGAAAAAACAGTTAACTTTGGCGGCTTTATTCGCTGCATCATTGGCACTGACTGCATGTGCGAAACAGGAAAATGCACCGGTCGCTGAAACAGAAAGCTCGGCAGCAGTAGCCAATGAGACTATAACGCCAGAGCAGCAAGCAGCCATTGATGCTATTGACCAGCCAGTTTTAGATGAAAAAAATACCGATATTCCAGCTGAAATTGCCAATGCGCCAGCAGATGAAGCAACTGCAGACCAGTCAGTTGCAGCGACTTCTGAGCCTGTAGCACCTTAATCCAGTGCATGTGAGACAAAATCCCTGCAAAAGCAGGGATTTTTTTTAAATAGTGTTATTTGTTGCTGAATTGAAACCTTTGAACATGTAGAATATGTGGCATTCACTGGGAGGATATTATGGCTCTTATTTCATTGCGCCAGCTCTTGGATCACGCCGGCGAACATGCTTACGGCGTACCAGCATTTAACGTAAACAACTTAGAACAAATGCGTGCAATTATGCTTGCAGCAGATGCAACCAATTCACCTGTTATCGTACAAGCATCTGCGGGTGCGCGTAAATATGCAGGCGCTCCGTTCTTGCGTCACCTGATTTTGGCTGCAATTGAAGAATGGCCACATATTCCAGTGGTAATGCACCAAGACCACGGAACCAGCCCTGACATTTGCCAACGTTCAATCCAGCTCGGCTTTTCATCAGTGATGATGGACGGCTCACTTGGTGAAGATGGCAAAACCCCAACTTCATACGAATACAACGTTGATGTGACTCGTCGTACGGTTCAGATGGCACATGCATGTGGCGTTTCTGTAGAAGGTGAGATCGGTTGTTTAGGTAGCCTTGAAACAGGTATGGCGGGTGAAGAAGATGGCGTGGGCGCAGAAGGCGTACTCGATCATTCTCAACTTCTGACTTCAGTTGAAGAAGCACGTAGTTTCGTTGCTGATACCAATGTTGATGCGCTTGCAATTGCAGTAGGTACTTCACACGGTGCGTACAAATTTACGCGTCCACCTACAGGCGATATTCTGGCGATTGACCGCATTAAAGAAATTCACGCAGCACTTCCAAATACGCATTTGGTTATGCACGGTTCAAGCTCTGTGCCACAAGAGTGGTTGGCAGTAATTAACCAGTATGGCGGCGACATCAAGGAAACTTATGGTGTTCCGGTTGAGCAGCTGGTTGAAGCGATCAAACATGGCGTGCGTAAAATCAACATCGATACTGACTTGCGTTTAGCATCTACAGGTGCAATGCGTCGTATGATGGCAGAAAAACCAAGCGAATTCGATCCTCGTAAATTCTTCAGCGCAACGGTTGATGCCATGAAGCAAATCTGTGTAGACCGTTATGAAGCATTTGGTACTGCCGGTAATGCAGACAAGATTCGCCCAATTTCTTTAGAGAAAATGGTGTCGTACTATAATAAATAATTCCCAGTGAATCATTTATAAAAAAAGCCCACTGCAAATGTGGGCTTTTTTGTAGACTGATAAAGATCAAGAATAAGAGCAGCATATGGAACTGATTTTCGCAGCAGCGCTGTGTAGCGTTGTGGTCTCAATATTATTAAAAGTCGCCAAAAACAGAGGGCTGAGTCCGATCCACATGATTAGCTGGAATTATGCCACCGCCAGCTTGTTGTGCTTTTTCTGGTTCAAGCCGGATATCCAGCATATTTCGCCAAGCCAGACACCATGGTTGCTTATTCTGGCATTGGGTATTTTACTTCCAAGTGTATTTCTGTTTCTGGCTAAAGCCTTGGAAAGCGCTGGAATTTTAAAAACAGAAATTGCCCAGCGGCTTTCTGTAGTCTTGTCACTGGCGGCAGCCTATTTTATTTTTCAGGAACAGTTCAACCAGCTAAAAATACTGGGTATTGCCTTGGGGATCAGTGCAGTACTGTGCATTCTGCTTTCACATCGCCAAAGTAGCGGGCAGGGCAGTCAGGGAATGTTATATCTGGGTTTGGTCTGGATGGGTTATGCACTGATTGATGTATTGTTGAAATATACGACCAGCTTGGGTTTGCAATTTGCCGTAGCGCTTAATCTGATGTTTGTATGCGCCATGATTCTATCGATGCTGTATCTACTACTCAAATATCATCATCTGGGGTCCGGCAAGGACATCGGCTTAGGCCTGCTACTGGGCGTACTGAACTTCGCCAACATCGCCTTTTATGTCAAGGCACATATGCTGCTTAAAGATACACCGGCAATCGTGTTTGCCGGCATGAATATTCTGGTGGTGGTATTTGGAGTCATTGCAGGTCTGATGTTCTTTAAAGAGCGACTCAAACCTGCAAGTGCCGCGGGTTTACTGCTAGGTCTCACTAGTGTGATTTGCCTAGCTTATGCAATGTCTGTTTGACATAAGACGATGCAAATTCAATCGGATGTCGCAGCAGGTCGCCTGCTTCGGCCAGTCCAAGCAATAAACCGGCCTGTTGGCAGTCTGGACAGTGCGGATAACGATGCTGTTGATTTTTATAGTGTTGGAGATAAATTTTATCGCAATGATGGCATGCAAATTTCAGGGATTTGGAGGTAAGGAGCGACATAGATGACCTCTATTGTTATTCTATTAGATGGTAAATTAAATAAAGCAAAAAATAGGCCCGAACTGATATGGAAAGGGGCGCCTGGCCCCTTTTATAGCATAAGATCCTTACAGTTTGGTGAAAATGTCTTCAGCAGGCAGGCGGGATTTCGGTAGTTTGGCATTGAAGTCATTTTCACTGCGATAACCCAAAGTCAGCAGCACAGAGGGAATTAAACCCTGTTCTGCAAGTTTTAATTCTTCAGTGATAATCTCTTCATCAAAGCCGCCAATCGGGGTGGCATCAACCCCTTCAATTCCGGCAGCTAACAGCATCTGACCGAGCGCAATAAAGGTCTGATTTTCAGCCCAGCGCTGAATATCACCTTTTTCATTACGATAATAATGAATATAGCCTGCACGGGTGTTTTTCTGGCCTTCTTTGGCCGATTCATCTTTAAAACGCCCGCTGAGATCATCGCGATTCAATAAGTTTTCCAGATGCAGCTCATTAATATCGGCTTTGGTGCAAAATAAAATAGTATGCGAAGAATCCAGAACTTTGGGTGCATTGTAGGCATAAGTACCGATCAAGGCTTTGGCAATGCGCTGTTTGGCGGCATCATGATCGGCAATAAAAAAATGCCAAGGCTGAATATTGATTGAGGAAGGTGCAAAACGCAAAACTTCTAATAAACGTTCAAACTGGGCTGCCGGGATTTTTTTGCTAGGATCATAGGCTTTGGTGGCATAGCGGGTCTGTGTGATCTTGAGTAAATCCATCAATGGACTCCAATTTTTTTAAATAAAATGAGGGTAGATGCTCTGGATCTATAAAATTTTCAGATCTGGAGATTATTACAATAAAAAAGCATCAGGCAAAGTCTGTTGTTTAATGATCTTGATATAAATTCAAGCAAAACTTAGCGTTGAATCAGATGAAAACCCAGTTTTTGTCTATTGGCATTTTTTAGCAAGAAGCATTGACTAATAAGTATCGCCGGCAATGTGCAAATGGGGCAGTGAATGCGGTTTACAATTATTTTAAAGATAAACTGAAGACCTGACAGCAAATCGCGTGGTGGATTGGACTGTAAAATGCCGGAAATGAATCTAAGTGAATAGGCTGTAGAGATTTTTATTTTCAATCAGGAATAATCTGGTTATTTAAATCCAAGCGAATGTTAATGAACCGCCACAAAGAGGAACAATTTGTACGAAAAATAGCTTAGAGAATAGCGCTGATAAAGTGTGCAAAATAATTGTTTAAAAAATAAGGTTAATCTTTATTTGTAATGACAATGTATGTTTGCTTTCTAGTAAATAAGCATGTATACTTATAAACACTTCGAGCGGGTATAGTTCCCGCTTTTATTATTTCTAGCTAATTGTGATTCACTTTTGGTTCAAGCTTGAGCTTGAATAACATCTAGTAACTACAGAATTATTATACAAATTTGGTTTTCTTAATCTCTTTGTACAGTCACAAAAAGCTCATTTTATGAGTAAATATTTTGAATATATTAAATGAATGGCATACCGCTACAGCCGTAAATGGTGGCGAAATTAATGTTAAACTGGTTCCTTTAAAGCGTAAGCAAAACACTCAGGATGGTTTTATCTGGGTAGAAGTTGGAAAAATGATCCAGCTACAAACAGGTGAAGAAATTCTGTTTAACCTTGATGGTAAAAGTTTCTATACCGGTGTGAATAAGCTTTATCGTCTGTGCTAAGCAAACACATATCTTAAAAAAAGTGGCCGATTAATATCGCCACTTTTTTAGTTTTAGGGTCTCGAAATCTTGGTTTTCCTGAATTTCCAGTATCTCGGCACTGTCTTCCTTCCAGTCACCCAGTACGATTCTTTTTTTCTGACCTAGCGGATGAATGGCTGCGCGATGCGTATGGCCATGGATCAATACGTCAACGTCTTGTAATGCCAGCTCAACGGCCTGATCATTAACATCCATCACTTCATAGCTTTTAAACTGCTGCGCCTGATGACTTTGCTGACGAAAGCCATTGGCTAATTTTTTACGGAAAGACAGCGGTGTACGCTTTAATAAGCCTAGCAGAAGTGGATGCCGGATAATCTTTTTAAAGCGCTGATAAGCGATGTCATCGGTACACAGTGCATCACCATGTTCCAGGCGAAAACGTGTTCTTGCAATGTTCAGTTGGTCTATCTCAGGAAGCAGCTTTCCGCCAAATTGAGCTAAAAACTTGCTGTCGAGAACAAAATCCCGGTTGCCTGCCTGAAAATATACCTGATTGCCAGCCTGAATAAACTGTTTTAAGGCAGTGATAATTTCGTCCAGCCATGGGGCTGTATAGTCATCACCGATCCAGGCATTGAACCAGTCACCCAAAATATACAATCGGGTATTTTGATCTTGATATTCGGTCAATAAATCTAAAAACCCCCGAACAAGTCGAGGGTGATCAGGTGACAAATGTAAATCTGAGATAAACAGATAGGTCACGAATCTTTTCCTTTTATTCCTCTCTAGATCCCTCATTTATATGAGGGATTTTCCATTACACCGTTTTAAAGCATCGCTTTAAAACTCATAAAGAACGGAGAGGACGTTTTTTATTCAGAAATGATTTTTGCAGACTCAATAACCACATTTTCTAGTGGAACATCAGCGTGGTAGCCACGGTTGCCAGTACGAACGCCTTTAATTTCGTTGACAATGTCCATGCCGTCAGTCACTTTACCAAATACTGCATAACCCCAACCTTGTGCTGTTTTACCAGAATGGTTAAGGAATGCGTTGTTGCCAACGTTAATGAAGAATTGAGCAGATGCAGAATGTGGAGCTTGCGTACGCGCCATGGCAATTGTGCCCAAATCGTTAGTTAAGCCATTGTCTGCTTCATTTTCGATTGCATCACGGGTCGCTTTTTCTTTGAAGTTTTCATCCATACCACCACCCTGGATCATGAAACCATCAATCACACGGTGGAAAATTACGCCGTCATAAAAACCGTCACGCACATATTCTAAAAAGTTAGCCACTGTTTTAGGTGCTTTTTCAGCATTGAGTTCAAGAACAATACGACCTTTATTGGTGTTTAATTCGACTTGAGGAAAACTCATTGTGTAATCTCCTAATCATGGACGAGTGCCATGGTTTTTTCTGAATGAGTGAAGCATAAGCAAACTACAATCGACTAGGCAAGTAAAAACATTATTTTCTTTGTTAAAAGCATAAAAATAGTACCTTATTTATACGTTGATTTATCAAGGCATTTCAGATATTGCCCTATCAGGCACCCTATTTTGAATTGGCGTAAATTAATGATTTTACTGCTTGTACAAGCACTGATATTTTAGTTTCAGGCAACTCGCCGTATTTTCATTTTTTAAAATGGGTGAATTGAAATCAAATACCATAGTTAGCGGTTGAGAGATTATTCACCTCTAGTTAAACTAAGGAACTTTGATAATGAATATGCGTACAACCTGTGCGATTAAATATTCGTTAATCCCTTTTTAACTTTAGAAGTGAATGATTGATCATGAAGCCAAATGATGTTGTGACATCTCTGCCCGAGAACCCGACCCAAAAGAACAATGCAGTCGATTCAGTGCAGCAGCAAGAACAACAACCGGGCTTGGACTTTGTACGTCAGGTCATTACGGATGATTTAGCCGCTGGTCGTACCCAACAGATCGTCACGCGTTTTCCGCCTGAGCCAAATGGCTACTTACATATTGGCCATGTGAAAGCAATTTGCTTGAACTTTGGGATTGCTGAAGAATTCCAGGGTGTGTGTAATCTTCGTTTTGATGATACCAATCCGGATGCTGAAGAACAGGAATATGTTGATGGTATTGCCAATGATGTGAAATGGTTGGGCTTCCAGTGGGAGGGCGAGCCGCGCTATGCATCGAGCTATTTTGATCAACTTTATACATGGGCGGTTCAGCTGATTGAACAGGGTGATGCCTATGTGGATTTACAAAGCCCCGAAGACATCCGTTTAAACCGCGGTAACTTTGTCGAGCCGGGTAAGAACTCGCCACAACGTGATGCAACTGTTGCAGAGAATCTGGAACGTTTTGAGAAGATGCGTAGCGGTGAATATGCTGAAGGTCAGGCTGTTTTACGCGCTAAAATCGATATGACCTCACCGAACGTACATATGCGTGATCCGATCTTGTATCGTATCTTGCATTCAGCGCACCATCAGACAGGCGATACATGGAAAATTTATCCAATGTACGACTATGCGCATCCATTGTCTGATGCGATTGAAGGCATTACTCACTCGCTTTGTACATTAGAGTTCCAGGATCACCGTCCGTTCTATGACTGGGTGGTGGCAAAGGTTAAATCACCATCTGTGCCACGTCAGTATGAATCTAGCCGTTTGAACGTGGATTACACCATCACCTCGAAACGTAAATTACGTAAACTGGTTGAAGGTGCTCATGTGAATGGTTGGGACGATCCACGTATGCCAACTGTAGTCGGTATGCGTCGCCGTGGTTTTACACCTGAAGGTCTGCGTGATTTCTGCCAGCGTGTCGGTGTATCGAAAGTGGATGGTAGTATTGTCGATGTCGCGATGCTGGAATATTGCATCCGCCAGTCTCTGGAAAATACCGCAGCGCGTGGTATGGCCGTGTTAAATCCACTGAAAGTGACCTTAAGCAACTTGCCAGCCGATATGGATCTGACCCATTCACGTCATCCGAACGTGGACATGGGCGAACGCGTGATTCCTTTAACCACTGAGCTGTTTATTGACCGTAAAGACTTTGAGGAAGAACCACCAAAAGGCTTTAAACGTCTGATTCCAGGTGGTGAAGTACGTTTACGTCATGCCTATGTGATCAAATGTGATGAAGTCATTAAAGATGAAAATGGTGAAGTGGTTGAGCTGAAATGTTCGATTGATCCTGAAACTTTGGGTAAGAACCCTGAAGGCCGCAAGGTGAAAGGCGTGGTTCACTGGGTATCTGCGACTAAAGGTGTGCCTGCCGAAGTCCGTATTTATGAACGTCTGTTCACTGAGTCGGATCCTGAAGTGGGTGATGACTTCCTGGCCAACCTGAACCCTGAATCCTTAAAGGTGGTTCAAGCCGTGATTGAGCCGGCATTGGCGCAAGCTCAACCGGAAGATCGCTTCCAGTTTGAGCGTGAAGGTTACTTCGTTGCCGATCAATACGATCATAATAGCAAGAAACCAGTATTTAACCGTATTCTTGACTTGAAAGACAGTTTCAAGCCAGGTAAATAATCAGGTTTAAATCAGATATTAAAAGCCCAACTTCGGTTGGGCTTTTTCAATACAGCAGGGAAAATGCCATGATTGTGCGTGATAAAAACAATAGTATCGGTTTACTGTTTGCCTGGCAGGGCACAATTTTGCCTAAGGTATTGCCGGCTTTAGTCTTGGTGGTCTTTATTTCCGGCCTACTGGTCTATTTGAGTCAGGCACATTTTGTGAATCTTCCTGCCGTACCCGCAATCGGCTTTACCATTTTTGGTGTGATTCTTTCGATCTTTCTCAGCTTTAGAAATACGGCATGTTATGAGCGCTGGTGGGAAGGGCGCAAGCTCTGGGGAGCGCTAATCGCCACCACACGTCATTTATGCCGGGACAGCCATGTGCTGGATGATCAGACCCGCGAGGTCTTGTTATATCGCATGATGCTGTTTAGCCATCTGTTGCGTGACCGGCTCAGACAGCAAGTACAAAGTATTCAGCATTACCAAACAACCACGCATTTTGAAAATATGGCATTCGATCAGTTGCTCGTGCAAATCAATCCTTCACAATGGGTGCTGGAACAGATGCAAAAGGAGTTGGTTCAGCAATATAAGCAGGGCAACATCAGCGATATTATTTATAACAATTTGAATCAGCATACTGTGGCCTTGGGCAATATTCAGGCCGGTTGTGACCGGATACTGTCGACGCCATTGCCATTTTCTTATTCGGTACTGTTACATCGTGCAGTGTATTCGTTCTGTTTTATTTTACCTTTTAGTTTGCAGGCCAATCTGGGCCTGTGGACGCCGATTCTGGTCGGGTTGATTGCTTATATGCTCTTAGGCCTAGATGAGCTCAGTGCTGAGCTAGAAGAGCCTTTTGGGCTACAGGATAATGATCTGCCACTCGATTCAATGGTACGACTGGTAGAACGGGAAACCTTAAGCTCTTTGGGTAAAGGTTTACCTGAAGCGATTCAGGCCAAAAAAGGTTATTTAACCTGATCTGTTCCTTTTAATATCAAAGTTTAAACCCGAACTCAAAATTTCTTACTAACAAAAAATCATCGGCAGGCTGAGCTTTAAATTAACGATGTTTAAGATTAGTCAGGTCTGACACTTTCGTTTTAGCCTGATCTTGCAATTCACGGTATTGTTGCAAACGCAGATTGGCTTTATCTCTAAGCTTCTTCTTGATGTACAAGGCCAAGGCAAAACTCGTCGTGGTCAGGGTCAGGAACATGCTGTTCATGAAACTCATCATCGAGCTGATATAACCAATCGTGGTCAGGCGATTCATCATATAGATCACTTGCGGGCTGCTTTCTACGCCGGTAATCGCCCAAGTACACAGATGTTCGCAATTATTGATAATCAGATGATAATTATTTTCATGCATTCTGGAACGCATGCGACGCACAACTTTACGGCCTTTATATTTCGCTGAGTCATAATGTTGCACATGAATCGCTTTGCCATGACTGAATTTTTCAATAGAGGTTATTTCAATGGGGCGTTTCTTGAATAAATGTGCAAAGCCCGAATAATGAATAACACGACCACGTCCAGCGTATATCCCATGATGGGTATAACCGAAATGTTTAACCATAAGGTGCGCTCCTATGGGAAACCGTTTAGTCTGTTGCATATCAGAATTAAGCCATTTAAAAAAGCATTGTAGTTTAATAACAAGTGTACTGCCTTTTGCTAAATTAATCGACGCTTTGCTTGAGTTTAGGCAGACAAGCAATAGGCGTATGCAGCAAGTGACTTGATCACCTGTATGGCAGAATTCAGATGAACATCTGTTCAGTAACACCTATAAATAGCCTAAGCTAACTTTTACATTTCAATAAAATCAGAAAAAGTGAGAGGAAGAAGTGTTCAGATTTATTACCAATTACTCAACAGAAGGCAGAAGGTTGTGTAGTCGGATTTATACAATTGAACTCTCTAAGTTTGGTTCTTCTTCAATGTAATTAAAGCGACAGATATAAAAAAAGCACCTGGTTACACAAGTGCTTTTTTTGATCAGGCTAGAGCCTTTGCCGATTACTGCAAGGGCAAGTGTTGAAGTTCATTCAGTTCCTTACGGCTATAGCCGCGTGATACAAGAACCTTTTTGATTCCGATGATGATCTCTTCATCAGTTGCTTTAGACAAAGCTTCAAGAAGCTGTTCATTTGTCTTGAAAGAGCAATCATTTTCTACACAAGCAATCTGATTCTTGTGTTCATTGTGTTGTTCCACAGAAAACAACTTTTGCCAAAAACTCATAGAGCCTTCATACAACAACCTAACATAGAGTGAAATATAGCCAATTAAATAAATAAAGCAATAGGACCTATGTGATAAAAGCAGCAGTTAGTCTTTAGAATTTCCGATTGAAGCTCAAAGAGCTAACGATATTTTTAGCTGTACAAATGATAATTTGTTATTAAGTTAATGATTTAAGATATAAAAAAAGGAATTTCGAAAAACTCCTTTTTTGTAACAAGAAAATAAATTGAAACAAATTCTTTATCTTCTTTCTAACAATACGCCCGTTTCTACATGGTGTGTATATGGAAATTGATCAAACATAGCGAATTTGCTGATTTTATGGGTTTGAGACAACTGTTTCAGATTGTCATGCAATGTGTCTGGATTGCAAGAAATGTAAATAATGCGTTGGAAGCGCTGTAATAGTTTAAGCGTTTCATCATCAATACCGGCACGCGGTGGATCGACAAATACCGTATCGAAATCATAAGTCGCAAGATCAATATTGGCTTCTTGCAGGCGGCGGAACACACGCTCGCCGTTGTAAGCTTGGGTGAACTCTTCTGCAGAAAGACGCGCGACCTGAATGTTCCCAATCTGGTTTTGCTCAATATTCCACTCAGCCGCATAGACTGAAGATTTGGCTAACTCGGTTGCCAGAACACGGCGGAACTTGGTCGAGAGTGGCAGGGTAAAGTTACCATTACCACAATATAATTCCAGCAAATCTTGATCAGATTGCTCTGCCGCATCACATGCCCATTCCAGCATGTTTTGGCAGACTTGGGCATTCGGCTGGGTAAAGCTGCTTTCGATCTGTTTGTATTGATAGGTACGATCAAAAACAGAAAGTTCTTCCACCACATATTCATCAGACAGGACAAACTTCTGTCCACGGCTGCGGCCAATTAACTTGATATTTAACTGTTCTGCCAGTGCTTTGGCTGCCGGTTCCCAGCTTTCATCCAATTTACGATGATAAATCAGAGAAACCAGAACCTGACCACTTAAGGTCGCCAGAAAATGTACTTCAAACAGACGTGTCGATAATACTGGATCTGCTTTGAGCGCTTGCAGTAATTTAGGCATCAACTGATTGATACTGAGGTCTGCAACCGGAAATTCATCAATGCGGATGACTTTTTTCTGTTGATCTTCATTGCGCTCGAACATGGCATAGAACATGTCATCCTCAGTATGCCAGATCCGAAATTCAGCACGCATGCGGAAATATTTTTCAGGAGACTGGAATACTTCGAGGGCAGGTGGTTGATATTCGGCAAACTGAGCGCTGATGCGTTCAATTTTGGCATCGAGTTGTTGCTGATAAGATGAAGTCATATGCAGTAAGAAGTCGCAAATATTTTAAAGCGCAAATGGTAGCAAATAATTGCTGATCTGCCTAAGCCTATTGTGGCTGAGCGGCTTTAAAAACTGCATAAAAAAGACCAAACCCTCTGAGGAGAAAAATTTGGCCGTAAAGAGGAAATCATGAACAGAAAAATGACAAGATGATTCGATTAATTTAGAGATGACTCATCGTCATCAAACTGGCATTGCCACCGGCTGCTGCCGTATTGATGCTAATGGCCCGTTCAAGCACCAATCGCTCCACCGGAATGTCATGATTGCCTGAGTTTAAATGCGTGATTCCTACAATGGGGCCTTTTCGAGCCGCAATACGCTTCTGTAAATCAATCAATTCCGCAGCATCACCATGATGTAATACAGCATCAAATTCCCCACTTTCAATGTCTTGAATCACTTTGAATCGGGCAGCAACTGCTTTTGGCATTGTTTGTAGATATTTCAGCACAAAAGTATTTTCAGCCAATACTGCAGGGCGACTGCCGACCGATAAAATGGCCAAAATTTGCTGAATCTGGTCTTGCTCGGTGTGCGCCAAAGATAGAACACTTTCACGTGGCAAGATCATGTACTGGTTTTCTTCGCCGGTTGGACCTTGCAAACTAAAGCTTTGTCCGGTCGCAATCTGGCTGGGTGCTTTTAAGGAGATTGTGGGGAAAGTTTTAGAGGCCCAAGCCTTAAATTCCTGGACTGGTTTGTGTTCAATAGGGGCTTGATCAGATCGCATGGCATAAGGCTGCGCCAGTTTCTTCTCGGAAAGCTGCTGCATTAAACGGTAGATGTAAAGCGGCCCACCAGCTTTAGGGCCAGTACCGGACAAGCCTTCACCACCGAAAGGCTGAACACCCACAACTGCACCGACGATATTACGGTTGATATACAAGTTACCGACTTCTGCTCGCGCAATCACGGTTTGTATGGTTTCATCAATACGTGTGTGTAAGCCCATGGTCAGACCATAGCCTTTGCTGTTGATCTGTTCCAATAACTGTTCCAGTTCACCATATTTATAGCTGATCAGATGCAGCACCGGACCAAAGACTTCACGCTCCAGATCGTTCAGGTTTGGAAGTTCAATCAATGTTGGCGGAATAAAGGTGCCTTGGGTTAATTCAGTCTCATCTTGGTCAAACATCAGTTGATGGACTTTGTGACCTTTGCTGCGCATCTGCTGAATATGCATCTGAATATTTTGCTGGGCCTCAAGATCAATCACCGGACCAATATCGGTTTTTAATAAAATCGGATTGCCGACTCTTAACTGCTGCATGGCACCTTTGAGCATCGTGCGCACAGCATCCAGGTTATCTTCTTGCACACAGAGCACACGCAAAGCAGAACAACGCTGGCCGGCACTGTCATAGGCAGAATTAACCACATCAAGCACCACTTGCTCAGTTAATGCAGATGAATCGACAATCATGGCATTTTGACCGCCGGTTTCAGCAATCAGGGTCACACTTTCGCCAAACTGGTTCAGACGTTCTGCTACAGTTTTTTGCAGAATATGGGCGACCTCGGTTGAGCCGGTAAACATGATACCCTGAATGCGTGAATCTGCACTGAGCTGCGCACCAATGCTTTCACCTTGACCCGGCAAGAGCTGTAAGACGTCTTGCGGAATGCCAGCTTCCCATAAAATCTGCACCGCTTGTGCAGCAATCAGCGGGGTCTGTTCTGCCGGTTTGGCGATGACGGTATTGCCCGCGACCAGCGCTGCTGAAATCTGGCCGGTAAAAATTGCCAACGGGAAGTTCCATGGACTGATACACAGCACGGTACCCAAAGGTTGAATCTGTGTATTTTCAGCTAAATCCAACATCTGACCGGCATAGTAGCGCAAGAAATCTACCGCCTCCCGGACCTCGGCAATGGCATTGGCATAGGTTTTGCCAGCTTCACGGGACAGAATCACCATCAGTGTCAGCAAACGCTGTTCCATCAGATCCGCGGCTTTATTCAGGCAGGCTGCGCGCTCATTTTTCGGCAGATTGGCCCAGAAACCTTGTGCATTGACAGCTTGCGTTAAGGCAATTTCAGCCTGTTCCTGAGTCGCTTCATAGACTGTACCGACTACATCCTGATGTTGTGCCGGATTGATGATTTGCACTGCGTTACTTGTGTCGGTCACTGTAAACGCCGTTCCCATGGCTGCTGCCTGAAATTGTGTGTTTTTCAGGCTGGCAGCGACTTCATTTAAGGCGCTCAGCTCTGCATCATTGGCGAGATCCAGACCCGATGAGTTAATACGTGTGCCATACAGATCTTGCGGATAAGGAATATGCGGATGCTTGGCACCGATCATGACTTCCTGCTGTGCAGCTTTTAAAATCGTTTGTTGTGGATTCTCAATCAAATCTTCGATATTTAGGGTTTTGTCGGCAATCCGGTTGACAAAAGACGTATTTGCGCCATTTTCCAGCAAACGACGCACCAGATAAGCCAATAAGGTTTCATGATTGCCGACTGGCGCATAAATGCGACAAGGGACACCGAGTTTATTCGCCGATTTGTCGCCCACCACATTTTCATACAAGGGTTCGCCCATGCCATGCAGACACTGGAATTCATATTGACCCGCATAATACTGCTCAGGTTGCGCCAGTTGGTAAATCGTGGCCACTGTTTGCGCATTATGCGTGGCAAATTGCGGATAGATATAATCCGGTTCAGCCAATAATTTACGCGCACAGGCGATATAAGACAGATCGGTATGCACCTTACGAGTGAATACCGGATAGTCCGACATGCCTTCAATCTGTGCTTTCTTGATCTCGCTGTCCCAATAGGCACCTTTGACCAGACGAATCATCAGGCGTTTCTGACTACGTTTGGCCAGATCCACAATATAATCCACCACATAGAAACAGCGTTTTTGATAGGCTTGAATCACAAAGCCAATGCCTTTCCAGTCTTGTAATTGCGGCTCAAAACACAGGCGTTCAAGCAGTTGCAAGGAAATTTCCAGACGGTCTGTTTCTTCGGCATCGATGTTTAAACCGATATTGTACTGTTTCGCCAAGACCGCGAGTTTAAGCATTTTTCCATACAGTTCATCATGTACACGATCCAACTGTGCGCGCTGATAACGCGGATGCAGGGCAGAGAGTTTAATGGAAATGCCGGGGCCATCATAAACGTCTTTATCCTGCGAGGCTTGCCCGATGGCATGAATCGCTTGCTGATAATCCTGATAATAGCGTTCCGCATCCGGATCGGTCAGTGCTGCTTCACCAAGCATGTCATAGGAATAACGAAAGCCTTTTTCTTCCAGACGTTCTGCATTTTTCAGTGCCTCATCAATGGTTTCACCCGTCACAAACTGTTCGCCCATCATGCGCATGGCAACATCGACAGCCTTACGGATAATGCCGCGACCACTGCGCGCCAACATGCCGGTTAATAAACTGGACAGGCTTTTTTGCTGTGGGGTTTCCATTAATTTACCCGTCAGCATCAAGCCCCAGGCTGCGGCATTGACAAACATCAGCTGGCTTTGACCGAGATGTTCTTTCCAGTTGCCCTGATTGATCTTGTCGCGGATCAACAGGTCACGCGTGGCTTTGTCTGGAATCCGCAGCAAGGCTTCGGCCAGACACATCAGGGCAATGCCTTCCTGAGAAGATAGGGAAAATTCCTGTAACAATCCTTGTACGATGCCTGCTTTACCGCCTGAACTTTTACGTTCACGCAAGGAATGCGCCAGATCAAAGGCAAGCGCTTGAATCTTATTGCTGAGTTCGGAGGAAATTTCACTATGCAGCAAGAGTTCTTCGACGCATTCAGTTTCCGCACGGCGCCATGCAGTGTTGATACGTTGTTCGTACTCATTTTTATCTTTGAATTCGGCGATATAATTTGGCTGCTTCATGGCATCTGAACCATAGGTGGGGCTTAGTGTGGTCGGCATAGTGACATCCTGTACTGCTGCAATCAGATCTAGCGGGGCTAACGAGTTTTAATCTATAATCACAGAATATTTGACGAATATCTCACTATAGTTTTTACATTTTTTAGAGAATAATTCTAATGCAGCCTCCTTATTTAAGCCTAGACCGTATAGATATTCGTATCCTGAGTTTATTACAATCCGATGCCAAGTTATCCAATATTAAACTGGCTGAACTGGTAAATTTATCGCCGACCGCGGCACTGGCGCGGGTGCAGAAACTGAGCAAAGAAGGCTATATTCTGGGCTACGAAGCCCGTCTGAATCCAAATCTGCTCAATAACGCTTTTGTGGTTTTTGTAGAGATTTTACTGGATAAAACCACACCGAATGTTTTAGATGAGTTTTCCCATGCAGTCCGGCAGATTCCAGAAATTATTGAATGTCATATGATCAGTGGTGGTTTCGATTTCGTGGTAAAAATCCGCTGCGCCAATATGGATGAATTCCGTAAAATTTCCGGGCAAATCTTGTGGAAACTGCCCGGGATCAAGGAAACACGCAGTTATCCGGTGATGGAGGTGATTAAAGAAAGTCAGCAGATCCATCTAAAAATACCGGGAAAATCTAAATAATTTGTAGCGTATTAACGACTAATCTAAAAAACACAAAAGGGACTTGAAAGTCCCTTTTATTGTATTGAATATCCAGACTATTTTTTCATTTCAGCCATTTCTTTTTGATATTCAGCTTTGGCCATTTCAAAACGATGTACCACATCATCACTCGGTGCCTTATCCACTAAGCTGACAATCACGATACTCAGGGTAGCCAGAATAAAACCGGGAATAATCTCGTACAGGCCGGTATCACCCATATAGTTTTTCCAGACGATTACCGTCACCGCACCGACCAGCATGCCGACAATCGCGCCGTTGAGGGTCATACGCTTCCAGAACAGAGACAAGATAATCAAGGGGCCAAATGCTGCACCAAAGCCTGCCCAGGCATAAGCCACCAGACCTAAAACCTTGCTGTTCGGATTAATCGCCAAGGCAATCGCAATTAACGCAATCACTAACACCATAGCACGACCGACCCAGATCAGTTCTTTTTGTGAGGCATTTTTGCGCAGGAAGCTCTTGTATAAATCTTCAGTCAGGGTGGTTGAGCAGACCAGAAGCTGACAACTTAAGGTACTCATAATCGCGGCCAGAATAGCTGCAAGTACGATGCCAGCAATCCATGGATTAAACAGGATTTTAGTCAATTCCATAAACACGGTTTCAGGGTTCTGGTTCACCACCGAGGCGAATGCTGGATTAACGGTGAAATAGGCAATCCCGATATAACCAGCTGCCACTGCGCCGCCTAGACACAAAATCATCCAGGTCATGCCAATACGGCGTGCAGCAGGAATGGTTTTCACTGAATCTGCTGCCATGAAGCGCACTAAAATATGTGGTTGACCAAAATAACCCAAACCCCAGGCCAGACTGGAAATAATCGCCACCACGCTTAAGCCTTCAAGCATACTGGACGCATGTGGACGGGCAGATTCAAGGATGACACTCACTTGCTGGCTATTGTCACCCAAGGCCAGGAAGGTAATGATCGGGGTCAGCAACAGTGCGAAGATCATCAAACCGGCCTGAAAAGTATCCGTCCAGCTGATTGCCAGAAAACCACCAATACACACATATAAAATTGTCGCCATCGCACCGATGATAAGCGCCGTGGTGTAATTCCAGCCGAACAGGCTTTCAAACAGGCGTGCACCTGCGACCATGCCCGAGGCACAATAAATTGCAAAGAACACCAGAATCACCAAGGCAGACAAGACCCGTAAAATGCGTTTGCGGTCGGAAAAACGGCTGGTGAAATAATCTGGCAGGGTCAGAGCATTATTCTGGTATTCGGTATGCGCCCGTAGACGACCTGCCACCAGTAACCAGTTTAGCCACGCTCCGATAATCAGGCCGATGGCAATCCAGGCTTCTGACAGGCCAGACAGGTAAATTGCGCCCGGAAGACCCATCAGCAGCCAGCCACTCATATCTGATGCACCTGCGGAAAGAGCTGTGACGACACTGCCCAGACTACGTCCACCTAAAATATATTCATCAAAATTGGAGGTTGCACGGTAAGCATATAAACCGATGGCAATCATGGCGATAATATAAAACATGAAGGTAATCAGGGTCGGATTTAAATAAGTCATAGGCAGGGCATCCTGTAAATATGGAAACCATCGTTCCAGATGATTTTTTGTACGGAGATCACAAGGCAGTGATTCAAGCACGGTTTAAAAATTACACTCTGTAACATTTACACAGCTTTTATGTATGTTTATTGTAAATACCAATTTAACTAGATGGAACTTAAGGAAAGTTAAGCCACTTAACACAGAGAGATAAAGTATTGGATTGAGGCAAAAGAAGCTAATTTAGAATAAGCAATTAAAATATTTAAATTTTAGCTTTTTATTTACATGATCTTACAAAACTCACAGCTTTACTGTATTGGTAATAAATATTAGCAAATTTAGGTTAAAGTCCTCCTATTCGCTCTGTATTTGTTTGCTCATATTGAGACCACACCAAATACGGTGCATCGCCAAGGTATTTTTTAGTGGACAATATGCTGCAAATCGAACCGACCCGCATTGAACGTGACTTATTGGGGGAAAAACAGATCCCATTACACAGCTATTATGGGATTCACACTTTACGTGCCATCGAAAATTTCCAGATTTCAGGATTGGCGATAGGGCAACAATCACATTTTATTCGTGCATTGGCTCAGGTCAAAAAAGCTTCGGCACAGACCAACCTGCATTTTCAAAAAATATCCGAGCAGACGAGTACTGCTATTCAAAGAGCCTGTAATGAATTGATTCAGCATCCTGAAAACTGGCAAGCGGCCTTTCCACTTGATCCTTATCAGGGCGGTGCTGGTACGTCAATTAATATGAATGCCAATGAAGTCATTGCCAATATCGCCTTAGAGATCTTGGGGCATCATAAAGGTGAGTATCACATCCTGCATCCGAATGATCATGTGAATACTTCGCAATCGACCAATGATGTCTATCCAACCGCTTTACGTTTGGCAACTTATAGCAGCCTGAATGAATTATTGGCAGTGCTGAAAGCACTGATTGACTGTTTATATACGAAGGCAGCCGAATTTCAGTATGTGATCAAGATGGGGCGTACCCAGTTGCAAGATGCCGTCCCGATGACCATGGAGCAGGAATTCCGGGCTTTTGCGACTTTATTAAAGGAAGATTTAAAACTGATTGAGCAGATGCGCCAGTTATTGCTGGAAGTGAATTTAGGTGCAACGGCGATCGGGACTGGGGTAAACACACCGCCAGGTTATGCGACGCGAGTCGTCGAAACTTTGGCGCACCTGACGGGGCTGCCTTTAAAAGGTGCAGAAGATTATGTGGAGGCCACCAGTGATTGTGGTGTCTTTATTATCTTGTCGAGCAGTTTAAAACGCCTGGCAGTGAAACTGTCCAAAATCTGTAATGACTTGCGCTTGCTTAGCTCGGGACCACGTACAGGTCTGGCTGAAATTCGCTTACCGGAATTACAGGCAGGCTCATCGATTATGCCGGCAAAAATCAATCCGGTCATTCCGGAAGTGGTCAATCAGATTGCCTTCCGGGTCATCGGTAATGATTTGACCATTACTATGGCAGCGGAAGCTGGGCAGTTACAACTGAATGTGATGGAACCTGTGATTGCCCTGACCATGAATGAGTCGATTCAATTGTTGACTCAAGGCATGCAAACCCTGAATCAGAAATGTATTGCTGGCATTCAGGCCAATGAAGAAATCTGTTTAAGTTCGGTCATGCGCAGTGTCGGGATTGTGACCTTACTTGAGCCGATTCTGGGGCATGCCAAATGTGATGAAATTGGTAAACAATGTATGCGTGAAAATAAAACCGTGCCGCAAGTGGTATTGGAACTCGGTTTATTAAGCGCAACGCAATTAGAAGAAATCTTTGCATTTGAAAATCTGGTGTCTGAAATACCTGTAGCAGAGAGTCAGCTCGAACAGGTTTCTTGATAGCATAAATTGTCTTGAAACAGCTCAAATCAACTGATCGTTGTGATTTTGACAATTTGCCTCAAGTTCGATATGTGGATTTGAGGCATTTTCATCTAGACTAGGGTCTGAACTTTATTTGGCTGGGTAAATGGCGATGTTTGATAAAATCAGTGCATTATTTAAAACTAATAAACCGACTGCTGCACAGTTATATTTAGACGAGCAGAATATCCAGCATGTCGAAGGCACAGGTTATATCGTGGATGGCATTGATTTAAATCAGGAACTGGCCGCACGCTTAGAATATTTGTCCAATCGCCGTCTAAAACAGTTTGATGATTTAAAAGCTTTATACGACACCGCGATGCTGATCAATGAAAAGATTGATCTGGAAATTGCCCATCAGCGTTTTAATGTGACTTTGGGAAATACCGAAGAGAACCTGCTGCAATTTAAAATGATCCTCAAGAAGTTAAATGATTATTATCGTAACTTTCTGCGAGAGAAAAAATAAGTGTTAAAAGTGGCTTGAAATCGAAGCGTATGGATGTGGCAAGACTGCATAAAAATAACAAAATATCCTGAGATCATCGTGCTAGTATAAGCCTCAGGTTATTTAGACTTTAAAGCTATATCCATGTTCCAACAAGAAATTTCCCAACTCAATTTACCACAACTCAAAGCAGGCGAGAAACGCTGGTTAGGCAATCTGCAAGGTTCCTCGACGGCATTGTTGCTCAAAGAAATCGTGCAGCAGCAATCGCGTTTATTTATTGTGATTGCACGCAATAACCAGCATTTGGGTCAACTGGAAAGTGAACTGGAATTTTATGGGATTAAACCCACGATTTTTCCAGATTGGGAAATTTTGCCTTATGACCGCCTGTCTCCGCACCAGGATATTGTCTCGGAACGTCTGGCGATTTTATCCAATATGCCAAAAACTGGCGTGCTGTTACTTTCTGCCTCAACCTTGGCCCAGCGTGTCGCACCGACTTCATGGATTTTGGGTGAACATTTTGATATTCACGTCGGACAGAAATTCGATTTGGAACAACAGAAGAAAAAGCTGATTCAGGCCGGTTATTATCTGGTCGATACGGTTTATGATCCGGGTGAATTTGCGGTACGCGGCAGTATCATGGATATTTATGCCTCGGGACAGGAAGCACCGATTCGGATTGACCTGTTTGATGATGAAATTGAAAGCCTGAAATTTTTCGATTCCGAAACTCAGCGCACCACGCAAAGTTTGCAGCAGTTTACCGTATTGCCCGCACAGGAATTTCCGCTCAAGGAAGGTCGTGCGACGTTCCGTGACCGCTATGCCGAATTTTTCCCGACCGCCAATTCGAAGAAAAATCCGATTTATCTGGACGTGATGGATGGCATAGTCTCGCCGGGAATCGAGTTTTATTTACCCTTGTTTTTCAGTGCTGAAGCCATGCAAGGCCAAAGTTCACTGATTTCGTACCTACCAAGGAATGGCATTGTCATTACAGATAAAGCTCTGGACGAAAGTCTGAGCCAGTTTTGGCAAGATGTAGTACGCCGTTATGAAGACCGTCGCCACAATGTTGACCAGCCGATCCTGCCGCCTGAAAGCCTGTTTTTTCAGACCAATCAGGTGCTGGAGCAGCTGAATCAGTTTGCGCGGATTATTGCTGCACAAACGCCTTTTGATCAAAAAGCTGGCGTATTGAATCTTGATACCCAGTTGCCACCGCGTCTACCCGTAGACCCGAAACGTGAAAAACCGTTTCATGAAGTCAAAAAATATATTGATCAGGCCAATCATCCGGTACTGCTGGTGGCTGAGAGTGCGGGACGCCGTGAAAGTCTTAAAGATGCCTTAAGGCCAAGTCTGGGTGATATTCCGACGGTTGATAACTTTGAGAGCTTTATCACCTCCCTGTATGCGATTGCGATTACCAATGCGCCTTTAGAGCGCGGTCTGGTACTGAGCGATCGTATCAGCGTGATTTCTGAAAATCAGCTCTATGAACACCGGGTGGTACAGCGCCGTCGCAAACGTCAACAGGAAGTTTCAGAAGAGTTTCTGATCCGCAGTCTGACTGAACTGACCATGGGTGCACCTGTGGTGCATATCGATTATGGAGTCGGGCGTTATGCCGGTCTGGTCACCTTAAGTATTGATGATCAGGATCATGAATTCCTGCAGCTGGATTATGCTGATGCCGCCAAAGTCTATGTACCAGTCACCAATCTGCATTTAATCAGCCGATATAGTGGAGGTGATCCGGATCTGGCACCTTTGCATAAACTGGGTACAGATGCATGGAATAAAGCCAAACGTAAGGCGCTGGAACAGATTCACGATGTTGCTGCCGAGTTGCTGCATATTCAGGCCCGTCGTTCTTCCAAGCCCGGAATCAGTTTTGAAATCGATCAAAGTCTGTATATGCAGTTTGCCAGTGGTTTTGCCTATGAAGAAACCCTGGATCAGGCCAATGCCATTGAAGCGACGCTGCATGATATGCAACTGGCCAAACCGATGGATCGTCTGGTCTGTGGTGATGTTGGCTTTGGTAAAACGGAAGTGGCGATGCGTGCTGCATTTGTCGCGGTGCAGAATAACCGGCAGGTGGCGATTCTGGTGCCAACCACCTTGCTGGCACAACAGCATTATGATTCATTCAAAGACCGCTTTGCCGATTGGCCAGTTCGGATTGAAGTGCTGTCACGTTTCGGTTCTTCCAAAGCACATACCAAGACCATTGACGACCTGATTGAAGGCAAAGTGGATATCGTGATTGGTACGCATAAAATTTTACAGGAAAATGTCCAGTTTAAAAATCTTGGCCTGATGATTGTCGATGAAGAACATCGCTTCGGAGTACGTGACAAGGAGCGGATCAAGGCGATGCGTGCCGATGTCGATATGTTGACCCTGACAGCCACTCCAATTCCGCGTACGCTAAATATGGCCTTTAGTGGCATGCGTGATCTGTCGATTATCGCCACACCGCCGGCACGCCGTCTTGCGGTGAAAACCTTTGTGCAAGAACATACCGATGACACCATTAAAGAGGCAATCCTGCGTGAATTGCTGCGTGGTGGTCAGGTCTATTTCCTGCACAATGAAGTCGATACGATTGACCGTGCCGCAGCGCATATTCGTACATTGGTGCCGGAAGCCCGGGTGATTGTGGCACATGGCCAGATGCGTGAACGTGAACTGGAGCAGGTGATGCAACAGTTCTATCACAAGGAATACAATGTTCTGGTGTGTTCGACCATTATTGAAACCGGGATTGATGTCCCAAATGCCAATACCATTTTGATTGAACGTGCTGACAAACTGGGCCTGGCACAATTACATCAGCTCCGTGGCCGAGTCGGGCGCTCGCATCATCAGGCCTATGCCTATTTAATGGTGCCGTCTTTAAAAGCCTTAAAAGGCGATGCCGAAAAACGTCTGGATGCGATCCAGCGTGCTTCGACCTTGGGAGCCGGATTTATGCTGGCCACCGAAGATCTGGAAATTCGCGGGGCAGGTGAATTACTCGGTGAACAGCAGAGCGGTTCAATGCAGGCGATTGGTTATAGCCTGTATATGGAAATGCTGGAAAAAGCCACCAAAGCCATTCAAAAAGGCAAAACTCCAAATTTCGATGCACCCTTGTCACTGACTGCAGAAATTACCCTGCATATGCCAGCGCTCATTCCGGATGATTATCTCGGAGATGTGCATCAGCGTCTGTTGTTCTATAAGCGTATCAGTAATACTGATACTCAGGAGAAGCTGGACAATATCCGGATGGAATTGATCGACCGTTTTGGCATACCGCCACAACCGGTCAAACAGCTCTTTGCCGTGCATCAGATTCGTCTCAAAGCCGAGCAGCTTGGCATCACCAAAATTGATATTAGTGCTCAAGGTGGGCATGTGGAATTCGCGCCAGATACCCCGGTTCAGGCCATGACCATTATCCAGATGATGCAGAAACATCCAACCTATTTCCGGATGAATAGCGGGCAACGTCTTAAGGTCATGGTCATGCTGGAAGATTACCAAAAGCGGATTCAGTTTATTCAGGATTTGCTGGACAGTCTATTGAAAGAAGTGGGCTAATTTGATTTAGACTAAATCAGTTTGAAAGTTCATGATACATTTCATTTTCATTGAAATTTTCAGGAATGATAAACCAGCTTTTTTTAATGAAATGTTCGAACAAATTCTCGTGATGCGCCTTGCAACAAATCATGAGAATTTGTCTTTAAACCCATTGCTTTCAATATTCAGCTTCGGTTGGATATGTTAGTATTAGCCATCATTCTAATTTTGCATCATTTATAAAGATATGTTTAGTTTGCATCCACAACTTGCTCAAGATACTTTTTTTGTAGGCGACTTTCCTTTGTCAACATGTCGTTTGATGAATGATATGCAATTTCCCTGGCTGATCCTGATTCCACGTGTGCCGGGTGTCTCTGAATTATATGAATTGAGCCAAGCTGACCAAGAGCAGTTTTTACGTGAATCAAGCTGGTTATCAAGCCAGCTGGCACGTGTTTTCCGTGCGGATAAAATGAATGTCGCGGCATTGGGCAATATGGTTCCGCAATTGCATTTTCATCATGTGGTTCGTTATCAGAACGATGTAGCATGGCCGAAGCCTGTTTGGGGTACACCAGCTGTTCCTTATAGCAGTGAAGTATTAGCACATATGCGTCAAACACTCATGCTGGCGCTACGTGGTCAAGGCGATATGCCATTTGACTGGCGTATGGACTGATTAGCCCCAAGTATTCCGAGATCTATGAACGATTGCGGATTTCAGGGAGTGACTGAATGCAATTAGACGACTGGATTCAAAAAGAACCACAACAGTTTGAATATTTTCATCGCTTGATGGGCTATATCATGCTGTCTCTGGTTTTGGTCGTCTTTCATTACACTGAACCGGATACTCAGTATCAGCTCTTTGTTCCTGTGTTTTTATTCCTGATTTTATTGATTAGCTCGAAACTGTCGCGCTGGTTGATCTATCGCCATGATTATCGTATTCGGCGCAATGTTCTTTTTCTGATTGATGTTATTGTCATTGTAGTGGTTTTAGCCGCAGTACAGCTGGATTTGGTATTGTCCTTGCTGGGTTTGGTGGCAATACTCTATACCGCGATCAGTAATAAAATTTCATTGATGATGGCTTCTCTGGCCAGTCTGGTCGGGATCACCGTTTTTTATCTGGCCAATATTCTGGTCTTTGGTTTTGGGACTTATTTTGAACCGACAAGCAGTGAACTAACGGTTTTAGGCTTCATCTGCCTGACTACCTATTTTGGTGTCGGAAGTTTTTATCAGAGTGGTCGTGTGCAGTATATGACCCAGAAGAAAAATCATTATTTTGAACAGATGAACCGTTATATGGAATTTGCCAATCAGCTGAGTCGTTATGCGCCTGTGCAGTTGTGGCAATCCATCATGAAAGGTGAATCTGAAGCGAAAATTGAATATAAACGTAAAAAGTTAACAATTTTCTTCTCGGATATTCAAGGCTTTACAGAACTGTCTGAAACGCTTATTCCAGATGATTTAGCATTCTTGCTCAATGATTATTTGCGGCATATGACCGAAATCGCCAAAAATTATGAAGCGACTGTTGATAAATTCATGGGGGATGCCATCCTGATTTTCTTTGGTGATCCAAACTCTGAAGGCGTAGAGCAGGATGCCAAGAACTGTATGGAAATGGCGATTGCCATGCGTCAGCAAATGAAACTGCTGCGTGAGCGCTGGATTAAAATGGGTTATCCGCCACTGCATATCCGTATGGGTATTTCGACCGGTTATTGCCACGTCGGGAATTATGGTGCGACGCATCGGATGGCCTATACCATTGTAGGACGAGATGCCAACTTGGCAGCGCGCTTACAGAGTGCAGCTGAAGTGGATGAAATCCTGATTTCAGAAGATACTCATAATCTGATCAAAAATGATTATTTATGTGCGCCGAAGAAACCAATTTTCTTGAAAGGCATTAAAGCACCGGTAAGAACCTGGCAGCTAATGGAAAAATATGCATCGCAGAAAGTTGAGTATCAACGTTGGTTCGACTATGAATATAAAGGCTTTCATTTACTGCTCAATCTGGACGAAGTACAAAACTTTGAATATCCAGAATTGATTCATGTACTGGAAAAAATGATTAAACGCATTGAAACTCAGCAGAAATTGACCAACTCTCAGGGCATCGTCAAGCTTAAACTTGAAGATGAAGTGATTGAGCATCTCCAGCCACAAGACGAATTTGAATCACTCAAAGACTCCAAAGTAATCTAATCATTCTCATAAATATAAAAAACCACGTCTAAGCGTGGTTTTTTATATGATCTTTCAAGAAAAATCTTAATGATTTTCCGAAGCGTGATTGATGGTGTATTTTGGAATTTCAATTTCCAGATCTTCATCGACCAGTGTGACCTGACAAGAAAGGCGTGAATCAGGTTCCAGACCCCAAGCGCGATCCAGTAAATCTGCTTCTACATCATCCATTTCTTCGAGGCTGTCGAAGCCTTGACGTACCACAACGTGGCACGTTGTACATGCAGCTGACATATCGCAGGCATGTTCGATTTTAATGCCATTTTTGAGCAGGCTTTCGCACAGGTTGGCATTGTGTTCGACTTCAAACTCAGCACCTTCGGGGCAAATCTGCGCATGTGGAAGAACTTTAATACGTGGCATAGTCGTTACCTTAAATTAGTTTGAGTTTGACCAGTCGTCGAGTTTAGTGCCCTTAAGAGCGGCATCAATATGTTGATTCATACGTGCTGCTGCAAAAGCATCACTATGTATTTTAAGCTGTTCAACTGCAGATTCAATCGCTTTGATGTCTGAACCTTGAAGCTCGGTTTCAAGTTGTGCCTGTGCAGTTTGCAGTGCTGCCAGTTGCTCTTCAGTCAACAGAGCGGCATCTACTTTTAGTGCCTGAACCAGTGCTTCCAGCTCACGCTGGGCTTCAACTTTGGTTTCATTCAAATGACGCAGATTTTTATCTTCCTCGGCAAATTTATAACCGTCAAGTAATAGGCGCTCAGTATCTTCACCGGATAAGCCATAAGATGGCTTAATATCAATTTGCGCATGCACGCCAGATGTTGTTTCTTTGGCAGATACCGTCAACAAACCATCAGCATCGACCTGGAAAGTTACTTCGATACGTGCCTGACCGGCTGTCATTGGTGGAATGCCATGCAAGACAAAACGACCCAGACTACGACAATGTTCAACCAGATCACGTTCACCTTGAACCACATGGATCAACATGGCAGTCTGGCCATCTTGATAGGTAGTAAATTCCTGACGACGTGCTACAGGAATGGCAGTATTACGTGAAATCAGACGTTCCACCAGTCCGCCCATGGTTTCTAAACCTAAAGACAGTGGGGTAACATCCAGTAATAAGGAACCATCAGTCGAGTTGCCAATCAGTTGGTTTGCTGTAATCGATGCGCCAATGGCAACCACTTCATCCGGGTTAATCGTGCACAGCGGTTCTTGGCTAAATACGTCACCAACTGCTTTTTGTACGGCATAAGAACGGGTTGAGCCACCCACCAGAACCACATTTTGAATGTCATCCAGTTCAAGCTTGGCATCACGCATCACACGTTTACATACGCTGATGGTTTTGTCCAAAGCAACTTTAATGATTTCTTCAAAGGTTGGACGGTCAAGGTTTAAAACTTGATCGAGTAATTTGAGTTGAACTGAATCTGCATCAGACAAAGCTTCTTTGGCCTTACGCGCTGCCACAATAAAATGTGCATATTCAGCATCATCTAAGGTTTCGATGTTTAGCTGTTTCTTGGCCCATTTCAGAATTAAACGGTCCAGATCATCACCACCGAGGGCAGTGTGGCCGCCAGTCGCCAGCACTTCAAACACGCCTTGAGAGAAGCGCAGAATCGAAACGTCGAAAGTACCGCCACCCAAGTCATAAATCACATAGTTGCGATCTGTACTCAAGTTGCTTTCCTGATCGAGGCCATAAGCCACAGCAGCAGCGGTGGGCTCATTCAATAAACGTAAAACATTCAAACCGGCAAGCTGGGCAGCATCTCGGGTTGCCTGACGCTGTGCTTCATCAAAATACGCTGGAACGGTAATCACTGCAGCATTCACCGGATTTTTCAGACTTGCTTCAGCACGATCTTTGAGCTGCTTTAAAATTTCTGCAGAAATTTCAACCGGAGTTTTACGACCTTGTGCGGTTTCAAAAGCCGGCATTTCATTCGCTTCGCCGACCAAGGCATAAGGATGCTGGAATTTGATATCCGCTTGAGAGCGCCCCATGAAACGCTTGACTGAAACGATGGTATTTTTAGGATCGCTGGTAATAAAAGGCGCGGCTTCATTACCATATTGAGTCTGCTGTTCTGCATAATGCACGATAGAAGGAAGTAGCACACGACCTTGTTCGTCATTCAGCACTTTGGCTTTACCTGAAAGAACCGTGGCAACCAAAGAGTGGGTGGTGCCTAAATCGATACCAATCGCAATGCGGTGTTCATGTGGTGCACTTGATTGACCTGGTTCTGCAATTTGCAAGAGAGCCATAGTGTTACATCCTTTGCACGTTAAATATTAAAAATTAGAAATCATCATCAAGGTCAAAGCTGTCATCGTCCAGGAAGCGGTCTTCCGCCTTGTCGATATCTGCCATGACTTTAACAAAGAAGCGTAGTTTACGCACTGTATCGCGTGCTTCAGCCCAGTCTTCATCGGTATAGTCAATTTTAAACTCACGAACCAGACCGTCAATCCATTGCTGTACTTCAACTTTCAGTGAAGTTAAATCTTCAGCAGAGGTGGCATCGTCGAGTTGTTCACGAATTTCCAGAGCGTCCTGCAAGAATTCAAAATCACTGATCGATTGATCTAAGTGATAATCCTGTTTCTTGAGGGACAATAAATACGCTGCACGGCTATCGACCGCTGACAAAACTTTAAAAGCCTGATTGATATCGCTTGATTTAATCAGGGCCTGATCTTTGTCTTCAGCTTTATCGGGATGATATTGTTGCTGTAACTTTAAAAATTCAGTTTTTAAAGTTGCCAAATCAATATCGAGTGCTACTGGAAGATTGAACAGCTCAAAATGATTCATGGGAGATGGGGTCCGCGATTAATGTGCAAAAATAACTGTATAAATGCAATTAAAACAGTGTGAAACACACTGTTTTAATGTCAAAAGAGAATAACTGCCGGGTTTATACAGTGAAGGATTCACCACAACCGCATTCGCCTTTTTTGTTGGGGTTGTTAAATTCAAAGCCTTCGTTCAAGCCGTTTTTAACATAGTCCATCTCCATACCTTCAAGATAAACCAGACTTTTCGGATCAATGAATACTTTAACCCCAAACTGCTCAAATGCTTGGTCATGTGTATCGACTTCGTCAACGAACTCGAGTACATAAGCCAGACCAGAACAGCCTGAAGTTTTCACACCAACGCGAATGCCTTCACCCTTACCGCGATTTTTTAAATAATTGCTGATATGAGTTGCAGCATTTTCAGTTAAATGGATCATGAAAACTCCGTTAAAATTTAAAAACGTGGAACAATTAAGCTTTAACTTTCTTGTTACGGTAGTCTTCTACAGCTGCTTTGATTGCATCTTCTGCAAGAACAGAGCAGTGTACTTTTACTGGTGGAAGTGCCAGTTCAGTTGCAATATCGATATTCTTGATTGCTTGAGCTTGATCCAAAGTTTTACCTTTGAGCCATTCAGTCACCAAAGAACTTGATGCGATTGCTGAACCACAACCATAGGTTTTAAAACGTGCTTCTTCAATCACGCCTGCATCGTTGACTTGAATCTGTAAACGCATCACGTCACCACATGCGGGTGCACCAACCATACCGGTACCAACGTTTTCAGCATTTTTATCTAAAACGCCAACATTACGAGGGTTTTCGTAATGATCAATTACTTTTTCGCTATAAGCCATGTTGCTTCTCCAAACCTCGGGGTCAGCCTTAGTATTATTAAATATGGGGGTTAAAAAACTTTTCTCAATGAGATAGTAACCGATTGGTCACTATCTCAGAATGAAGATTAGTGCTCAGCCCATTCAACTTTAGAAAGGTCGATACCTTCTTTAAACATATCCCAAAGCGGAGAAAGTTCACGTAACTTCTCAACAGCAGCTTTAGTGATACTCAATACATGATCGATATCTTCTTCAGTGGTGTATTTACCAAAGCTGAAGCGGATCGAACTGTGTGCAAGCTCGTCTGAAAGACCCAATGCACGAAGTACATAAGAGGGTTCAAGTGTTGCAGAGGTACATGCTGAACCTGAAGATACCGCAGCATCTTTCAAGGCCATCATCAGTGATTCACCTTCAACAAAGTTGAAGCTGACATTCAAGTAGTTTGCTACGTTTTGTGTAGGATGACCATTCAAGAACACCTGTTCAAGGTCTTGTACGCCATTCCAAAGCTTGTCGCGAAGTACACGTAAGCGGGTTTGTTCAGCTTCCAGATTCTTGCCTGCAAGTTCGAATGCTTCACCCATCCCCACGATTTGATGCGTTGCCAGCGTACCTGAACGCATACCACGTTCATGACCGCCACCATGCATTTCAGCTTTAAGGCGTACACGTGGGCTACGACGTACAAACAGGGCACCAATACCTTTAGGGCCGTAGATCTTGTGCGCAGAGAAGCTCATCAGGTCTACTTTTAAAGTTGAAAGATCAATTTCAACTTTACCTGCCGCTTGTGCTGCATCGACATGGAAGAAAATTTTGTTGGCACGAGTGATTTCACCAATCGCTGCAACATCAGTAATCGTACCGATTTCGTTGTTCACCATCATCAGTGAAACCAGAATCGTATCTGGACGAATTTCTGCTTGAACCATTTCCGGAGTAATTAAACCGGTTTGAGGTTGTGGTTCAATATAGGTAATCTCAAAACCTTCAGACTCTAACTCACGGCACGTATCTAAAATTGCCTTGTGTTCGATTTTAGAGGTAATGATATGTTTACCTTTCGATGCATAGAAATGAGCCACACCTTTAAGCGCAAGGTTGTCTGATTCGGTTGCACCTGAAGTCCATACGATTTCACGTGGATCAGCTTTAATTAAATTAGCGACCTGTTCACGTGCATATTCAACTTTTTCTTCTGCTTGCCAGCCATAAGCATGTGAACGAGATGCAGCATTACCGAAGGTACCTTCGAATGTTAAACATTCCATCATACGTTCAGCAACCTGAGGATCTACCGGAGTCGTAGCTGCATAATCAAGATAAATCGGACGTTTCATGTCAAATACCTGTAACCGATAAAAGGGCTGAATCAAAGGGTGCTGAATTTTGGCGTAATGACACTGTTTGTACATTGTCACGTGCAACCAGATCAGCAAGCGAGATTTTTGCTAAATAATCGGCAATGTGGTGGGAGAGTTCCTGCCATAAATCATGAGTCAAGCACATCGCACCATTCTGGCAGTTGCCTTTATGGTCACAGCGAGTCGCATCAACTGTTTCGTTTACAGCTTCGATAATTGCTAACACAGTAATTTCATCTGCATTACGTGCTAAATGGTATCCACCATTTGCTCCACGAACACTTGAAACTAAGCCATGGCGCTTGAGTTTCGCAAATAACTGCTCAAGATACGCAACAGAAATAGTTTGACGTGCCGCAATTTCGGCGAGCGTAATCGTTTTTTCAGAAGGCTGCAAAGCTAGATCAAGTAGAGCAGTCACAGCGTAGCGACCGCGAGTGGTTAGGCGCATGATTCGATACACATGGTTAGACTAGATGTGTCGATTTTAAGAATCCCGACTAAATTAGTCAAGTTATTTTTAGTAGACCTTAGTGGGATTTAATTTTTTCATAATGAAAGATTTACATAGTGAGCCAATTATACACTAATAACGTAATCAAAAGTATGCTACTCAGGCCAAAAACAATATTAATGCGCTTTTGACGGCGTTCGATCCGTTTCAGGCGGTTTTTATACTGTTTGACTTCTACCTGCAAGGTATTGATCTTGGAACGCTGCTCTTCAATTTTCTTTAAGAGTGGTGCTATACGCTTTTTGGACGCAATAATTTCCGTTTCATCAGTGGGTGTTTCAGACAGCCAGTGTTTCCAGTCGGCTAATACTTTTGGCAAGCTGAATACTGTTAATAAATCACGAAATTCGTCTTTCAAAACCTGATGACCATCAATGCGCATACTACGAATGCTACGACGATTGCCAAAAATAAAAATTTTGATCAGATCGGGAAGTGTGGTACGCACATCCAGATCTACAATGCGACCCGGTGCTTTATGGTCAAATAAAAGACCATTTGTGGTGAATTGCACATAAAAGTCGAAATATGGAATATAGCTATTGATTTTAATCGAGATATTTTCATCTACAAACTTCTTGGCTTGTAATGCAACGACACGATCATGCTTGAGAATGAAGGTAAATATTGTTTCTAAAACAATTAACGTCATCGTAAGCAACAAATGCGGTTGATTTTGACTTTGTTGCGATTCGCTCATATACAACCAATCCTTACCTGAAATATAAAGTGAAAAAGCTTCCTGCCTGTGAAGAGATTTCAGGGTTAAATCAAATTAGACTTGAAATAAATTGCTTTGTAGAACAGTTTAGCAAATCTATCAAGTACTAAATTTGCTATTATGCAGTGATTTTGTAGAATAATTTATAATAATTGCGCAGAAAACAAACAGGAGCCGTGCACATGGACGAGTCAAAAACAGCACAAGACTCAGCTGAAGCTTTAAACCAGAAAACAATGAAAGCCAAGTCCAAATCTGCCTCGGAGCGCAAATCGGCTCTTGATTTTCGTAAATACACCAAACAGATCTGGCTGGCTGGACTGGGAGCATTTTCACGTGCCGAAGAAGAAGGCAATAAACTGTTTGACTCACTGGTCAAGGTTGGAGAAGAACTGGAGTCTAAAACTGCAGATATTGCAGATCAAACTGTAGAAAAGGTCTCAGAAAAGGCCAAAGAGTCGGTCACAGAGACCAAAGATAAAGTGGAAAAGCTGATCGACAACTCTGTTCATCACTCATTGAATCGTATAGGATTAGTCACACTCAAGGATGTACAACATTTAGAACGTTTAATCCTTCAGTTACATGCCAAAGTTGATCAGTTGACTGCGGAACAAGAAAAAATGCAGGAAGAATTGTCGAAAAAAACACAAATAAAATGACTTTATTTATTATTCAATGTTTTTTTCGCATATTTTTTGAAAAAAAAGAGGTTCTTAAGTATTGCGTTTATACCTAAAGCATTGCTATAAAGGCGTTATGGCATGTTAAACAAATTCTTGAACCTTAAATAAACGATATTAAGAGGACGTAATCTTCATGAATAAATCAGAATTAATTGATGCAATTGCAGAGAAAGGGGGATTATCTAAGGCTGACGCAGGTAAAGCTTTAGATGCTACAATTGCTTCTGTTACTGAAGCTTTAAAAGCGGGTGATACAGTTACTTTGGTCGGTTTTGGTACTTTCGGTGTAAAAGAACGTGCTGCACGTACTGGCCGTAACCCACAGACTGGCGCTACTCTTGAGATCAAAGCAAGCAAAGTGCCTAGCTTCAAAGCGGGTAAAGGCTTAAAAGACGCTGTAGCTTAAGCTTACCCAGCGATGAAACGCGCCTTCTTTGGCGCGTTTTTTATTGATAAAATAAATTGTGATGATTAACACATTCATTCAATGGGTATTTTCGGTTAAAATCCTTTGCAAATAAAATATTGGAATACTTATGGAAGCTTTTCGTAAAGTTATTAAGGGTTGGTTGGGTAAAGTTTTACTCGTTCTGTTTTTGACCCCGTTAGCGCTTGTAGGTATTGAAGGATATTTTAGCGGCGGGAGCTCTGATGCGGCAAAATCCGTGAACGGAACTGAAATATCTCAAAAAGAATTAGAGTCACTGACGAAATCATTTAAAGAACAATATCTCAGTTATGCCAATGGCGATGAAACCTTGCTGAATCAAAGCTTCATTGACCAGAAAGCCATGGATACTTTGGTTTCACGTACCTTATTGCTACAACAGGCAGAAGAATTAGGCATCAGCCTGAGTGACCAGCAAATTGTACAGATGATTGCCCAGCAGCCGACTTTCCAGCAAGATGGTAAGTTCTCTGATGCTTTATATGAGAACTATCTTAAATCAATTGGCATGACCAATCGTGCTTTAGTCGAAAGTTTGCGTAAAGATCATGCGCTGAAAATGCTGTCTTCGACATTCCTGGACTATCCACTGGTGAGTCCGGTCGAAATGCAGCAAATTGCCGATTTACAGACTGAACAACGTCATATTCATATTTCCAGTATTAATCTGGACAGTTATAAAAAAGATGTCAAAGTCAGCGATGCTGAAGTCGCTGCCTATTATGAACAGCACAAGGCATCGTTTACACAGCCGACCAGTGTAGATATAGACTATGTGGTGTTGAAGCCAAGTGATATTCAAGCACAGGGTTTGGCAGTGACAGATGCTGAACTTCAGGAAGCGTATACAGCCTTTGTTGCGACACAAAAACAGGCAGTTAAACCAGAGGTGAAGCATATTTTGATTACGGCGGACAGTCGTAGTGATGCTGAAGCACAAAAACTGGCTGCAGAAGTGGCAGCGAAAATTAAAGCCGGTAACACTTTTGCACAGGCTGCAGCACAATATTCTGAAGATCCTGAATCCAAGTCTAAAGGCGGAGCAATTGCAGTTTATGAAACTGGCGTATTTGGTAGCACATTTGACCAGACTGTTAGCTCTTTAAAATCAGGTCAGGTCTCTGCTCCTGTGAAAACAGATTATGGCTATCATATTATTTCTGTGCAATCACCTGATGTGGCTGTGCCATCTTTTGAGTCACAAAAAGCACGTTTATCTGAAGAGGTTTTGACTGCTAAAAAATCCAATGCATTCTCCGATACGGTGAATAGCTTGAATGATATGGTGGTGGGAAGTGATTCTCTGGAGGTTGTTACACAAGAAGTGAAAGGCGTGCAGGTTCAGAAAGCCCAAGGAGTAAAACTTTCAACCCGTGACCCAGTGTTGAGCGATGCCAACCTTAAAGTCAAACTGTTTAATGATGATGTCAAAAATGGTGATCGTAATGCTTCATCAAGCATTCAGTTGGCCAATGGTGATGTGGCCTGGATCAAGGTGCGTGACTATCATGCAGCTGGTGAACAAACACTGGCAGAAGCGAAACCGCGTGTTCAGGCTCAATTGATTGAAGACAAAGCCGCTGCTTTGGCAAAAGCAAAAATTCAGAAAGCTCTGGATGAGTTCAAAACCAAACCTGCTGCATCAGTCGCCAAAGGTGCTTTGATTTTTGAAGATGCTGGCGTGTATACCCGTGCTGAAGGTTTGCTAAAACGTGATGTACAACGTGCCGCTTTTAGTCTTCCGACACCAAAAGCAGGCCATTGGTCAGTGACCACAGCGAAAATGCCAAATGAGCTGGTCGTGGTTGCGGTATCAGAAGTAAAGAAAAACCCGGTGGATGTATTGAGTGCAGAGCAACGTAGTGAGTTGGTGAAGTTGTATCAGCAACTTCGTGGTCAGCAAGAATTTGATGACTATACGCGCTACCTGAAATCTCAGGCAAAAATCAAATAAGACGATCTTGAATAAAAAAACCAGCCTGCGGGCTGGTTTTTTTATGCTCTAGCCAAATGAGGGTTTAAGCACGAATAATCAGTTCATAACCGGTATATTTACGCATATTGATTACACCGGTATCCAGAATTAAATACTGACCTTTAATACCCTGTAATTTGCCACGAATCACCGGAGTTTTATCCAGATTATGTGATTTAATCTTTTCTGGATATTGCTCGACCGGATAAATAAACTCGCGTGCCAATTCCTGCTCAAGCACTTCAATATTTTCATTAAACTCAAGATTCTGATTAAATTCTTCACGAATGCTTTGAATTTTAGGTGCAAATTCTTCTAACAGCTGTTCACGGACTTCAATCAGATTCAGTGGTTCTGCTTCACCTTTGAGCAGCTTGCGCCAGTCTGTTTTGTCTGCGACCTGCGTACCAAACATGACTTCCAATTTGCCAGAGAGGCGACGTGAGCCAACTTTCATAATCGGCAGGGCTTGGGTTGCGCCCTGATCCAGCCAGCGGGTCGGCATTTGGCTGGTACGGGTAATCCCGACCTTCAATGCACTGGAATTGGCTAGATAGACAATATGCGGTTGAAAGCAGACATTCTGGGCAAATTCATCTTCGCGGCAAGTGCCTAAATGATAATGACAGGTTTCTGGCTTCATGATGCACATATCACATGAAGCATTGGTCTTAAAACATTTAAAACAGTGACCTTGCGAGAAAGATTTTGAGGTTTTATTGCCACAAGATACGCAATAAATCTTCCCCGTCCATTCAATCTCGATGTCTTGGCCTAAATTAAACGGAAGATCGATTTCTGCACGATCCAGAATTAATTTATACTCAACATTTGCCCGCTGTATCTGTTGATCAGTTACACTAAGGTCTTTGAGGCCGACATGCATTTTATGGCAAATGCCCTGAAGTTCCATAAAGATTACTCACTTAAATCATAAGGATGCAGTTATGGCTGAGCAGAATGTCATTACTTCAATGCTAGACGATTTCGCACAGGAACAGCCAATTCATACTGCTATTTGTATTGGGCAGGACTTAAGGCAAGTCCAGTTTCAGCCATCTATTCAATGGCACTATTTTAGCGTATCTGGCTTTTTAAATCTGCCTTTTCAGCAACGTTATGACCTAGCTGTGGTAATGCTGGATACGATAGAAACCGAACATTTGTCTGAACAGATCATGAGTCGAATCTTGGTGAAATTGCGTGATTTATTTGCTAAACGTCTGGTGGTGATCAGTCGGCTGCAAGATGAAAAACTATTGAGAGCTTTGGGATTTACCCAGCTGATTGACAAGACCACGCACGGGGCGGATTTTGCGCTGTGGCAGTTTAATATTTTAACCTATAAGCATGTGCCCGACTGGTTTAATTCCAAGTTCTGGGCCAATCCGGAAAACTGGGATAAATTTCGCTGGTAAGCCTATGCCTGCTTAATTGCAAATATTAACACAATCCTGCCTAGACAATATGAGGACAGACCGTATTCTGTAACTATGATGCATACAGGATATAGAGCATGACGAATCTGAGTAATATCGTGGAAATATTAGCCAAGCAGGCATTGGGTGGCGGGCAGTCTCAAAAGCAATCTTCACAGCAGGGTGGTCTGGCAGATATCCTGGGATCGGTACTAGGTCATTTGAATAAATCTCAGACTCAACAAGATCAGAGTCAACACAATCAGAATCAGCAGAATCAAGCCGGCCAGCAGACCCGACAAAATGGTTTGGGTGCAATTTTAGGTTCAGTTCTCAGTCAGTTAGGTGGGGTAAATCGTCAAAGTACTGCTCAACCCCGTTCAGGATTGGGAGGAGGTTCGACTGGCAAAACCTTATTGATTGCGGTGCTACCTCTGGTACTGGCCTGGATTCAAAAACAGGGTGGTTTACAGGGTGCATTGGATAAGCTTAAAGGACAGGGGTTGAATAGTCAGGTTGATGACTGGGTGTCGACTGGCCCGGGTGAAAATGCCAATGTCGATCCGCAGCAGGTACAAAATCTGTTTGATGATCAGGAAATTGAAGAAGTTGCACAGCAAACTCATGCGCCTAAACAGGATGTGTATAGTGCAATTTCACAAGTTTTGCCGCAGATTATTGACTCACTTACGCCACAGGGTGAACAGACCAGTAAGCAGGAAGCCAATAATGATATTCAAAATGTCTTGAATATGGTCTCAGGGCTTCTCAAAAAATAAATTCCATCATGTAAAAATCCCGATTTGAGTCGGGATTTTTTAATGCTATGCAGACTTTAAAATCGCTAATCTAGGTTCAGGCTAAACAGCTGGTTAGAGTCGCAGATTTTTTTGGCAATATAATGAGATTTTCGGGTGCGAATTAAAATAATTTGCGATTGAAAACCCAGTTCACCAAATTCCGGTTCTACCTGTACATAATGCAGTTGTCCATATTCATCTCGAACCCGCGCTTGAGCAGAAAATCCAGGGCGGGCATTGCCACTTGAAATCGTTGCCAGACGGCCGAGCAAATTGACATTATTCTTTTTATATTTGGGTGGAATGACCTGATCCAGGCAATGAATCATGAAAATCGTAAAAAAAGTGGCAATAATTAAAGCTGGAATAATCAGATAATAAGCCGGCAGAAACTCAAACTCCTGAGAATAGATCAGGAATTGTAAAACATAGCCAGCAAAGCTGAAATTCATCAGAAAGAAAAATACAATTAGGGTTTTGGAGAATTTGACATTCAACAGGTCTAATTGTTGAAAATTATAAGGTGAAATTTTTTGCAAAAATTTGCTGGATCTGAGTCCAAAATAGAAACCAATGGTTTTCACCACGCCAAACAAAATAATCGCCAATAAACTGAGATGAAAAGGCATCAGATTATAGTCTAGAAAAAATGCAGGCATGGTGAAGTCCGTTTTAGGTCTTATTCTGTGAGGTAAATTCCACCATCAGAATGCACGGTAATTTCTACTTTTTCAAGTGACTGACCTTGGCAAGGCCCGGAAATACATTCACCGCTTTCTACCAAAAATAGTGCACCATGCGTTGAACATTCAATAAATTCCTGATCACGATCCAAAAACTGGTTTTCCAGAAATTCCAGCTCGACTTGCAAATGCGGACACAGGTTTTGATAGGCATAAAAAGCTCCATCGCGCTGGGTAATAAAAATAATATCCCCATTCTCCAGTTCAAAAGCTCGGGCTTCACGCTCTGGAATATCTTCGGTCATACAAATTTTAAACATTAAGCACATTCCTTCTGAAAGTCTTGTAATAATGCCGCATAGTCTTCAATCGCTAAACGTGGGCCAAATTGCGAAACCACCTGACTGGAAATTAAAATCGCCAGTTCAGCCGCAGTTTTAAGGCCTAGGTTGGCATTCAAGGCATACAAGAAAGCCCCGGCAAATGCATCACCGGCACCATTCGCATCTACTGCAGTAACTTTGCGGCCAGGAACTTTAAATGTATTGTCGTGATCCGAAATAAGTGCACCCTCGGCTGACAATGTAATGACAACGTGTTGACTGAGTGTTTTTAATTTAACTAGAGCCGCGTCAATATTATCGGTCTCTGTATACATCAGGGCTTCTTGCTGGTTACACAGCAACAGGTCGACACCTTCTGCAATCATTTCATCCAGACCGGCACGCGCATATTGCACCATGGCAGGATCCGATAAAGTTAAAGCAATTTTAACTCCGTTAGCGCGGGCAATTTCACGTGCCTGTTTGACGGCATGGCGTGCTGTTTCAGAAGTCGATAAATAACCTTCGATATATAGCCATTTCGCAGTATTTAGCGCACTAAAATCAATTTGTTGATCCGTGAGTTCAGCAGTAATACCTAGATAAGTATGCATGGTACGTTCAGAATCAGGACTCACCAGAACCATACAAGTTCCCGTTACACCTTCGCTGATCGACTGGATTGTGGTCTGAATGCCTGCATCATTTAAACCTTTCAGATAGATTTGCCCCAGTTCATCATTACCAACACGGCAACCATAAAATGCAGAACCGCCAAGTGCAGAAAATGCCACGGTAGTGTTGGCGGCTGAACCGCCTGAAGCCTGACCCTTATAAACTTGAGTCGCTTGAAGGTTTTGATAAAGTCTGGCCTGAGTATCACCATCTGTAAGTTGCATGGTGCCTTTTTGCAAGTGATGTGCAGTTAAAAAGTCGTCAGACACTTTAAATTCTTGGTCAATCAGCGCATTACCAATTGCAAAAAGATCAACATTTGCCATGTTCAAATATCACATTAAAAATGAAAGTGCCAAGTTTACACGATTGCTTGGGATTGCTGTAGTTTGCTGAATCATTTTCAAATATTTTCCAAAAATACTGTATTTTGTTCAGTGACTATCTTTGGTCTAAGATTTGACTTATTTTTATGCACTACGTTGCTGTAGCATTGATTTAAGCATCAAATTTTATTTATAAGGATATATCGCGTTCGACATGATACTTTAAAGTCGTTCTGCGAAGATCATTCTTCACAATCATTTCAAATAGTGTGCGTATATGGATATTAAAATTGTAAAAGTTGAACAACTTCCTGACCAGGTCGAAACGCTAGCGACCCTTGCGCGTAAAGAAGGCTTAGATGTGATGGATAAGTTAATTGAAGAATATCGCACCGGTAAAAACTGCTTTGCTCAAGCCAATGAACATTTACTGGTCGCGCATGATGGCAAAAAACTGATTGCCTGTGGTGGCCTAAACCAGCAATGGGGCGATAATGGCATTGAAGAGCGGATTGGTCGTGTGCGCCGTTTCTATGTCCATCCAAAATATCGGCTGCATGGGGTCGGTAAACAGCTTCTGGCTTATCTGGAACAGTTGGCAGCTCCGCATTATTCGGCCTTATGTCTGCAAACAGATACCCGACTGGCTGCCAGCTTCTATCAAAAACAGAATTATGTATTTGTGGAAAATAATCCAAGTTATAACTACTTCAAATATTTGATTTCGTGATCTTGCGGCTGTTGAGCCAGACTTAGCCAGTAAATTTGATGATTTAATTTTCAAATGATCAAGTTTACTTAATTCGATCAAAATCCTCGGTTTTCAACGTGAATAATTTAGATAACTAAAGCTATAATGTCCTTAGTTATTTTAATTAAAGCATTAGGAGATCGCATGACTGTAGATGTCACTGAAACCATTTCTCAAACTGTACATCCTGCGTTTCAGTTGTTACGTCAACAACATGTTGAAGCTTTAGACATTTTTGTGTCTGAATATAAACATAAAGTGACTGGTGCCACACATTATCACCTGGCGACCAATCACGATGAAAATGTCTTTCTGGTGGCGTTTCGTACCCAGCCGATGGATTCTAAAGGCGAAGCACATATTCTGGAACATACTGCATTATGCGGTTCAGAAAAGTTCCCGGTGCGCGATCCATTCTTCCTGATGATCCGCCGTTCATTGAACACCTTCATGAATGCTTTTACTGCGGCAGACTGGACGGCTTATCCATTTGCAACGCAAAACAGCAAAGATTTTCAAAACCTGCTTGAAGTGTATATGGACGCGGCATTTGCAGCGAACCTGAATCCACTGGATTTTGCTCAGGAAGGCATTCGCATTGAACTGGAAAATGGCGAGCCAGTCTATAAAGGCGTGGTCTTTAATGAAATGAAAGGGGCGATGAGTTCTCCTTCAGACCAGCTTTATCACACGCTGGCGCATCATTTATATCCGCATACCACTTATCATTATAATTCTGGCGGTGATCCTAAAGATATTCCTGACTTAACTTACCAAGAGTTAGTCGATTTCTATAAGTCACATTATCATCCAAGTAATGCAGTCTTCATGACTTTTGGTAATCAATCTACATTTGAACTGCAAGAACAGTTTGAAAAACTGGCATTGTCCAAATTTGAGCAAGGTCAGACCTTATATCCAACGCCTGAAACCCGTTTGACTGCACCATTGACTGTGACAGACAGCTATGCGGTCGATGCTGAAGATTTGCAGGACAAAACCTATCATGTGCTGTCATGGTTATTGCCAGAAGCCAGCGATATTAAACTGCGTTTGGGTATGCGTTTAGTCGAAGGGATTTTGCTGGAAGATTCAGCATCACCACTGCGTCATTATCTGGAAACCTGTGATTATGCACAGTCTAGTGGTCCATTTATGGGTGTGGATGATTCTAATTTTGAAATGACCTTCTACTGTGCGGTGCAGGGTTCAAATCCTGAACATGCGGAAGAATTTAAAAATGGCGTGTTTAAAGTTTTAGAAGATGTTGCCTCTAAACCGGTCGATCAGAATATGGTCGATGCAATTTTGCATCAAATTGAATTGCATCAGCGTGAAATCAATGGGGATGGCACGCCTTATGGTCTGAGCCTGATTCTGAGCGGTTTGGGCAGTGCGATTCATCACCGTGATCCGGTGGAAGTCTGGGATGTGGATTCCGCGATTGCTGCGGTGAAAGAAGAACTACAAGATCCAATGTGGTTATCCAACCTGATTCAAGAGCATCTGCTGGATAATCCGCATCGTGTACAACTGACGCTGGTTCCGGATGCGACCAAATCTGCCAAAGAAGCGGCCGATGAAAAAGCCCGTCTGGCTGAAATTGGCAAGAATCTGACCGAAGAGCAGAAAGCAGACATTATTGCCCAGACTGAAGCATTGAATGTGCGTCAGGATACACCGGATGACTTGAATTTATTGCCAAAAGTCGGTCTGGAAGATGTACCTGCGGAATTACAGATTGTTCAGGGCCAGTTACGCGAGATTATCTGTAATCAGGTCGATACGCCGTTGAACCTGTATCATGCCGGTACCAATGGTATTTATTATCAACAGGTTTTAGTGAATATTCCAGATGACGTGGTGCAGTCGCCATACTTCAACCTGCTTTCGATCCTGATGGGCGAAGTCGGTGCGGGTGAATATGATTATCTGGAATTCCAGCAACTGCAAACTGCAGTAAGTGGCGGTCTGGGTATGGGCGCATCGCTGCGCTCTAAAGTCGATGACAAAAACAAGATCACGGCTTGGCTGACGCTGACCACCAAATCACTGGTGAATCATTTAGATGCCATTCGTCTGTTGAAAATCGGTTTTGAACAGCTACGTTTTGATGAAAAAGACCGTATTATTGAACTGTTACAACAGCGTAAAACACGTTGGCAGTCACGTGTTTCCGGTTCGGGGCATAGCTATGCGATGCAATCTGCATCTCGTCAGCACAGTGCCTTGGCATTGCGTGATTATCACAATACTGGTCTGGGTGCATTAAACTGGCTGATCGAGCTGGTCTCTAAAATTGAAAAAGATCCGGCTGAATATGATCTGTTGATTGACGAGTTAAAACGAATTCATCGTGTCCTGTTGCAAGCACCGAAGCAGTTCCTGCTGGTGTGTGAAGAGCCACAATCTGATAGCTTGATTGAAGAAATCCAGAATGTCTGGGACAAACTGGCGGTTGATCCTGCACCGGTTGCATTGACTCAAATCGAAAAAGTGACGCATGATCAGCATGAAGCCTGGTTAATTCAGGCCAATGTCCAGTTCTGCGCGGCTGCTTATCCGGCGGTCGAAGTGGCGCATCCTGATGCTGCTGCCTTGATGGTGCTGGCAGGATATTTACGTAATGGCTTCCTGCACAGTGCAATCCGTGAAAAAGGTGGTGCTTATGGCGGTGGTGCCAGCTATGACGGCAATGCCTGTTCATTCCGTTTCTACAGCTACCGTGACCCGCGTCTGGCAGAAACTTTCCAGGACTTTGATGCCAGTATTCAGTGGTTACTCAATGCGCCGCAACAGCCACATCAACTGGAAGAAGCGATTCTGGGTCTGATTGCCAGTATGGATAAACCGGGTTCACCAGCGGGCGAGGCAATCACTGCATGTTATGCCTATCTGCATCAGCGTACACCAGCATTCCGTAAGAAATTACGTGAACGTCTGTTAAATGTCACACTGGATGACTTAAAGCGTGTTGCACAAACTTATCTGCTTGAGCAGCAGGCCACTAAGGCAGTCGTGGCGCCAGTGGCAAAACGTGAAACGCTGGAGCAGCTTGGTTTTGTAATTCAACAAGTTCTATAAATAAAAAAATGAGGATAAGGGATGGCGCTTAATTCGTTTAAGCGCTCAACTCTGCAGCTGAGCGTTGTGCTGGGCTGTACAGTTGGGACGCAAGTGAATGCGGAAGAAAAAATAGTGGTGAATAGTCCCATGCCGGCAACGGCTGAAGCTTGTGCAGCACTGGAAATCAGTGCAGAACGTCTGGCCTGTTATGATAGCTTGTTTAAAATAGTGGTTACCGATAAGCCGGTGATCGTTTCTGAACGTCGTGCAGCAGCAGAAATTGCGCCTGAACCGGATAATTTAAAAGCCAAAATTGGACAAACCGTTTCCAATATTTATGCTTCTGAAGGATCAAAGCTGACACCAAATCTGTCTTTGCTGGATAGCCGCTGGGAATTGTCTCCGGAAAGTAAACTGGGTACCTGGAACATCCGTTCTTATCAGCCAATTTACCTGATGCCCGGTTTTTGGACTTCAAAGAAAAATGAATTACCCGAGAGTGAAAATCCCAACAATATAGAGACAGAGAAACAGAATCTCACCTCAACTGAAGCTAAGTTTCAACTGTCTTTAAAGACCAAGGCGGTTGAAAATATTCTGGGGAATAATGGGGATCTCTGGCTCGGTTATACTCAGTCTTCACGTTGGCAGGTCTATAACTCGGAAGAGTCACGTCCGTTTCGTGAAACCAATTATGAACCCGAAGCAAGTTTTGTTTTGCGTACCAATTATGACCTTTTTGGTCTTAACTGGCGTATGTTGGGACTAACCATTAATCATCAGTCCAATGGCCGTTCTGACCCGTTGTCGCGTAGCTGGAACCGCGTCATGCTGAATCTGGGCTTTGAAAAAGACAATTTTGCCCTGATGGTTCGCCCTTGGTATCGCTTTGAAGAGAATCGTGACGACGATAACAATCCCGAGATCAAGAACTATATTGGACGCGGCGACATGACGGCTTTTTATCGTCATAACGAGCATGATTTTTCCTTGATGCTGCGTCATACCTTAAAAGGCGGTGATGACAATCGTGGTGCAATCCAGTTTGACTGGTCATTCCCGATCAGTGGCCGTTTACGTGGTCAATTCCAGCTTTTTGATGGCTATGGCGAAAGTCTGATTGATTATAACCATCGTGCCACTTATGTGGGCTTGGGTGTTTCCTTAATGAACTGGTTCTAAGTTTCCAGGCTTCATCATTTTAGAATTAATATAAAAAAACCATGCTGTAGCATGGTTTTTTTATTGGGTGGTTTAACCAATCTGGATTTCTGAAGGCGGATGTTTGATTCGGCTCTTTTTCGGGGTAGCAATGAAATAAGCTAAAGTCAGTGGCCCTAAACGTCCTGCAAACATTAACAGCATCAAAATAATCAAACTGGCAGGTTGCAGTTCTTCGGTTATTCCTCGGGTCAAGCCGACCGTACAGGCTGCTGACACGGCTTCAAATAACAGATCGAGAAATTCATGTTCAGGTTCCAGAATTAATAAACTCATAAAACCCATCACAATTAAGGCTGCCGTAATACAGACCACAGCCAGTGCCTTAAACGTAGTTTTTTCGGGAATAGAATGATTAAACAGACGGATTTCATCTTCACGTCTTAAAAAACTGATTACGCTAATCAATACAATAATAAACGTGCCGACTTTAATTCCGCCCGCCGTACTTAAGGAGCCGCCGCCAATAAACATCAGAAACATGGTGACGAGGGTCGATGCATCACTCATTTGCTCCATCGGTAAGCTATTAAAGCCTGAAGAGCGGGGAACAGTGGCATGGAACCAGGCATTCACGGCTTGATCGCCTAGACTCATCAGGCCCAAAGTTTGCGGATTAGAGGCTTCGAGCAGCCATAGCACAATAAACGCACTTAAGTTAAGACCCAGAATCGTCGAAAGAATGAGCTTGCTATTGGTACTTAACTTGCGCCAGCGTCTATGTTGCTTGACATCCATCAGCACCAGAAAGCCGATACCACCAATGATATACAGCATACTGATGGTAAAGGTGATCAGATACTGCCCTGAAAAGCTCATCAAGCTATTTGGAAAAAGCGAAAATCCACCATTATTGAACGCTGACACACTATAAAAGGCAGCATAAAAGAGTGCTTCACTGAACGGATATTCTCTGAGCCAGGACAAGGTCAGAATCAGCGTACCGATAGCTTCAAAAAACAGGGAATATAAAAATACCGCTTTAATGGTAAAACTGACTTTTTTCAGGCTGGTCTGGCCAATCGATTCCTGTGCCATGACTTGCTGTTTGAGCCCCATCTTGGGTGCCAGACTCATCACTGCCAGAATGGCAAAGGTCATAAAACCCAGTCCACCGCATTGCAGCAGAAACATAATGACAATCTGGCCAAATACCGTATAGGCTTCACCGACATTCACTACGGACAGTCCGGTAATGGTCACCGCAGAAGTAGCCGTGAAAATGGCTTGCAACCAGCTGATATCACCCTGATGGGCAATAGGTAACATCAGTAGCAGTGAACCGATCAGGATTAATCCGAGAAAACCCAAGGCCAATAAACTCGGCGGGCTGAGATTAATGGTTCTATGTTGCTTTAAGTCAGAACTTCTCATAGCGCTTTAAAATATCTGGCGAGATGGCGTAAAGGCTCCAGTAATCCTTCAACCACAAGAATATCGCCTTCCTGCAGAATCAGGTCGGATGCGACCTGGTATTGCACCACTGATCCGCGCTTATGTAATAAGGTGGTGATTTCAGGGGCGTGCTTCATCAGTTGGTTGAGCGGCGTAGCATGATGATCGGCATGAATCTCAATTTTGACAATATAATGATCATCTTCCAGTGCCATATAACGACTGACCATCGGGTAGCTTAAAGACTGAGCCACACGCACGCCCATATCTTCTTCAGGATGAATGATTTTCTCGACATTGAGATGGGTCAGAATCATGTGATGGGATTTGGATTTGGCTTTTACCCAGATTTTTTTGACGCCCATATTTTTCAGGTGCAATACACACAAAATACTGGCTTCAATATCTTCTCCGATCGCCACGACTACGGCATCACAACGCTGCACATTCAGTTCATCCAGCACATGCTCATCGGTTGCATCGGCAATTACAGCATGGGTCAGTTGATCAGAAATATTTTCTACATATTTTTTATTCAGATCGATTCCGATCACTTCATGATTCAGACTGATCAGTTGCGTGGCCACAGTCGCACCAAAACTACCCAGCCCAATCACTGCAAATAATGCCATGAATATTGTCCTAACTATTTTTATTACATCTCAACTTTAGTGTAAGAGAATTTCGTAAAAATTGCGCTGCTATTCAGCAAGCTATGCCGAGATAAATAGTATGATCATGATTTTGAGTTGCACATAAAAAACCGCCTCGAAAGGCGGTCTATATTTTAACAATTACTTCAGGAAGCGCTGATAGCCCAGATTATTGGTAATTTCCTGATATGGATATGTAATGGTTTCAAGGGTTTCAATCAAGCCATCCGGATTCTGCTGCGCATCGGTCGCCTCCAGACCCACCAGAACACGCCCTTCCGCAGCGCCGTGGTTACGGTAATGGAACAGGGTAATGTTATGCGTTGGGCCAAGACGTTCCAGGAACATTAATAAAGCACCAGGACGTTCTGGAAATTCCACCCGGAACAGGCGTTCATTTTCAATATCGGCATGACCACCGATCAGGTAACGAATATGCAGTTTTGCCACTTCATCATCAGACAGGTCATCGACGTCATACTGGAATTTTAGCGTTTCATAAATTTCCTGACGTTCTTTTTCACCATTTTTTAAGCTGATCCCAACAAATACTTGAGCAGCAGAGACATCACTGGCACGGTAATTAAATTCGGTAATATTGCGACCTTGCAAAGCGCGACAGAAGTTGAGGAATGAACCTTTCTGTTCCGGAATCGTCACGGCAAAAATCGCTTCTTTACGTTCACCGAGTTCGGTACGTTCGGCGATATAACGCAAACGGTCGAAGTTCATGTTAGCACCGCATACAATCGACACCATATTTTTGCCTTCGATTTTATGTTCTTCGACATATTTTTTAATGCCGGCCAATGCCATAGCACCTGAGGGTTCGACAATGCTGCGGCATTCGTCATAAGTATCTTTAATGGCTGCACAAATTTCGTCGGTATTGACCAGTACCACATGTGGTTCTACGATCGGGCCAGAATTATCTGACTTTTGCAGGCGAATCACTTCAAATGGTTTTTCACCAATTTGTGCAACGGCTGTACCGTCAGCGAATAAACCCACAGAAGGTAAAATGACACGTTCATTGGCCTCTAAAGCTGCTTTTAAGCATGCCGATTCGTCATATTCCACCGGAATGACTTTGACATGCGGGGCAACATCACCTAGGTAGGCTGCCACACCTGCGATCAGGCCACCGCCACCTACCGCTACAAATACATAATCGACATCACGCCATTGACGCAGAATTTCATTGGCAATGGTACCTTGACCCGCCATCACCAGCTCATCATCATAAGGCGGAATAAAAGTCATGCCATCTTCTTGAGCACGTTGAATTGCATATTTGTTGGCAACGTCGAATGAGTCACCATGTAAAACAACTTCACCCCCAAGGCGTTTTACCGCTTGGACTTTAATATCTGGTGTTGTTTTTGGCATTACGATAATGGCGCGAATACCCAATTTTTTACCCGATAATGCCACGCCTTGCGCATGGTTGCCTGCTGAAGCTGTGATGACACCACGTTCCAGTTGAGATTTCGGCAATTGACTAATGCGGTTATAAGCACCACGTAATTTGAATGAAAAAACGGGTTGTAAATCTTCACGTTTAAAGCGGATGTTATTATTGAGTCGTTCGCTAATTCGTGGTGCTGCTTCGAGTGGAGTTTCGATTGCAACATCGTAGACCGTTGCTTGTAATATTTGTCGAACCAAACGAGACAGCATGTTAATTTTCCATCTAACAGTTTAAAATAGGCGCTTATTGTAACAAACCATACGGCTTTGCGGTTCGAAAATACTGCAAAAGTCCAAAATAGTTGAGTGAAGCCATGAGTCTATATGCAACCCAAGATGAGAAAAAACAAGCAGCGGCCCGTGCTGCTCTGAAACACTTACCAAAAGGCGGCATTTTAGGCGTAGGTACCGGAAGTACGGTTAACTTTTTAATCGATTTATTGCCAGAACTTCAGTTAGAAGCGGCTGTGGCAAGTTCTGAAGCAACGGCGCAACGTCTTAAGAAGTTAGGCATTGAAGTGGTCGATATGAACTCTGTCGGCGGACTAGATGCTTATGTCGACGGCGCAGATGAAATTGATCGTCATTTGCATATGATCAAAGGTGGTGGTGCAGCACTGACACGTGAAAAAATTGTGGCATCGATTGCGAAAAAATTTGTGTGTATCGTGGATGATTCAAAATGGGTCGGACAATTGGGACACGATTTCCCACTGCCAGTTGAAGTAATTCCTATGGCACGTTCTGCGGTTGCACGTAAAATTGTCTCTTTGGGCGGTGATCCTGCATATCGTGAAGGTGTCGTGACTGACAATGGTAATGTGATTTTAGATGTGCATAATCTGAATATCTTAAATGCACTTGAGCTTGAAAAAACGCTCAACAACATTCCTGGCGTGGTCTGTAACGGAATTTTTGCGATTAATAAAGCGGACATCGCAATTGTGGCAACCAATGACGGTATTGAAGAACGTACTGCGGTTTAATCCTTTAATTTTATAAATTAAATTCCCCTAAATCTCCCTGAGCGAAGTTTTAAAGCACTGCTTTAAAACAAGTGCAAGAAGGGAGACTTTTAAAAGCCCCTCTTTGAAAAAGGAGGGTTAGGGAGGATTAAAAATAAAATCAATAAAATATGACCCCAAACCTCCCTGAAATCCAAATCACTCGAAAATTACGCGCAACACGCTTGAGACTGCGTGTAGAGCCGACGCAAATTAAATTAACTGTGCCGCAGTTTTGTACACAGCGCCAAGTTCAAGAGTTTTTAAAACAATCAGAACAATGGCTGATTAAAACCTGGCAATCGCAGCAGGAAAAAGTCCAAAAAATAGACCGAACGCTACCAACTGAGCTGCAGTTGTTTAATTTAAACGTGCCAGTTCAGATTCATTATCAAAGCCAGAAACATAACTTTGTTTTCGATTCTGAGAAGTTCCAGCTCTGTGTCAGTGATCGACATTCTGAAGAATATTTAACAGCTTTTGTCATCAGCTATGCCAAAGACCAGCTTCCCCTATATTTAAATCTTGTCTCACAGCAATGTAATCTGCCTTTTAAGAAGTGCAATATTCGACAGCCCAAAACCCGCTGGGGCAGTTGCTCTGCTCAGCATGACATTATGCTGAATAGTGCTTTGGTGTTATTTCCCGAAGAAATTACCCGTTATGTCGTGGTACATGAACTGGCACATACCCAATATTTTGATCATAGTCCAAGGTTTTGGGCGGAAGTTCAGAAATATGATGCAAATTTTCAACAGCATCGGAAAATGCTAAAAAATACGCCGTTGCCATATTGGTGGGAAGCTTAAATTGAACTGAATAGAGAATGAGAGGGAAATAAAGGCTTAAAATAGCCTAAGCAATATAGATATTACTTTTCCATCTCTCTTTAATTTTAAAATTGTCTTCAGTGCTTATAAAAAACCAGTAATCCCCGCTGAAACAGTTTAGAAAACCTCAACTTCCTGTCATACTACGCAGTTATGAAATGGAAACTTTGATTTGAGGTAGTGATCGTGATTACTGTTGGTATTGTCGGTGGTACAGGTTATACAGGCGTTGAATTGTTGCGTCTTTTGCTACGACACCCAAATGTACAGGTGAATGTACTAACATCACGTACCGAAAATGGTCGCCGTGTAGATGATATGTTCCCAAGCTTACGCGGACATACCGATCTTCAATATTCAGATTTAAATATCGATGAACTTAAAAAATGTGATGTCGTGTTCTTTGCAACGCCGCATGGTGTCGCAATGAAACATGCCGAAGCGCTTGTGGCTGCAAAGACCAAAGTCATTGACCTGGCTGCAGATTTCCGTTTACAAGATCTGCAACAGTTTGAAAAATGGTATGGCATGCAACATGCTTGCCCAGAACTGTTGAAAGACTCTATTTACGGTTTATCTGAATTGAATCGTGAACAAATTAAACAGGCCAATGTAGTTGGAAACCCGGGTTGTTATCCAACCACGGTTCAGTTGGGGCTGGCGCCAGTATTAACATCAAGTGACGCATTAGTGAAACCTGAAAGCATTATTATTGATGCGAAATCAGGTGTGTCGGGTGCAGGTCGTAAAGCAAGCTTGGGCGGCATCTATACTGAAAATGCCGATAACTTTAAAGCCTATGGCGTAGCAGGTCACCGCCATCACCCTGAAATTGTCGAAGCCCTGGAAAATATCTCAGGTCAAAAAGATGTGTTTGATCACATTTTATTTGTTCCGCATTTGGTGCCAATGATCCGTGGTATGTTGTCGACCATCTACATCGATCTCACTGAAGCAGGACAAGCAGCAGATTTACAGGCATTGTATGAACAGTTCTATGCCAATGAAACTTTTGTCGATGTCATGCCAGCAGGCAGCTCACCAGAAACCCGTTCAGTGCGTGGTGCCAATCAGTTGCGTATAGCCTTGTACAAGCCGCAACCGACCAAGCTGGTAGTCCTGGTTGTACAGGATAACTTGGTGAAAGGTGCAGCAGGTCAGGCCGTACAAAACATGAACCTGATGTTCGGATTTGCCGAAGATGCTGGCTTAAATAATATTGGTTTATTACCATAAGAAACGTATTAGAACTTCACACACATTTAGATTTGGATTTAAATGTGTGTCTTGAATAAAGCAAACAAGAGATCAAAATGCCGAATAACGAGTCAAATACGACCATTCCTCAGGAACCAGCTGCAAAAAAATCTTTGATGAAAGGCAATACGCCCTTGGTCATTGGTGCGGCTGTATTGATCTTGAGTAGTGGTGTGCTCGGATATACCGTAGGACACCGTCAGGGTTTGACTGCGGCGGGTTATGATGCAGATGCAGAGCAACTGGTCGATGTGGTACAGACACAAAAAGCCAGTCTGGAAACATTAAATAAGAATCTGAATACTGCGGTTCAGGAGCGTGATCTGGCGGTGAGTAATGCCAATGATCTCTATCTGGCCATGACCAAGGCGCGTGATGAACAGGTGCAGGCTGAAAGTGTCGGAACCATTTATCGCGAGGTCTTACGTCAGCGTGGCGGTTTGGCTTTGGCCGTGCAAAACCTGTCGATTAAGCCTTTGCCTGAAAATGCCTTTGAATATCAGATTGATCTGGTTCAAGTTAGTCCGGGCAAAAGTCGTGCCTCAGGGAGTATTGAATTACGCTTGATTAAAGGGACTGAAATTCTGGTGGTGCCACTGGAAGACAAAAACTTTAATTTTGAAAATTATGAGCGTTTAACCGGTCGCTGGAGCATGCCAAAAGGCTTTAAGCCAGAATTTATTGAGATACGTCTCAGCGGTGCCAAACCGGTGATCCGTCGTTTTAGCTGGGAACAGGGCAAAGCAGTTGAAAATCAATCTGCCGCCTTGTCAGAAATTCCGAAAACCGAAGCAAATGCAAATTAAGTGTGAAATATAAATCTTATGCCAAGCAATAAACGTCAAATGTGTTTAAGTGATATCAAAAATTCTTTTTATGAATCTGGAATTGTTGATTGGCATATCAGCCCGCATTTAGCAAATGAACCTCTGGAAGGTGATGATTCTGACCTTGCTGTGCAGACTGCACCGCCAGAACTGAAACGTCCGCCCTTATATGCTGTCGTTTTAATGAACGACGACTATACCCCGATGGAATTTGTAATTGAAATTTTACAACAATACTTTGCAATGAATCTTGACCAAGCTACACAAGTAATGCTAACTGTACATTATGAAGGAAAGGGTGTAGCTGGGGTCTATCCTCGAGACATTGCGGAAACCAAAGCGAACCAAGTCAATAATTATGCTCGATCACAAGGTCATCCATTACTTTGCCAAATAGAGCCTAAAGATTAAGGGGGTTACATGCTCAGTCGTCAATTAGAAGTATCACTACGTTTGGCTGTCAGCATGGCTCGTCAAAAGAGACATGAGTTCCTGACCGTAGAACATTTATTATTAGCCTTACTTGACAATGACTCTGCCGTAAATGCGCTTAAAGCATGTGGCGCAGACATTATCGTGTTGCGCAAGGAATTAGAAGAATACGTAGAACAGCATACCCCTAAGCTTGGTGAAAATAGTGATCAGGCACCACACCCAACAGAAAGTTTTGACCGGATCTTGCAGCGCGCGATTTTTCACGTGCAATCTAGCGGTGGTGATCGGACTGTAGAAGGTGCTGATATTCTGGTTGCGATGTATTCTGAGCGTGACTCATTTGCCGTCTATCTATTGAAACGTCATCAAATTAATCGCCTTACGCTAACTCAGTACCTGTCTCATGGTACGCGTAAAGAAGAAGTACAGGGTGAAGAAGAAATTGAAGACCTCGATGGTGAGTCTGCATCTTCAGCCAGTTCAGGTCCGCTTGAACTGTATACGACGAATCTCAATATCGAAGCGCAAAAAGGCAAGACCGATCCACTGATTGGTCGTGAAAAAGAAATTGAACGTGCCGCTCAAATTCTGTGCCGCCGCCGTAAAAACAACCCACTTCTTGTCGGTGATCCGGGGGTCGGTAAAACCTCGATTGCAGAAGGTTTGGCATGGTTGATCGTTAATGGTAAAGCGCCAAAACCACTCGAAAATGCTGAAATTTTCAGTCTGGATATTGGAGCATTGGTTGCCGGAACAAAATACCGTGGTGACTTTGAAAAACGCCTGAAACAGCTTTTAAATGCGCTGAAAAAGAAACCTGAAGCTGTGCTGTTTATTGATGAAATTCACATGATTATTGGTGCAGGCTCCAGTATGGGCAGCACCATGGATGCATCGAATCTGATCAAGCCTGCATTGGCCAATGGCACTTTACGTTGCATTGGTTCAACCACTTTTCAGGAATACCGTCAGGTTTTTGAGAAAGATCATGCTTTGTCACGCCGTTTCCAGAAAATCGATGTGAATGAGCCATCTATTTCTGAAACCATTGATATCCTACGTGGCCTGAAATCGAAGTTTGAAGATTTCCATCATGTGCAATATGACGATCAGGCATTGGTATCTGCGGTTGAACTTTCTGCGAAGTTCATCAATGACCGTTTCTTGCCAGATAAAGCCATTGACGTGATTGATGAAGCAGGTGCGCAGCGCCGTTTAAAAGCTGAACAAGATGACAGTTTGATCACGGTAGAAAACATCGAAGATATCGTGTCGAAAATTGCGCGTATACCACCAAAAACGGTCTCTAAAGATGACAAGAGCGTACTGGAAAATCTTGAGCGCGATCTGAAACGGGTGGTCTTTGGTCAGGATGAAGCGATCGAAGCTTTAGCGTCGGCCATTAAACTGTCTCGTGCCGGTTTGAAATCACCCGATAAACCTGTGGGCAGCTTTGTTTTTGCTGGCCCAACCGGTGTCGGTAAAACTGAAGTGACCAAGCAGCTGGCTAAGCAGATGGGCGTAGAGCTGGTTCGCTTTGATATGTCCGAGTACATGGAACGCCACGCGGTGTCGCGTTTAATCGGTGCACCTCCGGGCTATGTCGGTTTTGATCAGGGTGGTTTGTTGACTGATGCGATTCACAAAAATCCACATTGCGTGCTATTGCTTGATGAGATCGAAAAAGCGCATCCAGATGTCTTTAACCTGTTATTGCAGATTATGGATCATGGTTCCTTGACTGACAATAACGGACGTAAATCGGATTTCCGTAATGTTGTCCTAGTCCTCACCACCAATATTGGTGCTGAAAGTATTTCACGTATTAGCATTGGCTTTATGGAACAGGACAATAGCAACGATAACCAGGAAGCGATGAAGAAAGCCTTCTCTCCGGAATTCCGTAACCGTCTTGACGGCGTGATTCAGTTCAAGGCATTGCCAAGCAGCATCATTGAAAATGTCGTGGATAAATTCCTGACCGAACTTCAAGCGCAACTTGATGATAAGAAAGTCATGCTGGAAGTGGATCAGAGTGCGCGTGAATGGATGTCAGAGCAAGGCTATGACCGTTTAATGGGCGCACGCCCAATGCAGCGTCTGATTCAGGAACACCTGAAAAAACCATTGGCAGAAATGATCCTGTTTGGTGAACTGGCTGAAAATGGCGGTAATGTTGCAGTGTCGGTGAAGAAAGAAAATGGTAAAGCTGTTGGCTTAAAACTTGAAGTCTTTGAAGACCAGACTGCTGAACCTGCTTAATCAATATGAAAAAATAAAACCCGTGCAAGCACGGGTTTTTTCATGCACTCATATTTTAAATCATCAAATTCATTCATACAGTTCAAAAGACAAATCATGGATATTCAAATTACCAAGCTGCTCACCACTTTTTGCCTGTTTCTGGTCACGGCATTGATGGAAATTTTAGGCTGTTATTTTCCCTACCTGATTTTAAATCAGGGAAGAAGTCACTGGTTGTGGATTCCGACAGCTCTGGCTTTGGCGGCTTTCGTTTGGCTACTCACCTTGCATCCGGCTGCTTCTGGACGGATTTATGCCGCTTATGGTGGCATCTATATTTTTTCGGCGCTAATGTGGTTGCGCTTCGTTGATCAAGTCACACTGTCACGTTGGGATTTGCTTGGCGGGATGGTAGTAATACTGGGGGCACTGATTATAATTCTACAGCCGCAAGGTTTGGTGCGTTAGCAGGATATAACAGCAAACCTCATCAAAAAGAGGCAGCTATAGCGACCTCTTTGTTTTCTTGATGTTTTAATCCTGAATAAAAGCCAATATCTTATTTCTTTAGACTATTTCAATTTGCAATCTTTCTGGGAAATATCAGTTTTATAGGTTTGTGTTTGCGAGCTCAGGCTGAGCTCGACCTTGTATGGGTTTTCAATCTGATAGCGATGCTCAAAGAAAATCTCGCAATTATTGAGCAGATTATTACGGATCATTTTCATCACTTCTTTGCGGCCCAGATCTTTTTCAAATTGGCTAAAATCCGGTGTGGTGATTAAACCTTTTAATGTGGTTTTATTGGCACTTAACTGTAATTGTTCAATAATTGTATTCTGGTCGATCTGTAAAGGTAAAGTTCTGGAATCTTCTGCACTGAGTACCGCGAGTAATTCATTCAGTTCAGCTTTTTTCTGAATTTTAAATTTGCTGTCAATAATATTTTTTTCCTGAAGATATTGATCAAATTCAGAAGCATGAACGGAGAAGGTCGCACTGCTAAAACCTGCCAATAGTGCCAAGGCCCAATATTTATTTTGCATTGTATAACATCACTTTTTATTCCATTTCAATCATGATTATAAGAGCTGAGACAAAAAAAGCACCAGAGATTGGTGCTTAATTTGTGAAGATTCAGCTTTTAATTTAGTCTTTTTTCAGATTTTCATTAATCAGGAATTCAACCAGAGCTTTTTGCGCGTGCAAGCGATTTTCAGCTTCATCCCAAACCACGGCATTTTTATGGTCAAGCAAGTTTTCTGAAATTTCTTCGCCGCGGTGCGCAGGTAAGCAGTGCATAAACAAACAATCCGGATGCGCAAGATCCATCAGGCGTTCATTCACTTGATAGTCTGCAAATGCTTTCTCACGGATTTTTTGTTCTTCTTCTTGGCCCATGCTTGCCCAAACGTCAGTCACAATCAGGTCAGCATTCACGGCTGCATCTTCAGCGGTATCGACCAGTTCAACACAATGCGCAAATTCAGACAGGAATTTTTCTTGTGGTTCATAACCTTTTGGCGCTGCAATTTTCAGATTAAAGCCCCACATGTGTGCTGCTTCAATATATGAATTACACATGTTGTTGCCATCACCGATCCAGGCAACAGTTTTACCTTCGATTGAGCCGCGTTGCTCTACATAGGTCTGCATGTCAGCAAGTAACTGGCAAGGATGGTGATCATCTGTTAAAGCATTAATCACAGGAACTTTTGAGTAAGATGCAAAACGTTCCACGATATCATGACCGAAAGTACGGATCATCACGATATCCAGCATGCTTGAGATCACGCGTGCAGAATCTTCAATCGGTTCACCGCGGCCTAACTGGGTATCGCGAGAAGACAGGAAAATTGCGCTACCACCAAATTGGCTCATGCCAGCTTCAAACGAAACACGCGTACGGGTACTCGATTTCTCAAAAATCATGCCCATCACTTTACCAACAAATGGTTGGAACACTTCATTGTTATGCTGTTTGCGCTTAAGCTCAATTGCGCGTTGCAAAATCTGGTTAAGTTCTAAAGTTGATAAATCGCGTAAGGTGAGAAAGTGACGGAGAGCCATTCGTTACTCCACAATAATTGCCGAAAAACTCGATCAACAATCAGTTGTTGGTTAGTTTAAGAAAAAATACGGAATCGGCTAATATACTATAAGCAATGAAAAATGCAAAAAAACTAGACTTTTTGATGACCGTCTAAAAAGCGATCCACACAATAACTGATGTATTTGTCGATTTCCTGATCATCTTCTTGTATGGAAATTCCCATCAGGATGCGCCATTCCAGATTGCGCAAAATACCAAAATACAGCTGTGCAGAATATTGCGGATTTTCGCAATGCAGTAAACCTTGCGCATCTGCCTGTTCTAAAGCCGTGGCAATGGCACTTTGCACATGCACCGGGCCTCGCTCATGAATATGTTGAGCAAGTTCCGGATTGCGCTGACTTTGTTCCAGCACCAGACGCATAAAGGCCGAGTTTTCAGGTTGCATAATCTGGTGATAAAAATTGAGCAACGTGTGTACTAAATAACTACGAAAATCCAGTGCCATCAGTTCGATCGGAATACTGATATCTTCAAAAAACTTGATACGACGATAATCGCAAATGGCTTTAAACAAGCCTTCTTTATTGCCAAAGTATTTATAGATCGAAGCTTTGGAGCCTCCGGCATGCTGGACGATATCATCCAGAGACACAGCATCATAACCCCGTTCCAGAAACAGCTCGGTTGCACTGATCAGCAGCGCAATACAACGCTCATGACCACGTTTGGTCTGTGGCAGATCTTTGGCGAGCGGTTCTAGGGCGAGGTCTTGCATAGGAGATAATACATCAACATGTCAATAAAGATTGAAACGCCATCATAGCAAATATATGTACATATTTCATAATTGCACCGCATAAGCGCAGTATTTGCCGGATTAGGTAAAGTAAAACTTAAAAATTTGACTAAAGTTTTAGAGTATTTGTTCTATCAGATTGTGGAATGAGCAAGCCAAATGAGTATACTCGAGTTTCAATAATTATAGCCAAGACTGTGGAAAAGGAAGATGACAGAACAAATGTCTGCAGGTCTAAGATTTAGACAAGCACTTGAAGTCGAGAAACCATTGCAAATTATGGGTACGGTAAATGCCTATGCTGCCATGATGGCCAAACAAGTCGGTTATAAAGCCATTTATTTATCAGGTGCGGGTGTCGCGAATTATTCTTATGGTTTGCCTGACCTGGGCATGACCAGTCTGGATAATGTTCTGGAAGATGTACGCAGGATTACAGAACGTGTTGATACACCTTTATTGGTCGACATCGATACCGGTTGGGGCGGCGCATTAAATATTGCCCGCACGATCAAACAGATGATTGCAGCTGGTGCAGCCGCGGTGCATATTGAAGATCAGGTGGCACAAAAGCGTTGTGGTCATCGTCCAAATAAAGAAATTGTGTCACAGCAGGAAATGGTCGATCGTATTAAAGCGGCGGTCGATGCGAAAACCGATGCAAACTTTGTGGTCATGGCGCGTACCGATGCGCTACAAAAAGAAGGCCTGCAAGCGGTGATTGATCGTGCTTGTGCCTGTGTTGAAGCGGGTGCAGATGCAATTTTTGCCGAAGCGATGACCGATATCACTATGTATCGCACCGTATGCGATGCAGTTGGTGTGCCAGTCTTGGCAAATATTACCGAATTTGGTGATACACCGTATTATACGGTAAATGAGTTGGCAGAGCAGGGTATTGGCATGGTGCTGTATCCATTATCAGCGACACGTGCCATGCAAAAGGCAGCCCTTGAAGTGATGCGTTCGGTGCGTGAACACGGCACTCAGGTGAATGTGCTGGATATTATGCAGCAACGCAAAGAACTCTACGAATTTTTAGATTATCACAGCTTCGAAGACACATTAGATAAACTGTTTAAACAGGAGAATTAAAAAAATGGCTGAAGGAAAAGTACTCACCGGCGCAGGATTGCGTGGACAAGTGGCAGGGAAAACTTCACTCTCAACTGTAGGCAAAAGTGGCGCAGGTCTGACCTATCGCGGTTATGACGTGCAGGATCTGGCTGAACATTGCCAGTTTGAAGAAGTGGCTTATCTGATTTTCTTTGGCGAACTGCCAACTTCAGAGCAGTTAGTTGCCTATAAAGCCAAATTAAAATCTTTGCGCACGCTACCTCAAGCCTTAAAAGAAGTGCTAGAGCGTATTCCTGCCGATTCTCATCCGATGGATGTGATGCGTACTGGCGTGTCGATGCTGGGCAATCTTGAAACTGAACTGTCTTTTGAACAGCAACAGGATATTGCAGACCGTATTCTTGCCACTTTACCGGCAATTATCTGTTACTGGTATCGTTATAGTCATGACGGTGTACGTATTGAAGAAAATACCGATGATGATTCAATCGGTGCACAGTTCCTGCATTTATTACGTGGCGAAAAGCCAAATGAACTGCATGAACAGGTGATGAATGTTTCCTTGATTCTATATGCAGAGCATGAATTTAATGCTTCGACCTTTACGGCGCGTGTATGTGCATCGACTTTATCTGACATGCATTCTTGTATTACCGGCGCAATCGGTTCCTTGCGTGGCCCTCTACATGGCGGTGCCAACGAAGCTGCGATGGACATGATCGAAAACTGGACCTCGCCTGAAGAAGCTGAACGTGAAATGCTGGGCATGCTGGAACGTAAAGAAAAAATTATGGGCTTCGGTCATGCGATTTATAAAGACAATGATCCGCGTAATGGCATCATCAAAATCTGGTCTGAGCGTTTAGCCAAAGATGTCGGTGATACGGTACTTTATCCGGTCTCAGTGCGCTGCGAAGAAGTGATGTGGCGTGAGAAGAAATTATTCTGTAATGCCGATTTCTTCCATGCTTCGGCTTATCACTTTATGGGCATTCCAACCAAGCTGTTTACCCCGATTTTTGTCATGTCACGTGTCACAGGTTGGGCAGCACATGTGATGGAACAGCGTGCAGACAACCGTATTATCCGTCCAAGCGCGGATTATACTGGGCCGGAACTGCGTAAAGTAGTACCGATCGCCGAGCGTTCTACAGCGGCTTAATATTTATTAATATCTTGAATAAAAAATAAGGTCTCAATCGAGACCTTATTTTTTATCGACTTAACAGGACTGGATCTTCAATGCTATAGCCTGTTTCAAAAGGAATCCCCAGATACTTGACTGTCACCAGCGTTTTATTCTGTTTAGGAACTTTATAGGCCTGACTAATTTTTAGACCTTGCTGATAACTGACCGCTTGATGGGTCGGACTTTTTTGTGAGCCAGATTTGACTTGATATTGATAAGTCCATTTTGGCACTTTTTCTTGTGGATCGTACCAGGCAGCTGCCGTCCCTGTTGTGGTTTTTAACATTTTAAGTTGTGGCTTTGAACTTTGAATCGGACTCAGTGGAACTAAACGTTTTTTGATTTTGGCAATGTCCTGATCAAACTTGCGACTGTCTTGGTCATAATCAATACGTTTGGTTTTTGGATTGATATATAAGGAGTTGACCTGAATCAACTGATTCGGTTTTGCGGATTTAAAATTATAATAATACAGCTGTGGCAAGCGCCCACGACCATCAAGGTAATGACGCATGACATAGAGCTTTTGCTCTTTGACTTCATAGCCTAGAATTTCAATATTTTGTGGGCCACCGACCGTAGCAAAAGCCAGACTGGGCAAGCCAAGAGGGAGCAGAAACAGCGCAGTTTTAATATTCATGGTTATTCTACCCGCAAAAAATAGATTAGCATTTGATCATGCTAATCTATCTTAAAATACAGTAGAAATAATGAAGCTTGTTGCGGCGTAATTATAAAACTAGATTAATGATTGAGTAGATTAATCATATCGTGTGCAACCACGGCAGACAGTTTATTCAGACGTTCGAGTGGAGTACCTTTCAAATAATACTGGAATTGATGCACTTGAGTACCATCATTAATTGCTACAAAAAAAGTCCCTTCCGGTTTCTCTGGTGTCGCACTACCACCGGGTTTAAGCAAACCTGTACAGGCAATAATCCAGTCTGCATCCCGGAACATCTTTTTACCCGCTTCTGCCAAGGCAACAGTAACTGGCATGGATTCGGCAGTGTAACTATTGATCAAAGTCTGGGGAATGTTTAATACCGAAGTTTTTACACCAACATCGTAGCAGACCAATCCGCCAGCCAGAATTTCGGCGCCGTCACTTTTACAGATGGAAAACTGGCTACATAGATATCCAGAGCTCGCACTTTCAATAAAGGCAATTTTTATATTTTTCTCTTCGAGTAAGTTGCAACAGGTCTTTATCATAGTCTCTATATTTTCTTTATGATCCGAGTGGTTTTAGCTTAATTTAGACAGATTTTTTCTGTCGTTCAACTCCGAGTATATTTATATTTTTATGAAAGTTAAAATTTTTCATGGATTAGTACAATTTGATACTGATTTGATCACAAAACCTGAGTGGTTAAAGCTTAGACTATTTTTTCAAATAGAGGTTTCTTCTCAAGCTGAACAGTGGTAAAAATAAAAATAAAGTGCTTAGTGAAAGTAGGGCGTTAGAATGAAAACCACAGTAAAATATGTAGTCTTAAAAAGTCTTGACTACCAATTGGGTACACCATTATTTCAGGAAGAAATTGATGCTGATGGTCAATATTTTGATCAGATTCCAAGCACGATTTCTTATCAGAATTTACAGTTCAAAGTAAAAAGCAAAGAGCTTAAACGTTTACATCTGGCTGAAGAGCAGGAAGATACCCAAACGATTATTGTTAAAGTTGTGAATATCTAAGATAAACCTTAAAGTGAATAAGCCTCTTTTTTTAAGAGGCTTATTATTTGGCTAACATTAAGTTAATAAAAGCTTTTTAAAAATAAAAAATTACCAAAATTAATGTCAGTCTGATTGATAAATATCTTTTATTAAAGTCAAGATAAATTGGAAACAACTTAGTAGTTATACGTGATTCAATGTTACGTATCGTATATTCGTTTATTAAAAAACTGTTTAGAACAATTACCTTTTGCATGTTTTATTCCATTTTTAAAAATATTAATACTTAGGCTGAGTTATTGAATTTAATCATAAATATCATGAGCATAGGTTTTTAATATATTTTACTTGATAATATATTGTTATTTTTTAAAATATTTTAAATGTCTTTTTTATATATTTTACTCAGGTTAAGTTATTCCTTTTATTGAATAATAAAAATTTCGAAACATATTATCTTTCATCATGTGTCTATTTTATTGGATAAAGTAATTTATGTTGCTTATTAATCTTGATTTCAACTACTTGGCTTGCCATTTTTTACATTGAATTAATCTGTAACAGGTTATAGGTTGGAGAATTCTGAAAAATGCGTAGAGTAGATATTAAGTCGAAACTCTATCGGCTTTTAATTAATTTAAAGCAAATAGTAAGGAGTTACACCATGGCTAATAATCAACAGCAAGACCAACAGAAACAGCAACAACAGCAAAACCAACAAGGCACGCAAGATCAACAGCGTCAGCAAAACAACCAGCAAAACCCAAACCAGCAACAAAATAACCAGCAGCAACAACAGCCGCAGGGACAAAATAACCAACAACAGCGCGATCAGCAGCAACAACAGCAGCCACAGCGTAATCAGCAAAAAAACCAGCAATCTCAACAAGATCTGGAATAATCAACAGAACTAGCAGCCATAATAGAATTAACTAGCAGCGTGGGTATGATTCATAAGATCTGCCAAAACTGTAGCGTTAATTCTGTTTAAGCTGTACGTTCATAAAAAAACCGCCTGAATCAGGCAGTTTTTTAGGGTAAAAATTTGGTTATAGACGTTAATCAGTATGAATTAACACTGGATATTGGCTTTCTGCTTATAAAAGCTTAAGGCATTGTCTAAATCTGTAAGCAGTCCTTTTTCTGTATATTCCTGAGGCATAAGTTTTAATAAAGCTGGCATATAACGAGTTTTATATTCTTTAGGATATTGTTCACAGAGTATGCGTGTTCTTTCTTCTGGACTAATACTGGAAGAATCTAGTTTGTCCAGATAAGCACTGAGTTGATTATCTGATTGTTCAAATTGGGCTTTGAGGGCTTGATCAGGTTCCGCTGAACTGTCGGCTTGCTGCTTTTGGCAGCCACTTATTGTCAGACTTATCAATAAAGTAATCAGTATACGATTTATCATGATGTCAAAATCTTGTTATTTGTCATATCAAAAATTATAGAGAGAAATAGCCAAAAAGAAAGCAGTCATCTACCAACTTTAGAAGAAGTCAAAAATTCCTGATATTCACATACAGTACAGCAACAGGGAATTTTATCCTAAAAAATGAACAAATTTATTGTTATGCATATTGATCTAAAGTGTCCATCTGTTTTCTCTTAAGCATAAAATTTAACGAATAAAATATATTTTGCCTAAATTAAAGCCATTCAATTAAGAAAAGTAACGCTTATTGCACATTTAGAAACATAGCCTCTATATATCACACACAGATTGACTGCTGGGCCAGTGATATCTTGGCTTCATTCCAAGAACTTAATGAAAATAATTAGAAAATCAGCACATTATAAAGCCTGCTTAATTTAGGAGAGTTAAGCAGGCTTTTTCTTGTTTATAAACACGGATTGCTCAATGAGAGCTTTTTACTTTAATTATTCTCTTTCACATAAGTTTTCATATACAACATAAAGCCTGAAAATTCTCTCAAGAGTGAAACATGAATAGATGGTATTTATATATCTCTTTTTATAAAAAGACAGGGCAAAGCTATGATGAGATGTATATGTGCATTTGGCATGGGCGTGATGGTAGGTTGTTGTTTTAAATCTTGCAAAGAAAAAATGTGTCATATGATGGGCAATGATCATTGTAAGAAGGATCAAAAGACTAAAAGTGAAGAGCCTGCACGAACTTAAATGCCAAAAACTTAACTTTGCTTGAATTGTGAAATGTATTCAGGCGGTTAAGTTATTACTCAGGTCGTGATCCGATTATTCCGTATCGAGTTATTGAGTCTTAAAATCAATACAAGCTTAATCACTGATTAAGCTTGTTACATTCAGGAGAAAAGCATGATCCAGTTTATATTTTGTTTATTTGGCCTTCATGGTGCGACTGAAATCAATTACACCTGTGATCATGAAGAGGTGAAAGAGTGTCGTGATTGCTTGAAAGATATTGAATAATGTTCCAATTCACCGGATGTATTAATGAAGCTCAATCCCCGTTCAATCATCACTTGGCGGGGGTTTTGTTTGTGGGTGAAATTTTTATAATAAAAATCCAAGATAACGATTGAACTCAACTGGATTTAAATGATACGGGTCACAATCTATACTTTATAAGATTATGATTTAAATAGGATTACATGACGATAAATGATTAAAATTGAGAACTAAAATAGCCGGATAAGAATATATTGCAAAATGCGATAATTTATATATACTAGAAATATAGCAAAATGCGATAAAATATATGCATGTGATCACCCACGCTCGAATTCTTGAAGCAACGCAAAAGTGGCCACAGGCTGGAACGGCATTAGATGGTTGGTATCGACTGATGAAGGCCAATCATCCTAAGGATTTTGCTGAAATGAAGAGACTCTTTCCAGCAGTAGATAAGGTTGGAAAGTTTCATGTATTCGATATCGGTGGAAACAAGATTCGGCTGATTGCTGTGGTGATGTATCAGGCAAAACGCGTTTATATTCGCCATGTCTTGTCTCACCATGAATATGATAAAGGTCATTGGAAGGAAGGTTAGAATGAATGCAATGATTAAACAGGCCGTTGATCACTGGCGTTATGTTGCACCATTGCTCAGCAAGCCGGAAAATGAGGATGACTTTCATACACTAACTGAAGCCCTAGATGAGCTTTTGGACATTGTCGGTGATGATGAATCACATCCTTTAATGGGGCTTATTCATCAACTGGGTGATCTGGTTTCGGCGTATGAGCATGAACATCTACCCATGCCAGAAGGTGATGGACGAACGGCCTTGGCCTTGTTGATGGAGCAACACGGGCTTAGTCAAGCAGACTTGTCTGATGTCGCGACACAATCAGTAATTTCAGAAATATTGAATGGCAAACGTCAGCTGAATATCCGTCATATCAAGGCCTTGTCTGAGCGCTTTGATGTATCGGCAGATACTTTCTTTTAATCGATGCCCGCCTAAGCTGATATTTCCATGCTGTGCTGTCTAATCAGGTAGCGCTGCTCATTTGATTATTTAAATTTCAAGTGTCGTGAAAGGTGAGAGCGCCTCCAGAAAAGTTTGCTTTTCTAAAAAGTGAATGTGAAACATAAATAATATTGATGTTTAGGATCAGATGTCATATTTATTTCTTAATGGATCGATAAAGGAGATACACATGACCAATAAATCAGAGCAAGAATCAAATCCGCAAAAAGAATCTAATGATGATAAAGGCAATCAGGATTCGTATAAGGGCGTGAAGCCAGAGAAAAAACCCAATGCAGAACCGGAAAATCCATTGAGAGAACAAAAATAGCTCTTTCACATTTTAAAAGCCCTAACTTGCTTTAGGGCTTTTAGTTTTTCGACAACCGGTGATCTCTGGGTTTCGCTCTAAACTCATCTCTCATTTCAAAGAAAAACTCATGAGCTTGTTCATGATCGCAGCATAACCAATCATGGCGTGATTCTTCAGGAATCACAATAATCGAGCGCTTCTCGTCATCTGGATGGTGGAACTGTTTCATCAATAGGTGTTGATCGGAATTTATAGTCAGCATCGAAAATGATCTGATTTTTTCACCCTCAATGAGCACATGATCATAAATGGCTGCAACGGTAAAAGGGTTGCCATCTTCACGTGAAATACCAAACCAGTGCGGTTTTCCATCGATATATTTAGGTTCATAGAAAGTATCCACGGGCACTAAAGCAAACTGGTTATTTTTCCAGGCATGTCGAAAACTTGGCTTGGACGCTATTGTTTCAGTTCGGGCATTGTAAGTATGTCGACCATATTTTAATTCTTTCGCCCAAAAGGGAATCAGTCCGAAACGTGCAATATCTAACTCAAACCCCTCAGCACCTCGCATCATGATAGGAGCAGGTGCTAAGGGGTAAACATGTGATTTCATGTTCAATTCAAGTTGTTCTGCATGAAGATCTAATAAAGAGAGCTGACTTTTTGAGGGGAATTCATAGTTTGAACACATGACCGACCTCTTTGCTTAGCATTCTGATCTGCGATAACAATTAAACTATAAGAATGATGACCTCAAAACAATTCGAAATCGTAAATGTAGTTGGGTCTGGAAACGGAATTTTTATGGTGAATATGAATGTAATTTTTCGCCAATGGATGAAAAATAATCTTCGATAAAATGAGCGCCCAGATTCCATTGCTATAGTTTTATTTCCAGTTTTGCCTCCTTTGCCTGAAGGAGCTATCTTTTGTGCAGAAAGGTCATGCTGCATTTTATCTTTTGTTTATTCGGTCTTCATGGTGTCACAGAAATCGAATGCCAAGCGGATGGTAAAGAAGTGAAAGTATGTCGTGACTGCTTGAAAGAAGAAAGAGTTACATAAACGGTAAGAAAAGCTTAAAAATTCTTATCACTATTAATTCAGAATAGGCATTCACAATAAAACTCATAATTTTAGAGAATATAGAATGCCTAGAAATAATTATTTACCCGCTCTAGAACAAGTTTATGAGTTTTTAAAAGAACGTCCTGGCTTTAAAGAGAAAAGTGAGTTTGATAAGTCAGTAGAGTATTTTAGAACGCTGCACGAAGGAGAGCCTCAGGAATTTAGAGTCCAAGCATTCCATAACATTAGTGGTAAATTTGGAAATAAAGAAATACTGAGCATAAGTTCTGCACCTAAATTTACGGATAAAAACAGCTTCCTTAATTGGGTTGATATGCACATCAACAATTAGGCTTTGACGTTAGAACAGCTTATCTAATGGTCAGCTTTGTTATTTTCTACCCATACATTAATTAACATGGAGTACAAAAAACACTCTAAATTAAGTTGGAAAGCTACACATTTGAATGCTAATTTTTGTATTCAAATCTGACAGTTAATGAGGTGAGCAATGAAGTTGTTGACTTTGTTTGGTGTAGGCGTAGCCGCAAGCTATTGTTATAAATCTATGAAAAATGGCAAGCTCGCTCTTTCCAGACCAAATTTTGATGAAAGTGTAAAACAATTTGTACTGCAAGAATTCGCAGCTTGTAAGAATTAGATCTATTGGATTAAAGAGCTCATCATAGGATGGGCTTTTTTATTTCTCAGGCTTTTATGGAAAATGTTTATCTTTTGAATGCAAAAAGCCTATCAGGGAGATAGGCTTCTTTTATTAATTCAACATAATATTATGAGTTTTTCTTATCCGCCTGATTTTTTTGATCATTTTGCTCTTTGGTTATAGGAGCTGGCTCTCCTTGATTCGGTTTTTGCTCTTGCTCATTTGGCTTAGGTTTGTTCTCAGTCGCATTATTAGAAAATTGATTGAAAGACGCTTTTTGAGCAGTATTTGTATTAACTAACATAAGTTTCTCAATTTTAATTGTCGAAGATTCGACCTGCCTAGAGTGGCATATTAAAAGCACTTACAATGAGATGATTTAGAGATGCGAGTGTAGCGATATGTAGGATTTCGAGATTTATATCTTATTTATATTTCGGCATATTTTTGAATTATGGTGCAGGTAGATGATTTGTCTACTAAAGTGCGAAGTCAGTGGAATTATCGGATATTGCTTCGATACCTAAACTCCACAATGAGTATTTTAGTTCTAAAAATAGGCCTCTTAAATAGAGGATTGAAGATTTTAAATCAGTGGCTTAGCTATTTGGAGAGAAGATTTAAAGCGTGTTTTTATTTCAAAAGTATTCAATATTCCCGTAACTTTGCTTTATTAAGTATCAAAGGTGAATTGAAATAACTCCTTCTTAAAAATATTCCCATTTTTATCCGAGGTTGCTCTATAAAAATAGATTCATGTTTTACGCATTGTAAATGCCTTTCAATATTGATTTTTTACTTTAGCCACATTTAGCCATAAACTTACGAAAATTTCGTGCCTTAGGGTGCAGTCTACAAATTTTTTTAAAATATATTTTCTGTGGATTTGTAGACCTTTGAACAGCAAGTAAGGGCAATTCAATGCAATATGACGCAACTATTAGTATTTATAAGCCATTGAAGATGCAAGGGAATACAATCTAATGCAAGCACTTGCAATCAGTACCAGACTGGGAGGATTCTATTTTTTCTACTATGCGATTGTGGGCGCATTCATGCCGTTCTGGAGTCTGTATCTGGAAGATCAAGGCTTTAACTATCAGGAAATCGGTGTTTTATCTTCTATTGCGATTCTCACTCGGTTTTTTGCGCCTTTTATTTGGGGCTGGATTGCAGATAAATCTGGTAAGCGCATGTTGCTGGTACGGATTGCCACCTGGATGGAAGCCTGTATCTGGTTGATGATATTTATCATTCCTAACAGCTTTCAGTCAGTGGCTTTACTGATGCTGATTTTCAGCTTTTTTCAAAATGCGATTTTGGCACAATTTGAAGGCGTAACTCTATTCTGGCTCGGGGAAAAAAGAGCAGAACTTTATGGCAAAGTCCGGAAATGGGGTTCGGTTGGATTTATTATCGGTGTATTCGGCTTGGGCACCATCTTTGAAATTATCAGCATTAGCATGCTTCCAGTTTTATTGCTGTGTATTTCATTTCTGGCTTTTCTCTGGTCTTTTAGCATTAAAGAACCCACGGCGGCGCCTATTGCACAGAAAAAGCTGGAAGCCCTGTGGCCGATTTTCAAGCGCCCGGTTGTATACAGTTTTTTTCTGATTGAACTGATCATGCTGTTTTCACATGCGCCGTTTTATAGTTTTTATAGTAATTATCTTAGTCAGGCGGGATTTAGTAGCAGTCAGATCGGATTGCTTTGGTCCATTGGGGTTATTGCCGAAATTATTATGTTTGCTTATGCTACCTTCTTTCTGACACGCTGGTCATGGCGTCATTTGGTGATACTTTGCCTGTTGATGACTGGCTTAAGATGGCTGATTGTAGGCGTATTTCCATCTGCATTTGTGGCACAATTTTTTGCCCAAACGATTCATGCCTTGAGTTTTGGTTTATTTCACATGATCGCCATGCGGGTTATTTTCCAGAATTTCTCTGCTGCACAGCAAGGCCGTGGACAGGCTTTATATAGCACCATGTGGGGCTTAGGCGTAGCAAGTGGCAGCATTCTGGCGGGCTATTATTGGGATAAAATTGGCGGAGAAACCATCTTTATGTTTGCCGCCGCATCGACTTTGTTTGGTTTGTTATTGATTTTTGGGTTGCCCAATACAGTTGAGCAATCAAAGATATCTTCATGATGTCTCTGATGCTTAAAATTTAGATCCGAATTTTGGCGTACTGATGAACCCAAGGCTGTGCCTGTTCCAGTTGAGCAGCTAATTGCAATAGCAGGTCTTCACGGGCAAAGGGTGCAATAAACTGCGAACCGAGCGGCAGGTTTTGTTCATTCCAGTACAAGGGTACTGACATGGCTGGAAGCCCGGTAATATTGGCAAGTTGAGTAAAAGGTACCCATTTCAGGTTTTCTTTGACAATCTGATCGACCAGTTTACCTTGTGCCAGCAGATGGGCCTTACCTACACCCAATAAAGCCTTTAAAATTGGCTTCTGCCATGCAGGTGTTTTGACTTCGCCATTTTTCGGTGCGACGGTTGCGGTTGCAGGCGTCAGATACAGATCATAATCATCAAAGAAATGATTCATCTGGGTCACGTACTGGCCCCAGTTATTCAGGTTCTGGATATAATCAAGTGCGCTGGTTTTAGCTCCAAAAGCCGCCAGTGCTAAAGAGTCCAGTTCAAAATCCTTCGCTTTAGACGGGTAGCCTTTCTGGATTTCATCCAGCATAAATGAAAACTGGCTAAACCAGGTGGTAATAAAATCCTTGGCCAGTTGCATGCCATCGATGGCCGGACGGTCTTCAACCACCTCATGTCCCAAAGATTCCAGCAGTTTGGCCGTCTGTTCGATGGCTTTCACAGCATCCGGAGAGACAGGCGTGCCAATGGTAGAATGGGGATTAAAGGCAATTTTCAGTTTTTTCGGTGGTTGCTGAATCACATCCAGATAATGATGCTGTGGACGCTGAATCTTAAATAGCGAGCTGTGATCTTCACCATGCGTGGCATCCAGCATTGCAGCACTGTCCCGCACTGTTTTGGTCAGGACATGCTGAATCGCTGCACCATGCATGGCCTCACTCATTTGCGGCCCCCAGGGGGTACGGCCTCGACTCGGTTTCAGGCCGAAAAGGCCACAATAGGAGGCAGGGATACGAATCGAGCCACCACCATCGCCAGCACCCGCAATTGGCACAATTCCGGCTGCCACAGCAGAAGCCGAACCACCTGAAGAGCCGCCACTATTATGCTGTAAATTCCACGGATTTTTACAGATGCCCCAAGCATCTGGTTCAGTAATACCTTTAATGCCAAATTCAGGCGTATTGGTGCGTCCAAAGGTCACAATTCCGGCTTTTTCCCAACGATTGACAATCTCGGCATTGGTTTCGGCAATATAACCGATCCGTTTTAAGCCCTGACAGCCATAAGAGGTTGGATAACCTGAATATTCCTGAAACAGGTCTTTGACCAGAAAAGGCACACCGGCAAAAGGTCCGGATAAATTCTGCTGGGTCCGTTTTAATGCATGCTCATGCATGGGAATAATAATAGCATTCAGTTCGGGATTGGCAATTGAGCTACGCTCTAAGGCAGCGGATAAAAGTTCACTGGAATGTACCTGTTTATTGGCGACCAGTTCAGCCAATCCTAAACCGTCATATTGTAGATATTCTTCTAATTTCATTGCCATTCCCTAGCGTTAATGCTGTTCAAGGTTGTAGATGATTTTAGTTTAAGATGCAAGCACCACCTGATTACGTCCACGATGTTTGGCCTGATATAAGGCCTGATCTGCAATATTGATCAGGTGTTGCAGGTCTTGTGATTGTGGTTCATTTTGATGGGTAATCCCTACACTCACGGTAATGTAGAGATCTGAACCATCTGATTGATGCATCGGGGTTTTTTCTACACGTTTACGTATGCGTTCTGCAATATCCTGAGCTTCAAAAGGCTCGGTATTCCAGAGTAAGAGTACAAATTCTTCTCCGCCAATGCGTGCAAATAGATCTTGGGCACGTAAGTTGTTACGTACAATTTGTGCAAAGTGTTGCAGGACTTTATCACCGACATGATGGCCAAAATGATCGTTCAGGCGTTTGAAATAATCAATATCCAGCATGATCACTGAAAATTCCATCGTCTTGGCATATTGCAGTAAATATTCGCCTTTCTTAAAGAAGAAATGACGATTCATGGTTCGCGTTAGACTATCGTGATTAGCCAGATATAGAACCCGTTTAAACAGTTCATTGCGGTTTTGGCTGATAATACACAGGATGAGCGGCGATAAGGCCAGCATAAACAGCCCGATCCGGAGCGAAATATAAATCGTAGAATCTGCCAAGGTGTCATGCGTTGTGGCATAAAACTGCGTCAGGCTGTAATAGGTTAAAATAGTCACAAACGCATTAATCAGTGTCATGCTAAACAGGCGATAGGTTAATGCGGCCCAGATCAGCGCAGCCAAAGGATAGAGCAGGGCGCCCGGACCTGAAAAAATATTGGTGATGATGACACAGAGTACGACTGTAGCTGCGGGCAGAAAATAACTGAAATGATGACGCTTTTGACGGCGGTTTTTAAACAGATACTGCATATCCTTGATTCTGGGAAAGGCCAGAACCAAAGGTAATACCACGATATAATTGACCATCTCGCCCGTCCACCATAGACCAAAATCAATCCATAAGTTTTCTTTGGTCATGAATGTATTGGGTAAGTTTGGCAGGGTGGCAACTGCAAAAGCAGCGCTGGCCAGACAGCCGGCAAATGCGAAGATGCCAAATAAATGAATAAAGGTATAACCGGTATTGTAGTATTTATAATTAATCTTGAAATAACGAATAAAAAATATCGAGACAATGGTACTAATCAGATTGGAAAGTGTAAGAAACAGGCTTTGCAGCAGACTGTTGCCTGTGACCAGATCTGCAAACATAAAAGCACTGAATGCACCCAGCCAGCCGCCCAGATGATTTAAATGTGGAAAACGCAGGAATATGGCCAGTAAGGCAGCATTGGCTGGCCAGATCAGGGCGAGATAGCCGAGTGGCCTGGTTGCGATCCCAATAAAACAACATACTAAAACAGCGAACACAATGACAAAATAAGCATAGGTTTCATGATTTAATTGTTGTTCTGTTATTCGAGCCAATTGCAAATTTAAAATCCTATATTTAAATTTTTAAGTGTGAATGATCACTTTGTTTAGCAAGTAAGTCTGATTTTATATATACAGTTATTTTTTGATTAATCTGTTATTAATACATGATGTTAAGATTGTTATATACGAAATATATACAAAATAAACTGGAAAAGAAATCCATGTTTTTAAACAATATGATAAAAACTTTATGGACTCAGATTTAAACTGCTCCAGAGTGGGATACGATTCTGAAAAAATATGCTAACTTAGAATCAATTGTTAAAACGATGCCGGTAAATATGAAAAAAATATGTCTTAGCCTTATCTTACTCATGAGCTCACCTTGGCTAATGGCGACAGAAAATAAAAAACCAGCGGAAGTTTCTGCTAAAGCTGCTGAAATCCCAAATACATTTACCGTGAAAACCCGTCCTGAAATTGTGGGGTTGTGGGGGATGGAAATTCCGGATAATAAAAAATGTATCGAATATTATAATTTTAAAAGCAATAATAATGTCGTAATTAAAAGTGGTGAAGAGTGGACTTCAGGATTATATGATTATCAGCCTGCACAGGATCCGACCGTTCAGATTCCAGCACTGATTCTTCAGGTTAAATATGATAATAATGAAAAAGACTGCTCAGGCAATCAGGTTGATCAATCCGGTGAAATTTCCCAGTATTTTGTGAAATGGCAAAATCCGTACACGATTAATTTCTGTGCCAATGACAAGGCCGAGCAATGCTTTGCGGTACTCAGACGTGTATTACCATAAATGAGTCATCAACATAAAAAAACCGCTGAATTTCAGCGGTTTTTTTATAAGCTTAAAGCTTATTGAGCTTTGTCTTCAGCACCTTCTAGCTGTTTCAACAAATGTTTTTCCAGATAATGAATGTCCATCGCCTGTTTGCAGAAGTTTTTATCCTGAAGGATTAAATCTTTGTGCAAAGGAATGTTGGTTTTAACACCAGTCAAAATCATTTCTTCCAAGGCATTTCTCATGCGAGAAATAGACGTCTCACGGTCCTTGCCATGCGAAATCAGTTTGGCGATCATCGAGTCATAATACGGCGGAATGCTATAGCCTGGGTAGATGTGCGAGTCTAAGCGGATACCTGCGCCGCCTGGTGCATAGAAGCTCTCAATCTTGCCGGGTGAAGGCAAGAAGGTTGATGGATCTTCTGCGTTAATACGGCATTCAATCGCATGTCCTAAAACCTTGACATCTTCTTGCTGAATATCGAGACCTAAGCCACCAGCAATACGCAATTGCTGTTCGATAATATCAATACCGGTTACCATTTCAGTTACCGGATGTTCAACCTGAACACGCGTATTCATTTCAATGAAGAAGAATCCATCATCTTCAAACAGGAATTCGAATGTACCTGCACCACGATATTGCATCAGTTTACAGGCATTGACACAGGCTTCTAGAATATCGGCACGTGCTTGCTCTGGTAAGTTCGGTGCTGGCGCTTCTTCCAGTACTTTTTGATGGCGACGCTGTAGCGAGCAGTCACGATCATAGAGATGAATCGCATGGCCATTACCATCAGCCAGTACCTGTACTTCAACATGACGTGGCTTTTGCAGGAAACGTTCCATATAGACCGTATCATCACCAAACCACATTTCTGCATCACGCTGTGCAGCCTGAACAGATTCCAGCAGGGTGTCGACATTTTCGACGATACGCATACCACGACCACCACCACCAGAAGCAGCTTTGACAATCAGCGGGAAACCGATCTCTTTCGCTTCAGCGAGTGCATTGTGAATGGTTACGGCATGGTCGCAGCCCGGTACAGTTGGTACACCCGCTTTTTTCATGGCAATAATGGCAGAAACCTTGTTCCCCATTAAGCGAATATGTTCTGGACGTGGACCGATAAAGATAAAACCAGAATTTTCTACGATTTCAGCAAATTCAGCATTTTCAGCGAGAAAACCATAACCAGGATGGATGGCATCTGCGCCAGTAATTTCAGCAGCTGTAATAATCGCAGGAATATTCAGGTAGCTGTCACTGCTCGCACCCGGACCGATACAAACCGCTTCATCACAGAAACGCAAATGCATCAGGTCTTTGTCTGCGTCAGAATAGACACCTACGGTTTTGATCCCTAAAGTTCTGCAAGCCCGGGTGATGCGTAAAGCAATTTCACCACGGTTTGCAATTAAAACTTTTTGCAACATTATAAATCCCCGGGGTGATTAAGCGCGGTAGCGGAAAAGTGGTTGGCCGAATTGAATCACTTCACCATTTTTCACTAGAATTTCTTCGATCACACCACTTTGAGTTGCTTCAATCGGGTTCATGATTTTCATGGCTTCGATAATACCTAAGGTATCACCAGCAGAAACGGTTTGACCCACTTTGACAAATGTCGCTTCGCCTGGGCTTGGTGCAGAGTAAAACACCCCAACCATTGGAGAGGTTTCAACAGCACCGCGCGGAGACTTCGCCGCAGGTACTTCAGCTGCAGGTGCAGGCATTGCAGGAACAGCCGCTGCAACCACTGGATTACGACGAGTTAATGCAATCGATTGATCGCCTTCTTTAACTTCGATCGCCTGTAAGTCAGATTCAATCATCAAGTCGATGAGTTTCTTGATTTTACGGATATCCATGAGACAGTATTCCTAATTAAGATTTTGTAGAAGATTGTATTTTTTCAATGACATAGTCGAGCGCAGCAGCATAGCCTTTTGCACCCAGACCACAGATCACGCCGATGGCTTTATCGGACAAGTACGAATGATGTCGAAATGCCTCGCGTGCATGGACGTTTGACAAATGGACTTCAATAAAAGGAATGGCAACGCCAAGCAGGGCATCGCGAACCGCAACAGAGCTATGGGTCAATGCTGCCGGATTGATAATGATATATTCAACGCCGTCGAGTTGGGCTTGATGAATTCGGTCAACGATTGCACCTTCCCAGTTGCTTTGGAAGGTATCGAGTTGTAATGTGGCCTGTTGAGCCTGAGCAGTCAGTTGCTGATTAATATCGCCAAGCGTAAGATGACCATAAACTTCTGGTTCGCGCTTTCCAAGCAAATTTAAATTCGGTCCATGAATAACCAAAATGGTCGAACTCATCCAGCATGCTCCAATTAAAAAGTATCGAGATTTGTTTGCAAGATAGCTGCAAACTCTGCTTATTATTGCATGATTTTCTACATGACTATTTATAATTTCTTTGAATTGACGTAGAAAGCATATCCTAAACAGTGGCGCTATAATGAAAACTTTGCAGAGATTTGGCAATGTTAAAAAATTACAATTCGCAGGGTATTCAGATTGTTTTCATTGTAAACCCAATTGGCAAAAACAGTTAATATCCTTTATGTAACTGTATCTTCATGTTAAGGATCAGCTCTGCTGTTTGATCATATTTTTAATCTTGCAAAAATTCATGTCTGGCCTAAACGATTAGGACATTCAATCGAGAGATCCTTGATTTGCGTGAGAGGATGACTAGCCTAACTTTGCCTTTAACCGTGCTTCCCTTAATGTCAAAATCTCATCTTGAAAAGATGGAGAAATACTTAAAAAGGCAAGATAAGACAATATGTTAATAAGCTTATTTTAATATTTTAGTCTGTGTTTTTATATGCATTTTATTACAAAATACCAGATAAAAATGAGTTACTTCAATTTAGAGATCCGTTTTATGTTCTGTTTCTAAATTTATAAAGCTGACTAAGAAACAGACATCGAATTTAAAGAGATTTATAGCGAAGGGTTTGGAAAAATTTAGATTGTCGCTATCTTGATGAAATGACGAATATGTTCATTTCAAAGCATTCTAAATCGCTAGGCACAGGCGCATCTGATATCTAGATAGTGGCAAAAACACATATCTTTGTTGGTATTTTGCACGCCACTTTCTTTGCAAAAAATCTCAGAAACAGCTTGTAGTCATGCATATGGAGCAGAGGTATGGGGCAAAAACATTAACTTCTTGAGCGAATATTTATATACTAAGGCGATCAGACTTGAGCCAGAAGTATTATGACACCTGCATGTAAACTCTTAAAAACTCAAAAAATTGAATATAGTATTCATGAATATGAACATGATGCCAATGCGAAAAGCTTTGGTTTAGAGGCTGCAGAAAAATTAGGATTACAAGTCGAAGAAGTCTTTAAAACGCTATTGGTAACGGATGAAAAACAGTATTTCGTTGCCGTGTTACCAGTCAATCATCAGCTTAATCTAAAAAAAGTAGCGGCAGCTTGTGGTTGCAAGAAACTGCAAATGGCAGATCCGAAACATGCCGAACGTTTAACCGGTTATCTGGTCGGTGGAATCAGTCCAATCGGACAAAAGAAGCGTTTAAAAACAGTCATTGATGTATCGGCAGAAAAGCTCAATAAAATATATGTGAGTGGCGGTAAAAGAGGCTTGGATATCGGACTGAAACCGGCTGATCTTGCCAAAGTGCTGAATGCACAGTTTGTCGATGTGCTGGATGTATAAGGTCAAATTCCCCTGAAGATTTATATGAATAGCGTTTGAAGTGATCTTTTTTTGGTCGGAAAAATCAGCAAATCATTTTATACCTTTGTATATTAGGTCACGAATAAGCACAGCGGAAATGTGCGCAATAAAGAATTAAAAATAATAAAAATGATTATGCGGAGCATAAAGGATGAAAGTTCAAAATAAAAAATGGCCACGATTCTGTCTGACCTTATCTGCAATGGCGATACTGTCTGCGTTTCCGAGTGTACAGGCCGCTTCTGCGCCTTCAGCTGCACCTGCCAATTCACAGCAGGTTTTCTTTGTCGGAAACAACTGGGATGGCACAGTGACTGTGATTCGTCCATCGGGTGATTTTGGCAAAATTGGCGTCATTAACATGATTCCTGACCGTAAAGAGCGTCTCAAAGAAATTCATCTCAATCCTATCAAGCTGATTGCCTATACCTATATTCAGGCCACAGCGGGTGAAGGTAATGATCAGTTGGTAGATGATATGTACTCGACGCCAGATGGTCAGTCCATCGTGGCATCGCGTCCAAGTTTCGCCGATGTGGTCTCTATTAATATCAAAACAGGCAAGATGAACTGGCGTACACCGGTTGAAGGTTTTCGCGCCGATCACATGGCGGTTTCGCCAGATGGTCAACGCGTGGCGGTGTCAGCATCTTCAGGCAATGTGGTACATGTCCTGGATATTCACACTGGCAAAGAGTTAGGGCGTTTTGCTACGGGTGATAAACCGCATGAAAATATCTACTTCGATGATGGTAACAAAATCCTGAACTCCGCGATTGGCAATGTTGAAACGTCAATGGATGCACAGTGGCAGGATTTCACCAAAGGAAAACGCTACATTAGCATCGCGGATGCCAATACCCATCAAGTGCTGAGAAAAATTGATTTCAGACCTGCACTCGATGCATTTGGTCGCAAGGATTTATCCAATTCAGTTCGCCCAATGGTATTTAGCAAGGATGAAACGAAACTTTATGCCCAGGTTTCATTTTTTAATGGTCTGATTGAGTACGATCTGAATCAGAACAAGATTAGCCGGATCGGACAGCTCCCTGGTAGTGATAGTATCCCGAAAGACCGGACAAAATGGGTCAATGATTCGCGTCATCATGGTTTGTCAATCAGTGCTGATGGTGAAAAGCTCTGTGTTGCAGGAACCATGGATGACTATGCCACAATTGTAAATCGCAAGACGCTGACTGCGGGCAAATTGATTCCTGCCGGCAAACCCTATTGGGCAACGCGTAGTCCAGATGGTAAAAGCTGTGTGATTTCCGAAAGTGAAACCGATGTGGTGACCGTGATTGATTTTGCCACAGGGGATAAAGTGCTCAGTGTACCAGTTGGGAATCATCCACAACGTGTCCGGATCGGCTATGCACCAGTAGACTGGTCAACGCCGTAGTCGAGCAACGATACAGGCAGCGTTTTGATAAGAGCTGTCTTTATTGGGTTGAGGAGATCAAGATGAAAGATAAGACCGTTCTTTTATATCTCATCATCGGATTACTCTTGTTCGGCATTTTGGTGGCTATTGCTTACCAGATACGACAAGACATCTATCGGACTGATTTTTCCAATCAAGCCCAAGCCCATCGTGATCAGGTTGCCCGACTTGAAAAATCACCCAGCTATATGTCTCTGAGTTTTAAGAGCAATAGCCAAAATACACAGGCTGAACCAAATAATGTAGCTACAAAGCAAAGCCTATTGTTAAAGCAGCAACAGTTATATCTAGACTTTGCTCAAATCCTCAGTGCTTTAGGTCAGGGGCAACAACCAGATCCTAGACAGGTCAGTTTGCTGGTTAGTCTACAGCAGACGCTGGTAGAAGCTAAACTGGTGACTCGAGACGAGGCGAAAGCACAAATTGAGTTTCTGCTGAAAGTTCTGCCAGAAATGGATCATGAATTGCATCGGGCTTTGCGAACCTTAGAACAAATCCGAAGTTGACGAATTCAAGCCACGAAGATCTTTTATTATTTTAGATGTGAAAATTGCTTTCATAAAAAAGCCCAAATGAGAATTCAGGCGTTTAGATATAAGTATTGAAGACAGCGTACTTTTATAAACAATTCGCAGGCTTGGGTACGCCGGCCAAACGGCTTAAGTGACGGGCCACCAGACCAGTATTAAACTTTTCCTGAAGCATGGCATTGTTAATGTCAGCACTAACCGTTTTCATTAGGAATTTAATTAAGGGACGTGTGGCCGGTGAATGGCCAAACTGCTGATAGAACTGACGCACTGCTTGCAGAATTTCAAAATGCCACGGGGTTAAGTTCAGTTCCAGGTTATTGGCCAGGACTTGCGCGACTTCTTCACTCCAAATGGTGTAATCGATCAGATGACCATCTTGATCCAGTTCTAAATTCATATTTAACTCATTGATTATTTCATTGAAATACAGCGATTAAACCCGAGGCAAAGATCGGCAAAATCGGCAAAATCGAGAAGCTTGACCTGATCCGGCAAAGACTGTGTCAAAAGCTCTGCATCATTTTCCAGCATGTAAATTTGCGGCAAATTTTGTAGAAATGAATGCTCCAGCTGTAATACGGCTTCACCCATCAGTACGATCTGATCACCTGGGGTATAAATTTGAGCGAGTTGTTCCAGAATCTGCGCCGTTACCGCATAGTTCGATTGGATCAGATAAAGTGTGTGATTTGACATTTTATATATCCTTTATTCCTTACCAATACAGCACATGATCAAAGCCTTGAATAAACGCTGGGCTTAGCTCAATAAATTCAATCTCTTGTTCGTTCTGAGCCACAAAGGGCGAGTTCTGGTTTTTCTGTTCAATCAGAATTGGAGTGAGGTCATAAAACTCAAAACTGTCGACCATATTCGATGCCAGTTTAAAGGCATGTTGTAACTGATCAAATTGCAGTTCTGAGCGTAGAAGACTAAGGCCTGCACCTTGTAGCAGAACTTTCACTTCCGCACCAAATGTCGCCAAAACCATGGTCGCAGACAGGCTTTCATGCACTTGCAGGCTGGTCAGATTGGCTTGGGTTAATATAACAAGTACAGATTTCACACAAGATTCCTTGGAAAAGCAACACATTCTAAAAAATGGAACATCTAGAATTGAATCAGACGTTGTGAGGATTGAACAGCATCGGCAAGTTCACCTAAACCGACCAATTCAAAGGCATCCGCCAGATTATGCTGCTGAATATTGTGACGTTGAGCATTGTCCTGATCTGTAATCCCTCGCGCCAGTGCTGCACTTACACAGACCGGTAGGCGAATATTGAGTGCTTGCCAGGCATGTGTAAGATGACGTTGATCGTCGGGCACCCATTGCAGTGCATTTGCGACCGACACGCCGTCCTGATAAAAGAATACGCGGAATTCTTGGTTTTTGTTGTGTAATGCCTGCGCCAAACCAAGGGCATGCCAGGCATAAATAGAAGTTGGTGCGGAGGTAACAAGAATTAAGGTGCTCATCGAAATTCACTACAGGCTTGATCAATAGCAACAGCTTGATCTGGGCTTCATCAGAAAGTAGGTAGTATACAATGATTTTAGTGACGGGTGGATTAGGCTTTTTAGGCTCACATATTGCTTTAAGTCTGTTAGCACAAGGATTAGAGGTCATTGTGGTCGATAATTTGGCCAATGCCAACTTGCAGACGCTGGAGCGACTTGAATATATTTCCGGGATGTATGTGCCTTTTATCAAAATTGATATTCGCAATACGCCTGCATTAAACAAAGTATTTGAACAGCATTCGATTCAGGCTGTCGTACATGCTGCCAATTTTAAGTCGCTAGAAGAATCAGTATTAAAACCCCTTGAATATTATAATGATAATGTCAGCTGTATTATGAGCTTAATGCGCGCCATGCAACGTACCGGCGTACGGCATCTGGTGCATTTATCCAGTCTGGCAGTCTATGGACAATCCGGTACGGATCTCAATGAAGATCTACCTTTTAACTATACTTATCCCAATCCCTATATTAAATCGCAACAGATGGTTGAGGAAATTATTCGGGATACTGTCAAAACAGATAACGAGTGGCGCATTGCCATCTTAAGACTATCTAATATTAGCGGCGCCTTCGAGCATGGTGTCCTAGGCGAGGCGGTGCCACCTTTACCGAAAAATATTGTGCCTTTGGCAATGCAGGTCGCTGCGCAGCAGCGCGAATATCTGGAATTACGCCGTCAGGCTTATACTGCGGATGGAACAGTAGAGCGGAGTTTTCTGCATGTGGCAGACAGTTGTGATGCGGTGATTAAATCCTTGCAGTGGCTATGGCAACAACAGGAATTAAAATGTGAAGCCTTCAATATTGCTGGAACGCTCATTTCGATACAGGATTTGTTGGATCAACTGGCAGAAGTGACCCAGTCTGTAATTAGAACAGTCGATGCCTTGTCTTATCCTCATGCAGAGCTTGACCAGCTAGGCGCGAATATTGAAAAGGCACAGCAGATTTTGCATTGGCAACCGCAGCGTTCACTGAAAAAGATGCTTGAGGATGAATGGCTATTTTATCAAAATATACTGAGAGGACAGTAAATGAGATAAGTAAAAAATATTTGATAATAATTATCATTTACATATTTAATATAATCGATTACTTTTCATTAATCTAGCAAAGTATCGTGATAGATGCTTTTAAAATCAGCGATATGTAAAAAATTGAGGTTGAACATGCAAACACGTATTGAACATGACACCATGGGCGAAGTGGCCGTACCGAGTGAGGCTTTATGGGGCGCTCAGACCCAGCGTAGCTTGCAAAACTTCAAGATCGGCAATGAACGCTTGCCACGGGCCATGATTGGTGCAATGGGACTGGTAAAAAAAGCTGCAGCCTTGACCAATGCTAAACTGGATCAGATTCCTCAAGAGCTGTCGGGCTATATTGTGGATGCAGCAGATGAGGTGATTAGCGGGCAGTGGGATAGCCAGTTTCCACTGGTGGTCTGGCAAACCGGTTCAGGCACGCAAAGTAATATGAACTGTAATGAGGTGATTGCCAATATTGCCAATCAAAAATTGGGCAATCATTTAGGTGCGCAAAAACCGGTTCATCCAAATGATCATGTCAACCGTGCCCAATCGACCAATGACTCTTTCCCGACTGCGATTCATGTCGCAGCGAGTTTGCAGATTAATCAACTTCTTATTCCAGCGCTTACCCGTCTACGCGATACCTTGCATGCAAAATCTTTAGCCTTTGCCGATATTGTCAAAATTGGCCGGACGCATTTACAGGATGCGACACCTTTAACCCTAGGTCAGGAATTTAGTGGTTATGTATCCCAACTTGATCATGGCTTGATTCGCTTACAGCAAGCTTTACTGGGTTTGTATGAATTGCCATTGGGCGGGACGGCTGTTGGTACAGGTCTAAATGCCCATCCTGATTATGCAGTTCAGGCCGCAGAGACACTGGAGAAGCTGACAGGTCTACCATTTGTCACTGCTCCGAATAAATTTGAAGCTTTGGCCGGCCGTGATGCTGCGGTATTCGCATCTGGCGCATTAAAGACTTTAGCAGTTAGCCTGAATAAGATTGCCAATGATATTCGTTGGCTGGCCAGCGGGCCTCGCTGTGGTTTTGGTGAATTGCGTATACCTGAAAATGAGCCGGGTTCTAGCATCATGCCCGGTAAGGTGAACCCGACGCAAAGTGAAGCAATGACCATGGTGGTTGCACAAGTTCTCGGAAATGACACCACCATTAACGTGGCAGGCGCATCAGGTAACTTTGAACTGAATGTGTTTATGCCGGTGATCGCCTATAACCTGTTGCAATCTATCCAGCTTTTAGGGGATGCGTGTAACAGTTTTAATGATCATTGCGCCGTAGGTATTGAGCCGAATCATGAGAAAATTGAACATTTCCTGCATGATTCTTTAATGCTGGTTACAGCCTTGAATCCGGTGATTGGTTATGAGAATGCAGCCAAGGTTGCCAAAACAGCTTATAAGGAAGGAAAAACCTTAAAACAGGTGGCTGTTGAACTTGGTTTAGTTACCGCTGAACAGTTTGATGAAGTTGTGCGTCCTGAACAGATGGTCTCACCGAATGCCAAATAAGGGCTGTAGCGCTTTTATTTTCAATCTTTCCTCCTGTTTTATCATGGAATAGTCAGCAGTGGTTTTTATCTCAGGCAGAGTTGCGTACAATAGTGCTAGATGAGACTAACCACTGATGATTGTTTTATGCTTGATATTTATTTATTATATCGTTTATAGGTTTTCAAGCGTCTGATTTTAAATAGAAAGCTACTATTAAAAATGCTTAAAAACATGTCAATTTGGGTGCTTATGTGAACTATGTAAAACAATAACTTACGATATAGTTTTGCAAGGCAATCTTATGTCAATTAAATCAATTTGAGGGCTCCCCAGGGAGCTTAGTCAAAGAAGGGTAGATCGATACCAACATCTGCATCGTTCCATATAACTTCATGCCCAGACGCGTATTTCTCAGTCATTTTTTCTGAAGCATGTCCCGCCAATACCTGAGCCGATTTTCCTGCCTTTTTATGTAAATGAATAGCTAGTGCACGGATTTCATGAAAACTTGGAATTTGTCTTCCACTTAAATCAGGATATGCATTCGATTTTTTAACAGCATTAAGAAACTCGCGAGAAACATACTGTGCTTCGAGTTGAGTCCAGTGTTCTTTGGATTGGCTTTTGTTTTTAGTTTTACCTATTGGCACTCGATGGATGATGAAAGGACTAACCACATCATCTTTGCAGCGATCTAAAACCTTTTGCAGTTCTGTATTAATTTTTATTCGTACATATCCTGCACCTTCAAGCAATTCAAAATCGTCCTCAGGATCATCTGTCGTTTTTTCTTGTGCAACGTGCAAATACCCATCCCAAATATCCGACCATTTCATATTGATGATATCGATTCGACGCTGGGTAGTTAAAAGGGCAAGATCAATCGCATTTTTTAACCATTGCGGTGCTGCACTCCGCACATCCTGAAGACCTTCGAGAGTATGTCGCTTACGTTGCTTAATCCGATAACGCTTTATGGTCTGGGCCGCTGGGTTGTCTACAACTAAACCTTTGCTAATCGCAAGATCAAAAATTTGAACAAGCAAACTACGTGTTTCAATACTTGTTGAGGCAGGCAAACTATCAAGTAGCTTATTAACCCTTAAAAGCGTGATTGAACTAAGTGGAAGTTCTTCCCACTCCGCACATCGATTTAAACTATGTGTGTATGTTCGAATAGAGTTAGGAGCAAGCGGTCTGCCATCTTTTCTACGTTTTTCAGCCAAAAACTTTTTAGAAAATTCACCAAAGGTCACTTCACCAATGACAGAAGCCACCAAATCAATAGATGGCACTAATAGGTCATTGAGCTTACGTGCTGCGATAATGGCTTTAGCTTTATCATCCCCCATACCGTGAAATTTACCCGTCAAAGGGTGGCGGTATCTCCAAGTGTTGATACCGCTCCGATATAAGTTAGCCGGTAAGTCTTTATTGCGTTTGGTGCGCGGACGAGCCATTTTTTAGTTTCCTAAAACTTTATCAACTAAATCATTACCAGTTTGCTTTTGATAAACGTTCCAATTGATGTACCACAGTTTGCCTTTTTGTTCGGCAGGTAGCCGACCTAGTTGGCATTGTCGCACAATTGTTTGGCGAGCTGGAGGTGTACCATCCTCACCGTATACCCGTTTAATAAACTCTGAAACTTTAACTAGACAAGCTTTACTCACGACACTTCTCCTAAACTCAGTCTTACACTCTCAGGCAACCCGAAAAAATCATTTAGAGTTTTATCAAAACCACCGTCAGCAATAAATTGATCCATGAGATTTACCTGCTTATCGATCTCTAATTCTTCATCGGCAGTGTTTTGTTGAACTTCAGTCATTGGCTGGCTCCTGTGTTTCGGGTGGCTCAGGCAGTGGCGCCCAGTGGGTGACGTTTGACAAATGAAATCCAAATTTTGTGTATTGACAGAAATTATAGGCAGTTGGGTTATGTCCTTGTTTTTCTAAAAAGACCATCACATACACCCCAATCTCAGGGAGTTTATCTTCAACTGAGATCCATTCAGGCACCGCTTGGGCTTTGGTTCTATTCAACCCAATGAGCCAAGAATCCCATGCAACTTGAGTTGGTTCATGCAAATACTCATCACACTCATCAACCGCAAAACCATAGCCTGCAAACTCAACAAGACCTGTATCAGTTAAATGCTGCTCAAATGCTTCTCTTTCTTTTTGAATATCCATCACGCTGCCATCCTTAATACTTTTGGTGCCTGAGCCCGTAAAGAAACCAGTAAGGGCTTACCAACTTTCAAATACTGCTTAAGAAAAATGGCATATCGCTTTTGGGTGGCTTCACTCATCTTTCCAGTGCTATCAATTTCAAGCGTAGGTTTATTTGATTTACTGTATCGAACCAAGGCTGCATGCTTGACCAGTTTTGGTTGATACCCGTCATTCAATAGCCAGTTTTCAAAAGGTGCAGCCAGGCTAAAATGAATTTTCTTGGTGCCTTTGGGTTCAATGGGTGGGTAATTCATTTCACTATCCTTTAAATGACCATGCGCAGTGCATGGCCATCCGGTCTAATGGTTAGATATTTGCAGAGCCTTCAAGGATCGTCACAAATGATGGAACACCTGGTAACGCCGTTTCAGTATCATCATTATTGAAAACGGTTTTGCCTTCGCGGATATAAGTCACGGTATCTTCCATAGACTTTTCAATCGCTTTTTCGAGCTGGTCCAAGTCGTACCACAAAGCAATATTTCCATCCTTGATGCGGTAGCGGAAACGAGCTGGAAGGGCATAGTGCTCACCACCACGATGTACCTGAATACCAAATACAATTTGCTCAGGAATATTCAAGTTGCCTTGGCGTCCTGCACTGGCTTCAATGTTTTCGTTGTAGGTCAGTGACACTTGGCCATTGTCAGTACGAGTACCAGATTTAAAATCGATATTGGTTTTGGCCTGAAGGGTATTCACGATTTCATAAAGCTCAGCTGCAGCAGGCTGATTCACATACGGCATTACATCTTCAAGGAATAATGCAAAATCCATCTGTGACATTTTTCGGCCAGAGTTCGCTACAACTTTTTCAAATTCTGGAGTTTTACTAACGATGAAATGGGCAGTGTGCTTGCAATGGCGTTGATAAGCATTCGAACCATAACCTGTAACTTTTTCGGCTTGATGGAAGTCCAGTACCGCTTGAATTTTTCCACCCAACACATCTACAAAAACCATTGAGTCTTCATCTGCAAAGCGATTAACGTAGGCAATCAGGTCTTTTGCTGTATGCAAGATTGTTGCTTGCTTAAGTTGAAGTGGGCGCTCCAATGTTTCTTCAAAGGTGTGTACGCTGCTATCGTCAGATGTAACTACGAAAGGTAAAACGCCACCAGCTGCCTGTAGAGAAGTTTGACCAATTACGAAAGCATCTTTATGCACTGTTGTACCTGCTTGATTGTTTTGTTCAGAGTTATTCATGTTGTTAAGGCCTTTTAATTAGCTGAGGTTTTTGAAAGTTGGTTTTTTGGTTTCCGGCAGTGCTTTCACATCTACTGGGCCGCTTGATTGGATCTGTTCAAGATTCAATTTCTGTTGGCGTGGATCTTCACGAACCAGCTGCTGTTTTCCATCGGTGAATAGAACCGTTGGTTCTTTATCGAACTTAGGAAGAATCGACTTAACGTCATCCATAATTTTGTAGACGCCGTTGCCGTTTGGCTTAATGGTCAAAGAGATAGTGACCTTGCTTTGCTTGCCGGTATCCGCCGTTGCCTGAAGTGCTTCAGTAAGCAACTCGTCAATTTCTTCAGCCACAGTACCGTGACGTAAATTTTCAAGTGTTTGAGCGAAAGAGGTTTTGTTTTTTGACATGGTTATTCTCCAGAAATTACTTGTGTAAGCCGTGTTGAATTAATTTTTTGCGAAAAGTTCCGCGATTTAAGCCCAGTATTTCGGCAGCCTTTGTCTGGTTGCCATAACACTCGGTCATTACTTCTTGGAGCAATGGTTTTTCAAATTGAGCCAAGGCTTTGTGGTACGCCGTTCCGTTGTTGGCTTCAAAAAATGCAGCAGTGAACAGGGGTGTATTTATTTTTGCGTTCATGCTTCCTCCTCATCCCATTCAAAGTCTTCGCCAAGCTGATCAGAGTTATCTGTATCGACCAGAATCACAGAGATAATTTCCCAATCAGGAATTGAATTCTGTATTTTTTCAATCAACTCAATGAGTTCAACATCCAGCTTGTTAGTGATTGTTCTAATTTGAGTGGCTGAACCAAGCTTTGCTAATTCTTCACCAAATGCTTCTACTGCTTGCTCATTGGTTAAAGTTTTGCGAATACGCACTTGATATTTTTTAGTACTCACTTCACACCCCCAGCAATCGCAGCATTAATTTTTTCAATCTCATAACGATCAACGTAAGCATTAATCGTCTTGTCAAAATGAACCACGTTCAGAATGTCCAGAAACTCGACTGAAGCATCATCCAAGCGGTACTCGACATAGATGCTGTAATTGTTAGCCTTGACAGTAGCGACACACACTTGATTGCAGTGCATGCTTTCAACTTCGTAATGCTGTGCAGCGATGTCGATTTGCGGCTGGTCTTCGATAGACTCAGCTTGAGCGAAGCAGCCTGATAGCAATATGGCTATCGAAAGCAGTGCTGCCTTGATTGGGATCGTTTTTACATTCATAATAATTTCACTCACGTAAGGGTGGGTCACGCTCCAGGTAGTTGTCGCTACGCTGGGGCTTTTTATTGTTTACGATTTTTATGTTAATTATAGTTAACTATTTAGTCAAGAGATGAGTTGAATAAAGTTTACTTTAGTTAATTTAGACGCAAAAAAACCCCCTTTAAAAGGAGGTTAATTTGTTAATAAATGTAAATCAGAGAATTTGTGCTTAAATTTTTAAAGTTAATCTGCGAAATTTAATGACTTACTTAGGATCGCTTCAGCCTTGCCATAAATTTCACATACATCAGGTTCAATGAAGTCGACCATATTTGTAAAGGGAGCCTCTTTATTGATGGGTTGTAAATAATCACCAGAGGTGTCTTTGTGTAAAACACGCAGTACTGGGTTATTTTTTATTATTGCCAAGACTAGGTCTCCATTTTCATAAGACGCTGGTTTAAAATTAATAGCAACAAGTGATGTTGGTGGGATTCTCGGAAGGTTAGCATTGCCGATATCCTTTACCCAAACCCCATCTCCTTGCTCAATTCCTTTTGGAAGAGGCATCACTTCCAGATCAGAAGGTAGAGTAAGTTCTTTATTGTTACCACTTTTTGCTACGTGCATTTGCAAAGATTCTCCTATTTCTACAAGGTTTATAATTGGTCCATAACGCACTCTCGAATGTGAAGAATCTTTACTTTCTTGAGAGTGCGATATTTGAATAGGTTCTTTTCCTGATAAGAGATATTCAACTGATGTATCTAATAGTTTTGCTAAATCATGAATATATTTTGATGAAGGTACACTTTCTCCTTTTGTCCACTTTGTTACAGCTGCTTTACTAACCTTTAAAAATCTCGATATATCTGCACCAGATATATGTCTGCTTTCCATTAGGTGGATTAAGCGATCTGCAAAATAAAAACCCATGTGATGATCTCCGATTTATTTTTTTACAAGGCTCATCTGAGTCCTCATACATATGTCTTGTGGCTTAAACCTGCCACCAAGGTTTACTTAAATAATTTAGTTAACGAATTTAGATGTTTAAACCCCCAAACGTTAACTTATATTAACACTGGTTGTTGAAGCTTGCATTGACCTGTGTTAACTTAAATAAACTAAAAAAGTAAATTAAAGTGAACGAAATGAAGGTGTCTGATTTAAAGAAATTTTATGGAGTGAGCTCCAACATAGAGCTTTCTAAAAAAATCAAACGAACGCGAGTGACTATTTGGAAGTGGCAAAAGCAAGGAATTCCAGTACGAACTCAGGCCGTATTTGAAGTTGAATCGCAAGGGCGGTTGAAGGCTGAGCTTTCAAGAGCTTCTTAATTTTTGGTGGGTGGTATGAGCATGCACATCAAATACAAAAAAGCCCATCTGCTGTAACAGATGAGCTCGATGTTCAAAATCTTGAAGGAAGTGAACAATGAATATGTTAGCACAAACTAAATTCAACTTAAAAACAATGAGTACTCGAGAGGTTTCGAGTATGTCTGGTAAGCAGCACTCTCATGTTATTCGGGATGCCAAACAAGTAATTGATCAGATTATAGATGATCCAAATTTGGATGATCCTTTTTTTCAAACTATTCAGGATGGGCGTGGCTACATATCTGAAATCCATATGGATCGGAATTTAACTTTGTGTTTGGTTTCTGGATATAGCGTCTCACTTCGCATGGCGATAATCAGAAGGTGGGATGAACTAGAAAACCAAAACGCCATCCAACTTCCTCAAACATTTGCAGAAGCACTTCAATTAGCAGCCGATCAGGCTCGAAAAATTGAACTCGACAAGCCAAAAGTGGAGTACTACGAAAAAATCGTAGTACGTGACACCTTGCTTAACGCCACTCAAGTAGCCCAGAAACTTCGAATGTCAGCCATGGCAATGAATAAATACCTTGATCAATTCGATGTGTATAGCCGTGGTGTCAAACGTGCGCGTGTATTCCAGCAATGGTTTATTGATAAAGGCTTTGGTGAGCTTAAGCAAACTGAGCTTGGATTTTCTCAACCAATGTTCACTACAAAAGGCGAAGCATGGGTAATTGAGAAGCTTACAAGTGAAGGAGTGGTGGTATGAGTAGTTTTGTTCCTAATAGCTTTCAACTACCTAATGCTCTCATTGATGACGGCGTAATGGCTGAAATGAAAGGTGCAGCACTGGCAATCTATATTCTGATTGTTCGCAAAACTCGTGGCTGGCAGAAAGAAACTGATGCAATCAGTATTTCGCAATTTATGAAATTTACAGGCTATGGAAAAGATGCTGTGATTTCTGGTGCTGAAAAATTAGTTTCACTTGGTTTGGTAGAAAGAATTGGTCGTGATCACCAGGCAACACTCTACTCCTTAAGTGATCTTGCTGAGCGTGAAATTTCCAACTTGTCGGAAAATCCGACTACTGCAAACTTGTCGGAAAATACGACAGGGGTAGTCGGAAAAACCGACATCAACTTGTCGGAAAATCCGACACACAATAACAACTCAAAAACAACTAATACAAAAACAAATAAAGATAAGGGTGATCAGAAGAAATCTGGTTCTGAAAAAACTGAGAAATCCACCTCTAAAAAACAACCGTTGTTTGATGCAAAAGCAATTGAGTTACCAGTGAACGTAAATCGTGATCTATGGATTCAATATGTTGATATGCGAAAAACAATCAAAAAGCCAAACACTGAATTCGCTGTAAAACTTTTAATTAATAAATTAACTGACTTCGGTGAATTAGCAAATCAAGCGTTGGAATATTCAATTATGGGTGGTTATCCAAGTGTTTACCCACCTAAACAACAAACTCCAGTTCAAAACCAACAGCCAATGCAGCGCCGTCGCTTTGGCAACCAGGTAGATCCAAATCAGATGCGCACAGTGGGAGAGTCAAACTAATGAGCAATATTCAATTATTCGAGAACGCTTTTGCTGTGAACTTTCCAGTTGAAGTAGCAGAACTGGTTTTAAACCGCATTGGTGATGTCTACGGCGCTGAGTTCACTAAAAAATACGCAGGTTATTCAGATGAAGAGCTTGTTCAGTTGGCATGCACTGTTTTGAGTGGCCTGACTCCGGCTGATATCACTCGCGGCATCTTGCGTATGAATTCTGAAGAGTGGTGTCCAAACCTTCCGAAATTCCGTAGCTGGTGTGAACAAGGTGGTGACTGGTGGACTGCAGATATGGCATGGGCCAAAGCGTTGCAGTTTGAAAATGATAAAAAATCGGAAATTACGACACTTGCGAAACGTAGCCTGGATGAAGTGCGCCATATCCTCAACGTAGAGGGGCAGAAAGCAGCGCATTACGCCTTTAATGCGATTTATCAGGACTACCTTGCCCGGGCTAAGGAAAAAGGCCGTGTGCAGGAAATGTGGAAGAAAGAGGGCAAGACTAAGTCTTTAATTTATGACGAGCGCAATCGTAAAGGAGTGCCGTGTCCGCCTGAGTTGGCTGCAAAAGTGAAAGGTGCTTTTAAGCGTGCGGGGAGAGCAGCATGAACGAGATCCTAGAACAGCGCATCACATCAATACAGATGGGCAAAAACATTACTCATGCACAGATGGAAGCTAAACGTGGTTTGCGTGACCAGCTGGAGCGTGACTTGGAGGAATTCTTTACACGTGGTGGTGAGGTTAAGAAATTAGATCGCGGCTTTACTCATTTTAAAAATGGCATTCTTCCAGCAGGCGCTGCAAATGCTGTGAGAAGTGAGCAGGATCGGATTGATCGCGAAAAGGCCATTGAAGCGAAGAATGAAGAAATTCGAAAGCATAAGGCGGCCCTTAAAGAGCAACGCCGATTAGCATCAAAACAAAAGGTTGAGGCTCAAATGAAAGAACAGGCTGAGGTACTAGGTCGGTTTGTTAGTAAGTACCCAACCAAGGAAGACTTTAAGCGACTTTCTGAAATAGTGGGTTATCAAACTCGACATTTGCGTGATGCTGCGAGAGGCCATACGAAACTTGCTGTTGATCGATGGGAATTGGTTAAGAAGGCTGTGAAAACTTTTAAATCGGTAGGTGCTGTATGAATTTAATCGAAAAATATGGCGTAGATGCTCAAGGCTTGGTGCGGCGCTATGGTGGCATAGAAAGGTGCCGTGAGATTGTGGAAAAGGCTCCAGAAGGTGCGGAGTGCTACTCGTGGCGTTTGGGGGATTCTGGCATTAGAGACAAAACGGTTTACCTGGATGATCTGAGAGCGGCAATCGCCGATCACGACCGCATTGATACATGCAGTGATATCAAGAACCACATCAGCCCGAATACGGTAGTAATCAATCAATGAAAATTCATGACCGCGTAAAAGTTAATTTTATTTCTGAATCGAGTACTGATTTTTCAGGAAAGCAATTCACTGGTGAAGGAATTATTGATCGTATTGAAGATGGTCGTGTATTTGGCCGTTTAGATACAGGCATTCCGTTTATGTGCGCCGTAGCTGATGTGACCATCATTAAACAACAAGATAAGCGCAAAGAATTTGAAACCTTTTTTGCTGCCCAACCATTTTACCTTCAGCTTAGATTTATCTACGGCGAGCGCTTATTTGATTTTGATCAGGGGATTGGGTACCGCAATTTAACGGTGCAGATCGCATATGTGTGTTGGTGCAAAGGGGATAAGGAGTTTGTGATTTGAAAATCCTCATCGGCATCGATACAGGAGTTAAAACCGGTTACGCCGTGGCAATGGACCATGGCACCGGTGGGGAGTTGCACCAGGTGGAGTGCTTAAGCATCACCAAGGCAATGCGGGCTGTTCAGGAAATAAAAGCAATTCATGGGAAAGATAATTTAAAGCTGTATATCGAAGATGCACGAAAACGTACTTGGTTTACAGGTGGTAAGGAAAAAGCTCAAGGCGTGGGGTCGGTAAAGCGTGATGCGCAGATCTGGGAGGACTGGTGTATAGAACAAGAGTTCAATTACATCATGGTTCACCCAAAAGCAAATGCTACTAAAACCAAAGCGGATCTATTTAAGAAGATTACCGGTTGGACTGGCCGCACGAATGAGCATGCACGTGATGCAGCAATGTTGGTTTTTAAAAGATTTTGGAAGATTTGAGGGAAGAATATAAATGAGCGCAATTGTAGAAGTAAAACCAACGGTTCGAATGATGCAGAATGAATTGGCGCAGTGGGGTAAATGGGCGCGTCATGCTTCATACAATCCAAGTGAATTGACTTATACCTCACCTACTTATGGTTTGATGCGTTTGAAAGAGGGGCAGAAGTCGTCAGGTATTCAGGTGATGCTGGATGATGATGCTTTGGTTGCTGTTGATCACCTGGTGACGCAGTTGCGCTTTTCACGGCCAGATCTGTACCAGTGGATTGAGTTCCATTATTTGAAAGGGTATCCGATCGCCGTATTGGCAAGTAAGACCAAGGTGGCTCGATATAAGATTGATGGGTATTTATTGGCGGCTGAGAGTTGGTTGGATTGTCAACTAGGGAATCTAGCTAAAAATTTAATGACTTAAGATAGTAAATGTTTATAATTACGACAATTTTTATACAGTAAAATTCTCGGAATTATCATGACCACTGATAAGCTAATTATAAATAGTGAAGATGAAGCTTTAGAATTATTAGGCCGAGTACTCCGAGGGGAAGAAAAACTTGATATTCGTAATATTGAATTTGGTGATTGGGCAAAGCTAAAAATTCGTTTAACAGGGGATGACTTTCACTCCAGTATCAACGCTACTGTAATGAAGGGTTTGTTAGCGTTACAGGATGGTATCTATCAATCTTATGCGATAGCAAAAGATATGGACTCAACAAGGTTCTTAACGCAACAAGAGCGTTCGGATCTTGAAATAGATATCGAAGTTAGTGAAGGAAGTTCGATTCTAGGAGTTGATCTTCAAGAATTAGGTGAAAAGTTTATTACATCTACGGTGGATAAAATGCCTGGCGAATATATATTAATTGTTTTTATATTGTTTGGTCTTGGGTGGGCTAGCAATAAAGCATGGGCTACTTATATCCAAGCAAAAAGTAGTGAAAAAATTACAGAGCTTGAAGGCGCTGTGAAGCTAGATGAGCAAAAACAAAATATGCTCCACCAGCTTGAGGTGTTAAAAGAGGCTAATTCTAATGCATTAGAACACGCTAAAATCAATCAAGAAAATATGAAGTTGTTTACTCAAGCTATAGCAATGAACCCTAAGCTAAAGCAAATTGCTGAGGTGGTTGATGACTCAAAAGAAACTATGATACGAGCAATGGCTAACTCTGGAGCTGAAACAGTAGAGTTTCAGGGAATTGCTTTAGAAACTTCGGTGGCTAAAGAGCTTGTAACAACGCCGAAGAATAAATGGCTGCCTTCAAGATTGGATGGGGTATACCAAATTATTAATATCGATTATTCGAATACCGAGGCATATCGTATAAAGCTGAAGGATACTTCTAGTGATTTTGAAATTACAGCAATTTTCGAAGATTTAACTTCGAACAATGAGAATATTGATTTATTGACCACAGTTGCAAATTCTCGATTACCAATTCGTGTGAATATGAATGTTAGTAAATTTGGAGATAGCTATAAAGATGCGACTATTGTTAGCATTGCAAGTCTTCAAGAAGAAATGCCAGATTAATTGACTTGTATACAGCAACATGGCATATTTGTGTTATGGTTGGCGAAGTTATACAGCGTTGACCATATTGGATTGATCTCCAATTTTTGTGCAAGAAAGCTACTGTTTTTGATTGCACCAAAAAGCCTGCTTAGATGCGGGTTTTTTAATGCCTGGGCTATTTGAAAATAAGCTCGCCAAATGGTGGGCTTTTTGACATTATTTATTCATAAAATTAAGTGATAATGCCTTTTTGTTTTTGAGCTCTAATTGAAATGGCGATTTTAACTGTTAAAAAACTAGAAGATACTCTCGGTAAATTAGTGGCTGAAGGCGAAAAGCCTGAAAAGATTTTATTAGGCTATAAAGCGTATGGCGAGCTAATGAATGATCGTAGCTTTTTTGAGGAAGTGGCTGGCTCGGCAATGGATCCAAACAAACGAAAATATAAAAATATTAAAATTAAGGTTACTCAAGACGAATACCAGTTTAACGTAAAATGTCAAAAATAGGTTTAAGCATCAAGGAAAGCTCGCCAAATGGTGGGCTTTTTTATACTCATCATTTTAATAAATGTATTTGAAATACATATTTTAAAACTTGATTAGCAACATTTTTAAATAGGTCTATCCTTTATTCGTTGCAATTACTGCAACACACCCCCTAATCAGCGCAAAATGATAAGGGGAGCCCACATTGTCCCTCTACAATGTGGGCTTTTTATTGTGATTAATAAAGTAACATTATGCCAATGAACAAATTACGACCTTGTATAGTCTAACCTAACTAGATTCTATCGCTGTAGGATCTACTTGATTTCAGTCTCCTTCCACCAAAGGAGGTTTTTTTTATTAGGAGAAAAGTATGCTCCAATTTATATTCTGCTTATTTGGCCTGCATGGTGTGACTGAAATTAATTGTGATGACCAGAAAGAGTGTCGTCATTGTTTGAAAGAAGTTGAATAGCAAAAACCCAAGCAAAGAGCTGTTTCATAAAGCTGTAATATTTAAGCAATATAGTTGCTCTGCAAAAGAAGAAAGACGTTGTGACGCAAGTCAAACCCGTTTAATTGGAGAGAGTTAAACGGGTTTTTTATTGAAATATATTACTATTTTCCTTTTGTCGAACATATTACGACTCAAACCCCGTCATTAATTTGGCGGGGTTTTTCTTTTCTTATTGGTGGTGCGTATGGATGTCAAAGAAGCCCAAAAGAATCTAAATGAATTGCATGATGAGCTGGTGAAGTACCAGAACCTAAGTCGAGCATTCATGAATAGCAAACAGATGATGGCTATTGATGAAGTAATGGCAAACATCCGTACTCGCATGAAGAACATTCAAATCAATTTAAGTCGGAGATAGCGCCGTGGGTACAAGTGACCAAGAACGACTCGATGCCTTTAAGCGGGATCTATACCAGGACATAGCTGATCGTAAGCGATTGTTTGAGGTTGAGACTGGTTTGGCAATCAAAGATGTTGAGTTGGTATTTGTGGATGTATCCACTGTGGATCACGCCAATCAATACCTACTCAATGAAATCAATGTGACCTTGGGTGATTCAGATGACATGTGCATCGTGTGAAAGAAACCGTGAATGGATAAGGAAGCAAAGTGAACGAGCAAAAGAAAGAATGCGGCTGTGTATCGAACGCTTTACTGGTCGAGATGCTTCAAGCAATGAACAGCCAAAGCCAAGCGACGATAGCTCAAAACAATCTATTGGCAGAACAGAATAAAGTCATGGCTCGTATCGTGGATCAGAACAATGAGCTGATAGCGATGATGCAGACTGAAGATGATGAAGATAAACCTAAGTCGCCTTATTTGGATTGATGGATATGAGCAGACCATGCCGTGAGTTTCGCTGCCCAAACCTAACCAAGTCACCAAAAGAACAAGGCTATTGTGATAAGCATGCACATAAGCGCAGCAACTGGACAGCACGCCAAGACCGATCAGGATCAACTACGGCGCGTGGCTATGGCCATGCATGGCGATTACTGCGTGAAAGCATATTGAAGCGTGATAACTATCTCTGTGTGAAATGCGCCGTTGCTGGGCGTGTGGCTGAGGCCACAGACGTCGATCACATCAAGGCTAAGGCTCATGGTGGTACAGACGATCCAGACAATCTGCAAGCATTGTGTGCGCCGTGTCATAGAGAAAAGACAGCAAACGAAGGGAAGAAGTGATGAGTGAGCAAACAATAGAGCAGATGGTACATGACTATGCTGTTGCAAAGATTCATTCCGGTGAGCGAGTTAGTCAGTCCGACATTGAAGGTTTTTGCTTGTTAGCTCGTGATATTAAACAAGAAGCTAAGCGAGCACAAAAGGACATAGACGAAGATAGTCGTCGCCGTCGCTGGTAGGGAGGGGGTAGGTCAAAAGTTCAGGGCCTTTGCCTAAATGACCGCCCCCCTCCGTTCATTTTTACGTGCGCGAAATTAAAAATTCAGGGTGTTGACAAATGGGTGGAGTTTCTTCAGTTCCTGGTCGTGGCCGAAAGCCAAAACCGCAGGAAGAAAAACGGGCAGCTGGCAACCCGGGCAGACGCCCTCTCAATACCAATGTGCCTGAATTCGCAGATGTCGTTGATATTGATGTGCCGGAATATCTCTCGACAATGGAGTACGCGGACATGATGTGGCGTTCGGTTATTCCAGAGCTGTTAAAAAACAAAGTTCTTAAAATTACAGATATGCACAACGTGGAAATGTTCTGCATGGCTTACCACAACTTGCGCGTAGCCCAAAAAGAAGTAGTCCAAAAAGGACCGACACTGGAAACAGCGCAAGGCAGTACGATTAAAAATCCAGCCTTGACTGCAGTGAATGAAGCATCAAAACAGATGGCTTCTTTTGGGGCAATGCTGGGTCTGGATCCATCTTCCCGGGGGCGGTTAGGTGGTGGGGGTAATAAACCTAAAACAAATAAATTTGCGCAGGTGCTGAATATGTAGCGAGGCCGAAATGACAGCTTTCCCAAACGTTGGCATTGCAAATAGATGGGCAAAGCAGGTTGTTTCAGGAAAAATACCTGCATGTAAGTGGGTGAAACTTGCTTGTAAACGCCACTTAGATGACTTAATTAAGTCAAAAAATAAAGATTTTCCTTATAAATTTGAGCCAAAACTAGCAGAAAAGAAGATCGCTTTTATTGAGTTGCTGCCTCATACAAAGGGTGAGTGGGCAATGAAGCGCCTAAGTATCACGCTTGAGCCCTGGCAAAAGTTTGGTATTGGCTGCACATTTGGTTGGGTTCGTAAGAAAGATGGGTACCGCCGCTTCCGTGAGAGCTATTGGGAGGTGCCGCGTAAAAACGGTAAGTCTGCAATCGCTGCTGGTGTGGCTCTTAACATGTTTGCCAATGATGGCGAGTTTGGTTCAGAAGTTTATGCTGGTGCTACTACCGAGAAGCAGGCTTGGGAAGTTTTTAAACCTGCACGCTTAATGGCGGTACGTTCGCCAGACTTCATTGAAGCAGCTGGCGTACTGATTAATGCAGGGAGCCTAGAGATTCCAGATGAAGGTTCTATCTTTGAGCCTATCATTGGTGATCCACCTGATGGTCAGTCACCGCATTGTGCTGTAGTCGATGAATTCCATGAGCATCCAACATCTGCGCTGTATGACACCATGCAGACCGGTATGGGTGCACGTCGACAGCCTATGATTTTCACAATCACAACAGCCGGCTTTAATATTGAAGGCCCTTGTTATGATTTACGTGCACGTGTTCAGGAAATGCTCCTGGATACCGTACCAGATGATGAGCTGTTTGGCTGGATATGGACCATTGATGAGGGAGATGACTGGACAGATCCGGCAGTATTGGCCAAAGCAAACCCCAATTATGGGGTTTCTGTTTATTCAGACTATCTGGAATCTCAGCAACGCCGGGCAATTCAGAATGCATCAAAGCAAGGTGCTTTTAAAACTAAGCACCTAAACGTCTGGGTATCTGCAAAATCTGCATTTTTCAACATGGAAAGGTGGAAGGCTTGCGGTAATCCAAACCTGAACATTGATGACTTTGAAGCAACACCTTGCATGATGTGTGTGGATCTATCATCAAAAATTGATATTGCAGCACGTATTAACCTGTTCTATCGAATAGAAGATGATGGCCGACTGCATTACTACTGTATAGATCCTCAGTTCTATCTACCTGAAGACACGGTTTATAGCGGTGATGAAAAGCAGGTGGTTGAGCGATACCAGAAATGGTTCAACAAAGGTCTGCTGAATGTGTGTGATGGCTATGAGAATGACCTGAATCAAATTGCAAAGGAATTAATCGAAGATGCTCAGCGAGTGTCTTTGACTGAGGTTCCTTACGATGAGTGGGGTGGATTCCAGATTGCTAAAACTGTGGATGATGCCGGATATACCTCAATCAAGATGCCCAAAACTACAAAGACATTCTCACCAGCAATGAAGGAGCTTGAAGCTGCTATTGCTGCAGGTCGTTTTCATCATGATGGAAATCCAATTCTTAGCTGGATGATCGGTAATGTTATTTCTAAAACAGGAAAAAATGAAACCGAGTTCCCGGATAAGGAAAAGAAGTTTAAGAAAATCGATGGTGCTGTAGCGTTGTTAATGGGCATCAGTCGGGCAATGGTGCTTGCAGGGGAACCTACAGGTGATGAATTTTATGATGATCCAATTATGGTAGGTGTTTAATGAGTACAAAGAAGCCGGGTCGGTTTGCTCAAGCAGCTTTGCGCTTCCTTGGGCTTGATGGGCATCTGAGTCTGGAGCCTGAATTACTAAGGGCGCTATTGGCCACATCGAGTGGCAAGCATGTAACTGTAGATTCGGCGCTTCAATTGAGCGCCGTTTTTTCATGTGTGAGTTTGATTTCAGAAACTGTATCAACGCTGCCTCTTAAGATTTACCAGCGAAAAGCGGACGGTAGTCGGGATGTTGCAGTTAAGCATCCGCTCTACAATCTTTTGTGCCGGTCACCAAACTACGAGATGACACCCAGCCGGTTCATGCTGATGATTGTGGCCAGTATCTGTTTATGGGGAAACTCATATATTGAAATTATTCGCAGTGCATCAGGCCGGATTATTTCATTGAACCCATTGTTACCTCAAAACATGGTGGTGATCAGAAACAAGACCAATGGAATGCTGAAATACACTTACACCGAAAGCGGTGTTAATCGTGAAATCACTGAAAAAAACATGATGCATATTCGTGGTTTTGGTATCGATGGAGTGATGGGCTTATTTAAGGTCCAGAAGGCGCGTGAAACTATTGGAGCTGCACAGGCTGCTGAAGAAGCTGCAGCAAAGTTCTTTGAAAACGGGTTGCAAACATCAGGTCTTTTATCTGCCCAGGGGAAATTAACGCCGGATCAGCGTGAATCACTCAGAGAGAACATGACCAAATTCATGGGATCTAAGAATGCTGGAAAAATGATGGTGCTTGAAAACGGTATGGAATACCACGGCATCACCATGAATCCTGAAGCAGCTCAAATGTTAGAAACTCGAACTTTTGAGATTGAGGAAATTTGTCGCTGGTTCCGAGTACCGCCATTCATGGTTGGGCATTTAGATAAACAAAGTTCATGGGCTTCAAGTACAGAAGGCATGAACATGCAATTCCTCACCAATACCTTACGCCCTTTACTGGTCAATATTGAGCAAGAAATTGCACGGTGTCTGATTGGTGCGGCAGAGTTTGAAACTTACTATGTTGAATTTAGTGTGGAAGGTCTACTTCGAGCAGATTCAAAAGGCCGTGCTGAATACTATGCATCTGCACTTGATCATGGTTGGTATAACCGTAATGAAGTCAGACGTAAAGAAAATGAAGCACCTATTCCGGGTGGGGATATTTATACAATTCAATCGGCATTAATTCCGCTTGATAAAGTCGGGACCAATTACAAAGGTGATAATAATGAGCAAACGAAACCTGCTGCCAGTCGCTAATTTTAATGCAAAAGAAAAAGGTGGTGTTTCGCCGTTAGCTTTTGATCGTTGGAATCCTGCAATTAAAGCATCAGATGAAAATGAAAATACGATTGGTATTTATGATCCGATTGGTTATGACTACTGGGATGATTCTGGTGTGACGGCTAAGCGGATCAGTGCTGCATTGCGTTCACTCGATGGGGCTGATGTTGTGGTCAATATCAACTCTCCAGGTGGTGATGTATTTGAAGGTCTGGCTATTTATAACCTGCTTCGCGAATACAAAGGTCATGTGACTGTACGTGTTTTAGGGGTAGCAGCTTCAGCAGCATCATTTATTGCCATGGCTGCTGATGAGATTCAAATTGCCCGTGCTGGATTCTTTATGATTCACAATGCCTGGACCGGACTTTGGGGGAATCGCAACGACTTGCGTGAAACTGCAGATTTCCTTGAGCAGATCGATGACACGATTGCTGATATTTATCACGTGCGATCCGGACTGAGCATGGATGAGCTTAAAGCCGATATGGATAAAGAGCGCTGGATCAATGGGCGTGATGCTATTGATAGTGGCTTTGCTGATGCTTTCCTGCCATCTGACGTGGTTGTTGAAGATACAAAGAACTTCACTAAAGAAAAAGTCGCTGCTCATAAGGCAGATATCTTGCTTGCCAAAGCAGGAATGTCTCGAAGCTCGCGACGGGAACTTATTCAAGATTTAAAGGGTACGCCTGGCGCTACCAACCAAGCTACGCCAAGCGCTAGCAATGATGTACTCGAAAGTGTTCTTCAAAGTATGCGTAACGCTACCGAGAAATTCAGCACTTAAACCTGATAGCAATTTTATGACCGCCTATATGGCGGTTTTCTTATTTTTGAGAGATGAAAAATCATGACTGATCAAACTAAAGACCAAGCTGCAGCGGCACTTAAAGAAGTAAATAATCAACTTAAAGCGCTTACTGAAAAAGTTCAACCACTGGCTGAAAATGCTTTAAATGAAGCGAAAAAAGCCAATGATCTATCTGTTGAAACCAAAGAAGCAGTAGATAAAACGCTGACTGATCTAAACAACTTGCGCCAAGCCCAGAATGACCTACAGGTGAAGTTGGGTGAAGCTGAGCAATTATTTGCACGTGGTGGCACTGGTAATCCAGGTGCACAAGTGGATGCTCGTGCAGGTGATCTTGCTGTAAAAGATGAGCAGATTATTTCATTTGCAAGCAATGCAACTTCTGGAAAACGTATCAGTGTAGCTGTTCCCCGTAATGCACTGACATCATTTGCAGTAAACCCTGTTGATGGTTCGACTCGTATTGTGACTGCGCCAAATCAGCGCGTGACCATCCGTGACCTATTAGCTCCAGGTCAAACGGCCAGTAATGCGATTGCTTACTTACGTGAAACTGGATTTACCAATAACGCTGCACCAGTAGCTGAAAACACCACCAAGCCATATTCAGAATTAACATTCGAAGAAGTGCTGGAAGGTGTGAAAACGATTGCTCACATGCTGAAAGCATCTAAGCAGATCCTTGATGACTTGCCTCAGTTACAAAGCTTTATCAATGGTCGTTTGCTTAATGGCCTTAAGCGTGTTGAAGATGCGCAACTGTTATTTGGTTCAGGCACTGGTAACAACCTGCATGGTATTTATACTCAGGCAACCGCCTATTCAGCTCCAATTACGATTGCATCACCGACTCGCGTAGATACTATGCGTTTGGCCATGCTGCAAGCTGCTTTGGCGGATGTGTTTGCAACAGGTCATGTGCTACACATGCATGATTGGACTGCAATTGAATTACTGAAAGACACTACCGGTGCATACTTGTTTACCAACCCGTTCTCACCTAATACGCCAAGTCTTTGGGGGCTGCCTGTTGCTGAAACCAATCATGCAGCAATGGCTAGTAAATTTTTGACTGGTAGCTTTGCTGAGGCTGCTCAAATCTTTGACCGTGAAGATGCAAACGTGGTGATTTCAACCGAAAATGCTGATGACTTCGAAAAGAACATGATCTCCATCCGTTGTGAAGAGCGTCTTGCATTGGCTGTGTATCGCCCAGAAGCATTCGTAAAAGGCGAATTTCCAGCTTAATTAAAATCCCGAAGGGGCCAGTCGGCCCTTTCACCTTGGAGTTTAGAACATGAAAATTAAATTCTTAGATGCTGCAATGCTTGGAAACAAGGTTTATGTCAAAGGTGATGAGGCAGAAATTCCAGACATTACGGCCGGTGAACTCATCAAGAAAAAATTAGCGATTGATCCTGAGCAGGCGGCAGCTGATAAAGCTAAAGCTGATGCGGAAAAGAAAGCCAAAGCCGCAGCCGATAAAGAGGCTAAGGCCAAAGCGGATGCAGAAGCTAAGGCAAAAGCCGAGGCTGAGGCGAAAGCTGAAGAGGAAAAGTTGAAGGCAGAAGAAGAGGCTAAGGCCAAAGCTGCTGCAGAAGAAAAAGCTAAAGAAACTAAAACAAAGTAAGGTCATATCATGCCAGTTATTAACATTGAAAAAGCTATGGTTCATTTGCGAGTAGATGAAGATACTGGCGGTGATGTCCTGGCAAAGTTGAATTCGGCAGAAGATAAAGCGGCTCAATATTTGAACCGCTTTTTTTATGCCACTTCAGCTGCATGGACAGATGCGATTTCTCTCAGTTTAGACCAGCTAAATTATGAGCTTGTGAAATACAAAGAGAGTTGCGATGCAGCTAATCTGGTTACAGATCCAGTCTCAAGAAATATGCTGTTATCTGCGGCTGAAAACCTTAAGAAAGAAGCTCAGCGCAATACCAAAATGGCTATGCAGGGCATTGTTATCAATCCATCTATTGAAGCTGCTGTTTTACTGATCTTAGGTAGCCTTTATGAAAATCGGGAAGATGAAACCAGCACTACGGTAAATGAGTTGCCGAAAGGCGCTTTGTGGTTGCTCGATCCATACCGTTTAGATCTGGGGGTATAGATGAGAGCAGGTCCTTTAAGACATCGCATCCGTATTGAAGCCTTTACCGAAACCCAAGACAAAACCACAGGTCGTATTACTCAAGCCTGGACAGAGTTTTGTACAGTCTGGGGAAAACACGAGGCTTTATCTACGCGTGACCAGCTGCAAGCTCAGGCAATTGATTCGAGCATGACCGCACGTTGTCGCATTCGTTACAGCTCAAAGGCAAGTCAGATTGATTCGACCATGCGTCTATATTTCCGGGATAAGTATTGGAAGATTGACGGTGATCCGGTGCCAGATAATGAAAGTGGCCTTGAATGGTTGACACTCAACCTTGCAGAAGGGGAATCAGAATGGCATCAGTCGAGTTAAATATTGAAGGATTGGATGAGTTAAATAAGAAACTTAAACAGCTTGGAAATAGCAAAATTGCCAAACGTATTGCACGAAAAGCTGGGCGCCAAGCAATGAACCTAGTTCGTGATGCTGCACGTAGCAATGCAAAGGCAATTGATGATCCTGAAACACGGGAAAAGATTCATAAGAATATTGTGACCCAAGGTGGTAAGAGCCGTAATCCCAATGAGATTAAGATTCGAGTGGGGGTGAAAGGTGGGGCGGGTCAGAATCAATACTCTGTCAGCACGGCTGGTTTAAGTGGTGGAGATACTCGGCACTTTAGATTTATTGAGTTTGGTACCAGCAAGATTCCAGCCACTCCATTTTTAAGACCTGCTTTAGCTAATAATGTTGATAAGGTCACAACCAAGTTTGTCCAGGTATTTGATGCTGAAATCACCAAAGCATTACGTGAGGCTATATGACAGCACCTATTTTCCCATTACTTAATGCGAGTGATGAAGTTAAATCTTATCTGAAATCTGGCGGGATTTTACGTGCATTTGAATTTGGTCTTGCACCAGATAAACCAAAGCCGCCGTACCTGGTATGGCAGGATATATCTGGTATTCCGCAAAATCATTTAGATTGCCCGGCAAACATCGATCATGTGACGATCCAAGTTGATATCTATACGACGAATGCTGATGACCTGCGAAATATCCGTGAAGCGGTTCGTAGAGCTTTTGAGGCTGATAACTCGTGCACTGTAACTAGTCTGCGAGGTAATGAGCGCGATCCAGACAGCAAAATGTACCGGACCGGTTTTGATTCAAACTGGTTTGTAGGTCGATAAAAAGAATTTTCCACATAGCACCCAAACGGGTGCTTTTTTTATGCCTAAAATTGAGGAGTAGCTACTCATGGCGAAGAAAGGTGTTTTATCTCAGGGTACGCATGTATGGATTTTACATGGCGATACTCCAACACTGACAAAGATGGACTGCGTTAAGGCCTTAGCGCTTGGTGATGACAGTACCACAGAAATCAGTACAACTTGCTTGGAAGAAAAAACCACAGCAACATCGGACTGGGGTTTGACCACACCGGGTGAAGGCTCAATTCAAATTGATACCGATCCTAAAAATGCGACTCACATGAAGCTACTGGAACTGGCAGCGGATCGTGCTGAAGTTGGTGTGTATGTAGGTTGGTCGGATGGTGATGTGCCACCAGAAATTACCGGGAACACCGTAACCCTTCCAGAAGATCGTACATGGTCGTCTTTCCGCGCAATTCTGCGTAAAGGCTCACCAGTATTTGATGCTGATGCTCTGGTAAACCACACCGTGCCAATGAAGCGCCAAACTGAAGTGACTGATGAATTTAAGGTGGTGATAGGTGGCTAAGTTAAATACATCCGAACTTTTAGCGCTCTCGAGCACAGCCTTATCCGACCTATCCCCAAAGTCTCCGAAATTCATCATTAATGATGAGGAGTTTGAAGTAGATATTTTGGTTAAAGCTTTGAGTTACGATGAAGTGACGAATATGTTTAAAGGTGAAGATCCTGAAAAAATCACTGTCGCGGATGTTGTAAAGCGACGGGTTTTGCTTACAGTCTTTAATGCGGATACAAAGAAGCCACTGTGCTCTACGATTGAAGAGGTTGGAAACCTTCACCCAGCCATTATTGGTGCGATTCATGACGCTTCGAATGAAGTGAATGATTTTTTGGGAAAGAACAAATTGAAGTTGAAGAGTACGAACTCTGGTGTGAACTCGTCCTCAACGGAATCGGTGGAAGAACCATCGAGCAAGCAAAAAAGAAAATCACTCCAAAAGAGCTAAGGATTTGGCAGGCATATCGCAATAGGTATGGCTCATTTAATTTGGGTCGTCGCATAGAGCAGGGCGCGGGTAACTTATACGCGCTTTATTTCAATGGCAAGGTCGAAGAAGACAAGCGTGTTGATGCTCGTATCTTTATGCCTCATGAAACAATGCCAGAGCTAACCTTTGAAGAACAGCGCATGCAAGCCATTAAGAAGAAATCAGCGTAGGTTGGTTTCTTTTTACAATTTATTTCTTTATTCATATACTTGCCCTGATGATTTAAAAATATGCGACACAAAATGTCGTTAAATATGTATAGATTTAAAATTAAGGGGTGAGTGGTGGGTACAATAGAATTAGATGCACATGTTGAGGATGCTATGTTACAAGTCCGCATAAACAACACCAGACCAATTGATCTAATTGATTATGCTCAAAGCATGCTGAATTTAGGCAATGAGTATTCTAGTTTTATTAATAAGACAGATATTCACTTATCCTCTGATGATATAAAACTATATGTAAAAGAAATTCGCACCGGGTCAATAATTACCGAGCTGGTTGCTATAGCGCCAACGCTGATGCCATTTATGGAACACAGCAATACCGTGCTGGATTTCGCAAACCATATCAAGGTTAGTTTTGATTACTTACTTGGAAAAGGAAGTAAGCCGCAAGACCTAGATAGGGATGGATTAAAAAGAATCTCCAAGTTTGTTGAGCCGATCGCTAATGATAATGGCTCGGTTATGCAAATTGATGCATCGAATAATAAAGGGGAAATTCACATCCACCTTAATAGTGAAGGTGCAAATGCTATCCAGAATAGAGCACATAAAGAGCTTGAGAAAATGAAAGAACCGGTTATTGGGCTTCATAAACAAGTGGTTTTATATTGGTCGCAAGCTAGAAATGATAATAAGAAAGGCGACAAGGCGGTAATTGAAAGCATTTCGGATAGAGAAGTTAAGGTTATCTATGATACTGAAGAGCTTAAGTACCGGATGATTCACGAGCAACCACATATATTTGATACTGCATACGTAGTAGATGTGTATGTTGAAACCATAAGGGATAAGCCAGTAGTTTATAAAATTGTAGCCTTTCACGATACCGTGGATATTCCAGACTAATAATTACATCAAACCAAACCACTCCCCGGAGTGGTTTTTTCATTCTGGAATTAGTATCTTATGATTTCTTATAAGAGGGAAATCACGTGAAAAAATTATTAATTGCAGGGGCGATTGGTTTTGGGCTGGTTGGGTGTGCCTCACCGGCATATAATTATCAAGCAACTCCAAAACACGTTAGTAAACCACCTTTGAATACAGTAAATACTGCATATGTTGGCGATAAGATGTTGGAGCAGGGGATATTTGTTGATCGGGAGGCTTTGCACGTTCCATCTAGCACCAAGCTTAGTTTCGCCTACACATTAACCACGGGTTACTATCAAAAAAGCGGTGAGGATGCGAAAGGTAATTACTACCTCCCATTAAACAACATCCCGAATGGCGGAATGGTTCAAAAAAGCGCTTTAGCAGATCCTTACAAAGCGGTAATGCTGGGAGGTGATGGAAAGTTATGTGTTATCACAGCATTTAACGTTAAAAGTTGTGGTGGGGAGCATCAAGCAAAACAAACTGTAATTGGTATTGCTTCCGATAACTCATTCCAGCAAACATTAATTTATAGCGGTAAGGTGGGGAATAAAATTAATGTTGGCTATCGAGAGTTTTCCAGCAATTTAGCGCGTCCTGCCTTTAATAATGATGTAGAGTACGACCTTAATCAATCCAAGCAAATTGGATATAAAGGCGCCCTGCTAGAGGTTGTGGATGCAAACAACCAGAATATTACTTATAAGGTTTTAAGAAACTTTAATAAGGTTGAAGATTAGTGTAGACCGCCCAAGTGGCGGTTTCTTTTTATCCCGATAATTAGTATCTTGTCCTGAATAACAAATATTTGGGGTGAGTTATGGCTATAAAGCCTTGCAAGGAATGCGGTGCGCCGGTAAGTGATAAGGCTGAAAGTTGCCCGATGTGCGGAGCAAAACAACCAAAAGCAACCAGTGTTTTGACTTGGGTGTGTGTGGGTATTTTGGGGTTGGCTGCCATAATTTGGATGTATTCTGATAAGGCACCTGGTACATCATCAGGGGCGGTGTCGACAACTCAAGCAACGGAATCGGAAAATGTAAAACCAAAAAATTGGCAATACGAGACATCCAAAGATGAGATGCGAGGTATTGAGTCTAAATTTGCAACCACAGTTAGCACCAATACGGTTGATTTTGACTTTCCATACAATGGTGGATCAAAGTTGATACTAGCTTTAAGAAAACGCGGATCAGAGGTTGATGTGATGGTAAGTATCACCAAGGGTCAAATTCTTTGTGGAATACAAAATTGCGAGGCCGCCTTTAAATTCGATGATGGCGCAGTGCAATCTGTAACCATGTCTGAGCCCGATAACCATTCTTCGGATTTATTATTTATTGCTTATGATAAGACCGAAAGTAAGATTATAAGCCAGTTAAAAAATAGCAAAAAGCTAGTAATCGAAATCCCTTTTTATCAAGAGGGTAGAAAGCAATTTACATTTGATGTGAGTGGCTTGGAATGGAATTAATTACATAGAAGATAAACAACAAAGCGTCCGAAGGGGCGCTTTTTTATTGCCTAGAGGTTTATATGAGCACCAAACTTGGAACCCTCACCTTAGATTTAATTGCTAAGATTGGTGGCTTTACTGGGCCAATCAGAGATGCTGAAAGACAAACACAATCCAGTTTTGACAAAATGCGCAAGCATGTAAATACCTACGGGACAATGGCGGTTGCTAGTGCTGCTGCTGTTGGCGCTGGCATCCTTGCAATGGCAAACGAATATGCAAATGCCGCTCGTGAGCTACAGACTTTTGCTTCCATCTCAAATACAACAACACAAGAATTTCAGAGAATGGCTGTGGGCGCTGAGACCATGGGTATCAGCTCGGAAAAGTTATCTGACCAGTTAAAGGACTTTAATGAAAAGTTAGGTGAGTTCATCACGATTGGCTCTGGTGGTGCGGTTGATTTCTTTGAGCAGATCGCGATTAAAACAGAGGGTTCAGCGGAGGCTGCAAGAAAGTTAGCGCTTGAGATGCAGAATCTTTCTGGCCCTAAAGCACTTCAACTCTATGTAGATAAACTTGAAGAAGCAGGCGTTACTCAGCAACAAATGTCTTTCTATTTGGAGAGCATGGCATCCGATACAACCAACCTTATTCCACTCTTAAGAGATGGTGGTAAAGGTTTTGAATATTGGGCTGATGCAGCTGAGCGTGCTGGTGTAATCATGGATGAGCACGCCATAGAAAAGGCAAATGAGCTTCGTGTTCAAATGGATTTGCTTAATCTTCAACTGCAAGGCGTTAAAAATCAATTTATTCAAGGTTTAATGCCAGCACTTGTGTCAGTTGGCGATGGTTTGTCTGATGCTACATTGCAAACTAATCTAATGTCAGATGCCGGTGAAACACTTGGTGAGGTGTTTAAGGGCGTCGCAGCAACAGGAATGGGTGTTTATGCTGTTGTAAAAATGCTTTCCAATTCTATCGCGGGGCTTGCGGCTCAAGCTGTTCAGTCCAAGCAGATGGTAGATAAGGCGGCAGAAGGTCGAGGAGTTCTTGCTAATCTTCCGGGCGTGAAGGCTCTCAAGGCACTAACCTTGGGTGTGGCTAATGCTCGAACAAATCCTGATAGCGCAGTGCAAATGGCGGTACAAGATAACGCTCAGGTCGCAGAGGATGTGGCAAACTCTATTAATCGTATTTATAACGATGCTGTTAATCAGTCTGTTTCAGCTATGGCGAAAATCCAAAACAGTCAGGCTGGTGTAACAAAAGGCTCTGATGAGTGGATTAAAAAACAAAACGAAGCAGCCAAAGCCACTAAGGAAAACAACAAGGCTCAGCAAGAATTAAATAGGTTGCTTGAAGAGCAAGCCCGGGCGCGTGATTCAATCTCCTATGATTACATGGATGATTTTGCGAAATTCTCTGTTGATCTTAAACGCGAACTTGAGGAAATTCAAAAAGCCAATTTCGGGTCACAAGAATCTGAATATCTAGCCAAAGCAAAAGCTCGTTATGAATATGAAGAGGAGATGTATCTTCGCCAGATCACTGAGGAAATTAATACCTTTAAGTGGTCTGAAGAACAGAAGCTTGATTATTTTTATGAGACTCAGCGAATTATTGTGAGTGAGTCCGGAAAATACAATGATGAGCTTAAGCAATTAAAACTCAAGGCGCTTGATGAGCAGTACGCAATCGAACTTCAAAAAGCTCGTTTCCATGCTCAAAATGTACAACAGGCCATGCGAGAAAGTATTAAAGGCCTTTCTTATGGTGTCGATGAAATCTTTGCTCAAGCCACAATGTCACCACAGGACTATGATCGCTGGTCACTGGAAAATGATCGCTCAAATGCTCAATTGGGTTTAAAGAATGAGCGCGTTAGGGTTGAGCAGGACATCATGACCAGTGATGCCTATTCGACTGATGATGAGCGCTATGCTGCGTTATTAGAGGCGCATCAAGAGTATCGTGATGCAATGGCTGCCATTGATGTTGATTATCAACAAAAGACGAAAGATTTGGAGTTTCAGCAATATAACGAAAAAATGGGCATGTACAGCGAAATGTTATCCCAGGCTAGTTCGATTTGGGGCAACATGACTCAACTCGTCAAGGATAGTCAGGGTGAGCAGTCTGGCGCATTTAAGGCGATGTTTTTAATTCAGCAAGGAATGGCCGCTGCCCAAGCAATTATTTATGCTAACGTCGCATCTGCGGCAGCGTTAGCACCACCTCCTATTGGTTTAGGGCCGGTTGCTGGTGCTCCACTTTCATCCTTGATCAAGATCAATGGATATATGAGCGCAGGTATTATTGCCGGCCAAACCATTGCAGGCATGGCCCACGACGGTATCGACAATATTCCGAAAGAAGGCACATGGCTGCTAGATAAGGGTGAACGTGTTGTTGATAGTCGGACGAATGCTGACTTGAAGAACATGATTGCCAATAACGATGGTGGCGGCCCTCAAATCAATATCAATGTCCCACCAGGCTACACAGCTGAACAAAGTCGAGGCGCTGACGGTGCTGTGACGATTGATATTGTAGAGAAGCGGATCAAGCAATCTTGGGGAAATCTAGGTAATCCAAACTCGTATGAGTCAAAGCAGGTACAACGCAATACCACAGCGGGAGTTAAACGATAGTGAATAGTTTTGCATTATGCCCGTTACAAGCCGGGTATTCCTTTTCACCTGGCAACAATATGTTGGAGCAGCAACTTCTTGGCGGGTTCGCCCGTCAGCGAAGAATGTTTGTAAATAACGTGCATGTGGTCAATGTGTCTGTACTGCTGAAAACCAAAACCCATGCTCAGTATTTCTGGGCATTTTGGCGATTGCACACGCTCGATCCAAAGCCGTTTTTATGGCGACTGATTACAGACTCAGCCGAAGCGCAGGACCATACCTGTCAGTTTGTGGCTAATTCCATATCAGTCGGTGAGCGTAATGGTGTGGCTTATCCCGTGTCTTTTCAGGTGCGATGTAAGCCGCTGAACAATGGTGATCTGGCCTTTGATCAACAGATTGTGGATTTATGGGAATCAGGCAGTCCACTAGAGATGCTGAATTTACTTGAGAAGCTGGTCAATGAGAGCTTCCCGGATGCCTTGGGGGTGTGATGATTACCGTTGATGACATTAAAGACTTTCATCTCGATAGTGCGGCCAGTGTAGTTTTACTGGAAACACTTGAGATCAGTCATTCACTCTGGCCCAATCCGATTCGACTTGTCACCAATCACCCAGATGGTGTGTCTGTCACTCTGGAGAACGGTCAGCCGGCCACATTTGAATTTATCCCAGTGATGATTCAGCGTGGCAATACCTCTGATGATCTGGATCAGTCCCTGAAAATTACAGTCGGGGATTTAGGTGAAGTAGTACCGCCACTAATCAAGTTGATTGAAGATGCATCGAGTGACGAAAAGCTACAGGTAATTTATCGCTCGTTTGCTTTTGATGCCGCCTCCATGGTGCTTACCAAGCCCACACCAATTGAATTGATCCGTGGTCTGCATGTGGCACAAATGAATCAGGATCATCAGGCTACGACATTTGAAGCTGCAACTTCTGGGAAAAACAGTGTGAAGACAGGTCGAACCTATAACTTCAAGGACTACCCAGACCTGCGAGGATTAATATGAAAAGTGTTGATGCCTTGCTGGACAGGCAATACGACCCAAAAAAATACCATTGTGTCCATTTTCTGATTGAAGCAGCACAGTATCTCTTTGAAAAAGATTATTCAGTAAGCTTTCTTGGTTTGACCGGTGATCTAAAGCAAAGCATCCAAACTTCGCGTGACACCACAATCAAGAATAAAAGGATCGAGAGGCCAAAAGACGGCTGCATTGTCTTGATGACTAATCTTCTAAATAGCTCCCATGTGGGGCTTTTTTATTGCGGTCGTGTTTTGCACCTATCCGAAATTGGTGTGCATTTTCAGGAACTTCGGTCTCTAGAGCGAAATTATTCAAGGTTTAGATTTTATGAAGCTTCGTATTTATCCCAATGAGCTTGACCCGACTGAATTTAATGAAAGAGAGTATGAGTGCCTACTTAAAGACTGGATGAATATTCGTGAAGAATACCCAGAAGCTCGGTTATATAAAGACAGCATCTGTGCCCAAAACGATGTAACACCAAAAACCAAAGAAGAAGCGCTTCAGCTTCTGCATGCGGATGGTGATTATTTTGTGCTTTGCCATGCTGGGGAGCCACTTACCATATTCTTGGTTGTAGTAACCGTGCTATCAGCAGCACTGGCAATTTATACCTACATGAATATGCCTGAGATTCCCGATCAGGCATCAGGGTCTGGCAATAACAGTCTGGCTTCGCGCCAGAATAAACACCGCACCAGTGAGCGCGCTCCAGATATATATGGGAATGTAAAATCCATCCCGGATCTGATTGCACCTTTGTACCGGTATTACGCAGACAATGTTCAAGTAGAAGAAGCACTGCTTTCGATTGGCACCGGATACTTTGAGATTGATCCAGATCAAATCAAAGAAGGTGAAACCCCGATCAATACAATTGAAGGGGCAAGCTTAAGCGTTTATGAGCCAGATACACTGACCACCGGCGCTGCACAGATTCAGATTGGCGAAGCATTTACGGATGCACCAATTGTAGCTAAGCAGGTGAGTTCTGTTGATGGAAAACAAAAGTTAATCTCACCGAATAACACCCTAAAAATTTATAAGGGCGTGAGTTTCGCTGGGAATACGGTTTCTGTTTCAGGGTCAACTGTGCAAGGAAAGCTAGATAAGTATTCGTGGAATTCGATTACCAATGCTTTTTTATATCTACCTCAGTTTACGTATGCTGACTTTAATGACCACTTTGTCAATGGTGAGCAGATCATTATTGAGAATGCGATTTATGGTTCAGCGCCCAATGCCAATATTTCAGGTACCACGGATGTTTCGGCCGCTGGTATTTTAACAATCGCATCTTCTGTAAATATCAGTGAACCAGATAGCTATAAGAAAATTCGTATATCCTCGCTCACGATTGATGATCTTATAGAAGGACAATTAAATTTAGCGGGGGAATATTCTGTTTCCAGTATCACCAAGACCGGATCAACTGGAGCATGGTTCTATGAAGTTGAACTAGCATCCAGTTATATGGAGACCAATATTAATTTTGGCCGAATGTCAGCGGATGGTACCGGTATTTTGTCTGCTGTCTTGACGGACCATGATGAGAATATCGATCTAAGTGGCACATACACCATTTCATCGGTTTCGGCCAACGATATCACCTTGGTGAATCCTGCATCAGTCAATCCAGATTGGCTTCTTTTATCGAGCCTTACACAGCAGCAGATTGCAGATATGCTTGGGCGGAGCATCACCTTCAAAGGCACAAGCGAAAACTTTATTGGTTGGTACTATGCTGGAAATAAAGACACCGAAGGCATGATGCTGAACTTTTTGGCAGCCAACGGCATTTATGAGGGGGATCGAGCTAAGCAGGTTGCTATTGAAGTCCATTACCAGCAGGTGATTGATGGTGTGCCGACTGGACAAATCTACAAAACAGGTATATCCATGCAGGGTAAGGCCAACAACCGCGATCAAGTGGGGGCAACGGTACGTGAGGCATTACCGTTTACCGGTCAATTCCGTTTCCGTGCCAAGCGCATCAATGATAATGGCAGTAGTGCAAATCTGATTGATGATGTGGTGTTTGAAAGTGCTTATAGTTTTTATGAAACAAAAAAATTGACTTATGAGCATGACACCACGATCAGGTTAAAGCGCCTTGCCATTGGATCAGGGACTAATGCATCAGAACTTAATCTGCCAGTAACCCGAAAGCTTTATTCATATCGTGATGGTATCCAGTCAGCCGAGCGCATCCCGACCAGTAATTTCGCAGACATCGTTATCAATATGGCCCTCGATCCATTTATTGGTCGTTTTGATATATCTGAAATTGATGTGCAGTCGCTGTATGAAGTGTCAGATGAAATAGAAGCTTATTTCGGTACGCCAAAAGCATGTGAGTTTAATTACACTTTTGATAACAAGAATAGCAGTTATCAAGAGATGGCCTTTGCTGTTGCCGAAGCGGTTTTCTGTACTGCACGCCGGGAGAATGGCAAACACTTTTTCACCTCTGAGAAAGAAACACCAAACTCTTTGATTTTATTCAATCACCGAAATATTAAGCCTGAAAGCCTCACTAAGACTAATCTGTTTGGTGTGCCCGATGAATATGAAGGTATTGAGTTTAAGTGGCGTGATGCAACTGATGATTATGCCGAAGCAGTGATTAAGTTGCCGCACGATGGCTTAGCCAACTACAAAACCATTGAAAGCAATGGCGTGACTAATGCTATTCAGGCGCATTTTTTAGCTCATCGAGCTTGGAATAAAATGCAGTTCAATCGTAAAACCATTGAATTTACCGCATACGGTGAAGCTGATTTGGTGACGCGTAATGACCGCATTGCTATCGTTGATGATGTTTTTAAAATGCTGGGCAGCGGCGAAGTAGAGGCACAAAACAATACAGTCTTAACACTTGATAATCCTATCAATCTTGAGGCTGGTGAAAGCTATGTCATTCACTTGCAATTAAAAGATGGCTCGGTTGATGTAATCAATATTGTTAATCAACTTGATGAAAATCGGGTTGAATTGGCGCGAATACCGCTCATGCCTTTGGTTATAGACAAGGTGGTTAATGCTACCTATAGCATCACCAAAGCCAGTGATCAGGAGAGCGAAGCATATTTAATCCAGGAGAAATCCCCGAGCGCCACCTTTGAAACAGCGGTGAGCGCAATTAAGTATGACACCCGCTACTACAGCAACGACAAAGACCACATAAACAATTTGATTTAACAGCCGCCTTAGGGTGGTTTTTTAATGCCGGAGAGAAACATGGCTGACCAAGTATTAACGAAGCAAAAATTAATTGATGCTGATGAGGATGCGCAGTCGCTAGATGATTTTATTAATGGTGGTGATGAGCAAATAGTTGTCACGCGACTATTAAAGGAGTATCCAACACTAGCAAATGCTATCCGCCAAATCTATGAAAAAGGCGGAAAGTTCTACCCGACACTAGCAGAAGCAAATGCGGATATTGCGAACATCCGAACCGATGTCTATGTAATCACAGGTGATAACGGTGCTTACTACAAAGCAGCATCCGAGGCGACGAGTTTAACTAAGAGTGTTTATGATCCTCTTACTCAATCAAAAGATTACACAAAAGCATCTTCACGGAATTTAAAAAAATTCACAGACGAGAATACACGTTCAGTCATAAACAGCAGCAGTGTTGAAAATTTATTTGAATTTAGTGATTCACAAGATAGACCTGTTGTTGCGTTTACAGAATCTGGCGATATTTTAACGCCAGATTATGTATTAAGCGAAATCGGTGAAAAATCAGAAAAAGCAAATAGTTTTGTTGAATCAGCACTGAAAAGCAATTTACAAGAAACCATGAAAAGTGTGCAAATTAATGGTCGTGAAAACTTATACAGCTTTAATGACGAGTCTGGTGCTGAAGTAATCGCATTCACAAAAAACGGAGACATTATTTTTGATGGTGGTGTTTCTCTAAGAGATTACACTAAGAGCGAAAATAAAACTCACTTTACTGCAAAAGAGTTTATAGACGAGTCATTTAATCAGGCGGTTTTATCGGGTCTAGCTTTTAATCGTGCAAAAACATCCTATTTATTTGATGGCGCATTTAAACAGCAATTTCGGATAAAAAATGAAGCGGACTTTTTAGGATTAAAAATATCCCAAGGCGCAGTAATTGATATAGACACTCCATATTTTGAGAAACAGACTGACCCTATTCAGAGTTCACAAATAGTTCATCCGTTTATTTGTACTTTCAAAAATCATGTGCACGGGTTTAAACATATTCTATTAGCTAATCCATTTCACAATACTAATGATCTTTATGAAAATCCGTGCGTTTGGGGAACGAATGATTTAAATGATTTTGTGTTATTAGATAAATTTGATCAGCCGCTGTCCGAATTTTTACCAACGGGTGTGAGAAATTACAATTCAGATAATGCAGCAATATTCGATCACACAACAGGTGAATATGTTGTCTTATTTAGAAACTCAGAATCTCAGGCATTAGGATTATATAATCGACATTATCTTTTGCGAACTTCTGATTTTATCAACTTCTCAAGCCCGATTAAAATGCTTAAAGAAGATGGAAGCGACTTGTCGGGATCAACACTAAACCTATCACCAACGATTTTATTCAACCCTGTTTTAAAAAAATGGGTAATGTATCAAGTTGAATGGGATGGTGCAGCTCAAGGGTTGTCATACAGAACAAGTGATCACTTGGAGTACGGATGGAGTCAACCATTACCTATAGCTAAAAACCCATATATGCAGCCGTGGCATTGTGAAGTTAGGTATTGCGGACAGCACTTTATAGCAATAGTGAATGACATTAACAGTGCAACTGCTGCTCAAAACGGCTTCGGGGACTTGTTTCTAGGAATTAGTTCAGACGGCATAAATTTCACTTGGTCAGATTCTATATTTAGCGGAGGTTTTAATAATCCATATAAAGCCACAATCACACATGAGATTGTAGGAAATTCGGTAAAATTTCATATTTTATGGACAAGCAATGGGAATGATTTTGCGGGCTGGCGTTTATATCATTCAGAAACAAATTTAATTGAGGTTGTTTGAAATGGGACTAACATTTAAAAGTAATATTGCAAGTGTAAAAAAATTGTCTTTAGCATCGGGGTTTTTAGGCCCACAAGATTTTAAAACTTATGCTGATTTTAATACTCAAGAATATTTGAAAAATGGGAATGACGTTACATTAAGTAACGTCATCTCATCCCAACGGCCGGCGGTAAGTTACGCTTTATCAAGTGACGTGTTAGATAGTTTTTCGATAGTGCCGATTAATACACCGATTCGATCATACATTTATGACTATAAGACATTCGGTATTTATCCAGATTGGTCGGATCGAATTAATAGAATGCTAGATGTTTCATCTGAACAAGCATGGATTGGCTCTGCTGCCGAGGATAACGTGATTTATAGCATATACAGCTTAGATATGGGCAATGCAACCGTAAACCCATTGGAATTCGATGTATTATCCGGCGATGGTTCACCAGAATACCCTATGTTTTTCAAACAAAAACTAGGTAGTGCGCCAAAATCTGCAAACATTATCAGATTAAATGGTTGTATCTCATGTGTTGTTCAAGCTACATATAAGGGAGAATCACTATTAGTTCCACACAAGGATCAAACACCTACAGCAAATGAAACTCTAGCCATTAACGTTGATGGCGGCACAGATGGCACTGTATTTCTTAAACTCGCTTCATCAAAAAGGAAGTCATCAGCAGGTTCGTCACTGATCCCATTATTAAAGTTAGAGCAAGATTCCAGCAAATATTTAGCGGTGGTGGTTCAGCCCGACAACTACCTGGCAATGCGTTATTTCTTTGACGGCACTGAGCAAGCTTTTTTCAAATCGAATAGGCTGATGTTTGATCGTGGCGACATAAACAAGCTGTCCTTGAGTTGGTCAAACGGCGTTATATCCTTGTCAGTTAACGGTATTGTTGAGTTTGTGGCCTCATTATCAATGGGGGTAACATTTCAACCTGCCACCTGTACAGTAATCAGCCCTATACAGGGATGGGTGGAAGATTTTTCAAATCTGTCTTTGCTTGAAATGGCTTCGTATGATAGACGGCTTGTTACGACTGAGCTTAGTAAGCTTACAGGTTAGATCAAAACGAACATCTTAGAAGTTTTTAAATAAAGCCAGAAGTGGCTTTATTTTTATTTAATACAGGTCAACTCTGCTGCCAGTCAGCCAACAACAAAAGAGCAAGTGGAAGAAATCAATCTCTAGCACCTTCGGGTGCTTTTTTATTGCCAAAATTTAGGGGGATTCATGGAAGACCATGAAAAGAATCTGCTTTTACTGATTGTAATAGGGGCGAGTATTGGTTTTGCCAAACTACTTGTTTCAGATGAAAAACTGACATGGCGCTTGACGATTGGCAGAACGATTTTGGGCGCAGCAACATCAACAATAGCAGGTGCCATCATTCTGCAAATCCCAGATATTAATCCACTAGCCTTGATTGCAATTGCATCTGCTTTAGGGATTTTAGGAAGCACATTTATTGAAAACTGGCTTAAATCACAATCATCAAAGTGGGGTATTAAATGAAACTTATTGAAGACTGGAAACAGGCTTGGAAACTCAAGTCAGTACAAGTGGGTGCACTAAGCGCCTTTTTTTATGGCCTGATTTTATTTTCAGAGCAGTTTTTAAATATCTGGAATGTAATTCCCCAGGAGCTGAAAAACAAGATTCCTGAGAATATTGCTGAATGGATCGGCATGCTTGTCGGTGTGGCTATGGTACTTGCTCGACTTAAAAAGCAACCTGAATTGCATGGTGATAACAATGAATCTAGCCCAAATTAAAAAACTCCAAAGGTCAGTAGGCGTGCATGATGACGGTATTATCGGGCGTGGCACCTTGACTGCGGTATTCAAAAAATTAGGTGCCAGTCAAGCGCGTGCTGAAGAACTCGGTCTTGCTGCCAATGTTCATTTCCGCACGTATGGCATCCTGGATAATTCACTTCGTTTTATTCACTTCCTTTCACAACTGGCGCACGAATCTGGCAACTTTCGTTATATGGAAGAAATCGCATCTGGTGCAGCTTATGAGGGCCGAAAGGATTTAGGCAATACGCAGCCAGGGGATGGGAAACGGTTTAAAGGTCGTGGGCCAATTCAACTTACCGGCCGCGCAAACTATCGCAAGTATGGTCAGCAGCTCGGCATCGACTTTGAAAACAATCCTGAAGTTGTGGCCATTCCAAGCATCGGTCTTATGGTGGCCTGCAAGTTCTGGTCTGATAACGGCTTGAATGCCTTGGCTGATAAAGACGATGTGTTGACCATTACACGCCGGATCAATGGTGGCACCAATGGCCTTGCAGATCGTAAGGCCCATCTCATGAAGTTGCGCCAATGGGTGTGAAAATCATTTTGCTGTGCCTCCTCTTATCAGGTTGCACAGCTCATTCGATTACGACGAATGTGAATGTGGGGGTATGTGTTGGGGTGGTTTAAGTTGAGTTATGATAGCCCCATATTATTAAAATATGGTCCAAAAGTAGCTAAAAGAATAGGGCCATATTCCTTTGAAAAATTAACAACCCTTTCAGTAATAGATGTAAATTGATCTATTTTAGAAAGTGCACTTTCTTCTAGTATCTCTACACGCTTCTCAGCCGGACTAGTATCTAATTTCTCAAATAAATTTCGTAATTCATTTAAATCAACATTTTTTGGTATGCCAAAATAATCATAAGGGCTGTACTGGCTTACCCGAATAGCTTCTTTTTTCGCATTTTGTATATGATTATGAGCTATTTCGCCCTCAAAAACTTCATCAATATCAATGCCAACATCCACATTGTTCATCCTATTTCCATATATTTGCCCATCAATTAACCCCCTGGTTTGTATCCCAGTGCCACAATTTAGGAGGGTGTTTCCATAAATTTTTGGTCCTTTACTCATTTCGCTACCACCTAAATATATATATATATATATCTTAAATAATAAGTAATTATGTTAAGCCTAAAAGTATTACTCATCTTATTATTTAAAGACATTATTTCCACCTTTTAAGCCCAAACCCCACCCAGACTCCCTCCTAAAAATCTCCCCATTCTTAATCGTGTGCTCTATGTAAAAGTAGGTCCATGTTCTCATGTAAATTCCTCAATAATAAAAATAGGGATCCTGATTGTTCTTAGCCACCTTATTGCATTCTTTACATTTAATACTCTCAATAGAGTAGAGCCCACGAGTCTGCTTACCCTCGGCAGAAGCAATAATAGAAAAGTGTTGAGTGTCGTTAAAACTATAGTCATCCCATGCTCTACATACAGAGCACTTAATAATTTTTCTATCACAGTAAATGTGTGGTTGTTCCATTATATTTCCCCTCTATCTCAATCAAAATAGATGATATAATCTACTTACACAAGGATTCAAAGACTTGTGGATAAAGTCACGTTTAGACCAAGATTATCCCATATTAAAATAACCTATTGTTTTTGCTATAAAGATACTACGTTGACATCGTAGAGCTCTCGAATACATTTTGTTCCTTAAGCCAACGTTACGCCGTTGGCTTTTTTGTGTGCTGTATTTAAATACAACTGGTTTTTTAAAGCGTGCCTGATATTGATTAAAATGTCATAATTGCAAGTATATTCAACTTTTTTAAATGTTGTTTTGCAATGATTTTGCAATAGTTTTGCAAGGCAAAATTTTTATTATTGTAATTCAATATTTTATCTACGGAAATTTTCAATGCTTGATATTTATTTAACAGATGTTCAAAGAAAGGTGCAATTCAAGGATTATCCAGGTGAGCATCCTGTTAAATTTATTCTGAATTTTAAAAAGATTTTTCCGAGTGTCATGGAACTTCTTTTACCTGTGCTTCCGGATAATGAAAATCTGGAAGAAATGTCTTGGGAATCGACCAGCGATGATTTTGAGACTTTCCAGATGTTTTTAACCGGATGGGGCATTATTGAACTGCGTTTAAAAGCGATTACCCAGTTTAAAGATAAAGCATTTGCGGATCGTCTGGTTAAACAAGCCCAACAAAAACGCAAAGACTATCAAAAGCAGCAGGCTAAACTGACTACAGTTGAACTAGACTATCTGTTTATGCATGAGATGCATGCTCTGATTGATGCAGAACTGGTGGAACTCGGTGAGAAATTCTATTTACCGACTTTACGTGAGCTGTGGAAGACTAAAGTATCTGCTCAGATGTTGAACGCGAAGTTTTAAACTGGGTTTTTAGCTTTTATTTATAAAATTAATCCTCCAATTTTGGGGGATTAATTTTATCTGCAATATGAGATTTATTTCATGATGTGCTATCTCTTAAAATAGCCTAAGCAATATTGAGTGTGGTCATTGAATGTCTTTATTCTTATAATTTTACTCAGTAAGAGCGCATGTTGAACCATTGTTTAGCGTCGGGCTCTATCATAGGGCAGCAGTTTTAACGAATGTTCAAAAAATAGATGAAAATGATCATTTTTAGCTAAAAAATATATAAAAATATCAATTAAATAGCCTAGTAATTCAGCCCATTATTTTTTAAGGTATAAAAGCTTTATCTCAAGATGAGCAAAAGCTTCATTGATTAGCTATCCTTCATAAAAATAACTGAAGGTTCAAATTTTCCCGAAGATATATCCCAGGATTTTCAAAAATGTCGAATCAGTTTTTAGATTTAATTACTAAACGCCGTACTATTTATGCTATTGCCAAGAATGTTGAACAATCTCCTGAACAATTGACTGATTTGATTCAGACTGCAATTAAGCAAAGTCCATCTTCTTTCAATTCTCAGTCTTCACGCGCCGTCATTTTATTCAATTCAGAACATGAAAAGTTTTGGGGCTTCGTCGCAGATAAATTAAAAAGCTATGCCAAAGATGAAGAAAGCGCTGCAAAAACCACAGCAAAAATGGCCAGTTTTGCGGCAGGGGTAGGTACGGTATTATTCTTTGAAGATCAAACAGTGGTACAAGCGTTGCAGGAGCAATTCCCGTCTTATGCGGATAACTTCCCTGTCTGGGCAGAGCATTCTACTGCGATTGCGCAATTTGCCACATGGACAGCATTACATACTGAAGGCCTAGGTGCATCTTTACAGCATTATAATCCGATCGTAGATGAGCAGGTGCATGCTGAGTGGGACATTCCAGCCAACTGGAAGCTTCGCGCACAGCTGGTCTTTGGTTCAATCGAAGGCGAAACACATGCCAAAGATTATCTTGCGGACGAAGAGCGTTTTAAAATTTTCAAATAAGCCTGAAATTCATATCTGCGCTTAAACAATTTTAAGCGCAGATATTTTAACATCTCGACGAAATCCTCATCAGCATTGCTAAAATTCAGTTAAAATAGCGTGCTAATGCAAATAAATGAGTAATATCGAATGTCGAAAAACACGCAAAATCTATCACCTTTACAAGAACTGATCGCAGAGCAAAAGTTACTTTGTGAAGAAGTAGGCTCAGCTTATGTTGAAGTCACGGGTGATGATGTTGTTGCTGTGGCCGTACATACCTTAAAGCAGGATCCGATAGTTGGTATTCGTAAAAAGCCTGAGACAGCGGAAAATATCAGCTGGTATATTTATGGCGGAGAACCTTCAAGTGAAGATACTTTTGAAACGATGACCGTACGTGAATTACAGGACATCGCACCAGAAGTATTACCATATCTTGCTCTGGAAACAGGTTTTCGTTTCATGATTGATGCCGATGATTATGAAGATGTCTGGAAAGAAGAAATCTAAATGCTAAAAAAATCATCTTTCATTTGTGCAGGATTGTTATTCTTACTGAATAGCATGGTCTTTGCAGAACCACTTTCACAAAGTGCGTATGACCAGTTTATTTCAGAACAGACTAAAATCGTCAATGAAACCAAGCACATTTTAGATGAAGATGATCCAAAGGCCGATGCCAAAACCCAACGTCAGGCTTTTTGTAATCGACTGAAAGCCTATCAGGACATTCAAAAAGTTTCTGAAGAAAATAACAGCCTGGATATGGCGCCCATGATGGCTATGGTCGCCAAAAGTTTTCTTGATCGACAGGATCAGAGCCTGAGTAAATCAGGAATGACCACCACCGTATTCTGTAAAAATAGGGATGTTGAATAGGGCGAGTGGTACTTCTTCTCATCACGCATTAATGAAAATAAAGAGAATATTATTATTTTAATCTTGGCTGGATTTTGACCAAAAAATATCATCTTAAATAAGATGCATCTATCTGTAGGGTTTTTTGTAAAGTTAAACTAAAGTATAAACATGATTGTTACTCATTATATCGGGGATATATCCAGGAAATAAGAAAATTGATAACTATAATTTAATAATTAAACTTTAATATTTTTCTAAGCTTTGTCGAGAGATCTTTTAATACTGCATAATATTGTTGCTTGATCATGTCACACATAAGCATTATAGAAATGACTTCATAACGAATAGCGTGAATTTTGTCTTCATACATAAATGAATGGTATTCCAAGCAGGGTAGTGAAGTTATATCTTATATTTATGCTACAAAACTAATCCTGTTGTATTTATAAAATAGCCTAAGTATTTTATATATTTTAGCAGCAGATCTCGCTGTTAATTTATTACATGCTCTAAAACGAAAAAAGGAGTGTATTTACAAATTTCTGTTATACAAAATGATGGGCTAACTTTGAAAAAGTAGTGGAAGGGTAATCTATTTGTTCTAGTATCATCCTTATTCTGAAATTAAAAATAAAATATGGGTGCGATTTCTCTTAATCCCAAGGCTATTTTAAAAATGTATTAGCTCGTCTTTATATTGATGGGGCATTTTTCTTTAATTCAAATTAATAATTAAGCTTTGAACACTTTTAATCTGATGATAAATTTAGCCTAAGCAAAATTGATCAACCTGCTACAAATAGCCTAAGCAGATTTTTATTTTAAAAATTTGGCAATTGATTAATTTTCAATATCAACCCACTATTAACATTTAAATCAAGAAATCACGGAATTCTCAAATGATCCTTAACTATCAATTACACCATCATGAAACTTCAACAGTATCTCCAATGATCTTTATTCATGGTTTATTTGGTAGTTTGAGTAATTTAGGAGTATTGGCTCGACATTTTTCTGAACAGAGAACCGCGATCCAAATTGATGTGCGTAATCATGGTCTTTCTGGTCATAGCTCTGATATTAACTATCAGCTCATGGCAGAAGATGTATTGGAAACTTTATCCAGTTTAAATGTTCATAAGTTTGTCGTTGTTGGACATTCTATGGGTGGGAAAATTGCTATGAAACTGGCAGATTTAGCTCGTGAACAGACTGAAAAACTCGTCGTGCTTGATATTACACCGATCCAATATCATGAAAGTCATCATGCTGAAATTTTTAAAGCCTTATTTGCAGTACAGCAAGAAAATGTTGCTTCACGACTGGAAGCAGCAAAAATTATGCGTAAATATCTTCATGAAGAAATGGTGATTCAATTTTTATTAAAATCCTTTAATAAAGGGCAGTGGCTGTTTAATGTTCAGGCTTTATTTGATCATTATCCAGATATTATGGCTTGGGAAAAGGTCGAAAAAATTAATCGGCCAGCCTTATTTCTGCGTGGTGGTGATTCTTTTTATATCTCAAAACCAGAACATTTTGCAGCAATTAATGAACAGTTTTCTCAGGCAAAAATTGAAGTTATTGAAAATACCGGTCATTGGCTACATGGTGAAAAACCAGATGAAGTCATTAAATACATGCAAGCCTTTGTTAATTAAGTAATATTTAAGGCTGTAATGTATGTACCTGTAATTGACCTTCATGGATCAGTTGATGTGCCATCTCAGCAGTTTTCTTTAAACCGGGCATACGATATTCAGTATGTCCGAAATCTTTAATGGATTTCCAGCGGCCGCCCCAGGTCAAACCTACCGATTCAGCGACCTGACCATATAACTCATAACCGCGCATGGCCCAGGGATCACGTTCTGTAATGACTACTTTGCCATGCCGTTTAAAGGCAATATCTGCAGCCAATCCAAATTGATGATAACTCTGAAAGCCTTTGGCCTTGGTAATATTACTATCTGTTGCCAACGAATTTTGCCGTTCCGGACTCCGATAGCCTTCAAGTAAAACCAGCTCATAATCATGCTGTTCTTTCATGATTTTAAATACCATCAGTAAACGTTGCTTAAATCGTGGATTCATCTTATGCCATTTACGGTCTGCTGTACTGATATCTAAATGTGTATACATTGCTGGTCTATAAATATCTTTAAGATTTGAATTAAAGCTTTGTGCTGAAATAGCCGGATGATCTGGAAAATGCTCTTGTTGAAGAGCTTCTATAATGAGGTGGTCAGCAACTTCAGGCGGAGCCGTCAACATTTGCCCATCCAAAAGAGCATAAATTTGTGGATCAACTTTCCTTAAATATTCAGATTCAAATTTTCTGGCAGTTAAGGGCTGGGTAAAAGCGAGTAGCAAAATACTGCCAAATAATATTAATCCGGTAATCAAAATCCACCACTGCTGCACATACCAATGAGAATGCAGATGTTCAGGCGAGGCTGCCCGATAAAATTTACGTGAAAAATGTATTGCTTGAGTCAATTGCTGTTTGCTTTGCGGAATAAATCTGAGAAAAACACCCTGTATCCTTCGTCTAAATTCATAGGACAGCAGGGCGAACATTACCAAGCTCATTAGGGTGAAGCTACTCAATATGATAAAAATCATAAGTGAAATACTTGATCTAGTTCAGATTCCAACCCAGTCTTTTCTTAAGCGATATAAATTGTACAACGGCGCAATTCTTTGCAAAGATTGCATTCAATTTTTCTGAAGTAAATACTTTTAAGTTTTTATTTTTATGAGCTTTCATGGTATTGATCTGAAAAATTTAATTAGGGTAAATGAATCGTAATATAAGCTTGCTCAGCAGGAGCGCTAATCAGATTCTGATATTGAGTAAAAATAGTTATTTGTTCTGTCGATAAAACATATTTAAAAGCGACAAAGCTGAATACTGCAAATAAAAACAGGAAAATTAGAATCCAGAAAAATGGTAATTCTCGATGAATTATATGTCTGATTTGATCGGGAAGCGCGGAAAAAGGAGAAAAGGTCGTTTTCTTGACTTTGAGATAATCAATCTGATCTCCGACTCGAGCCACCAAACTATTCAAATGTTCAATCGATTCAATCCGGTATTTTCCCTGAAAGCCTAATAATAGACAGTAATGATAAACCTCTAATACTGCCAGTCGATCCTTGTCTTTATGACGGATGTTTTCCAGATATTCAAAGAACTGATAGCCAGCCAGTTGTGAACCAAACAGACTTAATTGCAACGGGCTCAACATCCAGGAATTCTGCAAATCAAAAAAGCGCTCATCCTGTTGTGTGACAATCGTTTCGTCCAGTAAAGCACAATAGGCATATTTGGCATCTTGAATATCTTCAGCTAAAAATTGTACCTTACGTGCCTGGCTTTCAAATCGGCTGAGCATCTGCAAAACTTTCTCACGGAATAATTCTATATCAGCAGGTATGTATTTATTTTTTATAAGAAAAATGATATAAAAACCATCATGCAATAAATCTAGCAAACTTGCCCCGTATGAGATATTGGTTTCGATAGATTGTCTTGCTATATCGCCGATTCCGTTCTGATCCTCTTCAAACAGTGAAGAAGGATTATTTGTGATTGTATTCATTTGAATATTCATCCATTCATAACCGCAATGAGTTCAATCGCAATATCCTGAAACCCATTCGGGATATAAACACAAATTGCTTCTGAATCCAGCATACGCTGATACAGTTCATTATTTGGTTCGATCTCAAAATAATGAACACCGGATCGTACCGGAATTGCCGTAGGAACCTGCATAAGATGCTGCACTGGCACAGCAGGCAAAGCTGCAATTACACGTTGTTCAACATCGATGGTACTGCCGACCTTAAAACGGACCGGAACATGCGCAATCAGATTATGCGCTGGCATTACGCTACTCGATACAGCCAGATATAACCTGGTATTTCGGCTGATTTTGTCTGTTTCTAGACTCCCAATCCAATAGGATGGACGTGTTTCTTTTAAACTGATACTGATATAGCGATTCGAGATAATCGTATCGAGTAAATCTCTGAGAATAATATCCAGCTGATTAAAGCTGTCGTAAAGTTGATGGTGTTGATACTGTGGCAGTTGATCAATCTCATAAGCAGTCGAGAAGGTGAGTAAAGATCCAGTAAGTCGTAGCAGTTCCGCATATAGTCGCTCCGGATGAATTTGCGGATACTGCAAAATATGGTTCAAGCTTGCATGGGCTGTATTTAAGGCATTTACCAGCCAGAAAGAGACAATATCTCCCGAGCGAAATTCAATCAATTTCTGTTCATTTTCACGGTTATTGGATTGAATCGTCTTAATTTTGGCTCGAATGATATTTAAGCTTCGCTTTAAATTGTCTAGCAGATACTCACATGCCTGGATATGTAGAATGGGAGGAATAAACTTATGATTGAGAATAAAATTTCCTGAACTTTGTCTCTTGATTTGAGCAACTGGGATATATAAATAGCCATCCAGATGCTGTTGAGGTATTTGTCCGAGTTCAAATAGCTTAAATTCAGCACGACGGCGTAACAGGGTGATTTCTGCAGTCGTTGCATCGGTAAATAAGTCGTGGGTTGAAATTAACTGCGAGTGATAGCGGCCAGCCTGAGTACTTTCGGCATGACTTACATTTTGTTTATTCGGTTGTAGCATCGGTAAAGCCAAATAAACCTGCATCTCTCCATGCAGGTTTAAAGCATCCAGTTGCACGGGTTCCGGTAATAAATCCTGTGCTGGTGCCTGATAAATTTCACCATCCTGCCAAATCATTTCAATTTTACTTAATGCCAGTATGTGCATATTGAACTGTGCTTCATCAAATTGGATGGACTGAATTCCATGAGCAAAAGGAAATGTCGCACGAATCATATGACTCAAACGTTGCTCATGATAAGCATCTTGTAATTGAAAATGTTGCGGTCTTAAAAATAGACCTTCGCCCCAAAGTACTTTTTCTGCTCTGAACATTTTAATATTTACCATTCATTCTTTGATTCATTATTGGTATGTACACCCAGTAATTCATGGACATGCTCTACAGGATTCTCATTTTTAATGACTTGAGCCAGCCATTCATGTAAGGGCAGCTGACTCCATTTAATTGTTTTTTGTAGCATATAGCTCACTGGGCTATGTGGTTCATTGATCTGAAAATACTGAGCAATCTCTTGTAATAACTGCATTGCCTGTTGACGATTGGCCAAATGGTTTTGGGCGTGGGGCTGAAATTTTTGCAGATTTGAATTTACATGTGAGATATTCATCACAACTGCTTCCGAAGTATGAGGTTGTGGTGAGTTCACCTGATCTAATATTATTTCGGAAGGTTGCGCAAATGTTTCGATTTTATAGATTCGCTTGATACTGGTGAATATTGCTTCGAGCTGAGAGTCTGTGGCTGCAAAACTTGGTGCATCCAGACCCAACAGTTGATCCAAAGTGGTTTTAAGTTTCTGCCACTCTGTCTGAATCTCCAAAAGATATTGATTATTTCGGCTCAGTATAGATTTGTCAGTATTTAGCAATAGTTGCTCAAAATATTCCAAGTCCTGAACAGGATCATTTTCAGAAGAATAATCCTGTTGTTTTAGCTGCATATTGCGCTGATGTAAAAGTGCTTCATATGTACTTAAACTATAAAAAGGTGCGGAGCTGACCAAAGGAATCTGTTTCATTAGCCTAGGGAATTGCGCAATCAAACCTTGCAACAAACCCAAACGCTGATCAAGATTATCCTCTTCAATAACAGGATGTATCTCTAACCAGTAGCGCCTCAGACTTTTTTGGCTTAGTTCTAATCCTCGAGCAATACCTTCAAAACCATATAGATGACTCCATGCCTGAATGAGCCAAGTATATAATCGAATATCCTTGGTTTTTTCGTACAATAATTCAATTATTTTGTCATTCACAAATTGCCAATCCGCTTGTTTGGGTTCAGCGATCCAGTCACCTTGATCCAATAGGGGATCATCCCAAGTTTTGGCTTTTTTAATCGCATGAAAATCATTTGAAAATGAACAATCCACACCACATGGCTGTTCAATGGAAATTCCTTGCAATAAATATTCAAATTTCAGTGTCATTTCTATACCCATTCTTATATTTATTTGTTTTTATTATTTAATCTGATCATACAACATCAGCTGTATTGCTTTTAAAACGAAATTTTTTAACTGTTTTAATTTTTGGATCTACACTGTAAAGGATTTCATCTTGCTGGACATCAATATGAATTAATTTAGGCAGCTTTTCTTCACTCATGGCCATGAGTATTTCTGTAGCCAAAGCAGGCAATATGGAAGCATTTAAAATATGATCAATATTACGTGCACCGCTATCAACTTCAGTACAGCGGCTGAGTAGTAGTTCAAGCACGTCTTCATTATAAGTAACTTGCATGGCATATTGCTGCTGGATGCGTTGGATAATCTTTGCTAGTTTATGCTGAATAATCCGGATTAACAGTTCATCGTGCAAAGGATAATAAGGCACGATCTGCATACGTCCTAGAAAGGCCGGTTTAAATTGCTGATATAAGCTTGGTTTTAATTGATCTATCAAAGTATTGGCATCTGGCCAGTTTTCCCTAGGTTGATTTAAACAAGCCTGCATCATGGCACTGGAACCCACATTCGACGTCAGCAGAATCGTAGTGTTTTTAAAATCGATTAGTCGGCCTTCGCCATCTTCCAGCATTCCTTTGTCAAAGACCTGATAAAATAACTCCTGCACATCAGTATGCGCTTTTTCGATTTCATCCAGTAAAACTACGCTATATGGATTACGGCGCACAGCTTCCGTCAATACGCCTCCTTGACCGTAGCCGACATAACCTGGAGGCGCACCCTTTAAGGAAGATACAGTATGAGCTTCCTGATATTCTGACATATTCACCGTAATCAGATGTGACTCACCACCATATAATTCCTGCGCCAAGGCGAGGGCAGTTTCAGTTTTTCCTACACCACTTGGGCCAACTAACAAAAACACAGCTTGCGGTTTGTTCGGATCATCCAGTTGAGCTTTAGACGTTTTAATGCCTTGTACCAGCTGTTGTAATGCATCATCCTGGCCCATGACACGTTGTGATAATTTATCTTGGAGCGTTAATACTTGCTGGATCTCATTATTCATCATTTTTCCTACCGGAATTCCAGTCCAGTCTGAAATGATTTGGTTAATGATAAGCGTGTTCACACCTTCAAAGACCAATGGATCTTGATCCTGAATCTGGGCTAAATGCCGGCGTAATGTTTTTATTTGATTCTGCTTCTCACTCTGTTCAGATTGAGCCTGTAAGGATTTGATTTGCTGAATTAGCTCCAGTTCTTGCTGCCATTGGCATCTCAGCTGTGAAATTTCCTGTTCTAAGTTGGAAATTTTTTCTGATAATTTAATTAAACGCTCTTGATGCATCAGGGGATCTTGATGCTCTTTGTGTAAAAGGCCATATTCCAGTTGAGAATTATGTAATTGTGCCTGTAACTGGTCTAACTTGACCGGTTGCGAATTTTGGCTCAAAGCCACCCGTGCTGCTGCCGTATCCAAAACACTAATGGCTTTATCTGGTAATTGCCGTCCACTGATATAACGATGCGAATTACGTACCGCAGCAATAATGGCTTCATCATCAATGTGCAGCTGAAAATGCTGAGTCATGACCGGAATCATGGCCCGTAACATGTCGATAGCCACTTCTTCAGTCGGTTCTTCTACTTTCACGACCTGGAAACGCCGACTAAGCGCAGCATCTTTTTCAAAATATTGTTTGTACTCAGCCCAAGTCGTCGCTGCAATGGTGCGTAGTTCACCACGTGCCAAAGCCGGTTTTAACAGATTGGCTGCATCATTCTGACCCGCTTGACCTCCAGCACCAATCAGGGTATGGGCTTCATCAATAAATAAGATAATAGGATAACGACAAGACTGAACTTCCTGAATGATTTGTTTGAGTCGATTTTCAAATTCACCTTTGACACTGGCACCCGCTTGTAATAATCCAAGATCCAACATATGCAGCTCTACATTTTTAAGTGGATCAGGTACTTGATGGGTAGCAATTTTAAGTGCCAGTCCTTCTACAACGGCAGTCTTTCCTACTCCTGGCTCGCCAGTAAGAATAGGATTGTTTTGACGACGGCGCATCAGTATATCTAGCATCAAGCGGATTTCGAATTCACGACCAATCACTGGATCAATCTGGCCTAGGCGCGCTTTTTCAGTTAAATTTATTGTGTATTGATCGAGTGCTGGGGTTTTATTAAATTCTGGCTGTTGAACGGGTGAATTTTCTTGTATGTTGCTGCAATGAGTATGATCTGGGCTTTCAATACTTTGCTTACAGTGCTCTAAAAATTGGTGCTTCATGCTATCAATTGGAAATAGCTCAAATAATGCAGAGGCACGAATCGCAACTTGATATAGATCCGGTGCAGTAAGCAAAGCAACCAGTAAATGTCCACTCCGGATCATCGTATTTTTTTCTGCTGAAGCCAAAAGCCAGGCTTGTTCTAATACACGAATAATTGATTTAGCAAAGATAGGAGTGCGAGAATTCCCTTTATTCAGTTGTTGAATACTCAGACGAAGCTCATTAATCAGATTATCTTCATCAATTTTATATTTTTTCAGCAAGAACTTTATATCATTTAATTCATTTTGTTGTAGCAATTCTAAGAAAAAATGCTCAATTTCGATTTCATAATTTTGATTTTTAATGCAGGAGTTCGCCGATTTTTCAAGGTAGAGGCGCGCATGTTCGGATAATTTTGTAATCAAAATTTTTAAATTACTCATATTTTTCTCTTTTCAATATATAGCCTGATATTTTGGGAATTTATAGCTATATGATTCTTATTATTAAGTTTAATTTTTATTTGTTTAAGTTTATCTATAGGCTGTCAAAATATTTTGACGCACTATTTTTGGCATATTCTACTCAAATCTAATAAAAAGTCTGCATTCATTGATCGGAATTTAGCAATTTTAGCAAATTACATAAATTTTTTAACTAAAACTCATTTTCGTATTGACTTTTTGTGATCATTTTTTGTTAAATCCACATCACGATTTTTAAATTATAAGAATAGAAAAATCATTTTTTAATATTCAAAAATAAAAAACAACAAAAAATGAGGCTCACTTTGAAAAACAATTTAAGTTTTATCGTATTGCTCATCTCAGGAATGGCACAGCTATGTTTTGCTCAAACCCACGCTGCAGAATTAAATCGATCATGTATCAAGGCCTATCCACAGGCAAAGGATGTTACTGATTTAGCACTGATCGGTTTATATCAGCAGCTTTGCGACAAATCGGTGAAGAAAAATATTCCGCTACAGCATCAACTCAATACCCAAATCGCCAAGCGCTATGTCGAACTAGGATATAACCTGAAGGCATTGAATTTAATCGAGCAATTACATCAGCAGAATTACCATCATCAGGATTTGACTGATCTTGGTTTTTTGGCCGGTATTGGAATCTCTGCCGGAAGTTTAGAGCAGATGCGTAGTACAGAAGTTCGTGCTTTAAACGAATTTACCTATCCGCAAGCCAAATCACTGACTGAACATATTTATCTGGCACAACCCGCACCGAAATTTTCTGAATCTTCATCCCATACAGCGTTGAATTCGAAATCAAAACAGATAAAAACCAAGGCAAATACTACGCTAAAACAAAATGTTAATCTAAAGAAAAATAAAACATCGAGTAATAATACGAAAGTGAATACAGCAGCCATGAACAATAAGAAACCAGAAAATATAAGCACTCAAACCCATGGCCTCACTACCAATCCATTTGGATCATTAAAAAATAATTAACAAGGAAAATCATGATGGCTAAGCGTGAAAGTGTACAAAAAAAATTACAACGCATTCGGCCGCCGCGTGTGCAATTGACCTACGATGTCGAAGTCGGGGATGGCCGTGAAGTCAAAGAGTTGCCATTTGTGGTCGGGGTGTTGGGAGACTTTTCAGCAGCCTCTGAACTGAAAAGCAGCAAGCTTAAAGATAAAAAATTTATCAATGTAGACCTCGAAAATATTGATGAGGTAATGCAGTCCTTAGCACCCCGTGCCAGTTTTCAGGTGGACAATAGTTTGACCGAAGAGGGCGGAAAAATTTCGGTAGATCTGATGTTCCATGCTATGGATGATTTCCTGCCGGAACAGGTAGTACAACAGGTTGAACCTTTGCGAAAACTGGTTGAAGCAAGAGAACGTTTAACTGATTTGCGCAATAAGATTTCCAATAATGAACGCCTGGAAGATTTGCTGGATGAAGTTTTAAAAAATACTGACCAAATTCAGAAAATGAGTGTGGAGGCAGACAGTGAATCATTCTAATGCTGCAATTGTCCCAGATGTATCTATTCAGGAATACTCGGTTCTGGATTCTATCGTTGAACGTAGTCGAATTGCCCGTACAGAAGAGGAACATGAACGTGCTAAAAGCCTGATTGGTGAATTGGCCAAGGAGGTTATGGCCGGTACGATTATAGTCTCTGAAAATATGACACTGGCTTTAGATAAACGTATTGCAGAAATTGATGCCTTAATTTCGACTCAGCTCAGTAAGGTTATGCATCACGAACAGTTTCAAAAAATCGAATCTACTTGGCGTGGACTATACTATTTTTGTCAGGAAACGCCATCACATTCTTTAATCAAGATTCGCATGCTGAATACCACTAAAAAAGAACTGGTTAAAGATTTTCAGAGTGCAACTGACTTTGATCAAAGTACATTATTTAAAAAAATATATGAAGAAGAATATGGTTCTTTTGGTGGAGCGCCTTATGCCACTTTAATTGGCGATTTTGAATTTGATCGCACACCGTCAGACCTGTATCTGCTAGAGCAGATTTCACATGTGGCAGCCGCCGCACATGCACCATTTATCTCTGCGGCAAGTCCTTCAATGTTTGGACTGGAAGCTTTTACCGACATCGATCGTCCACGCGATGTGTCCAAAATCTTTGAAACAGCTGAATATGTACAATGGCGTTCATTCAGAGAAAGTGACGATGCCCGTTATATGGCATTGACCATTCCGCGAGTATTAGGCCGTTTACCTTATCATCCGAAAGAAGGTACTGCGACAGCAGGCTTTAACTACGTGGAAGATGTTTCCGGTAAAAATCACAATGAATACCTCTGGATGAATGCTGCTTATGCTCTGGGTACACGGTTAACCAATGCCTTTGACATGCATGGCTGGTGTGCGGCAATTCGTGGTGTTGAAGGTGGCGGTCTGGTCGAAGGTCTGCCAGTACATACATTTAAAACCAATGATGGGGAAGTCATTTTTAAATGTCCGACGGAAATTGCCATTACAGATCGTCGTGAAAAAGAACTCAGTGATCTTGGATTTATTCCGTTGGTACATTGTAAAAATACGGATTATGCTGCCTTTTTCGGCGCTCAATCTACACAAAAACCAAAGAAATATGCAAATGACCTGGCCAATGCCAATTCTGCATTATCAAGTCAAATTCAATATATTATGGCAGTTTCACGTATCGCCCATTATTTAAAAGCCATGATGCGTGACAAGGTGGGAAGCTTTGCATCAGCAGGAAATGTCGAAGCATTTCTAAATGATTGGCTGTCTCAATATGTACTCTTGGATGACGGCGCTTCACAGGAAGCCAAAGCACAGTATCCACTACGTGAGGCTTCTATCAAAGTTGTAGAAAATCCGGCAAAACCTGGACACTACAAGTCTGTGGTCTTTTTGAGACCACACTTTCAGCTAGACGAGTTGTCTGTCTCTTTGCGACTGGTCACTGAGCTGCCGCAGTCAAGCAATTAAAGCTGTTGGCAAAATTATAATAACGTTTATAACAATAGGAAAATTATTAAAAATGAAAGATATTTACGTCCAATTTCGAGGCAAATATAAAGTCGATGGTGAATCTCGTGATTCAGAACATAAAAGCTGGTTAGAAGTGAACTCTTGGTCTCACAATATTCGCCAGCCAAAATCGGCAACCTCTTCCAGTGTAGGTGGTCATACTGCAGAACGGGTTGAACATTCTGACATGATTTTTATGAAAGATCTGGATGCAACCAGCCCAAAACTTTGGGAAGCATGTTCAGCAGGTTATACCTTTGATGAAGTACAAATCGATTTTTATCGAGCGAATGGCGATAAACGCATTAAATATCTACAAATTAAATTAAAACATGTGTTGGTTTCACAAGTGACTCCAGTAGTGAATCAAGAAGGTGTTCCAACAGAAGCTTTTGGTCTGAAATATGCAGCAGTTGAATGGACTTATAATCAACAGGATATTAATGGCACGCAAAAAGGTGCAGTGACCAAGAAATGGTCATTGGCAAATAACACTGCATCTTATGCAGCATAATTTGCTCCTTTAGAGGCTGATCCTGATCAGCCTCTCTCAGAATATTTAAAATAATAAATAAAATTAGAAAATAACAATATGAATTTGGATCAGCTCCATCCTTACGGATTTAGAACAACATTATTTGACCGTCTCTTGCCTCAGAACCTAATGAGTGTACAAGGGCTTTCTTTGCAGGCCTTAAGAGAATCAGTCGCTACTGATCTGGAAGATCTATTAAATAGCCGCATGGCTAATCTGGAGGGCAGGGTTGATCGCTATGATCAGGTCAAAGGTTCCATTCTTCAATTTGGCATTATAGATTTTGTCGGTCTTTCAACGGCGAATCCACTGGATCGGGACAAAATCTGCCGTTCTATTGAGCAGTCTATTCATGTTCATGAACTACGTTTAAAACAAGTTAATGTAGAGATGCTGGTAGATGAGCAGAATATGGGGAGCTTGTGTTTGAGTATCCAAGCTTATTTAAATATTTATCCACTCTATGAGCCGGTGATTTTTGATGCTTTTCTCAACCCCACAACACAACAATACGTGATTTTGCCTAGAACATCAGCAGGTGTGCTGTGATTGAAGAATTATTACCGTATTATGAAAAACAATTACAGGAATTCGGACAACAATCACGAGAATTTGCCAAAAAATATCCGAAAATTGCTCAACGTCTTGCTCTCAATCAGGAGCAAATTGATGACCCGCATATTGAACGATTGATTCAGGCATTTTCACTCATTTCCGCCCGCATTGATAAAAAGTTACATGACAGCTACGAGGTATTCACTCGCTCTATTTTTGAGGTGATGTTTCCGCAGTATCTGAAACCTTTTCCAGCATGTTCAGTGGTCAGTTTTGAGGATTGCAATAAAATCCGACAGCTTAAAAGTAGCCAGCAGATTCCTAAAAAAACTATACTAAAATCAAAAAGTACCCGTGGAGTACAATGCGAATATCGTACGGTAAAACAGGTTGAACTATTACCCATCGGATTAAAATCGCTCAGTTTTAAAACACATGCTTCGGCACATATTCATTTAAATCAGAACGCAACTCTAATCTTTGGTTTCGAGATTTTTAACCAGCAGCAACGACTGCTAGACCAACAAAAACTGCCGATTTATCTTGATGCAATTTCCAATCTCCCCTTGCAAGTACTGGATTGTATTTTTAAACCCGAGACCCGTTTTTCTATAAACACACAGACCCAAAAGATTGATATTGAAAATCCATTTGAGTTGCAGGGTTTTACTGAGACAGAAAGTGTATTACCAATCGATCAGCATACTCACCATGCTTATCGTTTATTAATTGAGTATTTTTGCTTTCCAGAGAAATTTAATTTTCTTGATTTGAATCTGAATTTTCTAAAAAACCTGAATATAGAAACTACAGAATTTGAATTAAAGATTCACTTTAAAATGAATCTGAATGATCAGGCAATGATCCGAAACTATTCAGAATTAAATAGCGCCAATTTCAAATTATTTGCAACTCCCATAGTGAATTTGTTCCCTAAACAGGCTGAACCACAGAAAATTGATTATCAACGCCTTGAGTATTCACTCATAAGTGATATCCATCATCCTGAATATTTTCAGGTCTATGCAATCACTGAGATGAATATATTACGAGAAAAAAATGAAAAAAATCAGATGATTTGTTCAGTCTTACCTTTTTTTGCTATGAGTCATTATCATCAGGCAGATGGGCAGTTTTATTATCATCTACTCCCTGAGGACAATAATAACCGTACAGGACTAAAATATTCCATTATTTCAAGATCTTTAGAACCGCATCAAATTTCATCTGACTTTGTCAGTATCCAGTTACTATGCTGTAATCGGGATCTGCCTTATGAAAGTTACCATAAAGATCAAAACACCTTATCTTTAAATGACAGTAGCTTGATGCGGAAGGTGACCTTAGTCAAAAGACCTAATTTACCTTATTATTTTGATCAAAAACTGCAGGAACAGTGGCGGATTATTTCACACTTATCATTAAATAATCTATCTTTAATGCAAGGGGATGCGGTCAGCTATATTAAAGAATTACTTGAACTTTATAACTTGCCACAATCCAAAGAAAATCGCCTCATTATTAACTCAATTCAGACTGTACAATTTTCCCTGACGCAGAAACTGCGTGAGCATAAACCGTTTCCACTATTTGTACGTGGTGTCAAAGTTGAAATTCAAATTGATACCGAAATATTTCGGGGAGCTAGTCTCTATATATTTGTGCAGGTTTTAAATCATCTCTTTAATTTAAAGGTTCAGATGAATAGTTATGTAGACATGCACGTTATTGATTCAAAATCAAAACAGGAGTTATACCAATGCGTACAGCAGATTGGTGGCAAAAGGCTTCTGTAGTTGACCGGCTTTATCAGCAACCGACCAGCTTTGAATTTATTCAAGCCACGCGATTATTAAGGCATGCGCCTGAACAGAAAAACGAGCAGGAATGGAGTAAAGCCTTTCAATTTATCAGTTCACTGAATCTTAATTTTCCAGTCTCTGAAATTGAATCACTACAAACTCAAGATAAGAAAGTGCAGATGACCAATTTAATTGTTGGGCTAACTGGTATTCTGGGAGAATTGCCTTATATCTATACGGATAAAATTAAACAGGGCACACGGGCACAACGAGAAGAAAGCTTGCATTTTCTGGGATTATTCAATCATAAGCTTACTGCACAATATGTCGATGCCTGTCTGAATTATCACTTAGCCTTACGCTATGAAATTGAGCAGGAAAATCATTATCTGAACCTGCTACATGCTTTGAGTGGCTATATGAGTCAGCAGCATGAACAGCAGAATATAGATGATTATTTTGCTGAATTTTCAGGTTTGATGCAGGGTCAAAATAATACACATTATGCCTTAAACAGCGTCCTGTCCTGTATCTTTAAGTTTAACTTTCAGATCAATGAGTTCATTCCAGAAACCTTTCAGCTTAATGAACAGCAAAGAAGCTGTTTGGGAGAATCACGACCGGTTCGGCTGGGAATCAATAGTTTTTGTGGCGAAAGACTTGAGCAAATTGATGAAAAAATTGAAATTGAAATCGGCCCATTAAAACGTGAAGACTATCTGAATTTTTTATCTGAAGGGATCCATAGTGTCAAATTAAAAAAGATTCTTCAAATCTGGTGTAGCCCAACCTTATTGGTAGATCTCCGGCTGATTCTAGAAAAAGATGAATTATGTTCAGTCCAGCTCGGACAAGCGAATCCTATGGGTTTGGCAAAAGGGGCGGTATTGCTGGCCAATCAGGCGACACATAATACGCAAACTTGTTATAGCCTGATAGGAAGCCTGTCATGATCAAGCCTGTCATTCAGACTTTTGTAGGCTTATTTGTGCTTACGAGTGGTCTTGTCATTTATTACTGGAGAGACATTCAGTACGATCCATCCAATATAGAGTTGACATTGTATTTCGGTATTTTACCTTTACTACTTTGCCTGCTGTTATTTACACCTTATTTGATCTATAAAGCGCTAAAAAAGTATCAGCAAAGAAAACAAAAGCAGCAGGATCAAGCAAATTCATTGGCTCAAATACGGCAGCAAGATTCTGAAAATACAAAAGAAACCTTAAAGCCGATTGAAGATTACCCCCTTAATATTTTTTCAGCTGCGGCTTGGCACAGTTTTGGTGAAAATGCAGAAATTTTAGAGAAAATGATGCAGTTTAGTAGTCCAGAATTAGACCCCAAATTGCTGAATTATTTTGGTCTGCCGCTATTGGCATATCGTATTCATGCCATAGATTCATTGCTCGAAAAAGACCAGACTGAGCAAGGAATAATGACAAGCTTAAGTGGACGGCGGATTCAACACCTCATTCAAGATCAACTGGAGCAGCATCAGGAAAGCCTGAGCTTAATATCAAGACAGTTAAAACATTCTGCATTATTTTATGATCAGGAGCTGGCTTATCAATATCGAATGCATCCGGGATGGAGACAGAAAAATTACCAAGAAGATGAGAGTCACATTACACCTCTTACTACCGCACCAGTCGTTCGCTTAAATCGATTGAATCTTCATATTTTGTTAGCCGATCATTTGATTGATGATTGGAATGAAATATATCAGAAACAACTCTTAAGCCAGATTGAGCAGCAATATTCAATAATTCCTGCTCAGATTCATCTCCAGTTGCATTTCTTGCCAGCTGATCGTGCTTATTCCAACTGGTTGAATTTAATACAAGAGAGCGCAGGGCAATCCCATGAGGCCAGTCTTATCATCGTGGCAGATTCTGAAATTGATCAGGACTATCTCAATGATCAACTTTGGCAAAATGAACACTATATTGCGTCAGAATATGCTGCCAGCTGGTGTCTAGCTGCGCCTGAGTTAGAAATTGAAGGAATGATCCCGTTGCAGACCCTGCAAGTAGCTAAGCATGTCACGCATTTGCAGGAATATCTGGCTCAGCATCAAGTTGATCTCTCTACTCAGCTAGAATGGCCTCAACCTTTTTTAGTTGTATTGGATGAAGTCACGCATTCCAAAAAAATGAAGAAAATACAAAAAAGTTTCGAAAATATTGACTTCGAACCAGATCATGTTGTTTATCCTAAAATTTATTTGGGGCATACACAGCATTTAGCCACCGTTTTTGCCGCGATGTTGTCAGCACATCTAGTAGACAATGTCATTACAATAACCTATGGCCTACAACAAGAATCTACCTATTTATATTTTACCAATACAAAAAATGATCAACTCAATCAAAGCACATTAGTCGCTTAACTATTTATAAAAATTAAAATAAGAGATAACCGTGAATACACTATTTTATACCGTCTTGGGCTATGTCTGGCAGTACATTGGTAATCCTAAAGCGATGATGGCCTTATCTTTTTTAGTGGTCATTATTTCCATGAAGAATACGGTCGCTGATCGAGTCTTCTGGATTTTACTGTTGGTCTATGCTGCTATTTTAATAGGTTGGGGGATTTATGCATTTATCCAGCGTTATCGGTCTGCTAAACAGGACGAAAAAATTGCAACGGCCTTAGCTCAAAATACCGAGGCTGAAAGCAAGAATAATAAAGTAGAACTTCAGTTGATCAGTCAACAGGTCAAAGAGTCCATCCAGCTGATTCGTAAATCTAAACTGGGCGATTGCAAGGCTAATGCTGCACTCTATGAACTGCCTTGGTATATGGTGATTGGTCATCCTGAAGCAGGGAAAAGTTCTGCCATTTATCATTCAGGTCTACGCTTTCCATTTGAAGCAACCCATCAGAAAATGCGATCTGCCGGGCTCAATGGAACTCGAAACTGTAACTGGTTTTTTTCAACACAGGGTGTGTTGCTGGATACCGCTGGGCGGTATTCGGTCTATCCTGAAGACCATCCGGAATGGCTGGGATTTTTGAATATTCTCAAGAAAAATCGTGCTAAAGCCCCAGTGAATGGATTGATTGTGATGGTCAGTGTGGCCGAACTGGTCAACCAAAGTCCGGAGAAGTATATGCAACTGGCCAAAAGTCTGCGGGCGCGTATACAGGATCTGACTGAACGTCTAGAGGTATTTGCTCCGGTTTATCTGGTATTTTCCAAGATGGATCTGATTGCCGGATTCACGGAGTTTTTTGATTGTTATCATGAGCAGGAATTTGATCAGGTTTGGGGTGCCACCTTGGCCTATGAACCAGCTTCCAGTGAAAATGCTGTTCAGTTGTTTGAAAAGCATTTCAGTATTTTATATGACGGACTCAAAAATGTAAGTACGACCCACTTAACCCGTCGTCATTCGCAGCAGATATCACCCAGCGTGATGACCTTTCCTTTGGAATTTAAGAGTCTTAAACCAGTATTCAAGACCTTTATTGCAACCTTGTTTCAGGAAAATCCTTACCAATTTAAACCGGTTTTTCGTGGCTTTTATTTTACCAGTGCCTTACAGGAAGGCCAGATTGAAAGTCCAATGACAAAACAGATTGCTAAGGATTTTCATCTGATTCGCAGTGATGATGAAATTGCGCTATCCACTCCATCAACATCCCAGAATCAAGGTTATTTCCTGAAAAGCCTATTTTCTGAGGTCATCCTTAAAGATAAGCATCTGGTAAAGCAGCATATTAATCCGGCACGAAAACGTCAGCGCTTTATGGCTTTTACCGGGGCTTTACTCACAGTATCAATTGTACTGAGTATGTGGATATGGTCTTATCGGAATAACCAGCAGTTAATGGCTGAGGTTCAGGCTGACCTGAATAAGGTGGTGCTGATGCAGCAACAGTCAGGAACTGAACTGGCCACACAAACGGATGCATTATTAATCCTGCAAGCGCATTTACAACAGTTGGATCAATTTGATCAAAGGCTTCCATTCAAGTATCGTTTTGGTCTGTATCAAGGGCATCAGATCCGGGAAAAACTGCAAGCTGAATATTTGAAAGGAATTGAGCAATTAATCTTGCAGCCTACCCAGCAGAGTATTGCGGAATATCTACAACGGGTAAAACAGCATTCGGCGACTTTAAAAGAAAATCATATCAATGTACAAGTTCAGCCGGTTGCACAAGTTCAACAACTGGCCTTAGCGCCATCAGACCAAAATCCACAAGATGCCTATAATGCGCTTAAGACTTATTTGATGTTGAGCAACCGCCAATATATAGATTCAAGTCATTTGAGTGACCAGCTGACACGGTTCTGGCGAAACTGGCTTGATCAGCATCAGGGGCAACAGCCACGTACCGAAATGTTGCAAAAGGCCGAACAATTACTCAGCTATGCCATGACTTTGACAGGTTCAAGTTCATTTCCTCTGCTTAATCCTGATACTGTTCTGGTGGAACAGACCCGTCAGGTTTTGTCAGCACTGACGACAGGCGTATCCGCACGTGACCGTGTGTATAACGAAATTAAAATGCGGGCTTCGGTACGTTTTCCAGCCTTAACCATCAAGCAGATGGTAGGGGAAAGTGCTCAAACAATAATGTTGGGAAGTTATGCCTTACCCGGTTTTTATAGCTATCAAGCCTGGAATGATTATGTACAACATGCCATAGATACGGCAGCTCAAAGCTCAACCGAAAGCAAAGACTGGGTATTGAATACCATCCAATCAGATGACCTGAGTTTCAGTGGGAGTCCGGAACAAATTCGACGCCAGCTGACTGAAATGTATAAAAAAGAATATATCAGTGAATGGCGTAAATTTTTAAATGCAATTCATTATGCCAAGACAACCGATTTTAATCAGCATACCCGTCAGATTGATATTCTGGGTGAGCCAGAAAACTCACCCATCCGCAAGGTCATTCAACGTGTAGCACAAGAAACCAGCTGGGATAATCCTGTGGTGCAAGCTGAATTGGCAGTTCCACAAAAAGGTTTTATTGCCTGGTTTAAACGTAAAGTATTGCAACGTGATGATGTGAAACTGGCACAGAATTCTGCATCACATTTATCTCATGGCGTGATTTCTAAAGATTTTCAGTTGTTTTATCAGATTGTACGCTCGCGAGACGATCTGCAGAACCGGTCGCTGCTAGATGAGTATATGCAGTCCATGGCCAAGGTTCGAAGCCGTTTCAATGATTTAAAAAGTTCTGGCGATATTGGTCCTGCCAGCATGATCTTAGTCAAACAAACCATTGATGAGCAGAACTCTATCTTTAATATCACACAGAAATTTGTCGATGAAAAAATGTCGGTGGGAAGCAATGAGCTGGATCAACAGCTGATTAAAAAATTATTGAGTGTGCCGCTGACACGTTCCTTTGAAAGCCTGATGATTCCGGCCCAGGCTGAAATGAATAAATTATGGCAGATACAGGCCTATCAACCATTTAGTGGAAATTTGGCACAAAAATATCCGTTTAGCAGTCAGGCCAGTTTGCAGGCAAGCTCTCAGGAAATTAATCAGATTTTTGGTGAAAATGGCAGTATTGCACGTTTTGTCAAAGAGCATCTGGATCCTCTGGTGATCCGTCGCGGCTATAGTCTGACTTCAAAAACCTGGCAAGATTTAGGCATTAGTCTAAATCCTGCCTTTATTGCAAGTTTTCAGAATTATGTCGCACCGGTACATGGTCTGGCGACTGGAGAGTTAAACCATACCAATTCAAAAACCGTGAACCTCAATCAATCTAATTTTCAGTTTTATCCCTTAGAACAGTCTCACTTACTAGCGTATACCATTGATATTGATGGACAAAGAATGCTATTTGAAAATGGTGTTCAACAATGGGTGAATTTTATCTGGCCAAATCCTGGCACCATTCCGGGCGCTCGAATCACAGTAATCGATCTGGAAGGGAAGACCCATACCATATTTGATGAACCAGGTGAATATGGCATCAACCGCATGATTGATAATGCACAACGTACTCAAAAAGGCAATATTTTTGAAATGGTGTGGCGCAGCGAAGATCATCCTGAACTATTTGTGAAGACCCATTTCCGGCTGGTGAGTGGTAATAATTCAAGTTCTATCGGAGGTCAGCCAAATTATAGCAATTTGCAACTGGTAGATCAGATCGTCTCGAATAAATCGGTACGTGTGGTCGCTGCACAGCGTACTGCGGTGTCTGGACAAATAAATCAAACATCTATGCTTCCGGTAGGAAAAACAGGAGCGACGACGCCATGATCTTTTTAATCCAAAATAAATAAATAAATGTCAGATGAGCTTAACTCACGATATTAAACTATAAAAAACACATGGGGTAGAAACCTGAAATGAAAATAAAAAAAACCTGCTTAAAATTGAATTATATAAATAAAATCATAATTTTATTATCTATATGTTTAGGCGGCGGCGTACAGGCCCAATCCATTATTGTTGAAGGTGTTGTACCGAATGAAAGCACACAACAGGAAATTTTGAATAAACTCTATGCAACTTATGGCCAGAAAAATGTGATAAATCGCATTCAGATCCGTCAAGTGACAGCACCAATTGGATGGTCGAATGCGGTAAATAAGGTGATTAATGATGATCTTAAAAAGGTAAAACAAGGTAAATTAACGGTCAAAGGGTCTAATATTCAGTTGATTGGTAAGGTTTTGAATCTTCATGAAATGGATATCACTACTAAAAAGTTTCAAGGTTTAATACCAGCAAATTATCATTTAAATGCACAGCTCACTGTAAATCAGGCAGAACAGCAGATTATTGATGCGGTATTAAAGAATCGCATTGTTGAGTTTGAATCTGGTAGTGCGGTACTGGCAGCGTCCGGTGCAAAGATTCTGGATGAAATGGTCATAGCTTTAAATAAGGTGAGCGGAAAGAAGGTACGGATTATTGGACATACTGATAGTTCCGGTGATGCCAACAAAAATATAGTACTGAGTCAACAGCGCGCAGAAGCCGTAAAGAATTATTTAATCAGTAAAAATATAGCAGCTGAAAATTTAAGTGTTGATGGTTTAGGATCAACTCAACCTATAGCTGATAATTTAACAGCTGAAGGTCGTAAGAAAAATCGCAGGATTGAATTTGAAGTGCTTTAAAGCTTAGGTTGCTTGAGCAACATATCTATTTGTGGCTTACAGATTGATTTCGTATAATGTATATTATGTTAAATTGAGTGCATGATACTTTAATATAAATGATTGCTCAAAATGTGAAAAATAGAATGCTGTAAACCATAGGCGGTATTCTGTTCTATTAAGATTTAGACAATGGCGGTATCTAGTTTTACTTAAAATCATGTCAATCACAGCTCTATGAATAATTGATAAATCTCGAATGCATTCTGTTATTAAATGTTGAGACCGAATGCATAAAGCTAGAAAGCCTCTAAGATATTTCTAAACTTTGTACAGAAAAAGGGAAAACATGAATAACTATCCTGAAACCCCTGCTTCAACTGAAACTCAAGATCATCAACCTGGTGTGCAAACCAAAATGGATCCTGCACCGGAAGTCATCAAACCGAATTATAAAGGTAGCGATAAACTTAAAAGTAAAATCGCCCTGATCACAGGTGGCGATAGCGGTATAGGTCGGTCAGTCTCGGTCTTGTTTGCCCGTGAAGGTGCTGATATTGTGATTTGTTATCTGGATGAAGATCAGGATGCTCAAGATACCAGAAAGATGGTAGAGGATGCAGGACGGCGTTGTTTACTGATCAAGTGTGATTTACAAGATCAAGATGAAATCAAGAAAATGGTTGAGCAGACGCTTCAGGAATTTAAAACCATTAATATTCTGGTCAATAATGCCGGGGTTCAATATCCGCAAAAAAGTATTAGCGATATTTCTCCTGAGCAACTTTTTAAGACCTTTAATGTGAATATTCTGTCGATGTTTCACTTGACTCAGGCTGTGATTCCGCACATGCAAGAAGGTGACAGCATTATTAATACCACCAGTATTACCAGTTATCATGGACATGATGAACTGATTGATTATTCAAGTACCAAAGGTGCCATCACCACATTTACCCGCAGTCTTTCCACCAGTTTGTTAAAAAATAAAACCGGGATCCGGGTCAACGGCGTAGCACCCGGCCCCATCTGGACTCCCCTCATTCCAAGCAGTTTTGATGAAGAACAGCTCAAAGAGTTCGGTAAACAGACACCCATGGGTCGGATGGGCCAGCCTAGTGAAGTCGCACCAGCGTATTTATTTCTAGCGAGTGAAGAAGCCAGTTATATTTCCGGTCAAGTCATTCATGTTAATGGAGGCAGTATCATTAACGGTTAATTAGAATTTGAAGATAACAGTCAGTGAGAACCGTTATCTTCATTCATTTATTCTTCAGGTTTTCTATCACTTAAAAGATGCTGGTTTTATAAAATAATTTCAACAAATACATGACAGATATTTACCGCCATAGAAACAGGTCATTGTTATAGTAATTTCAGCCAACCTTGATGAGGACAGCAATATGCCTAGAGGTGACAAATCAGCCTATACCGATAAACAAAAACGGCAGGCCGAACATATTGAAGAAAGCGAAAAAGAACGCGGTCATTCTGAGGAGGAAGCCGAACGTATTGCCTGGTCTACTGTCAACAAGCAAGATGGCGGTGGCAAGAAAAGGAAAAAATCCCATTAATAATAGTAAGTTAGGGTAAAATCCTATGTTGAAAGCTCGGCGAAAAACCCTCTCATTACTGCGTATGAGAGGGTTTTTAATCTGAATCTTTAATATGTATTTTCTACGCGCTGTTGAGTCCAAACCGGCCAGAGTTTTTCCAGCGTTTTTTCAAATTTCGAATTATCGGTTTGCCATTGTGGATTTTTATCTTTATCAATAATCAGTGCACGTACACCTTCAATAAAGTCGCCTTGCTCCAACCAGACATCCTGCAGATCTCGCTCCAGTTGCATACATTTTTCCAGCGATAAATTTTGTCCTGCCTGCTGTAACTTCAGACTCGTTTGCTTGGCCATGACTGGACGTTGCTGCAAGATGACCAGCATTTTATTGGCCCACTCCTGATCGGTAGCACTACTTGCATGTGCCAAACTCTGTTCGATCTCATCGAGGTTTGGATGGCCAAAATGCTGACTAATCAGATCTGCACGTTTTTGCAACTCGCTTTCTACCGGATGGGTAATGTACGCACTGATGATTTTCTGGATTTCAATCTGATTTAATACCGGTGCAGCAATCAATGCGGTTTCCAGTTCAGCAAAATTTTCACTCGGTACATGATAATCGACCAGATCCAGATATAGCGCATCACTGCTGCTGATCTGCTCCCCTGTCAACGCCATATAAATGCCTACATCATCCAGTCGGGAGAGAAAGTGGGTGGCTCCCACATCCGGGAAAAATCCAATCGCGGTTTCTGGCATGGCAAAGCGTGATTTTTCACTGCTCACTTTAATATGACAGGCTTGAGCCAGACCAAAGCCGCCGCCCAGAACATAACCATCCATCATCACGATGACAGCCTTTGGAAAATTGCGCAGTGTGCTCAGCATGCTATATTCAGTGGCAAAAAAATCCTGATATTGGGTATTGCCTGCCTGATAGCTGTCATACAGATAACGGATGTCTCCTCCGGCACAGAATGCCTTGGGACTGTTAGAATTGATCAGAATCGCTTGCACCGCTGGATCATGGCGCCACTGATCTAGTTGTGACTGAATCCCTTGAATCATCCGCAGGGTTAAGGCATTTAAATGACTGGTGCGGTCCAGGCTGATAATGCCTAAACGTCCTTGTACCCGAATCGCTAAATTATTTTCATCACTCATTTTATTTTCCTATTTTTGTTTTATTGATGGGTGAATTTGGCTGGGCGTTTTTCGACAAAAGCCTGCATGCCTTCCTTTTGATCAGCACCGGCAAAAATGGAATGGAATATCCGTCGTTCAAAGCGTAGACCTTCGGCCAGACTGACTTCAAAAGCCCGATTAATTGATTCTTTAATCATCATCACGGCCGTAAGCGACTTTTCAGCAATTTTTTCGGCAGCTTGCAGAGTTTGTTCTAGTAACTCTTCTTTGGCAAAGACACGTGCCACTAACCCACTTTGCTCGGCTTCTTGCGCGCCCATGTGACGTGCAGTCAGACACATTTCCATGGCTTTGGCTTTACCAATCGCCAAGGTTAAACGTTGCGTTCCGCCAATGCCGGGCAATACCCCTAAAGTGACTTCAGGCAAACCAAATTTTGCATTATCAGCGCAGTAAATAAAATCGCACATTAAGGCCAATTCACAACCACCGCCCAAGGCATAGCCACTCACCGCAGCAATTAAGGGCTTACGGCGCTGGGCAATCCGGTCGGCCAGACTGAAAAAATCATCCAGATAAATTTGCGGAAAATTCAGATCTGCCATTTCTTTGATATCTGCACCTGCAGCAAAGGCTTTTTCCGAACCAGTGATGACAATACAGCCAATCTGCGGGTCTTTTTCCAGCTGATCCAGCGCCTGATTCACTTCAACGATCAATTGATTATTCAAGGCATTTAAGGCTTGTGGACGATTTAAAGTAATCAGCCCGACCCCGTTACGCTGTTCGAGTAAAATAGTTTGCCATTGCATGATAAAAATCCCTTTAAAATTATAAACTACGTGCAATTACCAGACGCTGAATATCGCTGGTGCCTTCATAAATCTGACAAATACGCGCATCGCGATAAATGCGTTCAATCGGAAAGTCTTTCAGATAACCGTAACCGCCAAAAATCTGCAGCGCTTTGGAACAGACACGTTCTGCCATTTCCGAAGCAAAGAGTTTGGCCATAGAGGCTTCGGTTAAACAGCTTTCACCTGCTTCCTTTTTACGTGCAGCAAAATGGACCAGTTGTCGCGCCGCTTCAATTTCGGTGGCCATGCTGGCCAGCCTGAACGAAATCGCCTGCTGTTCAAAAATCGGTTTGCCAAAGGCCACGCGATCATGTGCATAAACAGTCGCTTCTTCCAATGCAGCGCGGGCCAGACCCACTGCTTGTGCGGCAATGCCGATCCGTCCACCTTCCAGATTGGCCAAGGCAATTTTTAAGCCTTCACCTTCTGCACCGAGTCTTAAACTTTCATGAACGCGGACATCGGTTAAAGCAATCTGACAGGTATCCGAAGCATGCAGACCGAGTTTTTCTTCGACCCGAATCACTTCATAACCGGGCGTGTCGCGCGGCACTAAAAATGCACTCATGCCTTTTTTTCCCGCAGTTGGATCGGTCACGGCAAAGACAATAATCATCCCGGCATTATGACCCGAGGTAATAAACTGTTTGGCGCCATTGATAATGTAGTGATCGCCATCTTTCACGGCCCGGGTTTTAATCGCTGCAGCATCCGATCCGGTATGCGGTTCGGTCAGGGCGAAGGCACCAATCATTTGCCCTTGAGCCAAAGGTTTTAGAAACTGCTGCTTTTGCTGTTCCGTTCCAAACTTGAGAATCGGCACACAACCCACCGAGTTGTGTACGCTCATGATGGCGGACGTTGCACCATCTGCCGCTGCCACTTCTTCGAGGGCCAGTACATAAGCCAGCGTGCCTGTACCTGAACCGCCCCACTCTTCTGGAATCAGCATGCCTAAAAAACCCAGCTCTCCCATTTGGGCCAAGGCATCTTTGGGAAAGATGCCTTTTTGATCCCACTCGCTGGCAAAGGGTTTAATCTGTTCCTGGGCGAAGCTTTTGGCCATATCCTGAATCAGTTGTTGCTCTTCCGTAAATTGCATGGATGCTTCCTTCAATCTCTTTATTTAATATTTTTATTCAATCTGCTGGCTTTGGCTAGTTATGCGGTCTTTACCTGCTGCTTGTTGATTTCCTGATTACGCAGTAAGAAACGCTGAATCTTGCCACTCGGGGTTTTTGGCAATTCTGTGACGAATTCAATCAAGCGCGGATAGGCATGCGCAGACAAACGCTTTTTCACAAATTGACCCAGCTCTTCTTCCAGATGAGATGAAGCTGTAAAATTATTCGCCAGAATCACAAAGGCTTTAATCACTTCGGTACGTTCAGGATCAGGCACGCCAATGACGGCGGCTTCGATTACCGCATCATGTTCCAGCAAGGCACTTTCCACATCAAATGGCCCCACGCGATAGCCTGAGGTGGTAATGACATCATCACTACGTCCAACAAAGCTCATACTGCCATCAGCATGAATTTCCGCGGTATCACCGGTTAAATAGTAATGTCCAACAAAGGGCGATTTACGGCTTTCTTCATAACCCGAGAACCACATCATGGGTGATTGACTGATATCCACTGCCAGGACGCCCGGAACGTCAGCCGTTAATTCATGACCTTGTTCATCGACGACTGCAATCCGGTAACCCGGGCTGGCAAAGCCTGCCGAACCTGAACGGACCGGATGTTGTAGCGCATGATGATTACACACCACCATCCCGACTTCAGTCTGGCCATAATGGTCATAAATTGGCACATCCAGCACCTCTTTAAACCAGCGGATCACTTCCGGGTTTAAAGGTTCTCCAGCACTGCTGACCACGCGCAACTTGCCCCGTAGCTGTGCCATCTGTTCAGCATCTGCTGCCATCATCATGCGGTAAGCGGTCGGCGCACCGGCCAGATTGGTAATGCCATATTGCTTGACAATGTCGCAGACACTTTCGGCATTGAAACCACCCTCATAAAACAGGGTCGAGTGTCCGAGCAATAACGGGCCGGTAATCCCATAGTACAAACCATAAGCCCAGCCCGGATCAGCAATATTCCAGAAAGCATCATCTTCGGTTAGACCGATGGCATTGTGCATATAGCCAGCAAAAGCAATCAGGGCTTTAAGTGGAACTTTTAAGGGCTTGGCCGGTCCAGTGGTTCCAGAGGTAAACATCAATAAAAATGGCTCATCGATACTGAGCATTTCCAGTTCACAACCTTCAGCCTGGCGGTTTAACACCGTCCAAAAACTGAGGTCCTGTGGATAACGCTCTGCCTCGGTTTCAACATGTACGGTGACGATCGTGGGACAAGCACTAAGATTGGATAGTTTCTCCCGATTCGCCAGATCAGTCACTACCAGCTTGCTTTGCGCCAGCTGAATGCGATGTTCAATAGCTTTGGGACCAAAGGCCGTAAATAAAGGTTGATACACTGCACCAATCCGCCAGGTCGCTAAAATGGTAATGATCAGCTCCGGAGTCCGCGGTAATAATCCGGAAACGCGGTCACCTTTGCCAATGCCTTGAGATTTTAAGAAATTTGCAAACTGGCTGGAATATTTCTTGAGTTCGCGAAAACTATACTGTTCTTTGCGGCCATCTTTACCGTACCAGTGTAAAGCAATTGCATCGGAATCTGCATGGCGGTCGCAGCATTCATAACAGGCGTTCAGCGCCTGCATCGAACCGGACAGATACTGCTTTGCCACTGCATCTAAATCAAAATTTTCAATTGTTTTTTGATAATCTAACATGTTAAACCTCAGCCTGAATTTATCGTTATTACTGACAAGGTATTGTTGATGAAGCGAATCCTTGCTCCATCTGGATATCTTAAGTTTTAAGCAGGTGGCGTGGTGTATTGATGCATGATGCTGGAAAAATCCAGATGCGCATCCCCTTCCTGACAAAGCTGTTGATAGAGTTTCTGCACCATGCTACCCAGAACCACCGGTTGGTCCACCTGTTGCGCTGCATCGACAGCCAGGCCCAAATCTTTAAGCATCAGTTGTGCTGCAAAACCATCGGTATAACCCCGTGATGACGGCGCATTGGCACAGATATCTGGCCAGGGATTATAGATTTCAGAACTCCAGCAACGTCCGGTGGAACTATTGATTACCCCGGCTAGTGCTTGCGGATCAATTCCCAGTTTGGCCCCAAGTGCCATGCCTTCTGCAACAGCAGTCATGGAAATCCCCAGAATCAGGTTATTACAGATTTTTGCAACCTGTCCTGTTCCCACCGCACCACAATGCACCAGATTTTTGCCCATACAGCCAAGGACCGGTTTTACGGCCTCAAAGGTGGCATCGTCTGCACCCATCATAAAGGTCAAGGTACCGTCTTTGGCGCCCAAAGTCCCGCCAGAGACTGGCGCATCGCAGACGCGAATCTGTCTGGCCTGCGCTGCTGCAGCAACTTCCTGAATGGTTTGCGGGTCAATGGTACTGCTGTCGACACACAAACTGCCCGCCTGAAGCACGTTCAGAATACCGTGCTCACCGAGATAAACTTCACGTACATGCTTGGCTGCAGGTAACATGCTGACCACAAAATCTGCCTGTTTTGCGGCCGCTTGTGGACTGTCACAAACGATACCACCCGCTTCGGCAAAATGCTGTAAAGCGACTTCACTCAAGTCATAACCAAAAACCTGATGCCCTGCCTTGAGCAGGTTCTGCGCCATCGAGCCACCCATGTTGCCCAAACCAATAAATGCAATCTTCATGCTGATGCTCCTTAGCGCAGGCTAATCGTGGTATTGACACCTGTGGTTTCCTGATCATCTTCAAACCAGCGGCTGGTAATGGTTTTGGTCTGGGTATAGAACTGCACTGCCTGCTTGCCATAAGGACCTAAATCCCCCAGTTTTGAACCACGCGAACCGGTAAAGCTGAAGAACGGCACAGGTACAGGAATTGGAATGTTAATACCGACCTGACCGATATCAATCTGGTGCTGGAATGTGCGTGCAGTATTGCCATTTTGGGTAAAGAGTCCAACGCCGTTACCGAATGGATTGGCATTAATCAGCTCAATCGCTTGTTCTAAAGTATCAACATGTATGATCGCCAGTACCGGACCGAAGACTTCTTCTTGATAAATGCGCATATCGGTCGTGACCTGATTAAAAATCGTTGGCCCGACAAAATTGCCTTTTTCATAACCCGGAACATTTACATCACGGCCATCCAGCAGCAGTTCAGCGTCCTGTTCAACGCCACTGTTAATTAAGTCTATGACACGGGCTTTGGCACGGGTCGAAATCACTGGCCCAACATCAGTATTCGGTTCATGCCCGGCATTCACCTTTAAGGTTTTGGTTTTAGCCACCAGTTCATCGACCCAGTGCTTGGTGTCCCCGACCATCACGGCCACCGAAAGCGCCATACAACGCTGACCGGCTGCACCAAATGCTGCACCGACCAACGCATTTAAGGTCTGTTCTTTATTGGCATCCGGCATCACCACGACATGGTTTTTCGCGCCCATCATCGACTGTACACGTTTACCGTGCTGGCCGGCCAGATTGTAGACATGCGTACCCACAGCGGTTGAACCGACAAAGGAAATGGCTTTGATGTCACGATGGGTACACAGCAGATCCACCACTTCTTTACCGCCATGCACTACATTCAGCACACCAGCAGGTACGCCTGCCTCAATTGCCAGTTCCACCAGCATCATGGTCGATAGCGGATCCTGTTCCGAGGGCTTTAAGACAAAGGTATTACCGCAGACAATCGCCATCGGGAACATCCACAGTGGAATCATCGCCGGAAAGTTAAACGGCGTAATTCCCGCACAAACACCGAGTGGTTGCTGCAAGGTATAGGTATCGACCCCACGTGCCACACCTTCAACATATTCCCCCATTTGTAGTGAACCAATAGAACAGGCATGCTCCACCACTTCTAAGCCACGCTGAATGTCACCTTCGGCATCAGCCAGGGTTTTGCCCTGTTCCGCCGTTAATACTTGGGCAATACTTTTTAAGTTAGTACGAATCAGATCCTGCAGCTTCAACATAATCCGCATACGTGCCTGAATCGGGGTTTGGCGCCAGCTGGCAAAGGCATTTTGTGCGGCAGCAATCGCGGCATTGACTTCTTCTGCAGTTGCAAATGGTACCTGACCCAAAACTTCTTGAGTGGCAGGGTTGATAATATCTTGCCAATGACTGGTTTTTGATTCGACAAATTCACCATTAATGAGGAGTTTTGCGGTGGTGAATCCGGTACTTTGCTGTGGATGATGAATGGCGTTCATGGTCGCTCCGTGCTGGTTTGTTATTGTCGTTGTGTCTGCCTTTACTGGCTGTTTTAAACGTATTATTTTTACGCTGTTTCAGTAGACTAACAAAGAACACTTTGACCACCAATAGAAATTGATGCACGATAGATGTGCAAATATGCACAGGGATTTAACAGGATGTTAAATAGAAGATGAAAGTAGATTGGGATCATTTACGTTTCTTTTTGGTTTTGGCACGTGCCAAAACGCTCACCAATGCAGCACGCTTGATTGGGGTGGAACACAGTACCGTGGCACGGCGGATTCAGGCGCTGGAAAACACCTTGGGTACTCAACTGTTTAAACGCGAAGCGACAGGGTATGAGCTGACCTCGGAAGGTCTGGCATTGGTGCCGCGTGTGGAACTGATGGAACAATCCTTTATCCAGATTGACAAACGCAACGATCCCTTGCAAGGCCGGGTGCGGATTGGTGCACCAGAAGGTTTTGGTACGGCATTTTTAGCGCGCTTACTGGCCGAGTTCTCCCAGCACTACCCTTTACTGACCATTGACCTGATTCCGGTGCCGAAAGCGATCAAACTTTCGCATCGTGAAGCCGATATTGTAATTGCGATTGACCGGCCCAAATCGGGCCCCTATATCATTACCCGTCTGTCGAATTACTGTCTAAAACTGTATGGCAGTCAGCATTATTTACAGAAAAATCCGCAAATTAAAAAACTGGAAGACCTCAAGCAGCACCGTTTTGTCGATTATATTGATGATCTGGTCTATAGCTCGGCCCTGTATTCGCTGGAACGTTTGCCGTTGCAAGTGACGGCCTGTTTTCGCAGTAACAGTATTCTGGCCCAGCAGATTGCGGTCAGTGCCGGTGCCGGACTGGCGATATTACCGAGATTTCTGGTGCATGATAAAACTGAGCTGGAAGAAGTCTTGAGTGATCAGGTGAATTTTACCCATACTTTCTGGATGCTCACGCTGGTCGATTTACAGCATGAACCAAAAATCAAACTGGTCTGGGACTTTCTGCGCAAACAGGCCGATGTCCAGCAAGAGCTGTTAATGGGCGCTTAGATTTAGATCACTTCTTTGAGCTAAACACGTATCGATACAGCAAATGAACGTATCACAACATTATTTTCCCTAGACCCTTGTTAAATTAACAGCCGATGAGTCGAATAATTTTAGAACAATTTAGGAAAATCATATGAAAATTCTGATCGTGCTGACCTCACATGACAGCTTGGGCGACACAGGCAAGAAAACCGGTTTCTGGCTGGAAGAACTGGCCGCCCCTTATTATACGTTTGTCGATGCAGGTGCTGAAGTCACCTTGGCCTCTCCCAAAGGTGGCCAGCCACCGTTAGATCCAAAAAGTAATGAAGCGGATGCCCAGACCAAAGCGACCGAGCGTTTTAAATCAGATACCTCAGCGATGCAGGATCTGTCTCAGACCCGAAAGCTGAGTGAAGTTTCGATTGCCGATTTTGATGCGGTATTTTATCCGGGTGGTCATGGACCCTTATGGGATCTGGCCGAAGACAGAGATTCAATTGCGCTGATCGAGCAAAGTTTACAGGCCAATAAACCGGTGGCTTTGGTCTGTCATGCACCCGGTGTGCTACGACATGTAAAAGGCCATAATGGTCAGCCGCTGGTCAAAGGCAAGTCCGTGACCGGTTTTAGTAATAGCGAAGAAGATGCGGTTGGCTTGACGGATATTGTACCTTTTCTGGTGGAAGACATGCTGAAAGAACATGGCGGCCAATACTCTAAAGCGGAGGATTGGCAGGTGCATGTCCAGCAAGATGGTTTATTGATTACGGGACAAAATCCGGCATCTTCTGCTGCAACCGCAAAAGCCTTACTGAAATTCGCGAAATAACAGCTAAACGCCCTCTTAATCGTTGATGTCTAAATGGAATAAAACCAATAAACTCCTGAATGGATTTTTCAGGAGTTTATGTTGAGAGAAATGAGATTTAACTGGCGGAAGCAATATGTTGAGCCAGCAGTTCCCGAAGTTTAAATTTCTGGATTTTCCCGGATGGGGTCATCGGAATTTCTTCCCAGACCTCTAAACGTTCCGGAATATACTGGATTGCCAGATTATGGGCTTTCAGGAAATCGACCAGATCCTTTAATGCCATGTGCGGCGCACCTTCTTTCAGCTTCACAATGGCACAGGCTTTTTCACCCAGTCGTTCATCTGCATAAGGAATTAAGGCCACGGTTGCCACATCTGGATGCAGATAGATCAAAGATTCAACTTCGGCCACCGGAATATTTTCACCACCGCGAATAACCACATCTTTTTTACGCCCGGCAATCCGGATATAACCCTGCTCATCTACATAAGCAATATCACCGGTATCAAACCAGTCATCCTCACTGGTTTCGTTTAAATGTGGGCGTTTCAGATAACCACCAAAATTCGAACAGCTCCGGATCATTAGCGTGCCGGATTGATGTGGTGCCAATTCCTCGCCATCATCGCCTACCACTTTGACTTCAACGCCAGGCAGCGGCAGACCGTCAGTATTAAATGAACGCTCATCATCATCTTCCGGACGAGTTGTAGTCACCGCACCACACTCGGTCATCCCCCAAGCGGAAATCACTTTCACACCGATGTTTTGACGTGCTTTTTGCACCAGCGTGCTTGGAATAGGTGCACCGGCACACAGGAATATTTTCAGACTATCTAAAGATTTGTGACTATTGAGTACCGCTTCAGACAAGTCATTTAAAAATGGTGTCGAAGCCATAGTGAAAGTCGCCTGATGCTTATGCATCAGCTCGATGGCCGTATTGACCTCCCAGACATCCAGCAATACCGCTTTGGCTTTTAACAGCACAGGCATAATCAGGCCATACATAAAACCGGTTTGATGCGCCATCGGTGATCCCATGAAAATCACATCATTCTGGTTTAAATGCAAACGCTTGGCATAAGGCACGATATTGGAAAATAAGGTATTCGCAGTATGCATCACCCCTTTGGGTTCGCCAGTGGTACCGGAGGTAAACACCAGTTGAGCAATATCATCAGCTGTGATGGTGACATCATTCAGGGTATTCAGGATTTGTGGATCTTGATCCAGTCCGTGGTTAAGCAATAAGTTTTCAAAACTGTTCTCGCCTTCACCACCGACGACAATAATCTGTTCCAGGCTCTCAATATTTTTCTGTAATTGATCGGCCAGTTTTTCATGGTCAAACTTACGAAATACTTTCGGTACGATAAAGACCTTACTTTCCGTATGTTTCAGCATGAATGAAAGCTCACGCTCTCGGAAAATCGGCATCAGCGGATTCAGGATGGCACCAATCCGGCGACACGCAATATACAATAGCGTAAACTCCCACCAATTGGGTAACTGGCAAGAAACGATATCCTGTTTCTGCACGCCTAAACGCTTCAGTCCCAAAGAGATTTTATTGGCTGTATGCAGCATTTCCCGGTAGCTAAAGCTTGTTTCAGACTGATCTTCAGTTTTATAACTGACCAAGGCCACTTTATCAGGATGTTGATGTACAGCTTCATTCAATGATTGAAGAATGGTCTTATTTAACCAATAACCTTGTTGCAACATTTTTTCCCGGCGTGGGGGTAAAAGAACCGCATCGAAATCCATTCCATAACTCCAATTTTATCATTATCTACCTGTTCTTTTGGTCAGACCGAACACTAGTCATCAACTCAAACATTGCAGATCTAAATTCTGCGATGCAGATGACACAAAATTCTATTTGAATCATCTGCACGATTGATCACGCACCCACATGATCTGTTTACATCAGGCAGGAACGGCTTTACGTCCGGCCTTTTTACGCGCAATAATGGTTTTCATGATCTGAGCTGTTCCGTCACCAATCTGGAAGCCCAGTACATCTCGCATACGCTGTTCCATTACACCACGGTCATAACCAGCATGACCAAAGGTCAGTAAACATTGATGAATCACATCATAGGCCAGTTTTGGCCCCCACCATTTACACATTCCAGCTTCGGAAGTATGTGGCAGATGATTGTCTTTGAGCCATAAGGTTTGCAGACAGAGTAAACGCGCGGCCTCTACCTGAGTTTCATACTCGGCCAATGGATGCGACACGCCTTGAAGTGCTGTTAAGGGCTGACCAAAGGCTTCACGTTGCGCCGCATATTCCCAGGCTTCATCCAGACTGACACGTGCAACAGCCAGAACCTGTAAACCAATCAAGGCACGTGAAAAGTCAAAGCCTTGCATGACCTGCACAAAACCTTTGTTTTCATCACCTAAGCGATGATTGACCGGAACGCGAACATTATCAAAGAAGATTGAACCGCGACCAATGGCACGTTGCCCATGACAGTCAAAACGCGTGGTGCTAATGCCAGATAAATTCATGGGAACCAGAAGTGCTGTCACGCCATGTGCGCCGTCCTCATGGGCACCAGTACGGCCAAACACCACCGAAGCATCGGCCTGATCGGCAGCCGAAATCGAAGTCTTTTCGCCATTAATGATATATTCATCGCCGTCACGTTCGATTTTTAAACGCAGGTTGGCAGCATCTGAACCGCCACGCGGCTCGGTCAAGGCAATCGAAAAAATTGCTTCACCGGCGGTCAGTTTCTTCAGCCACGGTTCAACCACTTCGGGTTGACCATGTTCCGCCAGAATCTGGCCATTTAGCGAAGCGAGCAGATTGATATAGGAAAAACTTAAATCCGCTTTGGCTACCGCTTCATGAATAATGCCTGCTGCCAGACGTCCCATGCCTTGGCCGCCATATTGTTCCGGAAGTTCCGGTGCAATAAAGCCCATCTCTCCCATTTTTTTGACCAGATCACGATCAAACACCCGACTTTGATCGCGTTCTAAAAAACCGGGGGCAATATATTTTTGCGCAAACTTTTCAGCAGTTTCTGCTAAAAACTCTAAGTCTTCCGTAATATAAGGATTTTTAGTCATGCTGTATCTTCCTTATTTATAAAATTTACGAAATTCAGGCTGGCGCTTTTCTTTGAGTGCATTGACGCCTTCACGCGATTCTTCCGTGTCGTAATACAGTTTTAGTGCATACATGCCCATGCCGGCAATCCCCGCCTGATGTGCGGTATCCATATTGAAGCTACGTTTGGCAATGGCGATGGCTGTCGGACTACGCCGACAGATTTCTTCGGCCCAAGCCTGTACTTCAGCATCAAGTTGATCTGCAGGTACACATTTATTGGCAAGACCCATTGCAACCGCTTCTTGGCCTGTATAGCGACGGCACATATACCAGATTTCACGGGCTTTTTTCTCACCGACTACACGTGCTAAATACGCTGTGCCATAACCCGGATCGACTGAACCCATTTTCGGTCCCACCTGACCAAAAATGGCATTCTCTGAACAAATGGTGAGGTCACAAATAGTCGCCAAAACGTTACCGCCACCTATCGCATAACCTTGTACACGAGCGATCACCGGTTTAGGCACATCACGCATTGCGGAAGGTTCCCAAGACTGTTGTCCGATATTCAGTAGGTACATATTCTGCCATCAATGTATTGGCTGCAATATATAAAGCGCCAATTCCGAATGCAGACAGAAAGCGTAATAGCGCGAACTGTTCAAAATTCTGGGTAAAACCCAGTGCCGCAGTCAATGTAGAAAAAATCAGGATGGAAATGACCACGGTGCGTACCCGGCCTAAATGGTCACAGGCCCAACCGCCCATAAATCCGCCAATGGCCATCCCGGCCAAAGTGAAACTTCCCAGTGCTCCTGCCTGTAAATTGCTTAAACCAAACTCAGCTTTGAGACTGTTCAAGCTAAATGACAGCAATAACATGTCTGCGCCATCGACCAGTAAGGCCAGAAAAGCAAATATAAAGGCAATTTGCTGGGTTCTTTTGGTCGTGGGCTTGATTTTTCCTAATTCTGTTGCGAGATCCGTCATTGTAAATATCCTTGTTATTGCTTATTTCGTATTGATGTTTTAATTGCCATCTTGCACATAGACGGGTTGCTACAAATGCAATCCTGACAATTTTTAGCTCCTGTTTTTCTTGGTTTCTCTGAGAGATTTTCAGATCTCCTTTTATTTTTGCTGTTCCTGTCGAGCCCAATCAAGGTAATTAAGATAAGTTGAATTTTCAACAATATTTGATATTAAGTTTTGTTATACGAAATTAGTTATCGCTAATTTGATTATTAAATCATTTTAAGATATTTTGATATGAGGATTAGAAATTAGATGATATTGAATACAATAAAACAGGGAGTGTAAGGATGGGTGCTTTAACAGGCTTTCGCGTACTGGATTTAAGCCGTATTTTAGCCGGCCCGTGGTGCAGTCAAATTTTGGCCGATTTAGGCGCCGAAGTGATTAAAATTGAAAAACCTAATCACGGGGATGACACGCGAATCTGGGGCCCGCCCTGGCTAAAAAATGACAAGCAGGAAGATACGCATGAATCGGCATATTATCTTTCTGCCAACCGCGGTAAACATTCAGTTGCCGTGGATCTGTCTACGCCTGAAGGTCAAGAGATCATTAAAAAAATTGCCCAGCAAAGTGATGTGGTCATCGAGAATTATAAAGCGGGTTCTCTAAAAAAATATGGTCTGGATTATGAAAGTCTGAGTCAGTTAAATCCGCGTCTGGTGTACTGTTCAATTACCGGCTTTGGTCAGAACGGCCCACGTGCACACGAACCAGGTTATGATTTTATTATTCAGGGCATGGGTGGCATGATGAGCGTCACCGGTGAACGCGATGACTTGCCGGGAGGCGGCCCGCAAAAAGCCGGTCTGGCTTTTGCTGACCTGACCACCGGTTTATATTCTGCAATTGCCATTCAGGCGGCATTATTGTCGCGGGAAAAAACCGGTGAAGGCCAGCATATCGATATGGCACTGCTGGATACCCAGGTGGCTTCCCTCTCCGTTCTGGCAATGAATTATCTGACTTCAGACAAAGTGCCGGGCCGCTTTGGAAATGCGCATGCCAATATTGTGCCTTATCAGGTGTTTAAGGCACAGCAAGGTGAGTTTATTATCGCCTGTGGCAATGACCTGCAATTCAAGGCCTTGTGTCAGGCAGTGGGCTTGGCTGAGGTCGCCGAAGATCCTCGTTTCCTAAAAAATTCAGGACGGGTGATGCATCGTGAAGAGCTGACCACAGTGCTACAGGCACATTTCTATAAGCAACCCGCACAAACCTGGGTGGATCTGATTCATGCAGTCAAAGTTCCGGTTGGTATGATTAATAACCTGAAGCAGACTCTGAAAGAAGAACAGGTATTGGCACGTGAGATGGTCATCCAGATGCCACACACTTTACGTGAAGATTACACCTCGATTGGCTCACCGATTAAACTTTCCAAGACCCCGGTAGAGTATAAAAAAGCGCCACCCTGTTTAGGTGAAGATACCGATGTAGTCTTAAGCCAGTTTTTAAGCCCGGATGAAATAGATGAGCTGAAAAGCAAAAAAGTCATCCAGCAGCGATAAGCTAGCAAGCAATAAAAAAAGGAATCTTTAGATTCCTTTTTTACTTTAAATCTAATGAATTAGATTATTCTTTAGCAGACTTTGGCACTCGACTGAACAGTACGAGGCAGTTCACGACGCAGAATTTTGCCTACTGTAGACTTTGGCAATCCAGCCACAAACTCAATGTATTTTGGCAGTTTATAACTGGTCAGTTGCTGTTTCAGGAAAGCCATGACCTCATCTTGAGTCAGGTTGGCATCCTGTTTCACAATAAATGCCTTGGGTACCTGCCCGGATTTTTCATCCTCAATCCCGATCACGGCACATTCCAGTATTTTGGGATGCTTGGACAGTACGCCTTCCAGCTCATTCGGATAGACATTAAAACCAGACACCAGAATCATGTCCTTTTTACGATCGAGAATGGTGATATAACCCTGCTCATCCATACAGCCGATATCGCCTGTCAGAAAGAAGCCGTCTTTCGTAAATGCCTGAGCCGTTGCTTCCGGTTGCTGCCAGTAACCTTTCATCACCTGAGGTCCGCGAATGGCAATTTCTCCAGCCTGATGAAACTCAACCGGCTTGGCCTCATCGTTTAAAATCAGGATTTCAGTCCCTGCCAGTGGCAAACCAATGGTTCCGCTAAAACGTCGGCTCAGCGGTGGATTAAAGGTCGCGGTGGGTGATGTTTCAGAAAGTCCATAACCTTCATAAATCTGGCAGCCTGTGACTTCATACCATAACTCAGCAGTGCTTTTTAAAATAGACGATCCACCACCTGTGGTAGTTTTAAGATGTGAATGATCCAGCTCACGAAATCGAGGATGATGTCCCAGCGCGTTAAACATGGTATTCACGCCCGGAAAAACAGTCGGTGGATGTTTCTGATATTGGTCTAGCAAAGCATCCAGATCTCTCGGATTTGGAATCAGGACATTGGCGAAACCGCGACTCAGACCATAACTGAACAGGCAGATGGTAAATCCATAAATGTGATACAGCGGCAAGGCACAGAATACATATTCATTTTCAGCGGCATAGCGGTCAGTAAAATGACTGATAAATACGGTACTGTTCTGGGCGATATTAAATAAAATATTGCGATGGCTCAGTTCTGCGCCTTTAGAAACACCTGTGGTTCCTCCCGTGTATTGCAGAATGACCGTATCTTCCTGATGCTGTACAGGCGGTGCAAAATCAATAATCTCTACCTGATTTATTGCCTGTCTAAAGTCAGAAAATTGTTTATCCGGATATTGTGCTGCCTGACTATAAATAGCACTTGGCTGCTCTTGAATAAAATCCAGCGGATGCGTTGAAATGACATACTTGAGTTCAGGGCATTTATCTAATGTTATTAATTGCTCCAAAGTCTGCCCCAGGATAATCAAGGCTTCTGCACCTGAATCCTGTAGCTGATGATAGAGCTCGCGCTGGGTGTACATGGGATTGACATTGACCAGCACATAACCGGCACGAATAATGGCAAAGGTCGCAATTGGATACTGAATAATATTGGGTAACATCACGGCAATACGGCTGCCAGCAGTCAGCCCAAGACTCTGTAAATAGCTTGCCAGTTTCTGGCTATACATATCGATATCGTGATAGCTGAATTTACGATCCAGATAAATAAATGCGGTTTTATCCTGAAATTTCACCAAATTCTCAGCAATTGTCGTGCTCAGCGTTTTCTCAGGATCTGGCCGGGTAAACTCCGGATTGATATTCCACTTTTTATATTCTTCCATCCATGGCTGACTGCTCATGACTATACTCCTGTCCTGGATTTACAATTATTTTGTATTATTTAAACCATAAGATTTTGATTTTAATTAAATATTTTTAAACCACTTTCTGCTGTCTCGATTCAACATACTTGTAGTGATAACCGCTACGAATAAAATGCTGATTTTTATCCCTAAATGAATGAGCATAATCAGGCCAGACCAAAGTCAGCTTGCGACTGACCGGGTCCAGATACCAGCTTTTACAGCTTTCCGATAACCAGACACTACCTTGGGAAAGCTGCTGTAGCTCCTGCATATAGCTATTTTCAGCTTCTTGATCTGCTTCAAAGACCTGAATCTGTTGCTGCTCAAAAAACTGCAAGGCATCCAGCACCAGATCAAACTGGGTTTCCAGAAAATAAAGTGCTGAATTATGTCCACTGCCTGTATTTGGCCCATTCAGGATGAACAGGTTTGGAAAGTTGTGTACGGTCGTTGACTGATAACCCTGCATACCACTGGACCATTGCTGCTCCAGGCTTAAACCCTGTTTACCTACCACCTTCGCGGCATAAGGTGGACGTGCCGCTTCAAATCCGGTAGCAAATACGATGATATCTGCAAAAAATTTATTTCCAGCCTGGCTTAATACACCGTCTTTCGTAACTTCTGCCAATGCTGAATCTTCAAGTGTGACATGCGGTTTTAAAAAGGTTGGATAATAATCATTAGAAAGCAATAAGCGCTTACAACCAGGTTCATAATTCGGCGTGAGTTTGTGCTGTAATTCAGGATCTGAAATCTGATGTTTTAAGAATTGCAGGCAGTTTTTCTTGACCCGCTCAAACTGGCTTTTCAGATTACGGCGCTGGGCAAAATTGTATTCATTGCCCCAAAACAAGGAATGTCTTAAGGCTGACATACTGTCCGGATCTTTGCGGAAAAGCTGTTTTTCTGACTCAGAATAAGGTCGGTCTGGTCGGGGCAAAATATATGGTGCACTACGTTGCAAGACGGTCAGGTTTTTTGCTGTTTTGGCAATTTCCGGCACAAGCTGAACGGCTGAAGCCCCTGAACCCACCACAACGACATGCTGGTTCTCCAAACTTATCTGATGATTCCAGCGTGCTGAATGCATGACCTGGCCTTCAAATTCTTCCAGCCCCGGAATTTGCGGGAGATGCTCATCTGCCAGATGCCCGGTTGCGGTAATTAAGATCTCAGCCTGATACAGACCTTTAGAGGTGTGAATTTCCCATATTCGTTCTCGTGCATTCCAGCTAGCCTTTTCCAGTTGCGTATGAAAATCAATATGGGGCCGGATATTTTCCTGATCACAGCATTGAATTAAATAGCACTGAATTTCTACCCCTTGTGGAAAGACACGCGACCAGTTGGGATTTTTAATAAACGAGAAAGAATATAAATGGGAAGGTACATCACAGGCGACTCCGGGATAGGTATTGTCACGCCAAGTGCCGCCCACTTCTGCTGCACGTTCAATGATTTTAAAATCGTGGATGCCCTGCTGTTTAAGGCGGATTGCCATTCCCAAACCACCAAAACCACTGCCTACAATTAGAATCTTGCTGCGCTGTCCTTGAGCTTGCATTATTTATCTCCTTTAAGGCATATAAGGCTGGATTTTTTGATTCACCGGATATTGTTCTGGATGCTGGCTAAACTGGTTGACCAGTTGCACCACTTCGGCTGGCGCTTCGATATAGAGCGCATGTCCTGAAGAAATTTCGATATAGCGACTGTTCGAAATTGAAGCAAACAGCAATTTTGCTTGGGCTACAGGCACCATGCGGTCTTCACGGCAAGCCACAATCAACGTCTCTGCATGAATCTCAGGCAAGATCGATGTAATATCAATGTGATAATTCAGTTCACGCTGTTTGGCTGCATCTAGTGAAGGTTTAACAAAGCGTGCCAGATCCAACACCTGCTGTTCGCTACGTGCAGACAGATAATCATCGCTATACAGGCAATAATTGACAAAATGAGGCAAGGCCGCAGATTGTTCAGTAAATAATTGCTGCCAAATGACGGTACGCAATTGTTGCACCGAGCTGGTCTTGGCCCAACCCGCTAACAGGATCAAACGCGCTACGCGCTGCTTTAAACTGGCTGCTACTTGTGCAGCAATCACGGCACCGAGTGAATAGCCGACCACTGTAATGGTTTCATCTTCTGCAACTGCATGCTGAATCAATGCTTCAACCTGTTGGCTAAAATCAGTCACCTTTAGATCAGCTTTATTCGGGGTATGCAAATCAATGGATAAAACCCGCTGATGAATACCAAGCATCGGAAAAATATAGCTGAAATGCTTGTCGGTATTTCCACCGGTACCATGAATCAGAATAATAGTGGGAAATGCAGAACGCTGTCCGACTTCATGAAAATTAAGTTGCCGATCAGCATAAGGACACTGTCGAGTAATCATGTCTAAATCCATATAGACTCCTGATCTTGTTGTTTTATGGTTTATTCAATACCAAAGAATAACTCTCAATATTTGAATGGGATTAGGATGCAAAAATTATTAAAAAAAGACCCACGACACGTGTATCGTGGGTCAAAAGCTTTAATCGAATTTGAACTCTTCAGGTTCAAGTAAAAACAGGCTTTCGCCACCAACTAGAATATTGGCAGTATGTGTCGCGGTTCTTGGTAAAATCCGAGCAAAGAAGAATTGTGCAGTTTTGATCTTGGCTGCATAGAAGGGATCAGTATTGCCTTCTTCAATTTTCTGCTGCGCAGTAATTGCCATTTTCAGCCACAGATAAGCGGACACGACATAACCAGAGAAATATAGGTAGTCAACTGATGCTGCCCCAATTTCATTGGCAGACTGTTGAGCCTGTGCCTTAATGGTTCTGGTTAATTCCAGCCATTGTTCAGTCAACTGGCTGACTTGTGTAACTTGCTGGCTAAACTGGACATGTTGTTGTTGCTCTTTTACAAAGCCCTGAATTTCATCGGTTAATGCGGTCAGCAGACCCAGTTTTGAACCTAGAACTTTACGCGCCAGTAAATCGATAGACTGAATTTCAGTGGTTCCTTCATAGAGGCTGGCAATACGTGCATCACGGGCAATCTGTTCCATGCCATGTTCAGCTATATAACCGTGACCACCGAAAATCTGCATACCATGTTTAGCCGCTTCTATGCCAGTTTCAGTCATTAATGCTTTGGCAATTGGGGTTAATAATGCCAGACGGTCTTCAGCTGCTTTCTTTTCTTCCGGGCTGTCAGTGGCTTCAGCAATATCGGCATAGGTCGCCAGATAATATGCAAGTGCACGTGAACCTTCTGCAAACACCTTTTGAGTCAGAAGCATGTTACGTACTGCCGGATGTACGATAATCGGATCTGCAGGCTGGCCTGGCGCTTTTGCACCTTCAAGTGAACGCATCGCCAGACGGTCTTTGGCATAAGCCAATGCCCCCTGATAAGAAGATTCTGCTGCTGCCAAGCCTTGAATGGCTGTACCAATACGCGCCGAGTTCATAAAGGTAAACATGCAGTTCAGGCCGCGGTTTTCAGGCCCGATCAGAAAACCTTTGGCATTGTCAAAATTCAGTACACAAGTCGCATTCCCGTGAATCCCCATTTTGTGTTCAAGCGCGCTGCAGACCACGCCATTACGCGAAGCCACATTGCCCGCTTCATCCAAATTGTATTTCGGCACGATAAACAGCGAAATACCTTTGGTACCGGCAGGCGCATCGGGTAAACGTGCCAGTACGATATGCACAATATTTTCAGCCAGGTCATGTTCACCGGCAGATATAAAGATTTTCTCACCGCTGATGCTATAACTGCCATCTTCATTTGGCACTGCTTTGGTACGGATTAATCCCAGATCTGAACCAGCATGCGATTCGGTTAAACACATGGTTCCAGTCCAGCGGCCGGCAATTAAAGGCACCAGAAATTTCTGTTTTTGCTCATCGCTTCCGTGGTGTTCCAGAGTGCGCATAGCACCGTGTGATAGGCCCGGATACATGCCCCAAGACCAGTTGGTCGCGGTAATAATTTCTGAAATCGCGATACGGTATAAAGTCGGGAAGCCTTGGCCGCCATATTTTTCATCACCGGTTAATGAGGTAAAGCCAAGTTCCACATATTTATCATAAGCCGCTTTAAAACCATCTGGTGTGGTTACCACGCCATCTTGTAAACGGCAACCCTGCTGATCGCCTGTGGCATTAATCGGTAGCAGTTCGTTTTGGCAAAAATCGGCAGCGACTTCCAGATATTGCTCCATAATATCCATCGATACTTTGTCTGCGAACCTGGTATAGCCCTGATATTTCTGTTCCACATTGAGCAGGTCTTTCAGCACAAACGTCATGTCTTTTAATGGCGCAATATAATTTCTCATCGTAATTCCCTTGCATGAGTTTTTAATTTGTATATTTATGACTTAAAATTTCATAATACGAAATTATGTTTTAAATCCAATATAATATAAGTCCCAGTATAAAATCTAGTCATTCTGTGAAATTTCCTATTTAAAAAATAAAAATATTCAACATGAAAAAAAGCCATTCATGCTTGAATGGCTTTTTATTGAGTGATAACGCTTAGATGATCTAGCGCGGGAAAAATTGAGCCAAACGTTGATAAATAATCTGCTCGGCATCCTGCATGATATTGTCAATCAGCGCCTGACAGGTCGGAATATCATGAATCAATCCCATCACCTGTCCAGCGGTCAGTACGCCCGCATCTACATCGCCATTTTCCAGCGCAAGCTTGCCTTTTAAACCACTGACATAGGGACGAATCTGTTCAAACTCCAGACCTGGATCTTCACTCATTTTCACCACCAGCTCAGATACTGCATTTTTGGCAACACGCGCAGTATTTCTAAACTGCCGATACAGTAGATGTGTCGCCCTTTCATCATTGTCGACATAAAACTGTTTGATGTTCGGATGGATTGGCGCTTCCTGAGTCGCACAAAAGCGTGTGCCCATATTGATGCCTTCTGCACCCAAAGCCAATGCTGCGACCAGACCACGACCATCAGCAAAACCGCCACTGGCCACAATCGGTACAGTAAGCTGATCTGCTGCCGCAGGAATCAGGATCAGGCCAGGAATATCATCTTCACCCGGATGCCCGGCACATTCAAAACCGTCAATCGAGATCACGTCCGCACCGATTCTTTGCGCTGAAAGTGCATGACGAACCGAGGTACATTTATGAATCACAATGATGCCATGCTGTTTAAATGCCTCAATATGTTCGTGTGGCTTATTGCCTGCTGTTTCTACGATCTTGATACCGCTTTCAATAATGGCCTGTCGATATTCGGCATACGGCGGCGGATTCACAGCGGGTAATAAAGTCAGATTCACCGCAAAAGGCTGATCAGTCATGTCACGGCAACGTGCAATTTCCTTGACCAGTGCTTCTGGCGTTGGTTGCGTTAGTGCCGTTAATGTTCCCAAGCCGCCAGCATTAGATACAGCACTGGCCATTTCCGCTGTACCGACCCACATCATGCCACCCTGAATAATCGGATAGCGAATCCCTAAAAGCTCGGTTATACGGGTCTGAATGTTCATGCAAGCTCTCCTTAGCATCCGGTAAATTGTGCAGGGCGTTTTTCGAAAAAAGCCTGGACGCCTTCTTTATAATCCTGACTGTTTAGCGCCAGATATTGCAGGTTTTGTTCCAGCTCCAGTTGCTGGTCGATGGTATTTTCAGCACTGCGTTGCAAGGCCTGTTTGGTTAAAGCCAGTGCATAAGTCGGCTGTTGTGCCAGTCGCTGTGTAATATCGTCGATATAAACATCAAATTCTGTATCTGGAAGCATTTTCCAGATCATGCCCATTTCGGCAGCCTCTTTGGCATGTAAGGGTTCACCGAGTAAAGTCAGTGCCATGGCACGTGCATAACCGATTAAATGTGGCAACATCCAGGTGCCACCAGCATCGGGAATCAAGCCGATTTTGGAAAAGGCCTGAATAAATCGGGCACTTTCCTTGGCAATGACCAGATCACAGGCCAGCGCGATATTGGCACCTGCACCGGCAGCAACTCCATTTACTGCTGCAATCACCGGTTTGAGACTCTCACGGATCAGCTTAATCAAGGGATTATAATATTTGGCCAGCGAACCTTGTGGTGGCAAAGGCACCTTGCCGAGCTGTCCGGCACGTTCTTTTAAGTTCTGTCCCGCTGAAAAGGCCCGACCATTGCCACGAATCACAATCACCCGTATATCCGGATCTGTATTCCAGCTTTTCAGCACCTGCTGCACTTCCTCATGCATTTTCCGGTTAAAACTGTTAAGTGACTCCGGGCGGTTAAAGCTTAAAGTCGCGATGCCTTGCTGAACCTGAGTTTGAATCGTATCCCACATTCGCAATCTCCTTATTTTTATCTGTATCCCTACAATTAATAACCTTTGTTGACATCTACCTGATGACACAACTCCAGACCCTGCTTGAAACGGCGGTCATTCTCCAGAATCTGTTCCACCACTACCGACATCGGCGCATGTGAGGCCACATGTGGGGTTACGATAATTTTTTCATGCTGCCAGAATGGATGCTCGGCAGGCAGTGGCTCCTGTTCAAACACATCGACAATTGCACCTCGTAGATGACCTGAATCCAGCACCTTCAATAAATCCTGTTCGATTAAATGCTGGCCTCTCCCGACCTGAATGAGAGCTGCCTGTTCAGGGAGTTGCTGGAATAATTCAGTAGATAGAATGCCGGTATTCTCTTCTGTAAGTGGCAACAGGTTAATCAGGATCTGGCTTTGAGCCAGGAAATCGGACAACTGTTCTGAACCGACATAGCTTTTAACCTGTTTAATCTCTTTCGGGGAATTGGCCCAGCCCGAGACCTGATAGCCCATGTCGGCAAAACGTTCTGCTACATAAGCCCCCATATGCCCAAGGCCCATAATTCCGATCTGGATATGCTGGCTATAACTCTGACGATACTGCTTCCATAGCTGCTGCTTTTGTTGCTGAATCATGCGGTCAAAATAACGCTGAAAATACAGCACACCCCAAAGCAGATAATCAAACATGCCTTTTTGATGATGCGGATCGAGTACCCGGCACACGGCTTGATCCGGTCGTATCTCATTCAAGTTTAAATGCTCGACCCCGGCCGCAATCGAATGGATCAGGCCAAGTTTTGGAAGCTGCTGCAATTTCTCCAGATCTGGAAACCAGCAGGCGGCCGTGGTCGCCTGCTCTGCTTCCGGGCTGTCCACTGTACAAAAACTGTCCTCAGGGGCATATTTCTGAAAAGACTTGACCAGAATGGCTTCAATGTTCGGCACAGTACTGGAAATCACAATCATGATGCATACTCCGTATATTGATGCTCAATCAGGGATAAAGCAGCCTGCCAGGCACGCTGTAAAATCGGTTCTACCAACGGACTGGCGAACTGTTTGGCGGTTTTAATCCGCACGTCTTCACTTGGATAATGTAATTCAGCACCGCCACTTAAAGCCTTGACCTGTGCCTGACAGGCGCGCTCCAGAAAATAAATTTCATGAAAAGCCCGTGCAATGGTTTCGCCAGCCGTTAATAGGCCATGATTACGTAAAATCATGGCACGATGACCAGCTAAATCCTCAATCAGGCGTTCCTGCTCATCTGTTGACAGTGCCACGCCTTCATACTCGTGATAGGCCAACTGCTGATAAAATTTCAGCGCATGCTGGGAAATTGGCAGAAGTCCATGTTTCTGGGCAGAAACGGCTATCCCATCTGCGGTATGTGTATGAATGACGCAATTCAGATGAGGATATGCTTCGTGAATTGCGGAGTGGATCACGAAGCCAGCCATATTCACCGGCTTGTCCTGTTCATAGCTTTCTACGACCTGTCCTGCATGATTGATCTTGACCAGCGTTGAGGCACGCATTTTTTCAAAAGCGACGCCATACTGATTAATCAGAAAGCAGTCTGGCTGATCGGGCACTCTTAAACTGATATGGGTATCAATCAGGTCGGTCATCCGGTAATGCGCAATAATGCGATAAAGCGCTGCAAGCTCACAACGTGCCTGCCATTCAGCATCTGTAACCAGAGTTTTTATTGTCATGATTCCATCCTGGAAAAATATAGCATTTTGATCACTATCTGTTATATCATAATTTTAGAAAAACAGAATATTATTTCATAAGGCGAAATAAATCATTACAAGGAGTTGCTATGCCAACATCACAATTAAACGGACTTGAATATCTCACTGCCATCAAGAATGGGGAAATTTCCAGTTCAGCCATGAGTGAAATTATTCCCATGCGTCTAACGTTGGTGCGTGAGAACTATGTGGAATATGAAGTACGCCCCGATCAGCGCCATTACAATTTACAAGGTGGGATTCATGGCGGTTTTTGTGCAACGGTTTTAGACAGTGCGACCGGTGCTGCCGTGCATACGACGGTTGATGCCGGGGTAAGTTTTTCGACCATCGATCTGAATGTGAAAATGCTGAAAGCCATGAAAAGTGGTGAAACCTATACTGCCATTGGTGAAGTCATCCGGATCGGACGTAATGTACTCACTTCAGAAGGCCGGATTGTCGATAAAGAAGGTAAAGTTTATGCCTTTGGTTCAGCGACTTTATTGGTGACTGGACGCAAATAGTCTTTGAACTGATTTAAACATTCCCTGCATGTGCAGGGATTTTTATTTCTCTATCTATATAAATAGCGCAATAAAAAATGCCATGCATATCATCTATACATGGCATGAAGGTGATAACTCAAGCGGTTAAGCTGCTTCAGGGTTTTCAATCACCATTGCCAAGCCTTGACCCAGACCAATACACAGGCTGATCACGGCATATTTTTTACCGGTACGCTGTAACTGACGCGCAACGGTTAAAGCCAAACGCGCACCCGAACAGCCCAGTGGATGGCCAATCGCAATTCCGCCACCATTTGGGTTGACACGCGGATCATCAAAAGCAACATCCAGACCTTTCAGGCAAGACAATACCTGACTGGCAAATGCTTCATTGATCTCGATAATGTCCATATCGTCCAGCGTTAAGCCTGCACGTTTTACGGCTTTTTTGATTGCTTCAATTGGACCTGCACCCATGATGCGTGGCTCAATCCCAGCCGCGGCTGAAGACAGGATCCGCGCCAGAGGTTTTAAGCCGTACTGTTCCTGAACTTTTTCACTGCCGATCATCAGTGCTGCAGCGCCGTCATTGATACCTGATGCATTCCCCGCAGTCACCACCCCACCTTCAAATAGCGGTTTTAACTTGGATAATGCTTCAAATGTTGAAGAAGCACGTGGATGCTCATCTTCAGTGACCTGTTTAGGCGGCAATTTTCGTCCTTGAGAAACTTCAATTGGAGTAATTTCACCTGCAAAGAAACCTGCTTCTTTTGCTGCCTGATATTTTGCCTGTGATGCAGCGGCGAAAGTATCTGCCTGTTCACGTGAAATACCAAATTCTTCAGCCACATTATCACCAGTTTCCGGCATGCTGTGTGCGCCAAACTGTTCAGTGAATTTACGGTTCGGAAAACGGGTACCAATGGTCGTATCATAAATTTTGGCCTCACGTGAATACGCGCTTTCTGCTTTACCCATCACAAAAGGCGCACGTGACATGCTTTCTACACCACCGGCAATATACAGCTCACCTTCGCCTGCGGTAATCGCGCGCGCCGAATCAATCACTGCCCCTAGACCCGAAGCACATAGACGGTTGATGGTCTGTCCGGGCACAGTGACCGGCATACCGGCTAACAATGCTGCAAAACGTGCCACATTACGGCTATCTTCACCGGCCTGATTGGTGCTGCCAAAGATGACATCTTCTACATCTGCTGCCGGAATACCGGTTTTTTCCAGCAGATTTCTAATTACGGTTGCTGCCAGATCATCTGGACGGACACTTGCCAGACTTCCTGCATGGCGACCAATTGGTGAACGTAACCCATCATAGATATATGCATTTAACATGAATGTTATTCCTTTAACTTTTTAATTAATGTGTGCTATGGACAAGTGCTAAACCGAGCTGAACACGGCGACGCAGCCAAGGACTTGGACGGTAGCGCTGGTCACGGGTAATCGCGGTCATGCGATCCAGAATTTTCAGGATTTTTTCAGCACCCAATACATCACCCCATTCAATTGGGCCATGCGGATAACCGAGGCCTAATTTCACGGCAATGTTAATGTCTTCTACCGTAGCTACGCCTTGCTGGGCAATATCACAACCAAGGTTCACAATCATCGCCAAAGCACGCTGCGCCACAAAGCCGACACTTTCCTGAATTGTGCTCGCAGTCACGCCATCCAGATTAAAAATCGATTGTGCGGCATGAGTCAGTTCAGGCTTGGTCACAAGAGTTGGCATTAAAGTGCGATGTTTATTCAGACCATAGAGCAGGTCGATGCAGACCACTTGCTGAGGTGTCACCTGATAACGGACAGCGGCTGAAGTTGCATCTTCACCATAAGTGGCAATTAAGATTAAGGCATCTGCCGAAGGTGTTTCAGTTTGTTCGATCTGAATATTGAACTGTTGCAGATACTGCTCAAGCGCCTGACGATCTTCACTATATTCTGTGCCTAGCCAGACTGCTGGATAGTGATCGAGCTTTTCAACCAGTGTTGGAGCCACATCACCTACTTTGCTACCTGAAGTGTAATCATAGAAGCCTTTACCGGTTTTACGACCGAGCTGTTTGGCAATAAAGCGTTGACGGGTAATCACACTTGGACGGTAACGTGCTTCTTCATAATACTGGTGATAAATCGATTCACTCACCGGATGCGATACATCCATACCGGTCAGATCGCCTAGCTCAAAAGGTCCCATTTTAAAACCGATCCCATCGCGGTAAATCCGGTCAATCTCATAAAATGGCGTGACATTTTCATTCAGAATGGCATAGGCTTCACTGCCAAAGGCCCGACCGGCATGGTTAATGATAAATCCTGGGGTATCTTTGGCTTTGACCGGGCGATGTCCCATCTTGGTAGATAATTGAGTCAAGGCTTGCACAATATCAGCGCGGGTATTGAAGCCTTCGATCACTTCCACCACTTTCATCAGTGGTACCGGATTAAAAAAATGATAGCCGGCCACACGTTCCGGCTGACTGCAATTGGCAGCAATGGCACTGATCGATAATGAAGAGGTATTCGATGCCAGAATGGCTTCCGGTTTTACAAGCGCTTCCAGTTGCTGCATCAGCTTTTGCTTGATTTCCAGATTTTCGATAATCGCTTCAACAATCAGATCACAATCTTTCAAGTCTTCTAGCTGCTGCGCGATTGATAAATGGGCAATATCTTCAGCTGCTTTTTCGTGGCTAAACTTGCCTTTATCGGCCAGTGTATTCAGTGTTTTAGCCAGTTTTTCCTGCGCCTGTTCGGCTGCACCGGCTTTGGCATCAAATAACACCACATCATGCCCAGACTGAATGGCAATCTGGGCAATGCCTGCACCCATGGTGCCGACACCAATAATACCGATTTTCTGAATTTGAATGCTCATGCTTATCGTCCCTGATAATTCGGTTTACGTTTTTCAATAAAGGCCTGCATGCCTTCTTTCTGGTCTTCTGAAGAAAACAGCATCTGGAAAGACTTACGTTCCAGGCTAAGTCCGGCATTGAGCGGCACATCTTCGGCCAGTAATGCCACTTCCTTGATTTGCTCCAAGGCAATTGGCGGTAATTTTGCCAGACCTTCGGCCATCTTGATGGCAGTGGCAAGGGTTTCATTGTCCTCGGTCACTTGAGAGACCAGGCCAATTTGATAAGCTTCCGGCGCAGGTACCAGACAACCGGTCATGATGATGCGCATGGCATGAAATTTACCCACTGCACGGAATAAACGTTGAGTGCCACCTGCACCCGGCATCACGCCAACTTTCACTTCCGGTTGACCGAACTGGGCACTTTTTCCGGCAATAATAATGTCAGCATGCATTGCCAGTTCACAGCCACCCCCCAGTGCATATCCGTTTACAGCGGCAATCACCGGTTTTGAACACTGGGCAATAGCCTGCCAGTAACGTTCAGTACGGCGCTGCATCATCTGGATAGTTTCAGCAGTCGCTAATTCTTTCAGGTCGGCCCCTGCGGCAAAGTCTGTTTCGCCCCCAGTGAGAATAATGGCACGGATATTTTCATCATCATTGAGCTGTAGAAAAGCAGCAGCAAGTTTCTGACGTACTTCTGTATTCAAGGCATTTTTTGCTTCAGGCCGATGAATTTTAACCATCGCCACATGCGTCGAGATTTGCTCTATTTGAACGACCTGTTCCATTATAATCTCCATTTATTTTGTATAGCGAAACTTTATTTTGTATAAAACATATGATTTTTAGGTCATTAAATCAAGTTTTTTTAGTCCATAAACTCTAATAAGTTATTTTTTACTAAAAATAGAGTAAAAACTCTTGTTTGGCTAGTAATTTTATGATTAATTGATTTCGCAATACGGAATTAAATATTTTAAATGTAATTTGGTTGTTTATTTAAGTAAAAAATAACCACAGAGCAAAACTAAATATTGATTTGTGAAACATAAATCCTCAGTAAATGCTGATTTTTCAGCCTGGAAATTGAAAAAATCACTGCAGCCGGATGGTGGATACGGCTCAGGCAAACAGAAGCAATCTCCTTAGATCAAGGAAAATACGTTTCCGTGAGGAATAAAATGGATGTAGTGGCAGCATAGGAATGCTGTTTTTAATAAATAGAGGATATAAGAATGACAAGCGACACGATCGTCACAGGAGACAATAAAACACCTGTCTCTTCCGAGGACACCATTAAACAGGCACCAAAACGCCTGTGGATTACAGCTTTTATCTTTGCTTTCCTGATCTTGCTGTGTGACGGTGCGGATATTGGTATTTTGGCTTTCAGCCTGACTAGTTTAAAAGCAGAATGGGGTTTAAGCTCGATGCAGGCGGGTGCTTTAGGCAGCTGGTCTTTATTGGGTATGGGGATTGGCGGGTTTGTCGGTGGATGGGCCTGTGATCGATTTGGACGGGTTCGTGTGATTGTACTGGCAACCATCACCTTCTCCCTACTGTCTGCCTATTCAGGTTTTGCCCAGTCTTATACTGAATTTGCAATTTTGCGTACGCTTTCATGTCTGGGTTTAGGCTGTTTATATATTGCCTGCAACACCTTGATGTCTGAATATGTGCCAACCAAATACCGTACCACAGTATTGGCCACACTCATGACCGGTTTTACCTTGGGCTCGCTGGTGATTACCCTGCTGTCTGGCTGGATTATTCCCGAGTTTGGCTGGCGTATGCTGTACTGGATTACCATTGCACCACTGGCACTGGGTGTCTTGATGCACTTTATGGTGCCTGAGCCAGAATCATGGAAACGTGTCCGTGAAATGAAGCGTACGGGTCAGATCGTGGATAATGATGCCAAAAAAGGCAATCCATATGTCACCATTCTGAAAGACAAGACCCATGGCAAAATGTTTATCTTGTGGTCTTTCAGTTCCGGTTTCCTGCTGTTCGGTTATTTTGGAGTAAGCAACTGGTTACCGACATATCTGGAAGCTGAATTAGGCATCAAGTTCAAGGAAATGGCCCTTTATATGGTCGGTACTTTCCTGACCATGATCTTTGCCAAAGTGATTGCCGGCTATGTGGCAGATAAAATTGGCCGCCGCATCGTATTTGCTTTTGGCACCATGGGCACCGCGATTTTTATTCCAGTGGTGGTATATCTGCATACCCCTGAAAATATTGGTGTCTTAATGCTGATCTTCGGTTTCCTGTACGGTATTCCTTATGCCATTAATGCAACGTATTTAACTGAAAGCTTTCCGACCGGGGTGCGCGGTACTGCTGTAGGCGGTGCATTTAATATTGGCCGAATTGGTGCTGTTTTTGCTCCAATCACCATCGGTTATCTGGCGATGCATGGTTCAATCGGAACCGGCCTGATGGTGATGGGTGCAGCTTATTTCCTGTGTGGCCTGATTCCTGCCCTGTTTATTAAAGACCGTTTATACGATCCACAAAAAGCAGAATAACTGACCACCTGGAGGGCGGCTCAACAAACCACCCTCCTCACACTTCATCTTTTTTGACCTTGCAAGCCAATATCTGTTGTTAGCTGAACAGAATATTGCTCATTTGACGAGCACGATATTCATGCTTCGAAAGTCAAAATCACCTTTATTTAAATTTAAAAATTAAGGCAATCAAAAGGAAAGCGCTTTCCTTATTTACATCTGAAAATTTCTTTAGGGATTAAGAAATGAAAAAAATAGTATTAGTTACGCTGTGCAGTATCGCATCAGCACAGGCATTTTCAGCAGAGGTTTCTCCTGATCGTATCGAGTTTTTAGAAACGCAATTAAAGCAAATTCAGGCTGAGCTGGAACAACAAAAAGCAGCCCAGTTGTCCTTAAAAGCCCAACAGGAACAAACTAAAACTGCAGACTCCAAGACTTTAGGTTCAATGCTTGATAATGTCGATGTTTATGGCTTGATCCGTCTGGATGGCGCAGTAGATTTTAAGAGCACTACCGAAACGCGTGGCCGTACCATTAACCAGATCAATAAAGTACCTTTTACTGAACCGGATTCGGTACGTTCAGATTTCACTTTAGCAGCCAGCCGGATTGGTTTTCTGGCCAAAGATATTGGTGGTAATCCAAATGTATCGGCACGTGTAGAAGCTGACTTCTGGACCAATAATGGTAAAGGTGATGGCGGATTACGCATTCGTCATGCCCATTTTAAATATTATAACTGGACTTTTGGTCAGGCCTGGTCACTGATGTCTACACCTGAAATCAGTACAGAAGCAGTAGACTACAGTTTACTGCTCGGCGGTTCGGTTCTGCGTACGCCTCAAGTCAGTTATGCTTTCAAACTTGATCCGGAAAATACCTGGAATGTCGGCCTGGAATATATGGCAAGTGGCGACCGCTCATCTGCCTTACCGGCATTCACCAGCAAATATGTGCATCAGTCTGGTCCCTTACATTTATTGGCACAAGGCTTTGTCAATGAAAAGCAGGCTCAAACGGATACAGGTGATATTAATAAAATCGGCTGGGGCGTGGGCGTTGGTGGACGCTACCTTATTGATGATAAAAACTCGGTTCAGGGCAATTATTTTCATATCGTCGGGGATCAGCGGATTGCGGCCTATTTAGTTCAGGGCTCGACCGCCGATGGCGCAGCCTGGGGTGGTGATTATTCAGTTGATACTGCGAATGATGAACTTTTACTGAATTCATTTAACAGTCTGAATATCGGCTTTACCCATAAGTTCACACCAAAATGGCGGAGCAGCATTTCCGGCAGTCTGGTCGACTTTGATGACTCAAGTGAATATGCAAGAGCAAATCCGGAAAGTAATAAACGCTTAACCGACTATGTGGCCAATGTGATTTATTCTCCAGTTCCGAATATCAATCTGGGCGCGGAATATCATCATGGTAAACGCGAAACCTTTGATGCCAAAGAAGCTGATATTTCACGGGTAAATTTATCAGCGACCTATCGCTTCTAAAGTCTGAGGAGACAAGGATGTCAGCCCAAGGGCAACCCTCACGCCGTTTCATGTTTATGATGGCCATGACCTGCGCGCTCTGCGCAGGTTGTAATTACTTTAACCAGCCCTTAATTTATTCGATTGCCCAGGACTTAAATATAAGTGTGGCGCAGTCTGGCTGGACAGTGGTCCTGACTCAGATTGGCTATGCAGCCGGTCTGTTTTTGTTTGTGCCTCTGGGTGATTTATTTGAAAAGCGTTTATATATCTGTAGCCTGATGTGCTGTACCGGCCTGGCACTGATCGGACTGTCTGCCAGCAGTAATTTGCAGATGCTGTATGGCTTTACCCTGCTTGCCTCATTTTGTTCTATTAGCACCCAGATTCTGATTCCTTTTGCCGCCAATTTATCGCAGCGTGAAAAAAGTGCCGAAGTGGTGGGTCTGCTGATGAGTGGTGTTCTGGTCGGTATCCTGTTTGCCCGAACTGTATCAGGAATGATTTCTACCTTATGGTCCTGGCATGCCGTGTACTTATTAAGTGGTTGCGCCATTTTACTTTTAAGTATTGCGATGTGGTATCAGTTACCCAAAGCGAAAAGCCAGTTACAGATGAGCATTTTACAGATCTATTATTCCTTATTTACCTTTGCCAAGACCGAACCGATGTTGATGCGACGGAGTCTTATCGGCGGTCTGGGTTTTGGAATGCTGAGCATCATTTTTACCACCATGACTTTTATTCTGGCAGAAGCACCCTACCATTTTAATGACTTCCAGATTGGTCTGATGGGCGTCGTGGGGGTAATCGGGATCTGGTCTTCACAATGGACGGGGAAAATGATTGGCCGCCATCGGGAGAAGTGGCTGGCACAGCTCGCGACAGCTGGACTGATTTTGGCCTGGATTCCTCTGGCTTTTGCACAGCGCAGTTTATGGTTATATATTCTGGGCCTGATGATTGCCTATTTTGGCATTTCATCTTTACATGTACTCAACCAGAATCTGGTCTATCGGCTTTCAGTCCAAGCCCGCTCGCGTATTAATGCCATCTACATGACCTGTTATTTTTCTGGTGCCGGGCTTGGTGCATTTCTGTCTTTAAGTTTATGGAAAATCTATGGCTGGCCGGCCTGTGTAGCACTCGGTTTTCTATTTGCCTTGCTGATGTTTGTAATTAATTATTATGACCTGAATCAAAAACACAATTTGGTGAATATCCAGCCCAGACCTTAATCACTGTACTTTCACCTTGAATTTTTAATTTCTTTGCGGATGATCAGATTCCATGGATAAATAAAGAGGCTTTAATTCAGTTAAAGGCGCAGGTTTCGCATAAAAAAAGCCTTGTAGTAAATCACAGCCTTGTTGATAAAGTAATTGGGCTTGATTCAAGGTTTCCACACCTTCAGCCACAACATCTAAATCAAGCTGATGGGCCAGATGAATGATGGATTGAACAATTGCAGCATTCTGATCATCCAGTGTCAGTTCCTCGATAAAACTCCGATCTAGCTTGATCTGGTTGATCGGCAGGCGCCGTAGATAACTCAGGCTTGAATAGCCGGTCCCAAAGTCATCAATCGCGACTTGAACACCTAAAGCACGTACCGTTTTCAAAATTTCAATGGTGCGATCTGCGCCATTAATAATCACCCCTTCGGTAATCTCAATTTTGAGCAGTTCCGGAGGCAATTGACTGCTTGCAAGGACATGTTTAAGTATTTGCAGGAAACCTGCCCTGCGGAATTGGAGCGGAGAAATATTGACCGATACGGTGATCTGACGATTGTGCTGCTTGTTCCATGCAGCAATATCTACGCAGGCTTTTTCCAGAACCCACTGGCCTACACCGATAATTTGCCCTGTTCGTTCTGCAAGCGGAATGAAAACCGCAGGAGAAATATAACCCTGCTGCGGGTGCTGCCAGCGAATCAGAGCTTCTACGCCAGTCACCTGACCATTTGCAGGATTAATAATCGGTTGATAGAAAAGATTAAACTGTTTCTGGTTGATCGCTTGCATCAGTTCCATACGCAGATTTGCATAATCTATTTCTGGTGCAGGTTTCATATTGGTTTTTTCATACCATTGCCAGATATTTCGGCCTTGTCTTTTGGCTTCCTGCATCGCCAGAACAGACTGATAAATCAGCTCAGAAGAATGCTGAATCGAACTGTCATCTGCAACAATACCAATACTGGCACTTAAATGAATCTTGTATTCATCCACGATAAAAAGCTGGGACTAAACAATTAGGGCGTGTCATCAATTAGCTTGAGGAAAACCGCCTTGTCCCCATTATACTTTTATGACTAAACGCTATGCATTAAAAGATGAGCAGTGGGAACAGATTAAAGATCTGTTACCTGGACGAATGGGTACTGTTGGAGTAACGGCCAAAGATAACCGACTATTTGTTGAAGCGGTATTGTATCGGTATCGTTCAGGTATCCCGTGGCGAGACTTACCCGAACGCTTTGGTGATTTTAGAGTCGTGCATACTCGTTTTAGTCGTTGGGCTAAAACAGGTGTGTGGCAGAGAGTCTTTGAAGTACTGTCACATGACAGTGATAATGAATATGCCATGTTAGACTCCACCATTGTACGTGCTCATCAACACAGCGCTGGGGGGAAAAAATCAGGCGATTGGACGCAGTAAAGGGGGCTTAAGCACCAAAATTCATGCCCGTACTGATGCTTTAGGCAACCCAACAGGATTTTATCTCACTGATGGGCAGGTCCATGACTTAAACGGTTCAGATGTGTTGCTGGACTTATCGTTGAGCCAGACCTGGCTTATGGATAAAGCCTACAACTCCAGGGATCGAGTCATTGATCCAATTTTAGAGGCGAAGGGTCAAGTTGTGATGCCAGCGAAAAGTAATTCTATTGATCAGCGTGATTATGATCGAAATCTCTACAAGGCAAGACATCTGATCGAGAACTTTTTTGCCAAGCTCAAGCAGTATCGTGCTATTGCCACACGCTATGATAAATTGGCTCAAAACTTCTTATCAGCGATCTACCTGGCTTCAACAATCATTTGGCTTAATTGATGACACGCCCTAGCAAAAATTTGTATTTATATCTTCAAATTGCGTAAAGATCGGCCTTATTCCAGATATTCAAAATCTATATGTAATACTCAGCATTTAAACATGCGTAAATCGCAGCCTAAGCTACGATTTACAAGTTACAGGCATACTGTAATTTATACAAGGTGAAGCTCTGCGCTGTCTACTGCTGCCGATGATCCAGCAATTTACATCCGGTCTGCTGTTGCAGTTCCTCAAAGCTTAACCCCTCCACCATCTCAATGACCCGGGCCTGCTGGTCTTTGAGCTCAATCACACACAAATCGGTATAAATACGGTTTACACAGTGCTTGCCGGTAATCGGATAAGTCAGCTCTTCAACAATTTTGGCTGCACCGTTTTTGGTGACATGTTCCATACAGACATAAACACAACGGGCACCGACGGCCAGATCCATGGCGCCGCCTACGGCAGGTACAGCAGCGGCATTACCGGTATGCCAGTTGGCCAGATCACCATTAATCGCCACTTGAAAGGCCCCCATGACGCAAATATCCAGATGCCCACCGCGCATGATATCGAAGGAATCTGCAGAGTTCATAAAACTGCCGCCTTCCAGCATGCTCACCAGTTCCTTGCCGGCATTAATCAGGTCATCATCTGCCTGTTCAGGATCATTCAAGGCCGCAAAACCCAAAACACCATTTTCAGAGTGCAGGATCACGTTCTGTTCCGGTTTTAAATGACCTGCCACACGGGTCGGTAAACCGATGCCCAGATTGACAAAAGAACCGCTTGGAATATCTTGCGCGACTTTTGCCACAATCTGTTCACGAGTACGTTTTTGAATAGTCATTATTTGATATCTCCGACCTGAACCACATGCTGTACAAAAATGCCCGGCGTTACGATAATCTCTGGATCAAGATCTCCCAGCTCCACAATCTGATGTACCTGAGCGATAGTGGTTGTCGCCGCTTTGGCCATGATCGGACCAAAATTACGCGCTGCCTTGCGGTAGGTCAAATTGCCCCAGCGGTCTGCCTGATTGGCATAGATCAAGGCATAATCGGCATGAATCGGATATTCCAGCACATAATCCTTGCCATTAATGTGGCGCGTTTCTTTACCTTCTGCAATTTTGGTGCCGAAGCCAGTCGGCGTGAAAACTGCCCCTAAGCCGGCACCTGCTGCCTGAATACGGCAGGCCAGATTGCCCTGCGGAACCAGTTCCAGTTCAATTTTTCCAGCCTTGTACAGGTCTTCAAATACAGTAGAGTTATTGGCGCGTGGAAAGGAACAGATCATTTTTTTGACCAGTCCCGATAACAGTAAATTGGTAAGTCCACGATCTCCAGAGGCTGCATTATTATTGATAATGGTTAAATCTTTCGGGCCCAGATCAATCAGTGCTTCGATCAGTTCCACCGGTTGGCCTGCCAGACCGAAACCACTGGTCATAATGTGTGCACCATCAGGAATCTGTTTGAGAACTGTTTCGATATCCTGCGTGATTTTATTCATCATATTGCTTCCTAGCATCTTTTCTATATATTTTGATTGGTAGATCAATCGGCTTTTTGCGGATCAAATAAGCGGTCTTTAATAAAGAAAGCCGGAATCAAGCCACAAAGAAAATAGGCAATTCCCATGATCAGTAAACCCGTACCAATTGAGCCTCCTTGAGCAAAATAACCAATGGTAAGAGGTGCAAACACAGCACCCAGTCTGCCTACGTTATAGGCACCACCCACGGCTGTTCCACGCACTTTGGTGGAGAAGCTTTCTGTCATGTAAGTCGCATTAATACCGTATGGAATACCATAGAGAAAACCAAAAAATAACATCAGCCAGAGAATGTTATCCGGCGTATTACCAAAGACAATCACAGGGATAAAAATTGCAGTACCCATAGTGCCGAAAGCAAATACCGCACGACGGCCAATCCGGTCAGCGATAAAACCGGCAATAACCTTGGTACACATCATGATCAGGAAAGTTCCGATCATATACATGGTCATTTCTTTAAACTTGATTCCCAGATCAGTCTCTAAGTAGGCCGGTAACCAGTTGCTGACTCCATAATAGCCAAACTGTAAAAATGCGGTACTGAAGGACCAGAGGATAAACATGCGACGGCTGAGTGCATCTTCAAAAATCATTTTGAAAGTGTTCTTGGGCTTTTCCTGCACAATGCCACTGGCTTTTGCATCCAGTCGGGCCTGACGTGCTTCTAACCAGGCTTTCGGTTCAGGCACCAAAAAGTACATCGCGAAAGCCAGTACAATTGGAATAATGGCAATATAATAGAGGTATCGCCAGCCAAACTCAGGTAATAACCATCCAGCCAGAACAGTTGCGACCACCGAGCCTAAAGTCCAGCCAGTCATGAGCGTTGCCAATACTGTAGAGCGATATTTGGTGGGTACATACTCTGCCATGAGTGTGTTACAGGCAATATATAGAGCACCTAGTCCAATCGCAGACGTAAATCGCAGCCATTTGAACTGATCATAACTTTCCACGAATCCCAACCAGAAGGTTAATGAAGAAAATAATGCAATGGCAATGACGATAACACGAACCCGGCCAAAACGGTCACATGCCCAGCCACCAAAAAATCCACCAATCGCCATACCTGCCAATGTCCAGCTGCCCAGCGCCCCGGCTTGCATACTGCTTAATGAAAATTCCTGTTTCAGACTGGTCAGACTGTAGGCCAACAACGCAATATCGGCTCCATCGACCAGTAATGCCAAAAATGAGAACACAAAGGCCAGAATCCAGACTTTTTTCTTGGGTTGGTTATCATTTTCCAAATGAGGGTGTTGCGCACTGATCGTATTCATGGCGTCCTTAAAATATTTTGAGCATTCCGGTGCTTTTATAACTTTTATCTTTCACGTAATTATTTATATGAAAGATATAGTGAAACAGGGTGATAATCCTATCATCTGCCTATCGGGTATTTAATTTATGTGCATGTTTCCACTTGATTTTAATTGAATATCTTATAGAAAACCTGGTATTTGCAAACAAACGGCAGCAAATAGTCGGCGCTCTAGCCAGCATGTGCTGGCTAGATGTTATAGCTAGACTTAGTTACAAAATGCAGCGATGCCGGTTTGTGCACGTCCTAAAATCAGGGCATGTACATCATGAGTACCTTCATAGGTATTCACGACTTCCAGATTAACCAGATGACGGGCTACACCAAATTCATCAGAAATCCCGTTACCACCCATCATGTCACGTGCCAGACGTGCAATATCCAGGGCCTTACCGCAGTTATTACGCTTGATCAGCGAAGTTCCTTCAACTGACGCGATACCTTCATCTTTCATGCGACCAAAACGTAATGCGACCTGTAAACCAAGGGCAATTTCAGTTTGCATATCGGCCAGTTTTTTCTGGATCAGCTGGTTTGCTGCCAATGGACGGCCAAACTGTTTACGGTCCATGGTGTATTGATGTGCGGTATGCCAGCAAAATTCTGCTGCACCCATCGCACCCCAGGCAATCCCGTAACGGGCACTGTTGAGGCAGGTAAATGGACCTTTCAAGCCACGCACTTCTGGAAATGCATTTTCTTCAGGGACAAAGACATTATCCATCACAATTTCACCGGTGATCGAGGCACGTAAACCGACTTTGCCATGGATCGCAGGTGCAGACAGCCCTTCCCAGCCTTTTTCCAGAATAAATCCGCGAATGTCACCGACATTACCTTCGGCAGAAACTTCTTTGGCCCAGACCACAAATACATCCGCGATCGGACTATTGGTAATCCACATTTTTGCGCCGGTGAGACGGTAACCGCCATCCACTTTTTTGGCACGGCTAATCATGCTGCCCGGATCAGAACCATGATCCGGTTCAGTCAGGCCGAAGCAACCAATATATTCACCAGTCGCTAGTTTTGGTAAGTATTTCTGCTTTTGCTCTTCAGAACCAAATTCGTTAATCGGCACCATTACCAAAGAGCTTTGTACGCTGGCCATTGAACGATAGCCTGAATCAACACGCTCAACTTCGCGTGCAATCAGACCATAGCTGACATAATTTAAACCAGCACCACCATACTGTTCTGGAATAGTGGGGCCCAGTAAACCAAGCTCGCCCATCTCACGAAAAATGGCCGGATCGGTTTTTTCATGACGGAACTGTTCTAATACGCGTGGCATCAGCTTGTCCTGACAATATGCTGCTGCCGCATCACGGATCATACGTTCCTCTGAGCTGAGCTGCTGTTCAATCAGGAACGGGTCTTGCCAATCAAATCTAGTTTTAGTCGTCATTTTTATATTTCCCTATTTTAAAAATTATATGTTTAGGCTGTGGCCTGTTTAATCATTTCACGTGCAATAATAATTTGCTGGATTTGTGTCGTGCCTTCATATAAACGGAACAAACGCACATCACGGTAAAAACGTTCAATTGAATATTCACTGATATAGCCTGCTCCACCATGAATCTGTAAACAGCGGTCAGCAACACGACCACACATTTCAGTGGCAAACATTTTGGCGCAAGAGGCTTCCGTCGTCACATTCTGACCGGCATCACGCAGTCGGGCTGCATCCAGCACCATACATTTGGCTGCATAAATTTCAGCTTTAGAATCTGCCAACATGCCCTGAATCAGCTGAAAATTTGCAATAGCCTGACCAAACTGCTTGCGTTCTACCGCATAATTTAAGGCATCTTCCAGCATACGCTCTGCCATACCCACGCTATAGCCGGCAATATGTAAACGGCCTTTGTCCAGAACGCGCATGGCTGTCTTGAAACCAACGCCTTCAACACCACCAATCAGCTGGTCTTTATGCACCCGGCAATTATCGAAAATAACATCGCAGGTATAAGAACCATGTTGACCCATTTTTTTATCAATTTTGCCTAGGCTCAAGCCCGGTGTGCCCGCTTCTACCAGAAATGCTGAAATGCCACTGGCGCCTTTGATTTCTGGATTGGTGCGTGCCATGACTGTAAATGTCGTTGCACGTGGCGCATTGGTAATAAAACGTTTGGTGCCATTTAAAACATAATAATCGCCATCTTTTACCGCATTGGTTTTTAAAGATGCAGCATCTGAACCGGAATCTGGCTCAGTCAAACAGAAAGAACCAATGATTTCGCCGGTTGCATAACGCGGTAAATATTTCTGTTTTTGCTCTTCTGTACCATCAATGACGATGCCACTTGAACCAATACCGTTGTTGGTCCCGATTAGAGAACGGAATGCAGCCGATGTCCGGCCTAATTCCATCGCAACCAGAATTTCCTCTTCCATGGTAATGCCTAAACCGCCGTATTCTTCTGGAATCGTCAGACCAAACAAACCCAGTTCTTTCATCTGCTCCACAATATGTTCAGGAATGGCATTGTTCTCTTCTACTTCATGTTCGAGAGGAACCAGTTCATTTTTTACAAAATCTCGAATCGTAGACAGAAGTTGATCGAGCATTTCCGGATCGCGAATCATATGAATCTCCATGTATATGGTCTGGGTAAATTCCTTTACCGTTTTATTTTTAGTTTCGTATTACGAAATAAATAACCATAAAAATAAAAATTCAGCAAGCAAATTCGTCAAAAAATTTATTTTTTATAAAAAAACGAAATTTATCTGGCTTTAAAATGGATTTTATATAGAATAATATTTCACAATACGAAATTATTGCTTTTTAAATTTCGCTTTACTAACGCTGCTTTCTATAAGGAGCTGACCAGAGATGAGAGCTTAAAAAGTGGTAAAATTTATTGTTTATTTAAAGGCTTTATTTTAAAAATAGCTTCACTATTTTTTGCAGTTATTTACTCTGTATAGCAGCATTTAGACATGAGATAGAATAATATTTAGTCGTTACTCATATAATTCATCTACAATTTAAATGTTTTATTTTGTATCGTGAAACTAAGTTGCTATGATATTCATTAATTTACTTCTCTATTTCTGTAGACCATGACTAAAAATAAAACAGGTGAAATACCTAATTTTGATGAAATTCGCTTAGATCCGATCTCGCATATTCATCGCGAAAACAATCCCCAATTTATTGCGTCTATTGCGCGTGGCCTTGAGATTCTAAGATGCTTTTCTGCGACCAATCAGTTGTTGGGCAATCAAGAAATTGCACAAATGACCAATTTACCAAAGCCAACCGTGGCGCGTATTACCAGTACGCTGGTATCTTTAGGCTATCTGAAACAACTTCCAAATACGACTAAATATTTACTCGATGTCGGTGTACTGGCTCTGGGCTATTCTGCCTTAAGCAATATTTCTGCGCGAACCCAGGCCTATCCATTTATGGAAGAAATGTCACGTTATGCCCAGGCGCCAGTGGCAATGGCAACACGTGACCGTCTCAATATGATCTATCTGGAAGTGGTACATACAGATACGACTTTAACCATGCGCCGTTCAGTGGGTTCAACTTTACCAATTCATTCGAGTGCCATGGGGCGTGCATGTCTGGCGGCGATGGACGTGAAAGAACGTGAATATTTATTTGATGCCATTAAAAAAAGAAATGAAGATCAATGGACAACAATTAAACGAAATCTAGAACGCGCCATTCGCGATTATCAGGATTATGGTTATTGTTTATCTCTCGGAGACTGGGCCAAAGATGTGAACTCTGTGGCCGTTCCTTTGATTCATCCCAAACATGGTATTTTAACTTTTAACTGTGGTGCACCAAGTTATTTGCTAAATCAGGAAAAACTGGAAAATGAAATTGGCCCGCGTCTGATTCACATGGTGAATAGTATTGCCATGAACCTGAATAATATGTAAGTAAAACCTCTCATTCGGGCGGCTTAGGTCGCTCTTTTTATTTGTTGCAGCCAATAATAATTAAACCGTTTTCTAATATTGAACCGGATCTTTTCAATTCTATTCATTCTACAGCAATCCAAGACTCTCAAAATCTATCCCTATAAAAAACAAAAATTAGACTTCATAAGCCATCTGGATAATGCTATAAATATCGTATAGCGAAACTGGATTTTATATTATGGAAGATATAACAAGAGAATCGATGGAGTTTGACGTCGTCATCGTCGGCGCAGGCCCTGCAGGTCTATCTGCTGCGATCAAGATCCGTCAACTTGCAATTGAAAACAACTTAAATGATTTGTCCGTTTGTGTCGTAGAAAAAGGCTCCGAAGTCGGTGCACATATCCTGTCAGGTGCGGTACTTGAACCACGTGCCATCAATGAATTATTCCCGGACTGGAAAGATCAAGGCGCACCGCTCAATGTGCCGGTGACCGAAGATAAAACTTTCTTCCTGCTTTCAGATGAAAAATCACAAGAAGCCCCACACTGGATGGTGCCAAAAACCATGCATAACGATGGCAACTATGTCATCTCGCTGGGCAATGTGGTGCGCTGGTTAGGCCAGAAAGCGGAAGAACTGGAAGTCTCGATCTTTCCGGGCTTTGCCGCATCGGACATTCTGTATCATGCTGACGGTACCGTGAAAGGCATCCAGACCGGTGACATGGGCATTGGTAAAGATGGCGAACCAACGCATAACTTTACCCCGGGTTATGAACTGCATGCCAAATACACCATTTTTGCTGAAGGTTGTCGTGGCCACCTCGGTAAACGTCTGATCGAACAGTTCAACCTGGCCAAAGATGCAGATCCACAGCATTACGGTATCGGGATCAAAGAACTGTGGGAAATTGATCCGGCCAAGCACAAAGCGGGTCTGGTGATGCATGGTGCCGGCTGGCCACTCAATGAAACCGGCTCGAGTGGCGGCTGGTGGTTATACCATGCTGAAAATAATCAGGTGACTTTGGGCATGATCGTGGATCTGTCCTACACCAATCCGCATATGTATCCATTTATGGAAATGCAGCGCTGGAAAACCCATCCTCTGATTAAACAATATCTGGAAGGCGGCAAGCGTATTTCTTATGGCGCACGTGCCGTGACCAAAGGTGGCTTTAACTCACTGCCTAAATTTACCTTCCCGGGTGGCTCTTTAATTGGTGATGATGCAGGTTTCCTGAACTTTGCCAAAATCAAAGGTTCACATACGGCAATGAAGTCCGGCATGCTCTGCGGCGAAGCGGTATTTGAAGCGATTGCGGCTGGTGTGGAAAAAGGCGGTGATCTGGCGGTTGCGCGTGTAGTTGAAGGCGAAGATTTCTTTGTCAAAGAACTGACCGCCTATAAAGACAAGTTTGATGCAAGCTGGCTGAAAGAAGAGTTATATAACTCACGTAACTTTGGCCCGGCAATGCATAAATTCGGTCAATGGATCGGTGGTGCATTTAACTTCATTGATCAGAACGTGTTTAAAGTACCGTTTACCCTACATGATCTGGTACAAGACCATGCGGCACTGAAAACTCAGGCGGCTGAAACGTTTAAACCGAACTATCCTAAACCGGATGGCAAGCTGACCTTTGACCGTCTGTCTTCAGTATTTGTATCCAATACCGTACATGAAGAAAACCAGCCTGCGCATTTAAAGCTGACTGATGCTTCGATTCCGGTGGAAGTGAACTTACCGAAATGGGATGAGCCGGCACAGCGTTACTGCCCGGCAGGTGTATACGAAATCATGGAAAATAATGACGGTTCCAAGCGTTTCCAGATCAATGCAGCCAACTGTGTGCACTGCAAGACCTGTGATATTAAAGATCCGTCTCAGAACATCACCTGGGTAACACCGGAAGGTGGCGGTGGTCCAAACTATCCAAATATGTAATTTGGATAGTTCTTGTGAATTAAAAAAATATATCTATTTCTCTGATTCACTTACCCAATCTTGAAGCAGTTCGTACTAACTCTTCACTTTAATTTTTTAGGTAATCCCAGTTCTCTCGAGAGCTGGGATTAATAAATTTTAAAGTAAATCAAAATAAGCCTGTATCACTCTATCTATTGAAATGAGATAGGAAAATAATCTGGTTTATGTCGTGCTGAAAAAATGGCTGACCCGAAGCCGGATCAGCCATTTTAAAATCAGACCTGAACGACTAAAATTTGAGTCATTCAGGGAATTGATTTATTTTGCGACAAACTTGGCACGCGCAGCATGCAGTTTTTTATAGCTATCAATCAGGCGTAAATGACGATCCAGACCTTCAAGCTTCATGCTGGTTTCAGTCAGGCCATGGAAACGAAGCGTGCCTTCAACTGAAGCCATAACCGCATCCATACGTTCATCACCAAACATACGGCGGAAGTTGTGTGCATAATCTTCCAGCTCCATATCATCATCGAGCAATACTTCAAGCACGACATTCATGCATTGGTAGAACAGGCCACGTTCAACGGTATTGGTATTGAACTGCAAGAACTGCTCAACCAGATCCTTGGCTTCTTCAAATTGCTGTAAAGCGATATAAATCAAGAGTTTTAGCTCAAGAATAGTGAGCTGTCCCCATTCAGTATTTTCATCGAATTCAACCCCGATCAGGGTTTTAATTTCGGTATAATCATCCAGTTCGCATTCTTCCAGACGCTCTACCAGTGCTTCAAGCTGTTCTTCATCAAGACGATGCAGGTTCAAGATATCTTCGCGGAATGCCAGAGCCTTGTTGGTATTGTCCCAGATCAGATCTTCAACCAGATAGATTTCAGAATAGCCTGGCACCAGAATCCGACAAGCTGTTGCGCCGAGATGCTGATAAACCGCCATATAGACTTCATGACCGAGCTCTTCCAGAATGCCGAATAAAGCTGCAGCTTCATCTGCATTGGAGTTTTGGCCATTATTGGTAAAATCCCATTCCACGAATTCATGATCTGCTTTGGCACTAAAGAAACGCCAAGACACCACACCACTCGAATCGATAAAGTGTTCGACATAGTTGTTTGGTTCAGTCACGGCATTTGAACTAAAGGTTGGTTTTGGCAGGTCATTCAGACCTTCAAAGCTACGACCTTGCAACAATTCAGTCAGGCTGCGTTCAAGTGCCACTTCAAAGTTTGGATGCGCACCAAAAGAGGCAAACACACCGCCAGTGCGCGGGTTCATCAAGGTCACACACATTACCGGGAATTGGCCGCCTAATGAAGCATCTTTGACCAGCACCGGGAAGCCCTGTTCCTCTAAACCTTTAATGCCTTCCACGATTTTTGGATATTTTGCCAGCACCTGTTCAGGCACATCCGGTAAAGCCAGTTCACCTTCAATAATTTCACGCTTGACTGCACGTTCAAAGATTTCTGACAGGCATTGCACCTGAGCTTCAGGCAAGGTATTCCCTGCACTCATGCCGTTACTTAAGTAAAGGTTTTCAATCAGATTTGATGGGAAATAAACAGTTTCACCATCAGAGTGCCGTACAAATGGCAGTGAACAAATGCCGCGTTCGGTGTTGCCCGAGTTGGTGTCATAAAGATGAGTACCTAAAAGCTCATCTTCAGGATCATAAATTTCAAGCGTGTATTCGTCTAAGACTTCCTGTGGAAGTTCGCCATTTGGACCCGGCTTAAACCATTTTTCATCTGGATAATGTACAAATTCTGCATTGGCAATGTCTTCACCCCAGAACTGGTCGTTATAAAAGAAGTTACAGTTCAGACGCTCGATGAACTCGCCCAGTGCCGAAGCCAGCGCACTTTCCTTGGTTGACCCTTTACCATTGGTAAAGCACATTGGCGACTGCGCATCACGAATATGCAATGACCATACATTTGGTACGATGTTGCGCCATGATGCGATTTCAATCTTCATGCCCAGACCGGCCAGAATGGCAGACATATTGGCAATGGTTTCTTCCAAAGGCAGATCTTTGCCCGGAATGAAGGTGCTGTTTGCCGAGGCCAGACTTGGCATTAACAAGGCTTGCGCATCGGCATCAATGCTTTCGACTTCTTCAATTACAAATTCAGGGCCAGTCTGAATAACTTTCTTGACGGTACAGCGATCAATCGAGCGCAAAATGCCTTGACGGTCTTTTTCTGAAATATCAGCCGGCAGCTCAACCTGAATTTTAAAAATCTGTTTATAACGGTTTTCAGGATCGACAATATTGTTTTGTGACAGGCGAATATTTTCGGTCGGAATATCACGTGCTGCACAATATACTTTGACAAAGTAAGCTGCACAAAGCGCCGATGAGGCCAGAAAATAATCGAATGGGCCGGGAGCGGAACCATCGCCTTTGTAGCGAATCGGTTGATCGGCAATTACCGTGAAGTCATCAAATTTGGCTTCTTGGCGGAGATTGTCGAGATAATTGACCTTGATTTCCATGTGGACACCTAAATGTTCTTATGTGCCGCATGGACAGATAAGATGCTGAATCTGAATGTACAAGCCGAATCACGCAGGAGAACTTGACTTAAAAATGAATCAGGGTAATGACGTAGCCATGCTGCTACGGCGAACCCTTTAAGGATGGGCGCTATTATAGAGTCATTTGATGAAATTGATAACGTTTGTGAGCTTTTCCGCGATATTTTCTATAAAGCTAAGAAATAGAAACAACATGAATCAACACATTTAAAGTTTGTGACGATCCATGTATTGCTTTTAATATCAAATGAGCGCTTCTGATGTAGCTTTAACATATTTAAGACAGATAAAAATCATTTCATCTTCTAAGCTTTAAGGCCTTAAAAATCATAACTTAAACCGAATAAGGCAAGATTTCGCTGCTTGTCACCGTAGCGGTCATAGCCCCCCAGCAGATATTCGCCTGACACACTTAATTGAGGCAAGATTGCATAACTCAGTCCGGCAGACGCATAACGGAAGGCATGCTGTTTTTGGGTATCACCCAGTTCTCCACCTTCATATTTGCCTTCATCATTAAAATAGCTACCTGCAGCAGTCAGACTGGCATTCACACGATCATTCAATTGATGGTTCAGATTCAGCGTATAAAAGGTATCGCCCTGATTGGCATAGGCCACATCATAAAGATAGGTCGATACGCTCGCGCCAATACTGGTTTTTTCATCCAGCATACGGCTGACATTTAAACCCAACTCATTACCGGTGGTGTTTTCGCCCCCTGGATAATAATAGGTGGCATTCCAGAAATCCCAATCATAATGTTCCGAGCTGTGCGTATAGCCGACCAAAAAGTCATGCTCGAATTTATCGGTGCTATGCCCTCTGCGTCCTTGCACCTCAGCATAGGAATAACCCAATGTAGAACCCCAATAGCCCACATAAAAGTTGCCATAGGCCAAATTCAACCCTGCTTGTAGTGCAATATTATCGTCTTCCGGTGCATTGCTTAAACCGCGTGATACATATTTAGACACCACGCTCAGGTTGCCACTTGCTTGTATTTGATTGTTTTGAACGTCATTTGCAAAACTACAAATACTGGAAAATGTGACACAGCCGAAGAGCAAGGTTTGATTTAAGATTCTCATAAAATATAAAATTCTTTTTGGGTAAATAAAAGGGCTGAAAACATGATGCAGCCCTACTTAAAGATCGATTAATATCAAAATATACAGCTTATTTTAACGCATAATTAATATAAGTTTATGCCTATTTCCACCTGTAAAATAGAAATTTCAAGCTTGGCTTGAGACTCGAGCTGCCCGATAAAACGGCGCAGTCGATGCAGCTAAAGCCGGATTTCCCCGAATATGATCTGCCAGTTTCTCGGCCATCATGATGGTAGTGGCATTCAAATTTCCGGTAATAATTAAGGGCATGATGGAAGCGTCAATGACTCTGAGACCCTGCATTTCATGTACCCGGCCATAACCGTCCACAACTGCCATATCATCCTCGCCCATTTTACAGCTAGAAGATGGGTGATATGCGGTTTCAGCATGATTACGCACAAACTCGTCAATCTGGGCATCTGTCTGTACAGCTTGACCCGGACTGATTTCTTCACCCCGATAAGGATCAAGTGCTGGCTGGTGCATAATTTCCCGGGTAATCCGGATGGCATCCCGGAATTCGCGCCAATCCTGCTCGGTACTCATATAGTTAAATAAAATACTTGGATGCTCAAACGGATCTTTGGATTTGAGTTGTATACGCCCGCGGGAGGGTGAACGCATCGAACCGACATGCGCCTGAAAACCATGCTCATGAATGGCATTGGTTCCATTATAGTTGATTGCAATCGGCAGGAAATGATACTGGATATTGGGCCACTCGAACTCGTCGGAAGAACGGATAAAGCCGCCTGCTTCAAACTGATTACTGGCGCCAATACCTGTGCCTAGAAATAACCATTCAGCACCAATCATCGGCTGGTTATACCACTTTAAGGCGGGATAGAGACTGACCGGTTTTTTACACTGGTATTGCAGGTACATTTCCAGATGATCCTGCAAGTTTTCGCCCACACCCGGCAAGTCCTGAACGACTGTAATGTCCAGACTTTTTAATAATGCGGCAGGACCCACACCTGAACGCTGCAAAATTTGCGGGGAAGCAATCGTCCCAGCACACAGCAGAACTTCTTTATCGGCAAAGACCTGAATGGGTTGTAAGGCATTTTGACCTTCAAAATATTCCACGCCAATCGCCTGCTTCTGGCTAAACAGAATTCTATTGGTCATGGCATGGGTAATAATAGTGAGATTGTCGCGCCCTTTGGCCATATCCAGATAACCGCGCGCGGTACTGGAACGGCGGCCTTGCGGAGTCACGGTACGATCCATCGGGCCAAAGCCTTCCTGCTGATAGCCATTTAAATCGTCCGTTCGTGGATAACCGGCCTGTACACCAGCTTCGATCATGGCATGAAACAGCTCATTATTATCATTTTTTGGTGTTGCGACTGAAACTGGCCCGGCATCGCCATGATAGTCATTGCCGCCAATATCGCGTGTTTCCGCCTTTTTATAATAGGGCAGACATTCTGCATAGCTCCAGTGTTCCAGACCTTTCAAGCTGGCCCACTGTTCCAGATCCATGGCATTGCCGCGGATATAACACATGCCATTAATCAGCGATGAGCCACCAAGGCCTTTACCACGTCCGCATTCCATGCGGCGATTATTCATATGTGGTTCAGGATCGGTCAGATAGGCCCAGTTATAACGGCGTCCCTGTAAAGGATAAGCCAAGGCTGCCGGCATCTGGGTTCTAAAATCCAGACGATAATCCGGCCCGCCCGCCTCTAATAGCAAGACTTTGGTATCCGGATCCTCAGTCAATCGAGCAGCCAGCACATTTCCGGCCGAGCCTGCCCCGATAATAATATAATCGTAATTCATCAAGCGGAGACCTCCTTATGCGCTAAACACGGACTGGAATGGGCTCAATTCCACCTGAACCGATTTGGTCTGGGTATATTGCTGCAAAGTCACAATGCCATTTTCACGCCCTACGCCCGAGTGTTTATAACCACCGACCGGCATTTCCGCTGGAGATTCGCCCCAGGTATTAATCCAGCAAATTCCGGCTTCAATCTGGTGAATGATACGATGCGCACGGGCAAGGTCAGGCGTGACAACACCCGCAGCCAGTCCGTACTCGGTCGCATTGGCACGGCGAATGACTTCCTCTTCAGAGTCATAGCTTAAAATGCTCATGACAGGCCCAAAGATCTCATGCTGGACGATACTCATATCATCCCGGCAGTCACTAAATACCGTGGGCAAGACGTAGGCACCTTTGGCCAAATCACCTTGTGTGGCACGGCCACCACCACAAAGTAATCGTGCCCCTTCGATTTTGCCCTGCTCGATAAATTTCAGTACTTTCTGCATATGCGCAAAACTAGAGACTGGCCCAAAATTGGTTTCCGGATCGAGCGGATCGCCTATACGGATATGAGGAATACGCTGCAAGATTTTTTCTTCAAAAGCCGCTTTTAAGGTATAGGGAATGAATACCCGGGTGCCGTTGGTACAGACCTGACCTGAGCTGTAAAAATTGGCCATCATGGCAATGTCAGCGGCAAGATCAAGATCGGCATCTTCACAGATAATCAGGGGAGATTTCCCACCGAGTTCCATGGTGACTTCTTTCAGGCTGGAATCTGCGGCTTGCGCCATGACTTTTTTACCCGTGGCAACACCACCGGTAAACGAGACTTTAGCAATATCCCGATGTGCAGTTAAATAAGCGCCAATCTCGCCACTGCCAGTCACGACATTAAATACCCCGTGCGGCACACCGGCTTCGGTATAGATTTCAGCCAGTTTCAGTGCGGTCAAAGGCGTGGTTTCACTGGCCTTAAAAATCATGGCATTGCCTGCCGCCAGTGCTGGTGCAGATTTCCATAATGCAATCTGGATTGGATAATTCCAGGCCCCGATGCCGGCCACAACACCCAAAGGCTCACGACGGGTATAAATAAATGAAGTCTCTCGCAGTGGAATCTGCTGTCCTTCGAGGGCTGGCAAGATGCCGGCATAATATTCGAGGACATCTGCACCAGTCGCAATATCTACCGTAGAGGTTTCACTCCAGGCTTTACCGCTGTCGAGACTTTCAATACGCGCCAGTTCATCACTACGTTCGCGTAAAATAGCGACTGCTTTATTTAAAATCCGGGAGCGCTCGATCGCCGTCATTGCAGCCCAGACCTTCTGCCCTTTTTGTGCAGATTCGACGGCACGATCAATGTCTTCTTTGCTGCAGATCTGGATTTCCGCCAGGATCTCACCAGTTGCAGGGTTGATGCTTTCAAAGCTGCGATGCGATGTTGCATCGACATATTGGCCGTGAATATAAGGACGCTGTAAATGATAGGTAGTCACTGTAATTCCCTCGCCTATTTGTGTGATTTCAATTGCTGCTGGATAAACTGGCTACACAGTTCGATCGGCATTTCTGGATCAATCTCGCCACTGATCAGTGCTCCACGTAGCCAGAAACCATCAATCAGTGCAGCTAGCCCTTGTGCCGCTTTTTCTGCTTCTGATTTGGACAGCACTTTCATAAATTCGTGCTTGAGATTGGAATGTAAGCGGTAATGGTTAACCTGTTGCAACCGATGCAAGTCCGGTTGATGCAAGCTGCTCGCCCAAAATGCCAGCCAGACTTTCATAGCGGCCTTATTGGTTTGAGGTGCAGCAAAATTACCCCGTACAATGGCAAGCAAACGTTGCTCAGGTGTGGCATCCACCTGGGTCTGCATCTCTGCCACGGTTTTACCTAACTGCTGCAATAAATAACGCATTGTTGCTTCAATGAGGCCATTTTTCCCGCCAAAATAATGGCTTATGATGCCGGTCGAAACACCGGCACGTTGTGCAATCTGGCTGATTGAGGTTTCTGCAAAACCTAGTTCATTTACAGCAGCTAGGGTCGCGTCAATAAGCTGTTGACGGCGGATCGGTTGCATACCAACTTTTGGCATAAGACTAACCTGAATAACGAATCTATAAATCGGACTCATGCTGCAATAGCAGAATGAGGTAACATTAAAAAACGTTTTTTTAATTGAACGATCAATTAATAAAAATTATAGTGCCTAGCAACCTCAGATGTACAGCGCAGTTTGTTTTGGATTTGCAAATGTTTGTAATTGATTCGGCTTTGACTCTTTAAGTGTCGAACCCTGTGTCAAATCGAACTGCGCTGTAAATCACATGACAATAAAACTACGGTCACAGATTTATGCAAAAGAAAACTGAACAAGTGCAGGATAGTCTGAATAAAGTGGTGTTTTATGTTTCAGCAACACTTATTCTGCTTTTTTCTCTCGTCACGATTTTATTCAATCAACAGGCCAATCTGGTCATCACCAATATTCTGAACTGGGTCAGTCGTACATTTAGCTGGTATTACCTGCTGGCTGCCACTTTGTATCTGGTGTTTATTATTTTTATTGCCTGTTCACGTTATGGGGAAATTAAATTAGGGCCTAAACATTCCAAGCCTGAATTTAGTTTATTAAGCTGGTCAGCCATGTTGTTTTCTGCCGGAATCGGGATTGACCTGATGTTCTTCTCGGTGGCGGAACCTCTCTCGCATTATATGAATCCACCCGTCGGTGAAGGCCAGACTTTCGAGGCGGCTCGCCAGTCCATGGTCTGGACCCTGTTCCACTATGGTTTAACTGGCTGGAGCATGTATGCACTGATAGGTGTGGCCCTGGGCTATTTCAGTTATCGTTATAACCTGCCACTGACCATCCGTTCAGCACTCTATCCGATTTTTGGTAAAAAGATTCATGGTCCGATTGGGCATACGGTCGATACTGCGGCAGTACTCGGCACGATTTTCGGTATTGCGACCACCTGCGGTATTGGTGTGGTCCAGCTCAATTACGGCCTGCATGTGCTGTTTGATTTACCGGAAAACCTGTGGGTACAGACCGGATTAATCGCAGTCGCGGTGATTATTACCATTATTTCTGTTGCATCCGGTGTCAATAAAGGCATCCGCGTCCTTTCAGAAATTAATATTTATGTCTCGATTGGCCTGTTACTGTTTATTTTAATGATGGGCAATACCGAATTCTTGCTGGCCGCCCTGATTCAGAACTTTGGTGACTATATCAGTCAGTTTCCAAAGCTGTCCTTAACCAGTTTTCCATTTGAGCAACCTAAAGAATGGATGAATAGCTGGACCTTGTTCTTCTGGGCCTGGTGGATTGCCTGGTCTCCTTTTGTCGGGCTGTTTCTGGCGCGTATTTCACGTGGACGAACCATCCGTGAGTTTGTCGCCGGCACCTTGATTATTCCCCTATTATTTACCCTGACCTGGTTATCTATTTTTGGTAATAGTGCACTCCATAGCGTCATGTTTGATGGCAATACTCAACTGGCGACCACAGTCCTGGAAAATCCGGCACATGGTTTCTATGACTTGCTGGCGCAATATCCTGGCTTTAGCTTTATCGCAGGGATCGCGACCATTACCGGTTTGTTGTTCTATGTCACTTCTGCGGATTCTGGCGCTTTGGTACTGGGGAATTTCACCACTAAATTTACCAATATCGAGCATGATTCACCGCGCTGGCTGAGTATTTTCTGGGCCATTGCGATTGGCTTGCTGACTTTGGCGATGCTGATGGCCAACGGTGTTACAGCCTTGCAAAACACCACCATTATTATGGGACTGCCTTTTAGCTTTGTGATTTTCTTTGTCATGGCGGGCCTGTATAAATCCCTGCGTCTGGAAGATTTCCGTCAGGCCAGTACCAGTATGAATGCCGCTCCTGTGGTCGGAAACGTGGATATTTTTAACTGGAAAAAACGGCTTAGCCGGGTGATGTTACACCCGAGCCTGTCCCAGACTCGCAGCATGCTGGAAGATGTCTGCAAACCGGCTATTCAAGCGGTAGCAACTGAATTAATGAATAAGGGCGTGCATGTCGATGTACAGGAGAAAGCGGTAGATGATGAGCCGGAACTCTATCATCTGGATCTGATTATTCAGCTCGATGAAGAAGAAAACTTTGTCTATGAAATCTGGCCGGTGCGTTATGACACGCCAAACTTCAGCTCACGCGGCAAACGAGCCAAACGTTATTACTACCGTCTGGAAAGTTATCTGTTTGAAGGTTCACAAGGCAATGATCTGGTCGGTTATAGTAAGGAACAGGTCATTAACGACATTCTGGATAAATATGAACGTCATATGATGTATCTACATATTAACCGTATCAGTCCGGGTACACGTCCCCTGTTTCCAGACCGTGAAAATTAATACTGTCCAAGGTCTTAGAAGGAATTGATGATGTCAGAAAGCTTACATGCCTTTGCCCTGTTTTTTTCTTTGCTCAATCCATTTTTGATGAGTATTTATATGCTCGGAATTATCCGTAATTCCGAGGCCAAAGTATTTAACATGGCATTGATTCAGGGCAGCCTGATCAGTTTTATCGTCTTTATCATTTTTGCCAAGACCGGTGAAGCATTCTTTCAGGAAGTGCTGCATGTACGCTTTGAATCTTTCCAGATTTTTGGCGGTATCATTTTTCTGGTGATTGGTTATCGCTATGTCTTTGAAGGCGCCGATACCATTGGCGTGATGCGTGGGGCACCTCATCATCTGGCAGGCACCATTGCCATGCCATTTATGATTGGCCCGGGCACCATTTCAGCGGCGGTGATTACCGGAATTCAGCTCAGTTTATGGCAAACCATGCTGGTGATTTTTCTTACCCTGTTTTTGACCTGTAGCTTACTGATTCTCATGAAATATCTGCATGATCATTTGCAGCATAAATACTCCAACTATATAGATTTATATGTGGATATTGTTGGCCGTGTTGCTGCGCTGCTGATTGGTACCATTGCGATCGACATGATCGTCACGGGCGTCAATGGAATTATCCAGGGATAATCAAGAAGCACTTCTGATATTAAATTGACCAAAAAAAAAAGAGCGGGCTAATCCCCGCTCTTTTTTTGCTATCAGAGCCTAACTTTTAAAACTTGAAAGATACGCCAGCATAAGTCGAGAATCCTTCGCCTGGTGAAGAACGCGCCTCATCCTTTCCTTGATCATTTAGACCGGGAATCACCACAGCAGCATATTTTTCATCGGTGATATTTTTGAAGTTGATCCAGGTTTTCCAGGACTGCTGTTCAGGTGCATAACCCAGATCAATGCCCCAGATCTGGTAATCATCACTAAAGCGGCTATTGGCATAATCATGCGCCATTTTAGAGGCATATTCGCTATTCAGGCCAATATAGAAACCATTATGCATGGCATAACTGAGCTGTGCCTGATACAAATGTTTTGGAATCCCGGGCAACTGGTTTTCGCCAAATAGCGGATCATTTTTATATTGGAAATCACTCAGTGTATAGGCCTGTTGCAAACGCAACTCACCGTGTTGAAATTCGCGTAGAGGTGTATCTAAACTGAGTTCGATGCCTTGATGAATGGTTGGCGTGGCATTTGCTTCTACACCAATTCTTTCTTCTGAAGGGGCAGTATTATTTCCATAATCCTTAATCATTTCAGAGCTTAAAAGTTCATTTTTAACTTTAGAGTAATAATAGCTTAGCGCCCAGTCACCAAGGCCTGATTGGCCACGTCCACCCACTTCAAAACTATTTGCAGTCTGGGTTTTTAAATGAATCGGAGCACGTACCCGACCTGAGGCAACCCCTTCCTCAAAATAATAAGGTGATGACCATGACATCGCCCAAGGATGAGCCGGTTCGATGCTGCGGCTTAAATTGGCAAACCACTGCAAAGACTCGTTTTGCTGATAAGTCATTCCGAGACGTGGGGCAAAATGCCATTCATATTGATTAATTCTAGGACTGGCAACTGGATAAGTCACTTCACTTTCACGATGGGCATAAACTGCTGCAAGACCCAGATCGAGGGAAAGCCGGTCATTGAGCGCCGTCTGCTGATCAAATTGCAATACGTTGTCTGAACCACGATAAGTATATCGGCGTGTGACCGTATCTGCCGGATACTCGACTTCATCAATAACCCTGTCAGTACGGATGGTTTCCGTCACGCCACTGTTGGGCCGATGCGTGGTACTGCGCAAGGCAATACGTCCCTGATGCTCGAGTCCAAATAATTGGTAGGGTTTTTCATACTGAATACGTGCAGTAATATCTTCATAATCGACATTGGTACGATAACTGCTTTCACGTAAATCTAGCGGATAATGATGATAAGCCAGACTTCCTGTCAGTTTTGCATCATCCTGCAAATTCCAGGTGGTGGTATTGGCGAGCCAGGTACTGCCAGGCTGAATACGTTTGGCATCTACGGCCAAATTAAAACTATTGGCTGCTTCAGGATTATTTTTCAGCTGTTCTTGGGTAATACGCCCCGGTGTCAGATGTTTGCTTTCACGGTAACGGGCATAAAAACGGGTTTCTATATCCGGGCTAATCTGGTAGCCAAGATTAAAAGCCAGACCTTTACCATCACCTTCGGCATGATCCTGGATTCCATCAAACTGTGAACCGGTCACTGCCAGATAATAATCCAGTTGATCCAGCTTGCGGCCGGTACTGAACTGGTATTTCTGATAACCATGACTGCCTGCTTCATACTTCAGCTCAGAGCCATTCTGCTCGGCACCGGTTCTGCTTTTATAGTTAATCGCTCCGCCTAAAGCCAGCGCTCCCTGTTTAAAACCGTTCGCACCACGGTAGACGCCAACATGATCAATCCACCAAGGCTCTAGTAATTCATAAGCTGTGCCGCCCGGCCCGGTAAACGGAATGTCATCAATCAGCACAAAAGTACCAGAGGCATGGGCACCTGAAGTCCGGTTAATACCGGAACCACGGATGGAAACCTTGGCCCCTTCATTGCCCGGAGATTGAGCATAGATACCAGGTTGTAAACGAAACACATCGGCATTATTTGCAATATGCTGATGCTCAAGTTGCTCGGCTGAAATAAAATTGGTGCCACCTGAAGTCTGAGCAAGCTCGGCCTGATATTGCTGCTGTGGATCTGCCTGTTCAGCGCTGACCACGATGGTGTTGAGCTGCTGTACAGTCTTCTGGCTTATAGATGTTTCGGCATACACAGCGCTTGAAAGAACCGAAAGAATCATCAAGCTAAGCGGTTTTTTATTTAGTGGAATCGTTATCGTATTCATATCGGGTTTATACAATCCTGTATCCGTGATCGTAATCCTGCGGGATTCTGGTTTTAAAAATCATGGCGTAGCATAAATGAACAATCCTGAATCGAAGCATTATTTTCTGCCAAAAAACTGACTGATCAGCGTATGTTTTTTGATTTAATTTTATATTTTTTCTGCAATTGAACTTGCAAGATCTTTACCACATCTGCACAAGTTCCAAGAACTTAAAAATTAACTATTTGATTATAAATAATAAGTGATTTAATTCTGCACAGATGTATTTCCAGTTGGCAAAATATAATATACAGATAAATTTACCTGGAGCTATACCAGTTTCTTTATCTATAAAGCTGGTTAAAATTGAGCGGATGATTGATCGCATGTCATTCATAACCTCTTTCTAAAGCCTTATAGAGCTAAATTTCTATATCATGGCCTTTGCTATTTTTTTTACTTTTTCGCAGCAAAGTTTACAACAGCATTTCCGATAGCACTGGTTTGACAGATTAAAATTCGCCTATGGAGCTGATCTTCATTTGATAAAATACAGGGAAATAACCAGGAGCAATAAAACAAACAGAATCGCGGTGCAACATTGCCAGAATGCAAGCGGATAACGCTCAATGACAGGACGCGAAGCAGATTGTTTTAATTCAAGGTCGGGTTGTTTCAGATCATAGATAAAGGCTGAAAGTGCCTCATAACGTTGCTCTGGACGAATTGACAGTGCTTTTTTAAAAATCGCATCCAAACCCTTGGGCAAATCCGGACGATATTCAGACAGTGAATGATAGCGTACCTTTTTTAATTTTTTTTCGGTCTTGCAGCGCGCCAGCTCTGTCCCATAAGGCAATTGCCGGGTCAATAAATAATAGCTCATCACTGCCAGTGAAAACTGATCTGATTTTACCGAGGGTGAGCGCCCTATAAAATACTCTGGTGCCATAAATGCCAACGTTCCCAAAGGCACATCTGCATGTTTAGGATTCAGTTCGACCAGCCCTCTAACTGCCGTCGATCCATAATCAATCAGTTTTACTTTCAAAGCATCAATCGGTTCAAGCAGCATGACATTTTCTGGCCGTACATCCTGATGCAGCATTTCAAGTCGATGCATGGCATTCAGTGCTTTGGCCACCTGTTCAATAATCGGAATCAGTTGTTTTAAACTTAAAGCAGTTTTTTGACGATGTAGCCATCGGTTTAAGCTTTCCCCTTGCAAGTATTCATAACTTTGAAATAAAAACTTTTTACTGCCTGTATGCGGATAGTAGTGCATCAGGTTTTCATGTTTTAAACGCTTGGATACCCAGTCTTCCAGCTGGAATTGTTCCACTGCTTTCAGGTCATCCTGCAAATCGACAGACAAGGTTTTAATGACCAGCTGAGCTTGTGTGGCTGCATCCTGCGCCAAATAAAGGCTACTGCGATGATTTTGGTGCAGGATTTTATGAATGCGATAACCTTCAAACAAATCACCATGACTGAGTTGCTGTGGAAATAAAATATTTTCCTGAATCTGAAAGCTTTTCTCTTGAGCTAATGCATCAATTCGGATGATTTGAATGCTGAGATTGTCATCACTGCCGCGCTTTAAGGCTAGTTCGACGATAGATTGGGCAATAGTATCCAGATTTTGTTTTTGCTGCAGCATATCCGAGATCTGCTGTATATTGATAAATTCATAGACGCCATCGGTCATCAAGAGAAACAAATCATCTTCACATAATTCAAGTTGTTGATAATCGACTTCAATCCGATGATCTACACCTAAAGCACGACTTAAATAATGCTCGGTTGAAGATAAACGAACCCGATGATCAATGGTCAGCTGTTCAATGCTTTGGGCTTGAATGCGATAAACACGGCTATCACCTGCATGAAAAATATGTGCCCTGTTTTGTTTCAAAATCAGTGCACTCAAGGTGCAGACATAACCATGATCTTTATCAAAGCGTCCCTGACTCTGTTGGGTTTGCGCATACAGCCAGGAGTTGGTCGCACGAATCACCCGAGCAGCTGAAGTTTGGGTACTCCATGCATCCGAAGTTGAATAATAATCGGATAAAAAACTACTGACCGCCGTTTCTGCCGCAATATGGCTGACATTGCTGCTGCTAATCCCGTCTGCAATGGCACAGGCAATACCTTTGCTGCTCAGCGCATGGCCTTCAGGAATATAAATGCCATGAAAATCCTGATTTTGTGCTTTGATTCCGGCGGAAGAATATTGTCCGATACTGATCTTTAATTTTTTATTCATTGTAGACACTCGAAAAGGGATCGAATCGATCCCTTCAATTTCAAGACATAAATATCATGCTCAAATTAAAATTCTTTTTTATCACCTGTACGGACATGCGTGGTATACAGCGCCAGACCAGTTAAAGCTAAACCACCAACCAGGTTACCCAGCACTACCGGTAATTCATTCCACAAGAAATAGTCTGTAATCGAGAAATCACCGCCCATCATCATGGCAAATGGGAACAGGAACATATTCACGACAGAATGCTCAAATCCCATGGCAAAGAACAGCATGATCGGCATCCACATGGCAATGAATTTTCCACTTACAGTTGTTGACATCATGGCGCCAATCACACCAAGTGACACCATCCAGTTACACAGCATGCCGCGTATAAAGATGGTCATCCAGCCAGCAAAGCCATATTCGGCATAACCCAAAGTCCGGTCTTCACCAATATGAGCAATTTTTACGCCGACTTCGTTTGGTTCAGCTGCGAAACCCATGGTATAGACCGCCGCCATCAAGATCGCGACGGTTAAACATCCAATAAAATTGCCTAAAAACACCAGCCCCCAGTTTTTTAAAATACGCGCCCATGTCACCCCTGGACGTTTGTCTAGCCAGGCCAAAGGAGTCAATACAAATACCCCGGTCAGCAGGTCATAGCCCAATAGATATAACATGCAAAACCCGACTGGAAATAACAGTGCACCGATCAGTGGCACCCCTGTCTGTACAGCAATCGTCACCGCAAATACTGCTGCCAGTGCCAGAATCGCACCGGCCATAAATGCACGAATTACAACATCACGTGTGGCCATATGCAGTTTTGCTTCACCAGCATCGACTACTTTTTTTGCAAACTCTGCAGGAGCAAGATAAGCCATAGTTTTATCCCCTTTATATAAAAATTTCTTGCCTGTTATTAAATAAAAAGACGCCTAAGGTCTATTTCAACCCTAGGCGTCTTTGCCTTGCATTATTTAAGCAGATCAATCGTGTCATGGCGCCGTTGCCATATTTACTAAATAGATCAGCAAATAACGTGCCATATTTTTAAATGTAATTGGCTTTGTTGCACCAACCTACAATTGAAGGCTTATCCAGCAATATAATTTCTGAATGAGCAAGCCTAAAATTTAATCCTCCCCAACCCTCCTTTGCTAAAGAAGGGCTGGAGAGCTTTATCCGATTAGCCTACTTTCCTTAATGCAAAATCCCGACCAAAAAGCAGCTTGCTGCGGATATTACTAATTGGTGTCTGATCTGCAATCAGTTCGGCATACCATGCCCCATCTTCAGTATCGCCAAACAACACCGCACCGATGACTTTGTCCTGTTGAATGATGATCCGTTTATAAATCTGACGCTTCTCATCATTCAGCACGATATCTTCGAAATCATTAGTCGGTTCAAAATTACCTGCCGAGAATACGTCACATCCGCTGACCTTAAGCTGGGTCGGAACAGTCGGTGCCTTAAAGGTCAGTCGGCCATGTTCAGCCAGATGAGTCGCACAGATAAAGGCCTGTCCCCATAATGGCTCAACCAATCCAAAGGTCTGACCACGATGCTCAATACATTCACCCACTGCATAAATACTCGGATCATAGGTCTGCATGGTGTCATTCACCAGCACGCCGCGGTTACAGCGCAGGCCAGACTGTTCGGCCAGACTTTTATTTGGTCGAATCCCGACGGCGAATACCACCAGATCAGCATCCAGCATTGTCCCGTCTTTTAAGCGCAGTTGAGTCACGTGACCATCACTACCGAGTAGTTCTTCGGTATTGGCTTCGGTGATAATCCTAATACCTTTTTCTTCAATTGATTTCTTCAGCATTTGACTGGCTTTCATGTCCAGCTGACGATCCATAATACGGTCTATCAGATGTAGCACCGTTACATTCATCCCTCGCTGTTTCAAGCCATATGCGGCTTCCAGTCCTAACAGACCACCGCCAATGACGACGGCATTTTGCTTGGTTTTGCAGTAATCCAGCATGCGGTTAACATCCTGAATATCCCGGAAGCTCATCACGCCTTCAAGTTCAGCACCTGGAATTGGCGGTATAAAGGGTTTGGAACCAGTGGCGAGGATCAGACGATCATAAGCAACCATTTCGCCTTTTCCGGTATGCACCTGTTTGCGTGAGCGGTCGATAGAGAGTGCTGCATCTCCGCCAATAAAACGGATACCTTTTTCAGTATACCAGTCGACTGAATGCAACATAATTTCGGCAAAACTTTTCTCACCAGATAATACCGGTGACAACATGATGCGGTTGTAATTGCCCCATGGCTCTTCCCCAATCACGGTAATGTCATAACGATCTGGCGCCATATCCAGCAAGTCTTCCAGACAGCGCATACCCGCCAGCCCATTCCCGACCAATACCAGTTTTAAACGCTCTGTGTTTTGACCATTACTGGAAATATAGGTCTTTTGTGCAGTTGGGCTGATAAAGACTGTGCCATTTTCAATTCGGGTTGGAAATACCAGTAATTTCTGATCTTGCTCTTCCAGACAACGGCCGGTCACCAGACTGAAATGCTGCTTGTAAATTGGGGATGCGACTACACGCTCACCTTGCAGATCGCCCAGAATGCCACGTGCCATGACATTGGCCAGACTAAACGGATCCTGATTGCTGAGCGCATACACCCGCTGTTCCTGACCCACGCGAAAAATTGCAATCTGTTGATCTTCAATCAAAGCTGCAACACCAGTATTCGGGGTGATCTCATCCAGATGACAGACTTCGTACCAGTTCAGTTCGTTCATATCTTTTAAAATTGTCATTTTCATTCTCCCTGACTGTGGTGTTTAGGCTTCAACCACTGGAATACGGTTGAGATCACGTTCAGCGTCAGTCTTTGGCCGGATCTGACCACGTACAGGTGCAAACTGAATATGCGGGTCATTCTGCTCGGCTGCTTTGGCGTTGATAAAGGTTTTAAAGCGTTTGCGTACTTCTGGATCTTCAATCGCGGTGCGCCATTCATCCTGATAAGTGCCAATCACATGCTGCATACGGCTTTCCAGTTCAGCCGCAATGCCAAGCGAATCGTGCACAATGACATCTTTCAGATAATCCAGCCCACCTTCCATATTGTCACGCCATACACTGGTGCGCTGTAGACGATCCGCCGTCTGGATATAGAACATAAAGAAGCGGTCGATATATTTGATGAGTGTGGAAGTATCCAGATCTGAAGCCAGCAGTTCTGCATGGCGCGGCTTCATACCGCCATTGCCGCAGACATATAAATTCCAGCCTTTTTCCGTGGCAATCACCCCCACATCCTTGCTTTGTGCTTCGGCACATTCACGGGTACAGCCGGATACGGCCATTTTGGTTTTATGCGGTGAACGCAGGCCCTTGTAACGGTTTTCCAGAAAAATCGCCAAGCCGACAGAATCATCGACGCCAAAACGGCACCAGGTACTGCCCACACAAGATTTCACGGTACGTAAGGATTTGCCGTAGGCATGTCCGGACTCGAAACCGGCATTGATCAGTTTTCCCCAGATTTCCGGTAATTGATGTACCTGCGCACCAAACATGTCAATCCGTTGTCCACCCGTGATTTTCGTATATAAGCCATAATCTTTGGCAATCTGACCGATGCTAATCAGGCCATCCGGGGTGATCTCGCCGCCTGCCACACGTGGCACAATCGAATAGGAACCATCTTTCTGGATATTGCCCAGATAATAGTCATTGCTGTCCTGCAAACCGGCATGACTTGGTTTCAGAACAAAATCATTCCAGCAGGATGCCAGAATATTGGCCACAGTCGGTTTGCAGATATCACAGCCCATCCCATGACCATGTTGCTGAATCAGGTCAGAGAAAGTCTTGATTTCATGCACGCGTACCAGGTGATACAGTTCCTGACGCGAATAGGCAAAATGTTCGCACAGGTGATTGTTCACCGTGACACCCTGACGCTGTAATTCGGATTTGAGAACCTGCGTCACCAGTGGCGCACAGCCACCGCACGCCGTTGCAGCCTGCGTGCATTTTTTCAGTGCACCCAATGAAGTTGCACCGCCATCAATGGCTGAACAGATATTAGCTTTGGAAACGTTATTACAGGAACAGATGGTCGCACTGTCAGGCAATAAATCGATGCCACTGCCACCCGATTTGGAAGTTGACTGATCAAAGCCTGGCATGATCAGGCTTTCCGGTTGCTCCGGTACAGCCAGACCATTCAGCATCATTTGTAGGAGATCGCTATACTCTTTGGCACAGCCCACCAGCACCGCGCCCAGCAGCTTGGTCCTGTCTGCTGACACCACGATTTTTTTATAAACCTGCGCGGCTTCATCAGCATAGAAATAGCTCAAGGCACCAGGTGACATGGCATGTGCGTCACCAATAGAAGCAACATCCACACCCATCAGTTTGAGCTTGGTGCTCATGTCGGCGCCAGCGAATGCATGACTCTCTTGGCCCAGTACATGTTTCGCTGCGATACGCGCCATGTCATAGCCTGGTGCAACCAGACCATAAATTTTATTGTCCCAAAGTGCACATTCACCAATGGCATAAATGTCCGGATGTGAGGTCTGGCAATAATCATTAATGATGATACCGCCTCGTTCACCGATGAGCAGACCGCTCTGCCGGGCCAGTTCATCACGTGGGCGAATGCCGGCAGAGAATAAAATGATGTCGGTTTCAAGGACTGAGCCATCGCCAAACTTTATTACATGCTGAGTGCTGTCACCATCTTCAATACTTGATGTGGCTTTCTGGGTATGAACCTTGACGCCTAAATCTTCGATTTTAGAACGCAATACCCGGCCACCCAGATCATCAATCTGCACCGCCATCAGACGCGGTGCAAATTCCACCACATGGGTGTCTAGATTCAGATCTCGTAATGCCTTCGCTGCTTCCAGTCCGAGCAAGCCGCCACCAATCACCACACCGGTTTTTGCATTCAGGCTGGCGGCACGAATCGCGTCCAGATCTTCAATAGTACGATAGACAAAACAGTTTTGACGCTCATTGCCCGGGATTGGCGGTATAAAGGCATAAGAGCCGGTGGCAAGAATCAACTTGTCAAAACTCAGCACATCACCGTGATTAGTCGTTACCGTTTTATTCAGCTGATCCATTTCAACTGCTTTGGTATTCAGTCGTAAATCAATGCCATAGGCATCGGCGAAATCACTACGGCATAGACTCAGATCCTTGACCGACTTGCCGCTGAAATATTCGGTCAAATGTACCCGGTCATAAGCCAAATGTGGCTCTTCTGCCAAAATGGTCAGCTCAATGTCATCACCGGCCTGTTCCAGTACAGATTCGATGAATTTATGCCCCACCATGCCATGCCCAATCATGAGAATTTTCATATCTGCGCTCCGACTATTGTTTTTTTAAAGACGATAAAAAGCCACATATCAGATCTAGTGGTTGATATGTCGACTGTTTGAATGGGTGGTAAATACCGTGCCCAGCTGTTTGAAATGCTGGATCAAAGGTTGAAATGCCCGTACGGTTTGTATTGCTGAACAACTGACCATGTCATTTATCCTGTGCTGAACGAAATATCAGTTGCACCCTTTTAAAGTGCAACTACGATCAGAACGGGCATCGTTGGCCGTTATTCGTATTGAAAGTCATCTTTGACAATTTGATAAATGCAGGAAGCATGCCAACTTTTTTAGTAACACAATGACTGATATCAGCCAGAAAATTGCAGGAAATGCTTTATTTTGATGATGGATGCCAAACTCCTGCACCAAATTGAACTCAAAATAACTCTTTGATGCACCAATATCATGGCATGTTTTTTGCATTATTCGTACTTGAATATTCCTTAGGCCTTACTTGAAAATATTCCATGTCTAAATTACGAATTGCTCTTATTGATGATGATCTGGAGCGCGCCCAATTCATCCAGGAATCGCTGCTGTTACATGATTTTCAGGTGGTGGCCTGTTTAATCCTGAATGATCTGAATATGGTGCATGTCAAAGGCATCCATGCAGATGTGATTCTGCTAAATATGGATCATCCACATCGGGATATTATTGAAAGCTGTGTCAGCCAATATGAACTTCCTACCGTACTGTTTACCCAAAACTCCAATAAAGACACCATCAAAAGTGCGATTGATGCCGGGATCACGGCTTATATTGTCGATGGTATTGATCCCAGCAAATTAGAAAGCATTCTGGAAATATCAATTGAACAGTTCCGCAAGCATAAAAAGCTGCTGAACGATTTAAAAGAAACCCAAGACAAGCTGATTGACCGTAAAGATATCGATAAAGCCAAAGCATTGCTGATCCAGCTGCATGCATTATCTGAAGAACAGGCCTTTGCCTTATTACGTAAAAATGCCATGAGTCACCGGATTACCATTGGTGAAATGGCCAGACGCCTGCTCGATGCACAGAAGCTGTTATTGGGCCAATAAGGAAAAGCATATGTCCACATTAGAAAAAACTGAACTCAATATTGGCTATATTCCTTTGCTTGATTGTGTGGCCATTCTCTGGGCCGAAAAACAGGGTTATTTTGCCGAACAGGGATTAACCATCAACTTAATCCGGGAGGCCTCCTGGTCCAGTTTAAGAGACCGTCTGGCCTATGGCTTTCTGGACGCTGCGCATTGTTTGTCCGCCATGCTACCTGCTGCTGCTCTGGGTACAGACCAGTTACAGGTGGCTTTGCAAACCCCGTTGGTACTGAGCATGAATCAGGCTTTTATCAGCCTGCGTCAAGATCTGTGTCATGAATTGGGAATTGATGCAGAAGATGATGAAAAAAGCAGTTCTCAAAAACTGGTGCAGGCCTTGCAACAACAGCAGAAAATGAATCTGGCCTATGTCTATAAGCACTCAATTCATCATTATTGTATAAAAGAATGGTTAGCCCTGACAGATGTCAATATTGCCCACAAGATTCAGCTCATGACCTCACCACCAGCTTCGATGGTAAAAGGAATCTCGGAACAGGTCTTTGATGGCTTTTGTGTGGGAGAACCCTGGAATATTCAGGCCAAGCTTGAAGGCTATAGTTTAATTGTCGCTGCAAGCCAGAATGTCATTCCTAAAGTTGCCGACAAGGTTCTGGCCATGACTCAGGAATGGGCAGAATTACATCCATGCACGGTGAAGGCTTTGGTCAATGCTGTCCAGAAAGCCCAAACGGATTTAAAACAGCGTGCTGATCTGTCCCAAGTTTGGGACATGCTGGTTGATTATCAGATTATCCAGTTTGAATGCTCTGCACAGCGTCATGTCTGTGACTATCATAAAATTCAAAACATCATCCGCAATCTTGTTGGTGCAAGTGCGAAACCGCAGCTTGCCGATTTTATCTGGTTAATCGAGCAGATTGAAAAATGGGATGGTGTCGAAATCTCTGAGATAGAGAAAAAGCAGATTGCAGCACAATGCATGTATGCTGAAATGCTATTTGCTTAAGATTTCATGCAACATATTGCGTAGCCATTGATGACTGGTTTTATGATGACAGGACATATGCCAATACTGCTTTACAGAATAGGTCGGGAAAGCAATCGGTGCCCCAAAAATCTTGAGATTGCCACGTGATAACAGGACTTCACTCAAATAATAAGGCACGGTCGCAATCGCATCGGTTTCCTGTACCACCAGTCCCACGCCTAAATAGCTGGGCAGACGCATTAGAATGTCGCGCTTGAGTTCCAGATTCAGCAATTCATTTTCAATATGGTAATGCCCCATCCCGGCATCAATATCGATATGGGTTTCACGTAAATACTCTTCGGTCGTGATGCTGTCACCCGTTAGTCGCGGATGGTCTTTCGCTGCGATCACCACATAATACTGTTCAAACAGTTTCTGCTGATAAAAGCCATTCTCCAGATTTGGCAAGAAGCCCAAAGCCAGATCAATCTCGCCATTGGCCATCTGATAACTGGTTTCCGAGGTAATCGGACGCACATTCAGGCGGATATGTGATGCATGCTGCTTGAGATACTGTGAAATTTTTGGCAATAACACCAGATGCGATACATCGGTCATCGCCAGTGTAAAACGTTGCTGTGAAGTGACCTGATCAAAATTGATGGTGAAATTATTAATCGCTTCAACTTTACTGAGTGCTTCACTGACCAAGGGAAACAACTGCTTAGATAAATCTGTCGGCAGCATTTCATTGCCAATACGTAAAAATAAAGGATCACCATAATGCTGGCGAATTTTATTCAGCAGATTGCTCACCGCTGGCTGGCTCATGTCTAAATGATCAGCTGCCTGAGATACGTTTTTAAATTTATAGACATAATAAAAAATACTGAGCAATTTACAGTCAAGTTCAAACACAGAAACACATTTCCTTTAACTTTCTAATAATTTTGACGAAGATATCATCGACATCATTTTATCAATTGCCAATGTTCAAATATAACACTTTGCAACGATTTCTAGGATCAGTCAATTTCCATGTGGTGTTAAAAATTACTTTTCTCTGATGTGGAGCCTCGTTACAAGTAGTTCTGTTGTAAATATGCACTTCTGTTTTTCCTTGGTCAACTTAAACACGCAAGCTTCATGCTATATACTCAAGCCCACAGAATTAACGATGCAAATTAAGAGAAATATCTTATGTTCCAAGGCAAAAAGTTGGTGTGTTTTGATTTGGATGGCACCTTGATTGATTCCGTGGGAGTCTGGAATCAGGTCGATGCTGCGCTGATTCAGGAGTTGGCAAATATTGAAGTCGACTTAAGTCAGATCCAGCAACAGCGCGATCTTCAGCTCAAAAAATTTAAACATCGGCCGGATCCCTATCTGGAATATTGTGCTTATTTAAAAGCGCTTTATGGATTTGCGCCGAATAAAGAAGAAGTAAAAAACCGCCGTTATGCAATTTCACGGCATTTTCTCGATCATGTGGTCGAGCTAAAACCACATGCTGAACGGTTCATTCAAGCCCTGAAACAACAAGGGATTCAGATCGCCCTGACCACAACCACCAGTTTGTTCAATGTGCAGCGTTATCAGGACAATAATCAAAACATTAACAAAAAAATCAGCTTTAATGATGACTTTGCCCTGCTCTTGACCCGTGAAAATGTGCAGAACATCAAGCCGCATCCTGAAGTCTATTTCAATGCCCTTCAGCATTTTCAGGTGCAAGCCGCAGATTGCCTGATTATTGAGGATTCATTAATTGGCGTTGAAGCGGCCAACAATGCAGGAATCGATGTGATTGCAGTTTATGATCAATACTCTGTTCATGAAATAGATTTGATCAAGGTCCAAGCAAATTATTTTGCAGAAGATTTTACTGAGTTATTAAGTTTAGCCCAATAAAAAAAATGCCATGAATCATTGTATTTCATGACATTTTTTTCTGCAGATCTCTGACCTGAGAAGAAAACGTTATTTGGCTTTCTCATAGACTGAGCCTGAACCGACCAGATTTCCTGTTTTTTCATCGATTGCAAAATCAACCATACCCGCACCTGCATTTAACTGAAGTAAGCCATTTTTGCTCACTGCTGCCGGCATCGGATTTTTCTTTTCGGTTTTACCAGTTTCTTTGTCTTTTATGGTGTTGGTAATGAAGTAATTTTCACCATTTTTCGAAATGACCAATACATTTTCAAGTTTTGGATTTTCCAGCGTATTTTTCCAGTTTCCCTGATAATCTGGAGCTGGTGCTTCTGTGAGGTTACAAGCAGTTAAAAGCAGTAATAATGAGATGCCTGAAAAAAATTGAAGATATTTCAAAACTGAGCCCTTGAGTGTGACAACGCGGCCATTATAGAGACAACCCTCTAGAGCTTAAGCAGGTTGTTGTAGGCAAAGCGTTTCAGCAGTACCGTATCTGTTTTTCTTTGGTGATTTTTTTGAAATATCTCTCCATACTTCATTCATAAAAATGGATGATTCAATTTCTACTAAAACGACAAAAAAGCAAAAAAGGCCTCAATAGACCATGTAAATCTATTGAGGCGTAGCAAACGGGTGAATACCACACATTAAAAATTAGGGCATGATTTTGGATTTAAAGTAGCTCAATGCAGATTTAGCAGAGTGGGTTTTTTCAATAATCTGTGCAGTCCAGTGATTCGGCAATGAACATTTGGCCAGACGCACCCAAACAGTAGAAAACTGTTTTATAAAGCTCGCTTCATTATAATGAATGCCATATTCAGCACACAGCGCTTTTACTTTCGGCGCCACCTGCGCATAGCGATTGGCTGGCATGTCCGGAAATAGATGATGTTCAATCTGATGGCTCAAATTACCACTCAAAATATGCAGCCAGTCCGTCCCGGTAAAATTACTCGAACCACGAACCTGGCGTAAATACCACTCAGCACGGGTTTCATTGTCGGTATTGTCCATCTCAAAAGTTTCAGCATCTTCCGTAAAATGACCATTAAAAATCACCGCAGACGCCCACAGACTACGAATTACATTGGCTACAGCATTTCCGGCAAACACAGGAATGGCATTCGGGCCAGCAATCACTGGAAAAAATACATAATCTTTTAACACCTGACGGCGCATTTTTTGACGCAGTGGAGCCGCTTCTTTCCAAACTTCTTTCCAGGTTTTGGTTTTATAGGCAATCACATCTTCCAGATGCAAGCGTTGCAGGCCGACATACCATTCAAAAAACACCATTAACTGCATGCCCAGTGGAATATTCAACAGGAAACGTGGTTCCCATTTTTGGGATTCACTGACCCGAATCAGGCCATAACCGACATCATGATCCATCCCGACAATATTGGTATAGGTATGATGAATATAGTTATGGGTATATTTCCAGTCATCTCCTGTGGAAATCGTATCCCAGTCATAGGTGGTTCCGTTCAGGGTCGGATCATTCATCCAGTCGAACTGACCGTGCATGACATTATGTCCCAGCTCCATATTTTCCACAATTTTGGAGATGCCAAGCAGCCCTGTCCCTGCCAGCCAAACCGGTGGCAACCAGCCAGCAAACATCAACATGCCTCGGGATGCAATTTCGCTATAACGGACAAAATTACGGATTTTATAAATATAATTGGCGTCTTTTTCACCCAGATCGTCCATGACCTCGCGGCGGATCGCATCGACTTTAGCACCAAACTCCTCAATCTGTTCAGGACTGAGAAATTGCGACTTACTGTGTCGTTTAAAATCAATTTGCATATTCATGGGAGCACCTTTTTATTCGTTTAATACTGGCTTATAAATTAATAACGACTGGACTCATCGCCTGGGAAATACAAAGTTTAATCTGGGTGTTATTGCCATGATCAACCTCACCGGTCAGGACATTACGCACCGAGCCACTGACTTTGGTACAGGAACAGGTATTACAGATTCCCATCCGGCAACCATGAGCAGGACGCAGGCCTGAATTTTCAGCGCTTTCCAGCAAGTTGGACTGAGCCTGAAACACTTGCTGCGATCTTAAAAACTGTACTGGCTGCGCCTTAATTTTTTCATCGACCACAATCTGGAAATATTCCGAATGAAAATTGGATTTCAAATCCAGTTTTTCTACAATTCTAAGTGCAGCCTTCATCATCCCAGCAGAGCCACAGGCATATATTTTTCGTTCTGCAACATCTGGCACCAGTTTTTGCAATAATCTTTGATTCAGATGCTGTTGCTGTTCCCGTGTATTAAAATGATGATATTTCAAGTTTGGATGCATTAAAGCCAGGGTTTTCAATTCAGCATGAAAGGCATCATCGCGAGTAAAATAAATCAGGTCGATCTGTTCCAGGGACTGGATCACTGCTTTTTGCAGCAAGGAATATATTGCAGTAATACCACTGCCGGATGCCAGAAATAAGGTTGGCTGGCTAGAGTTTTGCAGTATAAAGTCACCTTGCGGCTGCGAAATTTCAATGACAGCCCCGATTTGCATCTGGCTCAAGGCGCGTGACACTTTGCCTTGCTGTTTCACCGCAATAATCAGATCACCATTTTTTAATACCGTCACCACAGAATAATATCGCTGATGACGTACACCATCGAGTCTTATTGTTACTGCAATATGCTGGCCAGCCTGAAATGACCTGGCTTTAAAATTATGATTCGGGCGCAAGTGAATCTTGAAAAAGTCAGGACTGATGGCCTGAATGCCCATAATGGCCGCTTTAACTTTTTTAAACGCCCAGGTTGGATGGATTTTTTCACCAATAAAATCAATGAAATCTTCACGAACCCAATGCGGCTGATAGGTCGGCATACTTGTCATTTTTATCCCCTTATCCGCAGACAGTAATATTAATGTACAACTGTCTATTTATTATGTTGTCAGCATAAAGCGTTTTATAATTCAGACCATATCAATACAGGTCAAATTATGTGCTTATCAAACATAATAGAGCTTTTTGTCGGACAATATGAAGCAAAAGCATCTGCTGAAACTATAGTTTTTAGAAAAAGGGATTTTTATATCTGTTAATTCTGCTAACTCTATATAAAAAGCTGACTTTTATAGGGAAATCAATTCTGAGTGATTTTTTTGCTTGTGAGATCGTCATGCGATACATTATTTGTCATCTCTAGTAATTTGAATTGATAACATAGCATCCTTAAATTGCTAACCGTATATATTAGCTTCTCTAATTATTGCTACGTTAGTTTTATTCTTTTTAGACAAATTCGTAAAGGGTAGTTTTTTAAAGAATAGTTGAAATGTATAGCAATATACCAACCATTCTTCTGACTCTATTTCCTGGCTGTGTTATTGGTTGTTTTTGATAAACTTAAAAGACAAAGAATTAGTCTATGAAAAAAATATTATATATCAGCATTTTATCTTTTGCACTAACCTCGGTATCTTTGTTTTATCAAAGATACATCCCTATTAATCGTATAGTGGTAGATCAAATTGAGGAAGTACATAGACTTGCAGGAGGATTTCCTTTTGTATTCTTAATTGATGGAGATTTTACATCACCTGCTAATAATATAAGTGTGTTATTTATTTTCTGGGATCAAGATGAATTTCTCTTTAACTATTTTCTTTTAAATTATTTATTTTGGTTAAGTGTTTTATTAGGGCGTGTCCTCATTTGAAAAATTGGTTTTAAATACTTAAAATCCTCCTTTAAGCTCTTTTGATTTCTATATTTTTTCAATGGCACGTACTCTTCTCACCGATGATATCTGGCAGCAAATTCAAGATACTATGCGATTACACGGTTGTTACTGTTCAAAGAATAGTAGAAATATCATGGAAGCGATCTTATGGAAACTGCGTACAGGCGCCACATGGCGTGATATTCCCCAAGAATTTTGTCCTTGGCAAACTGCTTACAATCGCTTTAATCGTTGGGCAAGCAAGGGATTGTGGGATAAATTTTTTTTAGATTACGAGGCGTCTTGGATCAAGAATGGGTATTCATTGACGGAAGTTACATACGCGTGCATCAACATGCAAGTGGAGCTCGGCATGGTTTCGAAAGAGCAATTGGACAATCACGTGGTGGACGAACAACAAAAATACATCTTGCAACCGACGCGAATGGATTACCGATTGATTTTAAAATCACTGGGGGTGACGTCCACGACAGTCAAGTTGCAAAACAACTGATTGATACGGTAGACGAGGCAACTTATCTCATTGCTGATAAGGGGTATGATGCTGAGCACATTAGAATATATGCCAAGAACAAGAATATGATTCCCATTATTCCATTGAGATCAAACAGTAAGAGATCGAATAAGGAATTTGATAAATATCTATATAAATTAAGACATTTAGTTGAAAATGCTTTTGCGAGATTAAAACATTTCCGTGCTATTGCAACTCGATTTGATAAACTGGCACGCAATTATAAATCTATGATTCGTATAGCCTGTATATTTATTTGGTGCAAAGCCAAATGAGGACACACCCTAGCTTTTTACTTTATGAAAAAGAAATTTAAGATTTTATAATTTTCTAAAACCAATGCCCTAAAACTCCATATATAACTTTAAAAATCAATGATATGAGTATTTATAAAAAGCCTATCCTCTCTAGAATAGGCTTTTCTTATGACAAAAGATATGTCATATATGGCTCAATCAAAATTTCATGTTGAGGCTCTAACCGACAGCCTGCTCTAAAAGAATATTCCCATAGAGTTCCCGCAAATCTTTTTTCAGCATCTTTCCAGTTCCACTTAGTGGAATTGAGTCTACAAAAACCACTCTGTCTGGAACCTGCCATTTAGCGACTTTATCAGCATAATAATCGAGTAGCTCTGTCTCACTCAGCTGACTGTCCGATTTTTTAATCGCAATCAATACCGGACGTTCATCCCACTTTGGATGCTGGGCGGCAATCACCGCCGCCATCGCAATTTCCGGATGGCCCATAGCAATATTTTCCAGATCCACCGATGAAATCCATTCGCCGCCAGACTTGATTAAATCTTTGGAACGGTCACTGAGTTTTACAAAACCATCTTGATTCAGCGTGCCAATATCCCCTGTATCTAACCAACCATCCTCAGTCAATGGAGATTCTTGCTTACCGAAATACTTATTAATAACCCAGTGCCCTTTCACCTGTAAACTTCCGATAGTTTCACCATCTCGTTCAATTTCATGCGTACATTTTTCTACATCAGTTAAACGTACACTAACCCCAAATGGCGGTCGGCCTTGAGACAGACGAATCTGCTGTTTTTCTTCATCTGATAGCTGTAAATGTTTGGCTTTGAGCTGATTGGCAGTAGCCACTGGACCTGTTTCCGTCATGCCCCAAGCATGAATTGTTTCACAGTTAAACTGCTCTTTGAAAGTTCGTAACATTGCCGGTGGACAGGCCGATCCTCCGATTACATTACGTTTCAGACTTTCCAGCTTGGAACCTGACTGGTTTGCTGCGGCAATCAAACCCTGCCAGATGGTTGGCACGCCAAGCGCCACTGAAACTTTATAAGTATCAATCAGATTCACCAGACTGGCACCATCCAGACCTGGCCCCGGCAGTACCAGCGTGCATCCCACCATGGCTGCCGCGTATGGCGTGCCCCATGCATTCACATGGAACATCGGCACCACTGGCAACATAATATCGGCAGCCGAGACATTTAATGAGTCCGGTAAAATGATGGCATAGCTATGTAATACAGTAGAGCGATGGCTATATAGCACGCCTTTAGGGTTGCCCGTGGTTCCTGATGTATAGCACAGTGAACTGGCTGAGTTTTCATCAATGACTGGCCATTCAAATTCTGTGTGTTGACTGGCAATCAGATCATCATAAAATTGCACTTCTGGAATGGCTTCAGTGACGCTCGGATCGGCAGCATCCAGACAGATAAAATGCTCGACTGAGGTCAGCAGCGGTTTTACCGCCTTGATTAAAGGTACAAATGTTTTATCAAAGATGACCACACGATCTGCCGCATCATTCATAATAAAAATCAGCTGCTCCGGAAACAGGCGCGGATTAATGGTATGACAGACCAGACCGCTGCCAGAAATAGCATACCAGGACTCTAAATGGCGATGATTATTCCAGGCAATGGTGGCAACCCGATCTCCCTGTTCCAAGCCGAGTTGTTGCAATACCTTGGCAAAACGTTTCGAGTTTTGATGAATTTCGCCCCAGTTAGTCACCTTAATGCTGGTGTCGGTATTTTTGGAAATTACCTCGGTATCGGCATGATAGCGCCCTGCATGTTCAATCATGCTGCTGATCAGTAAAGGCTGAAACATCATATTTCCGAGCATTGTCCACTCCTTTGTGCTTGTTATTGGTCCGTGTATTCGTATCGTTGTTATATATACATGATGGTTCGGTCTAAGACCGTGACATAGTTTTTATCATCATGTGGACTGAATTTAGCAAGTAAATCTGAATTTGTAAGTATCGAATTGTGACAAATTAAGAGAAGTGACTCAGGCGTATAAAAATTAGAATACGATTGATGGAGAGGTAGAGAATTTCCCTAGAAAGGTTGAGACCTGATATTCAATTTAATGATCATGTATTGAGTTCATGTCGACCCGATTAATACAACCATCCCATTTGAATGGAAATATTTACTTGGATACTGATCTTAGAAGAACAGTACAGCAGATCGATAGAACGCCAGCTTGAAAATAGACTGACAACCACATTAACCTTAATTTGTTATATTGAGCATCTTGAAATATGCTATAAATCAAAATAATTAGAACAGTCTTAGTTCAAGCAAGTGTATGTATAAGTCTGAAAAACTGGCGCAGAATATCCGTCAGATGATTGAAAACGGCGTATGGAGGGTACATGAAAAATTACCTTCACTCCGCGAACAGACCCAATTGTCTGGCTATAGCCTGATGACGGTACTCAATGCTTATCAGGAACTTGAAGCGCAAGGTCTGGTTTATGCCAGAGATAAATCCGGCTATTACGTTGCAGAGCGTTCTACAGATCTGGTCAACAGCAAACAACCAATCCAGATTAGTTTAAGCCCAAAAGTTCAAATCAACTCTGTGGTATTTAATTATTTAAAATCGATCCAAGCAGCAGAAATTGTGCCTTTTGGTTCCGCATTTCCCAATGCAGAGCTGTTATATAACGCCAAATTTATGCAGATTCTGGCGCAGCAGGCCAAAAGAAAAAGCAGTTATAACAACCAGAATCATATGCCGCCTGGCAATCAGGATTTACGCCAACTGATTGCCAATCGTTACCAGTTGCAAGGCATTGCTTGCCATGCAGATGACATTGTCATTACATCCGGTGCACTAGAAGCACTGAATCTGTCTTTACAGGCATTGACCCAACCCGGTGATTTTATCCTGCTGCAACAAACCATATTTTATGGGGCCTGGCAGGCAGCCGAGCGTTTGGGGCTACAGGTGATTACTATCCCTGAGCATCCGCAATTCGGTTTTGATCTGGCATCATTTGAACAGGCTTTGAAACAGTATCCGATCAAGGTGTGCTGGCTAATGCTGAACGCGCATAATCCGATTGGCTTTACTGTTAGTTCGGAAATTAAACAGAGAATTGCTGAACTTTTGTATGAATATCAGGTCTATTTAATCGAAGATGATGTTTATCAGGAATTGAATTATGGTTCATCCAAACCGCTACCGGTTAAATATTTTGACCAGCATCAGATGGTGCTGCACTGTGCTTCATTTTCCAAAACACTAGGCATGGGCGCACGCGTCGGTTGGGTCTATGCCGGTCCATTTTCCGATACCATTCAGCATTTGCAGCTCATGAGCACTTTAACGGTCAGTCCCTTACTCCAGAACACGCTGGTAGAATTTATTTCGCATCATCATTATGAAAAACATTTACGACAGCTAAGATATAATCTGGAAAAATATAAAAAGAAGTTTTATCAGGAACTCAAAAACCGCTTAGCGCCTACATGTAAAATTTACTATTATTCCAGTGGTTATTTTCTCTGGATCGAATTGCCAAATGGTCTAGATGGACAGGTGCTTTATGAGCAACTGATTCAGAAAGGTATTTCAATCGCCCCTGCATTATTGTTTAAACCGGATCATGCCAGTCAGCATTATATGCGCCTGAATTGTTCTTTTGAATGGACCACCGAGATACAAAATGCAGTGAATCTTTTAGCAGATACGATTCAGTAGAAATAGAAAAAGCGTGGATGATTTCATCCACGCTTTTTTTAGGTCAAGATACCCGAATTTACAAGCATCTTAGAAGTTGTAAATGGCAACCGCATTGATACGATTGTCCTCACCTTTATTACTGCCATTTGGTGTAGCTGCAGCTACTGCCTCACGTTCACCATAAACATATTCCAGACCAAAACTGAGTGGCTTGGTTGGGCTATAGAACACGTTTGCCCACGCTTGCCAGAGGTCTTTGTTAACTGCTGTTAGAGTCGGGGCAGCAGCAATATATCCATTATCTTGGTCAAAATTCATATAACCATAGCCTAATGTACCGCGCAACTTGTCATTAAATTGCTGGGTTAAGCCCACCGAAATCGAATCGAATTCACTTTGGTAAAGATCGCTGCCTGCTGCTACTACACCGGTATTGGCATTCGAGACAAAGCTACTATCGCCTTTGACATGATAATAATCCGCTTTTAAAGTCGTCCCCGGCACAATGTCATATTTCGCCCCCAGCCCTACGCCCCACGCCATTTCTTCATTTTCATTGATGCGTTTTTCATGACCCATGGCACGTGCACTGACTGCAAAATTATCGGCAAATTTATGATTTAAACGTGCGGTTAAAGCCGGTAGGCGTTGTTTAATTGTACCGTCTTTTGGATCTTCAACTGCAACGACCAGATTGGTTTCAGGGCTGAAAGTGCTGGTGTGGCGTACTTGTGGTGTGCGTTTAATCGAACCCCCAGCATATACCAGAGCATCTACAGTTTCCGGAATATAGTCTGGCGTGGCAAAGTTTGACCAAGTTTGACCGATCAGCCAGTTAGCATAGCTGATATAAGCATGACGAATTCGCAGGTTGTCAAAGCCGGCCCCACCTAAAAAGTCCACCTCAACTTTACCGCTGAGTGCTTTATCCCCAGCACCTACAGGTGCTTTAAAATCCATCCCTAAACGCGTGGCAGAAAGTGTCGACTTAAACTCATCACTACGCTCCCCAGCACCTTCAAGTGGTACTGCACCAATCTGGTTAAACATGCGGACTGGTAAACCACCTTCAGCCTGATAAGATGCATCGGCACGAATGTTTCCGTATAGATTAAACTCGGCACCACTGGCGATTTTCATCACCGGTTTGCTGACTGGAGTTGCAGGTGTAGATGCGACGACCGACGCAGTTACAGCCGCTTTCTGAACTTGCTGCTGTTCAATCAAGGCACGTAAGGCCTGAACTTCCTGGCGCAGTTGTTCAATTTCCTGCTGACTGCTTTGCGTGGTTTGTGCTTGAACCGATAAGCTCATGCTCCCCATACTGATTGCAATCATGCTCATCAAAAGCGTGTGTTTTAGTGTTGGCTTATTGATTGTTGTGGTGAATAGTGTCGTGTTCATCCTAAACTCGCTTTTTATTGTTCGACTAGATTCTAGCAACAGATCACCACCCGTTACGATGGCGATCTATATCATTGGTAATACTATCTTTATTAACTATAGTTTAATTCATTAACTGGTCTTTTCTGCCAGTGAATCTGGCTGAATAGTCTTCGCTGTAAGGGCTTGACCATCTACAGAGCTTTTTAAGTTCACCAGGAAAATTGCCAGCGCAGCAATCACGCCAGGAATCGCAATAGCAAAGAAGTTCATTTGATGCGGTAAATTCATGGTTAATAAAGCACCGGTCAGTACCGGACCAACAATCGCCCCAATACGTCCAATCCCTGATGCCCAGCCCATGCCGGTAGAACGCACCGTCGATGGATAATATTGTGCAACAAAGGTATAGAGTAGAATTTGTGAGCCAATCGTTGCAGCACCTGCTACAGCAATCAGGGTATAGAGCACAAACTGCGGACTGTTAAAGCCAAGCAAGATCAGGGCGATTGCTCCGCATAAAAACATGATTGTGAGGACTTTTTTGATGTGGAAACGATCTGCCAGATAACCACCGCCAATTGCACCGACCATCCCCCCAATATTTAATGCAAACAGGAAGATCATACTGGCACCTAGCGAGTAACCGGCCTGAATCATCAGTTTAGGTAACCAGCTTCCCAAGGCATAGACCATTAATAGGCACATAAAGAACGCCAGCCAGAACATGAAGGTACTGAAGCTGCGACCTTGTTGAAATAGTGCTTTTAATGGGGCTTCATCACCTTTTTGTACTTCATTCAGTACAAACTGGGTGTCACTGGTAATAACCTGTGTCGGAGATATTTTTTGAATAATATCATTTGCTTGTGCAGTCTGTTGCTTGTTGGTCAAGTACATCAGCGATTCTGGCAAGTATTTCCAAAGAATTGGCAAAAGTAACAGTGGAATACCGGCTAACAAGAACATGATTTTCCAGCCATATTGTGGCACCAGCCATGCACCTAACAGCGCAGAGGTCATACCGCCAATCGCATAGCCACTAAACATTAAGGCCACCAAAGTACTGCGGATACGCTTAGGCGCATATTCGGTCATCAAGGCCACCACGTTCGGCATAACCCCGCCAATCCCTAAGCCGGCAAGGAAACGTAAGATTCCGAATTCGACCGGTGATGTCGCAAAAGCACCGATGAATGTGAATCCACTAAAAATAGCCACGCACATCATGATGGTTTTTTTACGACCTAACTTATCGGACAAGGTTCCAAAAGTCATGGCACCAAACATCATGCCAAATAATGCGGTACTGGCCAGCATCCCGGCTTGCACTGTAGTTAATGACCATTCTTGCATCAACAGAGGCAAGGCCACCCCATAGATCACCAGATCATAGCCATCAAAAATAATGATCAGCAAACACCAGATCAGCACGCCCCAGTGAAAGGGCGTGAACTTTGCTTCATCAATCAGCGTATTTATATTCACTTTATTTGTAGACATCTCCACCTCCAGATTGTGAAGTTCAATTTATGAAAGCCACAATGAAGAAGATGCAGAATAATGTCCAAAACTGAATAGGCATGCCTTTATACCTATAAAGTCTGATTCAGGCTAAACATTTAAATTAATTAAAAAATATATTATTGAATGGTGGAATATTTTTTAATATAGGCTAATAAACTTGCCAAGAGCTGCTGATTGCTGTGCCTCTTGAAATGATTGATTGGACTTAAAACACCGAACGATCATACTTTAATGCTTCAAGATCATAGACTTGATAGACAGCATCAAATAGGTAGCGGATATATTCACTTTCATCCATATTACGCATGGCCATAAATACAGGACTCACAGCAAATGCATCTGCTAAAGGTATAAAGTTGAGATGGGCCAATTTAATATTTTGTGCACTTTCCGGCGCGATACAAACACCCTCTCCCGCCGCTACAAAACCGAGTGCCAGCTGCAATTCGCGTACAATCCGCAGATTTTTAGGCTCTAATCCATACTCAGAAAATATGCCGCGCACCTGGGTGGCAAAATTAGCCTTTCCCGTATTCGGATATAAAAACAACTGCTGATCGACCAGTTCAGATAAATGTAGGCTCTCACGTTGAGCCAATACATGACTGGCATGCGCTGCCACCACTAGACGCTCTTCACGCAACAACACCCGCTTTATGGCCGGATCCGAGATTCTTAAGCGGCCAAAACCGACATCTATACGGCCTTCTTTGAGGGCCTGAATCTGTTCATAAGTATTCATTTCCATCATCTCGATTTTGAGATAAGGATGCTGCTGTTTAAACAAAAACAGAATACGCGACAGCAAACCGAACAATAAAGAACCAACAAAACCGATGGTAATGGTGCGATCTGCAATGCCGATGCGCTTGGTCATCGACTTAATTTCTTCCGCATTAGACAAAAGTTTAACAGCGTGCTGATAGAAGAACTGACCTGCTTCTGTGGTCTTCAATGGACGGCTACCACGCTCAAATAACTGAATATCCAGCTCTGCTTCAAGGTTTTGGATCTGTCTGCTTAAAGGAGGCTGAGCAATAAATAGTTTTTCTGCCGCTTTAGTAAAACTTTGCTCTTCTACCACTGCAACAAAATAGCGTAAATGTCTAAGTTCCATGATCTAGAATACCTTTAAAGTATAAAAAAATGCTAAATCGATCTTAGACCAATCAACATTATTCTTTTAAGGTATATCAAATCGAAGCATTAAAGCAAGAATGTGAATCCGTATTATGTATAAGTCAGTTGAAACCTTGCTGGTAGAAATCCCGACCATTCGCCCTCACAAGATGGCTGTGGCGACGATGCAAACCCAGACCCTGGTCTTAGTTAAAATCACCACTGAAGATGGTTATATCGGTTGGGGTGAGGCAACGACGATCGGCGGCTTAGGTTATGGTGATGAAAGCCCGGAAAGCGTTAAAGTCAATATTGAAACTTATTTCGCCCCCCTTTTAAAGACATTATCCGGTTTAAATGTTGCACAAACATTACAAGCGATCAAAAAGAATATTAATGGTAACCGTTTTGCCAAATGCGCGATTCAGACTGCCCTGCTAGATATTCAGGCACAGCGCATGCAGCAGCCGCTCAGTGAGGTCTTAGGTGGCCGCTTACGTGACAGTATTCCAGTGCTTTGGGTCTTGGCTTCAGGCAATACAGAAAAAGATATTGTTGAAGCAGAAAAAATGATTGCAGCAAAACGCCATAACATTTTCAAACTCAAAATTGGTTCCCGTCCAGTTGAAGAAGATGTTGAGCATGTGCTGGCGATTAAAAAAGCCTTGGGTAAAGATATTTCGATTCGTGTCGATGTCAACCGTGCCTGGTCAGAATTAGACGCCATTAAAGGGATTCAGTTGCTGCAAGACGGCGGTGTTGATCTGATTGAGCAACCATGTGCGATTGATAACCTCGATGCAATGCGCCGTCTCACCCGACGTTTTGATATTGCCATCATGGCAGACGAATCTTTAATGGGCCCACATTCAGCCTATGAAATTGCAAAACAAAACGGTTCATCTGTTTTTGCAGTGAAAGTTGCCCAGTCAGGTGGTCTGATCGAAGGTTGTGAAGTCGGAAATATTGCCAAACTTGCAGGAATCGATCTGTACGGCGGCACCATGCTGGAAGGTCCGGTCGGCACGATTGCTTCGGCACATGTATTTTCAACCTTTGAAACATTAGCTTTTGGTACTGAACTGTTTGGTCCTTTGCTACTGACTGAAGATATTTTGAAAACCCCACTCAACTATCAAAACTTTGAACTTGAGATTCCGAAAGGATCTGGTCTGGGGATTGAGTTGGATGAAAACAAGATTGACAACTTGCGTCGTCAATAATTCGAGGAGATACCCATGCTTTTCCATGTACGGATGGACGTGAACATTCCACAGGATATGCCAGTGGAACAGGCCAATGAAATCAAGGCCATTGAAAAAGCCTATTCCCACGACTTGCAACGTCAGGGTAAATGGCGCCATATCTGGCGAATCACTGGCCAGTATTCAAACATCAGTATTTTTGATGTTGAAAGCAATGAAGAATTGCACAGCCTGCTTCAGGGCCTGCCACTCTATCCCTATATGAAGATCGAAGTGATGGCATTGAATCGTCACCCTTCTTCTATTCGTGATGACGACAGCTAATTAAGAATATGGGAATTGGGGAATAACGTTATTCCCCTTCTCACAGCAAGACCAGAGGGTAACCAAACAAGGATTGTGGCCAGCAAGATTTAGCCAGCCAGAGCAAGCTAAACAGCGCGCCACATAAAAGAATGTAGATATACTGAGGAGTAATAGTATGAATCGCCAAGAAATTGATGCATTAGTAAAACAAATGAATGTCGACACTGCGACAGGTCCTGTAGATGAGCGTGTACAGCAAATTACTGTACGTTTACTCGGTGATCTTTTCCAGGCGATCGAAGATCTTGATATTTCACAAACTGAATTGTGGAAAGGTCTTGAATACTTTACTGATGCAGGCCAAGCAAACGAGCTAGGTCTATTGGCTGCAGGTTTGGGTCTAGAGCATTACTTGGACCTACGTGCTGATGAAGCAGATGCAAAAGCAGGAATTAGCGGTGGTACACCACGTACCATTGAAGGCCCACTTTATGTCTCAGGTGCACCAGAGTCAGTTGGCTTTGCACGTATGGATGATGGTTCTGAATCAGACAAAATCCCAACGTTGATCATTGAAGGGACAGTGACGGATACTGAAGGCAATATCATCGAAGGCGCTAAAGTTGAAATTTGGCATGCCAACAGCCTAGGGAACTATTCATTCTTTGATAAGTCACAGTCTGATTTCAACTTACGTCGCTCTATCTTCAGTGACCAAGACGGCAAATACGTTGCACTCACAACAATGCCGGTCGGTTATGGCTGCCCTCCAGAAGGTACAACTCAGTTTGTACTGGACAAATTAGGCCGTCACGGTAACCGTCCATCGCATGTGCATTACTTCGTATCTGCACCGGGCTACCGCAAGCTGACCACTCAATTCAACATCGAAGGCGACCAGTACCTGTGGGATGACTTTGCATTCGCAACCCGTGAAGGCCTGGTGGCAACTGCGGTGGATGTGACTGATGAAGCTGAAATTGCAAAACGTGGCTTAAAAGGTCCTTTCAAACACATCCAGTTCGATATTGAACTTGTCAAAGAACAAGCTGCTGCACCAACGACTGAAGTTGATCGTCGCCGCGCTAGCGCTTAATACAACTATAGAAGCGGGGTATGTTTCAAAGATATATCCCGCTGACTTCCCCCCAGGAAAGTCGGAGAAAGGACATGCCTCGTATTCCCGTAATTAACACCAGCCATTTAGATCGCATTGACGAATTGCTGGTGGATGATTTTGAATCTGGTGAATTTAAACTGCACCGTTCAGTATTCACAGATCAAGCCCTGTTTGACCTAGAGATGAAATACATCTTTGAAAGCAACTGGGTTTATCTGGCACATGAAAGCCAGATTCCAAACAACAACGATTTCTATACCACTTATATGGGTCGTCAACCCATTATCATTGCACGTAACCGTCAAGGTGAACTGAATGCAATGATTAATGCCTGTTCGCATCGCGGTGCACAGTTGTGCCGTAACAAGAAAGGCAATAAAGCGACCTATACTTGCCCATTCCATGGCTGGACTTTCAATAACTCCGGTAAGTTATTAAAGGTTAAAGACCCGGCTGAGGCAGGTTATTCAGACTGTTTTAATAAAGACGGTTCACATGACCTGAAAAAAGTAGCGCGCTTTGAAAACTATAAAGGCTTCCTGTTTGGTAGTTTGAATCCGGATGTTCCTTCTCTGGAAGAATACCTGGGTGAAGCAACCAAAATCATTGACATGATCGTGGGTCAGTCTGAGCAAGGTCTGGAAGTATTACGTGGTTCTTCAACTTATACCTATGAAGGCAACTGGAAGTTAACTGCTGAAAACGGTGCCGATGGTTATCACGTGTCTGCTGTACACTGGAACTATGCTGCCACGACTCAGCAACGTAAAGAAAAAGAAGCGGGTGACAATATCCGTGCCATGAGCGCAGGTTCATGGGGTAAACAAGGCGGTGGTTCTTACGGCTTTGAACATGGTCACATGCTACTTTGGACGCAATGGGCCAACCCGGAAGACCGCCCTAACTTTGCCAAGAAAGATGAATACACCGAGCAATATGGCGAAGCCATGGCGAAATGGATGATCGAACGTTCACGTAACCTGTGTATCTATCCAAACGTTTACTTCATGGATCAGTTCGGTTCACAAATTCGTGTACTGCGCCCGATTTCTGTCGATAAGACTGAAGTGACCATCTACTGTATCGCGCCTGTCGGTGAAGAGCCTGAAGCGCGTACACGTCGTATCCGTCAGTATGAGGATTTCTTTAACGCATCAGGTATGGCAACGCCAGACGATCTTGAAGAATTCCGTGCCTGTCAGGCCGGTTATGCCGGTATCGCGCTGGAATGGAACGATATGTGTCGCGGTTCTAAACACTGGATTCAAGGTCCTGATGATGCTGCCAATGAAATCGGTTTAAAACCAAAACTGTCTGGTATTAAAACTGAAGATGAAGGTCTATACCTGTCTCAGCACCAGTACTGGTTAGAATTGATCAAAAAAGGTATTGCGACTGAGAAAGAAATTGCAGCATCAACTGAAGGAGAAAACGCATGAGCGACATCACTTTAGAAAATATTGCTCAGTTCCTGTATCAAGAAGCCCGCTTTTTAGATGATGAACAATGGGATGACTGGTTAACTTGTTATGCCCCTACTGCGTCTTTCTGGATGCCAGCTTGGGATGATGATGACAAACTGACCACAGATCCGCAGTCTGAAATCTCGTTGATTTACTATCCAGATCGTCAAGGTTTAGAAGACCGCGTGTTCCGGATCAAGACTGAACGTTCATCTGCAACCATGCCGGACACACGTACCTGCCATAACCTCAGCAATATTGAAATTGTTGAACGTGATGGCGACAAAGTGACTGTACGTTTTAACTGGAATACTTTGAGCTTCCGTTACAAAACAAGTTACAGCTATTTCGGTATGTCTCGTTATGAAATCGATTTCTCAGGCGATAAACCACAAATTTTAAGCAAATACGTGGTACTGAAAAACGATTACATCAACCAGGTTATCGACATTTATCACCTCTAAGACTGTTTTTACAGCTAGGTTATGCCTTTCGGTCAGATGGAAAATTGGCTGAAAGGCTCAGTTACAAAGATTTATATAGGATATTCAGCCATGTCAAACCACAATGTTGCACTTCAATTTGAAGATGGCGTTACACGTTTTATTTCTGTTTCAGATGGTGAAACACTGTCGGATGCAGCTTACCGTCAAAAGATCAATATTCCTTTGGACTGCCGTGATGGTGCTTGTGGAACGTGTCGTGCGTTTTGTGAATCAGGTTCATTTGACATGCCTGAAGAAACTTATATTGAAGATGCTTTAACGCCTGAAGAAGCCGCTGAAGGCTTTATTCTGGCTTGCCAATGTAAACCAACTTCAGATGCAGTGTTCCAGATTCAGGCGTCTTCAGAAGTCTGCAAAACTGAAATTCACGCTTTCCAAGGTACTTTGGCGCGTGTCGAAAACCTGTCTGACTCGACTATTACTTTTGACATCCAGTTAGATGAAGGTCAACCGGATATTCATTTCCTGGCTGGTCAATATGTCAATGTCGGTATTCCAGGTACGACTGAAACCCGTTCATATTCATTCAGCTCAAAGCCAAGCGACCGCTTGACCGGTTTCGTAGTACGTAACGTACCGAACGGCAAAATGAGTGAATTCTTAAGTAAAAATGCCAAAGCTGGCGACAAGATGACTTTTACCGGTCCATTTGGTAGCTTCTACCTGCGCCCTGTGACCCGTCCTGTCTTGATGCTGGCTGGTGGTACAGGTATTGCACCATTCATGTCAATGCTGCAAGTGCTGGAAGAAAAAGGTTCAGAACATCCAGTGCGTTTAGTATTTGGTGTGACCAATGATTTCGACTTGGTAGCGATTGAAAAACTGAACGAACTGCAAGACAAATTCCCGTGGTTCGAATACCGTACAGTAGTTGCTAACCCAGAATCTGCACATGAGCGTAAAGGCTATGTCACCGGTCATATCGAAAACGAATGGCTAAATGGCGGTGATGTAGATGTCTACCTGTGTGGCCCTGTACCAATGGTTGAAGCGGTTCGCGGCTGGCTGGATGCTGAAGGCGTAAAACCTGCAAGCTTCCTGTTTGAAAAATTCTCTGCCAACTAATAGAGGGAATTTGTTCAATGTCTAATCGTCAAAGATTTGAAAATAAAGTCGTAATCGTGACCGGTGCCGCGCAAGGCATCGGTCGTGGTGTCGCGCTGCAAGTGGCGAGCGAAGGTGCTCAAGTCGTCATGGCTGACCTTTCCCCTTATGTGGAAGAAGTTCTGGCTGAAATTGAAGCCACTGGCGGTGATGCGATTACCGTCAAAGCCAATCTGGAAACGTTTGCTGGTGCTCAATCAGTCGTTGAAAAAGCGCTAGAAACCTATGGTCGTGTTGATGCGCTCATCAACAACGTCGGTGGCGCGATCTGGATGAAACCTTTCGAAGAATTTTCTGAAGAGGAAATTATCAAGGAAGTGAACCGTTCATTGTTCCCGACCTTGTGGTGCTGCCGCGCAGTTCTTCCGGAAATGATTAAAAATCAGAAAGGTACCATTGTAAACGTATCTTCTATTGCGACACGCGGGATTAACCGTGTGCCATATTCAGCATCTAAAGGTGGTGTGAACGGCCTGACCGCTTCCCTTGCCTTTGAACATGCCAAAGATGGTATCCGTGTCAATGCAATCGCAACGGGTGGCACTGAAGCACCACCCCGTAAAGTACCGCGCAATGCCAATCCACTGACTGAATCTGAAAAGGAATGGATGCAGCAAGTGGTTGATCAGACCATTGACCGTACGTTTATGGGACGCTACGGTACGATTCAGGAGCAAGTGAATGCGATTGTATTCCTGGCTTCCGATGAATCATCTTATATGACAGGTACCGTGGTACCAGTCGGTGGTGGTGATCAAGGCTAGTCCTGATCATCACGATTTTTAACAGGCTCATGGTTAGACGCAAGGAGGCACATCACCAATGAATACCCTGTTTCAGACATTAAAAAATGATTGGTCAATTTCAGCAACTGTTGCAGGATTCTTAGCAGTGCTGATTTCCTATTCAGGGCCACTGATCATTTTTTTCCAGGCGGCACAGCAAGCCCAGGTTTCCCCGGACATGATGATTTCATGGATTTGGGGAATTTCTATTGGTGCCGCACTCGCAGGTATCTTTTTATCGATTAAATACAAAATACCTGTCGTTACCGCTTGGTCTGCACCCGGAACAGCTTTATTAGTCACGCTGTTTCCCGATATTTCGCTCAATGAAGCGGTTGCTGCCTATATCACCTCTGCCGTGGTGATTTTTTTCATTGGGATCACCGGTTATTTTGATAAATTGCTGTCCTGGATTCCTCAGGAAGTCGCTGCCGGAATGATGGCAGGGATCTTATTGCAGTTTGGTTTAGGGCTGTTTACCGCGACCGATACCATGCCCTATATCGTCTTTGGCATGCTGGCGGTATTTTTGCTGGCCAAGCGTTTCAGTCCACGCTATGCCATGGTCTGGGTACTGGTTGCCGGTGTGGTTTTAAGTATGTTACTGGGCAAGATTAACCCGGTCACGGCAGATTTTAGTCTGGCAATTCCGCAATTTATTGCACCGGAATGGACCTGGAGTTCAACCCTGAATCTGGCCCTCCCCCTGATTCTGGTCAGCCTGTCTGGCCAGTTTTTACCGGGAATGGCGATTATCAAACTCAGTGGTTATGACATGCCAGCCAAGCCAATTATTAGTGCAACCAGTATTGCCTCGCTTGCAGTGGCCTGTGTGGGGGGTATTACCATCGTATTGGCATCTATCACAGCTGCTTTGTGTCTGGGGAAAGATGCCCACGAGCTGAAAGAAAAGCGTTATATCGCTGGTGTGGCGAATGGGCTTTTTTACATTTTAGGCGGGTTATTTGCCGGCAGCATTGTCATGCTTTTTAGCCTGATGCCCAAAGAATTAATTGCGGCTTTGGCAGGACTGGCATTACTGGGTGCGATTGCAACTAACATTTCCGTGGCAATGGGCAAAGAGTCGCAACGTGATGCAGCACTGATCACCTTTTTAGCGACTGCTTCCGGCATGCATTTCTTGGGACTGAGTTCAGTCTTTTGGGGAATTTGCATTGGCCTGGTAGCACATTTTCTGCTGTCACAGAAAAACCGTAACGCAGTTCCGGTTACAGCATCAGATTCAAAACGAGTTTAAAGACATCCATCAGTTTAGGATATGTAAGGACCAGATTATGATAGATAAAAGTTCATTATCATTGAAAGAAGCACTCTCCCAGATCAAGGACGGTTCTACCATTATGATCGGTGGTTTCGGTACAGCGGGTCAGCCTGCTGAACTGATTGATGGTCTGATCGAATTGGGTATTAAAGACCTGATTATTGTCAACAACAATGCCGGTAATGGCGATTATGGTCTGGCGAAACTGCTTAAAGCTGGCGCTGTGCGTAAAATTATCTGTTCTTTCCCGCGTCAGTCTGATTCCTGGGTATTTGACGAGTTATATCGTGCTGGAAAAATTGAACTGGAACTGGTGCCGCAAGGTAATCTGGCTTGCCGTATTCAGGCAGCAGGTATGGGCTTAGGTCCAATCTACACGCCTACCGGTTTTGGTACCTTGCTGGCGGAAGGCAAACCGACCATGAACTACGAAGGCAAAGACTACGTTTTAGAAAATCCAATTAAAGCTGACTTTGCTTTAATCAAAGCCTCTAAGGGTGACCGCTGGGGCAATCTGGTGTATCGCAAGTCTGCACGTAACTTTGGCCCGATCATGGCGATGGCGGCAGATATCACCATTGCTCAGGTGTCTGAAGTGGTGGAACTCGGTGCACTGGATCCAGAACACATCATCACCCCTGGAATTTTTGTTCAACACGTTGTTCAAGTTAAACCTGCACAATAATTGGCATCGGAGATAAATAATGAGCTATACCAAACTGACCCGTGACCAGATCGCTGAACGTGTGGCACAAGACATTCCTGATGGTGCCTATGTCAACCTGGGCATCGGCTTGCCAACCAAAATTTCCAGCTACCTGCCTTCGGATAAAGATGTATTCCTGCATTCTGAAAATGGCCTGTTGGCTTTTGGTCCTCCTCCTGCTGAAGAAGACCGTGATCCAGAGCTGATCAATGCTGGTAAAGAATTCGTAACCTTACTGGAAGGGGGTTCATTCTTCCATCATGGTGATTCCTTCGCGATGATGCGTGGCGGTCATTTAGACATCGCGGTATTGGGTGCCTTCCAGATTGCTGAAAATGGTGATCTGGCCAACTGGCATACTGGCGCACCGGATGCGATTCCGGCTGTTGGCGGTGCAATGGATTTGGCTGTGGGTGCCAAGAAAGTCTTTATTACCACCGATCACGTCACGAAGAAAGGCGAGCCAAAAATTGTGGCTGAACTGTCTTATCCGGCGACTGGTTTGAAATGTGTGGATCGTATCTATACCGACCTGTGTGTGATTGATATCACCAGCGAAGGCATGAAAGTGATTGAGAAAGTCGAAGGTCTGTCATTCGAAGAATTGCAGTCATTGACTGGCGCCAAGCTGATTGATGCGACTCAGGCTTAAAAATCCCTCCTGACCTCCCTGAGCGAGTTTTAAAGCATTGCTTTTAAAACTCAGCGCAAGAAAGGGAGGGAAAAAGTCCCCCTTTGCAAAAGGGGGATTTAGGGGGATTAAAAAATCAAAGGATTAAACAAATGAAAAACGCATATATTATCGATGCCATCCGTACCCCATTCGGCCGTTATGCAGGTGGCCTCGCTCCTGTTCGTACTGATGATCTCGGTGCACTTCCAATCAAAGCCTTAATAGAACGTAATCCATCGGTAAACTGGGAACAGGTCGATGATGTGATCTATGGCTGTGCCAACCAGGCCGGTGAAGATAACCGTAACGTTGGCCGTATGTCAGCGCTGCTTGCAGGTGTGCCTTATCAAGTGCCTGCAACTACAGTCAACCGCCTATGTGGTTCATCGCTAGATACTATCTCCATGGCTGCACGTGCGATTAAAGCGGGTGAAGCCCATCTGATTATTGCCGGTGGTGTCGAGTCAATGTCTCGTGCACCCTTTGTCATGGGTAAATCAGAAACCGCCTATGGCCGTAGTCAGAAAATCGAAGATACCACCATGGGCTGGCGTTTCATTAACCCGAAACTCAAAGACATGTACGGCGTAGAAACCATGCCGCAAACGGCTGAAAATGTCGCTGAACAGTTTGGGATTAACCGTGAAGATCAGGACAAATTTGCCCTGAGCAGCCAGCAACGTACAGCCGCAGCACAAGCCAAGGGTTTCTTTGATAAAGAAATCATTCCGGTGGTGATTCCACAACGTAAAGGCGATCCGGTGGTCGTAGATAAAGATGAACATCCACGTGCCTCTACAACAGCAGAAGCTCTGGCAAAACTAAAACCTGTGGTAAAAGCAGATGGTACAGTTACAGCCGGTAATGCTTCAGGCATTAACGATGGTGCTGCCGCCCTACTGATCGCGTCTGATGAAGCGATTGCGCAATACGGTTTAAAACCACGTGCCAAAATTATTGGCTCAACTGTTGTGGGTGTTGAGCCGCGCATCATGGGCTTTGGTCCGGCACCTGCCATCAAAAAGCTACTTGCTCAAACCGGCTTAACGCTAGAGCAGATGGATGTGATCGAACTGAATGAAGCTTTTGCGGCCCAAGCACTGGCATGTACCCGTGATCTAGGCATTGAAGACGGCTCAGAAAAAGTCAATCCGAACGGTGGCGCAATTGCATTGGGTCATCCACTCGGCGCCTCTGGTGCACGTCTGGTGACCACTGCCTTGAACCAGCTGGAACAAACTGGCGGTCAATATGCACTATGTTCAATGTGTATTGGTGTCGGTCAAGGTATTGCTTTGATTATCGAACGCGTCTAAAAGCACGATCACTTAATAAAAATTTCCCCTCCCTTTTTTAAAGGGAGGTCGGGAGGGATTTTAATGCCAACATTTACATCTAACGATGCACAAATTAATTACCAGACTTTTGGGGATACCTCTAAGCCTGCAATTGTGTTCTCCAATTCATTGGGCACCAAATTCAGCATGTGGCAGCCACAAATTGAATTTTTCCAGAAAGATTATTTCGTGGTGTGTTATGACACCCGTGGTCACGGTGGCTCGAGCGCACCACAAGGGCCATATACCCTGGATCAACTGGGTCAAGATGTAGTGAATCTACTGGATCATTTAAATATCCAGAAAGCTGCTTTCTGTGGCATTTCCATGGGTGGTCTGACTGGCCAATGGCTGGCAATTAACCGCCCAGAACGCTTTAACCAAGTGATTGTGTGTAATACGGCAGCCAAAATCGGTCAGGAACAGGCCTGGCTAGAACGTGCTGCACTGGTGCGTGAGCAAGGCTTGGCACCGATTGCATCGACCGCAGCATCACGCTGGTTTACCGAACCCTTTATTCAAAGCAACGCAGCAATTGTTGCAGAACTTTCAAACGACCTTGGAGCTGGCAGCCCGGAAGGTTATGCGAGTTGCTGTGAAGCTTTGGCTAAAGCGGATTTACATGAACAGTTAAAGACAATTTCAGTTCCTGTATTGATTGTGGCAGGTCAGCAAGATCCTGTAACGACTGTTGCTGATGGTCAGTCGATGCAAGCCAGCATTGCCAATAGCCAACTGTTTGAAATCAATGCATCGCATATTTCCAATGTCGAGCAACCTGAAGCGTTCAATCAGGCAGTTCAGGCATTTATTGCAGCTTAAACTGCTCAAAAAAAGAAAAAAGCCACTGATCATCATCAGTGGCTTTTTTTTATCAAGATGGAGTCAGCATTAAGCCCAAATGACCAAAATCGCAGCGATCACCACCAAGCCCAACCCCCAATGTTCGGCACGTGCCAGTTTCTCCTTAAAGAAATATGCAGAAATCAGCATACTAAATAAAATCTCGATTTGACCTAGTGTTTTGACAATGGGCACACTCATCATGCTCATGGCAGTAAACCAGCCCAGCGATGCCATAAAGCTGCACACGCTGACTTTAAAGGTTAATCTCAAGCGTTGCCACATGGCCACTAAAGTCTGGCGGCTAAATAGACTCAGATAGATCAGCATACTGATGCATTGAAAACTGATGACCATCAGCAGTACCCATGCAGCACGATGGACAGTTGGCAATGTGCTTAGCTCCAGACTCGCCTCCCTGACCAAGAGTGAGGTAATCGCAAAACTTAAGCCGCTGCCGATTCCAATCGCTAAGGTCTGGGCAGAAAATTCGCTGATCTGCTGGCCTTTACTCAGCAAGAACACGGCATAAGCACCGAGTACCACACCGATCCAGGCCAGTACCGATAAATGATCGGCTAAAAACACGACACCAATGACGGCGGCAAGAATGGCTTCACTTTTAGCCAAACCGACCCCAATCGCATAATTTTTTTGTTGAAACAGCTTCACCATCAAGGCAGTCGCTAAAATCTGGCTTGAACCAGCAATCACAATATAGACCCAAAACCTGGGAGTAAAATGGATAATATTTTCAACGGGCTTGAAGTGATAAAGACTGGACAGATAGATTATTGCAAAGGGCAAGGCAAAGATAAACCGTGCCAGCGTGACCCCCCAAACATCGACCGTAGTGCTCAGCTGTTTTTGAAATGCATTGCGCCATGCCTGCATAAATGCAGCCATTAAGGTGAAAAAGATCCAGCTGATTGCCATAAAATGATTTGCATATATAACAAAAGTGAACCAATTCTAAGCCTAAGTAAAAGGCATGACTAATTAAAAATGGAATGAAGGTGAATAGCGGAAAGTTTGGATTGTTTTTAGATGGTTTAAATTTCAGCTAAGTAGTCTTTTCGCATGGGAATAAAACGAATGCCATTTTCCTCAGTGTATTCGCCCATTTCAACAAAACCGAAGCGTTTATAAATATCCAAAGCATATAAACTGGATTTTACAGTAATAGATTGATGACCTTGGCTACGAATCTGATTTTCTAAAAAGCGCCACATTTGGCGACCGTAACCTTGACCTTGATAAGCCTTATTCAAGAAAAAATGCATGAAATGTGCCGGCGCTATATAAGCCACAACACCGACTATTCTGCGGTCAATTTCAGCCACATAATAATAAATATCTGGCCGTTCAAAAATGGTTTGAATCGCTTCAGCTTTAAAACGTAAGCGTCCCTCTTCTGCCGTAGTGACAGCCTCTACAAATGGTGCAATGACTTCTACGATAGCAGATGTATCCTGAACAGTAGCTTTTCTAATTTTCATATTATTTTAAATTTCACCTTAACCTGGCTTTGTTGCAAAAACAGATCATCTGTCAATTTTTATTTCTCTAAGCAATCTTTTTCTATTAAAAATAACGAGTTATTTAGCTCACAATATAATGCCAAGCATCCTCCATTTACAATTCAGCCATATAGAGTTTTTATTAAAATTTTTATGATGTTATTACAATAGGATGAAATTTAGGTAGGCATTCTAGACAGTTTGCTTCCCTACAGGGAGTTTAGATGAAACATTTTGAATGCGCCGTCTGCCAGCAACAGCTATTTTTTTACAAATCAGTCTGTGATCATTGTATGTCACCAATCGGCTATGTCGCTTCGGAAAAAGAATTGTGCGCATTTAAAAAGCAGAGTGCTGATCAATGGATTCCAGTCTCCAAAAGTTATCAGCATGCCAGTTATAAACCCTGTCATAACTATACGCACTATCAGGTATGTAACTGGATGATTCCCAGTAATGAAGATGAAGATTTTTGTGAGTCCTGTCAACTCACTCATGTGATTCCTGATCTGGAAAATTCAGAGAACCTGATTTACTGGTTTCGACTGGAAGAGGCCAAACGCCGCTTCCTTTATTTGGCGCAGCGTATGAACATGATGCCACGCCCCAAAAAATCTGAAGATGATCCATTTGGCCTGCGTTTTGATTTTTTACTGCCTGAAGATGATCAGCCGGTTTTGATTGGTCATGCCAATGGTGTGATTACTTTAAATGCGATTGAAGCGGATGTGGTGTATCGTGAAACAACACGCGTGAATATGGGAGAAAATTACCGGACTTTATTGGGCCATTTTCGCCATGAAAGCGGACATTACTATTTTGCACTGATGCAACACTTACATCCGGAACTGATTGAAGAGTTTCGTCATTATTTTGGCGATGAGCGGCAAAATTACAGTGAGGCGCTGCAAACTTATTATAATGACGGCGCCCCGATCAACTGGCAGGAAAACTATATTAGTGCTTATGCCACCGCACATCCCTGGGAAGACTGGGCAGAAACCTGGGCGCATTATCTGCATATGATGGAAACACTGGAAACTGCTTACTATGCTGGAATCCGCGTTATTGGCAATGGTGGCTATCTGGCCAGCATGGATTTTAAAGAATGTCCAATTGGCGGACAGGACGTTGAACATATTCTTGCAAACTGGGTTACCTTAACCTTTAATTTAAATGCCTTGAACCGTTGTATGGGTCTGGAAGATGCCTACCCATTCAAGCTGACCGAAGCGGTAAAAGACAAGCTTCGATTTATACATCGGCATGTACTGGAAAAAGTTTTTAAATCATCCAAATGATCTTTAAACGACAAAAAAATGGATGTAATCAAATGAATAAAGCCCGTATACAACGGGCTCTATTTGATGATCAATGCGATTAAACGTATTAAGCGGTTTTCATTGAACCGGTTTCTTCAAATTGGGCATGCCAAGACAAAGCTTCATTCAATAAATGCGGTGTCTGACCACCACGCGCACAGGCACGCTCAAAATAATGATTTAAACTTTCGCGGTAATCTGGATGAGCACAGATATCGATAATCTTGCGGGCACGTTCACGCGGTGCCAAACCACGCAGATCTGCTAAACCTTGCTCAGTCACCAGAATATCAACGTCATGATCGGTATGGTCGGTATGGCTGACTAGGGGAACGACTGAAGAAATCGCACCACCTTTGGCATAGGATTTGGTCACAAAGATGGCAATATGCGCATGACGGGTAAAATCTCCCGAGCCTCCAATACCGTTCATCATCTTGGTTCCAGTAACATGGGTTGAATTCACATTTCCGTAAATATCAAACTCAAGTGCTGTATTAATCGCAATAATCCCGAGACGGCGAATCAGTTCAGGATTATTGGAAAGTTCCTGTGGACGCAAGACAATTTTATCTTTGTATCGATCAAAATTGTTCATCACTCGTGCGGCACAGTCATCGGTCAGGGTCATGGAGCAACCTGAAGCAAAGGTCATCTTGCCTGAATCGATAAGCTGGAAAGTGCAATCCTGCAAGACTTCAGAATACATTTCCAGATTATTGAAATTGGAATGTTCGAAGCCGGCAAAGACCGCATTGGCCACGGAGCCCACACCGGATTGCAGCGGCCCCAGATTTTCAGGTAAACGCCCTGCTGCCACTTCCTGTTCAAAGAAATGAATCAGGTGACTGGCAATCGCCAGCGTTTCTTGATCCGGTTCGTCCATGCCAAAGGAAGTGTCTGGAATCTCATTGATGACAATCGCAGAAATTTTTTCAGGTGCAACATGAATCCCGATTGTTCCAATTTTGTCACTGGCTTGAGTCAGAGGAATTGGCTCGCGGTTTGGGCGCGCTTGAGGTACATAGATATCGTGAACACCTTCTAGTACGGGATTAATCGTCATATCAATTTCAATAATGACCCGATCTGCCATTTCGATGAAATTTGCAGAATTTCCGCAAGAGCCTGTCGGAATAATCTGACCGTCTTCAGTAATCGCAGTTGCAGCAATTACAGCCACATTAATCGCTGGCAAGTTTTTATGACGGATATTATCGGCCAGTTCAGAGAGATGCTGATCGACATACATCACTTCACCGGCATTAATCGCTTTACGTAAAGAAGGATCTGCCTGATAAGGATAACGGCGGGTTATGACATGTGCTTCATTGAGTTTTCCATCAATCCGGTTCCCCAGACTTGCACCTGTCGCCAAGGTAATATGAATTGGATACTTCTGTGCATATTCAGCCAAGGCCAAAGGCACAGTTTTCGCTTCACCTGCCCCCCCAAAACCACTTAAACCAACTACATCGCCATCTTGAATCAGTTGTAGTGCTTTTTCGACAGATACGACTTTATCTTGTAATGGGAGCAAACGAATGCGCTCTAAACCGTTCATAAAAAATCTCAAAAATATAAAATAAAGAGGCGTCTGCTCCTGGTGAACCAAGAGCATTAGCGTCTAAATCAATCAATAATTAATTTTGCTAATTCGAGCATTGAATTTTGGCTGGACTTAAACCAGCTCCACTGCAATCGCAGTTGCTTCACCGCCACCGATACACAGTGCGGCAATGCCTTTCTTGCCACCAGTACGTTTTAAGGCATGAATCAAGGTCACAATAATACGGGAACCAGAAGACCCCAGTGGATGACCGAGCGCACATGCGCCACCGTTGATGTTGACTTTTGCAGTATCCAGTTTAAAGCCATCAATGGCTAGCATCGTCACCATGGCAAAAGCCTCATTGATTTCCCAGAGGTCAACATCGGCGGCATCCCAACCGGTTTTTTTCAGCACTTTTTCAATCGCACCGACAGGTGCAATGGTGAATTCCGAAGGATGCTGCGAATGGCTGGCATAGGCCAGAATATTAGCCAGGGGTTTTAAGTTACGCTGTGCAGCAATTTCACTAGAGGTGACCACCAGTGCTGAAGCACCGTCTGAAATTGAACTGGCATTTGCTGCGGTAATGGTTCCGTCTTTTTTGAAGGCTGGACGCAAGCTTGGAATTTTGTCTGTTTTGGCATTTAAAGGTTGTTCATCCTGCTCAACCACTACATCGCCTTTACGGTTACTGACAGTGACTGCTACGATTTCATCTTTAAAGAAGCCTTGCTGAACAGCCGTCACCGCTTTGTTTAATGAGCCAATGGCATAATCGTCCTGCTGTTCGCGGGTATAGCCTTTTTTATCTGCCATTTCCTGTGCCAGAATTCCCATCGACAGACCTGTTTCTGCATCTTCCAGCCCTTCCTGGAACATGTGATCCGTGACTTTGCCATGTCCCATACGGAAACCGGCACGTGCCTTGTCCATCAAATATGGCGCATTAGACATAGATTCCATGCCACCTGCGATCACAATTTCAGCCGAACCCGCTTTGATTGCATCTGCTGCCTGCATCACCGCTTTCATGCCTGAGCCACAGATTTTATTGATCGTGGTGGCACCTGTTGAATCCGGTAAGCCGGCTTGACGCATGGCCTGACGTGCCGGGCCCTGTTTTAAACCCGCCGGCAGTACACAGCCCATAATGACTTCATCAATATCATTTGCAGTTAAACCTGCACGAGCTACAGCTTCCTTGATCGCCACAGCACCCAAATCAGGCGCCGTACAGCTTGAAAGTGAGCCTTGAAAACCACCCATTGCGGTACGTACAGCTTCTACAATTACAATCATTCTCATCTCATCCTTTTTCATCATTGTTATTTAACACCGCACAGCAGAAGCTCTGCAGTGTTTGTCCTTCGCAATACTTGCCGGTTTAAGCCTGTGCAGTGAAATAGTCTTCAGGTAATTGCATGACCAGTTCTGCACCTGCCTGAATACGTTGAATTCGGGCACTCAAATCCGGGAGAACTTTGGCGACATAATAATTCGCCAGTACCAATTTGTTCTGGAAATAGCTATCGTCTTTCGTTGCTGCAGCTTTGCTGATACGCGCATACATATACACAAAACTGAGCAGACCCACCGCATGCAGATAATCGACCGCAATCGAGTTAGCAAAGTCCGGATTCAGTTGAGACTGCTCGACGATAAAGCTGGTGATGTCTTCCAGTTGCTGACAGGTCTCTAATGTCGCCGTTTTAATCGTCAATGAATCATCCAGACCTTGGGCGAACTCGCGGATTTCAGCGATATACTCTGCAATATAAGCACCTTTACATTTGGTGGTTTTACGGCCAATCAGGTCAATTGCCTGCACACCATTGGTGCCTTCATAAATTTGTGAAATGCGCAGATCGCGAATACATTGTTCCATACCCCATTCACGGATATAACCATGACCACCGAAGCACATTTGCGCTTCCAGTGCAGAATCTAATGCTTTATCAGTCAGATATGCTTTGGCAATTGGGGTTAACAGAGCCACACGGTCGGTCGCTTTACGCACCGCTTCAGCATCGGTCGAATATTTGGTGATATCCAGCTGCTGACCGACATAGACAGCAAATGCACGAGATGCTTCATTGTTGGCGCGCACATTCAGCAACATACGGCGCACATCACCATGTACCAGAATCGAATCGGCTGGTTTTTCCGGTGATTTCGCACCGGTCGAGGCACGTCCCTGTAAACGGTCTGTCGCATATTGTGCCGCATTCTGATAAGCAAATTCTGCCGCGCCAATGCCCTGAATTCCCATCGACAGACGTTCGTAGTTCATCATCACGAACATGCCGGCCAGTCCTTCATTTTCGTTACCGACCATATAAGCTTTGGCACCATCAAAGTTCATGACGCAGGTCGCCGAGCCTTTAATTCCCATCTTATGTTCGATTGAACCCGCAGATACTGCATTACGTTCACCGAGTGAACCATCTGCATTCACCAGAAATTTCGGCACAATAAACAGGGAAATGCCACGTGAACCGGCGGGTGCATTTGGTGTTTTTGCCAGCACCAGATGAATGATATTTTCACTCAGGTCATGTTCACCGCTGGTAATAAAGATTTTGGTACCGCTGATGTTATAGCTGCCATCTTCATTGGGTTCAGCCTTGGTTTTGATTATGCCAAGATCAGTACCTGAATGTGGCTCAGTCAGACACATGGTGCCCGACCATTCGCCTGTATAGAATTTTGGTAAATAGGTTTCTTTCTGTTCTTGTGAAGCACGATCATTGATCGCCATGCCTGCACCCACGGTTAACAGCGGGTAAAGCATAAATGATGGATTGGTACTCCAGATCATTTCATCGGCCAGCACGGTCAGCATTTTTGGCATATTCTGCCCGCCCCATTCTTCACTGGCACCTAAACCTACCCAGCCACCTTCAGCAAACTGCTTAAAGGCATCTTTAAAGCCTGTAGGTGTGGTCACTTCACCATGTTTAAACTGAGCACCACCTTCTTCATCCGCAGGACGATTCAGGTCAAGAATGACATTCTTGGAAAATTTGGCCATCTCTTCCAGAATTGCATTTGCAGTTGCCATATCTAAATGTGCAAGATTTTCATTACCTTGCCAAAATTTTTCAGCTTGAAACACATCATTTAAAATAAATTCCATGTCTTTTAGCGGCGCATTATAAATAGGCATTCTTACATTCCTTAACTGGTGATACTCAATTCTGTTGCTGAGCGTTTTATAATCATTGATTAATGAAAATCTTTTTTATGATTTTACTTCAATCAATGCATATCAATCGAAAATCATCATCTCGAATTAATCCAGCAGTAAATCTCATTCAACTAAATAAGCGACATAAAATTTAAAAACCCAAGCTTTATGTCACCGTTATTTACTGAACCAAGCAGGCTTAAAATGATTCTTTATTCACCACTATAATCCTTTGCCAGGACGGTCTTAAACCGAATAATGATTTCACTTGATGTGCTGAAACAATAAAATAATTATGCTGAAAATGGAATTTTATTTAGCAAAGTTGATCTCTAGGGTTCAGTTTTCTTGACAATATTTCCAGACTGACACCATATATATTTTTCATTGTCAGCAGTTGCTGCATAAATATACAAAATTAGATAAATATCACGACCTTAGTTTTATAGCTATCTTGGGTAAAATTGAATATTCTTGAAAGGTTCTTTTTCGAAAAATATGGACCAAGAAGATGACGACTGTAAGACAGCAGAACTTCCTTCTTCGTAAAGAGAAGATCCTGAGCATGGCTGAAAGCCTGCTACTGGACAATAATCAGGACATTACCCTGAGTGAACTTGCCAGTGAACTGGACATCGCGAAAGGAACGATCTACAAGCATTTCAAAAGCAAGAACCAGTTATATTTAGAACTAATTATTCTGAATGAAAAAAGAATTCTGGAAATATCAAAAAAATATAGTAACGATATTAAAAATTATGTTTCGCAATATATGCTCTATCACATGCTCAATTCCAATCGCACCATCCTGTTGCATGTGATTGAAGAGCGTTTAACCAATAATGAAAAGAATCTGAAAGATTTATTTCAGGAGCTTTATCGGATTCGCGAAGAACGGATTATCCGGATTAAAGACATGACCCATAATTATCTGGTGGCTTTAGAAAGTGCCATGTCGATTCGGGATTATTTGTCTTATATCTGGACCGTGACTTATGGTGCTTCACTATTATTAAATTCGACCAATTATCAAAAAGCGATTGGTTCACGTGAACGCCTGATTAAACTGTATATTAATCAGGCGCTGATGACCCCGGATAAAATCTCGTCAGTCTAAGCCCTATAATAAAAAATGCCGGATTGAATCCGGCATTTTATTTCAATTGAATGACTTAACAAATATCAAGCAGCAATTGGCGGAAATCCGTCTTCGGTTAAAGCCGCGACAATCTCGGACTCAGTGACTGTCGATTCAACTTCGACCAGCTTAGTCGCCACATCTATATGAACGGTGGCATTTTCATCCAGATCTTTAATCGTAGCAGTCACACTGCGTGCACAGCCACCACAGGTCATATTTTCAATACGGAATTTCATATTTGGCTCCATAGGATCGCTTTAAAAATTAATGTGATTGGGTAGACTATATTTAACCTGAGCTGCAGATCAGCTCAGTGCTGCTCAGGGACGACACCCTGTTCAATCTGTTTTAAAATCTGGCAATCGGACTGTTCATTGCCGGCACACTGCTCCACCGATTGCTGTAATATCACCAGCATATGCTGCATATCGGCAATTTTCTGTTGTAAAAACTGGATATGTTTTTCGGCCAGCTGTTTCACCTCGCTACTCTGACGTGAGCTGTTTAGCCACAGGCCGAGTAATTCTTTCATTTGCTCTGAAGAAAAGCCGAGTTCGCGTGCATGTTGAATAAAACTTAAGGTTTTAATGTCCGCATCAGTATAAACCCGATAACCTGCATCGCTTCGTTTCGCAGCAGGCAACAACCCGATGTCTTCATAATAACGAATCATTTTTGCAGAGATGCCGGAACGTTTTGCCGCCTGACCAATATTCATCCTGCTTGCTCCTTGAACTGTACCGCTTTGTAGGCTTTTAATCTCAAAGCATTAGTGACAACAAACACGGAAGACAATGCCATCGCGCCTGCGGCAAACATTGGTGATAACAAGATGCCCCAGAATGGATAGAGCACCCCGGCGGCAATCGGGATTAAAGCAATATTATAGACAAAGGCCCAGAACAGGTTCTGCCGGATATTGCGCATGGTGGCCTGACTCAGACCAATTCCGGTGGCCACATGCTGTAAATTACCTGACATCAACACCACATCGGCTGCCTCAATCGCGACATCGGTGCCTGTACCAATCGCCATGCCAACATCAGCCTGTGCCAGTGCCGGGGCATCATTGATTCCGTCCCCGACAAAAGTGAGTACGCCATATTGCTGCTGGAGTTGACGTACCGCATCCACTTTCTCATGCGGTAAAACTTCCGCAATTACCTGATCAATTTTCAGCTGTTTGGCAATGGCCTGCGCGGTATGCTGATTGTCACCGGTGATCATCGCTACTTTTAGACCCTGCTCATGCAAGGCCTGAATCGCACTATAGGTAGTTGCTTTAATCGGATCCGCGACGGCAATAATCGCCGCCAGCTTTTGATTGATCGCCACATATAAGGGACTACGGCCCTGATCACCGAGTTTTTGTGCAGTAGACCGAAACAGATCGACATTTAGACCTAAGTTCTGCATCAGACGTTCAGCCCCAATATGCAACTGCTGACCAGCTACCTGTGCCTTGACCCCTGCGCCGGTGATCGAATCAAAATCTGTGACTTCACTCAGTTCCAGTTGTTGCTCATGAGCTGCCTGAACAATGGCATGGGCAATCGGATGTTCTGACTTGGCTTCAACCGAAGCCACCAGTTGCAATACAGTCTGCTGATTAAAATCTGCTGTGACTTCAAAGTCCGTCAGCAACGGTTTTCCTTCAGTCAAGGTTCCGGTTTTATCAAGTGCGACGACTTGGGTTTGCTGCAATAACTGTAAAGCTTCACCCTTACGAAACAGCACGCCCAGTTCAGCGGCACGCCCAGTTCCGACCATAATTGAGGTCGGTGTTGCCAGCCCCATCGCACACGGACAGGCAATAATCAGCACCGCCACGGCGTTGACCAATGCATAGGTCAGATTGGGTTCAGGCCCAAACAGGAACCAGACCATGAAGGTCAAGGCCGCCAGTGCCATGACGGCAGGTACAAACCATAAAGTCACTTTATCCACCACCGCCTGAATCGGTAGTTTCGAGCCTTGTGCCTGTTCCACCATCTCAATAATCTGCGCCAGTACAGAATCCTGTCCGACCGCAGTGGCCCTGATTTGCAAGGTTCCATTCTGGTTCACTGTACCACCCACCACCTGATCCCCGGCCTGTTTGGCCACGGGTAAAGGCTCACCACTCATCATTGCTTCATCGATATAACTTTGCCCGGCAACCACTTCACCATCGACGGCGACTTTTTCACCCGGGCGGATTTCAATCAGCATGCCCTGTTGTACATCGGCAATCGCCAGATCAACCCAGTTGCCATGCTGTTGTACCCGTGCGGTTTTCGGTTGCAAGCCGACCAGATACTGAATCGCTTCTGAGGTTTTACCTTTGGCTTTGGCTTCCAGATACCGCCCCAGTAAAATCAGCGCAACAATGACAGCTGCCGCTTCAAAATATACATGGACGGTGGACTGGGGTAACAGCTGCGGAAAAAAGGTCGCAATGCAGGAAAATCCATAAGCTGCGATTGTTCCGACTGCGACCAGAGAATTCATATCCGGCGCCAAACGCAATAAAGCCGGAATACCATGCTGATAAAAACGCCGTCCCGGAATAATCAGCACCAAACTGGTCAGCACAAACTGCAGATACCAGCTGTTCTGGGTTCCCAACGTCTGCGCAATAAAATGATGAAAAGCCGGGATCAGATGTGAACCCATTTCTAGAATAAATACAGGGACTGCCAGAATAAGAGCAAGCCAAAGATCCCGTTTCAGTTGCGCGGTTTCAGTGGCTTTCTTTTCCTGAAAAGCCACATGGCGATCTGCCGAGAGATGTGTATTGGTTTTTTCTGTGGCTTTAAAACCGGCTTTTTCTACAGCAGCAATCAAAGCTGGGATGTGCTGACGGGATGCCTGAATCGAAGCAGTTTCAGTCGCCAGATTGACTTGTGCTGTACTGACGCCGTCTACTTTTAATAAAGCTTTTTCAACACGCGCGACGCAGGAGGCGCAGGTCATGCCTTCAATCGCCAGTTCAATCCGGTCAGCCTGAAGATCAAAACCGGCTTTTTGCACCGCCTGAGTCAACTTGGACAATGGCACAGAATTGATTAGACTCACATGCGCCTTTTCAGTGGCCAGATTCACGTGTGCATCCAGTACACCTTCTACTTTTTTTAGGGCTTTTTCTACGCGAGCCACACAAGATGCACAGGTCATGCCTTCAATATTCAAAGCAAACTGTTGCGTCGGTACATCAAAGCCAGTTTTTTCAATTGCTTGAACTAGCACAGCGGCAGCAATCGGCTGCTGGCTTTTAATAAAAGCTTTTTCAGTCGACAGGTTGACAGATGCCTCAACCACGCCCTCAATTTTTTTCAAGGCTTTTTCGACCCGAGCCACGCAGGATGCACAGGTCATACCGCCAATCTGCACCTGCTGTTCATATAACCGGATGCTGTCTTGTTCTGCCACGCCCATCTCCATGCATCAACTTGCTGCCGATGCTATAGCTTAAACATTCCCAGCATGGCAAGGTCAAGTCTTTCATTTAAATATTTTAGGAAAGATAAAGCGGTATTGCGATTGGATGCTCATCCAAGAACCAAATAAAAGCCCGAAGATGACTTCGGGCTTTTATAGCAGTGTTTAAAATATTGAATGCATCAATTTTATTCGGCAGAAATATCTTCAAACAGAACCGAAGACAGGTAACGCTCTCCGCCATCTGGCAAAATCACCACAATATTTTTACCGGCATTTTCCGGGCGTGCAGCCAGTTGTGCCGCTGCCGCCATGGCCGCACCACTTGAAATGCCGACCAAAATACCTTCCTGAGCTGCAGTTTTGCGTGCCCACTCGATTGCCTCTGCGCTATTAATGGCAATCACTTCATCGACCAGATCTAAATCCAGGTTGCCCGGAATAAAGTTGGCTCCGATACCTTGAATTTTGTGTGGTCCCGGTGTCAGCGTTTCGCCGCGTTTGGCCTGACCAATAATTGCAGATTCAGCAGGTTCCACCGCCACCGAATATAGAGGCTTATTTTTAACTTTCTCAAAGTAACGCGAAATACCGGTAATGGTTCCGCCCGTTCCGACACCTGCGACCAGAATATCGACATTGCCCGCCGTTGCTTCCCAGATTTCTGGGCCGGTGGTTTCTTCATGAATTTTAGGATTGGCTGGGTTTTCAAACTGTTGTGGCAGGAAATACTGCTCCGGGTTCTCATTCAACAGACTCTCGGCTGCTTCAATCGCCCCTTTCATGCCTTTGGCCGGATCGGTCAAGACCAGATTGGCTCCTAAAGCTTTGACTACTTTACGGCGCTCAATACTCATGCTTGAAGGCATGGTGAGCGTCAGTTTATAACCTTTAGCGGCTGCCACAAAGGCCAATGCAATACCGGTATTGCCACTGGTGGGTTCAACGATGTGCATACCGGGTTTGAGTTTTCCAGATTTTTCTGCATCGTTAATTAATGCTGCACCAATACGACATTTGACTGAAAAGGCCGGATTACGGCTTTCAATTTTAGCAAGTACAGTTACCGGAGCTGAAATTACACGATTAATACGAACTAGCGGTGTATTTCCAATTGCGTCTGCATTATTACTATAAACCGCTATCCCTAAATTATTTGGTGTTGGAAAAGCTGAATCTGTACTCATGATGATATCCCTGATGTTATTGGTTCAAGTCATTTAAACATCATACAAGCATTTTTTTCGTTTGTAGATGTTTGATGGAATTTGCACTTGATCGCAGTAATTTAAACCAAAATATTTTTTAAATAATTCGATGATTTTATATTATTTATCAACGTTTAAAATATAACTTTAACTAATATTTAACCTGATTAAAACCCGATAATATTTAAATATTATATCAATGTATTAATCATCGAGCCCCTTATAATGTGCGGGCTGTAATTTTATAATGGACATATGAGATGAAAACCGATTTTGAAATCACGACTATGCGCGATTCAGCAGAACAGGTCGTCGGCATTTTAAAATCTCTGGCCAATACTGACCGTCTCCTTATTTTATGCCATCTCTCTCAAGCGGAACTGAATGTTTCCCAAATTGAGGATATTACCGACATTAAACAACCGACACTTTCCCAGCAACTGATGATGCTGCGAAAAAGTGATGTAGTGAATACCCGTCGGGATGGTAAACAGATCTATTATTCAATTAAAGATCAAAATTTGATTGTGGTATTGACTACGCTTTATCAGCTGTATTGTGCGAATCAAATTAAATAGTTTATTTTTAAACACTATTTAACGCCAAAACACACTTCTCTACCCCATTGATCTGGCAGAAATAACGACTTTGTAGAAAATCGCTATAGCTGCTTCAAGAAAATGGAGGCCAGACCTAGCTGATTTATTTTAAAAACATAAATCATCACAAATTCGACCCCTTAAGATTTCTTAGCAGAATTTGTGCATAATATATCTATATTTGTGATTTAGACCTTTTTATGCAAAATTCCAAGTCTAAACTTCTGCATAGACTGCCTGCCTGGGCATGGTTAAGCCACTACACGCCGGTCAAATTTAAGTCTGATGTGCTGGCTGCCCTGATTGTGGTGGCGATGCTGGTGCCTCAAGGGATGGCCTATGCCATGCTGGCAGGATTGCCGCCGATCATGGGCTTATATGCCAGCATCCTGCCGATGATCATTTATGCGCTGCTCGGTGGGAGTTCGACTTTATCGATTGGCCCGGTAGCCATCATTTCCATGATGACTTTTGCTACGCTCAATCCACTTTTTGAAGTCGGCTCACCAGTCTATATTGAAGCTGCGACTTTATTGGCACTAATGGTCGGGATTATTTCCCTGCTTTTGGGATTATTCCGTTTTGGTTTTCTGATCCAGTTGATCAGTCATCCCGTGATTCAAAGCTTTATTATTGCCTCTGCCTTATTGATTGCGTTTGGGCAGTTAAAGTTTTTGGTCGATCTTCCTTTAAAAGCCAATAACCTTCCGGAGTTTGTCAGCAGTTTGCTGCAATATTTCCCGCTGCTGCACGTGCCGAGCCTGATTTTCGGCCTGTTCTCTATCGGTCTGCTGATCTATCTGCCCAAGTTATTAAAATCTCAGGCGGTACAAAGCCGGATCGGCTATACAGATTTTCTGGTACGTGCAGTGCCGCTGATTCTGGTGTGTCTGGGGATTGCGGCGATTGTCTTTCTGGATTTAAAGCTTCAGGGCATTAAAACGGTCGGTGCAATTCCTTCCGGTTTTCCGCCCTTGTCCTTTCCACACTGGAACTGGGAACTGGTGATGACCTTGTTACCGGGTGCCAGCATGATCGCCATGATCAGTTTTGTGGAGTCACTATCGATTGCTCAAGCCACGGCCTTACAGCAACGCAGTCATTTAAACAGTAATCAGGAGCTGATTGCGCTCGGTCTGGCCAATATCAGTGCAGGCGTGAGTTCAGCTTTTCCGGTAACGGGCAGCCTGTCGCGGACGGTGGTGAATGCCGATGCCGGTGCCAAATCACCTATGGCCGGTGTTTTATCCTCTATTCTGATTATTTTTGTGAGCCTGTTCTTTACCGGATTTTTTGAAGATCTACCGCTGACCATTCTGGCCGCGACGATTATTGTTTCCATCTGGAAGCTGGTTAATTTCCAGCCATTTTTTGATGCCTGGCGCTATTCCAAGGCAGATGGCCTTGCCATGTGGATTACTTTTCTGGGCGTGGTCCTGATTGATATTTCCACCGGTTTGATTATTGGAATCGTGTCGACCTTTGTTCTGATGTTATGGCGAATCAGCCGTCCGCATATTGCGGTTGTCGGTCTAGTGGAAGGAACCCAGCATTTTCGTAATATTCAGCGGCATCAGGTCAGTACCTCCGATCGGGTGCTGTCACTGCGGATTGATGAGAATCTGACGTTTCTGAATGCCAATAGCTTCAAAGGTTATCTGATCAATGAGATCAGCCTGAATGACCAGCTGCAACATGTGATTATTAACTGTTCCAGCATCAGTGCGATTGATCTGAGTGCCTTGGAAATGCTGGAAGATTTAAATGCGGAACTGGCCAAACTGGATATTCGCCTGCATTTTGCCGAAGTTAAAGGTCCGGTCATGGACAAGCTGCAAGCTTCTAAATTGATGACGCATCTGAGCGGGCGCATTTATCTGACCCATTTTCAGGCGATTCAGGACTTGGCGCCAGAGATCTTTGAGCAGCATAAAGATTATACGATTTAAAACAGCAGATACTGGAACTTATGGCCGGAGATTCCAGCTGGTCATAAGTGCAGTTTTTTCTGAATTTTCAAATATAATTTGAATTTATCTATTTAACTTTGATATTTATTTCATGAATACAATTTTAAAAGCGCTGATTTATTCATCATTTTAGGAAGTTTTTCTTCAATATAAGCGCTGTTTTAAAGCAATTAGTTTTAGAATAAATCAACAATATCAATATCTTGGTTTTTATATAAAAATATATTTTAAGCCTTGTTTAAATTAAGTATAAAATAGCGCAACTTTTTCCCAAATTTAGCCCTCGTAATTTTCACAAGGCAACCTTATGTTTTCTGCCCTTATGCGCATGAGCTTAGTCTCTCGAATCATCATCGCCATTATTTTAGGTGTGGGTGTGGCTGTGGTATTTCCCGAAGCTACTCCCTCATTAAGCCTATTGGGCGACCTGTTTATTAAAGCCTTGAAGTCTGTTGCACCGATTCTGGTTTTCATTTTAGTTTTAGCTTCTATCGCGAATTTTAAGGTGGGTCAATCCAACACCCCCATCAAACCGATTATGATCATGTATGCAGTGGGTATGTTCCTTGCTGCACTGAGCGCTGTGGTGTCGAGCATCTTATTTCCAAGTACGCTGTTTCTGGATATCGCTGCACAAGCTGAATTACAGCCACCTGGCAGTCTGGTAGAAATCCTGAAGAATTTACTGCTCAGTTTTGTCGCCAACCCGGTTGTTGCAATTGCTGAAGCAAACTTTATTGGCATTCTGGCCTGGTCAGTGGCATTAGGCATCGCTTTCCGTCATGCATCGGATAGCACCAAAACGCTTTTGAATGATGTAGCCTTTGCAGTGAATTATGTGATTCGTTTAGTGATCAGCTTTGCACCTGTGGGTATTTTTGGTCTGGTTGCGGTGACTTTTGCTGAATCTGGTCTGGATACACTGACCAGTTATGCACATTTACTTGCTGTGTTGCTCGGAACGATGGTTTTTGTGGCACTGGTGATTAATCCGCTTCTGGTTGCCTTAATGACGCGTAACAACCCGTATCCACTGGTGTTCACCTGTTTGCGCGAAAGTGGCATTACCGCTTTCTTTACCCGTAGTTCAGCAGCCAACATTCCAGTCAATCTGGATCTGGCAAAACGTCTGGGTGTTAAAGAATCGACTTCAAGTATCGCAATTCCTCTGGGTGCTACGATCAACATGGCAGGTGCTTCTGTGACCATTACTGTATTGTCATTGGCGGCTGTAAATACTTTGGGGATTAGCGTCGATTTCAGCACTATGCTCATTCTTTCTGTGGTGGCAACCGTTTCGGCATGTGGCGCTTCAGGGGTTGCAGGCGGTTCATTGTTACTGATTCCAGTTGCATGTGGCCTGTTTGGGATTTCTTCGGATATTGCCATGCAAGTCGTTGCGATTGGTATGGTAATCAGTGTATTGCAGGATTCTACTGAAACTGCTTTAAACTCGTCTACGGATGTTTTATTTACCACAGCAGTAGACCGCGCATCAAATTGATTTTATATTGAATAATCAAAATTTTTTGCCAATGATGTTGTTATGCCATTACAGCGTTTACCTACCTGGATACAATTAGGGACGTTCTTTCTTGCGGTGAATGCCGGCATGATTAACGTCCTGGGTCTGTTGACGGTATTACACCAGTCTGTTTCACATATGACCGGTAATGTCAGTATGCTGGCCATGGCGCTGCTGGACTGGCAGCCAGACATGATGCTATATCTGCTTCTGGTCACACTCTGCTATGTCATTGGTTCTCTGTATAGCGGGCTGATTCTAGGAAATAGTCACTTTCGCTTGGGACGACTTTATGGTTACCCTTTAAGCCTGGTGGCTTTTTTTATTCTGATCTGCTGGTTATTATTGCCCTATTTCCCGCGCTATGCCCTGTTATGGGCCTGTGTCGCGATGGGTCTGCAAAATGCCATGGTCAGCCATTATAAAGGTGCCATTATTCGCACCACGCATTTATCTGGTGTACTGACCGACCTTGGCTTGGCCATGGGTTACCGTTTACGCGGCTTAGATGTAGAACCACGCCGAGTCGTTTTACATTTACTTATTTTGCTCGGTTTTTTAAGCGGTGGTATTCTTGCCAGCTGGCTTTATCCTTATTTAAAATTAAATGCATTCCTGATCCCGGCAGGGCTGAGCCTGATGCTCAGTCTGATTTACTGGGTGATTTATTTACGTTATCGACATCAACACGATTAATTTCTGGACATTCTCATGGTTAAAAATGCATTGCAGGCACAATTGTTAAAGGCAGGTTTGGTCGATAATAAAAAAGCCAAAAAACTGTCTAAACAGGCTGTGCATGAAAAACGCACCGGTGATAGCACCGAGGCTGAAATCAAGGCGAAAATTGAGCAAGACAAGCAGCAGAAACTGGCCAAAGACCAAGCCATCGAGTTAGAGAAAAAAGCGGCCTTACAGGAAAAAGAACTGAAAGCCGCGATCATCCAGATGATTAACCAGCACAAAATCCGCGATACGGATGGTGATGCGGTGTATCAGTTTATTGATGACAGCAAGATCAAGAAGGTTTACCTGAACCAGCAGATCTATAATGCACTGGTGGCAGGCAGTCTGGTGATTGCACGTGAAAATGACAGTTATGTGTTCTTGCCTAATGCCTTGGGAGATCGCATTAATGCCAAGATGCAAGGCTTTATCATTGTGAATAATTCAGAGAAAAATGAACAAATTACCGATGAAGAAGATCCGTATGCAGCCTATGTCATTCCGGATGACCTGATGTGGTAAGTTATTATTAATACGCGATATCATACTAAACCGGCTTAGGCCGGTTTTTTTATATCAGATCACAGTCTAAAAGCTATTTCAGGTAAACACTTTCCAAAGATATGTATTAAAAGTTTAATTAAAATTAAAAAACTCAGCTTAAAGCTATAAACTCTTTCACAATTTTAACAGTGTGAGAAAAGATAAGTTGGAACAGTTTAAGCTTGTCCAGAATATACAAGTGTGGGCAGATCAATATCCCTGGCTAGAAATGCTCTCTTCATTGAGCATTGTGATTTTACTGGCAATTATTGCAAATTTATTTGCCAAACAAGTCGTTGTTCGCGGAATTCGTAAACTGATTTCCAAAATGCCTTTTGCACATAATGAAATCATTGCCGAGCATAGCGTGATCCGCCGTATTGCCAATATTGTGCCGGCCATTGTGATTATGAATGGAATTACCACCGTTCCGCATTTATCAGACAAGGTCGAGACCTTTATCCAGATGGGTGCGCAGGCCTTTATCTTCTTGACCATTGCCCTAGCGATTGGCGAATTGCTGAATATCTTTAACCTGATTTATCAGCGCAATCCGAAATCGCGTAACAAGCCGATTAAAGGCTATTTGCAACTGGTCAAGCTGATCATCTTCATCGTTTGTGGTTTGATGATTCTGGGGACTTTCCTCAAGAAAGATGTCTTTACCTTGCTGGCCGGTTTTGGTGCCATGGCTGCGGTACTGATGCTGGTGTTCCAAAATACCATCTTATCGCTGGTGGCTTCGGTACAGATTTCCTCTTATGACATGGTGCGTATTGGTGACTGGATTGAAATGCCATCTTTAAATGCGGACGGCGATGTCATTGATATGTCATTACACACCATTACCGTGCAGAACTTTGATAAAACAGTCACCACCATTCCGACCAATAAACTGGTGACGGATACCTTTAAAAACTGGCGTGGCATGCAGGAAGCCGGTGCGCGCCGGATTAAACGTTCCATTCATATCGATCAGAGCAGCGTGCATTTCATGTCAGCTGAGGAACAGAACAAGCTGAAAGAATTTATTCTGCTGGATCAATATCTAAATACCAAAACTGAAGAACTGCAGCAATTTAACTTGCAGCTCAGCCATCATTCGCAATATAACCAACGCCGTCTGACCAATCTGGGGACTTTCCGTGCCTATGTGGAATTTTATCTGCAACAGCATCCGGGAATTAGTAAAAATCACTCGCTGATGGTTCGTCAGTTACAACCGACCAGTGAAGGTTTGCCTCTGGAAATTTATGCATTTACCAATACCACGGTCTGGGTCGAGTATGAAAATATCCAGTCGGATATTCTGGATCACCTGTTGGCGATTATTCCTGAATTTGGCCTAAAAGTGTATCAGGCACCTTCAGGTTTCGACCTCAAGGAATCTTTTAGCGTTTCCTGAAAAGCTGCGACAATCTTCAAATAAAATAAAAGCCTGAAACTGGCTACAGTTTCAGGCTTTTGATTGGTCTGATTAAATAAAAATATAAAAATCGACAACTTAAACAAATATTAGATTGGGTATTGAGATGCTCAGGCTGAGATTGCAGACGCTTGCAGCTGCATCAGTTCTTGTAGCATTTTATAAAAATCATGTTCTGAGTCGAACTGCTCTTCACAGATCCTTTCGCCGTTTAATAATAAATGATGATAGCTTTGATGCTCATAAATCACCGTGTTCAGAAACTGTGCACCGGGCATATGCTTGAGCAGGTGCTGTGTCTGTTTCATTTCTGCAAGTTGCTGCTGTTCAGGAATCTTATTCAATACCGTATAAATTTTTAATTGAGTATTATATTGTGCGATCCCAATCGCCAATTGCACCAGTTCGGTTTCAAGTTGAATATCTTCTGGATTGATGGAACTGGGAATAATCAGCTTATCTGCATGTTTCAGGACTGAACGCAAGGCAGATGTATCCTGCCCGTCAATATCAACAATAATATAGGCGAACTGCTGTTTCAGTAGTTCCAGACGATGATCCAGACTACGACCATCTTGTTTTAAGATATCCAGATGCTCGAAAGAAAATTGTTTATTTTTCAGATTTGCCCATTCATAACCATACGGTTCCAGATTGGCATCAATGAGCAAGGTCGCGCCTTGCCCACGTAATAACTCATTGATATACATCGCAATCGTGGTTTTTCCTGAGCCTCGTTTACGGCTGGCCACTACCCAAATACTCATCTTTAAGCTCTCTCGTTTTTGATTCTTTTTATGAGGAAAAATGGTTTAAACTTTAATATAATTATGGATTTAGAATTACGTATCTGGCATGAAAAGTAAAGTCTGATTTGGATAATAATTTTGTGGCTATTTCATCTAATCCTAGGCTTAAAAAAATTCAATCCTTTATAATCACTACAAAGCAAAATGCATGATAAGAGTACGATAATGTTTCGATGGCTTGAAAGACTGGTTGATCCCTATCCCACCAAAAACCTGAATCAACCTTTACCGACCAAGTTTTTTCCATTTGTCTGGCAGGCAGCCTACGGTGTGCGCCGTTATTTGCTGATTCTGGTGCTGTGTACGGCCGGTGCTGCCAGCTTTGAAGCCTTACTCTACTCAAAAATTGGCGATCTGGTAAATTGGCTCAGCAAAAGCCAGCCAGATACTTTTCTGGAACAACATGCCAGCAACCTAACCTTGCTGAGCATTATCCTGCTGGCCAATATTTTCTTTGCCAGTGCCCAATCCCTGATCAAGCACCAGATTTTGTATAGCAACTTTCCGATGCGGTTACGCTGGCGCTTTCATAATTTACTGATGAAACAAAGTCTGGATTTTTTCCATAATGATTTTGCCGGACGTTTATCTGCCAAAGTCATGCAAACGGCGCTGGCCATCCGGGAATTCTGGGTCATTTTGGGAGATATGCTGGCCTATGTGCTGATTTATTTCGTCACCATCAATATCGTTTTAGGCAATATTTCTCCCTATTTAGTTATCCCTTTGATGGTGTGGCTACTGCTATTTATCTGTGCGGCCTGGTACTTTATTCCGCGTTTAAGCAAGATTTCCAAGTCACAGGCCGATGCGCGTGCCGTCATGACCGGCCGTGTCACCGATGCCTATACCAATATCCAGACTGTCAAGCTGTTTGCCCATGCTGGTCGAGAAAGCCAGTATGCTAAAACCTCCATGCAGGAATTTATGGTCACGGTTTACAAACAGATGCGTCTGGGGGCTCAGTATGAAATCAGTATTTTATTTCTGAGCATTATTCTCTATGGCGGTGTGTTGGGTACGGCCATCTGGCTATGGATGGAAGGACAGGCCGAATTGGGCATTATTGCAGCCACCACGGCCATGATACTCAAACTGAACAGTATTGCCGAGTTTATGATGTGGCAGACCTCTGCCCTGTTTGAAAATGTCGGGACCATTCAGGATGGTATGAAAACTTTAGGCCGCAAGATTGCCATTGAAGATAAACCCAATGCCAAAGAGCTACAGCTTCAGCATGGTGAAATTAAATTCGACAATGTCAGCTTTGCCTATAATGATAAAAATGTCATTGACCAGTTTAACCTGACCATTCGCCCGGGTGAAAAAATCGGGATTGTGGGACGTTCAGGCGCAGGTAAATCGACCCTGATTCAGTTATTGCTGCATTTTTATCATCTTGACCAAGGTCGTATTTTAATCGATGGGCAGAACATTGAAGATGTGACGCAGGACAGTTTGCGTAAGAACATTGCTTTAGTGACTCAAGACACTTCGCTGCTGCACCGTACCGTTGCAGAGAACATCAAATATGGTCGTCCTGATGCAACCGATCAAGAGATGTATGAAGCGGTACGTAAAGCCAAAGCAGAAGAGTTTATTCCTCATCTGACCGACTTACGCGGCAAAAGAGGCTATGAGGCTTATGTCGGTGAGCGTGGTGTAAAACTTTCTGGTGGTCAACGTCAACGTGTTGCAATCGCACGGGTATTTCTAAAAGATGCACCCATTTTGATTCTGGATGAAGCCACCAGTGCGCTGGATTCTGAAGTCGAAGCGGCCATTCAAAACAGCCTCGATGATCTGATGCAAGGCAAAACCGTAATTGCCATTGCGCATCGTTTATCGACAATTGCCCAGATGGATCGCCTGATTGTAATGGATCAAGGCAAAATTGCCGAGCAAGGTACCCATGATGAACTGGTAGCATTAAATGGAATCTACGCCCAGCTTTGGCAGCGTCAAACGGGCGGATTACTGATACAACAACAGATCAAAGCAACGAAGGATCGTGAATAATGCTGTATTTGGAAGATTTGAACATCGCTGACCGCTTTAGCAGCCGTAAATATCATATGGGACTGGAAGAAATTCAAAATTTTGCCCGGGCTTATGACCCACAAGTCTTTCATACTGATGAACAGCAAGCTGCAGCCCATCCGGTATTTCAGGGAATTGCCGCCAGTGGTTGGCATACTGCGGCAGTGGTTATGCGCTTGTGGACTGAATGTTTTCCTGTGGCTTATGGGCTCATTGGTTCAGAGTCGCATCTGCGTTGGCCTTGTCCGACCCGCCCCGGGGATGAAATTCACGTCGAAGTCGAAATCATGGATATTCAGCCCTCCAGAAGCAAAACTGATCGTGGGATCGTTAGCTACCAGACGCAGGCATTTGACCAGCATCATAAAATGATTTTTAGTTCAACCACTAAAATTGTGGTATTTAAACGAGGATTTTCTCCGGTTTAAATTGATTTTTAGGCGAAATTCAGGCTAATCTGCCACAATGATTGTGGCAATAGCCAAAACTTTGTCCAACAATTTTAATGAAAAAAATGGCAGTTTCATGCCAATATCAGACCATAAATAAAAAAATTTAAGTGAGTGCAACGGATCGCGCATGAAAACAATTGCTCCACGCCAAGATCAGGGAATTCCAGGTGTATACGCTCTTTTGCTGCTCGATGTCATTTCCCGCTGGGGATATAATGACGAATCGTTGTTCAAGTCCTTTGGCCTGAGTACGGAGCAGCTGGCGGATCCTGATTTTCGCATCCCGACACCTGTGGCCAATGAACTGGTCAAACATGCCCTCAAGCTGAGCGGTGAACCGACACTTGGTTATCATCTGGGTACCCAGATGCGGATTTCTATTCATGGTTTTATCGGCTATGCCATCATGACGGCCAAGGATATTACCGATGCATTAGTACTGGCCAACCGTTTCATCCAGCTGCGTATGCCCTTTTTACAGCTATTCTTTTCGACCTTTGGTGCCAAGGCTACAGTCCAGTTGCAAACCGATATTCAGCTGGAACCCTTACGCACCGAAATCTCGATTGCACTGATTTTTGGCATGATCAGTATGGCCAAGGCCATTACCGGAATTGATTATGCCGCTGGAGAAATCGATTTTGATTTCAAAAAACCGGAAGGCTTTGAACGCTTTATGGCCAAATTTCCACATCATCAGTTTCGCTTTGAACAGCCGCATTTGATCTTGAGTTTTGATAAGAGCTACCTGATGAACAAGCTGGTGCATGCCGATCCGATTGCCAGCCAGATTGCAATTAACCAGTGTGAAACTGAACTCTCGGCCTTGGGCGAGCGACACCGGATTGCGATGCGGGTCCGTGATATTCTGACCCATTCCGAGCAGCATTATCTGAGTATTGAAAGTGTGGCAGATCGTCTGCATATGTCCGACCGCACCCTAAAACGTCAGCTGGCGGCTGAAGGTACCTCTTTTTCTACGCTGGTCGATGAAGTACGCTACCGGCATGCGACGTCGTTATTGTCCCGGACCGACTTTAGCTTGGAGCAGATTGCTGATGAACTTGGTTATAGTGATGTCGCCAATTTTAGCCGGGCATTTAAACGCTGGAGTGGTCGCAGCCCGAGCAACTGGCGCAAAGATCCTTATTTATAAAGGGTCATAAGCCTTTTGTTTTGGCCAAAAAGAATGTATAAAACATGTCAAAAATGATCTAAAGGTTTTTAAGGAGTTATCAATGAATCATCCTTCAGAATTAAAGTACGCAAGTACGCATGAATGGGTACGCATTGAGGGTGATCTTGTTGTGACCGGTATTTCCGACCATGCACAGGATGCATTAGGTGATTTGGTCTATGTAGAGGCACCAGATCTTGATTCACACATCACTGCGGGTCAGCAAGCCGGTGTAGTTGAATCGGTCAAAACTGCGTCTGATATTCATGCACCTGTTTCTGGTATTGTTGTTGAAATCAATCCTGATCTTGAAGATGATCCTGATTTTATTAATGACGATCCCTATGGCAAAGGCTGGATCTATAAAATCAAACCAGACAATATGTCAGATGTTGAACACCTGCTTTCCAATACAGCATATGAAGCTGGCCTATAAACCCGCTTATATTTAGAAAATCAGCCTGCGGGCTGATTTTTTTTATGCCATAGATATTGTTCAGCTTTCCCAATCGGCTTCAATTACATATATTCATATTAAAATATTATTGTATTTTTCACGTATATTTCCTAAAGTACTGAACAGGACGCGCTGCACTCCTGAATATGCCACACTTATTTATAACAATAATTCCCCCATTCTAAGACCAGCGTCTCATCACCCATCATTTTAGGATAATCATGAATGCCATTGTAGCGCCGTTATGGACCAAGTCATTTGTACTGTGTCTGGCCAACAACCTGTTTTTATTTATTTTCTATTTTGCGCAAACCACAATTTTGCCGATTTATATCTTAAAAGAATTAGGTGGTAATCTGACCCAAGCTGGTCTGGCCATGACCTTATTTATGGTCTCTGCCATTGCAGTACGTCCTTTTAGTGGCTTAATTATCGAAAAATTTGGCATACGCAAAACTTTAATTGTCTCAGAAATATTTTTCAGTCTTTTTTCCTTAGCTTACCTGCTCGCTGATCAGCTCACGATTCTGTTTATCATCCGTTTCTTGCATGGCATCTGGTTTAGTATTCTGACCACAGCCTGTGTGCCGGTGGTCAACCAGTTTATTCCAGAACAGCGTAAAGGCGAAGGCATGGGTTATTTTGTCATGTCTGTCAATCTGGGAATTGTCCTGGGGCCTTTAATTGGTCTGAGTTTAATTGAATACTGGTCTTATTTTCAGGTCAGCACCTTGTTGATCGCTTTGGTTTTTATCGGCTTTATCTTCTGTTTACTGATTCCGGTCAAAGAGCCTGAAAAAATGATCGACAACACCGACAAGAAAACATCACTAGGGCTGACTGATTTTGTCGAAAAGAAAGCACTGCCTGTGGCAGGACTTGCCATGCTGATTTCCTTTTCTTATGCCAGCATCATGTCTTTTATCGCGCCATTTGCAGCCAGTAAGGATTTAATGGCCTATGCCGGTTTATTCTTTGTGATATTTGCAATTTCCATGATGAGCCTGCGTCCGATCACTGGAAAAATTTATGACCGCAAAGGTCCACAATACGTGATTTATCCGGCACTGCTGGCTTTTAGTCTGGGTCTGTTTTTACTGAGCCAGATTCAGACTTTATGGGGATTTATGCTGGCTGCGGTTCTGGTCGGAGTCGGTTTTGGTAGTGTGCAACCGTGCATTCAAACCTTAGCCATTCAACGTGCACCAAAACACCGGATTGGCTACGCAACTTCGACTTTTTATACCTGCTATGATCTGGGTATTGCCATTGGCTCAGTCCTGATCGGTGCTATCATTGCCGCTTATAGTTATCAAACTGCTTTTGTGATTTGTGCTGTCTTGACCCTAAGTAGTATGGGATATTTTCATCTGGTGGTTCAGGCTAAAGCAGTCAAAAATAGCTAACCCAAAACAGGCAGAATTCAAATCTACCTGTTTTGATTGTTTCCCAAGACAGTCTTTATTCAGCTACAGCTTGATTTTCTGCTGATTTTTCTTCAGGTTTTGGTTTTTGTAGCATAGAAAACTGCGTACTTTCTCCGACTGCTGCATTATCCTGACGATTACTTTTTAGCTTGATCTGTAAGCGTAATTCATTGGTGGAGTCGGCATTGCGTAACGCTTCCTCATAAGAAATTTCGCCCTGGTTATACAATTCAAATAAGGCCTGGTCAAAGGTTTGCATCCCCAATTCACGGGATTTTGCCATAATCGCTTTCAGCTCATGAAACTCACCTTTCAAAATCAGGTCGGAAATCAATGGCGTATTTAACATGATTTCAATCGCTGCACGACGGCCTTTACCATCCTGCGTCCGAATCAGACGCTGGGAAATAATCGCCTTCATATTCGAGGATAAATCCATCAATAACTGATTGCGGCGCTCTTCCGGGAAGAAGTTAATAATCCGGTCTAAAGTCTGATTGGCATTGTTGGAGTGCAAAGTTCCCAGACAAAGATGCCCGGTTTCGGCAAAAGCAATCGCATGTTCCATGGTTTCAGTATCACGAATTTCCCCGATCAGAATCACATCGGGTGCCTGACGCAAGGTATTTTTCAGCGCATTGTGCCAGGAATGACAGTCCACGCCGACTTCACGATGCGTAATCATGGATTTTTTATGTTTATGTACATACTCCACCGGATCTTCCACGGTAATAATATGCCCGGCTGAATTTTCATTGCGGTAGTCAATCATCGCAGCGAGCGAGGTTGACTTTCCTGAGCCGGTTCCCCCGACCACCAGCACCAGACCACGTTTCTCCATAATCACATGTTTAAGTGAATCAGGAAGTTTGAGCTTCTGGAAATTTGGAATTTCTGCGGTAATAGTACGAATCACCATGCCAACATTGAGTTGTTGCTGGAACACGTTGACCCGAAAACGCGAAACACCCGGCACAGTGATAGCAAAGTTGCACTCCAGTTCCGTTTCAAATTCCTTGCGCTGCTTTTCATTCATCAGACTATAGGCAAACAGCTTGGTTTTTTCAGCCGTCAGTTCTTGCTGTCCAAAAGGCTTCATTAAACCCTGATGTTTAATACTCGGTGGAAAGTCGGCGGTAATAAATAAATCTGAACCACCATATTCGACCACTTTGGTCAGCATGTGGTGCATGAATTTTCGTGCTTCTTCTAAGAGCTCTGTTGCAAACATCAAGATCCCCAAACAACCTGCCATGACATTAAATTATTGAAAAAAAGGTTATATATTCAAATGGATATATTGTCTTTTAATTGTGTAGGGATTTATAAGAGGACACAAACAGATTTTATTTATTTTATAAAATTCATCATCTTATTTGTGTGATGTATTTCATGTTAAGTCAATTTACTGGGAAGCACTTTAAGCTTCTAAAATAAAATGCACTTTCACCAAACCTGTTCAGAGAAAGTGCTTTTAAAGCTTTATGCACTGCGTTTTAGACAGCGAAGCGATAAATGCTGAGCAATGCCAAGCAACAACTGTTCAGTTTTTGCCCAGCCCAGACATCCATCAGTAACTGACTGACCATACACCATCTCTGCAGAAATTTTCTGGTTGCCATCCACCAGATGACTTTCCAGCATCACGCCGCGAACATTGGTCTGCAGGCGTTCTGCGACGATTTGCTCCAGCACTTTAGCTTGCAGCATTGGATTTTTCGCACTGTTGCCATGACTACAGTCAATCACCAGTGCTGGCAATTCTGCTGAGTATTTCGCTTTGATTTTCTCGATTTCTGAGCACTGGTAATTCGGCCCACTGTTTGAGCCACGTAAAATCAAATGTGCTTTAGGATTGCCCTGAGAGTTTAAAATACAGGGTAAACCGGACTGACTCATGCCCAGGAATTGATGCGGATGAGAGGCAGACTGGATTGCATCCAGAGCAATCTGGATTGAACCGTCAGTGCCGTTTTTGAAACCGATGCTGTAGGGCATGTGACTTGAGATTTCACGGTGAATTTGCGATTCACTGGTGCGTGCGCCAATGGCACCCCAAGCCAGTAGATCATCAAAATAAGCAGTTGCCATCGGACTTAAAATTTCAGATGCAATTGGCAAGCCCATTTCAATAATTTTAAGGTATAAAGCACGGGATTTTTCCAGGCCCAATTGCATATTGGAAGAACCATCGAGGTTCGGATCGTAAAGAAAACCTTTCCAGCCCACGGTCGTGCGTGGTTTTTCGATATAAGCACGCATGACCAGAAAAATTTGATCAGACACCTGGGCTTGTAGCTGTTTTAATTTTTCTGCATATTCTAGAGCCGAGGCTTCGTCATGAATGGAACACGGGCCTGTAACCACCATTAAACGATGGTCCTTGCCTTCTAATATATTTTGAATGGTTTGACGTTGTTCAGCGACTTGATGAGCCAATTGCGCAGACAGGGGCAATTGCTGTTTCAGTTGCTGAGGTAAAGTTAAAATGGTTTCAGCGTGATGTTGTTGTGATGTATTTAAGGTATTCATGACTTTAATCCTGGGACTGGCAATCAGTCCAAACTTTTATTTGAGCGTTATGGGTCTAATTAACGAGGTCGAGAGTGTCATGAGCTGACTAAAGTAAGACCAATAAAAGTTGTTAAAATATGAATAGTTAAAGTTTGTCATGGCTGTCTCCAAAGTTTTGTAAAAATGATAAGCATAAAAAAACCTGATCAGGGTTGCCGATCAGGTATAAACTGGTGGGCAACCTGTTCATTGCCCAAACGCATTCAGGCAATTATCTAAACTGCCAGAAATAAAAATATGCGTTTGAAATGATAGGTTGCTTTAACATGTTATGTCTTTCATAAAATGTGAATCTAAAATTAAAATACGCGGTCTCTGCGCATTTGACAAGCATTAAATATAAAAAAATATTTATTAACTTTTCTACTTTTATTTATCAATTTACTAAATAGTGTTGAATATCGATAAAATTGGCAAAACCTGTAAATTTAATATAGGTCTTGCCAATCAAATTCAATACACAGATTAAAAATTAGTGTGTAACGCGATTCCAGGCATCACGTACCGCATATTTCGCCTGTTCCCAGTTTAAACGCGATTGGCCCTTCATCTGTTCCCATTTTACTCTAAGCTCAGGTTCAACATCTTCAAAACGGGTATTGGCATCATAGCTGCCACGGTTTTCATAACCTACACGGTAAGCAGTATCGTAATCGCGGTCATAATCCAGATCGCTGTATGTGGTACGGGCGTCTGAGTAGTATGGGGTATTTACAGAATTATCACGCCAGTAAGCCTGTTCTTCGGTTGGATTTACCGCTTCGCCTATACCTTTGCCGGCCAGACCACCGACCACAGCCCCGACAACACCACCTACAGCAGCACCAACAGGACCACCTGCTGCACCCACTGCTACGCCTGCGGCTGCACCGCCTGCAGCACCCAAACCTGTTCCTACAGGATGTGCACCAGGTTCACCAGTAATCGGATCTGCATTTAAATCGTCGCGGACATCTTTTGGAGAGTTCTTAATAACATCACGATCAAAATTATCATTCGACATAGCGCTTATCCTTATTTTTTAAAATGGTTTAATCACGTATTTTGATACGCTCTATTTAATATAAGCATCTCGAATGTAATGACATTAGCAGGCTTGTGTTGTTTAAGTGATTCTCTGTGACGCTTTCATGCACTAATGTATCCTGAATTAAGTGAAACGCGCATAAAAAAGACCGGTATTAAACCAGTCTTTTCAAAATCAAACGCTCACTTATTCAAAATGAATAACGGTACGAATTGATTTGCCTTCATGCATCAGGTCAAAAGCATCATTGATCTGTTCAAGCGGCATGGTATGCGTCACAAAAGGTTCAAGTTGAATTTCACCTTTCATGGATTGTTCTACCATGCCTGGTAATTGTGAACGACCCTTCACTCCACCAAATGCAGTCCCCATCCATTTACGGCCTGTGACTAACTGGAATGGACGGGTGGAAATTTCTTTACCTGCTCCAGCGACTCCAATAATCACCGACTGACCCCAGCCACGGTGCGCACATTCAAGTGCTGAACGCATCACATCTACATTACCGATACATTCGAATGAATGATCTACACCCCAACCGGTCATTTCAACAATCACTTGCTGGATCGGCTGATCATAGTCTTTTGGATTCAGGAAATCTGTCGCACCAAACTGTTTCGCCAGTTCAAACTTATCCGGATTGGTATCAATCACAATGATGCGGCCAGCTTTAGCCTGACGTGCGCCTTGTACCACAGCAAGACCAATACCACCTAAACCAAATACCGCAACACTGTCACCTTCCTGAACTTTCGCCGTATTATGCACCGCACCAATACCGGTAGTCACACCACAGCCCAGCAGGCAAACATGCTCATGGTTGGCTTCAGGATTAATTTTTGCCAGAGACACTTCAGCAACCACAGTATATTCAGAAAAAGTTGAACACCCCATATAGTGATAAATCGGCTCGCCATTATAAGAGAAACGGGTCGTACCATCTGGCATGACACCTTTACCTTGGGTCGCACGCACAGCAACACACAGGTTGGTCTTACCTGATTTACAGAACAAGCATTCGCCGCACTCAGCAGTATAAAGCGGAATCACGTGATCGCCCGGTTTCAGGCTGGTGACGCCTTCACCTACTTCAACGACCACACCCGCACCTTCATGACCTAAGATCACAGGAAATACACCTTCAGGATCTTCACCAGACAAGGTAAATGCATCGGTATGACACACGCCTGTATGGCTAATTTTTACCAGTACTTCACCTGCTTTTGGTGGAGCAACATCCACTTCTACAATTTTTAATGGCTGGCCTGGACCAAACGCAACTGCTGCACGTGATTTCATGTAAAACTGTCCTTTTTTTGCTGATTTACAGATGACTAACAGTAACCTCTTTCTATTCGGAGATTCAACTATTAACATCACCAGATAAGGAATAAAAGATCCTATAATTAATGGAACATCAATGACTAAACCTTCGCCCTTTGTATGTTTGAGCATTTTTACTTTTAGCATCATGCTTTCTGGCTGTGAACTGGCTCCCAACACTGCTGAAGAAGCGAAAATTACGCCGGTTCGACCTGCGCACTGGATCGACAATCAACTTTCAAAACAACAAATTAATAGCGGTAAAACGGCTTTCTTGCCGCTCTATGATGGCTTTATGAGTATGGCAGCACGTCTGCACCTGATTAACAAAGCTAAATATCATCTGGATCTACAATATTACATTTGGAAGGATGATTATATTGGCAATATGATCTTGTCCCAATTACTTAAAGCCGCCGATCGCGGTGTCAAAGTACGGGTTCAGATTGACGATCAAAATGGTACCCAGCTTGATGACAAGCTTCTTGCTCTAAGCCAACATCCAAATTTTGAAGTTCGGATTTTTAATCCCTATAAATTTCGTCATTTACGTGCGCTGGATTATGGCTTTAGAATGAAACAGATTAATCATCGCATGCACAATAAACTGATCATTGCAGACGGTACCGCAGCTGTCACTGGTGGCCGTAATATCAGCAGTGAATACTTTGATGCCAGCGAAAATTTCCAGTTTACCGATGTCGATATTTTCTTTGCAGGTCAACCCGTCGAAAATGCCAATCAGACCTTCATCAATTTCTGGAATGATAAACTGAGTTATGATGTTCGGCAGACTCTGAATGATTCAGGTCATCCGGAAATGTTAAAAAGGCTAAGAGCTGATTTTGCGCGCGAAGAAGTGGATGAAACTGAATTAAAACGCCGAGTAGGTATTGCCGAAAAACAAGTTGCAGAGCACTTAAAGAAACAACCTATCTACTGGGCACCGGCTTATTTTGTCGCGGATACACCTGCAAAAGCACGTCCGCATGCAAAAAATGGCGATTATATTTACACCCATATGCTTGAACTGATGGGCGAGCCGAAAAATCATCTGGAACTGGTCTCCTCGTATTTTATTCCCACACAAAAAGGCACAGATTATTTAAGTATGCGTGCACAACAGGGTGTCAAAATTAGAATCCTGACCAATTCTTTTCAGGCCAATGATGTAGCTGTGGTACATGCTTATTATCAGCAATATCGTCAGCAACTCTTGAAAAATGGCATCGAACTCTGGGAGTTTAAACCTTATATAGTCCGGCCAGAACGGACTTGGTATGAAATTATGACCGGTGACATCATCCCTGCCAAAAATAAAAACAGTTCGAGTCTACATGCCAAATTTTTTGATCTGGATGGTATGGTGTTTGTGGGTTCATTTAATTTTGATCCGCGTTCAGCTTATCTGAACACCGAAGTCGGTTTGGTGGTTAAATCGGAAGATTTTCAAAAGGAAATCTCTAATGCGATGAATCAATTTTTACCGCGTGTGGCCTATCAGCTCAAACTAAATGAAAAAGATGAAATAATCTGGTTAGAGCATCAAAAAGATGGCCGTACTATTCAGCATGTACATGACCCTGAAACCACAAAATTTCAGCGTTTTATGATGAATCTGGTGACAAAATTCCCCGGGGAATGGCTAATGTAATGACATTGTAATGACTTTGGTATTACACAACGTACAGAATCTATTTTCCGGGCATGGTAGCGTCAAGTCATCTGGCGCTATCATCGCTTAAAGGGTTTTACAGGCGATTAGCCTTGCTTTAAAATTCAACTTTTCCAATATTTTGCGATTTTTTCGCCCTCTACTCCCATGCAATTTTTTGATTTAAGCCGTCAGTTTAAATTCAGTGATATTCTGACGCCTGTAAAAACTCTCCATGATTTATCTCAGCAAGAATGGTATTTGGCCAAAATTCGGGTAGAACATGATTGTCTGTCTGAATCCGATATTATTCAGGGTCAAGTTGTTCTAAAATCCAGTGAAAATATACAGCTCGAGTTAGAGTGGTTGATTCACGATAGCGGTCATGATTTACAGGTATTATTCAAAGGTGTCGAAACTGAAGCGCTTGAAGAAACCTGCGTGATCTTAAAAGGCGCACAACTAGTCGATGAACAACAGCAATTGCTCTCTGCACAGGCGCTCAGTTTATGGATTGATGGGACGTTATTGCCGATGTTGCCAGAGATCCGTCAGGAAATTAAAACCCGTTTAAACCTGTGGGACTATGTGGAATATCAGGATTGAGCAGTGCTTTAGCATTGAAATAAATATAGGGTGACCACATTCACCCTTTTTTATGTGTGAATGTTCTTAAACCAATGAATGCCGAGTATAGCATCCAGCAATAAGACTCTGCTTAAATCATGTCAGCCTGTTCATTATAAAAATAATGAGAAAATAGCAATATAATCACCAAAATTCAGAACAACCTCTTGTTTTAAAAATTCTTACATATTCTAAGTTTAACTAAGAAAAAATCAGAGTGAGCTTCGATTTCATTAATTTTCTCCTGTCATCCGCTAGACCAGTCCAACATCTAAAAAGAGTTGTCGATAAGCTTCAGCTTTTCTATCTAAAGCCAGAGGATAAGCTCGAGATGAAGATGGCATTCGATATAAATGCAGTTCGCGTCCTTCCAGGTTGGTTTGCGTCGGCTCTCCAATTTTGGGCTTTTCTGCATCTTCAGGCATAGACAGCATCATGGTATCGGTGGCTTTATCACCGGTGGTCATAATGTAGGTACATTCTGGGATCTGTAGCAATAAATCCTTTAAATTGGTCGGTACCACAATTTCCAGAAACTTATCTGAAGCATTGCCCGTCAGCCGTCTGATCTGAGAGGCACTATCAAAAATCGCAATTCCAGTCTCCAATAGAAATTCACGGATCAATGATTCCTGAAATTTTTTATTCTCAATATCCAGAAAGTAATCTTTATTTTGAAAGAAAATTAAACCAAAAATCCGCCACATATCGTTTTGATAATTTGGATAATAAAAATTCATTTTCCAGCGAGTTGCTGGTGGTGGAAAACTACCCAACATCAGTAATTTGGCATTTGGCGGTAAAAAAGGCGGTAATGGATGCGTTTCAATATCAGACATAGAATTCCTTAAATTGAGAACTTTCAACTATTTTAGAGTGTCTGCCGAATCTTGCTAGCCACTTCTTGTCCCCAAAGTGTATAAACTTCCTTACTCGGATGAAAACCATCTGCAGCCATTTCTAAATTCATGGCACGATATTTTTCAATATCATATTCAATCCATTGCATGCTGTCTTGGCTTGCTACGAATTTCGCCAGTTGCTGATTCATTTTTTTGGCATATTGTCCAAATAACCAGGCCAAAGGATTTGGTAATGCCGGGAACATATTCATGGGTGGCACACCTGCTGCAATGACCAGTTCAGGACTGAATTTTTGTTGAATCATGGCATATAGTTTTTTCTGTTTTTGAATCCAGATATCAGCCGGCATGAGCTTGGTTACATCATTTACACCAACCGAGCTAATGACCACATCAAAATGTTCTGTCTCCAGTTGTTCTATGGCACGAATCACTTTAGCTGTACTATCCCCTGTTTTTGCATGCAATTTCCATTGAATTTTAAAGTCATGCTGCAAATCTTTTAAAATGGCGCCCAGCAATGCATCATCCTGATGCTCTACCCCAACGCCGGCAGCCGCAGAATCGCCGACAATCAGTATAGAAAGCGGCTGGCCTTGACCGCACGTTCCTTCACGTTCACCCTCCGGTTCTGGGAGTTGCACAGTGTTTTTTTTGACGCGATTGCCCTGAATTACCAATGCTGGGATTAATGCAAGAGTCGATATTTTCAGCCACATAAATCTATACTTTAAATATAAAACAATGAATTAGAACTTTATTGTAACCTGTCATGCTATGAATTTTGATAAAACATCATGTAAATAATTGAATAAATATATAAAAATAATTGAAAGACAAATCTGTGTTTATTATTGATAATAATTATCATTACTATTTTTTAAAATTAATTGGGGGATGATTTGAAATACTTATACTTAAGCACACTCTTACTAAGCGCACTATCATTACATAGTTTGGCAGATTCACCTTCCTCAATGGAGCAAGCACCTTATGCTGCAGCGTGTGAAGCAGTTCAACCCGAAAGCGACCTGTTAAAAAGTTTACAGCAGCAATTAAAGCAGTCTCCTGAAAACCGAGCCGGATTAATCCAACAATTCTGGGATAAAGTGCAAAATCAAACTACACCGATTATTGAGCCACTTGATCAGGATCATGTTCGACTGATTTTTTTATGGAAAGCAGCCAAACATAATGTGCGTCTGGTCGGTGGCCCGAGTAATGATCATGAATGGTTGACTCGCCTGCCCGATACCGAGATCTGGTTTAAGGAAAATATTGTGAACCGTCGCTATATCGGCAGTTATAGTTTTGCAGTGGATTTACCAAATTTGGACGGTTATCTATCGAATTACTGTGCACATTTAAACCCAGAACTCAAAGAACCCCGGGCGCAGCGCCGTGCTGTATTGCAGGTATTACAACTTGATCCATTGAATCCAAAACGCTGGCTTAAAGAAAATACTGCCTCTAAACTGAGGAATGAAAATATTATCGCCCTGGATCAAGCCCCTCCCTTTATCGATCCTAAACGCTATCCAGATCATCCGCAGCCTGAACTAAAACGTTATCAGCTATCCAGCCAGTTTTTAAAAAATCAACGTCGCGTTGAAATCTATCAATCTAAAAAAACTGCACAACAATCTTATATCACGGCTATTTTCTTTGATGGAAATGAATATGCCCATTTGGTTGATGTGCCAAAAGTGCTGGATATTCTGGTGGAACAAGGCAAACTTCCACCGATTCAAGCGGTTTTTTTACATGCACCGAATAGTGAACTTCGTCCTAAAGAGCTGACACCAAACCCGAAATTTTCAGGTTTTTTTAATCAGGAATTTTTGCCTTGGCTCGATCAGAAAATTGTACGTGATAAGCAAAAAACAGTTCTTCTCGGTTCCAGTTTGGGAGGGCTGAGTGCAGCTTATCTTGCCTTGGAAAATCCGCAGCACATTAGTCATGCTGTGCCTTTATCCGGCTCGTTCTGGTGGTCACCTGAACCACACTCAAAAATCAATGGTATGAATCAATTGATTCATAATTTAAAAAAACAGCCTCAACAGTATTTTCATATTTCAGCGAATCGTTATGAATCTTCGCGTACCAACAATGACTTAAGTATTCTGGAAACGTCACCCATCGTGGCACAGGCTTTAAAGTCCAAAGGGCATGAGGTCAGATATCAGGTTTATGAAGGCGCACATTCCTATGCAATTTGGCAGGTAATATTGCAAGATGCTTTGCTGTACTTCTTTGCAAATTCCAAAGAGTAGATAAAAAAATCCTGCATTTGCAGGATTTTTTTAATTCAGTTTTATTTTGTTTTAATATCATTCCAGCGGTTTAAACGTTTAAATGTGCCCAGGTCATTAAAACGTACGCCCACTTCTTTCATCACTTTATGCGCCGTTTTCGAGGTCATTTGGCGAATATAAAAAGGCTCTTTAACGACAAAGTGATGAATCGCATGCGTGGCCCCAAAATTGCAGCAAAACAACTGAAATGGCATCATCCACCAAGGCGTCAGTACTTGCGTTTGCTTGATGACATCTCTTGGATCAATATCGCCATAATAATGCATATTCGAGCTGACAAATTGCAGGCTAAATGAACGGATAAAATTGGGAATCAGCCAGATGACTGCAATAAAATTAATGATTGGCATTGCTTCGATTACGACTTGCGACCAGCGCATCTCATAGCCAAATAAAGGCACGATTGCATTTGAAACATGGAACACGACAAATAAATAGAACAAGCCATAATAAAGAATGCTTAATGGCACAAAGCCCAATAGCTGGGAAATCATGGCAATTTTACGTTCTTTTTCAGGCTGTTTTTCCAGAAAAAGATGGATCATTTTAAACATCTGGAAAGGACGCAGATAAACCGACATCAATTGATCACTGATGATCAAAATCCGGCGAATTCCCCAGGGCATACCATTGCTGATTCCACGTTCTTCCAGATCATGTTCAGTTCCAGAATATTTATGATGATGCAGGTGTAAACGACGACGTGCCCACGGACTAATGGTATTTGGACGTGCCAACCACACCAAAGCCAGCATCAAGTGATGTGCCCAGGGCGTTTTTTTGAAATACATATAATGAATTAAGTCATGCTCTAATTCATGTGTTAATGAAGCAAAAATTGCAATTAAAGGAATCGTCAGCCATACAGAAAGATAGCCATAGGCATAGGCCAATGCGCATAAAACCATACCGATCCAGGCAAAACCGAGAATACTGGCACCAATAAAATTTTGATGTTTCAATATTGGATAACGGTTACGTAAATCTTCACCTGCCTGTGTCACCACAGTTCTAACTTTGGAGATACGCTGCTGGTCTGTCATCTCTGAAGATGTAGACATATAGAGAACCTTTAATTTCTGGACAGTTGCACATTAAAGGAAATTAAAAAAAAGAGAAGTGATCTTTTGACTGTCCGAGCGAGTATGTTCAAGTTTTGGACAATTTTGGCACTTTTTCTAAGATGAATAAAAATACAGGGAGGTCATGCGTAATTTTTTATGAGATTCAGTCTCTAAAAAATCTGTTTTTTAACAGCAATTTATCTCTATATTAATTAAACTTGGTTTGCCTTGAAATAATAAATATTTCATTATTAAAAGCTTATCAAACTACCTGATCCTGATTAATCGAATTAACGAGCTTTGTTTTCTTTACACAGGATATTGCATGTATTTGGCACATTTTTATCTGCAACTTTGCTGACGCCAGCATTAGCGTTGACTTTGCAAAGCAATTTTTTCAAGTGAAATTACCAGCAAAAAAAGTTCTGAAGTTCTAGAAAAGTAAAAAGCCCCTTATGGAGCTTTTAGATTTTAAACCTTAGCCTAATTTATTCACCAATTTCAGCGGCAATATTTTCATCGCCAGACCCAATGGCAGCCATGGCCATTTTGGCACATAAGCCTTTACTGGCGCTTTTTCAATTTCAGCAGCAAGTAAACGCGATCCGGTTTTTTCATCCACTTCAAATGGCAGTTTCTTGGCGCCTTCATTAAGTTCGGTACGAATATAGCCCGGGAAAATTGTGGTGACTTTGATTGGCGTATCAATCAGTTCGGCACGAATCCCTTCGGCCAGATGTGCAACACCTGCTTTACTTGCACCATAAGCGGTTAAATGTTTAGGCATACCGCGCATGGCACTCATTGAAGAAATCATGACCAGATGGCCTGAATTTTGCGCCCGGAAAATCTCTACTGCTGCTTCACATTGCGCCAAGGCCGAAATAAAATTGGTTTCAACTGTGGCCTTATTAATGGCAAAGTTTCCCTTGCCAATACGACGGCCTTCACCAACTCCGGCATTGACAATCACCCGGTCAATCGTGCCAAAATCTTGTTTAAAAGCACGAAATACGTCAAAGACCTGATCATAATTAGTGACATCTAAAGTTTTAGCAATTACTTGAATGCCGTATTGACTCTCCAACTCTTGTTTAAGTATTTCCAAACGATCCAGGCGACGCGCGCAGATGGCCAGGTTATAGCCTTTCTGAGCAAATTCGCGTGCCATACCTGCACCAATTCCTGAACTTGCACCAGTAATTAAAATTGTTTTTGCCATGTGTTTTACCTTATTCCTTTATTTTTCTAAGCGATCAGATTTGCGGTACAGATTTAAATCCAGGTCAATAAATCCGGACGTTGCGCTTTAATATAATGATGTTCATTTAGGCTTAATAGCTGGGGTTGGTTGCCTACCAGACGTAGCGTGGTCATGCTGGTATTGGTAATTGCCCAGTTTAGAGCAAAGGTTTTATTCGGAGACAAACCGAGAATTTTGCCCGCAGCAACCGAAATGACTCCGCCCGACGTAAACACTACAGCATAGCGCGGTTTCTTTTCAGCCAGATCATCACACAAATGCTGCAATGCCGTTTCCACCCGCTGTTTGAAATCCGGCCAGGATTCTTCATATTCATGGTGATAGTCACCGCCAGTCCAGCGCTCAATTGCACCTTCAAAAATTTTACTTAAATAGGCGCGTGGATTGGTATGCTGCGATACATCTTCTTTCAACAGTTCAGGTTGATTAAAGCGTGGCTCATATTGAGCAAAGACTTGTTGATGATTAAATTCGTTCCAGGCTGAATCTGTAACTGGCTCACTTTCAGGAAAACATTCAGCCAAGGCCAATTGCGCCGTTTGTTGATGACGCTGCATGGAGCCTGCCACCACATAAGGTGCTTCTTTTAAAATTTCATCAAAATAGCGACCCAATAATTTGGCTTGTAATTCACCATTTGGCGAAAGTTTGTCATAGCTTTCTGCACCGAAAGACGCCTGTCCATGGCGGATTAAATAAATCGTCGTCATTTCGGCATGAACTCCTTAAATTTGGTCATATATTTCTGTGCAATATCATTGGCCTCAATTTTCTGGCGGCCAATCAGTTTTAAGGCACGAATATGCAAGGCATGAATCACAATCCAGAAATCCTTAAATGCTGGATTATTGGTCTGTTTATGATAATAGCGATAATAAATTTGCTGCGCGATCACCGCTAAACGGAAAATTCCAAAGACTTCATAGAAGGTCCAGTTTTCAGGGGTTAATCCGGTTTTTTCCAGATAATAATCCACCACTTCTTTACGGCTAAACATGCCTTTTAAGTTGGTGGGTTGACGACGTGTGGCTTTAAAAATTGCATTATCCGTATCTTCAACCCAGTAAGCCAAAGCTGAACCCAGATCCATCAATGGATCACCGAGTGTCGCCATTTCCCAATCCAGAACGCCAATGACTTGAGTCGGATCGTTTGGATCTAAAATGACATTATCAAAACGCCAGTCATTGTGAATCAGACAGGTTTTAGCATCCGCCGGGGTATTGTCTTTAAGCCACTGACGGACATATCTGAAAGATGGCACATTCAAGGTCTTGGCTTTGGCATAACGTGCATCCCAACCATCTACCTGACGATGACAATAGCCCTCGCCTTTGCCTAATTTCTCCAGTTCAGTACCCACATAAGGCACCTGATGCAACTCAATCAGCTTATCAATGACGTTAATACACAGTTCACGTACCTGAGCTTCATTAAAATTCAGTTCTCTGGGTAAATTGGCGCGTGGAATAATGCCTTCAATGCGTTTCATCACATAGAAGTCGCAGCCAATCACGGATTCATCCTGACAAAGTGCCACCATCTCTGGTAATACCGGATAAAACTCGGAAAGTGCGTGCTGAACCTTAAATTCACGGGCCATGTCGTGGGCAGATTTGGCTTTGGTACCTTTGGGTGGACGACGCAGAATTAGATCGGCATTGGTATATTTCAGACGATAAGTCCAGTTCGATGCGCCACCCGAATATTGAGTAACTTCGACCGGACCTTCAAGTTGAACTCCCTGCCCAATCAGCCAGTTTCCTACAGCCTGAACATCCAGTTCCTCACCTGCACGAACCGATCCACCGACATCAATAACTGCCATAATTTTTCCTTCAATTCTTTTTCAAATGTCTTCAAACTTTATATCGTGTTTAAGCTTATTTTTTATGGCGTGTACTGTAACCACGTTTAGCCAGTTCCAGTTTTGCGATCATACCTTTATGCACTTCATCTGGTCCATCCGCCAAACGTAGGGCACGTGCCTGAGCAAAGAATCCGGTGAGTGGCGTATCACGGGAGACACCAGCACCACCGTGAATTTGTATGGCCATGTCCACTACTTTTTCTAATACACTTGGCGCAACCACTTTAATGGCCGAGATTTCAGTCAAAGCCGCCATATTCCCTAAAGTATCCATTTTATAGGCTGCATACAAGGTTAAAAGACGTGCCTGATCAATCGCGACCCGTGCTTCAGCAACACGTTCCAGATTACCACCCAGTTTTAAAATTTCTTTACCAAAGGCAGTCCGGCTCATACCGCGGTCAATCATCAGCTCCAAAGATTTTTCCGCAGCGCCGATACAACGCATACAGTGGTGAATACGGCCTGGCCCGAGACGACCTTGAGCAATTTCAAAGCCTTGACCGGCACCACCAATAAAACTGGCAACTGGAACGCGGACATTTTCAAAACTGACTTCACCATGACCATGCGGTGCATCATAGTCGCCAAATACCGGTAACATTCTTTCGATTTTCACACCCGCCGTATCGACAGGAACCAGAACCATGGAATGCTGATGATGACGGTCTTTGCTTTCATCTGGCGTATGTGCCATAAAAATAATGACTTTGGCATTGGGATCGCCCAGACCTGATGACCACCATTTACGGCCATTCAGAACAATTTCATCGCCTTCGATGACCGCCGTTGCTTGCATATTGGTCGCGTCACTAGAAGCCACCGCCGGTTCAGTCATACAAAATACAGAACGGATTTTGCCTTCAAGTAATGGCAAAAGCCATTGCTGTTTCTGTTCTTCAGAGCCATAACGCCAGAGGACTTCCATATTGCCGCTGTCTGGCGCATTACAGTTAAATACGGTCGGTGCAATCAGGCTACGGCCCGAAAGCTCGGCAATATGAGCATATTCATTGACTGATAAACCTTGGCCCAGTTCAGGACATGGCAGAAACATATTCCACAGCCCTGCTGCTTTGGCTTTGGCTTTTAAAGTTTCCAGTTCAGTCGGCCATTGCCATTTGGTCCAGTCACTGCCTTGATTTAACTCATGCACTTGCTGCCAAAAATCGGCTTCAACAGCTTCGATTTCATCTTTAATAAATTTTTTAGTTCGTTCAACATAGTCTTGCGCGCGTGCGGATAACTCAAACATGGCTATTTCCCTCTGGATATTTTGTATTCTGCTTTACAAGACCTTAACTTAAAAACTATTATGAATAAAATGATTTTAATCCATAGTTCATCATGCATAGCATTCATAATAAAACACTGATGGATATGAGTGTTTTCCATCGTATAGATATCAATTTATATCCACTTTTTGTCGCTATTTTTGAACAGAACAGTATTTCTAAAGCAGCACAGCGATTATGTATCACCCAATCTGCTGCTAGTCACGCTTTGCAGCGGCTCAGAAATCAGTTGCAGGATGATCTGTTCGTACGTTTTGGTGCAAAAATGCAACCCACGCCGTTTGCTGAACAGATTTATCCTGCCATTAAAAATGCCCTGATGACGATTCAAAGTATTTCTATTCAGCATCAACAATTTCAACCAAATATGGTGCAAAGTTTAAAAATTGCCGTACATGATGAAATTGAACCAATGATTTTTCCAAAGTTGGTGGCACATTTTCAGAAAATGAATCTGGATATTCAGTTTAGTAGCATCAAGCTGGATCGTAAAAATATCAGTGCTGACCTGGCGGCGCAGCAGGTCGATTTTGTCATGGATCTTGAGCAAAAACTGGGAGATAAAATTCAGTTTGAACCCTTAGTACAAGATGAATTTGTCGTCTGTACGCAGCAAAATAAAATTTCAGAACAATCCTATCTTTCCTCCCCACATATAGGCGTATCATCTCGCCGTACAGGTATCTTAATTGAAGATCTGTATTTGAGCCGTAAGCAGCTTTCAAGACAGATTTTTTTACGCTGTCAGCATTATTCAACTGCGTTGCAAATTTTGGAGCAATATCCCCAAGCGATGTTGACTATGCCACGCAATATCTTAGAACATTTACAGATAGCCAAAATTCTGAATTTTTTTGAAGTGCCTGTGCAACTGCCTAAGATTAATATGGGAATGTATTGGCACAAAGATTTACAGGAAAATAAGAGACATCAATTTTTGCGAAGCGAAATTAATAACATTTTTACTTAGGCTATTTTAAGTAGATATGAATTTTGCTTAGGCTATTCTAATGGTTGGTATTGTAGCCTGAAATGTCAGGCTTAACCTAAATTGCTTAGGCTATTTATAAATACAAAATGAAACACTGACTGTTTAGCTTTTGAACTCTAGTGCTTGGGGCTTTCCTCTACAATCATGCATCTGCTTGCTGTTGTTCTTCTACAGCTTCTTTTGATGATCTGGATTTTAGCTTGTTGCCTCTTTCTCCCACCTGGCAAATTGTGCTGGGTTTATTTGCCTTATGCTTTTCCTATTATTTGCTGCACAAACTCACCATTTACCTCAAGGATATATTTCGTCCCTTTAAAAAAGGACAGAAATACTGGTGTCGTGTTAAGGCGGTTAGCGATGGGGATACCCTCACCTGCTACCGTTTCAATATTAGACGTTCTGAAACCAGACTACGTTTTGCCTATGTGGATGCGCCAGAATCCAGCCAAAGCTATGGCAAAGAGTCACAGCGTCTAGTTAAAAGCATGGTGAAAAACAAAATAGTTCGCGTGAAAATTACAGATATTGACCGTTATGGTCGCTGCGTCGGCGTCGTTTACCGCTATCGTAAAAATATCAATGAAGAAATCGTGAAACGCGGCGCAGCATGGGTCTACGAAGATTATATTAAAGATAAAAACCATTTACGCTATATGCTGGACTTGCAAAACAAAGCCAAAAAACAGAAAAAAGGACTCTGGAAAAGTAGCCGACCTGTACGCCCAAGTGTGTATCGAAAACAGGTAAAATCCTAATCTTTGCTGATTTCTCTTCGCTATTAAAAAGTGATCCGGCTCGCCAGATCACTTTTTAATTTTTAAATTAATACGCCAGATGGACAAAAAACCTGAATGCGCCTGCAATTAAAGCCAGAGTAACGAAGCCTAAAATCCATAGGCCCACAAACCATAATATCTGCTTCCCTTTCATTGTTGCTCCTTAATGATAGCCATCATCCCCGACCCGCACTTTATGGCGGAATACCCAGTACGACACGCCGGTATAAATCAGAATGATTGGAATAAGTAATAAAGCACCAATTAAGGTAAATAATTGACTACTTTCTGGCGCTGCCGCCTCCCAGATGGTCACTGACGGTGGAATGATATAAGGCCAGAGACTGATCAGAAATCCGGTATAGGCCAGAAAAACCAGCACCAGCATGTACATGAATGGGCTAAGTTCCTTACGTTGTTTGCAGGCACGTAAAGCCAGCCAGGTAAATAACAGGACTAAGATCGGCACGGGCATGAGATACATAAATTGTGGCTGACTAAACCAGCGTTCCGCAATCTGCGGATGAGTCAGCGGCGTATAAATACTGACAGCGCCCAGGATAATCAATAAGGCGATAATCATTTTTGGCATCAGCTGATACATACGGTCTTGTAACTGATCGGCCGTTCTAAAAATCAGCCAGCCACAGCCTAAGGCAGCATACAGCACCATGACACTCAGACCGGTAAACAGGCTAAATGGTGTCAACCAGTCCAGCCCGCCGCCCGCATAAATGCCATTTCGGGTTTCAATTCCCTGAATATAAGCGCCTAAAATCACCCCTTGCAGGAAGCTGGTCAGCGCAGAACCACCAATAAAGGCTTTGTCCCACCAATGTTTACTGCGATTGGCCTTAAAACGGAATTCAAAAGCAACACCACGGAAGATCAGCGCAATCACCATCAGGATGATCGGCATATACAGTGCAGATAATACGGTGGAATAGACCAGCGGAAATGCTGCAAATAAACCTGCGCCACCCAATACCATCCAGGTTTCATTGCCATCCCAGACAGGCGCAACAGTATTCATCATCACATCACGGTCATCCTGATGCGGAAAAAACGGAAATAGAATGCCAATGCCCAGATCAAAACCATCCAGAATGACATAGATCAGGACACCAACGGCGATGATCACCACCCAAATCAATGACAAATCAATCATTTTTTATTCTCCTGATCTGCATTATCGGCCCCCTCCTCAATACTCTCGCGAATACTGCTCAATGGCCGGCGAGATGCCTGAATCACATCACTATCAATTTCATGTGGGGGTGTAGAATGAATAAATTCCGGGCCTTTGTGCATGAGTCGTAACATATAATAAATACCGGCGCCAAAGACCACACAGTAGACCACGACAAAGATAATCAGGGTCAAGCCTACCTGCTCTGCCGATACCGGCGATAGGGCGTCTTTGGTACGCATGATGCCATAGACCACCCAGGGTTGACGGCCAACCTCCGTCGTAAACCACCCCGCCAGCATGGCAATAAAACCGGAAGGGCCCATAATCAGGGCAAACCGATGTAATCCTCGGGATTCATAAAAGCGGCCTTTTTTACGTGACCATGCCCCCCAGATTGCCAGCAGTAGCATCAACATTCCTAGCCCGACCATGATCCGAAAACTCCAGAACACGATTGCCGAATTAGGACGGTCTTCAGGTACAAAATCCTTTAAGCCGGTGACAGTACCGTCCATGGAATGTGTCAGGATCAAGCTGCCCAGATTAGGAATGGCGATGGCATATTTGGTTTCCTCAGCCTGCATATCTGGCAGTCCAAACAGATATAAAGGCATGCCGCCATCATGATTGGTTTCCCAATGACCTTCCATTGCCGCCAGTTTGGCGGGTTGATGTTCAAGCGTATTTAGACCATGTACATCACCCACCAAAACCTGTAGCGGCGCAAGTGCCAGAATCAGCCACATTGCCATGGAAAATGAAGTTTTGACCAAGGCATCACGACGGCCCTGAATAAGATGCCAGGCTGCTGTGGCTGCCACCAGCAATGCAGAAACCAAAAAGGCAGCAATGGCCATATGCGCCAAACGGTAGGGAAATGACGGGTTAAATACGATGGCGATCCAGTCTTTGGGGACAAACAGACCATTTTCGATGGCAAAGCCTTGCGGCGTTTGCATCCAGCTATTGGAGGATAAAATCCAGAACATCGAGATACAGGTGCCTACCGCGACCATCAAGGTCGAGAAAAAGTGTGCACGTGGCCCCACCCGTCCCCAGCCGAAGAGCATAATTCCCAAAAAGCCCGCTTCCAGAAAAAAGGCGGTAAGAACTTCATAGGCCAGTAATGGGCCAGTCACGCCACCTGCAATCCGGGAGAATTCACTCCAGTTGGTGCCGAACTGATAGCTCATGACCACGCCAGAGACCACGCCCATCCCAAATGCTACAGCGAAGATTTTCACCCAAAACTTAAACAGATCCCGATAAATCGGGTCTTGGGTTTTGAGCCAGCGCCATTCCAGAATCGCCAAAAAGCTGGCCAATCCGATTGAGATTGCAGGAAAAATAATATGAAAAGAGACAGTAAAGGCGAATTGTATTCGCGCTAACTCTAATGCGGTTAAACCCAGGGTCATACATTTCACCTATATATAATTATTTGTAGGAGCCTTGCTTAGATTTATTAGTGAAGTGTTTTTTCTTGGTCTTAGCTTAGGCTTAATTTGGCTTGGCAATATGTAGACTTTTGTCGGTTATTTTTTACTCAAGTTAACAATGTGTAAGCGCTATTTAATTAAATATGCAAGTGAATATTTAATTGAACGGTGACCACTTGTGTAATCCCCCAAATAGGCGTAAATTGGCTCTAAATTAGTTAGCCAGGTTAACTATATGCCTTCTGCCTCTCTTCCATTTCGCGCCTTGTTATTACGTTGTGCACGGTTACTCAGTGATGAAATAAATACGATTTTATTATCTTCACAGTTAAATTATTCCTTATGGCAAGTGCTGTATGTGATTCAGACGCATCAGCAATGTACCCTGATGGATATTTCTCATTATTTGAACGTATCTAAACCCAGCATCAGTAAACGTATCCAGAATTTAGTGGAACTCGGTCTAATTAGCCAACTCGAAACTGCAGACAAGCGTCAGAAGCTATTCACACTGAGTGAGCAAGGAGTCGAGACTTTTGCCCTGGGTTCCACACAGATTGAGGCATTTGAAAAGCAGTTGCTTGAGCAAATTGCCTCAGATGATATTGAAAGTAGTAAAAATATCTTGATGCAGCTCATTCAGCAGTTACAACCCGCTTCGCAGGATCGACTTTAATGAGCCAAGAACAAACGCCTTTATGGACTCCCAATTTTATTTTGATCAGTCTGGTGAATTTCCAGTTGGTGCTGGTGTTTTATTTGCTGGTGATTGTGATTGTCGGCTACTCGGTAGCAGAATTAGGTGCAACCACGGCACAGGCAGGGCTGGTTTCTGGCTTGTTTATTGTCGGTACCTTATTCGGCCGTCTTATTATCGGGAAACTGCTAAACCGTTTGGGCCTAAAAATTACGCTTGTGGCCGGTCTGACAGGTTTTCTGCTTTTTTCTGGCCTCTATCTGATTCCGGCCAAGCTGGAAATTTTACTGGGCATCCGTCTGATGCACGGTTTTATGATGGGTGTGGCCTCAACGGTATTAGGCACCGTGATTGCCCAGACCATTCCTGCGACTCGACGTGGTGAAGGCATTGGTTATTTTAGTATGAGCAGCACACTTGGCACAGCGATTGGCCCCTTCTTAGGCATCTGGCTAATGTCAAATTTTAACTATCAGGTGATTTTTGTTTTTACCAGTGTAGTCGCACTCAGCTGCCTGATTTGCAGCCTGTTTATTCAGCCGCCACAGATTAAAATAACGAATCAAGTCAATCATATAGAAAATCAATCATCTAGCAGACTGGCGCAATATATTGAACCCAAGGCTTTGCCGATTTCGATGATTGTTCTGATTGTGGCAACCTGCTATTCCGGCGTCTTATCTTTTATTCATTTCTATGCCAAAGAGATTAATTTAGTCGAAACGGCTTCTTTTTTCTTTCTGATGTATGCCATTGCGATTTTGCTTTCACGTCCATTTACCGGCCCGCTAATGGATCGTAAAGGTGAAAACATCATCATCTATCCGGCCATTGTGATTATGGCCTTAGGAATTTTATTACTCAGTCAGGCCCATAATGCTACGATGTTATTGGCCAGCGCCGCACTGCTTGGTTTTGGCTTTGGTAATCTCCAGTCCGTCTGTCAGACCATTGCGGTAAAAAGTACCAGTTTGCAGCGTATGGGGCTGGCGACTTCAACCTTCTTTATTGCGCTAGATGCAGGTTTGGGTTTTGGACCTTATTTCCTCGGCATGCTTCTGGATCAGATCGGTTATCGTCAGCTTTACCTGTACTCTGCTGTACTGACCATCAGCTGTCTGATCTGGTATTACCTGTTGCATGGCCGTAAAGCGGGGGAAATACAACCTTCTTATTAAACACTTCTAAAAGCGACGGCTAAAGCGGCGCCGATATTCCAGCGGCGTCAAGCCAGTTTTTCTATGAAATAAACGGCGAAATGAACTTGGGTCCTGATAACCAATATTTTGCATGATCACATCCACCGCCTGATCGGTTTCTTCCAGACGTTTGCGTGCAGCTTCAATTCGGATCGCTTGCAGATACTGATTTGGCGGCAAGTCCAGTGCCTGTTTAAAATGGCGAATCAAGGTACGCGTGGTGACATTAAAACGTGTTGCAATATCATCCAAGCTAAAAGACTCATGAAAATGCTGCTCCAACCAGTTCTGGACATTTTGCACCAGTTCATCATGATGCGGTTGTCCAATCTTGAGTAAGGAATAAGACAGCTGGCTATCGCGTCGATAATCAATCACAAAAGATTTGGCCGATTGCATGGCCACCTCAAAGCCATAAAAACGTTCAATCAGATGCAAACCTAAGTCGAACCAGGCCAGGCCACCACCCGCGCAATAGATATTCTGGTCGCGGCTAATCATCAGATCGGCATTCAATTTGACCTGCGGATAATGCGTCCGGAAAATATCTTGAAAGCCCCAATGCGTCGTTGCCACGCGATTATCTAAAATACCGGCTTCTGCCAGAAAGAAATTTCCGGTGCAATTTCCAGCAATTAAGGTCGAATCTGCATGAGCAGATTTTAGAAACCGGATCAGCTCAGGGTTTTGTTGCAATACATCCTGAATCGGTGCAGCTATGGTTGGCACCACCACAATATCTGCAGTTTGAATCTCTTGATAGGAACGATGTGCCTGTAATTCCAGACCATTAATACAACGAATCGGTTGTCCATCCGGACTGGCAATACTGACTTTAAACAGGCGCTGTACATCCTGCTGCTGAATGCGGTTCCAGCTCACACCGGCCATGGCAAATAAATCGACGACACCGGTAATGGCAGAAGCCAGAGCGCCATCAAAACCCAAAACTACGACTCGCTGCATCTTGATCTCATTGTCATTTTTTACCTGTTTGATGTCATTATTGACAATCCTGCTGAATAAAAGCAACTGTTAGTCTTGGCGCTATCTCAAGGATTTTACATTCAGGACAGTACCGTGACCGAGCTAATAAATGATAAAGATCTTAATTTTCTACTTTATGATGTCTTCAAACTTGAAGCTCTGACAAAACTGGAACGTTATCAGGAGCATGATAAAAATACCTTTGACAGTATTTTAGATACAGCCAAGGGTATCGCGACCGATTACTTTGCCCCGCATAATGCCAAAGCCGATCAGCATGAACCGAGCTTTGATGGGAAGCAGGTCAAAACCATTGCTGAAGTTAAAACGGCGTGGCAGCAGTTTGCCGAGGCCGGCCTGCTCTGTGCCCAGCATGATTATGAACATGGCGGTATGCAACTCCCGACTTTATTAAATATGGCCTGCAATGCCTATTTTATGGCGGCCAATCCTTCAACTGTTGCCTATTCTTTTCTGACTGCGGCGGCGGCAAATCTGATTCAAGCCTTTGCTTCACCGGAACAAAAACAGCTATTTTTACCGCATATGTTGAGCGGCCGCTTTGCCGGCACTATGGCCATGACCGAGCCGAATGTCGGTTCTTCTCTGGGTGATCTAACGACCAAAGCTATTCCTCTGGCAGATGGAACTTATAACATTAAAGGCCAGAAAATGTTTATTTCTGGTGGTGATCAGGATATTACCGAAAATATTATTCATCTGGTTCTGGCGCGGATTCAGGATGCACCGCAAGGGGTCAAAGGTATTTCCCTGTTCATTGTGCCGAAATTTAAAACCAATCCAGATGGCTCTATAGGTGAATCCAATGATGTACAGCTGGCTGGTTTACTGCACAAAATGGGTTATAGAGGAACGACTTCAACGGTTTTAAGCTTTGGCGAAAATGATGCTTGCTTAGGCTATTTGATTGGTGAAGCAGGTCATGGCTTAAAATATATGTTTAAAATGATGAATGAGGCGCGTGTCGGCGTAGGCTTGGGCGCAGCCATGATTGGCTATCGCGGTTATCTGGAATCCTTAAACTATGCCAAAAACCGTCCGCAAGGTCGTCTTGCACATGAAAAATCGCCTGATTCCAAACCGGTCAATATTATTGAGCATAGTGATGTCAAACGTATGCTGCTGGCACAAAAAGCTTATGTCGAAGGATCACTGGCCCTGTGTTTATTTGCGGCGCGTCTGATTGATGAACATCAGGCAGCACATGATGAGAACAGTGCCCTCTTGCTTGATCTGATCACTCCAGTGGTCAAATCCTTCCCTTCAGCCTATGGCCCAAAAGCCAATGATCTGGCGATTCAGGTTTTGGGCGGCGCGGGTTATACCCGTGATTATCCGGTCGAACAATGCTACCGCGATAACCGCCTCAATCCGATTCATGAAGGCACGTATGGCATTCAGTCCCTGGATTTGCTTGGGCGTAAACTCTGGCAGCACAATGGCAAGGGACTCAGCCTGTTGATGCAACGCATCCAGCATACGTTGTCTGAGATTCAGAATCCCAAGTTAGTCGCACTGGCAGAAAGCTTTCAACAACATCTGGCTACCGTGCAAAAAACCACCCAGGTTTTAGGTCAGGCTCTGCATCAAGGCCAAATCAATGAAGCATTAGCCAACTCTGGGCTTTATTTAGACATGATGGGAAAAACCATGATTGCCTGGCTCTGCTTAGACATGGCGCAGCAGGCACAACTTAAATTTGGCAATTCCGATCAAAAAGAAGATCAGGACTTTTTGGCGGGCAAGTTTCAGGCAGCCCAATATTTTATCCGTTGGGAATTGCCTGAAATTGAACATCAGGCCAAGTTACTGATGAACTTTGATGATAGCTGCAGGAATATGCAAGCTGACTGGTTTTAAGGTTCATAGCTAAATAAAAATGCGCTGTAAGAAGTAATGCTGATCAGTTAAGGAGTTTAGAAACAGACTCTTTAATTTTTAGTCATTCAATGCGGAGTATTAATGTTATAAATCAAATTCTTGTAAATTATTTGTTACTTTGGTTTCGCCCAAATGAGAAGCGAAGCTTCGCAAGGAAGGCATCTTGCGGAGCAACACTCCTCACCGCAAAACTCGTCAGCCACCATCGACTAGTAAATTTGTCGCAGAAACAATCATTTTTAAATGTAGTCCTGCCTCAAACAGTTGCGGATGACTTTTTTATCTATCAGATATAATCATGAATTTGAAAAAGAAAATGCCAGTCAATTCCTTAACTGACTGGCATTAGCTGTAAGAAGCGCATTTTTTATTTAAAACTAGGTTTATGCTTCAGTACTTAAAATAAGTCCAAACTTTTTAAAAATTTTCTCACGTTTGCCTGGATGAATATTGGCCTTAGTCAGGTCACCCTGATAATGCTGATAGACCCGTTGATCCATCATTTTGTACCATAACGGCGGAATTAAAGCCGGAATCAACATGGTGGCATAACCACTGGGTAATTCGGGTGCTTCATCAAAATGTCGCAGTGCCTGAAATGGGCGACTTGGAAAGGCATGATGGTCTGAATGACGCTGCAACTGGTACAAAAACAGATTGGTCACAATATTGTTATTATTCCAGCTATGTTCAGGCAAGGTCCGTTCATAACTGCCATCATCTTTTTCTGTGCGTTTCAAACCATAATGTTCAATATAATTGACGATTTCAAACAGAGTTACCCCATAAAAGGCCTGAGTCAGTGTATAAGGAATGAGCTTTTTACCATAAGCACTTAGCATCAAGGCATGGTAGCCTGCACTCATCGCCCAGCCATGAAACAGTTCATTTTCCTTGCTCAAAAATTTCAATCCTTTACGTTCCAGACGTTTCTTTTCAATCTGGATCGCTGACTTTAATCCGTCAAACACAGTGCGTGGCCAGAAACGGTAAAAAGACTCGCCCATTTGTGAAGATGCCGGATCTTCTGGCGTTGCCACCCGTTTATGATGCCCATAAGGATGTTCAATACGGAAATGATTATAGGCCAAAGGCATCAGGCTGGCATGCGACCAGTAATGGTCTTTTTTCTGCGGACGATGACTCAGTTCATGTGCCGTATTGACCGCAATGCCGTTAATCGCACCCATGGAAACTCCCAATAAGAGCTGATCCAGTATCGATACATTTGGACGTGTCACCACATAGCCGGCAAAAGCATTAGCTGCCATTTGCAAGGGAATAAAGGCTTTTACAATCCGGTCATAATACGGATCTTTGACCAGCGCCTGAATCTGTTCGTCATTCGGATTGTTGGCATCATCGCCAATCAGGGCATCCAGAGTCGGAATAATCACATGCAATAATAAAGGCCCGCCCAAAGCAAAGACTTTTTTAGTCGCTTTGGGGCCAAAATGATAACCGGCCAAAATTCCCATTCCGATCACAGGCAAACCTGGGCTGAGCAACCAGCCAAAACGTTTTTTATCCAGCTTTACACCTTTTAGTGCTGACGCTTCCTGCGTAAACTGCGCTTTCTGGATTTGTGCAGGGGCATTCATTGCGAGCTTCCTTTTTTATGTTACTCTGCACTTATAGTTGAATATTTCAGCAACAGCGAACAGTATTCAACGTCCAGAAAACCTATGTCAGCGTCTTTGGCACATGCAGCCAAATTCTGGCCTAAAATCACAAAGTTAAAAAATTTATAGTCAATTAAGTGAAATAAATAGAAGAATAGAGTTAGGCATGGATGCTTTAAGTAAAATTTTTGATGATATTCATCTGGAAAAATCGGAATATCTTTATCTGAATGTGTTTCATCCGAGCGGCTTTGACTATCAGCATGAGCCTTTTATGCTGGCTTATATCCTGTTACAAGGACAGGCACAATTAAAGTTCGCCAACGGCGATCTGCTCGAGCTGCAACAAGGTGATCTGGTACTCTTACCCGCAGGTTCTGCCCATCGCATTTCTTGCCCAGACAATGCCGATTTTTCTGCACGCTGTGCGATTAATCCTTATTTCCAAAGCCATGCACAGCAATGTGTCGATCTTAATGGGGAAAATTCGGCGGAGCATAGTTTCATACTGGCCCTTCGTTCCAGTCTGGATATGCAGATGGCAAAACCTCTACTAAGTGCCTTACCTAAATACCTGCATATTCAGCATATTCTGGGCGACACCGCACCGGAATGGTTACAGGTCGGTTTGCAGTTTCTGGCGCTGGAAACCCAGCAGATGCGGCCGGGACGTGACAAGATTCTGGATCATCTGGTCAGTATTTTACTGATCGAATGTGTGCGAGATTATATTTTAAATCTGGAAAATTCCTCGAGCTGGCTGAATGCGCTCTCGCATCCGGAACTGTCCAATGCACTCGCTGCAATTCATGGCAAACCTGAGCAGTTCTGGACCGTAGAAAGTCTGGCTGAGCAATGTCATATGTCACGTTCCAAATTTGCCCAGCTCTTTACCCAGATTGTCGGTGAGCCGCCACTGGCTTATTTGCAACAGCATCGCCTTCGGCTGGCGGCACAATATTTGCGAAATAGCGGATTTAGCATTCAGCAGATCGCACATGGCGTTGGTTATTCATCCGAGACGGCCTTCAGTCAAAGTTTTAAAAAACAGTTTGAACAGACGCCCACCCAGTACCGGCTGAATTGTCAGAACAATAATGTCAAATTACTGGATTAGCGCGAGCACGGCTTTGACCGGGTCTTCGCTATTACCAGACAATAGCTGCTTATGCATGGTGATATGCTGCATCACCTGAATTTGTGCAGTTTCAACATTCATCAGTTTTTCAATTTCAGCCGCCAGCTTTTCAGGCGTAGCATCGGCTTGAATCAACTCCTGAATGACTTTTTTGCCGGCAATGATATTTGGTAGCGAATAATAAGGAATTTTGATGAGAAATTTCACCACATGATAAGTCAACCAATTCAGTTTATAGAAAGTCACCATCGGACGATGTAATAACATCGCTTCCAATGTCGCAGTACCTGACGCCAGCGCAATAATATTGGAGGCATTCATGACCTGACGGCCGATTTTTGACTCGGTACCGCTGTTTTCCAGCAAGCGGATTTGAACCTTTAGACTTTCAGGATAAGTCGCCAGCAAGCGTTCTATCTGCTGCTTGCGTGCCTCATTAATTGCCGGAATCAGGAAAGTATAGTCCGGATATTTCTGATGCAGAATCTTGGCTGCATCCAGAACCAAAGGCCCCAAACGTTCAATCTCACCGCGGCGACTTCCCGGCAATAGTGCAATATGCTTCTGATTCACATCAAGATTCAGTTCTTGTTTAGCATCGATAATCGGATTTTCAAGCGGCAACTGACTGGCCAGAGGATGACCAACAAAAGCGGCTGGCACATCCCATTTTTTAAAGAAGGTTTTTTCGAATGGGAATAAACACAGCACCAGATCAATGTTGGCCTTAATACCATGCACACGTCCCTGACGCCACGCCCAGACCGAAGGACTGACATATTGCACGGTCTTCATCGGCAACTGTTTTTGTTTAATGGTTTTCGACAGGCGCAGGTTAAAATCAGGTGCATCTACACCAATAAAAATATCGACAGGGTTTTTAGTCCAAGTTTCGACCAGCCCATCACGTACAGCAAAGAGTTTTTTAATATCCTTGAGAACTTCAACAATGCCCATCACCGATAAAACATCCATCGGATAATAGCTTTTAAAGCCTTCTGCGATCATTTGTGGACCACCGATGCCTTCAAATTCGGCATCAATCCCTTGCTCACGAAAACGGCGAATCAACTTTGCGCCAAGCGTATCTCCAGAGACCTCACCGACCACGATTCCAATTTTTAGTTTTCGATTTAGCAAGTGAGTTCCCTCTCAGATCCGTATTGAACTGTATTTAATCGTAATTCTAACATAAAGCTGGGTTTATGCCTGAATAAGCAGTGAGCATCTTATATTTTAAGAAAGGTATGCTTTAGAATTACTTAGCCTACTCTTAATCTTCCCTGATGATTTTTTCTATTGAAGTGGTTTTCCTGATTCATCTTCATTTTCAGGCAGATCAAAGTGTCCTTTAAAATAAGTGACCGGTGTTTCACGTTATTTTCTTAGCGAGGATGAACATGAAACTTCATTTAATTTTAAGCCCAGTGCTTTATCTTTTTTATGCATAAGTAAATCAATAATCAAGACAACGACTTATATCCAAAAGTCATAAGATATCCACGTTTTTTGATTTTGGCATATATGCATGTTTGGTCCGATTGAGTTTATTTTAGCAGGTGTGTTGGTAGGTTTTTGTGTTGGAGTAACCGGTGTCGGTGGTGGCTCATTGATGACACCCATTCTGATCAGCCTATTCCGGATTGAACCCCACATTGCAATTGGTACGGATCTGCTCTATGCTGCGATTTCAAAATTCTGCGGTTCTTTTGTGCATGCCAAAAAAATGAATATTGTCTGGCCAATTGTGATCTGGCTGGCAGTGGGCAGTATTCCAGCATCTTTTGCCACGCATTGGGTACTCGACAACTATTTAAGCCAATCGACGCATTATAAGGCTGTCCTGACCATGGTATTGGGCTTTATGCTGACCATTACCGGCTTGTCTATTCTGTTTCGCACCCAGATCGAAAATCTTTTCAACAAATACCGAAAACAAGAACTGCCAGATATGACGCAGGATCTGGAAAAAGTAAAACTGCAAGCCAAGGAAAAGCGCATCGCCATCATGATTATGGGCGTTATCTTGGGTATTTTTGTCACCTTATCTTCAGTCGGTGCAGGTGCATTTGGCATCATGGCTTTAGTGGTGATGTTTCCGAATCTGCCGATGATTCGTATCATTGGCTCAGACGTGGTGCATGCGGTGTTACTGACGCTGGTTGCAGGCTTGGGGCATATGTCATCAGGCAATGTCGATTTCATGCTGCTCATGTGGTTATTGGTGGGTTCTATTCCAGCGATTATTGTCGGCACTTTACTCAGTTCACGGATGCCAGAAAAACTGATTCGCAAAATTTTAGGCATTACCTTATTTGGGCTCGGCCTGAATTTCATGCTTAACCCTGTAAAATCAAAACCGGCTCAACCTGCCGAAACAGCGATGGTCGTCATGAGCCAGAATTCCCAGTCCGTTTAATTTAACTATGCGATTCATCACTTTTTTTTCAAAGAAGTATTCATCTTTTTTATAACAAAGTGACGCATCATTCATGTTATATTCGGGCTATTAAACAACCTTTTGTATGATCGAACCAGTGACGGCAATGAATACACAACAGTCAAATCCCATTTCAGCATCAGATATTGATGACGTGAATATCCACAGCATGATTCCTTTGGTAACCCCTGCTGAGCTTAAAGCAGAATTACCTTTGACTGAAACTGCTTATCAAACCGTACTGCATGGTCGTGAAACGATTCGTAAAATCCTGGATGGTGAAGACAAACGCCTGTTCGTTGTCATCGGCCCCTGTTCTATTCATGATCCTGCGGCTGCACACGAATATGCTGAACGCTTAAAAGCGTTAAGCGAAAAAGTTAAAGACAGCTTATACATCGTGATGCGGGTTTATTTTGAAAAACCACGTACCACAGTGGGCTGGAAAGGCCTGATCAACGATCCGGATATGAACGACTCGTTCAATATCGAAAAAGGTCTGCGTATCGGTCGTAAGCTGTTACTTGAACTGAATGAAATAGGTTTACCATGTGCCACTGAAGCACTTGATCCGAACTCACCGCAGTATTATCAAGACCTGATTTCATGGTCTGCAATTGGTGCACGTACGACTGAAAGCCAGACGCATCGTGAAATGTCTTCAGGTCTGTCTTCACCAGTCGGCTTTAAAAACGGGACGGACGGCGGTTTAACCGTGGCAACCAATGCGATGCAATCGGTCAAACATGGCCATAGCTTCCTGGGTCTAAATGATCAAGGTCAGGTCGCTGTGATCCGTACTTCAGGCAACCCGTATGCCCACGTGGTACTGCGTGGCGGTAATGGCAAGCCTAACTATGATGCCGGCTCGGTCGCAGATGCGGAAGCCGCATTAGCCAAGGCCAAAGTCAGCACCAAAATCATGATTGATGCCAGCCATGCCAACTCAAACAAAGACCCGTACCTGCAACCGCTTGTACTCAAAAATATTTCCGAACAAATTCTTGATGGAAACAAGTCAATTGTTGGTATTATGGTAGAAAGTCATCTTAAAGGCGGTCGTCAGGACATTCCTACGAACCTTTGTGATATGGAGTATGGCCAATCAGTCACTGATGGCTGTATCGACTGGGAAACGACTGAAAAAGTCTTACTCGACATGCATGAGGCATTAAAAGATACTTTAGCTAATCGTTAAATGATCTGACAAACGCCATCGCCAAGATGGCGTTTGCATTTCTGAACAAGGAAATTTTATCTGATGAATGATATTGAAACAGCATTAAGCCAGATTGATAATTTTCAGTTTATACATGACCATTTATTTACATCCGGTCAACCGACAACTGAGCAGCTGCAGCTGATTAAAGAATACGGTGTGTCTACGGTCATCAATGTAGCATTAACAGATAACGACCAATATCTGCCACATGAAGATAAAATTTGCCTTGAGCTGGGCCTGAACTATATCCAGTTACCGATTTCATGGGAAACCCCTTCAGACAATCAATGTTTACTGGTACTCGAGCTGATCAATCACCTGATTAAGGAACAGATGGTCTGGGTACACTGTTCACAAAACTATCATGTCAGCTGTCTGATGTATTTATATCGTCAATACTATATGGACGTGGATCTTCCTACGGCGCATGAACATTTGCATCAAATCTGGGAACCGAATGAAACCTGGACAGGTCTCATGCATGCAGTTGCCCTACAGCTGCAAGGCCGTAAAGCAACCCAGGAACTGGAACGATCCCTGATTAATCCAAATTATTTTGTCTGAGCCTATTTATTATGGCTCAACAGCACGGTTGCCATAGATAGAATACCTTCCTGACGACCGGTAAAACCGAGCTGCTCAGTGGTAGTGGCTTTAATACTGATTTGAGTGACATCGACATTGAGCACATCTGCGATACTTTGACGCATGGCCAGATTGTGTTTCGCCAGTTTTGGACGTTCACAGGCGACGGTAATATCAGCATTGTTCAGCTGATAGCCACGATCCAGAATTAACTGATAAACCTGCTTCAACAATACCCGGCTATCCGCACCTTTAAAATCCGGATCGGTATCCGGAAAATGCTGGCCAATATCTCCAAGTGCCAACGCGCCCAACAATGCATCACAGAGTGCATGCAGAATCACATCACCATCCGAATGTGCTTTCAGACCGTGCGTATGCGGAATTTGAATGCCGGCCAAAGTGACAAACTCACCCTCTTCAAATGCGTGCACATCCAGACCCTGACCAATACGAATTTGTGCGATCACCTTATACATCCTTTAGAAATAGCCCATTGAAATCTTGTACACTTGCTTTCTATTTCGCTATAGTTAGACCAAGCGTAACACAGTGAAAGTATAAGCGATCATGCTACTGAAAACTGATATAAATATGTTGAAAATAATTGGCCTGATGCTCGGCCTGGGGATGATATCTGCGGGTAGTTCAGCGAACCCACTCGACTGTAACAACGACAGCAAAAAAACAGCGGCCATGAATAAAGTCTGCTCAGTAGCGCTGTCCGAAGCTCGGGAAAAACTCGCTGACCAATACTTGACCGCTTTTTTAATTACTGATGCCCCCGTTCGCTTATTGCAAGACACCCAACAGTTATGGGCAAATCGGTTACAGCAATGCAAAACGCTGGACTGTTTTAAACAGCAGTTTGAATGGCGCCTCGATGATTTAAATATCTATATTTCACTGAATCAAAGCCTAACTCAGCATTATATTAAGTTCGAGCAGGGACAAATGGCCAAACAGCCTGTGCATATCAAGATTCATCAACTGACTAAAGACCGCATCAAGATTGAAGGTCAGGCCTATCGCAATCCCAATAACCGGGCCGAAACGCAGACTGTTCCATTTTTAGCCTATACCACGCCTGCAGCAAAAGAACAGATCATGGATAATGAAAATGACTGCCGCTATGAGTTTAACTATAGTAAAGCGATTCTAGCCGTCAACACTCAGCAAAAAGGTTGTGAACGTTTTACTGGGGTTTATCGCTTATATGATTGATTCAATTTAAAAAATATTAAAAACTTAACCTTATATAAAATGAGAAATTTGATGTAAAAAATAGCCCGCATGCGGGCCATCAATTTAAGCAGGATAGTATTGAGCAATTTCCTTGCTAATCAGTGCAGCCGTTGCAGCCGACAAAGTCCAGCCCAGATGACCATGGCCGGTATTATAAAATACCCGCTCATGTTTACCATGGCGCACCACAGGCATCATATTTGGCATCATCGGGCGTAAGCCAGCCCAAGGTACGACATGCTCGGTACACAGATCAAAGTTACGATTGCTCCAGTCAATCAGTGGTTGAATCCGGTCTGCACGAATATCCCGGTTATAGCCATTAAACTCGGCGGTTCCTGCGACTCGTAAACGATCCTTACCCAGACGTGACAAGACAATTTTGGCACTTTCATCGAGCAAGCTGACCCATGGTGCATTGTTTTGGCTCTGTTCATCATTCAGCTGCACGGTAATTGAATAACCTTTGACCGGATAAACATTGACTCGTTCCTCTAAAATCTCGGCCAATTGATAACTGCCCACACCCGCACACACCACAATGGCATCTGCATTAATTTCCAGAATGTCATCTGTAGAATGATGTACATTTTCAGTACTGGGTTTGCATTTCACCCGAATATGTTGAGCCTGATGATCGACGGCAAAGACATCTTGGCCAAATTCAAATTTCACGCCTTTTTGCATGCAGGCTTTGGCCAGTCCTGTACTGAATTTATGAATATCTCCGGTCGCATCGCTCTGGCAGTAAAATCCGGCATAGTAATCGCCTGTTAATGCAGGTTCGATCTGCTTGATTTCCGCATTGGAAATGGCATTGCGCTCCAGTCCGCCGCTACACAACAGGTCATTGACCTTGATCGCGACATCGTAATCCGTCTTGTTATGATAAAAATGTAAAATGCCGCGTTTTTCCAGATCAAAATCAATCTGTTCTGTTTGGGCAATTTCATACAAACGTGCTCTGGCCAATAAAGCCAAACGTACAGTCTCTCGGGTATTGGCTTCATAATGTTTGATATTTCCCAAAAATTCCATGAGCCAACTATATTTATGCACACTAAAAGAAGGATTGAGCAAAAGTGGTGCAGTTTTTTGAGACATCCATTTGATACCTTTGAGTACCGTAGCTTTCTGGTTCCATACTTCGGCATTACAGGCTGAAAGCTGGCCGCCATTGGCAAAAGAAGTTTCCATGGCCGGATAGAGATGTCGATCTATCACAGTCACCTGATAGCCTGCCAAAGCAAGCTCATACGCTGTGGTTACCCCAGTAATACCCGCCCCAATCACCACGACATGACGCATAGACACCTCCTTGATTATATTGATGTCTTTTCCCATCTGTCATGTGTACCTGAGAGCTTCGGTCGCTGCATTGCACATCAATGCGAGCACCTTCCCCTTCGGTGAGTGATTGAACACTTCTCTCCAGAGTTTTTATCCATTATCACAGTCCTTTTGCCTGAGAGTTTCCTGGGAACTTGCTCCTTCGGCGAATGCAGAAGCATTTCTCTCCTGCAATAATGTTTTATTATCATGAGCAATTTATATACCATTTTATTCAATAAGACAGTTTTTATTTATGTGAGTTCACGTGAATCAATTTGTAATTACTGTTCCGAATTAAACTGAGTTATTGCTGCTGACTGATATTGCCCATCTACCAAATTTTTAGATTTCACTTTTGCTCTATTCAGCGAGATACAACAGATTCTAAACTTTATAAGATTTTAGGATTGATTTGATTTTGGCGCTTAAATAGAACCTTTATTGCTTAGGCTATTTTAATGGTTCAAAGCATAGAGAGTTTAAATTCAGGATTTAGATCTTATATCATCTATTTGAGAATCAAGGAATTTTAAATAATCCAGGAAAGTACCAATATTAAGCTTCCCGCCGCTACGACGGTTTGTACACTAATAATGCTCGCCATTAACTGGCTATCGCCGCCATATACCCGGGTTAACACATAAGACGCTGAGGCAGTAGGTAAGGCAAAGAACAATACCAATACTTGCGTGGTGAATGCATCAATCTGGAAAATTTTACAGACTAAAAATGCAATCAGCGGCATTCCAAACAGGCGACCAAAGGTCATCAGACTGAGTGGCAATACATCTCGCTGAAAGCCCTGAAACTTTAAGGCTGCTCCTACACACATCAGACCGAGTGGCAAACTGCATAGTGCAATCTGTTTAAGAAATTGCTCTGCTCCTGCCCAGAGTGCCAAACCGGAAAGATTAAACACACCACCCACCATACAGCCTAAAATTAATGGATTTTTAGACAAATCCAGAATGATTTTTTTCAGCTGCATATCGTGACTGCGGGTAAATGCCAGTACCGATAAGATATTCACCAAAGGAATACACAACACCATGATCACAGCGAAGATGGTCATGCCCTGCTGATGAAATAAGCTACTGACCGCAGCAAGTCCAATATAGGTATTGAAGCGCAACAAGCCCTGAACATAGACGCCAAAACGCGCATAAGATATCTGGTACATATGGCGCAACATATACAGTGCGATACTGACCACGATCATGATACTAAATACCACCAGTACCACATCCTGAATCACATTCATCTGAATCTTGGCAGTGGCCAGATTTAAAAATAACATCACTGGAAACAGTGCATAATAATTTAACTTTTCTGCACCGCGCCAAAAGTCTTCACTCAACCATTGCCCATGCTTAAGCAAATAGCCAAAGCTGATCAAGCCAATAAGAGGAAATAAAGAAGTTAAAATAATTTGCAGCATGTGCCATCCTGGTCTGTTTCCCGTCTATTTTTCAACACCCTTTAGACGGTGCACAAAAACTAGCATATTTAGTGGCTGTTTCACCAATTAATTTAAGAAGTAAAATGCTTGAATTTTCATCAACTCATTATATTGATCTGATCATTTTTTCTAAAATCAGTAAATGTAATGGAATCAAAGGCTCTCCGACATTTTGATCTAGTGGATATGCCTCGATCTTTTCAGTCAGCTGATAGCCCCGGCGCTGATAATAAGCAATCAATTCTGTACGGACATTCAATACTGACATGCGAATCACTTTCTTCTGATACGTTTCAAGAATATAAGACTCAGCAAAATCTAGTAACTGCTTTCCATAACCTGAGTTTTGTTGGTCTGGATCAATGGCAAAACTTCCAATTTCCATAGAGTCATCGAATTCAGTCAGCCCAATACAGCCAATGATCTGATCATGATTCTCTAATACAAAAAGCTTAACGTTGCTCTGCACCAAGAGACTCACTACTTGATCACGATTGATCCGTTGACCAGCAACCATCTTATGTTCATGTGTCCCAGCCATGATTGGAACGATAAGCTGTGTTGATCAATACAACAATGTTCTGGATATCTGTAGTTTTTGCCAAGCGAATATTGTTATTTTTCATTATATAAATATAAAAAAAGCCAGACCGAAGTCTGACTCTAATCGTATCCGCTTCAGATGAAAAGCGAATTATTTTGGTTCAATCGGCTCAAAAGGCGCAACTACATCGGCATTTTGCGCACGATGACGCATAAAGTGATCCATCAGCACAATCGCCAGCATCGCTTCTGCAATTGGTGTCGCACGCACGCCCACGCAAGGATCATGACGGCCTTTGGTCAACACGTCTGTATCTTCACGATCGATATTAATGGTTTTACCCGGAGTAGTGATTGAAGCCGTTGGTTTCAGTGCAATCGCGACACGAATGTCCTGACCACTAGAAATACCGCCTAAAATACCACCGGCATGGTTTGCCAGAAAACCGTCTGTTGTTAACTCATCACGTGTTTCATGACCAAATTGCTCAGCGACGCTAAAACCATCGCCAATTTCAACGCCTTTGACCGCGTTAATCGACATCATGGCATGCGCAATATCTGCATCTAAACGATCGAAGACCGGTTCACCCCAACCCACAGGTACTTTAGACGCAATAATTTCAAGTTTTGCACCGCAGCTGGTGCCTTGTTCACGTAGTGAAGTCACGAGCGCTTCAAAACGTGGCACGGCATCAGCATCACCACAGAAGAATGGATTATTTGGCACTTCATTCCAGTCCAGTTTTTCTGCTTTTTCAGTACCAATTTGTGTGACATGGCCACGAATTTCAATGCCAAATTTCTCTAACAGGAATTTCTTGGCAATGGCACCCGCTGCCACACGCATCGCTGTTTCACGCGCGCTTGAGCGGCCACCACCACGATAATCACGGAAACCGTACTTCTGGGTATAGGTATAGTCTGCATGACCCGGACGGAAAGTTTGCGCGATATTGCCATAATCTTTCGATTTCTGATCCGTATTACGAATCAAGAGCCCGATCGATGTTCCAGTGGTTTTACCCTCAAACACACCAGAAATAATTTCTACTTCATCCGGCTCTTTACGCTGGGTGGCAAATTTCGATGTACCCGGCTTACGACGGTCCAAATCTTTTTGCAAATCGGCTTCACACAGCTCAATGCCCGGTGGAACCCCATCAACGATGGCCATCAGGCCCACACCGTGAGATTCACCACAAGTCGTCACACGGAACAGTTGCCCTATACTATTACCTGCCATGTCACACGACTCCTTATGCTTGAATAGACTGAATGAATAAATCGCGGTAAGTACGGCATTGCTGTGCAGTGAGTGCAAAGATACCTGAACCACCTTTCTGGAATTGTAACCAGTAGAAATCGACTGAATTGAAGTTCTGTTTCATCGCCCATTCCGAGTTACCGACTTCAATGACAATAAGACCGTCTTCAGTCAGGTAATCTGCAGCTTGTGCCAACATTTTACGTACAAGGTCCAAACCATCCTGACCCGCAGCCAATGCCATTTCAGGTTCGTGATGGAACTCATCGGGAAGATCAGCCATATCTTCTGCATCCACATATGGTGGGTTCGATACGATTAAATCATATTGATTTTCAGCAGGAATTTTTTCGAACAGGTCAGACTCAAGCAAGGCCACATTAAACTGTTGGTTATGATGTTCACAGTTAATTTGTGCTACTTCTAAAGCATCCTTAGATAAATCAGTGGCATCGACTTCGGCTTCCGGAAAAGCATAAGCCAGAGCAATCGCGATACAACCTGAACCTGTACACATATCTAAAATACGGCGAGGCATTTTTGGATCTGGATTTTCAGGTAGATTGTTTACCCCTTCACGCGCCTGATAATTTTCATCCAGGCAGTAAGGTGCAAAACGGTTCTGAATCAGTTCAGCAATCGGTGAACGTGGAATCAGTACACGCTCATCCACGTAATAAGGTTTATCGTCAAAGTAGGCTAAATTCAATAAATATGAAGTTGGCATACGCTCATTGATACGGCGCTCCAACAATCCTAAAAATTCAGCTTTTTCACTTGGGAGTAATTTTGCATCGAGAATTTCAGCATCCGCTTTCCATTCCAATGACATGCTTTGTAATACCAATGCTGAACTTTCAGCAAAATAATCTTCTGTACCTTGGCCTAAGTGCGCATCATATTGACGTAATGCTGTCACACCAAAGCGGATAAAATCACGAATTGTGCTTAGGTTTTCAGCGGCTTCCTGAATATGTTCAGGGCTAATAGTCGGTCGATCCACGTAGGGCGTCTCCAAGGTCATTTTTTTAAACGCCTTATGATACCTTGTTTTGCCTGCTTTTATAATGCTAAAAGTATGAAAAACACGAATTCTCTAGGCTCATAAAAATGATAAAATTCGTGTTTTTTTACCCAATCCTCAACCTGTCATTCTAGTTTTTTAGAGCAAGTTCAGACGATTCAAACTATGCCTCATGTATTGATTTATCGTGAACCTGGTGCATAAGAGCGGGATTGATAAAGATTTGCCTGATCCATAATCAAGGCCAGCATACATTGACCTTGTTGCTGTTTGGCATATTTCCCAGACACTCTTAAATTACATTGCTGCGACAGTTTACGTTCCCAAAGCACATGCTGACTGCGGATGGCCGCGGTCTGATTCGGATTCAGCTTTAGATAATTTTTATAGCTTTTCTTCAGACGTTTGTTGTGTAGTTTCAGCTCTTTCTTTAGGCATTTCTCTGCTTTAGCGGTATTACCATAACTAAAGTTCATACACTGCGAATATTCCTTGGAATATCCTACAGCAGCCTGAGTCTGAACTGCACTACCCGCAAAAACTGCAACCAAAAACCATGCAAGACGCATAAAATCCCCTTTACCTAAACTGGTATAATTCCAATAAATGTTTAACAATCAATATTGTTTAAATTATCCATGAATATTAACGCAGTCCTTGCAAAAATCCTATGTATTTCTCCGGCAGCAAATTAAACAGTTGTGCAATTGAAAACTGGCATATCACCCACATATAATCCGAATTAAATCTTCAAACGAGCCCGGTCCTATGAGCTATAAGCACAATAATCTTATGGCGATGCGCCAAAATTACTGGAATGACCAGGTTTCCGGTCAGGTGCAGCAAGAAAAAGTATTTTTGCAGTCAACTTTAATCCAGCATGGTGTATTTAGCAGTGCCACACTGGACGATGCCAAATATCTGTTTTTTGGTTTGCCAAGTATTGTGATTGTAAAAGGCTATGCTTTGGGCTTTATGCACGACAGTGTCCAGCACCTGATTCATCAACATATTCAAACAAATAAACAACAGTTACAACAACGATCTGAATTAAAAATCCAATTTCAAATGGCATAATGCCCTGTCTAAACTGATACAGGCTGGTGAATAAATGAAAGCTTGCCTAGCTTTTACTATGAATTCAGCGGCTTAAACTTTTTTAATACGTGCAGAAGCGCTAATATCCCCTACAATGATTTATTCTGCTTCATGCTGATGATGAAAGGATTGAGTTTACATGTCAGATCAGAACGATAAGCTTAAACAACTGAAAACCTCCTCTATGGATCGACGCTTATCGATCGCAAAGGCATCCTTGCTGGCAGGCACGCGTTGGGCGGCTTCCAGTGCAGGCTCCATATTTTCGAGTGAAGAAGAAAAAGAAAAGAAACGTAAAAAGGCCATGAAAGAGCAGGCGGATTATCTGGTTGCAGAAATTGGTAAGCTCAAAGGTTCAATCGTTAAAATCGGCCAGATGATGGCGCTGTATGGCGAACACTTTTTGCCAGAAGAAGTCACACAGGCTTTAAATACGCTCAACAACCAGACCGTGGCACTGGCTTGGCCAGCGATCAAGACACAATTACAGCAGCAGCTCGGTGCAAAGCTGAATGATCTCACCATTGATCATGAGCCTTTGGGCACTGCATCTTTAGCCCAAGTCCATCGCGCTACCCGCAAATCTGATGGCATGGAACTGGTCTTAAAAATTCAGTATCCCGGTGTGGCAGAAGCCATTGATTCGGATATGAGCCTGTTTAAAAACATGCTCAAACTGACGCGTCTGGTGCCGCAAACCCGCGAGTTTGACCAGTGGTTCGATGAAGTCCGTGAGATGATGCATCGTGAAGTGGACTATCAGATTGAAGCAGATACCACACGGCGTTTTGCTGCACGTTTAAAAGACGATCCACGCTATATCGTGCCGACGATTATTGATGAGTATTGCTCTGATCGCGTGCTGTGCATGACTTTCGAACGCGGTGTGCCGATCAATAGCCCAGTAATGTTGTCTCTGCCACAAGAACGACGCAACCAGTTGGGTGAAGCATCGTTAGAAATTGCCGTACGTGAAATTTTTGAATGGGGTGAAATGCAGACCGATCCGAACTTTGGGAATTATCTGGTTCGTCTGGGCAATGGCGAAGATATTCCTGACAAGATTGTCCTGCTCGACTTTGGTGCCATCCGTCAGTTTGACCAGCATCTGCTCAGCGTCGCGCGCAATCTGATTCAGGCCGGTTATCATCACGACTCAGACATGATGGTCAAAGCCATGACCGGTTATGAGTTTTTTGATTCAATTCCGCAAAGCATCAAGCCGGATATGGCCAAGGTCTTTTTACTGGCCACTGAGGCTTTTAGCTCACCGTTGAATAATCAGGAGCTACCAGCTAATGTGATGGATCAACATAATCGTTATGACTGGAAAAAAAGCCAATTGCATAGCCGTGTCATGCAACAGGCTTCAAGATCTATGGCTTCACGTTATTTCAGTGTTCCACCCAAGGAATTTATGTTTATTAGCCGTAAATTCATCGGTGCATATACCTTTATGACCGTGATTGATGCCAAAACCAATGTGCGTGCCATGATCAAAAATCACCTTTGATACCCCAATAGACGCTACATAGAAACCCGGATGATTTTGTCATCCGGGTCAATTTTTATTCAAAAATAATTTTCTCTCTTCTTGTTTTTAATTATATTTTCATAAACTTAGCTTACCATTTGTTAACTTTTAATAACTTAAAAATTGTCAATCATTCATGTCAGCGATGACATGGTTTTTTCTTGGCGTGCATGTCAGCATGAATAAAATAACGTGACAACACCCATAGGATAATCAAAATGAATAATATGGTGAACAAAGCTCAAGGATTTGGCTTGTCCATGCTGACCAAAATTGCGGGTAGTGAAATATTAGATCAATTAAAGCTGCGTAAATTTATAGAAAAATTCCTGTATCAAAGTTCCAAAGCAGGATTTAAAACCCTGAGTCAAACCCAGAAAATCCTGAAATCTGGCCAGAACATTCAAAAACAGCGTCTCCCCCCTCAATCTAAAGCACTGTTTGATCTAAACCTGTCTGCAGAACAGCAACTGACCTGCGATGCGATGCAGAAATTTGCTCAAGAGGTACTTTATCCATTGGCGCATGCTGCCGATCAGCATGAAATATTTCCGCATGAACTGTGGCAATATAGCACCGATCTCGGCCTGAATTTCTATGCCTTGCCTGAAGCGTTAGGGGGTGTCGCCTCCGAACAGAATATTGTCAGTAATATTTTAATTGCGCAACATTTGGCTCGGGGAGATTTCAGTTTGACTGCCGGTTTACTGTCTAGCTTTAGTGTGATCAATGCCATTACCCGCTGGGGTTCAGAGCAGATTCAGGCAAAATATCTTGGTGCTTTCGCAGAAAATCCAGAGCTGAAAGCAAGCTTTGCGGTACAGGAAGAAACCGCCGCATTTAATCCGTATCAACTAAAAACTCAAGCGATTGCTCATCAGGCGCATTATCTGATTAGCGGTGAAAAGACCTTGGTCATGCTCGGAGAAAATGCGGATCTTTATCTGGTCAGTGCCGATCTAGACGGAACACCTGAGGTCTTTGTGGTACAACGTGACCATAGCATTACTGCAAAAAAATCCCCTGCCATGGGTCTAAAAGCAACTGAAAGCGTCACACTTCAATTTAAAAATACACCAGCGCAGCGTTTGGGTGATGATGATTTTGATTATCATACTTTCGTTGATTTAGGCAATTTGATGTGGGGTGCTATGGCCGTCGGTACTTGTGAGGCCATGAAAAAATACTGCATACAATATGCCAATGAACGGACTGCTTTCGGTGAACCTATTTCCCATCGTCAGAGTGTCGCTTTTATGATTGCCGATATGGTGATTGAAATTGATGCCATGCAGATGCTTATTCTTAATGCTGCCAGTCTGGCTGAATCTGGCCAACCTTTTCATCGAGAAGCTTATCTGGCACGTTTACTCTGCGCAGAAAAATCCATGAAAATCGGTACAGATGGCGTGCAGATTTTGGGTGGTCATGGCTTTACCAAAGAACATCCGGTCGAGCGCTGGTATCGAGACCTCAGAGCCACTGCGATTGTTCATTCTGGCCTACATGCCTGATCGGAGAATAAAGAAAACTATCATGAATCTACAAAATCCAAAAAAATTCAGACTCCTGATTGATCAAGCGCACGAAGTTGCACTCAATGTACTCCGCCCTATTTCGCGTAAATATGATAAGGCTGAACACACTTATCCTAAAGAGCTGGATATGCTGGCCTCCATCGTAGATGGTATGAACCAAGGCAGTGAAGGTATGAATGCGGGCGCAGCAGTGAATAAACGGGGCGAGACCGACAGCAGCAATAAAAATGGTATTAATATGTCTACTGCCCTGAGTATTATTGAAATGTGCTATGGCGATACGGGTTTATTGCTGTCTATGCCACGTCAAGGTTTAGGAAATTCAGCCATTGCAGCGGTGGCAAATGAAGAACAGCGACAACGTTTTCATGGGACTTGGGCAGCCATGGCGATTACCGAACCAGGTTTCGGCTCAGATTCCGCTGCAATTCGCACCACTGCGACCAAAGATGGTGATAACTATATTTTAAATGGTGAGAAGATTTTTGTGACCTCTGGGGAACGTGCCGATGCGGTCGTGGTCTGGGCAACATTAGATAAAAAACTGGGACGATCGGCAATTAAATCATTTGTGGTGACCAAAGGTACGCCCGGAATGAAGGTTGAACGACTGGAACATAAGTTAGGAATTAAAGCTTCGGATACTGCCACGATTCGCCTGATCAATTGTCGAGTACCTGCGGCAAACTTGCTCGGTCATGCAGAAATCGATGTTGCCAAGGGCTTTGCCGGTGTAATGGAAACCTTTGATAATACCCGGCCATTGGTCGCTGCCATGGCAATTGGCTGTGCCAAAGCCTCGCTGGAACGTATCAAGGAAATTTTTAAGGATCAACTGGATTCCAGTTATGTCACGCCCTATTTACAAAGCTCCAATATCGCTGCACAAATCTATCGCATGGAAGCAGAATGGGAAGCTGCGCGCTTGCTGATGCTCAAAGCGGCGTGGATGGCAGATAATCATAAACCGAATTCACGTGAAGCATCTATTGCAAAGGCCAAAGCTGGACGTATGGGTAATGAAATCACCTTAAAATGTGTAGAATTGGCAGCTGCGGTAGGCTATAACGAAACTGAACTGTTGGAAAAATGGGCACGTGATTCCAAGATTCTGGATATTTTTGAAGGTACCCAGCAGATTCAACAACTGATTATCGCCCGACGCGAACTGGGTAAATCTTCGAGTGAGCTAAAATAAAACTTTATCGAAGGAAAATTGAACGAAAAAGATGGCTTTTTTAAAGTTTTCGGACTATAAAAATTCCATCTTCTTTTATGTCATGTGCTATGTATTCTATTCGTCCCATTCAGCCTCAAGATAATGCTCAAATTGCCAAGATTATTCGTGACGTTTCCATGGAGTTTGGTCTGGCAGCGGAGTCCGGTTTCGCTGTAGGTGATTCAATCCTGGATCACCTGTATGACGTATATCAACAGCCAAATTCTGCCTATTGGGTCATTGTTGATGAACAGGATCAGGTCTATGGCGGTGGTGGTATTGCTCCACTACAAGGTGACCACAATATTCTAGAAATACAGAAAATGTATTTTCTACCAGCCATTCGTAGATATGGCTTTGCAAAACAGATTTTGAATTTGGCCTTTGATTTTGCCCGACAACATAAATTTGAACGGATTTATATCGAGACTACCAAAAACCTTTGGCAAGCGGTGAAGCTGTACGAGAACTTAGGTTTTGAGCATCTGGATCGGCCTGAAGGCGACACTGGCCATAGTCAAGCCTGTGAAATCTGGATGCTTAAAAACCTAGCCTAATCGATGTCGATCCTCATCTTCTCCATAACACCAAGAAAAGCCTTAAATAAATCTCTATTCCAACCGGCTTTTCTTTGATCATCTCTTCATAAATCATCCATGATTCAAGTAGATCTACTTTGACTTTGTAAACAAATCATATAATTTCTTGACGATTTTTATACATCTTCCTAAGATCAGTTTAATTTTAAAAATACATGGAAGCTGAAAGTTGTTAGGCAAATTTTCTGTTAGAAAAAACTTATTATTACCAGTATTCAATAGCACAATTTTTAAAATTGGGCTGCTTGGTCTAAGTACCGTGTTATTTAGTGCCTGTTCTTCTCTCGGCGGCAATTCTTTAGAAAAACGTTCTGCTCAACTGTCTAAAGGAATTCAGACAGCCTACGGTGTTCCAGCAACCACAGCAACTCGCGTTTCACCTTTGATTATTCAGAATGCAGAAAAAAATCGTCTGGATCCATTACTTGTAGCAGCCGTAATTCGTCAGGAGTCAACTTATCGTAGCCAGGTGGCTTCACATGCTGGAGCTGTTGGCCTCATGCAAATTATGCCAAGATATTGGCAAGCGACTTGTGGTGATGATTTATATAATGAAGCTATAAATATTTCATGTGGTAGCCATATTCTTTCTCGTTATCATGAATCCAGTGGTAGCTTAGAAAAAGCACTGGGCTATTATAATGTAGGTCCGACTGCCTATGAGAAAAACCGTAAAATGCGTAAGCAAGGCAAACGTTATGCACAACAAGTGAAACAGCATAAAAAAGATCTGAAGAATGTGATTTAATTTATCTTTAACATAATGCTTGAATCAGTTTAAAACTCCTAAAATTAAACTGATTCATCTTTTATCGGCTATATTGATTCTGCAAACGTTAAAATAATGCAAAACCCATCACATATTTGTTTTTTCATTTAATTTGGGAAAGATTAATATTTAATCAATCAACTTTATACCTATATAATAAATATCAACGGCTTTGTTGCATAAACATTCAAAAGCTGAGTTTTCCCCAATCCATTCAAATTTAAGTGACAACTTGGGTGTGAGGTCTACCTAATTCCGTAAATCTATTCAGAACTGCCACACGCGCATGAATTTCATTGACCTGACTTTGAAAATGTCTTGCCGTCAGCTTATCTCCTAATAATTTGATGCAATGCATCTTGGTTTCCACCAAACTGCGACGGTGATAGCCCGACCATTTTTTCCATAGGGTTCTGCCTAAATGCTTAACCGTTTGAAGTAACTCATTTCGTTCTATTGAACTGATTTTAGAATCTTTCCAGGGCTTGGCATTCTTCCTGGGTGGAATTACTGCATGTGCTTGACGATCTGAAATCACTTGTCTGCAGCACTTCGTGTCGTACGCCCCATCGGTATAGACAGAATCTATTCGCTCATTTGGTGGGATTTGATCCAGTAAATCACCTAGTACTTGTGAATCACTGACATTATTTGTCGTAAGCTGAACGGCACGTATTTGCAGTGTTTCAGCATCTATACCAATATGCAGTTTACGCCATTGCCGACGGTATTCAGGCTGATGTTTCTTACGCTTCCATTCACCTTCACCTAAAAATTTTAAACCCGTAGAGTCGACGAGTAGGTGTAACCCATCACGACTTTTCTGATAGCTTATCGCAATATCAATATGCTTTTGTCGTCTACAGAGGGTGGAGTACGAATATCACTGATATTCGGGGCTGCTCAGCCACAGAGTTTAATCAGGCTTTGAGCAAAGCCAGTGACCATACGTAAAGAAAGACGGAATAGAGATTTGATCATTAAACAGCATTGAATCGCTGTATCGGAATAAGTTTGATTTCGTCCGTGCTTGCCTTGTGGTTGTGCATACCATTGGGTCTTAGGATCAAACCAGATTGAAATATTTTCTCGCTTGATTAAAGCTTGGTTATACGAGGACCAATTGGTTGTACGGTAAGTTTTAGGTGCAGGCTTCTTCATCTGGAAATTATATTGCTAAAGAAGCCCTCAAGAATAGCTTTGTGCAACAAAGCCAATGCTTATAGTCATTCTTTCTTCCAAAGAAGTTTTACTGGGTCAGCTACTGTACGCAACCAAAAAAGCTAGCACTGATATTGCAGCATATAAAATTAAAATTTAGGTTTTAAATGCTATATCCTATTTATATTTATGAAACTATGATCTGTCATCAATTAAGCCAAATTATTGTTAAGGCAAGATAAATTGCTGACAAAAAGTTTTGAACTAATTTATCATAACGTATGGTAATAATACGATACTGCTTGAGCTTGGCAAAAAAAGTTCCCGATCAAATATCGTGCTTTATAAAGATATCGGTTTATAATCACCTTGACTCATAGCGTTATTTTTAGAGGGTATCACGCCTTAAGCATTAATTTTATGGATTGGAACAATTATTCGATCTTTAGACTTTTAGGGGTTACCTATGGGCTAAGTTTGACTGAATAATAAGTCCAGCAATATATCAGCAACATTTAAATCATGAACTTGCCCAGCAACAGTAAGATAAAATTTTATTGGATTGCCTAAGACATCATTATGAGCACGCATTTTGGTGCTTAAGTTATCTTTCCTCCGTCCGATCGCCTGATTTCTTCCCCAGCGCTGTGTTGATGAGCACAATGGTGGAGTCGAACATGGCTATTCATTGTCACTGTCATGTGACAGCACTTCAAAGACTCTCTGCCACACACCTGCTTTAGGCCAACGACTAAAACGAATATCCACGACGCTGAAATCACCAAATGTTATGAAAAGACTCACTCGCTAATGAATATCTGAACGATACCGAACTGCTCTCAGCAAATAATCAGTTATCTTTATCAATTACTCTAACAATTTCTATTCTAATATCTAAATCATGCCAGTAACACCTAAGAAAGTTGTCACAGGATTTATTAAATAAAGACCTAGCACTTAGTCCTATTCTAACTATCTTAATAGCTAAACTTGAACATATCTCAATCATTTTTTGAAAAGCTTGAGATTTAAATAATAACTTGATTATTTTAAATACACAAAAAAACACCCCTGCTCATGCAGGGGGTGTTTCAAATAATGAGCTGGCGATGACTTACTCTCACATGGGTAACCCCACACTACCATCAGCGCAAAGAGGTTTCACTTCTGAGTTCGGGAAGGGATCAGGTGGTTCACTCTTGCTATTGTCGCCAGCACAACTGTTTATGGATACTCGCTTTGGTCTTATTTCGTCACTTTTCAGTGTATGCCAATGCTTTCTACCAAATGAGTTATTAACAGAATATTTGTGTTGAATTAAGTTTGTTTAGTTTAACTAGCTTGATCACTAAATCAAGTTATTTTGCTTAATATCGAATCAATCGAGCTTTATACAACAACTGTTTGGGTGTTGTATAGTCAAGCCTCACGAGCAATTAGTATTGGTCAGCTTCACATATCACTATGCTTCCACATCCAACCTATCAACGTCGTAGTCTTCAACGGCTCTTTAGAGGACATAAAGTCCTAGGGAAATCTTATCTTGAGGTAGGCTTCCCGCTTAGATGCTTTCAGCGGTTATCCCTTCCGAACATAGCTACCCGGCGATGCGACTGGCGTCACAACCGGTACACCAGAGGTTCGTCCACTCTGGTCCTCT
>NZ_PHRG01000030.1 GCF_002803605.1 Acinetobacter pseudolwoffii
AGCGATTGAATATAAAGAGTATTTAGAAAAGATTCGCGATGTTGCTAGTAAAGTCACTCGACCAACGGGTAGAACTAACTATCCAGAAGAGATTAATACAGCAGGTAAGCAAGCCCTGTATGATAACTTTGGCAAAGATATTGAGCTGACCATCAAGCTTGATCAAGCCATTCAATCTAATAAGTTGGCAGCCTGGGTCGGAGATCATGCAAAAGAAAGATAGGTAATCGACCGCAGCTGCACCGACTTCTTCAGGGTTTTGCATCGCACGCATACCAATTTGCATGGTCAGGTCGCCCCATTCCTTGTTCAAGGCAGCCAATGGCTCAACGAATTCTTTCATTGCAGCATTGTCTTTGTGCGCTTCAGCAAATTTGTGGATCATCTTGGTGAAGTCTTTCAACATCGCACCTTGAGTACCCAACACTTTACGACCTAACAAGTCCAGCGCCTGAATTTCAGTGGTACCTTCGTACAAACAGGCAATACGTGTATCACGTACGATTTGCTCCATGCCATGCTCAGAAATGAAGCCATGACCACCGAAGACCTGCACACCGTGTTTCGCAGCTTCAGAACCGGTTTCAGTCAGGAATGCTTTTGCGATTGGGGTAAGTAGAGACAGGATATTGTCTGCAAATTTACGATCGGCTTCTTCTATCTTAATGCTTTGCATCAGGCTGAAGTTGATCTGGATACGCCACAGTGCATGCTGCAACAGGCAGTTGCGCAATGGAACATTGAACGGATTCCACATACAACAGCGCTACAAGGTTGTTATCAATAAAAACCTGTTTTGGCTTAAGCTAGAATTCTAGAATTAAAATCAGAGAGGAAAAGCAGATGTTTTTTATTTTTGGATTCGGCCCTAAAACCAAAACCATTGAAAAGAGCCAGTTCCTGTGTCCAGTCTGCCGAACCCGTACAGGCTATGAGCTGAAACAGCAACGTCATTATTTTTCTTTGTTTTTTATTCCATTGATT
>NZ_PHRG01000004.1 GCF_002803605.1 Acinetobacter pseudolwoffii
ATCTAAAAAACTTGATTAAAATAATATATTTTTTATCTTATAAATAATAAATAAATTATCTAATCACGACCCAAATTATTATTTATTTTAATTTTAAAAATCTGTAAATTTTTATTTTATTAGAACTTCTCATTAATAATAATAAATATCACACTTTATTAAAAATACAATTAATCAATGAGAATGAAAACCACTTATAAAAAAATGCCGATTTTAAGCTGTTTTTTTGATAAAAAATGCCAAATAGCTTTAATGAATCCTTTCTGTTTGCAAGCTTTTGAGAGCAGCCAGCAAACCGTCAGCTGCTTTGAATATAAAGAAATGGCCAATCAGGCCTGTGTATAGATAGAGTACTGAGGAAGAAAAACCTCCAAAATCTTATAGTGTCCTGCATGATCGAAATAATTCAAAAATGACTCACGCAGATAAAAATAAATATATTTACAGCTGAAATACAATGTTTTAGCGTTAATTCAACTAGAATCAGGAAGGTAGGAAATGCTCCTGACCTCAGGATTCAGCATGTATATATGCTGTTGCAGCATATTATGAAGAGCTGCTGATCTAGAGAAAATTGCATCTCCTCCATAAACTTAAAACAAGTGAATACCAATCCTTGATGGAAAAACCTATGCAATGTCCTAAATGTGGTTCCACTGACATCGAACAGCGTGATCACGAACAGAATTTAAAGAAAATTGGTGGCATTCTCATGAGCTCGGCCGGTGCCACTGCGGGTACAGTCGGTGGTGCCGCTTCTGGCGCATCCGTTGGCGCAGCGATTGGTACTGTTGCTGGCCCCTTAGGTGTAATTTTAGGTGGGACAGTGGGTACTTTTGTCGGGGCAATCAGTGTTGGCATTACCGGTGGTGTAATAGGGAATTTCCTCGGCAAAAAAGCCGGGATTTCCGTCGACCGTAATTTATTCTTGGATTATCAATGTTTAAAATGCAAACATAGATTTATTCAAAAAGATCAAAAAGATCAAAAAGATCAAAAAGATCAAAAAGATCAAAAAGATCAAAAAGATCAAAAAGATCAAAAAGATCAAAAAGATCAAAAAGATCAAAAAGAAGATTAATATCATGAAGGAAATGAAGTGAGTGAGTTCTTCATTTCCTTCTGAGTTAATGCTTAAGACTGATTGAGTTTGAAAGCCACTTCAGCCAGTCGTTTGCCCTGTACTTCGCACAAAACTTTTTCATCTGGGCTTAAACCCTGATCATGCCGTGGGCCACTGACATGACTGGCACCGTACGGCGTACCGCCAGTCTTGGTATTGGACAAGGCAGCTGTAGCATTACTGAGCCCCATAATCATCATACCGTGGTGGAATAATGGTGGCAGCATAGTCAACAAGGTACTTTCCTGTCCGCCATGCATGGAGCCCGATGCGGTAAAGACACAAGCCGGCTTACCATGCAACGCGCCATTCAGCCATAGACTGGTGGTCTGATCCCAAAAGTATTTCATTTCTGAGGCCATATTGCCAAAACGGGTCGGTGAACCTAAGGCCAAGCCAGAACACTGGGCCAAATCCTCTAAACTGCAATAAATATCCCCTTCTGCCGGGATACTCGGCTCGGCTATGGTTACGACGCTAGAAATATTCGGGACAGTCCGAATTTTTACCGCCATTCCTGCCGATTCAACGCCATTGGCTATCAGATGTGCCATTTCTTTCGTTGAGCCATATTTGCTGTAATATAAAACAAGAACATAAGGTTGCATGAGGCTTCTTATTCATTACTTAAAAAAATAAAACTATACGATATTCTGTAACTTTTTTGGTTAAGCTAATGGATGAAAATTCATGATGATTAAAAAAATTGAGATTGGATGCACATGATTGTTGAGTATTTAAAAAAGTTACCCTTTTATGAGAAACACTGGTTTCAGTTTATTTTATTCGTACTTCGACGCTTTGAAGCAGACCGTTGTCGTGAGCAAGCCGGTTCTCTGACCTATACTACGCTTTTCGCAGTCGTGCCGATGTTGACGGTTTTCTTGGTCATTATTTCATCGATTAAAGCCTTAGAGCCTGCACGACAACAATTGCAACAGCTGATCTACAGTAACTTTCTACCCAAAACCACGATTGCCTTTGATAAAGCGCTGAATGCCTTTACCGATAAATCCAGTAATTTAACCGTGATTGGTATCCTGTTTTTATTTATTACGACCGTATTGATGCTCACCAGTATCGAAACGGCCTTTAACCGAATTTGGCGAGTGACTCAGACCCGAGGTGGAATTATCGGGTTTATGCGCTACTGGACTATCATTTCGCTGGGACCAATTTTACTGGGTAGTGCCTTCGTCATTTCATCAACCGTGGCTTCCATGAGTATCCTCAGCAATAACTTTGCCGGGTATGAACTTAATGGTGCTTTTATCCTCTGGGCCATTTCCTTTTCTCTGACCGTACTCGGGTTTTTCATTCTCAACTGGACCATCCCCAATCGCAGTGTGCCACTCAAGTCTGCATTTATTGCCGGCCTGTTTAGTGCAGTGGTGTTTGAGCTGCTTAAAAACCTGTTCGGTTTTGTGATGTCAAACTTTACCAGTTATGAGATTGTCTATGGTGCATTCGCCGCTGTGCCGATCTTTCTACTGTGGATTTATTTATCCTGGAATATTGTCTTACTCGGCGTTGAGATCAGTTATGCCCTGACGGCCTTTGAATCTGGCCAGGATCATAAACGTCACCCAATCATCATGCTGCTGGATCTATTAGAGCTGTTTTATAAAAAGCAAAAAACTGGTGAGAGCATTAGTGAAGCAGAAGCATTAGATGCTTTGGGTCGTGATGAAATTGGTCGCTGGCCAAACTATGTGAGCATGTTTGAAAAACAAAATCTGATCAAACGTACCGATGACAATGAATATGTCTTGGTACGTGATCTGGATCAGGTGAGTTTTTGGGACTTTTATCTGCAACTTCCTTATCCATTGCCACGTAAGCATCACTTCACCGAGGCACATACCGAGGAAATCTGGATGCAGAAATTCTCGCCTAAGCTACAGGAAACCGATCAATATCTGGAAGAAAAGCTGAGTTTTCCACTTTCCGAATTGTTCCGGAATAAATAATCCTAAATCCTCTCGCTTGAGAGGATTTTTTTAAGTTGTTTGCGTAGACTTCCAGCAGACGATCGCACCTGCGGTCACCAAAGCAGTACCAATCCAAAAACTCAGCTCGGGTCGAATATCCAGAATCAGCATCGACATAACTGAAGACAGAATTGGCATAAAATAGGTGGCCAAAATCAGTACCTTGATATTGCCGTACTGCATGCTCTGATTCCAGTTACTATAAGCAATCCCGATCAGACTGCCTACTATGGCGATTTCCAGCCAGAGCTTCAATGAAGGCATCCTGAAAGGCTCATCCAAGCCCAGATGTAAGCCCCATAACGCAATGACGGCGACCACAAAAAAAATCGGTACGCCGTTTTGTCCACGACCATATTTTCTGGTCAGAATGCAATAACATGGCCATAACAAGGCACCGATAAAAGCAAAGCCATAAGCCCAAGGATTTTCAGCTAAAACCTGCATAAGTTTCGATAGATTGGTAATTTCAGGATTGACCACCAACATCAGACCGACTACAGCAAGCAAAAATCCTGGAATGACCCAAAGACGCGCCTGCAATTGCCGAGCAAATATCGAAAAGACAATCATCAAAGGTGGCCAGAGATAATTAATCATCGCAATCAGCATCACCTGTTCACGGTGATCCGACCAGGCAACTGCAACAAGAAATAGAATTTCATAAGCAACGAACAAAGCCCCACAACCCAAGAGATAGCGCTTGGACATTTGCCTGATTTTAGGAAATCCAATCAATGCCAGAATCGCCAGACTACTAAAAGTGTAAATCAGGGCAATCCCCTGCACCGGACTGGTAGATTCGGTAATCAATTTGACCACAGCCACCAGACTGGCCCAGATCAGAATGGAAGACAGGCCAATCCAGGTGGCCAGTTTCATCGACCAGACGTTCATGTTTGCTCTTGAGGATTATTCGTTGTATTCGGTTTTTTCAGCCATCCCTGCAAGCTCACCAGAATCACGCCCAGCATGACCATACAGGTTCCAACAATAAAATTCAGTTCGATCTGTTCATCCAGAATCAGCACCCCAAACAGCATGCCAAATACAGGCGTTAAAAAAGAAAATACGCCCAAACGTGAAGCCAGATAATGTTTCAGCATCCAGAACCAGATCAAATAACTAGCAAAGGAAATCAGCACGGTATGAAAGATCAGACTGGAAATAGACAGGGTCGTCCATTGAATGGTCGCTTGCCCACTAAAAAAGGCCAAGGGTAGCAATAATATGCCGCCCATCAATAATTGATAGAATAAGGTCTGGGTGGCAGGTGCTTCAGCCAGTCGGCTCAGACGTACACTGACAGTGGTGGCTGCCCAGAATATACCTCCGAGTAAGGCCAGAAAATCTCCCCACAAAGCATCGGTTTGTAAAGTAGAGCTTGTCTGTGGTCTGAGTAAAAAACTGACCACAATCCCGCTAAATGCCACGAAGATACCGCCCCATTGCACACGCGACAAACGCTCTGCCGGCAATTTCCAGTGCAGACCCAATGCGACAAAAATCGGCGCAGTATAAAGCAAAACAATGGTATGCGAAGCTGAGGTATAGCGTAGTGCTTCCCCAATCAGATAAAACTCGGTTGCGAACAGTATTCCGACCAGCAATCCTGCAGGCAAATAGCGGGTGCTCAAAAGCTGACGGCGCACGCTCTGCTGAATCAGGGGATACACCATGATCGCAGACAAGGCTGAACGCAAGGCAATTTGCATCAAGACTGAAATATCACTGGCCGCCCATTTCAGCACGACCTGTTGTAGCCCCACAACATACATAATACAAACATGATGGCAGATGCTTTGGCATCTAGCGCCTGACGTTGCTTCACCCCTACTCCTGTGACCGCTTTAAAGTGCCCACTATAATCTTCTCTGCGGTAAAACAATACTTTTCTATTATTTTGCCAGCGCTGTAAATATTTTAAAACTCGATAAAAAAGGACTGCGTTCGCAGTCCTTTCAATCAAAAAATAAACCGTTCAGCTTATTTAACCCAAGTCGTCCAGATATAATCCTGAGACTGGCCTTTCAGGATCATTTTTAACTGATCGCCTGCATGCAATGCCGCCACACCTGCGGGTGTACCCGTCATCACCACATCACCTTCTTCTAAAGTGAATACCTGGCTGATATCTGCCAGTAAAGTCGCGATATCAAAAATCAATAAAGCGGTATCGCCTTTTTGACGCAGTTCTTCATTCACCTCCAAAGTGTAATGCACATCTTGCCAGTCCGCGACCACATCATTCACAGGAATCCAGTCTGACAACAGACACGAACCATCAAAGGCTTTGGCACGTTCCCAAGGCTGGCCTTTTTTCTTGAGTTCATCCTGCAAGTCACGCAGGGTCAAGTCCAGACCTAAAGTCACCGCACCCACCGCTTGCAGTGCTTTTACAGGATCATTTTCTTTGCTTAAAGTCCGGTCAATACGCAAACTGAGTTCACATTCATAGTGGCAGTTGCCCCACTCCGGATTCCATTCAATCCCTGCATCAAGCGAGCCTAAGGCACTCGGTGGCTTAATAAATAAGACCGGACGATCAGGGATCGCATTTCCGAGTTCTTTGGCATGATCGGCATAACTGCGACCAACGCAGACAATTTTGGATGGGCGTGTACTCATGATCAAAACTTTCCTTTATTTGTCTTTATATCGATCTCTGGATTATTTTTTAAATGTATTCTCAAAAATGTTTTGCTCAGTCGCATCTTTAAAGGCACGTTTTGGCACAATGATGACGGTACGGTTTTTCAGTTCCAGCATATAGGTCAGTTTGCCGGCAGCAAAATTCTGCACTTCACTATACGCTACCAGCTTGCTACGCTCATTATTAAAAATCTCCGCATAGTCCTGATACAGATCGAGGCCTTGCTCACTCTTACCAAACTGATATTTGACGAACTGGCGTTTAAACATCATCGGTAGAAACCAGTAACGCATGATGCCTTGCAGGATCAGGAAGAATGCCCCCAAAGCCACGTAATAGCGTCCTACCCCGTCAAAGCCCATCGAAAAACCCCAAATAATAATCCCGATACTGACCAGAGGCGTCAGAAAACGTGAAATCTGCTTTTTGCCAAAAGTCGCCAAGGCAAAACCATCCTGAGATTCTTCTAAAGTCAGAAAATAACGGGTCGATAAAGTCGGTGCTGACTCAGTCATAGCATCACATCAAAAAAATAAAATCTTGCCCAATACTATAGCAAAATATGCACAATGCTTATGGCCTGACGCATCAATTACATAACTTTGCTTTGGAAAAACGTGTATTTAGTTTTAAATAAACAGCAATTAAAACAAAAAATATGCAACAGGATGTTGAATGAAAGGATTCAAGCAATGCATTGCGATCGGTATCTGTTCGGGTCTGTCTACTTTATCACTGGCCAAGATCATTCCCTGGGATGCAGAATTACCCAGTAGCCTGAGTGCTTATCCGGGCAATGCCCAACAATTGGCAGAATTGACAGGCGAAAGGATTCTGATTTATGCGCATCCGGTGACTAAAACCCAGCTTCCTACCTTAAACAGTAAGGCCACCAGCAAGGCACAATTTTATAGTGCCGCCGTGGTTTTGCCTGTGGCTGAAACACAGGTCGAGAAATTGCTACAGCATTATCCGGATTATGTTGGCCTGTTTCCGACTTTAAAGTCAGCCAAAATTCTAGAACAGCAAGGCTCGATTCAGCAGGTCAAATATCAGGTGCATATCCCCACACCAATTCCGATATTGAACTTCAAAGAAACCGTGGTGATGCAGCATCATCTGGGCAATAACAGCATCAGCACTTTAATTATTGATGCACCCATTCCTTATGGCGCGGGAAAACTGGAATGGTTCGCGCTTGATCCGCACAGAACTCTGGTGACAGTGACCCAGTGGGGCGACCTGAACCAGCCCAAAGGTTTTCTATTCAGTAAGATTCTCAATGCCCTGCCTGAAGCCAAACTTGGCATTCCTCCCGGTACCAACGCATTTCTACTCGAAGCACTGCAACAGCGTTTTAAAATCAGTCATGCCACAACACTCACCGCCCCGACTCCACAGCTCAAATTTAATTCACAACAGCTACAGAAGATTGCCCAGCTTAGTCAAAAATCCGGCCAACCGGTCAGTTTTATTTTGCCCAGCTATCAGGTCAAAGAAGGAAAAGCGTCAGAAAATTTGAGATTTAGCAGCACCTATCAATACTTTCCGCATTCGGTAGACAAGCTACGACCGTGGTTGGCTGCACAAGCCAGTCAACAGCTTTTCCCGCGCCAGATCAAGAAAGTCGAACTTAACCCGATCAATACCCAAAGTGTAGATGCCAACTATAAAGTTTCAGTGGGCTTAGGCGTGATTCAGATTCCATTTAACTTCAAGATGCGTTTTTACCAGCCCGATCCCTTGCAGAATCAGTTCAATGCCAATGGTGGCGACTTAAAGTTTGTCAAAGGCGGCATGAAGCTATTGCCGCAATCACAAGGTAATCTGTTCCAAATTACCAGCAGCATGAAGATTCATGATCAGGCACCGTTTTTATTAAGGGCCATGCGCAGTCTGCCCTATCACGATGTATTACCTGCGGTGGGTGGCAATACCGTCTATGCACTCAAGGTACAGCAAAAATTAAGATAATCAACGAATCGGTAGTTATTGGTTTTTTATATGAAAAAGCGTTAAATATCACAGACGTAAAAAAACCGCATCAATGTGCGGTTTTTTCAAAATTCTTATCAAGATTGGTGCGCTCAGAGAGATTCGAACTCCCGACCCCTTAGTTCGTAGCCAAGTGCTCTATCCAGCTGAGCTATGAGCGCGACGTCTTGATGGGGTGCATTATACGGTTTTTTTAAGGCTTGTTAAGTGTTTTTTAATAAAAGCACAACTGAATGTATAGTAATTAAACGATACAGCAGTATTGACAGTTTTCTGTGAGAATTTCTGCACATTTAGAGCTAAAAACAATTAATACCATCCGGACTTTGACGCTGCATTCAATGTGGCGACAAGCTCCATTTCATCCTGATGAAAAGTACACAGCAAATACCGAGAAAGATGTTCCCAAATTTCAGGCACAAAAAAACCGCTATGAAAGCGGTTGATTGTTCAAGTTGGTGCGCTCAGAGAGATTCGAACTCCCGACCCCTTAGTTCGTAGCCAAGTGCTCTATCCAGCTGAGCTATGAGCGCGTAACTTGTGTGCCTAGGTTGGCAATACGTTTTTCTGCTTAACTTACTTGGTGCGCTCAGAGAGATTCGAACTCCCGACCCCTTAGTTCGTAGCCAAGTGCTCTATCCAGCTGAGCTATGAGCGCGCGACATAAGTAAGCGTGGCGGTGAGAGAGGGATTCGAACCCTCGATACAGTTACCCGTATGCGTCCTTAGCAGGGACGTGGTTTCAGCCACTCACCCATCTCACCGTAACGTGCGGCCATAATACAAATTTCGGCATGGCACTGCAAGCGCAGCATCGAAAAAAAGTGCATATTTTTGCTCGTTTAAATACTTTTTAAGCAATTCAGCGATTTTTCGTACATTTTCCTGCTCAAAAAACCGAATAAATTTCCAGTTATCTAAAATGAACAGAAAATTGAAAACTTAAATGGATTATTGCAATCATTTACGTGCAGTCTGCGCACACATGTTTTATGCTAAACCTATCTCCTAAGATAAATTTAAAGACATGATGAAAAACTGGGTCGATCCTGAAGCAAAAGCTGAAGCCGAACGTTATGACAACCCTATCCCAAGCCGTACGCTAATTTTAGAAACCATAGAAAAAAATAATGCCCAGTCTCATGCCGACCTGGTAGAACATTTCGAAATTGCAGATCAAAAAAGTATTGATGCTCTCAGTCATCGTTTAATTGCGATGGTACGTGACGGGCAATTGATGAAAGATGGTTATAAATTCCAGATTGCCGTCGAGCAGCCTGAATCCGAAGCGACGGTTTATATCAATTCCCGCGGGATGGGAACTGCCAACATTTCTGGCCAGGACGATCTCTTACTGGCTGAGCGTGAACTACGACTGGTCTTTAATGGCGACCGTGTCAAAGTACGTCAAACTTCAGTAGACCGTAAAGGTAAAGCCTGGGGTTATGTGACTGAAGTTGTGCAGCACCGCGTTAAGCAGATCATTGGTAAAGTTTCCCTATATGAAGGTGAATACTTTGTTCAACCTGCCAGCCCAAATGCGCATCAGCCCATTACTCTTGAAAAAGAACTGATTGAACATGCGCAAGTCAATCTGGGTGATTCGATTCGCGTGGCGATTGATACTTATCCGACCCGTGAAGAATTTGCGACCGGTCATATTGTCCAGTCCATGGCAAATAAAGCCGATACCGAAATCATCATTCCACAAACCATTTTAGAATATGGTTTGCCCTATGAATTCCCGGAAGAAGTGATTCAGGATGCAGAAAGCTTTAAAGAACCAACAGAAAAAGACCGTGAAGGTCGTGTGGATCTGCGTGATTTAGCTTTGGTCACCATTGATGGTGAAGATGCACGTGACTTTGATGATGCAGTATATGCTGAAAAACGTCCGGGTGGCGGTTATCGCGTGGTCGTAGCGATTGCCGATGTCAGTCATTATGTACGTACAGGCAAACCACTGGACGATGAAGCGCAGGAACGCGGAACTTCTGTCTACTTCCCGCACTTTGTTTTACCAATGCTGCCTGAAGCCTTGTCGAATGGCTTGTGTTCTTTAAATCCGGCTGTTGATCGTCTCTGTATGGTCTGTGATTTAAAACTGTCACGTGCCGGTCGTGTTACCGGTTTTGAGTTCTATCCATCCGTGATGCACTCTAAAGCACGTTTGACTTATGATCAGGTTGCCCAATATCTGGAAGGCGACAGTCAGGCCATTACCGAAGATCGCGAAGTTCGCAAGTCGATCAATACCCTGTTCCAACTCTATCAGGTTCTGAAAGGTTTACGTGCTGAACGTCATGCCATGGAATTTGAAACCGTTGAAACGTATATGACTTTTGATGAGCTGGGCGGAATTAAAGAGATTTTGCCGCGTAGTCGTAATGATGCGCATAAGCTGATTGAAGAATGTATGTTGCTGGCCAACGTGGCAGCCGCAGAATATGCATTGAAAAATGAAATTCCGATGTTGTACCGCGTACATGAGCCACCTGAATTCTCGCGTATTCAAAAAGTCCGTGATTTCGTCAAGCTGCTTGGTTTGAAATTCCCGGAGCAACCGACCCAAGCAGATTATCAGGCGGTGATTGAAGCGACCAAAGACCGCATAGATGCACCAAGCATTCATGCGGTGTTATTACGCTCCATGATGCAGGCTTATTACGGCCCTAACAATGCGGGGCACTACGGTCTGGCTTATGAGGCGTACACACATTTCACTTCGCCAATTCGACGTTATCCAGACCTGTTATTGCATCGTGCCATTAAAGCGCATTTAAATAAAAAGCCATCTCCGCTTTCAGGTGGAGCTTTAGATGAAGCAGGAACACATTTCTCTGCCACTGAACGCCGTGCCGATGAAGCCTCTCGCTCGGTGACGACCTGGTTGAAATGTCATTATATGCAGCAGCATCTGGGCGAAGAATTTGTTGGCATCATTAGTGCCACAGCAGAGTTTGGCCTGTTTGTGACGCTAAAAGACCTGTATGTAGATGGTATGGTGCATGTCAGCCAGTTGGGCGATGACTTCTTTGTCTTTGATCAAGTCAGTCAGAATCTGGTCGGCCAGAATCGTGGTCAGGTCTTTGGTCTGGGCGATGAAGTCAAGATCAAGGTGGCTGGTGTCAATCTGGAAGAGCGCAAGATCGACTTTGAACTGGTACAGCAGCTCAGTCATGCCGGCCGTGCGATCCGTGCCCGTGCGCCGCGCGTGAGCGAGAAAAAACCGGCAGTACGTCCAGCAGCAACAGAAGAGGTTTTTAGCAAGAATGAGCGCGAGTCTAAATCCAGCCTGAATGCCGATGGAGAACAGCCCATACGACGCAAAAAAGCCAAAGGAAAACCCAGCTCTTACAACAGCAAGTCTGCTAAAAAATCTGCAGCAAAGCCTGAAGCAAAGGCTAAAGATAAAGTAAAGAAAAAGACCAAAGTGAAAAAGAAAAAGTCGAATGCAAAAGCCAAGACTGAATAATTTTTGACGGTATAAAAAGAGCGCTAAGGCGCTCTTTTTTATTTATAATCAAAATATTAAAATAGGAAAAATTATAAGAATGGATACCATAACTATTTTTACTTTGATCATTTCTTTAATGGCTTTGCTTGTGACTTATGCCGTATTTAAATCTGATCAGCAACCACAAATTATAGTTTTTGCTCTTCCGCATTACGGTAAGCAATCTTTCATTCAACTACAGATAAAGAATATAGGAAAATCCATTGCCTATAATGTACAAATATCGAGTGATCAACCCATTCCTAAACGGGCCTTCGGAATTAAAAAATTAAATATTTCAAAAGATTATTTTGATAGCGGTATTTTCAAACATGGAGTCAAAGTATTTACACCCAATCAGAGCTATATATACGATTGGGGACAATACGGCGGCCTCAGAGAGGCTTTAGATAATAATCCTATCACCATGAAAGTCACGTATTGGTATCAGCACCCTTTAAACTTATGGAAAACTCAAATCACTGATATTTCCATCATCGATATAAATGAACTAGAAGCCTTACCCTGATCTGATGGTGGATTTATTGAACAGCTTCAAAATATTAATAAAGAATTGAAAATATTAAATACAAAGCTAGAGAAAAAACTTTAACTACCTTGATTTCCCCCACCAAAGGCCCTACATCTAGACTGAATATAGAAAATTAATTTGGCAGACCGACATGACTTTAGAAAAGGCAACTTTGCCTGTTCCACAATTTGATCAGATTACCCTGGCCGATCTCAAAGAAAAAATTGAAACAACCATTCAAGCCGGACAAAAGTTTTTAAATGAACTGACTGACACGCCAGACTCGGTTCAGGCCCAACTTGAGATTCTGGAACAGGTCGATACCCTCGAAAATAATATGAGTGAATCCTGGGGCGTGTTATCGCATCTGAATGCCGTGATGAACAATGCCGAAACCCGTGACGTCTATCAAGCCTTATTACCGGGTCTGAGCGAATACTATACACAACTAGGTCAACATACGGCGCTGTATCAAACTTATCAGCATGTTCATGATGCATCAATTTTTAATGAATTACCCGCAGCCCAGCAAAGTGCCATCAAACTGGCCTTACGTGACTTCAAACTGTCTGGTGTGGCCTTAGAAGGCGAAGCGAAGAAACGTTATGCGGAAATTTCTGCACGTCTCTCACAACTGTCTTCGGACTTCTCCAACCATGTGCTGGATGCAACTCAGGCTTATTTCAGACCATTAGCTGAAGATGAGTTAGCGGGTCTCTCTGAAAGTAATATTGAGCTGTTAAAACAATATGGCCAGCAACGCGAGCTGGATCAGCCGGTCGCTACGCTAGATTTCCCGTCTTATCTGGCAATCATGACCCATGCGGAACATCGTGAACTGCGTGAAGAGCTGTATAAAGCCTATACCACGCGCGCTTCAGATCAGTCCGAGCAGACTGAATTTGACAATACCGCCTTAATTGAAGAAATCCTCAGCTTACGTCAGGAAATGGCCAAGCTGCTCGGCTTCAACAATTATGCAGAATTGTCTCTGGCCAGCAAAATGGCGCCAAGTGTAGAGGCAGTAGATGAATTCTTGCGTGATCTGGCAGAGCATGCCCGTGCGCCGGCAACCAAGGAAATTGCAGAACTAAAAGCCATTGCCGCTGAAGATGGTATTGATGAACTGAAACCTTGGGACAGCAGCTATTATTCAGAGAAGCTGAAAATGCAGCAGTTTAACCTGTCACAGGAGGCGCTGAAACCTTATTTCCCTGCACCAAAAATCCTGCAAGGCCTGTTCAGTATTGTCAATCGCCTGTATGACATTCAGGTGATTGAACGTGAAGCGCCGGTTTGGCATCCAGAGGCGCGTTATTTCGAACTGGAAGATCAAGGTCAGGTGATTGGCGGTTTCTATTTTGACCTGTATGCGCGCCAAGGCAAACGTGGTGGTGCCTGGATGAGCGGTTTCCGTTCGCGCATGCAGACCCGTGATGGCCTGCAAAAACCGATCTGCTATATGGTGGGTAACTTTACTCCACCTGTTGGCAACCGACCTGCACTGCTCACGCATGATGAAGTGATTACCCTGTTCCATGAATTTGGTCACGGCCTGCATCATATGCTGACTGAAGTCGACAATATCGCGGTGGCAGGTACGCATGGCGTGGCTTGGGATGCCGTGGAGCTGCCAAGCCAGTTTATGGAATTCTGGGCCTGGGATCAGGACAGTCTGAATCTGCTCAGTGAACATATTGAAACCAAGGAATCTTTGCCGGCCGACCTGCTCAAAGCCCTGCTCGATGCACGTTTCTTCCAATCCGGCATGCAAACCCTACGTCAGCTTGAATTTGCCTTGTTTGACTTGAGTATTCACCGTGCCAATCCGGCTTCAAATGCGGAACAGGTTCAGGCCACACTGAATGAAATTCGTGAAAAATATGCAGTTCTGCCCACCACCGCCTATAACCGTTTTCAGCACAGCTTTAGTCATATCTTTGCCGGTGGTTATGCAGCGGGATATTATTCCTATAAATGGGCCGAAGTTTTGGCCAGTGATGCCTTCGACCGTTTCGAAAATGAAGGGATTTTTAATACCACCACTGGAAAACAGTTTCGGGAAAATATCCTCGCAGTTGGCGGAAAAGATCAAGCACTTGACGCATTTATCAATTTCCGCGGACGCGAGCCAAAAATAGATGCATTGCTACGTCATCAAGGTTGGACGAACCGCTCTAAAAACGCTTAAACTAGCTTTTTAAGTTGATCACAAGGTGAGTATGATGACCATTAAACGTCGTTTCATTGCAGGCGCAAAATGTCCAAAATGTCAGGCGTTAGATCGTGTCGTCATGCTGACCTCTGGTGAAGATGAGTGGATTGAATGTATCGAGTGTGGTTATGAAGAAAATCGTCCCACACATGTTGACCAACCAGAAACACCAGCTGTTCCAGATGAAATTGGCGTGATTCAGTTTAAACCTCGTTCAGCAAAATAAAAAATCAAGGTTCAAGCTATGTCAGTAGAACAAAGAAATAACCCCAAACTTTTAATGGGGATTATGGGGGCTTTAGTTACTGTCGTTGTATTGGTGCTGCTCTATCAATGGTTGAATGCACCTTCGAAGGAGACACAACGCATGCAACAGGAGGAAATCGCAGCTGTTCCGGCAACCACATCTACAGCGACAACTGAAGAAGATACAGATGCAAGCAATGCGGCTGAGGCACTCGAGACCAAAGCATTAATCAGCGGCAGCCTGTTAAAAGCGCCAGTGCCGGAAAATTCTACTTTGGCCAACGAAGAGATGGCCAAATTAGCCGATATTCAAGTTCAGCTCAATGAGCAAAAAGCCACGCTAGATGCGCAGCACAGCGATGCTGACCAGCTCATTCAATTGAAAGAGGAACAGATCAAGCTACTCGAAGCACAACTGGCTCAAGGCCAATAATCTTGATGCATTTCGGCTAGAAGATCTGCAGATCTTCTAGCCGAATTGTCTCCCTGTCTACCACAGCCACCTCACTACTATTCAAAGCCATTATTTTACTGACCTGCTCTGCTTTTTTATTTTCAGTGATGGGCGTATGTATCTGTTATGCCTCACAAACGGTTGATCATGCTACTGTGGTTTTCTTCCGTAATGTAGTCGGGCTGTTTATTTTCCTGCCTTTCATTTTCAACCAAGGTCGCGGATTTTTTAAAACTGAAAAACTGTGGATGCACACCTGGCGTGCGGTGGTCGGTCTGATTACCATATATGGCTTTTGTTGCAGTTCGAGCGCTGACCAAAACAGAATCTCCAGAAAAAATCGTATTTTATTTCTGTTTGATTGGCAGCCTGATTTCAGTGATTCCGATGTTTTGGGTGGGGTAGCCCTATACCCTGACAGAACTCAGCTATCTGATTACTGTCGGCATTCTGGCCAATTTCAGTCAGTTATTGATGTCAAATGCTTACAAACTGGCGTCGGCAGGACAAATTGGACCGGTCAACTATGTGGCAATTTTCTTTGCCGGTATGTGGGGATTTCTGTTCTGGCAGGAAGTTCCGGACCTCTATAGCCTAATCGGGCTGGGGCTGATTTTCTGTGCGATTCTACTGTGTAGCCCGATACTGCAGAAGCGCCTGAATTCATCGAAGATTTGATCAAGATTCGAAATCAAAGCAATAAAAAAGCACCCGTAGGTGCTGTTTTATTGCTTTTCTTTTATTGATACCAGCCGAACAGCTTAAAGATATAAGGCACATAGGAAATGATCAACATCGCAGGCAGCAATACTATCACCGGCAAAATCCAGCGTTCATAACGGTAGTAGAAAGACAGGTGTCGTACTTCGGCATCCGCTTCGGCCACTTCAGCATCACCAATCGACTGTCTGGCCAACAGATGATTCAGCGCCACCGGTGGCGTCACGTAACCCAGCTCAAAACCAATCAGGGTAATCATCCAGAAATGAACCGGATGAATGCCGTATTGGTAAGCCACTGGAGCAACGGTTGCAGAAATCAGAATCACCGCGCCAAACGGATCCATGATCATCCCGACAAAAATCATCAAGCCGACAATCAGTGAAATCACCAGAATGGTACTACTGATATCGGTCGGGAAGGCTTCCATAATTTCCATACGTTCCAGCAAGCCACCGACACTCACCGAGAGTGCCATCAGGATGACCAGCGCACCAATATGTCCCACGGTCTCACTGGTCGAAATATGCATTGACTTCCAGAAACCCACCTTGCGCAGGATTTCTGTAGCATTTGAACGCTTTACACCATGATCAACAGCCAGTTCTTTGCCTAGTTGTTCGCTATGTTCAGCTTCACGATATTCTGCATTGGCCGCGGCACCGGCTGTCACCAGTTCAGGTGTCGATCTTGAGTTTAAAGTTGCGGTCAAGGTTTCATCCCAATGCCCCACTGCCGGCAACGGCGCAGGTTCATGACGTAACTTATCGAACAGAACAATCATCAGCAGAATGACCGGCATCATCACTGGTGCGGTAAATTCATTCAGGTCAGTCGACAAGGCATATTTATAGAATAACCAGATCAGAATAAAAATCACGATATAAGGAATAATCGCAATGAAGGCACGACCTGATTGAGGAGCAGCTATAGTAGGCGCAGCAATGCGGAATTTGTTTTCTGCAAAGAACAGGGAAATTACCAGGAATAAAGTCGAGCTGAGCAGGAAGACATAAATCCCGTAGTGATACAGTAAGTCGGTGGTCACTTCTTTATTGAGTGATGCCACAACAACAATCAGCAAGCAAGGACGTAAGACTACGCCCATTGAACCGGACATTGCAGTGGCGGCCAGTGCAAACTGACGGCGTCCACCTGCATTCCAGACTTCCTTATAAATGATCGCACCTGCGGCAATCACGAAAATCCCTGATGCACCGGTATAGGCAGTCGGTAAGGCAGCGGCCAGCAGAATTAACCAGGTCAGGGTTTCAGGGGCCAGATTCCATGGACGCAGAATGTTCAGGAACATATCTACCACACGGGTCTGTTTCAGCAACATACCGGCCCAGATAAACAAGGCCAGATTCAGGAAAATACTGGAAAACTCGACCAGTTGCCCCAGATAAATCCCCTGTCCCATTGGATAATCCATAAAGAAGGTAAAGTTTATTCCGGTAATAATGGCCATATAGGCATACAGTGGCACACTCAAAAAGGCCAGACCAAAACTGCCGCCCTCACGCGTTGGTTTTGGTTGTTTAACCACCTGATATAAACTGATCAAGGTTAAGCTGCTAAACAGAATCATCCACAGCCAGTAGATGTATTTCATCTCGCCCATCGGTACGCCCGAGTTCAGTACAGACTGGTATTGACTGTAGGATGAGAATGCCAGAAAAGCATTACCCAGCAGCATGGCGACCGAATAGACTTTAAAATCGATACCTGTACTTGGACTACGCAGACCAATATGATGGGTTTTTAGGGTGGCACTGATCGCAGCGAATACCACCATGATGACCAAGAGCAAGGCCCGGTTCTCAGTGCCAAACTTGAATATTCCAAAGAAAGACGTTTCAAAGGCCCGATAAGCCCGAATACTCGGTTGTGCTTCGACATGTTGAATGGCTTTATCGTAGAACAGATAAGATTCTTCACAAACCTGCTGTGCCTGTAATACCGCAGCCCGGACATCCGCTTGCGAGCGCACGCCGAAGAAATCAGCATATTCATCGGCTGCATCGGCTTTCATCTGCTGCTGAACACGCTGATCGACATTGATATTGCGTTCACATTGTGGACGTGTCGGTTCAGCACGTAAAAATGAATATTGCATCCCGGTTGCCGGATCGCCATAGAGACGCTCCCCCATGCGCAGCAACTGGCCGTGAATCATTTCTCCAGTACCAATTATCAGTGTGAGCAAAAGCAAGACCAGCACCACGAAGGTCGAGATCCACTCTGTCCAGATATAACGCAACAGACCTAATCCTGATCTGTTTTGATCATCATTTTGCATGTATATTCCTATTTTTATTTTAGCGGCCTGTGTTTGTTCTAGGACGCTGATCTTTCCTTCTGTCCCCGAAAATTCCTTTTCAAAGGTCAGGATTTTTATTCTATGTTTTGACTCTGCATCAAAATCAGCACAATAAAAATGACAATTTATATTTTCTTTTTGTTTTTTCTGCCAAGTGCTTTATTCATTGCTTCACTTTAGCTATCCCGAAAATAGTTGCTGACAATATAGGCCAGCGCCAACATCACTCCCCAAATTACCCCGAGCAAATGTGCTTCGACCAAGACCGGACTGCCAATCAGCTGTGCGGTTCCGACATTGCCAATGGTATTTTCCCAGACCAGTTTGCCAAAGATCAAAAATAACACCAGTGCAGCAAAACTGCGTTCCCGCTTATACAGCAAATGTACACAGGCAACGGCAACATAGGCACCATGCAGCACACCCGACAAGCCAGCGTAGGCTTCAATATTGGGTAAGAAAAAATAAAAACTTAAACTGATCAAAGGTGGCAAGATCAGTAAAATGGCAGAAAAGTGCCATAGAATAGCGCGTGGAAAAATAAAAGGCAGACAGATAAAAGCGAGAATATTCAGGAAATAATGGGTCCACCCCACATGTACCCAATGTGCCGTCCACAGTCGCCAAAACTCACTGAGCAAACTCTCTTGCCAGTAGATGAAACTATCCTTGAAAATTTGCAGACATGCACAGAGAGAGACAAAAGCCGCTAGAAAAATAATTTTTCGTCGAACATGTTGATCTAGCATCAGCTTATGCTTCTCCCTAACCATCTAGTTTAATTTCATCCTTAAAATTCTATGCAGGCTATCTGGGTTACAGGTCTGCACTGAACAGGTCATCGAGTTCCGAAGAGCTGTCTGATTCATCCCAGAAACGTTGCATGCCATCATCGGCGCTGCGCACACCAGTATTTTCTGTCCAGTAACGATCTGAAATTCCACCGACCATAATCGCTGCCATACTGTCGATCAGCTTGAACTGTGGATTTACCGGCTTTTCCTCGGTACGGGCCTGCGCAAAGGTTTTTAAAGCATCGCGGATTTTGGCATCGTCACCACTGGCCTGTGCTGCTACAGCATATAAAGCATGCGATAAACGTACACCTTTTTGCTCACCAATTTGTGTAGATTGTTTTAATGTTTGGTAAGGATCAGGTTTACCATCGCTTGCACCTGGTAATAAAGTCCAGATCACAGCACGCGTAGCATTCGGTGCTCCCCAGAATTTGGCATTATCCAGACAGGTCATACCACGTTCCACCACGGCAGCGATATCTTTGGGTACATGCACTGCACCGCCGGAATTAATATCATTGGTCATGGCTTGTAAACCGCTGAGCATACCCAGCAGATAAACCGTTTGCTCCATATCGCTGTTCATGCGCGGGCATTCTTCACCCAAGGCTTTTTGATATTTTTTTTCATAACGGCTCTGGAACAATTGATAACCGGTATATTGACGCTGTGCCGCTAGAGCCGCCCAGCGCTTCTGCTCAATTCGCGCATCTTGGGCTTCCGCTACCTGGTTGGATTTTGAAGCACGCAAATAGCGTAACTCAGCTTCCAGCGCCTTTTGCTCGGCACAAATGCCGGCAGCCGAATACATCAATACGGCTACCCGGGTCGGATCCGCTCCCATTTCTTTGGTTGCCATGATGGCCGGAGTTAGAGAATTGCCTGAATTACAGACCATCTCGGCATCATCCATGGCTAAAATTGGCGGGACAATATGGTTTTCGGTAAAACCCAGTGCGACATTGGCACCGGTTTTAATGACATGGGAACACCCCGTTAATACTGTTGTTGTTATTGCAATGGTCGCCATACCTTGGCATATTTTACGGACGCCTGACATTTTCCTGTCCTCTATAATTGTGATTATGTCCATCTTTCTGCTAAAGATATCAGAAGCATTTTGTGAATAAAAGAGTATTTACTCTAATCCGGACCAGACACTGTGCCATCAAACTGGCCGACTGCAATTGACTTGATCTGTTGAATTCCCAAATTTTGGGCAAAAAAAAGTAGCATTGCGACGGTTCAGCACATGCTACTTATTAACTGTACAAACAGAGAGCCGGTAATAACTCTGCTTGATTAAGATGAAAATTTATCCTTCAGCACCGTCGCGAATTGTCCAACCCCCAAAGCTGAAACAATCACTACGATCAAAAACATCCACACTGGAGATTCTATTGAGTTCTCTCGTATTTGCTGTTGGTGCGTTCAATGTACAGGCTAAAAATAAAACATAGGTGGGAAATTGTCATACAATTTATCTTACTGATAAGTCATTATTATTTTTTGTCTGACAATGAAAGCGCGTTAATGATCTAAGTATCTGTTTTATTGAAATTTCAATCAAGTGATTAAAATAGCGTTGTCTGACAACTAGATAAGTTTGGTCAGAACTTTCAGGGATTTCCATTGTTTTAGCGGCAATTGGTCACACCAGATCAATAAAGGCTGAGCCTTGGCGTGCTGAAAATACACCACAATATAAGCTTGATGATCAATCACATGACTAACACATACCCGACAGGTGGGCCGAGATTTGGCCGTCAATGACCATTCACGTCCATCCAGATATTCAAACTGTTCAATCTGGGGCGTCTTGCGATAAAACAGCTGATAAATCACCAGTCCAATCGCAGCACACAGCAGCCAAATCGCAATCGGCAATAGCTGGTATAGGAGGTACATCAACAGTGCAAAAATAAAAAGCTGAAACGCCAGTGCACAATAACTGCGTTTCAGCTTGAAACAGCGATTATCCATGGACGTAAAATTTAAGCTTCTTGATCAAATCTTTTAATTCAGGACGCGGCGGCTCAGAGACTTCCATAAACCAGTCCAGCAGATCTGGATCTTCCTGTTCAACCAGTTCGGCAAACATCTGCTTTTCAAATGGATCAGCAGTTAAGTAGTAGTTTTTTACGTAGGGATCAAAATACACATCCAGCTCTTTTAGACCACGACGCGCGCGATAAATCACTTTGCGCTCTTCTAAGGTGATGTCATCAGTCATCGAATTTCCCCAATTCGTTATAAACCGGAATAGTTTACCTGAAGCCATCGCTGAATTTCGAGGGATTTCATACAAATGACCAAAAGCATCAGCATATTTAAGTTATTTGAACATTCCGCTCATTGTTGCTGATCTATGCTTGACCTACTTTAAAGCAAACAGATCAGAATAAGGAATAACAAGATGCAATCCGCAGCCATTCGCCCGCTTGCCCCGATGCTGCCCCGCCAGCTTTTTACTGCCGAACATGAAGCATTTCGTCAAACCGTACGCAAGTTTTATGAAAAGGAAGTTATTCCGCATAGCGAGCGCTATGAAAAGCAACAGCATGTGGATCGAGAGCTCTGGACTAAAGCGGGTGAACTGGGACTACTCTGCGCCACCATGCCGGAGCAATATGGCGGCTCTAGGGTAGACCGGCTGTATAGCATGATTCTGATTGAAGAACAGGCCTATGCCGGTGATTCAGCCACAGGTTTTTCCCTACATTCAGATATTGTCGCCAATTACCTGCTGAACTTTGGCAATGATGCTCAAAAACAGCAGTGGTTACCCAAAATGGCTTCCGGGGAAATCGTCACCGCGATTGCCATGACCGAACCGGGAACCGGTTCTGACCTGCAAGCAGTACGTACCTCTGCGGTACTGGATGGCGATGACTATGTGATTAATGGATCCAAGATCTTTATTACCAATGGCTATCTCTGTGATATGGCGATTGTGGTCTGCAAGACCGGTCATAGTGACAAAGGCTCGGCCAATCTCTCATTGATTATGGTCGAAGCCGACCGGGCCGGATTTAGCAAAGCTAAACCGCTGAATAAAATCGGCATGAAAGGCCAGGATACTTGCGAGCTGTTCTTTGACAATGTACGCGTACCACAAGAAAATTTGCTCGGTCTGGAAGGCATGGGCTTTATGATGTTGATGAAAGAACTGGCCTGGGAACGCCTGATTGTGGCAATTATGTGTCAGGCTGGCGCTGAAGCTGCTTTCGCACATACAGTGAAATACACCAAGGAACGTCAGGCCTTTGGCAAGAGTATTAGCCATTTTCAGAATACCCGCTTTAAACTGGCAGAAATGCGTACCGAAATCGAGTTTTGTCGCGCTTATCTGGATCGCTGCATGGAGCTGCAACTCAAGCAAGAATTAGGCATCGATGCCGCTGCTGCGGCTAAATATAAGATTTCAGAAATGTATAGCAAGGTGGTAGATGAATGCCTGCAATTGCATGGTGGTTATGGCTATATGCTGGAATATCCAATTGCCCGGGCCTATATCGACAACCGTGCCAACCGGATTTATGCCGGTACCAACGAAATTATGAAAGAACTGATTGCACGTTCACTGTAAACTGGACGCATAAAAAGGAGTCACTCAGGACTCCTTTTTCTTTAGTTCGATATCCGACTTTAAGAGACCAGACGCGGTTTATGTTTGACAGCCTTGCTGTTTTTTTTAAATTTCAGCACCCTATCTTCAAACGAAGCTTGTTTGAGTTCCTTACGATCTGCCAGATAATTGTTGCTGACTTTCCATGGCGCATGTTTACCTTGTTTTGGCATCACATCTGCAGCACGGGCAATATAGCCCGAACTGAGACTACCCATCACAGTATCCTCTAGTAATTCAGTCTGATCACCCTGAGCGATGACTTCAGCATAGCCCTGCTGATCCATATAGTTCAGCAAACGGCAAATGTACTCAGCGGCAATATCCACTTTTAAAGTCCAAGAGGCATTGATATAACCAATAATTAGCGCCATATTCGGCACATCACTAACCATGATGCCTCTATACAGCATATGTTGTGAGGTATCGACAGGTTGACCATCAATCGTCGCCTGAATTCCACCAAGAATCTGGATATTTAAGCCTGTGGCTGAAACGATAATATCTGCCTCCAGATGTTGACCCGATTTCAGCTGAATGTCAGTTTCAGTCAAGCTTTCGATCTGATCCGTTACAACTGATGCCTGCCCTTCACGTAAAATTTTAAACAGATCACCATCCGGCACCACGCATAGGCGCTGATCCCACGGCTCATAATTCGGGGTAAAGTGTTTCATATCCACTTTACCTTTGAGCTGAAACTGCACGGATTTAAGTAACAGCGTTTTTAACAGTTTTGGCTGTTTTTGTGCCAAGGCATAAATTCCGCGCTGCATGCCAATATTCCGGGCACGGGTAATTTTATAAGCCACATCTTCTGGTAGATACTGCCGCATCTTTGCATAAATCATATCAATGGAGGGCACTGAAGCGATATAGGTCGGGGAACGCTGTAACATGGTCACATGCCCGGCGCCGCCTTTGACCATCGCCGGAACTAAAGTAATCGCGGTGGCACCACTACCAATGATCACCACTTTTTTGCCCTGATAATCTAAATTTTCCGGCCAATGCTGCGGATGAATGAATTGACCTTTAAAAGCCTCCTGATTTGGAAACTCAGGCTGAAAACCTTGGTCATAATTGTAATAACCGGTACAACTCAGTACGAAATTCGCAATCCAGATCTGCTTCTTGCTGTGTTCATCCTCAATCTCTACTGACCATTTACAGGTCATAGAATCATAGTTGGCGGTTAACACACGGTGTTGATAATGAATTTTCGATTCCAGATTAAATTCATCTACTACTTCGGCCAGATAGCCCTTAATCGAAGCGCCATCGGCAAGTACACTGGCTTTTTTCCAGGGTTTAAAATTAAAACCAAAGGTCGACATATCTGAATCAGAACGAATTCCCGGATATTTAAATAAATCCCAAGTTCCGCCAATGCTGGTACGTCGCTCAATAATTTCAAATGAGCGCTGCGGACAATGTTTAGAAAGATGCGCTGCCAGACCAATTCCCGAGATCCCCGCACCCACAATTAAAATATCGATTTGCTTTTCCATATTGTTCTTTTACCTAAGCGATACTATCTGTTTTTATTAAATCACAAAATTGACAATACACAATGTCAAGTTTGATAAAAAGCCATTATTTTTTTATCTTTTCAGGCCAGATTCAGATTAGTTCTGCATGATGCAAATACCTGAAAATAAATTTCAGACATTAAAAAAGGCCGGTTTATTCAACCGACCTTTTCGAACAACTCGCGTTATTCTTCACGAAATTAGTTAACTTCGCGATCTACTAGCTCAACGTAAGCCATCGGTGCAGCATCACCTGCACGGAAGCCCGCTTTAAGAACACGTAGATAACCGCCGTTACGCTCTTTGTAACGAGGGCCAAGAACGGTAAATAATTTACCAACAGTTGCTGCTGAACGAGTACGAGCAAACGCCAAACGACGGTTTGCTACTGTATCGTTTTTAGCTAAAGTGATTAAAGGCTCAGCTACACGACGTAACTCTTTCGCTTTAGGCACAGTTGTTTTGATCAACTCGTGCTCGAACAAAGAGTTAGCCATGTTTTGGAACATCGCTTTACGATGGCTGCTTGTACGGCCTAATTTCACACCACTATTACGATGACGCATGGTGATAGTCCTACTTAATTAACGGCTACGATAGGCGAAACGATCGTCCATACGGAGACTAGCCGGTGGCCAGTTCTCTAAACGCATGCCGAGTTGTAAGCCTTTAGAAGCCAGAACATCTTTGATCTCAGTAAGCGATTTTTTACCCAAGTTAGGAGTTTTAAGCAACTCAACTTCAGTACGCTGTACAAGATCACCAATGTAGTAAATGTTTTCTGCTTTCAAACAGTTAGCAGAACGAACAGTTAGCTCTAGATCATCTACTGGGCGAAGCAAGATTGGGTCAACTTCTTCACGCGGCTCTTGAGCCACAGGTGCTTGATCTTTCTGAAGGTCAACAAAGATTGCAATTTGTTGTTGCAAGATTGTTGCCGCTTTACGGATTGCTTCTTCAGGATCTACAGTACCATTGGTTTCAAGATCAATGACCAATTTGTCAAGGTCAGTACGTTGTTCTACACGAGCGTTTTCCACTGTATAAGACACACGTTTGATTGGGCTATAAGAAGCATCTAACTGCAAGCGACCCACTGGGCGAGTTTCGCCTTCTGGGAAGCGTGAATCAGAAGTCTCGTAGCCACGACCTTGAGCAACTTTCAGACGCATTTTCAATGAGCCTGAGGCACTTAAAGTACCGATCAAATGTTCAGGGTTAACCACTTCAACATTATGAGGTAAACGAAGGTCAGCCGCAGTTACGTCGCCTGCACCTTGTTTCTCTAATGTTAAGTATGCTTCATTTTGATCGAACAGCTTAATCGACAATCCTTTTAGGTTCAGCAAGAGCTCGACGATGTCCTGCTGCAAGCCTTCCAAAGTACTGTACTCGTGCTCGACCCCTTCAATCTCAACTTCTACCACAGCTGCGCCAGGTAGAGAAGAAAGAAGGATGCGACGTAAAGCATTACCCAGAGTATGACCAAAGCCACGCTCTAAAGGTTCTAGAATAACTTTTGCCGAGGTCCCGCTTGCCGCTTCGACCTTGATCGCTTGCGGAGTTAGAAACTCATTTGCAGTACGCGTCATATTGCTTCCTCAAGGATTATTTAGAATACAATTCTACAATCAAGCTTTCGTTGATTTCAGCAGGTAAATCAGAACGATCCGGTGCAGCTTTGAACGTACCTTCTAATTTAGAATGGTCGATTTCCATCCAAGAAGGCATGCCACGTTGAGTTGCTAATTCAATTGCGTTTTTGATACGTAATTGTTGTTTAGCGCCTTCGTGAACTGCGATCACATCACCCGCTTTAACTTGGATAGACGCAATGTTAACACGACGGCCATTCAAAGTGATGCTGCGGTGAGATACTAACTGACGAGCTTCTGCGCGAGTAGAACCGAAACCCATACGATAAACAACGTTATCAAGACGGCTTTCAAGTAGCTTCAACAAGTTTTCACCAGTTGCGCCTTTAACACGAGCAGCTTCTTTGTAGTAGTTACTAAATTGACGCTCTAAAACACCGTACATACGACGTACTTTTTGTTTTTCACGTAATTGTAGTGAGTACTCAGACTGTTTACCGCCACGAGCTCCACCATGTTGGCCAGGAGCTTTAGCGTGTTTTTTAGTTTTTACATCAAACGGTTTAACGCCTGATTTAAGTTGCAGGTCTGTCCCTTCGCGGCGAGAGAGTTTGCATTTTGGACCAATATAACGAGCCATGAATGTTTCTCCTTACACGCGACGTTTTTTAGGTGGACGGCAACCGTTGTGCGGGATTGGCGTCACATCGGTAATGCTGTTAATTTTATAACCCACTGCACCTAAAGCACGAACCGCAGATTCACGACCAGGACCAGGACCTTTTACAAGGACGTCCAAGTTTTTCAAACCGTAGTCTAAAGCAGCTTTACCAGCAACTTCAGCAGCTACCTGAGCAGCGAACGGAGTTGATTTACGTGATCCACGGAAGCCTTGTCCACCTGAAGTGGCCCAAGCCAGTGCATTACCTTGACGATCGGTAATAGTCACAATGGTGTTATTAAAAGAAGCGTGAATGTGTGCGACACCTTCAGAGACGGTACGAGTGACCTTCTTGCGTGCGCGAGTATCTTTAGCCATCTTTTAGCTTCCAGAAATCTTATTTCTTAATAGGTTTGCGCGGACCTTTACGGGTACGAGCGTTAGTTTTGGTGCGTTGACCGCGGACAGGCAAGCTGCGACGATGACGAAGACCGCGATAGCAGCCTAAATCCATTAAACGTTTAATGTTCATGGAAATTTCGCGACGTAAATCACCTTCGGTCGGAACCTTAGCAACTTCTGCACGAATCGCATCAAGCTGAGCGTCATCTAATTCACGGATCTTAGTCGTTGGAGCAATACCCGCAGCAGCTAAAATAGCTTTTGAAGTATGGCGACCAATACCAAAGATATACGTTAGAGAGATAACAGCGTGCTTGTTATCCGGAATGTTTACACCGGCAATACGAGCCATTCAATTTTCTCCAAAAAGGCAGTAGATAATCAACCGCCCCACAAAAATCTTGAGGGGCGGATAATAACCCAATTTGCCTACAGAAATCAACAGGTCTTAATCAGATTAACCTTGACGCTGCTTATGACGAGGTTCTGCGCTACAAATTACGCGGATAACCCCATTACGACGGATAACTTTACAGCTACCACAAATTTTCTTAACAGAAGCTTGTACTTTCATGATGAAACCTCTAAGTGCGCTTATCCCTTAGGATGAGCTGTCGTTTTTCTCATTAACGTTTGATTATCATACTGGTGCGAGGTGAGGTGTGACTGCAGCTGAGCCATAAAGTCCATCACTACTACCACAACAATCAGCAAAGAAGTACCACCCAAATAGAATGGAATACCAAATGAACTTTGCAACACCATCGGCATCAAACAAATGACGGTGATGTAAATCGCGCCAATAAATGTCAAACGACTGAGAATATGATCTAAGTAACGAGCAGTTTGCTCACCTGGACGTATACCAGGCACATAAGCTCCGCTGCGTTTCAAGTTCTCTGACACTTCTTTAGGACTAAATACCAGTGCTGTATAGAAGTAACAGAAAAAGATAATTAACGCACCAAAGAGCACCAAATACAACGGCTGACCAGGCGACAATACCAATGCTACATCTTGCAGGCTACGCTGAATAAATCCGGCATTCGGATCTGCACTACCCACCCACTGGCCTAAGCTCGCAGGGAACAACAGCAATGAGCTGGCAAAAATTGCCGGAATCACACCCGCCATATTAATTTTCAATGGCAAATGTGTCTGCTGTGCAGTAAATACACGACGACCTTGTTGTTTTTGAGCATAGTTGACCGGAATACGACGCTGCGCTTTCTCGATAAACACGATGGCTGCCAAAACACCCAGAGACAACAGACCAAAAATTACCAAGCCAATCAGGCTGGTCTGGCCATTATCTACAGATGACAAAGATTGCATAATTAAATTAGGCAATCCGGCAACAATACCCGCGAAGATGATCATGGAAATACCATTCCCCACCCCACGTTCGGTAATCTGCTCACCCAACCACATTAAGAACATGGTTCCCGCAACCAATGAGGTTACTGCAGGAATATAAAAAGCCAAACCAGTATTCAGGGTAATCCCCTGACTGATCAAGCCTGCACACATCCCGATTGCTTGTACAAGCGCCAGAAATAATGTGCCTTGTCGTGTGTATTGATTTATTTTACGCTTGCCTTGCTCGCCTTCTTTTTTCAAAGCTTCCAGCGAAGGAACCACTGTCGACATCAGCTGCACGATAATCGATGCAGAAATGTAGGGCATGATCCCAAGAGCAAGAATAGACATTCGTTCTAATGCACCACCGGAAAACATGTTAAACAAACCAAGGATAGTACCTTGGTTTGCATTAAACAGGTTTTCTAGGGCCGCATTATTGATGCCCGGTACTGGAATATGCGCTCCTAGCCGAAACACCAACAACGCACCAATGAGAAACATCATTCGACGAATAATTTCACGGTATTTCACATGAAATGGTTGGCCTTTCATCATGTTGACATGACCTGAAGAACTAGGAGTCATAGACACTGGGGATTACTCCTCGACTTTGCCGCCAGCAGCTTCAACAGCAGCTTTAGCGCCTTTAGTCAATGCAACACCTTGAACAGTGAATGCACGAGTAATTTCACCAGAAAGTACGATACGAGCACGGATCATGTCTTTACGTACAACGTTCGCCGCTTTTAAAGTTTCTAGAGACACGATGTCGCCTTCAACTTTAGCAAGCTCAGATAAACGTACTTCAGCAGTTTTCAAAGCCAATTGGCTAGTGAAGCCGAATTTAGGCAAACGACGATAAAGTGCTGTTTGACCGCCTTCGAAACCTGGACGAGTACCACCGCTCTTACGTGAGTTTTGACCCTTGACACCACGGCCACCGGTCTTACCAACGCCAGAACCGATACCACGGCCTACACGAAGGTTGTCACGTTTAGCACCTTCTGCAGGTGCAATTGTATTTAAACGCAGAGTCATGGCTTATTCCTCTACACTAACCATATAGTAGACTTGGTTGATCATACCACGGTTAGAAGGCGTATCTTGCACTTCTACAGTATGACCAATACGACGCAGACCTAAACCTTGCAGGCTCAGCTTATGATTTTTCAAGCGGTGCGATGCAGATTTAGTCTGGGTAACTTTAATCGTTTTCATGATTGATTACCCTTGAATTTGTTCTACTGAAAGACCACGTTTCGCAGCAACCTTCTCAGGAGTAGTCATATCACGCAAACCGTTGAAAGTTGCGTTAACTACGTTAGCAGCGTTAGTAGAACCACGGCATTTAGTCAAAACGTTACGTACACCTACAGCTTCTAAAACTGCACGCATAGCGCCACCAGCAATTACGCCTGTACCTTCAGAGGCAGGCTGCATGAATACGCGACTAGCGCCATGACGTGCATGAATTGGGTGCTGTAACGTACCATCAACAAGGTCAACAGTAATCATGTTGCGACGAGCAGCTTCAAGTGCTTTAGAGATAGCAGCTGGAACTTCACGTGCTTTACCACGACCAAAACCTACGCGACCATTACCATCACCCACAACAGTTAATGCTGTGAAAGAGAAGATACGACCACCCTTAACAACTTTGGCTACACGATCAACGGCAACCAGCTTTTCAACAAGACCTTCGTTTTGTTCAACTTTAGCCATGATTAGAACTCCAAGCCGTTTTCACGAGCAGCATCAGCCAAGGCTTTGATACGACCATGATATTTAAAACCAGAACGGTCAAATGCAACTTTAGTAACACCAGCTGCTTTAGCGCGTTCTGCGATTAAAGCACCTACTTTTTGAGCTGCTTCAACGTTACCAGTTGTACCTGCACGTAGAGTAGCGTCTAAAGTAGAAGCTTGCGCTAATACTTTGCCACCATCTGCAGAGATAACTTGAGCATAGATGTGACGCGGAGTGCGGTTTACACACAAACGAGTCGCACCCAATGCACGGATGTGCAAGCGTGTGCTTTTCGCACGACGCAAACGGGATTGTTTCTTTTCGTTCATAAGAACCTCGCGCCTTATTTCTTCTTAGCTTCTTTACGAAGTACAACTTCGTCAGAATAACGAACACCTTTGCCTTTATACGGCTCTGGTGGACGGTAACCACGGATATCTGCAGCAACCTGACCTAAAGCTGCTTTGTCAGCAGATTTAAGTACGATTTCAGTTGCAGTTGGAGTTTCAGCAGTTACACCTGCAGGAAGTGCATAATCGATCGGGTGAGAGAAACCAAGGTTAAGATGAACAACATCACCTTTAACCGCAGCTTTATAACCAACACCGATAAGCTGTAACTTACGTTCGAAACCTTCGCTAACACCTTTTACAAGGTTGTTAAGCACAGCGCGAGCAGTACCAGCTTGCATCCAAGCGTCTTTCGACTCTTGTACTGGAGCAATAGCCAGAGTACCGTCTTCCTGTTTAAGCTCGACCAGCGCATGCAGGTTGAAAGACAATGTACCTTTAGTGCCTTTCACTTCGACCTGCCGGCCGTTCTGAGTAACTGTTACACCATTCGGTACAGTTACTGGGGCTTTAGCCACACGAGACATGAGGAATCACCTATTAAGAAACAAAAGCAATAACTTCACCACCAACGCCTGCAGCACGTGCAGCGCGATCAGTCATGATGCCTTTGCTTGTAGAAACAATTGCAATACCTAAACCTTGCTTAACGCTTGGAAGTGCATCTTTACCGCGATACTGACGTAGACCTGGACGGCTTACGCGTTTCACAGTGTCAATCACTGGCTTGCCTTCAAAATATTTTAACGTAATTGTTAAAGTTGGTTTGCCTTCAGCTTCCGCAACTTCTACGTTAGAAATGTAACCTTCTTGTTGAAGTAAGTTAGCAATTGCAACTTTCAACTTAGAATTAGGCATAGAAACAGTTTGTTTCTTCGCCATTTGTGCGTTACGAACACGTGTTAGCATGTCGGCAACGGTATCTTGCATACTCATTTATAGTGCTCCTTACCAGCTTGCCTTAACAACGCCAGGTACATCACCTTGCATTACTGTTTCACGTAATTTGTTACGGCTTAAGCCGAACTTACGGAAATAGCCATGCGGACGACCAGTTAAACCACAACGGTTACGTAGACGTACTGGAGATGCATTACGTGGTAATGCTTGCAATTTCATCATCGCTTCGAAACGTTCTTCGTCTGATGCATTTACGTTTGCAATAACAGCTTTTAATTCAGCACGTTTTGCAGCGTATTTAGCAACAGTAGCTTCGCGTTTCAATTCGCGATTAATCATACCTTTCTTAGCCATATCGACCTCTTATTTGAACGGGAAGCCGAATGCACGCATAAGCGCACGGCCTTCGTCATCGGTGCGAGCAGTCGTAGTAATGGTAATGTCCATACCACGAATACGATCAATCTTGTCAAAATCGATTTCAGGGAACATGATCTGTTCCTTAAGACCCATTGAGTAGTTACCACGACCGTCGAATGATTTCGCAGAGAAACCACGGAAGTCACGGATACGAGGGATCGCAATCGAGATCAAACGGTCTAAGAATTCGTACATACGTTCGCCGCGTAAAGTAACTTTACAACCGATCGGCCAACCATCACGGATTTTAAAACCAGCGATTGATTTACGAGCTAACGTAAGTACTGGTTTTTGACCAGCGATAGCTTGCATATCTGAAAGAGCACCATCAAGGAGTTTTTTGTCAGCAGCAGCTGCGCCAACACCCATGTTGATCGTGATTTTAGTGATGCGAGGAATTTCCATCACATTTTTAACGCCTAAAGTCTCTAATAACTGAGCTTTAAGTTCGTCATTGTAACGTGTTTTAAGTCTGGCCATGGCCTATATCAACCTATTACTTCGCTACCGCCACTGATTCACCATTTGATTTGAATACGCGAGTTTTCACGCCATCAATCACTTGGTAACCAACACGGTCAGCCTTTTGGGTTGTAGCATTAAAAACTGCCACGTTTGAAATATGAAGCGAAGCTTCCTGAGTTACAACGCTACCTTCAGCGCCTGTAGCACGGTTCGGCTTTTGGTGCTTCTTCACCAAGTTAAGGCCTTCAACCTTAACACGGTCATTAGAAACAGACAGAACAGTACCCTGTTTGCCTTTTTCTTTACCTGCGATCACAATTACTTGATCGCCTTTTTTAATCTTAGCCATGATCGCCTCTTATAGAACTTCAGGAGCCAATGAAATAATTTTCATGAACTGTTCAGTACGAAGTTCACGAGTCACTGGTCCGAAAATACGAGTTGCAATCGGCGCTTTGTTGGTGTTCAAAATAACAGCAGCGTTATCGTCGAAACGAATCACTGAACCGTCTGCACGACGGATACCGAATTTTGTACGAACCACAACTGCATTCATCACGTCACCTTTTTTAACACGTGCGCGTGGAATTGCTTCTTTTACAGTAACTTTAATAATGTCGCCAACAGAAGCATAACGACGATGCGAGCCACCAAGTACTTTAATACATTGTACGCGGCGTGCACCACTGTTGTCTGCTACGTCGAGCATAGTTTCGGTCTGAATCATTGCCCTACTCCAAAACCGAGCAACACCGGTCGAAATTTCGAAAGGCTCAAAGAGTACTCGAAATTGACCGATGATGCAACAAGAACGTTAATTACTCAGCAGCTGCTTCAACAACTTCAACTAGAGTCCAAGACTTAGTTTTAGAAATTGGGCGGCTTTCTTTAATGGTTACAACATCACCAGCTTTCGCTGTGTTGTTCTCATCATGAGCATGTAATTTTGTTGAACGGCGGATTAATTTGCCATACAACGGGTGTTGAACTTGGCGTTCAATAAGAACAACGATAGATTTATCCATCTTGTCGCTTACAACTTTGCCAGTTAACGTGCGGACTGTTTTATCACTCATTGTCCGTTCCCCTGTTTTTCGGTAAGGAGGGTCTTAATACGAGCAATAGTCTGACGAGTAAGTGCAACTTCATGCGATTTACCCAATTGACCAGTTGCTTTCGCCATACGAAGACGGAATTGGTTAAGCTGTTGCTCATCAAGCAAAGCTGTCAACTCTTCTACCGACTTTTCACGTAGATCTTTAGTTTTCATTACATTACCGTCCGAGTCACGATAGCGGTTTTAAACGGAAGCTTAGCTGCTGCAAGCGTAAACGCTTCGCGAGCCAATTCTTCGTTAACACCATCAATTTCGTACAAGACTTTACCTGGTTTGATTTGGCAAACCCAATATTCCACAGAACCTTTACCTTTACCCATACGCACTTCAAGAGGCTTAGAAGTAATCGGCTTGTCCGGGAATACACGGATAAAGATCTTACCACCACGCTTAATACGACGGCTAATTGTACGACGCGCTGCTTCAATTTGACGCGCAGTCATTTGACCACGTTCAACTGATTTAAGTGCAATAGTACCGAAAGATACTGTGCTACCGCGGTGTGCTAGACCAGTGTTACGGCCTTTCTGCACTTTACGGAATTTAGTACGCTTAGGTTGCAACATGGATTATTCTCCTTTTTCAGCAGAACGATCATTGCGACGACCACGACGCTCTTGACCTTCACCACGACCACGACCGCGTTTAGCTGGACGTTCTTCTGCTGGAGCTGGGTTCATGACTTGTTTCATGCCGCCCAAGATCTCACCACGGAAGATCCAAACTTTAACACCGATCGTACCGTAAGTAGTCTCAGCACGCATAGTCGCATAGTCGATATCTGCACGAAGCGTATGTAGAGGTACACGACCTTCACGATACCACTCAGTACGAGCAATCTCAGCACCACCTAAACGGCCTGAAACTTCTACTTTGATACCTTTAGCACCAGCACGCATTGTGTTTTGTACTGCACGCTTCATAGCACGACGGAACATTACACGTTTTTCCAATTGAGAAGCGATTGCTTCAGCAACTAGACGCGCGTCTAAGTCTGGACGATCAATTTCATTGATACTTACTTGCGCAGGAACACCCATGATAGATGTTAATTCGCGTTGTAGTTTCTCAATATCTTCGCCTTTTTTACCGATTACGATACCAGGACGAGCAGTGCTAATCGTTACTTTAGCAGCGCCTGTAGGACGTTCGATAAGAATGTTGCTGATCATCGCGTTTTTAAGTTTTTTGATTAAAAACTCACGAACTTGAAGATCTTTAAGCAAGTATTCAGCGTATTGTTTCGGATTCGCATACCAGTTAGCGTTATGACGTTTCACAACACCTAGGCGGATACCGATTGGATGAACCTTCTGACCCATATCAAACCCCTACCTTAACGGTGATGTGACAAGTACGCTTAGTAATACGATCTGCACGGCCTTTAGCACGTGGCATAATACGTTTCAGGCTCATGCCTTCATCAACGTAGATCGTAGAAACTTTAAGGTCGTCTACATCTAAACTGTTATTGTGTTCAGCGTTTGCAATCGCAGATTCCAACGCTTTCTTAACTAGAACTGCAGCTTTTTTGTTGCTGAAGTTAAGGATGTTAAGCGCGTGCGCAACAGATTTGCCGCGGATAAGATCTGCAACCAAACGAGCTTTTTGTGCCGAGATAGCGGCACCGCGTAATTTAGCAGTTACTTCCATCATAGCACCCATTAACGTTTAGATTTCTTGTCAACACCGTGACCGCGATAGGTACGAGTTGGTGCAAATTCACCAAGCTTGTGACCAACCATGTGTTCAGAAACGATCACAGGAACGTGGTTACGGCCATTGTGTACAGAAATTGTTAAACCAACAAAATCCGGTAGGATCATCGAACGACGCGACCAAGTTTTGATCGGCTTACGGTTATTAGCCGCGATAGCCGCTTCAACCTTAGCGAACAAGTGCGCATCGACGAATGGGCCTTTTTTCAGAGAACGAGGCATTGTCAGATTCCTTTACTTGTTACTTAACGCGACGGTCGCGAATGATCATCTTAGTCGTACGCTTATTGGTACGTGTCTTGTACCCTTTAGCTTTTTGACCCCATGGGCTTACAGGTTGAATACCTTTGTTACGCCCTTCACCACCACCGTGCGGATGGTCAACCGGGTTCATTGCCATACCACGAACGGTAGGACGAACACCACGCCAGCGCGATGCACCAGCTTTACCAAGCGAACGAAGGTTGCTTTCCGAGTTAGATACTTCACCTAACACAGCGCGACATTCAACGTGAATTTTACGCATCTCGCCTGAACGTAGACGAACGATAGCGTAAGAACCGTCACGACCCAACAGCTGAACTGAAGTACCAGCTGAACGAGCAATCTGCGCGCCTTTACCGATTTTAAGTTCGATGTTGTGAAGAGTAGAACCGATTGGCATGTTGCGAAGCGGCAAGCAGTTACCTGGACGAATTGGAGCATCGTTACCAGACTGTACTTTATCGCCAGCGCGAAGGCCTTTAGGAGCGATGATATAACGACGTTCACCATCAGCATACAATACAAGTGCAATGTGTGCAGTACGGTTAGGATCGTATTCAATACGCTCTACAGTTGCAGGAATACCATCTTTGTTACGCTTAAAGTCAACTAGACGGTAGTGCTGCTTATGACCGCCACCAACGTGACGAGTCGTGATGTGACCGTTGTTGTTACGGCCGCCAGTACGTTTTTTAGCTTCAACCAACGGAGAGTACGGTGCGCCTTTGTGAAGGTGATCATGAACCACTTTCTCTACAAAGCGACGTCCTGGAGACGTTGGCTTACATTTTTGAATAGGCATAATTCTCGTCCTTATTCCGCTGTGCTTTCAGCGGTATCGCCCAAGTCAGCCATTTCAACATCTTGGCCAGCTTTCAGGGTGACGTATGCTTTTTTAACATCAGAACGACGTCCTAATGTTTTACCAAAGCGTTTAGACTTACCTTTAGTGATAGTCGTGTTAACTTTAACAACTTCTACACCAAAGAGTTGTTCCACTGCTTTTTTGATTTCAAGCTTGTTTGCATTGATAGCAACTTTAAACACTTGAACACCAGCAGTTTCACCTAAAACTTGTGCTTTTTCTGAGAATACAGGTCCTTGCAGGACTTGATAGATACGTTCGTTGTTCATCCGAGTTCTACCTCAATTTTCTTAGCAGCAGCTACAGACATAACAACTTTGTCGAACGCAATCAAGCTAACAGGATCGATTGCAGCAGCATCAACCACATCTACGTGTGGAATATTGCGTGCAGCAAGATACAAGTTCTCATCAACAGCATCGGTAACGATCAATGCACGAGTTGCATTCAAGTCGTTAAGCTTTGCAAGCAATTCTTTAGTTTTTGGAGCTGCAACAGCAAACTCATCAACTAAAATTAGGCGATCTTGACGAACAAGTTCAGCCATGATGCATTGCATAGCACCGCGGTACATTTTACGGTTTACTTTTTGAGACCAGTCTTGTGGACGAGCAGCAAAAGTTTTACCACCGCCAACCCAGATTGGGCTACGAATAGAACCAGCACGAGCACGGCCAGTACCTTTTTGACGGAATGGCTTGCGGCCACCGCCAGAAACGTCTGCACGTGATTTCTGAGCTTTTGAACCTTGACGGCCACCAGCTAAATAAGCTGTAACCACTTGGTGAACAAGAGCTTCATTAAATTCACGACCGAACGCAACTTCTGATAATTCAACAGCAGAGCCGGAAACAGTATTTAAATTCACGTTATTTCCCCTCAGGCCTTGATCGTAGGACGAACGATTACGTCGCCACCAGTAGCACCAGGAACCGCGCCTTTAACAACAAGAACTGAACGTTCTGTGTCGATAGCAACGATCTCAAGACCCTGTGTAGTTACGCGTTCAGCACCTAAATGGCCAGCCATTTTTTTGCCTTTGAATACGCGACCAGGAGTCTGGTTTTGACCAGTAGAACCTAAAACACGGTGAGAAAGCGAGTTACCGTGAGTTGCATCTTGCGTACGGAAATTCCAACGCTTAACACCACCTTGGAAACCTTTACCTTTAGATTGACCAGTTACGTCAACAACTTGACCAACCTGGAACAATTCAACGGTAAGCGTACCACCAACTTCACGACCTTCAAGATCAGCTTCTGTAGCGCGGAATTCTTGAACTAGACGACCAGCTGCAACACCTGCTTTCGCAAAGTGGCCTTTCTGAGCGTTAGTTACGCGAGATTCGCGACGTTCACCAGTAGTGATTTGAATCGCTTGATAACCATCAGTTTCAAGCGTTTTGATTTGAGTGATGCGGTTAGGATCAACCTCAATCACTGTAACAGGCACAGAAACACCAGCATCTGTAAAGATACGTGTCATACCGCACTTGCGACCGACTAAACCAATAGCCATGTGCATAAACCTCTAAAAAAGCGGCCTAATTAACTTAGAGTGTTAATTAACCCGAAAGCCTTAACCCAATGCGATCTGAACATCAACACCAGCTGCAAGATCTAACTTCATCAATGCATCTACAGTTTTGTCTGTAGGTTGAACGATGTCGATCAAACGCTTGTAAGTACGGATTTCGTACTGGTCACGCGCGTCTTTGTTTACGTGTGGTGATGTTAAAACGTTAAAACGTTCAATGCGTGTTGGCATTGGAATTGGACCACACACTTGTGCTCCAGTACGTTTTGCGGTTTCTACGATTTCTTGAGCAGATTGATCAATCAGGCGATGATCAAAAGACTTAAGACGGATACGAATTCTCTGGTTAGACATACCAGTAAACTCCAAGCCAAATATATAAAGAATCACTCCTGACGCATCTCACCCCACTTTAATACGGGTAAGTGTCAAGAGCAGTGAAATATCACTAAGGTCGTGATCGATGCCACGACTGTAACGATAGTTAACTACTTTATTCGCAGTTAACCCCCTTCCTATCGAAGGGTCGCTTATTATAGCCATTGTTTAATGCATAAGCAAATCCCTTTTATGGTTTTATCCAAGTTTTCAATTTACCCCCTAAAACAAGAGTTTATTTTCTGAATGCGGGGCAGTTTTCGCCAAGACATATTCTATAGCTCGATTTAATATCTGATTTCCTTCAACAAACTTATTTTTATGGGTCTTTTTTAATTCAGAGAGATCCTGAACATATTTTCCTGAAAATTGTGCAAGCTGCTCCTCATCTTCCAAAAATAAAGACAGGATTTCTGGAGTACTCTCTGGATGAAACTGAAAACCGAGCACATTTTTACCCAACTGGTACATCTGATTACGACAGGCTTGGTTTTCTGCCAGATGCACTGCCCCTTTGGGTATTTCAAAGCTTTCACTATGCCATTGCAGAATATTGAACTGTTCGGGTAAGCTAAAACATTCTTGCGGTAGATTGGCTACCTTGTGTACCGTGGCCCAGCCCAATTCCTGCTCAGGATTACGACTGACGCCCGCCCCCAATGCATTGGCAATCAATTGTCCACCCAGGCATAAACCGATTGCCGGTTTGCCATGTGACAGATAACGACGCAACCAGCGTTTCTCTATCTTTAACCAGGGGAAATTCGCCTCATCATTGACACTCATGGTTCCGCCCATGATGATCAGTAAATCGACGTCCTCAACCCTTGGCAAAGCCTCAATCTCTAAAGGACGATCCAACGGTAAAGCAAAAAACTCAGTCGCACTAATGTACGCCTGATACTGCTTTAAAAACTCATGACAACTACCATAGCCTTCACCAGCAATATGCTGAAAATAATGCACTTTTAAATGCGACTTCATGCTCCTCAACCTATTTTTTAGCTAGATAGTTTTAGGTTTTGCAAAAATGAAGCCAACTTTTTTCAAGGACCAATTTTTTTAACAATTCACAACCGAACTGGCAGTGAGTCACAGATTCTCTTAAGCTAAGGTAATATTTGATTACATTTAAGGGCATTCACGTGAAAAAAAACGCTCAAACCACCCTGATTCATGCACCACGAAAAGCCCCTCAATCCATTTCTACGGTTCAACCTCCCCTGTTTCGTGCATCGACCATTATTTTTGAGAATACTGATGCGCTATTTAATCGCCACTGGACCGATGCTTATGACTATAGCTACGGCACCCACGGCACACCCACGACATTCACCTTAGGCGATAACATCGCGCAAATTGAAGGGGGTGAATACTGCCTACTTGCGCCGAGCGGTTTATCCGCCATTAACCTGGTGAATTCTTGTTTCTTGAGCCAAGGTGATGAAGTCTGGGTTGCCGATAACATCTATGGCCCAAACATGGAACATCTGCGCAATCTGGAAACGCGTTATGGCATTGCGGTCAAAGTGTATAACCCGCTTGAGGTCGAAACCTTTACACCAAGTGAAAAAGCAAAACTGCTTTGGCTGGAAGCGGCCGGTTCAGTCACACTGGAGTTTCCAGATCTGGTCGGTTTAATCAAAAAAGCCCAGGCACATCATATTTTGACGGCGCTGGATAATACCTGGGGCGCAGGTCTGGCTTTTAATGCTTTTGATTTTGGCGAAGAGCATTTAAGTGTCGATATCACGGTTCATGCCCTGACCAAATATCCAAGCGGTGGTGGCGACATCTTGATGGGCTCAGTTGTTACACGAGATAAAACCCTGCATCACAAACTGTTCCGTACCCATGCCATTCAGGGCATTAGTGTTTCTGGTGATGATGTGGCGCAGGTACAACGCAGTCTGGCTTCGATGCAACTGCGTTATCAGCATCAGTCCGAAAGCGCACTGACTTTAATGAAGTGGCTCAAACAGCAAACTGAGCTTGTTCAAGTTTTACATCCAGCCGATCCAGATTGCGCTGGACATCAATACTGGAAAGATATTTGTAATACAGGTCAAAGTGCCGGCCTGGTTAGCGTGATTTTTGATCATTCTTATAAGCTGCAAGATATTCGCAATTTCTGTGACAGCTTAAACCTGTTTAAGCTCGGCTTTAGCTGGGGTGGTCCTGTTAGCCTGGTCATGCTCTATAACTTAAAAGACATGCGTGTACTGAAACATTCACATTTAAAAGATGGCTTTTTGGTTCGTTTTTGTATCGGACTGGAACATCCGCAAGATTTGATTCAAGATATCCAGTACGCCCTAGAACACATGAAAAAGCCTAAAAATGAATAATAAACAATAGGAAAAGTTATGTGAGCACCCCTTGGTATTGCTAAAAAACCACAAATACCATGCAAGACATTGTTTTATGTTCACAGCTTGCCAGTCGGCATGGTCTGCTTGTCGGTTTAACTGAAACTAAAAAAACAGTCACTCTTATTTATGAACAGAGTGTCGATCGGAATAGTGCTTTTGAAATGCTGCAAAACCCAAGTGGCCGAACCTCAAAAAAATGCCAAACAAGCAGAATTTGCAAAACAGCAAGCCAAGGAACAGTGACCTCTAACCGGTGAGCAACAAAAGGAATTAGAACACGCGACTTAGGCAACCTAAAAAGTTCATAAAAGATACTGATCGATTTATCAAACTGCGCACGCAGGCTCGGAGATGATACCGGAGAGAATTGTCCGCGAGTTTCATGACTGCTTTTTCAGTGAAAATAGCACGATTTATTCCTATCAAGATTTTTAAAATTATGGGATATTCAGATATCCCATAATTTTTTTATGGTTTTATTAAAAAATGTATTTACAAGGCATGCTATAAGATGTATTTTAAATACATCTTACAAATAAACAGCCATGAGAGATCAAACATGACTCCGCAGCAAATTGACCTTGTAAAAGCAACAGTGCCTGTACTCCGCGAAAATGGTGTGGCACTCACGGGCTATTTTTATAACCGCATGTTAGGCAACAACCCTGCCCTTAAAGAAACGTTTAATATGGGTCACCAACGCAGTGGTGCACAGGCGCAAGCTCTTGCCGGCGCTGTATTGGCCTATGCCGAAAATATTGAAGACCCATCTGTACTTTTACCTGTGGTTGAGCTGATCGCGCATAAACACGTGAGCTTAAACATTCAAGCGCCAGACTATAATATTGTGGGTGAAAACCTGCTGCATTCTATTAGTGAAGTATTAAGCATCCCGATGGAAGATCCATTAATTGATGCTTGGGCTACAGCTTATGGTCAATTGGCTGACTTGTTCATCAGCACTGAAAAAACGATCTATGAGCAGCATCAGCAAACCAAAGGTAGCTGGTTAGGCTGGCGCAATTTCAAAATTGCCCAAAAAGTAGTGGAAAGTGACGAGATTACTTCAATCTATCTACAACCGGTCGATGGTGGCGATTTACCGAAATATGAAGCCGGTCAATATATTTCAGTTCGTGTATTCGTAGAAGAACTTGGCTTAAAACAGCCGCGTCAATATACGCTTTCAACCAGCCCTCAAGCAGACTATTTGCGTATTTCAGTTAAACGTGAACCGGGCAATGGCGCAGATCAAGTTGCAGGTTGGGTGTCTAACACTCTACATGGTTTGCCGGAAGGTTCAGAAATTGAAGTATCTGCACCAACAGGTAACTTCTACCTGATCGATCCAGCTAAACGTAATGTGTTTATCAGTGGTGGTGTTGGCCTGACGCCAATGATCGCGATGCTGAACCAGCTGGTGACTCTGGATATGCCACAACCTGTGACCTTTATCCATGCTTGCCGTAGCAAACAGGTTCATGCGATGCACCAGCATATTCATGACCTGAAAGCAAAATATCCGCGCTTAAGCACCCTTACTGCTTATGAATTTCCACATCAAGCTGACAAACTGGGTGAGGATTATGATGTAGCAGGTCGTCTGGATCTGAGTACAGTTGATGCAGCGCTGTTACCAGTCAATGCCGATTACTACCTTTGCGGCCCAATGCCATTTATGGCAGAACAGCAAAAAGCACTCGTTGCCCGCGGTATTCCTGCTGAAAATATTCATAGTGAAGCATTTGGTACAGGTGGGGTTCACCACTAAGCCCTCGCTTCAAGCTGAATAGGTGGGGCTAGTCTGGTTATGCTAGACTAGCCCTTATCTATTTAATTCTTAAAGATATTAGTGCGATCATGCAATTAAACAAATTTACCGACTATGCTTTGCGTATTTTAATGTACATCTCCCAGCCGCGAGATACGCCGTATACGATTGCGGAAATTGCGCGAGATTTGTATGTGTCACAAAATCATTTAATGAAGATTGTGCATTTCATGTCGAAACAAGACTGGATTATTGCCACACGCGGTAAAGGCGGCGGCATCCGCTTAAATCCTACTACACTAAATCTAAAACTCGGTGAGATCGTGCGTAGCTTGCAGGGTGAAAATCATGTGATTGTCGAATGTAATACCCCACCCTGCGTACTGCGTAGCAATTGTGGTTTAAAAGGTATTCTCGACCATGCGCTGGAACAGTTTTACCAAAGCCTGAACCAATATACCCTGGCCGATGTGCTCACCCCATCTAACCAATCTCATTTTAGTACTGTTTCTCCAATCGGTTTAATTAACCTGATGGATTAAGTTGCAATAGCATTGCAAAGCAAAGTTCGCTTGCCTGTGCGACTTCCTTTATAATGTTTCTTTGTAGATCATTTATTGAAGTTGAGTTATGCACCACAGCAGAGGAAAATCCAAAAACAGTAAGACAGCCCATGCACCCAAGCAAAAGATCAGCTATGCGAAAAAAGTTGATTCTGCCATTACTGAATATTCTGTGCGCTCACTCAACTGGCTACGCAAAGCCGAATTTTTAATGAGTGCACCAAAACTCAGTCTTTGTGTAGAAGATACAGGCTATGAAATTGCTTTTGCCGGTCGCTCCAATGCCGGTAAATCCAGTGCGATTAATGCCCTGACCAACCAGAAACAGTTGGCACGTGCATCAAAAAGACCCGGCCGCACCCAGATGATTAACTTTTTTAGCTTGGGTAATCCAGATCAGCGTCTGGTCGATTTACCAGGCTATGGCTATGCTGCCGTACCAGAGGCGATGAAAATTGTTTGGCAAAAAGAACTGGAAAATTATCTGATTCATCGCAAAAGCTTACAGGGCTTGGTGCTGTTAATGGATATTCGTCATCCGCTACAACACTTTGATGTGATGATGCTGGAATGGGCTTATTCACGTCATTTGTTTGTGCATGTTCTTTTGACCAAATCAGATAAACTGAATCGCGGCCCTGCCTCTAAAGCGCTTCAGGAAGTCAAAGCTGCATTGAAAAAAATGAAACTGGACTTCTCGATTCAATTGTTCTCCTCTATGAACAAAGAGGGACTTGAAGAACTGGCCAGCGTCATGGGCGGCCGTCTGAATTTCACTTTAGATCAATCAACTCAATTTGATTTGGACAGTATTCCGGAAGTATCGGCTCATGATCTAAATCAATTCGATGAACCAGTTGAACTCGACTCTGGGTCTGATGCAACTGCTATTGGTGAGGTTTCACCGCATGACTTAAATGAAGCTGAAGAACCGCTTGAATTACTTGAGCAGGATCAGTCAGAACTTAAAGCAGCAGATGAGCTGAACCAGAATAAACGCTCAGCTGAATAATCAAATGACAAAATATTTGATTGATTGATTTAAATTAAAAACCTCCGTTATGTCGCATAACGGAGGTTTTTTTCTAGGCTGATTTTCGCTATGCCAAGCTGGCCAAGTGATAGCAGCGCCGGATTGATCAGATTTACCTGTTTTTACATGAAGACTGCATTGTTTACTTAGTGATTAAATCCTGATTCATATTAGAATAAATCTTGATCAGCCTTAGATCAGGCACCCATTATGAAACCATCTATCTCTGTGATTGCGCTGGCTGTTCAGGACATAGAGCAATCATTGCAATTTTATTGTGAGGGTTTAGGCTTTAAAAGCGACGGAATTATGGGGCAGGAATTTGAATATGGTGCGGTGGCGTTTATTCAACTGCAATCCGGTCTTAAGCTTGCCTTATGGCCGCAGCGCAGCCTTCAGCAAGATACCGGTCTTGAATTGAGTCCGATCTGCCCAACCCAAATGGCGCTGGGACATAATGTCTATAGTCCATTAGAGGTTGACCAGATCATGGTACTGGCTGAACGTGCGGGCGCTAAAATTATCAAAGCTGCACACACCACCTTTTATGGCGGATATGCTGGTTATTTTCAGGATCCCAATGGTCATCTCTGGGAAATTGTCTGGAATCCGGACTTAAATAAAGATTAAACTGGCGCTTCAGGTTCACGGGTATGCCGGTCTACCACCACACTGATCATCATATCGCCCTGCACATTCACCACGGTACGTACCGTATCCAGTAAACGGTCGATCGGCAATAAAATCGCAATCGCCTCGGCAGGCAATCCCACAGATTGCAACACCATAATCATGGTGACCATGCCAGCGCTTGGAATCCCAGGTGCGCCTAAGGATGCAATCATTGCCGTGGCACAGACCACCAGCTGTTGCCCTAAACTCAGATCCAGCCCCATTAAATTGGCAATAAACAAGGCGGCGGCTGCCTCATAAAGAGCTGTGCCATCCATATTCAGCTGTGTTCCCAGTGGAATCACAAAACCTGCCGTATGCGGACGTACGCCCAGATTTTCCTGCGCACATTTCATTGACAGTGGCATGGTGGCCGAACTGGAACTGGTGGCAAATGCGGTAATTAAAGCAGCGCGTGTGCCTTTAAAGAACGTGATCGGATCCATCTTGCCAAAAATCCACAGCAATAAAGGCAATACCACGATGCCATGGAAAATGGTGGTTCCAGTGACCACGGCCGCAAATTCAGCCAGACGACTGAGTACCGAAATATCCTCAGTCGCGATCAGCTTGGCCAATAAAGCAAAAATACCGAAAGGTGCCAGTTTCATCACCCAGCCAATCATCAACATCATGATTTCAAAAAACTGGTGACTCAACTTGCGCACGGTACGGAATTTATCTCCGCCTGCGACCAGTGCCACACCGACAAACAAGGCAAAGACCACCACCGCCAGGACATTGCCATCTGAAAATGCCTTAAACGGATTGATCAGGGTATTTTGGATAAAATTGGTAAAGAAAGAAGATGGCGTTAAGGTGTCCGGAGTCTGATGCTGCGCCATGGCATCCTGGAACATCAGTACATCGACACCCTTGCCGACATCAAACAGATGTGCACAGGCCAGACCTAAAATGAGTGCCAAAGTCGTTGTGGTCACACAGCACATCAGGGTGATTTTCCAGGTGCGATTCAGTTGTCCGCCTGCCTGTAGATTAGATACCCCGACCACAATCGACGTAAAAATTAGCGGAACCAACAGCATTTTTAATAAGCCGATAAAAACACTGCTGACGATGCCGATGCCGTATAAACTGACATCAAAAAATGAGGTCTGCGGAAATATTGTGAGTAAAAATCCAAACAGCACCCCCAATACGGCGGCAATTAAAATTTGCGTATTTAAGCTCATCTTTTCATGCATTTTAATATAGATCTTAAGCGGCACTATGCCATGCCGATTCTACAGAATCGAGTAATATTTTATAAACGCGTGCCTAGAACAAGATCTCAAATAATGATTGTTCTGCGGATTAAAAACAAAAAAACCGAATCTGGGATTCGGCTTTTTGAGCAAAAATATAAAAATTATTGGGTTTCGATTTCACGTAAGCGGATCAGCCCTTCCTGCGTGGTACTACAGACCAGTTCGCCATTCTGCCACATCCGTCCAAAATTCAGACCACGCGAACTGGCACTCTGGGTGGCATCCATGTCATATAGCATCCATTCATCGGCACGAAATGGCTTATGGAAGTACATGGCATGGTCAATACTGGCACATTGCAGGCTTGGCGAAATATAGCTCAGACCATGTGGACGCAGTGCCGTGGTCATCAAGGTAAAGTCTGAATAGAAAGCGGCAATGGCCTGATGCAAAGAAATCTGATCCACTTCTGCAGCAATTCGGTCATGGGTGCGGATATAGTGCGCATAAGACGGCGCTTCCGGTTGCGGCTGAAACGGATTTTGCGGATTGATCGGGCGAATCTCGACATGACGATCACGGGTGAAGGACGCACGGACATTTTCCGGAATAAACTCAATCATTTGTTTGATCAGTTCTGCTTCATTTTTCAGGCTTTCTGCTGGCGGATATTCCGGCTCTGAAATCTGGTAATTGAGACCTTCTTCCTGATGCGCAAAAGACACCATACACATAAAAATAGTGCGACCATGCTGAATCGCACGTACTTGACGGCTGACAAAGCTCTTGCCGTCACGGATACGATCCACTTCATAAATAATCGGTGCATTGACATCTCCACCAAACAGAAAATAGGCATGTAACGAGTGTGCCGGACGGTCTGTGGTATAAGACGCAGCGCGGAGTGCCTGCCCTAAAACCTGCCCACCAAACACGCGCTTGCCCACCAGATTACGGCTGATTCCCCGAAAAATGTTTTCTTCTAACTTTTCCAAGCTGAGCAGCTCGACCAGTTCCTGTGTTAAGGCATTCATAAGCAACCTACGTAATATTGGAGATATCCCAAAAATGGAAAAACAGATCTAAATAATTAATCTGGAATATTCTGCCACAAAATCAGACCGAAACTCTAAAGATTGCATGACTGTTCTGTCATACTGATGTCATAAGTGACTAGGAAAAGCATCTGCTTTCACGCTAAAATTAGCGCACTTCTGTTGAAGTTGTTAAAAAAAGATATATGGTTTCGCTTTGGAAACCCGCAAAAATAAATCCCCTCAGAAGTCCTGTGGTTTTGGTCAGTAAAATTAGGAGCAGCTATGTCCAAGAATGGCTTTGGTCAAATGTATCGCAAGCTTTCAAGTAAGCTACTTGATCTTGTGGTTACCCCTCATGTTCTTGGGGAAGTACCAAGTGAAGTGACAGCACCTGAACCTGATCAGACCGCGGCAGAATCGCGAAAGCTGGTCTGTTACGTTTTACAGAACCATTCGCGTAGTAATGCACTGGTGGTCGATGCAGAAACCCGCCGTTTAAAGTTGCCAGCTGCGCTCGATCCAATGCAACTGGGCAATAGTAAGGAAAAAGCTTCGCTGCTGTTTTTACAGCATCATGATGAAAATAACCTGCTCAGCTCACCGCCGCATGCGTTTCCGCCGCGCCTGTTACGCCTGATTGAAATCCTGGAACAACATCCTGAGCTGGATATCGAACTGGTACCAGTCACGGTGCTTTGGGGACGTGAACCTGAAAAAGAAGATTCCTGGTTCAAACTGCTATTTACCGATACCTGGTCTACGCCAAGCCGGGTCAAGCAACTGGTCAATATCGGTCTGCATGGCCGTCAGTCTTATTTAGAGTTTCACGAACCCCAGTCTTTACGTGCCATGATTGAGCATGCCAAAGAAACGCATCCAAATTCAGCGCCAGCAACTTATATTGTCAGCACTTTAAATGATTATCTGGATGGTCAGCGCGAAGTGATTCTCGGGCCCGACCTGTCCGATCGCCGTAATGTCATGCACAGTCTCATCAAATCGCCAGATGTACAGGCTGCGATTCGCAATGACAGTATTCGTAGCAAAATCTCGATGCTGGAATCTGAACGTCGTGCCATCGGTTATCTGAACGAAATTGTTTCCGATTATTCTCATTCGACTGTACGTTTTGCCGATAAAGCCCTGACCCGTTTATGGACACAGCTCTATGACGGCGTGGAAGTGCATAATTTCAGTACCGTGCGTGAACTGGCCAAAGATTATGAGATTGTCTATACCCCATGTCACCGCAGTCACATCGACTATTTGTTATTGTCTTATGTGATCTATCGTCGTGGCTTGATGGTGCCGTATATCGCTGCGGGCGATAACCTGAACATGCCTTTTGTCGGGCAGATTTTACGTGGTGGCGGTGCCTTCTTTATCCGCCGTACTTTCCGTGGCAATGCGCTCTATACCACAGTCTTTAAAGAATATTTATATAGCGTTCTGTCACGCAATACCCCACTGGAATACTTTATCGAAGGTGGTCGTTCACGTACTGGTCGTTTGCTACCACCTAAAACTGGGATGCTGGCGATGACCGTGCATGGTCATTTACGCGGCAAGGCCAAACCAATTGTCTTTGTACCGACCTATATCGGTTATGAACGCCTGATGGAAGGCGGCACTTATGTCGGTGAGATGAGCGGCAAGCCGAAAGAAGCCGAATCTATTTTTGGTATTGTCAAAACCCTGCGCAAAATTGAACGCATTTTCGGTAAAGTGCATCTGAATTTTGGTGAGCCGGTATTTCTGGATGACATCCTGAAACAGCATGGCGCAGAAAATATTAAAATTGAAAAGAACGATGATCCAATTCCACAAGCAGTTTCTGATGCAGTAAACAGCTCTGCGCAAGCGATTCTGGAAAATATCAACCGTGCAGTGGTGATCAATCCGGTATCGCTATTATCGTTGATCCTGCTGGCGACACCGAAACATACGCTGGATGAAGAAATCTGTATCAAGCAGCTGGATACTTATCGTACCCTGCTGGCGGCATTACCTTATGATGAGCGGATGGAAGTTACCCCGCTTTCAGGCAAAGAAATTATTGCCTATGCGATGAAGCTAAAACTGATCAAACGGGTAAAACATGTGCTGGGCGATATCATTGCCATTGAAGATAATCAGGCAGTTTTGCTGACTTATTTCCGCAACAATATCGTGCACTCCTTTGTGCTTCCGTCATTGATTGCAGCACTGGCTGAACACAATGGAACGATTCGCCGTGATGATGTCGTCAACATCAGCAGCACCCTGTATCCATTCCTAAAAGCAGAGCTGTTTTTAAAATGGCGTGAAGATGAGATTCAGGATCAAGTCAATGCGCATATTGATAACTTGATTTCTGCCAAACTGATCACGCAAGATGGTGAAAATCTGCTTGCTCCGGCACCCAATACTGAAGTCCATCATCAGCTCGAAGTTCTGGCTGCACCAGTGACTCAAAGTCTGGAACGTTATTACATGACTTTGGCACTGATTACCCAGCGTGGTTCAGGCAATATTTCGACCCGTCAGGTTGAAGAATTGAGCTATCTGGTTGGTCAGCGTTTATCAGTTCTATACGAATTCAATTCGCCTGAATTCTTCGACAAAGCCCTGTTTCAGAGCTTTATTAAAGTCTTAACCCAAAAAGGTTATCTGTGTACCAATGACGACAATGCCATTGTTTTTGATGAACAGCTGACCAACGTGGCGCAATATGCAGATCTGGTACTGGATGAAGTGAAATTACAGATGCTGCATCACATCACCGCCTTTACCGATGAAGAACTCAAAGAAGCACTTGATGCAGTTGCGGCTGAACAAGCCAAGAAACGTGCCAAGCGCAAAAAGAAGTAAAGCTTTTATTCTCTCTCCTTTCAGGAGATGGGAAGCACTGCTTCATAAGGGGGATGAGGGGGAATTTAATCCTCCCCTAACCCCTCCTTTTCCAAAGGAGGGGAATTTTCTTTAATTTAAAAAAGGATGAAGATAGCTCTTCTGTAAGGGAGAAGTTCCAAATTTATTCAAATTTATTCATCAACCCCAAATAATCCTCAAAACAATCTGTATGCTTTAATTCAAATCCTGTTTTTTGCATCCGAGTTGCATAGAGCTTTTTACCGGTGACCTGCTTGTTCTCAACTTCGAGTAAAGGCAGCCCCATCTGCTGCTGAAACCATTGCAAGACTTTATGTAAAAGCTGTGGCTGGTTATTGCTCACAATATAAGAAGACTCAGGATGTTCCACGTGAATCATCTGTGACAAGAAATGTGATAAATCTTCGATATGAATCCGGTTTGACCAGTGCAGATTTGGATAGCTGGTCATAGATACTGCCATTTTTTGTAAGCGCTCTACCGATGTTCCATAAATTCCACTTGGGCGAATGATTGTACATTGCTCAGGATAAGCCGCTAAATAGGCCTGCTCCATCCGATACAGGATTTTTCCTTGCACATCGTTGGGCTGTAGAGGCGTTTCATCATTGATATTTTCTCCAGCATTTTGCCCATAGACCCGTGTCGATGACACCACCACAATCCGCTGCACTGGATGCTGTTTCAAGGCAGTCACAATCGGCTGAACTGAATCCAGATAGGTGTACTGATAGCCTTCAACCGTACTTTGTTTTGGACTAAGCAATACATAGACCCAATCAATCGGTGTGACTGTCGTTAAATTCGGTTTATGCACATCTTGAATCAGATGAGTTGCAAAGGAATCTGTTTTGGGACTTGAGCTAATTGTGCTAATTTGATGACCTTGCTCAAATAGTTGTTTAGCAACACGCCGGGATGTTTTACCATAACCGATAAATAGAATATGCATTGAGCACCGAATCACGAATCTGGTTGAGGGGACATGGCTGCAGTCCATCAGTTACAAGGCGTTGGCAATGCCGCCGCTGCATTACTTGAAAAATTAAATATCTTCAATACTGATGATTTGCTTTTTCATCTACCACGTGACTATGAAGACCGTAGCACGATCATTCCCATGAATCAATTGAGCGTGGGGCGTAGCTATTTGCTCGAAGGTATCGTCAAAGGCGTGGATTTCCCGCCGGGTAAACGCAAGTCCATGGCTGTATTACTGGATGATGACTGCGGTAAAGTCACTTTGCGTTTTTATCATATTTATAAAGGCATCACCGATCGCTGCAAGCTCGGTCACCGTTTAAGAATTTTTGGTGAAGTCCGGGTCGGTGCGCGCGGTCTGGAAATGTATCATCCCGAGCTGCAAGTCATTACTGAAGATACCCCGCTACCGCAAACCCAACTTACCGCGATTTATCCTGCCACTGAAGGTCTGACCCAGCCAAAAATACGCGATTATATTCAACAGGCTTTGGCTCAGTATAGCGATCATCTGCCTGAACTGCTGCCAGCAAAATTTAGCAATGGTTATGCGTTAAAACAAGCACTGGAATATATCCATCATCCGCCAGTCAATGCCAATATGTTACAACTGGCACAAGGCTCGCATCCCGCACAGCAACGCCTGATCTTTGAAGAACTGGTGGCGCATCAGATCAGTTTATTGACCCGGCGTGCCTTTATTCAGCAGGTTGAAGCTCCTTCATTTGCACCGAGTAAAACCTATGCCAAACAGCTTCTGGCCAGTCTGGCTTTTGAAATGACCGGTGCACAAAAACGTGTATCCAAAGAAATCGCACAAGATTTAAAAGCCAATAAACCGATGTTACGTCTGGTACAAGGCGATGTCGGTGCCGGCAAAACATTGGTGGCCGGTGTCGCAGCCTGTCATGCCCTGGAAGAAAGCTGGCAAGTGGCGTTGATGGCACCTACCGAAATTCTGGCCGAGCAGCATTATCTCAACTTTAAACGCTGGTTTGAGCCACTAGGTCTTAATATCGCTTGGCTGTCCGGCAAGCAAAAAGGCAAAGCCCGCGCCGCAGCGGAACAGGTCATTCGGGACGGGAGCGCCCATCTGGTGATTGGCACCCACGCCCTGTTTCAGGAGAATGTCGAGTTTGCCAAACTCGGTCTGGTGATTATTGATGAGCAACACCGCTTTGGAGTCGATCAACGTCTTGCACTCAGAAATAAAGGCCTGGATGGCATGTCCCCGCATCAGCTGGTGATGACCGCAACCCCGATTCCCCGCACCTTGGCCATGTCGGCTTATGGTGATCTGGATACCTCGGTGATTGACGAGCTGCCACCGGGTCGTACCCCGATTCAAACGGTGACCATTCCACTGGATCGGCGTGAACAAGTTCTGCAACGTATTGCGACGAATTGCGCTGAAGGCAAACAGGCCTATTGGGTCTGTACCTTGGTGGAGCAATCCGAAACTTTAGATGCTCAGGCCGCGGAAGCCACTTTTGCCGAAATTCGGGAACGCTTTCCTGCGCTGAATATCGGTCTGGTACATGGCAAAATGAAAGCCGATGAAAAACAGGCGGTGATGCAGCAATTCAAAAACAATGAATTACAGCTACTCATTGCCACTACCGTAATTGAGGTCGGGGTCGATGTACCCAACGCTTCCATTATGGTGATTGAAAATGCCGAACGTTTAGGCCTGTCACAGCTACATCAGCTACGTGGTCGGGTTGGCCGTGGTGCCAAAGCCAGTTTCTGCGCCCTGCTATACAAGCATCCGCTGTCGCAAAACGGTCAGGAACGCTTAAGAATCATGCGTGAAACCAATGATGGTTTTATGATTGCCGAGAAAGATCTGGAATTGCGTGGGCCAGGTGAATTACTGGGGACTAAACAAACCGGCGATATGAATTTCCGCGTGGCCAAACTTGAACGCGATGATCACCTGCTCAATCAGGCACATTATGTGGCGCAGCAAATTTTAAAAGATTATCCAGATCAGGCTGAGGCGTTATTACAACGCTGGCTACCGGAAGCACCGCGTTATGCCTATGTTTAAATTACTGGCACAGGGAATCTCCAAGCTGAATACGCTTCAGCCCTGCCAGTTGTGTCAGACTGATTATCAGAGCATTTATTCAGTCTGTCAGGATTGCTGGCAGCAGTTGCCGTGGATACATCAAACCATTCAGCGTCAAGAAATGCAGTTTCAGATTGCCTGCGATTATGCCTACCCAATGGATCGGTTGATTCAGCTGTTTAAATATGAACAGAAGCTGCATTTGCAAAATTTACTGGCCGGTACGCTGTTGAGTTTAGAATTACCCAAAGTCAGTGCAATAGTCCCGATGCCGATCTCGACTGAACGCCTGGCCGAACGCGGTTATAATCAATCTCTGGTACTGGCCAAGCATGTGGCGAAAAAATTGAATGTTCCCATCTGGCAACCTGTTAGCCGGCTGAAACAGCATTCACAAAAAGGCTTAAGCCGTCTGGAAAGAATCGAAGATATCCAGTCGCAGTTTCAGATCAGTACACCGTCTAATATTCGTTACCGACGCGTGCTAATCATTGATGATGTAGTGACGACTGGCAGTTCGATTCTAGCGCTCACTCGAAAACTTGAAGAGCTAGGCTGTCAGAAAATTTATGCAGCCTGTCTGGCAGGCGCGCAAATCTAAAATTTAAGCTTGGGCGAGCAAATGTGACTTCACCCACGGAATCACAATTTCAGTCGTTAAGGGCGCCAGCAAGACCTCTTTTTCATCCAGATCAACCCATTTCATTTCAGCGATTTCTGCTTCAATTTTAGGTGCTTGATCGAGCCTTACCCAATAGACATAACTCACCAGTTGATGATCAGGTTCATTGGCAGTCTGGGTTTCAAAACGGCCAATGAATTGCTGAATCTGGGCTTGTGTGCCAATTTCTTCCTGAATTTCACGCAACATGGTGGCTTCCGGGGTTTCATTTGGCTCCAGCTTGCCACCGACCTGCATAAAGCAGGATGTTCCTTGCTTGCGAACCACCAGCAGTTGCTGCGCTTCATTTAAAATAATGGCTGCAGCCACCGTAATCACTTTCATTTATTTTCTACAATTGCGTATTCTGGATAACTTATTTTACAAGGTCGGTCTGATCAACCATACCCCATTTGGCTTCAGGCGGCTGATAACTTTCGAATTGGCGCAAAATATCGTCCAGATCATCACTGATAATCAAAGCCTCAGTGAAACGTGATTTAGTAAAACCCTTCTCCGTGGTCATACGGATGAATTTAATCAGGTCATCATAAAAACCATCGGTATTGAGAAAAGCACAAGGCTTCTGATGAATCCCCAATTGTGCCCAGGTCCATTGTTCAGAAATCTCTTCCAGTGTTCCTGCACCACCGGGAATGGCAATAAATCCCTGAGCCAGTTCCGACATCCGGGTTTTACGCTCATGCATATTATCCACCACATACAGCTCGGTAATATGTGGATGTGCCAGCTCACGATTGACCAGCTGTCTTGGAATTACGCCAATCACCTTACCGCCCGCCGCCAAGGCACTATCAGCCACAATACCCATTAAGCCAGAACGACCTCCTCCATAAACCAGCGTTTGCTGTCGTGCCGCCAGAGTCTGACCGACTTTTTCGGCAACCTGCGTATAAAGAGGATCCGAGCCAAGCGCTGAACCACAAAAAATTGCGATAGAATTCATCATTTCATCCTCTAATTGACGCCATATTGTACGAAATCGCGGCAAGCACGCTTTTTACCAAAATAACTGCTTAATATCAGTGTTTTTATTCAATTCCTTGTCTAAAATACACCCATTCCAATTCACATACTGCGCCCGGGAGAAAAGACAGCATGCTTGAAGCCTTTTACGCCACAGAGCGCGGTAGCTTAGAAGATATCACGATTAATGGTGATTTCGACCTGCATCCAGATTTAGTCTGGCTTGATCTGATTGCGCCTTCACAGGAAGAGCAGCAATGGATTCTAGATGCCTACGAGCAAAACTTACCGACCTTAAAATCGCTGGAAGATATTTCCTCGAGTGCCCGATTTTACCGTGATGATGACGGTATTTTGCATATCAGCACCTATTTTTTAACCAAGAATAAAAACTATCAAGTCGAAAACGAACACGAAGATGAATCCAGCATGCTGGCAACAGTACAAACTGTTGCATTCATTCTGCACAAGGATCGTCTGTTTACTTTGCGTGGTGAAAAACTGGTGGCTTTTCGCGCCTTTCGTGCCCGCGCGCGCCGCAATGATTATGAAATCGATTATAAAGATCCGACCTGGATTTTATTGGGCTTACTCGAAGCCAAGCTGGATGAGCTGGCCGATATTCTGGAAGATGTGCATAAAGATTTAGAGAAATATTCAACTGAAGTGTTGAATAACCGCCATCGTGAACAGATTCTGGATCTGGATGACATGATTACCCGCTTGGCGCAACTTGAAGATATGTTGGGTAAAGCGCAACTGTGTCTAATCGATTTACGCCGCGTCCTGACCTTCCTGTCGCGTCCACGCGCCTTGGGCAGTCATATTTATGATGCGGATATTCGAGAACTGAGTGAAGATGTGCGCTCGCTGGTCGAGCATGATGCTTTCTTGTTCCAGAAAGTACGTTTCCTGCTCGATACCACGTCCGGATTCATTAACACTGAGCAGAACGATACCATTCGTCGATTCTCGATTCTGCCGAGTATGCTTGCGCCACCAATGCTGATTGCCAGTATTTACGGTATGAACACCGAAGTGCTGCCCTTTGCACAAGGCACCATGAGTTTCATCATGGTCAGTATTATTTTAATTGGCTTCCTGATTGGCCCATTGATTTACTTTAGATGGAAGAAGTGGATCTAGAATCCCTCCTAACCTCCCTTTTGAAAAGGGAGAGATGTTTCCTGTCAGGGAAAGGTTTTTTTATTAGATATCCCTTTCTAAGTCTCACTTGCTCTTTAATTAAAGTGAAGCGCAAGAAATGCCTGTATTTAATTCATATTTATTTAATCCCTCTTCAACTTCTCTTTAAAAAGTGAAGAAAATGGTTAGGGAGGATTTTTACACCCCTCTCTCTAACTCTCTCCCTGAGGCAGAGAGGACGTGCAATCCATATTTAGATCTATTTGATTTTAATGATTTCTTAAAATTTGATCACAATAAAAAAGCACCTTTCGGTGCTTTTCTTTTACTGGACGATGTTTAAATCATCCTGCAAATGGCTGGCCTGAATGATATTCATCATTTTAGCAGGAACAGCTTTAAACTGTAGCCCTTGAGCCTGAGGAGTCTGGCGCAGCCAGCGCACCAACACTGCCAAAGCCAAAGTACTGCCACTTTCAAGCTCAGCCAGATTAACCACAAGTGGAAACTTGCTTTGTGACTGAACCACACGCAGACCATTTAAGTAATAGTCCTGTGCATTGTCATAGTCAATCTTGCCTGAAACCTGTAGTTCCTGATCATTGAATGTAATCACGACTCACCTGTTTGATTATTTCTTGTCGATTGCAGCTTCTGCATCCGGTTTAAAGTTGGCAATTGCTTTATCAATATTACCGCCATTACGTTTTACTGTCGCAGCAAACTGGTTACGGAATTGCAAACCTAGATCGATACCCGATACGTTGATGTTGCGGATTTTCCATTGTGAGCCTTTGTCCACCAGCTGAAACGCTACCGGAATTTTCTCGCCTTTATTATTAAAGTCGATGGTTACAACAGGGTTTTTGCTGTTGCTGGCCTTGTATGGACGCACGCTATAGGTCTGATTACTAAACTTGGAAAATGCAGAACCATAATTTTCAATGAGCGTTTCACGGAAATTCTTTTCAAACTGCGCGCGCTGTGCAGCAGTACTATACTGGTTCGTCGCATAAGTCCCCATCACAATACGCGTGAAAGACTGTGAATCAATGTATGGATCCAAATTCTGGCGGACAATCGCTTTGACCAGCGCCGGATTGTTCTGCAATTTTGCATTATCGGCTTTGAGGCGCTCAATCAAACCATCTGCCACTTTTTTAATAAAAGCAGGTGGTGCTTCAGACGGTGCAGCAAACACTGTACCAGCAACCATTGTGGAAAGAATGCCTGCTGCAAGCGTTTGTTTTACTAAAGTCTTCACTGAAATCTCCTCAATCTATTATTCAACAAATGCAGGTTCTGCATCAGTCGATTCTGAAACTGTCGCCTGTTCTGGGGCAGTTTCTTGACTATCCGACGATTTACCGGCACCGCCAGTAATGAACTTCGTCACTAAATCTTCAATTTCCATGGTGCCTTGGGTATTGGCAATCTGATCACCGCGTTTCAAATAGTTCAGACCACCACCTGGAATAATTTTCAGGTATTTTTCACCCAACAACCCATTGGTCGCTACCATAATATAAGCATCTTCATCAATATTGGTGATGGAGTTCATGTTATCTAACAGTTGTTTTTCCATGTCTTTTTGTTGCGCAGGTGCAGCCGCAGTATAGTCCGAACTATAACGTAACTCTTCCAGTGCTTCCTGCTGAACTTGTTTCAATTGTTCAGTATTAAAAGAGGTCAATGAGCCATCCAGGGTCATATGCACGGTTGCCAGACGCGTTACAGGATCTAAGGTAATGTCATCGACCTGTCCTACTTTCACGCCACTTAAAGCGACTTTGGCACGTGGCTTGATGCCATTTACATTTTCAAACGTTGCCGTCATTTTATAGCTGTCGGAAATATTGCTTCCCACCAGTCCACTGACACGCATCGCCAAAAAGAACAGGGCAATCCCGAACAAAATAACAAAAACACCAACGGCCAGCTCACTAGTACGTGATTTCATTAAACACCTCCGAACATGACCGCAGTCAACACAAAATCAAAGCCTAAAACGCACAGTGAAGAATATACGACTGTACGGGTTGTAGAAGTTGCAATACCTTCCGATGTTGGTACACAGGCATAGCCTTGATATACCGCAATCCAGGTACACATTAATGCGAATACAAAACTTTTAATAATAGTGCCATTCAAGACATCTTTATAGAATTGCACGCTGCTTTCCATGCCGCTCCAATAAGCGCCTTCATCAGCCCCCAAAAAGTCTACACCGACCATTTTGCCGCCCATAATTCCGACTGCGGCAAAGATCACCGAAAGCATGGGCAAGCTGAAAATCCCCGCCCAGAGACGTGGCGAAATCACCCGCTTTAAGGGATCCACCCCGATCATTTCCATACTGGACAATTGTTCAGTGGCTTTCATCAGACCAATTTCTGCGGTCAAAGCCGAACCGGCACGTCCTGCAAACAGCAAAGCCGCGACCACAGGTGCCAGTTCACGGAGCAAGGTCAGCGCAACTGCTGTGCCAAGCATGGATTCACTGCCAAAAGTCGACAGAATACTGAACATCTGCAAGCCAAGTACAGCACCAATAAACAGGCCAGAAACCACAATAATCAGCAGGGACAATACCCCGACCCGATACATCTGATAAATAAATAGTCTTACCCCCAACCAGGTCGGCATGGAAAATAAGATCTGCAACAGCATCAGGGTTGCGACCCCAATCCCCTGTACACGTTCAATAACGCGTCTACCTAATGCGGCAATTGCATTCATGAACGTACCTCATCACTTAAATAAGCCCGATGACTAAACTGATAATCGACTGGACCTTCCACCGAACCCGTCAGGAATTGCTGCACAAAAGTTGAAGGATGCACTTTTAGCTCTGCCGGTGTTCCTTCGCCCTGGATCTTGCCTTCTGCCACGATATAAATGTAATCAGCAATGGATAAGGTTTCTGTCACATCATGCGAGACAATAATCGTGGTCAGATCCAGTGCTTCACGCAGAGAGCGGATTAAACGAGTCAACACCCCCATCACAATCGGATCTTGTCCGGCAAAGGGTTCATCGTACATGATCAGTTCAGGGTCCAGCGCAATCGCCCGGGCTAAAGCCACACGTCGGTTCATACCACCAGACAGTTCCGATGGCATCATTTGCTCTGCACCGCGCAAGCCGACGGATTCCAGTTTCAATGCCACGATTTCCTTAATTAGATGTTCTGGCAGTTTGGTATGGGCCCGAATTGGAAACGCGACATTTTCATACACGCTCATATCGGTAAACAAAGCACCACTCTGAAATAGCATACCCATCCGTGCACGTGCTGAAAAAAGTTCGGAACGTGACATCGAGGCAATATCTTTGCCATCCAATAAGACCTGCCCATGCTCAGGCGTCAGCTGCCCACCGATCAATCTTAATAAGGTAGTTTTACCAGTTCCGGATGGCCCCATAATGGCGGTAATCTGCCCACGACGAATATTTAAACTCACGTCGTCATAAATCACGCGCTCGCCTCGTTTGAAGCTCAAATTCTTGACTTCAATCAAAGACTGAGTATCTCGCGCTGTTTGATTTTTCATAGCTGAGTTTATTCCTACATTTTTTCAGCATGCATACTATAAAGGAACGAAGTTCAAAATGTTAGCAGTTGAAAAAGGTGGGTGAATATCATAAAAAGATGACAATAATTGATTATTTCGTGTTTTTTATAATAAAAATATGTACTTAGGCTTAAAATGACTAGATTGATTAATTAAAAACACTGTATAAATAATAGATAATATTACATAAAATCAAAGTCAATGCGATATATGGCATATGCACCTCCATCAATTGAGATCGAGCAGCTAAACTTTTCATATTAATAATTATCATAACCCTGACAAAATATGAATTAGTAGACATTTTACGTTAAAAAGCAAAAAACTCAATGCATAAAAAAACCGGTATTTCTACCGGTTTTTTTATCTTCATCTAGCGACTCTATTAGTCGTTAAATTTACGACGTGGACGATCTTCACCACCGAACGAACGTTCACCACGTGGTTTGTCATCAAAGTTGCGACGTACTGGACGATCACCGAAATCACGTTTTGGACGATCATCACCGAATGAACGCGCTGGACGATCACCGAAACCACCTTCACGACGTGGAGCAGGACGATCACCAAAATCACGTTTTGGACGATCACCATAACCGCCTTCACGAGCTGGCTTGTAATCTACACGGTTGCCACGGTTGTCATCATTAGAGCGAGGACGGTCACCAAAACCACCTTCACGACGCGGAGCTGGACGATCACCGAAGTCACGCTTTGGACGGTCATCAAACGAACGTTGTGGACGGTCGCCAAAACCACCTTCACGACGCGGCGCTGGACGGTCACCGAAGTCACGCTTTGGACGGTCATCAAACGAACGTTGTGGACGGTCGCCAAAACCACCTTCACGACGTGGCGCTGGACGATCACCGAAGTCACGACGTGGACGATCTTCGCCAAATGCCGGACGTTCGCCACGTGGTTTGTCATCGAAGCTACGACGTGGACGATCATCACCGCCTTCACGACGTTTGAAGTTGCTTTCGCCTTCAAAACGACGACCGCCACCGAAACCACCACGACCGCCATCACGACGACCGCCGTCACGGCCACGACCACGACCAGCGCCATCACGGCTACCACGTGCAGGAGGTGGAGATGGCTCAAGACCTTCAATTTCAGATACATTTAGACGCGCATCAAGGAAGTCTTCTAAAGCACGGATCTTGCCACGCTCACGGTAAGTTGCAAGTGTAATGGCTTTACCAGTACGACCGGCACGACCTGTACGACCAATACGGTGTACATAGTCTTCGTTCTTCATTGGAAGACCGAAGTTAATTACGTGTGAAATGGTTGGTACGTCAAGACCACGAGCAGCAACGTCAGTTGCAACAAGGATTTTTGCACGACCTTCACGGATGCTGCGTAAACGACGGTTACGTACAGTTTGTGGCATAGCACCATGCAGCGCTACAACTGATAGGCCTGCTTCAGCAAGTTCTTCAGCCAGCATATCTGTGTCTTCTTGAGTTGACGCAAATACAACTGCTTGATCAACGTCTTCTTCGTTCAACCAGTGAGTAAGAAGTTTTTTCTTGTGCTCGAAACCGTCAGTCCAATGCAAAGTCTGAGTAATGTCAGTATTTGTAGAGTGACCAGTTTCAATCGAAATACGCAGTGGATCATTCATCATGCGTTCTGCAAGTGTAATGATACGTGGTGCAAACGTCGCAGAGAACATTAGAGTTTGTTTACGGTTTGCAGCCAACTCACCAATTGCTTCTAAGTCTTCAGAGAAACCGAGGTCAAGCATACGGTCAGCTTCATCGACGATTAACGCATCAACTTTATCAAGTTTGATTTGACGGCGATTCACCAAGTCAAGTAGACGACCTGGAGTTGCAACAACAACTTGCGCGCCTTTTAACTGTTGAATTTGCTTACCGAAAGGCATACCGCCCATGATTGCAGCAATACGAACACCTTTCATGTGACGTACAAATGCAATTGCGTCTTGACATACCTGTTGTGCCAATTCACGAGTCGGTGAAATCACCAGAATATTCGGTTGAGTAACCGCTTTCATACGGTCTTTAAATGGTACTAATGTATCTTGGCTTGCCAACGCATTTAGGGTAGGAAGCAAGAAAGCAGCAGTTTTACCAGAACCTGTTTGGCTTGACACAAGAAGGTCTTTACCTTCAAGTGCAGCTGGAATCGCTTGTTCTTGTACAGGAGTTGGAGTAGTAAAGCCTAAAGCATCGAGAGCCTGGGTTAGAGATTCGTCGAGGGAAAAATCAGCAAAAGTTTTGCTCATAGAGAGTATTCACCCTGAAGTGGGTGCTCCATTTAATAAATAACAATTATGGACATCGGCAAAAAGCGGCACAGCAAATAATGCTGAAAATATTAGGATTCAGCAGCGATCCGAGTAACGACGATGTGGATATAACGCACGCATGATTACGGCCGCAAACCTGAAGGAATCGCTTAAGCGATTGGGGCGCGAAGGATATGTCCTCTCTATGGACAGCACGCGCATACAATGATTAGAAGATAGTGTTCAGGTAAAGAACAGAAATTAAGTGCGTGGCAAAATTATAGCAGAATAATCAACAATGTCATTAAGTTTTAAAACTAATTTGCTCTGTTTATAATTTATATATTAATTTCATGCACTTAAATATCAATAAAAAATGTAACAACCGGTATAAAAAGGCAGTTTTCGCCAATTCACTTGATATTTCCAATATTCATATCATGTGAGAAATATACTTTACCTCCCTTCTTAACTACTTTACTGCTCTAAAAAAGGCATCCCGAAGGATGCCTTTTCTGAAAATTAGATATATTTCATCTAAACCCGATTATTTTGCTGCTTCACCCCAAGCAGGAACAACTGCTTGCATTAAAGGTTTAAGCATTTTCATTGAACAAGCCAAAACTTGACCATTTTCCATAGAGTCGCTACCACCACGTGCATCAACTACAGTACCGCCTGCTTCTTTTACGATCAATTCGCCCGCTGCGATATCCCAAGGTTTTAAACCAAGTTCGAAGTAAGCATCAAAACGGCCTGCAGCAACATAGGCTAAATCCAATGCCGCAGAACCTGAACGACGATATTGCGCGCCAGCTTCAGTCACGTTTAACAAACTTTGAAAATGGTTCTTGGCATAAGATACAACTTCGCCATTACGTTTAGCACGGTAAGCGTGTCCAACAGCCATAAAGGTATTTTCCAGACTGTCTTTGACATTCACACGAATACGACGCTGGTTCATCATGGCACCACGACCACGACTGGCAGAGAATAGCTCATCTTTCACCGGGTCATAAATCACCCCGTGTTGAGTAATGCCTTTGTGCTGAACTGCGATAGAGATACAGAAATGCGGGAAACCGTTAATGAAGTTTAAAGTACCATCCAGTGGATCGATCACCCAACACCAATCGGCATCGTGACCATTACCTTCCTGATAGCCAAACTCTTCACCAAGGAAACTGTGATTTTTATAGCTTTTACGTAGGGTATCGATGGTCAACTGCTCCAAATAACGATCTACACGCGTTACTGGACCATCAATTCCTTTTTCTTCGACTTGTAGATCGAGTTTATGACGATTCTGATGCGCTTTTAAAAGCTCTTGACCAACTAACTGAGCCGCACGCGCAGCCATCACCACCATAGGTTCCATTGAACACCCACTACAAATTTAAAGAAACTGATAAAGAATAATGCATAAAAGCCCCGATATCTTAGCAAATATCAGGGCTTTTTTGGAGAAAATGTGTCTAAAATTTTTAAGAACTTATGACAAAACGCTTTGCCTCAAGGCTGACCAGGCTTGATTCATTGATTTTTCAATACCTTGCGCATCTAATCCGGCCTGATGCAACATTTGTGCATGCGTGGCCTGAGCCATGAACGTGTCGTCTAAACCAAGATTCAGCAGCGGTTTCACAATCTGTGCTTCTGCCAGATATTCATTCACAGCACTACCCGCACCGCCCATCACGGCATGTTCTTCTACTGTCACAAACAGACTGGTGCTTGATGCCAGATCATCCAGCATTTGCGTATCAAGAGGTTTGATAAAACGCATGTTCACAACACGCACACCAATCTCATGTTTCACTGCAAAGGCTTCAGCGGCGTCGACTGCGGCCTGTACCCGACTGCCAAAAGCCAGAATAGAAATATATTCGTCACACTGCGCATTAAAGCTGGCGACAATTTCCGCCTGACCGATTGGAATTTCAAACATCTTTTGCTGGATATCCACCCCTAAGCCATTACCACGTGGATAACGCACAGCTGCCGGCCCAGGATATAAATACGCAGTATGCAGCATTTGACGACATTCATTTTCGTCTTTTGGTGCCATGATTACGATATTCGGAATGGTCCGCATATAGGCATAGTCATAGGCACCGGCATGGGTCGGACCATCTTCACCGACCAGACCAGCACGATCAATACCGAAGGTCACATCCAGATTTTGTAAGGCCACATCGTGTACCAGCTGGTCATAACCACGTTGCAGGAAGGTCGAATAAATTGCCACGACCGGCTTTAAGCCTTCACAGGCCATGCCCGCAGCCAGCGTCACGGCATGCTGCTCTGCAATCGCGACATCGAAAAAACGTTCCGGATATTCTTTGGCAAACTGCACCATACCTGAGCCTTCGCACATGGCCGGTGTAATCGCGAGCAAGCGCGAGTCCTGTGCTGCTTCATCGCAGAGCCACTGTCCAAATACATCCGAATATTTCGGTGCAGTCTTGGCAGCGGTAATGGCATTAAGCTTGCTAATCGCGTGATATTTGATTTGATCCGATTCGGCCGGCGCAAAGCCCTTGCCCTTTTTAGTATAGATATGAATCAGACGTGGGCCTGTACGCTTTTTCAGCGCTTTAAATACATGCACCAGTTGTTTGACATCATGACCGTCATAAGGGCCGAAATAGTCAAAGCCGATGGCTTTAAACAGGTTATCTGCGGCATCAGTCGCGGCACAGTGCAAGCGTGAGTTATACAGCCACTCCGGATGCGGCTGTACGTAAGCTTCACCTTCCTCGGTAATATTAACGAATTCACCGCGCTCCCAGATCGCCGCCAGATGCTTGGCAAAACCGCCAGTACTGCAAGAAATCGACATGTCATTGTCGTTCAGCACCACCATCAGATCGGCATTGTGCGCAACGGCATCGTTCAAGGCTTCAAAGGCCATACCCGCCGTCATGGCGCCATCGCCAATAATCGATACCACTTCACATGGCTTGTTCTGGTAGCGACGTGCCAAGGCCATGCCCAGACCAGCAGAAATTGCCGTCGAAGAATGCCCTACCCCAAAGGTATCAAATTCAGATTCTTCACGTGCTGGAAAGGCTGCCAGACCATCTTTGGCTCGGATAGTAGTGAGCTGTTCACGACGGCCGGTCAGTGCCTTATGCGGATAGGCCTGATGCCCCACATCCCAGATCAGACGGTCATGTGGAGTATTGAAGCAATAGTGCAGAGCCACCGTAAGTTCAATAACACCGAGGTTGGCACCAAAATGTCCACCACTTTGCCCGGCAGCATACAAAATGAATTGACGTAACTCATCTGCCACTTGTACTAGCTGGCTTTGCTCGAGTAAACGTAGTTGCTCAGGATGATTGATCGTATCCAGCAACGGTGTTACAGGGCGTTGAGTAGGGATTTCTGTATACAGCATATTATGGCAAAGCCTTCTAAAGCCTGGCAAATCTAAAGCTAGGTCAATGGGGAGTACCCGATCATATAGCTGAATTGTAGCAGCTTCAATTCAGCTACGCTTCTAGCGATGCAATATTAAACAATGATCTCATCGGGGTGAAAAAATCGCAGGCTACGATTATCCTGAATAATCTTACTATTTATCAACTATTATCGTCTGCTTTCTACAAAAAAGAAAATCTAATACAGAATTTCGACTTTGCAATTCTACCAATGTTCAATCATTACGCTATACTTTAGCCACTTTCAGGATTTAACGGGTTCAGCTGTGCCAATCGAATTTGTCGCAACGTCAAGATTACCTACCGCTCACGGTGAATTTAAAATTACTGTATTTCAAGACCCTAAGACTGGCGAAGAACATGTCGCTCTTTCCAAAGGACTTGAAGAAGTTTCTGACGAGCCAGTCGTGGTTCGTGTACATTCTGAATGTTTAACCGGTGATGCCTTTGCTTCACTGAAATGTGACTGTGGCCCGCAATTGCAGGCGACTTTAAAGCTGATCAATGAGTTAGGTCGCGGGGCGATTCTGTATTTGCGTCAGGAAGGACGCGGTATTGGCCTGACCAACAAGATTCGTGCCTATGCCCTGCAAGATCAGGGACATGATACGGTCGATGCCAATTTAATGCTGAACCTGCCGGCTGATGCACGTCAATATGACATGTGCAGTATTATGCTGGATCATTTGCAGGTCAAAGCGGTACGTCTGGTGACCAACAATCCTTTAAAAATTGAAGCTTTAAAAGCCCAAGGGATTAATGTGGTCGATCGGGTGCCCCTCACCGTCGGCTTAAATCCGTTTAATGAGCAATATCTCAAAACCAAACATGAACGTATGGCGCATCTTTATCAGAAGGATGATTTTTAAATCCTCCCCTTAATAAATCCCTCCAAACCTCACTTTCTTGCGCTTCGACTTAAAGCAATGCTTAAGTCTTGCTCAGGGAGGCTTTTCCTTCTTTCAAAAAGAGGAGAAAACTCCCTCCTTTCTTAAAGGAGGGCTGGGGTGGATTAAGTATTAAATCGTCATCGAAAAAATCCGGTTCTCCGGCATGCGTCGCTTTAAACGTAAATCAAAAGCCATACAAATATTACGTACAAATGGTTTCCCTTTCTCCAAAATCGTGACTGATGAGTCTGTCATTTGAATCAAACCATCCTGTGCCATTTCTTTAAGCTGTTCCACCACCTGATCGATTTCAGGGAAAAATAGCTCGGGTTTTTCCCATGAGGTACTAAAGCTGCACATCAAATTCAGAATATGCTGACGAATAATCAAATCTTCCTGATTTAAGACATGTCCTTTAAATACCGGAATTTCATTGCGAGCTAAACAGGCATAATATTCTTCAATAGTTTTCACATTCTGGGCAAAGCTGTACCAGCTATCACTGATCGAAGAAATTCCTAAACCGATCATCACTTGAGTTTTAGAGGCGGTGTATCCCATAAAATTGCGGTGTAATGTTCCAGCTTGAAAGGACTGGTACATGCCATCTGTATCTAAAGCAAAATGATCCATGCCAATTTCATGATAGCCATGCGCCAGCAGTTTCTTTTTGGCCGCTTCATAACATTCACGTTTGATTGCATCTTTGGGTACATCAGCATCTTTAAAACCGCGCTGGCCATTGCCTTTAATCCAAGGCACATGTGCATAGCTATATAGAGCCAAACGATCCGGCAGAAGTGAATTGGTTTGCTCAATGGTGTTTAAGACATCGTCCAGATGCTGAAAAGGCAGGCCAAACACCAGATCATGCGAAATCGACTCATAGCCAATTTCACGCGCCCATTCGGTTACCTGTTTGACATGTTCATAGGGCTGAATCCGGTGAATGGCTTTTTGCACGGTTTCATTATAATCCTGCACCCCATAACTGACCCGGCGAAAGCCCAGATCATACAAGCCTTGTAAATGCTCACGCGTGGTATTGTTCGGATGCCCTTCAAAACTGAATTCATGCACAGGCGCTATGTCTGCTTTGGCCAAAACACCTTGAATCAGTCGAGTCAAATGCTCAACAGAAAAGAAAGTCGGCGTTCCCCCGCCTAAATGAATTTCTTTAATGACCGGCTTATCTTTCAGCAACTCACAATACAAATCCCATTCTTTCAGCACTGCCTGAATATAGGGCTGTTCCATTTCATGTTTTTTCGTGACTCGCTTATGACACCCGCAAAAAGTGCACAGGCTTTCGCAAAATGGCAGATGGATATACAGGCTGATGCCTTCACTTTGATTGGATTCAGTAAAGGATTTTTTCAGCGTTTGCTTCCATTGTTCCAGTGAGAAATTCTGCTCTTCCCAATATGGAACGGTCGGATAACTGGTATAGCGGGGACCGGGAACATTATATTTTTGAATCAGGGAATTGACCTGTACCGACATGACACCCACCTATTACCATCGAGAAATGCTCAAACCCATGAGCGCTTGCAAGTTATTGTGCGGAGCTTGAAAAAAGAATTCAACCTAGCCATTTGGTCGGATTTAATACCCCATTCTGTCCATCAATACTCAAATTTAAAGCCTGGTTCAATCCACTACATTGCTAAATAGACCTTAATCTTTGACTGATTTTATGCTTTGATGTAGCTAGTTTTTTATTTCCCTACGAGGCTCTGATGCAGCATCCTACATCTGCGGATATTCAACGCGTTCGTGAATTTCTCCTCGACTTGCAGGCACGGATTTGTGCAGCACTGGAACAACAGGAGCGTGCTGGCGGCGGTACGGCCGAATTTATCATTGATGACTGGGAACGTCCTGAAGGTGGTGGTGGCCGTTCGCGTGTCTTGCAAAATGGTACCGTGATTGAGAAAGGCGGGGTGATGTTCTCCCATATCAATATTTCCAAACTGCCCGCTTCAGCCACTGAACGCCATCCCAATATTGCCGGTGCCAAGGCGCAAGCGATGGGTGTATCGCTGGTCATCCATCCGAAAAATCCGAATGTACCAACCTCACATGCCAACGTGCGTTTATTCGTTGCAGAAAAAGAAGGGCAAGATCCAATCTGGTGGTTTGGTGGCGGTTTCGACCTGACGCCGTTCTATCCAAATGATGAAGATGTCCTTTCGTGGCATCAGACGGCGCATGATCTGTGTGCGCCATTTGGTGAAGAGATTTATCCTGAACATAAACAATGGTGTGATGATTATTTCTATTTAAAACATCGTGATGAACAGCGTGGTGTCGGCGGGTTATTCTTTGATGATCTGAATCAGTGGGATTTTGATACCTGTTTCCAGTATATACAGGCCGTAGGCAATGGTTATCTAGAGGCGATTCTGCCGATTTTCCAGCGTAATCAGGATAAGCCTTATACCGAAGCACAACGCGAGTTCCAGTTGTATCGTCGTGGCCGTTATGTCGAATACAATCTGGTTTATGACCGCGGTACGCTATTTGGTTTGCAGACCGGCGGCCGAATTGAATCAATCTTGGTGAGCTTGCCTCCGCTGACCGGCTGGTCCTATCGTCCTGAATGGGATGAAGGCTCGCCGGAAAAGCGTTTGACCGATTACTATCTGAAACCCCATGACTGGCTCACAGAATTAAAATCAACTGCAATGAAATGATACAAACAGCCCTCAAATAGAGGGCTGTTTTAATCCATTATTCCTCTATACTGCTGCAGAGTAATCCCTGATTTGGTCGCGGCATCCTATCGCTACATCGATCACAATCTATTAGATGTCTAGTGAGAATAACAATGCATCATCTTCAATTAAATCTTCCTGTTTTTGCCTTTTGGCTTTTTCTGGCTCTCGCCATCAGTGCGATGAGTACCGCCGTTTTGAGTCATAATCTGCTTCTGGATGGCGCAGCTATTCTGGTGAGTATCCTGACTGTGGTCGGAGCTGTGCTTAGTATGGCGCTGGTATTTGCAGAACATATTATGGACATCTGCAGTTCCTAAACCGCATTTCCTGACCCCTTATTTAAAACAGCGCAGGCTTTAGTCCCTGCGCTTTTTCACGTATATTGATGACCATTTCAGCATATGGACATTGTGAAATGAGCAAACAATTTGCCGTGATTGGTAATCCGATTGAACAGTCACGCTCTCCAGAATTGCATCACGCTTTTGCAGCAAAAACCGGAATTGATCTAAATTACAGCAAACGTCTGGCTCCTCTGGATGGCTTTGAGGCCAATATTCAGGAGTTTTTTGCCCATGGCGGAATCGGGATGAATGTCACCGTGCCATTTAAAGAGCAGGCTTTTGCCCAATGTCAGGTACTCAGTGAGCGAGCCAAAATTGCCAAGGCGGTGAATACCCTGTGGATGAAAAATGGCGTTCTGCATGGCGATAATACTGATGGGCAAGGTCTGGTCGACGCGATTCGTGCACTCAACTGGCCGCTGGAAAATACCAACATCTTGATTATCGGTGCAGGCGGCGCAACCCGTGGCGTGATCTATCCACTCGCCCAGGCAGGCGCAAAAAAAATTGTGATTGCCAATCGCACCTTGGCACGCGCTGAACAACTGGTTGCGGATCTACAGGATGCTGTAGCGCAGCTCGAATTACAGGCTATTTCACTAGAACATCTTGCCGGTGAGTTTGATCTGGTGATCAATGCCACTTCAGCCAGTCTCAGCGGTGATGCTTTGCTGCTTCCAGAAGCCTTACAGTTTAACTATGCCTATGAAATGGCCTATGGCAAGCCTTCCTCCTTCCTTGATCAGGCCAAAGCACGTGCTGTGCCAACATCTGAAGGCTTTGGCATGCTGGTCGGTCAGGCACTGGAATCTTTTTCTATCTGGAATGGCATCAAACCAGATTTAAAAGATTTTCTATAAATATCCAGTTATTTTGACCAGAGAATTCGGGTTGTAACAACAACCCGAATTGATCTTAACTCCATTATTAAAGACTAAAAATTCAGCTACTGGATTTAATGACATTTTTAACTTGAATTTTTTATTGATAACAATTGAGTACAATTCATACAAAAGTAGCACTAGACAATCTGGTGTTCAATTCATTAAAGTCCAATCAGATAAGAAGTTTTCAACCTTTCTGTACGCTGACAGCCAGAAGATGAAATCATCCGATTTTATTGGTTGGCTCTAAGACTCGATTCGCTTTTCTGACATTTTTATTTGCTTGCCTTATCAATGTTTTTTTATCTCAAATATGAATAATCAAAGAATCGATACAGATAATCCAAAACTATTTTAATCAGGATTAAACGCATGCCAGCATATAAAGCCCCTTTACACGACATTCGCTTCCTTATGAATGAAGTGCTCGATTACCCTGCGCACTACCAGAATTTGTCGAATGGTGAATATGCCGATACCGACACGGTAGACATGATCTTGGAAGGTGCAGCAGATTTCTGTGAAAATGTACTTTCACCTCTGAATGAAAGCGGTGATGCTGAAGGCTGTCATTTTGAAAATGGCGAAGTGAAAACGCCTAAGGGCTTTAAAGACGCTTATGATCAGTTCGTCCAAGGTGGCTGGCAAGGTCTGTCTTATCCTGAAGAGTTTGGTGGTCAAAACCTGCCAATGTCTTTAAACCTGATCAAATCGGAAATGATGGGAACTGCAAACTGGTCATTCCAGATGTATCCGGGTTTAAGCGTGGGCTGTATCAATACCATTATCCAGTACGGCACCGATGAGCAGAAGAATACCTATCTGCCGCATCTGGTTGCGGGTACTTGGGCTGGCACCATGTGTCTGACTGAGCCGCAATGTGGTACTGACTTGGGTCAGGTTAAAACCAAAGCCGAGCCGCAAGAAGATGGCACGTATGCCATTTCAGGAACCAAAATCTTTATTTCCGCAGGCGAGCACGATCTCACTGAAAATATCGTACATATCGTGCTGGCGCGCCTTCCGGATGCACCGCAAGGTACTAAAGGCATTTCACTGTTTATCGTACCGAAATTTATTGCTGCTGCCGATGGTGGCATCGGTGAGCGCAATCCAGTCAATTGCGGTTCGATTGAACATAAAATGGGGATTCGCGCCTCAGCAACAGCCGTGCTGAATTTCGACAAGGCCACGGGTTACTTGATTGGTGAACCGAATAAAGGCTTGCATGCCATGTTCACCTTCATGAACACTGCGCGTATTGGCACTGCGATTCAAGGCATCTGTCATGCGGAGTTATCCTTCCAAGGTGCTCTGCCGTATGCCAAAGAACGTATGTCGATGCGTGCCCTGTCTGGCAAAAAAGATCCGGAAAAAGTGGCGGATGCCATCATTCATCATGCCGATGTACGCCGTATGCTGTTGACGCAAAAAGCCATTGCCGAAGGTGGCCGTGCCATGATTTATCATGCTGCGCAAATTGCCGACAACATGAATGATGCTTTATTGCGTGGCGATACCGCTGCCTTTGAACAGCATGATGATCACTTAGGTTTCTATACCCCGATTCTAAAAGGCTTCCTGACTGAAATGGGCTATGAAGCATCGAATCACGGTATGCAAGTCTTTGGTGGTCATGGCTATATCAAAGAATGGGGCATGGAACAGATCGTGCGTGACTCACGTATTTCTACCCTTTACGAAGGAACGACAGGTGTACAGGCACTCGATCTGATCGGTCGTAAAGTACTGTTAACCTCGAAAGGCAAAGTGATTCGTGATTATACCGCTGAAATCCTGAAATTTTGTGGTCAGCATGCGCGTAATAAATATATGCGCCGCTTTGCTTGGGATCTCACCAAGCTATGTGCCCAGTGGAATGCATTAACTGTTCGAATCATGCTGGCAGCCCGTAAAGACCGCGACATCGTCTCTTCTGCTTCAGTCGATTTCCTGATGTTCTCGGGCTATGTGATGATGGCATACTTCTGGGCGCAGCAAGCCGCAGTTGCCTCAGCCAAACTGGCTTCTGGCGATGGTGCAGAAGTACCTGAGTTCTATAAAGCAAAAATCAAAACCGCTGATTTCTATTTCGAACGTATTCTGCCTCGTACCCAAGGTCATGCTGAAGCGATGGTGAATCCATCCAAAACTATGACCGCACTGGCACCAGAGCACTTTAGTTTTGATTACTAAGCTGTAAATTGAATTACAAAGAGCGCTTCGGCGCTCTTTTTATTGAGAGCTAACCTTTTAAAACCCTAAAAACACCGGCCTGAATACAAAATATACAGGTTTAATTTTATATTTTTCAATAGCCTAATAAATTAGATAAATAAAACGCTTGTATATCTCAAAATAAGCGGTATGATAATCCCAACTAGAAAAATTCTTGTTTTGGTTAGTTTCTTTTAAGTATCGCAGTTTTAGTCATAAACCTTCGTATTACAGATCAAAAAGCTCCATCCTTTTTATTTTTCAAAGTTACAGTTAGTCATCTGAAATTTTGGCTATAAATTCATACGATTCAATAGGTTACATTATGTCTAATACAGTTAACGGTACAGTAAAATGGTTCAACGAAACTAAAGGTTTCGGTTTCATTCAACAAGAATCAGGTCCAGACGTTTTTGCTCATTTCAGCGAAATCACTGGTTCAGGTTTCAAAACTTTAGTTGAAGGCCAAAAGGTTTCTTTCAGCGTAGCTCAAGGTCAAAAAGGCCCTACAGCTGTAAATATCGTTGCTCTATAATTTAGAAGCAAGATATTAAAAAAAAGCACTCTTAGAGTGCTTTTTTTGTGCTTGTAATTTCTCTTATTCAACTCTAGCTTTTAAAGCTTATTTGTTTGATTTAAAAACCGGTGTGCTCTATGCCAAGCTAAAAATTCCTGATCTGGTAAAATCTGCACAATAAAAACCCCCATATAGATTTATGAAGGTCTTTGAAAAATGTTCAGAAAATAAAAATCAGTTAAAGAAATTCTTCCAGTACCGAATTTAAGAAGATATGCCCCTGCTCGGTACATGCAAGCCGGTTTTGATCATCGATCATTAATTTTCGTTTACGTAAAGAGCTTAATAAATCTTGTAAAGTATCCAAACTTTGACCAGTACGCTCGATATAAAATTTAGCCTCTACGCCCTGATTTAAGCGTAGCGCATTCATCATAAACTCAAATGGCATCTCTTCAGCTTCAATACGCTTAAACTGCAAATGTTCAGCAGGTACTTTGGCTAAGTAATCCTTAGGTAAGCGGGTTTTCTGGAAACGATATACGCCATCAGGTTGAGTCACTTTGCCATGTGCACCCGCACCAATCGCCAGATAATCGCCGAATTGCCAATAATTCAGGTTATGCGCTGAAGGTAGTTCTTTACGCCAGGCAGAAACTTCATAATTGATAAAGCCTTGAGCTTTGAGATAAATTTCGCCCTGCTCCTGAATCTCTTCAAGTACATCATCTACCGGTAGAATAGGTTGGGTACGGAAAAATACCGTATTCGGTTCAATCGTCAGCTGATACCAGGAAATATGTGTCGCGCCATTTTCTACCGCAAGTTTTAAATCATGCAAGGCCTGATCTAAAGTCTGTTCAGGCAAGCCATGCATTAAATCGACATTAATTCGTCGAAAGCCTGCTTCACGCGCCAATCCAATCGCAGAAATCGCATCTTCATTGCTGTGAATCCGACCCAAGCGTTTAAGATGGTCAGTATTAAAACTCTGCACCCCAATCGACAAACGGTTAATGCCGGCCTGCAAATAACCTGCAAATGGGTCATGCTCTACCGTACCAGGATTTGCTTCCAGCGTAATTTCACAGCCTTCTGCAAAGGGAATAATGGCTTGCAACTGATCAAATAACCATTGATAACCTTGAGCAGAAATCAGCGACGGCGTACCGCCACCAATAAATACAGTATGAATCTGGCGGCCTTGGGCAAAATCGACCTGCGTTTTAAAATCCTCAACCAAGGCATGTAAATATTCCTGTTCTAGTTCCAGTGATAATTCACCATCAGGAACAGCATGCGAATTAAAGTCACAATACGGACATTTGCGCACGCACCATGGCATATGAATATATAAAGACAATGGGATAACAGCAGGATTCAATTCAGCCAAAGAACTACTCAAAAACGACTACAAGATATAGCTGAATTTTAACATGACTCGACAGCAACACTGCTAAAATTAAAATGATCACCGGGTTATATCTAAAAACTCAAATAGAATTAGACAGTTAAAATTATGAAAATATCTTCTCAACTGATTATTTTACTTCCTTTAGTCTTTGCAATTGGTGTTTTGCTGACGCTTCAAACCGCAATTAACACGCAACTGAAAGAATATTTATATTCTCCTATGCAAGCTGCATTTTTTTCCTTTTTGATTGGTACAATAGTGCTCGCTGTGATTGTACTTTTTCAGTCCAATCCCAAACCCGGTGTACAGGAATTAATGAATGTTCCCTGGTATTTATGGCTTGGGGGCATCGTGGGTGTCTACGCGATTAGTATGAGCATTTATGCAGCCCCCAAACTTGGCTTTCTGGTGCTTAGCGGCCTGATTATTTTTGGTCAGATGGCCATGTCGATGCTGGTCGATCATCTGGGTTTATTGGGCAACGAAAAAATGCCGATTAACTGGCAACGTCTTTTAGGCGGCGGAGTAATTTTTATTGGTGTGCTTCTCACTTTACAACGCTAAACCCCTCTATTTAAGCACATGATCACGATGAGTAATTTTTGTGTCGAATGTTACACCGGTTACGACCTTTGGTTTTGAATTAAAAAAACTGTTTCATCTGATGTTACCTATTCTGGTAACCCAATTTTCCCAAGCAGGTTTGGGCCTGATTGATACCATTATGGCAGGTCATCTGTCTGCGACCGATCTTGCAGCAATTGCAGTCGGGGTGGGTCTATGGATTCCGGTGATGCTGCTGTTTAGCGGTATCATGATTGCCACGACACCCTTGGTGGCTGAAGCGAATGGCGCACGTACCCCTGAAAAAATTGCCACCATTGCCCGTCAGTCACTTTGGGTTGCCCTGATTCTGGGGATTATTGCTGGCCTGATTTTGCAGCTGTTGCCAGCGACTTTACCAATCTTAGGTGTACCGGAAAGCTTGCAGCCTAAAGCCGGTTTATTCCTGCATGCAATTGGTTTTGGTATGCCGGCAGTGACTATGTATGCCGCCTTGCGTGGCTATTCAGAAGCGATTGGTCATCCACGCCCGGTGACCGTCATCAGCCTATTGGCACTGGTATTGCTGGTTCCACTGAACTATGTATTTATGTATGGAATTGGCCCTGTTCCAGCCTTGGGTAGTGCCGGCTGTGGTTTTGCTACGGCAATTTTACAGTGGTTAATGGTCATTACTCTGGCACTGTATATTTTTAAGAATAAAGCCTATCAACGCACCCAGCCGTTTACTCATTGGGAAAAAATCAACCCGGAATGGATGAAACGCATCTTGCAGCTTGGTCTGCCGATCGGACTGGCGATTTTCTTTGAGGTCAGTATTTTTAGTACTGCGGCGATCGTGCTCAGCCCTTTGGGAGAAACCATTGTTGCTGCGCATCAGATTGCCATTTCAGTGACCTCACAGCTGTTTATGATTCCAATGTCACTGGCGATTGCCCTGACCATTCGGGTCGGCACCTATTATGGCGAACAGAACTGGCAGGCAATGCGTAAAGTGCAATATCTCGGCCTGATCACTGCTACTATTCTGGCAATCCTGACCATGATTTTGCTTTGGGCGTTCCGTAATGAAATCGTGGCGCTCTACACCTCGGATATGATCGTGACCCAAATCGCGGTCTATCTGATTCTGTTTGCGATTGCTTATCAACTAATGGATGGCTGGCAGATCAGTGCAGCAGGTTGTCTGCGTGGGATGCAGGACACCAAAGGCCCTATGTGGATCACCATGCTGGCTTACTGGGTGATTGCCTTCCCGGTCGGGGTGTATCTGTCCCGCTTTACCGACATGGGCGCAGCCGGTGTCTGGGTTGGCCTGATTGTGGGTCTGAGTGTGGCCTGTGTACTTTTATTAGCTCGTTTATATGGCAACAATAAACGTTTAAGTCTCGACCACTCAATGCGTTCAGCCGATTAATTCAAGCTGGAAAATGCGCTGCGATTCAGGATCCAGCGCATTTTTTAATGCTTTGGAAATCTCTGATTCGTCTATCACATCTTTGATCAGCAGCGGCTCTACAACCACCTCCGTGCCATTAAAGCGCATGGTGGGTGAATCATCTAACTTAGGTCCTGTATTTAAAGTTTAAGTGATACGCACACAAAAATACACATCATCTTGAGCAGTAAAATATCGATAGACTTTCATTGAATTTTCTTCATTACTGCGAGTTGTTTTATTTATACTTTTGGGACTAAAACAACCTTTAGTATGATTATGCAGCCTGACCTAAAACAATGATGTATTCAGGAATCTTGTTTGGGTTTAAGTACAGGAGATGAAGAAAAATCTTCTGATAAATCAAAGATCATGCACCAAAGATGGAGAAGTTAAAGAAAATCACAACACAACCTCTACAATTAAATCTAGGCAATTGAATCTTTGTCACCTATGATCAAATACATCAAATAATTGTTGGTTTCAAGGAATCTCGCATGGCAAAAACGGCTAGCACACCCGGTCGTCGCTTTATGAAACTTGCCGGAATGACCGCAAGTATTGCAGGTAAAACCCTATCCAATTCAATTAAAAATTTAACTGCCGACGAAGAGCAGAAAAATACTGCGCGCAGCAAATTATTTCAGGATATTGGTATACAAATCGCGGATACCTTGGGAGAAATGAAAGGCGCGGTCATGAAAGTTGGTCAGATCGCCTCGCAATATAAAGATATTTTTCCACCCGAAGTTGCCAAAGCCATTGCCAAATTGCAACGTCAGGCACCGCCCATGCCATTTAAGGACATTCAGGCGCAAATTGAAAAGGAACTCGGTAAACCTTTACAGCAATTATTTCAACAGTTTGATGAACAACCTTTTGCCGCAGCATCGATTGGTCAGGTACATAAAGCCACTTTACCCAATGGCCAGCAAGTGGTGGTCAAGGTACAGTATCCGGGGGTCGATGAAGCCTGTGAAAGTGACCTGAAACAGGTACGTCTGGCGCTACGCATGATGGGCGTTTTAAAGATTGACCGTAAACTTCAGGATCAGTTATTTAAAGAAATCCAGCATAGTCTGGACAATGAGCTCAACTATGAAATTGAAGCTCAGAACCTGGAAGTTGCCCGCGCTTTCCATGAGTCACTGGATCATAAAATTGTGATTCCACAGGTTTTTCATGAATATTCTTCACGGCATATTCTAACCTTGAGTCAGGAAATGGGAGAAAGTATTGAAACCGCCAGCACCTGGCCACAGGAAACCCGCAATGCCTTAGGGCGACGTCTGCTGCGTGCGATTGGTCAGGAAATTTTTTATCTGAAACGCTTTCACTGTGACCCGCATCCGGGCAACTTTGCCTTTCGTGAAGATGGCTCTGTGATTGTTTATGATTATGGTGGCGTTAAGACTCTTTCGACTGAAGTGATTGGGCATTTCCGGGAACTTATTCATGCCGCACGCGAGAAGAATATTCCCGTGATCGAGCAACAGTTAGATGCGCTGCATTCCTTGACTGAAACCGGAAAATTCCCGACTGAATTGTATGAACAATGGCTGGAAGTTCTGATGCGTCCACTGGTCACCCATTATGATTTTGCTGAAAACTCGGCCCATCATGATGGCATGGAGTTGCTCAAACCTTCTCTAAAATATTGGGATGTGTTTAAGCCATCTCCAGATACGCTCATGGTGAACCGGACGATTTCAGGACAATACTGGAACCTGATTCATTTAAAAGTTCATGATGATCTGAGTGATGTATTTGAAGAACTGGTGCCGAGTCGAGGTTAATTTTGACCCCAAAGGCTTACACGCTGTAACTCTAGATGACTTGAAATACCAAATGTTATATTATAACATTTCATTAAGAATCATAAGGGAATTATATATGCGTCCAGATATTCATCCAGCGTATCGTGAAGTGTTATTTCATGACACCAATGCCGATACTTATTTTGTGATTGGCAGCACAATGAACTCTAGCCAGACTAAAGAATATGAGGGGAAAACATACCCTTATGTTACGCTTGATATTTCAAGTGCTTCTCATCCCTTCTATACTGGCGAGCAGCGTCAAACCAGCAATGAAGGTCGCGTGGCAAGCTTTAATAAACGTTTTGGCCGCTTTAAACGTGGCTAAAACTAAAAACCGTCGATTATCTTGATCTTCAAATCGTGGTTTATGTCAGGAAATAACCTCCAGTTTCCTGACTTTTTTATGTCTGTTTCAGCTTTGAGCCAAAGCCAGTGAAGTCAAGTAAAAACCCAGCGCCAGAACGATAATTCCAACAATTACACTCGACAGCGCATACAATAGAGCTAAACCTACAGCGCCATGTTTCAAGAGCTGAAAGCTTTCCAGACCAAAACTGGAAAATGTGGTAAATCCGCCCAGTATCCCCACCATTAAAAACAGACGTGCTTCCTGTTGCAGCATTGGATATTTTTGGCTACAGGCAAAAAAGATCCCTGCACATAAGCAGCCCAGAATATTGACCCACCACGTCGGCCAAGGAAATTGCATCTGTGGTTTTAGCAACCAGAGCCCTGCTGCATACCGTAAACTGGCACCCGCTGCCCCGCCGATTGCCACCCAAAGCCAGCCCATATACGTTCCTATTCTATTTATTGATCCAGTTGATTTGATCCGGAATTTCAAATTAATTATGAATCATTTTCATGATTATCTTGAACTGCAAACCCATTAAATACCATGGAACTTCGCAAGAAAATTGCTATATTCATCGCATCGAATTTTTATTGATTGCAAAGGGAAAACAGCATGGCACAAGATTTATTGGCACAATTGGCCGCAGGTGAGGCAAAATTTGCAGATGTGATTGCCTATATCGAAGCGCGTTATACCCATACCCCGACTGCATTTAAAAATGGCCAGCAGAGCAATGCGACCACTGAAAACCAAGGCAGCGCCAAAGTTTTTGCCTTTGCACGACTCAATGGGCTGGATCAGGCCCAAACCTTAAGCCTGTTTGCCGAGCACTATGCAGCTGTACAAGCGACGCCTCAAGCCAGCGATCATCCGAATATCCGCCAGTTTATGCAAAATGGCTGGGATGGCATTGCATTTGAAGGTCAGGCTTTAACTGCTAAATAAGCAGTTTATCAGTATAAAAAACCGCTCATAAGAGCGGTTTTTTATAGGCATCTAAATAGCAAATTTTAATTTAGCTTTTCCCAACCTGTTCAATCCACTGAATTGAACTGACACGGAATACCTCACAGGCGCCATCACCGGTATCCGTCGGGGTCAATGAAGAAGTCCAGACCAGATCTTTATCACGCACTTCAACCAGCTCACCCTGCATACGCACCAGATCACCACGTTTTACCTTTTTAATGGCCTTGGCAATTTCAGGATTGGCCGGAATGATATGCATATTGGACACCATCTGCTTGGCTTGTTCTACCGGCACGGGCACCCGATCCATTTTCCAGTTCAGATAACGGTCATATTGATTGACACTAATATGTCGGGCAATTTCAGGTTCAGCAAACAGGCCCCAACTCACCGCATAATCAATCGGAGAGAATTTGGCCTGCGGATCAGCGCTATAGACTTTGGAACCCAAAATACGGAAATCACCTTTAAAAGGCTGCAAGACGGAAATCGACTGTCCTTTGACCACAGGTGGCAAACCTTTGGCAATATTGTGATCGACCGAGCTATAGCTGGAAATAGGCAGCAACAAACCGGCCAACAAAGCATAATGTTTAAAGTGTTTGAACATCATTTTTAATCTAATCCTAATCGAGTTGATCAAACGTTTTAAGGATATCTTCCTTGATCTTACGTATTTTTTAATGAATAAACAGTTGAACTTGGTAACAAACTGGGTGTATTTAGTCAGCTTGGGCATTCCCGAATATTGTATTTTTCAGTTAAGCTAAAATACATTCAGATTAAATTAAAACAACCCAAATGCTGTATCAACTTTATCAACAACACATCTTTCCGCACCTTTTAAATCAGGTGATGCAAACGCCGTCCTTGATGGATTTACGCCGTGAATTGCTTTTGAACATTTCTGGTGAAGTACTGGAAATTGGTTTTGGTACAGGGCTGAATCTGCCTTTCTATCAAGAAGTAGATCTGGTCTATGCCGTAGAACCCAATCCGGCCATTTTCAAGCTGGCAGAACCGCGCATCCAGCAGGCTGCTTTTCAGGTTGAACATATTCAGGCCAGCGCAGAAGCATTGCCTTTTGCAGAACATAGTCTAGAACATGTGATCTCGACCTGGACGCTGTGTAGTATTGCTGACCTCGGCCAAAGTCTGCGTGAGATTTATCGTGTGCTACAACCGGGCGGTCACTTGCATGTGGTCGAACATGTGCTGAATCGACAAAATTTAAATATCCAGCGCCTGCAGCATTTACTCACCCCGATTCAGAAGAAAGTCGCAGATGGCTGTCATTTAAACCGGGATATTGAAACTGCCTTACTGGAAACTGGTTTTGAAATTGAAGAATTGAATTATATCAATGCCGCAGGGATTCCGAAGATTGGCCAGCGTATGCTGCTGGCTCGACTGCGTAAACCGCAAGGCTAATTTATTTTCGTTTTGCCGTTAATGTTGCTGCAACTGAGTCACACGCAGCAACTGACAATGGGCATGATATTCCGAGCCTGTACCCACCTGAAATTCCTGTCCCGTGCTTCCTGAATGTACTGTGACCAGATCACCGCTGAGTGTAATCTTCTGCCCTGATTTTAGCCTGCGAATCTGATTGGCAATTTTCTCGTTGGCAGCGATCAGACTAAAATGCCGGATATGCGTGCTGAGAAATTCAGCTTCAGCCTGGCTGATTTGTTCCTCGATTTGATAACAGCGTTTTGCTTGATCAAATGCTAATGTTGCCTGCATGGCTGGCAGTGACTGGCTGAGCAACAGCACATCGATATTACTGACATAGGCCAGATCATTAAAATGTCCAACCATAGGGCTGGCCTGATGCAAGACACGACGATTCGGTTTAACGAAACGTTTATCATGCACAGTAAATGTAGCTGAAATGGGTTGAATCGGCTCTACCGAAAAGTTTTTCAAGACACCTCGTTCTTCCAGATGTGGGATCGCACGAAAAAACTCATTCCAGACCCACAGTCCCAGCATAAACAGCAGCGCAGTGATCAGTAATTTCTGCATAATTTCTTATTCTTTCCTTGGTTGTGCTCAATCATCGAAATCAATCCGGATGGTTTCAAAACGCACCCGCCCTTCCTGAACTGCACGGGCAATGGCTTGCTGGCCTTTGGTCAGACGCGCTCCGCCACTTTTGATATCAATCAATACCACTTCAATATCCTCTGCTTCGCCTACGCCGTCTCTGAAATCGGTATAGCCATCAAAGACCACATAATCGACAGGATCGCCCAGAAACTTGGCATCACTGGGCAGATATTGAAATTCCGGCATGATCGGTGCGAGCTGTTCCGCCATTTTGCCTTTCAGGACTGCCCTGCTGGTATTGACACTGCGTTTTTGCGCGGCGATCAATGCCTGCTGATGTTCTAGTTCCAGCTCGGCAATATACTGCTCATATTCAGCCTTGATGCGTCCATTGCGTGTCTGACTTAAAATAATGGTGGTCAGCACCACCCCGATACATGTGCCAATCAGCATGGCCATCCATATGGACATTCAATCTTCCTAATTTACTTTATTTTTTCAGCACAACATTCGACTGAAGTTGAAAACATCAGCCATTGGTACGCTTGAAAAGAATGATATGCTAGGCAGGAACAGAATAAAATCACCTTGAGTCATGAAAACAATTTTAGTTGCGAATCAGAAAGGCGGTTGTGGCAAAACCATGACAGCTATTAGTTTAGCGTCAGCACTCGCACAAAAAGGTTATAAGGTGGCGCTGGCCGATGCCGATAACCAGAAATCTGCATTGCAATGGCTCAAGCAACGTCCGGAACAGGCCATGCCGATTCAAAGTCTGGACTGGCGCAATCACAAATCCATTGGTGATGCACCGAAGCAGATTGAGTATCTGATCATTGATGCACCGGGAGCGTTGACTGAAGATCATGCCGAGCAGCTGATCAGTGAAGCGCATGCGATTATTATTCCGATTCAGCCTTCATTTTTTGATATTGATTCGACCCGTCGTTTTCTCAAACATTTGCAGGATATTAAGCGGATTCGTAAAGGCAAGGTTGAAATTTTACTGTTGGCCAACCGTACCAAACCGAATGCAGCCAGTAATCAGGACATACAGCAGTTTTTTGACAAGATCGACCAGCAGCCGGTGGCCTGGATTTCAGAACGTGCACCTTATAGCCGTCTGGCTATGGAAGGTCTGTCAGTCTTTGATAAACCTCAAAAAATCTATCGGGAATTACAGGATCAATGGCAACCGGTGCTGAATGCCATTATCGATGATCCCAGTCAGTGGTTTTAAGCCAGTCCGCTGAATCCTAACACTGCTTTGGGAAAATAATCACGCTACTTACCAAGCCGTCATTTTCGATCGCTTTTTTTTCAGTTAATATGCCTGAACACGACCTAAAAAATGAGCCATTAAATTCAGTGCAACAGTACGCGCCTACATTACAAAAAGTCTTATTATTTGGATTGTTCTTTATCCTGATTTTTTTGAGTTTTCATATACTCAAATATTTCATCATCCCTGTAGTTTGGGCAGCGATTATCGCCTATATGACTTGGCCCTTGTATCAGTCGGTGTTACGCATGTGCGGCAATCGGCCAACGCTGAGTGCAACCGTGATGATTCTGGCCGTGATTCTGGTGTTTGGTCTGCCATTTATCTTCGCCATTTTTATGTTGCAGCATGAAGGTCGTAATCTGTATTTTGAATTGCAGCGACAGGTCTTTTCCGGTCATCTGGATGTACCGGATTTTATTCGTGGCCTTCCGATTGTCGGCAAGGAAATTAGCCGAACTTTAAATGAAATCAATACCGATCCAAACAGTATCGCGCTATCGATCTCGAGCTGGATTCAAGGTCATCTGAATTACGGCAAAGTGGTATTGAATGAAGTCAGTAAAAATATCTTTAAATTGTGTTTTGCGATACTTTCGCTGTTCTTTTTCTACCGTGATGGTCAGACCATTTTAAATCAGGTGCGTAAAGCTTTTGAGATGGTGGTCGGGCCACGTGTACATCATTATTTTTCTACCATTTCTGCCACTACACGTGCGGTGGTCTATGGCGTTGGTTTGACTGCAATTGCCCAGTCTTTATTGGCAGGTCTGAGTTATTTTGTCGCGGGTGTACCGAATCCGATGGTCTTGACCATTGTGACCTTTATTTTCGCCCTGATTCCTTTCGGCCCACCGGTGGCTTATAGTGCAGTATCACTGTGGCTCTTTTCACAGGGACAGACGATTGAGGCGATTGGGGTGATGGCTTGGGGTGTCTGTATTGTCAGCACGGCCGACAACGTAATTCGTCCACTGGTGATTTCTGGCGCAACACAAATTCCATTCCTGTTGATTATGTTTGGTGTTCTGGGCGGTATTGCCAGTTTTGGTCTGGTCGGCGTCTTCATTGGTCCAGTGATTCTTGCAGTCTTGCTGGCAATTTGGCGTGAATGGTTACATGAAAGTAATTTGAATGAACCCTTAATGATGCCTAAAGCCACCATGGCACATGACATCGATCCGCAGACCGAGGACACACCGCCCAAAGCACCTTAAAGCACAGATTGAATCGACTTAAACAAAACAAAACATTTAAGTACTGATTCTATATAGAGCTTCTGATCTTGCTCTGTTTCAATAGATTTACAAAACAGAATAAAGATCAGGATGCCAATACCATGTCTTCATTGTTTAAAATTACGACACTTTGTGCGCTCAGTGCTGCACTTTTCACAGGTTGCGCCTCGACTTCTCCATCGAATGAACTGGTCAGAGCCGTGACTGTAAATGCAGTAACCGCTGAGGGGATAGGTCAAGAGATTGGCACCGTATTACTCAGTGACAGTCCAGCCGGTCTGGTGATACGTACCAACCTGAAACAGCTCCCTGCCGGTGAGCGAGGTTTCCATATTCACGAAAATGGTTCATGTGCACCCGCCATGAAAGATGGCAAGATGGGTGCAGCACTGGCTGCCGGTAGTCATTACAATCCGAACCAGGCCCCCAATCATGGTACCCCGGTGACCGGTCACCTCGGTGATTTGCCTGCATTAAAAGTCAATACTGACGGTACTGCCCGTGTCACCCTGCTTGCACCACGTTTGAAACTGGCAGATCTTCAGGGTCGTGCCATTATGGTTCATGCCGGCGGCGACAACTATTCTGACAACCCCTTACCATTAGGTGGTGGTGGCGACCGCATTGCATGTGGTGTGATCTAAACAGATTAATGTAGATATAAAAAGAAAAAGACGGGCAATCTGCTCGTCTTTTTTCATGAAATTTTCTTTAGAGTTGGTATCTAAATAACTTTTTTACTCTTGAAATAGATCAGTTTATTGCCGGAAAACTTAAAGTTTTTTTGCAGTTATGCCATCAATAACAATATCGTGAAACTCAATAACCAACCGCTTTACTCGGTTATAACTCATTATAAATATTGAATATATTTTTATTTTTAAGATTTAATCTTCAATTTATATTGGGTACACTCAGGGTTAATTTAATTAAATCAGTATGTCTTATGAACATCAAAACTTTACGTCTGGTCGGTTTGTTTGAAGGGATTTCATTTCTGCTACTTTTATTTATCGCGATGCCCGTGAAATACATGATGGATAATCCGATTTTAGTGAAATATGTTGGTATGGGGCATGGCGTACTATTTGTACTGTTTTTAGTGGTGTTATTTGCGGTCTGTGAAAAGCAAAAATGGTCGCTCAGCATGTTTTTGATGGGCCTGATCGCTTCAATTTTGCCATTTGGGCCATTTTTGTTTGATCTGAAATTAAAGAAACTAGAGCAGCCCGTCGCTGAGCTTCAATAGATATTAAAATCCTCTCCCCCTCTGGGAGAGAGTTAGAGAGAGGGTATAGCCTTCCTTTATAAAAGGAGGAGCTTTAAAACTCCCCTCTCACCTTCCGCTCAGAAATAATCTGCTTTAAGCTCAGACGCGGCAAAGTAAACCACAATGCAATCAAAATGAAAGAGGCGATGCAATAGGCCCAAATATCATAGGCTTCATAAGCCATTCGAACTGCTTCAATCACCACGAAAAAGCTCAGCATCAGGATAATCGAAACCATAGCAGCCACCGTACCTTTGGACACTTCAGAAGACATCAGTGCAAAACGGTACAGCACCGAGAAACTTACGCCTTCACCAAGGCTGATACAGGTGGTGCCGATAATCAGGCAATGCACAAAATAATCTGGAATAAACAGACCGAGTATTAATAAGCCTGTACCAAACAGCATCAATGGCACACCCAAGAGTACAGTTTTCCCCAGCGGCATTTTGTCGATGATTTTTAGCAAAACCAGATTACCGATAATCAAGCCGCCCAAGACCGGAAACTGTGCCAGACCATATTGCACGCTACTGAATCCAAATTTCTCGACCAGAATTACAGGCGATAAGGCAATCCATAACATCAACGGCAGGCTGACCAAGGGCAAGGCCGCGGTCATAATTACAAAATGTTTATTTTTTAAAACCTGTTTAAAGTCATCCAAAATATAGCTGAAGGGCTGCTTCGGAACACTGACTTTCAGGTTTGGCATTTTGGCTTTCAGGCCAAACCAGCTTAAAAATGACAGAAATGCAATGCCGATAAAGCCCCAATGCCAGGAGATATGATCAATCATAAAGGCACCCAGCACCGGCCCGAGCAATGGCGCCAGTAAAGAAACATTGGCCATGAGTGCCATGACTTTAATGGCATCGCGCTCTTCGAAGCTTTCCTGAATGGCGGCATAACCTACGGCGGTAATAAAGGACAGTCCAAAGCCTTGTAAAAAGCGCAGGAATAAAAAGCTTTCGATATTGGGTGTCAATAAAATGGCCAAACAGCTAATTGTGAAAAATGCCACGCCGCCCAAGAGTACGGTTTTACGTCCAAGACGATCGGACAATGGCCCCAAAATCGCTGCAACAAATGCCCCACCCAACAGGAAAAAGGACATGGAGGATGGCGCCCATGAACTGCTTATCCCAAAATCACGGGTAATCGATAGCATGGCTGGTTGGATCAGGTCATTACAGATATAGACGGAAAATTCAAACAGAACCAGTGCCAGCGGGAACATGAGTGTGGCACGGGTCAGTTTTTGGGTTTGGATGTTTTGCATGGGAGTTTTTATTGTCACCCTGCTCGTTTAAGCAGGCTAAACTTTGTCTAAAATAGAAAGAGGAAATTTTAGCAGAGTCCTGTTTTTAAGTCCGTTCTCTTTTTTAATGACCTACTCAAAACAAATCAATGGAGGATACATTATTCATCTATATTCTAATAATTTATAAAAATCAAATAGACTCTACTGAGTTCCACTCTTGAAACCATTTTTCTTTTCTAGGATTTTCAAAATGAAGAATTTGTTCTACTAAGTCTATAATTAGTTGATCAATATCTTTTGCTATCGAAGATCCTAACGTTATTTTTGAAATACTTCCACTTTTTAATTGGTCACTACAGTCTAATCTAGAGTAATGATAGTTAGCCCTATCCATGATAAATTTATCAATATAATTAACATATCCTTCTGTTGAAAAATGGTCTTGAGGAAAAAATTTTACTAAGCTCAGCCAACAGAATCTTAAAAACCAGATTAAGTCTTCATTACCTTTCATCATATTAAGAGCAATTTCGCTATCCCAATTGATATGACAGTTTAAATACACTTCTCTTTTCAAGTCAGGTAAAGAAAAAATAAAATTTTGATCTGCCTCTAATTCACTATCTTTCTCACGATACAATAATTTTTCTCGTAGGATTTTTTCTGATTTTCTTTTATCGTAATTGGTATAAAACCTATTTAGATAGAATAATAAGAGTGAAGCTAAAAATCCTCCAATCACGCCAATTGTAGCGGCTAATATATTTGAGTCCATCAACTCCCCCCTCTTCCCAAAAGCAAAAAGCGCACCACTAAGATACGCTTTTAACCAAATTCTGACTAAAGATCAAACACTATTATGGGCAGACTGCTTTCTGGAAGTTTCTGGTATTTGAACCACGTGCACATTGATATAACTTTTCAGCATTGTGCATTTTCCAGCTCTTCTGTTCTTTTTTGAAATGATAAATGGTCTGCACTGATTTGACCGAATCATCCAACAAACCTGTTTCAGTCACTTTCACCTGCCCAACGGTGGGTGACTCCACATTATTAAAAAACTGACGAATCTCGACTGTTGCCAGTTCATTACGTAAATCAGGCCTCATTTTAAGTACCTGATCCAAAGGTGTATCCGAAGAAGACTGCACTTTTGCAATCACCTGCTGGGTAGTGGTACAACCCGACATCATCATACCCAGACCTAAAGCTGTAACCGCCAATAACCGTAACATATCGTTTAACCCAGATTATCCTTATTATACAAATTTATCATGCCGCGCTTTTCAGCTTAACGCTATTTAGACTATGTAACCCCATTTACACAGCAATAAAAAAAGCGCAACTTGCGATGCGCTTTTGTAAACTTTTAAAATCCGATCAGATTAAAGATCAAATAATTTACCCGGGTTCATAATACCATTTGGATCGAACACTTGTTTCAGGGCTTTCATATATTCGATTTCTTCCGCAGAACGTGAATATTCAAGGTATGGCTTCTTGGTCATCCCTACGCCATGTTCGGCTGAAATTGAACCATCATATTTTTTCACGGTGTCAAAGACATACTTGTTTACTACCTGACATTTAGCGAAGAATTCATCCTTGCTTAAATCCGCTGGTTTTAAGATGTTCAAATGCAAGTTACCGTCACCAATATGACCGAACCAGCAAATTTCAAAGTCTGGGTAGTTCTCTGCAACAATTGCATCAATTTCTTTAATAAATGCAGGAACGTGCGTGATCAATACTGAAATATCATTTTTGTATGGTGTAAATGGCGCGATTGACTCAGAGATGTCTTCGCGTAAACGCCATAAGCTTTCGACCTGGTCCAGACTTTGGCTCAGAACGCCGTCCAGTACCCAACCTTGTTCCATACAATGCTCAAAAATTTCCATCGCCTTGTCCATAATCGGCTCAAACGGCGCTTCAAACTCAAGCAAAACATAGAATGGACATTCAGTTTCAAATGGACGTTGTACATGACCATTGGCCAGTACTTTTTGCATTGCCAGTTCACCAAAGAACTCAAATGCGGTTAAATCAATTTTCGCCTGGAATGCATGAAGCACGGGCATGACTGCATCAAAATCAGTGACACCCAGCACCATCACTTGCAGGTCTTGCGGTTGACGTTCCAACTTGATTTCAGCTTCAGTGACTAGCCCCAGTGTACCTTCACCACCAATAAATAAGTGTTGCAGCGCATAACCGGTTGCATTCTTGATCATGCCCTTGTTCAGGCGTAGTACATCACCTTTACCTGTCACCACGGTCAGGCCAAGTACCCAATTACGGGTCATGCCGTATTTAATAACTTTAATACCACCGGCATTGGTGCCGATGTTCCCGCCAATCTGGCTTGAGCCCGCAGAAGCAAAGTCGACTGGATAATACATGCCCTGATCGGAAGCATAGTTTTGCAACTGTTCAGTTACCACGCCTGCCTGCACGCGAACCATCCGGTCTGCCGGGAAGAATTCCAGAATCTGGTTCATCTTGTCCATGCTCACCACAATCTCGCCATTGGCTGCAACTGCACCTGCAGACAGACCCGTACGACCGCCTGATGGGGTGACTGCAACATTAAACTGGTTTGCCAATTTTACGATGTCTTGAACCTGTTCAGTCGTCGAAGGAAAAACGATGACCGATGGGTTTGGATCAAAGTGTTTCGTATGATCACGACCCCAATTCTGGAGGCTGTCCGTATCGGTTTTAATACGGTTTTCACCCAAAATTGCCGTCAATTGGGTCAATAACTCAGGGGTTAAAGCGACTGGAGCATTCATCGTTTGCAGACCTAGCATGATTTAAACAAGAGAGACTTCGCTGGTTTATTTGCATATTTTTTAGGCATAAAAGCCTGTATACAAATCAGGCGAAACATGATGATTAAAGCACCAAAAATGGCAGCTTAAACAGCATGGCGCAATATTATAAGCTATTTTTAGGGGATTCCTTTAAAAAATGACAATTTTGATAATATACCTTTGAAAATGAATATTTAAATCAACCAGATTTATCATTTTCACTACTATCACTTGCAAAAATAGCTGATATTGCCGTCATCAAGGAAATGTATAACCGCCCTTTTCCTGTGCTATTATACCGCGACTAAATTTGGCCTTTGTAGCGGAGCCGTAATGAGCCAACATCTATCTCTACCTAAAGATAAAATCCGTTTTCTACTGTTAGAAGGCGTTCATCAGAACGCAATCGACACATTGAATGCAGCTGGATATACCAACATCGATTATCGTAAAACAGCGCTCGAAGGCGAAGCACTGAAAGAAGCGATTAAAGATGCACACTTCGTCGGTATTCGTTCCCGTACTCAATTGACTGAAGAAGTATTTGAAGCTGCGAACAAACTGATTGCTGTGGGTTGTTTCTGTATCGGGACCAACCAGGTGAACCTTGATGCTGCGATGCGTCGCGGTATTCCGGTATTTAACGCCCCTTACTCAAATACCCGTTCGGTTGCTGAACTGGTATTGGCAGAAACGATTCTGCTTCTGCGCCGTGTACCTGAAAAATCAACAGATACACATGCAGGTGGCTGGAACAAATCGGCTGTCGGTTCATTCGAAACACGTGGTAAAACTTTAGGTATCGTTGGTTACGGTTCAATCGGTTCACAACTTTCTGTACTGGCTGAAAGCCTGGGCATGAAAGTGACCTATTATGATGCAGTGACAAAACTACCTTTAGGAAATGCACGTCAAGTCGGTTCTATGGGCGAATTACTGGCCAATGCAGATGTGGTTACTCTACATGTTCCGGATCTGCCATCTACCCGTAATTTCTTTGGCAAAGAACAGTTTGCGCAAATGAAAGAAGGTGCAATCTTCCTGAACGCAGCACGTGGTACATGTGTTGTGATTGAAGATCTGGCAGATGCGATCAAGTCTGGTCACATTGCTGGTGCTGCAGTAGACGTATTCCCGAAAGAGCCGAAAGCCAATGGTGAAGAATTCGTTTCTCCACTGCGTAACCTTCCAAACGTGATCCTGACTCCGCACGTGGGTGGTTCGACCATGGAGGCACAAGCCAACATCGGTCTGGAAGTTGCTGAGAAATTCGTTGCCTATTCAGATAAAGGTATGACTTTATCTGCAGTGAACTTCCCGGAAATTGCGCTGCCATTGACTGAAGGTAAACACCGTTTACTGCACATTCATAAAAACATGCCGGGCGTTCTTTCTAAGATCAACAACCTGTTTGCTGAACATGGCATTAACATCTCTGGCCAGTCTTTAATGACCAAAGGTGATGTCGGTTACCTGGTGATGGACGTAGACGCGACTGCATCTAAAGAAGCACTCGATACCCTACATGAAGTTGAAGGAACAATCCGCGTACGCGTACTGTTCTAATTTAACGATATGCAAAAACCACAGCTTTCGGGCTGTGGTTTTTTGTTTTTTAAGGTTTTTATTTTTCAGCCTTTACTGTTCTTCCGCTCTTCGAGAAATCGAAACCTATTAAGTTATGCTGAATTTTAAAATTGCACCTATTGTACAAGCGCCACTGATTCTCCTGATCGCGATGATCAGTATGCAAAGCAGTGGCTCCTTTGCCAAATATCTGTTCGGTCAGTTTCCCATTCTGACCGTTTCAGCCATGCGTCTGCTTTTGGGTGCTGTAATTTTGGCATTGATTTTTAAAATTTGGCAAATTCATTTCAGACAGATCAAGTGGCCGGCCATTCTCAGTTATGGTCTGGCCCTGGCAGGTATGAACCTGCTGTTTTATCTGTCTATTGATCGCTTGCCGCTGGGCATTGCGGTTGCTTTTGAATTCATTGGCCCTTTAAGTGTGGCGCTGTTTTATGCGCGGCAAAAATTTGATTTTGTCTGGGTCGGATTGGCGATTTTAGGCCTGATTCTGCTGTTTCCCTTTGATCAGGCTGCACAGCCACTTGATCCGGTCGGGATTCTATTTGCCCTAAGTGCGGGTGCCTGTTGGGCGCTATACATCGTCGCTGGGCAAAAGCCTTCCGGGGTTTCCGGCAACCATACCGTGTGCTTGGGCATGTTGGTCGGGATGCTGGTACTGATGCCAATTGCACTTTTTGCTGGCATTCCTGCGCATACCTTTGAACCCATCAGCCTGTTATATTTCATGGCTCTGGCTGTGCTGGCCAGCGCCCTGCCTTTTACCCTGGAAATGATTGCCCTGCGAAATTTAACCGCCTTGAGTTTTGGTACTTTGATGAGTCTGGAACCTGCAATCGCAGCACTCTCTGGTTTTATCTTCCTGGGTGAAACTTTATTGTGGACACAATGGCTGGCACTGACCACGATTATTAGTGCTTCAATTGGCTGTACGGTGACCAGTCAAAGACGAAAACATTGAATAAAAATAAAGGCGCTTAAGCGCCTTTATTTAAAATACCTTTATTAGAATCATTTTAACGTGGTGTTGCGTCTTTAATCGCCGTATTTAATACAGTGGCTGCTGTCACATTATAGCCATCACATGCAAAAGCAAGCTGATCATAAGTGTATTCTGTCCATTTGATCATTAAAGGACTGGCATCATTTTCCTTTAATTTGTCTAAAGCCACTTTTCGTGATTGGGCAACATAATCGTTGTGATCAATATGTTCTCCATGTTCCGAGAACGCACTGTTATAAATTCCTCCTTGATATTCGATCGCACCAAAATATTTGTAATATTGCATAGCAGCATCTTTATATTCTGCCTTTTTATATTTCAAGCCAGCCATGGTCTCATCTAGAATAATTTTTGCCAGCTCCTGGACAGACGTTTGTGCTTGCCAAGCAGCCAGCGTGCGATAGTCAGTTTCTGTTTCCGGATCAAATTCAATATATTCTTCTTCCGGATGTTCAGCCTGGAGACGGAAACATTTAGATCCATTCGGGAATATGCGCGCCTTCTGCAAATCAATAAAATTGGCTGCAAACTCATTATAATATTTACGGTCAGCGGCTGTCGTATTATCACTATTAAATAACACTCTGGTTGCAGCATCCTCATACATTTTCACCACAGCAATATTGGTACGTTCAGTTAATGCTTTTCCTGACAGGTCGTACCACTCTATATGCCGATGATTACTGATGTTGTTCTCCGGTATCGTCACAGGACGACTCTTAAATTGAGTGGTCGTATTTTCCAGTACTTTTTCCAGCTTATAGCCGAATGCTGTACGGGTCCGATCTGCAGGAAATACCCCTTTAGCGGTGACATAAGTCGGGAAGACCATGTTCTCCTCAATATTATATTCAGTATCCACGACACTGTTATCATCTGCATATAATATGCCGTCAGTAATTTTATTTTTATGACTGGCCAATAGAAGTTTTTTCGACTCCATGTCTGCTGCATCAGCATTCGGCAAGTTGAACTGATAGTTGTAGAATTCCGACACTGTGTCTGATGCTCCATCACCCGGGGTTCCAGGATTGTTCGGATTACCAGGATTGCTTGGAGCCGGTTGGCTAGGGACTGGTGTATTATTATCCGAATTATCAGAGCTACCACATGCTGCAAGCATACAGCCCAAAATGGCGCAAGAAAGTATTCGTAATTTCATTATTATCTACCTTATTATTTTCATTGTTATTTTAATGCTGCCCCGAATTGGGATCTAAGATATTTTAATAAATATAAAAATAAGATCAAATTAAAAATTGATTAATTTGTAACCACACCTGAGGTAAGTTTAATTTTGAATTTAAAACTTCACATATTTGATTGAGCTAAAATGTAAATTGATTGTCTCCAAACTTAAGTTGCATTCACAAAATATTGCTCTGGCCTACTCAGCAAAAATCAACCAGTTTGCTATAATTTCATTTCTTTCTATTTCTCATTTTCACCCGCTCTGGGTAGAAGCTGCTTTCATGCCAAACGCCCAACTTCTTGCCGTATTCTTCATGGTCTTGTCCATGACTTCGTACCAGATCAGTGCATCTTTTGCCAAACAGCTGTTTAGTGTACTGGATCCGATTACTGTCACCATTTTAAGACTCTGTTTTGCTGCAATCATTGTCTGCGTCATGTTCCGCTCTTGGAAAATAATTTCACGTTTGCCTTTTTTAAAATGGCGGGATTTACTCTGCTATAGCGCGGCTTTAGGGGTCATGAATATTTTATTCTATCTGTCACTTGGTCGTTTACCGCAGGGCATTGCGGTAGGTCTGGAGTTTATTGGCCCTTTGGGCCTGGCTCTACTCTCGATTAAACACCGTAGTGATTATATCTGGGTATTGATGGCCATTTTGGGCATCGCGCTGATGGTGCCATGGGGACAGGCCAACAGCAGTAATTTTGACCTGTTGGGCGCAGCTTGTGCCTTGGGGGCAGGTTTCTGCTGGGCATTATATATTTTCTTTGGCCAACGTGTAGTTCAGCAGAATATCGGCATGCATGCACTGACCATTGCCATCAGTATTTCAGCATTGTGTCTGCTGCCGATCGGGCTCTACAACAACGCGCCCGCATTGATTGATACACAACATTGGGGCAAGGCCATTGTGATTGCAATTCTGGCCACCGCGATTCCTTATGCCCTCGATTTAAAAGCCTTACAGCATTTAAACAAAATGAGTTATGGCACCCTGTCCAGCCTCTCTCCGGCTTTAGCAGCTTTGACCGGTTTTCTGTTATTGGGTGAGAAAATCACGGTACTGCAAGCGGTCGCTCTGGTGTGTATTATGCTGGCCTCTGTCGGTGTGACAGTACGTGCCGCGCGTCAAGGAGCTGCAGAGCGGAGTGCATAAAGCCTGATTGGGATCTGGGCAACTGACTCAATATTTTCATTCATTCTTGTGCTTTCTTCATTTGGAAGAAATACCTCAAAGAAATGAATCCGGATAAAAAGATGGCTGTAGCGCCATCTTTTTTATTTATTTGATGTGAAGTTAAAATTTAGCTTTGTACCAGCATATCTTTTTTCATGTCTTTATAACGTTGATATTCAGTCTTGTACTGCGCTGCTAAAGCGGTCTTTTGCTCTTCACCGAGAATTTTTCCTGCTTGCTGGAAGAAACCATGTTCCTCTTCTTTTAAGTGGTGATGCACTTTTTCGGAAAGCTTTTTGGCAATTGCAATCCAGCCCGGATTACTCAATTCTGTTGCAGTCAGCTCTTCAATCATCTCGTCCATTTCATGATGTTCGGCCAAGGCATGCCGAGTAATATTCAAGCCCGAATCAGTCATCATCAGGGGGATATAGAAATAACGGTCTTCAGCCGCTTCATGGGCAAATAATTCATTCTTGAGTTGTTTGAACAGCTCACGACGTTCTGCTGTATCCCCTGAAGTTTGTAGTAATTTTTCTGCAAGATCACGCTGAATTTCATGACTTTCTCTTAATGCTTCAAAAATGGTGGTCATCTAATTTTTCTCCTGTTTTCGCCCTGCCTTTTTACATCATAGAAAGAAAATGTCATGGGTTCAGGAGGTTTTATAAGTACAAATTGTATAAAAAACTTTAATATTGAGAATGGTTTACATCTATTCTTATATAAAGAAAATCTGATAGGCCATCCGGCAAATCAGTAAACTGACCAGAATCAGGAATAAAATCCGGATAAAGCCACTGCCATATTTAAAGGCTAATTTGACACCTAGCAAGGAACCACAGATATTGGCCACCGCCATCATCGCCCCGACCATAAATAGCACATTGCCGCTGGGAATAAAGAAAGTTAACGCTGCCAGATTGGTGGTGAAATTGGCAATTTTAGATAAAGCTGAAGCATGTAAAAAATCGACACTTAAATAACGAATGAAAAAGAAAATAAAGAAACTGCCCGTACCCGGCCCGAAAATTCCGTCATAAAATCCGATGGCCAGACTGCCCAAAACTGCCAATGCCAACATTTTCCTGGTGAGCTTTTGCTGAACATGCACCTGACCAAACTGCTTTTTCATCACGGTATAAATCGCGATGACAATCAGCATGATCAATACAAAAGGTTTGAGGATTTCGACCGGAATCAGGGTGACACTGGCCGCGCCAATAAACGAGCTGATGAAACTGCAAGCTGCAATCACGCCCAAGAGCAACCACGGCAGTTTTACCTGACGCAAATAGGAAAATGCAGCAGAGCCAGTACCAAAAATCGAGGCCAGTTTGTTGGTACCAAATACGGTAGCCGGCTGTAAATGCGGCAGACTACCCATAATTGCCGGAATCTGGATCAGACCACCACCGCCTACAGCAGCATCAATTCCCCCTGCAAAAAATGCAAAGACAATCAGGCTGATGATGATCTCAATATCCATATTTCAGACCTTGCTTAGAGGTTTAAGACGCGTTTTGGCACCAGGCGTTTTTTATCACTAATTTCCGCCAGGCCTAAACATTTTTCACCATCAAAAACCAAGACCTGTTCAGCTGCATCGTGCTCGATATTACTTTCCATGCCACGGCTAAAATATTCTGCCCGCCCTTCTGGCACTTGGACTTGCGGGAAATGTTGCACCGGCGCATAAGCCGGCAATAACAACCTATCACGCTCGTCTTCACTCAGGCTTTCCAGATATTCAATGGTATAACTCGGGATCAAATCAAAATGACCGGTTTTAATGCGGTGTAAATAGGTCAGATGGCCGTAAGTACCCAAGGCTTTGGCAATATCTTCACCGAGTACCCGGATATAAGTCCCTTTAGAGCAGGTAATATCCAGCGTGATGCTATTTTCAGTAAAGGATAAAAACTCAATGGCCAGAATGCTAATCGGGCGCGCTTCACGTTCAATCTCGATGCCCTTACGTGCCAGTTCGTATAAAGGACGGCCTTCTTTTTTCAGCGCCGAATACATCGGTGGCACTTGCTGGATATCACCGATAAACTGTGTCAAGGTTTCTTGAATCAACGCTTCCGAAAGTTCAGGAACCGCTTTTTCTAATAAGACTTCGCCTTCGACATCGCCGGTGGTGGTGCTATGTCCAAGAAAGACCGTCGTTTGATAACGCTTGACTGAATCTAATAAATAATGCGAAAACTTGGTCGCCTCACCTAAACATATCGGTAATAAACCCGAGGCCAGAGGATCCAGTGCCCCGGTATGGCCTGCTTTTTGCGCACGATACAACCAGCGAACTTTTTGCAATGCAGCATTAGAACTAATGCCCAAGGGTTTATTCAAAAGGAAGACACCACTAAGATGACGACGCTGAATTTTAGGAGATGATGCTTTCATGGCAAAAAATCAGACATTTTATAAATTGGCGCCATGGTAAAACCCTGTGCGATGATTTACAACTTTTCTATGGTATCTGATGATTTTTATGGCATATTCAGCCGAATCAAAACTCTAAAAATAATGAAACCGAAAAAACAGGTGCATAGGATATGCAGAAATACAAGATATGGATCATTCTGGCTCTGGTGGTGCTGTGCTTTATCACCCTGATGCTCTGGTTATCTCCTCAGAATGAATCACAGACAGAGATTATTGGCCAATCACCTCTTAGTGAACGCCGCGGCGAACCCGCTGCATTAAGTATGACCAGCCCGGCCAATGCAGCGTTTTCCAGTGCCAGCCAGCAAGATACCGAAATCAATTGCCAGATGCAGCTGGATGCGAGTAACCGTCTGACCGTCAATGAACAGACTCGAAACTGTTTTGAATATTTTATTACCCAGTTTGGTGAAAAAAATCTGGCGCAGATTCAAAAGGATTTTAAAACTTACATTCGCCAGAATCATAAAGAACCCGCTCTCTCACAAATTCTGGATTTATGGGATCGCTATATTCAGTATCGTCAAGGTTTAGGCCAACTGACTGCACCGACAGGCCTCGATCAGGAAGATCCGGCCTATTACCGCAGCATCTATAGCAGCACCCAGAATTTGCGTAAACAATATTTTTCTAATTATGAAATTGAAGGTTTATTTGGTACCGAAGACACCTATCATGAATATACGCTTGACCGTATGGCCGTGCTGGCAGACAACAGCTTAAGCGAGTCTGAAAAAGCCCAGAAGCTCAAAAATCTGTTTGAAAAATTGCCACAAGACTGGCAGGAAAATCTGGAACAACTGAATAAACTCGAAGATTTACGCAAACTCAGCGCAGACATTAAAGCGCGTGGTGGCTCAAATGCAGAGATTCGTCAAATGCGATTAAACCTGGTCGGCCCTGAAGCCACGCAACGTCTGGAGCAACTGGATGGCGAACGTGCCAGCTGGAAATCCAGTGTCACGACGTATCTCAATGAACGGGATAGCATCATGCAAAGTGGCATGAGTGACAGCGCCAAACAGCAAGCCGTCGAGAAGCTGCGCCAGCAACGTTTTCAACAGCCGAATGACCAGCTGCGGGTCGAAACCTTTGAAAAGATTCATGATCAAGGCGGCAAGTTGCCCTTTGCGAATTAAGCCTAAAAGCCATCACCTGTTGATGGCTTTTTTATGATTCTCATATCGAAAGCTTTATGCCTTCATATCTCCCACCCTAACTTTGTTTCTAAATATTTCTTGTTTACACAAAATAACCTCAATGAGTGTTTTGTATTTCAACAACTTAAAATTTAAATACAGCCGTAAATAAAACATATTCTTACAATGTAAATCTCTTCTCTCTGTCGTGTCCTAAAATGACATGGTTTTAGCGCGTTGAAGTGAAAAAATACCGCTACTCAAAAGAAAAATTGCTCAGCCATAGAAGGCCAAAACTGTATGGTCCAAAGTCTGATTTTGTGGCTTACAACACTCTAGAAAAGCAATGATTGCTTTAATAACGATAAAATTAAAAAGGGATGCTTATGCGTACTTTCAGCAAGACAGCACAGTTACTGACTGTGACTTTAGCAACAACTCTGGGATTAAGCTTTTCTGCACAGGCTCATGCCGCGGCAAGTGCGACACAGGTGATTGAAAAGGCCAGATCTGATTATGCCAAAACCAAATATCCTATTCTGATGGTACATGGCTGGCTAGGCTGGTCACGCATTGGCACCGACAGCATCGGGCTGGATTACTGGTATCAGATTCTGCCGGATATGGCACGCAATGGTTCTACCGTCTTTGCTGCACAGTTGTCTCCGGCAAATAAGACAGCACATCGCGGTGAACAGCTGATCAGCCAGGTTGAAGATGTGATAGCAATCACCGGCAAACACAAAGTCAACCTGATTGGTCACTCTCATGGCGGGCCAACCGTGCTCTATGTCGCTGCCACTAAACCAGAATATCTGGCATCGATTACAGGCGTTGCTGGTACCTATCATGGTTCTAAAGTTGCTGACGATATTCAAAGCAATAGTTTAAGCCGCACCGCGTTTAATATTTTAGGTGACTATATTGTGGGACCTTTAATTGCACTCGCTCAGCTTAAACCTGAATTAGAAATCGATTTTGATGCATCGATGAAATCACTAACCCAAACAGAATCAAAAAACTTTAATGCAACTGTTGCAAAAGAAGCAGTCAAAGACGGCGTTTTAGCAGCGACTGAGAACTGTAATAAAAACCTCAAACCTAAAGATTCTAAAGGTATTTATTACTATTCATGGACAGGTGTGGCACAAGCCACCAATGCCTTAGACATCGATACGATTTTAATGCAACTGGGCCCACTGTCTTATGGCAATAAAAACAATGATGGTATGGTCGCACGTTGTAGTACTTATATGGGTAAAGTGATTAATGACAATTACAAACTCAATCATACCGATCTTGCCAACATGATGTTTGGCTTGAAAGGTCTATTCGCTCCAGATCCGGTGACGTTATACCGTCAGCATGCCAACCGCTTAAAGCTGCAAGGTTTGTAAGCGGCTCGCCTTTATCGGGATTGATAAAGGCTTTGCTATATAAGCGGTCATCATTTTCCCGGATGAAGCAGAGATAGAATAATGAAAACAATAAGCCTGGTATTCAGTCTATTTATTGGATTCAGTTGTTCCTTGGCTTATGCCAAGCAGAGTCCATTGATTGAATATACACCCAAATTCGCTATATCCAGCTACGCCAAAACCCATTATCCGCTCATCTTTGTCCATGGCTTCGGTCTGGGCTTTAACCGCATTGGAACCGATAACATCGGTTTAGATTATTGGTATCAGATCCCGCAAGATTTAGCCCGTCATGGTGCGCGTGTATTTTCCGCGGAATTATCTGCGGTTGCATCCAATGAACTACGTGGTGAACAGCTGTTACTACAAATTGACGAAGTTCTTGCACTGACGGGTAAAGCTAAAGTCAATCTGATTGGACATAGTCAAGGTGGACCAACCATTCAATATATTGAAGCTGTTGCACCTGCCAAAGTGGCTTCACTGACCGCAATTGCAGGTGCGATGAAAGGCACACCTGTTTTTGTCAATACCAGCCAGACACCTTTACTAGAACCGCTGATTCATGCCATTGGAACAATTCTGGGCTACAGCATGAATCTGGTAACAGCAAATCAATATCCCGTAAATATCACAGCGGCCTTAAGTGCCATGCATCCTGAAGACATTCGAGCCTTCAATATAAAATACGGTTCTGCTGCGATTCCTAAAGACTGTCAGACCCAAGGCATAAAGATCACAGCCAATGGCATTCATCATTACTCCTGGATGGGCAACCGGCAAACCACCAATCCTCTGGATATCATTGAATCGACTATTGTCAGTTTAGGCGGGACTTTCTTAAAAGGTGAAGCCAACGATGGCGCTCTACCTTTATGTAGTGGACGTTATGGTCAGATCATTCGTCAAGACTATGCCCACAATCATTTCGATGAAGTGAACCAGTTCTTCGGCATTTTAGGGCCTTTTGCCCAAGACCCGATAGCACTCTATCGCCAACATGCCAACCGGCTCAAACTGCAAGGCTTATAAATCATTCACTGCTATCCATCAATCATAATTTTTAAATACAGCAACTTAAAACTTAACTCGCCCGTTTCGGATGGGTCATTTGGCAAAGCAGGATAAGAATCATCCTGTCAAAACAACAAAAATGAGGAAAATAGCATGAAATACGGATTATTCATCACCAGTCTGCTGCTGGCAGGCACATGTGTCACGGCTCAGGCATCCACTCAGGCCAGTCAGGTCACAGCGAAAGCCAGCTCACACTATGCCAAGACCCAATATCCCATCGTGTTTGCACACGGGATGGCAGGCTTTATCCGGGTCGGTACAGATCAGTTTGGTCTGGATTACTGGTATCAGATTTTACCGGATCTGGCCCGCAATGGTGGCAATGTCTGGGCGACCCGAGTATCGCCGTTTAACTCATCAGAAATTCGCGGTGAACAACTCTTAGAACAAGTGAAGGAAATTCGGGCGATTACAGGCGCATCTAAAGTCAATCTGATTGGTCATTCTCATGGTGGTCCCACGATTCGTTATGTCGCTGGTGTAGCGCCTCAACTGGTCGCCTCTCTGACTGCGGTCGGTGCGCCGCATAAAGGCTCACCAGTTGCAGATCTGATTCTTCAGGCAGAAGATACGCCACTACAAGGCCCTTTGGTCGGTGGGATTAATCTGGTGTCTAAAGCCATCACCTGGGCCCAAGGACTGGATCCAAACAGCTTCCCGCATGATTCTCTTGCAGGTGGTCGCAGTCTGACACTGGCAGGATCGGCACAATTTAATCAGAAATATCCGCTGGGAATGTCAAGCACGACCTGTGGCGAAGGTGCCTATAAACAGAATAATATTTATAACTATTCATTTACCGGCACCGGCACAGTCACCAATATTCTCGATCCTGACTCTGCTTTGAAAGTCACCAGCCTGCTGATTGATGGTGGCAAGGACAATGATGGTCTGGTCTCTCGCTGTAGTGCCAAATTTGGTAAAACCATTCGTGATAACTACAACTGGAATCACTTAGATGAAGTCAATATGGTCTTGGGCCTGAAAAGCATCTTTGCCCCTGACCCGGTCGATGTGTATCGCCAACATGCCAACCGGTTGAAGCTTCAAGGCTTATAGTTCTTATATCAATATTAGAATATAAAAAATGCGCCCAAAGGCGCATTTTTTAACTCGAGATAAAACTTAACTTGAGCCTAAACTTAAGAAGCTTTAACTTTACGAGCTGGTAATTTTTCACGGATACGTGCAGCTTTACCAGACAATTCGCGTAGGTAGTAAAGTTTAGCGCGACGAACATCACCACGACGTTTCACTTCAACTTTAGCTACGATTGGAGAGTGAGTTTGGAATACACGCTCAACACCAACACCGCTAGAAATTTTACGTACTGTGAACGCAGAGTTCAAGCCACGGTTTTTCTTCGCAATTACCACACCTTCAAAAGCCTGAAGACGCTCACGGTCGCCCTCTTTAACTTTTACAGAAACAATCACTGTATCACCTGGTGCGAAAGCAGGGATGTCTTGTTTCAATTGTGCATTTTCAATTACTTGAACTAAAGGATGCTTACCGCTCATGGGGTATCTCCAATAATGCGAGTCAGAAGAGGTCTGATCATCGCGGGGGCTAGAGGCTAAAGCGCATAGACCCGATTATCTTTCCCTTTAAAGTTGACCATCTCAACTTTAAAGAGCCTATTAAAGAATACTTAAACTCAATTTAAGTACCGTTTTCGAAGACAGCACCAATTTCTCAGCAATGTCTTACAAATCTTTCAGCCATTTTTTTTGCTGCTTGGTCAATTCTACTTGTTCGACCAGTTCAGGTCGACGTTCAAGTGTCCGTTGATAACGCTGCAAAAACCGCCATTTTTCAATGTTTGCATGATGACCTGATTTAAGTACCTCAGGCACATCCAAACCTTCAAACTGGTCAGGCTTGGTATATTGTGGGCAGTCTAACAGACCATCCACAAAGGAGTCTTGCACATGGGATTGTTCATCAGACATCGCCCCCGGAAGTCTCCGGATAATACTGTCCAATAAAACCATCGCTGGCAGTTCACCACCCGACAAAACATAATCACCAATTGACCATTCCTGATCAACATATTGCTGGATCAAACGTTCATCGACCCCCTCATAACGCCCACACAGTACAATCAATCCGTCATATTGAACGAAGTCCTGTACCGCAGCTTCATTTAAGGTTTTTCCTTGCGGTGACATATACACCACAGGAACCTGAACTGCGCCTGCTTCATTTGCAAGCTCTTTGGCACGGTGAATTGCTTGTGCCAGAGGCTTTGCCATCATCACCATACCCGGACCACCACCGAATGGACGTTCATCCACCCGTTTATAGTTGCCCGTTGCAAAATCGCGTGGATTGATGCAATGAATTTGCATCAAATCACGTTTTGCTGCGCGCCCGCTAATACCGTAGGCTGTAATCGCTTCAAACATTTCAGGAAAAAGCGTAATGACTGCAAAAAACATCGCAGACTCCCTTATTTCCAAAAAGTGTTAGTAGTCTACGCCCCAATTGACGTAAATACGACCAGCTTCAAGATCAACGCGTTGTACCACATCTTTATGCCATGGAATCATGCGCTCTTCGCCATCGATACTGTCGGCAGTTGCGCGAACCACCATCACATCATTGGCACCTGTTTCAAACAGTTCAAAAATTTGACCGAGATTCACTTCTTGATCCTCATCATTCAGACCTAACACTGTTAGACCCTTTAAATCAGACCAATAATATTCATCTACACCCGCTTGAGGCAGTTGCGATTTAGCAATCCAGACATTGGTGCCAACCAGTTGGTCTGCCCCAGTGCGATCACTCACACCTTTAAGCGAAACAACCAGGCCTTTACCATGTGGTTTCCAACGTTTTACATCGACAATTTGCCAACCTGCTTTGGTCTCAATGTACCAAGGCAGATAGTCAAATATGTTGCTCATGGGTTCTGTATTGGAATAGACCCAGAGCCACCCATTTAATCCATATGCTGAACGTAGCTGTCCAATCTGAATACGATCTTCGGGAACATTCTGTGTTGGTGTCATGGGCAATCTACTACCATATTAAACAGCAGTTGCAGCTTTTTTAGCTTGAGCAGCTAAAGAAGCAACGCGATCTGAAGGTTGAGCACCTTGAGAAACCCAGTGAGCAAAACGGTCAGCATCTAAACGAAGTTTTTCTGCTTTACCTTGAGCTGTCGGGTTGAAGAAACCGATACGTTCGATGAAACGACCGTCACGCGCATTGCGGCTGTCAGTTACAACGATTTGATAGAATGGACGCTTTTTAGCACCACCACGAGTAAGACGAATAACAACCATGATAGAACCTTATAGTTTTTACGGATTATCCCTGTATCGACCATCGATACAGCTCAAACCCCTTTCATAGAGGGCAGTATTTTACTTGAACTTTGCCCTGAATGAAAGATTAAAAAGTGTGTTTGGCTACAATTTTGGATTTGGAGTTATTTGCCGTCCCATGGCGAGCAGACCAGAGCATCCTTATACCAACACTGTTTTCCTTGAGAGTCCAGTGTTAACACACCAGTATTTAGCATTCCATTTATTGGTGTCGCAGTTAAACGCCATGAACCATTTTTTGTCGTTGCAGAATAGGCTACGCCGTCAATATCTGTAATTGAAAGATTATAATTACTTGCTCCGGTTGTCGGTATTGTAGAATTGACTAATCCGGAAGTTCCAATATCTTTGAAAGAACCATTTGCAATTTTGTAAGCCGTTAACTTTTGAGCCATCTCTTGCATAAGTGTTTGTGCTTCAACTCTTTTTGTTCTTTTTGAGTATTCTATATAATTTGGATAAGCAATTGCAGCTAAGATGCCTATGATTACAACTACAATCATTAACTCAATTAATGTAAAGCCATTTTTAATCATGATGACACCTTACAACTTGCAGGCACCGTACATGTATCTGTTTCTTTCCATCGGCATGAAGTTCCCTCACTATTCAACGCAAAGTTATTGTATTTAGCAGCATCTTTTAAATCTTTATTGACACACGCTACTAATATCCATTTTTGAAAAATTGAAGTATCAATAACAATATTATATTTAATATCTGTTCCTACCTTGCCTTTCGGGGTAGTTTTATCTTCAGAATCTAATATAAAATTTTTATAACTAAAGTTTGTACTCCGTTCACTTTCAAGCTTAAGTGCAATATCTTGCAATTTCTGTTCAACAATTTTTTCATTATTTTTACGTGCATAATGTTGGTAACTTGGCAGCGCAATGGCTGCCAAAATCGCAATAATAATAACAGCCAACATTAATTCAATTAATGTAAACCCTTTAGCCATTATTTCGCTCCCACATATGGTGTCATATCATACCAACGGGTTGGTAATAACTTATTTGCAGTTTGATACTCTGTAATTGAATTTTGTGTGCAGTCTGAACCAATACATATTTCTGGAGGTTTATTAAAAATTAATTTTCGAGAACCTTGGGTAGAGCCAGGTCCAACATTGAGACCAATAATCCCTCCACCTAAGTCACCTACAGTTGTAATTTTTGTATCTGTTCCACACTTACCAGATGGCAAACATAATTTGACTGCTGTACTTACTCCAACAATACCGCCAGAACAACTGGTACTACTTCCATTACTGCCATTGTTGGTTTTACTTGGGTCAAAAATTGAATAGTATAAATCACCATCTAGAGCGACGCCTTCGGATAATCCTCTTGTTTGATATGATTTTGAATTACCCCCACTAGTAGCTGTTATGATAGGTAATCGATAATACCAGCCAGCTGTTTTATCAGTCGCTGCACCAGCCTTATAAATTTCATTCATATTTGTTAATTTGACTGTTGTGCCTTTTGCAGGTGTAGTTTTAGTTACATCATTATCATAGAACCCTAAAATCATATCTTGTGCAGAACTGTCAGACTTCAAAGGACTACTTCTATCTCCTGAAGCCATCGAAATGACTGCATATTTTTTAGCTACAGTATTTGTATGAATGGTAAATGTGGGTGCCTCATAAAAACGTGGGGGATTTTTACCGGCTTCTTTTGCATCGGCAAACTCAAAAGCATTAAGCACAAACTTATTATTTACATCATTTGCTTTGTGGCTTGGATTCAAATCTACACGAAACACCTTACCTCCCAAGTCACCGACATAAAGATGATCGACTAAACCATCACCATCTCGGTCTACTGTTTTTACTCTTGATGGAATACTATTAACCATACCATCAATTTTCGTTTCAACCCCGCCTGTTGCAGTTCCATCTCGATTTCCAGCATTACTACTGCCCCACCAGAGCAACTTTCCATTTTCTGCATCAAAAATATAAATCCCGTTTCCTTTTACATTCCCAGAAGATGAGCTAGTAAAAGTAGGATCCTCATATTTCATATCATAGCCACCACCTACAATCATGGCGAGTTTGCGCTGACCATTCCATTTGATATAAGCAACTGTTGGTTTAGACCAACTTTGCCCCATATAGGACAATGCTCCGCTTGTTGCACTATCTGGGTCAATATGGAACATCAGTTTTGGCTTAGACATATCAGAAAGGTTTAAAGCGTAATAGCTCCGTCCTCCCATACGTAAGCCCCCATATACATATTGATGACTGTTTTTCCCATCTGCTTTTACTTGCAAACCGTCACGTTCAACAGTTTTTCCATCGACTATAGCATCATAAAAATTAGGCTCATAAACCGTATGTGCAGTCCAAGGACCATCTATTCCATAATAAAAATTATCATTATTATCTGAGGCTTTCTCTACAGCCATTGATTCAAAGAAGCCCTTTTTTTGTCTAGCCAACATTTCTTTAGGAACAAATGAAAACACTTCTTCACCACTCCCCGAAGCGATTCCACTACCATTTATTACTTGGGCATTTTGTGTTCCCGATTTAACAACATGCAGAACACCTTGTGTTGTACCAAAAAGCACATAGTCATCACGATCTACTGACCCTAATGACCCCGTATCAGCAACAATTGCACCTTTTTGTGTGAGTAAAATAGGTGAAGAATGAATAATAGAACCTAGTTGGTAACCTTTTAATGCATCTTTAGTTTTTAAATAGGTTAATTGCTCTGTATAAGATTTTTGTCTTAACGCCGTTAAATCGGCTTCTGTGAGTTTTGAATATCCCAATAAACCATATAAGTACTCTCGCTCAGCCAAAGTTTCTGATTTAAGAATGCTTTCCGCAGATTTTAATTCCCCAGCAGAACTATCACTGTTGATAAATACTTTTCTTTGTAAAACTAAATTTGATCCATCTAATTTGGGTAATTGCGTACCCAATAATTGACTTAAATTACCACCATAGCTGATTACTTGATCTGGCTGTGCAGCGCTGCTGTTAAACCAATAATCTTTCAATGCAGTATTAAAATCTGTTGCATTGCTATATACCAATTTTTTATTAATATCATATAAAGTACCGTCAATAACATTGTATTTTTTTAAGTTGCCGATCCATAGCTGATCTTGCGTGCCAATCAACGGTTTAAACATCGGGAAATAAGCAAAAGGCTGCAACTGATTTGTATTTAATGCATCTACTGGAATGGTGCTGCTACCGATGGTTGAACCTTCGATAGGTACGGTAGTTTCAGTAATAAACGATTTTAAACTCGCAACTAAATCCTCAGAAGATTGTGCAGTATAGAAACCACCTTCACCATAACCACCTTCACTACCTGTTCCATTAGGTATGGTTTTAGAGCCCCACAAACATAAATTACGCTCATTACTATTTGCAGTACCCACTTTACTACAATCAAAGTATTTTTTATCACCTTGCGTAATAATCGCATCATCAGATGTTAAGTACCCTCCACCAAAACCTACTGTAGCAGTTTTCACTTTTTTATTATGTGCTCGAATGGACTGAGCATAATAGCCAATCTCTTTCCAGTAACTAGAATATGAACCTGTTCCAACCAAGTTTTTATCCGTTTTTTTTGTAAGCCCGCTAGGGTAAGAAAAGTTTGCACTATCTCCATCAGGCGTACCATCTGTTAAAAAATAGATCCCATTTCCCGTACAACTCTCGCTAGTATTCGAACTTCCCGATGTATCAATATAAACCTTACCAGCGAAATTATATGCTGTTGCTATAGGAGTTCCACCATTTGCTGTAATTTTTTGAATTTTATTAATTAAAGTTTTTTTGTTTGTCGTATCAGGATCCATTGATAAAAAGTCTTGTAAATTTTCAGCTTTTGAACCTGAATATACACCTAGTCCAAGTTGAATATCTTTACCAATAGTTGAATCTAAGATGAGGGATATTAAGCCTTTCCTTAGATTAACAATTCGGTTATAACAATTGTATGTTGTTCCACTTTGCAACACACATAATTTTTTTATTTTTGCTTTATATCCAGCATCATCAGTATCAAAAGTCTTTGATAAATCAACTTGACAATACATATCAGTATCTTTAATTGTGTAATTATATTCCCCCACTTTAAGTGAGTTATATAAAGATGAATTTATTGTCGTACCTTTTGAACATACTTCAGTTGTAGTATCCCACCACTCCCACCAGCTTCCTTTAGTAGTAAAACTATTACCATAATCTTGTTTCATATAAGTATCGTGGTTCATACTTCCCGACTTATCGAGCATCATATAAATCTTAGTTGTCCCAGTCCCCCCCGCTTGATAAATATCAATATCACTTGCCTGAATTTGCACAGGTAAACCCGCCAAAATCAACGAAGTTACAGATGCAGCTAAAGTCGACACTTTAAAACGCATCCAATGGCTTGGAATCTGTTTATTCTTGTTCATAAAAACCTCTAACTAATCCTAACCTCAGGTCGAACCTGATTTTTTTAAAAATTGCCCCAAACTATATTCAGAAATCTGAGTAGTAAACGGTACATTTAACTTATGCAAACACTCAGATACAGTGACTTTGTCATCGGTACTAATATCTGTAATACTTGGATCGATATAACTCGCTCTTTTTAAACATGCATTTATCTCTTTCGCAGAAGCACTACTTAAAACAGGCATAACTGAGATCGCAGTCACTACGAGTGTTTTTGGCTCATCAATTTTTGCTCCTTCAGCATCAGTACCTTCTGGCACACCACTAAAAGGCAACACAGGCTTAATAGTAGACGTACCAACACGCACTGAAATCTGCGTCAAAGCAGCAGAACGGCCACTGCTAAAGAAGCCATCCTCATATTTACAAAAACTATCAAGCGTTCCTAAATTCGATGTTTGTAATTTTGAAGAATTATCAATATAAGCAAGACCAGCTCTACGCAAGGAAAAAAAGTCTTTCTCCGACCCCTTGTAACAGAAAACCAATTCTTTATTTCGATTTGCATCCATTTTTGGATAACCAAACAAATTTGTTCCGAGTAAATAGGTTTCGAGTTTGGCTTTATCTTCAATAGGAATAAAAACTGCATCAGTATTCTGATTTAAAATTTGAATAGCTTGACTATTAGTTGCCACTTTAAGTCCAAACCATCCTGCCTTTACTGCCATTGCACCAATGATGGTGATTACAATCAGTATAAACAGCACTACGATCAACGTTGAGCCCATCTGCGTGTTTGTCTTTAAACTCATTGCGCATCTCCTATTGCATTACGCATGACAACAGTTTGCTCCAAAGGAACTCTTAAAAATTTTCCAGTAACGCCTGTAGGATTACTTACTGTATAAGAGTTATTTAATAAGGTATAAGATGCGGGAATAACAGTATTTCCACCCGAATTATCAACAGAGCGTATAAGCACACCTAGTTGTAACGTAACCGGCCTAATAGTAGTTGCAGCATCTGCAAATTGTTTTAGAGTGAGGTAACTCATTTGGTTTGAAGCATTCACAACACCAACAAGCACTTTAAATTGGTCTACTCGCTGTAAAACAACCTGACCTGTACTACTACTGGTTAAATCAGTCAAGGTAGGGGTTACTGCACTAGAGTCATAATGCCCTGCCGCACAAGCGAGAACATAATCGTTTTTACTTTTTTCATCTTTTCGAATAAAATATTTTTGTACAACCACCGTTGTTGCTGAAGTAACTTTCTTACCTTCACAATCAAAACCATTAAGCTGTGCTGGTTTATACTGAATCACTAAAATGTCACTTTTTATATTGGCTAAACTATCTCCAGTTGATGTAGAACTTAATGCTAAATCAGTAGTTGTCATTGCTGAAGGGTAATTCTCTTTTTTAACAATCAAACCAGATAATTTACTATTTTTCATTATTCGCCCACCCAAATCTAAATTGGTCTGACGAATATCAGCTGTAATATAGTTCATGCCAAAATTTGCATTATCTTGCACATTTTCCATTGCTTTTTGATATGAAAGCGTAGACTGCCCACTAATTAAAAGCTGTATAGCAGCAGCAACAATAATCAACCCAAGCGCTAAAGCAACCATTAACTCAACAAGGGTAAACCCCTTAATTTTGATTTTCATTAGAATGCCTCCACTACAACACAACGGGCACCTGACTTATATTTAAATTTATCTGCTTCTGTACAGGCTGCAGCATCACTATTACTTTGAGATGCTTTGGTTTCATCCCATGCTACATATATACAATTTCTCAAATTTTTTGTATCTGGACAGGAAAGTATGGCTATAGTCATATTCTTGTTTTTTGCCAGTTGAGTTACATCTGCAATATCTTTGAGTGCAAAATCATTCGCAGTACAATACGCATTTAAGCACTTGGTTGTGTCTGTCGAACTCACACCTTTATACGTACCTGACCTATTAAAATACATACGCTCACTTAAGTTTCGAGCAATATTAACTGCCTCTATTTTACGTAAAGCCTGCTCTCCCATCCCCAAAGATTTGTACTGTAACAATGCAAAACCTAAAACAGCAACTCCCAATAAGAGCATTGCGACTATGACTTCCATCAAACCGACACCTTTCTGATATTTCATATTTTTCTCTTATTTTCTCATTAGCATGTTTTCAAAGCTCTAGTAATCAATCCCAACTGGGTTATAGTTATAGATTCAATTTTTAAACTTTTACTGTGCTTTACACTTATACAAACTGGGTACACTGCATTTTCAGTTTGAACCTGCCCATTCGCTAAAAAATAAATTGCTTTTACATTATTGTTTTGCAATTCTAAATTTGTTCCTAATCCAGTACTTAAATCGAAAATTTTTGCAGTTGCTGGAACACTATAGGAACTATCTAATTTCAATACAGAAACCTGTCGAGTCAAACGTGCATTATTTTTTGCATCATTTAAAGAAAAAAGAATCTTATCCACCCCTTCCTTTAATTCATTGTTTTGAATTAAAGATTGAAACGAAGGCGCAGCCATCATGGCAACAATCGCCAACACTGCAATCGTCACCATCAGCTCAATTAACGTAAATCCCTTATTCTTTTTCATCCAGCCCCCAAAGCAACAAAACTTTACCCTATTAAAAATAATATCTCACTTAATTACAAAACATACACACAACAGATAAAAGGTATAAAAAAACAGATAATTGCCAAAAAGCAATTATCTGTCAATTCCTAAAAAATTCAGAATGTTAAGTACTTAACACTTTAGGCTTGAGTTACCGGAATACGTAACTCTTTGGGTAAACTAAATGTAATATTCTCTTCACGACCATCCAGCTCTTTAGGTGCTTGGGCACCCCAATCCTGTAAACGCTGAATGACTTGTTTAATCAGAATTTCTGGTGCAGAGGCTCCGGCGGTTACTCCAATCTGGGCATTTTCTTCAAACCATTCCTGTTTGAGTTCATCGGCATTATCAACCAGATAGGCCGCTTTACCCATACGTTCTGCCAACTCACGCAGACGGTTGGAGTTTGATGAATTTGGCGAACCCACGACAAGTACCACATCACAACGCTCGGCTAGATCTCGTACTGCATCCTGGCGGTTTTGGGTGGCATAGCAAATATCATCTTTACGCGGCCCTTGAATCAGCGGGAATTTTTGGCGTAAAGCATCAATCACTTTTGCGGTATCATCAATCGACAAGGTTGTTTGCGTGACAAAAGCCACTTTTTCAGGATGATGCACAGTTAAGGCAGCAACATCGTCTTCATCTTCGACCAGATAAATTTCACCACCATTTTTCTTGTCATACTGACCCATGGTACCTTCGACTTCAGGGTGACCTTCATGACCAATCAGAATGGCTTCTACGCCTTCACGGGCATATTTGGTCACTTCGATATGCACCTTGGTCACCAACGGACAGGTCGCATCAAAAACCTTTAAACCACGGCGTTCGGCTTCAAGCTGTACCGCTTTTGAAACCCCATGTGCGCTAAAAATCACAATATTGTCATCGGGCACTTCATCAAGTTCATCAACAAAGATCGCGCCACGCTGACGTAGGTCATCGACTACAAATTTGTTATGTACCACTTCATGCCGTACATAAATCGGTGGATTAAAGCATTCTAGGGCACGGTTCACGATCGCAATGGCACGATCTACACCAGCACAAAAACCACGTGGGTTGGCTAAAACAATTTCCATAGAATCCTCAATACTCACACCATTTTTAGCGGTTCAATTGAAATAAATGTAAAACAATCGACTGGTAACTATTTAGTTTAAAGCCGGTCTACTCTAAAATAGAGAAGATATTTTATCATATCAGGAAAAATATCATGTCGGGTCTCTTGTTTGTCGTTTCTGCAGCGTCTGGAACAGGCAAAACATCCCTTGTTAAAGCCCTACTTGAGCGTGTCAATAACCTTCACGTTTCTGTGTCCCATACCACACGCGGTCAACGACCTGGCGAACTCGATGGCGTGCACTATCATTTCTCCCAGAAAGACGATTTTTTAAATCTGGTCAATGAAGGTGGTTTTATTGAATACGCAGAAGTATTCGGTAATTACTACGGTACCGCGCAGGCGACCGTTAAAGAACAACTGGCCAAAGGCCATGATGTGCTGCTGGAAATTGACTGGCAAGGTGCACAACAAGTCCGTCGACTTTTTCCTGAATCTCAACAAATTTTTATCTTGCCACCAAGTCAGTTTGACCTGCGTGAACGTCTGTCTAACCGGGGTACGGACACAGTTGATGTGATTGAACATCGTCTGAGCTGTGCAGTGGAAGATATGCAGCAATATAGCAACTTTGACTATATTATTATCAATGATGACTTTAACAAGGCACTGCATGATCTCGAAGCGGTCATTATCGCCAACCGTTTAACCTTGTCGCAGCAAGCCAACCGTCATGAAAAACTGATTCAGCAACTGATCACACCCACTGAACAGTGATTAAAACTTGAGTCTATAGGCAAAGCCTTTTATACTGTGCAGTCTGTTAAAATTTATTATTCAAACGAGAATTCTTATGGCACGCGTCACCGTTGAAGATTGTTTAGACCATGTAGACAACCGCTTTGAGCTTGTACTAGTGGCAAGCAAGCGCGCGCGTCAATTGGCACGTCAAGGTATTGAACCAACTGTAGAATGGGACAATGACAAACCGACTGTTGTTGCTTTACGTGAAATCGCTGCAGGTCATGTATCCAAAGATATTTTGAAACAACGTGATCAGGACTATCAAACATCAAGTCTGGACCTTGCACTTTCTGCAAATAATCTAAACTTAGACGGTTTTTCTTTCCAATAAGAGATCGTCACAAAAAAAGCCTAGTTTTAAACTAGGCTTTTTTTGTTATGTGACTTTTATATTTATGCCAGAACGGTTATAACATAAGGGTTAGCTATCGAACTTGAATCCGCTTTCTATTTGTTAAAGTAAAAATTTGGCAAGCGCTACAATTCATATTTAATCAAAGCTTTCATGGTTTTATTTGTAAGAAACTCAGTTTTAAAGGTGTTTTATGCCAGGCCCACAGGTCAGTCAAGCCAAGCAACAGTTAGAGATGATGATCGACGCGTATTTAAATGAACGTGATGTCGAACGTGTGCTTGCGGCCTGTGATTATGCAGATATCGCGCATGACGGAATTGTGCGTAAAAGTGGCGAACCCTATATCCTGCATCCGATTGCGGTGAGCTGTATCTTGGCGCATATGCGTCTGGACACTGAAACCCTGATGGCTGCTTTGTTACATGATGTGATTGAAGATACCGACTTCAATAAAGATGATATCAGCGAGACTTTTGGTTTTACCGTGGCCGAGCTGGTCGATGGCGTGACCAAACTCAGCCATTCCAGCGATAAAGAATATAATAAAGCCGCGTCATTCCGAAAAATCCTGCAAGCCACCTTACAGGACCCACGTGTCATTATTGTGAAACTGGCCGACCGCTATCACAACATGACTACTTTAGAGGCGCTACGCCCGGACAAACGCGCGCGTATCGCCCGCGAAACCTTTGAAATTTTTGTGCCGATGGCACGTATTGTCGGCATGAATGAAATGGCCGACAATCTGGAACATCTGTGTTATCAGAATCTTGATCTGGACATGTATAACAACGTTCAGGCAGCGCTATTAGAAACCAAGCCAAAACGTTGTGAATATCAGGCGATCTGGGAACAAAAGCTGAATGATCTCTTAGAAGACTATAAAATTGAAGGTCGAATCAAAAAGAAAAATAACAATATTGAGCTGTTACGCCACTTTGTTAAAAATGATATTGACCTGCAAGAGCTGACCCATAGTCATGCATTTGAAATTATTTTACAAAGCATTGCAGATTGTGACCGTCTGGCAGAAATTCTGACTCAAAGCTTTAAAATTCAAAGCTATGAAGATCATATTCGCCGTCCATTACCCGGTGGCAACCAGTCCTTGATGATGCGTTTAAAAGGCGAAAAGACCACCTTGTCGCTCACCATTCAAACCGAACTGATGCGTAAAGCCGCACGTTTTGGTGTGGTACTGGGTGAAAATGCCCCGCAAGCCTGTCGTTCTGCAATTCAGGCCTCGATGCAAAATCTGAACGTGTTGGTCGATGGTGAATGCGCCAAAACCACCTTTAGTGAATTACTGGATTATCTGCATCAGGAAAAAATCTGGGTATATACCCCGCATGGGCATTTACACGAATTGCCGCAAGGTGCGACAGCGGTTGATTTTGCTTATGCGGCCAGCCTGTTTCTGGGCAACCATGCCATCGGGGCGAAAATTAACAATGAGACTAAACCGCTCTCTACCCCGCTAGTCAGCGGCCAGGTGGTCGAAATCATTACCGATGTCCTGGCAACCCCCAACCCGGACTGGCTCAGCTTTATTAACACCCAAAAAGCCCGCCGTGCCATTCAGAATATCTTGCGCGATCAGGATCTGGACGAACAGCGTCTGGTCGGTCAGCAAGCACTGAATCGTGCCCTAAAACTGTTTCATCGTTCGATCCGGGATCTGACCGAAGCGGACTGGAAAAACCTGCTGGAATGGCGCCATATTGCGACTAAAGAGCAACTCTTTGAGCAGATTGCAGTCGGTGACTTATTGCCGCAACTGGTGGCCAATCATTTATTCGCCCAAGACCAGCATCAAAACATTGCCAGCTCAGGGCGCCTGATTCAGGGCACTGAAGGTGTAGATGTCAAATATGCACATTGCTGTAATCCGGTGCTTGGCGATCCGATTCAGGGTCATTTGACTCGTCGTGGCCTGATTGTGCACCGTTCACGCTGTCATAACCTGTTGCACGAACAGCATCAGCATCCTGAAAATATCATGCCATTGCAGTGGACTGCCGATGATCTGGACGATATCAGCTTTAGCGCTTATCTCAGCATTGATCTGGCCATGGATGATGAGCAGATTTCTGACCTGATTTATCAATGTCGTAAAGCACATTCAGGGGTAGAGATGGTGCGCACCCAGGATGAGCAGACCTATGTTAATATCGTGGTGCATAACCGCAAACAGATTGCCCAGATCATCCGGGACCTGCGTATGTATTTCGGTTTTCCAAGAATTACCCGTCTGACCCGGCCCGTTATTCTGAGCGAAGCATCTAAAGCGAGTTAATCATTTAAAACGATAATGCTGTTGTCGGCTGGATTGATCGAATATGATGTATGTTGATGTTGACATCCTCCAGCTAAAGCAAGCGGATTCCTACTGCTAGACGCTCATGCCCAAGCGCAAGTATGTTCTTAGCGGAATTTAAATCACGATGATTTATACTTCCACACTCACATTCCCATACTCTTATTCGCAAATCTGTTCTACCTTTGGGACTGCTAGAGGTAATTTCACCGCAGCACGAACAGATTTGGGTTGTGAATTTCTCACTGACTTCCTCAAACAATACCCCTGCGTTCTCGCATTTATACTTGAGCATTGTTTTCAGTGCTGAAAATCCTGTGTCCAAAACAGATTTCGCCATCTTGGTTTTTACAAGTTTGCTCGCACTTAAGTCACCTACAACAATCAGTGCATTTTCTTTCACAAGCAGAGTGCTTGCTTTATGCAAATGGTCTTTACGACAATTGGCAATTTTAGCGTGTAATGCACGTACACGTTTTTTATTTCTTGCTCTTTGAGCAATCCCTAATTTCTGCTCGTAATTACGGTAGAACTTAGGATTTGAAATTACAGTACCATCTGAGCAGGTGGCAACGTCTTTTAGACCAAGATCAATACCAATCGCTTTAGTTGCCGTTGGTTTGTCTTGTTTAGGTGAGTCCACAACAAGACACACATACCAGCGCCCACGACTATCCTCAACGAATGAGCCTGTTCTCACGCTGTATTTACTTATGCCGTAGCTATCCCATAGCTTAAATTTCTGCTTGCCGTATTGCACATATCCATCAGCATATTTAATCGCTACTTTTTTAAATGGTATCCAACCAAGCGAACGTCTTGCTGACTTCTTGTTACTCACACGCCATTTCAGCTTTGCTTTCTTGTGTTGTCTTCTTTTATCAACATATTCTTCTGTTATCCCTTGCACTGTTTGACTATGCAAACCACACAATTTTGAAGTTCCTTTTGTGTATTGAGTCATATCAAATGCTGAGAAAAAGTCACCTGTTCTTTTCAGGTGTTTGAAACTCAAATCATTCACATAATTCCAAACAAAGTTCACCTCAGATGCTAATTGGTCTAGCACCTTGCAATGTTTGTCTTTTATGCGTAATTTAAGTGTTTTCATGAGCTTATTTTAGATCATGTTAAATTAAAGGTGTTGATTTTAAAAAATTCAACGACATTTTATGTCGTATCGCTTATATCTCTGCCCTGAAGGACAGAGTTTTACGCTCCATTTGATAAAAGGAGAAATTAATGTTCCGCCAAGTAATCCATACTGAAAATGCCCCTGCTGCCATTGGCACCTATTCGCAAGCCATTCTTGTGGGCGATACCCTGTATCTATCTGGTCAAATAGGTTTAGATCCATACAGCATGGAACTGGTTGAAGGCATTGAAGCACAGATTCGCCGTGTATTCGATAATTTAAAAGCCGTCTGCGAAGCGGCCGGTGGCTCTCTGGCAGACATCGCCAAACTGAATATTTATCTGACTGATTTATCGCACTTCCAGCTGGTGAACCAGATTATGGGTGAATATTTTGCCCAGCCTTATCCAGCACGTGCAGCACTCGGTGTTGCCAGCCTGCCAAAAGATGCTCTGGTCGAGATGGATGGCGTTGTTATCATTCAGCAATAATTTTTAAAATTTATTTAATACCTAAACTTCTATATTTCGTTTGCAATCATGAATCACTCAAGCAAAAACCCGAGCAATAATCGGATTTTTGCTTGAGTGATATTTTTTTATCTAAATCACCAATCATTATAAAAGCTATTTCAAATGATTTTTATTGACAAACGATAACAATTATCAATAATATTACTTATCTTATTTAAACACTGTGGTTGTGTCCTATGTACGTTTGTTTATGCCGTGGCATTACAGATCAAGACATTAAAGATGCTATTGCAAATGGCGCTGAAAGTTATCGTGATGTGCGCGATGCATTGGACCTCGGGACTTGCTGTGGCCGCTGTGCCCCGGAAGCCCGTATGATCATCAGTGATGAAGTTTCACAGATTGCGGCCCGTCTGGCTGTAGCCGCCTAAACCGAATAAAGATAATGATAACACCAATGATCTAAGATCATTCTTCCTCCCCCGCCTCTGACTCTGGTGGGTTTTTATTATCATTCATCTAAGCCGAGATGGATTCGATTGCGATTTTCATTTGCTGTTCTATAAATTACTCGCCATTGCCCCCTGTCTTGCTTTACTATCATGAGTTAGAGCGCTTTCTTAGAAAGATAAAACAGTTCAAATGGAGTTATGTGATGAAAGGCAATCGTGATGTGATTAATCAGCTCAATCAGGTGTTGTATCACCACCTAACTGCAATTAACCAGTATTTCCTGCATTCACGCATGTTTAATGACTGGGGCATTGAGAAACTGGGCTCGGCAGAATATAAAGAATCGATTGTGCAGATGAAGCATGCCGATAAAATTATTGAACGGATTTTATTTTTAGAAGGTCTGCCGAATCTGCAACATCTGGGCAAACTGTATATCGGCCAGCATACTCAAGAAGTGCTGCATTGTGATGTACGTAAAGTTAAAGAAAACATTGAGACCATTCAGAAAGCTGTGGCACTGGCTGAAACTGAAATGGATTATGTGACCCGTGATCTGGTGCAGGAAATTCTGGAAAAAGAAGAAAACTATCTGGACTGGACCACCACGCAAATCGATCTGATTGAAAGTGTGGGTATCGAAAACTATATTCAAAGTCAGCTCTAAGATTCAATTCACAATAAAAGAAGCCAGCATCTGCTGGCTTTTTTTGTACTTATTGGCGTGGCATATCCCGAGTCACCTCTGCATAACTCAGTTCAGTTTTCTGAATCGTATTTAAACGCTGCAGTTGATGCTGTGCTTCATCGACATAGCCGTTATACGCCAATAAACGGATATATTTTAAAAAGTTGTATTTGGTTGGATAGCTCACCACCAACTTTTCATATTGATGAATTTCATCTTCGCTCATCTTGCGATAAGGATTGACTCGAATCCAGTCAATGCGGTGATTAAACTCGGTCAGCAGATAGATCGGCTTTTGATTGGTGATGTTTTCAGGCTGCATTTCATAGCGAATACTTTGTCCGAGTTTTGGTACAGCAGTATCGTAATCTAGATAAATTATGACTAACAAGAGCAACCCAAGACTGAAAGTCAGTTTCAGCCATATCGAAGGCAAAGTAATGGTTTTAATTTTCGGATTTTGCGCCAAGACCGTGCCCAGAATAAAACCGACTGGCAACAGGAAATAGGCATAATGCTGCGGAAACTCAAACATGGCATGTGTCACAAATGCCCCGATCATCAAGATCCCGATGACAGATTCTGGGGTATTGACCCGGCGTTGTAACTGATAACCCAAATAACCTAAATAGGCCAGAAATGGCAGACCGATGATCAATCCATTCCAGAGCAGGAAATCGATAATAAAATTATGCGCACTACGGATCCACACCGGGCCTTGTACGGTATCGCTGATTGAAACGAACGCTGCGCTAGTTTGATACCAACCATAGCCCAACCATGGCTGAACCTGAATCGCGGCAATCATTTGCTGCCAGATCGCGAGTCGTGACATATCTCCGGTAGCACGAGATACCACATCCCTGCTTTGTACGACGTCCGTGTCCATTGCTTGTGCAGCGAGCTGACTGAGTAATGGAAAAGCCCCAATACATGCAATAAAGAAGACGAACCAAGCAGTGCTATAATACCATTTTAGGCGAATAATGCCTTTATATTGATAAAAAGCTAGATACAGTATAATTGCAATCGCTGCTACCCAAGCGGTACGTGATTGGCTTAAAGCCACTCCCATGACAATTACTGCTGCACATGCAAATAGCCACTTGGTCTTGATTTTTTTCTTTTCGTAGAGGTACAGACAGCTCATCAAAGCCATGACTAAAAAAGTCGCCATATTATTGGGCTGGGCAAAATTAGCATAGGGCCGCTGATTACCGCTGATATTCACCATCCCTGGCAGTACAGAATCCAGATTAGACCACTGACACAGTGTAATTACACCCGTAATCGTTCCTGAAGCTAAAAATACATAGCTTAAATAGGTAAAGGTTTTTTCTCTATTATAATTCCCTATCGATAAATTATAACTAAGCACACTTACGAGCCAAAAGCTAAAGACAAAAATAAAGCCCATCATGGCAGTACTAAAGAAAAATACCTGCCCTGCTAGAAAATGTATAAGCGGCACGCCAGCGAGTAGCAATAAAGGCAAGCTAACTGTTGGAATTTTTAGTTTTTCTTTTAAGCAAATCGCAGCTAACGCAAATAGCGCAAAGAAGGCATAGAGTTCACCAGTATATGTTACCCACGGGCGGTAATGAATGGGCATGAGCCAGGCAAGAGAGATGAGGATTGCTGCTATTAGAGCGAGCATAAATTTCATGGAAATATCAAGCGGTAGAAGTTTGGCACATGATAAACAAAAAGCAGATTAAAGGGGAATCTGCTTTTTGTTTTGATCTTTCAAATACAAGTTAGTTCCACGGGCGAAGGTCGACGATTGCAAGTGGTTTACCCTGTGCATCAAGCAGTACCGTCATATCTATTTGACTTGCCTTTAGTGGTACAAATCCTACTGCTGTAGGTGAGTCGTCTAAAATTTTACGAACACTTAATGCCTCATTGTACTCATAAAGTTTTCTAATATTCAAAATATTTTTACCTTGCACAAGTGCTTTATTATCAAATTCAATATAACGATCTGGCATTTGTGATAATGACACTCCTCCAAGCACTTCCGTAAATAAATCGGCTTGACGCTTTTGAATATCTGTAGCCACCTCGACCATCACATATTGAGGTTTTAATAATGAGGGCTGTTTGTACTGTGGCTGTGCCTTTTCAATATGTTCATTGATGATTTCATTTTTACGCACAAGCTCAAAACGGTCTACATTATAAACAATCCAAGCTGGTCGCCCCTGCTCCAAACTATAAATACCATACATTAAAGCCGAAATCTGGATCAAAATAATGACAGTCAAATCAAATTTTAAGGTTTTTTTATGTTCTTTATAAACCAATAAACCTAATAAAGGTCCAACAATAATATCAATAGCAAATAACATTAAAATGATATAAGTTACACCAACAGCTTTTGCAAGTGGTGTAGGGTACCAACAGTAAAAAACAACCCCAAGCACCACTAGGGCAATGATAAAGGATAACGTTAGATGCTTGATAAAAAACTGAATACGCTTTGTCATAACCAATTACTTCATGTTTGGGGCTGATAGATCATCATGCTTTTTTAAAAATAGCGATGCAATATTATTACTTTGGTGTGTATCGATTTTTGATAAATCTTTGAATAAAGTCTTTTTATTATATAGTGCATTCGATACTTCAAAATAATAATTTGCTTTCACCCAATCTTGATTAAAGTAAAATATTTGTGCCATTTTAAATAAATTATAGTAGCTTGGTTGACTAACTACATAGTGCTCAAATGAATCTAATTTGTCTTCAGCATACTGTTTATCCACTTTTGCAACAATAAACTCAGCTCGATCTGCAAACTGTGAAAAAATGACTGATTGCTTATTTTGTGATTGACCTGTATTTTCCATACCTGATGCATAGCCCAGATTCGTCAACCATTGATCATATTGTTGAAATATTAAAGCGTAAAATATAATTGAAAATAAAAAAGTTACTTGCTTTAATTTTTCATTGATTGAGATTGTATTGACATTGCAATTTATCAATAATACTCCAACAAAGAACCCCAAAGGGAATAAGAAATAGCTATAATATAGTGGATATTCAAGCTGAGCATGCACCAATATACATAGCATCATTATAAATACATAAAGTTCATCTGTTGTTTTAATATTACAAATAATCACCTTGATTAAGTACAAACTATAAAAAATCAAAAGAATACCGAATGGAATGCCTACCCATAGTATTAAATCAATCATAATATTATGTGCACTTGAGAGATTGCCTTCATTTTTAAATAAAAGCACACCTTCAAATTGAGCAATTGTGGTTTGAAACCATCCATAACCAAACCAAGGATGTTGCATAATTGCATAGTACATATGCTTCCACATTTCTATACGAGCAAAACCACCATTGATGCGATCTTCTAAAGGAATCGGTGCAACTAATTTTAAGTATTCAGCAATTTCAGCATTAAAAATAAAAAGAAATACATACAAAGCGAGCGATAAAAATATGATCTTTGCTGTTGATGCTCTTTGAAAATTTATTTTTTTGAATACATACACAGTTAGTAAGATAATGATAATAACCCATGTCGTTCTCGATTGTGTCAGGGCAAGTGCATAAGTATCTAAAACAAGTAAAGGCACACATAAGAACCATTTATATCCATGCCGCTCATATAAAAACACAACACTACAGATACTCATCATTAAAAGTGTCGCCAAATGATTGGGTTGCCCTAAGTTTGCATAAGGTCGATTATGACTTAAATTTAAGATATAAGGATGAGAAATTTGAAGCCATTGCGCAATGGCGAATAAGCTACTGATCAAACCAATAAGAGTAAAAAAATATGCAATATATTGAATAATTTTATTTTTATCTGCTAAGTGATGACTGTTATACCCATAAAAAAGAGACACTAAAAAACCAAAAACAAAGCAAAAACTAAAAAAAGCCGTAGACAAAAAGTAGACTTGACCAAATATAAATTGGATAAAAGGAATTAAACAGATCAAGAATACTGGAAGAATAATTTTCGGTAGTTTAACTTCTTTTTGATAAAACACACCTAGATATAAAATCAAACCCAAAAACCATAAAAAATCTTGAGAAGAAGATAACCAAGGAAATGATGAAACACCTATAAAATAAGACAATCCAAAACAAAATAAAATAATAAAAATTATAATTTTCATAATAGCATTCATAAAAAAGCTGACCGAAGTCAGCTTTTCTGATATCCAATTACTGTGGTGTACGGCAAGTAGCTGGTAAATATTTTTGCATTGCAGCAAGATCCGCTGTTGCAGGGCCACATTTCCATTCTTTAATCAATGCACCTGAAGCAGTATCAATTTTAGAAGCTGTGTTAATAGTTAAAGGACCAGCACTAGTATGAGGGGTCATAATAATTGCTTTACCAGAAGCTCCTTTTAAAGAATTATCAGCAGTTAAAAGAACCGTGATTTGACCAACTGCTGTACCTGTACTAGCAACTGAAATTGACTGAACATACTTAGATGCATTATTACCAGCTCCAGCAGCACCTTGTTCACAACCCCACAAACCTCCAGCACCAGGAATTGCCCCTGAATCAACCGCTTCCGTCACAGCAGTACGACAAGAAGATGCCGCCAAGATACCTTCAGAGACTTTTGCACGAACTGTATAGTCTTGGTAAGCAGGAAGTGCAACCGCAGCCAAAATACCAATGATTGCTACAACAATCATTAATTCAATAAGGGTAAAACCCTTTTGCACTATATTCATAACATTCTCCACAAATGTTTTTTGTTTATTTATAAGCCTAAAGAAAAAGCTCATTTAGCTTAATTTTATATTTAGCACGAAGTGTGCCAAGTTTTATTATAATAAAATTAACAGAAAAAACAGCACTTTAAAAAAATATTTTTATTTTTGTAATTTTTATGTTTTATTTTGTGTAACTAACTGACAAAAAATGTCAGTTAATTGACTAAAATCACCCCAGAATAATCGGTTTATTCCCTAATTCATTCTTTAAATCATCTATTTTTCGATCATAGTACTGATCTAACACCTCTCCAATTTGCTTTACCCCTTCAATTACACCCTCTTTAAACTTCTGCTGAGCCAGATTTTGAATGATGCTTTGACAGATTTCATCCCAGACCTGCTGGGTTGTCGCATTCTTAATTCCCCGATCAATCACAATTTCAACCTTGTGCTCGCACAGGTTCAAATAGAGTAATACCCCACTATTATATTCAGTATCCCAAACCCCAATTTCAGAAAATAACTGACGAGCCCGACATAAGGTATCTTGATAATAAGCAGATCGTGAAGGCAAACAACCTTCAATCACCACCTGAATCTCTCCGACATGGCCATGCTCAGCTTCTTCAACAGCCTGTGCTATCGCATACTGATCCTGCTTGGAAAAAAAACGCTTGGTTGCCGGCATATAAAAGAAATGTTTTAACCAGCGTTTAAAACTCGGCTGCACATGCTCTTCCAGCTTTGGCTGCGTGATTATATCTGTCGTATCTGTTGTTGTTACCATGAGCCTGATGCTCCTCCCCCGCCAAAACCTCCACCACCACCGCCGAAGCCGCCGCCACCAAAACCACCTCGGCCACTACCGCCGCCGCGACCACCACCCGCCAAGAAGGCATGTAAAATCAGCTGAGCAATGGAGGTTACCAATAAAAAGAAAATACCTGCGCCAATCATTAAACTTGCAAGTAACCCCATGCCGTTCACCAGACCGGCAGCCGTCCCTGCAACTGCGGCAGTCGCAGCGCTCAATTTTCTGCCGAAAATCATGGAACCTACGACACCTGCAATAATAATAAAGATAACGCTCCCAAAAGTGGCTTGAGATGCTTTTTGGGCCTGATAAGCCTGTTTCTGACGCTCTTTCAACTCATCCGCGGCCTGTGCTGCAATTTCAGGATCTAAATTTAAAATACGTTCAATTTCGGTTAGTCCGGAATCAATGCCCTGCGCATACTGACCTTGCTTAAAAAATGGCGTAATTTTGTCATGAATAATTCGACCTGCCACGATATCGGGCAGTACCCCTTCCAGACCATAGCCCGTCAAGATCTGAATACGGCGATCATTAATGGCAATGGTCATCAATAAACCATTGTCGCGTTTGGCCGAACCGAGCTGCCAGGCTTCAGCAACGCGCATGGAATAATCAAAAATATCTTCTTGCCCTGTGGTCGGAACAATGACTACACCTATTTGCCCTTTGCCTTCATTATAAAGTTTCAAAATACGCTGACTGAGTTGCTGTTTTTCAGCGGGACTAAGTAAATTTGCCTGATCAATGACCGGTTCATTCAGGCTTGGTAAGTCGCGCTGAAACTGCCCTTCCGCCATGTCATTGGCAATTTGCGGCTGTGATGCTGCTGCAGTTTCTGTATTTTGGGCTGGAGTATTTTGATTATTTTTAGGCTGTAAGATTTCACGGGCTACGATGACTTCTTCAGTATCTGTAGCCGTCGCCGTTTCTGCTGAAACAAGTGTTGTCATTCCCATGCCCAACATAAGAATCAAACTAGCACAGTATTTCAGCAGTATTTCAGGCATCTGATCTCTCACTTATCTACAGATATTACTTATTCAAAGGAAACCGTTGGTGCTTTCTGTGCACTTTGCTCGGCGCTAAAGTTCGGTTTGGTATCCATACCAATCACTTTTGCCGTCATCACTTGCGGGAACTGACGGGCATAAGCGTTAAAGTCCTGTACTGTCGTAATATAACGGTTACGTGCCACTGCAATCCGGTTTTCAGTTCCTTCTAGCTGCACCTGTAAATCACGGAACTGCTGGTTCGCTTTCAAATCTGGATAATTCTCAGTGACGGCTAAAAGACGAGACAAGGCACTGGTCATCTGGGCCTGTGCTTCCTGATAGCGTTGGAATAGTTCAGGATCTTCCAGTACTTCACGGTCAACTTTCAGGCCGGCAACATTGGCACGTGCTTGAGTCACCTCAGTTAAAACTTGCTCTTCATGTGCGGCATAGCCTTTGACCACATTGACCAGATTCGGCACCAAGTCGGCACGGCGCTGATACTGGTTTTGCACTTCAGACCATGAAGCAGTTACCGCTTCATCTTTCACCTGTAAAGTGTTATAGCCACATCCTGTGAGGGTCAAGGTACTGGCCAGCATCAGGGTTATTAAAGATTGTTTTAATAGACGCATGATGTTTATCCTCAATTATTTATTGATATTTATTTAATTAATTTGATTTTAAACAGTATTTTCTAAAGTTTTGTTACTTTTTATAATCTTTTTAATGCTCCACACTTTAAAATTAAAAATTATCGAAGATGAAAAAACCCGCCGTAGCGGGTGTTCTTGAATAATATCCGTTGATCTTTAACTATTAGATATCCAGATAATCCAGAATCCCTTCTGCGGCCTGACGACCTTCCCAGATGGCTGTGACGACCAAGTCAGATCCGCGAACCATGTCACCACCAGCAAAGATTTTCGGATTTGAGGTCTGGAACTTGTATTGCTGCTGTTCAGCAGCAACGACACGACCTGAACCATCCAGATTAATCTCGACATCGGCGAACCAGTCAGCGGGGCTGGTACGGAAACCAAAAGCAAGCAAAACCGCGTCGGCGGGCAGAATCTCTTCTGAACCCGGAATTGGTTCTGGGCTGCGACGACCACGGCTATCTGGCTCACCTAGCTGAGTAGTAATAAATTTCACGCCAGTCACTTTGCCATTTTCACCGACAATCTCGATTGGCTGACGGTTGAATTGAAATTCCACCCCTTCTTCACGCGCATTTTGTACTTCACGGCGTGAACCCGGCATGTTTTCTTCATCACGACGGTAAGCACAAGTGACTGTCTCAGCACCTTGACGAATCGAGGTCCGGTTACAGTCCATCGCAGTATCGCCACCGCCTAAAACGATGACTTTTTTGCCTTGTACGCTAATGTATTCAGCTGGCTCTTTTTCCCAGCCTTGGGTGCGGTTGACGTTGGCAATCAGGAAATCTAGCGCGTCATACACACCATCCAGGTCTTCACCGGCAAAGCCACCTTTCATATAGGTATAAGTGCCCATACCCATAAATACAGCATCATAATCGGCAAGTAACTGGTCAATGGTAATATCTGTGCCAATTTCAGTGTTCAGACGGAATTCCACGCCCATACCGGTGAAAATTTCACGGCGGCGTTTCATCACATCTTTTTCCATCTTGAATTCTGGAATACCAAAAGTCAGCAAACCACCAATTTCCGGACGTTTATCAAAGACCACAGGTTTTACCCCTGCACGAACCAAAATATCCGCACAGCCCAGACCCGCAGGACCTGCACCAATAATCGCAACTTTTTTATCTGTCCATTTCACATTAGACATGTCTGGACGCCAGCCTAAAGCAAAGGCGGTATCGTTGATATATTTTTCAGCATTGCCAATGGTGACTGCACCGAAACCATCGTTCAGGGTACAAGCCCCTTCACAGAGACGGTCTTGCGGACAGACACGGCCACAGACTTCCGGCAAGGTATTGGTCTGGTGACACAGTTCAGCCGCCTGAAACAAACGCCCTTCAGCCACCAGTTTCAACCAGTTCGGAATATAGTTATGTACCGGACATTTCCATTCGCAATAGGGGTTACCACAACCTAAACAACGATGGGTCTGGTTCGCAGCAATTTCCGCAGTAAACGGTTTATAAATTTCTACAAATTCTGCTTTGCGGACATCAAGCTCTTTTTTCTCTGGATCTTGGCGTGCGACATCCAGAAATTGAAAGTCATTATGTAGGCGTTCAGCCATGTCTCTCTCCGTGGCTAGAGGTAAGGGCTTTACAGTTGCCTTACATCTGGCTTTATATCTGTTCGTCGTGGAATTATTGTGGATCAGCTTGAGTTGTTTTTAACAGCGTTTGCAAGTTGGCTGCTTTTGGTTTTACCAACCAGAACTTACGGCTGTAGAAATCAAACTCATGGCGGATCTTGTACGCCCAAGCACTACCGGTTTCTTTAATATGTTCATCCAAAATGCGACCCAGGAAGGCTTTATGCTCTTCCATCGCTTCGGTGGAAATACGATTCAGCTCAATCAGTTCGTGGTTATAATGATCAACGAAGTCATTATCCAGATCAAGTACATAAGCAAAACCACCGGTCATACCCGCCCCGAAGTTATGTCCAACTTTACCCAGCACGGTCACGATCCCACCGGTCATATATTCACAGCAGTGATCGCCAGCACCTTCGATGACCGCGAATGCGCCCGAGTTACGCACCGCGAAACGCTCGCCTGCCGTACCCGCGGCATATAGCTTACCGCCAGTGGCACCGTAGAGGCAGGTGTTGCCAATGATCGCGGTATTTTGGGTCTGGAAAGGCGAACCTTTTGGCGGGAAGATCGAGATGCGACCACCGGCCATGCCTTTACCGACATAGTCATTGGCATCGCCTTCAAGGCTGATATGCAGACCACCGGCGTTCCAGACACCCAGCGACTGACCTGCAGTACCATTCAGGTGTACTTTCACCGGATGATTTTCCATGCTCAGGTTGCCATAACGGCGGGCAATTTCACCGGATAAACGCGCACCAATCGAACGGTCACAGTTACCAATCGAGAAGTGATACTCACCGCCTGTTCCGGCTTCAATCGCAGGCAGAATCTCATCCACCATTTTCTCTGCCAGAATACCTTTATCAAATGGCGCATTGCCTTGAACCTGACAATACTGTGCTTTACCTTCCGCAGCAGGATGGGATTCCAGTAACTTGCTCAAATCTAGATGTGCATGCTTGGCGGTCTCACCCGGCAAGACTTCTAATAAATCTGTCCGGCCAATCAGGTCTTTTAGACGCGATACCCCAAGTGCTGCCAACCATTCACGGGTTTCTTCAGCAATAAAGGTGAAGAAATTAATCAGCATTTGTGGCTCGCCAATATAATGCTCTTGACGTAAATGGTCTTGCTGCGTTGCGACACCGGTTGCACAGTTGTTTAAGTGACAAATACGCAGGTATTTACAGCCTAATGCGATCATTGGGGTTGAACCAAAACCAAAGCTTTCAGCCCCTAAAATCGCGGCTTTGACCACATCCAGACCGGTTTTTAAACCGCCATCGGTTTGTACGCGAACTTTACCACGCAGGTCGTTGACACGAAGCGCTTGATGCGCCTCAGAAAGACCCAGTTCCCACGGAGAGCCTGCATGATGAATTGAAGAAAGTGGCGAAGCCGCTGTACCGCCGTCATAACCTGAAATGGTAATGAAATCGGCATAGGCTTTTGCTACACCTGCCGCAATCGTACCGACACCCGGTTCAGAAACCAGCTTAACGGACACCATCGCCTGTGGGTTAACCTGTTTTAAATCAAAGATCAACTGTGATAAATCTTCGATTGAATAGATGTCATGATGCGGAGGTGGCGAAATAAGCGTGACACCCGGTACAGAGTAACGTAAACGGGCAATCAGACCATTTACTTTACCACCCGGCAACTGACCACCTTCACCTGGTTTTGCACCTTGCGCGACTTTAATTTGCAGGACTTCTGCGGAAGTTAAATACGCAGGTGTCACACCAAATCGGCCCGATGCAATTTGTTTGATTTTCGAGTTACGGATGGTGCCGTAACGCGCCGGATCTTCACCGCCCTCGCCTGAATTCGAGCGACCACCAATGGTGTTCATGGCAATCGCAATCGCTTCATGTGCTTCCGGCGACAATGCACCCAAAGACATACCAGCAGAGTCAAAACGCGGCAGGATCTCTTCTACCGATTCCACTTGATCGACTGGAATCGAATTATCAGTTTTCAGTTTGAACAGGTCACGAATGGTGGCAATCGGACGGTTATTCACCAGTTCGGCATATTCTTTAAAATCTGCGTAGTTACCTGAACGCACTGCTTTATGCAGCGAGTTGATTACATCCGGATTAAAGGCATGATATTCCTTGCCGAATACAAATTTCAGCAAACCACCCTGATCAATGGGTTTACGGTTTTTCCAGGCAAGATCCGCCAGCTGTTTTTGATCATTTTCAAGATCAACAAAGGTTGCACCCTGAATACGGCTTGGCACACCAATGAAACATGTATCAACCACTTCATTCGACAGACCGACTGCTTCAAATAACTGACCGCCACGATAAGAGGCCACCGTCGAAATTCCCATTTTTGATAGAACTTTCAGTAAGCCTTTCTCAATGCCTTTACGGAAATTGTTTTGTGCATAGATTGGATCACCCAAGAGCTCGCCTTTGGCAACCAGATCATTGATCACGTCATAAGCCAGATATGGATAAATCGCAGTTGCGCCAAAGCCGAGAAGCACTGCGAACTGATGTGGATCACGGGCAAAACCGGTTTCAACAATCAGGTTGGCATCGGTACGCAAACCGGTATTAATCAAGTAATGATGCACCGCACCGGTCACCATAAAGGCATTGGCCGGCAAGTGGCCTTCACGAATTTTCTTGTCTGAAAGCATCAGTAAAGTTTTGCCATCACGAATCGCTTGTGCAGCCTCGATGCAAATACGCAGAATTGCGGCTTGTAAACCTTCAGTTTCAGTATAGTTCAGGTCGATGTCAGCAATTTCGTAACCTTTACGCCCCAAGGTACGAATTTGATGCATTTTCGAATTTGAAAGAACCGGACTGGAAATAATCAGACGGTCAGCATGTTCAGGCCCCTGTTCAAACACGTTCTGTTCACGGCCTAAACAGGTTTCCAGTGACATCACGATCGATTCACGTAACGGATCAATTGGCGGGTTGGTCACCTGCGCAAACTGCTGACGGAAATAATCCGAAACATGGCGCACCTGACGTGACAATACTGCCATGGGCGTATCATCACCCATAGAACCTACAGCTTCCTGACCGCTTTCTGCGATTGGACGCAATAACTGGTCACGTTCTTCAAAGGTCACCATGAACATTTTTTGGGCCGCTTTCAGGCCATCGCCTTTTAAGCCTTGATCACATAAATATTCTTCCAGCTCGGGGCTACCTTGCAAACGTACAGAATTTTCACGTAACCATTCACGGTATGGACGCATCCGTTTTAGATGATGATTCACATCTTGCGTATCCAGTACCTTGCCGGTTTGCGTATCGATCACCAGCATTTGGCCGGGGCCGACACGTCCTTTAGAAATCACATCTTCAGGTTGATAACCCCAGACCCCAATTTCCGATGCCAATGTGATGTAGCCATTTTTGGTAATCACCCAACGTGCCGGACGCAGACCGTTACGATCCAGCATACAGATGGCATGACGACCATCCTGAATTACCAGACCTGCCGGGCCATCCCAGGCTTCCATATGTTTCGAGTTGAATTCATAGAAAGCACGCAAGTCCGCATCAAGCGTTTCCACGTTCTGCCAGGCCGGCGGCACCAGCATACGTAGGGCACGGAACAGATCCATACCGCCACCGACCAGAATTTCCAGCATATTGTCCAGACTTGAAGAGTCTGAACCGGTACGGTTTACAATCGGATTCAGTTCAGTTAAGCCAGGCAATAACGGATTTTCAAATTTTGGTACCCGCGCCATGGCCCAGTTACGGTTTGCAGTAATGGTGTTGATTTCACCATTGTGCGCCAGATAACGGAACGGCTGCGCCAACGGCCAGCGTGGCAAAGTATTGGTCGAGAAACGTTGGTGGAACACTACAATATGCGATTCCAGACGCGGATCCGCCAGATCGGTATAAAAATCGGCAATCGCTTCCGGCATCATCAGGCCTTTATAGCTGATGACTGTTGAACATAAGGTGGTGACATAGAAAGACGTATCATTCAGCAGCAACTGTTCTGCACGACGACGCGCCAGGAATAATTTGCGGTTAAATTCAACTTCAGTCACACCCATCGGGCAATTGACAATAATCTGCTCAAATGCCGGCATCGATTGCAAGGCAATTTCACCCAAAGCATTGACATTGGTTGGAATCAGACGCCAAGCCAGAACGATTAAACCTTCAGCTTCAATTTCTTTGTTTAAAACCTGTTTGGCATGTGCAGCAAGGGCAGGATCAAGATTCAGGAATACCGAACCCACAGCAAAGACTTCACTTAAAGTCGTATCACTTAAGCGCTTGGCTTCTTCACGGAAGAATTTCTTCGGCATCGCCAACAGCAGGCCACAACCATCCCCAGTCTTACCATCCGCGGCAATACCACCACGGTGGGTCATACAACTCAGACTATGAATCGCGGTCTTGACGAGATCATGGCTTGCATCACCCTGCATATGGGCGATTAAACCGAAACCACAGTTATCTTTAAACTCATCCGGTTGGTATAAACCTTGAGCGGGAGCTACATTATTAGGCGATGGCATGTGCATAGCGTACCCTTCTTTCACGAAGCCTCAATAGGCTGTTAAACAATCTAAATTCTTCTCTGCGCTGCGTTGAATGGACTTTCGAAGACCGTTTTAATCAAGCAAAATTTTTCCTCTTTATTTCTTCAGCGTAGTCCTTTTTTAGACCGAATGCATAAAAAATAAAGTTTATTTTGCTGATGAATAACATAAAAATCAGGAATAAATATGACATTCATAGGTTGTCATCGAATCATTTTTCGCGCTAAAACAGGGAGATTAATTCAATCCATGCACCAATAAAGCAAATTACATGCCAATAAATAGCACGTAAATTAAAACCATACAGATGACAAAGCTTTAACAAGGATTACAGGGATACTGGTTATTTTTAATGTGTATTTTTTGCACCAAAAGCGCACATTTTTAATTAGGTCATTTTTTTGGTGCGCTATTTTAGAACGGGTTAGTTAAAAGGATCACTAATCTCATTGTTTTGAGGACGCGGATTACTGCCCTGAGCAGGTCGATTATTGTTATTTTGTGGTTGAGGTGTACCTTCTACAGCACTTTCAGATTTCTGTACATCAACTACATTTCCCGATGAATCACGGCGCACAATGGTGGTACTGGTAGTCGCCGCATCAGAGCTGCGCGGCTTGGCCTCAGTTTGGGTTTGCTGCTGTCTAAGTCGTACCGATTCATCTACTTTCGGCAAAGGCACATTTTTCAAACGAATTTCGTAAAGCTTTTGATTACTGGCCAATTCCTCTGAACCCAGATTATTGACCAAACCAACATATTGTTGCATTGCAACAACTTCAGGTTTGACGGATGCCGGCAGATTTAACTGTAATGTAGATAAAGCCTGATTGGCTTGCGCCGCAGTCTTATATTGGCCATATAACAATACATATTGTTCTGGCTGATTTTCACCCGAGATTCTTAAATAAATAAAAGGTTTACGATCGGACTGTTTTTTAAGAAAACTTTTTAAAATTGCTTCATTGGTCACACGGAATAATTCAATTGCATGCTGGTTTTTCGCTTCATTGACAAATTTGGTACCGCGAAATTCCGGCTCATGACTGGCATTCACGACGGTACGCGTATTTAGATCCAGTGGTTTCACTTCCTGAAAAAGCGCACCAAGATGGGTCATTGTCGCTACTTTTTCCGGCTGAATCTGCAACTGAACTTCAGTTTCAGGCTTTTTTTCAATTTCGATGACATCATCTGAATCAGTCACCGCCCAAAAGACCAAGGCAGCAAATAGGCAGCATACACCACAGACCAGCCAGAAATAATGCTGAATCTTTTGCCAAGGAGTATGTAATGCTGCCATAAAACTAAACCTATGCCTGATTGGCTAAAATTGCCTGTTTCATTAACTCGAGATCAAAGTCTCGTGTAATCACTGCTTTGCCTAATTGCTTTAATAACACCAGACGCAATTGCCCATTCAAGACTTTTTTGTCATGGGCCATATAGGCCAGAAAATCATCCAGAGGGATTTTAGGACAAACGATAGGTAATTGGGCACGAGAAATGATTTTTTTTGTACGCTCTAAATCTTCTTGAGAAATCCAGCCCATACGCTGTGACAGATCCGCAGCCATCACCATACCGGTGGCAACAGCCTCACCATGTAGCCAGACACCATACCCCATGTAGGATTCAATCGCATGACCAAAGGTATGACCTAAATTGAGTAAAGCACGTTCCCCTTGCTCCTTCTCATCATTGGCTACGATCCGTGCCTTATGCGCACAGGAACGATAAACAGCTTCAGCCAATAATTTCTCATCACGAGCGACCAGTGCATCCATGTTTTCTTCAAGCCAGACCAGAAATGACTCATCGCCTAGCAGAGCATATTTAATCACTTCAGCCAAACCTGCTGAAAGCTCCCGATCAGGCAAAGTAGAAAGCTGCGACATATCGGCCAGCACCACTTGCGGTTGCTGGAAAGCACCAATCATGTTTTTACCGAGTGGATGATTAATCCCGGTTTTACCACCGACACTGGAATCGACTTGAGACAGTAAAGTCGTCGGTACCTGAATGAAGTACACGCCACGCTGGAAACATGCCGAAGCAAAACCGGCCATATCGCCAATCACACCACCACCCAGCGCAAGCACAGTACAGTCCCGGTTAAACCCGGCTTCAAGCAGTGCATCAAAAATCAGATTCAGATGCTGGCTATCCTTATATTTTTCACCATCAGGCAGAATGCAGGTCGCAACACGTTTGTCCAGAGCCTCAATTGCAGTTTGATAACGCTGCAAATAAAGTGGTGCAATCGTAGTATTGCTCACAATCATCACTTGCTTGCCCTGAATATAGGGTGCCAATAAGGCCTGTGGATCCAGATCGCTCCCGATAAAAATAGGGTAACGACGTTCTCCGAGTTCTACATATAAGGTTTGCATGCTTGATTAACCACTTGATTCAATGAACTTAGTTTTTAGAAGTAATGAGATTGAGAATCCGCTGCGCCAGATCACGCGCAGCACCCTGATTGGTCTCAATAATATGATGCGCCACTTCCCGATACAAGGGATCACGGACTGCCAATAAATCACGTAACTTTTGTTCCGGATTTTCGACTTGGAGGAGAGGACGGTTTTTATCCCGATAGGTACGTTGCAGTTGAATTTCAACCGGCGTATAGAGATAGACAACGATTCCTCGCTGTTTCAGATAATCCCGATTTAAGGTCTGAGTAATGGCACCACCGCCGGTGGCTAAAACCAGATGAGGACGTGAGGTAAGGTCATTAATCACAGCAGTTTCACGGTCACGAAAACCCTGTTCCCCTTCTTTTTCAAAAATCCAGGGAATAGTCGCGCCTGTTTTACGTTCAATTTCATGATCACTGTCTAGAAATTCGCGTCCTAACAATTCTGCGAGATGTCGTCCTACTGTTGTTTTACCGGCCCCCATCGGCCCTACCAAATAAATATTTGGTAGGGTTTCAAACTCTTTGCTTGGCAAGGAGTCACCTATTCGTTTTGTTAAATTCAAAATATATTAATGATTTCTTGAAACACTGTCATTAACAATTCGAGGTGTAACGAAAATCAGTAGCTCACGTTTATTATCCGACTTTAAATCTTTACGGAATAAACGCCCTACATAAGGAATATCCCCCAGGAAAGGTACCTTGGTTTGTGCATTACGGGTTTCCTGCTCAAAAATACCACCTAAGACGACTGTTTCACCATTATCAACCAAAACATTGGTAGTGATCTGGTTTTTGTTAATAGTGAGCTGTCCGGTCGGTGTCGGGTTACCCGGTGAGTCACTGGTAATATTGAGTTCCATCTGTACCTTGCCATCTGGCGTAATGCTTGGTGTGACATCCAGACTTAGCGTAGCATCAATAAATTCCGTAGTAGATACTGCATTCGCACCGCCACCCTCTGCTGACTGGTACGGAATTTGAGAACCAGAGGCAACAGTTGCTTTCTGCTTGTCCGCAGTCAGTACTTTAGGTGTAGAAATCACCTCACCGTAGCCATCTGCCTGAAGTGCAGAAAGCTCCAGATCCAGCATAAAATCAGAAAGACTGATTAAACCAAAGGCGATACGACTTGCACCCGGGCTTGTTACGCCTAAATCCACATTCAGGTTTTGTGGACGCTGAATATCATAGGTATATCCACCGAAATCATTTTCTTCTGGTTCTCTAAGATCCCACAAGGTGGTATCACTGCCACCGACCAGAAGGCTATTATTGTTGGTAATGCCTTGTGACAGAATCCCCCACTTCACCCCCATTTCTTTGGTGAAGTCAGTGGTGGCACGTACAATACGCGCCTCAACCATCACCTGCTTGACCTGTACATCGAGCAGATCCACCATATTCCGGATTTTATCGATAAAAGGCTGGGTATCATTCACAATAATAGTATTGGTTCGTGCATCAATAGACACTGAACCACGTGAACTTAATAAACTTTCTTTATCATCATTATTCGTGGTGTTACTTGAACCACCCGAACTAGATGCACCTTTATTTTGAGTGATCAGTTTTTCAATATCTGTAGCTTTAGCATAACTCAGCTGCATATATTCAGTCTGAATAGGGGCAAGTGCAACGCTCTGCTTCAAGGCTTTTGCCTCTTCCTCTTCTGCCTTAATCAATTCTGTCACTGGTGCAATCCAGATCACATTACCATTACGGCGTTTATCCAGGTTTTTGGTTTTCAGTACAATATCCAGTGCCTGATCCCAAGGCACTTCTTTTAGGCGCAAGGTAATATTGCCTTGTACACTATCTGCTGCCACCATATTGATATCGGTAAAATCAGCCAAAAGCTGTAGTACACGACGTACTTCAATATCCTGGAAATCGAGTGAAATTTTCTTGCCGCTATAAGCCACGGTCTTCGGACGTAGCGGACTCTTGGCTTCCGGACGTTTCAAACTAATGGTCAGCTTATTATCCGTTTGATAAGCCATATATTCATAGCTTTCCCCGGACTGGATCGTAATCATGCCTGATCCATTTTGATTCACTGCATCCACACTCGACACAGGCGTCGCAAAATCATTCACATTCAGACGACGGGTCAAATGCGTCGGGATCTTCGTGCCTAAGGTTCGAACAATGATTTTAGTCCCCTGCTGCTGTACATCGACCGGGGTGTTGTTGCCTGCCAAGTCAATCACCACCTGACCTTCACCTTGAGCCCCACGCTGGAAACTGATATTGCTAATTCCCTGAGCTGACTGCTGTAATACCGGTTGAGCTGTCGCGACTGGTGTGACTGAATTGATTTTCAGGATAAAGGTATTCCCTTCAACTCGCGTGGTAAAGGCACCAGCATCTGCCAGATTAACAGTCAAACGGGCACGTTGTGCATCCGAAGTCACATCGACCGAACTGGCTTCACGTGTTGCCACCGGAATATTGCTTTGCTTTAAGTTTTGTTGGGCCTGGTCAAAATCTAAAATTAGACGTGAAGGTGATTCTAATTGATAGGCCTGTGGCTGTGGTGGCAAACCATTGAACATCACCCGAATTTCAGTTCCTTGTCCAGGAAGCTGCATAGCTACGATATTGGTCACGGCTACCTGCGCGCTGGCTGCTTGCATCACCGCAATCGCAACAGCACCCATTGAAAACTGACGAAACACACGATTCATTGTATTAGCATCCCCAAAAATAAATTCTTTAATACTCTTATTCATTGTTATTCCCTAAAACTTATGGTGCCGGCCCAATCAGAACCAGACTTCGCGGACGCTCCACATATCCTTCACGGCCATCTGGAATAATCTCAATCAAATCGATCTGCGTTGGTGTAATACCACTCACACGACCATGATTAAGCCCCATATAGCTACCACGCTGTATCCGTTCAATCTCACCGTCCGGTGTCTGGATTAAAGCCAGAATCTGTCCGGCCTGATTACGCATGCTACCTTTCATGCTCAAGGTTTCCAGAGGATAACTTTCTAGTGGTTGCAATTGACGTGATAAATTTGGATAAACCCGTTTCCCTGCCATAATCTTTAGCTCGGCAGCCAGAGAACTCGGTAGAAAAGGACTTTTGATCTGATGTGCTGCATAGTTGAAGGTTTCAACTGGCATAAAATCGGGTGCAGGTTCAATCGGCAAAGGTGGCTGATTACGAATATTGGCCATTTCCTGATTGACTGCATCAATACGTGAATCGCATCCCAGCAATACCAGTCCAAGCGCTAAAACTGAAGTAATTTTAATCCTATTCATTACTGCGCCCCCTGAGTCGTGCTCGTACCTGCTGAAGAAGCCTCGGCATTGCCCACATAACGATAGGTTTTGGCCTTGACCACATAATCAATCACCGGAATCTCAGACTTTTTCTCTTTATTCTCAGTACCGGTAATGGTGAAATCATGCAAGGTAACAATACGCGACAAACCTGCAATACTGCTGACAAAAGAGCCAAAAGCGTGATAATCCCCAGTCGCTTCAATCGCAATGGGCTGTTCAATAAAGAACTCTTGCTTAATTTCAGGTTCCAGACGGATATTTTTAAACTTCAGACCTGAATTGACACCGCTCAGGTTAATATCCTCAACCAGACCCGGAATTTCAGTTTCCTTCGGCAATTGTTCTAATTGCTGGTTAAAACGTGCTTCCATTTCCTGAAGCTGAATCTGATATTGTTGTAGATTACGTAATTTTGATTCCTTTTCACGAAACTCATTCAGCAGGTTTTGTTCCTGGGCACTGGCTTGTGAAATTGATTCAATCGTACTTCTGGTCAGAGCAAAATAAATCAGCATAAATACCAAGATAACAATAAAAATCCAGCAGCTAATCTTGACTGATAAAGGCCAGCTGCCATAATTATTAGGATCTAGAGTATTGAATTGCTGAAAAAATTTCTCAACTGTCATTTTATTTTTAGGTACAGCCACGGCATCCTGGCTGAACTCATCGAATTTTTCATTACTCATGATGATGCCCCCGGAGTGGTATTGGCTGCTTGCTGTTCTTCATTCAGTACCGGTTCAGCGATCTGATCCAGATCCACAGTCACGGTAAAGCTGCCATAAGACTCTTCAACACGTGGAATAATCGAGCTCGGTGCCTTTTCTTTGGATTCTTCAGCCACCAGAAAGGCATTCATAAAGGCATTTCGGTACCAGGAGGAAGCTTCCAGATTACGCAGTAATTCTGCTACGGTATTTGGACTCTCGGCTCGACCTTCGATGCTAAATTTATCGCCAGTACGCTGAAACTTGGTGATGTACATATTGGCTGGTGTCACCCGTACAATTTCATCAATCAAATGTACCGCGATCGGACGTTGCGTTTGCAAGCCCTGAATCAGCTTCATCCGCTCAACAATGGCATTACGTTGCTCTTGCAAACCTTCTAGCGCTTTTAACTGCACATCCAGATTCTGGTTGGTACTTTGAATCAGCTGATTGGCCTGTTCCTGATCCTGAAGCTTGTGATCATAATAAAACCAGGTTGAACCTGCCGCCGCCAGTCCTAAGAAAAGCGCCCCCACACAGATTGCCACGAATTCATTATTTCTTTTAATTCTTAGCTCATCACGCCAAGGAAGTAAGTTAATCTTTGCCATTAATCAAAACTCCTCAATGCCAAACCACATGCAACCATGAGTGATGACGCGTCATTTTCAATTTTTTTAATATCAATTTGAGGAGAAAAGCCCATTTGCAAAAATGGATTCGCGATCGTGACACGGTAACCGAGTTTTTGTTGTAATAATTTTGCCAGACCTGGAATATTGGCATTCCCGCCGGCCAATAAAATATGATCAATCTCATTAAACTGAGACGATGAAAAGAAGAATTGTAATGACCGCGCTGCCTGTTGCACTACGGCATCCAGGAACGGTTCTAGCACTTCAATATCATAATCATCTGGCAAAGCACGGGTTTTTTTAGCACGCCCGGCTTCTTCAAAAGACAGACCATAACGGTTCTGAATTTCCTGAGTCAGCTGTTTGCCACCGAACACCTGCTCACGGGTATAAATAATTTTGTTGTTCTGCATGACAGACAAGGTGGTCATACTATGTCCAATGTCTAAAATACCGACAGTATTTACCCCCATCGGCAAAGTATCCGAAAACACTTTAAAAGCATTTTCCAGCGCAAAACTTTCTACATCCGCGATCTTGGGTGTCAGTCCGGCAATTTCCAAAACTTCAGAACGTGCTTCAATATTTTCAATGCGGGTTGCCACCAACAGCACATTGACCCGGTTTGGATTGGCAAGACGGTCAGGCAGAACTTCAAAGTCCAGACTGGCTTCATCGAGTGGGAACGGAATATACTGTTCTGCATCCTCACGAATCTGAACTTCACGCTCATCATTCGACATGTCTGCATCCATCTCGATAGTTTTGGTAATCACCATAGAGGTTGGAATGGCAAAAGCGGCATGATTCGACTGGGTGTTGGCCAAATTAATTGCACGCCCAAGGGCATCCGCGACTGCTTCCGGGTTTAAGACGTTTTTTTCAACAACACTGTTTTCCATTAATGGGACCAAAGCATAGCTCTCTACCCAGTAACGGCCACTTTTTACAGAAAGCTCCAAAACCTTAACAGAAGTCGAACTAATATCAACTCCTATTAACCCCTTATTTGGTTTACGATATAACCTGCGCACAATATAATTCCTATTATTTTTTTGTCCCCAATTAAATCTAACTTACCAATCGATCCGATCTATAATTTTATATAGATACAATAACTCATCTAACAATATGTATATCTAAAGGATATACTGATCGGTAATTAGTTCGCCATTAGCTCTTATTAAAACTTACTTGTTATGAAAAAGCTATCTTGTTCAGGCCTTGTCCACCCATTTTTTTTGATCATTATCATTATCCTGATCTCAATTCCGATGGGTTTTTATGGCATGTATCTCTATATTGCCCCATCTTTGCCTGAAATGTCCACGCTTAAAAAGGCGCCTTTATTAAAGCCTTTACAAGTTTTTAGTTCAGATAATGAATTAATTGCTGAGTATGGTGGCAAGCTTTCTGTTCCCGTGAAATATGAACAAATTCCATCCGAGTTTATTCATGCTTTCCTCGCCGCTGAAGATTCCAGCTTTTTCGAGCATAGCGGAATCAGTTTTAAAAGCTTAGGCCGTGCAGTCAGTGAAAGTATCACCGGTTCGGATGTGCAGACCGGTGGTTCCACTATCACCATGCAGGTGGCGAAAAACTATTATCTCAGCCCCGAACGAACACTCAAGCGTAAACTGACTGAAATTTTTCTGGCCCGTAAGATTGAGCAAAGCCTAACCAAAGAAGAAATTCTGACACTGTATGTGAATAAGATCTTCTTGGGTAAAAATGCCTACGGGATCGCAGCAGCAACCAAAATTTACTATAACAAGAGTTTAGAAGAACTTTCGATTGCGCAAATGGCCATGATTTCAGGCTTACCTAAAGCGCCTTCTCGATATAATCCGGTGGCCAATCCCAAACGTGCTCTCGAACGTCGCAACTGGATTTTAGGACGTATGCTGCAACTGGGCTATCTGAACCAGAGTCAGTATCAACAAGCGATTGCTGAACCCATCAATCTGGATATGCCTGACCGAAGTACCCGCAATAAATTCCCGTATGTCGGTGAGATGGTGCGTTCTGAACTGGTACAAAACTTTGGCGAACAGGCGGTAGATTCTGGCTACAAGGTCTATACCACTATCCATAGTGAACGCCAGACCTATGCAGAACAGGCGGTACAAGAGGGTCTGGAAGCTTATGACCGTCGACATGGCTGGCGTGGTGCTGAAGCACATGATCAACCGCTGGAAAATTTCCGTGCCTATGCCAACACCTACCCTGCTCAAGTGACCAAGATTGGCAATTCCAGTTTTGAAGCGTTGATGCAGGATGGCACCACGGTAACTGTACCGTGGTCCGGTATGTCTTGGGCGCGCCCCTTTCGCAATGTCAACAGTGTAGGTGGTGCGCCTAGCAAAGCTTCCGAGATTGTCAAAGTCAAAGATATTATACGTTTACGACCGAATCAGAATAAAACCTCGTGGTCGCTGGTACAAATTCCAAATGTGCAAGGACAGTTGATTGCCATCAATCCAAATAATGGTGCAATTGAAGCCATTGTGGGCGGATACAACTTTTATCAGTCGAAATTTAACCGTGCAATCCAGGGCTGGCGTCAACCCGGCTCTACGATTAAGCCTTTTGTTTATGCACTGGCTTTAGAACGAGGCATGACACCGCATACCATGGTGAATGATGCGCCAATTACCATTGGCAAATGGACACCTCGTAATTCAGATGGCCGTTATCTGGGGATGATCCCGCTACGCCGCGCACTTTATCTTTCGCGCAATACCGTTTCAGTGCGTTTATTACAGGCTGTCGGGATTGAACGTACCCGTCAGCTGTTTATGGATTTTGGTTTACAGGACAATCAGATTCCGCGTAACTATACCATTGCACTTGGCACGCCTCAGGTTTTGCCGATTCAGATGGCGACAGGTTATGCGACTTTTGCCAACGGCGGTTACCGGATCCAGCCACATTTCATTACCCGTATTGAAGATGCCTATGGCCATACCATTTTTGAGGCTCAGCCTGAATATGCGTGTATTTCATGTATCAATACCGAAGAAGAACCTGCTCAACCTGCCGACACCATGACCGCAGATGACGAAGCGATTGCAATCAACAATACAAGTCTAGAACAGAAACAGGCTGCACCCAAAGTCTCTGCCGAAGACAGTAATTATCGTCAGGCACAGCGTATTTTAAAATCCAGCTCTGCCTATGACATGGCCAATATTCTGCGTGATGTGATTCAGCACGGTACCGGCCGTGCGGCCTTAAGAATCGGGCGAAATGATATTGGGGGCAAAACCGGAACCACCAATGACGCCAAAGATGCCTGGTTCGCAGGGTTCAATGGCAAACTTGTTACCATCACCTGGGTCGGCTTTGACCAGCCTAAAACCTTGGGACGCCGTGAATATGGTGGTGTGGCAGCCTTACCGATCTGGACCGACTTTATGGGCAATGCCTTAAAAGGTCAGCCAGAAGCATGGGTGCGTTTAGACCGTAATGCCAAGGCACCAGTGAATCGAAGCAAGGTAGTTCAGGGTGATGAAGCGCAGAATGATCCGTCTTCACCACCAATGGCCACTGCACTTTACCGCCCGGCACCTGTGGTCGTCCCGAAACGGACAGAAACGGATTTCGAAGATCTGCCAGGACAGGAAATTACTGTGCCAGATGCTGCTGAAACAACTGCTCCGCCAGAACAGCCGCTTCAACCAAGTAAAGTGGACGCTTTAGAAAACCTGATTCAAGAAGTGCAATAACCACAACCGACAAACTAGTATAAAAAAGCCCTCAACAATGAGGGCATTTTTATCGGTGAATTTTTATTTTTTCTGAAACAGATAGATCTGATATTGCGCCAGCAATTTAAACTGATCCTGCTGTTCAAGTGCCAGACGGCGTTCAGGTTTGGCCTTGTAAGCATACGGTGTCATAGCAATCAGGTTTTTTAAATCTGTCTGTGGCAAAGTCATCGGGGCATCAATCACCTGCTCACTGAGCAGATCAAATTCATCTTGCAGTTGCTCAACAAACTTTTGCGGTTCGTGGGGTTTCACTTCTTCAAAAAGTGCCTCACGCATCGCATATAAATGCTGTGGCGCAGGTGTCACCACCATTAAATAACCTTCAGCTTTTAAAACCCGTAAAATTTCCTGTTTTGGGATCGGACTGAACAGGCTGGTACACATATCAATCGACCCATCCAGCACCGGTAAAGTCGCCCCGGTTCCTACGACCCAGGTGATATTTTTATTGAGCTTGGCCGCGACCTGAACGGCATTTTTGGCAATATCCACCCCGACGCATTGCAGCACTTCAGTCTGCATGGCATCAGTATAGTAGCCTTCACCACACCCAATATCTAAAAGATTTTCAATACGCAGCTCTCGGATCTTCTCTACCACGGCCTGTTGCAAAGGCGCATAATGACCCGCACTCAAAAATGCACGACGTGCCTGGACGGACTCAGGCGTATCCCCAGGATTTTTACTGTGTTTATGTTGCACCACATGCAGGTTCACATAGCCTTGCTTGGCCACATCGTAGCTATGATGATTCTCACATCGCCATGTTCTTTCATTTAAGCTCAACTGCTGGCGACAGACTGGGCACATGAGTAAATTCATCATTTTCTCCAAAACAAAAAAGCCGGCCTGCGCCGACTTTTTTCAATGCATCTCTTAGCGCAATTTTAAGGTCATTAGACCCAAAACCACCAGCATAATCGTAATAATCCAGAAACGAATGACGACTTGAGTTTCACGCCAGCCTTTCTTTTCATAATGATGATGCAGCGGTGCCATCAGGAACACGCGTTTATTGCGCATTCTTAATGAACCAATCTGCAAGAATACTGAAATCGCTTCGACCAAGAATACACCCGCCATAATCGCAAAGACGATTTCCTGGCGAACCATCACGGCAATCGTCCCCAACATCGCACCCAGCGATAAAGCACCGACATCACCCATAAACACTTGCGCAGGATGGGCGTTATACCACAGGAATGCCAGACCGGCACCAATCATCGCCGCACAGATCACCACCAGTTCAGAGGAATATTTCACATAGGGAATATGCAGGTAATTGGCAAAACGCACATCTCCGGCCAGATAGGCAAATACACCCAGACCTGCTGCAACCAGTACAATTGGCATAATCGCCAGACCATCCAGACCATCGGTGAGGTTTACCGCATTGGATGCACCATTGATCACAAAATAAGTGAAAATAATGAAGCCAATCCCCAGTGGAATAGCCGACAGCGGAATCGTCAAATCTTTAAAGAATGGAATCAAAAGATCCAGCATATTCGCGGTATGTACCGGATTGGTCTGCTGCTGTGCAATCACATACAGGGCAATACCGACTCCCAATGCACCGACCGAAGTCCAGAAGAATTTTTTCTTCGCAGGCAGACCGGCATTGTCTTTATAACGGATTTTAATCCAGTCATCCGCCCAACCCACGGCACCGAAGATGACCATCACCGCCAGTACAATCCAGACATAAGGATTGGAAAGATCCGCCCAAAGCAGGGTCGAAATACCGATTGAAAGCAAGATTAGTACCCCACCCATGGTCGGTGTACCCATTTTCTTGGCATGGTTTTCAGGGGCATACGAGCTGACCGCCTGACCATATTTGAGTGCCTGAAGCTTGCGAATCATGATAGGACCCAGCACCAGACCAATGGTCAATGCCGTCAGGACACTGAGCAACGCACGTAAAGTTAAATAACGAACCACCTGAAACGTGCTGTCAAAGCCCGCCAAATGTTCAAAGAGCCATAACAGCATTTAGAGTTTCTCCATCAATGCAGCCATCAATGTTTCCATATGGGTATAACGCGACCCTTTAAACAGAAATGACATCGGCTGAGGTTGATGTGTTTCAATCAAATGAATTAAAAATGGCAATGCCTGCTCCTGATTCAGGAAAGCCTGCATTTTCTTGCCATATTGGGTACTACGTGCACCTTCCTGTGCGGCAGGTGCAAATTCACCCACAGCCACCACAAAGTTAATGCCTTTGACCGAGACCAGATCTCGACCCAGCTTATAATGTTCCATCGCAGCCGATGAACCGAGTTCACCGATATCACCGGTCACCATGACCCGAATGCCCTGCTGCTGTGCCAAAACTTCAGCTGCTGCACGCATTGAACCAGGATTGGCATTGTAGGTATCATCAATCAGCAAATACTGTTTGTGTTGAATAAAATTCAAACGGCCTTTGGCACCCACAGCCTGCTCCAGACCGGCCACAATATCATCCAGACCAATCCCGATTGCCAAAGCAAAGGCAGCTGCTGCTGTGGCATTTTCAACATTATGTTCACCGGCAAAGGGCAGCTGAACTGTTTTCGAAGCTTGTGGTGTATTCAGGGTAAAGGTAGAAGATTGCGCATCGAGCACGACATCGCTGGCATACACCTCACCGCCGGCACCAAAACTTAAGCTTTGTTCAGTTTTGATTGCCTGACGAATGGTTTCAGTAAAATCATCTGCGGCAGGAATAATCGAGGTTTCTGTAATATGCGCGTAAATTTCAGATTTGGCAGTACAAATGCCATCACGGCCGCCGAATTCACCCAAATGCGCAGTCCCGATATTAATAATCCCGGCTACATGGGGCTGTACCATGTTTGAGGTGTACTCAATTTCGCCCTGATGACTTGCACCCAGCTCCATCACTGCATACTGATGTTCGGGACGTAATTCGAGCAACATCACCGGTACGCCGAGGTCATTATTCAGGTTGCCACGCGTGATCAGTGTCGGCGCAAGACGAGACAAGATGCTCCCCAGCATTTCCTTGGTGGTGGTCTTGCCACTGCTGCCGGTCAAGGCAATGACTTTGAGCTGAGGATTCTGCTGACGACGGTATGCGCCCAACCGCCCTAGTGCCAAACGGGTATCGTCTACGACAAGCTGGCAGATATCAATATCGAGCGGTCGACTGACGATCGCAATCTGACAGCCGCTTGCTGCTACTTGTGCCACAAAATCATGGGCATCAAAGCGCTCGCCTTGCAGCGCAAGGAAAGCATCCCCTTGTTCAGCATCACGCGAATCGGTCAGAATACGTTTGATGGCGTCTGCCGGTTTTTTATTATTGAGCCAATCGCCTTGAGTCGCTTGTTCAAGCTGTTCTGCTGTCCAAGGTGCAAGTGGCACGGTACTGGTTGTTGAGGTATGCATATCTGAATCCTAATACGCTGGATAAGCTGAATCTGCGCTGTGATGCTGGGCATCAATCGCGGCTTGCACTTCGACCACATCATCAAACCAGTGACGTACACCATCAATTTCCTGATAATTTTCGTGACCTTTGCCTGCAATCACCACGATGTCCCCTGCCTGCGCGTGTTTAACGACAAACTTGATCGCTTCACGACGGTCATGAATTTCATGGTAGCTTTTGCCTAAAAAGTCGATGCCATTTTTCATATCGGCAAAAATTTGTGCAGGATCTTCGGTTCGCGGATTATCGGAAGTCAAGACCGCAATATCCGAACCTTCTAATGCTGCTTGGGTCATGAGTGGACGCTTGCCGCGGTCACGATCGCCGCCACAGCCAAAGACGGCCCAGAGATTTTGCGCAACATGACGTTTTAAAGTGATGAGAACCTGAGTCAAGGCATCAGGTGTATGCGCATAATCCACTACAAATAGGCGCTCGCCATCACGCAGCACCTGCATCCGGCCTGGTGCACCTTTGAGCTGTGGTACAGTCGCAATCAAGCTGCTTAAATCAAATCCGGCCTGCTCTGCCATGATCAGACTGGCGACCAGATTTTCAATATTGAAATGTCCAAGCAGCGGACTGTTCACAACATATTCAGCAGAAGCCGTTTTCAGCTTAAAGGCCGCACCTGAAATGCTGTATTGAATATCCTGAACCTGATAATCCGCAGCTTGACGGGTTGAATAGGTCAAAATTTCTGGCTGTGAGGGATTGTTGCGCGCTGCATCAATCATGATATGAGCATGCGCATCATCCAGGTTGATGACAGCCACTTTTAAACTTTCAAATTTAAATAAAGCAGATTTGGCTTCTGCATAGGCTTGCAGCGTCCCGTGATAATCCAGATGATCGCGACTTAAATTACTATAGCCCGCAATCTCGATATCACAGCCATTCAAGCGACCTTGCTCCAGACCATGCGAACTGGCTTCAATCGAGGCAAATTTAGCACCGGCTTGAGCATAAACATGCAAAGCATTTTGCAATTGCAAAGCATCGAGCGTGGTATGCGACGAGGCTTCCAGATTTGGCAAAATCCCGTTACCTGTCGTCCCCATCACTGCACAAGCTTTGCTTTGTAACATGAACAGTTCCGCAACCAAACGTGAAATCGTGGTTTTACCATTGGTGCCGGTCACTGCAAGAATACCTGCAGCCTGAACAGGTTGGCTGGCTTGTAAGTATTGTTTTTGCCACTGTCCCATCAAATGTCGGACATCAGCAACCACTAGATTGGGTGAGATATCCAATTCGATTTCAGAAATCACCGCTAAGGCACCCTGCTCTAAAGCTTTTTGTGCAAATACTGCAGTTTTTTCTGGTTGTGACAGACTGGTCAGGGCAATAAAAATTTGCCCTGCCTTAACTTTACGGCTATCCAGTTCGAAACCCTGAAAGGCTTGGGTCATCCATTCAGCAGTATCTTGAACGGCGTAGAGATCTTTAAATGTAATAGACATTGATCACCTATTTACTGGACTTTGGGAGATTCTAAAGGTTTGTCCAGAGGGACATTCAGCAGACGCAAGGATTCCTGCATCACGCGTGCAAATACCGGTGCCGATACCGTACCACCGTAATAGGTGCCTTGCGGATTTTCGACCACCACCACCATGGCAATACGCGGATCACTCACGGGCGCTACGCCAGCAAACAAAGCCCGGTATTCATTGGTAGAATAGCCTTTACGATCGGCACGCAGTTTATGCGCAGTACCGGTTTTCCCTGCCACACGATAACCCGGAATTGTCGCGCGCGTAGCGGTACCGCCAGGCAGAGTTGCTACTTCCAGCATAAGCAAGACCTGATCTGCAATATTGGCATCAATCATTTGCTCACCCTGCGGCTGTTCTTCCAGCTTGTACAGGCTCAGCGGCATTCTCACACCCTTATTGGCCAGCATGGCATAGGCATCCGCCATTTGCAGTACAGTAGCATTCAGGCCATAACCATAGGACATGGTTGCCACTTCTGACACATTCCATTTACTTGGTGGCAAGATCAGACCGGCACTTTCACCCGGGAATCTTACTGCTGAGCGTGAGCCAAAACCCAAGCGTTTATAGAAAGTAGGTAGAGTTTCATACGGCAAAGACAAGGCCAGTTTGGCGACACCCACGTTCGAAGATTTCTGGATAATACCGCCCAGTGTTAACTGACCATAGTTATGCGTATCACGAATGGTGTGATTGCCAATTCGCATACTGCCCGGTGTGGTGTTGACCACAGAATTGGCCGTATATTTACCACTTTCCAGAGCCATTGCCACGGTGAAGGGCTTCATGGTCGAACCCGGCTCGAAGGAATCCACCGCACCACGGTTACGCATGGCATCCTTGTTCAGCAGACCATTTTTATCATTCGGGTTATATGATGGCCAAGATGACAAGGCCAGAATTTCTCCGGTTTTTACATCGACCGCAATCGCAGTCGCAGAACGGGCATTATTGGCCACACCTGCCGCAGTCAGTTCACGGTACATAATATATTGCAGACGCGAGTCGATACTCAGGGTGATATTCTCGCCCGGCTCGACTTCTTTAATCACTTCCGGCTCTTTAACCCGGTTGCCTTTTTTATCCCGGATAATCTGCTGCTCACCATCTTCACCTGCCAGACGGGTATTGAGCTGCATTTCCAGACCTTCAATCCCGGTGCCTTCACTATTGGTCAGACCAATAATCTGTGAATTGGGCTGTGGCTGCGGATAATAACGTTTGTAGTTTTTCTCGGTATACACGCCTTGAAAATTACGCTTCATGATCAGTTCAGCCTGTTGTGGCGGAACTTCTTTTTTCAGGATCAGATAACGAGAACGCGGGCGTTCTTGCATTTTTTTGCGTAGTTCTGCCCGATCCATACCGACTGCATCGGCCAGTTCATCCAGATTCAGGTTTTTATCCGGCAACTGGCGTTTCAGCTTGCGGCTATCTGGCTCTTTTTCTAGTGCCAGTATGGTCTCGTCATAGAGTTTTTTATTGTCAAAATAGTCACGTGGATCAATCACGATTTTCATGATCGGCGTACTGATCGCCAGCGGCACCCCATTACGGTCATAAATCACGCCACGCATGGCCTTGATGGTATTGGTTCTTAAAATATTGGCATTGGCTTTATTTTGCAAAAAATCCTTATTGATAATCTGCACATAGAAGGCCCGGCAAATCAGTGTAATAAAACACAGCAACACCACCGCCCACATGATATAGAAACGATTGATATACACATTTGAGGCGTTTTTGTCGGTAACTGATTGTTTTTTACGTACCGCTTGCTTCTTTCTTTTGTCTATCATGTCCGAGCGCTAGCCTTATTTTTTCTCATCTGAAGTTTGTGGTAAAGAAATGACGACACTTTGTGAAACCGGGGGAGAATACATGCGCAGCTGGGTGACAGCACGTGTGCCAATCTGCGCAGTTGCACCAAAAGTTTGCTGTTCAATTAACAAACGCCCCCAATCTGCATTCAGGTCATCACGCTCACGCAGATAAGTGCTCAGTTTTCTGGTGTCCTGACGATATTCAAACACCTGAAATACCACAAAGACTGCACTGATGAAGACCATCAGTATCAAGACGAGATAGATGCAGGCTTGTTTAAGCCACAACTTTTCTGTTTTTTTATCAACCACTTCAGTTTTCATGATGTGCCTATTAAGCTAAACGTTCTGCGACCCGGAGCCATGCACTACGTGAACGAGGATTGGCTTTGACTTCTTCGTCACTGGCTTTTACGCGGGATACCTTCTTTAAACGTCGTGTATCTTTTTGCTGCCCCGGCATTCCCCAGCCAAAATCTTCGTCTAATGTAGATTCTTTTTGAATAAACTGTTTGATCAAACGGTCTTCCAGAGAGTGAAAGCTAATTACGGCCAAACGTGCCTCAGGTTTTAAAACCTCAACTGCTTGAGGCAAGAAGATTTCAATATCTTCTAATTCTTTATTAATAGCAATACGAATCGCCTGGAAAGTACGCGTCGCAGCATGCTTATTTTTTTCCCATTTTGGATGCGCGACTTTCACAATTTCCGCAAGTTGAGCCGTGGTCTCAATCTGCCCTGCCGCCTTGATGGCTTTGGCAATCCGGCGACTATAACGTTCTTCACCGTATTTAAAAATGATATTGGCCAGTGCTTCTTCTTCAATTTCAAGCAGCCATTCTGCTGCAGTTGGACCTTGAGAATTGTCCATGCGCATGTCTAGCGGGCCATCTTTCATAAAACTGAAACCACGTTCGGCCTGATCCAGCTGCGGCGAAGACACGCCTAAATCTGCCATCACCCCATCCACGGTCTCAATCCCAAGCTCAGCCAGTGCGTCTTTCAGATCGGCAAAGCTGGCATGAATAATTTTAAAACGTGGATCCTCTTGTTCTAAGATTGCTGCCGTCTCTAGGGCCTGAGGATCTTTATCAAAGCCATACACACGTGCATGTTCATCTAATTTTGATAACAATAAACGGGTATGTCCGCCACGACCAAAAGTACCGTCTACATAAATTCCCGTATTGCGACCTGCCAACAAGGCATCAATCGTTTCGTGAAGTAATACAGAAATATGTGACATAAAAACTCAATCAATAGGGCGAAAAATTTAACTGCACATTATCACCCTGTTTCAGCAAAGCTCCAAACGACTTTTTGTAGATAAATATTACTTTCCATAGAGAAAACCGTTTTTATTTGAGTGTCGTCAATAAAAAAGCCTCCGCAAGGGAGGCCTGTTTATCTGTAATTCGTCTTCAAATCAGCAGATTAACGTTTTGAGTTATAGATCTGATCAAAAATCGCGCCATTCACAAAATGGGTTTTCTGTGCATTGGCCCAGCCACCAAACACTTCATCAATGGTAAAGGTTTTGATTTTCGGGAATTGTGCTGAATATTTGGCTAATACTTTCTCATTGCGCGGACGGTAGAAATGTTTGGCTGCCATTTCCTGACCCAATGGGGAGTACAGGTAGTTGATATAACCTGTTGCCAACCATTTATTGCCATTTTTATCCACGGTACGATCGACAATGGCCACCGATGGCTCGGTCAAAATCGTAATTGACGGATAAATAATATCGAACTTGTCTTTACCCAAAGTCTTTTGGGTAACCAGTGCTTCATTTTCCCAAGTCAGCAATACATCACCAATACCACGCTCAGCAAACGTGGTCATCGAAGCACGTGCTGCTGAGTCCATCACTTTGACATTTTTATAGAGTTTGCCGACAAAGTCCTGTGCTTTGGCTTTGTTCCCCCCCGGCTGTTTCTCGGCATAGCCCCAGGCAGACAGGTATACCCAACGTGGCAAACCACCGGTTTTCGGGTTGGGGGTAATAATTTCTACGCCTGGCTTGGTCAGATCACTCCAGTCCTTGATGCCCTTCGGATTGCCTTTGCGTACCATAAACACGATGGTTGAGGTATAAGGTGCAGAATTATGCGGAAACTCTTTTTGCCAACCGGGTTGAATCTGACCAGATTTCACGATTTCTTCGATGTCATTGGCCAGTGCCAAAGTCACCACATCGCCTTTTAGGCCATCGACCACCGAACGTGCCTGCTTGCCTGAACCACCATGTGACTGTTTAAAGTTCACATCCAGACCGGTCCGGTTTTTCCAGTAAGCACCAAATGATTTATTGAATTCATCATAGAATTCACGGGTTGCATCATAAGACACATTTAGAAATTGACGATCAGCCGCCTGTGAGGCAGTCGCTGTCAAGCCTAGACCTGTAGCCAATAAGGCAACGCTAAATAACGATTTTAATTGATTTTTCATGAGCGCACGGGAGTTTATCTTGTATAGATATAACTATATGAAATAAAATCATTTATCGCAATTCAACCTACAACATCACAACACGATATAATCAAAGGTTTTTTATTCTTAATCATCTGTTTTTAAAAACAAAATATAGCCAGTCATTTCACTTATTTCGAATATATAGAATTTTATGCATTAAATATAAAAAAAACGGATAACGCTTTATCCATTTTCTTCATTCAATTTAGATTCAAGCTTGTTATCGCTTTTCATTATAAATCTGGTCATAAATCGCCCCATTCACAAAATGGGTTTTTTGCGCTTTTGCCCAGCCACCAAAGACTTTATCAATGGTGAAGGTCTGAATTTTCGGAAATTGGGCGGAATATTTGGCAGCCACTTTGGCATCGCGTGGACGGAAGAAATATTTCGCAGCCAACTCCTGCCCTTTCAGGGAATACAGATAATTCAAATAGCCTTTCGCCAGATTGGCATTGCCATTTTTATTCACATTTTTATCAACGATCGCCACCGATGGCTCGGCCAGAATTGAAATAGAGGGATAGATGATATCGTACTTGTCCTTACCTAGACCTTGCGTTGCCAGCAAGGCTTCATTTTCCCAAGATAATAGTACATCGCCAATACCGCGCTCGGCAAAAGTCGTCAGTGAACCACGGGCACCGGAATCCAACACTTTGACATTTTGATAAAGCTTTTTGACCAGATCTCGGGCTTTGGCATCATTGCCACCGGGCTGTTTCAGCGCATAGCCCCAAGCAGACAGATAGATCCAACGTGGCGCTCCACCAGTTTTCGGGTTAGGCGTAATAATCTCGACACCCGGTTTGGTCAGATCATTCCAGTCCTTGATTTGCTTGGGATTAGCCTTACGCACCAAAAAAACGATTGTCGATGTATACGGTGCTGAATTATTTGAAAACTCTTTTTGCCAGCCTTTCTCGATTAAACCGACATTGACGATTTCCTCAATGTCATTGGCCAAAGCCAAAGTCACCACATCGGCCTGCAAACCATCGACGACCGAACGTGCCTGCTTGCCTGAACCGCCATGTGACTGTTTAAAATTGATTGTCTGTCCGGTTTCCTGCTTCCAGAACTGGCCAAACTCCTGATTATATTCTTGGTAAAATTCACGGGTCGGATCATAGGAGACATTCAGGAAATCTTTGGCCATTACATTTTGTATGGTGGTTGCAGTAAATATTGTCAAGATTGCGGTTGCTATTATTTTTTTCATGTTATGTGACTCATTATTGAGATAACCACACTGTATAAATAAAAAATAAATATAACAATCATGTGTTTATAATAATATTGATGATCTATTTCTGATTTTGAGATATCTGCTAACAATTAAACCTGGATACATATTCTGCTAAAAAATTAATCTCCTGCTACAATATAAGACAGTTCTTCACGTTCTCTTCACAGTTGTCTGTTAAAAATAGGCCGCCAAAAGAGAGAATTACGATTTTTAGTAATTTTCCATAGATGTTATATTAATTTTTTGTAAAAAATGTGACTTGGTTCTACTTCTTTATAATCAACTGTGATTAAATTGTAGACGGAGTATTAAAAAAACATTTTTAACAGAATAAAACCAACCAGAAGCAAGGAGGAAGTTTGGATATGAAATTTAAATTATTCACAGCTAGCATCCTAAGTCTGATCATGCTGTTTTCGATTCAACTGGGTCATGCCGTCGTTGTGAAGACAGATTTGCAGAAGGCCTCAGTCACTACTGTTGAAAGCAAGACATCGCCGATTGAAAAAGCAATTCAACAACAAAAAAGCGAAAAAACCCTGCATACAGACGATAATCTTAAAGTCTTAACTGCGCTGAAAGTCGCACCTTCACAAAATTTCTTTGCAGCACAAAATTATCGCTTTACCCGCTTCGTACAAAGCATATTTTCTAGCGATCATTCTTAATCAGTTTTAACCAACTCGAATAACAGCAGGATTTAAAGCCACATCACTGAATGTTGAATAAAGCATTAAGTGATGTGGCTTTTTCGCTATAATAGAACCAAATTTATATTCTAGATTATATCCGGCTATGACTGTTCGTACTCGTATTGCACCTTCTCCTACAGGTTTTCCTCATGTAGGTACTGCCTATATTGCCTTGTTTAACTTATGTTTTGCTAAACAGCATGGGGGTGAATTCATCCTTCGTATTGAAGATACCGACCAACTGCGCTCAACACCTGAATCTGAAAAAATGATCCTGGATTCATTGCGCTGGCTCGGTCTCAACTGGTCTGAAGGTCCAGATGTGGGTGGCCCACATGCACCGTACCGCCAGTCAGAACGCATGGATATTTATAAAAACTATGCGCTGGAACTGGTTGAAAAAGGTCATGCCTTCTACTGTTTCGCTACTGCCGAAGAACTGGATCAAATGCGTGCTGAACAGCAAGCACGTGGTGAATCTCCACGTTATGACGGTCGAGGCTTAAACCTTTCTCAAGAAGAGGTCGAGCGTCGTTTGGCTGCTGGCGAAGCACATGTGATTCGCATGAAAGTACCGACTGAAGGTATTTGTAAATTTAATGACATGCTGCGTGGTGAAGTCGAGATTCCATGGGCGCAGGTCGACATGCAGATTCTGCTGAAAACTGACGGCTTGCCAACTTATCATTTGGCCAACGTGGTGGATGACCATTTAATGCAAATCACGCATGTGATTCGTGGTGAAGAATGGATTCCGTCTGCACCGAAGCATCAGTTGCTGTACCAGTATTTCGGTTGGGAGATGCCGGTACTGTGTCACATGCCACTGCTACGCAACCCGGACAAATCAAAATTGTCTAAGCGTAAAAACCCAACTTCAATCAACTATTACAAAGATATCGGTGTACTGCCTGAAGCCTTGTTGAACTACTTGGGTCGTATGGGCTGGTCAATGCCAGATGAAAGTGAAAAATTCACATTGGCAGAAATGATTGAACATTTTGATATCAAACGCGTATCACTCGGTGGTCCAATCTTTGATGTTGAAAAACTCAACTGGCTCAATGGTCAATGGATCAAAGCCCTTTCTCCTGCTGAATTGCTCGATACGCTGCTGGCATGGAAAGCAGACCGTGCCAAATTAGAAGAAATTGCAGCTGCGATTCAACCACGTATCAACTTGCTGTCTGAAGCAGTGAACTGGTCTGCGCATTACTTCAACCACTTCCCGACACTGACTCAGGAGCAGTTTGTCAGCAAAAAACTGTCTGACGAACAGGTACGTCAGAGCTTGCAGTTTGCCATTTGGCGTTTAGAAAGCCTGTTCACCTGGAACAACGACACGGTCAGCCAAACCTTGATGGATTTGGCAGCACAAATGGAAATTAAACTGCGTGACTTCATGCCGGCCTTTTTTATTGCCATTGCCGGTTCAACTGCGTCTACCCCGGTGATGCAGACTATGGTCACCATTGGCCCTGATTTGACCTTCGCACGTTTACGTCATGCGCTGGAAATTGTCGGTGGCCCAAGCAAAAAAGAGCTGAAAGTCTGGGAAAAACTCAATGAAAGCTTAAAATTGCCGAAAAATGAAGCGGTTGATCAAGCTTAATCAATTTTTTTGTTGACGTGTGAGCGCGATATCCCTAATATAGCGCTCACACAGACTGGGGTCATAGCTCAGTTGGTAGAGCGCTACAATGGCATTGTAGAGGTCAGGAGTTCGATACTCCTTGACTCCACCAAATCAAGTCTTGCTTTAGCTGTGTAATGCCTCAATTGTCCCTATCGTCTAGAGGCCTAGGACATCGCCCTTTCACGGCGGTAACCGGGGTTCGAATCCCCGTAGGGACGCCATATTCAAGATTACTTTTGAAGTGGTCTTTTAAAAAACCCAAGCATTATGACTTGGGTTTTTTATTGCCTGTATATTTTATGTTGGGCAATATTTCGGTTTCTTCGCATCTTCCGATAAAATAATCAGTAATTTAGAATTTTGGAGTTGTAATGCAATATCGTTGCCCTAAGTGTCAAAGCCCGAAAATCATGCCGGTGGCCCAGCCAGGTCAAGCAGCTCCACGTCCGGTGGTTCCTAAAAGCCTGATGTTTCTGGTGCCCGCCCTATTCCTATTATTATTGCTGGTGATCATCAGTATCGCGATGTGGATCTTTGGTGATGGTGCAGGTACAACTTTACAGACTGCAACCGTCATCGTCTTTATTCTTTCTTTGATTGCAGGCTTTATGTTCTATAAAGACTTGCCTGATTTTAAAATTTCCATGCAGGCCTTCATGCAGACCCAAAAGAAATGGAAATGTCGTGAATGTAATCACGAGTGGGAAATCTAAGTCACTCCCCACCGCCCTATAAGCACAAAAAACCAGCCCGAAGGCTGGTTTTTTATTTTAAAATCAGGGATTAAACACCAATTTTACGGTATTTTTGACGCTTCGCGACCAAATCATCACCATCGCGCTTACGACGATATTCTTCAAACTCAGCATAGTTACCAGTGAAGAATTCAGGTGTTTCACCTTCAAATGACAAAATGTGCGTTGCAATACGGTCCAGGAACCAACGGTCATGCGAGATCACCATCACAGTACCCGGGAACACCAGAATGGCATCCTCAAGCGCACGTAAGGTTTCGATATCCAGGTCGTTTGACGGTTCATCGAGCAAGATTACGTTTGCGCCCATTTGCAGGATTTTAGCCAGTTGTAAACGGTTACGCTCACCACCTGACAATTGACCGACACGTTTTTGCTGATCCTGGCCTTTAAAGTTAAAACGACCGATATATGCACGAGATGCAATTTCGTATTCGCCAATCTTCAAGATGTCTAAACCGCCAGAAACTTCTTCCCAAACCGTTTTGTTGTCATCAAGCGTGTCACGAATCTGACCCACATAAGCCACTTTCACCGACTCACCCAGTACCACAGAACCGGTATCCGGTTGTTGTTCACCGGTCATCATGCGGAACAGTGTGGTTTTACCTGCACCGTTCTCACCGACGATACCCACGATCGCAGCAGGCGGTACAACGAATGATAAATCTTTATACAGGGTACGATCACCAAACGATTTGCTGATGCCTTCAACTTCTACAACCTTGTTGCCTAGACGTGGACCAGGTGGAATGTAGATTTCAGAGGTTTCGTTACGCTGTTGGAATTCACGCGAGTTAAGCTCTTCAAAACGCTCCATACGCGCTTTGTTTTTCTTTTGCTGGCCTTTGGCATTTGAGCGAACCCATTCAAGTTCTTTTTTCAATGCTTTAGCAAAAGATTCTTCTTGCTTGTTCTCTTGCTCTAGACGCGCATTTTTCTGCTCTAACCAAGAAGAGTAGTTACCTTGGTATGGAATGCCCATGCCACGGTCAAGCTCAAGAATCCACTCAGCCACGTTATCCAAGAAATAACGGTCATGCGTAATCGCAACGATGGTACCCGGGAAGTCTTTCAAGAAACGTTCTAACCAGGCAACAGATGATGCATCTAAATGGTTCGTCGGTTCGTCAAGAAGCAACATGTCTGGCTTAGACAAGAGCAAACGGCACAGTGCCACACGGCGGCGTTCACCACCTGAAAGCAGTTTAACATCGGCATCCCAAGCTGGAAGGTTCAGTGCAGCAGCTGCCTGATCCATCTGATTGGCAAGGTTATGTGCATCCCATGCATGGATAATGGCTTCGAGCTTTTCTTGCTCTTTTGCAAGTGCATCAAAGTCAGCATCTTCTGCTGCATATTCTGCAAATACTTCGTCAAGACGTGCCAAAGCATCCAGCGGCTCACGCAGACCATCTTCAACGTTGCCACGCACGTCTTTAGTTTCATCTAAAGGCGGCTCTTGCTCGAGATAACCGATTTTAGTACCTGGTTGTGCACGTGCTTCACCAGAGAAATCTTTATCTACGCCCGCCATAATACGAAGCAAGGTCGATTTACCTGCACCGTTTAGACCAAGCACACCAATTTTTGCGCCCGGGAAAAATGATAAGGAGATATCTTTCAGGATTTCGCGTTTCGGCGGCACCATCTTAGACACTCGGTTCATCGTATAAATATATTGGGCCACGTAGGACTCCTCAACTGAAAAACCAAATGGGGTTAAAACAACCACCCCAGCTCAAAAAAGAGCGAAAAAATAATCGGCTATTATACGCAGAAAGCTGCGAAAACATAAGCCATTGCCATGAACTTCAATGCATTGTTACAAGTTTATTTATGGTGATTTTTCAAACAGCTGATTTAAGTCAAATAAGTGCGTCGAATCCCAATTTATATATGATTATTTCATCTATCTATTTCAGTAAAATTGCACTTTTACTTATATATGAAAATGTTACACTCAAGTCATAAACTTAAACACAAGAAGATCAGTCATAATGAGTTATAAAGCAGAAACCCTTGCGATTCATGCAGGTTATAGCCCTGAAGCCACCACCAAAGCAGTTGCAGTGCCAATTTACCAAACTACGTCTTATGCCTTTGACAATACTCAACATGGGGCCGATTTGTTCGATTTAAAGGTACAGGGCAATATCTATACCCGGATCATGAACCCGACCACGGCGGTGTTAGAGCAACGTATCGCCGCACTTGAAGGCGGGATTGGCGCACTTGCTTTAGCGTCTGGTATGGCTGCAATTACCTATGCGATTCAGACCATTGCTGAAGCCGGTGACAATATTGCATCCGTATCTACGCTCTATGGCGGCACCTATAACCTGTTCGCACACACCCTGCCGAAGCAAGGTATTGACGTGCGTTTCTTTGATTATGAAAAACCGGAAAGCTTGCGTAGTTTAATTGATGACAAGACCAAACTGGTCTTTGTGGAATCCATTGGTAATCCACTGGGTAATATTATTGATCTGGAAGAGATTGCAAAAATCGCGCATGAGTACGGTGTGCCCGTGATTGTTGACAATACGGTGGCAACGCCAGTGCTACAAAAATCTTTTGATTTTGGTGCCGACATTATCGTGCATTCATTGACCAAATATATCGGCGGTCATGGCAACTCGATTGGTGGCATCATTGTCGATAGCGGTAAATTCCCGTGGGGTAAATATCCTGAACGCTTTCCCGCGCTGAATACCCCCGATCCAAGCTACCACGGCGTAAACTATGTCGAAGTTCTCGGTGAAGCGGCTTATATCGCTCGAGCGCGTGTGGTGCCACTACGCAATACTGGGGCTGCGATCAGCCCGCAAAATGTGTTTCTGATCCTGCAAGGTTTGGAGACTTTAAGTCTGCGTATGGAGCGTCATACTGAAAATGCGCTTAAAATTGCGGAATATTTACAGCAGCATCCTAAAGTAAAATGGGTCAATTACGCTGGTCTGAAAGATCATCCACAACATGCCTTGGCACAAAAATATGTGAAAGGTAAACCGTCTGCGATTCTGACCTTTGGCGTAGAGCATGGTCTTGAAGGCGGCACACGTTTTATTGATGCGCTGCAACTGTTTACCCGTCTGGTCAATATCGGCGATGCCAAAAGTCTCGCTTGTCATCCGGCGACCACCACACATCGCCAACTCAATGCCGAGGAGTTAAAATCAGCAGGTGTCAGTGAAGATATGGTGCGACTCTCGATTGGGATTGAACATATTGATGACTTAATCGCGGATCTGGAACAGGCACTAGCGACCGTTTAAAGGCGTGTTTCATCTGACTCAAAACTCCACCCTTTCTGGTGGAGTTTTTTTATTTATATTCTAAAACAGCCACTTGCTTTGCTTTTTATTTTCATGGTAAAAGTTAAATGAAATAGCGAACACAAATAGAGCAATTACTCTAATTTTTATTTTAATTTCAATAGTTTAATTTATAGATTTTCCTGAAGAATTGGTTATCATATCTGTACTCACCTTCGCTCTCATCTCCTGTTAGAGCGCCATACACCTTTAATAAAAATAATTTGAACGCTGACTTCAAATTAGGGATAACAAATGTGAAAACTAGACTACACAAACAACTGGAAAAATCTGTTGCAGGTAAAACCGTCCTGATCACCGGCGCATCCAGCGGTATTGGGTTAACGACGGCACATCAACTGGCCGATGCAGGTGCGCATGTTTTACTGGTGGCCCGTACTCAAGAAACCCTAGAACAAGTAAAAGCAGACATTGAAGCCAAAGGCGGCAAAGCCTCAATCTTTCCATGCGATTTAAACAATATGGAGTCGATTGATGAGGTGTCCAAACAGATCATTGCCTCAGTCGATCATATTGATATTCTGATCAATAATGCGGGTCGTTCGATTCGCCGCGCCGTGCATGAATCGGTCGACCGCTTCCATGATTTTGAACGGACCATGCAGCTGAACTATTTCGGCGCCGTGCGTCTGGTCATGAATATCCTGCCACAAATGATGATCCGTCGCGCGGGTCATATCATTAACATCAGTTCGATTGGCGTACTGGCCAATGCCACCCGTTTTTCGGCCTATGTTGCTTCAAAAGCTGCGCTGGATGCTTTTAGTCGCTGCCTGTCTGCCGAAGTACATTCGCATAAAATCGCAATCACCTCGATCTATATGCCTTTGGTACGCACTCCGATGATTGCACCAACCAAAATCTATAAATATGTACCGACACTTTCTCCGGAACAGGCGGCTGACCTGATTGCCTATGCCATCGTGAAACGCCCGAAGAAAGTTGCGACCGGTTTGGGTCGTCTGGCCTCGATTACTTATTCGATTGCCCCGGATATCAACAATGTTCTGATGTCGATTGGTTATAACCTGTTCCCAAGTTCAAGTGCCTCTGTGGGTCAACCACAAAAATTAAATTTGGTGCAAAAAGCATATGCACGGCTGTTCCCGGGCGAACACTGGTAATTTTTACTGGGATAATTTCCTAAAAATACGAGCCGCCGACCGGGCGGCTTTTTTGATGTCTCAGTTTTAAATCTCCAGGTGAAAGCAAGCTCATCTGGATCACACACGACATAGCCTGTCTTTATCGACACAGATTTTTGCCGCAAATGCTGCGAGATCACGTACACTATCTGCGGATATTTCCTATCCGTATTTTTATATTTTGATTGAAATGATGGAAACCCTTATGAACAACGCGCGATGGCTCGATGAAGTAAAATTTAACGAACAAGGATTAGTCCCTGCCATTGCCCAGCATCATCAAACTGGTCGTGTCTTGATGGTGGCCTGGATGAACCGTGAAGCGCTAGCACTAACGGCTGAGAAAAACCAAGCCGTGTATTTCTCCCGTTCACGCAGCAAGTTATGGCATAAGGGCGAAGAATCAGGACATTTTCAAACCGTACATGAAATCCGTCTGGACTGTGATGCCGATGTAATTGTGCTGCAAATTGAACAGCATGGCGGCATCGCTTGTCATACTGGTCGTGAATCATGTTTCTATCGTAAACTCACGCCAAATGGCTGGGAAATTGTCGATGCACAGCTGAAACACCCGTCTGCAATTTATGGTGAAAAATCCACAAATCCGCATACGCTGGCGATGGAAGCGTCAAGCGCCCAGTCTGAACAGGTCGAAGTCTTGTCCTATCTGGGCCAGATGATGGCAGAACGCAAACAGGCCGATCCGGATTCCTCTTATGTGGCCAAGCTCTATCACAAAGGCCTGAACAAGATTTTAGAAAAAGTCGGTGAAGAAAGCTTTGAAACTGTGCTGGCTGCCAAAGATTTCAACGCTCAGGTCTCTGAAGACAATAAAAATGATCTGATCTATGAAGTTGCTGATCTGTGGTTCCATACCATTGTGATGCTGGGTTATTTCGATATCGAACCGCAACTGGTCTTGAATGAGCTGGCACGTCGTCAGGGCTTATCCGGTCTGGTTGAAAAAGCCAGCCGTCAGCATTAAATGATGAATATGCCTGTGTCTGATCTACAAAAACCCAAGGCCACTTATGAGCAGGCCACTGCCATCGATAATGCCCGTCTGGGTAATTCCTTTAAAGTGATTGCCTATGCCGGCACAGGTAAAACCACCACACTACAAATGATCAGTGATGCCATGCCTGAACGGCGTGGCATGTATCTGGCTTTCAACAAAGCCATTGCCAGTGAAGCGCAAGCCAAATTTCATCGTGGCGTGGATTGCCGCACTTTTCACTCGCTGGCATTTCGCAGTGTTCCACGTGGAATCACCGACAAGCTGCGTCTGCCCCGTTTAAGCCCAAGCTTTATTGCCAAAGAATACCGTCTGGAACCGATGACCATGCGCCGTATGATGGGTGGGCGTTATGAAAAATATGTCTTGATGCCTTCGCGTCTGGCGAGTTTAGTCGCCAATGCGGTTGGCTATTTCTGTTCGACCAGTTCGCAATACCCTGCTCCGCGGCATATTCAGGCACCGAGCTGGTTACATCCAGATGATATTGAGATCCTGCAAAAGAAACTTTATCCGGCCGTAGAACGGCGCTGGCTAGAATCAATCGATCCCAATCATCAGGCCGGGATTGGCCATGATATTTACCTGAAACTCTGGGCGCTGTCTGAACCGAATATTCCGGCCGATTATGTGCTGTTTGATGAAGCGCAGGATGCCGACCCACTCATGCTCGGAATTTTGCTGAAACAGCGGAATACTCAGGTGATTTATGTCGGTGATGCGCATCAGCAGATTTATGCTTGGCGCGGTGCGGTGAATGCCATGCAGCAACTGCCTTTACCCGAATCACGCCTGACCACATCGTTTCGTTTTGGCCCTGAAATCGCGTTAAATGCCAATGCCATTTTAGGTGCACTGAATGAAACCGTGCCTTTGCTTGGCAATCCGTTGTTAGATTCTAAAGTCGTGAATAAACCGCATACCAAAATGCGGGATGCAATTTTATGCCGGACCAATGCCCGGGCCATGGAACTGTTACTTGCCGGACTGGTGCGTGGTGATAAAGTCAGCCTGCAAGCCGATCATGTCAAACTGAATCGTTTTGTCGATGCGGCTGCCATGTTGAAACAGGGCAAACGTGTGGTCGATGTGCCGGAATTGGCTTGGTTTAATTCCTGGCATGATGTGCATGAATACTGTGAAACCAATGAAGGTAGCGACATCAAACCGCTGGTTAAACTGGTCGATGAACATGGCACCGATCCATTGAAAAAAGCCTTGGCCAAAATCACCCCGATTGGACAGGCGGACTATATTATTTCCACTGCACATAAGGCCAAAGGTCTGGAGTGGGAACGGGTGCATATTGAAGATGACTATCAGTTTAAGCTGAATGAAAAAGATCATAAAATTAGTGATGAAGAGCTACGTTTACTTTACGTGGCCTGTACACGTGCTAAAGTAAGCTTAAATATTCATCACATTTATGACCTGATTCAACAACTGAAGATCAAGATGCCGCAGTCGCTTCGTCAAGCCGTCGGTTAAGGTATGGATGTAAAATCATGGTACAGGTGACCTATGCACATCGAAGCGCTTCAACTGAAACACACCCTGCATTTTCCAGAGATTCAGCTTCAGCTTGATCATTCACAATATCCGCTTACCTTAATTTTGGGCAATCAGGGTACTGGCAAAACCACTTTGTTACGCTGTGCTTATCAGGCGCTGACCTGGTTTGCAGCGCGTTATCGCGATAGCCGGGCTGCCGGTCTGGTGATGCCTGATCAGGACATCATGCAACACCGGCTGCAATCCAAAATTGATATCCGGGTTGGCTTTCCCGAAGAGGTTTCAGCGCTTACAGAATCCAGCCAGACTGAAGCTACACAGCAACAGAGCTGTTCCTGGCAAGTCTATAAGACTTTAAATAGTCAAGGACTCGGCTTTAGCAAAGCCGAAACCGCGCAACTGGACAGCATGCTTGGCCTTTATCAGAAAGCCCGATTCAATGATCCTCTGCTCGGCTTGCCGCTGATTGCCTATTATCCTGCCGACCGCTTTGTCAATGACGTCAATCTGATCAGCAAAAACAATCCGGCTATTTTCCATACAGCGCATGCTTACGACATTAGCGCGATTCCGTTTACGACCTTTGCCCGTTTCTTTGAATGGTTGCGTGAAGTCAGTGATATTGAAAATGCGCAAAGCGCCAAGATCATGGATCAGATTTTAGCACGTGCCTTGCAGCAACCTGAAGATATTCGGGGAGATGAACTGGCGCGGCAGATTGAAAAAGCGCAAGCACAGCTCCATACCCCGCATTTAACGGCCTTAAAAAATGCCTTGTCGCAGGTATTGCCTGACATCAGCCAGATTGAGTTAAAATACCAGCCCAAGCTGCAACTGATGCTGACCTATCAGGACAAGCGTTTTACTTTTCAGCAGCTTCCCAATAGCATCCGCACCTGGATTGCGCTGGTGGGCGATATTGTACGGCGTCTTTGTCTGCTCAATCCGAACAGTTTATTTCCATGTCAGGAAGGTACAGGAGTGTTGTTGATTGATGCCATTGATCATCAGCTGGATCAGGATCTGGCAGCAGAGATTCTGCCGCGTCTGCATCAGGCATTTCCTAATTTGCAAATTATTGCCACCGGCAACCGACCTGAGTTACTGGAACAGGCACAGGCCTTTCAGTGTTTAAGACTCGAAAATAAACAGTTGCATCCAATTCATCTTGAAAGCATGAAAATCCAGTTTGATCAGATCTATGCCGAAATGGGTCTACATACTGATCCAGACGCAATTCCTGCCGAAGAAGCGCTAATAGAAACCGTCACCGAACCGACTACACCGCTTGCTGTATTACAGCGGATTCAGCAACAGTTGAATCCTGAACAGCAGCAGGAATTGTTACGTTTACTTGCTCAGGATCAGCCGACGCTACCGCAATCGCTCTAAGTAACGTTGAAAAACAGTAATGATCGTTTCAATGAATATCGAGATTTATCCAGACCATTTTAGTGCTGTCTTTTTGCAATTGTAAAACTGCATTTAGTCATATTTACAATCAATGCTTGCAATTTAATCTTAATTTTCGGTCACTTCTGGATGATCTGTTTAAGCATCCACCCCACGCCAAAAGCCTGCTCGCGTATAATTTATAAGTTCGACATAAAAACGTTGATGTTGTTGTTATCCTGTAATATGATCGGTTTTATTTGCGAATTTCATTGTAAAATCGGAATTTGCTATCGTTTATAAGTTGCGCAATACAACTATTTTTATATTCTTTTGAATATTCTTTTGGCTTTCAAGATTGAGAAGTTTGGGTTGCTCCTTGTAATCCTGTAGTCCTTGAAAGATGAAGATTCACCCTAGGTTGGTCACAACCTAAATCACGACAATGGATACGAGTGTGCTGCCGATTATTATATTGTTACCGTTAGTATTAGGCACAACCCTTGTCTCGTGGCTGAAGCAATTTTCGCGCGGGGTAACGGCTTTAGGGGCAATTGGTGTCAGCCTCAGCAGTTTCTTATTATTATTGAGTCAGGCGCCTGCCATCTTTGATGGTGCCGTGATCATTCAGACCTGGTCCTGGCTGCCCCAGCTCGGGATCGATTTTAGTTTCCGTCTGGATTCTCTGGCCCTGCTGTTTGCCTTGCTGATCAGTGGCATAGGCACCCTGATCTATATTTATGCCTATTATTATCTCAATCCCAAAAATTCGCTGAGCAAACTTTATTTCTTGCTGATGCTGTTTATGGCAGCCATGCTCGGAATTTCATTGTCGAATAACTTGCTGATCCTGCTGGTTTTCTGGGAACTTACCAGTATTTCATCATTTTTACTGGTGGGCTATTGGAGCAATTACGAAGCCGCACAGCGCGGCTCACGTATGGCCTTGACCATTACCGGCATGGGTGGCTTGGCCATGCTTGGTGGCTTCATCCTGCTGGGTCAAATTACCGGCACTTATCAGATTGATCAAATCCTGACGATGACTGAACAGATCCAGTCACATGCGCTATTTGTTCCCACTTTGTTGCTGATTTTACTCGGTGCCTTTACCAAGAGTGCGCAGTTCCCCTTCCATTTCTGGTTACCCAATGCCATGGCAGCACCGACACCGGTCTCTGCCTATTTACACTCGGCCACCATGGTCAAAGCCGGCCTGTTTCTGGTCGCACGTTTACTCCCGATTTTTGCGGGCGCGGCACTGTTTCATAATATTGTGACCTTTGTCGGTCTGTTTACCCTGTGCATGGCCGCCTTTTTTGCCATTTTTAAGGAAGATCTGAAAGGCTTGTTGGCCTATTCAACCATCAGTCATCTGGGTCTGATCATGTGTCTGCTCGGGATTGGTTCTCCACTGGCAGTCGCAGCGGCAATTTTCCATATTATTAACCATGCCACCTTTAAAGCGGCCCTGTTTATGATTGCCGGTATTATCGATCATGAATCTGGCACCCGTGATTTACGTAAGCTTTCAGGTCTATGGCAACTGCTGCCCTTTACTGCAACGCTGACCATGATCACTGCGGCCTCTATGGCCGGTGTTCCATTGACCAATGGTTTCCTCTCCAAAGAGATGTTCTTTACTGAGCTGGTGGCCAATTTAAGCGGGCCAGTGCTGGTCGGTTCAGCCATTGTGGCGACATTGGCCGGAATTTTTGCAGTCACTTATTCGATTCGTCTGGTGCATGGGGTATTTTTCGACGGCCCACTGGGCAAGCAAGTCCCGAATAAAAATGCGCATGAGCCACCATTTGGCATGCGCGCACCCGCCACTTTACTGGCATTTTTATGTATTTTAGTGGGTCTATTGCCAGCACTTTTAGTCGAAAAAATCGTGAATAGTACCACGCAGGCAACGACTCAAAATTTTGCTTTTGAAGGTACGCATCTGGCCCTCTGGCATGGGTTTAATCTGCCATTATTAATGAGTGTGATTGCTTTGGCCGGTGGTGCAGTATTTTACTTTTCTCTGGCTAAAGGTGGTGCCTTACGTGAAATTGATCTGGATCCAAAACTGGGCCGCTTACAGGGTCGGATCCTGTTTGACCTGTTCCTGAAAAATCTGCTGTTAAATTCACGTCGTTTCCGCCGTGCCACTGAAACTGGCAAATTACAAAGCTATTTATTATGGATTGTGATCTTTACCATCGGTCTGGTTGGTTTCCCATTGCTATCCAATGGTATCGGTAGCGGTACGCGTGAGCTGACCCATGCCCCTGCCCTGGCCATTGTCTTGTGGATGTTGCTATTTTCTGCCTGCTGGATGCTGCTATGGTTCCATCATGAACGGATTAAAGCGGTACTGATCAGTGGTGCAGTGGGTCTGGTGGTAACCATGGTCTTTATTGGCTTCTCGGCACCTGACCTGGCATTGACCCAAATTACGGTCGATGTAGTAACCACCGTCTTGTTATTAATGAGTTTATCTCTGCTACCGCAGCTAACCCCTTATGAATCCAGTCCAACCCGGCGCTGGCGCGATGCGATCATTGCGCTGGGCGGCGGTCTCGGTATTGCCACCATCGCCTGGCTGATCATGACCCGCGATCATAATTCTATTTCATGGTTCTTCCTGCAGCAGTCAATTCCACTCGGCGGCGGAACCAATGTGGTCAATGTGATTCTGGTCGACTTCCGTGGTTTCGATACCTTCGGCGAAATTACTGTACTCGGGATTGCCGCGATTGGTGTGCTTAGCCTGATGGATGGCATGCGTGCGCATGGCACCACCATGACTCAAGGTTTGACCTATCGATTTAATCCCTCCCCCTTGATGTTACGTATCACGGCATCATGGATTTTACCTGTAGCTCTGGTAGTCAGCCTGTATATCTTTATGCGTGGCCATAACCTGCCGGGCGGTGGATTCATTGCAGGATTAGTCACCTCACTGGCCTTAATTATTCAATATATTGCAGTGGGACAGGATAAAACTGAACAGTTGCTGGGTGCCAAATCTGGTCGTTTGTATGAAATCTGGATTGGCGTGGGTTTAACCATTGCCGGTTTGACCGGGGTTGCAGCCTGGTTCTGGTCACGCCCATTCCTGACCAGTGCGCATATTTATGTCTCGCCACCCGTGATTGGAGAAATGCATCTGGCTTCGGCGGCGCTGTTTGATGTCGGTGTCTATGTCACTGTAGTCGGTGCGACCATGCTGATGATTTCTGTGCTGGGCGATTCACGTCACTCCAGTATGACTGGCCCAGTACCAAGAGGATAATAGAATGATGAGTTTAGAATTTTTATTAGCCTCCGCCATTGGTCTACTCGCCGCCACCGGAATCTATCTGATTCTGCGTGCGCGTACTTTTCCGGTGGTGCTGGGCTTGGCCATGATTGGTTATGCGGTCAACCTGTTTTTATTTGCCATGGGGCGGATCCAGATGAATTCGCCTGCCGTATTGACCGAGGCCTCCAGAGTCACCGATCCCCTTCCGCAGGCACTGGTGCTGACCGCCATCGTGATTGGCTTTGCCACCACTGCCTTTATTGTTCAGCTGGCACTGCGTAGCCGTTATGAATCAGGAACAGACCACGTTGATTCAAAAGAAGAAACACCTCAGATTGACCCACGTGAGGATGAGCCTTAATGACTGATTTTCTTCACTTCTGGTCTCAACATACGCCAATTTTCAGTATTCTTTTACCGGCCCTTACCGCTTTTAGTCTGGTACTTTTAGGCAATCCGGGTTCTGGCTCCCTGACCACAGACTGGCGTCAGCCTTGGCGTCGTGGTATCAGCCATATCTCGGGTATCTTGGGTCTGATCATTGCGGTCAGTTATTTAATTGACAGCAGTCAGGGTCAAGTCAGTGTATATACACTGGGCGAATGGGCGGCACCTTTTGGGATCGTGCTGGTGCTGGACCAACTCTCTGCCATGATGCTGGTGTTGACCTATGCCCTGGCAGTACCGGTGGTCTGGTATGCCAGTAAAGAATGGGATACCCGTGGCCGTTATTTCCATACCATGGTGCATTTCCTGCTGATGGGCCTGACCGGCGCCTTCCTGACCGGTGACTTATTCAACCTGTTCGTATTCTTTGAAATCTTGCTGATGGCGTCCTATGTGCTGCTATTGCATGGACAGGGCAAGGCGCGTTTCCAGCTGGGAATTCATTATGTCACCATTAACCTGCTGGCTTCTGCGCTGTTCCTGATTGGACTCGGCATGATTTATGGCAGTGTCGGCAGTCTGAACATGGCCGATGTGGCGCGCTTAATGCCTACCTTGGCAGAAGATCAGCATAAACTGGCTGTTGCCGGTGGACTCATGCTATTCGTGGTCTTCGGGATTAAGGCGGCAATGCTGCCGGTTGGCTTCTGGTTACCCAAAACCTATGCCGTAGCCACCACCCCTGTTGCCGCACTCTTTACCATCATGACCAAAGTCGGGATCTATGCGATTTTGCGAATCAATGGAACTGTTTTTGATGATGAATACAGCCATCAGATTCTGATGAACTGTCTACTGGTGATCGGTCTGATTACTTCAGTCTATGGTGTCATTTGTGCGATTGGTACAGAACGCCTGCGCCGTTTTGTCGGCTTTATGGTGCTGTCTTCAGTCGGCACGATTCTGGTGGCGATTGGCATGAATACGACTGCAGCCTGGGCCGGCGCCCTGTACTATATGGTACACAGTACCCTGATTGCTGCAGCATTTTATATCCTGTCTGGCTGGATTACCTCACAGCGCGGTGAGTTCAAAGATCATTTTAAAATCGCACCGCTGATGAAACAGAACAAGCTGGTTTCGATTATCTATTTCATCATTGCCTTGATGATGGCCGGTCTGCCACCGTTCAGCGGCTTCTTTGGCAAAGTCTTTATTTTGCAGGCTTCTGCCAATTCAGAGCATCAGATGATCATTATCCTGACCATTCTGCTGGTGAGTTTCCTCAGTATTCTGGCTTTTACTCGAGTCGGCTTTATGCTGTTCTGGCGCTCGACCAAACCTGAAGATGATTTGAATTCTGACGATTTCCACAAATATGAAGCTTTACCCAGTAAGGCACCTGCACGTAATGATCACACGATCTATTTGCTACTTGCCGGCTTAACAGCTTATGTTGTATTTGCTGGACCGATCTATCAATATAACTATCAGACGGCAGAACAGATTAAAAACAATCCGGTCTATGAAGCTGCCCTGTTAAAACGTGATGCAGAAGGTCAATTTATTAGTGTGCAACCCTTTGATCCAAGTTATTTGCCAGAAACCAAATATGGTGGCGAGGTGGTGGATCCAAATGCACATCTGATTCCTTATATGATTTCAGAAGCCACTTTGGAAGGTGAAAATATTTCTGAATTCAAACAACGTCAGATTGACCAGCAGCATATTGAACAAACCCAACATGATGATAATCAACTTAAACCGGCGGAGGGACCTTAATGGCTGAATCATTCCTGCAACGTTGGTTCCCGCACCCGTTGGTTTCTGTAATCGTGGGACTCAGCTGGACTTTACTGTCACATAGCACAGAAGCCGGAACCTTGCTGGTGGCCCTGCTTCTGGCGATTGTCATTCCCAAAATGGTCGCGCCGTTTATTGACTATACCCCGAATATCCAGTGGCGGCCTGCGCTGCGTCTGTTCTTTGTCGTGGTCTGGGACATTGTGGTGGCCAATCTTAAAGTTGCAAAACTGGTCTTGGGGCCGACCAAAAACCTACATCCCAAATGGTTCCGTGTGCCTCTGGAAACCGAGCATGAAGAAGTCAACACCTTACTGGCCATGATTATTACCACTACACCGGGCACAGTCACTGCCGGTATTGATCAGGATCGTGGTGATATTCTGGTGCATGCTTTAAGCACGGATGATGAAGCAGCTGAAATCGAGCTGATCAAACAACGTTATGAACAGCCCTTGCTTAAAATTTTCAGCGCACAGACAGGAGAAAAAATATGACGATTCTGCCTTATGCATTAATGATTTGCCTGGGTGCAGTCACTGTCTCGATGTTACTCTGCCTGATCCGACTCATTACCGGCCCTTCTATCGTTGACCGCCTCCTGGCACTCGATACCCTGTTCCTGAATGCCACCTGTCTGATTGTCATTTTGGGAATTTACTGGAGCAGCACTTTTCTGTTTGAAGAGGCTTTACTGGTGGCGATGCTCGGCTTTGTCTCTACAGCAGCCTTGGCGCGTTATTTCACCACTGGCCATGTCATCGACTAGGAGTTTTTAAATGCCGTTAATTTTAGAAATACTAGTTTCGATTTTTTTATTGATTGGTGCTTTCTTCATGCTGGTCGGAGGGATCGGGATGGTGCGCCTGCCCGATCTGTTTATGCGGCTGCATGCACCGACCAAATCCAGTACCTTGGGCTTGGGCAGTTTTCTGATTGCCGCGATTATTTTTTCTGCCATGTACGGCCGTTTCGGTTTTGCTGAAGTGCTGATTACCCTATTTGCCTTTATCACTGCGCCAGTATCGGCCAATCTGATGGCGCAGGCAGCATTGCATTTACGTTTACGCTCACTAAGTGGTGAGGTTCCAGAAACACTAGAGCGTCCCCTGCCTTGGCAACGTTCACGTCGCCGTGCTTTTTATGAGAAAAAAATGAATCATAAAAATGATGATCTCACTTGATTTGGACTATTTTTAGATAGGTCGATTCACTTCTAATGTTTAAAGTTTCAATAAAGCCAGCTATAAAAAAGCCACCCGAAGGTGGCTTTTTTATTGTCCTAAGACTTATTCATCATCTTTTTTTGCTTCAGCTTCAGGTAAATCCTTCACAGCTTCAGCAATCAGACCAAACATATAGTTACCATAGGCATTGGTCTTGTCGTAATGGAAACGTAGACGAGGTGTAATACGGGTTTTGATACGACGGCTCAGTTCGTGACGCAGGAAACCAGAGGCTTTGTTTAACACCTCTAAAGTTTCTTTATTCGCCGCTTCACTTTGTTCATCGCCCAGCTCACGTCCCATAACAGTGACATAAACTTCCGCATATCCCAAGTCCGGGCTCACCTTCACGGCAGAGATGGTCACCAGACCACCTAAGCGTGGATCTTTCAGCTCCTGACGGATCAGTTCTGACAACTCGCGTTGTACTGTATCCGCCATACGCTTCAGACGTTGACTACCCGCCATTAAAGACTCCGTTTAATCAGTTGAACATCGTACACTTCGATCTTATCCAGTGCTTTGATGTCTTTATAACCTTTCACCGCAAGACCACATTCCATACCGGCACGAACTTCTTCAACCACTTCTTTATAGCGACGAAGAGATTCAAGCTCGCCCTGGAATACCACCACGTCATCACGGAGTACGCGAATCGGTTTGTTACGATGCAATACGCCTTCAAGAACCATACAGCCCGCAGCCGCACCGAATTTACTTGAGTGGAATACTTCACGTACTTGTGCAACACCCAGAATCGTTTCACGATGTTCAGGTGCCAGCTTACCGCTCATTGCTGCTTTCACATCATCAATCAATTGATAGATAATTGAGTAGTAACGAATGTCGATGCTGTCTGCATCGGCTTTTTGACGCGCAGTGTTGTCCGCACGAACGTTAAAGCCAAGTAGAACTGCTTCTGAAGATTCAGCCAGTGTTACGTCAGACTCGGTGATTGCACCAACGCCCGAACCAATAATACGTACTTTCACTTCATCCGTTGCAAGTTCAGCAAGTGCAACATGCAAGGCTTCCAGTGTACCGCGTACGTCAGTTTTCAGCACCACGTTCACGATAGGCACATCTTTCTTGCCCATAGACGCCATGATGTTTTCAAGACGCATTGCAGATTGACGCTCAAGACGTTTTTGACGTTCACGATCCATACGTGCATCGGCAACTTCACGTGCTTTTTTCTCATCGCTAACAACAAGAACTTCGTCACCTGCCATTGGCGCTTCTGGAAGACCCAAAATTTCCACTGGAATTGAAGGACCTGCAGATTTGATACGCTGACCATTTTCATCGGTCATTGCACGAACGCGACCATAAGATGAACCAGCAAGAACCAGGTCACCCACTTTCAAGGTACCGTTTTGAACCAGAATAGACGTGACCGCACCACGGCTGTTGTCTACACGTGCTTCAATCACCACACCTTGTGCAGCACCTTCTTCCGATGCTTTCAATTCAAGCAATTCAGCCTGGATCGAAATCAGGTCTAGAAGTTCATCGATACCTTGACCAGAATGCGCCGAAACCATGGCAACCGGTACATCACCGCCCCATTGTTCAGGTACGATCTGTTTGGTGGTCAATTCGTTCAATACGCGATCTGGATCAGCAGATTCTTTATCCATCTTGTTGATTGCAACAATGATTGGTGTACCTGCAGCACGTGCATGGTCGATTGCTTCTGCAGTTTGTGGCATAACACCATCATCTGCTGCAACAACCAGTACCACGATATCCGTTGCTTTGGCACCACGTGAACGCATTGCAGTAAACGCTGCGTGTCCCGGAGTATCAAGGAAGGTAATAATACCTTTGTCGGTTGTAACGTGGTAAGCACCGATATGCTGGGTAATACCGCCTGCTTCGCCTTGCGCCACTTTGGCACGGCGGATACGGTCAAGAAGCGATGTTTTACCATGGTCAACATGGCCCATGATGGTAACCACTGGTGCGCGCGTTGTTTGTGCACCACGTGCTTCTTCAGCTGCTTCAAGCAAGTTATCTTCAGCTTGCGTATCAGAAACCAATACCGGGTTATGACCCATTTCTTCTACGATTAACGCTGCAATTTCCTGATCAATGGCTTGGTTCTGAGTAACCAGCTCACCCATTTTCATGAGAGATTTAATAACTTCACGAACCTTGATCGCCATTTTCGCAGCCAGGTCAGCCACAACAATGGTTTCACCAATTTCAACATCGTAAACCTGTTTCTTCACAGGTTTTTCGAAGCCGTGCTTGTTGCCCTGGCTGGTTTTCAAACCGCGTTTAGGCTGTTTGCTGAAGCTCTGCTCTTCCTGACCACGACGTCCACCTTTTTTCGGTGCACGTGCAGCTGGGGTATTGGTACCACGTTTGATCTCGCGGTCTTCTTTGGCAAATGAGTCCTCATATGCCTGACCCACCAGACCGGCAGCAAGCGGAGAATCGTCTACGACACGAATCGTTGCTGTTGTATCTTCAGCGGTGTACTTAGACGCCATCTGACGCATTTGTTCTAGCGTACGTTGCTGCGCTTCTTCAGCCGCTTTACGACGTGCTGCTTCTTCAGTCGCTTTTAATTGCGCTGCCTGAGCTTCACGTGCTTTTTTCTGTTCAGCCGTTTCAGTTTGTTTAACAACCTGTTTTACAATCGGCTTGTTGGTCGATTTGCGTTTTACCACGACTGCCGCTTTAGAAACTTCTTGCTTGTCGCTGGTTTGTTTTGCAGCAGCACGCATCGCTTCTAGAGCTTTACTCGCGTTATTTACGCCAGTTTTCGGAGCTTCAGCAGAAGAAGCAGCTTGTGCTGTATTCTGCTCAGGCGCAGCTTTGGCCTGTTGTTCAGCCTTGGCTTTCGCCAATGCTTCTGCTTTGATCTGTTCTGGATCAGGCTTAACAAATGTATGCTTCTTGCGAACTTCTACATTAATCGTTTTCGCCTTACCTGAAGTACTCGCAACTTTTGCGGTACTGGTTGTTTTACGTTTCAACGTGATTTGCCCTGCTTGGCTTTCTGAACCTTGTGATTTCTTCACATGGCTCATCAAGCTATCTTGTTGTTCGGTGGTAATAATATCGTCAGCTTTACGCTGTGGTAAACCTGCCTCACGAACCTGCTCTAGGAGCTTCTCAACTGGACGACCCACGCTGAGGGCTAACTCTTTAATCGACTTGTCCGTCATATACTACCTCCTAGTTAAACCATGATTCGCGCGCTTTCATAATGAGTTGACCGGCTTTCTCAGCACCCAAACCTTCAATATCTTCGATATCGTCGGTCGCCTGATCTGCCAAATCGTCAACTGTTACCACACCACGAGCTGCTAGAGCTTGCGCGATCTCTGCTGTCATGCCTTCCATTGCAACAAGTTCTTCACTTGGCGCTTGTATATTCTCTTGCTGTTGTAATGCATCAGCAAGTGCAATTTCTTTCGCACGGCTTTGCAATAATTCAACCAGTTCAGCATCAAGTTCGATTTCATCAAACGTTTCTGCAGGGACATAAGCAATTTCTTCAAGCGAGGTGAAGCCCATTTCTACCAGTGCCATCGCCAAATCTTCCGCGATATCCAGACGTGTTACAAACATGTCTAGATACTGTTGCGCTTCGTTTTGTTGACGGGCGTAGTATTCCTCTTCCAGCATCATGTCCAGCTTGTAGCCAGTCAATTCTGATGCCAGACGAACGTTCTGACCTTGTGAACCAATCGCACGAGCCAATTGATCACTCGTTGCAAAGATGATGTCTGCAGTACGGGCATCTTCATCGATGACAATACTCGATACATCTGCTGGTTCCAGTGCGCTGGCGATGTACTGGGCAGGGTCGTCAGACCATACCACGACATCGATACGCTCACCGTTCAATTCTTGTTGAACAGCCTGGATACGTGTACCACGCATACCAATACATGCACCAACCGGATCAATACGGTGATCATTTGTTTTTACTGCAATTTTAGCACGCACGCCTGGTTGACGAGCTGCTGCTTTAATTTCAATAATTTCTTCAGAAATCTCAGGGATCTCTTTCTTCATCAATGCGATCAGCATATCCGGCTTGGCACGTGACAACTGGAGTTGCGCACCACGACCTTCACGGTTCACATTGAACAGAATCGCATTCATACGTTGCTTCGGACGAAGAATTTCTTTCGGAATCATTTCTTCACGTGCAAGGTATGCTTCAGCATTATCACCCAAGTCAATGATAAAGCCATCTTTGGTTTGTTTCTTCACTTCACCATAGATCAGCTCGCCGACTTTAGATTCGTAAGCATCGGCCACAAGTGCGCGTTCTGCTTCACGGATCTTCTGTACAATCACTTGCTTGGCAATTTGTGCTGCAATACGACCGAAATCAATCGATTCTACTTCGAGTTCACGAATATCACCAATTGACCATTGTGCAGGATCAAGATCAGAAATCGCATCCTGACACGCTGGCATTTCATGATCTTCGTCAGCGACTACTTCCCACTGACGAAAAGTACGGTAGTCACCTGTTTTGCGATCAATTTCCACACGTAAACGTGCTTCTTCAGAGCGAGTTCCTTCGTAGAATTTTTTCTTGGTCGCCGCAACTAAAGCTTGCTCAAGCGCTTCGAAAATTGCTTCACGAGGTACACCCTTTTCGTTACTAACCGTTTCAACGACGGTCAGAATTTCACGTGCCATACGTCACCTATTCGTTAAATTTTTATTTATTCAATTAATCTTGGAAGACCAAATTTGCTTTATCGATATTGTGACTGTCGATCTCCAATACCTGTTGCTTTTCTACTTCAACTTGAATCATTTCATTGTCTAGGTCGACTGCAACCAGTTTGGCCTGGAATTTACGACGGTTATCTACTGCACTAATCAGACGTAATGCTACGCTATGACCAATATAGCCTGACATCTGTTCGAGCTGGAAGAATGGACGATCCCAGCCTGGAGAAGACACTTCAAGTGAATATTCACCCGAGATCGGATCATGAACATCCAGCATGGCGCCGACTTGCTGCGTTACACGCACACAATCCTGAACACCAATACCACGCCCCTGTTCCTCTTCACCGTCTTCATTAACGGCCGGTTCAGCGCTTGCATCGACCGGTTTGTCGATGTAGATACGTAATAACGAACGTTTACCCTGTGGCAGGAACTCAATCCCCCAAAGGTTTACATTACAGGCTTCAACTGCCGGTGCAATCAAGTCCTGAAGTGCTTGAGTTTTATTTGATAGCTTCATTTACTCTCGTCATCTGGTGCGATTTTATGATCTATTTGACCACTACAAACCAATACAAACTATAGTAGTAGTGAAACATGGAGACGTGACCAAATAATGTCGACACTACACGATAGCCAATAAAAAAGGGCGTAAATCGCCCCAATTAAGCACAATAGCGATTTTTTTTCAAATCCCACTGTGCAAAAAGGCCCACCTTGTTGTGAGCCTCTTTTTAGAAACTTGGTAGCGGGAGCTGGATTTGAACCAACGACCTTCGGGTTATGAGCCCGACGAGCTACCAGACTGCTCCATCCCGCATCAACGTGCAAAAATTATATACAAAAGATGAGAGCTTTTCAATCAAAACTGCATCATTCTGCATATTTGTCATCTGTGACTGAAAAAATGGTAGTGGGTGCTGGATGTAAACCAACAACCTTCGCCAGTTTATAGAGAGTTGAGCCCGACAAGCAATCAACTAAATCCATAAATAACGTTTACCAAACCATTTAAATGGTAGCGGGAGCTGGATTTGAACCAACGACCTTCGGGTTATGAGCCCGACGAGCTACCAGACTGCTCCATCCCGCATCAGCGTACAAATAACATTCAGCTTAAAAAAACTTAAACTGCTTTTAAAGTTTGCATCTTTAAAAGATTGGTAGCGGGAGCTGGATTTGAACCAACGACCTTCGGGTTATGAGCCCGACGAGCTACCAGACTGCTCCATCCCGCAACAACATGCAAATTATATTTCTCAGCTTAATAACTTATTAAACTGCCTCTTAAAAGTTTGCGTCTTTAAAAAGGATTGATTGGTAGCGGGAGCTGGATTTGAACCAACGACCTTCGGGTTATGAGCCCGACGAGCTACCAGACTGCTCCATCCCGCATCAACAGAAGTTTTTTCAGCTGCATACACCAACTTAAATTTCTGGATTATAAGTTGGTGCGGAAGGGGGGACTTGAACCCCCACGCCCGAAAGCACTACCACCTCAAGGTAGCGTGTCTACCAATTCCACCACCACCGCAGCTGTGACGCATTCTAGTCGCATCACTGGAAAAAAGAAAGGACTAATTAAAACTATTCGGTCGTTTCTGGTGCAGTTGGTGAAGTTTCATTCGATTGCACAGGCATGGTCGGCGCAGATTGAACCGTTCCCAAACTATAGGCATTTGTGCTGTCTTTCTTGGCCAAAACAGCCAGAGTCAAACTGGTCACAAAAAATAGCGCCGTTAAAATAGCAGTCAAACGGGTCATAAAATTGCCGGAACCCGATGCCCCGAATACTGTCGCCGCACCACCGCCACCGAAAGAGGCACCAGCATCTGCACCTTTACCATGCTGAACCAAAATCAAGACAATCATCAAAACAGCTAAGATAATATGTACTACCAGCACAAAAGTTTGCATGCTGAACTCCTAATTATTGTGTATTTGCAAATGCGTGAGCAATTTTATGGAACGACTCAGCATTGAGTGATGCACCACCGACCAGTGCTCCATTGATATCCGGGCAGGCTGCTAACTCTACTGCATTTTCCGGCTTGACACTACCACCATATAAAATCGCCATGGTTGCACCATAGCCGGTGATCTGGCTCAAACCTTGACGGATTTGTGCATGCATGGCTTGCGCATCTTCAGGAGAGGCGGTTTTACCGGTACCAATTGCCCAGATCGGCTCATAAGCAATCACGATATTTTTCCATTGCTCAGCGTCCACTACCGCTGCAATATCACAAATCTGTTGCAATACGACCGCTTCAGCCTGCCCTGCTTCACGTTGTTCCAGGCTTTCACCCACACAGTAAATCACCGTTAAACCGGCAGTTAATGCATGCTTGATTTTGGCATTCAGAACTTCTGCGTTTTCTGCGAAAATTTCACGACGCTCGGAATGACCAATCAGTACATAATGAATCTGGCTGTCTTGCAATAATTCAGCGCTCACTTCACCGGTATAAGCCCCCGTTCCTGAAATACGTGAAACATCTTGTGCTACAGTGTAAACAGGACGAGTCGCAGATGACAGTTCCGCCTGAATCTGGGTCAGGGCAAGAGCAATCGGGGCTACACCGATATGACATTTAGCTGCGGCGATTGGTGCGGTTTCCAGTAAATTTTTAATACCGTGCACCAGTGTTAATGCATCTGCCTGCAGCGGATTCATTTTCCAGTTACCTATTACCCAAGGGGTAATCGTCGAAACTGACATAATTAACCTATTTTATTTACATATTTCGAATTGGGCACATTCTACACGGAATTGGAAAATTTAAAGAATAGTTTTCTTATCACTTATTCTAGGTTTAGACTATTCAAAATGGTTGTTTTTTGTTATCACTTAAAAAAATGGGAACTTCTTCTAACCAGTTCAAAGTTTTACTGGATATGAGGAAGGTAGCAGCACTCTTAGCTATGGTATTTTTACGTAACAAACGTATAATTTTAATATAGCAATTAAAAAAATTTGATTTATAGGCATTTATAGCATGACAGCATTACAGGGGTCGCCAAGATTTACCGGATTTATTCGTCGTTTGGTCGAGGAAGGCGTCATCTCGGCTGAAGATATGCGCAGTGCTTTGGCACATGCCAAGCAAGAAAAAATAGATATTGTGGCGGAGCTGATTAACCAGCAACAGCTCTCCCCAACCGTTATTGCTGAAACGATTTCAGTCGAATTTGGTGAGCCGCTGTTTGATATCAGTGCCTATGATCCTGCGCAAATTTTGCGGGATATCATTGATGAGAAGCTGATTACCAAGCATCGCATCCTGCCAATTTTTAAAAATTCCAGTATTTTATATATTGCCATCAGTAATCCGACCAATATTGAAGCGATTGATGCCGTTCGCTTTTCAACCAAGCTCAATATTGAAACCATTATTGTTGAACACAATAAACTGGAAAAACTGATCGAGCAGAATTTTACCGAAGAAAGCACTTTTGAGTTTGATGAAGACTTTGATCTGGATGTAGATTTCGATTCATCTGATCCGAGTAAAGAAGAAGATGAAAAAGACAAAGGTGAAGAAGAAGCACCGATTGTCAAATATATCAATAAATTATTAATCGATGCGATTCGTATGGGTGCTTCGGATCTGCATTTTGAACCTTATGAAAAAATCTACCGGGTTCGTTATCGGGTCGATGGGGTATTACGCCAAATTGCAACACCGCCGCTGCAGTTGGCAACCCGCCTGTCTTCACGTTTAAAAGTCATGTCGCAAATGGACATTTCTGAAAAACGTGTTCCTCAGGATGGCCGTATCAAGCTGAAACTCTCAAAGAACAAAGCCATTGATTTCCGTGTCAACTCATTACCGACCCTGTTTGGCGAAAAACTGGTACTGCGTATTCTAGATCCATCTAGCGCGATGCTGGGGATCGATGCACTCGGTTATGAACCGGAACAAAAAGAACTGTTTATGCAGGCGCTGGATAAACCGCAAGGCATGCTGCTGATTACCGGGCCAACGGGTTCTGGTAAAACGGTTTCACTTTATACCGGTTTGAACATCCTGAATCGTGAAGATACCAATATTTCCACCGCGGAAGATCCGGTCGAGATCAACCTGCAAGGAATTAACCAGGTCAACGTCAACAATAAAGTCGGCCTGACCTTCTCTGCTGCCTTGAAGTCATTCTTACGCCAAGATCCAGATATCGTGATGGTCGGTGAGATCCGGGATCTGGAAACTGCAGAAATTGCCATTAAAGCGGCACAGACCGGTCATATGGTGATGTCAACGCTGCATACCAACAGTGCGCCTGAGACCCTGACCCGTTTACGCAATATGGGCGTGCCGTCTTTTAATATTGCCACTTCAGTGAATCTGGTTATTGCACAACGACTGGCACGTCGCCTGTGTTCACAATGTAAAAAACCTGCCGACATTCCACAGCAGAGTTTATTGGAAATGGGTTTTACCGAAGCAGATCTCCAGCAACCAGAGTTCCAGATCTATGAGCCGGTAGGTTGCAATGAATGTCGCGAAGGCTATAAGGGTCGTGTAGGTGTTTATGAAGTCATGAAAGTGACGCCTGAAATTTCTAGAATTATTATGGAAGATGGCAATGCACTTGAAATTGCCGATGCTTCTGCCCGTGCAGGTTTTAACAATTTACGCCGATCAGGTTTAATCAAGGTGATGCAGGGGGTGACTTCTTTACAGGAAGTCAATCGTGTCACCAGCGAATGATCGTGCGCTGATCTAAAATAAGGATAAAGGTATGGCAGCAGTAAAGAAAGGCCAGATGATGCCGATCTTCAGCTATGAAGGAATTGATCGTAAAGGGGCAAAGATCAAGGGGGAATTGCCGGCGCGCAACATGGCACTGGCCAAAGTGACGCTCAGAAAACAGGGCATCAGCATCAAGACCATTCGGGAAAAGAAAAAAAACATTCTCGAAGGCTTAATGAAAAAACGTGTCAGCACACTGGATATTACGATTTTTACTCGACAGCTCGCGACCATGATGAAAGCCGGCGTACCTTTAGTACAAGGCTTTGAAATTGTTGCAGAGGGTCTGGAGAATCCAGCCATGCGTGAAGTCGTTCTGGGGATTAAAGGTGAGGTGGAAGGTGGTAATACCTTTGCCGGTGCACTGCGCAAATACCCGCAATACTTCGATAAACTATTTTGTTCACTAGTCGAATCGGGTGAACAATCCGGTGCGCTAGAAACCATGCTGGATCGGGTCGCGATCTACAAGGAAAAAAGTGAACTGCTCAAGCAAAAAATTAAAAAAGCCATGAAGTACCCGGCTGCGGTGGTCGTGGTCGCGCTGATTGTCACGATTATTCTAATGGTAAAAGTGGTCCCGGTTTTCCAGGATTTATTCTCTTCATTTGGTGCTGACTTACCGGCTTTTACCAAAATGGTAGTCAATATGTCGGAATGGATGCAAAAATATTGGTTCCTGCTCATTATTGCCATTGGGGCCATCATTACGGCTTTTCTGGAAGCAAAAAAACGCAGTAAAAAATTCCGTGATTTTCTGGATAAAGCAGCACTTAAAGCACCGATTTTCGGTGATCTGGTGTATAAAGCGATTATTGCCCGTTATAGCCGTACCTTGGCCACCACTTTTGCAGCCGGTGTACCCTTGATTGATGCACTGGAATCCACTGCTGGCGCAACCAATAACGTGGTGTATGAAGATGCCGTCATGAAAATCCGCGAAGATGTTGCCACTGGTCAGCAATTACAGTTTGCCATGCGGGTGACCAACAAGTTTCCATCTATGGCCGTGCAAATGGTCGCCATTGGTGAGGAATCCGGTGCGTTAGATGCCATGCTGGATAAAGTTGCTACCCATTATGAAAATGAAGTCGACAATGCCGTAGACGGTCTCACTTCCATGATGGAGCCCTTGATCATGGCTGTTCTCGGTGTACTTGTCGGTGGTCTGGTGATTGCCATGTACCTTCCAATCTTCCAAATGGGTTCTGTGGTTTAATGCAAGATCTTATTCAATATTTCATTCAAAACCCAACAGCGCTGTATAGCGCAGTTGGGCTTTTTAGTCTCTGCATTGGTAGTTTCTTAAATGTGGTGATTTATCGCACTCCCAAGATGATGGAGCAGGAATGGCGTACCGATTGCCAAATGTTCCTGCATCCGGAACAGCCAATTATTGATGAGACCAAATTAAGTTTAAGCAAACCCGATTCGACTTGCCCCAAATGTCATCAGCCAATCCGCTGGTACCAGAATATTCCCGTCATCAGCTGGCTGGTCTTGCGCGGCAAGTGCGGCAACTGTCAAAATCCCATCAGTATCCGCTATCCATTTATTGAGCTTCTGACCGCGGCCTGTGCGCTGATGGTGGTGGCTGTTTTTGGTCCGACTGTCCAGATGTTATTTGGGCTGATTCTGACCTATGTCTTAATTGCACTGACCTTTATTGATTTTGACACCCAGTTATTGCCGGACCGTTATACCCTACCCCTGGCCGCGCTGGGTCTGGGCGTCAATAGTTATGCCCTCTATACCTCACCGAGTTCTGCCATCTGGGGCTATATCATTGGCTTCCTGTGTCTGTGGGTGGTGTATTATGTCTTTAAAATCGTCACTGGCAAGGAAGGTATGGGCTATGGCGATTTTAAATTGCTTGCCGCCTTGGGTGCCTGGATGGGGCCTTTGCTATTACCATTAATTGTGCTCCTTTCTTCTTTAGTGGGTGCGATTATCGGGATTATCCTGCTGAAAGTCCGTAAGGAAAATCAGCCTTTTGCCTTTGGTCCCTATATCGCGATTGCCGGCTGGATTGCTTTTCTGTGGGGCGAGCAGATTATGAAAGTGTATTTAGGTCAATAAAGTGAAATTTATACTCGGATTAACCGGTGGGATTGGTAGTGGCAAGTCTGCGGCCAGTCAATGGTTTGAAGCACAAGGCATTGTCGTTGTGGATGCCGATGTGGTGGCGCGTGAAGTGGTCGAGATTGGCCAGCCTGCACTCGCCCAGATTCAGCAGGCTTTTGGGGATTGGGTACTGCTTGAAGATGGTTCACTGAATCGTCGTGCCTTGCGCGAATATATTTTCCAGTCTCCTGAAGCACGTAAAACCCTGGAAAATATTACTCATCCAGCAATTCGCACTTCGATTATTCAGCAGTTAGATGCTGCGCAAAGTTCCTATGCCATTCTGGTTTCACCGCTCCTGTTTGAGACCAATCAACATGAGCTCACTCAGCATCGCTTACTGATTGATGCCACAATCGAATTGCAAATTGAACGTGCCTCACAACGTGATGGTCAAAATATTGAGCAAATCCGAAACATTATTGCCGCACAAATGCCACGTGAACAGAAACAGGCCATGGCTGATGATATTGTGCTGAATGATGGTCATCTGGATCATCTTTATGCCCATCTCCGCCCATTGCATGAAAAATATTTAAACATGGCAGCTGCCTGAGGTATAAAAAAAGCAGTCCGATTAAGACTGCTTTTTCTGTGCTGCAAGTTGTGCTTCTAAACTATCTTTACGGCCAATCCAGCGCCAAGGCTGTAAGGCCCCAATTGCCATCCCCACCAAGCCACAGATCATCGCCAGGCTCAGCGCTTCATTTAATAAAGGCACCGCCAGAATCGCAGCAATAAATGGTGCAAGATTGGTAATGCTACCGGCTTTAAATGCACCGAGACGCTTGATTGCTTCGACATAGCTTAAAGTGGCAATAATTACCACAAAAACCCCATGAAAGATGGTTTGAAACAATAAATGCTGGGGTTCTGGCACACTCAAATTTTTGGGTAAAAACAGCAGATAAACAGGTACGTAAACCACTGCTGACCAGATCGCGACACCGCTCATTGCCTGCCATGCAGTTAACTGATATTTCCGCAATAACACGGTAAAAATTGCCCAGAGTATTGCACTGATAAAAAACAGCCCATCCCCTGCCCCGAATGCCACCCCGGTTTCCTGATACATCAGCAGACTCATGATACAGAGCACCGCAATCATAATAATCAGGCTGGCCCAGGTATGCTTATCAAAAGCCTGTCCCATCAGGAAAAAAGCCATGATGGCAGTACAAATCGGAATACAGCCATTCAAGAAAATCGCGGCATGGGCGGTAGGCGCATAATGAAAGGCGCTATAGGCAAACAGACAGTAAATTACTCCGCCAATCATGGCCAGAATAAAGGGTTCTTTTTTCAGTAAAAAAGCCGCCTCCTTGCGATAGAGCAAGATCGGCATCAGAATCAGAAAAGCCAGAGAAAACCGCAGAGCCACGATATCCCAGGCACTGATGTTCCAAAGCGCATTCAGACGGGCGGTTAAAGTAAAACCGCCCCAGATACACATAGTCGTCAGTAGAAAGACATAGCCCTGTGTACGATCTGACAATGCCATCATCAATTACAGGTTACGCTGGCGGCAAGCTTCATACAGTGCCATACCTGTTGCAACACTGACATTCAGGCTTTGCAGATTACCCGCCATCGGGATATACACAGTCTGATCGCATTGGCTTTGTGTAATTGGACGTAGACCGGTATCTTCCGCACCCATCACCACACAGACACCAGTACCGGTGAAATCAAACTCCTGAATCGGCAGCGCTTTTTCATCCAGCATGGTACCGACGACTCGCACATTAAAGTCTTCTTTGATTTGCCCCAAGGTACGCGCCAGATTAGTCACCTGAATAAATTTGACTTTGTCAGCACCACCGGCAGCCACTTTACGTGCAGTCGGAGTCAAGCTTGCAGAACGATCACGTGGTGCAATCACCGCCTCAACACCCATCGCAGCGGCGGTACGCACACATGCTCCGAGGTTGTGTGGATCGGTAATATGATCAAGGGCCAATAACAAGGCTTGCGGATTTGCGCTCAATAATGTCTCAAGATCTTTTTCATTCAAGACCGGATGGGCACGAACGGCTGCTACAACACCCTGATGAAAGGGTTGACCGGCCAATTTTTCCAGTTTGTCACGGCTGGCTTGCTGCACACTGATGCCAAACGGTTCAGCCAGTTCCAGTACACGTTTTAAACGCTGATCATCGCGTCCTTTGAGAGTGAATAATGTCAAGACACGTTCAGGCTCAAGCTCTAACAATGACTCCACTGAATGTACGCCATAAAAATATTCAGGTTTTGCCATGAACGACCTCTAAATTAAATTTATATATAAAAGAAAAATCCCGTAAAGCTGACTTCACAGGATTTCTATAGAATGATTAGTTTAACCGATTCGCACTGAAATTTCTTGCCCGGTTTGCACTGATCTTGCGCTGTACTTAACCTTCAAAATGGCAGACATAGTCCAGCACATCATCGGTTTCGATTTTAAAACGGCTATTACCCGGCACATAGAAGGACTGGCCTGCACGGAACAGCTCACTTTCTTCGCTATCTCCGATCTGAACACGACATTCACCTGAAACAATTTCCATGCGCTCAGGCACATGCGTTTCAAAGGTTAAGGCATTTTCTGATGGTAAAATGACCCCCAAAGTCTTTTTGGTGCCATCTTCAAATTGAACAATATGGCTGATACATAAACCGCCGAAATATACATTTGATTTTTTAAGTACAGATACATGATCAAACTGAGCTGACATGCGATTTCTCCAGATAAAGCATTTTGTAATATTTTGATTGCTGTAGTTTAAATGTGCACTCTCAACTAATCAATCGAAGTTTGTCGGCAGCGGTGAAATATTCTATCTCGCCTGAATGCCTGTTGCGAAAGGGGTATTCTGGCCGCTTGTTTACTGGCTTGATGGTATATTCAGCCCGCCAGATTTGGTTTCTAGCTTAAACTTTGACAATGTCAAAACTATGAAAACAAGCAGTGAATTTGCCGGCTTTTGAGTCAGCTTCTTTCGAAAATACAGTGAAATAAGCATATATGAATCGCTAAAATTTAAGATAGAATGAAATTGATTCATCCTGATTTATAATCACAGCCGTGTTGTGACCCCAATCCAACATCAGGCTATTTCACTCAAACTTTTCGCAGCCCGGATGCGTTTATGCTGACACATTTAACTCTGATCAATTTTGCTTTAGCTGAGCACCTTGCTATTGATATTGATAAAGGTTTTAACGTTTTAACCGGTGAAACCGGTGCAGGTAAATCCCTCTTGTTAGATGCCTTGTCTGCCTGTCTGGGTGAGCGAACCGATACCAATTATGTGCGTTATGGTTCCGAAAAAGCCGATGTGACTGCAAGCTTTAGCTATCAGGAACATAGTCCTGAAGCCGCGTGGTTAAAAGAACATGAGCTGGATGATGAATCAGGTGAAATCCATTTACGCCGGGTAATTTTTGCCACCGGTCGCAGCAAAGCCTGGATCAATGGACGACCGAGCAGCCTGTCCGAACTAAAAGAAATTGGACGTTTACTGGTTCAACTCTATAGCCAGCACAGTCAGCAACAACTACTCGAACCCCCTTATCCGAAGCATTGGCTGGATCGTTATTATCATTTTTATGCGCCGGCGCAAGCGGTACGGGATGCTTACAGTACCTGGCAGAAAAATATCCGCCAGCATCAGGCAGCACTGGATGCACAAGCCACCCGTAAACAGCGTATCGAAACCCTTGAGCTGCAACTGGAAGAACTGGAAGACATCGTTCAGACTGATTATCAGGAGATTGAGCAGGAATTTGACCGGCTTTCCCATCATGAAGCGATCATGCAGGATTGTGTCTATAGCCTGAATGTACTCGATGAGGCTGAACAGAACATGACCCAGGAACTCGCATCAATTATGCGTCGGGTCGAATCGCATGCCGGTCGTAGTGAGCAGCTTTCCGGAATTTATAATTCCTTATTAAATGCACAAAGCGAACTTGAAGATGCTGCGGCGAATTTACGTCAGTTTATGGATCGTCAGAGTTTTGACCCGGAACGCATGGAAGAACTGAATTCAACTTTAGAGGTTTTCCACCGTCTGGCTCGTAAATATCGTACTCAACCGGAATTGCTCAAGGCAGAATATGAAACCTGGCAAACCGAATTAGAACAGCTGCATCAACTGGAAGACCCGGAAACACTGGCTGAACAGGTTGCAGTCTCTTATCAGGATTTTCTGGAGAAAGCCCAACATCTGGAACAGATTCGCCGTGAAGCCGCAGCACCTCTGGCCAAGCAGCTCACAGAACAGGTTAAACAACTGGCACTACCAGAAGCCCATTTCGAGTTTAAGTTTGAAGCTTTGGAACAGCCATCGAGTGAAGGCCTCAGCTTTATTCAACTCCTATTTACTGCCAATAAAGGCATTCCGGCACAACCCTTAGCTCGCGTGGCATCAGGTGGTGAGCTGTCGCGTATTGCACTGGTGATGCAGGTCATGAATGCAGAAAAAACCGAAGCCGAAGTACTGGTCTTTGACGAAATTGATGTCGGGATCAGTGGCGGTACAGCAGAGATTGTCGGGCGTTTATTGGCAGGTTTGGCCCAACATGTGCAGATTCTGTGTATTACCCATCAGGCACAAGTGGCCGCACAATCCGATCAGCATTTACTCGTGAAAAAGCAGCAAACCGACCCGGCCAGCAGCACCATTCTGAGTTTGCAAGAAGATGCACGTATTGATGAACTCGCGCGCATGACCGGTGGTGTTGAAATCAGTGAAACGACTTTACAACATGCCCGTCAGTTACGTCAGTTGAAATTTCAGCAGGTTTAAATATCACAATCCAGACAAATAAAAGTTGGTAAATCCATAAAGCTCGAGTAACGTAGCGGTTAGGATCATACGATTTCTTTGCGAAGAAATTGATTTTAAGGAGAACTGCTCAGGTGACCAAACAGTTTCTGACACATCGTTGTCTGATTGCGCCGCCACATGCGGATGATGATTTTTTTGCCCAGACGGTGATCTATTTGGCTCGCCATGATGAAGATGGTGCACAAGGCATCATCATCAATCGCCCTGCCGGTATTCAAATTAAAGAATTGCTGAATGATCTTGATATTGAAGCAGACAATGTCAATCCACATGAAGTCTTGCAAGGTGGCCCTTTACGCCCTGAGGCCGGCTTTGTGCTGCATACCGGTCAGCCGACCTGGCATTCCTCTATTGCGGTGGGTGAAAATGTCTGTATCACCACCTCCAAAGATATTCTGGATGCAATTGCGCATAATGAAGGTGTGGGTCGCTATCAAATCGCACTCGGCTATGCCAGTTGGGGCAAACACCAGCTAGAACAGGAAATTGCCCGCGGTGACTGGCTGATTTGTGATTCTGATATGGATCTGATTTTTAACTTACCTTATAACGACCGTTGGGATGCTGCCTATAAAAAGATGGGCGTCGACCGCAACTGGTTATCTTCCGAGATTGGACATGCCTGATGTAAACACGCCACAAACCATTATGGCGTTTGATTTTGGTACACAAAAAATGGGAATGTCTGTTGGACAATCCCTGATTGCAAGTGCCAGTCCCCTACCTTTATTTCCCATGAAAGATGGTATTCCCAACTGGGATGAACTGCTCAAAATCGTGAAAAGCCATCAACCGAATCTATTTCTGGTCGGTTTGCCACTGAATATGGATGATAGTGAATCGGAGCTTTCGACACGGGCACGTAAATTTGCGCGCCGTTTACGGCACCAGACCAATATTGCAACCTTGATGGTGGATGAGCGTCTGACCACCCGTGAAGCACGCGATGAGCTGGATCATTATCAGGCGCAAGGTCGCGGCAAAAGGTTGTCTGCGGACAGTATCGCCGCAGCCTTATTGATTGAAAGTTGGTATCGCCATCCTGCCGGAATCACCCCTTAAACTGCTGATAAAATTTTAAAATCAGCATCCTTTGGGATGCTTTTTTATGCCTAAAAACATGATTTAAGGGTAAAAATAACGAAAGGTCAGATTAATTCTGGGTGTCAAAACTTTGCTGCTTTTACCAATGCTGTGTTTCCAGTACTGCTGGGTCTGGCCGCGCATTACAATCAGTTGGCCACTGTGTAACAGCAACTCGACTTTATCCCCGTGGGTTTTATGTTTAAAACTCATTTTACGGGTCGCGCCCAGACTCAGAGAAGCAATGACATTTTCCCGAGAACTTCCTGTATATAAGGCAGGCTCATCATCGCTATGCCAGCCCAAGCCTTGTGAACCATCTTCATATAAATTGGCCAGACAGGAATTAAAGGGATGACCCACCAGCTGTTCAATATGCTGTTTTAAACGCAATAATCCCGGGGGCCACAACTGAGCTTGCTTGAGCGTCCCCGAATAGCGATATTGATAGTGCGCATCGCCATACCAGACCACCTTGCGTGCTGTGATATAGTGCTTGCCGAACACCCGTACTTCATCATGTTGCCAGGCCAACTGGCTCAGAAAATACTGCAAATACTGCTGGCTTTGTGCCTGCTCCAGAATCAGACCATAGTCCTCCACCACCCCATCAAAGGGTAAGATATTCGTTTCAGGTTGGGGCACAAATAAATCTAAAGTCATCTCAATTAGACCGAGTATCTTACTGAAAATACTGACATTGACTTTGAAAAAGTACAACCGAATTTCACAAATGACTACAAGATTTGCTCTTGTGACTTGTCCTGTTCCTGCCTAAACTGAATTTAACTTTCACAATAAAAATAATCCTTTATGAACTTATGGCAGCTGTTTCAGAAACTTCGTCCTTTTGTTCAGCCCTATCGGGTGCTGGTCATTGCCACGCTGATTTTGACCCTGATCGGTTCCTTTACCGCACAGGTCAATGCGCTGACCCTGCAATATGCAGTCGATAGTATCAATGCGCTGCTGGAACAAGGTCAGGGACTGGAGCAAGGCTGGCATATTCTGATTACGATTTCAGCGATCTTGCTCGGTAAAGAGATTATCAATGCCTTTGTCCAGTTCGGCCAGAAGTTCTATGGAGAAAAGCTACGGATTTTTGTTTCTCAGGATCTGGCCCAAGGAATTATTGAAAAATTCTTAAAATATCGTCTGGAATTTTTTAATCAGGAAAATAATCAGGCCGGAAAATTACAGACCCGAATTGATCGTGGTATTGGCTCACTGACCCGTCTGGTACAAATCTTTTTTATTGATATTTTACCATTATTTACCAGTGCGATTGTGGCTTTGGGCCTGATGTACTATGCCAATATGTATGTCGGTCTGGTGGCCACCGCCATTGTCCCAATCTATTTCTGGCTGACCTATAAACAGGCACAAAAGCTCGGTGGTTGGCGCCGCAGTTTAAGAGATGGCCGCGAGAAAAAGAGTCAAGGTATTCTCAGTATTATTAATTCAATTACCGTGATCAAATCCTTTAACCGGGAAGCGATTGAATCGGAAAAGCAGCTAGGATTGCAACGCGAACTGACCGACAACCAGATGAAAACCCGTCAGACCAGTTTCCTGTTTGATGGTCTGAAAACGTTCCTTGAACAGATCGGCATTGTGCTGATTATTATTCTGACCTCTTATTTTGTGCTGGATGGCCAGATGAGTATCGGCATGATCATGTTTCATGTGCTGCTGTTTAATAATGTCTCCGCCCCGATTCGCTCACTGCACCGGATTTATGATGAAGTGAATGATGCCATGATCTATTCAGAAAGCTTCTTTAAGATTCTGGAAGCGGATCAGGAAATTGAACAAAGTGGTCAACAAAAACCGCAAGTGACTGGTAAATTTGAACTGACTGGGGTGAATTTTTATTATCCGAATGGCCATCATGCCCTGAAAGATATTGAGATGGAAATTCGTCCGAATAAGATCACGGCTTTGGTCGGCTTATCCGGTGCGGGAAAATCCACCCTGATCAGCTTGCTGGATAAATTTTATGAGCCGCAACAAGGCCAGATTAAACTGGATGGCATTGACCTGAAAGACTATGACACCCAATATCTACGCGATCATATTGGTCTGGTGTTGCAGAAAAATCATATTTTCCAAGGCACCATTTTTGAGAATATCCGTTATGGCAAAACTACAGCTTCGATGGACGATATCATTGAGGCGGCAGAAAAAGCCTCGATTCATGCGCAGATTTTACAGTTACCGGATGGCTATGATAGTGATGCCCTCATGCTGTCTGGCGGACAGCAGCAACGCATTGCCTTGGCGCGGATGTTCCTGAAAAACCCACCGATTATTTTTCTGGATGAACCGACGGCGAGTCTGGATGCCATCGCCACCGAACAGATCAAGCAAAGTCTGGATCAAATCAAGCAAGGCCGTACCGTGATCATCATTTCACATAGCCTGTCGCAAATTATTGACGCAGATTATACCTATGTGATGAAAGAGGGAAGGATTGCCGAACATGGTGAGCACGCTCAGCTTTATCATCAGCAAGGCGTGTATAAGGAAATTTTTGATGCCATGGCCAAGAGTCTGAATATTGAAAAAATCGCCAAGACTTTTGAGGATGATGCCGAGGAAGAAACCCATAGTTAGCGTTTCTTCCAAACCAATAAAAAAACCTCCGAGCGGGAGGTCTTTTATTGAGAGATGATCACTCTTAACGCTGAACTTTTTGCTCAATTTCTTCGACGCTGGTATGACGTACGTCAAAACCTTTGACCATATAGATCACCTGTTCAGAAATATTCCGGGCATGGTCGCCAATTCTTTCGAGTGAACGAAGCACCCATAGTACATTGATAACACGACTAATATGTCGCGGATCTTCAATCATATAGGTCATGAGGGTACGCGTTGCTGACTGGTATTCACGGTCGATATCCGCATCTGCCAACATCACTTTCAAGGCCTGATCTACATCCAGACGTGCAAAAGCATCCAGTGCATCATGAATCATCACCCGAACCTGGTTGCCAATATGCCGGGTTTCCATATAACCGCGCGGCGAGCTACCCTCTTCGCTCAGGCTTTGTGCAATCCGGCCTATTTTAGACGCTTCATCACCAATACGCTCAAGATCGGTATTGGCCTTGGACATGGCAAGTACCATCCGTAAATCAATCGCAGCAGGATGACGGCGTGCCAGAATCAGGGTCAGTGCTTCATCAATGTCTCTTTCCATCTGATTGACAACATTGTCCTGAAACTGCACATCAATCGCCATGGCGACATCGGTATCCAGTAAGGCATGAATGGCGTTGGCCACCTGCTGTTCCACCAGTCCGCCCATGGTCATGAATTTGGTATTGACGTCCTGCAACTCTTCATTAAATTGCGAAGAAATGTGATGACTTAACACAGGATTATTTGGACACAAGGAAGTCTACTCCTGAAACGGCATATAGCGATGATCAATAATAAAGCACATTAAAGCATATTTATGATGAAAGTTTGATGACAATCGTAGCGTCATCTGGGCTGAGGTGAATCATATTCGATCAGCCAGGCATTCAGCTCTGCCAGCTCCTTTTCGGTCAGCTGCCCGACTGAAGCCTGTAACTGGAGTACATGCAGCAGATAATCATATTTGGCATTCAGATAATCCGTTTTGGCAGAAAAAGCATTGCGCTGGGCCAGCAACACATCGACCATGGTCTTTAAGCCCTCCTGATATTGGGCTCTGGAGGCTTGTGAAACCATTTCCGAAGATTCCATCGCCGCTTTACGCGCATTCAGTTTGGCCTGATCGGTTTCTACCTGCATGAAGGACTGCTTCACATCGGTATTGGCTTTGCGGATCGCAGCGTCTAATTGGGCTGCACTTTTTTGTACATTGACCCCAGCCTGACGAATACTTTTCTGGGTACGGCCACCACTAAATAGGTTCCAGTTGACTTCCACCCCAATCTGGTCGAAATCACCATTGCTGGACATAATCGTTTCTGGTGTCTGTTTCAGATAGCCATAGGTGCCGACCGCTTCAACCTGCGGATAGAGGGCGGCCTGCTCAACCCGTTTGGCATCTTCAGAATAGCGTTTTTGCAGACGGGCTTGCAGAATGTTCAGATTCTGGCTTTGTGCCAAATCTGTCCAGGACTGCATGTCACTTGGAATCGGTTTCTGAAACTGGAAGTCATTGCGTAATACCGCCAGATTTTCTCGGTAAGGCCCGATCAGCTGAGCCAGTTGCTCCTGAGCGAGAACCAGCTGAACTTGGGTCGAAATCCGGTTGGCTTGGGCACTTTGATACTGGGCATTGGCTTCACTGACCTCACTACGTGCCACCAGACCTTCTTTTAGTTTGGCATTCATCATGCGCAGCTGCTCAGATAGAGCCTGTTCTTCCTGCAAATATGCCGTGGTCAAAGACTGCTGACGCAAGACATTAAAATAGGCTTCTGCCACCTGTAAAATATGCTGCTGTTTTTGCAGACGTAAGTTGACTTCGCTGAGTTCGACCGAAGTTTTGACCTGTTTATAGCCCTGCCAGGCATCCCAGCGGAATAAAGGCTGGCGTGCAGTTAAAGCCAGCTGGCGGGTGGTATTACTGGAAGTAATGAAATTAGAAAACTGTGGATCGGCAGGTGCATCAACAGACTGGTTCTTACGGGTGATATTTCCTGAAAGGCTCACGGTCGGCAGTAAATTTCCGCTGGCAATCCCCAGATTGAGCTGATCGGCCTGATATTGCAACAGATTCGCTTGCCAGTTCGGATCGTTTTGCTGGGCGCGCGCATAGGCTTGTTGCAAATCCAGGGCAAAAATCGCCGGACTACTGCACAATAAACCGGCCATGACACTGAGTTTTAGTTTCATTTTATAGTGTTAACCCCTAACAGCCATTCAGATCAAAAATTCTGGCGCTTTAAGCTAAGCCATACTAAAGAGATTTTTTGCATTTTTGCGTATGATTTTTATTAACTTTTTAATATAACTCTCGGGTTTTATCCACGATTAATTCAATTTTCAAGATCTATACCCGCAATGTAACAAAGCAATTCACAATACTAAACATAGTATTTTTATTTGATCTATACAATATATCTCCCAGCAAGGCCGTTATTTTCTGAATTCACCTATACAGAGTCCTGAAACATAGTGTTAATGCCATTCCCGTCGATATTCAAAGCCTGTCTAATTTCCGGCAGTCTGCTGTTTCTGGCAGGCTGTCAGCAGCCGTCGGAACCACAGATCCAGGTCGAACAGACTGAGACCAATCAGAAGCAAAGTCCAGTCAATGACTTTAGCCTGATGTGCAAGAATATTGAAAAAAATATGTCCCAGATTAATGACCAGCGCACCACTTTTGCGCTGGAACAGGTTAATCAGGATCTTAAAGTGTGTCTGCCCCTGATGGAATTGGCGGAGCAGAAGCATCTGATGCTACGTTCTACTGAAATGTATCAGCGCTTTTTAGCCGTCGACCGTACCGAGTTCCAGCAACGCGCCTTTGAACAGTATGCGCTGGAAATGGCCCAGCATCCGACCATTCAGCAAGCCCATTTTCAGCAGCTCACCTCACGTGACCAGTACCTGTTAAAACACAAAGGTCAGGCTTATGTCGAACTGCTGGATCTTGGCGATGGCAACTTACATTATCGTCGTAGTCCGGAATATCTGGCCCGCATTTTTGCGCCTTATTTACCCGGCGCTGAAAAAGTTTTTATTGAACATCTGGCTGAACAGAATATGCAGCCGGTACTGGTGGAAAAACGTCTGCAAATTGAGGCGGCTGACATTGCAGCCCGCAGTCTGCTTTGGGAAGATTATCTCAAGACTTATCCTGAGAGCAGTTATAAGCGGGATGCCGAATACCTGCTGAAACAATATACCTATTTTTTGTTTAGAGGCACCGAAGCATCTCCCGTTTCTGAGGACTATCGTGACCGTTATGCAGTCGATACCAGTCATCTGGAAACCATTATTGGTCTATCCAGCGGTCAGAAATCAACGCTTTCGACCCAGGCTCGCCAATTTCTGGAGTTTCTGGACATGAATCCGCAACAGCGCCAGCAAGCCTTGCCTGCCGACTATCGCAACCGCTCGGACGCTGAACAGATTCTGTATTATGCCAAGATCAGCCCACCCTCACAAAAATATGATAAAGACTGTTTTATGGATGCGTTCTGTATCTAGCTAGAAATATTTGGCTTGAGTCCAGCTTCCCCTGCCTGAAGAGACCATCGCTAAAGTTGAGAGATTTAGACCTGTTTATTCGGCATAAACTGAGCTAAGCTTTAGCCTCGCTTGACGGAGCGCGAGTAATCCCTCGCTGAGATCATGTGATTCCTTTTCTTTATCAGGAATCGAGCATGGGTACCGTTGAACCTGATCAGGTTAATACCTGCGTAGGAATCAAGCCAGCTAAAAACCCAGCCCCTGCTTTATCTGCTCAGGATAAATCTGCCCGCGTTTTTGGTCGTGCTTGATTCGTTGATGTCATTCATAAGGATCATAGCCATGAACCAGTTAACGAATCTTTCTTCTGAAACTTCTCTCTCCACGCATGAACAGGAAGCACGTGATTTAACGCGCATTCTACCCGCTTCACGTAAAGTCTATCTGCCAGGCTCGCGTCCTGATATTCAGGTGCCGATGCGGGAAATTTCCCTCAGTGAAACCCCGACCGGCTTGGGCGGTGAATACAATCCGCCCTTGATGGTTTATGACACGTCTGGTGTCTATACCGACCCCAATGTGACGATTGACCTGAATAAAGGCCTGCCCAATATCCGTGACAGCTGGATTGAACAGCGTAACGATACGGAAATGCTGGACGATTTAAGCTCTGAATTTGGCCGACAACGTTTACGTGATATCCGTACTGCGGCCATCCGTTTCGCGCATATTCAAAAACCGCGCAAAGCCAAACGCGGCCAGAACATCACCCAGATGCACTATGCCAAACAAGGCATGATTACGCCAGAAATGGAATATATCGCCATTCGTGAAAACCTGCGTCAACTGGAGGGTGTCGATATGCGCCAGCATCCGGGACAAAATTTCGGCGCTAAAAACCTGACTGAAATCACCCCGGAGTTTGTACGGCAGGAAGTCGCTGCCGGCCGCGCGATTATTCCGGCCAATATCAATCATCCGGAACTGGAACCGATGATCATCGGACGCAATTTTCTGGTGAAAATCAATGCCAATATTGGTAACTCGGCTTTGGGTTCTTCGATTGAAGAAGAAGTCTCGAAAATGACCTGGGCGACACGTTGGGGCGCAGATACGATTATGGATCTCTCAACCGGGCAGAACATCCATGAAACCCGGGAATGGATTATCCGCAATTCTCCCGTGCCAATTGGCACCGTACCGATCTATCAGGCCTTGGAAAAAGTCAACGGCGTAGCCGAAGACCTGACTTGGGAAATCTTTAAAGATACCCTGATTGAACAGGCGGAACAGGGCGTGGATTATTTCACTATTCATGCCGGTGTACTTTTAAGATATGTACCGCTCACGGCGAATCGCTTAACCGGCATTGTCTCGCGTGGCGGTTCGATCATGGCACAGTGGTGTCTGGCGCATCATCAGGAAAACTTTCTCTACACCCATTTCGATGACATCTGCGAAATTATGAAAGCCTACGATGTGTCTTTCAGCCTCGGCGATGGCCTGCGTCCGGGCTGTGTGCAAGATGCCAATGACGAAGCGCAATTTGCTGAACTGAGAACCTTGGGTGAACTGACCCATCGTGCCTGGGAACATGATGTACAGGTAATGATTGAAGGTCCGGGGCATGTCCCAATGCACATGATCAAGGAAAATATGGACCTGCAACTGGAAGTCTGTAAAGAAGCGCCCTTCTATACCCTTGGGCCTTTAACTACGGATATTGCTCCGGGTTATGACCATATTACTTCAGCCATTGGTGCCGCAATGATTGGCTGGTATGGTACCGCCATGCTGTGCTATGTCACCCCGAAAGAGCATCTGGGTTTGCCAAATAAAAAAGATGTCAAAGACGGCATTATTACCTACAAGATTGCAGCACATGCAGCCGATCTGGCCAAAGGACATCCAGGCGCACAGGCCCGGGACAATGCGCTGTCCAAGGCACGTTTTGAATTCCGCTGGGAAGACCAGTTTAATTTGAGTCTGGATCCGGATACAGCCCGCAGCATGCATGATGAAACCATGCCCAAAGCAGCACATAAATCTGCACATTTCTGTTCCATGTGTGGACCGAAGTTCTGTTCAATGAAGATTAGCCAGAATGTTCGAGACTATGCCAATCAGCAGGCCAAGCCTGATCAGCCGGCAAGCTCTCAGGCCGAAATTGAAGCAGGTATGAATCAGATGAAAGCCAGCTTCCATAAGTCTGGCCAAAATCTGTACCACAAACTATAAAACTTTAAAAAAAACAGTTGTCTTCAAAAAAAACTCAGATAGGATGAAAATAAATCAATTCATTCTATCTGAGCATATGAATATTATTAAACAGGCCTCTTATAATAAAAAAGACTTTCGCATAGAGGCACGTGAGTTTTTGTACCGGGGATTTATTCAGGTGGAAAAAGTCAGCCTGCGACACCGTTTATTCCAGCAGGACAGCTCGACGCCTATTTTACAACGCGAGCTGATTCACCGGCCAGAAGCAGCGGGTGTGCTGCTCTATAACCATCAACAGCAGAAATTCGGCCTGATTGAACAGTTCCGGATTGGCGGACTGGACGATGTCGATTCACCGTGGCAACTCGAAGTGATTGCTGGCGTTCTGGATGGCGATGAAGCGCCTGAACAGTGTATCCGCCGGGAAGCACTCGAAGAATCAGGCTGTAGCTTGAATCAGTTACAGCATATTTTCAGCTTCTATCCTTCAGCGGGTGCTTGTTCCGAGTTGTTTCATTTATATGTCGCCGAAACTGAACTGCCTGAACATGGCGGGATTTTTGGCATGCCGGATGAAGGTGAAAATATCCAGCTGCATATTCTGGATTATGCAGATATTTCCGCACTACTCAGCAATGGGCGCTTAAGGAATGCACCGGTCATTATGGCCTTGCAATGGTTGCAACAACATATTCATACTGCAGGGATATGTCTAAGGGGAAAGACATGAGTTTTTCGCAGTCAAATACAACCGAACAGCCAGACTGGACCATTATCCAGATTTCTGATACCCATTTGATGGATCGGGAAGAGCTGGAATTTGCCCGGATGAATCCAGAGCAGAGTTTTCATGAAGTGATGCAGCAGATTCAGCAGCGCTTTCGCAAAATGGATGCGCTGATTCATACCGGTGATCTGGCCCAGGTGCCGGTGGAACGAACTTATCAGCGTTATTTAGACTTTATCCAGTCCTTAAACGTGCCGCATTATCAGATTCCGGGTAATCATGATGACACCCGGATCTTTCCGTTTCATCAGAATGCCAATCAGGTACATGCGATTCATTTTGGTAGCTGGACCATGATTTTGTTGAATAGTGCGGTTCAAGGCAAGGTTGATGGCTGGGTGGAACAAGCTCAGCTTGATCAATTGAACCAATTATTGATTGAGTTTAAGCATCAGCATGTCATCATCGCTTGTCATCATCACCCTTTTGCGATGAAATCGCACTGGATTGACCAGCACCGGCTTAAAAATGCCGAAGATCTGAAAGATGTCCTGGCACGGCACCAGAATATAAAGTTGGTCTTGTTTGGTCATGTGCATCAGGATTCCTGTAATGAATGGCATGGTATCTATTTTTTATCCACGCCATCGACCAGTGTGCAGTTCAAACCTAAAAGCCAGGATTTCGCGCTAGATCAGGCGGCGCCCGGTTATCGTGTATTACATTTGCAACAAAATGGTGAGTTTGATACCTATATTGAACGGGTGGCATTGAGTCAGCAAAATATTAATACTGAAATTTCAGGTTATTAACTTTTCAATTTGTTTTTTTTGCATTACTTTATTGCAACCAAAGGAAATGTGATATGCATAGTCCAGACATCAAAGACTATCAATAAGCATAAAAAGTCTATATGATGACGGCCCCCACAGGAGGATAATCCTTCTACAGGGTGGATAAAAATTGCATATCACCATATTTTTTGCGTAGCAATCATACGCATATGATGAGGAATGCCCTAAATGGCGAATGACAACCAAAATCAAGTCTTAGACAATCAAATTGAAGTTGTAGAAGAGAAAGCTGCAAAGCGCGTACGCAAATCTAAGCCTAAAACGACTGACGGTGGTTCTACTGCTAGCTTATTTGGTATTGAACCTTATCAACCTAAAAAAAATGAAGAATACATGTCTGAAGGTCAGCTTCAGCATTTCCGCCAAATTTTGCTGGCCTGGAAAGCCGAGTTGATGTCAGAAGTGGATCGTACGCTGAATACGATGCAAGATGAGAATACTGCCCTGCCTGATGTCAACGATCGTGCCACTCAGGAAGAAGAATTTGCAATTGAGCTGCGTACCCGTGACCGTGAACGTAAACTGATCCGTAAAATCGAACAGTCAATCGAAGCGATCCAGAATGATGACTATGGTTTCTGTGAAACTTGTGGCATCGAAATTGGTTTGCGTCGTTTAGAAGCCCGTCCAACGGCTACTTTATGTATTGACTGCAAAACCCTGGCGGAAATCAAAGAGAAGCAAAATAACGGTTAATGATGCTGTTGAATAATCCTCCCCTAACCCCTCCTTTAAAAAAGGAGGGGGACAATAGGATGGCTTATGTGGGTCGGTTCGCGCCATCGCCAACCGGCCCTTTGCATTTTGGCTCCCTCATTACCGCAGTTGCCAGTTATTGCGATGCCAAAGCCAACCACGGCACATGGCTGGTTCGGGTGGAAGATACCGATATTCCGCGTATTTATCCGGGCAGTGAAGAGCATATTTTGCGTGCCATGGACGCCTTTCAGCTTGAGCCAGACGGCGAAATCATTTTCCAGAAAGACCGTTTAGATATTTATGCAGATGTGATCGAACAATTACGTCAGCAGGGTCTGGTTTATGCCTGTCAATGTACCCGTAAAATGCTCGGTTCCAATCATATCTATCAGGATACCTGCCGTGACCTAGCTCTGGCATTCGACAATCAAGCGATCCGTTTAAAAGTCGAAGATATCGAAATCTGTTTTGAAGATCAATTACAAGGTCGACACTGCTCAAAGCTGAAGAAAGATCTGGGAGACTTTGTCTTAAAACGTCGTGACGGGATTATTAATTATCAGCTGGCGGTAGTGGTCGATGACTATCTGCAAGGCATGACCCATGTGGTACGTGGTGCTGACCTGCTGGACAATACCGAACGGCAAATCTATCTGGGGCAGTTGCTCGGTTATCCGCGTCTGAATTATATGCATCTACCCCTGGCGATGAATGATCAGGGACAAAAACTCTCAAAACAGAATCTGGCCCAAGCACTGGATTTAAGTCAGGCCCCACAACTCTTAAAACAGGCACTTAATGCTTTGCATCAGGCTGAAGTTGATCTGGATACGCCACAGTGCATGCTGCAACAGGCAGTTGCGCAATGGAACATTGAACGGATTCCACATACAACAGCGCTACAAGGTTGTTATCAATAAAAACCTGTTTTGGCTTAAGCTAGAATTCTAGAATTAAAATCAGAGAGGAAAAGCAGATGTTTTTTATTTTTGGATTCGGCCCTAAAACCAAAACCATTGAAAAGAGCCAGTTCCTGTGTCCAGTCTGCCGAACCCGTACAGGCTATGAGCTGAAACAGCAACGTCATTATTTTTCTTTGTTTTTTATTCCATTGATTCCACTTTCCAAGCCTAAAACTGCTTTTGTGACCTGTTCCAATTGCGGAACTGCAATGCCGAGCACAGTGCTTGACCATGCTCAGCCGGAGCCCGGATCCAACTCCAATCTAGAAGCTTGATTCTTCCCGGCTTGGATTGACCTGCCGAGTGGTCGAATCAATTTTCAGCACTAAACTGATCATTACCGCACAGATAATCAATGATGAACCCCCATAACTAATAAATGGCAGGGTCAAACCTTTGGTCGGTAACACGCCCATATTCATACCGGCATTCACCAAAATCTGTAACAAGAAAATGATACAGATCCCATAGGCCAGATAACCGGCACGTAGATATTGATGTTGCAAGGCACGATGTCCGATCCGGATACAGCAGACCAGCATGGTAAAAGACAGGATCAGGATGGTGGCAATACCTAAAAAGCCAAATTCCTCACCTAAAATCGCCAGCATAAAATCAGTATGCGCTTCAGGCAGATAGGACATTTTCTGAATGCTGTGCCCCAATCCAACCCCGGCCCACTCACCACGGCCGAAGGCCATTAGTGCATTCGAGAGCTGATAACCGCTACCCAGTGGATCTTCCCATGGATTTGAAAAAGACATCAAACGCTGCAAGCGATAAGGCTCTAATAAAATCGCTGCGGCAAATGCACCGACCAAGGTCATAAAGGCCACACCAAACTGAATCCACGGCGCACCCGCGAGGAAAAACACGCCAAGCATGGTCAAGGTAATTACTACGGTTGCCCCCAAGTCCGGCTCAAGAATAATCAAACCGACGGTCACACCCATAATCGCACTTAAACGAACCAAACCTTTAATATTGTTCCGGACTTCTTCCGCACGGCGTACCACATAGTCCGCGGTAAAAATCGCCATCATCACTTTCGCCACTTCCGAGGCCTGCAAGGTAAATCCGGCCACCCGAATCCAGCGCTTGGAACCATTGACCTCAGTCCCGACCACCAGCACGGCCACCAACAGTACAATGGTAATAATCCACAAAAAGAAGGTGTTATTAAACCAGACCTTTAAGGGAATTTTATAGGTTAGATAGGCGGCTACTGCTGCCACAAAAATCGAAATGCCATGGCGGCTAATATAATGAAAGGCATTTTCATGCATACGTTCAGCATAAGGCATCGAGGCCGATGCCACCATGATTGAACCAATACACAGTAAAGCCAATACACAGAAAATTAGTACATTCCGTGGATTTAGCTCAGCGGGGAGCTTGGGTACCCACTGGCTATAAAATTGGTTTAATTTATTGATCGTAGTCTGAGCAAACCCAGCCATATCACGAATCCTTGTTATTCTTAATTGAGTTCATTCACATACGCAACAAACTTGCGACCACGCTCAGGATAACCCGAGAACATATCAAAACTTGCGCATGCAGGAGACAATAGCACGACATCATCTGCCTGGGTGTGCTTTTGGCAGATTTCTACGGCCTGCTGCAAACTCTCTGCATGAACCAGCTCAGTCGTGCCCCTAATCGCTGCTTCGATGATCGGACGGTCTTCACCAATCAGCACTGCAATCTTGGCATATTTACTCAATGATTCACGCAAAGCCTTAAAGTCCTGTCCTTTGCCCTGTCCACCGAGAATAATCGCAACTTTGCCACCTTGGGCTTCAATCGCCATACCGAGACCATCGAGAGCCGCCAAGGTTGCACCGATGTTGGTGCCTTTGGAGTCGTTATAATAACGTACGCCCTGCACTGCTTTGACAAATTCGCAGCGATGTTCCAGACCTTTGAAGGTTTTTAAAGTGTTTAGCATGCTGTCCAATGGCAAACCAATCGCTTCACCGAGTGCCAGACAAGCCAGGGCATTGGCAACATTATGCGTGCCCTGCATATACATCTCGGTACTTTTTAACAGACGTTCACGACCACGCGCCAACCAGATGCCACCATCGGTATCTTTAAGAATCCCGTACTGGTTCATATCGGGTGCATTCAGGCCAAAACTTTGCATCGGCGTCACATCTGGCACCAAAGGACGGGTCAAAGAATCATCCCGGTTATACACCACTTTTTTCACACCCTGAAAAATCCGGTGCTTGGCGGTGTGATAGCCCATCATATCGCCATGCCGATCCAGATGATCTTCACTCATGTTCAGTACCACCGCCACTTCAGCCGCCAGATTTGAAGTAGTTTCCAGCTGAAAACTGGATAATTCTAAGATATATAACTCAGGATCATCTTTGGTTAAATCCAGTGCAGGACGTCCCAGATTGCCACCGACCGCGACTTTTTTGCCAGCATCGGCTGCCATTAAGCCAATCAAAGTGGTCACTGTACTTTTGGCATTGGAACCGGTAATCGCGACAATGGGCTTATCCGTAGCACGGCGTAAAATCTGGATTTCACTCACCACAGGAATACCCTGCGCCATCGCCGCCTGAATTTCTGGCAATTTTGGATCCAGTCCCGGACTGATCACGATTTCTTCTGCAGACAGCAACAGCTCGGCATCAAACTGGCCGAAACTGGTCTGGACTTCGGCCGGAATCTGGTCATGTCCCGGAGGGATGGCTCTAGAATCCGTTACTGCAACGCGGTAGCCCTGGTCATGTAAGAAATTGACTGCTGCAACACCTGATATTCCGAGTCCTGCAACGACTTTTAACCCACCACGTTGTATTAACATTTTCGCCCCATATTTTGGTCTATTTTGAAACTGACGAAATGGTAGCACTTTGCTGTTTTGAATGCCTTTTCTGATTGAGCTTTCTGCATATTTTTTTGTGTCCATGCGTAAAAAAACCGTCATGCTCATGACGGTTTTTAAAATTACAGCCAAAAAGGAACTTATTTCCATTTCACCGCTTGTTGGGCTGGCTTTTCTTCTGAACTTTTTTCTGAAACCGGACAGGCACAGTTGCCACCACAGCCTGCAGCCATACCCGGTTGCAGCCATTTGGCCAGACGCTTCCAGCCCTTGGCTGCACAGGCATCAGACAGCTTCTGGAAGACTGAGTTAGAGGTGTTCGGAAACACCTTTTTGAATACTACCAGCGCACTCCACAGCACCAGTGCCGCCACAATCAGAATTTCAATCATCTCAATCTCCCATGCATATACTCAGGCAAGCTTAACGGGCCGAGGCCAACCTGAGATTAGCCCAAATAATATGAAGCAATTTGATAAGTCAGGAATGACATGAAATATGCCAAGCCAAACAGGTAAACCGTCATGATACTGACCGTTTTCCAGGAACCAGTTTCACGTTTGACTGTCGCCAAAGTTGCCAGACAATGCGGTGCATAAATAAACCACACCAGTAAAGACAGACCTGTCGCCACTGACCAGCCCAGATCACCACCACTACTGATGAGTGAAGAGAGACCTTCGGACATTGCATCGTCATCTACGGCAGACAGTGCATAGACAGTGCCCAATGCAGCAACCACCACTTCACGTGCTGCCATGGCTGGAATCAAGGCAATACAGATCTGCCAGTTAAAACCGAGCGGTGCAAAGATTGGCTGCATCAGATGACCGAGCATACCTGCCAGTGAATAATCAATCGCCGGCAAAGTCGCACCTTCTGGGGGTTGCGGGAAGGTACACAGGAACCAGAGTACAATCGATAAGGCAAAGATGATACCGCCGACCCGCTTCAAGAAGATTTTGCCGCGATCCAGCAAGCCGATCCAGACGTTTTTCAGATCCGGGAAACGGTAGCTTGGCAGCTCCATCAACAGCATGTGCTGGGATTTATCTTTATGGAAAAATTTCAGTACAAAAGACACCGCCAGAGCACTGACAATACCCGCCATATACAGGCCAAATAACACCAGACCTTGCAGGTTCATAAAACCCCAGACAGTTTGCTGTGGAATGAAAGCTGCAATCAGCAAGGCATATACCGGCAAACGTGCTGAACAGGTCATCAGCGGTGCCACAAAAATCGTGGTTAAACGATCTCGCGGATCACTGATGGTACGCGATGCCATGATGCCCGGAATGGCACAGGCAAAGCTGGACAATAACGGAATAAAGGCACGGCCTGACAGGCCCGCTTTAAACATCAGCTTATCGAGCAAGAAGGCTGCTCGTGGTAAATAACCTGATTCTTCCAAGACTAGAATAAAGAAGAACAGAATCAGAATCTGTGGCAGGAATACCACCACCCCGCCGGCACCAGCAATAATCCCGTCCACCACCAGACTATTCAGTAAAGGATGAGCAATATATTCACCGAGGAATTCACCGAGCCAACCAAAGAAGGTTTCGATGCCATCCATAAACGGCGCAGCCCAGGCAAATACCGCTTGGAAAATCACGAACATCATTACAGCCAGGCTGAGTAGACCCAGTACCGGATGTAAAAAAATCCTGTCGAGAAAATCAGTACGTTTGTCTTCCTGATCGACGAAATTGACCACGTCGTTCAGAATGACTTCTACCTGCTGATGCGGGTCACCCTTTAAGCCACTCAGTTCAGTCTGCGGTACCGAGAATTTTCCCTGATCCAGGGCATTCTTCAGGTTTTCAATCCCTGAACTGCGTACCGCTACAGTTTCCACCACGGGCACGCCGAGACGTTCAGACAGCTTCTGGGTATTGATTTGCATCCCACGACGGCGTGCTTCATCCATCATGTTGAGTACAACCAGAATCGGACGACCCAAAGCAATCATTTCTAGGACCAGACCCAGATGCAGTTTCAGGTTAGTGGCATCTACTACACATAAGAATGCATCCTGCTGCTGTTCTTCTGCGATTTTACCTTGCACCACATTACGGGTGATTTCTTCATCCGGACTGGTCGCATCCAGACTATAAGTTCCTGGCAAATCCAGTACCCGCACCGCTTTGCCTGAAGCAAGCTGAAACGTACCGACTTTACGTTCAACCGTGACCCCCGCATAGTTACCAACTTTTTGGCGTGTTCCGGTTAAATGGTTGAATAATGAAGTTTTACCGCAATTAGGGTTACCGACAAGGGCAATACGTAATGTATCACTCATGCCGACACCGCCTGTTCGATTTCAATTTTGGCTGCTTCTGATTTACGCAAAGCAAAACGGGTAAATCCAACTTGAATCAAAATGGGATCTCCACCAAAAATACCTTTCGTAATCACCTGTACCTTCGTACCCGGCACAAAGCCTAGAGTTTCCAAACGACTCGCGACGACATCGTGTAGAGCACTTTCACCATCAGTTGTTCGACTCACTTTTCGAATGATGGCAATTTGTTTTGCTTTTAAATCAGACAAACGCACCGTGAAATTCCTGAACTATTTTGTACAGTATACAAACAAATGAGAATAATTAACAAATAAGATTGATTACATGCTGAATTAGTTTTTATATCACATCGACAGTCTGGTGAAATTAAACTACAGTGGAGAATACCTATTAAATTCATCGCTTTTTCAGATCAGATCCTTGCACCCTATGCTGAATAAAAAACCCCGTATTCCCGCCCCGGTTCAAATTCCTGAAGCCTTGAGCTATTTACAGGGTTTTCGTGATTATCTGATTGCGCAAACGGTCAGTCCACACACCCGAAATGCCTATTTATCTGATTTGCTGCAATGTGCAGAATGTCTGAGCAAGCCTTTGCCAGAATGGACCCATGACGATATTTCCGATGTATTGATTGCACTGACCAAACAGCAAAAAAGCCCACGCTCAATTGCCCGCTGTCTGTCAGCCTTGCGTTCATTTTATAAATTTCTGCGTGAACAGAAGCTGCGTAGTGATAATCCGGTGGCAGCGCATAAAACCCCGAAGCTTGGCCGTGCCTTGCCCAAAGATTTGTCTGAAGCCGATGTTGAGGCCTTGATTGATGCCCCCGATATCAATACTGCTTTAGGCCTGCGTGACCGTGCCATGTTTGAAGTGCTGTATGCTTGCGGTTTACGTGTCACTGAACTGATTAACTTACGTCTGGAACTGATTAACTTAAAACAGGGCTATTTACGCATCGTCGGTAAAGGCAATAAAGAACGGCTGGTACCGATGGGACACATGGCCTGTGAATGGGTGGAAAAATATCTGAATGAAGCCCGTCCACAACTGTATAAAACCTCAACCGATTATCTGTTTTTGACTCAGCATGGCGGCATCATGAGCCGGCAAAATTTCTGGTATGCGATTAAACGCTATGCTTTACAGGCCGGGATTGCATCCGAGCTGTCACCGCACACCTTGCGGCATGCCTTTGCGACGCATCTGCTCAATCATGGCGCAGATTTACGTGTGGTACAGATGCTGCTTGGACATAGTGACCTGTCGACCACCCAGATTTATACCCATGTCGCGCAAGTGCGGATGCAGCAGCTGCATGCAGCGCATCATCCACGGGCTTAAAACATCTACATATGGAATAAACTGAGAAGTTTGACGTGTTTGTATTTTTTTTTGTTATGCTAATGCTCTGTTTTTAGTCCAAGAAGAAAAGGGTTATTTATGACATTTGCCCGCTCAAAAGTTTTTATGGCTTGTACACTTGCTGCTGGTTTGGGGCTTAGCGCATGTTCCAATTCCGATAACAACACTAAAAAGCAAGATACACTGACTGCAAGTGCACCAGCAACGGGAGAAGCCTCTACCCTGACCGAACGCAATGCACAACAGCGTCTGGTCTCTACCTTGGAAAAGCATTTCAAAACTGCGGGGATCAGTGCCAAAATTATCGATATTAAAACCACCGAAGTACCGAACCTGTTCTGGGTCAGTCTGGAAGATATGTCTGCGGTCTATGTCACCAGCGATGGTAAATACCTGATTCAGGGCGACGTGATCCGACTTGGTGATAAACAGCTGCATAATGTCAGTGAAAACCTGCAAGCCGGAATCAACAACAAACTCTTTGCCGAACTGAAAGTAGAAGATCTGCTGATCTATCCGGCCAAAGGCAAGGCCAAGCATGTGGTCTATGTCTTTACCGATGTCAGCTGTCCGTATTGCCATAAATTCCATGAACAAATGGATGAAATGAATAGTAAAGGTATTGAGGTTCGTTATATCGCCTGGCCGCGTGGTGAACAGCATATGCCGGCCATGGAAGCAATCTGGTGTAGTGCTGACCGTCATAGTGCTTTTGATCAGGCCATTGCCGGCGCACAGATTAGTGCAGAGAAATGTGAAAATCCTGTTCAAGATCAATATCACATGGGCCTGAATATGGGCGTCAATGGCACCCCTGCCATTTATAGTTCGGAAGGGGTTTACCTAGGCGGATATCTGTCTAGCGCTGAATTATTGAAGCGACTTAAATAACTCATTTTAATACGTTATTTAACTTTATTTTATACATAAAGATATTCTGAAATGACCCTAGAGTCATGGCGTTTTTTTAGCTATGATCTAGGTTCTCGTAAAAAACTGTTTATTTGGAGTGTGACGTGAAACCAGTTCGTCTGGCTATCCTCGGTCTTGGTACTGTAGGTGGTGGTGCCTTGAAACTATTAAAAGAAAATGCTGCTGAGATTAAACGTCGCACCGGTCGTGAAATTGAAATTACCTATGTAGGCACCCGTCGTCCACGTCCTGATCTGGACCTACCTGCATCAGTGAAACAAAGTGCAGACTTGATGGACATCGTGCGTCAACCTGACGTAGACGTGGTGGTCGAAGTCATGGGCGGGATTCATCCTGCTTTTGAAATTATTATGGAAGCCATGAAACATGGCAAGCATATTGTCACTGCCAACAAGGCGCTATTGGCTGAACATGGGAATGAGCTGTTTAAAGCGGCTGAAGACAACGCCGTGCAGATTGCCTATGAAGCGGCAGTGGCTGGCGGTATTCCCATTATTAAAGTGATTCGTGAAGGTCTGGCGGCCAACAAGATTGAATGGCTGGCGGGCATCATCAATGGTACGGGTAACTTCATTCTCAGCGAAATGCGTGAAAAAGGCCGTACTTTTGAAGACGTACTCAAAGAAGCACAAGAACTCGGATATGCCGAAGCCGATCCAACCTTTGACGTGGAAGGTATTGATGCTGCACATAAGCTGACCATTCTGGCGTCATGTGCCTTTGGTATTCCGCTACAGTTTGACAAAGTCTTTACTGAAGGTATTGGCAAAGTCACTGCACAAGATGTCAAATATGCAGAAGACCTCGGTTTCCGTATCAAGCACCTGGGAATTGCACGCCGCACCGATGCCGGGATTGAACTCCGTGTTCATCCAACCCTGATTCCTGAAGAAGAACTGATTGCCAACGTCAATGGCGTGAAAAACGCCGTACTGGTACAAGCCAATGCGGTTGGCCCAACGCTGTACTACGGCGCAGGTGCGGGTGCAGGCCCAACGGCTTCTGCTGTGGTCGCAGACGTGGTGGATATTGTCCGTGATATCATTTATACCGAAGACGGTGCCGGAACCATTCCGCAACTGGCCTTTGAAGCCCTGACCGATTTACCGATCTTGAGTCGTGAACAAATGACCACCGGCTATTACATCCGTATTAATGCCGAAGATCAAATGGGCGTGCTTGCCGATGTCACCACGATCCTCAGTCGTGCCGGAATCAGTATTGATGCCATCATGCAGCAACCTCGCTTAAAAGACCTTATTCCGATCGTGATTCTGACCGATCCTATCGTCGAATCAAAAATGGATGCAGCGCTCTCACAAATTCAAGCATTACCCGTCATTCATGGCGAAATTGTACGAATTCGTTTAGAATCGCTTGATAATTAATCGGGTTAAGGGGAGTATTTCCTCTTGCCAAGCTCTACACACAATTGGAACATCATCATGTCGAATGCCAATCGTTATACTGGTTTAGTTGACCGCTATCGCGACCGTTTACCAGTGTCTGCAACTACTCGTGCGATCTCTTTGGGTGAGGGTAATACTCCACTGATCAAGCTTGAGAATATTCCACGCATTATTGGTAAAGATGTTGAAATTTATGTGAAGTACGAGGGCTTAAACCCGACTGGTTCATTTAAAGACCGCGGTATGACTATGGCGGTGACCAAAGCCGTTGAAGAAGGCTCTAAAGCCATCATCTGTGCATCCACTGGTAATACTTCTGCTGCTGCGGCGGCATACGCTGCTCGTGCCGGTATCAAAGCATTTGTACTCATCCCGGAAGGCAAAATTGCCATGGGTAAAATGGCCCAAGCGATGATGTATGGTGCAATCACCATGCAAATTCGTGGCAACTTCGATGACGGCATGCGTCTGGTGAAGGAAGTTGCGGATCAGGCACCGGTAACGATTGTAAACTCAATCAACCCGTACCGCCTGCAAGGTCAAAAAACCATTGCTTACGAGATCGTTGAAGCTTTAGGTCGTGCCCCGGATTACCACTGCCTGCCAGTGGGTAACGCAGGTAATATCACTGCACACTGGATGGGCTATACCGAAGCGGTGGCCAATCAGTCGAAAGAAGAATTTGAGCAAGTGATTTACGATGCTGAAACCGATGCTTTCACTGGTCCTAAACCGGCTGGCTTGCCAATCATGGCAGGTTACCAAGCGTCTGGTGCTGCTCCGTTCCTGCGTGGTGGTCCAGTAGAAAATCCGGAAACTGTTGCAACTGCAATTCGTATTGGTAATCCGCAAAGCTTCAATCATGCCAAAGCTGTCGTTCGTGATTCAAACGGCTGGTTTGATGAACTGACGGATGCTGAGATTCTTGAAGCACAACGTCTGCTGTCGATGTATGAAGGTGTATTCGTAGAACCTGCATCTGCTGCGTCTGTTGGCGGTGCAATCCGTGATATCAAAGCAGGTAAAATCGCTGAAGGTTCAGTAATCGTATGTACCGTAACCGGTAATGGTCTAAAAGATCCAGATACCGCGATCAAACAATGTGCCGATGCGGTGATGCTGTCTATCGACGCAACCATGGCTCAGGTAAAAGACTCTATTCTGTCGAACATGTAATTTCAGCCAGAATAAAAAACCCTGCATTCGCAGGGTTTTTTATGAGCGCAGAGATTAGATTCGTTTTGGTTGCTGGCTCACCCAGCTCATCAAACGGGTCGCATCATTGGTACGCGCCTGTGAGCTATTTGCACCTAACAGTACCACTGCCACCGGACGGTTATTCAGGGTCGTATGCATCACCACACAGCGCCCTGCTTCATTAATAAAACCGGTTTTAGAAATATTGATATTCCAGCCGCCGTTACGCACCAGTGCATTGGTATTATTCGATTTCAGTACACGATAACCCAAGTTAAAGTCATAGCTTGGTGTGGTCGAGAATTGACGAATCAAACCATATTGAGAAGCGGTATTCACTAAAATACCCAAATCACGTGCTGATGCCACATTTCCAGGGTGTAAGCCGGTTGATTCCATAAAGCGGGATGAATTCATGCCTAAGGCCTTGGCCTTACTGTTCATCGCTGCAATAAATGCACTGCGACCACCTGGATACGTTCGCGCCAAGGCTGCAGCTGCCGGGTTTTCAGACTTCATTAGAGCAAACAATAAAGCTTCGGCACGGTTCATGCTATCGCCAGCACGTAAGGTCGAGCTTGAGCTTTTACAACCTGCGCAAGAGAAATCAGCCTGTTGCAGCGTGATTTTTTCTGACATGTTTAAACGTGCATCGGAAATCACCACTGCTGTCATTAATTTGGTAATAGATGCAATCGGCAAAGCGGTATTGGTGTTTTTGCTAAACAGTACCTCACCGGTTTGCGCATCCATAACCAATGCAGCACGGGCATTTACAGAGGGTTGATTGCTATAACTGTTTGTATCAAAAATCTGTGTTGTTTTTGCTGGTTGCTGAACACTGACCGACTGCTGGGTGCTCGGTACACTCTGACGCAAGGTCGTGGTCACGGTGGCTGAACCGGGTGGCGAAGGCTCATCAGCAGCCACACGGAAATCATCACTCATCAGCTGATTGACTTCCTCAGAAGACCAACTAATGCTGGATCCGCCCTCTGTCGTGCCAGAATTCATAATGATTTCAGCAAAACTTGTCGCACTCATGCTGACTAACACGGACAGGCCCAATACATGCCTTAAAGACTTGTTTATTTTCTTCACTATTTCTTCACTCAACTAACAGAGGTAAGATTGATTTGCGTATTACCTCTAATATGCCTTACATTTAAACACATTGCAGAACATTTTTTGATCTTGACACTGTGTGATAAGTTTCAGATTTTATCTTGCGAATAGGATTGCTAATTTTGTACTTTCATTGCAAGCTTATTTTGCTTTATGTAACAAAAAAATGATTTTTTTAACAGAGGGAGAGCGTAGGTGATCACAGTTTTAGTTGTGGACGACCATGAATTAGTACGTACTGGAATTTGCAGAATGCTGGAAGACCATGCGGAGGTTCAGGTGATTGGACAGGCTGAATCTGGTGAAGAAGCGATTTCTCTGGTTCGTCAGCATCATCCGAATGTGGTTTTACTGGATGTGAATATGCCGGGCATTGGTGGCGTAGAAACCACGCGTCGTCTGCTTCAGAGCGCCCCTGAAACCAAAGTACTGGCTGTCAGCGGTCTGGCAGAAGAACCCTATCCTTCGCTGTTATTAAAAGCCGGAGCCAAAGGTTATATTACCAAAGGGGCGCCGATTTCAGAAATGGTTCGCGCCATCAATAAAGTCATGCAAGGCGGTAAATATTTTAGTGCCGACATTGCAGAACAGTTAGCGAGTTCTTACCTTTCTGATACACAGCAATCGCCTTTTGATGCACTGTCAGAACGTGAAATGCAAGTGGCGATGATGGTGGTGAACTGTATCAGCGCTCAGGAAATTGCTGACAAGCTCTTTGTCAGCGTCAAAACCGTAAATACTTATCGTTATCGTATTTTTGAAAAACTGAATATTGATAGTGATGTCAAACTGACGCATCTGGCCATGCGCTATGGGCTGATTAAACCTTAGCCTTTGGCGAGTCGCGCTGCATATGGCACAAAAAACCAATTATTCTGAACTCAATCAGTATCATTTAGGGATCTGGTATAGTGCGTATCGCCTGCTGATCAGCACTGGCCTGCTGCTGATTTTTCTGCTGACCTACTCCGAGCTAACCGGCGATTATCAATATCCACAACTGTATTATTATGCGCTGGGAATCGGTGTTGCCATTAATACAGCGCAGCTGTTCGCACTGAAATGGATCAGACGCCTGATCCAGCCGCAGCTGATTATGATTTTCTTTAGCGATGTCTGCGTCTTAAGTTTACTGACTTTGGCAAGTGACGGGCCTAATCTGCAAATTGGTTTGCTGTTTGTGATTACCATCTTTTCCGCATCGTTATTGCTGGATGCAAAAAAAGCTTTGGTGGTCACGCTGATTGCTGTGATTAGTGTCATATATCAACATTTTATCGGCAGTATTTTTGCATTTTCTTCCTTAAGCAATATCAGTAATAGTGCCCTGCTGGCCTTTTTGTTCTTTGTGGTCTATGGAACCGGGCAAATTGCGGTGCGCCGTTTTCAGATTCTGGAAAACCTGAACTTTTCGCAATCTCTGGAACTTTATCGCTTACAGAATATTAACCGTTATATTCTGGAACAGATCGAAACTGGCTATCTGGTGCTGGATGAAAATTATCATGTGGTCCTGAGTAACCCTGCGGCCTGTACACTGCTCGGGATCGAAGCAAAATTTGCGCATGAGAAATTTACCCTCTACCAGTCACAACCAGATTTATTTGAACTGATCCAGTTTGAAACGCTGGAAAATGGCGAGCGTTTTCAATTTGAATCACAGCAAAGTCGCTATAACATTCATGTACAGGTACAAAAGCTGATTGTGCCGCATCAAACCCTGATGTTATTGGTGTTACAGGATGCCAAAAAACTCAATCAACAGGTGCAGCAACTCAAGCTTGCTGCACTGGGCCAGCTTTCAGCCAGTATTGCGCATGAAATTCGTAATCCATTGGCAGCTATTGTGCAGGCCAATGATTTATACCTTGACTCTGACAATGAACAACAACAAGTACTCAACCAGATGATTGGCCGACAGGCGACCCGGATCGACCGGATTATTCAGGACACGCTGAATATGGTCAAAAATAAAGAAACCCATCCGGTGCCGATTCATCTCAATGAATTTATCCCGTTATTTATCCAGGAAGATTTGGCCGATATTTGCGATCAGATTCAATTTAATATTGATGTGCCGCTGCTGATTCAGTTCGATGAAGCACAATTTCGGCAAGTCCTGATTAACCTGCTTCGCAATGCCATCCGTCACAATTCAGCAGATGCCAATTACATTCAGCTGAATATACATCCCTATGAACATCGGGTCTGGATTGATATCCGGGATTTCGGCTCAGGTGTAGCCATACACGACCAAGCCCTATTATTTCAACCTTTTTTCAGTACCTCGATTAGTGGAACCGGATTAGGACTGTACTTATCACATAGTTTTTGTGAAGCAAATCAGGCACAATTAAACTATATACAACAAGAACAGGGCGCATGCTTTCGCATTAGCTGCCAACGTATTACGGTATAAAGGGGTTTAAGGGAAATGAGTGTGGAACAACAGCCACTGGTGCTCTTGGTGGATGATGAAGAAGATTTATGCACCCTCATGCAAATGTCGTTGCTGCGGATGGGGATTCGTACGCACATCGCACATCGTCTGCAAGATGCTAAAAAATATCTTGCAGATCATCAATATGATGCCTGTTTAACTGACCTGAACCTGCCCGATGGCAATGGTTTGGAGTTACTGGACTGGATTGGTCATCTCTATCCTGCACTTCCGGTCGCGGTTCTGACCGCCTATGGCAACATGGAAATCGCGATTGCTGCACTCAAGGCCGGTGCCTTTGACTTTGTCAGCAAACCGATCAATCAGAAACATCTGGAACAGCTGCTACAAAAAGCACTGAATAAACCGGTGGATTATTCCCATAATAATCCAAATGATGCTTTAGAACATAAAATGCTGATTGGGCAATCGATACCGATTCAGCACTTACGTATTACCTTACAAAAAATTGCCCGCTCACAGGCACCGGTTTTTATTACTGGCGAATCGGGAACTGGCAAGGAAGTGGTGGCCAATCTGGTCCATCGCCTGAGCAACCGTAATGAAGGCCCTTTTATTGCAATTAACTGTGGTGCGATTCCCACCGAACTGATGGAAAGCGAACTGTTTGGGCATAAGAAAGGCAGCTTTACTGGCGCCGCTCAGGACAAACAGGGGCTGATTCAATCGGCACATGGTGGCAGCCTGTTTCTGGATGAAATTGCAGAACTGCCACTTTCCATGCAGGTCAAACTGTTACGTGCCGTACAGGAAAAACGTATTCGTCCACTCGGTTCAGATACTGAAATTGATGTGGATTTCCGCGTCATCAGTGCCACGCATCAGGATCTGGAAGCCTTGGTACAACAAGGCAAATTCCGTCAGGATTTATATTTCCGTATTCATGTGATGGATCTGACTTTACCGCCGCTGCGTGAACGGAGTCAGGATATTCTCTTACTCGCCGAACATTTTATTCAGAAGATTTGCCAGGAATGGGGCATTGCCAATAAAAAACTGACAGAACGCAGTAAAGAATTTTTATTGGAACAATATTATCCGGGTAATGTTCGTGAATTGCGTAATATTATGGAACGTGCAATTACCTTGAGTGATGAAGAACGGATTGATCTTCAGCACCTGCAAAGTGCACCGTTACGTCAGGCTCTTAACAGCGCTCAGGAGATGAATACGCTCACGAGCGAGATCATTGCGACTGACACCCTGATTGCCCCGAGAAAGCTCCCAGAAGAAGGCCTAGAGCTATATTTAGAAAAGATTGAAAAAGAAGTCCTACTCAATGCGCTGAATCTAACGCACTGGAACCGCACACTGGCCGCGAAAAAGCTCGGTATGTCATTCCGCTCCCTACGTTATCGTTTGAAAAAGTTCGGACTGGATACTGAGGAAGACGAATAATTATTTTTGCAGGAGTAGCAGGTCTGTGACGTGTTCCAGATAGCTCTCCTCACGCATTTCCTGCTTAAACGGATAACTGAAATGTGGCTGCACGCCCCGCCCTTCAATCATCTGACCACTCGGACTGAAGTATTGTGCCACTGTCATTTGTAAAGCAGAACCATTACTCAGTGGAAATAGCTTTTGTACCACACCTTTGCCATAGCTTTGCTCACCGACCACCCAAGCCCGGCTATGTTCTTTCAATGCTGCCGTAAAGACTTCAGCTGCCGAAGCTGAACGGTTATTAATCAGAACGCCCACTTTCAGATTCTGAAATTCAAAACTTGGCAGCGCCTGAAATTGCTGATTGCCTTCCGAACGGCTTTGGGTCGAGACAATCACACCCTGATTCAAAAATAAATCGGCCGATTCTACTGCGGCAGAAAGTAAGCCACCCGGGTTATTGCGTAGATCAAACATCACCGCTTTTAAGCGTCTGTCAGAATAGCTTTCAATCAGGCGCTTGATTTCATTGGCTGTATCTTGCTGGAAAACTTTGACCTGCAATACCAGTACCTGATTATTGTGCAGACTGGATTTAATTTCAGTATCGAGCTTGGTATTCCTTACCAGACGAACCACCGGACTTTGCGGGGAAAGCTGTATGCTCAGCGTAGAGCCGACCGCCCCGCTCAATAACTGTCGCACCTGCTCCTGATTCAGGCTACTCAGTACCTGATCATCAATTTTATAGACCGTGACACCATTACGCAGTCCCTGCTTGGCAGAGTCGGCATCGGCGCTCAATCCCTGCACCATCCATTGCTTCATCTGCGAGTTAAATTGCAGATCGAAATCAATGCTGGCCAGATCACCTTCAGTATATTCACGTAGCTGCTTATAATCTTCAGGAGACAAATAACGGGAATAGCGGTCTAAGCCACTGACCAGACCTTGGATTGCCTGTTGGAACAAGGCGTCGTCATTTTTGTCTTGAATATAATTGTCTTTGACGATGCCATAAATTTGTACGAATTCTTGAATGGATGCCACAGGAATTTCAGTATAGGCCTGACCATCCATTTCCATATCATCGAATGCCGGCTCTTTTGAGCCCGCACCCCAGGCCGAATGACTCAAACACATCAGTAAGCATGGTATAACGACAGACTTCCAATGTGTTGTTGCCATTTTTTACCTTTCTTTTAGATCTTATCGAAAATTATTGATTCAGTTCAATCAGGTTGCGACCTTGCATTTCCGCAGGGACTGGAACTTGCATCAGACTTAATAAGGTCGGTGCGACATCTGCCAATACGCCACCTTCTGCGATCGTGGCCTGAGTTGGACCCACATAAATAAATGGAACCAATTCAGTGGTATGTTGAGTATGCACCTGACCACTGTGATAGTCCTGCATCTGCTCTACATTACCATGATCGGCAGTGATAAGCATATGACCTTTTTGCGCCATCACCGCCTCATAAACCCGGCCTAAGCAGGTATCGACCGCTTCAACCGCTTTCACTGCGGCATCAAAAACACCGGTATGACCGACCATATCACCATTGGCATAGTTCACCACCAGCAGGTCAAATTCGCCTGAATTGATCGCAGCGACCAGCTCATCAGTCACTTCATAAGCACTCATTTCCGGTTTGATGTCATAAGTTGCTACATTTGGCGATGGAATCAGGATACGTTTTTCACCCGGATATTCATCTTCACGACCGCCACTAAAGAAGAACGTCACGTGTGCATATTTTTCAGTTTCAGCAATACGCAATTGGGTTTTACCCAGATTTGACAGGTATTCACCAATCGAGTTGACCAACGCTTCTGGCATATAGGCCACAGGCGCATCAATCGTTGCTTGGTAACGCGTCAACATCACAAACTTGGCTAAGTTCGGCACCACTTTACGTGCAAATCCAGCAAAATCCTTTTCAACAAAGGCTTTGGTAATTTCACGGGCACGATCGGCACGGAAGTTCATGAAGACCACGCTGTCGCCATCCTGAATTTTTGCCAGCTCACCAATGCGGGTGGCTTTGACAAATTCATCCGACTCATCTGCGGCATAAGCCTGTTCCAGACCTTGAACTGCGGTGGCAGCTGTACGGGCCGCTTCGCCTTCAGTCAATAAACGATAGGCCTGTTCGACGCGATCCCAACGGTTGTCACGATCCATCGCGAAGTAACGACCAATCATGCTGGCAATACGACCCTGACCTGGATATTGTGCAAACAGCGCATCCAGTTTTTCCAATGACGGCTGGGCACTTCGTGGCGGCGTATCACGACCATCCAGGAAAGCATGCAAATAAACTTTGACACCACGTTTGAGTGCCAGTTCAGCCATCGCAACAATATGGTCTTCATGCGAATGCACACCGCCTTGAGATAAAAGGCCGAGCAAATGCACTGCACCACCTGAAGCTTTGGCTTTCTCCACCGCATCGACGAGTACTTCATGATTGAAGAAATCACCGGTACGAATGTCTTTGGTAATCCGGGTAAAATCCTGATACAGCACACGACCTGCACCGAGGTTCATATGTCCGACTTCCGAGTTCCCCATCTGGCCATCTGGCAGACCAACATCTTCGCCTGAACCCGAGATCAAACCATGCGGATGCTTGTCCTGCATTGCAGTTAAATTTGGTCGTTTAGCTGCTAAAAACGCGTTGTCTTCGACCGCTTCGCGATGACCCACACCATCCATAATCACCAAAACGTGAGGGATTTTGCCAGCAGTTGCATCCGTCATAATGAAATACTCTGTTCGTCTACGAATTAATCGCTCTATTTTAGCGAAGTTTGCAAAAAGAGGCCATGACCAGAGTATGGTTTAAGCCACTCATCGCGATTGATTTGTTCTATTTTCCTGGGTCTTAGCGTGCCCGATGCAGCAGGTAACCCCCAATACCGAACATGATCAGAATCGGAATAAAGACAAACCATGCCGGAGATGGTGCATAGACCAGACTGGCATAACCGAGGAAATCCTGCAGATAGAAAAAGCCCAGACCGGCAAATAAGGCAATCACCAGACGAAAACCCATGGATTGCTGACGCAGCGGCCCAAAAATAAATGAACAGGCAATCACCACCAGTGCAATCAGGGCAAAAGGAGAACCGAGTTTCTGCCAGAAAGCCAGTTGATAGGTTTTTGGCACCTGACTATATTCATGCATATAACTTGTGAAACTGACCAGTTGGCTCGGTGACAAGTCTTCAGGATCGATGGTGACCATATGCACATATTTTGGCTGTAATGCCAGTGCCAAAGGTTGCTGTTCCTGCTTGATCAGGGTAGCACTACCATTTTGCAGAATATCGAACTGCTCGGTATTGCTTAATGTCCAGGAGCCATCTGTGACGAATTCGCCCTGATCCGCTTGCAAGGTGCCGCGTAAGCGATAATTTTCATCAAAATCCAGCATCTGCACATTTTTCAGCTGACCTTGCGAATTGGCATAATCAATATAAATAAAGCGCTGCCCTTCCCGTGTCCAGTAACCCCGCACTTCGCCCAGTTGCGCGGCTTTACTCGAACTTTTTACGCTCTTGGCCTGTTCATTGGTATAAGGAATCACCCACTCGCTCAAGGCAAATGACAAGACCACCAGCAGTAATGCTGAACGGATCACCCAGCCAACAATCCGCCACAGACTGATCCCGATCGAGCGCATCACAATCAGTTCACTATTTGAGGCTAATGTGCCCAAACCTAAAACCGCACCGATCAGCGCCGAGATCGGCAGAATTTCATAAAGATAATTCGGAGCACCCCAGAGCACATATTTCAAGGCATCCCAGGCGCCATAACCTTCTTTTAGTGAACCCAGCTCACCCAGATAAGTAAATAACACCTGTAAACCCGCCAACACAGCGGTTGCACCCAGCATCGCCAGCGCAGTGGTTTGGGTCACATGTTTTGCAACTATACGACGTGCCAACATTATTAAGACCTCACTCGCTGAATCTGTTTCTTGATTTTCGGGGCCAAATTCTGTTTACGTGAGAACAAGGCACCCGCAATCGCATAAGCAATCAGGATCAATGGATAAGCCCAGATCCCCATTTCCTCTTTACTGATCCGGGTTTTCACGGCCATTAACGCCACAATCAGACTGGCAAAAATCATGAGCGCCGGAAATAACTTGAGATAACGACCTTGGCGTGGACTCACTTCAGACAAGGCCACGGCCAGAATCAAAGCAATCAGAATCGCAAATGGTACAAATACCCGCCAGCCTAATTCACTGGCCACCACAGGATCCTGACGGTTCTGCCACAATTGCGAGGTTGGCAGGGCTTCAACTTCAGCACTGGCAAACTGTGCTTCCTCATCATTTTCTAAACGCAGACGATAGCTTGCAAATTCAGCCTGGGTATATTGCGGAGTGCCCGGATAAATTTCATAACGGCGACCTTGTACCAGATCGACCACATTGGCCGCATCATTTGGCACCTCGATGCGGGTGGCTTCCTGGGCCAGAATCATCACATCCGGTTTACCGGGTTTTTCTGCCCGCTGATAGAAGAAAATATCTTTTAAGTTTTTACGGTCTTCAGACAGATCACCGGCATAAATGGTATAGGGGCCAGAGGAAATAAATTCTTTGGGTCGTACCAGATCAAAGCCGGTGCGTACCGCCTGACTGGTGGTCAGCGCTTCAAACTGGCGGATTCCCCATGGCGCTGCCCAGAGCATCAAGCCGGCTTGGGCAATGAGAAACACCAAGGTCATCGGCACCAGAAGGCGCGCCAATTGATGCCGGCTGACACCACTGCCATTCATCACCGCCATTTCATGGTCGACATATAAACGGCCAAATACCAGCATCAGGCCAATAAAGAAACCGAGCGGAAGAATTAAGGTTAAAAACTCAGGCAAACGGTAGCCAATGATGCTAAATAAAATGCCTGCATCCAGACGGCCTTGCGCTGCGACACCAAAATACTTGATCAGTCGGCCACCCATCATGATCAAGGTCAATAAGGCAATCACCACCAAGGATGTCGAGACAACTTGCTTGACCAGATAACGCCGAATAATCAAATTAATTCTTCCAAAATAAGGTCTATAAAACGAGTGCTAGTTTACCCGAATAGCAAAAATATAAAACCTAGACGGCCCTACCCATTGAAACTCTATTCAGATAAATGGTTCAATGACTGAATGATTTACAAATCTAGACAGGCGTGAAAACAGAATATGAAACTTACAATTAATACGTCATTCCCAGAGAATGGATCAAGTCAATCTTTGTTGATTTTAGTTGACTCAGAACAACTTCAAAATACCACCTCAACCTATCAAATCAACAATTTAGACAAATTAATTGAAGCATCTCAGTTCAAAGCAGCTTTGGCTGAAAGTCTGAGCCTGATTGGCCAAGTCAGCCAGTCCAGCCATGCAGCACTGATCGGTTTAGGCAAAGTCGCTGAATTGCAACCAGCAAAACTCGCAAAAATTGCCCAGACTATTATTCAGGCCACTCAAAAAAAATTCAAACAGATTTCTGTAGACCTGACACAACTTCCACAAGAATTGCATTATCTGTTTGCTCTGGCTTTGACCCAAGCCAGCTATGGTTATGATGAATATAAGTCGAAAAAGAATGAATTTGTACTTGAACAGATCGACCTGATTGCCACGCATAGCGTTTTAACGACAGAACAGCTGCAACTGGTTCAAGCAGTACAGAGCGGGCAAAACCTGGCACGTGATCTGGGCAACCGTCCGGGCAATATCTGTTTCCCGGAATATCTGGCAGATCAGGCCATCGCCTTGGCTGCTGAATATCCGGATTTACTGAAAGTCACGGTACTGGATGAACAACAGATGGCAGATTTAGGCATGGGTGCCTTCCTTGCAGTCAGCCAGGGTTCAGAGCGTCCGGGTCGTATTATCAGCATTGAATATCAATCAGAGCGTAGTGAAGCGCCAGTGGTACTGGTCGGTAAAGGCATTACCTTTGATACCGGTGGTATTTCACTCAAACCTGGCGCAGGTATGGATGAAATGAAATACGACATGTGCGGTGCAGCCTCTGTACTGGGTACCATGCGTGCATTGTGTGAGTCCCGCTTAGCTCTGCATGTGGTAGGAACCATTGCCGCAGCAGAAAATATGCCTTCAGGTAAAGCCACTCGTCCGGGTGACATCGTCACGACGATGAGCGGTCAAACGGTTGAAATCCTGAATACCGATGCCGAAGGTCGTCTGGTGTTATGTGACACCCTGACCTATGTGAAACGTTTCAACCCTGCTCTGGTGATTGATATTGCGACCTTGACCGGTGCATGTGTGGTGGCTTTGGGTTCCGTGCTGACAGGTCTGTTCACACCAGATGATAAATTGGCAGCAGAACTGGAAACTGCCGGCCAGCATTCATTTGACCGGGTATGGCGTATGCCGGTCATAGATGACTATCAGGAACAACTCGATTCACCATTTGCCGATATTGGCAATATCGGTGGCCCAAAAGCCGGTTCTGTCACTGCAGCCTGCTTCTTGCAGCGTTTTACCCGTGAATATCGCTGGGCACATCTGGATGTTGCAGGTACAGCATGGAACTCAGGTGCCAATAAAGGTGCAACCGGGCGTCCAGTGCCATTATTGATGCAGTTCCTGGCCAACCGCGTTCAAACGAATGGCTAAGGTCAGCTTTTATTTATTTGAAAAAAGTCCTGAACGACAAGTCGAAAGTGCTTGTCGTTTATGCCGCAAGATTCTGCGCCAGCCGGCGCGGATCTGGTTACTATGTGCCGATGCAGCCTTGCAGCAGCAGCTGGATGAACGCCTGTGGAGCTTTGATCCCGCGAGTTTCATTCCGCATGGCATTGATCAGCCTGAGGCGAGCGTGTGTATTTCGGCAACATTGCCTGAACAGTCCGACTGGATTATTTTCAATTTTAATCCGGAAGCACTTGAACCTTACGCAAAATTTAGTCACATTATTGAGATCATTGAAAACCATGAAACGGCTAAACAGCTGGGTCGTGAAAAATTCAAACAATATCGTCGTTTAGGTATTGAGCCCAACACCCATAAGCTTTAACCGATATCACCCACAAGGAGAGGCATGTGGCATTAAATGTAGGTCCAGATTTTAAACAGCGCTGGTTAAATGTGCCAGAAGCTGTACGTCAGACCTTTATCGATGACCTCTCTCGGATCTGTGACATTTTAAAGCCTGAAACCTCTTTAGAAGAATGGCAGATTCGTGATCAGCGCTTACAGCAGGAATCTGAACGCAAGATTGAAGAAGCCTATGCGCAGCGCAAGGCTGAATTGATTGAGGCTGCACTTATTCGCAGACAGCTGGCACTCGAACAGGCCCTGGCCGATAAACGTGCTGCAGAGCAGGCTGCGATTGCACAGTTATATCAGGATGAACAGCGTAAATTTACTGAGCAGACCCAAGCCCTCGCTGACATAAACCTCAGTCTAGAGACAGAAATGCAGCACTATGTTGCCCGTTATCAGAAAAATCCTGAGCATAGTTTTGACTTTGCCCAAGGTCGTATCCAGATTCAAGACCACACCATTTTATCTGAATTAGAGAGTGTGCGTTTGCGTCTGGAACTGGAGGCAGAAACGGTGATTGAACAGACCATCAATGCACTAAGAGAACAAATGCGTGTGGCGGCCCAAGAAGAAATCGACTACATACTGAAAAATTCAGAATTTTCCGAGCAAGTGAGACCTGATTAAAAATCCCAACTCATATAAAAAGCCCGCTCATTCGGTAATGCTGATCAGTTAAAGAGTTTAGAAATAGATGCTTTAACTGTTTAGTCGTTCACGACGAAACCTTAAGGTTTTACATCAAATATTTGTAAAGCATTGGTTACTTTGGTTTTGCCCAAATGAGAAGCAGAGCTTCGCAAGGAGGACATTCTCGCGGTGCAATACACCGCATGCCTCAAAAAGATGCGGATGACTTTCCCACCCATCAAATATAATCATGAATTTAAAAAAGAAAATGCCAGTCAATTGCTTAACTGACTGGCATTCGGCTGATTCGGGCTTTTTAGTTTGATCTTTTAGAGCACATCGGCCAGCATAAAGGCAGCATTTCCAAGCAAATAGCCAATACTTAATAAAGTACCAATCCAGAGAATACCACCCGTAATATTATAAAAGCTGAATGTGGCAAAACTCATATGGGCTGAACCGGCGGCAAAAGGACCAAATGAACGAACAAAGGGAATAAAACGGGCAATCAGAATGGTTTTACCGCCATGTTTCATAAAATAGTGATTGGTTTTCACCATATATTCTGGCTTGAAATAGCGTGAATGCCGATTAAAATATTTTAGGCCCAGCACTTTTCCAGTGTAATAATTCACGGTGTAGCCGAGTACCGATGCAGTAAAGAGCAGTAATCCCATCGAATGCAGGGTCAATATATCGCTGCTGGCACATAAAGCTCCTACAGCCAGCAATAAACTGTCACCGGGCAGAAAAAAGAAAAATACTGAGCCGGTTTCCGCAAAAATCACCAGAAACAGGATCGCGTAGATCCATACCCCATATTGATCAAGCAATAGCGGTAATGACTGTTCCAAGTTGAGTAAAAAATCGAGCATTCGACCCGTCCACCAAGGCAATATTTGCAAATTGAATTGCTGATTATCCCGAAAAATAAAAAAACAGTCTAATTTTTCAATCAGACTGTTCAGTATTTAAGCATTCCGCTTATTTTAAAAAGCCATTTTCAGCCAGAAAATCCATGCTGATCTTAGACTGTTCAGTGGTATCTGCGGCTTTATCACCGAGCAATAAACGCTCGATATAACGTGCCAACACATCCACTTCCAGATTGACCTTGCTACCCACTTTCCAGGTACCGATATTGGTACGTTCAGCCGTATGCGGAATCAAGTTCAGACTAATCACACAGCCACGCAAGTGATTAATGGTCAGGCTAATACCATCGACTGTGACCGAACCTTTTTCTGCCAGATATCTGGCAATTTCAGCCGGTGCAGTGACTTCATAATAAATCGAGCGTGCATCTGCACGCACCAAAGTGATCTCGCCGACTGCATCGACATGACCTGAAACAATATGGCCGCCAAAACGCGTGGTCGGCAACATGGCTTTTTCGACGTTAACAGGTTGACCGGCTTTCCAGTTGCCCAGTGTCGTCCGGTTCAGACTTTCACGGGACACATCAGCTGCATACCAGTTTTCGCCCCAGTCGATGACTGTCAGGCAGATGCCATTTGTAGCAATAGAATCACCCAGATGTACATCCGACATGTCCAGGTCAGTCTGGATACGTAAACGTACATCACCACCCACAATTCGCAGACTGTCTACTTTGCCGAGGCTTTCGATAATACCTGTAAACATTTTTATTTCCTTTTCTATTCTTTTACCAGAGTGCCAACTGGGTACTGACACCAGTGGTATCCACACCGCCCAATTCTGCATAATGATGCAACTGGCTGAGGAGTTGACGGATCGGTGGACCTGACCTGGCATGGGTATCGGTAATCACAATAAATTCCAGTACGCGTGCACGTTCAGATTGGCGCTGTTTGCTGACCCGATAACGTGGTACATCCTGAGTCAGCAAGGTCACCCGGCCACGTTTCAGGTTGGCCTGCAATAAATCAGTGGCGCTGATATTACCATCCGTTGAATAACTGGTCAGAATGAAACGCGCATTGATGGTCGCCAACAAGTTTTCATAGGCTTCTTTGGCATATTTGGAAGAGTTGTACTGGCTCGGACGCTCTTTGCGCCATGCCCGGTCAATCCCGCTCTTGAAACCCTTGGTATCTGGCGTCGGTAAATCGGCCTGATCCCATAAGGTCAAAGCATTCAGGACATGGTAATTACTGCTATAGGCATGCTGATTATACGGTGGATCCAGATAAGCCACATCTACTTCAAAACCGCTCATCTGATTGGCCAGATGCTGGGCATCGACACACCACATTTCGGCAGCCATACCTTTCTTCTGATCCGACTCGCAAAAGCGGCTTGGGGTCAGCCACAGTAAAGATTCAATCCGTTCCAGCGCCGTTTGGGTTTTTCCGCCCCAGCCGTGGTGGAAACTCTTGAAAACGCCCGAGGTATTGCTGACAAAACTGGCTGAATACAGTAATGGTGCCAGCAAGGCAGACATCTCTACATCGTCAATGGCACCTTGGGCCTGCCAAGCTGCAATCTGCTGACGAATCGCATCAATACGCATGCCGTTACGACGTTTAAAGAACAAACGGTCACGGGCGGGATCATAAATTTCATCATTGCGCGGACACAGGTTATGCGTGACCCAGCCTTTCACTTCCGGCAGACGGTTCAGATAATCAATGGCTTTCTGATAGCCACCCAATTCTTTAAACGCCGGTGCTTCAGTACAGGCCAGCACCGCATGATTCAATGCATGGCTATAGGGTTCCCAGTCATTGGCAATCACGCGATAACCATTTTGACGGGCTAAGCGTGATACCACACCAGAACCAGCAAAAAAATCAGCAAAAATCGGCGCACGGCCATCTTCACGCTTCAGAGTTCCTGTAATTTCAAGTGCTTCCAGAATCAAATGTAATAAACGGCGTTTGTTGCCCAGATAAGGAACCAGCTGATGGAAAAGATATTCATCGGTGGTACGTGCCGCATGGCGACGTTTATGATAAACCGTAGACTCTGAACTCATAGTGTCTCTTGAAAAGGAATTAACCTGAAGCGCACGTCATCACCCAAGCGGGTCACATCGCGCAGCTTAAATCGGAGTTGTTCTGCCATAAGGCTGAATTCTGCATTAAACATAGTACGTGCAGACTGACCCAATAAGGTCGGTGCAACGTAACTGATCAGTTCATCAACCAATTGTTCTTGTAAAAATGCCGTAGATAAGGTCGCCCCTGCTTCCACCAAGACATCATAAATCTGATGCTGCTCAGCCAGCTGGGACAATAATTGTTTTAAAGGCTGTACCGGCAATTGTAACACACCCAGATCGGCCAGCTCTTGCCGAAAAGGTCCCATCACCAACACGGTGTCGGCTTGCGCTAGAATTTTCGCCGTTAATGGCAAACGCCCCTGACGATCCAAAATGATACGCTTGGGCTGTACTACTGTTTCAATATCTTCAATGCCATCGAGTTGCCGCACATTCAGCTGACAGTCATCGGCCAGAACTGTTTCAATCCCAGTGATGACTGCACCGGAAATGGCCCGCCAATACTGCACGTCCTGACGCGCCTCGGCTCCGGTAATCCATTTCGATTCACCGGATGCCATAGCGGTACGGCCATCTAAACTCGAGGCAATTTTAAGACGCACATACGGCATGCCGGTCGCCATGGCTTTCAGGAAACCTTGATTCAGCTGATGCGCTTGTTCCTGACCAATCCCGACTTCAACATCGATACCGGCATCCTTTAAAATCTGTACACCCTTACCCGCCACCAGCGGATTTGGATCAGGACAGGCCACAACCACTTTAGCCACACCAGCTTCAACCAGACCCTTGGCACATGGCGGCGTTCGCCCATAATGCGCACACGGCTCCAAAGTGACATACGCGGTTGCACCACGTGCCTGCTCACTAGCCTGACGCAGCGCGAATACTTCAGCATGCGGCTGCCCTGCTTGAGGATGAAAACCCTCACCGATAATGACGCCATCTTTGACAATGACACAGCCGACATTCGGATTGGGCTTGGTCGAGTATTGACCTTGCTGGGCAAGCTGAATTGCGCGGCGCATCCAGACTTGATCTTGATTCAGTTCAGACATGCTTATTCTTGTGATTCTCGCTGTTGCATCTGTTCAATTTGATGACGAAAAGCTTCAACATCCTGGAAATCCTGATAAACCGAAGCGAAACGCACATAGGCCACATGATCGAGTGCGAATAAAGACTGCATGACAATTTCACCGATGGTACGCGATTTCACATCACGCTCACCCAAACGGCGAATCTGTAACTGGATATCGCTCAAAACTGTTTCAATCTGCTCTTGGGTTACCGGACGTTTCTGCAAGGCATGCATCAGGGAACGACGTAATTTGGCTTCATCAAAGGGTTCATTCTTGCCATCCGATTTAATCACGCGCGGCATCACCACTTCATAACTTTCAAAAGTCGTAAAACGTTCATTACAACTGACACATTCACGGCGACGACGAATCTGACAGCCTTCAGCTGCCAGGCGTGAATCAATCACTTTACTGTCGGCAGTATTGCAAAATGGGCAATGCATAGCGGTTTAATTGAACAAATCCAGATGGATTCCGAGTGTAGCAAAAATTGCAAACTTTGTAGAGTCTTACGCAACATATAGAAAAAAAACAGCCCATTTGGGCTGTTTTGCACTATATATTGATTATTGTGTGTTTATTATTATTCGACACGTTCACCATGCTGGCTCAAATCCAGACCCATGCGCTCATCATCAGATGCGACACGGATACCAATGATCAAGTCAATCACTTTCAGGATGATGAAGGTCATGATGGCAGAGTAAGCGATGGTCGCAAGTACACCTTCAACTTGAACCCAAAGCTGGCTCATCATGTTGGCTGGCGCAGCATCCCCCATAATGAATTCGCTGGCAAAAAAAGCGGTCAAAATTGCACCGACCACACCACCTACACCATGCAGGCCAAACGCATCTAAAGAATCATCGGCTTTCAAGGCACGTTTCAGCGCAGTAATCCCCCAGAAACACACCACACCACCGATCAGACCCATCGCCAATGCACCACCGACAGTCACAAAACCTGCGGCTGGCGTAATCACCACCAGACCAGCAACTGCACCCGATACGCCGCCTAATACAGATGCTTTGCCACGTGCCAGTTTTTCAGTAATCAGCCAAGAGAGCGCTGCCGCTGCCGCTGCCACCTGAGTCACCACCAGCGCATAACCTGCAGAGCCGTTCGCACCCAAGGCAGAACCACCGTTGAAACCGAACCAGCCCACCCAAAGTAAAGATGCACCCACCACAGTAAGGGTCAAGTTGTGTGGCGCCATCGATTCACGGCCCAGGCCCATACGTTTGCCCAGCATATACGCTGCTACCAGACCGGCAACACCCGAGTTGATGTGAACCACTGTACCACCAGCAAAATCGAGCGCACCGTCATTACCCAACCAGCCGCCGCCCCAGACCCAGTGAGTAATCGGCGCATAGACAATCACCACCCAAAGTGCAATGAAAGCAACGAAAGCACCAAATTTCATCCGTTCTGCGATCGAACCACTAATAATTGCAACGGTAATGATGGCAAAAGTCATTTGGAAAATGACAAACAGAATTTCAGGAATGGTGCCTGAAAGCGCCTCTGTGGTAATACCGGCCAACATAAATTTGTCCAAGCTACCAATGAAGGCATTCCCTTCCCCGAAGGCCAGGGTATAACCGATAATCACCCAGACAATGCTGACGACTGCAGCAGCAATAAAGCTATGCGCCATGGTCGCCAGGACGTTTTTCTTACGGACCATACCGCCATAAAAGAGTGCTAGACCCGGAATGGTCATGAGTAAAACTAATGCGGTGGATGTTAAAACCCAAGCAGTATCACCTGTATCTAATGTTGCTTCTTCTTCTGCAGGTACTGCTGTTTCAACTGGCGCTGCTTCAGCAATTGCTGCTGGAGTATCTGCCGTATTATTCAGTGTGGTTTCGCCTGTTTCTTCAACAAGCACAATGTCTTCTGCGGGTGGTGTTGCTGTTGCAGCATTTTCAGCCCATGCAACAGAACCACCAAAAAGTGCGCCGGCCATGCCGAACGCAAGTAGCATTTTTTTCATTCGTATCCCCCAACCAAGTTTTTGTGAGTTCTTAGGTACTCAGCAAACTTCGTGCCAAGTTAAACAGCGTCTGCACCTGTTTCACCTGTACGAATACGGATGACTTGTTCTAAGTTCGTCACGAAAATTTTTCCGTCACCAATTTTTCCAGTGCTAGCAACACGCGTAATAGATTCAATGACGGAGTCAACCATGTCATCGCTAATCGCGATTTCAATTTTGACTTTCGGCAGGAAATCTACAACGTATTCAGCACCACGATAGAGTTCAGTATGGCCTTTTTGACGACCAAAGCCTTTCACTTCAGTTACAGTGATGCCTTGAACACCAATTTCAGACAATGCTTCACGAACATCATCCAATTTAAAAGGTTTTACGATTGCAGTTACGAGCTTCATGTTTGTTTTCCTTCGGCTTATTTCACCAGTAAGGTTTTACGTTCAAATTTCATGCCAAGATTCCTAAGGTCGGGGGAAATTAGAAAGCCCGGCATGCGGTTTATTTATACCTTATTTTATACTTATAAAGGTTTTGAATCTTTAAAAAACCGACATTTTTTATGTGGATTTTTACAATATCTCTTATCGATTAAGCCTATATTTTGTCTGAAATACTAGGGTCTGTATTCGAGCAATGCTAAACTGTCGCTTCCTTTCGATGGCGATGGATCAGACAATGATTGAAACCCTATTACAAGCAATTTTGCAGCAAGTTGAACAACCTAAGAAAGATCTGGAACAGAATATTCGTGCTCTATTAAATGAAGCTGTGACAAAAATGGATCTGGTGTCCAAAGAAGAAATTGAACGTCAACGTACTGCCCTCGATAATGCCAATCATCGCCTCAATGATTTGCTGAAACAGGTTGAAGCCTTAGAAGATAAAATTTCGAATAAAAAATAAGCACAAGTACAGTGCACAAAAGACCTAAGACCGATAAAAATAATGCACTAAATTGGAACAATAATAATGTCTTTTGCCAAAATTTATACGCGAGGCTTGCTTGGCCTGCACGCGCCTTTAATTGAAGTCGAGGTTCATGTCAGTTCCGGCATGCCTTCACTCACGATTGTGGGGCTTCCTGAAGCCGCAGTCCGGGAAAGTAAAGACCGGGTGCGTTCTGCCATTTTAAATAGTGGCTTTCAGTTTCCGACCAAACGCCTGACCATTAATCTGGCTCCAGCAGATCTACCGAAAGATGGTTCGCGTCTGGATTTACCGATTGCTTTAGGTATTTTGGTCGCCTCCGGACAGCTTCCGGAAAACTGCACCGATGATCTTGAGTTTATTGGAGAATTGGCTCTCGATGGTCAACTTCGCCCAGTCGCAGGGATCCTGAGCATTGCGATTGCCTGTCAACATGATCAGCATCAACTGATGCTGCCGGGTCCGAATGCACAAGAAGCCTGCCAACTCCCGGACTTTAAGGTCTTTGCTGCCAATCATCTAAAAGAGGTCTGTGAGCATCTTGCTCAGACGCAGTGCTTAGCAGAAATACAAACCATTCCAGTCGATACCAACCATTTTTATAAATGTGATCTTGCCGATGTCAAAGGCCAATTGCGGCCACGGCGTGCACTGGAAATTGCAGCAGCGGGTGGCCATTCCCTGCTGTTTCGAGGACCACCGGGGACAGGAAAAACCTTACTCGCATCTCGATTAGCCAGTATTTTACCGCCTTTAAAAACTCAGGAAAATCTGGAAGTTGCCAGTATTTATTCAGTCGCCAATGCCAATCATCCTTTTGGCCAGCGGCCGTTTCGAGCACCGCATCATACCGCTTCTGCGGTTGCATTGGTCGGTGGCGGCTCACACCCCAAACCGGGTGAAATTACGCTGGCGCATTTGGGCGTGTTATTTCTGGATGAATTGCCTGAATTTGATCGAAAGGTACTGGAAGTTTTGCGCCAGCCTCTTGAAGCCAAAGAAATTGTGATTTCACGTGCATCACGTCAGATCACTTTTCCAGCCAATTTTCAGCTGGTGGCTGCCATGAATCCTTGCCCATGCGGTTATGCTTTTAATCAGGATATTCGCTGCCAGTGTTCGCCTGACAGTATCAAGCGCTATCAGAACCGGATTTCAGGGCCGCTGCTGGATCGGATTGATTTACATATTGATGTACCGCCCTTACAGGCGCATGAGTTACAGGATAACCAGCCGACAGAGGACTCTGAAACGGTCAGACAACGCGTGATAGCAGCTTATGAGATTCAGATGCAACGGCAAAATAGCTTGAATATGAGTTTGAGTCCAAAGCAGCTAGAACATTATGCTGGCTTGGATCAGACTGCCCAGAATATGCTTGAACTGGCTCAACAAAAACTGAATTTATCCGCACGTGGCTATCATCGGGTATTACGGGTGGCACGTACTATTGCTGATTTAAATCAAAGCACAGAAATCCAGAGTCAGCATCTGTCTGAAGCTTTGTCTTATCGGGGACAGCAACAGATCTAAATCAACAGATAAAAAGCGACCTGAGGTCGCTTTTTATCTGGAGGAAATTAGAAGCTGTAAGCCAACCCGAAGACCACTTTATTATTTTGTTTTACATCATTACGATCATAACCACCCAGAATATAATTCATGCTTGCCGTTACGCCTGTATCGGCAAGCGGCTTGCTTAAACCGATATCAAAATGACGGAAGCCAAAGCTTTCAGTTGAGTCAGGAATATAATCACCACTTTCTTTATAAATATACAAACCCAGTGCGGTATCCAGGCTAAAATCATGAGGTAAGGCATAGCTATAGCTGCCTTTGAGGTAGGTATCGCCAGTATTGCCCCAAGCGGTATCTTCCAAAAGTGTTTGAGCGCTTATACCGAAATCTTTGTAGCTCAGACCTAACATGGTTTCAAAGCCATTCGAGTCTGTATTTCCGACATCATAGTAATAATAGTAAGTTAGACCGATGGTATAAGCCAAATCTTCATTGATTGAACCGTTATAACCTGCATAAAAGTTATTTTCGAATTCGCTACCATTATCGCTGCCATAATCTAGGGTTGAACCCCACCATCCTGCATAAAAACCAGAGGCATGGTTATAATCGAGCCCACCTTGTAATGTCGCGCCTTTATTTTCAGGTACATTGGTGATACCACGCAAGTTATAGCTCGAAAGTACGCCAATATTTCCAGAGAATGTATGTTCCGATGCAGGTTCATCTGCAAAAGTAAAAGTAGATGCAGCACCCAACACAGCAACGGATAAGGCTTTTAAAATTAGTTTCATTATATGGCTCCCCAAGACCGTCCTCAGACGTTTTTATGATCATTTATTGCACTCGGGATAAACTTTGCAAAAGCTATGCCAATCGAGAAAGAAATACAAATGAGCTAAAAATAGAAAAATACTTTCTACTTTAATTATTTGATTTAAAACTAAAAAATAGAATATTTAAAATACCTTTACGCTGGATAATTCATTCTCAAAATGTTTTTCAATACTCTCTTATTGTTTTTTTAAACAATATATATTTATTTACATATTGCCTCTTTTTAACCCCATTTCCATATTGATTAAAATTTATGCTAAAAAACAGTGCATCATCACCACTCTTGATCTTGTTGTAGAATTTTAACTTTAAAAAAGTAAATAGACTGAACAGTTCTAGGATGAAGATGCTTAAGCTCATTATTTTGATATTTAAATATAATATTGTTTTTAATAAATTTTATATGATAGATAAAAAAATACACCACTTAATATTCAATCAGATTCTTATGTAATCTGTAAAAAATCTTAACTTTAGTGGAATATGCTCAATAAAAAATGACATTTTTTCAGCAATTCTTATACAATTCCTAAAAATTCCGATCAATTTGTATAAGGCTCTCTCCCCAATGCAAAATTCAAAAAAATTAATGTTGGCAGTTTTGATTCAGGCTGCTTTGGTTTCATCTGTATATGCAAATGAACAAAGTGAAGCAAAAGGCTTTGTTGAAGGCGCTGAAGGAACAGTTTTATTCCGTACTGGTTATTTGCACCGTGATAAGAAAAATGGTGTAGCAGATACTAGCTCATTCGCTCAAACTGCGATTGTTAAGCTGGATTCCGGTTTTACTCAAGGTACAGTAGGCTTTGGTGCCGGTATTATTGGTGATGCTTCATTCAAGTTAGGTGAAAATGCACATGCGGGGAATAATATGATTCCTCGCGAAACATTAAACGGTGAAAAAAATACTGGCGATACCTATGACCATTGGGCTCGTGGTGGTGCATATGTCAAAGCACGCGTATCGAATACGACAGCTCTCTATGGTACTCAAGTTTTAGACCTACCTGTGCTTGCAAGTAATACTGCACGTTTAGTTCCTGAATATTTTGAAGGCTTATTAGTTACAAGTAATGAAATTGATAATCTGAGTTTAACGGCGGGTAAATTCACCAAGAACCAATATTCTGATCAAATTAATTCAGATGGTCGTGAATTGGATCGTGCTGTAGTTTGGGGTGCAAAATACACCTTTAATGATGACTTAAATGCATCTTATTATGGTGTTGACGTTAAAGATAAATTAGATCGTCATTATGCCAATGTAAACTATACCCATGGCTTAAAAGATGATGCATCTTTAAAACTTGATGTAAGTGGCTACCATACGAAATTTGATAAAAATGCATCTACATATTCAGCGACAGGCAATGTTGCCGAAAATTACGCTAGTACCGGTGTTGCTGGTGTAGAAAAAACCAATGATATTTGGGCAGTATCTGGAACATACAATAAAGATGTTCATAATGTAATGCTTGCATATCAACAAAACTTTGGCGATGTCGGTTATGACTATGGTAGCAATGCTGACGGTGGTCAAAGTATCTATCTTCCTAACTCATATCTTTCTGACTTCATTGGTAACGATGAAAAATCAGTTCAGCTTCAATACAGTTACAACTTTAAAAATCACGGTTTAGCAGGTTTGAACTGGACGACTGCATATGTGTATGGCTGGGATATCAATGTAAATAACTCAGACAAAGATGGCCAAGAACGTGAGTTCTTTAACCAGGTGAAATACACTGTTCAATCTGGTTTTGCGAAAGATGCAAGCTTGCGTTTACGTCATTCTTATTACCGTGCAAGTGATAACTACCAAGCTGGTAACTACATCGGTGACACGAATGAATGGCGTATCTGGTTAGACATTCCTGTGAAATTATTCTAATTCACTCGAAGTTTAAGCCATAAAAAACCTGCACAATGTGCAGGTTTTTTTTTAATTTAAGCTCTAAACGTTTAAAGACTTAAACCGACAGGCAAAGCAGTTATTTGTTTGCTTCTGCATATGCAGCAATTGAGTCCAGTACTTCTTGTTTCGCAACATCCGCACCTTCCCAACCGCTTAATTTAACCCATTTTCCAGGCTCTAAGTCTTTGTAGTGCTGGAAGAAATGTTCAATCTGGCTAATCAACAATGGCGGAAGATCAGTATATTCCTGAATATCTTTGTAGATTGGAGTCAATTTGTCGTGTGGAACTGCAACCAGTTTCGCATCAACACCACCATCATCTTCCATGTTCAGTTTACCAACAGGACGGCAACGGATCACAGAACCTGGCTCTACTGGGTGTGGCGTTACAACCAATACGTCAAGTGGATCACCATCAAGAGAAAGTGTATTAGGTACATAACCGTAGTTTGCTGGGTAGAACATTGCTGTACCCATGAAACGGTCTACGAATAATGCATCAGAATCTTTATCAATTTCGTATTTGATCGGTGCTGCATTGGCAGGAATTTCGATAATGACATAGATGTCGTTTGGCGCATCTTTACCCGCTGGGATATTGCTGTAGCTCATAGCATCACTCTTTAACAAGTTATATCTTTTAAAAAACCGCGACAATTATAACGGTTTTTAAAGAAATTTTTGGATTTTAAAATATCGAACTGTAAATATGTCCGCGAACTGTAATTGATTGCTTAAACGATCTTGATGATCAGCAGCAATAAAGCCACAGGACATAAGATTGAAAGCAGCCAGACGATCGAACGTAAAGTCGCCCAGTTGGCCAGATAACAAATGCCGTACAACACACGAAATACCAGATAGGCTATCCCGAAGGTCATGACCAGGGTTTGAGGAACCACCATATATTCAGCCATTAAAATAGCGGCAATAAACAATGGTAAACTTTCAAAACTATTTTGTTGAACCGCATTGGCACGGCTCGAGAGCCCGGTTGATTTTGCTAAAAACTCTCGTGGGTTCTGATTGTCTTTTGCGCTAAAGCCTGCCGATTTCTTTGCAATCAAAGTAAATACATAAGGCAAAAGACAAGCGGCTAAAATGAGATAAATCACCCCACTAATGCTGTGCATCTGTTTTTTCTCATGAAAATTTTATATCTATCATAGCATGGTGTTTCGTGAATAAATTTTGTTAAATAGAGTGTTTTTTATTACTTAAGAAGGATTCACTATGGTCGCGCCTGAGCAAAATGAAATGTTCGATGTCCTCGATAAACAGCGCCAGCATCAACGTCAAGTGGATCGCGTATTAAAAATCGTGCTGCCGATTGTGGCTTTTTTGATGGCCGTGATTTGTGCCAATATGAATATCTGGTCGCCGATCTTTAGCTTTGCCATTTTATGGATTGCCTTTTATGCCGTCGGCATCAAGCGCATGCCAATCTGGCACTGGGTGGTAGCCATTTTGGTCTATTGTGTGGTCGACAATATTCTGAGTTATGGCAACTTTAACCAGACAGGATTTACCCGCCAATTTGGCACCATGTTTATTTTTCTGGGAGTAGTCGGTGTAGGACGTCCTTATTTTGACCGCTGGCTCATGAAAAAATAAAAACCTGCAAATAAAAAAAGCGCCATCAAGCGCTTTTTTTAATATCGAGTTTAAGCTGTTTTACGTAAATCTTTACGCAGGATTTTACCCACGTTCGATTTCGGTAATTCGTCCATAAACTCCACATAGCGTGGACGTTTATAACCGGTCAGATTTTCTTTAGCGAAGGCCAAGACTTCTTCTGTGGTCAAAGACGGATCTTTTTTCACAACAAACAGTTTCGGTACTTCACCAGATTTTTCATCTGGCACACCAATCGCAGCCACTTCCAGTACTTTTGGATGGGTTGCAACAACTTCTTCAATCTCAGATGGATACACGTTAAAACCAGACACTAAAATCATGTCTTTTTTACGGTCTACGATTTTCACATAACCACGTGAATCCATGACACCGATATCACCAGTACGGAAGAAGCCATTAACCATGACTTTTTCAGTTTCGTCTGGGCGGTTCCAGTAGCCTTTCATGACCTGAGGACCACGGATTGAAATTTCACCTTGCTCACCCAGTGCAACTTCATTGCCGTCATCATCCAGAATCGCCACTTCAGTTAATGGCAATGGAATACCGATGGTGCCACTGAATTCTTCAGAAGCAGGCGGGTTTGCCGTTGCAACCGGAGAGGTTTCAGACAAGCCATAACCTTCAACAATATTGGTTCCAGTGAGCTTTTTCCATGCTGCTGCTGTAGAAGGAAGTACCGCCATACCGCCGCCCATCGCCATTTTCAATTTGCTATGATCAAGCTGTTTGAACTCTTCATTGTTCACCAGCGCATTGAATAGTGTATTCACTGCCGGGAAGAAAGTCGGCTGGTATTTACGTAGTTCCTTCATCACCGCAGGAAGATCACGCGGATTCGGAATCAGGACGTTGGCCTGACCTTTATACATGCCATAAAGTGCGCACACCATGAATGCAAAGATATGATAAAGCGGCAAGGCACAGAAAATACGGTCATCTGGCTGGCCATCTTGTGCACCAAACTTACTCTGGAAGATCCCGTCACACTGCAACATATTCGCAACCAGGTTACGATGTGTCAGTTCAGCCCCTTTCGATACGCCGGTAGTACCACCAGTATATTGTAGAACCGCGGTATCGCTCAGGCTCAACTCAGGACGTTTGTAATTGCTCGGGCTAATTTTATTTAATGCCGTATTGAATTTCACGTGGCCTGGAATGTCCCAAGCTGGAATCTGCTTACGCACAGAACGCAAGACAAAGTTCACCAGAGTTCCTTTCAAAGCACCCAGCATATCGCCTACAGAAGCAATAACCACATGTTTTACCGGGGTTTTACCCAGAATCGCTTGGTAAACAGAGGCAAAGTTCTCAATAATCACCAGGACTTCAGAACCTGAGTCATTAAGTTGATGCTCAAGTTCACGCGAAGTATAAAGTGGATTGACGTTGACCAGTACCAACCCTGCGCGGAAAACCCCAAGTGCCACGACCGGATACTGAAGAACGTTTGGCATCATCACCGCCACACGTGAACCTTTTGCCAACCCCAAGCTTTGTAAATACGTTGCAAACTTACGGCTCGCCTCTTCCAGATCATTGAAAGTCATGGCCTTATCCATAAAGATAAAGGCATCACGCGAACCAAATTTTTGGAAATTACGTTCAAAAACATCGACTAGAGAAGTATTCTCTGCCGGTAATTCTACTGTTTCCGGAATCCCTGTCTTTTGGTATTCAGCCAACCAAATTTTTTCCATAATGCCCATCTCTCCAATCATAATCCTTAGTGTTTTCAACTGTTTTTTTCAATATCACACACCATTTTTAGACTTGTATATGTGCAATATTGCATCCATCTTGTTGAATCGTTGTTCATATATAACGTATTTTACAGGATGGATGCTAGTCTTATCTTTGAATCAACAGTTTATTTGCTTTTTGATATCCGCGTGGTAAAAGCTGTCCTTTTGCACCGCGCTTGCCGATATATTTCTGCAAATCATCCCCTTTTAATTTTAACTGCTGTTGTCCTGCAAGCACTTGAATTATTTCATCAAGCTTCAATATTGTCATGGACAAAATTTGATCACCACCTTCAAGTTGTATCAATTTATTTCCTTTACCTTTGTTCAATACAGGCAATTCTGCCAAATCGACAATCAACAGGCGTCCTGCTGAACTGAGCAGTGCAACATGCGTGGCATCTTCGAGTGGCTGCAGGCTCATGACTTGCGCCCCATCGGATAAGTTCAGGAAGGCCTTCCCTGCTTTGGCATTGGTATCCAGCTGCTTGGCCTGCGTTTTAAAACCATAGCCCTTGTTACTCAGCGCCAGGACTTCCGTCTCATCCTCTGCAACAAAGACCTGTTTAAAACCGATGCCGCTGGCAGGTGATAATTTTGAACTTAAAGGTTCACCCAGACCACGCGCCGATGGCAGGTTATTGATTGGCAAGGCATAACTACGTCCCGATTCATCCAATACATAGACACGCTGATTGGATTTGCCCTGTGCATGGCTGAGATATTGATCACCGGCACGGAAATTCAGATTTTCAGCGTCAACATCATGGCCTTTGGCACAGCGAATCCAGCCAGCTTCCGACAAAATAACGGTCACAGGATCGGCTGGTAACATTTCATTTTCATTAATCGCAGCAGCTTCGGCACGTTGCACCAGTGGCGAACGGCGATCATCGCCAAATTTCTTGGCATCATCTTTCAGTTCATTGATGATCAGCGCTTTTAAAGATTCCGGATTGGCCAGCTGTTCACGAATCACCGCAGCCTTCGCTTCCAGCTCGTCCTGCTCACGGCGCATTTCCATTTCTTCAAGCTTGGCCAAATGACGCAATTTCAGCTCCAGAATGGCTTCGGCCTGAATCTCATCAATGCCAAAGCGTTCCATTAACACGGGCTTGGGCTGATCTTGTTCACGAATAATCTGAATCACTTCATCGATACTCAAGTAGGCAATGATCAGCCCCCCCAGAATATGCAGGCGTTTTTCGATTTTGTTCAGATGATATTGCAGACGACGGGTCACCGTGGTTTTACGGATCTCGATCCATTCCAGTAAAATGCGACGAATCGATTTCACCTGTGGACGGCCATCAGCACCAATCATATTCATGTTGACACGGTAGCTCGATTCCAGATCAGTGGTGGCAAATAAATGACTCATCACCGCTTCGGCATCAATCCGGTTAGAACGCAATACAATCACTAAACGGGTTGGATTGGCATGATCCGATTCATCCCGTACATCGCTGACCAAAGGCAGTTTCTTGGCCTGCATCTGGTCGGCAATCTGGGTGATGATTTTGGAGCCTGAGACCTGATATGGCAGTTCGGTAATCACAATTTCATTTTTATCGACGGTATAGACCGCGCGCATACGATAACTACCACGACCTGTGACCTGAATTTTTAACAGTTCAGCAGGTGGGGTAATAATTTCTGCTTTGGTCGGCAAGTCCGGCGCAGGAATATATTCTGAGATTTTTTCATCGGTCAGATTCGGGTTACGAATCAGGGCAATGGTGCCTTTAATCACTTCACGCAGGTTATGCGGCGGAATGTCGGTGGCCATACCGACGGCGATTCCCGTTGTACCATTTAAGAGAATATTCGGTACACGTGCCGGCAAGTTCACCGGCTCTTTCATCGAACCGTCAAAGTTGTCCTGCCAGTCACAGGTACCCTGACCCAGTTCAGACAGTAACAGTTCACTGTACTGAGACAGTTTGGCTTCGGTATAACGCATTGCGGCAAAAGACTTCGGATCATCGGGTGAGCCCCAGTTGCCCTGTCCTTCAATAAACGGATAACGATAGCTAAACGGCTGTGCCATCAGCACCATGGCTTCATAACAGGCCGAGTCACCATGCGGATGATATTTACCCAGTACGTCACCGACGGTACGTGCAGATTTCTTTGGTTTGCTGGTCCATTTCAGGCCCAGCTCACTCATGGCATAGACAATACGACGCTGTACCGGTTTCAGGCCATCACTGATGTGCGGTAATGCCCGATCCATAATCACGTACATGGCGTAATTCAGATAAGCTTGTTCGGTAAATTCTGCTACGGAGCGGTTTTCTGTCGCATGATGCGCAAGGCTTGTCATAACAACCTATAGTCCTAAATAATTCGTTTTTGTATCAATGTTTCTTATGCTATGTCGCGGCTGGGGATGACACAAGAGCATCAAGTGCCTCAGCGCGACAATTTGTGTCTTATGGCCTAAAAATATCTACTTTATAGACCCTAAGCAACTAAAAATTCATCAAGTTTATAAGCCCATCGACTCAAGGGTCTTGCCTTTGGTTTCTTCACCCAAAACCAGAATCACGATTGCAACGGCAACCAGAACCGCAGTAAACATGGTGAAGACATAACTGAAACCATTTGGCATGCCCATCAAATGGGTGACAGCAAAAGGTGCTGCGATGCCACCAATTCGGCCTACTGCGCCAGCCCAGCCTGAACCAAAAGCACGGATATTGGTTGGATATTGTTCTGGTGTATAGGTATAAAGCACGCCCCAGGCACCCAGATTAAAGAAGGACATCAGACAGCCCCAGATCACAATTTCGGTGACACTGCCCGACTGGCCAAAGAAATATGCCGAGATGGCACACATGCCGATGAAACCTGCCAAGGTCGGTTTACGACCCAGTTTTTCCACCAGCCATGCTGCCACCAGATAACCGGGCAACTGCGCTAAAATCATAATCAGCACGTATTCAAAGGACTGGACGATGCTATAGCCTTCTTTGACCAGCAAACTTGGCAACCAGGTAAAGATGCCATAATAAGAAAATATAATACCGAACCAGATCAGCCACAGCATGAGGGTACGACGCGCAAAGATACCCGACCACAACTGGGTAAATGAAATATGCTGTTTCTCTGCGACCGGCTTCACTTCAAAGATTTCATAAACTTCAACGCCGCATTGACGCTCGATCTTTTTCACCAGTGCCGAAGCTTCTTCTACACGGCCACGGTTAATCAGAAATGGAATAGATTCCGGCACCATTTTCCAGATCACAATCGCATATAGCGCAGGCAGACCACCGATCAGGAAAGCGGTTTGCCAGCCAAAATCCGGAATGATAAAGCGCGATACCAGAGCCGCAACCAACCAGCCCAGTCCCCAGAAGCTTTCCAGCAACACGATAAAACGGCCACGTACATGCGCAGGAATATATTCACTGACCAGCGTCACTGCCACCGGCAACTGTCCACCCAGACCTAAACCGACGATAAAACGAAACACCAACAACCAGGTCAAATTCGGTGCAAAAGCGCAGGCTGCTGTAGCCAAGCTATAAATCACCAGTGTCACAGCGAATACGGTTTTACGGCCGAAACGGTCTGCCAGTCCCCCTGAACAGATTGCACCGATTGCCATACCAACAAAACCAATCGACACTACCCAGCTTTTTTGATCCGCAGTCATCTGCCAGTCTTCAGCCATTTTTGCCAGAATAAAGGAAATCAATCCGGTATCCATGGCATCAAACATCCAACCGAGTCCAATCACCACCAGCAAGGTGTAATGAAACCGACCAATCGGTAAGCGTTGTATGCGAGAAACTAAATCCATAACAAAAATCTCTGATCAGGTGGAACGGGAGATGCTGCTTTCTCAACAGGTAGGCTGCTTTGTATTTTTTATACTATGAATTAAGCTGAATGCGGCTATTTTTTATAGTCGCATTCATGACGATTACAAATCAGGATTCGTCTTTGGAAGATGCCGAGTGTCCATCATCTTCTTTATAAATGAATTTTGGCATTTCCAGTCCAAAATAGATGGCGATCAAACGCAAGCTAAAGCCGAAAATCAGGGTGGAAAGAATGGTCAGGTCCTGCGACAAGCCGTAATGGCTACAGAGCCAGTAAAAGATCACTGAAACAAAAGCAATACTGGCATACAGTTCACGACGGAAAACCAAAGGTACATCATTACATAGGATGTCACGCAAGATCCCGCCGGATACACCGGTCAAGACACCTGCAACGGCACTCACCACAAAACCATGTCCCATTTCCAGAGCAATCTGGCAGCCAATAATGGTAAAACCAATCAGACCCAAGGCATCCAGTACCAGGAAGACATTACGTAACTGGCGCATCCATTTTGCAATCAGGATGGTGACGAAAGCAGCGCAACAGGTCAGCACCAGATATTCGGGGTGTTTGACCCAGGTTAAAGGATAATGTCCCAGCAGAACATCACGGACCGAACCACCACCCAATGCCGTAACACAGGCAATGATCATGACACCAAACCAGTCCATGCTGCGCCGGCCAGCAGACAGTGCCCCGGTCATCGCTTCAGCGGTAATTGCAATAATATAGATGACGGTCAGTAACATCGCCCTGCTTCCACCTGAGGCTTTGAGATGGCGCTTATTCTAAGCTAAATCTATGTGAAAGTTATAAAAATCCCGCACAACATTGCTTAAATTTTTTCCCCGAGCCACAAATGCAAACCTGTTTCATGCTGAGTTTCTGCTCCGTGGTCGGGTCCAGAAAATACCAGTGGCCTTCAAATTTTACAAAATGCGAAGCTTCATGATGCACTTGTGCCTGCTTGCCATCATGAAAATGCGCCTTAAACTCGACTAAGGCGTGATTTTTATCTAATTTTTCATTGGCTTGAACAATCTCAAGCTTTAACCACTGATTGGCTTTACTCCAATCACTAATGGCTTGCAAATCCAGTGCCTGCTGCTGACCCAGCGCAGTCGTGGTTTTGATGTAATCGATTTCATGCTTGGCAAAGGCACTATAACGGGAACGCATCAGTTGCTGCGCAGTCTCTGCGACCTGTTGTCCAGTATGTAAGGGCTGACAGCAGCTATGATATTCACCTTGTCCGCATGGACATGCTTCTGACATTTCAGTTCCATAAAAATAGCCCGACAATGCGGGCTATTTTAGCAAACTTTACCAACCCAACGCTGACTATAGTTTAGTCCTGCGCAGGAAGCTGCGGAATGATATGCACTTTATCGATCTTATGACCGTCCATGGTCACCACCTCAAAGATATGCCCGTCTGCTTCAAACTTTTCACCGCTATGCGGTAAACGTGCCATATGGAATAACACATAGCCAGATAAGGTCGAATATTCTTCAGTTTCATTGACCAGATCACGATCCAGCAGCAAGGAAACGTGACGAATATCGGTGGAACCGTCCAGAATCAGGCTGCCATCATCCAGACTTTCTGCTGCGACTTGCAGCTCATCTTCATCTGGAAATTCACCGGCAATCGCTTCAAGAATATCAATCGGCGTGGCAATCCCTTCAATTGAGCCATATTCATTCAGCACAATCGCCATCTGTAAGGGAGCTTGACGCAACTGATCCATCACCATCAGTACCTGAGCATTTTCATGTACGATGACTGGCTCACGTAAATGCTTTTCAAAGTCCAGCACCCCAGTTTCAATATATTCATTCAGGACTTTATGGGTCAGCACCACACCGGCAATATTGTCCAGTTCGCCGCGAGCGATGATCAAACGCGAATGGCTCATCTGCAACAATTGTGCTTTGATGCTGTCGGCATCATTGTCCAGATCGATCCATTCCAGTTCGGGACGCGGCGTCATCACCGATTTTACTGGACGTTCAGACAGACCCAAAACTCCCTGCACCATGACACTGTGATAGATGCCGTTGTCATCATTAAAGACTTCATCAGCAAAGGCACGGGTTGCCAGAACATCTTCCGGTTCAGACGAATCATTGTCCTGAGCAGGTTTACCACCCAGCATACGCATCACGGCAGAGGCAGTACGGTAGCGCATATCCGTGGTGGTCACCATTTTTTCCTGATTGCGTTTCATGGTCTGGTTAATAAATTCGACAATCACCGAGAAGCCAATTGCAGCATACAGATAACCTTTCGGAATATGGAAACCGAAGCCTTCCACCACCAGCGAGAAACCGATCATCATCAGGAAGCCCAGACACAGAATCACCACGGTCGGATGTCTGTTGACAAAATCCATCAGGGCTTTGGATGCCCAGAGCATAATCCCGATGGCAATAATCACGGCAATCATCATCACTGACAGGTCTTTGACCATACCTACTGCAGTAATTACGCTGTCCAATGAGAATACGGCATCCAGCACCACGATCTGGACAATCACCATCCAGAATACTGCATGGACCGGATTTTCTTCTTTAATGACCGGTTTGGCTTCCAGACGCTCATGCAGTTCCATGGTGCCTTTAAACAGCAGGAACACCCCACCAAACAATAGAATCAGATCTCGACCCGAGAAAGCATGATCAAATATATGGAACAGTGGATCAGTAAGAGTGACCACCCAGGCAATCGAAGCCAGCAAGATCAAACGCATCACCAGGGCCAGCATTAAGCCCACAATCCGCGCGGCATTACGTTGTTCTGGTGGCAGTTTCTCCGCCAAAATGGCAATAAAAACCAGATTGTCGATCCCGAGTACAATCTCAAGAACAATTAACGTGAGTAAACCGACCCAGGCTGAAGGGTCCGACATCCATTCAAAGATCATACGCTTGGCTCCTGAAGCTCAGGACTGCAGCATTGAATGAACCGAGACTGTAATGAAACAGCATAATATTTTTGATATTGAACAATACCAATTACTTGACGGCGATTTATAGCGTTACACGGCCAACTACCACTACCCATTTTCGTTCTATTGTTGTGAAACCAATTTTCAGTATATCAAGATCAATTTGAAATTCACCTGTTTTCATGGCTGTTTATCGATGAATTTTGCTGAGCCCTATTGCAGTGAAAATGTAGCCGCACACAGAATTGTCATATTTATTAATTAAGCTAGAGTCACCAGAAAGAAAAATGATAAGGTGAAGAAAATAAATGCAAAGCGTAATTCAAATGACAGATTATTTTAAAGACAACTCCCCAAAAACAACTCGCCCTCTAGTGGCACTCTATTGTGGTTCACGTGCAGGCAACAAACCGGTTTATTTAGAAAAAGCCATTCATCTCTCGCAAGGACTGGCAGAACATGGTTTCGGGCTAGTCTATGGTGGCGCCAGTATTGGCCTGATGGGACAGGTCGCGGATGCCATGATCCAGCATGGCGGTGAAGCCGTTGGGGTGATTCCCGAATTTATGCTGGATTATGAAATTGCCCATAACCAGCTCACTGAATTACATGTGGTGACCAGCATGCATCAACGTAAGGCTATGATGGCTGAGCGGGCCTGTGCCTTTGTGGCACTACCGGGCGGACTGGGCACGTTTGAGGAAATTCTGGAAATTGCCACCTGGGGTCAGCTGAACCAGCACCAGAAACCGATGATGCTGTATAACGTGAATGGTTTCTATGATGCCTTGATTGCGCAGCTGGACCGTGCAGTCGAAGATGGTTTTTTACCACCACAGCATCGCGCCAAACTGATCATTTGCGAACACGAAGAAGAAATTTATACAACTTTAACCAATTTAGGCCATCCGCAAAGATTTGTGGTTTAAACCGTTCCAATTAATAAAAAAGCGAGCACCTGGCTCGCTTTTTTATTGGATTTTTAATATCAGGACTTATTGACCATAATTCGTCACGAACTCGTAAAACATCGGCAAAGTTGTTGCCAGAATGACAGACATAGCCAGACCGAACATCAGTTTCATGGCATCTGCACTGACATTACGTGAAGTACGATGTTTGTTGACTTCATCCAGAATCATCGACATGGCAAATTCACGACCTGCGAGTAATCCCAGGAATACCCAGGTGGTACTCATTGGAATGTTGCTCCACTCTTTAAAAACTAACAGGATAATGGCATACATGAAGTCAATAATCGTTGCAGCACGAATGTCGGTCACACCGGTTTTGGTGTCGACAATGTTCTGGATCGCCCCGCCACGTTGATACAGAATCACACCCAGCAAGACCACGAATACCGTAATCGCAAACATCAGGAATTCAAATGGAACCTGACGTGGCACATACACGAAGATGTTAGCCAGATCCTGAATCAGCCATTGACTCCACAGGAAACCGGTAGAGACCCACTGCAAGCCCATCCAGACCTTGGAGTGCTCCTGATGACGTGTCTTGGCAAAATGGCGTGCCAGCTGCTTGACCACAAAACGATAGATAACAATCGCCACGATAAAGGCGACGGCATAGCCCATCATCGATTTGACCATCATCGAGCCCAGGCTGGCAGGAGAGAAAATCGTAAGCACCAGGAAGGTGGTACTGACTGGAATCCCGTATCTGGTCAGTAGTAACAGGAGAATTGGCGGCACAATGTACAGCCAGGTAATGCCACCTTCAGGGAAAGGAATCGTTTCTAAACGACCGTATGAGGCATCACCCACCCCAGATGCATACCAACCATAGACCAATACGACAATTAAAATTGAGCTGATATAAATCCACAACACCCACCATGGGCGATGTGAATTCGAAGAAATAAATGTCCCTAGGGTTTGAGGTACATCATTTCCGACAATAGAGTAAGCGGCTAAACAGAAGCCGATCACCATCAAAATCTCGATTGTCATAAAAACAAACCTATACGCGAGGAGATTTCAGCATTGCTGAAAAGTTGGCCTAAGATTATGACGGTTTTATTTCATTTTCATGACAATTTTGTCATATTTTCATTTGATGAAGATGAAATTGGCAGAAAAAGCTGTTTATAAACAAAAAAGTACTGCTTTAATTTTATTTTTATCGCTCTTTACAGCTATGGAGCACCGATCTGATAAATACTCACTTTGTTATGAGTTTTACACTTATAACTGATTTATATCTTGAAAAAAAGTTCACACGTATTCACTACACCTGTGCCTTAATCTTCCTTTAGACTATTCAAAATTTTCAGTTTTCCAGAATTATGAATGCCACGCCTACGCATCAAGCCTTAGATCCCGAATTCAGACTGCTGGTCTTGTTGGTATCGATCGGATTTTTTATGCAGGGGCTGGATACCACCATTATTAATACAGCTCTGCCCGCGATTGCACATAACTTACAGGCCGATCCTTTACGCATGCACAGTGTTGTGGTGGCTTATGTCTTGTCTGTGGCAGCCTGTATTCCCTTGAGTGGCTGGCTGGCAGACCGTTTCGGCGTCAGAAATATCTATTTTGCTGCAATTATTATTTTCTCTTTGGCCTCTTTGGGCTGTGCCTGGTCAGATAGTCTGAATGAATTACTGGCTTATCGGATCTTGCAAGGAATGGGTGGCGCCTTACTGCTCCCCGTCGGCCGTTTGGCCATGCTCAAGATCATTCCCCGTACCCAGTTTCTGGCTGCCATGAGCCTAATGAGTCTGGCCGGCCTGATTGGCCCCCTGATTGGTCCAACTCTTGGGGGCTGGATGGTAGAATATCTGTCCTGGCAATGGATTTTCCTGATCAATCTGCCGATTGGCTTACTGGGAGCGCTGATTACTTTTAAGGCCATGCCGAATGTCATTGAACCGCTGGTCGCTCGCTTTGATTATTGGGGCTTTGTCTTGCTGGTTGTGGCCATGGTGGGACTCTGTCTGGGAATTGAAAATTTTGCCAGTCCACAAAATTCGCTGTGGTGGAGTCTGAGTCTGATTCTGGCCGGAATCTTGGCGGCCCTGATGTATGCCTATCATTCGCATACGCATAGCAACGCCCTGTTCCGCAGTCGGCTCTTTAAAAATAAAATTTATGCGATTGGCATTCTGGGGAATTTTTTTGCCCGTCTTGGCGGTAACTCGATTCCATTTTTACTCCCCCTTATGTTGCAAGTCGCCTTTGGTTTTGAGCCCTTTATTACCGGTCTATTGATGATTCCAACCGTACTCGGCTCTCTGGCGTCTAAACCGATTATCCGAAAAATCATTCAGCGTTTTGGTTATCGTCGGGTTTTGCTGGTCAATACCTTATTGGTGGGTCTGTGTATTGCCAGTTTTGCCCTGACCACGGCGGACACCCCGATCTGGCTGCGTGCAATTCATTTCTTTATCTTCGGCATTTTAAATTCCCTACAATTTGTATCGATGAATACCCTGACTTTAAAGGACTTAAGCCAGCAGGATGCCAGTAGCGGCAACAGTTTCCTGTCGATGATCATGATGCTGTCAATGAGTATTGGGGTGGCGCTGGCAGGCACCCTGGTCAACATGCTGAGTGCCTATTACGGCGCTGACAATCTGGTGGCTGCTTTTCATGTGTCACTGATCTGTTTAGGCTGTATCAATATTATTGCGGCTTATATTTTCTGGCATATTCCTAAAAACACCCCTGTTTAATACGATATATTAACGCCAGGCGAATGCAGCCTTTAAGCTCAGGTTTAGATACAGGTAAGAACTGAAAATGCAAAAAAATCTGGCTCTGAACAGATTCAAACAGCCGCTTTTCATCGGGCTTGGCATTCTGATCGCCGTGATGATTATCGCCATGATTTATCTTTGCCTGATGAAAGCCCCTTCTGCGCATGCAGCAGATTATCCGATCCAGGGTTTCGATGTATCACACCATCAACAAGAAATTCAATGGCAGCAGATTTCGCCGGAAAAATACCGTTTTGTCTATCTGAAAGCCACAGAAGGTGGTGACTTTAAAGATACGCGTTTTCAAGAGAACTGGCTCAAGGCGCGGGAACGCGGCTTTCTGGTCGGTGCCTATCATTTCTATCGGCTTTGTCGCGATGGCAGCATTCAGGCACAGAACTTTATCGACTCCGTCCCCAAGCAAGCCAATGCTTTACCGCCGGTGATTGATCTGGAATATGACAGCAATTGCATCAATACCTATTCCAAAGAGCAGCTTCTAAACGAAATCCAGATCATGCACGATGCCCTGCAAAAGCATTATGGCAAACAGCCAATTTTCTATATTTCTAAAGCATTTTATAATATTGTACTGGCAGGATATTTTCCCGAAGTGCCACTCTGGGTACGCGAGTATAAGGGTCTGCCCGATTTAAACAACCAGCCCAAATGGACCTTCTGGCAACATAGCAATCAGGGTAAAATTCCCGGCATTAGTACAACTGTGGATCTGAATGTGTTCTATGGCTCAGAACAGCAGTGGCTGGATTTTCTGAAAATGAATGCAATTGCAGTACCATCATCTACTCATCAGGCCAAATAAAATCGATCGCTTGAAAACAAGCGCTTTATAAAAGTAGAAAAATAAGGAAATAAAAATCTTGAAATGGATTAAAGGTATTTTACTCAGTCTGGTGATTGTTCTGCTGCTCATAGCGGGTGCGCTGGCTTATCTACTGCAACCTTCAGGCAAGCTCAGTGACTTTCAGAACTGGCAGCCGCAAAGCAGTTCCTCTCGTTCTGGACTAAACGTTAAATTTTTCGGTGTTTCCACCCTGTTGCTGGATGATGGTCAGGATCAGATCCTGATAGATGGTTTCTTTAGCCGGCCGTCGTTGTCGCAAGTGCTTAGCGGTCCAATTCAGAGTGATAGCGTGCTATTAAGGCAGCTAATTCAAGAGCATGAACTGCACCGGGCCAAAGCCATTCTGGTCAGTCACTCGCATTATGATCATGTTCTGGATCTACCGGCTTTACTGGAAATGCTTCCTGAAACCGCTGTCATCGGTTCACCCACTAGCCTGAATATCGCCCGGGCAAATCCCAAAGTTACTCCACAGCAATTACAGTCAGTTAAACCTTGGCAACTACAGCACTGGGGGCATTTCCAGATCACTGCAATTCCCTCACAACATACCCCACCCACAGCGCTAAATGATGACCTAGGCGAAGAGCTGCTGCAGCCTTTAGCCCTGCCGGCCAAATTTTCCGAATTTAAGGAAGGTGGCAGTTTCGATTACCTGATTGAGCATGCAGGACATAAAATTCTGATCAAGGCCAGTACCGGATTTATTCCAGAGCAATTTAAAAACCTGCAGGTCGATACGTTATTTTTGGGTATTGCCCAGCTCTCCAGACAATCCAATGACTATCAGCGGCACTATCTGGCTGAAACCCTGCAAACGCTCAAACCCAAAGTGGTCATCCCGATACATTGGGATGATTTTTTTCAGCCTTTAAACCAGCCGCTGCAATTTCTACCCCGTCTGGCCGATGACACTCCAAAAAGTTTGAATCTTCTGATTCAGGCCGCCGAGACACAAGGGACAAAAGTCGTTCTGCTCAGCGAACCGCAGCCCTATTTACTCAACGCAGCCGTCGCTTCCCAATCCGATTAAAGCCCCTTAAGATAGCGGCTATGCGCAAAATTATTCATATCGATATGGATGCGTTTTATGCCTCGGTCGAGCTGCGTGAACGTCCAGAACTCAGACACCTGCCTGTGGTGATTGCCTCGCATCATCCCCGGGCGGTGGTTGCGGCTGCCTCCTATCCGGCACGCGAATATGGTCTACGTTCTGCCATGTCGATGGGACAGGCGCGCAAGCTCTGTCCGCAGGTCATCGTAATTGAGCCGGACTTTGCCAAATACCGTCAAGTTTCTGCACAGATCCATCAAATTTTCCAGCAATATACCGCCCTGATTGAGCCTTTATCGCTAGATGAAGCCTTTCTGGATGTCACAGAAAATTTACAACAAATTCCGAGTGCTACCGAGGTCGCCGTGCGGATTCGGGAGGATATTGTTCAAGTGACTGGACTGACTGCTTCTGCCGGCGTGGCACCGAATAAATTTCTGGCCAAAATTGCCTCGGACTGGCACAAACCGAATGGCATCTGTGTGATCAAGCCCTCACAGGTGCAGCGTTTTATTCAGAATCTGCCGCTGAAGAAAATTCCCGGGGTGGGTAAAGTCACCCAGGAAAAACTGAAAAGCCTGAATCTGGATACCTTGGGTGACTTACAACAGATGGATGAAGCCATTCTGATTCAGCATTTTGGTAAATATGGACGGCGGCTGTTTTTATATGCGCAAGGCATTGATGAACGACCAGTCGAAGTAGAACGGGAACGTCAGCAGATTTCCAAAGAGACCACCTTTGATGATGATCTTTATTTAAATCAGTGCCATTCTTATTGGGAAGCTTTAGTTGCACAACTGTGGCAAAGCTTGCAAAAAAAACAACTTTCGGCTCGCGGCGTGACGGTCAAATTAAAGCTCAAGAATTTTCAGGTGATGCAGCACAGTAAAAGTTTTAAGCAGCTCTTGCGCAGTCCGCAGGAATTAGCACAAGCCTTGGACTTACTATTGGATGATCTGCATATCGCGCCGCAGATGCAATTCCGGCTGATCGGTGTCGGCGTCTATCAACTCAGCGCCCCCGAGACTGAAACCCAATTATTACTGCTCTAAACGACTTTTGTTCATGTTTTGAACATCAGTTTAAAAATACAGCAACTTTATTTTTATATTTTGATTTTTTAGAGTACTCTATCTGCGCAATGCATTATCCATGTATATGCTGAGATGCTGAAAATCACCTTTACTTTCAGCATGCTGTCCTGTGATTGGCGTGACGATCAAATCCGAATATTACAGGGCAACTCTGATGTAACTCATGGACTTCCTTCCTGCATGTCTTCTGTAAATCTTCTGTAGTTCAAAAACAACACGCGTAAAGCTGCGCTGTCTAGTTTTGTGGGTGCTGTTGTCGATTGATATGATTTTCTCCTTTACGGCATTGTTGCAACCTTAATTTTTAAAGATCAGTTTCCACAGCATTGGTGAGAATATGGACACTCTGGCGGCATTGGCCACTTTTGGTGTTGGCTTTCTGTTTTGCCCTTAGATGGCATGGTCTTTGGTCACGTTGGTCACTAGCTTGGCCATAAGAAAATGCAGGTCTTAACTGTCGTCCTGATGGGAATTTCTAGCAATTACTTGGGCATGGACAAACAGTTCTTCTGGAATATCACCTTGATGGTCGGTGCAATCCGCTGTTTCAGCATTCCGTTTTTTGCCTGACGGGTGGATACATTTCATCATCAAAAAATGTGTGGCTAGAATAGTTTGATTGGTGCGCTCTCGGCCTTTTCATTCTTTATGGCACTCGATGCACAAAACACCTGAATGATCATTGTCGACATAATTTTACTGGCAAATGTTGCATACGACAGGGTGGTCAGGGCTCATCAACCGATTTTCACTTCCCTGTTCGGTACCGAATATCGCTACAGCGGTGCCGGCGTTGGCTATCAGATGGGCAGTATTATTGGTGGTGGTTTTACCCCCATTTATTGCAGCAGTACGGGTGATTTGGGCAGACGGTTCATGGCATTATATTGCCCTCTATCTGGCAGTGGGTTGCTTGCTGACCGCACTGGTCGCAGCCCTGGTGCCCAAAACGCAGGATGAATAATATGACAGTGGAACGCTTACATATCTCGAAACGCTTTTCAGAAATTGCCATTGCAGGCAATCTGGTACATCTTGCCGGGCAACTGGCCACAGATGTTGAGCTGGATATCAAAGGTCAAACCCAACAAACTTTAGATATTATCGACCAGTTTCTGGCAGATGTCGGTACAGACAAAAGTCACATCATGTCGGTGACCATCTATTTAAAAGACATTGAAAAAGATTATGCGGCATTTAATGAAATCTGGGATGCATGGGTGGCTGATATCGAAGCATTACCTCGTACCTGTGTCGAGGCAAAACTTTATGATCCACGGGTTTTGGTTGAAATGACAGTCGTGGCCGTCAAACCAGAATAATGTGGCAAAATCGATATGCATAAAAAAGCATGCTCATGGCATGCTTTTTTATTTTAACCTACTGCTTTGATTTTACTGCGCTCTAAATCTGAATATAAATAATACTTTTTCAGATCATTGCTGACCGTATATTTGGGCATTTTCTTCATTTGCGCTTGCTCCTGCAGAAAATCTTGCCGCAACTGGTAATATTCCGGCACATCATCGTAGCGAATCACCCGATAACCGGCCATACTCAACAAGGCATCCTGAAAACCAGTCTGCTGTGGACGCTTCAAGATTAAAGGATCATCCACAGCCACAATGGCTATAATCTGATGCTGTTGATCCATAATCACAAAATCTGCAGTCAGGTTGCGATATTTATGTCGCGTCCGGTTAAATTTGGTGGTCATTAAGGCGTCATAGGACACATGGGCCAAAACAATATATTCAGGTAATACTTCCTTCAAGCGCGTGAAGGTCAATTGCTCATTCAGGTTAAAAATAGCACGCTGCTTTAACGCGCTGTCTTGTGGTTTGGAATTATTTCCGAGCGTTTTCCATGCCATGAGCACGACACAGAAGAGCAGGAAACTCCCAATCATAATATAGGTGGTCATGCCTCAATCCTTGCATTCTTATCATCATTTTTGTTTTATTGTGGTGCAGTATAAACTCACACTTTATTTTAAATAGGTCTTACAACTAATCTGCTTAGATACCCATACAACCGGTATCAAAACCTGATTCTGCGTTACCTAAAATGACATCTTTCCCTATGTCAATGAAAGTGGATTTAAAGTACTGATAATGCACTCTAAAACATCCCTAGAATTGATCGCAATACAAATCTGCCCAACTGTAGAACAATTCCGATAAAGTGTTATTTTTATATCACTTTTAAGCCAGACTTAATGTAAATAATACATCCTTTTACATTTTTCAGTCCTCGTTTCAAGCTACGTTACTTTACCTAAGTGCTAAAAAAAGACACCGAAGTGTCTTTTCTATTAACTCAATTATGCACGTGATTTAGGCTTTGCTTTCGGCTTTGATCCACCAAATGGTTTTTTGGCATCCCCTGTTTCACGCGGCGGTAGGCCTGTGTGCTGGGTTAGGATTTGACCACGTTCCGGGCGCTTCTTGGTATTTGAAGGACGGGACTGAGCTTGTGCAGCCTTGCCACGATTTCCCTGCTCACCGGTACGTTTCTGCGAATCACCCGCCACTGTCGAGTTTTTCTTGCGCGCAGACTGGTATTGACCTTCTGCACTGCCAGCAGGCTGATAAGTCGGAATCAAATGCTGTTTGGAGTTACCAATCAAATCCTGACGACCCATTTCTCTCAGAGCTTCACGCAACAACGGCCAGTTGTTTGAATCATGGTAACGCAAGAAAGCTTTGTGCAGACGACGACGTTTATCACCTTTGACAATATCTACTTGCTCAGTATAACGTGCCACTTTGGCAAGCGGGTTTTTACCGGTGTAATACATGGTGGTAGCCGTTGCCATCGGTGATGGATAAAAGGTCTGTACTTGGTCAGCACGGAAACCGTTCTTCTTCAACCAAATCGCAAGATTCATCATGTCGTAATCGGTAGTCCCCGGATGCGCTGCGATGAAATAAGGAATCAGATACTGTTCCTTGCCGGCTTCCTTACTATAACGTTCAAACATCTGTTTGAAACGATCATAGGTTCCGATTCCCGGCTTCATCATTTTATTGAGTGGGCCTTTTTCGGTATGTTCCGGTGCAATTTTTAAATAACCACCGACGTGATGGGTTACCAATTCTTTGACATATTCAGGGTTTAAAACCGCTAAGTCATAACGTAAACCAGAACCAATCAAGATCTTCTTAATACCCGGTAATGAACGTGCTTTACGGTATAACTGGGTCAATGGTGCATGATCGGTATGCAGGTTCTGACAAACGCCCGGGAAGACACACGACGGTTTACGGCAGTTCTTTTCAATCTCTGGATCTTTACAGGCCAGACGGTACATGTTGGCTGTCGGGCCACCTAGGTCTGAAATAATCCCGGTAAAGCCCGGCGCCGTATCACGGATTTTTTCCACTTCACGCAGAATTGACTCTTCAGAACGGTTCTGGATAATACGACCCTCATGTTCTGTAATCGAACAGAAGGTACAGCCACCAAAACAGCCACGCATGATGTTCACAGAGAACTTGATCATGTCAAACGCTGGAAAACGCGCTTCACCATAAGCAGGATGTGGCAAACGTGCATAAGGCAGGTCAAACACATAGTCCATTTCTTCCGTGGTCAACGGAATTGGTGGCGCATTTAGCCAGACATCACGTTCACCATGCTTTTGTACCATGGCACGGGCATTGCCCGGATTGGTTTCTAAATGCAAAATTCGGTTGGCATGGGCATAAAGCACCGGATCTGCAGCCACTTCTTCAAATGCAGGCAAGCGAATTACGGCCAGTTCACGCGGTGGTAATTTATGTTTAATTGCTTTTGAAGCGGGTTGTAATTGCACGATTTGCGTATCAGGATCTAGCTCATCGCCGGCCCGCACAATCGGATTGGCGACAGGCTCTTTCTGAAAACCTTGATATTGAGTCAGACTATCTTTGTCTTTTTCAATTTCACAACCTTCCAGATCTTCAGTCATCACATAAGGGTTAATGATTGGATCGACACGGCCAATCGCATCAACATCATTCGAGGCAATTTCGACAAACTTTGCTTTCGATGCACGGTTATGTTTATTGACAATGAACGCAGTACCGCGAACATCGGTAATCTCGTGAATTTTTTCGCCACGCGCCAGACGATGCATAATTTCGGTAATTGAGCGTTCGCCATTGCCGTACATCAAAAGATCGGCTTTTGAGTCCATCAACACTGAACGACGGACTTTATCTGACCAGTAATCATAATGTGCAATACGACGCAGAGAAGCTTCAATTCCACCTAATAATACAGGCACATCTGGATATGCTTCACGGACACGCTGACAATATACAGTTGCTGCACGGTCTGGACGTTTATTTGGCTGATTATCTGGGGAATAGGCATCATCCGAGCGGATTTTACGGTCGGCGGTATAACGGTTGATCATGGAATCCATGTTCCCTGCCGTTACCCCCCAAGCAATATTCGGTTTACCCAGAACGCGGAACGCATCCACGTTGGTCCAGTCTGGCTGTGCAATAATACCGACACGAAAGCCTTGGGCTTCTAATACCCGGCCAATAATACCTGAACAGAAAGACGGGTGATCAATATAGGCATCGCCACAGACCAGAATAAAGTCACAGCTGTCCCAGCCGAGTTGATCCATTTCCTCGCGTGACATCGGCAAAAAAGGCGCAGGGTCAAAACAAGACGCCCAATATTTGTCGTAATCAAACAACGCTTTTGGCGCAGTCTGCATGGTATAAGCAGTAGACATGGCTAGCAATTCTCGGCTGGCAGATGATAGGAGATCTAAAATAAGATCAAAGATGAAAGCCGATCATTTTACCATGAATTAGACCCAGCTTGCTTGATTATAATTTATACAAAATCAGGAACTAAGCGAATCAAAACTTGGGCATCATCAGAATTGAAAGCAAAATGATCCGCAAGATAAATGCACAGGGTTTATTTTATAGAGAAAAATCTAAATACGATGTTCTAATCTGAGCGGAGCTTGAAACTGAATGCCAGACCACTCAACAACAGTAGCGCAATAAATGCAGTTAATCCACTCCAACCATAATTTTCCCAGACCAGTCCACTCGAACTGCCCAACACACTGGAACCGAGGTAATAACAGAATAAATATAGCGAAGAACCGACTGCCCGATATTGTAGCGACTGGATCGACACCCAGCTACTTGCAGTAGAGTGCGCGGCAAAAAATGAAAAAGTGAAGATTAGTAATCCGATAAAGACCAGAGCCAGCTGGTTGAGCAGCATGAGTGTTAATCCAAGGAGCATCATCAGCATCATGACGACCAATGTCTTGAATTTACCATAATGCCGACCCCAATGTGCCGCTCGGGGGGAGCTATAAATACCAGCCAAATATGTCACCGAGATTAAACCAATCCAGGCCTGTGATAATTCAAAAGGTGCCTGAAGCAAACGATAGCTGAGATAGTTAAATATCGAGACAAAACAGCCCATCAGGATAAAACCTTGCAGAAATAAAATCCGAAGTTTCGGATCGGCCAGATTATGCCTGAATGAGTTTTTGAATCGATTAAACTTGATCGGATAAGCTTTAAAATGTTGCGATGCCGGCAACAGATAATAAAATAATCCTGCAATACAGATATTTAAGATACCAATTATCAGAGTAGCAGATTGCCAGGAGATAAAATCAACTAGAACTCCGGCAATCAAACGCCCGCCCATCCCGCCAATGGCTGTACCAGAAATATATAAGCCCATGGCGAAACCGATATCTTTTTCGGCAATTTCTTCCCCGATATAAGTCATGGCGACTGCTGCCACACCACTGACACAGAGACCAATCAAGATCCGAAGCAATAAAAATACCGACCAAAGAGATAGTATCGAACTGAGCATTAACAAAATTGCAATCAATGCCAGGGAACAGACCATCACCGGTTTACGTCCAAAACGGTCTGAAATCAGTCCGGTAAATAGCAGACCAATGGCTAAGGCAAGGGTAGAAAGTGATAAGGGAAAACTACTTTGAGTCGGACTGACCTGAAAATAATCTGCCAAAATGGGCATCATCGGCTGTAGGCAATACAAAGATGAGAAAATGGCAAAGCCGGCAAGAAATAAGGAAAAAAGTACTGCTTTAAATGCGGTAGTACCATATTCAATATGGCTAGAAGATGAATTTGAGGACATATCCGCTCCTTAGATAGATCCAGTATACGCCTTTCGCTCATTTTTTCTGTGGAGATTTCATCTGAGTGACCACCTAAGCCTTTCTTCACGCACAAAAAAACACCCCCTGCTCATGCAGGGGGTGTTTCGAATAATGAGCTGGCGATGACTTACTCTCACATGGGTAACCCCACACTACCATCAGCGCAAAGAGGTTTCACTTCTGAGTTCGGGAAGGGATCAGGTGGTTCACTCTTGCTATTGTCGCCAGCACAACTGTTTATGGATACTCGCTTTGGTCTTATTTCGTCACTTTTCAGTGTATGCCAATGCTTTCTACCAAATAGAATACATTAACAGGTATATCTGAGTTGAACATTGTCTTACTAACGGTCTTCTGAATCAAGTTATTTTGCTTAATATCGAATCAATCGAGCTTTATACAACAACTGTTTGGGTGTTGTATA
>NZ_PHRG01000005.1 GCF_002803605.1 Acinetobacter pseudolwoffii
TTACGAGCATTCTTTTCATGTCCGAGATGTTCGGTAAGTTCGGCATTGAGAGCCGTTTCAACAGTGAGTTTAGTCAACAATCGGGTGAATTGATTGAGATCGTCTTCTGTTTTGATTCCTTTAGCAAATTCTGCTGCAAGGTCTTTTAGTTTTTGTTCGTTCATCATGTTGCCTGACTCCGTTGTGAATATGAACATAGCAAATTCAGGCAATTACACAATTTAATTTACAGTCTCATAAAAAAGTCTCCGACAAACCCGGTACGGTTCAATATTTCTGTTCAAAGGCTTCTGGACTTAACCAGCCGTTTGCAGAATGTCTTCTGACTCGATTGTAATAAATTTCAATATAGTCAAACAAGACAGCATTCGCTTCTTTTCGAGTCGAAAACACACTGCCATGTACCACATGACCTTTTAATGTATGAAAGAAGCTTTCAGTCACTGCATTATCCCAACAGTTTCCACGTCTAGACATACTCTGAGTACAATCATTTTTCAGTAACAGCGCTCTAAAATCACGACTACAGTACTGTGAGCCTTGGTCCGAATGAACCATAACACCAGTTGGATAACCCTGACGAGCCATTGCATAGTTAAACGTATCACACACCAACTGGCGGTCTATTCGATGGCTGGTTTGCCACCCCACGATACGACGGCTAAATAAATCTAGCATCACACATAAATACAACCAACCTTCTTTAGTGCGGATATAGGTAATGTCTGTTGTCCAGACTTTATTAGGCTGAGTAACTGTAAATTGGCGATCCAACAAGTTGGGTGCTGTAGGCAAACGATGGGTTGAATCAGTCGTATGCTTGTATTTACGTGCAATCCTGCTACGTAAACCAAGCTTTTTTAGCATCCTTCCAATAGTACGTTCGCTCATGTTGTAACCTAAATCATGCATGTCATGTACTAATGAAGGTGCACCCAATCGTGCATGATGCTGCCAATATACGGCTTTTAAGTCATTATATTTCTGTGCCGTATTGGCTTGACGTTTTCGCCAGGCATAATAGCCTGAAGTGCTGACACCTAGGTATTTACAGGCAGAAGATACGGTGACTTCATTCATATCTAGATCTTGAATTACCGTGTACTTTTCTTGGCATGATCTGTTAGAAAGTACACATGCGCTTTTTTTAAGATGTCATTGGCTTCCTTGAGCTGTTTGACTTCTTTCTCTAATTCCACGATCCGCTGTTGTTCTGGTGAAAGTTGACGTTTGCTTGAACCTGCCGGATTGGTTTCACGAATCCATTTATCTAATGTTGAATAACCCACACCTAATTTCTGGGCGATTGCAGCTATAGCTTCGTGGGAGTTTGAAAGTGCATAATCAATCGCTTGCTGTTTAAATTCGGGACTAAAACGTTTAGCCATTTCTTGAATCTCCAAAGATTAAAGTTACGTTATCTTTAGAGGGACGTGCTGTCCATTATTTTGTCTAGGATCAAAACAATGGGCGGAAAAAATCGGTGTTCCATGGCGTGTTATAGACAAACAACTTCGTGAGATCACCGATAAAGCACGGTCAGTATGGCCAACGCTATTACAAGATTTACCAATCGATTCTGCTCATAAAGAAAAACTAAGAGAACATTGGAAAAAATTGCATCCAAATTTTCAAATACTTGTAAATGATTAGAACTAATAAATACGATGAGTCTGATAACTGCAAGAGAGTGTTCAAAACTCTGTGTCAGTCAAATTGGCTAGAGTTTGGTTATATCATTGGGTAATCCCCCTAAAAAATTAGGCCGATTTCATACCCAAATTGTCACTTATTCCTGAGTAAATTCGGCTAGCTATAATCTTTAAATCTTTGTGAAACAAAGCCTTGATAAATTATAAAATATTACGTAGTTCGCGTGCGGTTTCTTGTAGTAACGGCAGTATGTGTTGAATCAAATACTCTTTGGTTGTGCGCATGGTAGGGGAAACAATATTTAAGGCGGCAACCACTTTTAACTGTTGTCCATAAATCGGAACGGCAAGGGCATGTACGCCCAATTCATGTTCCTCACATGAATAGCACCAACCTTGCTCTCGAATTTCGTGCAATAAGGCAAGAAACGTTTCATTGTTATAATGGGTGTATTTGGTTAGGCGTTGTAGTGGATACTGATTCAGCCATTCACATTGTTCCTGATCATCGAGATAGGCCAGTAAAATTTTGCCCGCCGATGTTGCATGTGCAGGTAAGCGATTTCCTAAATGCAGGCCATAAGGATTGACACGATCCGTTTGCTGGTGCGCGGCACTGCGTGCAATGGTAATGGCTTCATAGCCATCGAGAACCATAACTGAAAAAATGAGTGAGGTTTGATTGGTGAGCAGGTTTAGCAAAGGCTGAGAAATTTTAGGAAGATGTGCACCCCCCAAGTAAGATCCTGAAAACTTTAGAACTTTAGGGGTTAAATAAAAATAATGACCATCAGATTCTAAATAGCCTAAATATTCAAGGGTAAGTAAATGGCGTCGTGCTGCAGCACGAGTCATGCCTGTGCGTTCCGCCGCCATAGTGATATTTAAACGATGTCGGTCAGTACCAAAGCTGTCGAGAATAGCCATACCTTTACTAATACCTGCGACAAAATCTTCATGTCGAATAGTTTTTTTATTGTCTTTGTGTTGAAGACGCTTTTCTTTTGTCTCGGCTGCTTCTTCCATCATGTTTCCTTTTTCGATTTTTATTAATTCATTATTTTTACTATAACGTGAAATCAGAGTGAAATAATCAGGTTTTGTTCGATCTATAGATTTTTTGTTCGATGATCGAACAAAACCTGTGGTCACTGTCTATCCCAAAGCGGAAAAATTATAAAAAATGAACAGATAAGGAAATCGAACTAAAAAACTAGGGAATGTGGTTTTAGCTGAATCATCTTCCAGTATAAGTTAGTTTTCCGCGTCTTTTCAAATTTGCATGATGCACAATGGAGTTATCTAATGATAGATAAAAGCGCGGCATCCCTCGCGGAAGTGCTCTCCCAAATCACCGACGGCTCAACCATCATGATTGGTGGTTTTGGTACCGCAGGACAGCCTGCGGAATTGATCGATGGCTTAATTCAACTCGGTATCAAAGACCTTACTATCGTTAGCAATAATGCTGGTAATGGTGACTATGGTTTAGCTAAGCTACTCAAAGCCGGTGCCGTGAAAAAAGTCATCTGTTCATTCCCGCGTCAGTCCGACTCTTGGGTCTTCGATGAACTCTATCGTGCAGGCAAAATTGAGTTAGAGCTGGTTCCACAAGGCAACTTGGCTTGTCGTATTCAAGCAGCTGGTATGGGCCTAGGTGCAGTGTTCACCCCAACCGGCTATGGCACCTTATTGGCTGAAGGCAAAGAAACCCGTCACATCGACGGTAAAGATTATGTTTTGGAATATCCAATTAAAGCAGACTTTGCTTTGATTAAAGCGCAACAAGGCGATCGTTGGGGCAATTTGATTTATCATAAATCTGCACGTAACTTTGGCCCGATTATGGCGATGGCAGCAAACGTGACCATTGCCCAAGTTTCTGAAGTGGTGGAATTAGGGGCTTTAGACCCTGAACACATCATCACCGCAGGTATTTTTGTTCAACACGTGGTACAGGTTCAACCTGAACCTGTTGCTGTGTAATCGGGAGAACATCATGAGCTATCAAAAACTCAGCCGTAACCAAATTGCAGAACGTGTGGCACAAGATATTCCCGATGGTGCATATGTCAATCTCGGTATTGGTTTACCGACCAAAATTGCCAGCTACCTTCCTTCAGACAAAGACGTTTTCTTACATTCTGAAAATGGTTTATTGGCTTTTGGTCCACCACCTGAAAAAGGTCAAGAAGACCCTGAGTTGATTAATGCGGGTAAAGAATATGTGACCATGCTCGAAGGCGGTGCTTTTTTCCACCATGGCGATTCTTTTGCAATGATGCGTGGTGGTCACTTGGATATTGCAGTCCTTGGCGCCTTTCAAGTGGCAGCTAATGGTGACTTGGCTAATTGGCATACTGGTGCACCTGATGCGATTCCTGCTGTTGGTGGTGCAATGGACTTAGCCGTCGGTGCTAAGAAAGTCTTTATCACCACCGACCATATGACTAAACAAGGTGAACCGAAGATCGTAGCTGAACTAAGCTATCCCGCAACAGGTTTGAAGTGTGTCGATCGTATTTATACCGACCTATGCGTGATTGATGTCACTGCTGAAGGCTTGAAAGTGGTAGAGAAAGTCGACGGTTTAAGCTTTGCAGAATTGCAGGCAATGACGGGTGCACTATTAGTGGATGCGACATAAGGATAATAAATCCCCCCTAACCCCTCTTTGAAAAAGAGAGGTTAGGGGGGATTTTAGATAAAGGGAAAATTAAATATGAAAACTGCATATATTATCGATGCCATCCGTACCCCATTCGGCCGTTATGCAGGTGGACTCGCTCCAATCCGTGCCGATGATTTGGGTGCAGTTCCAATTCAAGCCTTAATGCAACGTAATCCAAGTGTTGATTGGACACAAGTCGATGATGTGATCTATGGCTGCGCCAACCAAGCGGGTGAAGACAACCGTAATGTGAGTCGTATGTCTGCACTGCTTGCAGGCTTACCTGTCGAAGTTCCAGCCACGACTGTGAATCGCTTATGTGGCTCATCTTTAGATGCGATTGCAATGGCAGCGCGTGCGATTAAAGCCGGCGAAGCGGATTTAATCATTGCAGGTGGCGTCGAAAGTATGTCTCGTGCACCCTTTGTCCTGGGCAAATCGGAAACAGCTTATGGACGTAGCCAGAAGATTGAAGATACCACCATGGGCTGGCGCTTTATTAATCCTAAGCTCAAAGCGATGTATGGTGTAGACACCATGCCACAAACTGCAGAGAACGTGGCACAACAATTTAACATTGATCGCGCAGATCAAGATCAGTTTGCCTTAGCGAGTCAACAGCGAACCGCAACCGCGCAAGCTCAGGGCTTTTTTACACATGAAATCATCCCTGTGAATATTACACAGCGTAAGGGCGATCCGATTGTGATCGACACGGATGAACATCCACGTGCATCAACTACATTAGAAGGTTTAGCCAAACTCAAGCCTGTTGTGACAGCAGAAGGCACTGTCACTGCGGGGAATGCATCCGGCATCAATGACGGTGCAGCTGCTGTACTGATTGCTTCAGAAGCAGCAGTAGAACAATACCAGCTAAAACCACGTGCCAAGATTATTGCCTCTGCGGCTGTGGGGGTTGAACCTCGTATCATGGGCTTTGCGCCAGCACCTGCCATCAAAAAGCTACTCAAACAAGCTGATCTCATGATTGAGCAGATGGATGTGATTGAGTTGAATGAAGCCTTTGCGGCACAAGCACTGGCCGTTACCCGTGATCTTGGTCTTGCAGACGATACGACCCAAGTGAATCCAAATGGTGGTGCGATTGCGATTGGTCATCCACTCGGTGCATCGGGTGCGCGTTTAGTCACCACAGCTTTAAACCAATTAGAACAAACCGGTGGTACTTATGCCCTGTGTTCAATGTGTATTGGTGTCGGTCAAGGCATTGCAATGATTATTCAGCGCGTTTAAAGCAGAGTTAAGGATAGCGATCATGAGCCAGTTATATGCCAGCTTATTTTACCAAAACGAGGTGACTGAAATTTTCAGTGATCGCGCGTTGGTGTCATACATGATTGAGGCTGAAGTTGCCTTGGCACAAGCGCAGACTCAGGTCGGTGTCATTCCAGAATCTTCGGCAACAGCAATTTCAAACATCGCAGCAACTGCAATTGATCAGATTGACTTTGATGCTTTAGCTGTTGCTACAGGCTTGGCGGGCAATATCGCGATTCCTTTTGTGAAGCAATTCACTGCGATTGTGAAACAAAGTAATGAAGATGCTGCGCGTTATGTGCATTGGGGCGCAACCAGTCAAGACATTTTAGACACTGCCTGTATTTTGCAATGTCGTGCTGCAATGACGCATGTTGAAGCTTTAATTTATCAATGTTATCGCACTGCATTGACCCAAGCTGAACAGTATCGCTCACAAGTGATGATTGGACGCACCTGGTTGCAGCAAGGTTTACCAATTACTTTGGGGCATAAATTGGCACGCTGGGCTTCGGCATTTCATCGTGATTTGGCCCGTATTGAAGCGATGAAAGCACGTGTTTTTACTGTGCAATTAGGCGGTGCGGTCGGTTCACTGGCTTCATTGCAGGCACAAGGCACAGCAGTGGTTCATGCTTATGCAGCCCAGTTGCAGCTTTCTGTACCAGCCTGTACCTGGCATGGTGAGCGGGATCGTATTGTTGAGATTGCGAGTGTTTTAGCCATGGTGACCGGCAGTTTAGGGAAAATGGCGCGTGACTGGTCGTTGATGATGCAAACAGAGATTGCTGAAATCTTTGAACCCACAGCAAAAGGGCGTGGAGGGTCATCGACCATGCCGCATAAACGTAATCCTGTCGCTGCGGCATCCGTTTTGGCGGCGGCCAATCGTGTGCCTGTGTTGATGTCGAGTTTGTACCAGAGCATGGTGCAAGAGCATGAGCGTAGTTTAGGTGGATGGCATGCAGAATGGCTGGCATTGCCTGAAATTTTCCAGCTTTGCGCAGGCGCTTTGGAGCGGACTTTGGACGTTTTACAAGGCATGAAAGTTAATGCTGAGAACATGCAACGCAACTTGGAATGTACACAAGGCTTGATCATGGCGGAAGCCGTCATGATGGCTTTGGCAGCGCATATGGGGCGTTTACAGGCCCATCATCTGGTGGAAGCTGCATGTAAAACAGCCGTGGAAAAAGGCGTTCACTTAAAAGAGGTTATCTGCGAACTTGATCAAGTCACAGCCTATTTTAGTGCAGCTCAGATTTCAGTAATTTTTGAACCAGCGTCCTATCTAGGCAATATTCAAGACCAGATTGATGCGGTTTTGCAGGAAGCAAAGGGAGAGGCAATGTGAATATCACAATGACCAATCGTCAAGATAAACACTTGGCTGTACAAGTGAACGGACAAGAAGATGCACCTGTAATTGTATTTTCAAATTCATTGGGTACAGATAAAGGCATGTGGCAGCCACAAGTTGCTGCCTTCGAACAACAGTTCAAAGTAGTGACTTATGACACCCGTGGTCACGGTCAAAGCGATGTAATTGAGCAGACCACTATACAAAATCTCGCAGAAGATGTGATTGATATTCTGAACGGCTTAAACATTGAAAAAGCGCATTTCTGCGGGATTTCAATGGGCGGCATGACCGCTTTGTGGCTTGGTATTCATCATGCAGATCGCTTTCATAGCATAACTGTGGCGAACTCGGCAGCTAAAATTTGGACTGCGGAAGGTTGGAATGCCCGTGCAGATGCGGTAACGGCCAATGGCTTAGCAGACTTGGTCGCGACTACGCATACACGCTGGTTTAGTGAGCAGTTTGATTATCAACACGATGCTTTGGCGCAGCGCACTATTCAATCTTTAGCGACTACACCAGCACTGGGTTATGCAGAATCTTGCCGAGCGCTCGCGCAAGCAGATCTATCTACTCAAATTCAACAGATTCAGATTCCAACTTTAGTGATTGCAGGCGCATTTGACCCAGTTACTACAGTGGCAGATGGCGTCTTTATGCAACAACAGATTCAAAAGTGTGAATTAGCGGTGATTGATACATCGCATCTTTCCAATATTGAGCAACCTGAGCTGTTTACCCAAACCCTCAGTCAGTTCATTGGATCGCTTCAATAGTTTAAGGATTTTTAAAAGGACTTTCAGCCCAAGGAGGCAGGTATGGCGTCTCAGGAATACGCTACTCAAAAAACGAGTATAGACGCACAAGCACTGATTAATGATGCACCGATTAGCAAATATCAGTGGTTGATCGCAATTGTATGTTTTCTCATTGTTTTTGTTGATGGTATTGATACTGCGGCAATGGGTTTTATTGCTCCAGCCTTGGCACAAGACTGGGGGATAGACCGCTCGCAACTCGGTCCTGTGATGAGTGCTGCTTTAGGCGGCATGATTATTGGTGCTTTGGTGTCTGGCCCAACCGCTGACCGCTTTGGGCGAAAGATTGTTTTAAGTGTTTCGATGCTGATTTTTGGTGGCTTTACTTTGGCATCAGCCTATGCAGCGGACTTAAATACCTTGGTGGTCCTTCGCTTTTTAACCGGTATTGGTTTGGGTGCTGCGATGCCGAATGCAACCACACTATTTTCTGAATATTGCCCGCAGCGCTCTCGCTCGCTACTCGTGACCTGTATGTTCTGTGGTTACAACTTGGGTATGGCAACAGGTGGTTTCATCAGCAGTTGGTTGATCCCAACCTTTGGTTGGCACAGCTTATTTTTACTGGGCGGTTGGTCGCCACTGATTTTGATGATCTTGGTGATTTTCTTCTTACCTGAATCTTATCGTTTCTTGATTGTGAAAGGTCGTGACCCCGAAAAAGTTCGCAAAATTCTAACGCGTATTGCACCGACGCAAGTACATGGTGTTACTGAGTTTCATGTACCTGAAGAAAAAACGGAAGGTGGAGAGAAGAAAGGTGTGTTTGGCATGCTGTTCTCTCAGAAATATGTCAAAGGCACGGTTTTATTGTGGCTGACCTATTTTATGGGTTTGGTGATGATTTATCTACTCACCAGTTGGTTACCAACCTTAATGCGTGAAACTGGCGCAACGATGGAACGTGCTGCATTTATCGGTGGTTTATTCCAGTTTGGTGGTGTCCTCAGTGCTTTATTTATTGGCTGGGCAATGGACCGTTTCAACCCGAACCGCATTATTGCAGGCTTTTACTTTGTCGCTGGGATCTTTGCCTTTGCCGTTGGTCAGAGCTTAGCAAATCCAACCTTACTTGCCATTTTAGTGCTTTGCGCAGGTGTTGCAATTAATGGTGCGCAGTCGGCAATGCCAGCACTCAGTGCTCGTTTTTATCCAACCCAATGCCGTGCAACAGGTGTGGCGTGGATGTCTGGGATTGGACGTTTTGGTGCGGTATTTGGTGCTTGGATCGGTGCGGTATTACTCGGCAATGACTGGTCGTTTACAGCTATTTTAAGTCTGCTGTTAATTCCAGCAACAGCAGCAGCAGTCGCTATTTTTGTTAAATCACTGGTTGCACATACCGATGCGACCTAATTGAGGTTTCTCCCATGAATGATGAACAACGTTATGAACAAGGAATCACCGTACGCACCGAAGTGCTGGGTGAAAAGCATGTCGGTCGTTCACTTGAGAACTTGAATGATTTCAATGCCGACTTCCAAAACTTTATTAGCCGTTTTGCATGGGGCGAAGTCTGGTCTAGACCAGGCATGCCGCGCCACACCCGTAGCTTAGTCACCATTGCCGTGTTATTGGCATTGGGCCGTGAAGACGAATTGCGTATGCATTTACGTGCTTGTTTTAACAATGGTGTGACCAAGAACGACTTAAAAGAATTGATTTTGCACTGTTCATTGTATGCCGGTTTACCTGCAGCCAATGCAGCCATGCACATGGCAGAAGAAGTTTTTGCAGATTTGGGCATTGCCCCGCAAAAGTTGAGCGAACAGCAGCTTAGCCAAGAACCAACAAATCAAGAGTAATGGAACAAGATTAAGAGGGACGTCACATGTCGCAACTTATTTTAGGTGCTTATGCACAACGCAATACCGAAGATCATCCGCCAGCATATGCACCCGGCTATAAAACCAGTGTATTACGCTCGCCCAAAAATGCGTTGATTTCGATTGCAGAAACTTTAACTGAAGTGACTTCACCACAGTTTAGTGCGGAACAGTTTGGGCCTAAAGATAACGATTTGATTTTGAACTATGCCAAAGAAGGTTTGCCAGTCGGCGAGCGCATTATTGTGCATGGTTATGTGCGTGATCAGTTTGGGCGCCCAGTTAAAAATGCTTTGCTCGAAGTGTGGCAAGCCAATGCTTCAGGTCGTTATCGCCATCCAAATGACCAGTTTATTGGTGCGATGGACCCGAACTTTGGTGGTTGTGGTCGCATGATGACCGATGCCAATGGTTATTTTGTGTTCCGTACCATTAAGCCAGGCCCGTACCCTTGGCGTAACCGTATTAATGAATGGCGTCCTGCACATATTCATTTCTCTTTACTTGCCGATGGTTGGGCGCAGCGTCTTATTTCACAGTTCTATTTTGAAGGCGATACGCTGATTGATTCGTGTCCAATTATTAAAACCATTCCTTCGGAAGAACAACGTCGTGCATTGATTGCCTTGGAAGACAAGAGCAACTTTATTGAAGCAGACAGCCGTTGTTACCGCTTTGACATCACTTTACGTGGTCGTCGTGCGACTTATTTCGAAAATGATTTGACTTAATTCAGGGAGAACAATATGAACCATTGGAACTTTCAAGAATTGCATGAAACGCCATCTCAAACAGGTGGACCATACGTACACATTGGTTTGTTGCCACAACAAGCCAACATCGAAGTGTTTGAAAATAACTTTAATAACCAGTTAGTTAAAGAAAACACTTTAGGCGAACGTATTCGCTTAGAAGGTCAGGTGTTTGACGGCTTAGGTTTACCATTACGTGATGTTTTAATCGAGATTTGGCAGGCAGATGCCAACGGCATCTATCCAAGTGCGGCCGATATTCAAGGCAAAGTGGTGGATCCAAACTTCCTCGGTTGGGGGCGTACAGGCGCAGACTTCGAAACTGGTTTTTGGAGTTTTAATACCATTAAACCGGGTGCGGTTCCGGGCCGTAAAGGCACAACTCAGGCACCGCATATTGCGCTGATCATCTTTGCTCGCGGAATTAACATTGGCTTGAATACCCGTGTGTATTTTGAAGATGAAGCAGAAGCCAATGCGCAAGACCCAGTGCTGAAAGGCATTGAGTGGGCACCGCGTCGTCAGACGCTCATTGCAAAACGTGAACAGCGCGACGGTGAAGTGGTTTATCGCTTTGACATTCGTATACAAGGCGAAAACGAAACAGTTTTTCTAGATATCTAAGTTGATTCAGTTCAGTGCAGAACACTTTGCACTGGCTCGATAGATAAAAGTTTATACGTGGTGATGGTATGACCTATTTCATTCATCCCACGTATGCTTGCGGATGACGATAAAAGTCAGACAATAGTTTGAAAATACAAGGAAATGTAATGATGAAAATTAAAAAATTAGCAATGCAACTCTGCTTAAGCAGTGCTGTTATCGCCGCAATGCCAGCATTTGCAGCGGAAGTTGCTCCTACGACACAACACTATATAGTGAAAAACCTCAATATTGGTGACTTACCTGTCAAAACTATTGTGCCGATTACCGCAAAGACAGCAGAGCAAGCCATGGCCCAAGCGCAAGTGATTGCCAGCAATCCTGATGTCGATTTGGCTGAGTTTCGTATCGACTTATTGGAATTTTCTGCTGACACGAAAAAAGTGATCGCACTTGGTCATCAACTCAATCAGATTTTGAAAGATAAACCGATGATTGCCACCATTCGTACCCATAATGAAGGCGGTAAAATGACGGTAACTGATCAAGACTATGAAAAAATTTATCGTGAATACCTCAAAGCACCTTTCATGCAATTGCTGGATATCGAGATGTTCCGTGATGCAGGCAGCGTGGCAAAATTGACCAAATTAGCGCATGATCAACATGTGTTGGTGATCATGTCGAATCACGATTTTAATAAGACCCCAGAACAACAAGAAATTGAAAACCGTTTGCTGAAACAAGACCAAATGGGCGCAGATATTTTGAAAATTGCGGTAATGCCGAAATCTAAACAAGATGTCATGACCTTAATGAATGCAACGCTTGCTGTGAGCCAAAAAAGTCAAAAACCATTACTGACCATGTCGATGGGGCAATTGGGCACGATCTCGCGTGTCGCTACTGCCAACATGGGTAGTAGCCTAAGTTTTGGCATGATTGGTGAGGCTTCAGCACCGGGTCAAATTGATGTGACTCAACTTAAACAGTTCCTTAAAACTGTTCAGCCTACACCTTAAGACTTCCAGACATAAAAGGATTTAAAGATGCAATCATCAACTTTACGTTTAACGACTTTGGCATTGGGTTTAGTGGCTTCAGGTTTTGCCAGTGCAGAAACTTATATTGTTGACCGCTATCAGGACGATAGTGCGAAAGGTTCATTACGCTGGGCAATTGAACAATCGAATGCCAATGCAGCGCAAGAAAATGAAATTCAAATCCAAGCTGTGGGTAAAGCCCCCTATGCAATTAAACTGAATCAGCCTTTACCGCCGATCAAATCTTCAGTAAAGATCATTGGGACGCAATGGGACAAAACAGGCGAGTTTATTGCAATTGATGGTTCAAACTATATTAAAGGCGAAGGTGCTAAAGCCTGCCCAGGCGCAAACCCAGAGCAGTATGGCACCAACGTCCGTACCATGACGTTGCCGGGTCTGGTGCTGCAAGATGTCAATGGCGTGACTTTAAAAGGTCTCGATATCCACCGTTTCTGTATCGGTATCCTGATTAACCGTTCGAGCAACAACCTAATTCAGCATAACCGCATCAGTAATAACTACGGTGGTTCAGGTGTGATGCTGACAGGTGATGATGGTAAAGGTAATCCAACTTCAACCACCACCAATAACAACAAGGTCTTAAATAACTTGTTTGTAGACAATGGCGATGGTCTAGAGCTGACGCGTGGTGCGGCATTTAACCTAGTTGCGAATAACCTGTTCACTTCAACCAAAGCTAACCCAGAACCATCTCAGGGTATTGAAATTCTTTGGGGCAATGACAACGCAGTAGTGGGCAACAAGTTTGAAAACTATTCTGATGGTTTGCAAATTAACTGGGGTAAACGTAACTACGTTGCCTATAACGAGCTGACCAATAACTCGATTGGCTTTAACTTAACGGGTGATGGCAACATCTTTGACAGCAACAAAGTGCATGGTAACCGCATTGGGATTGCAGTACGTTCTGAAAAAGATGCCAATGCACGTACCACGCTGACCAAAAATTTAATTTGGGACAATGGTAAAGATATTAAGCGTTGTGAAGCAGGCGGTTCATGTGTACCAAACCAACGTCTAGGTGCCATTGTATTTGCTGTGCCTGCGCTTGAACATGCAGGTTTTGTCGGTTCTCGTGGTGGTGGTGTGGTGATTGAAGATGCAAAACTTCAAAAAACTTGCACACAGCCAAATGAGCAAGGCTGTAATGCGATGCCAAACCAAAACATCCAAGCACCGCGTTTAAGCTATAGCAAAGGACAAATTACCGCGACAGTTCAAGGGCAACCAAATCAACGCTACCAAGTTGAATTCTTTGCCAATCGTCAAGCGAATAGTCAAGAAGCTGAACAGTACTTAGGGGCTCAAGTACTCACAACCAATGCACAAGGTCAAGGTCAAGCCTCTTGGAAAGCACTGAGTGGTGCTGCAAGTGCGACAGCGAATGTAACCGACCATTTGGGTGCAACTTCTGAACTCAGCCCAGCCGTTCGCATTAAATAATAAAAACCGCATGGAAAGCTCACTTTAGTTGAGCTTTCCTCACAAAAAAGGATGTTTGGTATGCAACAACTATTAAAACTTGGCACATTATCTTTGGCACTTTTAACTTGCCAACTGGCTTCTGCAAATGAATTTTATTCGGCTGATCGTCAATGGTTATTTGGGGATTGGAACGGTGAGCGGAAGCAACTGGAAGATCAAGGCTATAAATTTACTGCGGCAATTATGAGTCAGGCGGCAACCAATCTGGATGGTGGTTATAACGATGACAATACCTTGGAAAATGCAGGGCAGCTAACCTTAGGTGCTAATTTTGATTTGAATAAAATTGCAGGTTGGGAAAATACCACAGCAGGCTTGATGATTACCAAACGTGATGGTAATGCCTTAACGCTTGAACGCATTAAAGACCCTCGTGCCAGCACCTTGGGCAACAGCCAAGAAATTTATGGTCGTGGCAAAATTTGGCGTTTGACCCAAGCATGGATCAAAACAGGATTTGACGACAACCGTGTCCAATTTAAGATTGGACGTATGGGCATGTCGGATGACTTTAACAGCTCGCAATGTGAGTTTCAGAACTTACTTTTGTGTGGTGGACAGTTAGGTAAGTCCATCGGTTCGATTTGGTATAACTGGCCTGTCAGCTTATGGGGCACCAATGTTAAATACCAATTTGCATCAGACTGGTCACTTGGTGTTGGGGTCTATGAAGTCAACCCAGACAATGTCAAAACAGACTCAGACAGTGATGGCTTTAACCTCGATATGGACAATGTCGAAGGGGCGACTATTCCAGTTGAACTGGTATGGAAACCAAAACTTGCCACATTTAATAGTTTACCGGGCGAATATAAACTCGGTGCACTGTATTCCACAGCAGAAGCTAAAGATGTGGGCACATCAGGAGAAATCCACGATGGCAAATATAGTTTTTGGTTGAATGCTCAACAACAACTGACTCAACACGGAGCTGATCCGAAGCGTGGTTTATATATCAGTTTTAATGGCGTAGTGAACGATAAGGCCACAACATTTGTAGAAAGTACACAACAACTGGCGCTTTGGTACAAAGGTCCTTTCGATAGTCGCCCTAATGACTCCATCGGTTTTGGTTTAGCCAATTATGTCGTGAATGATCGTGCGACGGACAAGCAAATCGCCACCAATGAAGGTCGTGGTTATTACAGTTACGATGCAGTTGCGAGTGATTATGTCCCAATTCAACATGATGAGCTCAATGTTGAGTTGAACTATACCTATCAGTGGTCACCTGTGGTGATGCTCAGACCCAACCTACAATATATCTATCAACCCTCTGGCGTGAAAGAAGTGGATGATGCTTGGGTGGCGGGTCTTAGCGTTAAGGTGAATTTTTAATCGTTTTTAAAGTGAAAGAGTGTTTAAAATGTAAGCAATACTATTGCTGAGCCAGGGGCTGTTGACACTTCATCTATGCTTGCGACAACGAGTATTTTTTAGATGATACTAGGCGCGAAATACGCAATTTAGTCATTCTAAATAAGTGGTTCGCAACAACGTAGCATCAAAAAATACTCTAGTCCTAAAAGGGTGTGGCTAAAATCTTCACAGGCATCGTTATGAAACTTGAAAATAGTCCCACTATTGTCATCGTTCCATGCCTTGCCTGCTCAATTTTAGCCTACAACGCAAGCCATTTATGAAATATCAACAGCCCCTAAACACTCTTTTTTCATTGTTGAAGCAAGTTAATTGTGGATGCTCAAAGTTTGGATGTGGTGTGAATGATGCTCAAAACAAAGTAGGCGAGATCATTTAAAACACAGCATTTGGAGTAAAAAGTATGTCCGAATCGCAATCTCAACCCATATTTAAAATATGGTGCTTTATATTAGGCTTAGCTTTATTGCTGACTGGCTTATTTTATTTAATCGGTGGTGGAAAACTGATTAGTCTAGGTGGTTCTTGGTACTTCCTGATTGCAGGTTTATTGACCACTATTTCCGCAATATTTATTTTTAGAAAAAAAGCATTGGGTGTCTGGATTTTTGCACTGGTTTTTCTTGGAACCTTGGTTTGGGCACTGTTTGATGCAGGTTGGGATTTTTGGGCACTCCATTCACGTTTAATGTTCCCTGCGGGTTTATTTGCCGCACTGTGTTTTACCTTACCAGCTATTCGTAAGTACCAATTTCAAATTGCATCTTCAGCACCCGCTTATGCCTTAGGTGGTTTGACAGTGTTAGGTATGCTCGGTGGTTTGTATGGCATGTTTATTCCACATCCAACGGTAAAAGCCAGTGGTGAAGAACTACCCCTAGTGCCTGTAACAGCTCAAACTCAACAAGTGAATTGGTCGCACTATGGTAATGATGCCGGTGGAAGTCGTTTTGCTGCGTTGGATCAGATCAACCGAAATAATGTATCTAAGTTAAAGGAAGCATGGCGCTTTCAAACAGGCGATATGACTACAGGTACGGGTAATGGCGCAGAAGACCAGCTCACGCCTTTACAGGTCGGTGATAAAGTCTTTTTATGTACACCGCATAACAACATTATTGCTTTAGATGCTGACACAGGTAAACAAATCTGGAAAGCTGAAGTGAACTCTAAAGCGGATGCTTGGGAGCGTTGCCGTGGTGTGGGTTACTTTGACTCGACTCAAGCCTTGGTACAACCGACTTTAGCCGGTGCAAGTGCGGTGACAGCGGTGGCAAACAATACCGCATGTCCACGTCGTGTTTATACCAATACACCTGACGGTCGTTTAATTGCAGTCAATGCCGATACAGGCGAACGCTGTAAAGACTTTGGTGTCGATGGAACGGTGAACTTACTGGAAGGTCTAGGTGCGGGCACGCAAGCGCCTCGTTTTGAAGTGACCTCGGCGCCAACCATTGCGGGAACTAGCATCATTGTCGGGAGTCGTATTGCTGATAACTTTGCAGCGGATATGCCAGGTGGCGTGATTCGTGCTTATGATGTGATTACTGGGCAGCTACGCTGGGCTTTTGATCCACGTAACCCAAATCCAAACTATGTCCTAAAACCGGGTGAAATCTATAAACGTAGTTCAGCTAACTCTTGGGCGGCAATGTCCTACGACCCGCAAATGAACACGGTGTTCTTACCGATGGGCAGTTCCTCAGTCGATGTTTGGGGCGGAAACCGTCAACCTGTAGATCATAAGTACAATTCTTCTGTTTTGGCTTTGGATGCAACCACAGGTAAAGAAAAGTGGGTTTATCAAACCGTTCACAATGATCTTTGGGACTTCGATTTACCCATGCAGCCAAGCTTGGTCGATTTTCCAATGCAAAATGGGCAAACCAAACCTGCTGTCGTCATTGGCACCAAGTCTGGTCAGTTCTTTGTACTCGACCGTGTGACAGGCAAGCCTTTAACTAAAGTGGTTGAACAACCTGTCAAAGCTGCAGATATTCCTGATGAGCAATACAGTGCAACTCAGCCACGTTCAGTTGAAATGCCACAAATTGGCAATCAGACTTTGACTGAATCGGACATGTGGGGCGCAACGCCATTTGACCAGTTGATGTGTCGCATTAACTTTAAATCCATGCGTTATGATGGTCTATTTACAGCACCGGGTTCTGATATATCTTTGAGTTTTCCGGGTTCGTTGGGTGGGATGAACTGGGGCAGTATCGCATTTGACCCAACGCATCGTTATATGTTTGTCAACGACATGCGCTTAGGTCTGTGGATTCAGCTGATTAAACAAACGCCTGAAGATTTAAAACTTGAAGCCAGTGGTGGAGAGAAGGTCAACACAGGTATGGGCGCAGTGCCAATGAAAGGTACACCGTATAAAGTGAATAAAAACCGCTTTATGTCGGTATTGGGCATTCCATGCCAAAAACCACCATTCGGAACTATGACTGCGATTGATATGAAAACCCGTCAAGTGGCTTGGCAGGTGCCTTTAGGTACGGTTGAAGATACTGGTCCAATGGGCATTAAAATGGGCTTAAAAGCACCGATTGGTATGCCAACCATTGGTGGCCCAATGGCGACTCAAGGTGGTTTAGTGTTCTTTGCTGCAACACAAGACTTCTACTTGCGCGCCTTCAATTCATCTAATGGTGAAGAGTTATGGAAAGCGCGTTTACCCGTAGGTAGCCAAGGGACACCGATGAGCTACATTTCTCCAAAAACAGGCAAGCAATATGTGGTCATTTCCGCGGGTGGGGCACGTCAGTCGCCTGATCATGGTGATTATGTGGTTGCGTATAGCTTAGCCGATTAAAACGTTTTATTGTATGGGAAGCCTGTCGAGATGATAGGCTTCCTATTTTTATGGTAATAACAAGCAAGGAAATATTGTGCGATTAACTTATTTGATACCTGCGCCTTTTAAACAAGCCTTATTGACTGCGGTTATTCTACAATCTATGCATGCTTATGCAGAAACGACAGAATATCAACTTCCTGTCATCACCGTCCAAGCGGTACATATCGATAGCGAGTTGTTATCGACTTCTGCATCCATTCAAAAAGTCCAAGCGGCTACAGTACAAAACAATGTCAATGTGAATCTATCTGAAGTATTACAAGGGGTTGCAGGCTTACAAATTAATAACCGTGAAAACTATGCGCAAGACTTGCAGATTTCGATGCGTGGCTTTGGCGCTCGTTCGACTTTTGGCGTGCGTGGCATTCGGATGTATGTCGATGGTATTCCTGCGACCATGCCTGATGGTCAAGGGCAAAGTTCCAATATTGACCTCAATAGTTTGGATCACATCGAAGTGCTGACAGGGCCATTTTCATCTTTATATGGTAACTCATCAGGTGGAACCATCTTGGCTGAGACCAAAGAAGGACAAGGGAAAGACTCAATCCAAGTGGGACTCAATGCAGGCAGCCACCATAAGCAACAAGCCAATATCAAATTACAAGGGGGTTCTGAACAGGCCAATCAACCCGCTTATGTGATTAGTTCCTCTTATTTTGATACCGATGGTTTTCGAGACCATAGTGCAGCGCAAAAAGTACTGAATAATGCCAAACTGACATGGAACTTAGAGGATGGCAGTAAAATCAACTGGGTGATGAACCGTGTCGATATTGATGCCGACGACCCACAAGGTCTAAAGCATGAGCAGTGGAAAGCCAATCCAAAACAAGTCAATGACAGCAAAAATACCTATAATGTCCGTAAAGAAATTGAACAAACCCAAACAGGACTGACGTGGACTAAGCCGCTGAATGATCAGCAAGAGCTATATAGCATGTTCTATTTGGGCAACCGACAGGTCGTACAATATCAGTCAATTCCTAAATGTGGGATAAATAAAGTTACAGGGGAATGTATACCAAACTCTTCACAACTTAATCCTCGCCATGCAGGTGGCGTAATTGACTTTGACCGAGATTATTATGGTGCGGACTTCCGTTGGACAGGGAAAGAAGTTTTACCGAATACAACTTTAGTTGCAGGTGTGGCTTTAGACCGGATGGTCGAAGACCGGAAAGGTTATGAAAACTATGATGATACTGGTCGCTATGGCGTGAAAGGTGATTTACGCCGTAATGAAAATAATACCTTGTGGAATTTAGATCCATATGTACAAGCCTCATGGCAGTTCTTACCCACGTGGCATCTTGATACAGGTTTACGCTATAGCAATGTACATTATGAGTCAGATGATCATTACATTGTAGCTGGCAATGGTGATGACAGTGGTTCAACGGATTATCAAAAATTATTGCCTTCCGTGGCTTTAGGCTGGGAAATTTTACCTGAACTTTATGCTTATGCCAGTTATGGTAAAGGCTTTGAAACTCCAACCTTTACCGAAATGGCTTATCCGACATTGGCCACATCGGGAATTAATTTCGATTTAAAACCTGCAAGCAGTGATACCTATGAGCTGGGGTTAAAATCCCAAAACGCATTTGGAATGTTTACATTGGCAGTTTTCAATACTGTTACTAAAAATGACATCGTGCCTGATGATGCCAATGCGGGACGCAATACATTTCGTAATGCAGAGCAAACCTTACGACAAGGCGCTGAGCTGGCTTGGCAACACCAGCTTTGGCAGGATCTAAAACTTAGTGCAAGCTATAGTTATTTGGACGCCACTTTTGATGCCGATATTGCAGCAACCACCACCAAGCCTTTGATTGAAAAAGGGACATATATTCCCGGAATTGCTAAAAATCAAGCATTTACCCGTATTGCATGGCAACCTAAACAGGGCTTCCAAGCAGGCTTAGAAGCACGCTATATGGATAAAATTTATGTCGATGATATCAACTCAGATACTGCACCAAGTTATACCGTTGTGGCTGCAAATGTCGGCTATTTATGGGTAAACCGTGACTGGAAAGTAAACAGCTATGCCCGAGTCGATAACCTGTTTGACCGTAACTATGTTGGCTCAGTGATTGTGAATGACGGCAATAGTCGCTTCTTTGAACCCGTCGATGGTCGAAACTTTAGCGTTGGCATGAGTGTGACCAAAGCCTTTTAATGGAAATGGTTTGGCTAGGATCACTCACACCCAAGTTGTCACTTAAATTTGAACAACTTAGTAAAGCTCTATCTTTAAAAAATTTATGCAACAAAGCCGGATTCAATCAATAATTGAACCGCTTTTTCTCTAATTTCAGGGGTATATTTTAATTTTGTCATCGGGATAGTCTCTCAGAATATTGACTCTCCGACAAACCCGGTACGGTTCACTAAGCATAGTTAAAGTTAGGGCCATAAAAGCACCAGCTAGTAATTTCGTATTCGCTATTTTAATAAGGTTACCTTAATTCTTGTATCGCCCCTGATATAGTAACATAAGTAATAAACTCGAATCCAAAATTGGCGTTTAGCAATGAATTGGTTTACGATTCAGTTCGATGATCCATTAAAAGATTATTTATAAAAAATGGAACTTACACAAAATAATTTACAGGCTCAATTAATGCCATTTCGTACTTGTTGCAAAATCCAATCCTCATATTCTTGTAGTGTTTCTTGTAGCATATCCATAGGTCGTACGATGTAGTGCCTTTCAACTAATGCACTAGGTTTATGACCTGATATCTGTGCTAAAGATCCTTCATTGATTTTTGCCCAAATAGCTAACGTTTTATATGATCTCCTCAATCCATGGGGAGTAAGTTCAATATTTAGTTTTTTACATATTTTCTCTAAGCTATCGTAAGGATTAACAATATGGCCACATTCAGCGCCCTTACTACTAAATATGAATTTAGAATCAGAATTTTTCTTTAGTTCTAATAATAAGCTTTCAACATATGCAGTTAGAGGGATTAGGCGACCTTCATCTTCAATTTTATCTCTGACTTTTGCTGTTTTCCAACGAAAATCGACATCTGTCCATTTTAATGAAAGTAGCTCATTCTTTCTGCAACCAGTGATTAAACTACATATCAAAAAAATCGCAATTTTTCTACTAGTTAACTTATTTACCTCTTCAAACCATGGTTTTAGGTGCTGTTTCATCAAACAATCATTTTTTGCTTTGGAGGAAGGGACTTTATCTTTAACCTTCTTGGCGTTATATGATTTTGGAGGTATTAAGTTTTCATAGTCTTCATGTTCCTCGCACCAATTCAGAAAAGCGCGTGTGAGTCGATATGCTTTAGCTGATGTTGTAGGACGATAGTCATTTTGATCAAGCCAATCACAAAACACATCTGCAGTTAATTCAGAAAGCTTGTACTCAAACAGTTGATAAATGGGTTGATTAGTATAAATACTATTTTTTTCAGGATCGTAACCACCTCTAGATAATTCGATATGATCCTGATAGCTTCTTGGTCGCCAATTAGGTTGTCTTGCTTTTAAATATTCAAACCATACATCTTTAAATTTAATAGTTTTACGCTTTTCTTGTTTTAGCAGTTCTTTATTATCAGCTAAAGCTTTCTTACGCTCGATTAATGGGTCAATCCCTTTGTGGCACATAATCGCCAATTCTTGTGCATATTTACGAGCGTCATCTAATTTCCATACATCAACGTCACCAATTTTTATACGACGGTTTTGAAGACCAATACGGCCTTGGAAGATGTAGCTTTTATTATTTTTAGGTGTAACTTTAACACCGAATCCTGGGGTTTTCTCATCCCAAAAAAAAGTTGGTTTATTTTTGTCTGAGCAATCAATTTTATCAATAGCAGGTTTTGTTAACTTCATTCTAGTAAGCGTATGGTAAGCAAGTAGTAAGCAAAATCAATATATATTAATCAACAAAAAGAGTGAATAATAAAATTTTAAAATTTTAAAATTATATAAATATATGATAGTATTGATTTTATATCTGTTACTTGTTGATTTTTAATTGCCATGTAAACGGACTCATAATCCGTTGGTCGACAGTTCAAGTCTGTCTGGGCCCACCAAGTTTTATACTTATATAGCTTTATATAAGATCTAAACCCTTAATTCTAATAGAGTTAAGGATTTTTTTATGTCTTAAGAATACTCAGGTATACTCGTATAAAAACACCCTATTCGTATCCTTGTTTGTATCATAAATTTAAAATATAACTCAGGATACAGGAGCCTAGTTTAATCTAGGAAAATCATAATTTTATGGCGAAATCTAAATTGCTCACAGATACCCAATTTGCAGTGTTAAAACCTAAAGAATTAGAGTATAGGGTTTCGGATATTATGGGTTTGTATTTAAAAGTCGTTGTAACAGGTAAAAATCATGGCAGTTGCGGTTTAAGAATACACTTGGTAAATGGACATAGCTTGGGACTTATCCAGTAATCTCAGTCAGAGAAGCATGTTCAATGGCCATTAAGTATCAAAATGGTGAACTCATTTTAAAAACTAAAAATGAGAAATTATTGGAAGCTCAACAAAAAGAGAACCTATTGTTTGGTAATTTACTGATTAAATGGATGAAGACAAAGCAAGCTGTATGAACTGATAAAACTTATAAGAAAGAGTATCAGTCGATAGAAAAGCATATATTGCCAGTATTTTGTTATCGTCTATTCAAAGACATACCTGCTTCGGAGTGGAAAGGATTTTTTCAATAAAAACAATTAAATGAACAGATATTCAATCGATTTGAAAAACTAATTTCGTATTGTCGTAATGCTTATGATTTTACCATTGACGATAATTTAACTATTACACTTAAATAAAAATTAGGCAATATTTGAATCAACTTATAAAAAAGAGGTCTGGCTTCAATAGATGAATTCTATGAGTCATTTTTAAGGATTTTTTATCTAGAAGAATTTTACTTCAGGAAAAAAGTTTATATTTATGAATGGACTGTGATGCACTTCAAAAAATATCAGGAAATAAGATGAAAAGTAGATGAAATGCATTTTACAACTGAGAAAATTATGCTAATAAATAAGAGATGATTTTTTAGTCAGAAATCATGATGTTTCAGGAAGGAATATCTTAAGAAGCGTATTAAAAAAATGATTAAACAGGAGTTTCAAGATGCTTCAGCTATTAAGAAAATTATTTTGCTTGCATATCTATGAGTACGAGCAAATGCAGGAAATCGGGGAACACAGGGAGTGTCGTAAGTGTGGGATCAATAAGGACTGATGTTTTACAAAAAAAAGTGAGCGAGGGCTCACTTTTTTTATGCTTATACTTGGCTAATTTCCGTTAAAATTAGAGTGAAATTCCAAGCTGATGATCGGGCATATGAGCAAAAATTTTCATGCAGATACCTATATCGTAGACAGCAATCTGGCAGATACGCTGCATTGGCTTAGTCTGCATCAAGACAGTTATGAGTCTTTTAGCTATGATGCAATCACTCAGGAGTTGGTGGTGCATCATGCCAATGGAATGGATCAAATCAGAGTTGGAGATTATCTGAATGCCCGCTATGGCATACTGATTACTGCACATAACTTTTCAGCGACTTAATTCACTCCTATATTGCTTAGCCTGCCATCGCATCGGTCGCCAATGCACGTACACTTGGTTTAGGCTGCTCTGCAACCAGACCTAATTTCTCAAATAGCTTTTGGTCACGACCTTGGGCAGTATTTGGGGTGGTCAAAAGTTTTTCACCCGAGAAAATGGAATTGGCACCGGCCATAAATGCCAGAGCCTGATCTGAATCGGTTAACGATTCACGGCCCGCAGAGAGGCGGATGTAGCTTTTTGGCATCAAGAGGCGCGCCACTGCAATGGTACGAATCCATTCAATAACATCCAGTTTTTCTACATCTGCCATTGGTGTGCCTTCAATTGGAACCAGCATATTGATCGGGACAGATTCAGGGTGAATGACCAGCGTGGCAAGTTCATATAATAAACCAATCCGGTCATTACGGCTTTCGCCCAGTCCGACAATACCGCCACTACATACTTTTAAACCGGCTTGACGCACATAATCCAAAGTATCGAGACGGTCATCAAAGCTTCGGGTACTGATAATATGTGAATAATATTCACGAGAAGTATCCAGATTGTGGTTGTAGTAATCCAGACCGGCATCTTTCAAACGTTCTGCTTGGGATGCATTCAACATGCCCAGTGTCATACAGGTTTCCAGACCGAGTGCTTTAACTTCCTGCACCATTTCCAGAACATAAGGCATATCGCGCTCATGCGGGTTACGCCATGCAGCGCCCATACAGAAACGAGAGCTTCCAGAAGCCAGTGCCTGTTTAGCCTCCTGAATGACTTTATCGACCGCGATACGTTTTTCAGCTTCTAGCTTGGAATCATAATGCGCAGATTGTGAACAGTATTTGCAGTCTTCAGGGCATTTGCCTGTTTTGATCGAGAGGAGGGTGCTGACCTGAACTGTATTGGCAGTGAAGTGCTCACGATGAACCTGTTGCGCCTGAAACAATAAATCCATTAAAGGCTGCTGATACAGTGCCTGTATTTCTTCACGTGACCAATCATTGCGTACTGCATTACTCGTGTTCATATATCTGTCCTTGTTTGTGCTTATTTATCATTCACCTCATCTTAATAAAAATGTGTGTCTGCCTCACTAGCAAAATATGACCTTCTATAACGAACAAAGCCCACACGGGGTGGACTTTGTCATTATATTTAATCCTGAAATTTTTTATTCACGATGACCCCCATGAATATTCTGATTTTGCAGATCGTCACGATGCTGCTTGTTCAGCACTCGTTCATCCTGCTCATGCTGATTGTTCTTAGGAGAATCGATTGGCCCATGTTGGGGCTGCTGCTGTTGTTGCTTCTGCTGTTTAAGCTGATCTAGCTGTTCGTGCTGTTGCTGTTTTTTATCTTGCTCTTGCATCTTCAGTCCCTCTCGTCATTTTTTCATCTCTTTCTTTATGACATAAAGTGATCAAATATTGTGTAAGCCTTATAAGAGATCGAGTGAGCCGAAGTAATAAATTGAAAATTTATGCTGTTTTGGTCAACTGTTCCTGAATCGCCCAATCAATATGCACCTGCACAATTTCGTCATGTAATGCCCGTTGATGTTGTAAAGCGTAAACAATCTTTTCATCAAAAGGTGCATTGCCCAGACCAATTGCGATATTGCGCATGAAGCTTTGATAACCTGTACGACGCATTGGACTGCCTTCGGTCGCACTTAAGAAGGTGGTTTCATCCCATTGCCATAAATCTAGCAAGCTGACCTGATCCAGACCATGTCGTGGATGAAAATCTTCTACCGGGGTGATTTGGGCAAAACTGTTCCAAGGACAAATTAGCTGGCAATCGTCACAACCAAAAACCCGGTTACCAATTCCGCGGCGCAAATCTTCTGGAATAATGCCTTTATACTCGATGGTTAAGTAAGCAATACATCGCCGTGCATCCAGCATATAGGGCTCGACAATGGCCTGAGTTGGACAGATGTCGATACAGGCCGTACAGGAACCACAATGTTTACTGGCAGGCGCATCAAAAGGGAGGTCCAGAGAAGTAAATAGCTCTCCAAGCACAAAGAAAGAACCAGACTTTTTATGAATCAGCAGGGTATGTTTACCTGTCCAGCCCATGCCAGCACTTTCAGCCAGTGATTTTTCAAAAATGGGTGCAGAATCGGCAAAAGGGCGTGATTCAAAATCGCCAACTTTTTCCCGGATTTTTGTCGCCAAGGTTTTGAGCCGACCGCGCATGATCTTGTGATAATCCCGGCCACGGGCATAACGCGCAATAATCGCGGAATTGGGTGCATACGGAACGTAACGTGGCTTTGGAGTCTCGACCAGATAATCCATACGCACGCAGATAATGCTGCGCGTGCCGGGGACAAGTAAGGCAGGATTGGCACGTTTTTCCAGATTATCTTCCAGAAATTTCATGTCGCCATGATAGCCACGATCCAGATATTCCTGTAAGCGCGCTAATTCTGCTTGAGCATCTGGTTTGGCAATGACACAATCAGAAAACCCCAATTCTAGCGCCTGCGCTTTAATCCAGGCTTTTAGCTCGGCTGGATCTTGTTGATAGACTTGAATTTGTGCGTAAGAATCGGGAATTGTCATAAACCAAAGACAGGGAATAAAAAATGCAGCAACAAGTTTACCATAGCCCTGTTTATCATAGCCAAAGTATTCAAGCATGGGAGCAGCGTTGGTTTCAGCAGCAAAATAGTTCCTATGGTTTGATGCAGCAGGTGGCTTGGTCAGTCACACAGCGTCTGAGTGTGCTATTTAAAGAAAAAAATATACAGAAAATAGCGGTGTGTTGTGGTCAGGGCAATAATGCTGGTGATGGTTATCTGATTGCAAAATATTTAAAACAGGCCGGTTTCGATGTAGATATTTATGCGGCTGAAAAAGGTCAATCAGTGGACTTGGCCAAAGCTTGGCAAGAAGCGCTGGATGCTGGATTGGAAGTAGGGCCGCATTTTCAGTTTAAGCATGAATATGACGCTTATATCGATGCCTTATTTGGCATTGGTTTAAATCGTGAGCTGGATGCGAACTGGCAATCCATCATCCAATTGATCAATGACCAGAAAGGTCTCAAAATCGCGGTTGATATACCGAGTGGACTGCATGCCAATACCGGTCAGCCTTTGCCTATTGCGGTTAAAGCGGATTTTACGTATACGGTTTTGGGCTTAAAGGCAGGACTGTTTACCGGACAAGCTAAGGAATATGCCGCTAAGGTTGAACTGATTTCTGCCATTCCAGTTGATGCCGAACTGCAACCAGTTGCCAAACTTTCCTCACAGCAGATTAAATTACCGAAACGTGAAGCCTTTGGTCATAAAGGCAGTTATGGTCATGTGCTGGTGGTGGGGGGGCATGCTGAAATGGGCGGAGCAGTGATTATGGCAGCAGAAGCGGCATTTGCTGCCGGAGCAGGTAAGGTCACCATTGTCTGTGATGCGAAACACCATACCGCCATTTTGTCTCGTGCGCCGAATATTATGCTGCGTGATATTAATGCTCTCAACATAGAGCAGCGCACAGCCTTAATTCAGCAGGTCGATGCAGTCTGTTTTGGTATGGGCTTGGGACGTGATCAATGGGCAAAAGAGCAATATCAGGCATGGTTTGATTTAATTCGAAATTCAGACTTAGACATTGTTTTAGATGCAGATGCATTGTGGTTTTTAGCCAAACAGCCGCAACAATTAAATTCTAAAACTTACACTACACCGCATCCGGGTGAAGCGGCAACTTTACTTGATTGTAAAACCTTGGACATTGAAACAGATCGGATTCAAGCGATTCATGCCTTAAGGCAGAAGTATGGCGGGCAATGGGTGCTAAAAGGTTCAGGCAGTCTGATTCTGGAACAACAGCTATATATTTGCACTGCCGGGAATGCGGGTATGGGAACAGGCGGCATGGGGGATGTGCTGGCCGGGATGATTGCCAGTCTAAAGGCACAATTTGCTCAATCGATTCATTTGCATGAAATTGTGACGCTGCATGCACTGGCAGGGGATGAACTGGCCAAAAACGGCGAACGTGGTTTGCAGGCGCAGGACATGAAACATGCAATTTATCAGGTGGTGAATCGCTAAGGAGAATAGTGTGCCAGTCATCAAAATGAATATTTCAGGCCAAGTGCAAGGTGTGGGTTAGCGCTACTGGTTTGCTGAGCAGGCTGTGGCACTCGATTTAAAAGGCTAGGTGAAAAATTTAAGTAGTGGCGAAGTGGAGGCTGTTATTGTTGGCGCAGATTCACCGCTTCAGGAAATGATTGCACGAAGTTGGCAAAGGGCCTGCTTCTGCAATCGGACAAGCAATTATTCCAGAGCATCTGCAATCCGACTTAGGTATTCAAGGCTTTAAAATACTGCGCTAAACATTAACGACGACGGCTGCTGACCCGACTGCGGCCACGTGCCATGCCGCCCAAAGCATTGAGTACCGCCATTTTACTCATACTACCTGAGGCATGTGCATGACAAATGGCAGCCGCCAGTGCATCGGCGGCATCCTGTTGCGGTTTGATGCTGAGTTTTAAAATATTCATCACCATCATCTGTACCTGCTCTTTATCAGCAGCGCCATAACCCACTACAGACTGCTTGATCTGGCGCGCCGTATATTCAGCAACTTTTAAATCCAGATTGACCAGCGCGGCAACAGCAGCACCACGGGCCTGACCCAGTTTCAAGGCAGAATCCGGATTTTGTGCCATAAAGACCTGTTCTACTGCGGCTTCTGTTGGGCCATAAAATTTTACAATCCGCTCTACACCGGCAAAAATTCGTTTTAAACGTTCAGGCATTTCCGTGGTTTCGGTGCGGATCGTACCGGCATCGACAAAAGTCAGTTTGGAGCCGTCTTTTTCGATAATTCCGTAACCAGTTAAACGAGAACCGGGGTCAATCCCAATAATTAATGACATGCCTGCACTTTAAAAATAGAATAATGCCCATATTGTTACATAAGCGTATCAAAAAAGCTTGATCCTGATGAAGCAGTTGATTACATCATCCTATTATTTATTTTACTGAGATTAGATTAATTTTCATGAAATTATTTCTTATTATCCTTGCAGGCTTAATCCTAGAAGTATTTGTCTGGATTGGCGTGGGTGACCTCGTCGGGAGCATGTGGTACGTATTTTTCTGGTTTGTGGCTGCATTTTTTATTGGTATGAACCTGATCCGTAAATATTCGGCCGGTGTGATGCCACAGATGCAGCAAATGCAAATGGGGCAGATGAATGCAGATCCTGCATTAACAGGAAATTTACCTAAAATTTTAGCAGGCTTCTTCCTGCTTCTTCCTGGCTTAATTAGCGATGTACTGGCGGTATTAATGCTGATTCCAGCCGTGCAGCAGGTATTTAAAGCTGCCATGATGAAGGCGATGATGAAACGTCAGCAGGCCATGATGGAAAAAATGATGGGTGGCATGATGGGCGATATGGGGGGTGCGCAAGGCCAGAACCCCTTTGCCGAGATGATGCGTCAAATGCAGGATATGCAAAACCAGCAAGCAGGTCGTGGTGATTCAACCATCATTGATGGTGAAGCGCGTGAAGTGAAGCCTGAAGCGAAAAAAATTGAAATGAAAGATATCAATCCAAAATAAGATATCCATCTGCAAAGTTCAAAAGGTTATATTTAAGCCGAATCTGATGATTCGGTTTTTTATTGGAATATTCTCATTAGTTTGAACAAACGTTATAATCATTTTTTATAATTTAACGCTATTTTAATGTCTCTGCTTTTTACCATCTGCCTTCTGCATTTTGTTGCTCAACTAAGTCCTGGCCCTGATATTCTACTGATCGCCAAAAGTGCTGCATCTACCACACGCCAAAATGCCCTGAAAATTATTGCAGGTATTTCGGCCGGTATTGTCGTGTGGGTGGTACTGACACTGGCCGGATTTACCGTTTTAATCGAGCAGTTTCCATGGGTCCAGCAGGTCTTGATGCTGCTCGGTGGAATATTCCTGGCAAAAATGGGCTGGGCAATGCTCAAGGGTGGTGTGCACAGTTTTAAGAATAAACATCAGCCCGAAGATGATTCCAATGAACTGGCACAACCCAAAAATTACTTTATGTTGGGTCTATGGACCAACCTCTCTAATCCTAAAACGCTGATCTATTTTAGCAGCGTATTTTCACTGGCACTGAGTTCGTCAGCCTCGGAATATCTGAAAGCACAACTCGCGGTGATTATTCCCTTGCAGACTTTTATCACTTTCGCTTTACTCATGTTGCTGATTTCACAGCCGAAAATTAAAGCTCTGTATCAGCGTTCAGGGAGTTATATTGATATCGTTTCAGGCGGGCTATTTTTACTCTTTGCGTTATGGTTATGGTATGACGCGCTTATTTTGATGAATTAACTGGATGATCATCCAAAGTGGATTCGGTGGATATAAGTGAAGAAGACACTAAATTTTCTTGTGTTTTAACCGCTGTTTGATAGCGATTGGGTCTTAAGCTGGTTTCGGTATTTTCAGAACCCTGATAGCTGCGGCTACGGTTGGCACGCTCGCGTAATCCACCTTTTTTAATTAACTGAACCATTGCATATCTCTCATTCCAAGAATTGCTATTGTAAATCAAATCTGGCAGCTATGAAGCTGTTTTTCTGCATAGCGATACTGGTATTAAAACACCATAAAAAAAGACCTGTTTTTCGGAACAGGTCTCTCAATCAGAGCTGAATAAAATTAACGAAGGCCTTTATTTTCTTCTTGTAAAACATCGAGTATAGAGTGTTGTACGGGAACTTCTTGTTGTTGTGATTGCACATAGACGTGCACCACTTTAAATACGATCGCTGTAGCAAGACAGGCCACTAGACACAAAATCCAGAAGCCAAAAGGACTGCGAATATGATGCGAACCGCAATCTGGACATGATTTTTCTGTAGATTCCACTACTTTTTCGCAGCAGGCACATTGATATTGGTAGTGCATTGTTCTTCTCCCAGGATGTTATCCTTTTTTATTCTTCGATCATGAAAGATGATTTATCACCCTATCATATGAGAGCTTTCACAGGCTTGCAATACGAGATTATCGACAGTTACAGACCATCTATACAGAATCAAAATTAATGACATGCTTATGACAAGATTAGCAAGAAGATGAATGGACGCAGTGCTTATAAAATATACTGAATCTAAACCGGTAGTTATTGAAAAATAAAGCCCGCTTCAAGCGGGCTTTATTAGGGTTTTGTTAAGGATTACTGACCTGAACGGATGATATAATCAAATGCAGACAGTGATGCTTTCGCGCCTTCACCTGTGGCAATGATGATCTGCTTATAAGGAACAGTAGTACAGTCACCCGCCGCAAATACACCTTTCACATTGGTCTCGTTACGCTCATTAATCAGGATCTCGCCACGATTTGAAAGTTCTACCGCTGTTGCTTTTAAGAAATCGGTATTCGGCAACAAACCAATCTGTACGAAGATTCCTGCAAGTTCAACGGTGTGCTCTTGGTCAGTCGTACGGTCTTTGTATTTCAGTGCAGTCACTTGTGAACCGTCACCCACCACTTCAGTCGACAAAGCATTTTTAATCACCGTGGTGTTTGGCAAGCTTGTTAATTTGTCTTGCAATACCTGATCCGCACGCAGTTTGCTATCAAACTCAACCAAAGTCACATGCTCTACAATCCCTGCAAGGTCAATCGCAGCTTCTACACCAGAGTTACCCCCACCGATTACCGCAACACGTTTGCCTTTGAACAATGGACCATCACAGTGTGGGCAGTAGGCCACACCACGGGTTTTGTATTCCTGCTCACCCGGAACGTTCATTTCTCTCCAGCGTGCACCTGTAGACAGGATGACTGTTTTCGATTCCAGTTTGGCACCATTCTCTAAAGTCACTTCTACCAGACCATTCGTTGTTTCATCTGCACCTTTGATGTTAGAGACACGTTGCAGGTTCATGATGTCAACACCGTATTCACGTACATGTGCTTCCATTTCAGCAGCAAACTTGGGACCTTGAGTTTTTTGAATCGATGTATAGTTTTCGATGTCCATGGTGTCCATGACCTGACCACCCATGCGTTCAGCCACGATACCTGTTTTAATGCCTTTACGTGCAGCATAGATGGCAGAGGTATTGCCCGCAGGGCCACCACCAATCACCAGTACATCAAAGGCATCTTTAGCATTGAGCTTTTCAGCCTCTTTTGCTGCAGAGTTGGTGTCCAGTTTTGCCACGATTTCTTCCAAAGTCATACGACCTTGACCGATATGCTGGTTGTCCTGGAACACCATCGGCACCGCCATGATTTTGCGTTCTTCCACTTCATCCTGGAAGAATGCCCCATCAATCATGGTGGCTGTTGTGCCCGGGTTGTAAATTGCAATCAGGTTTAAGGCTTGAACCACATCCGGACAGTTATGGCAGCTGAGTGATACAAATACATCAAAATCAGATTTGATCCCTAAGCCTTTAATCGACTCTAAAACTTCAGCAGATACTTTCGGTGCATAACCAGAGCTTTGCAGTAAAGCCAGAATCAGTGAGGTGAATTCATGCCCCATTGGCAGACCTGCAAAGTAGACCCGTGGCTCTTCACCTGCTTTGGCAATACCAAAGCTTGGAGCACGTTGGTTTGTACCGTCAAAGCGTGCAGTGACTAAATCAGATAATGCAGCCACTTCCTCAACCAGTTCTTTGATTTTTGCAGATTTGTCGGAATCATTTAAAGTCGCAACCAGTTCAATCGGGCTTTCCAGACGTTCGAGTAGTGTTTTTAATTGGGCTGAAGTATTTTGGTCTAACATGGCTAACGTCTCCAAAGGAATAAATATTTATTTGATAAAGCGATATTAGTGCATAAATCAAAATAGGTAAAACAGTTTGTTTTTATAATATCGATCGGAATTACTAATTTATTGAAAAATGCATCATTAATTTCAGATTTTTATATGGCGTTAGAATAAGAATTTTCAAGTAATTTAACTTGATATTTGCTTAATTCAGTTAGTATTAGGCATCTATAACAGGAGGGCTGAATCATGGAATTACAGCGCGGAATTTATCAGCATTATAAAGGGCAGCTTTATCAGGTATTACATGTCGCCACGCACAGTGAAACTGAAGAAAAGCTGGTGGTTTATCAATGTCTCTATGGGGATTATTCGATTTGGGTGCGCCCTTTAACAATGTTCACTGAAACCATTACCACCAACGATGATCGTGAAGTGGAACGCTTTAAATTAATTCAGGCGCTTTAAGCTAAAAGGCTCAGGGAGGGGCTATGCTAAATCCAGATGAATTTGAAAAATTCATGCATGAATTATATGAAAAATTTCATATGCATGATCTCAAGCAGACAGATCGACTGCAACGATATCGCAATATAGAACCAGAATCAGGTCGATTTTTATCCACGTTGATTCGTGCCCAGCAAGCCAAAGATATTTTGGAAATTGGTACATCCACAGGCTATTCGACTTTATGGCTAGCTGAAGCTGCTCAGCATACCCAAGCAGTGATAACCACACTGGAAATAGATAAAGCACGTGTCACTCAAGCGAAACACTATGCAAATACATTGGGTTTTGAACATCTTATTGATTTTCAAGTGATGGATGCGCAGCAATATCTAGAAGCTTCACAGCAACAGTTTGATTTTATTTTAATGGATGCTGAGCGCGATGCCTATCTAGGCTATTGGAAGCATTTGGCTCGATTACTCAAGCCAAAATGTGGGATGCTTGTGGTGGATAATGTCATTTCACATGCAGCAGAAGTGGAAGAGTTTATTCATCTGATTCAGCAAGATCAGCGTTTTATCATCAGCACTGTACCGATCGGTGCGGGTCTGCTGATGGTCGGATATCGTGAATCGCATTAGTTTTAATCCATACAGACTTTATTGAAATGTAAATTATATTCAAGATATTTATGTACGAAAGCAGCTTTATCTTCACGTCTGAGCAGGTTGTCATAAATAAATTCGGGTACAGGATGATAGAGTTCCGTATGGCCATTACTATAAACGATTTTCAGGTGGCGGCTTGAGGGATTATATTTCCATGAAATCACTGTAAGCAGTTTTTGCATATGCGTTCCTCCACTGAATATTTATTTTCTTATCATTTGAACTTATGCCATGCCGTGCTGTAGATGTATAGCTATATTGTAAGAATGGGCAGAGGATTGTAAGAAAATAGCTGCAGCGAGAAATTAAAACTTATTCAGCGCAGTTTGATAGATCGCAAAGAAATAGACGATTCAAGCAATTTCGGGATAAATACACACACTCAATCTGCGTGTAAACATTACTTCTAAAATAAATAAATCAAATCAAAAGTTATAAAAAACCACGCTAAAGAGCGTGGTTTTTTTGAGTCAGTTTAATCTAATTAAAATTAGATTTTACCCACTAGGTCGATTGAAGGAGCAAGAGTTGCATCGCCTTCTTTCCATTTAGCTGGGCAAACTTCGCCTGGGTGAGCATGTACATACTGAGCTGCTTTAACTTTACGAAGAAGTTCTTGAGCATCACGACCGATACCACCAGCGTTGATTTCAACGATTTGGATTTTACCTTCTGGATCGATGACGAAAGTACCACGATCAGCAAGGCCGTCAGCTTCGATTAATACGTCAAAGTTTTTAGCAAGCGTCCAGTTTGCATCACCAACCATTACATACTGGATTTTTTTGATTTCTTCTGAAGAATCGTGCCAAGCTTTGTGTGTGAAATGTGTGTCAGTAGAAACTGAGTAGATTTCAACGCCTAATTTTTGGAATTCAGCGTAGTTGTCAGCAAGGTCACCCAGTTCAGTTGGGCAAACGAAAGTGAAGTCAGCTGGGTAGAAGAATACTACAGACCATTTGCCTTTAAGGTCAGCTTCAGTTACTTCAATAAATTGGCCATTTTGGAATGCAGTTGCTTTAAATGGTTTAACTTCAGTATTAATTAAGCTCATCATTGTCTCCATGATTGAGGTTTGTTTTGAATTTCAATTAGCTTATAGAAATTTACTTTATTGGTGAAATGGTATTTTTACATTACAAAAATCGGAAAAACCGAATCATGTAAAAATTCTCCATTTTCACAAAATAGCTTTGTTCATTGAGCAGCATCAAGATGATGGCTTCATGACAAAATTATCTCTTTTTCCTCGTGCTAACAAACATGATGCTGAAACTGAAAAATTCAAGGGCAAATCAGGAAAAAATCCTGTTTTCCTCAAAATACTCTCGATATCAATTTAAAAATTAGGTTTATGCTTAAACTTAATCATGTGGACAGGTGAGAGTAGCGGGGTAATTTGCTCGATTTACTACGCCGAATTAAGGGAAATGAGACGAGTAAAGCCAATTTGTCCGGCACTTAACAGAACTACGACTATCTGAAAGCTAATGAACCAAGTAAAATAAACTTTTCCGGTTTTTTGATGTGGGTGTTTTCTCTGTGCAGAGTCATTTAAATGTAGATCAATGGATAATGGCGCGTGACCGTCACCGTTTAAATCGACTGAAGAAGGGGAAAGATGCCAATGCCAAGCAGTATCAGGAACTATTTGAAAAATCCAATCTGAAAGTGCGGCAGCGGCTGGAACGTCTTCCAGACATCAAGCTGAATCAAGATTTGCCCGTTACCCAATACGCTGACAAGCTGATAGCCGCGATTCAAAAGCATCAGGTCATTATTGTGGCTGGCGAAACCGGTTCTGGTAAAACCACACAATTACCGCAAATTGCCATGCTGGCTGGACGCGGCCTGACTGGTCTGATTGGACATACCCAGCCACGCCGACTGGCGGCTCGAAGCGTATCACAGCGTATTGCTGAAGAAGTTGGCGAAAAACTCGGGGAATCAATTTCCTTTAAAGTGCGTTTTACTGAACAGGGTTCCCAAGATTCAATTGTACGCTTGATGACTGACGGTATTCTGCTTGCCGAACTGACGCATGACCGCTACCTAAGCAAATATGACACCATTATTATTGATGAAGCACATGAACGTTCGCTGAATATCGACTTCATTATGGGCTATCTGAAGCAGTTACTGCCGCGTCGTCCAGACCTGAAAGTCATCATTACGTCTGCCACACTGGATGTAAACCGTTTTAGTAATTACTTTAATGGTGCACCCATTTTTGAAGTAGAAGGCCGTAGTTTCCCGGTTGAACTGCGTTATCGCCCGATCTCGGAAATGAGCATTGGCGGCAGCGATGATGATGAATTTGATGACTTCGAAGAAAACTTGCCGCGTGCTGTGGTTAAAGCGGTAGAAGAATGTTTTCAGGATGCACAAGAAAAAGGCCATCCCGAACATGCCGATATCCTGATTTTTGCCAGTACAGAACAGGAAATTCGCGAGCTACAGGAAACCCTGATCAAGCATGGACCACGGCATACTGAAGTCTTAACCTTATTTGCCCGTTTAGCCTTGGCAGAGCAGCAAAAAATCTTTAATCCTTCCGGTGGTGGGCGACGTATTATTATTGCCACCAACGTCGCGGAAACAGCGTTGACTGTACCGAATATTCGTTATGTAATTGATAGTGGTTTTGCGCGTATTTCACGTTATAACTATCGTTCACGGGTGCAGCGCCTGCCGATTGAAGCCGTTTCTCAGGCTGCAGCCAATCAGCGTAAAGGTCGTTGTGGTCGTATTGCGCCCGGTGTTTGTATCCGCCTGTATTCGGAAGACGACTTTCTGAGCCGTCCGGAATTTACTGAACCTGAAATCAAGCGTACCAATCTGGCATCGGTGATTTTGCAGATGCAGAGTCTGGGTTTAGGCTCGCTGGAGGACTTTGATTTTATCGAACCACCGGATCACCGTCTGGTGAATGATGGCCGTAAGTTGCTGATTGAGTTGGGGGCAATGGCCGAGAAAAATTCTCCTAAAACTGAAGATGATCAAGCAAATCCTTCTAAATCTCCCTTTGAGAAAGGGAGACTTCAAAGCAGTGGATTAACCAAAATCGGTCAGCAAATGGCAAAAATGCCGATTGACCCACGTCTGGCCCGTATGATTTTGGGTGGCGCACATTTTGGTGTTTTAAACGAAGTCTTGATTATTGTTGCGGCGCTCGCGGTGCAAGATCCGCGTGAACGTCCTGCAGACAAACAAATGCAGGCCGACCAGAAACATGCCTTGTTCCGTGAAGCTGATTCTGACTTTTTGTTCTATATAAAACTCTGGGAAACATTGCACGGCAATCGCGAAAGTATGAGTGAGAATAAACGCCGTACATTTGCGCGGAATCATTTCTTGAGCTGGCTGCGTTTACGTGAATGGAAAAAAACCCATGAACAACTGGTGGACTTGGCTCAAGGTCTAAAACTGTCATTTAATGACAAAGCTGCCAGTTATGAAAATCTGCATCGTGCATTACTCACCGGCTTATTGTCGTTTATTGCCAACAAGACCGATGAACGTAATGTGTTTATGGCGGTACGTCAGCAGAAAGCCCGGATTTTCCCGGCATCGACTTTGCATAAGAGCAATACGCCGTGGGTCATGGCTTTTGAGATGGTGGAAACCTCGCAAGTGTATTTACGCACTCTGGCCAAGATTGAACCGGAATGGATACTGCTAGCCGCCCGCGATCTGCTCAAGCATCATTATTTTGAACCGCACTGGTCGAAAAAAGCCGGTGTGGTGAACGCTTATGACCAGATTTCATTATTTGGTCTGATCATTGAGCCAAAACGAGCAATCAATTATGAAAAAGTCGATCAGGCTGCGGCGCATGAAATTTTCTTACGCGATGCTTTAACTACGGGTCATCTCGGTATTAGTCCGCCATTTTTAAAGCATAACTTGCTTAAACTGGAAGAAGTCGAACGGGTTGAGGATAAATTGCGTCGTCGTGATCTGGTGGTAGACGAAGAAACCATTTACCAGTTCTATGCATCTAAAGTGCCAGCTGAAGTGGCCAGCCGCCGTACTTTTGAAGATTGGCGGGCTACGGTTGAGCCTCAGCAGCCACGTTATTTATTTGTTGATGATGATGCATTATGGCTGAATGACCGTCCAACCACACAGCAATTTCCTGACTATTTACGTAATGGTGAACTTCGTCTGGCAGCGACCTATCGCTTTGACCCGAGTCATGATGAAGATGGCGCGACAGTTAAAATTCCACTGCAAGCCTTGGCTCAGGTAGATGAATCAATCTGGTCCTGGGGAATTCCAGGCTGGCGTCTGGACCTGATTGAAGCATTGCTAAAAGGCTTGCCGAAGGACAAGCGCCGTAATCTGGTGCCAATTCCAGATACTGCACGAAAACTCATGGCAAAAGTCGATGTACAGGATCTGCAGAAACATATCTTTGGTTTCCTGGCGTTCCAGTTACGTGGCGATCAAATCACTGAGAAAGATTTCAGCTTTGACCGGGTCGAACAGTATCTGTTACCGTTTATTAAAGTCACTGATGAAAAAGGTCGTGTCATTGAACAGGGTCGTGATTTGTCAGAGCTGAAAGCACGTTGCCGGGCTGAAACCCATAGTCCGGTCAAGCAGCTGAAAGGTGAATTTAAAACCTTCCCGGAAAGTTTTGTGTTTGAAGCCTCACAAAAAGTCACGGGTGTCGTGGTCAAGCAGTATCAGGCGCTGGTGCCGACCAAAGCCTTTGCTGCACTGGAGCAAAAAGATGAGTCGGGCGTGGTGATTCAGACCTTTAACGATCAGGCGGAAGCGATCAAAAAACATCGTGAAGGGGTGATCCGACTGGTGCATATGCAACTGGGAGACCTGATTCGCCAGTTAAAAAAACAGATCTCCAAACCTTTGGCACTGGCTTATTCGCCACTCGGTGACAAGGCCCAACTAGAACAAATGTTAGTTTATGCCACACTGCAAGTGTCCATGAATGAGCTACCTGTCAATGCGCAAGAGTTCCAAAAACTGGTTGAAGATGTAAAAAAATCTTTCTTAAGTCATGGGCAAGTTACTCTGAAAGAGATTACAGATATTTATATCCAGTGGCAGGAAATCCGCCGGAAATTATTGGTTTTAGACCATTCTGTGTTTGAGAAAAATATCAATGATATTGAAGATCAACTTGATTTAATGAGTCTTTCTGACTTTGTATATCGTAAACCATCCGATGTATGGATCGAATTTCCACGTTATTTGAAAGCCTTGATCTTGCGTTTAGACCGCTTGCCCAATAATCTACAAAGGGACAATTCCGCCATTGACCAAATTGATCAATGGATGGAAAAATTGTTCAAGTTTAAAGATGACCCTCGTCTGAAAGAATTGTACTTCATGGTCGAGGAGTTAAGAATCTCATTGTTTTCACAACCGATGAAAACAAAAGCACCCGTGTCTCCAACTCGCTTGCAAAAAGTATGGGATCGTCTTGGAATCAGTTAAGATATAGGTAATTCAGAGAAGGAGTTTTACATGGGCATCCGCATTACGGGTACTGGCTTGTTCCATCCGGAAAATGTCATCACCAATGAAGAATTAGTTGAAAGTTTAAATGCTTATGTGGAACTGTTTAATCACGAAAATGCGGACAAAATCGCTGCAGGCGAAATTGAAGCGCGTCGTGGTTCTAGTGCAGAATTTATTGAAAAGGCATCTGGTGTCCAACGCCGTTATGTTGCGGAAAAAAGCGGTATTCTAGATCCGAAACGTTTACGTCCGAATTTACCTGAACGTGCAGATGATGAAATTTCACTGCAAGCAGAATGGGGTGTAATCGCAGCCAAGCAGGCGATGGAAAATGCAGGCGTGACTGCTGAAGATATTGATATCGTGATTTTGTCATGCTCGAATTTGCAACGTGCTTATCCTGCCGTTGCCATCGAGATTCAAACCGCTCTAGGCATTAAAGGCTATGCCTATGACATGAATGTGGCCTGCTCGGCAGCAACATTTGGTCTGAAACAGGCCTATGATGCGATTAAGGCTGGTGCGCGTCGTGTGTTATTGGTTAATGTGGAAATTACCTCTGCACATACCGATTTTCGTTCACGTGACTGTCACTTTATTTTTGGTGATGTGGCAACCGCTTCAATTATTGAAAACACTGAAAGCAAAACCGGTTTTGAAATTCTGGATTCCGAGTTGTTCACCCAGTTCTCGAATAACATCCGCAATAACTTTGGTTTCTTGAATACCTCTGAAAATGCCGACATTGATGACAAGCGTTTCCGTCAGGATGGCCGTAAGGTCTTTAAAGAAGTCTGCCCACTGGTTGCGAAAATGATTACAGCGCAACTGGAGAAGAATCAGATTGCACCGACTGGCGTGAAACGCTTCTGGCTCCATCAAGCCAATGCCAGTATGAATGAACTGATCCTGAAACTGGTGGTTGGCAAAGAAAATGCCAAACCTGGTCTGGTGCCGATGATTCTGAACGAGTTTGCCAATACTTCTTCTGCAGGCGTGATCATTGCATTACACCGCACTGCCCATGAAGTGGAAGATGGTGAATACGGCGTACTTTGTTCATTCGGTGCTGGTTATTCAGTGGGTTCGATTCTGGTTCAAAAACGTGTGGCATGATCCGCAATAAATAGAGAGTAGACAGATTGCAGGCCAAGCATGACGGGCAGTGGATCAGGCGTTTAAGTGCCTTCTCCAAGTTATATTTTACCCCGACATTTTTAGGGGCTGAGTATATGGATGCCAGTCGACCTGCAATGTATGTCGGTAATCATTCCATGTATGGCATCTTTGATGCGCCGATGCTGATTGATTACCTCTACAACGAACATAAGGTGGCTGTGGTCAGTATTGCAGATCATAGCCATTTTTATGTGCCGCTGTGGCGTGAAGCCGTGAAAAAGTTTGGTGCCATTGATGGAACACAAGCCTATGTGCGTGCTGCAATGCAGCAAGGCTATTCCATTCTGGTCTTTCCGGGTGGCGGTCGTGAAGTGCTCAAACGTCAGGGTGAGCAGTATCAGCTGATCTGGAAGCAGCGTTACGGCTTTTTAAAGCTGGCGCAAGAATTCAACTATGATCTTGTCCCTTTTGCCGCTCTCGGTGCGGATGAGGTCTATGAGATTGGCTTTAATGCCAATAAGATTATCCAGCATAAGTATTTTCAAACACTACTTAAAATACCACAACTCAATAAATTACTACGTCAGGGCGATGTGATTCCTTCTCTGCCCAAACACCTGTTGCCAAAACGCTTGCCCTTTTATTTTCAGTTTATGCCACGACTATCGATTGCTCAGGTGCAGACGCAAGAAGAGCTGGTTGAGTTTCGGCATAGCTTGCAACAGCATATTTATACGGGGTTGGCAGCGCTCACTGTGCAGCGTCAGCAAGACCAGCAGGCAACCGAATCCTCGTTGTAAATCCAAGTTGTGACATATTGAGATGCGCTATATTTAGAAGTCATCCTGCAGTGCTGTTTTATTGTGCGAGTACTGCCATAATGTATGGTCAAATAGTCACTGATCGATGATCGAGGGCTCAACATGATTCAATATAAAAATAAAATAAATAGGTGCGTATATGGAACAGGGTGATTGGGTAGCGCCGTTAAAATTGCTGGCACAACAATGTTTGCGGATTTCTCCGGAGTTGAACCAGCTTTATCTGGATCAGATGGCGATGATTGGTCATCTGACTGCACAAAATCTATTAAAAATTCAGCAGGGTCAATACCGGATTGAATTGCTGGACGGGTTGTTCTATATCCAGTTTTATACTGCATATACACTGGACTCCGGAACTGCACCCGTTTTGGTCGAGAGTCATTTTTATTTTCAGCAATACAAAGCAGAAGCGCTAGAGGAATTTTTTTTACAGGATATCTATTTCCTGACTGGGGACTTGAAACCGCAGCATTCGCTGTATTTACGTGACAAAGCCAAGCAATTACGCAAACTGATTCTGAACCAGGTCTATGAGGCGGTAAATGGCCCAGCACGGGTATTGGCATTCCTGCAACAGATGTCGGTGGTTCAGGCTGAGATTATTGATCATCATTTAATAGAGGCCGGGTTGTATACAACACCAGTCATGCAAAACGTTGTTCTGGACGAACAGGATATTCCCCCGCAAATTCTTGAAAGCTTGCAACAGGCTTTTTCTTTGGCATTTCTACAACAGGATGAGTTCCTGTCCATCCAGTCCTTAATGGATACTCTGGATGAATTCTGTTTTAGTGCCGCACAGTTTTTGCATCCGGCGACGTTTCGGATTATGTCCTTGTCTTTTGAAGAGCGTTTTAATTTACATGAATTGAATGATCATACTGATGATATCTGTTTGCTATATCGGCATGCCGAGGAGCAGAGCCACCTGCTCGGTTTTGTCCGTTTGATGAATCGTGAGGTCTGGCATCGTGATGACTTATTAGCCAAACAAAATTTTCTGGAAAATCATCTCTATTTATGGCAAAAAAAGGTGGCCCGATTACCACTATTTGACTGTCATCGTGCAGTGAACTGGATTTTCAGGCAACCAGCCGAAGTGGTGGACTGGATCAGTAGCAATATTCAGCACAGCAGCGTGCGGGTGGCAGTGACGGCCTTAAGTTTTGTAGACAGCCATCATATTCATCCGCAGATTATTCTGGCGACCTTACAATATTTTCAATATGTCTCAGCGCGACTGTTTATTCATAGCATGCATGAATATGCAATCCAGCATGACTGGTTTCAACATCAGCATAATCAGGCGGTGGTCTTAAAAGGTACACGCCAATCGATGGATGATCAGCGGATTGCCATCACTCCCTCGATTCTGTATCTGGACGAATGGATAGAACTGCTGCGTAACGTGGTCAAAATGGATGATCAGATCACCAAGAAAGTCTATTTGCAACTGAGCCGGGTGATGCAGGCATATATGCAGCATCTATATAAAATTACCACACATCTTCCAGAAGAAGTCTTGACCTATATTCAGCCTCAAAGCCAGCAGAATCGGGATTTCTATCATGTGTTGCAGCGCTATCGGATTCCTTTTGTCGAATTTAGACAGCTGTTTTATTTACACAGTGGACATGTGCGTGAGTCTGTATTTGACAGTTATGTGCGTGACTATCTGGTGGAATATTTTTCCAGTCATAACGAGATTCCGAAAAACCTCAGCTGGAGTGGATTATTCGCTCAGGCCGTGATCTGGCATGATCAGATTCAGAAGCAGGAAATGATGGCCAAGCTGAAAAAAGAGTTTGCGCTCGTAACTTGGTCACCTTTGACGCAGGCCTCATTTTTATTATATTTCAACTGGCGTTTTGAGGAGCTTAAAAATCTGGATCGTATTCTGGAAGAATCCAAGGTTTTCAGGAACTGTCTGGCTGCCAGTTATGCCCAGCAGATTATTGAAGGGCAATATGTGGCCTTTCGCATGTCGCATCCGGATGTGCGTTTACCTTTAATTCTGGGCTGTCGAATCGTCAATGGGCAAGTGATCTTCGATCAGTTGGAATATCCGAACAATCAAAAGGCAGAAGCTGAATATAGCAATATCGCGATGCATTTTATCAACTGGCTCAACTTGCAGGCTTAAGTGCAAGATTAAGTGGTTTTCCGCCATGACGCTTAACTTTTCTGCCAAAAATCGTTAGGCTATAGCCGTTCTTTCACGGTATTGCTCTTATGAAACAGGAAACTGCCCTTAAGTTACTCAAAGCAGGAGAAAATGTCTTTTTAACCGGTTCTGCGGGTGCAGGAAAAACCTATACGCTGAATCAATATATTAATTATTTAAAAGCGCGTAAAGTCGCCGTCGCGATTACGGCATCGACCGGTATTGCAGCCACGCATATGAATGGTATGACCATTCACACCTGGGCCGGCATTGGGATTAAAGACTTTTTGTCCGAAGATGACTTAAAGCGCATGAAAGAGCGTAAATACTTAAAAGAACATCTGGAAAATGCCCAAGTTCTGATTATTGATGAAATTTCCATGCTGCATGCCAAGCAGCTGAATCTGGTCAATCAGGTGCTGAAATATTTTAAGGACAGTGATGAAGCCTTTGGCGGTATTCAGGTAATTGTGGCCGGGGATTTTTTCCAGTTGCCGCCAGTCGGTAAGAATGACGAGCGTAATCGCGATAAATTCTGCTTTATGTCGGAAGCCTGGGTAGAAGCCAAGTTTCGGGTCTGTTATCTGACCGAGCAGCATCGTCAGGGCAATGATTATCTGAATGACATCCTGAATGCGATCCGTGCGCAGGCGATTAGCCATGAACATCGCACGGCTTTACAGGCAACCCGACATCAAGAAATCGGCGATACCTATACGCGTCTGTATACCCATAATATGGATGTGGATAGTCTTAACTTTAAACATCTGAATGAAATTGACAATGATCCGCGCCAGTTTGATGCCCAGTGTGATGGCAATGAAAAGCTGATTGAAACTTTAAAATCTTCAGTACGTGCACCAGAAGCCTTAACCTTGAAAAAGCATGCCAAAGTCATGTTTGTAAAAAATAACTTTGATATGGGCTATATCAACGGCAGTCTGGGTGAAGTGATCAGTTTTGAAGAAGACGATGAATATGGTGTGCTGCCCAAAGTAAAACTGACCGATGGCACGACCTTGGTGGTGGAGCCGGAAACCTGGTCGGTAGACAATGAAGCTGGTAAGACTATTGCCAGTTTCCAGCAAATTCCTTTACGCTTGGCCTGGGCGATTACCATTCATAAATCTCAAGGGATGACCTTGGAAGCAGCAGAAATTGATCTGAGTCATACTTTCGAGAAAGGTCAAGGTTATGTGGCGCTGTCACGGTTGAAAAGCTTAAATGGCTTACGTTTAAAAGGCTTTAATGAGCAGGCTTTGGAACTTGACAGTTTAGCGATTAAAGCTGATCGTCGTTTTCAGGAACTTTCTGATGAAGCCGAAGCGAATTTTGAAAATGTCGATTTGACTGCGCAGCATAAAGCCTTTATTCGTCACTGCGGTGGCACATTGAATGAAGCAGAAATCCAGCGCAATGAAAAGAAAATTTCCAAGAGTGGCACGAAGCAGAGTTATGCCACTGCCACACTGGATGAAACCCGAGCACTGTTTGAAGAAGGCTATGAAGTTGCGGATATCGCGACTGAACGTGGTCTGACGCCAGCGACAATCATTAATCATCTAGGCCGTTTACACAAAGAGCAGGGACTGGATATTTCGGTGGCTCATCCGGGTGAGGAAGTGGTGGAGCAGGTGCGTAAAATTTATAAACGCTTAACCAAACGTCAAAGTGCTGAGCATTTTAATGATGATGGCTCGATTAAGTTGCGCCCGATTGTAGAACTCACCACGCCTAAAATGGCCTATGACCAAGTCCGTCTGGCACTGTTATTTGTAGAGTAATCCCCGAAATGATCCTTCAGAACTTTTAAGATGCATAGTTTATTCGTATACGGCACGCTTCGTCCCCAGCAACCCAATGCCCATGTCATGGAGCGGATTGGGGGAAGCTGGAAAGCCGCTTATATCCGTGGGCATTTGCAACAGCGTGGCTGGGGGGCTGAATTTGGTAGCCCGGCCATTCAGCTCAGTGATTCGGGCGAGACTGTTCAGGGTTATGTATTTATATCTGAGCATCTTCCCCAATATTGGGAAGAGCTGGATGCGTTTGAAGGTGATGAATATCAACGGATTCCGGTTAAAGTATATTTGGAAAACGGCGAGATGATAGAAAGTTTGGTTTATGCCTTAAAAGATTAGGCTCGGATTTGTCATGCAGTAAATTTCAAATTTTTATCAGGTCACAGCTTGTTAAAGATCATTCTATTTTTTTGTATTGCCTTTATTTTAGCTTGGAAAGCTTATAACCAAGATGAATCTTCCGTTGATCTGCTGACATATCCTGAGCAAGCTTGAAACACTGCTTTAAAGCTTGGTGCAAGGTAATCAATAGGTGATCTGCATATTATAGGTCATGTGATGTATTTTTGAGAAATCTTTGCATACGGGTGATCTGAATATTATTGCGTACCAATCAATAAGGATAAAATCCCGGCTGCAATCAGCGGCCCAACAGGTACGCCGCGTAACACCGCCACACCTGCTACAGTACCAATCAATAAGCCCGCGACAATATCCGGTTGATTCGACATCAGTTTCACACCGCGGCCACCGAGCCAAGCCACAAAAACACCAATGGCAATGGCCAGTAAAGATTTCCAGCTGAGAAATGACTTGAGAATACTTTCTCCGGCAATTTTGCCACTCGCAATCGGTGCCAATACCCCGATGGTTAAAATAATAATTCCAATATTCAAACCATGTTGTTGTACATAAGGCAACAGGTCGTGTAGCGGGGTAATTTTAAGAACAATCAGTACCGCTGCAGCGATGGTGACAGCACTATTGTGACTGAATATACCACAGGCCAGTAATACCAAAAGAACCATCAAATTTAAATCGAGTTGTGACATGGGCGGGAGAGGAAACATGGAAAATGCCACCATTGTAGAGCGTTTCAGCTGGTGATACGAAGAAAATAAGCGAAGCAATCAATTTAGGTGTGTTTCAGGATAGAATGCACAACTCTTCACGCGATACAGGTTTAAGCAGATGCTATTGGAAAAAATGTTGCAGTCACAAGGTTTCGGTTCCCGCAAGCATTGTCAGCAATTGATTAAAAATGGTGCTGTTTCTATCCAGAATGAAGTGATTGATCATCCTAAACATAAACTGGATTTGAATGATTTAGACTTCGAGGTCTATGGCAAGGCCCATCGCTATCGAGAGAAAGTCTATATCGCTTTAAACAAACCGCAGGACTATGAGTGTTCGCATCAGGCCACGCATCATTTTAGTGTGTTTGATCTGTTTGATGAGATGCTGCTGAATCGTGGCATTCAATGCGTGGGTCGTCTGGATCAGGACACCACCGGACTGTTATTGTTGACTGATGATGGCCAGTTTCTGCAAGCGTTAACACATCCGAAAAAACATGTGGCCAAAGTTTATCAAATGCAAACGGCAGATCCAGTCACTGATGCTCAGCTACAGCAACTGGAACAAGGCGTTGAGCTACGCAATGAAAAAGGTATTTTTGCAGCCACTGAAGTGATACGTCTGTCTGAAAGCCGTCTGCAAATGAGCATTCATCAAGGGGTATATCATCAGGTGAAACGCATGCTGGCAGCCGTCGGAAATAAAGTCGAGCAATTGCATCGTGCTCAAATTGGTGCTTTGGCTCTGCCTGAGCTGGCTGAAGGAGAATGGATCTATTTAAATGCAGAACAGGTGGCTTTGGCAAAATTCCGTTCAGAAGAATAATTGAGTTATTCTTCTCAAGTTTATTTGAACGATCAGATTTTATCTCAGGAAACAATGATAGGTCTGAAACTCATTATCCTTAATAAATCCCATAGATTCATACAATTCATGCGATTGGTAATTGTTCTTTTGGGTTTCCAGGGTAATTCTTAAGGCCTGTTCATGTTTGGCAAATAAAATTGCAGTATCAATCAGTTGTCTGGCTGCACCCTGACGCCGAAATATCGGGGTGATATAGACATCATCCAGAATATAATAGGTCGAGCAGGCCACCGAAGAAAAACCCAGATACAGGATAATAAAGCCGGTAAAAGTATCATCTTTGGTATTAATGAAAATGACGGTCTGTCCATCTTCAAAACGTTGTTTTAAAAATTGGTAGGAGAGTTCGGGGTTAGAAGAGGTGCCATAAAATTGTCGATATTCATCGAATAATATCGCAAGCTGATTCAGGTCTGCTGATTGAGCGCGTCGTACGAGCATTGCATCCTCCATGCTAATTTTTTATTCATTATCAGCATCAAGCATAGCGAAATTTGTCAGTGGCAGGCTTTAGAAATTGTTCGGAAATGCGACAATGTTAAATTTTGTCGCTTTCGCCCAAAATGGCATTCAGTTCTTCAAATAAATCCAGATGATCATCATCGAGCTGGATTTCCTGATCATCCAGTCCATTCAACGCCGGACTTGCACCAACCGCGTGCTCGTTTTTAGCTTCACTCTGTTTAAGTTTGCGCAGGCGGATCAGCTGTTCCAGATTGATATTCTGGTTTTCAATCGAGAAGGGAATCGATTTGGTCAGTACCACCTGTTTGAAAAAAAGACGTACGGCCTGAGCCGGCGTAATCCCCAATTGCTTAAATACTGCAAAGGCTTGCTTCTTTTCTTGCGAGTCCAAGCGAACCTGATAAACCTCAGTTTTTCTCATAATATTTTCAAAGCTTTAAATTACTTAACTTTTCGCATTTATTCTAATCAATTACTTTTGAAATTCAATCCTAAAGCGACCGATTTTAGAAAATAATCTGTAATGACAAGCGATTTACAGTGTCAATTCAAGTCTGGAGCTAAAATCCATCGTCTGTTGCGTGATTGGATCGATGAATTGAATGTGTTTGGCCAGCAAACTCAAAGGTGTGGAAAAGTCATCATCGGGCTTGTGCGCGACTTGCGGATAAAACGGATCATGCCGAATTGGAATGCCCAGATGATTCAGATGTACCCGTAATTGATGCTGTTTGCCGCTATGCGGTTTCAGCTCGTATTTGGCCCATTCGGTATCATGTTCCAGCAGGTCAATCGCCGTTTCGCTATTTGGTTCACCCTCGATCACTTGCATGGTATAGAAGGGTTGGCCTTTTTGCATTCTTAGTCGTGTGATGAGTGGCAAAGTCAGATCAGCCTTGTATGCTGCAATGGCGTGATAGGTCTTCTGAACCTGACGTGTGGCGAACATCTGCTGATACAGGCCACGTGATTCTACACATTTGGAAATCAGCACCACACCTGCCGTTTCCCTATCTAACCGGTGGATAGGAGTCAGATGCTCATTACCCGTCTGTTTTTTAAGACGAACCAGCAAGGTTTCCTGTACATATTGCCCGGTCGGACTCATGGTCAGAAAGTGCGGTTTATCGATCACCATGAAATGCTCATTTTCAAATAAAATCTGATGTTGAAAAGGAACATGCACTTCATGTGCCAGAAAGCGATAATAGAAACAATGACTATTGGCCTGAAATGGACTTTCTGTGCTTAATTGATGGCCCTGCGCATCATAGACCAGACCTTTGGCGAAACGGGCTTGCCATTCATCTGCTGCGATATGCGCAAATTGCGTGCATAAATAAGCAAAAACTGTCGGGGGTGCATCTAGACTATCCTGCAAGAACACTTTACTGGCACTGACCCCATTTAACATGGGCGGATTAAACTCAACAGTCGGATGCATGGCAGGCAGATCAACCTCTCAGAAACAGAAATGGTGAAAAAATACAGTTTCTCACACAGGTGAATAGGCTTTTAAAGCGTGGCGATGCTATCATATTTATTCTTTTGCATCATGTCGTGAGTAATATGCCTTATTCATTTAATGTCACTTTAAATCATGAAGACGATACCCAGAAACTGGCCAAGGTTCTGGCCGAAAATTTCCCTGCGGGAGTCGTATATCTGATCGGTGATTTGGGGGCAGGAAAAACGACTTTAACGCGCTATTATTTGCAACAGCTGGGTCATCAAGGTTCGGTGAAAAGTCCGACTTATACGCTGGTCGAACCGTATCAGATCAATGGGCAGGATATTTTTCACTTTGACCTGTACCGTCTGAATGACCCCTATGAACTCGAATTGATGGGAATCCGGGATTATCTGGAAACTCCGAATGCGCTATTTTTATTTGAATGGCCCTCCAAAGGTGGCGATGAAATTCCGCAAGCTGACCTGATTATTGAAATTTTAAAATCTGAAGATGAACTGACCCGTACTGCAAGCCTGATTTCCTCTAATCTTGCTTTGCGAGAGGCTTTGGAGCGTCAATTTTCACATGTCGAATGATTTAAGCCTACGCCGTATCCGTGCCCTTGATCCTGCGCTGGCCAACCAGATTGCTGCAGGTGAGGTGATTGAACGTCCGGCATCCGTGGTCAAGGAATTACTGGAAAACTCGATTGATGCGGGTGCGACCGAGCTGATCATCCGGGTGGAACAGGGTGGCAGTACCTTAATTGAAATTATGGATAACGGCCGTGGTATTCATGCTGAAGATCTGGCATTGGCCGTCATGCGTCATGCCACCAGCAAAATCCAGAGTGCCGATGAGCTGTATGCGATCAGCAGTTTAGGCTTTCGTGGAGAAGCGCTGGCATCGATTGCAGCAGTCTCACGCCTGACCATGATCAGCAGTCAAAATGAGGATGGCATTGGTTATCAGGTAGAAGTAAACGGTACGGCTTTTGATCATCAGCAGATTCAAGCGGTCGCGGCTTCGAAAGGGACGCATATCCGGGTTCAGGATTTATTTTTTAATGTGCCTGCGCGGCGTAAATTCTTAAAGAAACCGGGCACTGAATTTGGCCACATTGAAGAAATTGTACGCCGTATGGCACTGACGCATTTTGATATCCGGTTTGTGCTGGAACATAATGAAAGCATCAAGCTGAATTTACCCGTGGCGGACAGCGGTGCTTTACGTTTCCAGCGGGTACAGCAGTTATTGGGTCGTCAGTTCACTGAAAATGCTTATTGGATCGATGCTGACAGTATAAACATGCGTTTATCAGGCTGGCTTGGTCATCCCTCAGATGCGCGTGCACAGGCCGACTTGCAATATGTCTATGTCAATGGCCGGATTGTCAAAGACAAAACCATTTCTCATGCCTTGCGGATGGCTTATGATGGCATTTTGCATGGCCATCAACATGCGGCTTATTTGCTGTTTTTAGAAGTTGATCCTGAAAATGTTGATGTCAATGTCCATCCCACTAAGCATGAAATTCGCTTTCTGAATCAGCGTGAAGTACATGAGTTTGTACGGCATTATGCCAAAGAAACTCTGGCACAATTCCAGACGGCAACTGCTGATTTAGCAACTGCGATGAAAGTTGATGATGAACCTGTTGCACTTGTACCGCAACCGCGTTATCAGGAACAGTTTAGCCTGCACCAGACTGCGCATGCGCAGCAGCAATTATCCTCTAACCTACCTGTAGCTGCTAAAGATGAAAATGAGGCATCGGATGTACTGACCGACTTTGAATCTTCGCGGCCACAAACGGTACATTATGCGCGAGACTATAATGCGTCTTATGCAGGCTCGCAGCAGCTGAATAATGCCCTGCAAAGCTATCTGGCACCGCTGCGTGATCAAGCCTCTGCCTATGAGCCACAAGTTGCAGAGCAAGCCTTGCAAAGTCATATACAGGCCAAAGTCGATGAACATCCACTCGGGATTGCGATTGCCCAGTTACATGGGATTTATATTCTGGCACAAAATACCGAAGGGCTGATCATTGTGGATATGCATGCTGCCCATGAGCGGATCGTCTTGCAGCAAATGAAATCGGCTTGGGATAAACCTGAATTCTGGACATCACAGCAATTGCTGATTCCCAAAGTGGTCAACATCACTCGAATGCAGGCGATGCGGGTCGAAGAACTCAAAGGGCAGTTAATGCGTTTGGGGCTTGAAATTGACCAGTATGGTGATGAACAGGTGATTGTGCGTGGCGTACCTGCCATTTTGCACAAAGCAGATTTTGATGCACTGATTCCCGAGCTGTTAAATGATCTGGATCCGAATGATCAGGTACAGGGTCTATTGCAGAAACGTGACCAGATTCTGGCAGGTATGGCCTGTCATGGTGCAGTACGTGCGCATCGCATTTTAAGCCTGTCTGAAATGAATGCTTTATTGCGTCAGATGGAACACACTGAATTTGCCAGTCAATGTAATCATGGCCGTCCGACTTGGCGCGCTTTTCCATTGAATCAACTAGACAAACTTTTTGCTCGAGGAGAGTAGTTTTACATGTCCAATCAATTGCCGGTCATCAATTTAATGGGGCCAACTGCAAGTGGTAAAACCGCTTTGGCATGTGAACTGTATGAGCATGGAAAATTCGAGCTGATTTCGGTCGATTCTGCGCTGGTTTATCGGGAAATGGATATTGGTACAGCCAAGCCTTCTAAAGAGGAACTGGCGCGCTATCCGCACCATCTGATCGATATTATCAGTCCACTCGAAGTCTATTCTGCGGCAAACTTTGTTGAAGATGCTTGCCGGTTAATTGATGATATTCATGCACGTGGTAAAACACCGATATTGGTGGGCGGAACCATGCTGTATTTTAAAGCCTTACTTGAGGGGTTGTCAGATAATCTGCCCAGTGCCGACTATACGATTCGTGCTGAAATTGAAGCCAAAGGCGAGCGAGAAGGTTGGGAGGCTGTTTATGCAGAATTAAGTGCCGTAGATCCCGTTGCTGCGGAGAAATTCAAGGTTAGTGACAAGCAGCGTATTATTCGTGCCTTAGAAGTGTTTAAACTGACCGGTGAGCCGATTACAAAACTACAGGCAGAGCAACCTAAAAACTTACCATATCGTTACAGTTTTTATAACTATGCACTTATGCCAGATCGGTTAGAATTACACGGGCGTATTGAACAACGTCTGCAAATGATGTGGAAAAACGGTTTTTTAAATGAAGTTGTTAGTTTAATTGAAAAATACGATTTTAATGAAAATCTACCTTCTATGCGTTCGGTAGGTTACCGTCAAGCTATAGAATTCTTAAAAAATGCTGACAAAACCAAGGAAAAGCAACAGGAAATGGAGGATAAAGCTTTATTTGCGACACGACAACTTGCAAAACGTCAATATACGTGGCTGAGGTCTTTGCAAGAAAAGCATAAATTTACAACATATTTTACGCTACAGCAGGCTCAACAAGACTTGCGAAACTGTCACGGATAAAGCAAAATTTAGGGACTATCTTTTTTATAATTTTTAATTGAAAAATAGAGATAGTTTTTGCGCTGATTTTTAATTTTTTTTTGGAGTTATAACATGTCTAAAGGTCAAACTTTACAAGATCCATTCTTGAATTCTCTCCGTAAGGAACGTATCCCAGTATCTATCTTCCTGGTAAACGGTATTAAATTACAAGGTCATATCGAGTCTTTCGACCAATACGTGGTTTTATTAAAAAATACAGTAAGCCAAATGGTTTATAAGCATGCAATTTCAACTGTAGTGCCTGCACGTAATCCTCGTCCTGCTGGTGCGCCTGCTGGTCCACAAGGTGCTGGCTTTGGCGGTCAAGGTGCTACCGGTGGTTTCGGTGGCGGTCAAGGCGCTGGCTTCGGTGGTCAAGGTGGCTTCGGTGGCGGTCAAGGTGCTGGCTTTGGTGGTCAAGGTGGCTTCGGTGGCGGTCAAGGCGCTGGCTTTGGTGGTCAAGGTGGTGGCTTTGGTGGTCAAGGCGGCTTCGGTGGCGGTCAAGGTGCTGGCTTCGGTGGTCAAGGTGGCTTTGGTGGTCAAGGCGCTGGCTTTGACAACGATACTAAATTTGAAGATACTCAAGACGACGAAAATAATCGTTAATCGAGTCTGAAAATTAAAAAAACCTCTCATCGAGAGGTTTTTTTATGCCTGTAAGTTTTGCATGGATAAAAATTAAAAAGCCAGCAATCTAGCGCTGGCTTTTTAAAATGGATCTGGGCTTAACGATTACGTTTAGGATCCAGTTGTGGATCTTTGATTTCTACATAGGCATTGCTACGTGTTTCACGTAACCAGCTGTCCAGCTCGGCATCAAACTGACGTTCACCAAGTAATTGACGGGCCATACGTTCTTGATATTCCTCTGTCATATCCTGTTGACGTGTTTCGCTGACTTGCAGGATATGCCAGCCAAACTGGGATTGAAACGGTTTACTGAACTGCCCCACTGGGGTGCTTTTCATTTGCTGTTCAAACTCAGGCACCATTACCCCAGGGCTTACCCAGCCAAGACTGCCACCATCACGTGCTGAACCGGTATCATTGGAGAAGGTTGAAGCTAAAACAGTAAAATCTTCGCCTTGTTGCAGGCGGCTATATAAACTGTCAATCATCTGTTTGGCATTTTCCGGACTGACTACTTCAGAGGGTTGAATCAGGATGTGACGGGTCAAGTATTGAGGAACCAGGGCTTTTTGTTCGCCACCTTTACGTTCTAGTAGCTTGAGTACATGTACCCCATCAGCAACCGGAATGAGTTCAGAGGTTTGACCTGGCTGTAGGGTCGTGACACGTGCAGCCAGTTCTGCCGGAATTTCTGACAGGCTTCTCACGCCCATGTCAGCAGCTTCGACTTTAATGCCGCTAGTGCTGTATTTTTTGCTGATCGCCTGAATATCATTGCTGTTATTCAGCTCTTGCTTTACCTGTGTAGCAATCTGTTCAGCATTTTCGCCGCTTACACGTAAATGCAGCACATGTACCTGACTGCCGAGTAAAGCCTGACCTTGCGGGGTATTTAGGAAGTTTTTAACATCCTGGTCTGTGATTTGAATCCGTGAAGTCACGACTTGTTGACGTAAACGATTCAGCGCTAAATCTTCCGCAATACGGTTGCGTAAAGAAGCATAGGTATTGGGCGCCATGGCATCCAGTTTTTGCTGGAAAGCTTCCAGACTGGTTGAGCCCGAATCACGGGCAACTTTCAGTACTGCGTCATTCAGGGATTTTTCATCGGGACGAATATTGTAGCGTTTAACTTGTTCAAGTTGTGCCTGACGAATAATGAGCTGCTCTAAGGCTTGTTGCTCAAGAAATTGTTGGGGTGGAACTGTCTGATTTTGCTTTTGCAGCTGATGAGAAATCTCGGCCACACCTTGAGCCAGATCACTACGCAGAATGATACTATTGTCGACCACAGCTACAACTTCATCTTTAGGTTGGGCAACAGCAAACGTCGTCATCGCTGAAGAAAGGCATAGCGCAAGTGCAGTCGCTTTAAAAATTTGTTTTAACTGTTTTGTCTTCATTAACGTTCTGTCCAAGTTTGATTGATATTGTTAAAACCTAGAATGCGATTTTCTAGTAATGAGGTGAGTTTGCTGCTTAACCCACCTAAGCCTTTCAGGCTGACCTCGGCCATAATGGCGCGTTTGGCTTTGACGTTTGAATCATTAACGTCGTCTAAGTCATTGTAATATGAACGACCATATACAGAAACTCCCCAACAGCATGACTCATAGTTGACCCCAAGTAAATATTCTCGTGCGACACTATTGTCGAGGTCAAACTGCGCATGTCCTACCAGACGCCAGTTGTTGGCAAGCGGCTGAATAAAGGAGCCGACGATATGATCATAACGGTCTTGACGGTTCGGAATGTCTTTACGATAGAAATAGCCGACGTTGTATAGATTGCCCTGATCGCCAGTATAATAAACCTGCACATCACGCTGCGCATTTTGACCATTCGACATCCAGCTGGAGTTTAAATTGACATGGACATTATTCGATAGCTGACTGGTGAGCTGAATGACAGGCCCTGTATGGCTTTCACGGTCATATTTGTCTGCATCCTGTTCCAGTGTGACACGGCGATCTTCAAAGAAGAAACTTTGACCGACACTCGCACGTAGGCGTTCCAGACCTTCTTCATTAAACAGGCTATAACTCAGGCCTAAAGAGGCAAAGTTGTTGTCTTCCAGGCGGTCGTTGCCATAGAAGCGACGTGCACTGAAAAGCTGATCATAATTAATCGAAGCGACGACTGAGTCAAAGTTAGGTTGATTCTGCTGGTTTTCATAAGGTGAATAGGCATAGAACAGACGAGGCGTTAAGGTCTGTAAATAGGTGCCTTCTTTTTCGAAAATTAAGCCGGTGTCCAGCGTGAATTGTGGCACCACAATGGACTGGCTTTCACTAGAACCACCACGGTCTCGGGTTTTCTCATCATAGAAGGTATTGATGTTGCGTACAGATGCTTCCGGAATAAAAAACGACCACGGGTTATAGTGATTATAACGCACCGAAAAGTCGTTATAGATGCGGGTGCCACTTGGTTGATAAATCTTGTCATCATTTTGAGGGATATCAGCAAAATTTCTCAGGTCCTTCTGGAAATAAGCAGTATCGTTATTAAACTCAAGCTGTAATCCGAGTGGATTGCCAGTTTTATAATTGACTAAAAGCTGCGGCAAACGTGCATAAGGACGATCTTCATCCAGTACAGTGGGATCGAGTGTCTGGAAATCTTCGACTTTGAATTGTGCCTTTAAGCCGGGAATACCATTTTTATAATTGACTTCCCAGGCGCGGCGCAGGTTCAAGTCAGTTTTTGAGTTCGGGTTATTGTCCAGGTCGGCAAAGTAATCTTTGTCTGAGGCGTAATTATATTCCAGATTGGTCGAGAACTGATCGTTGATCTGCCAATTATGCAAGTAATGTAAGCTTTTACGATCCTCATTATCATAACTTTCATCCGAAGGTAGATAGCCACCCCAGATGCGACCTTCACCATAATTTTCTGTCAGATAACGGAACTCGCCATCTAGCATGGCACCACGATCACCAATATAGCGCGGAGTGAGGGTAGCATCATACTGTGGGGCCAAATTCAGATAAACAGGAACACCGAGTTCAAGTCCGCCATCATTGGTAAAACCAAAAGTTGGCGTCAGAATGCCGGTAGTACGGCGGTCATCAATCGGGAAGTTGAAATAAGGGATTGCCAATACCGGAACGTCTTTGACATACAGTTTGGTATTGCGGGTTTCACCACGTCCGGTTTCCTGATTCAGCTTGATCTTTTCTGCCTGTATTTTCCAGGTCGGCTTTTGCTCAGGCGGGCAGGTAGAGTAAGTGGCATTTTCCAGTTCTATGGTATCAGTCGATGTTTTGGCAATCTTTTCTGCACGACCGTGGGCATGTTGCTGCTCTGCAATATAGAAACTGTTGTTTAAATCGCCCTGTTGGGTTTTTAAATTATAATTAATATCATCACTTTGTGAGATCAGACCGCCTTGTGCTAACTGTACCTGACCTGCTGCTTTGGCATAGGTCTGGGTCTGATCAATGGTCACTCGTTCGGCACGGACTTGACGACCTTGCTGATCAATAACCACATTGCCTTCCAGATAGGAGTCGCCTGCCGGATTGTAATGTCCATAATCGGCGGTAATGGTTGAGGTGGCTTGGTCTGGCGCAATAGTCGCTGCATCTGGGGCGATCGGGGTAACCCAGGCACCTTCACAATAAGCCGAACTTAAATACTGTCCCTGGCGTTGCTGCGCTTCAGCCGAGGATTTATCGACATAGTATTGTGAAAAGAAGGCTTCACCTGGATAGGTCTCATTAATGCGCTGTTTGAGTTGTTCTGCATTTACATCGGATGAGACAGTTGATGCAGCATAGCTTGAGGCTGAGCTGCCACATAAAAGGGTTAAGATCGCAGTCGCTAGAGGGTTGATTTTAAAGTGATGCTTCATTTGTCTCATTAACCAATCATGCTTTTATCGCAATTAATTATTGTCGCATCATAGAGAAAAAGTTGATAAGTAGCTACACTTAGCACTTTAAAAACTCAGCCTGTATTAGAATTAATTGCAAATGAATACACAACGCGAACAATTGATACAATCTTGGATTGCCTCTGTACTCGGTTCAGATCAATTTGAAACTCATTTTTTAGCAGGTGATGCCAGCTTCCGTCGTTATGCACGAATCAAACTGAATAATAAAACATTTATGCTGATGGATGCACCACCAGAAAAAGAAGATTGTGTGCCTTTTGTGACGATTGATGAATTTTTTGATGCGCATGGCGTGCGTGTTCCGCATATTGTCGCCAAAGATCTGGAAAATGGTTTTTTGCTGCTCGAAGATTTTGGCGATGTCCTGCTTTCCAATCTGCTGAATGAAGAGACGGTGGATGCTTATTATGAGCAAAGCTTTAAGCAGCTGATTCAACTGCAATCAATTGCTGGAGAAGGACATTTTCCGGAATACTCTTATGAAAAACTGATCTCGGAAATGCAGCTGCTGACTGACTGGATGTTGCCAGCCTTAAAGATCCAGCCGACTGAATCAGAAAGTGCCTTGATCAAACGTAGTTTTGCGATTCTGGCCAATGCAGCGCTGGCGCAGCCACAAGTGATTGTGCATCGTGATTTTCATAGCCGTAATCTGATGAAAATTGACAATGAAACCGAACTCGGTGTGATTGATTTTCAGGATGCGGTGATTGGTGCGGATACCTACGATCTGATCTCGATTACCCGTGATGCTTATGTGCAATGGAATGCTGATCGTGTCTATCGCTGGTTTGAAGCCTTTTATAATTTATTGCCAGCCTCAGCCAAAGAAGACCGTGATTTTGAGCAGTTCAAGAAAGATGCCGATATGATGGCGATTCAACGTCATATCAAAATTCTGGGTATTTTTGTGCGTCTGTTTGAACGTGATGGTAAGTCCGGTTATTTAAAAGATTTACCACGGGTGATGTGGTATTTATTAGAAGAATCTAAACCTTATCCAGAATTGCAGCCTTTTATGCAGTTTATGCATGAAAAAGTGATGCCGGCTTTTGAAGCAAAATATGGTTCATATGAGGTGGCTGCCTAAATGAAAGCGATGATTTTAGCCGCAGGCCTCGGTAATCGTATGCGGCCTTTAACGCTGCATACCCCAAAGCCTTTGCTTGAAGTCGGTGGCAAGCCGCTGATTGTCTGGCATATTGAGAAACTGACTGCGATTGGCGTGACTGAAATCGTGATCAATACTGCATGGCTCGGTGAAAAACTGGCACAAGCCCTGGGCGATGGCTCACAGTTTGGCGTAAAAATTCTGTGGTCACATGAAGGTGAAGGTCTGGAAACGGCAGGCGGGATCATTCATGCCTTGCCGCTTTTGGGTAATCAGCCTTTTATCCTATTAAATGGTGATGTCTGGACCACAATGGATTTTGCACCTTTATTAGATGTTGATCTGAACGATAATTTGGCACATCTGGTCTTGGTCGAAAATCCGCAGCAACATCCAGAGGGTGATTTCACCCTTGCAGAAGGGAAGGCTTATACCTTTGATCAGCAGGTCGAGGGTGAAAACCTGACTTTTAGCGGTGTATCCGTCATCAGTCCAAAAATGTTTGAAGGCTTAGAGGCTGGAAAGCGTCCTTTGGCACCTTTATTGAAGGCAGCGATGCTGAATCATCAAGTGGTTGCCTCTAAACTGGCAGGTATTTGGGTAGATGTCGGTACGCCTGAACGTTTAACGGCACTGGATTTGGCAATCCGTGAAGCTAAGTCTGTTTAAGTGAATATTCACTAAGCACTGCCTACTATGACAAGATATAGAAAACGGTATACTTCCACCTAACTTTTTCGAGCGTAGATTGTTTATGCACATGTTTTTTCAAGAACTAAAGCAGGGTAGCCAAGCTTTGGGTTTAGAGCTATCTGAAGAAGCTTTGAATTTATTACTCAAGTATCAGGACGCTTTGGTGCTGTGGAACAAAGCATATAATTTAACTGCAATCCGTGATCCGAAAGAAATGCTGGTCAAGCATCTGCTGGACAGTCTCAGCATTCTAAAAGATCTGCCAGCGGGTCGTCTGCTCGATATCGGTACGGGTGGCGGTATGCCAGGTATGATCATTGCTTTATGTCAGCCTGAGCGTGAATGTGTATTACTCGATTCAAATGGTAAAAAAATTCGTTTCCTGAAGCAGTTTATTGCCGATCTGAAACTTAAAAATGTCATTGCGGTGCAAACGCGTGTAGAAAATGAAGACAGCATTAACGAGCTGGGTCAATTTGATGTGATTACCAGTCGTGCATTTGCATCTCTGACTGACTTTGTGGATGCCTCTAAACCGTATATGCATGAACAGACCATTATTGCCTCGATGAAAGGCTTAATTCCTGAAGATGAAGTCGCTGCTTTAAAAAATGAATTTAGTTGTGAGATTATTGAACTTAAAGTTCCGCGCTTAGACGAACAGCGTCATTTACTGCTATTAAAACGTATTTAAGAATTTTAAAGGGATTGGGGGCAACATGGCACAAATTATTGCGATTGCAAACCAAAAAGGTGGTGTTGGTAAAACCACAACCGCAGTAAATTTGGCAGCATCTTTAGCTGTGTTAAAAAAGCGCGTTTTGCTGGTCGATATGGATTCGCAAGGCAATGCAACCATGGGGTCGGGCATTCAAAAGAATGACTTGCTCTATTCGGTCACCGATGTATTGCTGGGTGAAGTGCCGATTGAAACGGCGATCGCCAAGGCAGACGTCGGTTATAAGGTTCTGGGTGCCAACCGTGATCTGGCTGGGGTTGAGCTGGCAATTGCAGATCAAGAAGGACGTGAATTCATCCTGCGTGATGCATTGCAAGAAGTCGAAAAGTCATTTGATTATATTATTGTCGATTGTGCGCCAAGTCTGAGCCTGATTACAGTGAATGCTTTGGCAGCGGTTGATGGGGTGCTGATTCCGATGCAGTGTGAATATTATGCACTGGAAGGTCTGGCTGATTTGACCCAGACCATCGATCGGATTCAGCAAGCATTGAATCCAGACCTGCAAATTGTTGGTGTATTACGTACCATGTATGATGCGCGTAATGCCTTGACCCGTGATGTCTCTGAAGAATTAGAACAATATTTCGGTAAAAAACTGTATGACACCGTGATTCCACGCAATATTCGTCTGGCTGAAGCGCCAGCACACGGTTTACCGGTAATTTATTTTGAAAAAAGCTCAAAGGGTGCAGTTGCTTACTTAAATCTGGCAGCTGAAGTATTAAAGAAAAGCAAAGTGAAAAAAGGAAGTAAAGCATGACCGTCAAGAAACGTGGACTCGCTAAAGGTCGTGGCTTGGATGCCTTGCTAGGCTCAATTCAAAAAGAAAAATTACAGATGGAAGCCCAAGGCATTGATCATGGTCAGCTAAAACAGATTGATGTGAACTTGCTCAAGCGTGGTGAATATCAACCGCGCCGTTATATCAATGAGCAGGATTTGCAGGAACTGGCAGCATCGATTGAAAAGCATGGCATCATGCAGCCCATCGTGATCCGTCCGGTTGACGATGAACGCTATCCGTATGAAATTATTGCAGGTGAGCGTCGCTGGCGTGCTGCACAGCTGGCGGGTTTAACCGAAATTCCTGCGATTGTACGGGATCTGAATGATCAGGTTGCCATTGCACTGGCGCTGATTGAAAACATCCAGCGTCAAGATCTGAATCCGATTGATCAGGCGCTGGCCTTACAGCGTTTCCATGAAGAATTTGGCCTAAGCCATCAGGAAATTGCAGACACAGTCGGCAAGGCACGTACTACGGTCAGTAACTTACTTCGCCTGCTCAGTCTGGCTGAAGAAGTGAAAGACTTTATGCAGCAAGGCCTGCTGGATATGGGGCATGCGCGTGCGATTCTAACACTGAAGGCAAAAGACCAGCTCAAAGTCGCTGATATCGTGATTGAAAAAAGCTTGTCTGTTCGTCAAACCGAGCAGTTAGTCCGTGATTTTAATGCACCTAAACAAGAAAAAGTAAAACAAGCGCTTGCACCGGATATTCAGCAATTGACCCAGCGCCTTTCAGAGCGTTTCAGTGCTGATGTGAAAATTGACTATAACAAACAAGGTAAAGGAAAATTAGTCATTAGTTATCATTCTTTAGAAGAGCTGGATGGCATTCTTTCTATTTTAGAAGATGAATAATTTATATATTTTTTTTATTGGGGAATAAATTAGATGTGGGAATTGGTTAAAGCGGGTGGCTGGCTCATGCTGCCACTGGTCTTGTGTTCTATCTTTATGTTGGCGATTTCGATCGAGCGCCTGATTCGCCTGAAGAGGAAAGCGGTACTTCCGTCTACACTTCTGATGAGTCCAGTGCAAAATGCATCACAAGTCATGCAAAAAATTCAACAAAGTACAGAATTGAAGCACAGTACTTTAGGCCGGGTATTTGCAGCAGGCTATGCCAGCAAGCCGCAGGGCGAACAGTATGCCCGTGCACAAATGGAAGTGATGGCATCGCAGGAAATTGGTTATCTGGAAAAGAATATTAACTTTCTGGGAACCTTAAGTGCTGTGGCGCCATTGCTGGGTTTGTTGGGGACTGTGCTTGGGATTATCGAATCTTTTCTGATGATCGATGTGGGGACTGGGAGTGATCCGGTATTGATGATGCCAGGTATTTCCAAAGCCTTGATTACCACAGCAGCCGGGATGCTGATTGCGATTCCGGCACTTTTTGCCCATCGTTACTTCCAGCGACTGGTTCAGGAATATGTGGCGGAGCTTGAACAGCAGGCGACCTTGTTTCATGCGGATCTTTTTTATCGCAATATTGCAGATATAGACCAAGATATGCAAAAAGCCAGCTAGGAGGCGGATGATGAAATTCAAACGCAACCAAGTAGAAGATGTGCATATTAATCTGACCCCTATGATTGATTGTTTGCTGTTTATTCTGGTCTTTTTACTGTTATCGACAACATTTAGCCAAATGAGCCGTATGAACTTGACCTTACCAGATGCGCAGGGTGTTCCGCCTAAAAGTTATGATCAGAAAGTTGAAGTGATTGTAGATGCCAATGGTCATTATGCAGTCAATGGTCAATCCTTGGCCAGTAAAGAAGTCGCAGATTTAAATACTGCAATTAAACAGATTTCTAATGAACGCCGTGATTTAATGTTCGTCATTGCCGCTGACGCGAAAGCCAGCCATCAGGACGTGATTCGCGTTATGGATGTGGCCGGGCAGCTCGGCTTTGTCAATATTAATATCAGTACCAAAGTACCCACCCGAGGTTATTAGTGAAGCACGATTTTAAGGTCTATCTTCGCCTTTTAAGTTATTTAAAACCCTTTTGGGGCATCGGATTGCTTGTCCTGCTCGGTTTTTCTATTAATGCGGCTACAGAAGTCTCTGTGGCTAAATTACTGGAATATATCATTGAGGCCATTCAAGACAAAGACCAGAGTTTCACTTCACTTTTCCCATTTTTAGTGGTTGTCCTGATGTTCTTTCGTGGGCTGGGATTATTCATGGGGGGTTATTTTACTGCGGTGATTTCCCGTAATCTGGTGTTCAATATCCGTCAGGAAGTTTTTGCAAAACTGCTGCGTTTACCGTCTCAGTATTATCTGGACAATACCAGCGGGCATATTACTGCCAAGATCATGTATAACGTGGAACAGCTGACCGCTGCCTCAACAGAAGCGTTAAGAACCCTGTTGCAACAAGGTTTGATTACGATTGCACTATTAGGTTATCTGTTATATAGCAACTGGCGTCTGACCATGTGTATCCTGATTTTTGCACCCGTCATTGGCTTTGTGATCAGTAAGGCAGCTAGACGGATGCGTAAATTGTCACAGCAAGTGCAAGATACCATGGGGGATGTCAACCATGTGGTTCAGGAAACGGTCAATGCCAACCTGATCGTCAAGGGTTTTGGCGGCCAAAGTTACGAGCAGGAACGCTTTAAGCAGAACTCGCTGGAAAACTTGCGTCGTGGCTTGAAAATGGTCGCTGTGCAGCAGTTGAACAGTCCTGTGGTTCAGCTGATCATGTCTATTTCACTCAGTATTGTCATGTTTATTGCCTTGCGTCCACAGATCCTTGGCGATACCTCTGCCGGTGAATTTGTGGCTTATATTACGGCTGCGGGCATGTTGGCAAGACCAATCAAGGCTTTAACCGATATCAATGAAAAAATTCAACGGGGTATGGCCGCAGCGCATTCGGTATTTGAATTGCTGGACATGCCCGAAGAAAAAAATACCGGGACTTTAAGCGATAGCTTAAAAGGTAATATTCAGTTTAAAGATGTCAACCTGTTTTATGATGATGGTCATCATGCCATTCGTGATTTTAATTTAGAGGTAAAAGCTGGTGAAACGGTTGCTCTGGTTGGGCGTTCCGGTGCCGGTAAAAGCTCACTGGTGAATTTGCTAGTACGTTATCAGGATACAACGTCAGGTCAGCTTCTACTGGATCAGAAACCGATTGAAGACTTTGAGCTGACTGCTTTGCGTACCCAGATTGCGATGGTGAATCAGCAAGTGGTGCTGTTTAATCGGACTGTGCGAGAAAATATTGCCTATGGTCAGCTCGAAGGTGCGACTGATGAAGACATTATTGCAGCAGCAAAAGCCGCTTATGCACATGATTTTATTATGGCTCTGCCAAAAGGTTATGATACCCAACTGGGTGCTCAAGGTTTAAATCTGTCTGGTGGTCAGCGTCAGCGCATCGCGATTGCACGTGCGATTTTGAAAAATGCCTCTATTCTGATTCTGGATGAAGCAACCAGTGCCCTGGATAATGAATCCGAATACTTTATTCAGCGTGCCTTTGATCAGGCCATGCAAGATCGTACAACCATTGTGATTGCACACCGTTTATCGACGATTGAAAATGCGGATCGTATTGTGGTCATGGATCAGGGGTGTATTGTCGAGCAAGGGACTCATGCAGAACTGATTGCATTGCATGGGGCTTATTATCAGCTGCATCAACGTAATTTTGAGGAACAATAAGTTATGGCATTGGCGCAAATCATTCAGGATGCTTGGAATGCACAGGCAAAGTGGCTGGTGGTGCTGCGTCCTTTGTCATGCTTGTATCGTTTAGGTTTTGTCAGCAATCGCTGGCTGTACCAGAAAGGGATCAAGACAAGCTATAGTGCTCCGGTTCCGGTCATGGTGATTGGCAATATCACTGTCGGTGGTAGTGGTAAAACCCCTTTGCTGATTCATCTGGTTGATTATTTAACTCAACAAGGTGTAAAAGTTGGGGTGATTAGCCGTGGTTATGGCGGCAAAGGTCCATTTCCGGCTTATGTGGATTTTAATACCTTGCCTGAGGTCGTCGGTGATGAGCCTGCCTTGATTGTACAGGCGACGGGCGTGCCGATGGCCGTAGGGCCAAACCGGCAAAAAAGTATTGAACTGTTACTGCAAAGACATCAGTTGGATCTGATTATTTGTGATGATGGTTTGCAGCACTGGGCTTTAAATCGTCAGATTGAATGGATTGTACTGGACAATAATCGCGGTCTGGGCAACCAAAAACTGCTTCCGGAAGGCTATCTGCGTGAACCGGTGACACGCTTGGAAACAGGAACGGTAATTGAACATTCGGCAAGCCCAAGTTCTGAGCTGCATATGCATCTGGCTGCATCACAGCCTTATCTACTCAATCAAGACAACAATAAAATCTTCGATTCTCAGTCGGCTTTTTATGCCGTGGTGGGAATCGGTTTTCCGCAACGCTTTTATCAGACCCTGAAAAATCTGGGCATAGAACAATTCCAATGTCATGAATTTCCCGATCATCATGATTATGACATTGAGGATCTACAGTTTGATGATGCCAATCCGATCATTACCACGGAAAAAGACGCAGTCAAGATTATGGCATTACTGAAACAATATCCCGATTTTAAGCAGGATATCTGGGTGGTGCCAGTCGATGCAGTATTATCGCCAGCCTGCTATACGGTCTTGCAGCAACAGTTACAACAATACGGTATTCAAATTTCTTAAGGCTTATTCAGTATGAAACACATTGTTATTCCTGCACGTTTTGCCAGTTCACGTTTGCCGGGTAAACCCTTGCTGGACATTCATGGTCGTCCCATGATTCTGCGTGTGGTGGATCAAGCCAAAAAAGTACAAGGTTTTGATGATTTGTGTGTGGCGACCGATGATCAGCGTATTGCTGAGGTTTGTCGTGCCGAAGGTGTTGATGTGGTGATTACTTCGGTGGATCATCCTTCTGGGACAGACCGCCTCAGTGAAGTAGCGCGGATCAAAGGCTGGGACAGTCACGATATTATTGTCAATGTGCAGGGTGATGAGCCTTTATTGCCGGCACAACTGGTGAAACAGGTGGCACAACTTCTAGAAGATCAACCGGATTCTTCGATGTCGACGCTATGTGAGCCAATTCATCAACTAGACGAATTTAAGCGTGACAGCATTGTTAAAGTGGTGATGTCCAAACATAATCAAGCTTTGTATTTTAGCCGTGCCACCATTCCTTATGACCGTGATGGCGCGAAACTGGCTGAAGCAAAACTGCATAATCAGGCCTATCGTCATTTAGGTTTATATGCTTACCGTGTAAAACTGCTTCAAGAATATGTCACTTGGGAGATGGGGGGTCTGGAAAAACTGGAATCCCTAGAGCAATTGCGGGTACTGGAAAATGGTCACCGTATTGCGATTGCCGTGGCTGAAGCCAATTTGCCACCGGGTGTGGATACTCAAGAAGATCTGGATCGATTGAATCAAATGGATCTTTCTCATTTTGCTTAAGAAGAGTTGAATACATGCCTTTTGATGTCAATGCACAGATTTATCCATGGCAGCAACAGGTTTGGGAAACGCTGACCGGACGTTTTCCCAAGCTTGGGCATGGTTTATTGTTTTATGGCAAAAAAGGCTGTGGCAAGGAGGCATTTAGCCAGCAGTTTCTGGCTTGGGTCTTGTGTCTGAATCGGCAGTCTTCTGGTGCATGTGGCGAATGTGGCAGTTGCCAATGGCTCAAGGCTGATACGCATCCCAATTATGTGCATATCAGCACCGACGAAGACAATAAAAAACAGAATGCCAAAATCAAGATTGAAAAGATTCGTGATCTGTTGCCTTTTGTGCAGCAGACCGTCGATGGCTGGCGAGTGATTGTAATTGAACCTGCGGAAGCCTTAAATATCTCCTCTGCCAATGCTTTATTGAAAACACTGGAAGAACCCGGTGACAATACGGTCATTATTTTGCTGGCAGATCATTATTTAAAATTGCCTGCAACGATACGGAGTCGCTTGCAGCATTTTGCCTTAGACCGGATTTCCGCAGAACAATTTAGTGATTATGTTCAGGCACAGTTGCCAGATGCGGGCACTAGCCAGCAACAGTTATTGATGAACCTGTCCAATCAGATGCCCTTACAAGCACTCGAGGTTGCACAAAGTTCATGGCTGCCACTGCGTCAGGAATTCCTGCAAGACTGGCAAAAACTGGTGATGCAAAAAAATATGCCGCTTGCAATTGCGACCAAATGGAACAAAAGCCTGAGCTTTGGTGAATTTGCTCCCATGTTTGAATACTTGTTGTCCGATTTAATTTGTGTCAAGCTCAATCAAACGGTGAAAAACATTGATCTTGAGTTTAATGTGCTTGCCGAACAATATTCATTAGCAGCACTTTTTAAAATTTATGAAGATTTTCAGCGTTCCAAGCAATATCTCGAGCAGAATGTTCAAAGCAATCTGGTGATCGATGAGCTGTTTATCAAGCTGATGAATCTTTAATTAAGGGGAAATCATATGCAACCACGTATGGGCGGTATTATTCAGGCCAATATTCCTGATATTGAAACACTGTTTGCCAGCTATATGCCTTATGTATGGGGTGGTGGACTGTTTATTCCGTCCAAGCAGCCGGTCAAGCTGGGTGAAGAAGTTTTTGTATTGACCACTTTGCCTGAACAGACCCAGAAAATTCCTTTAACCGGTAAAGTGATCTGGGTCTCGCAAAAGCAGAATGGCATCAAGCCACAAGGCTTTGGCATCCAGTTAAGCGGTGAAAAGGGTGTTTATTTCAAAAATGAAGCAGATCGTCTGGTTGCAGGTCTTAAATCTGAAGGGCGTAAAAGTTACACTATGTAGTTCATTTAGCTGTGGTAGGAACGCATTGTGTTTGTAGATACCCATTGTCATTTAACGATGCTGGATTTAACGCCGTATAACGGTGATCTGGATCAGGCACTCGCACAGGCCCGTGAAGCGGGTGTATCCAGGTTCATGAGTATCTCGGTCGATCTGGATGATCATATCGCGCTGGCGAAAATTGCCGCGCGTCACCCGGATGTTGGTTATACCGTCGGGGTACATCCTTGCGAAGATGCTGCGACCATGGCGCGTGCCACGACCGAATATCTGGTCGAGCTGGCACAGCCTGAAAAAGTCTGGGCACTCGGTGAAACCGGTCTGGATTATTATCACAGTACAGATTTTGTCGAAGAACAAAAAGCCTGCTTTGCCCGTCATATCCATGCTTCGCAAATCACTAAGAAACCGGTGGTGGTACATACCCGTGCTGCCAAGCATGATACCGTGGATATTATCCGTGCGGAAAAATCCACGCATGGCATCTTGCATTGCTTTACTGAAGATTGGGAAACTGCCAAAGCGGTTTTAGACTGCGGTTATTATGTCTCATTTTCCGGGATTATCTCGTTTAAAAATGCCCAGGATCTGCGTGATGTGGCCAAACAGGTTCCGCTGGATCGTGTACTGATTGAAACCGATAGTCCTTATCTTGCGCCGATGCCATATCGTGGCAAATCTAACGAACCTAAATACGTTCCTTATGTAGCCAAAGCGCTTTGTGATGTATATGATAAGTCGCTAGAAGAAATGGCTTCTATCACAAAGCAGAACTTTGAAAATCTTCTAAATTTAAAGTAAATAAAGTTATATAAAGTACAAGAGAGTTTATAGGGTGAAGATGGATCGTCAGGCTCAGTTTCGAGCAAGAGAAACCTTGATTTTTCAAGTCGCAGAGCAGCTCCTGCTGGAAAATGGTGAAGCAGGAATGACGCTAGATGCGCTTGCTGCTGAACTTGATCTGGCCAAAGGGACACTCTATAAACATTTTCAGAGTAAAGATGAACTGTATATGTTGCTGATTATCCGTAATGAGCGCATGTTGCTGGAAATGATTCAGGATAGTGATAAAGCTTTTCCTGAACATCTGGCCTTCTTTATGTTGCACCATTTACATCATCCGGAACGTACGGTGCTGTTCCATCAGATTGAAGAACGTCTGTCGACGACTGGCGTGGGAATTCAGCATCTATTCAGTGAACTGTATCAGGTACGCAAACAGCGTTTACGCCTGATTATCCGCATGACGGAAAGTTATCTGGTTTCAATTCATAGCCGCATGTCGGTGCGTGACTATCTGGCGTCGATCTGGTCACTGACCCATGGCGCCGCTGCAATTCTCAATTCCAGTTTTTATCAGCGTTATCTGGGTTCACGCGATACCTTGCGCGTGGCCTATATCGATCAAGCACTGGCTTTGCCAAAGCAGGTGCATTCTGCCGAGCAGTTTGCCTAAGGTTAGAGCTTAGTATGATCAGATCATCTCACAGCGCAGTTCGTGGCTTTACCCTCATCGAATTGATGGTGGTGATTGTGATTATGGGAATCATGGCCTCACTGGTATTGCTGAATACCAGTGGTGTCGATCAGCGTAAGGCCATGCAGGCACGCGAGATTTTGTTATTAGACTTGCAGCGGGTCATGCGTGAGGCGAATGACCAGTCCAGAATACTGGCGCTTGATATGCAACCCGCGACCGATGTCTCGCCATTTCGTTATGGGATTGTAGAATATCGTTCAGCAGCGCAGACTGAACAGAACCTGCAAAATGAAAAATGGCAGAGTTATACAGAATTTAAATTACGTAAGCTGCCGGATCATGTGTCTTTTCGGATTCAGGGGCTAGAACAACAGCGTTATGCCCGTGCGCAAAATCGTGATCTGACGCAGGCGAATTCTCCGCAATTGATCTGGCTGGGGAATGGTGAGGTCAAGCCGGTACGGATTCAGTTCTTTTTAGAAGATCGCGAAGTCGGCTCTGCGATTGAGGTGGATCATCTGGGCAAAATCAATGAAATCTAGATCTTTCAAGCAAAGTGTGTGCTCCAGGCTGATCAAACCATTTAAATCGAGTGCTGATCGATTGCATTGTGGGCACTTCGAGCAGAGCTCTTGGTCTTGCGCAGCGGTGAAACAGTATTTCACTCATCGCTGCTCAGGCTTTACCTTGTTGGAAGTTATGGTTGCACTGGCAATTTTCGCCACCGCAGCCATGACGCTGACCAAAGTTGCAATGCAATATACCCAGTCAACCTCGAATGCCATTCTGCGCACCAAAGCACAGTTTGTTGCCCTGAACGAAGTGGCTCAAATGGAAATCAATCAGCAATGGATGGATGGTACGGCCTCCAAACAGCTGACCCAGCAAGGCGAAACCTGGCAAATTGACAAGCGCAGTGAACCGACCATCAGTCCCAATGTGCAGCGTATTGAACTACAGGTCAGTCTGGTCAATCAGGAGACTGGTCAAGGTGCATCCGGGATCAGCAGTTTAATGTTCTTTAATCATCGCATGAACAATACGCCATGAAGCCTAAAGGATTTACCCTGGTCGAATTATTGGTTGCGATTGCGATCTTTGCAGTGCTGTCTGCTTTGGGCTGGAAAGTTTTTGATTATATTGTCAAAACCAAAGATCAAAATGCAGTACATGAACAGCGTCTAGGTCAGCTACAGGAAACCTATCAGCAAATTTTACGGGATACGGTACAGGCAGTCCCTTTAACGGCCAATATCAATGGTGATATTCAACCGGCTCTGGTTTTGCAAAATGGCCGTTTTAATTTTAGTAAAACTGGCGTGACTGATCCTCTGGAGGAGGGTATTTCGCCAGATGAACGCATTGAATATCAGTATCGGGCCGATGAACAAAAACTGTATCGACTGAAATATCGCAACCTGAATCAGACCGGTCGTGATCAACCTGAATCCAGTATTTTATTATCGGACGTTGAGCAATTTCAGGTTGTGGTGCTGAATCCAAATGAACTCACACAGTGGCCTGATTCTTCTATGGATTTAAATCAGCTAGAGCAGAAACAGCGCTTGCCCAAAGGCATTAAAATCAATTTAACCGTGAATGGCGTCAGCTATGAGTGGCTGTTTAGTTTATTAAATACGGACTTTTTGCTTGATAATCAGAATACAGGTCAACCCGGCTAAGAATCATAAAAAATGAAAATGAATAAACAGAGGCTGAAGCAGCAGCAGGGCATTGCACTGATTACCATTCTGGTGATGGTGGCATTGGCGACTATTCTGGCAGCCACGATTGCCCAGCGTCAGGCTGCAACTGCTGAAAGTACCGCCTATCTGATGCGGCAAAATCAGTCGCTGATGTATGCCAAAAGTGCCGAAGCCTTTTTTTCTGAATTACTGGTGGATGATGCTGAAAATGCCGCAGAGGTTGATCATCTACAGGAAACCTGGGCGCAGCCGATGCCGGCTTTTCCGGTCGATGACGGCTATGTTTCCGGAATCATCCAGGATGAATCGGGCAAGTTTAATTTAAATAGCCTGATCACTGCTGAAGATAGCGTCAATGAAAATGCCAAAGCATGGTTCGAGCTGATTTTAAAACGTGCAGGCTTGCCAGCGCAGCTCAGTGAAGCCGTAATTGACTGGCAGGATGAAAACGAGCTGGTGAGTGGAGGTATGGGTGCCGAATCTAATTATTATCAAGGCTTACCGAATGCCGCTTTACCGCCGAATGCAAAATTTCATAACGTAGAGGAATTAAAGCTGGTACGTGGTTTTGAAGAAAATAAGTACAAACGGATAGCACCTTATCTGAGTGCTGCACCGATGCAGGAAAGTCCGGTCAATATTAATACAGCATCTGCTTTTCTGTTGGCCAGTATGGATGAAAAACTGGATGTGAATGCAATACAACAATTGCTAGATCAGCGACAGGCCAATTTGGAACACTTTTCTAATGTGTCTGAGTTATGGTCACTCGAACCGTTTGCGCAAGTCGATGCTGCTAAGCGTAATCTGTTTAATAGCCTGCTCGGAGTGCAATCCAATTATTTTAAAGCTCAGATCGAAGTGGTCTTGAGTGAACGCAAGCGCCAGTTCAGTAGTGATCTGGTTCGTCAGGACAAACAGGTATATGTGGCTTATCGCAGTATGGCACCCTTTTAGTCAGGGCTTATTCAGTTATATCGTCAGTCTAAATCTGAACAGCAGCTTGATCCCTTTTCCCTATCAGGCTGAACAGCAAAATTAATCCTCAAAGCTGTAGTTTTGCTTTATAATCAAAATCAATTCACCTATTTTTTGACGACATTACGGCATATGTTAATTCGTAAGTTATTTAAGTTTGAGAATGCTCATATTGTGCGTAACTGCACGTCAGATCGCTGTAAGCGTTCGATCCATGGCCATAGTTATAAAGTCGAGCTACTGTTAAAAGCCTCGAAATTAGATCATGGGCAAATGGTCTATGACTTTGGTCTGCTTAAAGGTGTGATTAAGGATTTCTTTGATTCTTTCGATCATGCGATCTGTTTCTGGCAAAATGACGACCCAGAATATATTCAGGCTTGCAAAACTTTCAGTGCGCGATGGGTGTCGTTACCGGTATCACCATCGGCAGAGCAGTTTTCACGTATCTTTTTCTTTCTGGCGCAACAAGTGCTGGCATCGACCGTGACTCAAAATGGCGAAGGTGATGTCGAAGTCTATTCTGTGATTATGCATGAAACCGATACCGGTTATGCACAAAGCTTTTTAGAAGATATTCAAAATGAACAGATGGGCATTCTGAGTCTGGATCAAATTGAGTTTTCTGAACAGGTGCAAGCTGAATGGACCGATCCGGACATGTTGAACAAGCTGAAACAGGGCACAGCATTTCATAACCCGACTGTAGATTTACAGGTACAGATTTAAAGTCTGCGTGACTTTAAATCCATTGACATAGATTTAGGATTGAAGAATGTCTTTAAATGAACAGCAACTGGCCAAACTGAATAAGGTTCAGTTGGATGAAAGCTGGAAATATGGATTGAGTGAGTTTTTACTCAGTCCGAAAATGGACGAATTAAAAGCTTTTCTGATTGAAGAAAAAAAAGCAGATAAAACAATTTATCCTCCTAATCATCTGATTTTTAATGCCTTGAATACCACGCCGCTCGATCGGGTTAAAGTGGTCATTTTAGGGCAAGATCCTTATCATGGCCCGAATCAGGCGCATGGATTAAGCTTTTCGGTGCAAAAAGGGGTTGCATTGCCGCCATCTTTGCGTAATATTTTTCACGAGTTACATGCGGATGTCGGGGTTGAACGACCAAAGCATGGTGACTTGACGCATTGGGCAGAGCAGGGTGTGCTTCTGTTAAATGCAGTACTGACTGTAGAGGCAGGTCAGCCGACTTCGCATCAAAAGCGCGGTTGGGAAGAATTCACCGATCACGTCATTGATGTTTTAAATGAGCAGCGTGAACATATTGTCTTTATTCTTTGGGGCGCATACGCACAGCGTAAAGGACAGCGCATCAATCAGGACAAGCATCTCGTGTTAAAGGCCGCACATCCATCGCCTTTGGCCGCAAACCGTGGTGGTTTTTTTGGTTGTAAAGTATTTTCAAAATCGAATAACTATCTCAAACAACATGGCATTGAGCCTATAGATTGGCAGCTGGACGCATGACATATTCTCCCCTTACTAAAACTTATCATCCGGATTTGATCGTTGAAGAAGCGCATAATGGCTGGCGTATCGTTCGTTTAAATCGTCCAAAGTCTTTGCATGCTCTGGATGAATCGATTGCTTCTGCACTTTTGGAAGTATTTCAGGATTTTCATACGGATGACAGCGTAAAAGCGATCTGGTTAGATTCAACCACACCGAAAGCATTCTGTGCCGGCGGCGATGTGCGTAAATTACGTCAACTGGTCATTAACGATGAAGTGGCGGCTGCCAATAAGTTTTTTGAACAGGAATATGCGCTGGATCTGTTATTGCATAATTATGCCAAACCGGTTTTGGTCTGGGGTGAAGGTTATGTGATGGGTGGGGGCCTTGGTCTGTTTATGGCGGCACCTTTCCGTTTAGTGACGCCGTATTCGCGTTTGGCGATGCCTGAAATCAATATCGGTTTATATCCCGATGTGGGTGCAACTCGCTTCCTGGCCGATCGGGGCGCGATTGGTTTATTTACCGGCTTGACCGGTTCAATCATGACCGCTGCAGGTGCTTATGGGATTGGCTGGGCAACACATATTTGTGATGCACAGCGTGATTCAGTTTTAGATAAAGTGATTAATATTGACTGGGATCATTATCCTGCCGGTGACTTCCGTGCCATTGATGACACTTTAAATAGTATGCATCGTCCGGTAGGGCCAGGACCACTGCAAAACTCTCTAGATGTGATTCATAGTGTTTGTCGTGGTGTCAACTTCGAGCATGATTATGAATCGATTATCGGTCTGAGTGATGCGCGCAGTGACTGGTTGCGTCAAGCCAGTGAAAATCTGCAAAAAGGTTCACCAACTACAGCTGCATTGACCTGGTTGCTCTGGCAATGGGGTAAACAGGTACATTCCTGGAATGAAATTTTTGAACTGGAAACCCAGATTTCTGACTGGAAAATCCGTCATCATGATTTCGTTGAGGGGGTACGCGCGCGTCTGGTGGATAAAGACCTTTCTCCTGCATGGAAAAAGGGTGCAAATATGAGCTTAAAAGGTATTTTGTCTGCAAACCCTCCGGTGACCAATATTGAAAGCTGGAATGCCTTGTTAAAACAGTATGGTGTGATTTAAGTCTTACATGTCCGAAACACAATTGAGCGATGAATACTGGATGCAGCTTGCCTATGCGCAGGCTGCACTTGCTGCCGCACAGGGCGAAATTCCGGTGGGTGCGATTATTGTTAGTCAGAATCAGATCATTGGTCAGGGCTTTAATGCGCCGATTTCCTTAAATGATCCGACCGCGCATGCCGAGATTGTGGCGCTGCGTGATGCCTGTCAAAATATCCAGAATTATCGACTACCTGACGATGCAGTGCTGTATGTAACCCTTGAGCCGTGCACCATGTGTGTTGGTGCTTTGGTACATTCACGGGTTTCACGGGTAGTATTTGGCGCATTTGAAGCGAAAGCGGGTTCACTGGTCAGTGCACGTCAATTATTTGAAACTGGCTATTATAATCATGTATTTTCCTTTGAAGCAGGCTGCATGCAGCAGCAATGCTCCGAACAGCTTAGTGCATTTTTCAAGTTGCGTCGTGAGCAGAAGCGGCAACTCAGGTTACAAGAAAAATTATTAAATACGCAGAAATAAATCTACTTTATCGCTAAAATTCCTTAGTTTCAAATCTATAATTTCAGGAAAAATAATGCATAGCATTCAAGTAAAAAAAGAATTTCCGGCATCGATTGATGAAGTCTTTGATTTAATGTCTAAGCATGCCACCTATAATATTGCCTTTGCGCCGATGCAGGTTGAACGAATCAAGGATTCTGCAGATGCGGAACATCCGGATGGACTAGGTTCGGTGCGTGCTATGGGGGTGGGGCCGCTCAAGCCGCTGAAAGAGCAGATTACATTGTTTGAGCCGAATGCTCGTATTGAATATCAGATTATTAAAAATCCATTGATCAAGCATCATCTGGGGATTATCGAATTTGAAGCGCTGGCCGATGATAAAACCCTGGTCACCTATACGATTGAATTACAGGCGCGTGCGCCTTTTGTGAGTAAATTAATTCTTGCACAGTTACAGGCAGCGATTAAACTAGGCCTGACGAAACTCGCAAAATCTGTTTAAACAACAACGGGAAAGCAATGACAGTTCAAATTATTACCATTGATGGTCCAAGTGGGTCTGGCAAAGGTACGTTGGCAGCAAAACTGGCTGCACATTATCAGTTTCACTTATTGGATTCTGGCGCGCTCTACCGGCTTTTGGGTTTGTCATTGCATCACCATGATTTACTGGATTCAATGGACATTAAGTTGCCAGAATGCGTACAAATCGCAACAAATCTGGATATCCAGTTTGTCAGTAGCGAAACCGGAGTGCAGGTGTACTTGGATGGCGAAGATGTTTCCCAGACTATTCGAACTGAACGCGTCGGAGAATTTGCTTCAAAAGTTGCTGCAATTCCTGAGCTTAGAAGGGCAATGGTTTCACGTCAACATGCTTTTGCACAGGCACCTGGTTTGGTGGCAGATGGCCGCGATATGGCTACAAGTATCTTCCCGCAAGCTCAGGCTAAAATATATTTGACTGCATCGGCTGAATCGCGCGCGCAAAGACGTGTAAAGCAGTTGCAGGGTATGGGGCTGGATGTTAAAATAAACGATATTTTAGCTAATATCATCGCGCGTGATAAACGAGATATGGAACGCACTGTCGCTCCACTCAAGCCTGCCGATGATGCTTACATTATCGATAGTTCAAATTTGAACATTGATGAGGTATTCCAGTTGATGACCACTTATGTGGACCAGCAGTTAGCCAATTAACCTGATTTTATCAGCAAACGCATAGCTTGATCAGTTTTATATGGACTATGTAGATGCTTAATTAAACCGGCCTTGTCTGATCCAAGACCGCTGACTTTATCGGAAATATCATGACCGAATCTTTTGCAGCCCTCTTTGAAGCAAGTGAATTAAACCTCAACGTTGAAAAGGGTGCAGTTATCCAGGGCGTTGTAGTAAGCATTGACTCTGATTGGGTAACTGTTGACACTGGCCTTAAATCTGAAGGCGTTGTTGACCGTGCTGAGTTCTTAAATGAACAGCGCGAACTTGAAGTTCAAGTTGGCGACACTGTAGACGTAGTTGTTGAAGCGCTTGACAACGGTATGGGTCAAACTGTTCTTTCTCGCGAAAAAGCTAAACGCGCTGAGACTTGGACTAAACTTGAAAAAATCTTTGAAGACGGCGAAATCGTTACTGGTGTTATCTCTGGTAAAGTTAAAGGCGGTTTCACTGTTGACATCGGTCCAGTACGTGCGTTCCTTCCAGGTTCTTTAGTTGATACTCGTCCTATTCGTGATACGACTCACCTAGAAGGCAAAGAGTTAGAATTTAAAGTAATCAAACTTGACGCTAAACGTAACAACGTTGTTGTTTCACGTCGTGCTGTTATGGAAGCTGAATCTTCAGCTGACCGTGAAGCTCTTCTTGCTCAGCTTGAAGAAGGTCAAACTGTTACTGGTACAATCAAAAACCTTACTGACTACGGCGCATTCGTTGACCTTGGCGGTATTGACGGTCTTCTTCACATCACTGATATGGCTTGGAAACGCATCAAGCATCCTTCAGAAGTTGTTGAAGTGGGTCAAGAAGTTACTGTTAAAGTACTTAAGTTCGACCGCGAGCGTAACCGTGTTTCTCTAGGTCTTAAACAACTTGGCGAAGATCCATGGTTAGCGATCATGAACCGTTACCCTAAAGGTTCAATCGTTAAAGCGCGCGTAACTAACCTGACTGACTACGGTTGTTTCGCTGAAATCGCTGAAGGCGTTGAAGGTTTAGTACACGTTTCAGAAATGGATCACACGAACAAAAACATCCACCCATCTAAAGTTGTTCAGATCGGTGATGAAGTTGATGTTATGGTTCTTGAAGTTGATGAAGAGCGTCGTCGTATTTCTCTTGGTATCAAACAAACTCGTGCTAACCCATGGGAAGAGTTTGCTAAAGACCACGACAAAGGCGAAAAAGTTTCTGGTACGATCAAATCTATCACTGACTTTGGTATCTTCATCGGTTTACCAGGCGGTATCGACGGTCTAGTTCACTTGTCTGATATTTCTTGGAACGAACAAGGCGAAGAAGCGATTCGTCGTTACAAGAAAGGCGACACTGTTGAAGCTGTTATCCTTTCTGTAGACGCTGAAGGTAACCGTATCAGCCTTGGCATCAAGCAAATGAACAACGATCCGTTCAATGACTTCCTTGCTGCTAACGAACGCGGTGCGTTGGTTAAAGGTACTGTAACTGCAGTTGATGCGAAAGGCGCGACTGTTAAGTTAGCTGATGAAGTTGAAGCGACTCTGAAAGCATCTGAAATCAACCGCGATCGCGTTGAAGATGCAACTAAGTTCCTTGAAGTTGGTCAAGAAGTAGAAGCGAAGATTATCAACGTTGATCGTAAATCTCGCGCAATCAACTTGTCTATCAAAGCGAAAGACGAAGCTGAAGAGAAAGAAGCAGTTGCTAACTTGAAAACAGCGCCAGCTGCTGGTCAAGACAATGGTCCTAAGACGATTGGTGACCTGATCAAAGCTCAAATGGGCAACTAAGTAGACGTTTGAATTGTATTGTTAATGTAAGTTAACTAATACTTTTTATACAAATACTGTAAACGGTAGCGTAGTATTTAATTATTGCGCTACCGTTTTGTATTTAAACAGGTTATTATCAGGAAATAGATCCCAAGTAGCTTGATAATTAAAGAGGTCGCAGATGACTACTGAAGCACTTAATAAGTCTGACTTAATAGAGCGCATTGCATTAAAAAATCCGCATTTGGCCGAGCCTTTAGTGGAAGAAGCGGTTAAAATTATGATTGATCAAATGATAGAAGCTTTATCATCTGACAATCGTATCGAGATTCGCGGATTTGGTAGTTTTGCATTGCATCATCGTGAGCCACGCGTGGGTCGTAACCCTAAAACTGGTAAATCTGTAGAAGTGGCTGCAAAAGCAGTTCCGCACTTTAAGCCAGGTAAGGCCCTTCGTGATGCTGTAAACGAATCTGCAAATAAATAATTGTAAATATTTACGGGGTGTTCATGCGTTACGTTCTGGTCGTTCTTTTATTGGTGCTGTTTGGCTATTCATTGGCTTTGGTTTTGCAAAATGGTACCGAATTGTCCGTGGACTTGTTATTTACTCAAGTTCCTGCAATGCGTCTAGGATTATTGCTGCTCCTTACCCTATCTCTAGGCGTCGTGTTAGGCCTGTTATTGGGCGTTCAAATCTTCCGGGTTTTCCAGACCAATTGGGAAATCAAGCGATTACGTAAAGACATTGAACATCTGCGTAAGGAACAGTTGAATACAGCCAAGTTAATGGCCGCTGAAGCAGCAGCCCATACCCGGCATGAAAAAACTGTATTAGATATTACCAATGAAAATCAAAGCCCATTATAATGGGCTTATTTTTTGCCTATTTGAAGGGATAATCTCTTGAGTATCATTGTTGCACTAGATGCCAAAAGCCAATTTGATGCCTTAGCCATTGCAGAACAGCTAGATCCTGCCTTGTGTCGACTAAAAGTGGGCAAAGAGTTATTTACCCATGAAGGTCCAATCATTGTCAGAGCACTTCAAGACAAAGGTTTTGATGTATTTCTGGATCTGAAATTTCATGATATTCCAAATACGACTGCACAGGCAGTCTGCGCGGCAGCTGATTTGGGTGTATGGATGGTGAATGTACATGCATCTGGTGGCCGAAAAATGATGGAAACCTGTGTGGAGCGTTTACAAGCAGGCAACTATAAAACTCAACTCATTGCTGTGACAGTGCTGACTTCAATGGGTCGTGAAGACCTCAACGATATTGGTCTGGATATTGAGCCAAATGAGCATGTCAAGCGTCTAGCTCAACTGACCAAAAACAGTGGCCTGGATGGGGTGGTGTGTTCAGCTCAAGAAGCAAAAATGTTACGTGAAACATTAGGCCAAGACTTTGCTTTGGTAACACCCGGTATTCGTCCTGAAGGCTCAAATGCCGATGATCAGAAGCGTATTGTGACACCGAAACAGGCGATGCTGGATGGCTCGACTCATCTGGTGATTGGCCGTCCCATTACCCAGTCTAAGAATATGCGTCAGACTTTAAAAGATATTTTGGCAACGCTTTAATATGGTTTGAATGACAAAAAGCTTTTCAGTCGAAAGGCTTTTTTTATATATTGAAAAAATGGTTATAAAATAAAAAGGAAAAATGATGACTTCATCTGAACCACAATTAGAAAAAGAACAGAATGACGTGATTCAAAATGTTCAACAGGCGGAACAGCTTAGGCAACAAGAACAGCAACAACAGCAGGCAAGCTCAGCAGATTGGACAACGGGGATCGATGTGGTCAGTTTGGCATCTGATGCCATCAGCCTTGCTTCGGATGTTATTGAAACAGTAGGCGATGCCTTAAGTGATATTGATTTAAGTTTTTAGTCAGCCTTTCTTGCTTGTGCTTCGTTTTAAAATCCTGCTTTAGAACTTAGTCAGGAAGGAAAGTTTCTCTTTAGAAAAGAGAGACTTAGGGAGATTGAGAAAGCAATAAAGCAATTAAATCGCTGCCAGTACACTCACCATGACTGGTGCTAACAATGACAAAATAAATCCACTGACCATAGCATGCGGAATAAAATCGTGACCGCATGCCTGCTTAACCATCGGTAAAGTCACATCCATTGCAGTTGCACCCGCTGCGGAAATGGCCGATCTTGGATATCTCCAGCCCATACAATACATCAGTAAGATGGCAAAAATTTCTCTAAACAGGTCATTCATTAGTGCAATGCTGCCGAGTTCTGCATTTCGAAGCTCGGTCACGACAACGCCTGACATTGAGTAAAATCCATAGCCTTGTGACAGCATGATCAAATCTTTCAGGCCAATCTGTGTGTTCCAGAATGAATACAGCATAACTGCGAATAATGAACCGAAGATACAACCGATTGGAACCAGAAGAATTTTGATATTTAACCAAGAACGATCCAGTGGCGAATAAGCCAGATCTAGACCAATGAAAAACATAAATACCAGTAACAAATGCCAAGTGCTAATGTGTAAGGACAGATCAAACAGACTCAAGCCAGCATGTAAAAAGTATCCGCCTGCGAGTGCCAAAAAAGCATAACTCATATTCAGTAAGGATTTAATTACCAGATCAAGGGATACTCTGCCTGAACTGGGAAGAAAACCAGCCCACTTGAACAGCAAATAGCAAATAGCAAAAGCACCGAGTGATGTCAGAAAGGCAATGCTGATGGATGTACTCAGAATCTGTAGGGGATGCTGTAATTCATCCACAAGCTGTGAGAATTCAAAGGCAATCGCAATCAGTAACACATAGCTAAAATAAGGTAAGAGCTTGAAACAGATTTTAATCAGCGATACTGGAATCCGTTTCGCCAAAGCAAAACCGAGTGCCAAACAGAGAAGAAGCTGAAAGATGAGCCAAAGCGATTGCATAAGTTTAATAGATTGAAAAAATTATCTTTAAATTATGCCATCGCTTGATGCTAGATGGTGAAAAGCTTTTAGCTAACTTTATTGAATAATCGATAATCTGCGGTATTGGGTTTCTTGGTTTTCAGCCAGTATTTCCAGGTATAAGTCGGCCATAAGGCAAAATTCTTGCCACCTTCCTGCTGATACCAGCTGATACAGCCAGATTGCCATACGGTCTGTTCAAACATATGTTGCACCTGCTGATTAAATGTATCTTGCGCCTGCTCTTTGACCATAATGGCATCGCTATGCGATTGATCGACCCGCTGCATGAGCTGTAAGATATAGTCAACTTGTGCCTCAATCATAAAAATCACAGAGTTGTGTGCCAATAGGGTATTTGGGCCCAGTAACTGAAATAGGTTTGGGAAACCTTTCATGCAAATTCCATAATAACTTTCAGCCCCCTGTTTCCAGACGTCATTGAGCTGTAGATTATCCAGCCCAGTACATTGAAAATTCTTCATATAGATGCGTGGATCGGTAATGAACCCGGTGCCATAAATCAGACAGTCAATTGGCCGTTCCTGACCATCTTGGGTAATGATGCTATTTTCAGTGAGTTCCTGAATCTTTTCAGTCACCAGTTCTACATTCCTGCGGTTAAAAGTCGGGAAATAGCTATTAGAAACCAGAATTCGTTTACAACCCATGATGTAATCCGGAGTGAGTTTTTGAGCTAACTCAGGATCTTTAATCTGGTATTTGATGAACAGTTCTGCCAGTTTCTGGGTGTATTTCATGATTCCGGGTTTAACGATGGGGATGACCCGCGATTCATTTGACCAATATAAGCGGGCACGGTGCAGTTTTCGGAACCAGTCATATTTTTCAAATAGTGTCTTTTCGAGAGGGTGATAGACACGTTCATCGCGAGGAATGATCCAGGCTGCAGTACGTTGCATGACATAGAGTTGTTTGCATTGTGGGGCAATTTCCGGAACATATTGAATGGCGCTGCCACCTGTGCCAATCGATGCGACATTTTTGCCATTTAAATCATAAGCATGATCCCATTGTGCAGAATGAAAGACTTTCCCTTGAAACTTCTCAATACCGGGGATAGGTGGAATCTGGGGAATATGTAAAGGCCCTGAAGCAAATATGACAAATTGGGCTTCCAGGATAGTTTGATCTTGTAACTGCAATTGCCACAGACAGCGCTCTGCCTGGTAATGCGCTGAAAGGACTTCAGTATTTAAGCGGCAGAACGCACGCAGCTTATAATCGTTTACCAGATCCTGAATATAGGAAAATATCTCGGGTGCTTCGGCATAGCGTTTTGACCAGTTACTTTTCGGAGCGAATGAGAGGGAATATAAATGTGACTGCACATCACAGGCTGCGCCAGGGTACTGGTTGTCTCGCCAGGTTCCACCAAATTCATGGCCTTTTTCCAGCAGAATAAAATCATGGATGCCTTGCTGCTGTAAACGTATTGCCATGGCAATACCGCCAAAACCGGCGCCAATAATGGCGACTTTGGTAAAGGGTGGCGAGCGGGTGGCACTTGTATTTTCCAGCATCATTGCATTCCTTGCTTATTTTAATAAGAGATTATTATCATCATTCACTGATAAAAGATTAGACCTAAAATTGATCTAAACGGCAATAGCAGTACACTTATTTTTATAGTACAACTAAGACTATCACATTGTATTTGTATGGTTATGAAACGTTCTGTTCTCAGTCTGATGTATTTGATTCAAGGTATGCGCAAGGCGGGCATAGACGTCGATCAGAAGCTGCAAAACATTGGACTGCGTGTCGATGCCTTTGATCCTGGCTCGATTATTCATCCGAGTCTGGAACATGATGTACTTAAGGTCGTAGGGCAGGAAATCGAAGCTGAACAGGGATTATTGATTGGCCAGCATTATGCATTGGCAGGTTATGGTCCGTTGTTGATGTTACTGGTTACCAGTCCGACGGTACGTGATGCGCTGCATCAGGTGATCCGCTTTCAACAGTTGACGCATTTGACAGGACAATTGGGTTTGCAACAAAGCGAGCATCATAGCGCGTTGTGTTATCGACCGAAAAATCTGGAAGATGGTCTGGGTGTGTTGCTGGCACAGGCGGAGATTTCGGGAACTTTCAAGTTTATCCGTGATATCTACAAAATGATGGGCCTGTCCAAACCTGATTTACGGATCGAGTTACCATTTGCCCATCCGCAAGAGCCGAATACCTTAAAGGTCTATCATGATTATTATGGGACACAGGTTCAGTTCGATGCACCAAGTGCGGCATTCTGGTTTGATGAAGCAGTTCTGGATATTAAAATTCCGTCTGCGGATACGGTGACCTTTGCGCTGTATGAAGCCAAGTGTTTTGCTGAATTGCAACGTTTGCAACAGGATGAGCAGACACCGACAGTGGTGCAGCGCGTTCAGGATTATCTGGAAATACAAAGTGGTTTGATGCCGAGCATGGCCGAAACTGCGCAGGCGCTAAATATTCCGGAGCGAACCTTGCGGCATCAGTTACAGCAGTGTGATACCAGTTATAAACAAATTCGCGAAGACATTATTAAAGATAAGGCTTTGCGATTGATTGAATATAAACAGTATTCAATTGAAATGATTGCAGAGTTGTTGGGCTATTCCGAGCCGGCTGCTTTTAACCATGCCTTTAAACGCTGGTTTGGGCAAAGCCCTCGGCAATATGTGAAATAGCCTAAGCTTGTTTATGCCAAAGTGTTATAGTGTGTTGATTAAACTCCGCTATAATTAAATTGATCCCAAATAGTACGAAACTCTATGTCCGATTTTAATTCACAGCACAGCACCGCCTTTAGTCCGATTTCTCCTGCAGAACGTTATGCACAAGCAATATCTTCGGGACAGTTTATGCCTGATGATGCACAGGCAATGGCAGTACATGAACTGAATCGTGTCTGGCTGGAATTGATTCAGCGTTTTAAGGCCTCGAAAAAAGCCTTTCGCCGTTTTCGCCGTCAGACTTCTCCCAATGGCGTGTATATGTGGGGTGGTGTGGGTCGTGGCAAAACCTGGTTAATGGATCAGTTTTATGATTCGATTCCATTTCGCCGTAAAACCCGGATGCATTTTCACCACTTTATGCAGCATGTGCATCGTGAATTAAATAAGCTCTCTGGGCAGCGTAATCCGCTGGATCTGGTCGCGGATCAGATTTATAAAGACGCGGTGATTATCTGTTTCGATGAGTTCTTTGTATCCAATGTCACCGATGCCATGATTCTGAGTGATCTGTTCCAGAAACTATTTGAACGCGGGATTACTTTGGTTGCAACTTCGAACATTGCCCCAGATGGCCTGTATAAAAACGGGATTCATCGTGACCGTTTCCTGCCGACGATTGAACTGGTCAAGAAAAACTGTGTGGTGTTAAACGTCGATGCCGGCGTCGATTACCGTTTACGCGTATTAAAACAGGCGCAGTTATTCAAATTCCCATTAACCCATGATCATAAAAACTGGATTGCGCAACGTTTCAGCGCTTTGACTCAGACGCAAACCTGCTCTGAAGAGCCGATTATCATCAATAACCGTATTGTGGAAACTGTGTCACATACCGAAGATGTATTGTGGTGCGAGTTTTCTGAGCTGTGTCTAAAACCACGTAGCCCGGCTGACTTTATTGAAATTGCCAATATTTATAATACGGTTTTAGTCAGTAATGTGCCGCACCTGACCGATTTCCTCAATGATGGGACGCGCCGTTTTATTTATCTGGTCGATGAGTTCTATGACCGTGGTGTCAAACTGTTATTGACCTCGGAAGACAATATTATTGATATTTACCAAGGTGAAAAACTGGTCTTTGAAATTGAACGGACGCGTTCACGTTTACTGGAAATGCAGTCGGATGAATATCTGAATTCTGAACATCGTCAGATTCAGAAAACTATCTCGAGTGAGTAGGAAGCAGAATAAAAGCGCTGGTCATTGACTGGCGCTTTTTTATAAAAATAAGCAGGTAATTGATCGACAACTAGGGCCAAACATGGCTTAATCTTGATCTAAATATGATCGTGTATAACTAGAATGCATAATTTTTACTCGAAAATCTGAACTTAAGTCTAATTTCTACATTTCGAAAACTTTATACACTGTCATTAGGGTATTTAGCAGAATGATATCTCAATGCGGCTGAGCGACGTCTGATATGTTTATGAGGGTACTCATATTATGAAAAATGCTCAGTATTTAGCAATTTGATAATACTATTCAGCTAGATTTTAATCGGTATACTAGAATCTCTTGTATAAAAAGTAGCAATATCAGGAAAGACAATGACTGCACGTATTCAAAAAGGCAAGTTAGCGATTGCTAAAGAACTTTACGATTTTATCGAAAATGAAGCACTACCAGGTTCTGGTTTGGATAGTGAAACTTACTGGAAAAACTTTGAACAAGTCGTTGTTGATCTTAGCCCTAAAAATAAAGCACTTTTGGCTAAGCGTGATGACATTCAAGCGAAAATCGATGAATGGCACCGCAATAACACATTTGAATTACAAGCTTACAAAGCTTTCTTGACTGAAATTGGCTACTTGTTACCAGAAGTAGAAGATTTTCAAATCAGCACTGAAAATGTAGACGAAGAAATTGCCGTATTGGCCGGCCCACAGCTGGTGGTACCGGTACGTAATGCACGTTACTGCCTCAACGCAGCCAACGCACGTTGGGGTTCTCTCTACGATGCACTTTATGGTTTCGACGTGATCTCTGAAGAAGATGGCGCGGAAAAAGGCAAAGGCTATAACCCGAAACGTGGTGAGAAAGTTGTCGCATTTGCGAAAAACTTCCTTGACGAAACTTTCCCATTGGCACAAGGTTCGCACGCAGACGCAACTCAATATGCAGTTGATCGCAACGCACTGGTTGTAAAATTAAAAGATGGTTCTACAACGACTGTTGCGGATAGCGCTAAATTTGTTGGCTTCAATGGCGAAGCGTCAGCACCGACTGAAATCGTATTTAAAAATAACGGTCTGCACGTTATTGTGCAAATTGATGCAACGAGCCCGATTGGCCAGACTGATGCCGCTGGCGTAAAAGACGTAGTTCTTGAAGCTGCGGTTACCACCATTCAGGATTTGGAAGACTCGATTGCAGCGGTTGATGCTGAAGAAAAAGTGGAAGGCTACCGTAACTGGTTAGGTCTGATGAAAGGCACTTTAGAAGAGTCCATTCAGAAGAATGGTAAAACAGTTACCCGTACACTGAATGCAGACCGTACTTTCAAAAATGTGGAAGGTGGTGAAACCAAGGTTCATGGTCGTTCATTGATGTTGCTGCGTAATGTCGGTCATTTGATGACAAACCCTGCCATTTTGGTCGATGGTGCAGAGATTTTTGAGGGCATCATGGATGCCTTGATTACACCTTTGTTGTCTTTTGCCGACATCAAAGGTGAAAATACCATTAAGAACTCGCGTCAAGGTTCAATGTATATCGTTAAACCAAAAATGCATGGTCCTGAAGAAGTGGCATTTGCCGTTGAATTGTTTGAACGTGCGGAACAGGTACTGGGTTTGCCTGCAAAAACTTTAAAAATCGGGATTATGGATGAAGAGCGCCGTACTTCTGTAAACCTGAAGAACTGTATTGCACAAGCCAAAGACCGTACTATTTTCATCAATACAGGCTTCATGGACCGTACCGGTGACGAAATCCATACCTTTATGGAAGCAGGCCCATTCGTACGTAAAGGCGAAGTCAAAGGTCAGATCTGGTTCCCGGCTTATGAAAACCGTAATGTGATGATCGGTCTGCAAGCAGGTTTACGTGGCAAAGCGCAAATCGGTAAAGGCATGTGGCCAAAACCAGATATGTTGCTCGACATGTATAAAACCAAAACTGAACATCCGGAAGCAGGTGCGAGCTGTGCATGGGTGCCATCACCAACAGGTGCGGTAATTCACGCGATTCACTATCATCAGATTAATGTTGCGGATCGTCAGCAAGAGTTATTGGCAACTGAAGCCTTGTCACTAGATGACTTGTTAACGCCACCATTAGCAACAGACACTAACTGGTCTGAAGAAGAGAAAACCAAAGAACTTGAAAATAACTGTCAGGGGATCTTGGGTTATGTGGTTCGCTGGGTAGACTTAGGTGTAGGTTGTTCTAAAGTACTCGATATCAACGATGTCGGGTTAATGGAAGACCGTGCGACTCTACGTATTTCTTCACAGCACGTGGCGAACTGGTTGCGTCATGGTGTGGTAAGCCGTGAGCAAGTAGAAGAAGTGATGCAGCGTATGGCGAAAATTGTAGATCAGCAAAATGCCAATGATCCGTTGTATACGCCAATGTCTGCAGACTTTGCCAACAATATTGCATTCCAGGCAGCGTCTGACCTGATCTTTAAAGGTGGTGAACAGCCATCAGGTTATACCGAGCCACTTTTACATGCAGCACGTTTAAAGTTAAAAGGTTATACAGGTGACTAATCCCGTCTAACTTAAAAAAGCCTCTTCGGAGGCTTTTTTATTGTCTAATGGTAAGCGGCTGTCTTTCTGACTAGAAATTTTTCAGTTGAACTCTTAAAGTGGAGCAAAGCTTGCGAGGAACAATAAAATGATGACGGTATATCAGGACTTAGACCAGCAGTTTATTCATGGTCAGTGGCAACATGGAACTTCAACCAAAATCATAAAAAATATCAATCCTTTTACCCAAACCGAAATTATGAGTCTTGCAGCTGCCAGCTCTGTCGATGTAGACAGTGCGTATACGGCAGCAGAACAGGCTTTTCAACAGGGTGTTTTGAATTCCATTGAAGTCCGTAAAACAGTATTGCAAAATTTAATTAATATTATTCAGCAGCGCCGTGCAGAAATCATTGACTGGCTGATTATTGAATCAGGCAGTACGCGCATTAAAGCCGGCCTTGAGGTAGATGCTGCCTTGGGGATTATTCACGAAAGTCTGGCATTTCCAGATCAGCTGAAAACTGAACAGCTCGAAAGCAAAGATCCAGTACGGAAAAGTTTGGTCTTGCGTAAACCTTTAGGCGTGATTGCAGTCATTAGCCCATGGAACTTTCCATTTCATCTGTCCTTGCGTTCAGTGGCGACAGCGATTGCCTGTGGCAATACGGTTGTCTTGAAACCAGCCAGTGATACGCCGGTGACTGGCGGTACATTAATCGGGAAATTATTTGAAGAAGCCGGTTTGCCTCCGGGTGCATTGAATATTATTGCCGGTGCTGGCAGTGAAATCGGGGATTATTTTGTCGAGCATTCAGTGCCAAAAATGATTTCATTTACCGGCTCGACTGAAGTGGGGAAAAGTGTCGGCAGTAAAGCTCTGGCCAGTTCCAGAATCAAACGTTTGGCACTGGAACTGGGCGGCAATGCACCCTTGGTGATTCTGGATGATGCCGACCTTGATCTGGCGGTTGAACTGACCTTGATGGGGCGTTTTATGCATCAGGGACAAATTTGCATGAGCACCAATCGGGTTGTTATCGATGCATCTATTCATGATGCTTATGTGGATAAGCTTCTGGATCGAGTCAAAATGATTCCAGTGGGCGATCCGAATCTGGAAGATACCATCATCGGGCCGATCATTAATCGGAGTCAGGTCAAAAAGCATCAACAGATCATTCAGACAGGCAGCGAGCAGGGCGCACAGCTGGTATATGAGGGCGGAATTGAAGGAAATCTGGTCTATCCGCATATTTTCATTAACGTCACAGCCGATTCTGATTTAGCACAACAAGAAAGCTTCGGTCCGATTTTACCGATCTTAAAAGCACGTGATGAGGCCCATGCTTTAAATCTGGCCAATGCAACAGAGTTCGGTTTGTCCAGTGCAGTCTGTACATCAAATATCGAACGCGGCAGCACTTTTGCGGCACAACTGGATATTGGCATGACCCATATTAACGGGATCAGTGTTGCAGATCAGTCGAATGCACCCTTTGGCGGCGAGAAAAACTCAGGACTCGGACGTTTTAATGGTCGCTGGATTTTTGAGGAGTTTACCCGGACACACTGGTTGACCATACCGAATTCATGATACTCAAATCTATATCAATATTACAGGTTTGGCTCAGACATCAGGTTATAATCGAGTGGTCGAATGATTTACATTAATCCGCCATGTGTGCCAACTTTAAACCTTTAAGCTTAGAACAATTGCATAATCTGGGGTTGCCCGAAATTCCCTTTGAATATCCGGAAGAGGTCTATCCCAATTATGCTACACCGCTGTTATTTCATTCAGCTCAAGGACTGGAATGGCGGTCGGTAAATTTTGGCCTGATTCCAAAATGGGCAGAAGATAAAAGTATAGCTACCAAGACCTATAACGCCAGAAATGAAACTTTATTGCAAAAGCCAACCTTTGCTGAAGCCACTGCCAAATGTCATTTTGGGGTCATTCCTGTTGCCGAGTTTTATGAGTCCAAATATTTTGACAATAAACCACAGCGTTGGGGTGTAAGATGTCAAGATGGTCAGGCGACTTTTATTGCGGCAGTATATGAGATTACACGAGTACAAGGGGAAATTGTACGATCTGCCAGCATGATCACCATGGATGCCATTGACCATCCGATGATGAAAGAATTTCATGAGCCTGGAAACATCAAACGTTCGGTGATCGTAATTCCGCATGAGCGACTACAAGAATGGCTGACACTGAGTCATCCGGATATTCGGAGTTTTGTACACGGCTTTCCGGAAGAAGAGTTTGAATGTTCACATGTTCCCAAAGAAAAAATCAAAAAAGCCAGCCCACAACTGAACTTTTTTGATTCTTAGAAAGCTCCGGTGAATTATTTATTATTGAAAGTATGCCAATTCGCCAGCGTCTATTTAAAAATAAAAAGTAGGACTTTTAACGAGCCAGATTTTTAAAAATATGACGTAAACTTTCCATGGTTTTTTCAATTTGCAAAGGCGTCAAGCCTTCAAATGACTGCTCTAGTACTATATTGGTCAGATCATTGATCTTATGTGTCATTTGCATGCCTTTTTCGGTCAAAAATACCCGGGTAATTCGTGCATCATCTTCACATGAATAAGTCTCAACCAGACCTTCATCTTTTAAGCGATAAACGATTTTAGTGGTGGTCGACATTTTAGATACGACCATCTCTGATAAGTCGGATACACTCGCATGCGGTTTGGATTTTAAGGCAAGAAGGATACGGCGGCGCGAATTGTCTACACCATATTTTTTAAGTGCGTGATCGACATTAAGTACATATTGAGCATGAACCTGAGTAACCCAATAATAGGGAAAGTTTTCTAAATTAAATTCTTCCGTACACGGTAAAAATTTTGCATATTTCTTAGTCATGAAATGTTCCTTGTATTTATTTTTCTAGGGCCCGTCCATTTTATGAAAAAGTTTATGCATGTTTCAACCTTTATTTTAAAAATGTTAAAGAGATTGCACTTTTTAGTTTTTCTTAATAGCCCCAGAAGTCGAGCAGTTCTGCATATGCGCTGATTCAGGACAGAGAATGGCCATTTTAAATCGGATGAAAGGCAATAATATTTTGTGTAAAATTAATACTTAATTGTATATTTCTGAGGCGGAATCATTTTCCGCAATGGTTTGTCATTCGACAGCATGATTCGCTTATCGGCCAAAATGCAATCACTCTGATTTTAATCAACCAGACAATTTTGCTGATGGATCTATGCAGTTATGCGGAGGAATTTCCCCATCAAAAAATTCAAGCCCTATTTTAACTGATTGCTTTTTTAATCGGTATATATTTGATGGCTGAATTTTTAGTTCACTTTAAAAGTGGTTGAGCTAATGAATGGTAATTACTGCATATTTTTAATTAAAGTAAAATAATTTGTGAAGAAAAAATTAAGTTTAATGCGTTTTATACACACTGATTAATGAAAAAAGTCTAAGGAAAATCATAATCATGTAATTTTTTTATAAATTAATACATTACAAAATACTCAGTTTATGCATAATGGAATGGTCTTAAGTTACATAGGTTAAATTTAATGGATCCCTCGCCGTGCGTTGATCTTCCATCTCTATTTCTAGCTTACTCGAACGGGGTAGTTCTCTAATGGAATTTTTATTAGATCCCGGAATTTGGGTAGGTTTAATTACTCTTATTATTCTTGAAATCGTTTTAGGTATTGATAACCTAGTCTTTATTGCCATTCTGGCTGAAAAACTTCCTCCTGAACAACGTGATAAAGCTCGTGTCATCGGTCTTTCACTCGCATTATTGATGCGTCTGGGCCTGTTGTTTGCCATTGCTTGGCTGGTCACTTTGACTCAGCCGTTGATCACCCTGTTTGACTGGACCTTCTCCGGTCGGGACTTGATCTTGTTATTTGGTGGCTTGTTCTTGGTGTATAAGGCCGTCACAGAGTTACATGAAAAGATAGAAGGTAAGCCTGAAGTCAAATTGACCACTAAGGTGGTTTATGCAAGTTTCACTGCTGTTGTTGCCCAAATTGTTGTTTTAGATGCTGTATTCTCTTTAGATTCAGTGATTACTGCAATTGGGATGGTCGACAATATTTACGTCATGATGGCTGCAATGATTGTTGCGATGGGTGTAATGCTACTGGCATCGAAACCATTGACCAGTTTTGTAAACCGTCATCCAACTGTGGTGATTCTGTGTCTAAGCTTCCTGCTTTTGATTGGTATCAGTCTGATTGCAGAAGGTTTTGGTTTCCATATTCCAAAAGGCTATATCTATTCAGGTATTGGTGTCGCGATCTTGATCGAAGCGTTCAACCAGTTCGGCCAGCGTAATGCAGCAAAGCATGAATCTAAGATTCCTTTGCGTCATCGTACGGCTGATTCTATTTTGAAGTTAATGGGCGGCAAGCTGGAAACCACTGATACTGACAAAAATGAAGCTCAAGAAGCCTTTGCAGATGAAGAACGTTACATGATTGGCGGGGTATTGACCCTTGCAGAGCGTTCAGTCGCTTCGATCATGACACCGCGCAGTCAGATTTCATGGGTCGATCTAGAGGATAGCCCGGAACAGATCCGTGAAAGAATTCTATCTGTTCCCCACAGCCTGTTTCCGGTATGTCGTGGCAGCCTGGATAAGGTGATTAGCATCGTACGTGCCAAGGAATTACTGGATGTGCTGGAAGAACCAGAAGAGTTAAAAGCCCTGATCAAACGCCATCGTCCAATTTATATCTTTGAAAAGATGAAAGTTATTGATGCGATCAATACTTTGCGTACCTCTAAAGGCTCTTTGGTCTTGGTGAGCGACGAGTTTGGTAATGTACAGGGTTTGATCTCACCACTAGATGTATTTGAAGCCATTGCCGGTGAGTTCCCGGATGCAGACGAACAACTTGATTTGGTCAGAATTGACGATTCCCACTGGATCGCTTCAGGTATGCTGGATCTGTATCAGCTTGAGCTTGAACTCGGCATGATTGATCTGATTGATGAAGATGCTGGTTATATCAGTGTTGCGGGTCTGATTCTGGATAAAACCAACAGTGTGGTCGAAGTCGGTACTGAATTGGATTATCAAGGTGTACAGTTCAAAGTCACTGAAATTGAAAGCAATCGTATCAAATCAGTTAGTATTCATTACGCGGCTTAAACACTTGCTTTGTTCAAATCTTGAAGGTCAGTTGCTCTAGTGGCAGCTGACTTTTTTTTAATGCATCTTTTCTCAATTGTCCTTATTAAAACAAAGTGAGGTCATTGTTCAGACAGATTTTTTATCATTCGATGCAGACTATCACTCAAGTTGGATATTGAGCTGAATGGCTTGATATTGCACTAGAGTTTTAAGTCTAATAGTCAGGTTCGTAATGCAGCATAAGCAGAATCACATACTGGATATTGATCAATAGAGCCTGTTAATTAAAGCTTAAAAGTAACATTCAAATCCTGCTGAATAATTAAATTATAATTCACATGATTTCAGTTGGATCATGCAAAAACAGATCAAACAAAAGTTTGATCTGTTTGGTGAAAATCGGTAGATAAATTACATTAAGTTATATGAAGTCTGCTCAGTTAACCACCGATCATGCTCAAAATAGTTTCAGCGTAGGATTCAGAAACAACCTATCTCTTCAGAAATTAGTAGAAAATGTGAGCGATGTACAGCTAAAAGTGGGGTGTCAGGTCTATACCAATCTGCAAACACCCCTTAAAGCTGCTAGCAAACTAAACTGCTCCCGGCAAAATTTGAAAGTTGGCGTATTGTCGAATGCTTTCAGTATTAAGTTGATGGACTTCATCCAAAAAAGCCACATTAAAACTGCCAAGCTGTGGCGCACGTTCAAAAGCCCGTTGACCTGCAATTGCAAAATGCACATGTGCAACGAGTGCCGCGATTGCGGGAGAACTTACAGCACTATAGGCTGCAATCAGTGCACCAAGTGCACAACCGGTGGCCGTGACGCGCGGTTGTAAATATGATCCGCCTGATACCTGTATTACCGGATAATCTCTGGAAATGATGTAATCAGATTCACCGGAAATCGCGACACAGTCACAATGCGCCAATAAGCTTTGTGCCTGTAAATAAACATCGGCACTATTGATGGTGCTGTCCACACCTTTGGATTCGATCCGCTTTCCGGCCAAAGCACCAATTTCAGAGGCATTGCCCCGTAAAATTGTCGGATGGGAATTGAGCAACTGATCTACCGTATTCGAGCGCCAATGCAGTACCGTTCCATAACCAACCGGATCCAGTACCCATGGTTTTTTCAGACGATGTGCCGTTTCTGCAGCAATATGCATGGCCTGTACTTGTTCGGTGGTCGGCGTACCCAGGTTGAGATTGATCGCAGCTGCAATTTTGGCAAAGCTTTCGGCCTCAAAAGGATTATCGATCATGGCGGGGGAAGCATTGGCAGCCAGCACCACATTGGCCACATAATTACTGGCCACGGCATTGGTCATGATATGCACCAATGGCTGATGTTGCTGTAACTTTAACCATGCCTCGCAGATTTGATCCAGAAGCGTGTGCTGTAGTGCTTGCGTAGAAGTATTCATAATGATCATCTGTCAAAAAGGAATCTAAGTCGTATCTTCGCTCAGCGGGTAAAATAATGGTCCTGATGCTTACAGCTACGGCAGAACAGGCTGACATAGTCACTGGCATCATAATCCACCGAAAGCTCCTGTGAACCGCAGTGCATACAACGTTTCTGCGAATAAAATTTCAGGCGCGGTTCAATTTTATGCCATGAGCGCCAGACCGGCTGAAAGAAAATATTCTCATCATAACCCAGGAAGCGATAAAACAGGATTTCACTCATCTTGCTGAAGGCCAGTTGTGGCGGGCGTGGCAGGGTAGAGGTTTCCCATTTTTCCGTGACAGAACGTTCCCGATACTGTTGTAAGGTTTTTTTCAGCAGATTGGTATTAATAAAATTTTCATTGCGTGGCTTAAGCGCTTTTTGCTTATATAGATATTCCAGTGCGGTCTGTACCAGATAATAAATCTGTCCCACTGCCAAGACATCTAAAAGGCGATAGCAAAAGGTCTGAAAGCTCTGATTTCCGGCAATCTGCACATTCCAGCTACGACAGTAAAATTGCGCAAACTGAATGATCTCCTCATATAGCAGACAATACAGGGCATCTTTGACTTCATCTGCACTTTTAAAGGGCACACCTTGACTCAGGTTCTGATAAAACCAGTTGCGTAGTTGCTGGGTAATGCTGAACAGGCTCGGTTCAGAATAGCCATCCAGACGTACATTAATATAATAGTGCTGATTTTCCTGTTGCACATCTTTGGGAATTAAAATCTGTTCTCTGAGCATATTTTTGATCAGACCATGTTGAAACAGATAGTTCGGACTGATGGAAAAATAGCGAATATGATGCCAGTCGATATATTCGCGGTGCTGGCTATATTCCTGTACTTGTTCATCTAAAATCGAAAGTAAAAACAGTTTATTGATAAAACTGAGCTGATTGAGCTCAGGAACCGGCCGGTCCTGTTTTTTATGATAGAGACGATTTTCCTGTAAACGGACTTCCTTGAGCATGCGTTTACGCTGGGCCAGACACTGTGCGCAATAACAATTATTTTTTTGATCCGGATGAAGCTGATGCTGGCAATGGCTGCATTCATGGTAACTCATCTCCTGATCATACTGTTCCGCCTCAATCCAATACATCGATGCCTTACATAGCGGGCAGTGGGTGCTTTCATCAAGCTGTTTTTGCAGAACACTGAATACCATGGGCGCGAGCAACTTTAGAATGGACGGGCATTTGATTATACACCGCTGATGCGAAGCAAATGTAGTTGACTGATGCTATTTTACGTCAGCAAAAAATATACGCGCACATGAAAAGAGCTACCGAAGTAGCTCTGATCTTAAAAACATGAAATGACGGGTTTTAGACTGGGCATGGTAAGGTTTCGTCTTGTTGTCCGCGATGTTTGGCATGAATTAAGGCCTGAACTTTTTTAGATGGAACTTTCTTGGTACCGAGGGCATCGTAGCTGTTGAGAATGGCAGTCACTTCATGTGCCTGAAGAGGAATACCTTCACAGCTCATCAACAGTGCAATGACTTTATGGTCAATATTGGCCTGATCCAGGGTCTGCAAAGTTTTGATATTTTCGATCCGTACAACATGCTGTTTTAAATACATGGCTCACCTCATCATCGTTATCATTATTCTTTCATTGGAAGTGTGGAAAAACACAGTTTAACTGTAGCAAGAAGTGTGCTCATTTTTTAATCAGCATTTATGCGGTACTCTGCAAATAAAATTATATATTTTTAAATCAGTAATTTATTAAAATGTAAGAAATTATGATCCTGACTATTTTTATGGCATAGATATTTCTTATGTAGAGCCGGGTGCTGCTCAATTAGGCAGAATGCATTGAAAGTGGTGCACGAAATGCCCATATTAGATCTAACAATACAAATGCACAGACAGCGTTTCAAACTTGGCGTATGATTTTGACATGAACAATGTCGAACACGATAAAAGATTAGGACAGGACATGAATATTGCGGCAAACCCGGTGATCGAAGCGGATCAAACCATTTATTTAAAAGACTATCAAAAACCTTCCTTTGTTGTTGATTCCATCGACCTGAATATTCAAGTCTACAGTGACCACAGTCTGGTCAGCAGCAAGCTGGAGATGCAGCGTCAGACTGCTGGCGATCTGGTCTTGCTCGGACGAGATCTGGAACTGCAATCGATTCAGTTAAATGGTCAAATACTCAATGCCAGTGACTACAGTCTGGATGCTGAGCAACTGCTGATTGCCAATGCACCTGATCAGGTATTGCTTGAAATCGTGGTGAAAATTCATCCGGAAAGCAATACTATGCTGGAAGGTCTGTATCAGGCCAGTTCAGATCTGTTTGTAACCCAAAATGAGCCAGAAGGGTTCCGTAAAATTACTTTCTATCCAGACCGTCCTGATGTGTTGTCGGTCTTTACCACACGTGTAGAGGCAGACAAGAAATATCCGGTCTTGCTCGCAAATGGTAACCTGCTAGAAACCGGTGAAGTGGATGAAAATCGTCACTATGCCGTGTGGCAGGACCCGACCAAAAAGCCAAGTTATCTCTTTGCCTGTGTCATTGGTGATCTGGCGGTGATGAAAGATTCCTATGTTACGTCAGAAGGCCGCAATGTGGCACTGGAAATCTATGCAGAAGAAAAAGATATTCCAAAATGCAAGATTGCCATGGAAGCGCTAAAACATTCCATGCGTTGGGATGAAGAGCATTATGGCCTGCCATATGACCTCGACAATTACATGATCGTGGCGACCAGTGCATTTAATATGGGTGCCATGGAAAACAAAGGGCTGAATATCTTCAATACCTCATGTGTGCTCGCCGATGAAGAATTTACCACTGATGCTGCGATCATGCGGGTACAGTCGGTGATTGCCCATGAATATTTTCATAACTGGACTGGTAACCGGATTACCTGCCGTGACTGGTTCCAGCTCTGCTTGAAAGAAGGCTTGACCGTGTTCCGTGACCAGTCTTTCTCAGAAGATTTACAGTCGGCTGCGGTACAGCGTATTGATGATGTGGCGGTTCTGAAGGCACATCAGTTCCCGGAAGATTCTGGCCCGCTATCCCATCCACCACGCCCGGATCATTTTGTCGAAATTAACAACTTCTATACCGCAACCGTGTATGAAAAAGGGGCGGAAATTAACCGCATGATGGCGACCTTGCTGGGCAAGGAAAAATTCCGCCAAGGTACCGATGAGTATTTCCGCCGTCATGATGGTCAGGCGGTAACGGTGGAAGACTGGGTGGCCGCGCTCACCGCAGGTTCAGGGGTGGATCTATCCAACTTCCTGACCTGGTATAACCAGCCGGGTACACCGAAACTTGAAGTAAAAGCCGAATATGATATTGAAATGCAAACTTATCGTCTTAGCTTGAAGCAAAGCCTGAAAACCCATGCCAAATATCCGAATCTGAAAGCGGTACCTATTCCAGTGGCTTTGGCGCTGTTTGATGCCGAAACCGGTGAGCAGTTAAAGTTGAACTCTGAAGCACTCTTTGAAAATGGCGTGAAAGATGGGGTGTATCTGTTTGATCAGGAACAAGCCACGATTGAATTTAGCGGCATAAGCAGCAAACCGGTGGTGTCCTTGTTGCGTAATTTTTCTGCGCCAGTCAATCTGGACTTTGACTATTCAGAACAAGAATTGGCCTTCCTGTTGCAATATGAAACGAATGGTTTTAACCAGTGGCAAGCAACTCAAACTTTACTCGAGCGTATCTTGCTGGATGATCAGCCTGCAGAAATTTATATCGAGGCCATGCTTAATACCTTGCCGGATGTGATTGAGAAAGATCCGCTGTTGGCATCACGTTTGTTTGATGTACCGTCGGAAGGTTATTTAGGTAGCCGTATTGATCAGGATTATAATCCGGTCATGATTCAGGAAAAGCGTGAGGCTTTGCTGCATACTTTGGCACGTGCCTTTGGTGAAACAGCGAAAGAAACTTATCTCAATCTGGATCCTGATCTGCAATCTGAATTCTCGCAAGCGATGGGTGTGCGTGCTTTAAGAAATATCATGCTCACGATGATGGCTCGTCAGGGAGATGCATTTGCCTTTGATTTAGCCTATGAGCAATATCACACGGGGAATATGTCTGAACGTTTGGGTGCACTGAAAGTCTTGGTCTGGAATGATGCACCACAAGCACAAGAAGCTCTAGCCGATTTCTACAGCCGCTTTGAAGATGAAGCCTTGTCTTTAGACCAATGGTTTATGGTTCAGGCAGCCCATCCAAAAGCAACGGACGAAACCATTGCGTATCTGACCCAGCATCCAGATTATGATCTGGCGGTGCCTAACCGTATTCGTGCAGTCAGTGGTGGTTTGAATGCCAACCCGGTGAATGCCTGGAGCTTTGGCGTACAGCATTTTATTGGTCTGGCGAAATATCTGGACGAGAAAAACCCGATTGTAGGCTCACGTTTGCTACAGGTATTGTCACGCTGGTATACCTTGGCAGAACCGCAACGCAGTGAAGTGAAAGCACAGCTTGAAACCTTAAAACCACTGGTTAAATCTAAAAACGTGTCTGAGACACTCAATAGTATGCTCAGCGTATAACATCAATATTCATAAAAAACCGGATCGACCTGATCCGGTTTTTTATTTCCTGTTTATTTCAAACGCTGGCTTTAAATACAGTTGAATTTCTCTAAAGGCTTAGGTAAGTACCAAAGGGTGTTACAGTATGATTATACGGAAAAGAGTATTTATTTATTAAGCTGTAAGCTAGGTAAAGGGATCTACAGATTCGCTTACTAGAGGTTGTCCAAGATATGTTAGTGAAAATTGAAGATGGTTTTTATTTAAATAGCCAGCATATTATTGCCGTACATGTCAGCAAGAATCCTGAAAATGGCTTACTTGAAATCTCCATTCAATATACGCCGCATTCCATTCAGCAGGTCGGGGAATACAAGAAAGTATTTCAAAGCCAGCTTGATGCAGAAATCTTCTTGAGTGAGCTGAATCAAAAGCTTCGCTAAAAGCCTGCTCAGCTCAGGCTTTCATCAATACCTGTTATTGTCTGACCACCAGTACTGGAATATCAGAAAGTGCCAGCACATTTTGCGCCACACTGCCCAGCATGAGTTTTTGCAAACCTTTACGGCCATGTGAACCCATAATAATGACATCAGTCGGTGATTCATTTGCAGCCTGTAAGATTCCTTCTGAAGGTGCCATACCATGCAGGATTTTTGTCGTGACCTGTATGCCTTCACGAACAAAGCTCTGTTTCAGGTCATTTAAGCGATCAAGCGCATTTTGTTCTGCATGCATAAAGTAATCTGTGACTGCTGGAGCAACTTTATAAAAATCTACGCCCTTAAAAGGGTCAACCGCAATGACACTGAGTAAGGTGACATGGCTATGAAATACTTTGGCCAGTTCGAGGGCATGTTCTGCGGCAGCATAGGAAATCGAGGACTCATCGAGTGCTACGAGAAGATGATCATAATTATTCATGGTGCTTCCTGATATTTATTATTGCAGTAAGGAGAATAGGGGTTAGGTGGGTGAATCTCCATAACGTACGGTTTGGTTTGAAATCAAATATAGAAAACCGGGTAATGCGCACCTTGAAGATGCGCAAAGCTTTGATTATTTTTTCACGATCAGAACCGGAATTTCACTGGCACCTAAAACATCCTGTGCAAAGCTGCCCAGAATCATTTTCTGGAAGCCTTTACGGCCATGAGAACCCATAACAATCAGATCTGCTTTTACTTCATCAGCAGTTTTGGCAATGTGTTCGGCATTGACCAGACCTGTGACGATCCGTGACTGAGCTTCAATACCTTCAGTCGCTGCAATCGCAGTGGCTTCTTTCAGGGCATTTTTGGCATTGGCATGCGCCTGTACAAAATATTCCTTCATGATAGATGAGCTGTAATAGAAATCAGCTTCAGTAAAAGGATCTTCTGCAATCAGGCTGATCAGGGAAAGCTGGCCACCAAATGCTTTGGCAATTTTTGCAGCATGTCGTACTGCGGAAAAAGAAATTTCTGAGCCGTCTACCGGAACTAAAATATGCTGATAGGCCATGATTTTTTTACTCCAAATGTTTATTGTTCGCTTCTGATTCATTGATAGCACAGTGACTCTACAGGTGCAATTGCAAAACCTAAAAAAATGAAAAAACTCATTAAATTACAACTATTATTCACATAAAACTGTAAAGAAATGGGCAAATAAATCCGAGCAAAAAACTGGGGATTTTCACCTCTGCTGCCAGAACGAACTGGATTAAGTTTTTGGTTTTTGAGCATTTCAGTTAAACTGCCTGCGCTTGATTTTTATCAATATAGGGAAATTGAAATTGTGAGATATATCGCGGTAAATCTTGTGCTGGTCAGCTCGATGATGTTAGCGGGCTGTCAGAATACCGTACAAAATAGCAGGCTAATTGCCAGTGCCTTCAATATGACTACGGGCCTACAACAAAAAGTGATGGATCGTTATGCCCCTAAAACTGTTCGGGTACAAAACAATATTGTGTACCAGCCGCTACAAGATTTAAGCTTCGATCTGTATCAACCGCAAAATATTCAGAATCTAGGCCCGAGACCGACCATTGTCTGGATTCATGGCGGTGGCTGGATTTCAGGTTCCAAGGCACATGCCCGCGGCTATTTTAAGCTATTGGCGGCGCAAGGCTATAACGTGATTTCTGTACAATATCAGTTTGCGCCGCAGGTGACTTATCCGAGTCAACTTCAGCAAATTAATCAGGCATTGGCATTTATCAACACGCATGCCGAGAACTATCACATTGATGCAGCACAACTGTATTTAGCCGGAGATTCTGCCGGTGCCAATCTGGCCAGTCATTATGCCGCGTTGTTGACCAATCCAGAGTTTTCACAACAATCCAATTTCAGTCCAAATATTCAGCCAATGCAGCTCAAAGGCTTGATTTTGCATTGTGGTATTTACGATCTACAGGCCTTTGTGCAAAAAGCACCGGATGAAATCAAAATGGTCGAATGGGGCGTTTATAATCTGGTACAGGCTTATACGGGCGACCAGAAAGATGATGTCGAATTTTTAAAGCAGATTTCCCCGATCCAGCATATTTCAAATGCTTATCCGCCGGTGTTCATCAGTGGCGGTAATAAAGATTTTTTGACCGATACTCAATCCTTACCTTTTGTAGAGACACTCAAGGCCCGGAATATTGCAGTGACCGAGGTATTTTATCCGGAATCTAAGGCCTGGCTGATTCATGAATACCAGTTTTTTATGGGCAAAAAAGAGAGTCAGCAAACCTTTATTCGCACCCTTGATTTTCTGCACCAGCATTCATTGTAAAATAAGCATTATTTAAAGTTTAATTTTCTATTTTAATTGGCTTGTTATTCAAAGCATGAATACTGAAATTTTGGAGATGGAAAAATGAATCCTGTATCGTGGGCCTACCTGTTACTGGCACTGGCGATTGTCGCCGAAGTCACAGGCTCTACATTTTTAGTAAAATCTGAAGGCTTTAGCAAATTATGGCCGTCTTTGGCAGTCGTGGTTTTATTCTGTATTGCATTTTATTTATTGTCCCAAGTGATTAAAGTCATTCCATTGGGAATCGCTTATGCCATCTGGGCCGGTGTGGGAATTGTTCTGACTGCAATTGTGGGCTATGTACTTTTCAAGCAGACGCTCGATGTGCCTGCACTTATTGGCATTGCACTGATTATTTCCGGTGTACTCGTCATCAACCTTTTTTCCCAGACCGCAGGACATTCATAAAAGGCAGACATGATCGCTGCCCTTATTTGTCATTTTATTCTAATGATCAGTCATCAATTTTAAGTGACTTGAGGCTTGAGCTTAAATAGAAAATAAACCATTAATCCCAGTAGTAAGCCCCAAAAGGCTGAACCAATCCCGAAAAACTGAATATTGGATGCACTGAATAAAAAGGTCATCAGAGCCGCTTCACGTTCATGGCTTTGCTGAAAAGCCAGCGCGATGTTATGCCCAATGGTGCCGAATAAGGCAATTCCGGCCAGAATGGTAATCAGGATTGCTGGAAATGCCATCAGGACACTGGTCAAGGTCGCTGCAAATAGTCCCATCAAAATATAAAACAGCCCACAACTCATGCCTGCAATATAGCGTTTCTGTGGGTCGGGATGAGCTTGAGTATCCAGACTCACTGCCGCACTGATCGCAGCAAGATTGACACTAAAGCAGCCAAAAGGTGCCAGTATCGCCTGACTTATACCGGTCCAGCCTAAAATACCGTTTACCTTGGGTGGATAGCCATAGCTTTTAATTACTGCCAGTCCGGGTAGATATTGCGAAGCCAGATTGATCACCAACAGTGGTAAAGCCAGCCCTAGAACAGCTTGTAGACTAAATTCAGGTTGGATCCAGACCGGCTGGGCCATACTCCAGTTTAAACTCGGGATTGTAAAATCGATAAAGAAAGGGCAGAGCGCAATTGCGGTAAATACGGTAATCACGATGCTATAGCGTGTGCTGATTTTTTTTGAGATCAGATAAATGGCCAGGACACTGAGTACAAATTTCCAGGACTGTTGCAGGCTACCAAATACTGAAATACCAAATTTTAGCAATACTCCAGCCAGCATGGCACTGGTTAAACTTTGTGGAATAAAATGAAAAATACGCTCAAAAATTCCTAAGAATCCCAGCGCAGCAGTCAACAGTCCACAAATCAGAAACGCACCAATCGCTTCACCGAGGCTGTAATGACCCGCAGACGCAATGATCAAAGCTAGTCCCGCCGTTGACCAGGCAGTAGAAACAGGATACTGATATTTCCAGGACAGCCACACACCAGAGATACCTATGCCGATTCCCAGTGCCCATAACCAGGAACTGATTTGTGCCGCATTGGCGCCTAAGCTTTGTGCAGCTTCAATCACCAGTACAGCAGAAACACTAATGCCAATCAGGCAGGTAATCAGGCCGGCAATGACCGCAGTAAGAGACAGATCTTGTAATAGTTTTGGCATCGTCCATGACACAATTTTAAAAAGCGTTTAAATCATACGCTTTTCACGTATTTAGACAATATCTGTTTCAAGCTTTTATAAGGTAGAGCTGGCTAGCTTCATCCCAAAACCACAGAATAAAATGCCGACTATGGCCACACAACTGGCTGTCAGTTTGTAATGCTGGTTGAAATAGGAGGCCAGTTTTACCCCTGAGAAAATCAGAATGGACAGATAGGTCATGCTAATCAATTGCAAGATCAAAGCCAACAGAATGAAAGTCAATGCCGGATAAGGATAGCGAGGATCGACAAATTGCACAAAAAATGACAGGTAAAACAGAATCGCTTTTGGATTTAAAATACTGATGGTCAATGCAGTACGAAATGGCTGAATAGACGAAGCTTTAGCATCAGCCGCATTCATCTGCGGAATGGTCACTTTTTCTGTTGGACGAATGGTTTTATAGGCGGCACTTAATAGCTTCATCCCCAGATAACTCAGGTAGATGGCGCCGATAATCTTCAAAGTAATAAACAGGATTGGAAAAGCATGCAATAAAGATGCAGCCCCCAAAGCAGTACATACAATCAGAATCATGTCACCGGTATACACTCCCAGAGCACCTAAATAACCTGTCTTGATACCAAAACGTGAGGCAATGGACATGACATAAAGGGAATTGGGGCCGGGCAAGAGCACAATTAAGGTGGTACCAATGATAAAGGTACTGAGATCTGTAATACCAAACACGAAGAATTCGCACAAGAAAAAGCCGATGCGGCATTATAGCAACATCGGCTGGTAAAATTTCTAAGATTTTAGCTTAGCTTTCAACGGGATTGAGAAAGGTTTGACCTAATAGCGCAGCCAGTTGCTCACGCGCTTTGATGAAACCCTGAATACCGCCTTGTAACAGTTCACTGGCCATTTGATCCTGCTTCAGCTGTTCCAGAAATGCTGCCTGACTGATCGGACTCAGTTCACCCTGCACAGTAATAGCTGTCGCTGAAAGTTGCGGCTGAACTTCACGTTGATCATGGTTCAGTTCTGCCAGTAGATTTGGTGCAACGGTAAGAAGGTCACAACCGCTCAAGCCCAAGACCTGATCGATACTGCGGAAGCTGGCGCCCATAATTTCGGTTTGAATGCCATGGGCTTTATAAAACTCATAAATACTTTTAACCGATAACACGCCAGGATCTTTTTCGATTGGATAAGCATCCACACCTTCAGCCTTCTTGTACCAGTCCAGAATCCGGCCAACAAAAGGTGAAATTAAAGTAACTTTGGCATCAGCGCAGGCATGGGCCTGATGCTGGCCAAATAACAGGGTCAGGTTGGTATGAATGCCTTCTTCTTCTAAGGTTCTTGCGGCCTGAATGCCTTCCCAGGTTGATGCAATCTTGATCAGGATGCGGTCGGAGTCAATCCCATACTGCGCATATAGTGCCAGTAACTCTTTGGCTTTTGCGATGGTGGCAGCAGTATCAAAAGACAGGGACGCATCGACTTCAGTCGAAACACGCCCTTCAATTAATTTCAAGATTTCAACGCCGAATTTGACGGTCAAAATATCAATGGTACGTTCAATTAGGGCATCATCCGCATAGCCTTCCTGCTGCGCCTGCTGATAGGCCGCTTCAATCAGGGCCTTGTTCTCAACTTGACTGGCCGCTGCTGTAATCAGTGATGGATTGGTGGTTGCATCCAGAGGACGAAATTTTTCAATTGCGCTCAAGTCACTGCTATCCGCCACAATTGTGGTCAAGTTTTTTAATTGGTCTAATGCGGTTAATGTCATTACGATCTAGTTCTATGGTTATTGCTTATGCATACTTTTATATCATAAACCCTGTATTTACCAAGTAGACTGAAGTGGTGTTTCTGTGATTATTTGCTACTTTTACGCTGATTTCGCAGATGATTAATCAAAAAATGAGCAGCTGTGCCCAAGTTGCTTTCCCGACTCCAGACCAGATCGATAAAATATTCAAACTTTGGGGTGAAATCGAGCAGATTCAGCACTTGCAGATTTTGCTGTAAATTCGGCTGTTTTTTTAGCATTTCCTGCGGGAGAACACCCCAACCCAAACCCTGTTGAATCATGCTACAGGCAGAATGATGATTGTCAGTGCGCCAGTAATGACGGGAATATAATAATTCAGGTTTAATATTACGGTCACGGCTCGCCACCACAATTTGACGGCTATTTAGAATTTGTTCAAAGCTGACCTGATCGTATTGACTCAGTACATGCTGCTTGGCTGCGACAGGAATCAAGACTTCACGCTTTAATTCCACAAACTGTTCACGTGCATCGAGTTGTTCCCGCTCAAACATTAATGCCAGTTGTGCGCTACCATCCAAGAGCATCTGTTGCGCATCTTCCTGAGGTGCACCAAAGACATTAATCTGAAGCTCGGGAAATTGCTGTTCCACCAGAACGACATAATCAGTCCAGCGCGTATGCAGTAATTCAGAAACGATGACGATATTCAGTTCAGACTCCAGGCCTGAACTTAGGGCAAGCGCATGCTGTTTCCACTGATTCATTTCGATTAACAGCTGTTCTGTTCTTTCATACAGTGTCTGTGCCTGCTCCGTTGGCACAGGTTCACGCCCAATACGCTGGAACAGTTGCAGATTCAGATCAATTTCTAAATTCGCAATTGACATGCTAATGGCAGAGGGAACTTTTCCCAATTTTCGTGCAGCTGCAGAGAATGAACCGGTTTCCATCACAGTTTTAAATACAGTGAGTTGTTCCTGATTAATATTCATGTAATCTTATCTATCAATTTTATTGAAATATTCTAACTCGATTAATCAGTTTAAAGAACATAATATACGCGATTATTGATAAAAAACCGAGTAATGAAAATGTTGATTTCCAAAAGACGACTTGTGCATGCGCTTAGCTATGAAGTCATCCTGTTGGTGATCATTGCGATAGCTTTGAGTCTTATTTTTAATATGCCGCTAGAAGTCACAGGTGCACTGGGAATTGTGATGGCCGTGACCTCTGTCATCTGGAATATGCTGTTTAATCATTATTTCGAAAAATTTGAAGCGAAACGTCAACTGAAACGAACGATTCGAGTGCGTATTTTACATGCGATTGGCTTTGAAGGTGGTTTAATGCTCGCCACCATTCCAATGGTGGCCTATGCGATGAACATGGGACTATGGCAGGCGATTGTGCTCGATTTTAGCCTGACCTTGTGTATTCTGGTATATACCTTCATTTTTCAGTGGTGTTATGATTCGATAGAAGAAATGCTTGGATATCAGCCTGAGCATCGAAAAATATAATAAGAAAAGCATAGAAAAAAATAAAGCACAGCTAATGTTACTTGTGCTTTATGTGGGGAATCTAGTAAACAGCAGTATTTCTTTGACACATAGCACACTTATTCGACTTTGTATTCATCTTAAACCCCTTTATAAGAGCAGAAGTTTTTATGCATTTGCATCTAAGGGGAATTATGAAGTTAAAATATAGCTTGTTGAGTTTAAGCATTGCCTTACTCATGACTGCTTGTGGCGGCGGTGGTGGTGAGAATGACAGCCATGCATCTAAGCCTGGGTCAGGTACGGTTGGCTCTAATCCATCAACAGGAAATAATGCTCAATTTACCAAAATTTCAGAATTTAAAGTCTTGGATGTGGGTTCGGAACTTACTGCTCAAGATTTCGGTTTAAGTACATGGAATCCTACAGCCCTGGTACGAACTGATGATGTATTGTATATCGCCAATAGCCAATCAGAATCAAAAATTTTACGTTATGATTTAAAACAAAAACGTGCGCTGAGTGCAATTGACCCATTAAAAATTGAAGGCTTAGCAAAAAAATGGGACAGTCTTGCAGATATCGAAATCCATGCAGAACGCTTATATGTGGCCAGTTATGGTTCTAACCGTGTCGATATTCTAGATATTTCACAGCCTCAACCGAGCTTTGTGATGGCGCTAGGAACTGGCGTTTGGTGGGGCGATACAGTGAACCATGCTTTAGTTCACAGTAATGCTGTTACCGCAGATGACCGCTATATCTATGTCCCCGATATGGAAGGTCGTATTAATGTCTGGCGTCAAAGCGATGCTATTGCACAGAACCATTTAAAAGCGAAAAAGTTTGCTCGGCTCAGTCTTCCTGATTGTGGTCGTAACTGTAATGCACGTATGGAAGTCATGCGAGATCATCTGTATACCAGCCATCCAAACGGTAAAACTTATGTGCATGACATTAACCAAATTCGTGAAAATGACACTCACATTGCACCTATTTTGACAGAGTCAAATCTTGCGACCCTTTTACACCGTCATGATGACGGTACTGTGTATACCGCAAGGAATGATGGTTCGATAGCAACATATCCTACTCAGGAATTTGGCTTAAAATCAATTCTGCCAAAGCACAATATCGACCAATTCAAAAAATATATCCTGAAAGGGCAAGCTGAAAGCAGTCATATCGAAAGAGCAGCTGATGTTGCGGTGTATGGCCAACAGTTGATTCATTTGTCTAATCAAAGGGTTAAGCTCTTGCCAATGGTCACATTACAGCAAAATAAGACCAAACAGCTGAGTTCTGCATTATTGTTGACTGAATCTAAAGCACAAAATCAAACACTTGTATTGCAAGATGGTGAATCTTGGGAGGCGCTGACCAATAGTGCTGAACGTCATGTGTATATGAATCGGATTTTATCGGCAGAGCTGAGTAGCAACGCTTTAACGCTTAAAAGTTATAGCGCTGTTCCTGTTCGAAATTTACAAATTCGCGCCAAAATCCGTCATTCAGATGATTGGGTTATACTTGCAGATTTAGATGAGCTTACGCCATTTTCCACTGCAAAATTTAATATTAAATTGAATGATCAATCCCGCTTCCCGCTTGCAGATGGCAGTGGTTCAATTCAGTTGGCAGGTTTAAGTCAGACCACGCTGATACCAAGTGATATTTTCGATTTACATGTGACTTCTGAAACAGACGAGCATGTGAAAAAGCTCAATAAAATTCAGGCAAAATGGAAAATCTATTTTGGTAAATATGACGAACCAGGCAAATGGTGTCGAGTAACGCCTGTCTATGCGCGTGAATGGGTCATCATGATGACGAACTTAGCATACATGCTCAGTACCCCTGAATTTGAAAACCTCTGGTTTAATCATAAAGCAGTGATGGGCCATGATTTCTTTGGTAATGCAGGTCAAGTCGATGGGCCAAACGGTATTTATATGCCTGAAGACTATGTTCGTATCTACAAAGAGATTTTAAATCGTAACGAGATTAATCTTGGTATTACCAATATGGGTGGTGGTCTTGGTGGCGGTACCGTGCTGGGTGTCGATACTTGGCTATTCTATGGTCACTATCGTTTATCAGGTTTTCGTATTATTGCGCATGAATTCGGACATCATTGGGGGGGACATAATAGCGCATGGGCGATGTCATCACATGGCTTCGAGCCGATGGTGGATTGGTTGAACTTCTACTTCCAGCGCCGTCCTGGTTCACTGCCTTATATGGATCCAAATGTTAACGCATTCCACCTCACTCCCGATGCAGCGCTGTGCCAGGGGGTTAATCAAAACATTGTGAGGGGTGTAGCATCAACAGCACCTTGGAATAAAATTGACGAATACTTTAAAAATAATCCAATGCCAATACAGTAGGTAAAAGGTATAAAAAAGCTCCTCAATCGAGGAGCTTTTTTGAATCAAGGTAGCAGCTTATTTTTCAATAATCGCTGTAACACCCTGACCACCGGCAGCACAGATCGATACCAGTACACGACCTGAACCTTTTTGAGCAATCAGTTTGGCTGCCGTCGCAATAATACGACCACCAGTTGCTGCAAAGGGATGACCGGCTGCAAGTGATGAGCCTTTCACGTTCAGTTTTGCACGGTCAATTGAACCGAGTGGCGCATCCAGACCTAAACGCTCTTTACAGAATGCTGGATCTTCCCATGCCTTTAAAGTAGACAGCACTTGAGAAGCAAATGCTTCATGAATTTCATAATAGTCGAAGTCCTGAAGTTTTAGGCCCGCACGTTCCAGCATGCGAGGAACAGCATAAGCAGGTGCCATCAATAAACCTTCTTTCTTCTCGACGAAATCAACTGCTGCAGTTTCCTGAAAAGTCAGATAAGCCAAAACTTCATGACCATTGGCTTTTGCCCATTCTTCAGACGCTAGCAGAACGCAAGAAGCACCATCTGTCAGTGGGGTAGAGTTACCCGCAGTCATGGTACGCGCATCGCCCTTACCAAACGCAGGTTTAAGCTTCGCTAGTTTCTCGACTGAAGAATCAGCACGCAGGTTATTGTCACGCTCTAAATCCAGGAATGGCGTGATCAGATCATCAAAGAAACCTTCTTCATAAGCTGCTGCCATTTTCTGGTGTGAAGATGCAGCAAGTTCATCTTGCGCTTCACGGGAAATACCCCATTCCAGTGTGGTAATCGCCTGATGATCACCCATAGACAAGCCAGTACGTGGCTCACCATTTTTAGGTGCGTCCATCAATTCTTTGACATTAATTTTGGTCAAGGCTTTTAAACGGTCTTTGGCAGTTTTGGCAATGTTCAATTCAAGCAGCGCTTTACGCAAGCCGTCACCCAATGCAATGGGCGCATCAGAGGTGGTATCTACACCACCGGCGATTCCTACTTCAATTTGGCCCAGTGCAATCTTGTTTGCCACTAAAAATGCAGCTTGTAAACCCGTACCACACGCCTGCTGGATATCATAAGCTGGGGTTTCTGGTGCCAGTGCCGTATCCAGAACACATTCACGAGTCAGGTTAAAGTCACGGCTATGCTTCAGGACAGCACCTGCAACCACTTCACCGACACGTTGACCTTGCAGATTAAAGCGCTCTACCAGACCATTTAATGCTGCGGTCAGCATGTCCGAGTTAGAGGCAGTAAAATAGGCACCATTCGAACGTGCAAATGGAATACGGTTGCCACCAAGAATAGCAACGCGGCGAACTGTGTTTTGGCTCATATTATTATCCTGTTGAACAGAAGGCTGTGTTTTTGAAACTGAATCTGTTTGAGTTGATGTCGTCTGACTGCTACTGCTCGCTGTACGACGGGTACGCGGAGTTTTAGCCGGACTTTTAGCTGCAGCAGCGGCTGTATCCGTGTTTTTAGTGCTACGCTTAGCACGCGTTGATGATTTTGACACAGCTGGAGATGCGGAATTCTCGACTGCTGGATTTTCTTGAGTTGTTTTGCTCATAAGGCTTTTCCAAGCAAATTGATCGTCTTCTTGTGGCTTACATTAGCATAGATGAGTATATGCTGTATTGACTACAATGACATTGCAGACTGCGCTCAGGTCAAGTCATCTGCCAGATATCTCAAGTATGATTGGGTAGAATCTGGTAGATCTATTGCAATATAAGTATCTGGCATTATATTGAAGTTAAAGGATAACTTTAGATCGATCAAAAATTAATTTGTATGAGAGATAATAAACATGACTGATCAGTACCAAAATTTCGCAAAGTCTCCTATTGGTAAATTTGTCATTAAAAATCTGGGCCTGCCATCCCCAATTTCCCTAGACCGTTTCGAGTCTGCAACGCCAGTGGTAAAAGGCGCTGTGTTATTCGGTGCTGCACCTGCGAGTGTATTGACCGGTTCTATTGCTCAGGTGCTGGCAAATATTCATGCCAATAGCTATGCAGGCAATAATGCGGAACTGCAACAGGCAGCGGCGAAATCGGGTCTGAACCTGAATGCATTTAATACTGGCGATAAAGAATCCAAGTTTAAAGTGGTTATTTTTGATGCTTCTGGTATTGAAAATTCAGAGCAGTTGAAATCACTTTATGAATTCTTTAATCCGATTGCGCGTCAGATTCAAAGTTCTGGTCGTGTGGTCGTGATCGGCACAACACCTGAATCTGCAAAATCTGTGAGTCAGGCCATTGCACAACGTGCGCTCGAAGGTTTTGTCAAATCTGTGGGCAAAGAATTTAAAAAGGGTATTGCAGCCAACCTGATTTATGTCGATGCAGGTGCCGAAGCCAATCTTGAGTCTGTGCTACGTTTTGCAATTTCTCCACGCTCTGCCTATGTGTCTGGTCAGGTTATTCGTGTATCGGCAGCAGCACAAGTAGACTTGGACTGGAGTAAGCCACTGGCAGGAAAAACGGCAGTAGTAACTGGAGCAAGCCGTGGTATTGGTGAGGCGATTGCTCATGTGCTGGCACGTGATGGCGCACATGTGATTTGTCTGGATGTCCCACAACAGCAGGCGGATCTGGATCGTGTCGCTGGTGAAATTGGCGGCTCTACACTAGCGATTGACATTACTGCAGCCGATGCGGGTGAGAAAATCAAACAGGCGGCAGCGGCGCAGGGTGGTCTGGATATTATCGTGCATAATGCCGGGATTACCCGCGACAAGACTTTGGCCAATATGAAGCCTGAGCTTTGGGATCTGGTCATTAACATCAACCTGTCAGCAATTGAACGCGTCAATGATTACTTGCTCTGCAACGATGGTCTAAATGCAAATGGCCGTATTATCTGTGTATCTTCTATTTCAGGTATTGCAGGTAATCTGGGTCAAACCAACTATGCAGCCTCTAAAGCAGGTGTGATTGGTGTGGTGAAATTCACAGCACCGACATTAAAAAATGGTATAACCATTAATGCTGTGGCACCGGGTTTTATTGAAACGCAAATGACAGCAGCAATTCCATTTGCCATCCGTGAAGCTGGACGCCGTATGAATTCCATGAGTCAGGGTGGTCATCCTGTTGATGTGGCAGAAGCGATTGCGATGTTTGCCTCGACTGCCTCTTCAGGTTTGAATGGCAATGTGGTGCGTGTGTGTGGTCAGAGCCTGTTAGGGGCTTAATTTAGAATCCCCCTAAATCCCTCTTTGCAAAAGAGGGGACTACTCCTCCCTTTGTTAAAGGGAGGTTGGGAGGGATTTATTTAAAAAGATATTCTTCCTTCTTTTAAAAAGAAGGACGTCATAAAGATAAATATTCCAAAGGTTCAGTATGAATACTCGCCATTTTAGTCAACTTCCAAAACCTTATTTAGCCTATCCAAAAGTGATTCAGGGCTTGATTTTAAAAAAGCCAAAAGCTGAAAAAGTTCTACCGCAAGTTGAATATGTGGTGGATTCATTCAAGGTCGATCAAAAGCATCTGAAAGCCTATAATGAAGTTTGTGGTTTTAAAAATAATGGCTATATTCCAGCCATTTATCTAACAGTTCTTTCACAAAGCCTGCAAATGCATATGATGACGGCTGAAGCTTTTCCTTTTCCGGTTCTCGGTCTGGTGCATATCCGCAATCAGGTCAAACAGTATCGTAAAATCGGAGTCAATGAATCTCTCACATTGTCTTGCAAGTTTGGTGAATTGCAGCCGCATGATAAAGGTGTACAGTTTGATTTCATCACCACAGTAAAAGTCGGTGATGAAGTGGTGGTGGAAGCCTTGACCACTTATCTGTCCCGTCAAAAGAGTAAAGGCAAAGCTGCAGCCAAAATCGTCGAAAACAAGACACCCGATTATGAGCTGAATGCTGAATGGGAAATTCTAGAAAATACGGGTCGCCGTTATGCCATGACATCCGGCGACTTTAACCTGATTCATATTCATGCCCTAATGGCTAAGGCATTCGGATTTAAACAGGCGATTGCGCATGGTATGTGGACCAAGGCTAAAGCTTTGTCCAGCCTGGCATTGCCCGATGCCTATGAAGCAGATGTCTGGTTTAAACTGCCCTTATATCTGCCTTCCAAAGTGCAATTCTTAACCGCGAAAGCAGCTAATGATACGGAAATCCTGATTCGTAATAGCAAAAATCAGAAGCCGCATGTCACAGGAACTGTGACCGCAATTTAAAGTACGATAAAAGCCTGAACCTGATTTAGGCTTTTTTGTTTTTAAGAAATCAATATTCTATGGATAGAATGATGCAGCCACTCAAAGATTATTTATTTGCGGATACAGCCCATTACCAAGGAACGGTAAATGAAAATTTCCGTGACCTTGCCCGTCAGTTTAGTCGCCTACAGCATGCTCGCACAGAGCAGGGTGGTGCGGCACTTGTTGTCTATTTTCAGGGACAAAAAGTCGTCGATATTTATACCGGGAAAAAATCGGAATCTGAGGCTTGGCAAACCGATACCATGTCGCTGTGTTATTCGACGGGCAAAGGTGTGCTGGCGACACTGGCACATATTCTGGCCAGTCAGGGCCTGGTTGATTATGACCAGCCTGTTGCAGAATATTGGCCTGAATTTGCGCAAAACGGTAAAGAAAATATTACTCTGGCGCATATGCTGAGTCATCAAAGCGGATTGTTTGATATCCGTAATATCATTGCCGACGCCACTGAAATGGCCGACTGGCCGCAGATGCTAGACCGAATTGCCGCGGCTGAACCACGTTTTCAAGTTGCAACAGATGCGGCCTATCAACCGCTGACCTTTGGCTGGCAGGTCGGTGGTGCATTAGAAAAAGCGACAGCTAAAACTTTAACTGAACTGATGCAGGCATATCTGGTTCAGCCTTTGATGTTGAATGGTGCTTATTTCAGTGTGCCGACCAATGAATTAGCTCGGGTAGCACTGCCGATTTTTAAAGCTAAAGCAGCCAAGTCTCAATCGCAGCCTGCGAAAAAAACAGGATCAAGAAAACCGAATCTGATGGAGCGGGCTTTGATTTGGAGTGGACAAGATCCGCAGGATTTTCAGGATGCGATGATTCCCAAAGGAATGAGGAATTTCAGTTTCTTTAGTGAGCAAGGCCTGCAAGCAATCATTCCATCCGCCAATGGAGTATTTACCGCAGAGAGTCTGGCAAAAATTTATGCCATGCTGGCCAACCGCGGCGAATGGCAAGGACAGCAATTGATCTCGCCTGAAGTTTTTCAGCGTCTCAGTCAGATTCAATGCAAAAAACGCGATCGAGTCATGCCTTTGCCGATGCACTGGCGATTGGGTTATCATCGGGTGCTTACTTTAGGTAAAGCTTCGCAAGGTTTTGGTCATATGGGCTTTAATGGTTCGGGAGCCTGGTGTGACCCTGAGCGCAATTTAAGTTTTGCCTATACCCATAATTTCCCGACAGGTTCATTGACCGGAGATTATCGTCTGTGGGGTTTGACACAGGAAACCTTACGCTGTGCTGATGCCGTCCTGACTGGACGTAAAGGTTGGCGCTAAATATCCCTGATTGGGGAGTTTAGTAAAGTCCTTAAAATATGTTATTTTGGCGTGACTCCCAGTCTGTGGTATGAAGTGATGAAAAAAGTGCTGATGATTCCTCTGGTCGCAAGCAGTGCCTTGTTTGGCTGCCAGGATCAAAACCAATCGACGGCAAATACTGCTATTGAGGCTAAAGCTCAGATTCCTGCCTGGGTCGGGAATTATCAGGGCACCACACCCTGTATGGGATGTTTTTCAAGTTGTGACGATTGTCCGGGTATGGCTGTTGCTTTGAGCTTGCATGATGATCGGACTTTTACGTTATCACGTGAAAGCTTGAGTGGGCATAACCCGATTGAAACCATTACTGGGCCGATTCGTTTTCAGGATGATACGCAACAAAAGATTGAACTGCTGAATGTCGATACCCGCAATCTGGTTTATGTGGATCTGAAAAAGCAGGTTCTGGAAATTCGTGAAGATCAAACAGGCAAACGCTACCAGATGCAAAGTGACTTTATCCTGTTTGAATCGGTCTGATTTTAAGAAAATATATGTTTTATATCCCTTTTTCAATGATTTTGATCAAGGGATTTTTATTGTTTATAAACCGGCATTCATTTCACTATTTACTAAAAAAACAGTATGCTTAGACCTGTAAAAAGGAGCATACATGTATCAAGTACTTGCGCGAAAATACCGTCCTCGTAATTTTAATGAATTGGTGGGGCAAAACCATGTTTCACGTGCTTTAACCAGCGCGCTCGAACGTGGCCGTTTGCACCATGCCTATTTGTTTACAGGAACGCGTGGTGTCGGAAAAACCACGATTGCACGTATTTTGGCGAAGTGCTTGAACTGTGAGACCGGTATCACCTCGACACCGTGTGAAGTCTGTGCGACTTGTAGCGCCGTCAACGAAGGACGCTTTATCGATTTGATCGAAATCGATGCGGCCTCACGCACCAAGGTTGAAGATACTCGCGAGCTGCTCGACAATGTGCCTTATGCACCGACTCAAGGTCGTTTTAAAGTTTACCTGATTGATGAAGTGCACATGCTGTCCACGCATTCTTTCAATGCTTTATTAAAGACTCTGGAAGAGCCACCTGCGCACGTCAAGTTCCTGTTTGCTACGACCGACCCACAAAAGCTGCCAATTACCGTAATTTCACGCTGTTTGCAGTTTACTTTGCGCCCATTGGCTGTTGATGAAATTACCGAGCATCTGGCCCAGATTTTAGGCCAAGAAAGTATTCAGTCGGATCAGGATGCCATCTGGCAAATTGCCGAATCTGCTCAAGGTTCTTTGCGTGATGCCTTGTCTCTGACCGATCAGGCGATTGCCTATGGTCAGGGTGCGATTCAGCATCAGGATGTCAAAGACATGCTGGGCTTGATTGACCGGACCATTATTTATGATCTGATTCTGGCGATTCACCAGAACCAGAAAGCACAGGTCAGTCAGTTGTTGCTGCAATTCCGTCAGCAGGCTTTGGATGTGTCACTGGTTTTAGATCAGTTAATTTCGACTTTGCATGAACTGGCTTTATTACAATATCTGCCTGATTTAAGTCTGAAATATAGTGCTGAAATCAATCAAAAGATCATGCAATTATCCGGTCTGATTTCGGCTCAGGATTTACAACTGTATTATCAAGTTGCTTGTAAGGGACGCGCTGATTTACAGTTGGCTGTGACTCAGGAACAAGGTTTTGAGATGACGGTGCTACGCTTATTGGCATTCCGACCCTTACAGCCAAGCGAGGTTCCAGTCGTTCATGAAGCCGCAACTCAACCAATAGCAGCTTCTCCTACACGTCTACAACAGCCCGTTCAGACACAATTGCAGTCTGAAACAGTCACAGCAAAAACATTTGAAGCGGAACCAGTGTTTGATGATTTCTCTCTGGACGATGAGACGGATGAGGAAGCTTATACGCCATCAATGCCTGAACCATCTTCAGATGATTTTCTCCATGAAGAAAAGTCCACTAATGATCATGCACCTGAGCCTGTTCAACAGGGAGTAATTCAGACAGCGATTGAGGAAGTACAGTCTAGTGATCAGATCGTTTTTGATCCAAATGACGACAAAGGCCTGTTTGGTTTTGATGAAATCGAGAGTAGCGTAGAAGCACCGGCGACAAGCAGCAGCTCGGATGATTTCCTGCTTGAAGAGTTTATTCCTGTAGATGCTGTTACTCATGTCGAAGCAGCACAAGAAATATCTGCTGATGAGGAATTTAGTCTTGCCTCACCGGAATTGGAACTTTCACAGGAAACGATTGCTCAGCCTGTGATTGAAGAAGTCGCTCCGATTCAGATTGCGCTACCGGATGACATTTCCCAAGATTTAAATACGCAGAATCTGATGCCACAGGATATTTTAAAAATCCCTGAGCAAATGTTAGAGGGTGAGTGGAGCGTCGAAAAATGGGAATACTGGTTCCGTAACAGCCAGCTTTCTCCAGCAGTGCAGGAACTGGCACAGTATGGTGTCATGAGCGGACAGATTAATGGCCAATCCGTTTTTCATATCCCTGAGCAATACCAGCAACTTTTGACACAACTGCAACATACTCTGGAAGCTGCTTTACAACAGCAGTGGCCGCAAACTCATTTCCAGGTGAAATTTGAAAGTTTGGACCAGCTAACACCCTATACCATGCAGCATCAGCGTAAGACACGTGCTTTCAAACGCGCCGAAGAGCTGTTACAGGCTGAACCTGTGGTACGCGATCTGTTGCAAGAGTTCGATGGCGAACTGCAAAATATTCAGCTGAAATAGACTGGATTTTAAGGCACAACAAATCGAGATAAGGCATCCCGCATTTCGGCTGAAATCGGGGTGCTTTTTCGTGTCTCACGATCGACAAATACATGAACAAAATTACCCTGAGCTGCAGCTGTATCCGAATTGCGTTTAAAAATGGCCAGATCGTAGCTCAGTGATGAATTTCCCATGCTTTCAATGGCCACGCCCACTTCAATAATTTCCGGATAAGACAGTTCCTGATTAAACTGGCAGTTGGAGCTGACCACCAGCCCAATCATCGGAGAGTATTTCGGATCAAAGGCCGCTTCCTGAATCAGCAGGGCATTGGCTGCGGTGTCAAAATAACTGTAATAAGTCACATTGTTGACGTGGCCATACAGGTCATTGTCTGCCCAGCGGGTCTGAATGGGCAAGAAAAAGGCATAGTGTTCGCGTTGTTTGATCGTGGCTTTCATCAGGATTCGCTCTCAGCTAGACAAGGCTTAGTGTGGAAATAGATTTAGGCATAAATCGCCTGGTAAATCTGGTAAGCGTCATCCAACTTGAGTTCGCGTGGATTGTTCTGCAACAGCCGGCTTTGTTGCATGGCATCTTCTGCCATAACCATCAACATCTGTTCTGGTACATTTAACTGCTTTAATTTTAAGGTTAAGCCGCTCTGTATCAGATGATTATTAAAATGATCAATAAACAGATCGGTCAGTCCATCATGACAACCTTTACTGTGGGGATCTAACCAGGTCATCAATTCGGCATAGAGCTGTTTGGCTACAGGTGCATTAAATTTTAAGACTTCGGTCAGCACCAAAGCATTGCTATGTCCATGCGACAGATGAAAATGCCCACCGAGTGGATAAGCCAGCGCATGCACGGCGGCAACCGGTGCGTTGGCAAAGGCTTGTCCGGCCAGCATGGAACCGACCAGCATATTTTGACGGGCATCTAGATCATGACCATCTTGCAGAACACGTTGCAAATTGGCATTCAATAATCTTAAAGCCTGTTTGGCCAGCATATCCGAATAAGGATTTTTCTTGTGTTTTGAGGTATAGGCTTCAATGGCATGTACCATGGCATCGATTCCGGTGGCAGCGGTAATCTGTGCCGGCAAATTCCGAGTGAAAGTCGCATCCAGAATAGCAATATCGGCATAGAGAATAGGCGCGACAATGCCGCTTTTGGTGGTTTCACCTGTAGTAACAATCGAAATTGGTGTGACTTCGGAGCCCGTTCCGGCTGTGGTGGGAACCAGAATTAGAGCTAAACGTGGCCCGGTGGCATTATCGACGCCATACAGATCGGAAAGCGTCTGATGCTGCTCAGGATGCGCCAAAATCGCAATCAGCTTGGCCACATCCATCGAGCTGCCACCACCAAAGCCTAGCACCACATCAATCTTTTCCTGCTTTGCAAAAGCTGCTGCTTCAAGCACTACGTTATCGGGCGGGTCAGCCTGAACATCTGAGTAAATCACATAATCCAGACCGGCAGATTCAATAATATCCAGAATCGGCAGATGTAATTGCTGCTTCAGCATACCCGGGTCAGTCACCAGTAGAAGACGTTGATAACGGCCATTTTTTAGAATTTTAAATAATTCCTGAATCGTGCCTAGTCCGGCAATGATATTGGGGACGGTTTGAAACTGAAAACGATTCATGGCGATATCCTTGATTTTTTTATTGCAAATACGAGATTATTCTATGGTTGTGAGATAGGAATCAGTATATAAATAACTTAACATAAGAATCCTTAAAATAAAGTAGCTCTGAGGTTGTTTATGTCATCCAGAACGCCATACAAGGTGTTATGTGTTTGTTTGGGAAATATTTGCCGCTCTCCCACGGCAGAGGTGGTACTCAGACATTATTGTGATGAACAGCAACTGAATATTGTGGTCGATTCTGCTGGAACCAGTAATTATCATCCGGGCAAGGCCCCAGACCTGCGTAGCCAGCAGCATGCACTGAAACGTGGCTATGATTTGTCAACGCTTCGCGCACGTCAGCTGACCACGCATGATTTTATTGATTATGATCTGATTCTGGCAATGGATCTGGAAAACCTATCTAATATCCAGAATATACAGCGTCTAGCCGAAACTGAGTTCGGTCATTTACGTGCACGCGTTGCATTGATGAGTGAGCATGATCAGGATTATCCACAACAGGCCTTGCCCGATCCTTATTATGGCGAAGCGGATGGTTTTGAACGGGTGCTCGATCAGTGTGAGTCCAGCAGTCAGGCATGGGTTGAAATTTTCAAACAGAATGTACACAAGGTTTAAGCAATGCAGATTCAAACTCAGGTTCAACTTAAACCCTTTAATACCCTAAATTTAGAAGCCGTTGCTTCACACTATGCCCATATTCAATCGACCGATGATCTGCTGGTGGCACTGGATTTTGCTGAACAGCAACAGTTAAATGTGCTGATTCTGTCAGGTGGCAGCAATATGTTGTTGCCTGAACAGATTCACGCACTGGTTTTGCATATCGATATTCAGGGCATTGAGATGCTGGATGGCGATGATCAGTCGCAACGTTTACGCGTGGGCGGCGGGCAGGGCTGGCATGACTTCGTGCTCTGGACTACAGCACAAGGTCTGTATGGTTTACAAAATCTGGCCCTGATTCCTGGGCGTGTTGGTGCATCGCCGGTACAGAATATTGGCGCCTATGGCGTCGAAGTTGGCGAGTTTATCGATTCGGTTGCAGTCTATGATCGTCAGCTCAAACAGTTTGGCTCGATTAGCGCAGCAGATTGCCAGTTTGCCTATCGACATAGTATTTTTAAAGATGAGCCAAACCGTTATGTGATTACCCATGTGACTTTTAAATTACTGAAACAGCCAGATTTGAAACTGAATTACGGTGACTTAAAGACAGCCGTCGGTGATACGCTTACAGCAGAAAACCTGCAACAGCAAGTGATTCAGATCCGTCAAAGCAAATTACCTGATCCGCAAGAATTTCCCAATGTGGGGAGTTTTTTTAAAAATCCGCTGGTAGATCAGCCGGTCTTTGACCAGATTGCGGCATCTTTCCCGAATTTACCCCATTACCAGCAAGCCAATACTCAAGTTAAACTGGCAGCGGGCTGGCTGATTGATCAGGCTGGCTGGAAGGGCAAACAGTTGGGGTCTGTCGGCATGTTTCATAAACAGGCGCTGGTCTTGGTGAATTATGGTCAGGCCTCTCTTACCGATGTGCGTAAAACTTATCGTGCAGTACAGCAGTCGGTCTGGGAAAAATTCAAGCTGCTGCTGGAACCAGAACCTGTATTGTTTGACCAAAATGGATTGATCCGTTCTCATCAGGATGAAAAATGATATGAATAAAACCCATTGGATGGTACGTTTGCTACAAGTGGTCACTGGACTGTTTGTACTATTCGGCTGTCTACTGGTGTTGGTTTATACCCCTTTTTACTCGCAAATGATCGTCAAGGGCTTAAACCAGTTTGTATCTTTAGAACTTAATGAAGTAGCAGCGCAAAGCCAGAAAATGGCAGCATTGAGCGAGCATGAAAATCTGGAACCTGGCTCCGATTTATGGATTGCCCGTCAGGCATATTTAAAGGTCATGGAAAAGGATATCCAACAAAACAATTCTGCCAACCTGATTCTGATTCAGGCACGTTATAAAGCGCTGCAACAGGTCATTGAAGAACATCAGCGTGAGCAGCAAAGTCAAAAGGCAGAGCAAAGTCCGCCTGCTCAAGTTCCATTATTATATTCACAAGTACCGACAGAGCCGGTTGATCCGACTGCAAATGTTCGGAAGTTGCTGGACTGGGACAGCAATGAAAACAAAGAACGTATTGAACAATATATTGAGTTCCTGAGTACGCATCCTATAGAACAAGAAGAGGCTAGCTCGGTACAAGAAACCGCTGAAGAGGAAATTCAGCAGGACCTGGCTTTACTACAAGATCAGCAACAAGTGAAACCGGCGAATAGCTCCCAGCCTTATGCCATTGTGGTGTTGGGTGGCGGTTTAACGCTAGATGAAAAGGGTGAAGAGATTGTGGTCAATCACTATACGCGTTTACGTCTGGAAACCACGCTGGCGGTAGAAAAACATTATCAGTTACCGATTGTGCTGAGTGGTGTAGAAGCGCCGTATATGCAGCGCTGGTTGAAAAACCACGATGTTGATGCCAAATTGCTGGAAGATCGCAGCATGAATACCTGTGAAAATACCCGTTTCAGTTCATTATTATTACAAAAGAAAGGTGGAGCACCGACTGTGATTCTGATTACGGATCGTTATCATATGCCACGGACCCGCCGTTTATTTGCTTTAAATGGCATACAAACCATTCCGGTAGAGGCACCGATGCCGAAGCCTTTGACACGATGGCGTCCAAGTGCGCAAAATTATGATCATAGTCGTCGTGCCAATTATGAAATGTTGGCGACCATGCGCGATATGTGGTTTGGATCTAGTGACTGTCGGGAGGTGCCATAATGTCTGATATCCCATTTTTAAATCCCACGATCCTGAAGCAACTTGATTTACCCATCCCAAGCCGGGATATAACGCCACAACTCTTGCCGCCGTTAAACCTGAATCGTAGTGATGAGCCGCCAATTGATCTGCAATCCTATCGCAAGCTGTATGGCTTTGATTTATTGGACTGCAAACACTGGCAAGGCTACGTACAGATGCCATTGTTTAAATTACATGTACAGGTATTTGAACCAAACCTGGAAAATACCCGCTTTGACAAGATTCAGGGCACTGCTTTCTTGCTGCATGGTTATCTGGAACATAGCGGGATTTATCAGCCGATTGTCAAAGAGCTGCTGGAGCAAGGTTTTAGTGTATTGACCTATGACCTGCCCGGACATGGTCTGAGTGATGGTTCACCTGCCAGCATTCAGAATTTTGATCATTATCAGCAGGTTTTGCATGCCGTACATCGCTATGTACAACATGCCGCGCAATTGCCCAAACCTTGGGTCGGCATTGGACAGAGTACCGGTGGTGCAATCTGGATGCATCACTTACTCGAATTTGCACAGCGCCGCGAAAATCCTTTTGTAGAACGGGTTTTGCTGTTATCGCCGCTGATTCGTCCTGCGAAAACAGCCTGGTGGCATAACTCGGTCGGGCTGGGCATTATTAGCCGGATCAAGCGTGAAGTTCCCCGGCATTTCAGACGCAATAACCATAATCCGGAGTTTCTGCGTTTTATCCGGCTTAAAGATCCGTTACAGCCGCGGATGATGGGTATGGACTGGATTCTGGCGATGTCGCGCTGGATGCTGGAAATGGAAGCGCGTCCGGCCTGTCGTATTCCGGTCTGGCTGGCACAGGGTGCACAGGATCAGACCGTAGACTGGCGCTATAATATCGAATTTATCCGACGTAAATTCCGTCTCCAGACCTTACTGATGCTGGAAGAAGGTTCGCATCAACTGATCAATGAACGCGCGGATATTCGTGCTGCATTGACCGGCTTGATTCCTGCCTTTCTACATGCACGGGGCAGTAAAACCTATTATTGATCTACAATTCAATGTGAAAAAAGGCGTTTGATTAAACGCCTTTTCTAATTTAACTGTATTGAGTTAAAATTTATCCAGTTTAGCCAGGTTCCACATCCGGAAGTAGAAGTTCTCCTCATCCTTATTTTCACAGGATAATAATTCTCCCTCTTTCAACCAAAAATGAATCTGCGCAAAGTTCTTTATTTCGTGATTATTCACACGTTGTGCCAAGTGATGTGCCTTAATCGCCGAAGGGTGTTTCAGGCCTGCAGAAGCAATCAGTTCAGACAAGGCGTGTAAGGTGTTTTTATGATAATGAAATACGCGCTCTGCTTTGGTGGGCACATGTAAGGCCTTTTGACGATCTTTATCCTGTGTGGTGACACCGACAGGACACTGGTTGGTATGACAGCTTTGAGCCTGAATACAGCCGACGGCAAACATAAAACCACGTGCCGAATTCACCCAATCTGCCCCAATCGCGAGCGTGCTGGCAATATCAAATGCACTAATAATTTTACCACTTGCACCAATTTTGATTTTATCTCTTAAACCTGCACCAACAAGGGTATTATGCACAAATAGTAAACCTTCTCTTAGGGGTGCACCGACAAAGTCGATTAACTCAATGGGTGCAGCGCCCGTTCCACCTTCAGAGCCATCGACGACGATGAAATCGGGATAAATCTGGGTGTGCAGCATGGCTTTGACCATACTCATAAACTGCCAGGGCTGCCCCAGACATAGCTTGAATCCGACCGGTTTTCCGTTGGAAAGTTCACGTAATCGTTGGATGAAATTCATCATTTCAATCGGGGTGCTAAAGGCGGGATGACTAGAGGGTGATACGCAATCATGTTCACGGCTGATGCCCCGGATTTGGGCAATTTCTTCCGAGATCTTGCTTTTAGGTAAAATACCGCCATGTCCGGGTTTAGCCCCTTGTGATAACTTGATTTCAATCATTTTTACTTGCGGTAATTTGGCTTGTGCCGCAAAGCGTTCCGGATCAAACTGTCCATCTAAGGTACGGCAGCCAAAATAACCACTGCCAATTTCCCAGACCAGATCGCCCCCATATTCAAGATGATAGGGGCTGATACTGCCTTCACCGGTATCATGGAAAAAATCACCTTTTTGAGCGCCGAGATTCAGCGCACGGATTGCATTGGCACTCATACTGCCAAAGCTCATGGCTGAAATATTTAAAATGGAAGCAGAGAAGGGCTGTGTACATTGCTCATTGCCGATCAGGATACGGAAAGTTTGTGGATCGGCCACCTTACATGGCGTCAAAGAGTGACTGACAAATCTATAATTGTCTTCATAGACATTGAGAATTGAACCGAAAGGTTTATCTGAATTTTCATTTTTCGCCCGCTGGTACACCAGACTACGTTGCATACGGGAAAAGGGCAGTGCATCGCGGTCGGCTTCAATAAAATATTGACGAATCTCCGGACGAAATTCTTCGAAGATAAAGCGGAAATGTCCCATGATGGGGTAGTTTTTCAGAATAGAATGCTTGTTTTGCAGTACATCATACAAACCCAACAGGCTCAGGAGTATACTCAGAATCCACAGGGTATTCACCAAAGTTTGCGGCATAAAATAATAGATATAACGCGGCGAATAACCGATATGGAATGTGGTAAAAATCACTGCAATCAGAATGCAGGCAAACCAGACTGAATGGCGAGAAAAGAAAGTATTGAGCAGCTTGTGCCGTACTAATTGAGCAGGGTTAGCCATTGTAAAATTAAGTCCCTATTTCTACTTCTATAGGGCTTTATGATGTGCAGAGCCAGGTATCTTATGCAAGCATAGAATTGTTATTCAATTTTATAAACTTGCCAAAAATCATACCCAGACAGGCAAGCAATCAGTAGCAATTGCAGATAAATTTTGCGGAAAAATTCCTATAGAAAAAATATGCAAAGCACATATATTCTATTTATTTCACAGGCAGAGTGAATGCTTTTATAGTCGATTTATCACCCATACAGGAGTTATAAACCATGACAAAAAAATCCATTCGCTTTAATAATGCCGAACTGGCTTGCTCATGTCTCAGTTCTATTTAAATATTGAGGTTTCATCCAATCTGCATTTCGGGGTATTAGAGAAAAGCAGGTTGGTACAGCGGTAGACCACCAGAACAATCATAAAAATACAAGCATAATTCTCCAATCCCCAATCTGGGGATTTTTTTATTCTGGAATTATTAAAGCTGAATGAAATCCATTTGGTTAAGGGTTTTCCTCATCCATCTGGCTAACTGCATTGGACACCATACTGGGTTCAATATGTTTAATCTTTTTACCAAAGCTGCGCAGCCACCACACCAGTTGTGAAGTAAAAGGAACCGTTGCACTAATCAGCGACATACCATTGTCCAGTTTTTCAATCTTCTGATCTTTACTGAGCTGACTTTCCTCAAAATAATGTGCATCCGATTCCGACATGCTCAGTTTTAGCATGACATTTTCAGTAGGGTGATTGAAATCCACCCGGAAGCCCAATGCACCAGAATCGATATAGTCATCAATATCAAAATTCACCGGATGCAGGGCACGTGAATTGAGAACTACTGCCGATTTAAAACGGTGCAGGGCAAAGGTCTGAATATCAGATTTGTCATGACGGGTACAGACCAGATAAATGATGGAGCCTTTTTGCACCAAAGCCAGTGGATTGAGGATATAAGTCTTTTCTTCGCTGTTGTGACCGCGGCCCTGATAGACACATTCCAGCTGTTTGTCCTGCAACAAGCCTTCATATACCGCCTGCTGTGCAGTCTTATCCACGAAAGGTGGAATGAGCGGTTGGGTGGCTGGCACAATCCGTACCCGATTAATCCATTGGCGGACATTGTTTTGCGAGGACAGACTGCGGCGTGCCAGATCAAACCAGGGATTCATTTCTTCGATCAGGCTCGGTGGCAGCAAATGTTTTAAATGTTCTTCGACCATCATAAAGGTGACCGCCTGTGAGCTGGTCATATGCGGCAAGCTTTGCAGCGGTGCATCTGAGCGCCAACGCCAGCCTTGTGGTGTGGTCTTGCTGCTTTCGATTGGAAAGCGCTGCGCAATCTGGTTCAGGTCACGCTGAATGGTACGCAGGCTGATATCAATTCCTTCGCGATTCAAGATTTCCTGTAATTCACGTGTTCCCATCCATTTGCCGGTAGAAAGACGCGACAAGATTTGCCATTGGCGATACAGGCTATTCGAGGTTTCTTTTTCTTGTGCTGACATAATTTATTTTGCTGGCGATAAAGAGGATGGGATTTAGGCTTAGACTAACACAATAAAAAAACTCTCATTTTTTCGCAAGTCTTTCTGCGCAACAATTGCCCTACAAACTAAAAACAACTTGGTAAGAAATGGCATTGAGTTCAGGGCGCATTTATTAGATTAATGGTAGTTGCAATATAGGTTCAATGGCATGGATATTGCTTTGATTTAATTATAATAGATGATAAGACGAGGTTTGTATGCTTAAAGGAAATCGGGATACAAATGTAATTGAAAAAATTGATAATTTTAGTTCCCAAAATCTTGGGAAAAATTTTATAGAGGCTAAAACAGCAACGGTATCGACTACAGCAAATCCACAACTTTTATTTCAACAGTTGTCTTCAAAATTCTTTAATGAAATGCAGGATGAGCAAGTCATGTCCAGTCAGGCAAGTCAAAGACTGGAAGAATGGTTATCCCAACACACGCTGGATGAATTGAATGCTCTGAATCAGGTGGCAAAAGAACATTTTTTACATCATGGCATTAGCTTTACGGTTTACGAAGATAAAGAGGGGGTAGAGCGAAGCATTCCTTTCGATATCATTCCACGAGTGATTGACCGCAAACAGTGGAATATGGTGGCTCTGGGGTCGGCACAACGCGTGCGCGCACTGAATCTGTTTTTACATGACATTTATCATCAACAGGATATTTTAAAAGCCAATATCATTCCTGAACTCCAGATTTTGACGCATGAGGCTTATCAGCCGCATATGTATCAACATAGCCTGAAAGGCAGGATTTATAGCCAGATTAGTGGCATTGATGTAATACGTGATTCCAAGGGCGAATTTTATGTCTTGGAGGACAATCTTAGAACGCCATCGGGTGTCTCTTATATGCTGGAATGCCGTAAGATTAGCCAAAAGCTGATGCCGAAAATATTTGAACAGTCCAAGATTGCTGGAATTGAGCAATACCCGCAGCTTTTAAAAGAAATCCTGATCGAAAACGCCCATGTCGACAAACCCTTTGTCGTAGTGCTGACGCCGGGGCGTTTTAATAGTGCTTACTATGAGCACGCCTTTCTCGCAAGAGAAATGAATGTACCGTTGGTAACATCACGTGATCTTTTTGTTGATGACTCGAAGGTTTATGTAAAAACTATACGTGGTCGCCAAAGAGTCGATGTTATTTATAGACGGGTCGATGATGCTTATCTCGATCCATTATGCTTTAAACCGGAGAGTACCCTGGGTGTACCTGGCTTAATGTCAGCTTATTTACAAAATAATGTCCTGATTGCCAACGCACCGGGTACAGGTGTCGCAGATGATAAATCGATTTATCCATATGTCGATAAAATGATTCATTTTTATTTGGGTGAACAGCCAATACTAAAAAATGTTCCGACGTATCAATGTCGTAATCAGCAAGATTTAAGCTATGTTTTGGCCCATCTGGACCAGCTGGTGGTAAAAGAAGCTCAGGGTTCGGGTGGTTATGGCATGCTGATTGGGCCACAGGCTTCGAAACAGCAAATTGAATTTTTCAGGGAGAAAATTTTAGCTGCGCCGCATTTGTATATTGCGCAGCCAACTTTGGACTTATCGGTTAGTCCGACTTTGACCAATTTTGGTATTGCTGAACGTCATATTGACTTGCGCCCATTTGTCTTAAGCTCGCCTTACCGTACTGAAATTGTGCAGGGTGGCTTGACACGTGTAGCGATGCAGCCCGGTTCACTGGTGGTGAATTCATCACAGGGTGGCGGTATTAAAGATACCTGGGTAGTCGACAATTTACATTCATAATATTCCAAAGAAGGAAAATGTCATGGTTTTGCTGAATAGCAATGCACAACATATTTTTTGGTTAGGGCGTTATTTATCTCGCACTCATTTTTTATGTGCGCGCTTTCCATTTTTAGAAGACGAAGCAGCTGTGGCCTATGCCCATGCTTTTTGTTTACCCGCTTTTGATGCCAGTTCCTTAAATGAATTGGTACTAGATTCAACTCAGACCGCATCTTTTAGCCAGCAGTTTAAAGTGGCTAAAGATAATATTCAGGAACTACGCGGAGTATTGTCTGCATCAGGCTATGCAGAACTAATGAAACTGATCAAAACTGCAGACAAAAATGCTGGTTATATTTGTGAAGTGGTGACTGAATGTGAAGATATTCTGGAAGCTGAATCTGCCGATATTTTTCTGTTCTTTAGCCTGGGACAATGTGTCGAACAGCTCGATCATCAGTTACGACTCGGTGAAGAAACCAGTACGACACTGTGCAAGATCGATGATGTAGTCAGAATTCTAGTGGAAATGGGCTGGGGTGACCTGGAGCAATACTGGGAACAGTTGCGTACAGAACCGAACCGGATTCAGTTCTATCAGTTTAGCGACCATATCCATCAACTGTTTGAGGCAGATGTATGAAATTGATGGTGAATCACCAAACGCATTATATGTATACAGCTGAGGTGAGGAACAGTATTCAGTACATCAAAATGATGCCTTCGAGCAATGCGCATCAACGGGTGCATTCCTGGGATATTAGTGTACCGGGGAATAAAGAAATCCGAAAAGATGCCTTTCATAATCTGTGGATGACCTGTAACCAGCGTGAACCTTATTATTCCTTAACGATCATGGCGCAAGGGATTGTCGAGCTGAATCCCGCGCATCAGACTGGACTGAATGATTCAATCAATCCCAATATTTTTTTACAGCCAACCGAATCAACGCAATGTAATGCAGCAATGAAAGATTTTGCACAAGCTCATGTCCCTGCATTAAGCCGTCAACGTCTGATTGAACTGGCACAGGCCTTGCTGGAACATGTCCCTTATATTTCCAATAGCACCTCAGTGCAAGGCTCTGCCATAGATGCCTTTGAAGCACGTCAGGGGGTCTGTCAGGATCATAGTCATATTTTCATTGCCATGTGTAAATATCTGGGCTTGGCTGCCCGTTATGTTTCTGGCTATTTATATGCACAAAATGCTTCACATCTGGCCAGTCATGCCTGGGCAGAGGTGTTTGTAGAGCAGACATGGTATTGTTTTGATGTGAGTAATCTGCTGTTTAGTCCAAGCTCGCATATTTATGTAGCCATTGGGCGGGATTATTGGGATGTAGCACCGGTACGCGGTGTGAGGGAGAAGGGCGGAGTGGAATCCATGCATTCCATTGTTCAGGTACTAGGATGTTAATAAGGACAAAAGAATGACGTATTGTTGTGCGCTACGTTTAGAGCAAGGTATGCTTTTTATTAGTGATACACGGACCAATGCCGGAGTAGATCATATTTCTGTCTTTCGCAAACTGTATACCTTTGGTATTCCTGGGGAGCGTATGATCGTCATACAGGCCTCCGGAAATCTGGCCACAACACAAGCCGTAATTGGGCGTATCAAAAATCAGCTGGAGTTGAAGCAGGAACCCAATATACTCAGTCTGCATACCATGTTTGATGTGGCTGAACTGATCGGGAGCACGCTTAAGAGAGTCATCGCCAATGTCACCAGCGACATTTTGGAACAGAGTAATTATTATTGTAATTTACTGGTGGGTGGTCAGCTCAAAGATCAAGAAATGCAGCTCTATCATGTGTATCCGCAAGGAAATTTTATCTGTGCCACGCGGGATACGCCGTATTTCCAGATTGGCGAGAGTAAATATGGCAAGCCGATATTGGATCGCGCCTTGACTTATGATATGCCGCTGGATGAAGCTCTGCGTTGTTCGCTCATTTCATTTGCATCGACCTTACGTTCCAATGTATCGGTCGGTATGCCACTCGATGTGCTGGTGTATAAAAAAGACAGTTTAATGATGCCGAGGGGTAAACGTATTGCCGAAGATGATGAATATTTCACGTCGATCAGCCGGCAATGGTCAGACACCTTGAAAAAAGGACTGGCAGCGCTACCTGTTCCATCGAATGAATATTTTCTGTAAAAGGTATTCTGGTTCAGTTTTTTCGCGTACAGTATGAACTTCTGTGCACCAGCATAATAAAAATAGATAAGTTAGCGCATGTACCAATTTTGTTACGCCAGTAAAAGTACGTCTTCTAAAGTTGATTTGCTTGAAGATCTGACCAATATCCTGAAAGAAGCACGTGATTTTAATCATCGCTATCAAGTCACAGGAGTGCTGTATTTTGCCGATGGTTATTTTTTTCAATGTCTGGAAGGTGAGTGTTTAACCTTAAAAAGTCTGCTGCTCGAGAGACTCAATAAAGATCCTCGCCATCATGATATTAAATTGTTTGAGACCAAGGAAATCGAATATCCGAGTTTCCCCGACTGGTCGATGAAGTATATTTCTAAACGCAGTCAAATCCAGCAATTCTGTCAGGACATGGGATTTAATGACTTTAATCCTTTTGCCTTTCAGCAACATCATGTCGATGCTTTATTAGAGAAATTGAGTTTAGAGCAGGCTGAAGAACAAAAATCAGCTTAAATAAAAAGCCCAACTTCTGTTGGACTTTTTTGGCTCTGAGGATCAACTCAAATAACTTTACGTAGCGGACGATGACTGAGTCTGCATAACAGTTCATAACCAATGGTGCCATTGGCTTCAGCAACCTCATCGACCAAACGGGTATTCCCCCAAAGTTCGACTTGAGTGCCAGGTTTTACCTGCATCGCAGTTACATCAATCGCGATCATGTCCATTGCTACACGACCAATGACACGCGTTTGCTGGCCATTAATCGCCACATAGTTCTGTTTCGGGAAAGCACGAGGGTAGCCATCACCATAGCCAATTGAAACAATCGCAAGTGTCATGTCTTGCTCAGCTGTAAATGTTGAACCATAACCGACATGCTCACCTGCCTTGATATGGTTAAGTGCAATCACTTCGGCAGTAAAGGTCATGACTGGTTTTAAATCCAGATCATGCACATCACGATCTGCAAATGGAGTCGCGCCATAAAGCATGATCCCGGGACGGACAAAATCAAAATGCAATTCTGGATATTTATAAATGGCTGCTGAATTACAGCATGAACCCATCAATGGTGCGCAGTCATTTTTAATTTCTAAGAATTGACGGATTTGTTCATCATTCAGCGGGTGATCAGCATCGGCATTGGCAAAATGCATCGCCAAAACACAAGTAAAACCTTCAGCTTTGAGTTGATTGATCACGTCTTTAATTACATCAATTTTAAAGCCAAGACGGTTCATCCCGCTATTCAGCTTGACCCAGACTTTCAGGTCTTTGGCGATATAAGCATCTTTATGTGCCAAGAGCCAATCGACCTGTGCCTGCTGATGCACAATCACTTCAATATTCTGATCAATCACGATTGGCATTTCGTCTGCAACAAAAACACCTTCGATGAGCGTGATCGGCTGTTGATAACCCAGTTCACGAATTTCCAGGGCTTCTTGTAAGCATGCGACACCAAAAGCATCACTTGCACTTAAGGCTGCCAGGCAGTCTTTAACTCCATGTCCGTAAGCATTGGCTTTGACCATACTGACGATTTTAGCGGTTGGGGCAAGTTGTTTGACACGGTTTAAATTATATTGCAGTGCTGCACTGTCAATATAAACTGTAGCTTGGCGCACCCTAAATTACTCCTGGAGGGACGATGGAAATCTGATGATTGAGCTTGTTTACTCTTCATCATCATACTGAGCATAAAACTCAGGTGAGAGATTACTAAAACGGGTATATTGACCTTCGAAAGCCAGACGTACCGTACCAATCGGGCCGTTACGCTGCTTACCAATAATAATTTCAGCAGTGCCGGCTTCCTTTGATTCCTTGTTATAAACCTCGTCGCGGTAAATGAACATGATCAAATCGGCATCCTGCTCGATTGCACCGGATTCACGTAAATCGGACATCACCGGGCGTTTATTGGGGCGGTTTTCCAGGGCGCGGTTTAACTGGGAAAGTGCAATCACAGGGCACTGCATTTCTTTGGCTAAGGCTTTTAAACTTCGTGAAATTTCCGAGATCTCGCCGACACGGTTGTCGCCCATACCGGGTACTTTCATCAACTGAAGATAATCGACCATGATACAGCCGAGTTTGCCACCATGCATTTTGGCAATACGACGGGCACGGGAACGTAATTCAGTTGGTGGCAGGGCAGAGGAATCATCGATATACAGGTTTTTTTCCTGTAAATGCACAATGGTACTGGTCACTTTTGACCACTCATCGCTGTCCATTTTGCCTGAACGCAAATGCCCCTGATGCACACGGCCAAATGACGAAATCAAACGCATGGCAATCGAATCCGCTGGCATCTCCATGGAATAGACCAGCGCCGGCAGGTTGTTATTAAATAAAACGCTTTCGACCAGGTTCATGGCAAAGGTGGTTTTACCCATGGACGGACGCGCCGCGACAATAATCAGGTCGCCGGATTGCATGCCTGAGGTTTTATTATCCAGCTCCACAAAACCTGTGGTTAGACCGGTAATGCTACCTTCCATTTGTGATAATTCATTCAATTTATCAAAAACATCGGCAACGACAGAGTTAATCGGTTTAGGCCCTTGCGCCTTGGCATTATTATTATGCTGTTCTGCAATCGAGAAAATATTGGTTTCAGCCAAGTCCAGAATTTCACTGACGGTACGGCCTTTGGTGTCATAGGCATTTTGTAAAATTTCAGAGCTGACTTTAATCATGCTGCGCAGGGTGGAGAATTCTTTAATTTTGCCTGCATAGGTTTCCAGGTTGTAGAAACTCGATGGCGAGTCTGCCATGAGCTGCATCAGATATTCTTCACCGCCAATCGCATCCAGTAAATTCTGCTTGATCAGCCAGTCATGCACCAGTACCGCATCATAAGGTGAGTTTTCTTTAGAGAGCTGATCAATGGCGCGGAAAATATATTTATGTCGGGTCGCATAAAAATCATTTTCAGTCAGCACATCACCGACCTGTTCAAAAGATTCGGCAACGGTCATTAATGCAGCAAGTACGGCTTGTTCAATCGCTAAATTGTGCGGTGGAGTACGAAATTCCTTGAGATTGCTGTTCTCAGTACTGATTTCGATATTAGCGCTGGTCGGCTTTTTGCTGGCATTCGCCTGTGACATATAAATCCCTGATTTTAAATACAATGGTTAAACATTATCGGAGATGAATAGCTTTTATTCACTACGACATGAAATCATACGCGTTCTGAAATCAAATGCGAAGGGTAAATTTTCATTTGTATGGGTAATAAAATAATTTTTAAGCAGGAGATACCTGTCATTTTTTTATAGATAAAAAAAGAGCATGCTTTCGCATGCTCTTTTTGAGGCGAGAAATTACTCAGCTACGATAGTAACCAGAACTTCTGCAGTAACATCATGGTGCAATTGGATTGCGATGTTAAATTCGCCAGTGTGACGAAGTGCGCCATTTGGAAGACGTACTTCTGCACGGTCTACTTCTAGACCAGCATTTGTCAACGCGTCAGCGATGTCACGAGTACCGATAGAACCGAATAGTTTACCTTCGTCACCAGCTTTCGCAGTGATTACGATATTTACTTCGTTCAATTGGTCAGCACGTGCTTGAGCAGCAGCTAAAACATCAGCTTCAGCTTTCTCAAGTTCAGCACGACGAGCTTCAAAAGCAGCAGTGTTTGATTCTGTTGCAGCAACTGCCATACCTTGTGGGATAAGGAAGTTACGGCCATAACCAGCTTTAACTGATACTTTATCGCCTAGTTTACCTAGGTTTTTAATGCGTTGTAATAAGATAATATCCACAGCTCAACCTCACTTATGATTGTCAGTGTAAGGGATCAAAGACAAGAAGCGAGCTTGTTTAATAGCTAGCGCCAATTGACGTTGGTAACGAGCTTTAGTACCTGTAATACGGCTAGGAACAATCTTGCCGTTTTCAGTGATGTACTGTTTTAAAGTGTCGATATCTTTGTAGTCGATGTACGTAACGTTCTCAGCTGTAAAGCGGCAGAACTTGCGACGACGGTAAAAACGTGCCATGTTATGTTCTCCTTAAGCTTCAGCAGAGTCTTGAGCGTGTTGTGCTTCTTCACGTTGAGCTTTACGCGCACGTTTTTCTTCAGCACTTTTCGCCAATAGTGACTCTTCAGTGATTGCGTTTTCACGACGGATGATAAGGCTACGAATGATTGCATCGTTATAACGGAACAATTCTTCAAGCTCATCAAGAGTAGTCTGACCACACTCAACATTCATAAGAATGTAGTGAGCTTTGTGGATCTTGTTGATTGGGTAAGCCAATTGACGACGGCCCCAGTCTTCAAGACGGTGGATTTGACCTTCAGCTTCTTTGATGTGAGTTAGGTAGCGTTCTACCATACCAACGACTTGATCGCTTTGATCAGGGTGTACTAAAAGTACGATTTCGTAATGACGCATTGTCAGCTCCTTACGGTTTGGACAGCCCCAATTTAAGTAAATTGAAGCAAGGAGTCACAACCAAGGTTGTGTCGCAGTGTTTGCGAAGGGTGAATTGTAGAGATTTTCGAGGATAATTTCAACCAGATAAGCCATTTTTGTGAAATTATATCTATTGCCAGATTCTCTTATCAAAAAATCGTTATATTTTTAATCAGGCTTAAACTGCTTAAATTTATTAAATATACTGTTGATCATATCAACCGACTCTTTCTAGGCAGGAATTGGCCTAAACCTATGAATGTGACTCTAAAACAAAAATGAGTGAATTTCACAGAAGATAAGAAAGGAGGGGACGAGCGCTTAAAGCTGAAATTTTGATTCTGCAAACAGATGCTCGGAGTGGGGGGATAAAATCAAAATAAAAAAAGATAGAGGCGAACTCTCTATCTTTTTAAAAAAACACTATCTGTGTAGATGGCGCAGTTGAAGTAAAGCTAAATACAATACTGATCACGGTAATCAGGATGACAGAGAACAGAAAATATTTCTTTGCCCAAAGCTGATCATTTTCAGCTTTAAATCCAATGACACCGATATACAACCAGTAAATGCACAATAGATTTAAAATGACTGCATACAACCAATTGGCATAGCCATATACAAATAATGCATTCATGGTCAGGGTGAATAACACCACATACAAAAGTGATTCGATCTTGGTACGATGAATCGAGCGCGCCACAGGCAAAATGGGAATGCCTGCATTTTTGTAATCATCAAAGCGGTAAACCGCAATTGCCCATGAGTGAGGCATTTGCCACAACGCATAACCTAAAAAGATCAGTAATGCACCCAGGTCAAATTGATTGGCCACAGCGGTATAGCCAATGACAGGCGGAGCTGCACCAGAAATACTGCCGACTACAGTTTGATGAATTGTGGTTCGTTTTGTCCATAGGCTGTAGAAACCAACATATACAACAAAACCAATCACCGCGAAAAGAAAAGCGTACGCATTTACCCAGAACCATAAAATGCTAAAACCAATGAGGCCTAAGACCAGAGCAAAAGCCAGGGCAACAGGTTCAGAGATGGTTTTGATGACCAGAGCACGATTTTGTGTGCGCTGCATTTTTTGGTCGATGTCCTGGTCAATCACGTTGTTGACCACACATCCTGATGCTACGACAAGCGTAGTACCGAGAAGGGTAATAAGCAGGAGAAGGAAATCTACAGAACCTTGAGTGGCTACGAAGTAGCCACCCAAAGTGGTAACAAAGTTACCGAAGAGAATTCCTGGCTTAGTCAGGAATAAATACTTTTTCAACATGACGACCAGTTTAGATCATCATGTTGTAGTGTAGGTAATTCATGATCCATACAGAACCTACTAAAAGAATAGCGATGGTTAAGATGGTATACACGAACGCAATCACGTTCCAGCGTTGCTCTGAAGAAGAGTTCATATGCAGGAAGTAAATTAACTGCACAAGAATCTGAGCAACCGCAGTAATCGCAATTACTGCAATCAAGATACCGCGTTCAAAACCGCCTGCCATCACCATACCGAATGGAATTACGGTAAGGATGACAGAAAGTACGAAGCCAATTGTATATTGCTTAACGTTACCGTGTGATGCACCAGCTGAGTTATGATCGTGACTCATTACAGAACTCCCATCAAGTAAACTACGCTGAATACACAGATCCAAACGATGTCAAGGAAGTGCCAGAACAAGCTTAGGCAAGCTAGACGACGCGTGTTTGCAAGAGTCAAACCATATTTCTTGATTTGAACCATTAACACGATCATCCAGACCAGACCAGAAGTTACGTGAATACCGTGCGTACCTACCAAGGTAAAGAACGCAGATAAGAACGCACTTGTGCTTGGACCGTGACCCGCATGAACTAAGTGATTGAACTCATATAGTTCCATGCCGATGAAGATAGCACCGAATACCCAAGTAATCGCTAACCAAGTCAGTACTTTTGCAACGTCTTTTTTGTATGCAGCAAGAACTGCAAAACCAAAGGTTACAGAAGAGATCAAGAGAGCGAAGGTTTCAGTCAGAACGAAACCTAAAGAGTCGCCAAACAGGTCTCTCGCACTTGGAGTACCCACAGGAATGTGGCTACTTAAAACAGCGAACGCAATGAAGAGTGTACCGAACAGGACAAGGTCACTCATCAAGTAAGTCCAGAAACCAAAGACGGTGATGTCAGTATCATCGTGATGATGCTCATCGTGTCCGTGGTTATCGTGATGAAGTACTTCAGCCATTGTCTTAGTCCTTCTTCAAGTGTTTTTCAAGAATCGCATAGCGTTCGTTTTCAATACGCTCAACTTCAGCAGCAGGAACATAGTAATCCACTTTCTTGGTGAAAGAAGACACGATGAAGCTAATGATAGAAGCAATGAACGTAACAACTACTAACCACCAGATGTGCCAGATTAAACCGAAGCCCATTACAGTGATGAACATCGCGATAACGAAACCAGCAGCACGATTCGTTGGCATATGGATATCTTCATACTTCGTTGGTTTTGCATATGCAACACCATTTTCTTTCTCAACCCAGAAAGTATCAATACCATTGATCTTTGGAAGATGAGCAAAGTTATAGAACGGAGCAGGAGAAGATGTCGACCATTCAAGCGTACGACCATCCCATGGATCGCCAGTCAAATCTAGACGTTGGTCACGTTGTAGGAAACCAACCACAATTTGCATCACGAAACATACAATACCAAGTGCAATCAGAACTGCACCAAACATTGCAATATTTACATACGGATCCCAGTCTGGGTTGTCAAATGTATTCAAACGACGAGTCATACCCATGAAACCAAGGATATAAAGTGGCATGAATGCAAAGTAGAAACCGAAGAACCAGAACCAGAATGCTGCTTTACCCCAAGTTTCATTCAGTCTCCAACCGAACATTTTCGGCCAGTAGAAGATGATACCTGCGAACATCGCGAATACTACACCACCAATAATTACGTTATGGAAGTGAGCAATCAGGAATAAAGAGTTGTGTACCAGGAAGTCCGCTGGTGGAACTGCCATCAATACACCTGTTAAACCACCGATACCGAAAGTCACAAGGAAACCAAGTGTCCATAGCATTGGGGTAGTGTAAACAATACGACCCTTGTACATGGTGAACAACCAAGAGAAGATCTTCACACCTGTAGGAATCGCAATAATCATGGTCATGATACCGAAGAACGCGTTAACGTTGGCACCTGCACCCATAGTAAAGAAGTGGTGAACCCATACAACGAATGACAATACTGTGATTGCTACTGTTGCATACACCATGGATTTGTAACCGAACAATGCTTTGCGCGAGTAAGTCGCAACAACTTCTGAGTAAATACCAAATGCTGGTAATACCAAGATATACACTTCTGGGTGACCCCAAGTCCAAATCAGGTTTACATACAACATTGGGCTACCACCCAGGTCATTTGTAAAGAAGTGGAAATCGAAGTAACGGTCAAGCGTTAGCATTGCAATTGTTGCAGTCAACACCGGGAAAGCAGCAATAATCAATACCGCTGTACATAAAGATGTCCAGGTAAAGATTGGCATTTCCATGAGTTTCATGCCAGGCGCACGCATTTTGATGATGGTAACAAAGAAGTTAACACCCGTTAATAGCGTACCTAGACCTGAAATTTGCAGTGCCCAGATGTAGTAGTCCATACCTACGCCTGGAGAATATTCGATACCTGACAGTGGAGGGTATGCCATCCAGCCTGTTGCAGCGAATTCACCTAACGCAAGTGAAACCATCATCAGACCCGCAGCGCCGGCAAATAACCAGAAGCTGAGTGAGTTCAATAATGGGAATGCAACGTCACGTGCACCGATTTGAAGCGGCACAGAGATGTTCATTAAACCAACTACAAGACCCATTGCCACGAAGAAGATCATGATCACGCCATGCGCGGTAAAGATCTGGTCGTAATGCTCAGGGTGTAAATAACCTTCGCCGCCACCTTTTGCAAGGAACTGCTGAAGACGCATCATGATCGCATCGGCGAAACCACGCACCAGCATGATCACAGATACGAAGATATACATGATACCAATTTTTTTATGGTCTACAGATGTGAACCATTCGTTCCACAAGTAGCCCCATTTTTTGAAGTAGGTAATACCAGCAACAACTGCGATAGCACCCAAGATCATCATTGCAACAGTTGCCAATACGATTGGATCGTAAGGAATTGCATCTGGACCTAACTTACCTAAGAAGCTCATGTCTTATTCTCCTTGAGAAGCAGTCGCATGTTCACCTGCTACATGAGCTTCAGAAGCAGATGCTTCCTGAGCAACAGCATCAGTCGCTGCAGCTTCTACAGGAGCTGTATGATCAGCACCGTGGTAGTTACTCATATAGTTGTGAATCACAGATTCAAACAAACCAGACTCGACAGAAGAATAATAAGTCACAGGATGTGGCTGAGTCTTATATGGGCCTTCTGCTTGTGCAGTTTCAGCAAGTCGTTTCTCTAAATCTGTTCTTGCATTACGAACCATTGCATCAATTTGTTTTTGTGAACGGTTGCCGTCACGTAAGGTCGCAAATTCAGCTTGGTCTAAAACAGTTTTTTGAACTGCAACAGGATTTACTGAAGTACCATTACCTGATTGAACTGCAGCAACCCATTCAGCGAATTGAGCATCAGTCACAGAATGTGCACGGAAGCGCATTTGCGAGAAGCCATAGCCTGAATAGTTTGAAGAGAAACCACGATAACCTTCAGCTGGACTCGTTTCATCAGCTAAGAAGTTAAGGTGAGTTTGCATGCCTGCCATTGCATAAATCTGACCACTTAACGCCGGGATGAAGAAAGAGTTCATCGTGAAGTTAGACGTGATACGAAGGCTTACCGGAGTTTTCTCTGGGAAACGCAATTCGTTAATTGTTGCAATGTTTTGCTCAGGATAGATGAAGATCCATTTAAATTGTTCAGCAATAACCTGAACAGTTAATGGTGCTTTATCTGCTTCAATTGGACGGTATGGGTCATACTTGTGGGAACCCCACCAAGTTAACCAAGCTAAAATACCAATAATAATGACAGGAATACCCCATACTACAATTTCAATTGCAGTAGAGTGTGTCCATGTAGGTTTATAGTCTGCGTCTTTATTCGATGCACGATATTTCCAACCGAACCATAATGCCATGATGATTGATGGAATAACCACCAACAGCATTAAGTAAATCGCAGTCATCATCAGGTTACTTTGACCTGCTGCAACTGGACCTTTAGAGTTCAGAAGTACCATATCACCACCACACCCGGTCAAGAGTGCAGTCATCGCAGATAAAGACAATACAGCTAAAATCGTTTGTCTCATTTTACAACCTCGGTGAAGAGTCCCATTCCCTAATTTAATATGGGATAGCGATTAAAGTGCACATGACGAAAAAGGCTGATTTTTACAAAACATCCTATTAATCATAATACACCGCTACGTTGTAGGGCATTATGCCTGAGATTGACGAACTAAGCTATATCTAAAGCCGCTTTAAATGCCTGTAATAAAAACCGATTTTGTTGCTCGGGATTTAGGAATATTTATAGGAATTTTATTTCAATTTCAAAGTTATGTAAGAAAGAATGGGATGAATATCATCCCATTTTAAGTGATTCAAAATTATTGTTTTACCACTTGAGTTTTTGCCAGTTTATCGTGTAGGGTCTGACGTTTTTTACCCAATCCGAAGGCCCAGTCAATCATTAAACTCAAGGGCATGAAGATGATATTCAGAAATATAAAGAATACGCTACGAATGGTGAAGGCACGTAATAAGCTAATTTTCTCACCAGATTCAGCATCTACAATTTTGATTTTCATCATTTTTTTGCCAATACTTTGCCCAGATTTGGCAATAAGGTAGGCTTGAATCACCAGCATGATCAGTAAATAGACCGCAGTTGCAATCCAGGCTTGTTGAGAAAACATCTCAAACATCTGGGTTTGCAGTTGCTGCGCCATGGTAGGATCAGCATCACTGTTGAGTATCACATTCATGAACTCTTGGTTCAATTCTGCAAAGCGGACTTCCTGTTCAGGGGTGAAGAATCCAGTCAGAATAAAAGTCGCTGGTAACCAGAGTAACACGTCTACAATTTTGGCCAGAATACGGCTGGGAATACTGGCAAGTGTATTTTTTTGCGTAGTTGCTTGGGTGCGTGGTTGCGTACCAGACACTGTTATAGGCGGGTTGTTCTGGAAAGGCGTGTCAGGTGTTGCGGTTGGTGCGACATAACCCTCAGGTTGATATACCGATTTTCCCTGGGTAAGCTCACCTAAAGCTTTCCACTCTGCCATGCCTTGATGCCATGCCAAATCAGTTAGCATGACTTGCTGATTGGCAAGCATTTGATTTAATTGCTCGAGCGTATATGGACCAGCTTGTTGATTGTTTCGTGCCAAGTAAATCTGCATATAGACTGAATCTCAATATATAAATTTGAACTGATAATAGGTTGAATTAAGATTGTATTGAATTCTATTTTGAAAACAAACACCATCTTATCGTTAAGATTATAGATAAATTGAGTATTTTCAATCCTATTTATGAAGAAAATGCTTCAAATCAAAAACAGTGTAACAAGGATCGGGTGGTTTGAGTGCATCATTCAACATATCCGATTCGCTTTAATTATTGCCCTTTAAAAATGATTTTACTGTTGGCATTTGTTTGTCATTACAATTTGAATGTGGAGAAACAAAATACAAAAACTTATATTTTTAAAACTTTCAGAAGAGCGTTTTGAAATATAAAAGAATATTCATCCCATAAAAAAAAGACCCTGCGAAAGGGTCTTTTTTTTATTTAAAATCTATTATGCAGTTGCCACTTTTTCTTTAGCCAGGAAGAACCAGGTATCCAGGACTGAATCCGGGTTTAAAGATACAGACTCAATGCCTTGTTCCATGAGCCATTTCGCAAGATCAGGATGGTCTGAAGGACCTTGACCACAAATACCCACGTATTTGCCTGCACGGTGACATGCCTGGATTGCAAGAGCAAGAAGCGCTTTTACAGCAGGGTCACGTTCGTCGAACAAGTGCGATACGATACCAGAGTCACGGTCTAGACCAAGCGTTAGCTGGGTCAGGTCGTTTGAACCGATAGAGAAACCATCGAAGTGTTCAAGGAATTGATCGGCCAACAATGCGTTGGTTGGTAATTCACACATCATGATCACTTTAAGACCATTTTCACCACGTTTAAGACCGTTCAATTCCAATAACTCGATCACACGTTTTGCTTCAGCCACAGTACGCACAAATGGAATCATGATCTGTACGTTGGTTAAGCCCATTTCATCACGAACTTTTTTCAATGCACGGCATTCAAGCTCGAAGCAGTCACGGAAGTTGTCAGACACGTAGCGGCTTGCACCACGGAAGCCCAGCATCGGGTTCTCTTCTTCTGGCTCGTACAACTTACCGCCGATCAAGTTTGCGTATTCATTTGACTTAAAGTCAGACATACGCACGATCACTGGTTTATCTGCAAATGCAGCAGCAAGAGTAGAGATACCTTCAACCAGTTTTTCTACATAGAACTCGATTGGAGAAGCATAACCAGCAGTACGCGCCATCACAGCAGCACGTGTTTCACGTGGCAAGCTGTCAATATTCAACAATGCTTTAGGATGCACACCGATCATACGGTTGATGATGAATTCTAAACGTGCAAGACCAATCCCTTCGTTTGGAATTTGCGCGAAGTCGAATGCACGATCCGGGTTACCGACGTTCATCATGACTTTGAACGGAAGAGCAGGCATTGATTCGATCGAGTTGGTTTGGATTTCGAAATCCAGCGCACCTTCATAGATGAAGCCCGTATCACCTTCAGCGCAAGACACAGTCACTTCCTGACCGTCAACCAGTACTTCAGTGGCATTACCACAGCCTACAATCGCAGGAACACCAAGTTCACGTGCAATGATTGCAGCATGACAGGTACGACCACCACGGTTGGTAATAATCGCAGCAGCACGTTTCATCACTGGTTCCCAATCCGGGTCAGTCATGTCAGATACCAGCACGTCACCGTCTTGTACTTTGTCCATTTCTTTGATTGAAGTCACGATACGGACTTTACCAGAACCGATACGTTGACCGATTGAGCGACCTTCACAGATCACAGTACCACGTTGTTTGAGGAGATAGCGCTCCATGGTGCCGACATTTTCACGGCTTTTTACTGTTTCAGGGCGTGCCTGAACGATGTAGATTTTTCCATCATCGCCATCTTTTGCCCACTCGATGTCCATTGGAGAACCGTAGTGGTTTTCAATGATCAGCGCTTGTTTGGCAAGTTCTTGGAGTTCTTGGTCGTTTAGAGCGAACTGTTGACGCTCAGCTTTTTCTACATCTACGACAACCACTGATTTACCTGCAGAAGCTTCTTCACCATAAATCATCTTCTGGTGTTTAGAACCCAAGTTGCGGCGTAAAATCGCGTGTCGGCCTGCATTTAACAGCGGTTTAGAAATATAGAATTCGTCAGGGTTGACTGCACCTTGAACGACCATTTCACCCAAACCATAAGACGCGGTAATAAACACTGCATCACGGAAGCCTGATTCAGTGTCCAGGGTAAACATCACACCTGCAGCACCCGTTTCAGAGCGAACCATACGTTGGATCCCTGCTGAAAGGGCAACCACGTCATGCGCGAAGTTTTGATGGACACGATAAGAAATTGCGCGGTCATTATATAAAGATGCAAAAACTTCTTTGATCGCGATAAGCACGTTATCAATACCGCGAATATTCAAGAAAGTTTCTTGCTGTCCAGCAAAAGAAGCATCTGGTAAATCTTCTGCTGTCGCTGATGAACGAACGGCAACCGCGATATCAGGGTTGCCGTTAGAAAGTTCTGCAAATGCTGTACGAACTTCTTGTTCTAATTCAGAGGTAAGTGGAGTATCCACAATCCATTGGCGGATTTTTGCACCGGTTTCAGCAAGAGCATTCACATCATCCACATTTAGTGCTGCAAGCTCTGCATTAATTTTAGCGTTTAGGCCACTTTGCTCGAGAAATTCACGATATGCTTCAGCTGTAGTTGCAAAGCCACCTGGCACCGATACACCAGCATTGGATAAGTGGCTGATCATTTCGCCCAAGGATGAGTTTTTCCCACCCACGAGTTCAACGTCGTGCTTCCCTAATTTTTCCAGACCAATTACGCGCGCTTCCAAAGTTGTTACTCCACTTTTGCAGTATTAATCACTATCTTGGCATGAGAGTATAGCAAATCATCTAGGTTTTTGATTTTACTAAGCGACAGTCATGTAAGATCGGTTTACTATAAAGATTATATAGCACTAAGACAAATGGTGGAGGAGAATTTTAATGTCAGAAGGTAAACAAATTCAGCGTAGTGTTTTCTTTATCTCGGATGGCACGGCAATTACCGCTGAAACGCTTGGACACTCACTATTAGCGCAGTTTCCAAATGTAAAGTTTGACATTCATATTATCCCTTATATTAGCTCTGAAGAAGCCGCAACCAGTGTGGTTGCAGAGATCAATGCGCGTGCTCTGCAAGACGGTGAAAAACCACTGGTTTTTGATACTTTAGTCGACCCTTATGTGCGGGAGATTATTAATACCGCAAATGCCGTAAATCTTGATGTATTTGAAGGGCTTATCAGTAAGTTGTCGGATGAGTTGCAGGTGTTGCCTACAACTTTAGTCGGTCAAACCCATGCGGTGACTGATACTGCCTCCTATAAAGCCCGTATCGATGCGGTACATTTTGCCTTGGACAATGATGATGGCGCGCGTACGCGTCATTATGATAAAGCCGATCTGATTCTGATTGGGGTGTCGCGTTCGGGTAAAACACCTACCTCTATTTATTTGTCTTTGCAATTTGGTATTCGGGTGGCCAACTATCCACTAACAGAAGAAGATCTGGACGATAATCGCTTGCCAGCGGTACTGCGTCCGCATAAAAACAAGCTGTTTGGTCTGATGATTGATGCAGACCGTCTCGTCGCGATTCGCACTGAACGTAAGGCCAATAGTCGTTATGCCAGCTTTAGCCAGTGCCAGATGGAGCTGCGTGCCATTGAAGGAATCTACATTTCGGAAGGAATCAAGTACCTGAATGTCTCTGAAATGTCGATTGAAGAAATCTCGACACGTGTCTTGCAAATGACGGGTTTAAAACGTCGAATTGGCTAAAAAGCCAAACAGAGCCAAACTTTGATTTGGCTCTGTTTTATAGCTAAAAAATACCAATAAGTGCTTATTTATAGAAATAATATATGATTTTTATAAATTTAAAAAATATCAAGTATCATAATTAAAAATACAAAAGAGCGTTATTTAATCAATTTGTTGAATAAGTACACTATTAATCCTGGGTGTAGAGTTCTAGATTTCATCAATTTTTCATGTTGAGTTGCCAACGTAGCTTATTCTTCTGCTAAATAAGTATGAATAATAATATCGACCTGATGCTGATCTCCATTGATACAGCAAATACTGTTTTCAGTAATTTTTAGGATTGGCCAGGTAATCAGCTGACAATTTTCCCGCTGTAGCGCGGCATAATAATGATCTGACTTGAGATAGGTGTTAGGAGAAGATGCAAGATTTGGCATTAACTGGCGTCTTAGCCACAGGTTTTGTACCTGATTTTCCAGAAATCTGAGGGAAAGCAGACTCTTAATCCGGTTGTTAAATAGACGACGATTTTTACCAATTAAAGGATGATTAATAATGCGTTGCAGAATGCGGTCTGAACCTGGCAGCACAAAAGCAGGATTAATCTGAAAAACTTTCACCGAACCGGCATGTTGACTAATTTTATCCAGCTGGGTAACGGTAAACTGGTCTGTACCAATAATTGCAATATCTTTGTTTGAATAATCCAGTTTCATAAGCTCGGAAGAAGCGATATTTATTCCGGTAAACAGCTGGAAATGTTCGGGATGATTTTCAAAAATGCCAGCGTGTAGATCTTGCTTGGTGGCCATTAGACTTCCTTGAATTTATTTAATAATTGATTTTCTTTGTCCTAGATATAAACAAAAACCAGAAGCAGGGTAAAGGAGAAAATTTAACTTAGACAGTCATCTATTTGACAGAAATACAGCGGCTTATTTTTTTCTAAGTCAGGGGAGATAAATATGATTAAAAAGCGGTGGTGTTAAGTAAGAGAGAAGAATGAATAGAAAAAGTTTGGATGAAGGCGTTAAACAGGTTGTTGCTATTTTATTTGAAAATTATACAACATCTACCCATTGCTGAGAATAGGTAGATGTCGCTTTCATTTATTGCCCGTTTTTAAGCTGCATCAACAGCTCAAAGTTATGCAGACGCTTGTCAGTGTCATAGATGTCACAAGTGAAGATAAACTCATCAACATCATATCTGGCTAAAAGTGATTCCAGCCCAGCTTTCACAGTTGCTTTGGAGCCGACCTGTGCCATGGCAAAGAAATTATCGACTGACATTTTTTCCGCAGGTGACCATAGACCGTCCATTGAATCTATCGGCGCTTTCAGTTTTAAGGTCTGACCACGAATCAATGACAAAACCCGCTGATAGGCACTGGTCGCCAGATATTCTGCTTCTTCATCGCTATCTGCCACACAGGTCGGTACACCCATTGAAACATAAGGTCGATCCAAGTATTCGGAAGGCTCGAAGTTTTCACGATACAGCTGAATCGCCTGACCGAGCATACGCGGGGCAAAATGTGAAGCAAAAGAATAAGGCAGGCCCAGTTTTGCTGCAAGTTGTGCACTGAACAGACTCGATCCGAGTAGCCAGACCGGAACATGCGTGCTTTGACCGGGAGTCGCAACAATACGCTGATTTGGCTCTGGATCTTTAAAATATTGCAAAATTTCCAGAATATCTTGCGGGAACTGATCTTCAGTTTCCTGACGGCCACGGCGCAGGGCACGCATGGTCATCTGGTCAGTTCCAGGAGCACGGCCCAGACCGAGTTCAACACGATCTGGATATAAGGTCGCTAAAGTTCCGAATTGCTCAGCCACCACCAGCGGCGCATGATTCGGGAGCATAATCCCGCCTGAGCCTAAAGTTAAGCTTTTGGTGTTCGCCAGTAAATAGCCTAAAAGAACGGCTGTGGCTGAACTGGCAATGCCATCCATATTGTGATGTTCTGCCAGCCACATTCGGCTATAACCCAGTTGTTCTGCTGCCTGGGCAAGCTCCAGCGCGTGGTTCAGCGCGAATTGAATAGTCTTATCGTCACGAACAGGAACCAGTTCGAGGATAGAGAACCGGGTATCGTTAAGTGTACGCATCGTATTACTCTTAAATAGACATGACTAAAAGCATACGACTTTGCATTGTATTTGTATATCGAAAAAAATCGATATAAGTGTAAACGAAAATAACAGGCAAAAAAATAAGCATCCGAAGATGCTTATTTAAGGAGGGAAGCTTAGAGAGTGCAGCCTTAACGACGACGGTTGTTATAGCGATAGTCATTCGTGCGGTAGTTTTTTGAACTGTAGCGACGGTCATAGCGGTCATCATAACGGCGATCCTCACTGACTTTTTTACCCAGTGCTGAACCACCCGCAGAACCTAGTGCTGCACCGATATAACCGCCATTGGTACCCGCCATATTTCGGCCGACTGCATAACCGGCACCACCACCGAGGGCACCACCGATAATCGCACCATTACGGTCACGCTTGTTTGCCGCAACAGCTGCACCAGCACCACCACCAATCGCAGAACCGATGGTTGCACCGGTTGTACCACCCATTTTATTACCCACGGCTGCACCAACCACACCACCAAGTGCTGAAGCTAAAGCTGTATTGGTGGTATTACCGGCATTGGCTGCTGTCATACCCATGGCTGAGGTTGCTACAACAGCGATCATTAGAGATTTATAGTTCATGAGTACACCTTTTCGTATATCTAGCTGTATTTGTTGATAAGATCAATTTAATCTAGCAAGCGTCAAACAGCATGAAGGCCGTGTTGACGAATTGTGATTTTTATCTCCTTAATTTATTCATGATTTTGAGTGAATAATTTTATGTATTACATGAATTTGACTGTGTTTGAAAAGCATAAAAAAAGCACCCGAAGGTGCTCTTAATGACGAATGTCTGAGGTCTAACGCATTGATCAGTTATAACGGTAATGACGTTTTTTCTTGTAGTGGCGTGATTTGGCTTTTTCTGCAGTTTTGTCTTTGGAAATCTTGTTACCTAATGCAGCACCACCGGCAGCACCCAAGGCTGAACCGATATAACCGCCATTGCTGCCGCCCATGTTTTTACCTACGGTATAACCTGCACCGCCACCCAAAGCACCACCGATTGCAGATTCAGTACGGTTCTTTTTGCTACTTGCCACTGCTGCGCCGCCTGCACCACCCAAGGCTGCGCCAAGTGTAGCGCCAGTATTGCCGCCCATGTTTTTACCTAGGGCTGTACCTGCAACACTACCTAAGGCACTTGCTGCTGCAACACGTGCTGTACTGTCTGCATGTGCATTTACCGCCATCATTGAACCAGCAGCTAAAACTGTACTCATTAAAAGTGCGTTGAGTTTCATGTCATCACTCCGTGTCCATTAACAGGACTGTATTTATTTCGATGTGGAAAATGTAACAAATCATGCCCAGAATAATATGAAGATGTTTCTCCATAATTCACTGCTTTATTTGATGAATTGTAAAATCTGCAAGAAATAAGCATAAGATCGATTATAAAAAAGGCAATTCCACTATTTTTAATCTTATTTGTTAACAAATGCTGCCGAGAGAGAATGATAGCGGCGTGGACTTACTCAATAATGATGTTCATTAGAAGCCAGAATCGTTAAACTAGGCGCAATTTTTTGATTTCGCTGTGCTAAATCGGTTTTTAGTTGCAGCCTATGTTTTGAGATTTTTTAAAAAATGAAAGAATCGTTACGTTTACGATTAGACCAACTCTCTGACCGCCACGAAGAGCTGACAGCATTATTGGCTGATATAGAAGTAATTTCAGACAATAAACGTTTTCGTCAGCTGTCGCGTGAGCATAATGACCTGACAGAAATCACCAGCGTTTGGAGCAAGTACAGACAGGCTGAAGAAGATATTGAAACAGCTCAGGCCATGTTGTCGGACCCGGACTTTAAGGAAATGGCACAAGAGGAAATCAAAGAAAATAAAGCTTTGATTGAAGCGCTTGAATCAGACCTGAATATTCTGATGATTCCAAAAGATCCAAATGATGCCAACTCTGCTTATCTGGAAATTCGTGCCGGAACCGGCGGCGATGAAGCAGCGATTTTCTCGGGTGATCTGTATCGCATGTATAGTAAATACGCAGAAAATCAAGGCTGGCGTATTGAAATCCTGTCAGAAAATGAAGGTGAACACGGCGGTTATAAAGAAGTGATTTGCCTGATCAATGGTGACGGTGTATATGGTCGCTTGAAGTTTGAGAGTGGTGCGCATCGTGTACAACGTGTGCCAGCAACCGAATCGCAAGGTCGTGTACATACGTCTGCTTGTACCGTTGCGATCTTACCGGAAGTCGATGTCGATACTTCGGTAGAAATCAATTCCTCGGATTTGCGGATTGATACTTACCGTGCCTCAGGTGCTGGTGGTCAGCATATTAACAAAACTGATTCTGCGGTACGTATTACCCATTTACCGACAGGCACGGTAGTGGAGTGTCAGGATGAACGTTCGCAACACAAAAACAAAGCCAAAGCGATGGCACTTTTGGTGTCTCGTTTAGAAAATGCCAAACGGGCTGCTGCCGATGCTGCAACCTCTGAAATGCGTCGTGATCTGGTTGGTTCAGGGGATCGTTCAGAACGTATTCGTACCTATAATTACCCTCAAGGTCGTATGACCGACCACCGCATTAACCTGACTTTATACAAGCTGGATGCGGTCATGGAAGGTGATTTGACCGAATTGCTGGACAGCCTGCATCGCGAATATCAGGCCGATCAGTTGGCCATGCTTGCACAGCAGAATGGTGGATAATGAATATTTTACAAGCGCTGGCTTTACGCGGCGAAGCTGAAAGTTATGAGCGTCAGGAAAATGCCTGGTTGCTGGAACACATCACCAAGATTGATTCATTTGATCTGTTGATGAAAAAAGATCAGGAATTGACGCCTGAGCAGGAACAAGCTTATAAGGATGGTCTGGCACGAATTGCTGCCGGTGAACCTTTGGCTTATGTCACCGGTTCACAACCATTCTGGACTTTGGATCTGAAAGTCAGCAAAGATACGTTGGTGCCGCGTCCTGATACTGAAGTGCTGGTTGAAACCGTGTTAAAGTTAGATTTGCCTGAAGATGCCCGTGTGGTGGATTTGGGTACAGGCACAGGTGCAATTGCCTTATCGCTTGCATCGGAGCGTCCTGAATGGGTGATTGTTGCATCAGATATTTATGCGCCTACGCTTGAAGTAGCCAAATATAATGCAGAACAACATGATATTGAGAATGTAGAATTCGTTCTGGGTTCGTGGTTGAAACCATTTGGCCGTCAGTTCTTTGATGTGATTGCTTCAAATCCGCCGTATATCGATCCGGATGATGCACATATGCAGCATCTGGCGACCGAGCCGCAACGTGCACTGGTTGCGGATAAAAAGGGCTTGGCTGATTTGGAAGACATTATTATTCAGGCCAAAAAGCATTTAACCGTCAATGGCTGGGTGGTGCTTGAGCATGGTTATGATCAGGCTGATGCCGTGCAGCATCTATTTAAGCAGGCCGGTTATAAAAAGGTCCGTACCGTAAAAGATTATGGCGGTAATGATCGGGTGACTTTGGGTCAGTGGCCGCATTAATTTTTAATCCTTCTTTATGAAAAGAGCGACCGATTTGGTCGCTTTTTTTTTGGTTTTTTAAATTCTTAGATTAACATCTGAAATATCCAGTATTTTTAATGACATTCTATTACTATCCTATAAAGAAAAAAGTGATGCCAGAGCATCACTTTTGTTAAATTCTTTAAAAGAATTACATCGGATAGTCTTGCAGGCAGTCATAGACTTCGACTTGATCTAAGCCACCGGTTTCCATTGCCAGACAAAGCGCTACAACTTTCACGGTATCTGCCAAGTATTGTTCATCTTTGAGCGCAATACCTTGTTGCAGGGCGACAATGCGATCTGCCGGAATTTCTAAGGCTGCGGCAGTTTCAGTTGCATCAACACGGTTAAAGAACTGAACCACAACATCTTTAAGCGCTGAGTCAGAGGCACTTAAAATAGCTTGATTAAGCTGTTCAGAGATTTGATCAGCTGAATGAACTAAAGCATTGGCGAAGTTTTGAACAAGATTCTGTTCAAGAACATCAGTCATCTTTAACATGAAAATACCTTCAACTTAGGAGAAAATTTGGGAGTACAGCTAATAGCAAAGTGCTATAAATTGAGTGAAAAATAATCTATTCTCAGGCGAATTGCAAAGCTTTCTGGATGACTGTGTAGTCCTGCTAATATATGCTGCAGGGCTTGAAATTTATAATCACAGTAAAAATATGAACTTAAGTTTCAATAAAATTTTATTAATATTTTTTAAGTATCAATTTATATAAATTATCTAATATTATTTTGACGATAAGCTCCCGGACTGACTCCAGTCCATTTCTTAAAGGCACGATGAAAGGCGCTGGATTCCTGGAAGTTGAGCTGGTCACTGATGTCTTGCAAGCTTTGCTCAGTACGCGTCAATAATTCGATTGCGGTATCCCGGCGTATTTCATTTTTTAATTGCTGGTAGCTGACCCCTTCGCTTTTTAAACGCCGTTGTATGGTCGCCTCGGACATATTCATTTTTGAGGCAAGATCATTCAGTTCTAGCCATTCTGACGGTGAAACTTGCAGAAGCTGTCTGCGAATCTGGGTGCTGAGTGCATAAGGATTTTTAAAACGCACCAATAAATTGTGAGGCGTTTGTTGAATAAACTGATACCAGGATTGAGCATCCTGCTTAATCGGCAGTTGCAGATAGCTTGCATCAAACTGCACATAGTTTTCATTGGCCTGATATTCAATCTGTTCACAAAAACGGACTTTATAATCAAAATCATCGAGTGGTGCAGGACATTTTAATTGAATCTGATTCAGCAAAATCCGTTGTCCACTTAACCAGCAGATCAAGGTATGAATCAGCATCAGATAGGTCGCATAACTAAACATGCGTTTTGTAGATTTTAAATCATAAATCACGATATAGGCATAGTGTTCCTCAACGAGAAGCGTGCTTTGCAGATCGTCCAGAATCAAGTTGAGAAATTGCAAAATGTGTTGTAGCGCCCTTTCTAGTGTATCTGCCTGCATAAGCATTTTTGAAAGCAATTTAAAGCTGCCACGGCGCATGGCATGACTGTCCATGCCAAAAAATTCGTCATTCATGCTGTCTGCAAGCACTGTCCATAATTGAGCAAACTGGCTCACCGACACGCGCGCTTTAGGTGCATTGAGTACTTCGGCTGGAATATTGGCTTTTTTTAGAATAGTAGAGATATCAAATTCTAATCGTTTGGCATCGAGCAAGGCTTCCTTGACCAAGTCGATCGAAATAGTCCCTTTGCTATATTCCAGTGCAGGCTTATGCATGTTCAGTGTGACATCCTCATTTTTATTGTCCAAATACCTCAGGCAAGATGCAATATTTGGAAATTGTACAGAATAAAAACTCTGTTTACTCTGCATATTAAGTCGTATCTCAAATAGAAAATTATCAGGGAAGAAATATGAAAATTCAGGGAAAAGTCGTTGTGATTACCGGGGGAGCATCGGGTTTGGGTGCAGCGACAGCCACGCATCTGGTTGCACACGGTGCCAAAGTGATTCTGGTCGATATGAATCAGGAGCAGGGTGAGGCATTACAGCAACAACTGGGTGAGCAGGCTGAATTTGTACAGCTGGATGTCACCGATGAGCAGGCCGTAGAAACGTTCTTTGCACATGTCGAAAATGCGTATGCTCAACTGAATGGTTTGATCAACTGCGCAGGTATTGCACCTTCTGCCAAAGTGCTGGGGCGTAACGGTATTCATGAATTGGCGATGTTCCAAAAAGTGCTGAATATTAACGTGAATGGCACATTTAATATGCTACGTCATGCAGCGGCGTTAATTGCAAAATATGAACTGCAATCTGGTGAAGAAGAGCGTGGCGTGATTGTAAATACCGCTTCGGTCGCCGCTTATGATGGTCAAATTGGCCAGACCGCTTATGCTGCTTCCAAAGGTGCAGTGGTGGCGATGACTTTACCTTTGGCTCGTGAACTGGCACGTGAAGCCATTCGAGTGATGACCATCGCCCCGGGCATTATGGAAACCCCGATGCTAAAAGGTATGCCGCAAAATGTTCAGGATGCTTTGGGACAAATGGTGCCATTCCCATCACGTTTGGCTAAACCTCAGGAATTTGCCCAGCTGGTGGGGCATATTTTTGAAAATAGCTATTTAAATGGTGAAGTGATTCGTCTGGATGGCGCGATTCGCATGCAGCCTAAATAAGTCTTCGATTTATATAGGACATGATGATTTGCACAGCTGCCAGTTTCTCATTGAATTTAAATGACTTTGTTTAAGCATGCATTTTCTTTTGAAGGATCAAAAGAAACAAAAACCCTTTGCGAAACTGAAGATACATCCCTGTATCTCAGTTTCGCAGGCGACATCCATGCCGCCTTAACTGACGTTCCAACGATCTCAATAGTAAAAAGCTTGAAGTAAATAAAATAGATATAGAAAGGGAAGTTCAATGATTTTAAATGATGAACAAAAAATGATTCAGGACATGATGCGCAATTATTCGCAGCAGAAACTGAAACCAACAGCGGCCTTACGCGATAAAACAGCACAATTTCCTGCACAAGAACTCAAAGAACTGGGTGAGCTTGGCGCACTGGGTATGACCGTTGCTGAAGAATGGGGCGGTGCAGGTCTGGATTATGTTTCTCTGGTTTTGGCACTTGAGGAAATTGCCGCAGGAGATGGGGCAATTTCGACTATTATTAGTGTGCAGAATTCTTTGCCTTGTGGGATTACCCAGCGTTATGGCACCGAAGCACAGAAACAGCAGTATTTAACTAAACTGGCCACCGGTGAATGGCTGGGTTGTTTCTGCTTGACAGAACCTCAGGCCGGTTCAGATGCCAGTTCTTTAGAATGTAGGGCCGAACGTGATGGCGATGAATGGGTACTTAATGGCACCAAGCAGTTTATTACCACGGGCAAACATGCACAGATCGCATTAGTCTTTGCTGTGACAGATAAATTGGCAGGGAAAAAAGGCATTTCATGTTTTCTGGTACCGACCGATGCACCGGGTTATATCGTGTCACGCCTAGAGGAGAAAATGGGTCAGCATTGTTCCGATACCGCGACGATTGTTCTGGATAACTGCCGGATTCCGGTGGAAAACCTGCTGGGTCAGGAAGGTGAAGGCTACAAAATTGCCTTGTCCAATCTTGAATCTGGTCGTATTGGTATTGCAGCACAATCAGTCGGGATGGCTCGGGCTGCGCTGGATGCAGCGGTGGAATATGCCAATGAACGTAAAGCCTTTGGTGTAGAAATTGTGCAGCATCAGGCAGTGGCTTTCAGGCTGGCAGATATGGCGACACAAATTGAAGCGGCACGTCAGCTGACCTTGCATGCGGCAACTTTAAAAGATGCTGGTTTAGCCTGCTTAAAAGAAGCCTCAATGGCAAAACTGTTTGCATCAACCATTGCAGAACGGGTCTGTTCCGATGCGATTCAGATTCATGGTGGCTACGGTTATGTCTCTGATTTTCCAGTAGAGCGTATTTACCGTGATGTGCGCGTGAGCCAAATTTATGAAGGTGCATCGGATATTCAACGTTTGGTGATTGCGCGTGAAGTCTGTTAACGTTGATTTTGATTAAAAATAGACTTTGGTCGATGTTCAAATCTGGCATTTCGGTTGATGGATATGGAAATTGCCAGGATCAAGCAACCCTGATTAGCTAAAGACAGACAGTACGCAGAAGATAAATAAAGCAGCATGATTCATGTCTTAGTCATCAGGCATGAATTAGATGTGAAGAAACTATGCTGATGGAATCAGCAGGAACAACAACGATAAGTGGACACACTCAGGCAAGGTCGCCTGAAAAATACAACAGGATAGAGGTTGTCGTCATGAAGACACTAGAACAAGCATATGTTGATTTCAATTTTGAAAATATGGTTCAGGAACATCTGGCTGGAAATGCAGAGTCCATCAATGCCTATACTGAATGTTGTGGACGTTACCTTGGCCAAAACCGAACCGCACTGATCTGGGAAGGCAAAAATGGTCAAACAGAGCAGTGGACATTTGAACAATTGGCAACTGCTTCAGGACAGCTGGCCAATTATATGCATTCTCTGGGTTTAAAAGCAGGAGATTGTATAGCTGGACTACTGCCAAGAACACCTGCACTCTTAATTACTATTTTGGCCACCTGGCGGATCGGTGCTATCTATCAGCCTTTGTTCACTGCCTTTGAAAGTAAAGCAATTGAGCATCGTATGAGTACAGCCGCTACTCAACTGATTGTCACCGATCAAGAGCAGCGCTTGAAACTGCATGATCTGAATATTCCAAATATTCTGACCGTACATCAGGCAGTGGCAGATCATTATCCGGATGCTGACTTTTGGACCGAGTTAAAGCAGCAGTCAGAAGAGTTTGAGCCAGTGAGTGGCCAATTTAATGATATTTTTCTGATGATGTTTACTTCAGGCACCACAGGCTTGGCAAAATCGGTTCCTGTACCTTTAAAAGCGTTGTTGGCCTTTAAAGGCTATATGCTGCACGCCGTAGATCTGCGAGAAGAAGATTCCTTCTGGAATCTGGCCGACCCAGGTTGGGCCTATGGACTATATTATGGCATTGCGGGCCCGCTCAGTTTAGGTCATAGCATCATTATGGATGAACGTGGATTTAGCGTCGATAATGCTGTACATATCATTGAGAAATATAAAGTCAGTAACCTGACTGGCTCGCCAACTGCATTCCGGATGTTCTTTGGCTTTAAAGAAAAATTTGATGCAGGCATCAGTTCGCATTTGCGTGTGGTCAGTAGTGCAGGTGAACCGCTTACGCCTGAAGTGATCCAGTGGTTCAATCATGATTTAAATGTGAATATTTATGATCAATATGGACAGACTGAACTCGGTATGGTGATCGCCAATCATCATGGCTTGGAGCATCATAAAAAAGTGGGTTCAGCTGGATTTGCGATTCCGGGGCATCGCTTTGCGGTATTGAACGCAGAACATCAGGAAGTCGAAAAAGGCGGGATTGGAATCTTGGCAATTGACTGTTCGGCTTCACCCTTGATGTGGTTTAAAGGCTATGCCGGTCATAATCGAAAGTCTTTTGTCGGGCAGTATTATTTAACCGGTGACACTGTAAAACTGAATGAATATGGCGGTATTGATTTTATTGGGCGTGCGGACGATGTCATTACAACTTCGGGCTATCGTGTAGGGCCTTTTGATGTGGAAAGTACCTTGCTGGAATGTGAAGAAGTGCTTGAATCTGCAGTCGTCGGTAAACCAGATCCAGAACGAACAGAAATTGTAAAAGCCTTTGTGGTACTTAAATTAGCCTATCCAGCCACTGAGGAACTCATGCTGAAGCTGCAAAGCTATGTGCGTTCACGCCTATCCAAGCATGCCTACCCAAAAGAGATTGAATTTGTCGAGTGTTTACCTAAAACGTCGAGTGGAAAAATTCAGCGAAATTTACTCAAACAGCAGGAAATTGCCAAACTTCAAGAAATCAAACAAGTTAGTTAGTTTTTAAAATTAATCTGTTAAGTAAGTGTCAAAAGGCTGCCATGGCAGCCTGTGGTTTTTTGACAAAATACAGCATTTTCTAGTTAAATTTTAAGTTAGAAATAGGACTGATTTTTACAAGATTTTATTTTCAAAAGTACGAATTAAATTAAGCGAAATACATGGTTGATGTAATTACATTGAAATTATGACAAGGTTTAAGATTAAATATATCAAAAATTTAGCCTCTTAATCTTAAGAGGCTAAATGTATCCATTACCAAATATTGGTTTGTAAATTTACTTTTTGGTGTTCCGCATGTGGCTCACCCGCTTCACCGGTAACGCCACCTTTTAAAGCTTTAAAGAGCTGGGTGACTTTGTTGTCGGTCACATTCCAGTATTCAGCGCTGACCGCTTCAGCAATCAGTACCCGTACAGTCGGATCATCCTTGCCTTCAAACCAGTTTTCAGCCCAGGGATTCCATAATTGCTCAATCAAGATGCGGTCAGTACTGATCTGAGCATGTGCACTAATCGACACATAAATACCATCTGATGGTTTTGCAAAAGACAGACCAATCTGACCACGGCCTGTTTCTGCTGCTTTGACCAGATCATTGGTATTACGCAGGATGAAATATAAGTTTTGACGTTCATTCATCTGCTCGGAGTTCAGCATGGTCATCGGCTGGGAGTGGATTTCATGTGTGTCGGTTAAATGGCTGATCATGGTATAACGAACATCCTTGATCAATTCCCATAATTTTTCACGATTATCATGTTGAGTATTGTTATGCTCGGTCATGTATGTTCTCCATACGATTTTATGAAAGCTGAAAAAATTGCTTGGTATTTTCAGATTAATCATATTTAGAGACAGATGCCTGAGGTCTCACTGAACTCATACATTTTTATACGCAAATGCAGGCAGAGACTACAGAATCGCTAAACAAGGCAACTTAATGTACAGGGTAATTTAATAGCAAAGATTTTAATAACAGCAGGTCTGACGCCTTTTATAAACTGGAGAGCCATTTGCCGGAACTGTTTAATTGAGGTGATTCAAAAAAATCATGCCAAGCTCTAGTGGCTGCAGCTTGATACCGAGCGTTTAGCTGATATGCTATTTGGCTCAGCGATGGCCAAACCATTTATTGATGTGCTGTGAATTGACTGTGAAATTGATCTTCCAAAGATTTTTAGCCTTTAGAAACATCAGTAAAGCCAATTTTGCGATCATTGTTAAAAATTTTCGAAACAAGGAAAGACGTTGTCTACATTTAATATGGATGCCATATCCCCAGAATTCGAACTCACCGATGCTGAATTACATTTGTATAGCCGTCAGATTCTCTTAGATGACTGGGATATTGACGCTCAAGAACGGTTAAAATTTTCTAATGTCTGCATTGTTGGTTGTGGTGGAATTGGCTGTGCACTGGCAGAACTTTTGGCACGTGCCGGTGTAGGAAAAATTACCCTAATCGATCCAGATACGATCGAGATGAGCAATTTACAGCGACAACTTGCATTTACACCGCAGGATCTTGGACTTTACAAAGCAGAAATTCTGGCGAAACGACTGGGCCAAATTAATCCAAACGTACAGGTTGAATATATTAATCAGGCCTTAACGGCTGAAAATGCAGTCAGTGTGATTCGGCATCAGGACTTGGTGCTGGATGGTTGCGACCAGTTTGCGACACGTTATCTGGTTAATCAGCGCTGTGTAGAACTGAATGTACCTTTGTTGAGTGCCTCGGCGATTGGCCTGCAAGGGCAACTTTTTATGCTCGAAGGGGATTCGGCCTGCTATGCCTGCCTGTTCCCACCCGAAAACCAGGCTGATGAAAGTCTACGCTGTGCAAACTCCGGTGTACTGGCGACCACGCCTAACGTGATGGCCAGCTTGCAAGCCCATCATGCCTTGTTATATCTGGGTTTGGGATTGATGCCACTCAGACAAAAACTGCTGTTATGGGATGGATTGAGTTTTAAGCAGCGGATTCTCGCTTTCGAAAAAGATACAGATTGTCCGATCTGTCAGGCAAGATAAGCCTGCAAATTAATATTTTTTTGCTACACTGCATGTAATTAATTTTTCCTAAGACATTATGAAAAACAATATCTGGTTAGATGGAATACGTTCAGTTGCCCGCATGGGAGAAACAGCGGTCGTTGCGGCAAAGGCGGGCTTTAAATATGCTACTGAAAAGCCAAGCAATGCCAAACTCATGCGGGAGACTTTTGAATCTCTGGGTTCAACTTATATCAAGCTGGGGCAGTTTATTGCCAGTACGCCGTCTCTATTTCCGCGTGAATATGTAGAAGAATTTCAGGGCTGTCTGGATCAGACTCCACGCTTACCGTTCAGTTATATCCAGCAAGTGTTGGCTTCTGAATTTGCAGGACGCAATCTGGATGAAATCTTTGCATCGATTGATGAAACGCCGTTAGCTTCTGCATCTATTGCACAGGTGCATGCAGCCAAACTGGTGTCTGGCGAAGATGTCGTGATTAAGGTACAAAAACCGGGTGTGGAAACCATTTTATACACCGATTTAAATGTACTGCACTGGGCGACCAAAGTGCTGGAAAAAGCAGTACCAAAAGTCAAGTTTGCGTCACTGGCCGACATTGTCGAAGAAATCAAAACCCGTATGGTGCGTGAAGTCGATTTTATCGAAGAAGCCCAGAATCTGGATGATTTTGTTAATTACCTGAATATCACCAACAATCAGGCAGCGACTGCACCGAAGGTTTATCATCAATATTCGACCCGTCGTGTGCTCACCATGCAGCGTTTATACGGTGTGCCTTTGACAGATTTTGAAGTGGTTAAAAAGGTATCCAAAGATCCATCTCAAGTACTCATCACTGCGATGAATACTTGGTTTGGCAGCTTGATGATGTGTAACAGTTTTCATGCCGATTTGCATGCAGGCAACCTGATGCTGCTCGAAGATGGCCGTGTCGGTTTTATTGATTTCGGTATTGTCGGTCAGCTCAAGCCTGAGGTATGGACGGCATGTATGGCATTTATGGATTCATTGCAACATACCAATTATGAGCTGATGGCGCAAAACATGCTGAAAATGGGCATGACCGCTGTGCAGATTGATACCAAAGTCTTGGCTGCTGATCTGGAACGTTTATTTAGTGGTGTATTGATGGCAGATCCACAGGAACTGCTCACTTCAAATCCTGCTGACCTGAACGATATCATGATGGATATGGTGGCTGTGGGTGAACGTCATGGGATTCGGTTCCCGCGTGACTTTGCCTTGCTGTTCAAGCAAATGTTGTATTTCGACCGTTTCATGCGAATTCTGGCGCCGTATACCGATATCTATGCCGATCAGCGTTTGCAAATGGTGCAGAGCATGGATCCGAATCTGCTGTTAAAGCATTAATCTTAAACCCATCTAGACTTGGAAAAATCCCCCTAAATCCCCCTTTTTTTAAAGGGGGACTTTAAAAGCTCCTCCCTTTGAAGAGGAGCTTGAGAGGGATGTGGTCAGTATTAAATTCTCGAGCAATCTAATGGACGCCATTATTATTGAAGGTTTAAAGGTTGAGACAGTCGTGGGCTGCTTTAACTGGGAGCGTCAAATTATTCAGCCTCTAATGCTGGATTTGACCATTCAAACCGATTTAGAACAGGCATCAAACTCAGATGCACTTGCAGATACGCTGAATTATGCAGAAATTTGTGAGATTTCCAGCAAAGTCATTCAAGACGCCAAGCCTGAATTGATTGAACATGCAGCAAAGTTAGTGCTGAATGCACTTTTTACTACCTTTACAGCAATTGAATCGATTAATATTACGATCCGTAAGCCTGCCATTATCGCGCAAGCCAATTCTGTAGGGATACGTCTTGAACGCCACCGAAACGATTTTCGCCCTAGCATTAGCGAGTAATTGTCATCCTCAGCAACATTTTCAAGCTGCACAGCAACGTATTTCCGAATGGGGGGAAGTTCAGTTTTCTCCCATTTATATGATTCCTTGCCGTGATGGCATCGGCGCCGATTACTGGAATGCAGCGTGTTTATTGCGAAGTTCGGTATCTAGTGAAGACATGATTGAGTTGCTTAAACAGCTGGAACAGGCATCAGGGCGAGCACGTCCATCACATCAGATTACTTTGGATGTTGATTTAATTGCCTGGGGCCCGGATCTTGGACATATGCAGTTTAATGAAAAAAAATTGCCTTTGGCTCTGGATGTGAAAGTGCCCATGTTTGATATCTGGCATGATGCCATGTTTGAACATGGATCACATAGTTTCCCAACAGTTGAACAGCTGATTTAAATCGAATCACATGATTTTCTGCTAATACAATTTATCCAGTAAGAATAATTAACCAGCCTGATCAAGCAATATCAGGCTTTTTTATGATGCAGTTTTTTGTTTTTATATGAAAAGAAAAATTCAGATAAGATGGCTCAGGTGGAGTTTAGGAATCATTTAAAAATGAAAATATTGGAAATTGTGGTTTCGGTGATTTTAATCCTTGGGATCCTTTATGTGATCCAATGGGGATTTCATGGTTTTCCGACAGGGAATTAATATTTGATTGATTTAAAGCTCTGGAATTTATTTTAAGCTCGATAAAAAACCTCAAAGTAGCAAGAAATGAATCATCGCTATTTCACTTTTTCTTGTTATAAAAAATGATCAGCAATACGATAATGATCGCCAAGATGGCAAGAATGATCGTAGTTTCCATAACAATACCTCTCAGACATAGATCTTAAGGTTTAAGCGTCTAAATTAAAACTGAACGTAAATTAAAATAAACTCAAGTTTTGTTAGAGCCGTTAGTTTTTCGAAAAAACATTTTTCAGTGATGTTAATAGAAGAACCGCTCAATCCTATTCTGTATTTAACTAAAAAATAAACCCATATTTAGGCAACAGACACATTAAATAATGATCCGATCCACGCACTGAATAACATGGCGATAATTCCCCAGAGCATCACCCGAACTGCACCTCTCCAGACGCTCACTCCACCGGCATAGCTCGCCAGTGCACCCATCATCCCCAAACTTAAAACGCCAATCAGCATGACGCCTTTATCCAGATAGTGTTCCGGTAGAATCATGATTGAAATTAAAGGAAATAATGAACCTACCGTAAATGCCATAGCCGAAGAAAATGCAGCGAGAAAGGGCTGAGCCGAGGTATGTGCTGAAATACCAATTTCATCCCGGGCATGGGCATCCAAGGCATTATGGTCGGTCAACTGTTCAGCGACCTGTTGTGCCAAAGCGGGTTCCAGACCTCGTTGTATATAAATCGTTTTGAGCTCATTTAATTCATGGGTGGGATGGCGTTGCAGTTCGCGCTCTTCCATGAGTAGATCATTGGTTTCAATATCTTGCTGGGATTTTACTGAAATATATTCACCGGCCGCCATTGATGCGGCGCCAGAAATCAATCCGGCAACACAGGTCACCAATAAAATTTCAGTGGATGCTCCACTGGCTGCGATACCCACCACCAGACTGGTGACCGAAATAATCCCGTCATTTGCCCCCAGTACAGCTGCACGAAGCCAGCCCGCACGTTCGATATAATGTTTTTCAAGATGGTATGAATGGCGCACAATGAAGCCCTTTTTTATTATCATTATGATTATAGTAAATTTAAGTCATGTATAGATAGTAGGATTGAATCGATCTGAAAATTACCTTGAATGATCAGATCATAGTGCGCTTGGTTAAGTATTTTATCAATCCAAAATAAAACCGAGGTGAAATTCATTTATTCAAAAGACCAGACGGACTTGATATATAATTGATATCCAAGGGATCAAACTTATTTAATAAAAACAATTATATAAAAATTATAGCTGAGTGAGCTGGTTTAAAAAGAGAATTATCATGAAAGAAAAAAATGAGAGCCATAAATGTTTGGTGTGCGGCAAGCACTTTCTTCTGAAAGATCTTACTCCGATGGGAACGGTCAGAAAAGTCATTACTGAAGAGATTGGCAAGGATATTCCAGTCTGGACGCCGCAAGATTATATTTGTCAGACAGATCTAACCCGCTATCGCATGCAGTATGTACATTCATTATTAAGTTTGGAAAAGGGTGAGGTCACAGATCTTGAGTTTGAAGTGATTGATAGCATGCATCAGCATGAACTGATCACCAAAAATGTGGAAACGACCTTAGAGCAAAAGTGGACCTTGGGAGAAAGGCTCGCCGATAAAATTGCAACTTTTGGTGGAAGCTGGACCTTTTTGATTTGTTTTGCAATTTTCTTGGGTCTGTGGATTATGATAAATACTGTGGTGATGGTGACACGACCTGCTGATCCTTATCCATTTATTCTGTTGAATTTAATCCTTTCGTGTCTTGCGGCGATTCAAGCACCTATTATTATGATGAGCCAGAACAGACAGGAAGCAAAAGACCGCTTACGTTCGCAAAATGATTATCAGATTAATTTAAAAGCTGAACTGGAAATTCAGCATTTACATGAAAAACTCGATCATCTATTAATGCATCAATGGGAACGGTTGGCGCAAATACAGGAAATCCAGCTAGATTTACTCTCGGAAATGAGCAAGAAGTATTGAAATGAAAAGCTGTGGTATTTCTCATATTTTATATGGATTGTAAATAAAGGATGATCGCATATCTTTAGCGAATAAATTTAGATCAAAATTTGAGACACATTAAAAAGCCCACAATGCGTGGGCTGAGATCGGATCGATCTTTTTAAATAAAATAACTGGTCTTGGTCATGAGTTTGGAAATAGCTGTCATGGTGATTTTGACCGGAGCAGGCAGATCTACACCGCCTGCCTTCAACGCTGTATCCCGATGATGCAGCTCATCTTCGTTCATCTGTTCCAGAATACGGCGAGAACGCTCATCTTGCAGCGGCAACTGACTGATATGATGCTGCAAATGCATGCTCACCTGACGTTCAGTTTCTGCGACAAAACCCAGACTGTATTTATCACCGGCAATTCCGGCCAGCGCGCCCATACCAAAGGACAGGCCGTACCAGACCGGATTGAGCAGACTGGTATGGCTATCCAGTTCTTTCAAGCGGTCTTCACACCAGGCCAGATGATCCTGCTCCTCAATCGCTGCCTGTTCCATTTCACGACGCACATTCGGAAGTTTTGCCGTCATGGCCTGACCATGATAGAGCGCCTGTGCACACACTTCACCACTATGATTGACCCGCATCAAACCTGCCACATGACGGGCATCGCTCACCGTCAATTGTGTTTCTACCGGTTGGGCTGGATTTTCACGTTGTGCCGATGTCGTGCCCGGGACGAGACTGCGTAATGCCTGATCAAAAGAATGAATCAGCTTGTCGACACCTGTATATTGACGCATGAATTAATCCTCCAAGGGTGTTTTCGCGGTTTTGATCATGGGTTTGAGTCGGAAAAGCAGCCATAGGGTAAACAGGCCGCTCAACACTGCGGTAATACAAAAAAGTACTTTAAGATCAAGCTCTAAAATACTTAAAATAATAATCGAAAATATAGCAGAAGATACCATGAAAACGGCATTCAGAATGTTATTTGCTGCAACCACACGCGCACGATGTGAGCGGGGAGAATGCGCCTGCATCATGGCATAAAGCGGTACGATATAAAAACCGCCACTAATCCCGAGTAAGGTCACTGCCAGCATCACATGGTAATAACTCCAGCCTTGCTGAAACACATCAGCCAGACCGATTAATTCACCGGTACGTGCTGGAACAAAGGCCAGACTCGCGGCCAGATATAGGGCAAAGATCACCAGACCGATTGCGCCAAAAGGCACCATCTTGATATTGACCTTGCTGCCGCCAATTTTACGGCATAAATATGAACCTAGCCCGATTCCGACAGAAAAGAAAGTTAAGAGCAGGCTGGCAACATTTTCAGAGGCATGCAGATTTTGCAAGGTCAGTTGAGGGATTTGAGTCAGATAGGTTGCGCCGTAAAACCAGTACCATGAGTTGCCCAATAAAATGGTAAAGACTAATGGCAAACCCTGGGCATATTTTAATGTTTGCAAGCTGGTACGGAAAAAATTCCAGTCAATTTGCAGTTCTGGCGCAGGGATATTCTGTTTGAGAATATAACGACTCGATCCATAACCAATCAGGGCGATCACAACGACTGTTAAACTGATCCAGATCAGATTACCAGAAGATGCAGCAATGACCGCACCACCCAGAATCATACCGAATAAAATTGCCAGCGATGTTCCGGACTGAAACAGGGCATTGCCAGACATCAGCTCATTGGGTTTTAGCACTTCCGGTAAAATGGCATATTTGATTGGGCCAAAGAAGGTGGACTGGGTTCCCATCAGGAACAAGGCAAATAACAGAATCCAGAGGTTGCCAAGCAGGAAACCCACCGTTCCCAACAACATAATCACAATTTCCAGAATCTTTAAATAGCGAATCAGCTGTGAACGTTCGTATTTATCGGCAATTTGTCCGGCGGTGGCTGAAAAAATAAAATAAGGCAGGATAAACAGCAAAGCAGCCAGATTATTCAAGGTGCTGATGCTGGCCGATTGTTGCTGAATCCAGCCGTAGGTGATGACTAGGAGTAACGCTTGTTTAAATACATTATCGTTTAATGCACCAAAAAACTGCGTCAGAAACATCGGTAAAAAGCGCCGAGAAGCTAACAAATGTTCATTTTTGTTCATATAGAGCGTGCTACATTAAGTTTTATTAAGAAATGTCAGTTATGCGTAAACATTGAGAAAAATCATGTAAGATACTTTCAGCCATGTAAAGGTAAAAACCAATCAATTAAGCTCTTTAGCTTATATTTTTCGGTCAAATAATCAATTAAAGAATGTATTCGTTTCGAGTTTGCCATGCCTGCAAAGAAAAAATTTAAAAAAACGATGCTTCATCGCAGTATGGGGTCGCTTATACCACTTCAGAGTGGGACACAGCTGTGTATGAGCATTTTTTTTATGATGTTATCCCATCAGAGCATGGCACAAACCGAACAGCCTGAAACACCTGTGGCCATTTCTCAGGCAGAAATGGTAGATGAACTGTCCAAAGAAGCGATGCGACAGGGACTGGTCACATCTGAAAATGAAGCCACCGAAAAAATTGAAGAAGCGATACAGCCGGAAGCATCTGTCGACAGCATGTTGATGCTGGAGCAACAGCAAAATGCAGGCTCCGGTCTGGACGTATTTACACCGATCCAGTTCGATGATCTGGAAGAGCTGCCGATCCAGTCCATTGACCAGAACATGGCGAATGAAATTTATCGTGAGGCCGAGCAAGCCAAGCAGGAAGCACAAAATTATCGCAATACCCAGACCGCTGAAACAGTCGTAGCAGATATCAGTCAGCAAGAGTTACTTGAAATCAATCAGGCACCTGTAAATGTCGACCAGTTGATGCAATCGATTCAGGCAGACAGCCAGATTATTGTACAAAATAATGAAGCCGGCATGACTTTGCCAGAAGTAACGGGGCCACTTGTTGCTGAAGATGAGAAACGTCCCAATATTTTTAAACGACTATTTTATAAAATCCGTCCGCCACGTCAGATCATGACCGCGAGAGTTCCGCGAATTAGTGCGGATGTGGTGATTATGAACGGCGAAGGTATTGCGCAAAGCAATGGTATGCTGAATCGTAGAGCTGAGCCTGAAGGCTATCTGAATTTAAGAAATAATGTCAAAGCCAAACTGTCCAGTTTTACCCAGGAGTCTTTTGGCGACTTTAATTCCGCTTTGCCACAACTGCGAACCTTGTCCCGACAGGCGGCACAGGCAGTCGGTTATTACAATGCCCAGTTCAGGTTTGAAAAAATCTCTGATAGTCGCGTTCGGGTTTTTGTCACCCCGAATGAACCTGTGCTGATCACTACACAAAATCTGGAATTTAGCGGAGCGGGTGCGGAACAGCCGCAATTCCAGGTCATCAGTCTTTTGCCTGAGCAGGAAGAGGGCGATATTTTCAATCACGGCAATTATGAACAGACCAAACAACGGATTAATACTGCCGCCAATAACAACGGTTATTTTGATTCATACTGGCGCTTGCATGATGTCAAGATTGCACAGCCACAAAATACGGCCGATGTAAATTTACGTTTCGAGACAGGCGAGCGTTACAAGTTGGGCAATGTCGAGTTTAGAATGAGTGATCCTGAAAAGGAATTTCCGCTGGATCGTGATGTACTCGAAAGTCTGGTCACCTGGAAAGATGGTGCAGACTATACCTTCTGGCGAGTGAATAGCCTGGCCAATAACCTGACCAACTCGCGCTATTTTAACTATACCCTGGTGGATGCAATTCGCCCTGATCCGGTTGACAGGGAGCTGGAGCTGGCACCGGATATTCAAAGCCTGATAGAAGAACAGAAACTTTCTGAAGATCAGGCGACTGCGACACAGCCTGATCGCTCAGTGGCATCTGCTAAAGAAGTCACTCAAAATGTCGTCGATGAAGACCAGTTTGCCGGTAGCCGCGATCAGGAAAATCCAAATTTAAGAAGCTTGCGGGTCGAGCAGCAGACCAAAGAAAATGAGCAGGAGCGTTTAAAGGCACAAGCGCGGGAAGAGAAGAAAGTTCCAGTGATTGTGACTTTAAATGCAGACCGTTTAAACAGTGCTGAACTGGGTCTGGGTTATGGAACAGATACCAATATCCGTCTACGTGGTCAGTACCGCCGCGCCATTGTAAATAAGCGCGGACATTCTTTTGATGCCAACCTCGAGTTGTCCGGTATCCGGCAGTCCATCGATGGTCGTTATAACATTCCTTATCACCATCCGCTGAATGATTATGTCAGTATTGTCGGTGGTTATGAGCGCGAAGAACGTGATGGCGTGGCTCAAGGTGAAGGTCTGCAAATTGAATCGGCAGTGCTGGGTGTAGACCGGATTATTAAAAACCCGCTGGGTAACTGGCAGCGTACTTTTGGAGCGCGTTACCGTCTGGATCGCTTGAAGCAGAATGGTTCTGTTGATTTTAACCAGATTCCGGAAGCGTTTCGCTTTAATACCGAAGATGAACAGCAGTCGTTACTGGTCGGTTATGAAGTTTCACGTACCGATACCGATCGTCGGGTCAATCCGACCAAGGGTTTCAAGCAGACCTACAAAGTCGAGCTGGGTAGTGAGGTGTTATTGTCTGATGCAGATATGGCGATTGTAAATGCAGGCTGGCGTTTTATCTATTCATTGGGTGAAAATGCAGATCATCAGTTTGTTGGACGTGCCGATGCCGGTTATATCTTCACTGAAGATTTTGCCAAAGTGCCGTATAACCTGAGATATTTCACCGGTGGTGACCAGAGCATTCGTGGTTTTGATTACAAGAGTCTTTCTCCGGAAATTGAAGGCTTTAAAGTCGGTGGTCAGGCCTTAGGGGTTGCTTCCTTAGAGTATAACTATCAGTTTAGGGAAGGCTGGCGTGCTGCGGTTTTTGCAGATGCCGGAAATGCTTATAATAAAGAGTTCAGTAATCCGACCGAATATGGTGCGGGTGTGGGGATACGTTGGGCCTCACCGATTGGACCGATTCGTATCGATGTGGCGACTGGATTGTCTGATGACAATCACCCAATTCGTCTGCATTTCTTTATTGGTTCGCAGTTATAAAACATCATTTTTTTAAAATAGTTATTTGGGTACATCATGGTCGAGAACCAACCACAGCCAGAACAACAACCACAAGATAGCGTTGTGCCGAAAAAGCGCCGTATATTGAGAAGTATCCTGTTGTCGGTACTTTTCTCACTCATTTTCCTGCTCTCTGTGCTGGCGCTGCTGTTTTCGACCAATCAGGGCAGTAAGTTCCTGCTAGATCAGGTATTACAACGCCAGCAAATTATTCATTATGAATATGAAGGCGGAAATTTATGGCGTGGAATTATTCTTAAAAATGTGCTGGTCAGCCTGAAACCGGTCGATGTCAAAATTGATCGTGCTGATGTAAAACTGGGCTGGCGGGCGATCATCAAAAAAGAAATTCATCTGAATGAAGCAGATGTCCGTAACCTGCAAATTATTAATAAAACTCCGTCTAGCAGCGAACCTTTCAAGTTCAATGCCATCCGTTTGCCTTTTGTGCTGCGCGTCGATCATCTGCTGCTTGATCATCTGGTGATTAAAACCCAAACCACGGCAGTTGATTTTTATAATATCGAATTAAATGATGCGCTCTGGTCTGGTACCGAATTAAACTTTGAAGATTCCCGCATGGATATGGGTTATCTCTCGGTGCGTGAAGCGACGGGTAAAATGCAGTTTGAAGGCAAATATCCACTGGATGCCCGCGCAATCGTCAATCTGCCTTCTTTAAGAGACAGCTTGAATATTCATGATATTCAGGTTCGGGCGCGTGGCACGCTGGATACGATTCAGGCAGGCGTAGCGACCAATACACCCGATTTATTAACCGGTTGGGCCATCGTACATCCAATGCGGCCCCAGGTGCCGATGCGTGGCGAGTTAAAATTTAAGGATTATAACTGGCCGATTCTGACTGAGCAGAAACTGTTTACGAAAGACGGGATTGCCGAGTTCAATGGAGATATCGATCGTCTGGACTTGAACGTCCGTACCGACCTGATCGGTGAAAATATTCCACAAGGCCAGTATAACGCGGTGATGTATACCGATCTGGTCAATCAGCTCAATATTACCGATCTGAATGGCCAGCTGATGAAAGGTGCGGTTAGCCTTGCCGGGACAGTGGGCTGGAACGAACAGGTAAGCTGGGATCTGAACGGACGATTAAACGGAATTGATCCTAAGCATGAACGTATCCCGCAAGTCGTACAAGACTTTTTACCACCTAGCCTGGATGGCAATATTGCCTCAAAAGGCAATCTGGAAAATGGCCTGCATCTGACGGCGCTGGTAGATTTTGACCGTTATGAAACTTGGAATATCAAACTGGATCAGAATCCGGTTAAAGACAATAAAGCACAACCGATTCTTCTGGATGTTGCCTGGCAAAATATCGACCGCGCCGTACCCTATGTCGGCTGGCTCAGCAGTCAGTCTGGCGATGTGAAACTGGCACTGGTCGAAGGCCAGCAGAATATTCATGTGGCAACCAAAGTCGAACAGCACGAACAAGGTCTTCTGCCAGCAGGCATGTATCAGGCCAAACTGGATCTGAAAAATAATATTCTAAATGTGCCGAGCTTCAATTATAGCGCCAATGCACAGGCAGGTAGCTTAAGCGGTCATGCGCGAATTGAACTGCCACAAGAAAAACGCCAGTTGAAATGGACTGCATTATTAAACGCCAAGGACTTAAATACCCGAAGTCTGGCTGCGGCTTCACCGATAGACCGTTTAAATGGCCAGATCAAGGCCAATGGCTATGCACAACCCAATCAGCAGATTATTAAACTGTCTAATGTAGACCTGACTGGGCGCCTGGCAGAACAGAACGAAACAGTACGTCTGACCGGTAACAGTACCATTGCTTTATTATTCCATAATGAAAAAGCCGGCGGTGGTTTTAGAGGCTATGCAGTCAATTATGATGGGGCTTTAAATGCCAGTCAGTTGCAAGCCAGTCAGGGAATCCTGAAACTGCGTGTTTCAGGTACACCAGAAGTATTGAGAGTCAATGAATTGCGTCATGATGGTATCGCTGGCAAGATTAATGCCAATGGTCTGGTGAATCTGGCAAATGGTATTGGCTGGGATATTAACGCTTCATTAATCCGCTTTAAGCCGCAATATTTTAATGCCAACCTGAAAGGCGAGTTGTCGGGCAATGTAAAAACCCAAGGGGTTTGGTCAGATGCCTTAAAACGCATTCAGATCCAGCGTTTGAATCTGGCCGGTATGTTAAATAACAAGCCGGTACGAGGCACAGGTAATTTATCAGTCATTATTAATTCAAATCAGCGTGGTTTTGTCCCAGAGCAGTTTGAAGCCAATAACCTGTTCCTGTCTTATGCCAGCAACCAGATTCAGGCCACTGGCAATGCGCAGAATCTGCAACTCAAAGTCAACGCACCAGCATTGTATGAGTTATATCCGGGCTTAAGAGGTCGTGCACAGGGCTATATCAATATGCAGGCGCAGCCACGTTTGCAGGCTTCGGCAAATCTTTCGATTGATAATTTTGCCTTTAAAAACCTGATGAGTGTGCAAAAAATTCGTGTCCGCGGACAGTTGCCAACATCGCAAAGCACACCAACTTTATTGACCGCGACAATGGATCGCTTGCGTAGCGGTTCACGGGAAATTGTACGCGGGGAAATATCACTTGCCGGTACTCGTGCGGCGCATATCCTTAAAGTTCAGGCAGAAAATAAACTGTCAAAATTCTTTGTGCAGCTGGCCGGTGGCTTTAATGCACAAAATAACTGGCTGGGTCAGATTCAAAAAGGTGATTTTGACTCTTTGCGTGCTCATTTAGTACAGCGTCAAAATGCGGCAGTGATTTATAATGCGGCCCAGTCTGATCTGTTTGTCGGTGCACATTGCTGGATGAGTCAGCAAAGCCAGTTGTGTTTTGATCAACCGATTCGGGTCAATAAAACCCGTGGCAGCGTATCCTTTGTGACCCAAAACCTGGATCTGGATGATTTCAGTGCATTCCTGCCTGAAGGGCTGGCATTGACCGGTAAAGTGAACGGTTATGCCAAGGCAGCCTGGGCGCAAGGTGCTAAACCAAAAATCGATGCGCGTCTGGTCACCCGAAGTGGTGTGGTCGGCTTATCTTCGGAAGACCCGGATTATTTAGGTTCTACCCTAAAATATGATGAAGTGGGTCTGGTGGCAAAAAGTGTCGCAGAAGGCTTACAAGTTCGACTGGATGTAAAAACTCCGGATATCGGGACAGGGTATGCCAATGTCATTATTGATCCATATCGGGACAGTAAACCGATGCGTGGCGAAATTGCCTTTAATCAGGTGCAGCTTAAAGTCTTTAAACCCTTTATTCAGGACATCCGTAATCTGGATGGCACCTTGTCCTATGCCGGAAAAGTGAGTGGAACCTTAACTGATCCTTTGCTGGAAGGTGAGGTTCGAGTCAAAGATGCTTCGATCAGCATGATCTCCTTGCCGGTGAATCTGACCAATGTGCAGTTGTATTCATCGATACGTCAGAATTCTGCCAGTATTAATGGTGCATTTAACAGTGGTCGTGGCGTGGGTAAATTGACCGGTTCAGTCGACTGGAAAGGTGATCCGCGAGTACAGTTAAAACTGCAAGGTGAAAATCTGCTGATTCGTCAGGCACCTTTAATTACTGCCGTGGTTACGCCCGATTTAACCTTGGACATGTATCCATTCAATAAAAAGCTGAGTCTAAGTGGTACGGTTGATGTGCCACGTGCACTAATTTCTATGCCTGAAGCCTCAGAACCTGTGGTCGGACTTTCTTCAGATGTACGTGTGGTGCGTGAAGGTGATGACCAGCTGGCTATTCTCAAATCGGCCCGTCCTTGGGATATTCGGGCTGATGTGGCGGTTTCTCTGGGTAATCAAGTGATATTTCAGGGCTTTGATAGCCGTATTCCGCTATTGGGCCGGGTCAATCTGTCACAGCGGGGTCTGGAAACTGCGATGCGTGCCAATGGTGCGATCGGGGTATCACAGCGGGTGAAAATCGAAGCTTATGGTCAGAGTCTGGATCTGAACCGTGCCATTGCCCGTTTTAATGGTGAGTTGACCAATCCGACGCTGGATGTTGATGCCAATAAGTCGGTTCAGGGAAGTACGGTCGGGGTACGGGTGACGGGCACTGCTTCAAGTTCAAATATTCAGATTTATAATGATGCTGGCTTGTCAGAGCAGGAAGCTTTAAATGCCTTGATTACTGGTCGTATCAACGAAGGTGCATCCGGTTTAAGTCAGGCTGAAGGATTCAGATCTGATGTGAATAATACCATTGCCGCAGCAGGTATCAGTCTGGGCCTGGGTGGAACCCGCGCGCTCACCAACCAGATTGGACGGACGTTTGGCTTGAGTGGTTTGGCACTAGATGCACAAGGAACAGGGGATGATACCCAGGTGTCGGTGACCGGCTATATTACCCCTGATTTATATCTTCGTTATGGTGTTGGGGTGTTTACCCCGGTGAACAAGCTGACTTTACGTTATCAGGTGAATCAGCGTCTTTACTTGGAAGCGAGTCAGTCCTTAGAACGTGCAATTGACTTGTTCTATAACTGGCGTTTCTAATCATAAGGACAGATAAATATTTTTAAATGATTGCTAGATTTCATTAGATATCTTTAATTGATCAAAAAATGTTCAATTTATTCATATTTAAATAGATGCTGAAAATACCCTCATCCTTCTGGGATGAGAAGCACTGCTTCGCAAGAGGATGAGGGTATTTTATTTATAATGATTAAAAAATGACTTATCAAAGAACGCTAGTATCTATTGATATGTATCTGGCTTGAAAACCGCAATATAGACCCGGTTACACAAATGATCATGCTTGACCCTTGAATGAAACGATCAAATGTTTGAGCATGATATTTTCTGGGTTATAGAAGTGATGGATCGCCATGATAGATGAAGAAAAGCCGTTAAACTTCGATGATGACAATGAGCCTCAAGATTTCGAAGATGAAGAGTTTATCGATGATAAGAAAGAGGATGAGCTGTACAACACGATTACCAAAGATGGTTCAAGTGTTGATCCTGCAGATGATGGCACGCGGCATATTCGCCCTGAAGATGGTAATCCCATAGAAGTTGAAGAGTAAAGAAAAAAGTCCAATTCAATATTGGGCTTTTTATGTTCGTGATTTTCTTTGTCATGAAGTACAGTGCTTTGGGTATACACCTGTAGAAGCAATGAATATCAGAATTTAAGCGCAATGGGCTGCAAAAAAGTTGTGAAATATGGCTGAAATTATGTTTCTGTTACATCCTTAAGAAAAATGAATGAAGCAATAAATCAGCGCTAAAATATAAAAAATCAATCAAATCAGATCATAATAAATTGAAAATCAATAAAGCCTTAATAAAATTAGGTGTATATTGAAAGTACAATTTCACTCATCAGAGTATGTTCGCATGGCGACTAAATTTATAATCCGTTTTGCAATGATTCTATTCGCTGTACTTATTTTGACTGCGCTTTCGATTCAATTTTTCTTTGATCCAGAAGTGACTGTGGTTTTATGGATCTTCGCTGTACCCTTTATTCTGGGGGTGCCAATTTTAGCCTCTGTCGTATTGGCAAGTAATGAGGAACTGGATATTCATAGCGTAAATTAAATTGAAAAAAGCCCTCATTTTTTGAGGGTTTTTTATGATATAAAGATGCTTAAATAGCCTAAGCTACTCAACTAGAGTCATTCAATCACTAATCTTTAAATGTGTCATTTAGCGCACTTTGCACCGCTTCAACACGTGCCTTGCAGGCTTTATAGGCGCTCATGGATTCTTCCACGATTTTCATCAGATTATCAATGTCCGGTTCTTGCTGAGATTCGAGCAATTCCGCATTCTTTTTCAAGATGTCATAGCCTTGCTGGAAGCTTAAAGTATCATGAGTCATGGGGAAGTACCTGTATAAGTTGTGCTGAAAAAATGCCATCCTGCAGTTCTACCTGAACCGGATCGCTGGGCTGAATCTGGTTGATAGAACCCACCACATGTTCTTGCTGACGTACGATGGCATAACCTTTCGATAAAACATGTCGTGGGTTTTGCAATAGCGTTTCCCGCATCAGGGCATCTAGCTGCTGATTGATTAGTTGGGTATGTTGCTGAGCCAGACTGGAGGTATTGGCCTTGATCTGTTGCAGACGTTGCAGGGCATCCATAATTTGGCTGTTGGCCAGACTTTGAATGAGTTTTAAGAATTGATCATTCTGATTTTGGTAGGCCTGAATTTGCTGTTGAGATAAACGCTGAATCCGCTGTAAATAATTCAAGACATCTTGTGTGAGTTCGACTATATGATTGCGAATTCCGGCGATGACTTTACTCGGAGTATCAAAGGAGCGATGCGCAATCTCATCCAGAATGGTGTGGTCTTTTTCATGTCCGATGCCCACCCAAATCGGAACCGAGCGTTTACAGAGCAGGGCAGCCAGATCATAATCATTTAAATAAGCCAGATCATTGACTGCTCCGCCACCCCGAATAATGACGATTAAATCTGGCGCAGTGTCATAGGTTTTCGCCCATTGTTTCAGAGCTTGTGCCAGACTCTGCATAATGCTTTGCGGGGCAGAATTTCCCTGAAAAGTCGCAGTGTGATAGATAAACTCGCAAACTTGCGCACGATGTAGTGCATCGGCATCTTTTCTGAAATCTCCGAGACCTGCTGCGTTTTCGGGAGCAATCACTAAAATTCGGTTCAAATCAAAAGGGCTGGGCAGGTTTCTATTACGCTGAATCAGCGCTTAGCCTGTCAATAATCTGCTGATAACGCCGGGCAATATCACCCAAGGTATAACCCGAGTCAATCTCGACGATATTTAAAGAAAAACCATATTGTGGATCAAAATTGGCTTGGACTTTAATCAGAACTTTGAGATCACGACTTAATTCAATCCCGCTTTCACGTTCAAATTGAGTGACAATTTTCTGGGCGCTAAATTTCCAGATGGTGGCTCGGCAACTGGCAATGACCTGATCGCTATCAGCCTCTTTTTCTGCCAGTTCCAGATAATAATGACCTGCTTTGGTACTAAGGTTGCGAATCTCAGCTTTGACCCATACCGGCGTATCGAAAGTGAGTTTGACCGCTTCCTGAACTGTCGCAAGATATTCCTTGAGGGAGAGTTGGAGATCGTCTGTCATGCCAGTATAAAGTTTAAAATTCAATCAAATAGTAAATCAATCTGCTCAAGATCACAAATCTAAAAATGCAGTCACTTAAACTTTATGTAATGACATTGTGTTGATGATGGAATGAAGAATCACTTCATTGAGAACGTTAAATTCGTATTCGTTTCAATTTAAACAGATTCCCTGCATCTCTATCTTCATCAATCAAATAGTTGGCAAGATAGCAATACTGAATTTAGCAATACTTTTATTATTAAACCTTATTGAAGGTATTTGATTAACAATGTACACAGACTTGTGCCTGGCAAGGACAAGGAAATATGCTAAATTGGTGAAGAATTATTGAAGAAGAATAGGCTCTCATGAAAAAAACAATGCTGTTCGGTTTGCTGGCTGTCGCTCTAAGTGCATGTACCACCACGCCGCAATCTGAGACGGAAGCTCCTAAAATAGGTTCAGCGAATCCTGCAAGCGCTTATTGTGTCAATCAGGGTGGCAAGCTTGAGATTCGTACTGAAAGCAATGGTCAGGTCGGATATTGCCATTTAAAAAATGGTCAGGTGGTCGAGGAGTGGGAATTACTGCACATGAATCAACCTAAATGTATTGCTGATCAGGCGGCAGCATTGGTGGGTCAGTCCAATTTGACTGAAGCGCAAATCAAGCAGAAAACCAAGGCACAAATTGTACGTATGGTCGAGCCGGGTCAAGCGGTGACGATGGATTATCGCGAAGAACGGGTGACTGTAACCGTAGATCCTGCAAGCAAAAAGATTATCCAGGCTTCATGCGGTTAATCACACAAAATGAAAAAGCCCATGAGTGGGCTTTTTTTAATTCCATACAACTGGCATTTTGAAATGACAAATCTTCCCCGATCTTTTATATTGCCCCTCGGAAGGAGAAATTCATGAAAAAGTTATTGGCTTTATCGTTTATGCTGGCGCTGGCCGGTTGTGCCGAGAAGAAACCCTTAACCCCTGAAGAGCAGTGGCAAGGTTATTGTCGAAGTGTCGGTAATGCGGCGCGTACCATTATGCTGGATCGTCAGAACGCGATTGAGAAAGAAAAAGCAATCGAGCATGCCAACAAGATCGATGATGAAACCACCAAAGGTTTTATTCTGAACATTATTGATGAAGTCTACGCACTTCCAGCCGAAGAGATTAAGGCAGATGTAAAAGCAGCCCGTGAAAAAGTCCGCGCTGAGTTTACTGAAAAATGTATTGCCACGCCGCATGATGAATTACCAGATTACAAACCGTTCTAGGGAACGGTTTTTTTTAATGGCTGAATCGGGCATAATGCAGCATCTCTTTTAAAAAAAACTATCAACCCGAATAAAAGACAAAAAAACATCTAATGAATAATAGAAATAGCCTAAGCGAAATGTACACTTTGTGACAATTTCTAAATCTAAAATATAGAAATACTTATCTTTATATTGAATAATGAATTTAACTCCAATTACCCGAGGAGTAACACAATATGCAAGTCGTCAGATATTTACATCATTCTGATCTGCTCTTAGAAGATGAACATGGTGTAGTCATTATTGCTGGTAGTCGCTATGTCCTGAGCGTAGGCGACAAAGTATTTTTAAAGAAGGTGCTAGAACAAGAAAAAAAGCTGTATCAGGTGGATATTTCCTTTGCCAGCAATAATCACAGCACGATGTGTGAAGATGAATGTGTGGTGAAATTCAAAGGCTGCCGGGATTCATATCAGCAATATTTAAACTCGACCACTGTACACTAAGGTGGAGTATCTTTTTAACTTCAAATCAGGCAACATCATGGTTGCCTTTTTTATGCATTAAATTCAGTTAAAAGGGCCTGCTCATAGGCTTGTTTCTTGAGATCTGATCTAAAAGTGATTATTGAATAATCATTAAGAGCATCATTTAGTTATAAAATAACGAGCATCACAAAGAAACACTTGAGTTGCATTAACTTTTAACTGGAAATTTAGTAAAATTTCGGAGTCCATATTATTTGTGAAGCTTGGAATAAGCAGGAATTCATAAGTAATTTTTTAAAAAAGAGGAATAACACTGTGCTAGAAGCTTACCGCCAACACGTTGAAGAACGTGCCGCACTCGGAGTCCCACCGAAGCCACTTGACGATGCCCAAACCGCTGCATTAGTTGAACTACTAGTTAACCCGCCAGCTGGTGAAGAAGCATACTTGGTAGATTTGCTTGAAAACCGTGTACCAGCAGGTGTTGACCAAGCTGCATATGTAAAAGCTGCGTTCTTGGCTGCATTGGCAAAAGGCGAAGCAACCTCTCCACTTGTTTCTAAAGAACGTGCGGTTTACTTGCTAGGTACTATGCTTGGTGGTTATAACGTAGCGCCTTTAGTTGAACTTTTAGACAACGCTGAACTTTCTGAGCTTGCTGCTGAAGCGCTTAAGAAAACGCTTCTTGTATTTGATGCATTCCACGATGTCGCTGATAAAGCAAAAGCGGGTAATGCAAATGCACAAGCTGTTATGCAGTCTTGGGCTGATGCTGAATGGTTTACTTCACGTCCAGACGTTCCTGAAGAAATCAAACTGACAGTTTTCAAAGTCACTGGCGAAACCAACACTGATGACTTGTCACCTGCACAAGATGCTTGGAGCCGCCCGGACATTCCATTGCACGCAAATGCAATGTTGAAAAACGTACGTGACGGAATCAAGCCGGAAGTTCCTGGTGAAGTGGGTCCATTAAACCAAATCAAAGAATTGATCGCGAAAGGCAACCAGGTTGCTTACGTAGGTGACGTTGTTGGTACAGGTTCATCTCGTAAATCTGCAACCAACTCTGTGCTTTGGTTCTTTGGTGATGACATTGCTCATATCCCGAACAAAAAAGACGGTGGTTACTGCCTAGGTTCTAAAATTGCGCCAATTTTCTTCAACACGATGGAAGATGCGGGTGCATTACCGATCGAGATCGATGTTGGCAACATGAACATGGGCGATGAAATCGTTCTTAAAATCGATCATGCTGCTGCGAAAGTTTCTGCATCTAAAGACGGTGCTGTAATTGCTGAAGCTGATCTTAAAACACCTGTACTTCTAGACGAAGTTCGTGCTGGCGGTCGTATTAACCTGATCGTTGGTCGTGGTTTGACCACTAAAGCACGTGAAGCTTTAGGTCTTCCAGTATCTACGTTGTTCCGTACTCCGGTTCAACCTGCTGCAACTGGCAAAGGCTTCACTCAAGCACAGAAAATGGTTGGTCGCGCTTGTGGTCTTCCTGAAGGTCAAGGCGTACTTCCAGGTACTTACTGTGAACCTAAGATGACCACTGTTGGTTCGCAAGATACCACTGGCCCAATGACGCGTGACGAATTGAAAGACTTGGCTTGCCTAGGTTTCTCTGCTGACCTTGTTATGCAGTCTTTCTGTCATACCGCTGCGTATCCAAAGCCAGTTGACGTTCAAATGCAACACTCGCTTCCTGATTTCATCATGAACCGTGGTGGTGTGTCTTTACGTCCAGGTGACGGTATTATCCACTCTTGGTTAAACCGTATGCTTCTTCCGGATACTGTGGGTACTGGTGGTGACTCGCATACTCGTTTCCCAATCGGTATTTCGTTCCCGGCGGGTTCTGGTCTAGTAGCTTTTGCTGCAGCAACTGGTGTTATGCCACTTGATATGCCTGAATCTGTACTTGTGAAGTTCAAAGGTAAAATGCAGCCTGGTATCACGCTACGTGACCTGGTACATGCAATTCCTTACTACGCAATTCAAGCGGGTGACTTAACTGTAGAGAAGAAAGGTAAGAAAAACATCTTCTCTGGTCGTATCCTTGAGATCGATTTGACAGAAATGGAAACTGACCTGACTGTTGAGCAAGCATTCGAATTGTCTGATGCTTCTGCTGAACGTTCAGCTGCTGGTTGTTCGATCACGCTTTCTGAAGAGAAAGTTGCTGAATACCTTCGTTCAAACATCACTATGCTTAAGTGGATGATTTCTGAAGGTTATGGCGATGCGCGTACGATGGCTCGTCGTGTTGAGAACATGGAAAAATGGTTAGCGAATCCATCACTTCTTAAAGCTGATGCGGATGCTGAATACACGAAAGTGTATGAAATCGATCTAGCTGACATTAAAGAACCTGTTCTTTGCTGCCCGAACGATCCAGATGATGCAAAACTTCTTTCTGACGTTCAAGGCGTGAAAATTGACGAAGTATTCGTTGGTTCTTGTATGACAAACATTGGTCACTTCCGTGCGACTGGTAAATTGTTAGAGAAAGTTCCAGGTGGTGCATTGTCAACTCGTTTGTGGATTGCTCCGCCAACGCGTATGGACGAACATCAGTTGATGGAAGAAGGTTTCTATAACATTTATGGTAAAGCTGGCGCGCGTACTGAAATGCCAGGTTGTTCATTATGTATGGGTAACCAGGCACGTGTAGCTCCGAACACAACTTGTGTATCGACGTCTACACGTAACTTCCCGAACCGTCTAGGTCAGGGTGCTAACGTTTACTTGGCTTCTGCTGAACTTGCATCTGTTGCTGCTGTATTGGGTAAATTACCAACTCCAGAAGAATACCAACAATATGCAGCTCAAATTGACAGTATGTCAGCTGACATCTATCAATACTTAAGCTTCGACAAGATGAGCGAATATACTAACGCTGCTGCGAATGTTGATACGAAGAAAATTGCTGCTGCTCAGTTGACTTAATTTATTGAAAAATAAATTAAAGTAGTTTATAAAAGCTCCACTTAGGTGGGGCTTTTTCTATGAAACTAACAAAATTTACGATTAAAAATTTCAGAAGTATTACGGATGGAGGAGAAATTAATTTAAAAGATCAGTCCGTCCTAGTTGGTAAAAATAATGAGGGTAAAACTACTGTTTTACTTGCTTTGAAGTTAGCAATGGATACTTTAAAGTTTCATGGATTATCTTATAAAAGTTTAGGAAGTGTACGTTTTAAACAGAGAAATAATTATGACTGGTATAGGGACTTTCCAATTTCTCTTCAAAATAAGCCACGCGCTAAAAATACATTATTTATATTAAATTTTGAGCTAAATGAAGATGAAAGACTAGATTTTTATAAAGTAATAAGAAGTAGAATCAATGGTGATTTATGTATACAGATTTCATTTGATCAAAATAATGTAGGTGAAATTCTTGTACCAAAACGTGGAAGTAGTTCTTTATCTGAAAAATCAGAGAAAATCGCAAAATACATTGCTGAAAAAATTCAATTTACATATATACCAGCGGTAAGAACTGAACAAGAAGCTTTAGATGTAATTAATGAAATGGTCGAAGAGGAATTAGCAAAATTAGAAAGTGATGAAGATTTTAAACAAGCATTAGCTGTAATCGAAAATTTACAAAAACCTGTATTAGATAAAGTTGCAAATACTATTAAAGATTCTTTACATAAATTTTTGCCAAATATTAAATCAGTACAATTAAGAATCTCTGATTCAGCTAGAAGATATAGATTAAGAAAAGATTATGTTATTGAGGTTGATGATGGTGATCAAACCGATATTAAATATAAAGGTGATGGAGTGAAAAGCCTAGCAGCTATCGGTTTGTTGAAAGATAGAAATAGAATTCATAATGGGGCATCTATTATTGCTATTGAAGAACCAGAATCACATTTACATCCTTCAGCAATGCACAGTTTGAAAGTGGCTGTTGAAGAGCTGTCTATAGTAAACCAGTTAGTTATATCAACACATAATCCAGTGTTTGTTGACAGAGATGAGCTATCTAATAATATTTTAGTATCGAATAATAAAGTAAAATCAGTTAAGAAAATTCAAGAAATTCGTGATTGCTTGGGTGTTAGAACTTCTGATAATTTGGAGCATGCACGTAAAGTTATTATTGTTGAAGGTGAATGTGACAGTATTATTATTAAAAAACTTATAACCGAGAGGAGTCAAAAACTATCAAAAATAATGAAAGATGGTGATTTAATAATTAAATTTTTGGGTGGTGTGAGTAAATTAAATTATGAACTTAAACATTATCAAGATATGCTTTGCTCATGTTTTGTTATTGTGGATAACGATGAGGCCTCAAAATCAATCATACCAAAACTACTCGATTCTACTGAGTTAAATAATAATTCTTATAGCTATTTAATGGCGAAGGGAAAAAAAGAAACAGAAATTGAAAATTTATTTAAAATTGAATTTTATTCAAATAAAGTAGATCAGGAATTTGGGATTGACCTTAAGAACACCAAATTTAGTAAAGATAATAGTAAGTGGAGTACTGCTTTGAAAAGCGTATTAGAAGCTCAGGGTAAAGTTGTCACAGATTCCATTTTAACTACACTTAAGAAGCATATAACTGCACAAGTTAGTCAGTATGGTGTATACGAAAATATTTATGATTGTAATCATGAATATATAGATAATCTTATTCTCCAACTAGAGCGAAAATTTATAAAATGAAGAAATGCTAAGCCCAGTAAATGATTTTTTAGTTTAAATTGCGATCAATTGGTAAGTAATCATTAACTAGACCTTACAACTAAACTCAATCATCGTTTAATCTTTACATTGAAAAATGATTTAGCAAGTTGATGTAGTAATGCCCAAACAATCCCGATTTTTATGTATTGGTGGTTTCCTCAATGGAACGCAAGTTAAAGACCAAGGCGATAACTTTGTCTGTGTCGAAAAGTCTAAAAATGTGACTTACACAAAAAAGGAAATTTTCCATCCTGACGCTTGGGATCATGACTACTATGTCTGTGAAAGCACCACAGATCAGCAAGCGCGCAACTGGGTTTATGATATTCCATCCCGTTAATTGCATCTATTCAGGCTATAAATTAAACAATTATTAGAAACAATAACTTGCATTACATTTCTGTGGTTGATTTTTCATACCTCTTTCCTAAAACTGTATGAAAATAAAGCCAATAGGGAATGTTATGACTTATGAAATAGATGCCTTTGGCACTCTGGTAATTGCTGTTTTTTTTCTTTTTATTGGGCGGTATCTTGTTAGTAAAATTAGCTTCTTTAGGAACTATAACTTACCTGAACCTGTAATCGGTGGTTTAGTCGCAGCGATTACGGCCTTTATTCTCTATAAATTGTTTAATATCAGTGCCACATTTGACGCACAAATTCAAACCATCCTGATGCTGATGTTCTTTACTTCTGTTGGCTTAAGTGCAGACTTTTTGAAACTGAAAGAAGGTGGAAAATCGCTCCTGACCTTCTTGGTCTGTGTCATTTTATTTGTAGTCGTGCAAAATGCTGTCGGTATGAGTTTAGCCACAGCGCTTGGACTTGATCCACTGATTGGCTTGATTGTCGGTTCCGTCACCTTAACGGGTGGTCATGGTACCGCCGGTGCCTGGGGCGAGGTTCTGGAAACTCAATATGCGATCCAGGGAGCAGTTGTCCTTGGTATGGCAAGTGCTACCTTTGGCTTGATTATTGGTGGACTTGTGGGCGGTCCAGTTGCCAAGTTCCTGATTAAACGCAACCAACTGGCTGAAACAGTAGCGCAAGAGACTAATGAACAGCAGCTCGAATCGCACATCAACACTGCGCCCTTTGAATATCCAAAGAAAACCCGATTGATTACATCCAGTAATGCCGTGTCGACTTTGGGGATGTTTGCCCTGTGTATTTTTGTCGCCAATCAGATGACAGACTTCAGTCAGGGAAGATGGTTTGAATTGCCCACTTTTGTATGGGCTTTAGGCACAGGTGTGATTGTGCGTAATGTCTTGGAGCATGTGCTGAAAGTCGATATCTTCGACCGTGCAATCGATGTATTTGGCAATGCGTCTTTATCCCTGTATTTATCTATGGCTTTACTATCACTACAACTCTGGTTACTGGCCGATTTGGCAGGTCCGCTCATTACCATTTTATTGGCGCAGACAGCGGTATTGATTTTATTTACCGCAATTGTGACCTTTAGAATTATGGGCAAAAATTACGATGCAGCAGTATTAGTGGCAGGGCATTGTGGTTTTGGTATGGGGGCAACACCGACAGCGATTGCCAATATTCAGGCGGTGACCAATAGCTATGGTCCATCACATAAAGCTTTTTTAATTGTACCGCTGTGTGGTGCATTTTTTATTGATATTGTGAATGCTGTGGTGATCCAAAGCATCATTGCATTTTTCGGCTAAATGTTAATACGTTTTTAAAATCATACATGCAATAAAAAGCCCCATGGTTAGGGGCTAGTCGTATATAGGTCAAGCCCATATACTGTAAGAGGCTCATCTCAAACTGAGTGTATTAGAACATAGCAGCTTGCAAATAACCATCTAAATCTGATTTAAACCGTCAATTGTTGTTCAATCACCGGCCATAAATTCTCATGTGATTTTTTAAACATCAGCATATGGCCAATGGCTTTATGCGCATATCTTTTAGGTTGAAGCTCAATCATCTGAGTATCTGCATTGGGGTATAAACGCAGTAAATCTTTTACATTTGCTTCTGTTGCAATTTCATCATCCGATGACCAGATCGAAATAATCGGGCAGGTGATTTGAGCATGAAAATCTGAGCGTGGCAATATGGTTTTACCCATTGCATTCATGACATAGCCCGGTTTGCTACAGAACTGTGCCCATTCACGCGCCACATCTTTAGGCAGATTTTCGCCCATGCCAATGGCTTGAGTCGGAGCATATCCTTTGCTCATACGGGCCAGTGGGAAAATGAGATTGAACATGACCGGCGCCAGCAGTTTGGTTTTACCTTTAAGTCCTTTGACATGTCCGGTTGAGCCAGCAACAGCCACCACTTTTGCAACTTTGTCATAATTCGGTACGATCCCCAGAAGCTGACCACCAGCACTATGCCCCAGCAAAATCACTTTTTCTGCATGAGTACGTGCTAATAAAGCATCAATCGCGGCGGGAATATCCAGTTGACCCCATTGCACAATGCTGGCTTTGGACTGTTTTAAAGGGCCTGCGAGTGACTCACCAATTCCCCGAAAGTCAAAGACCAGTACCGCATAGCCCTGAGCTTGCAACCAGATGCAGAAATGATGATAAAACTGTTGGGTAATACCTGTGGCAGGACAGACCAATACCGGACGTTTTTCAGATTCTGAAGAAGCCGCATAAAAGCGTGCACTTAAGTGATAGCCATCCTGGCACTGTAGAGTCAATGTTTCAAATTCAGACATACGATACACTATGATTTTAGCTTCCTGATGAAGCTTTAACTTTATACAGTTTTTGAAGGGATGCTTGCGCAAAGCATGACTTAAAAGTCAGTAAAATAATAGATATGGAATGAGCTTATGCTATCAATGGAACTTGCACTGGCCGTTAAAATCGCCATTATTTTTAGTGGAATATTCTTGTGGATTGGGATGTTTACCGGGGTCTGGAAGTATTGGCAGATCCGTCAATCACCACAGTCACGCGCACATTATTATGTCGATATTGCCCATCGTAGCAGTCTGCTATATGCACCAGCGACGCTAATTCTGGCAGTTCTGGCATATTATTCCGATTTATCCAGTGCCATGAATTTGATCTGCGTACTGGTGAATATCGTATTTTTTAGTTTTTCGATTGCAGCTTATATGCTGCATGGTTTCCTGCAAGATACCACCAATCAGTTTAAGCAACCGCATCAACTGGGTCGGTTTCATCTACCTGGCAGTCTGATGAGCTTGGCAATGCTGGGATTAATTATTGCAGAACTTGGAGGAACGGGGATTTTACTCTATGGCGCATTTGGTGGGCTATTTTAATTATTCTTAAAAGTAATATTTTGGTTTTTTTACCAGATGGATGACTGGCCACATCATCCATCTGGGCTAATTTAAAATTTGATTATCGGTATTTCTGGTCTATGGCAGCCCATAGGAAGAAAGCAGCTGAGACGATCAGCGCATAACCAAAGTATTCAAGTTTTAAATTACCTTGAATTAAGCAATGGACGGTTAAAGTCAGCATAAGTGCAAAAGTGGTGCATATAAATGTCACCAGATTGGTGTCGTTGGCTTTAAGAGCGTCAATGAAGACTTGCTTGTTGAAATGTAATGATAACATCTCCATCCCTCCCATTTATTTATGTTATTGAAGACTAAAGCAGATTAAGTTAGTCAGAATTGAACATACAGTTGTACTGTTTAATATCAGCCTTTGCAACCATCGGGCTGCACTTTCAGGGTCAAAATGGCCTTCTTTAGTCGTAAAAATACATAATCAATTGATTAGTAAAGCATTATATATTCAGATTACACCTCCATATCGTCATGAAAACAATAGCTAGCAATTGTTTGATGTGAGCAGATAGAAAATGCAAATTCTACGCCAAAGATATGTAGTGTTAATCAATAGAATGTAAGACTGTGTATAAGTCAGAGGGCAAGATGGTTTAAGTCAGCAACAACAGGTATCTAAAAGCTAAAATTCAAAAAGTTATTTATATTTATATTAAAAATAGGATCATTCGAGCCTGATTATGAATCACACTTTCTGGAAAAAGCACGAGTAAATAGACACACAGCGATGATTTGATATTGTCTGTAAGAAGCAATAAAAGTCCGTTTGGGTAAAACCTGACAATTATTGATCACGCTAAAACCGGATTTTGGGTAAAAATACGATCTTTATCAGACAGCCTAGAAAGATTAGTTTCTAATACGGTCAATCACAGCTGCAATTAGCAATACAATCATGGATGGAATAAACCAGGCCAGATTCTGTTCTGAGAGCGGCAAATTTTGTAGTACGGCAGGCAACTCAAAACCAGCAACTTTTATTCCATCAAAAATACCGAAGATAAATGCCACTAGCGTCACTGGTGCAATCACATGAGACGGTTTTTTGAAGAAGCTAGCGCAGAAGCTCAATAAAATCACACTAATTGCAGGTGGATAAATCGCGCTCAATACGGGCACCGAAACGGCAATCAGTTTGGTTAAACCCAGATTTGAAATAATCAGTGAGAAACCGACCAGAATAAATACAAAAATCTTGTATGGAATTTTAGTCAAACTGGAGAAATATTCGGCACAGGCGCAGGTCAGGCCAATCGCAGTCACCATACAGGCAATAAAAATCATGCCAGACAGGAAATAAGCACCCATATCACCAAAGGCATGTTGTACATAGGCATGCAGGATAATGGCACCATTGGCTGCATTCGGTGCAATTTCGTGGCTACCGAGTCCGAGTTTAAACAGACTTAAATACACCAGTGTTAAACCAATACCGGAAATAATGCCGGCATTCACCGCATATTTGGTAATCAGTTTTTTATCGGTTACACCACGTGAAGTAATCGCTTTCACAATCACGATCCCGAAAACCAAAGCACCTAAAGTGTCCATGGTCAAATAACCATTGACGATGCCTTCAGTCACCGGACTGGTAACGTAATTATTGATCGCTGCCGGTGGATTGCTGGCAGGAATCATTACGGCTGCCACACCCAAAATGATCAAAGAAATAATTTTAAGCGGTGACAGGAAATAGCCAACTGTATCCAGAATCTTGTTTGGATATAAAGACACCACAGTGACTATAGAAAAATAGATGATGCTGTACATGAGCAGGCTGCTCGATTCATCACCAAAGTAAGAAGAAAAACCAATTTCATAAGAAACGGTTGCAGTACGCGGTGTTGCAAATAAAGGGCCAACAGCTAAGTAACACACCACAGTCAGTAAAATACTGGCTGCTTTACCAAGTGGGGAACTGAGTGCCTGAATGGAGCCTTCAACGCGCGACAACGCAATAATGGTAATTACAGGTAAGCCAACTGCAGTAATAAGGAAACCTAAAGCAGCGAGCCATACATGTTCACCAGCTTGTTGAGCCACAATCGGGGGGAAGATAATGTTGCCCGCACCAATAAACAGTGCAAAGGTCATAAAACCTAGGGCGACAATATCCCGGGTACGCAGACTTGTCATAAAGGGAGATCAATCGACCAAAAGAAAGCGATTTTAGTGTATATGTCCATCTTTTTGGAGCTTATTTTAAGGCTGCAGACCTTGAATCTATTGATTTTGCTGCTCAGATAACCATTCATTCAAATTTTGGTAGAAATATCTGATTGATAATCAGCTAAAAAATAGATGATCTAAGCCCACTGTATGGATTGATCTGAATTTTCTTTAAAATTCTCAGATTATTGTTTGTATGAATAAGCAACAGTTGAAATTCTGATTTCCAGAAAAATTGCGGTGATGAAATCCACTAACTGTGACATATGTAACAAAAAAGGGACTATAATTCAGATATTCATAGTGAGGATAGATATATGCGAGCTCCAGCGATTAGTCTTAAAACTGAGCAAGATGTAGAAAAATTGCGGATATCTGGGCGTTTGGCCGCAGAAGTTTTAGCGATGATCGGGGAGCATGTCAAGCCAGGTGTCACGACCGAATATCTGGATGATCTCTGTCATGATTTTATTATCAATACTCTAAAAGTAACACCGGCCAATATTGGCTATTATGGTTATACCAAGACCACCTGCATTTCGCCGAATGAAGTAGTCTGTCACGGTATTCCATCCTCAAAAACCGTGTTGCAGGATGGTGATATTATCAATATTGATGTGGCGATCATCAAAGATGGTTATTTCGGTGATACCAGCCGGATGTATTATGTGGGAACGCCATCTCCAGAAGCCAGACGTCTGGTCAATACCACCTATGCAGCGATGCTGGCCGGGATTCATGCAGTGAAGCCGGGAGCTACCTTAGGCGATATTGGTTATGCAATTCAAACCGTTGCACAGCGTGAAGGCTATTCGATTGTGCGTGAGTATTGCGGTCATGGCATCGGCAAGGTTTATCACGAACAACCGAATATTCTGCATTATGGACAGCCGGGTCAAGGCATCAAGCTGGTGCCGGGTATGGTCTTTACCATTGAGCCGATGGTAAATATGGGTAAAGCTCGTGTCAAAGAACTAAAAGATGGCTGGACTGTGGTTACCACGGATAAATCGTGGTCTGCACAATGGGAACATATGGTTTATGTGACCGAAACCGGATTTGAATTACTCTCTCCATGGCCTGAAGGCACGGGTGATTATCCGGAAATTTAAAATTTTGACGGGATTTCTGTTAAAAACTTTTGACTTGCCAAATTTACAAGTTCATCGTTTTTGCTGACAAAAATATACAAAACACTACAGCAAAACAATGGTTTGAAAATAGAAGTCTGGTTAGACTGAGAATCAGTTACAAAGTTTCCTTTTTTATTCACTGTGCTGTAGTGACCTGTTTCTCTAGCTCATTTTTCCCCAAGAATGAGCTATTTTTTTGTCCATATTTTTATTAGCTATGGTTTAATTCTGCGACCAGATAGTCAATAAATACCCGGACTGCAGGCAGCAGACCGCGACGTGAGGGATAAACCGCATGAAAAATACCATGCGGTGCTTTCCAGTCAGGTAAAACCCGTACCAGTTCGCCACGTGCCACATACTGCTCTACCACGTTATCTGGCAATAAGGTCACCCCGCAGCTTGAAGCCGCAAGTTGCGCCAACATATTGAGGTCTGAACCCAATACAGTTGGACTGACCCGAATTTTCTTTTGTTCTTGCTGCTCGTTTTGTAAGGTTAGAAATTGTTCGGTATGATCTTCTGCCATAGTCAGAATCTTATGTTCAGCCAGTTGCTCGGGGGTTTTTAGCTCACCAAACTGATTGAGATAACCTTGACTTGCAAACAGATGCTGTTCAATTTTTTCAAACTGACGGATGACCAGATTCGGATCGTCATCCAGATTGGAGCGTACTCGCAGTGCCAGATCACAGCCTTCATTAATGATATCGACCCGGCGATTGGTGATCATCATCTGAACTTTAATTTCTGGATATTGCTTGAGGAAGTTTGGCAGGATTTTGGCGATTTCATTCTGGGCAATTAAAACCGGCAAACTGACTTTAATCGTACCACGCGGTTCGGTACTAAGATGATCGACCAGATCATGTGCTGCCTGTGCTGCATTTAACATGACTTGTGCATGGCGGTAAACGTTCATGCCAATATCGGTGACCGCAAAATGACGCGAGCTGCGTTGAATCAGGCGGACACCTAGACGTTCTTCCAAGTTATGGACACGACGGCTAAGCTTGGATTTAGGGATGTCTGTTGCACGTTCGGCTGCGCTAAAGCCGCCATGTTCCACCACCTGTGCAAAGCAGTAAAAATCATCAAGATCAGTCAGCATTCCAAAATTCCATTTATGCAACAATCTGCTGATTAAAAATTGATTGTTACGTTCTGTCAATTAAAAAAATATTGAAGTTACTAAAATTTAAAAGCCAACACACTCGATAATGTGATACATAGGCGCTCATTTATAATGTCTGGAATCTCATTACACCACAGCTAAGTGGTGATTCATTAAAAAAATTGCCATTCAATATATAAGCTTAGATAATAAATAAATTTCGTATTAGCCGTCGATGTAAAGTTCAATCAGTTTGAATAATTATGCTAGGTTAAAAGGTATTTATTTTCTAAGCTCTAGCACTCATTTATGATTAAAAAAATTGTCTTAAGCCTATGTCTCTGTGTTTCTCATGTGGCTTTTGCTCAACAGATCGCCCTCAGTTTCGATGATGGACTAGACCCAGCCAATAACCCAGATGCTTGTCATATCAATAATGACATTCTAAATACCCTAAAACAAAAGCGAATTTTGGCTATTGTCTATCCAAGCGTCAGTAAAATTAGCACAGAAAAAGGGTTGCAGATGATTTCAGAGTGGGGGAAACAGGGGCATCGAATAGGCAATCATGGAAATTTACATCTTAACCTAAATAAAGATGACATTAGCTTGAAAAATTATTTAAAAGACATAGAGCAAGGACATCAAATATTTTCTACATTACCCGGATTTGTACCACGTTACCGATTTCCATTTCTTAAAGAGGGAAATACGCTAGAAAAAAGGGAAGGAGTACGACAATGGCTGATAACCCATCATTATCAATCGGGAACTGTTAGCATCGATGCGAGTGATTGGTATTACAATCAACTGTTTTTGCAGTATCAGCAAGCACAAGATCAAGAAAACCTGAATAAATTAAAACAAGCCTATCTGTTTCATTTGCTTGATCGAGCACAGTATTACGATAATTTAGCACAACAAACATTAGGACGTTCCCCCAAGCATGTGCTTTTACTTCATGTAAGAGCCATTAATGCGGCTTGGCTAGAAGACATTATTGATTTGTTTAAGCAACAGGGCTGGAAATTTGTTGATAGTGATAGCGCTTATCAGGATTCAATTTATAAAATTCAGCCACAAACTCTACCTGCGGGTGAAAGTATTTTATGGAATATTGCACAAATTTATGGGCTCGAGTCATTACGTTATCCAGCTGAAGATGCCCCCTATGAATATCCAAATTTGAAAAAATTTGGTTTAAGTGTGGCGCCTTAGATACGGCTATTTCACTTTAGAAAATCACGAGGTGTATGCTATAGACAGTAAGAGTTAGATAGTATTTAGGCTGTAACCAATATGATTAAGTGTCGCTACGTTTTCTAAATACCTGAATAATCATCATCGAACATGACACAGCATATGTCTTGTGATGAAATTATTTTTCTAGGAGCTGGATCAACTGTTGCATACCGTGAGTGGCCGTTTGGGTGATCTTGTGAAATTGTACCGGCAATTGTTGTTGGTCTGCTTTGGGGTCAATATAATAGGCCTGGCAAGATGCCGGAATGTCATGAATCAATCCCGCCACTGGATAAACTTGCAGACTGGTGCCAATCACCACAAAAATATCGGCATCTTGTACACAACTTTGGGCTTCTGCATAGGCAGGAACGGCTTCGCCAAACCAGACCACGTGTGGACGCAGTGGATAACCTGCTGTGCAAAAGTGCTTGTTTAAATCTAATTCAGTTTCTTCAATCGGATAGAATTGGGTCGTACTTTGTGCATCTGGACCTGAGGTTTTAGCCAGTCGGATATTGCCATGAAGATGAATCACTTTGCTGCTGCCGGCACGTTCATGCAGATCATCGATATTCTGGGTAATGACATGCACATCATAATCTTGTTGCAGTTGCGCAATCTGGAGATGTGCAGTATTTGGCTCTGCCTCCAGAATATTTTTTCGGCGTGCATTGTAAAAGCACTGCACCAGTTGCGGATCTCTGGCCCAGGCCTGCGGAGTGGCGACATCTTCAATCCGATACTGTTCCCAAAGACCATCGCTGTCACGGAAGGTATTGATGCCACTTTCTGCGCTCATACCCGCACCTGAAAAGACCACCAGTTTTTTCATTATTTTTCTCCTGAATATTTAAACTGCTGAAGTACTCGATTGTGAATTCTCTTTCAAGAAGACACCGAGTTCTCTGGAAAATTTTAGCGGTTCAGTCAGCAAGGGCGTATGACCGGATTTTTTAAAAATCACCTGTTTGGCTTGAGACAGGCTTTCTGCAATCAGGCGCTGTCCTTCAAAAGGATAGAGCCGGGATTGCGCGCCGCTAAAGAAAGTCACCGGACATTGAAGTTTGGTTAATGCTTCACGGTAATCTTCTCGATGATACAGATAATTGTTGATATACCAGGCCATGTAGTCCACACGGCTGGATGGCAGTAATAAACTTTGAAAGCGAGGTTGATGCAGTAAAAACTCAAATGCTTTAAGACTATAGGGATGACTGTTTTGCAGCTGGATAAAGCGCAGCCATAATGCGCCAATCTGTTGGCGTACTGTTTGATCTAGATCGCGAATAAATTGAATTTGCGGATGTGCAGCGAGGAGAACAGACAGTTGCTGCAAAATCCCCCTAAATTCGTCATGTTTTGGTCCAAACAGACCAAAAGCCCAAGTATCATCTACCGGTATTTTGGGTGTCTGATCAATATGCAAATAAGCCGTGATCCGTTTAGCGAAATGATCAGAGTGCAGACCATGCATAAGTGTGGTTGCCCCCATAGAGTAGGCAATGACTATGACTCGATCGAACTTGAGCTGATCTACCACTGAGCGCACATCCTGCCAATGACAGTTAATTGCATCCAGATTTGCTGGAATTTTACAGTCTTTGGATGCACCGAAACCACGCCATTCTGGAATAATAAAACGAAACCTGTTTTTATGCGGATATAAAAAGGCCGCCCATTGCCAGCTCAACATGCCCAGACCAGACAACACTAAAACCGGTTGACCCTGACCGTATTCACGTACAAACAGCTGTTCGCCGTCTGGCATGCGATAAAAGGGCATGAATATTCTCCTTATTTTTATCCCGATCGTTTATTTAAACTGTTTGAGTCGCGGAATAACGGTTTCCAGCCAGTGAATCCAGCCAAGTTCTTGATCAATGCCGAGCTGTAAAATCATTTTATGAATATACAGGGTGCGATCATTTTCATCAGCTTGGGCAAAGTCTTTGGCAAAAATTTGCTGATAGGTGTTGAGTTTTTCTTTGTGCAGGACTAAATGCCGTTCCAGTTCCGCTAATGTGTTGTTGCCACCAAGCTGCGCTTCGGCACGTAAGCGTACCATCAATTCTTCGCGCAACTGTGCCGGTGGACTTTGCTGTATCATCCAGTGAGCCAATTCTTCACGACCGGGCAGTTCAACCTGATAGGTTTTTTTACGTGAATGTGCATCTTCTTCTTCGAGTGTTGAAATCCAGCCCTGTTTTGACATGGCATTTAGCTCTCGATAGATTTGCTGGTGGGTCGCATTCCAGAAGAATCCCATTGAGCGGTCAAAGCGCCGCGCCAGTTCTATTCCGGTACTGGGTTTTTCAATCAGGCTGGTCAGTAGCACATGCGATAAAGACATAAACGTCTCAAAAAAATGACTCGGGATTATTATGCAACATGTTGCATAAAAATCAATTCTGATTTATATATTAGTGCAACAAGTTGCATAATTCTGATCGATAAATGCAATATCTGATCAGCTGAATAAAAATAGCCAGCACATCAGCACGCTAAGGAGTTGAAATGTCTAAATATCCGAATTTACTTGCCCCGCTTGATTTAGGGTTTACCACACTCAAAAACCGGGTGCTGATGGGGTCAATGCACGTGGGGCTTGAAGAAGCACCCGGCGGATATGAGCGGATGGCAGCTTTTTATGCAGAGCGTGCCAAAGGTGGCGTGGCCTTAATCGTGACGGGTGGTATTTCACCCAATGATCATGGGGTGACGTTTCAGGGCGGCTCCAAGCTTGACAGTGTCGAAGAAGCTGAAAAGCATAAAGTGATTACCCAAGCGGTGCATGATGCAGGCGGGAAAATTGCCCTGCAAATTTTGCACACGGGCCGTTATTCCTATCAGGCAGAAAATGTTGCACCCTCTCCGATTCAGGCACCCATTAACCCGGTCAAGCCGCATGCCTTGAGTTCAGCTGAGGTTCAGCAAACTATTGATGACTTCGCCAATTGTGCCAAGCTGGCACAGTATGCCGGTTATGATGGCGTAGAAATTATGGGGTCGGAAGGTTATTTGATTAACGAGTTTATTGCAGCGCGAACCAATCATCGTGATGATGAATGGGGCGGCAGCTATGAAAACCGCATTCGTTTCCCGATCGAGATCGTGCGCCGTACCCGTGAAATGGTCGGTGAAAACTTTATTATTATCTATCGTCTGTCTATGCTGGATCTGGTGGAAGGTGGCTCAACTTTAGATGAAGTGGTACAACTGGCTAAAGCCATTGAAAAAGCCGGTGCCACGATTATCAATACCGGCATCGGCTGGCATGAAGCACGTATTCCGACAATTGCCACCAAGGTTCCTCGTGCAGCCTTTACCTGGGTTACCCGCAAGCTCAAAGGTCTGGTAAAAGTTCCTCTCATTACTTCTAACCGCATCAATACACCTGAGATGGCTGAGTATGTACTGGCTTCTGGTGATGCCGATATGATTTCCATGGCGCGTCCAATGCTGGCTGACTCTGAGTTTGTGCTTAAAGCTGAACAGGGTCGTAGCGATGAGATCAATACGTGTATCGGTTGTAATCAGGCCTGTCTGGATCATATTTTCTCGATGAAAATTGCCACCTGTCTGGTCAATCCACGGGCCTGTTATGAAACCGAACTCATCTTCAAAGACGTTGGCGAAGCGAAAAATATTGCCGTGATTGGGGCAGGTCCTGCCGGTTTAAGTTTTGCAGTCTATGCAGCGAATCGTGGTCATCAGGTCACGGTATTTGATGCGGCTGCACAGATTGGGGGACAATTTAATATTGCCAAAACCATTCCGGGCAAGGAAGAATTTTATGAAACCTTGCGCTACTTTAAACGTCAAATCGAGTTGCAGCCACGCATCAAGTTAAAGTTAAATCATACTGCCAGTTTTGCAGAACTTGAAGCGTCAGCATTTGATGAGATTGTCGTGGCAACAGGGGTAACCCCGCGTCAACTGGATATTCCGGGGATTGATCATCCAAAAGTCTTGTCTTATCTCGAGGTGTTAAAAGAGCGTAAAGCTGTGGGACAGCGTGTGGCGATTATTGGTGCGGGGGGTATTGGTTTTGATACCGCGGAACTTCTGAGCCATGAAGGGGAAAGTGGCAGTATCAATCCAGAAAAATTCTATGATGAATGGGGCATCGATACCAAATATGATCAGGTCGGTGGTTTAAAAACTCCGGTTCTGGAAAAATCATCCCGTGAAATTTACTTATTGCAACGAAAAGCTGCTTCTGTGGGTTCTAGTCTGGGTAAAACCACGGGCTGGATTCACCGCACAGGGCTTAAACATCGTGACGTGAAAATGATTGCGGGTGCCAGCTATGACAGGATTGATGATCAGGGCTTGCATATCACCGTCAATGATAAGCAAATGGTGTTGGAAGTGGATAATGTCATTATTTGTGCTGGTCAGGAATCTTATACCGCCATGTTTGATGAGTTAAAATCTGCTGGTAAAAGTGTACACCTGATTGGTGGCGCCAAAGAAGCGGGTGAGTTAGATGCTAAACGTGCCATTCGTCAGGGGGCTGAATTGGCAGCGGTGATCTAAAAATATTAAAACCTGCTTTTTTTCCTCTCCTTTATTAAAGGAGAGGATTTATAAGAAAGAATCTCCCTTGTGAAGCAGTACTTCTCACCTTTAATAAAGGGGGAGCGCTCTGTATTTAAAATATCAAAACAAAAAAGGAACCTCAAATGAGCATCGAAACTACAAAAAAATCCATTGATCGTTGGCACGAGATGTTAGCAACCCGCGATATGTCGATCTTGAATGAGTTACTTGCTGAGGATGTTGTATTTCGCTCACCTGTGGCTTTTCATCCTTATCCTGGCAAACAGGTGGTCTTTTTTATTCTGAGCAATGTGATCCAAGTCTTTGAAAACTTCACTTATCACCGTGAATTTATAAGTGAAGATGGTAACAATGTCGTACTTGAGTTTTCTGCTCAGGTAAGCGATAAAAAACTCAAGGGAGTTGACATGATTCAGTTTAATGAAGAAGGTCAGATCATTGATTTTGAAGTGATGATCCGGCCTAAGTCTGGACTTGAAGCCTTAGCGGTACAAATGGGCCAACGGATGCAGTCATTCCAAGTTAAAACTTAATTCGAATTATTGATTCAAGTCGGCATGAAGTTTGTAAATCACAGCTAGTCGAACTAGAGAGGATGACAGATGAAAATGTTGCTTAAAAAATTGGGTCAGCTGTCCAGTGAATATCTGGATCGCTTCAGTGGCGCAGATGAACCGACCCTGTATTACCATCCAAATGGTGTTTTTTCAGGACTCATTGAACGCTTACCGCAGCTGCAACAAAAATATCGTCCTACGCCGTGGTTAGCCAATGCACACGCACATATTCTATATTTGGATCTTATTAAAAAACATACGATTAAACTTAAATATGATGTACTTGAACAGCTAAAAATGTCGGATGGCGGGATTACCGGTATTGCCTGGTATGGGCTGGATTTGCCAGCAAATACACCGACCATTGTCTTATTACATACCATCACCGGCTCTCCAGAGTCGATGCGTGAACTGGTACAGGATCTGCATAAACATACCGGTTGGCGAGTGGCCTTGTGTTTGCGCCGTGGGCATGCAGACCTGCCCATGCCTGTAGCTAAAATGAACCTGTTCGGCTCGACCCAAGATCTACGTGAACAACTGCTGTATATACAGGATAGATTTCCTCAGTCTGAGCTGTATGGGGTCGGATCTTCTGCGGGTACAGGCTTGCTGGTGCGTTATCTCGGAGAAGAGGGATCACAAACACCGTTAAAAGCGGCTTTTGCCTTATGTCCAGGCTATAACACCGAAACTGGATTTGCCCATGTACATCCGTTTTATAGCAAAGTCATGGCCAAAAAACTAATCAAACGCTTTATTCATCCTTATCAGGAAACCTGGCAAATTTATCCTTCCTGGAAGCAATTGCTGGAGGTAAAAGACTTATCGGAGTTTGAACAGCGTTATTATCAACTGGCCGGTTTTTCAGACTATGAGAGTTATAGTAAGGCCACGAATCCAATTTATGTATTTGAAAACATTAAAGTTCCATTAATGATTTTAAATGCGGAAGATGATCCGGTGTGTCATATCCAGAATCTGGAACCTTATAAAGAAAAAATTCGGGCAATGTCGAATATCATGGTGATTACCACCAAAAAAGGCAGTCATTGCGGATTTTATCAAGGTCTGATGCAAACAGAATCGTGGGCTACGCGATTAATGGCAGACTATTTGATGCACTTGTCTCGTAATTCTGCACCGACATCTGCTTAAAAAAGAGTAATAAAAAAACCCAGCAAAAGCTGGGTTTTTTTGATGAATTCTCTTGATTAATCAAGCGCTGGCATCGCTGCTGCAATGGCATCAGCCACAGCGTCTTCTTCAGATTTGTTTGAATCAGAGTTTGATTTAGGCGTTGCTGCAGGTTTTGAAGGCTCTGGAGCTGGATTGTTTTCTGACGGCGTTCTTGTTGGAGCTGGTGTAGCTTCAACAGGTTCAGGCTTCTTCACTTCACGACGAATTTCAGTCGTCGTGTTAGCTGTCTGTTCACGTTGAATTTCCACAGTTGTCTCTGGAACTTCTTCAATTACCGCTTCTTCTACCGGCTCAAGCGGTTCAAATTGTGCTGGTTCAGGCGTTACAACTTCAGGTGCTGGATTAACCTCAACTTGTTCTTCTTCTTTAGGTGCTTCTTTTTTTACACACGCAGTCAAGCTCAGGCCAGTCAGGATTACGGTACAGAGTAAAAATTTCTTCATCATCATTGCATCAAACAGAAAAGTGTGGAGGGGATTACACTATTATAGCAGCAAATTACAAGATAGAAATCATATGAACTTACAGTAATTTTTTATTGGAATTGCTGTTAGAATAGTCAATTGTTTATTGTTCTTTGAATTGATGCGGATTGACTTTGCTTTCTAGGTACAAGGTAAAGTAAAATTGCGCAACATTGCAGGCCGATTTAGGCTCGATTGTACGAGAAACCCAATGACCCATTTTATTTTCGTTACTGGTGGTGTAGTTTCATCACTAGGTAAAGGTATTTCAGCTGCTTCTGTTGCTGCACTTTTAGAAGCTCGTGGTTTAAAAGTGACCATGGTAAAAATGGATCCATACATTAATGTCGATCCAGGGACGATGAGCCCATTCCAACATGGTGAAGTTTTTGTTACAGAAGACGGTGCTGAAACAGACTTAGATTTGGGTTACTACGAACGTTTCTTGCGTCGTGCGAAAATGACCAAACTGAATAACTTCACATCAGGTCGTGTTTACCAAGATGTTCTGAACAAAGAACGCCGTGGTGACTATCTGGGTGGTACTGTGCAAGTTATTCCACACATTACTGACAATATCAAAGAGCGTGTCCTGCGTGCAGGCGAAGGCTATGATGTTGCGATTGTAGAGATCGGCGGTACAGTAGGTGACATTGAATCTCTCCCATTCATGGAATCTGTACGTCAGCTAATGGTTGAACTTGGTCATAAACGTACCATGTTAATGCACTTAACGTTACTCCCATACATTAAGTCTGCAGCAGAATTAAAAACCAAACCAACACAGCACTCTGTTAAAGAACTTCTGTCGATTGGTATTCAGCCAGACATTCTCATCTGCCGTACCGAGTACGATGTAGATGCAGATACTATCCGTAAAATTGCATTATTTACCAACGTTGAAGCACGTGCCGTTGTGGTATGTAAAGATGCACGTTCGATCTATCAGATTCCACGTACTTTCTACGAACAGAATGTTGATGATTTAATCTGCGAACGTTTTGGTTATAACGACCTTCCTGAAGCGGATTTAACCGATTGGGATAACGTGGTAGAAGCATTATTGAACCCAGAATACACCGTTCGTGTAGCGATGGTCGGTAAATATGTAGAACTTCCAGATGCGTATAAATCTGTGAACGAAGCACTTTTACATGCCGGGGTGAAAAACCGCGTTAAAGTCCAAATTGACTATGTCAATGCAGAAGAACTTGAAAGCCAGGACGTGAACGAAGTATTGAAAGATGCCGATGCGATTCTGGTTCCAGGTGGTTTTGGTGAACGTGGTACTGAAGGCAAAATGCAGGCGATTCAATTCGCACGTGAAAACGGTGTACCTTTCCTTGGTATTTGCTTAGGTATGCAGTTGGCTGTAATCGAATATGCACGTAATGTTGTGGGCATTAGCGATGCAACGTCGACTGAATTTAACCGTTCGACCAAATCTCCATTGATTGGCTTGATCACTGAATGGTTAGATGAGCGCGGTGAAGTTCAGCAACGTTCTGCTGACTCTGATTTGGGTGGCACCATGCGTCTAGGGGCTCAAAAATCTGAACTGGTTGCAGGCACAAAAACAGCTGAAATCTATGGTTCTGAAGAAATCATTGAGCGTCACCGTCACCGTTACGAAATGAACAACCGTTATATCCCATTGCTTGAAGAAAAAGGCATGAAGATTTCTGGTTATTCACCGGTACAGCATCTGGTAGAAACAGTTGAAATTCCTCAACATCCTTGGTTTATTGCGGTACAATTCCACCCGGAATTTACCAGCTCACCACGTGAAGGTCATCCATTATTTGCCGGTTTCATTGATGCTGCGAAAAAGCAGTACCAAAAAACTCAATAATCGGTGTGTAGGACACAACTAGGAAGTTTAAATGTCGCAATTAAAACCACAAGAAATTGTACGTTTGGGCGATATACAAATGGCAAATCATTTGCCATTTGTATTATTCGGCGGAATGAATGTACTTGAATCTAAAGACTTGGCTTTTGAGATCGCTGAGACTTATGTCGATATTTGTACACGTTTGGGTATTCCCTATGTGTTCAAGGCCAGCTTTGATAAAGCCAACCGTTCAAGCTTGAACTCGTTCCGTGGCCCAGGCCTCGACAAAGGTCTCGAGTGGTTAGCTGACATTAAAAAACACTTTAATGTGCCAATCATCACTGATGTACACGAGCCGTACCAGGCGGCGCCTGTTGCAGAAGTGGCGGACATTATCCAGCTGCCGGCTTTCTTGAGTCGTCAGACGGATCTGGTGGAAGCCATGGCAAAAACCGATGCCATCATCAACATCAAAAAAGCACAATTCCTTGCACCACACGAAATGCGTCATATTTTGCATAAGTGTCTGGAAGCAGGAAATGACAAACTGATCATTTGTGAGCGTGGTTCAGCATTTGGCTATAACAATCTGGTTGTAGACATGCTGGGCTTCGATATCATGAAAGAAATGAATGTGCCTGTGTTCTTTGATGTGACGCATGCCTTGCAAACTCCAGGTGGCCGTGCCGATTCTGCTGGCGGACGCCGCGCCCAGATTACCACATTGGCGCGTGCAGGTATGGCAACCGGTCTTGCAGGTTTGTTCCTGGAAGCACATCCTGATCCAGAGAAAGCCAAGTGTGATGGCCCATGTGCATTGCGCATGTCTCAACTTGAGCCTTTCTTGGCACAGCTAAAAGAATTGGATACCTTGGTCAAAGGTTTCGAAAAGTTAGATACACACTGAGTTTATCACTCTTGCGCTGCCCTAAAGGCAGCTCATATTAATCAACTGAGGAATAGTTCATGAGCCAAATCGTTGACATTCGTGCACGTGAAATTTTGGACTCTCGTGGTAACCCTACCATCGAAGCAGACGTAATCTTAGCATCTGGCGTAGTTGGCCGTGCATGTGCACCATCTGGTGCTTCAACTGGTTCTCGTGAAGCTTTAGAACTTCGTGATGGCGATAAAGCACGTTACTTAGGTAAAGGTGTTAAAACTGCGGTAAATAATGTAAACACCTTAATCCGTGATGCTTTGCTTGGTAAATCTGTATTCGAACAAAAAGACATCGATAACACGATGATTGCTTTAGACGGTACTGAAAACAAAGAAAAACTGGGTGCAAACGCAACTTTAGCTGTATCTTTGGCTGCTGCACGCGCTGCTGCTGATGAAAAGAAAATTCCTCTTTTTCAATATATTGCAGACCTTCGCAACAACTCGATTTTGACCATGCCTGTACCAATGATGAACATCATCAATGGTGGTTCACATGCAGACAACAACGTTGATATCCAAGAGTTTATGATTGAACCTGTAGGCTTCACTTCATTCTCTGAAGCGCTACGTGCCGGTGCTGAAATCTTCCATTCTTTAAAATCAGTATTAAACAAAAAAGGTTTAAACACTGCTGTGGGTGATGAAGGTGGTTTCGCACCAAACCTTCGTTCTAACGAAGAAGCAATCACGGTTATTCTTGAAGCAATTGGTCAAACTGGCTACAAAGCAGGTTCTGACATTATGCTGGCGCTGGATTGTGCATCTTCAGAATTCTACAAAAATGGTCAGTACATTCTTGCGGGCGAAGGCAACAAAGCGTTCACCAGCAACCAGTTCTCTGACTATTTGGCTGGCCTTGTAAACCAATACCCAATTATTTCAATTGAAGATGGTTTGGATGAGTCGGATTGGGAAGGCTGGTCTTACCTGACTTCGATTCTTGGCGACAAGATCCAGTTGGTAGGTGATGACCTGTTCGTAACGAATCCTAAAATCCTGCAACGTGGTATCAACGAAAAAGTAGGTAACTCGATCCTGATCAAATATAACCAGATCGGTACCTTGACTGAAACTTTAGATGCGATCTATCTTGCCAAAGAAAATGGTTACTCTACTGTGATTTCACACCGTTCAGGTGAAACTGAAGATTCAACCATTGCGGATCTTGCAGTAGGTACAGCAGCAGGTCAAATCAAAACCGGTTCACTTTGCCGTTCTGACCGTGTAGCGAAATATAATCAGTTACTTCGTATTGAAGAATTGACTAATGCTGCATATCGCGGTAAAGCTGAGTTTAAAGGTTTGAACTAAGCGACTTATGTCAATGTTAAATGTATTCGACTCGACTGCGAGTAAAGTACTGTTGGGCCTTGCGATCATTTTGATCGCAGGGTTTCAATATTTATACTGGTTTGGTGAAGGTGGTTATCATGATCATCAGCAGCTGACCCAGAAAATCCAGCAGCAAATGGAATTGAATGATGAGCTGAAAGAACGTAATCGCGTTCTGGCGGCAGAAGTCTACGATTTAAAGAATGGTATTGAAGCCATCGAAGAACATGCGCGTTTAGATCTTGGCCTGATTAAGCCACGTGAAACTTTTATTCAAATGAGCACGATCAGTACTCAATATAAACCCATCTATCTTAATCCAAATTCTAAAGTAGATCTGCGAACCAATGAGTCACCTGAGCCAACAAATACCCCGTAAATTATGGGTCATTCTTCCTGCTGCAGGTTCAGGTAGCCGTTTTTCTAAAACAGAACTCAAGCAATATCAGACGCTTCAACAACGAACTGTTCTTGAACATACCGTTGCACGTCTGAATCAATTGCCTTTGACTGGTTATGTATTGGCGATTGGTACACAGGACAATGTCGCAAAAACTCTGCCATTTTCCGATCTGGAAAAAGCACATTTTTGTTTGGGCGGCGCAGAGCGAGTGAATTCGGTGCTGAATGCATTAAATTATTTATCTGCAATGGCCTCTGAAGATGACTGGATCATGGTGCATGATGCGGCACGCCCTTGTGTCAGTCTGGATTGTCTTCAACAGTTGGTCAATACGGCAATTGCACAGGATCGGGCTGCGATTCTGGCGATTCCGGTACGAGATACACTTAAGCGTGTAGTCACCGGTTCTGATATTGAGGAAACGGTGGATCGCTCCATGCTCTGGCAGGCACAAACGCCGCAAATGGCCAAGCTGGGCACATTAAAACGGGCGATTGAACAGGCTTTGCAGGATGGTGCTAACATTACCGATGAAGCCAGCGCACTGGAACATATCGGTGAGCAGGTGAGTGTGGTGCAAGGGCGTTCCGATAATATTAAAATTACCTATCCGGATGATCTGGAACTGGCCAAGCTGATTTTACAAGCTCAGGCTTAAAAATATATTCGATAAAATTTAAATAAAAGCAGAATAAATCTGGCTATAGCGATCTATTCCCTATAGCTTTCACTTATAATTTTGCCATCATTCTTTTTCACCTTTTGGCCAATGATACCTTCACAGCAGTATCGGTTTTTACGTCATTCTTTGCGTGATGGACGTAGTATTAACCCGCAAGATTCCTCCCGGTGGACCAAGTTGCACCTTGATCCCTGGTTGTTGTGCTTTCTGGTTCTCAATGCAATCCTGGGTTTGATGGTGGTGTATAGCGCGACCTCTGAAGACTCCGGGATGGTTGTTCGTCAGGCAATCAGTTTCGGGATTGGTTTTGTGCTGCTGTTTATCTGTGCGCAGATTCCACCGAAAGTCTATCAGGCGATCAGTCCCTACCTGTATGCCTTTGGCATATTCATGCTGCTCTTGGTGTTTGTGATTGGTGAAAAACGCCTGGGTGCAACGCGTTGGATTACTTTGCCTGGTATTGGGAGTATGCAACCGAGTGAGGTGATGAAATTTGCCATGCCTTTGATGATGGCCTGGTATTTTGCACGTAAGCCATTTCCTCCCAAATTTGTACATATTGTCGGTGCATTAATTTTACTGGCTATACCATTTGTTTTGGTTGCACTCCAACCTGACTTGAATATTGGTTTGGTGATTCCGGGTGTTTTTGTCTTGTTTTTAAGTGGGATGTCGTGGCGTCTGATTGTTGGTGCGGCCGCAGCACTGGCTGTAGCAGCACCGGTTTTATGGATGTTCGTACTACAAGAGTATCAAAAGAAACGTATCACCACGATGTTTGATCCGGAGTCGGATGCATTGGGTGCAGGCTGGAATATCATTCAGTCCAAAATCGCGATTGGTTCAGGTGGTTCCACAGGCAAAGGCTATACTGAGGGGACCCAATCGCATTTGGGTTATCTGCCCGAGCATCATACCGACTTTATTATGTCGACCTATGCCGAAGAATTCGGTTTTATTGGTGTGTTTCTGCTGTTCAGTTTATTTACTGCGATTATTATTCGTTGTTTGATGATTGGCTTAAACAGTTTTCATAATTTTGGACGTTTATATGCCGGAGCTATTGGACTGACCTTTTTCTTCTTTGTATTTTTAAACTCGGGCATGGTGAGTGGTATCTTACCGGTGACTGGAGATCCATTGCCGCTTATGAGTTATGGCGGAACGGCGGTAATCTCAATGCTCGCAGGCATGGGAATTGTGATGTCGATTCATACCCATCGATAAATTATTCTAAAAGTCGGATGTGTTCCGGTTTTACAAATATTGTTAAGACATGCGGGTAAAGAAAAGTATCTTCATTACATTCATGCTCAATGTGGAAATTGCTTCCAAATGCAGAGTGATATAAGCGTACAACAAAAAGCAGAAATGGATAAACGATATAAAGAAGCCCTCAATCGAGGGCTTCTTTCGTCTTAAAACTTAACTGAAAAACCAGGTGTAATAGCCCCAGATCATCAAAGGCCAAGCCAAAAATGGACTAAATAGCCATTTCCAGAACCAGTGGCGAGGTACGAAACCGACACCATGTACAAAGCCTCCAGAAATACCAATCATGATATACATCATGGCACTATGGCTATATTCACCGTTGGCATCCAGCATTGCAGAGGGATGAACCAATAACACTGCGGCGAGAGGAAAAGCCAGCAGGCAGGAAATCATCATCGCAAATTTGTTTGGTTTCTTGTCTACAACGGTTTTCTCAAGCGCAGCTTCGGTCATATTTTATTCCTCATCCAGGTCTTGGTGTTGTTCCATATAAATTGCAGCAATCACACTGGCAAAACACGCCATAAGTACACCCAGAATCCAGGCAAAATACCACATAATTTTGTCTCCTTAGTGCACAGCCTTAATACAGGCTGTGTGAATTGTCTTCAATATGTTTGTTGGTAATCACGGCCCACATCTTGTAATAACACCAAGTGGTATAGATCAGGATCAATGGAACAAAGATACCTGCCGCAACGGTCATCACGGTTAAGGTATTTTTACTGGATACCGCATCCCACATGGTCAGACTGACAGTCGGATTTAAGCTGGATGGCATCAGGAACGGGAACAGGGCAAAACCGGCAGTCAAGATTGCCCCGACGACTGCCAGAGAAGAACCCAGGAAGCTCAAGCCAGCCTTGTTTTTACCTGCAGCCAGTACAATGATGAATCCCCCTAGAATGCCGGCAATTGGAGCTGCCATTGTAATTGGATAAGTTGAATAGTTGTTCATCCAGCCCGGATTGGCATTGGTCAGTACTTCTTTTGCTAAGGGGTTGGCAACACCATTGGTGTCAAAAGGCATCACCAGGCTATAACCCTGGATGTTTCCAAAATACAACCATGCACCCGCAGCAAGGAAAGTCGCCAAGTAGACCAGACCCATGATTTGCGTCGCTTTGGCAGAGCGCTGACGTAAGTCACCATCGGTACGCAGCATCAGCCATGCACCACCATGTGCACATAACATCGATAAACTGACCAGACCACACACAATCGCAAATGGATTCAGCAGGGCAAAGAAACTTCCTGTGTAGGTAGAACGTACGGTTTCATCCAGGGTAAAAGGCACACCGAGGAACATATTACCAAACGCTACACCAAAGACTAATGCCGGAACTGCACCACCAATCGCCAAGCCCCAGTCCCAGGAAGTACGCCATTTGGTATTTTCCAGTTTAGAGCGGTAATCGAAGCCGACCGGACGTAAGAATAAGGCAAACAGTACCAGTAATAATGCCCAGTACATGCCAGAGAAGGCTGTTGCATAAACCATTGGCCAGGCAGCAAATAAAGCCCCCCCGGCAGTAATGAACCAGACCTGGTTACCATCCCAATGCGGGGCAATGGTATTGATTGCAGCACGGCGCTCGTTATCATTTTTGCCCACAAATGGCATGATCGCCATAGAGCCCATATCGAAGCCATCGGTGAGGGCGAAGCCAATCAGCAATACGCCGACCAGCACCCACCAAATTATTTTGAGTAATTCATATTCGATCATGCTTGAGTCTCCCCATTTGCCTTTTCTGCTGCAAGCTTTTCAAAGTGGTATTTACCGGTATGCAGGGAACTTGGACCAAGGCGTGAGAATTTGATCATCAGATACATCTCGATAATCAATAACACCGTGTAGAAGGCTGCCAATGCCAGGATTGAACCCCATACATCGCCAGTACTTAAGCTGGAGGCTGAAAGATGCGTCGGTAAGACTTCACCAATCGTCCAAGGCTGACGACCGACTTCTGCTACATACCAGCCAGTTTGTGCAGCCACCCAAGGTAAAGGCAGTGCAAATAAGGCAAATTTTAATAACCAAGGTTTGTTTTCAGCATTGCGTTTTGCGACTGCAACAGTTGCCAGAATGAAGAGAAGCAGCATCAAGAAACCAGAACCCACCATGGCGCGGAATGCCCAGAACAGGCTTGGTACATGTGGAATGGTGTCTGCCGCCGCAGCTTTAATTTGTGCTTCAGTCGCATCCACCACATTTGGCGTATATTTCTTCAGCAGCAAGCCATAACCGAGGTCTTTTTGTGATTCATCAAAAGCCGCTTTAAGCTCAGGTGATTTATCTCCTGCACGGAGCAGCTCTAACTGTTCATACGCCACCATACCGTTACGGATCCGCTGTTCGTGCTGAGTAATCAGATCTTTAATTCCGGTCACTTGTTCAGTGGTGGAACGGGTTGCAATCAGACCCATCGCATAAGGAATCTTGATCGCATAGTCAGTGGTTTGGGTTTCTGCATTTGGAATCCCAAATAAGGTGAATGCTGCTGGTGCAGGATGCGTATCCCATTCTGCTTCAATCGCCGCAAGTTTGGTTTTTTGGACATCGCCCAGCTCATAACCTGATTCATCACCCAGTAAAATCACTGAAAGTGTAGACGCAAGCCCGAAGATGGCTGCAATGGCAAAAGAACGGCGTGCAAACGGCAAGTCACGTTTTTTCAGCATGTAATAACTTGAAATGGCCAGTACAAAAATAGCACCTGTGACATAACCTGCAGACACTGTATGTACGAATTTTACCTGAGCAACCGGGTTAAAGATCAGTGCGGCAAAGTCCACCATTTCCATACGCATGGTTTCGTAGTTGAATACAGAACCAACCGGGTTTTGCATCCAGCCATTGGCGATCAGAATCCACAGCGCAGACATGTTCGAACCTAAAGCTACCAGCCAGGTAACTGCCAGATGTTGCACTTTGGACAGGCGATCCCAGCCAAAGAAGAACAAGCCAATAAAGGTCGATTCAAGGAAGAAGGCCATCAAACCTTCAATCGCCAGCGGTGCACCAAAAATATCACCGACATAATGCGAGTAATAAGCCCAGTTGGTTCCGAACTGGAACTCCATGGTCAGGCCTGTGGTTACCCCTAAGGCAAAGTTAATACCAAACAGTTTTCCCCAGAACTTGGTCATGTCTTTATAGATTTCTTTGCCGGAAATCACATAGGTGGTTTCCATAATGGCAAGCAGAAAAGCCAGGCCTAAAGTCAGTGGAACAAAAATAAAGTGATACATCGCGGTCATGGCGAACTGGAACCGCGAGAGATCGACCACGCTTTCAGAAATCATCAACGTGTCTCCTGGATTTGGGAAGGATTGCCGGCGATACGCTCGGCGACTTGGTTATCAAAATTTTTAGGAATCGTAGGCGCATCAAACCAGATATTTTTAATGATCATCAGTAAAATAACCTTGATAATTAAAATAGCGGTTATTTCTCTAACCACTCTCTGGTTTAGATTTTTGGGAACTAAGCTCATTCGACTAAGCCTGTCTGTGACTTGTTGTATATTATTAATCTATTGTAACTAAAAAATAAATAGACGATACAATTTAAATAAATATATATTTTTAAATGTATGATAATAAAAGGTATATATTTTTATTAGTTAAAATTTATTCTAAATATTTTTTATTATTTTATGTAATTTTATTGTTTTTTTAAATCCGACTAAAATGCTTATATTTATATATTTGAATGTAGATTGTTTTAGTTGGATTAATGCTTTTTAATCTGATTAAAATGCTTGGTTTTAAAATAAAGAATAAAATTAATCAAACTATTTTGGTTGGTTTTATAAGGGTTGAAAGGGAAGTGTTATAGGAGGTTATTCAAAGATGTGCCTGATAAGCGATCTTGATCACAGGCTTTCTTATACTGTTTCTTTAATAGAAACGCATCAACAAAAAGATCCCGTTTAGGGATCTTTTTGTATGTCATGTTTAATAAATAATAGCTACAGAGATGTTCTCTTTAAGCGAATAGGTATTCAGCTTAGAAGTCGTAACGGAAGCCTAGAGAAAGACCGGTTGCATCTTCACCGCGTGTACCACCTACGTTATTTGTACGTGCTTGTGCCCATGGTGTAACATTTGAATTTTCATCATTTAGGACAGTTGCCAGGTTTGCATATACACGTACTGTTTTGTCTAAACGGTGTTCAACACCAAGTGCCAATAATGTTGCATTTGCATCATTTGCATCTACATCACGGTGGAACACTTGGCCACGGAGATACGTTTTTGGTGCAAATTTATAGTCAGCTGCTACGCCAAATACATGTGTATCTTGTTTTGAAATTAATTTATCTAAATCACTACCTTCGGCTGCCGCAATTTCTGCTGCTGTACCTTGTTTATCAAACGTAGTGTATTGATATAAAGCACCTAAATTAAATTCTGGAGTAATTTTGTAGGCTGCTGCAATACGGAAGCCATTACGCTCACCACGACTAGCATTTTCTTCATAGTGCTCGTAGGCAGTAGCAAAATCAACTTTACCTTCTTTATAGGTAAGTGCTAGATCATATGCTTTATCTTTGTCCTTGTTATCTTGTTTAGCGCTATCATCTGCTAATGGACTGTTGTCTTCATGTAGGGACATTGCGCCTAATACATTGAAACCACCACCAAATTTTGGTGATTTATATTCAATAGTGTTTTCATTACGTTCATCAAAACGCTGTTCACCTACACGTGTTACGTTGCGTACGTCACCAACCATATCACCAAAGAAATTCACCGGGCTACGTGCAACTTTAAACGGACTATCAAAACGACCTACACGTGCTTGACCAAAATCACCTTTTAAACCGACAAAGGTATCGCGAGTTGCGAAGTCAACACCACTATTATTTTGAGCACCGCTAGCAAAGTTAATTTCTTGTTCGATTTGACCAAAAACAGTCATGCCATTTTCTAGTTCTTGTTCAGCTTTAAAGCCTAGGCGTGAAGAGTTTGAAGAAAGACCTACTTCGTTATAATCCTGGCCATCATCCAGATAATCTAAAGAAACGTGTGCACGACCATAAATTTTAACGTCAGCAGCAGCTGCCATGACTGGTGTTAAAATTGTTGCCCCAATTGCTAATGCAGATAACGTTTTTTTCATGTGTTGCTCCAATAAAGACTTTTTATTCATCGTCTTAAAACAAGTTTCAGTCATGTGTTAAAACATGTACCGCTCTATTGGTGCCAAGTATCGATTACAAATAAGACAGTAAGATTAAGGAAATATTTCAAATCTGTTAAATGTTGTATTTTGTAAGTTTTGTAATATTACACATTCAATTTTTTGTATTTAAAGATAATTTGGTTGCTATTATCTTAATGATTCGCATTTATTTCTAAAGTTTTATGCTTTAAGTAGAATAAAAAAATGGAGCCGAAGCTCCATTTTTTTATTCAGTTAAACTTAAAGTGCAGCTTTGATTTTTTCAGCCAGCGCTTTAATTTTTTCCTGATCACCCATCTGGGCAGCATGTTTACCCAAGTTGTGCAGAGAAGTCGGCACTAGATGAAAATGAATATGCGGTACAGTCTGGCCAGCAGCAGCACCTGATAATTGCATCAGGACAATGCCGTCAACGCCCAAACCTTTTTCAATTGCTTTCGCAACCTTCTGTACAATTTGAATCGTATAGGCCGCAGCTTCAGGATCTAGATCCAGTAAAGTGATGGCTGGTGCTTTCGGAACGACCAGAGTATGACCATCTGCTTGCGGCATGATGTCCATAAATGCAAGAACCTGGTCATCTTCATACACTTTAATCGCAGGAAGTTCACCGCGTAGAATTCGTGCAAAAATATTCTGATCATCATAAGTCATAAGTACATTCCTTGAGCGTTATTGAATTGAATTATTTACAGTTCAATTCTTTCTGACGATCTTTGATCACGTCAAGACGCTGTTGCTCTTTTTCCGAGAATTTTGGCTTGGTTGTATAGCAATTGTCATTGCCGAACTTCGCTTTTGCTTCTGGATCTTTAAAACAGAATCCTTTAGACGCATAAATCACGTCATGATCATTTTTCAATTTTTTGCATTCCTGTTCAGATGCAAGAACCGATGTTGAAGCCCCGAACAAAGTTGCTAAGCCAATTAATGCTGCAACAGAAAATTTCTTCATGCGAGTTTCCTCTGGGTTATCCACTATATGTGCCTGCCTACTAGTCACAATATGAGGTTTTGTTATCATTATTCAATGGCGAGATATTACTCGATGGTAATATTACTCCATGATTCATACATTTTCACGGCACTGGAAAAATCACTGTTTTTATCCGATAGATCACTGGCCGCCTGAATTAGATTCTGGGTTAATGATAGCACAGGCGCAGACAGTTTAGCCTCACGCGCCAGATCGATTGCGATGCCGGTATCTTTGGCCAAGAGTGGCAGGGCAAAGGTTACAGGAAAACTGCGATTTAAAATACGCTGTGGTAATACGGTTTCGGTCACCATGCTTTTACCACTTGAAGCATTAATACAATCCAGTGCTTCATTCAGGTTGACTCCATGTGCTTTCAGCGTAGTAAAGCCTTCTGCGACCGCACACAGGTTTACAGCCATTAACATATTATTCACGGCTTTCACTGCAAAACCTGCGCCAGATTCACCGACATGCTTAATCAGTGTGCCAAAAGCCTGCATCGCAGGAAGGGCTTTTTCAAAACCTTGGACATCGCCGCCTACCATCACTGTCAAGGTGCCATTTTCAGCACCAATGGTTTGACCGCTGACCGGTGCATCCAGAAAGATAGCACCACGTTCAGCCAGTTGTGCTGCCAGTGTTTGCGCGGAATCCGGTACACCACTGGTACAGTCGACCCAGACTGAGCCGGATTTAAGCGACAAATTTTCCAGAAGTTGTGCTACATCGGCACTGGTCGGCAAACATGAAAAGATAATATCTGCCTGAACGGCCTGTTCTAGCGTAACGGCTTGGGTGCCATATTCAGCAGCATGTTGCTCTGCTTTGTCAAAATTGCGGTTCCAGACATAGACGGTATCAAACTGCTTGGGTAAATGTGCTGCCATACGATAACCCATGGCACCTAAGCCGATAAATGCTACTGACTGAATCATGCTGTATCCTCTGAATATGTAAATAAATTTTAATGTTTTTTGGCGATGCTGACGCAGATGCGCTAAGCATCAAGACGTATAGAGCGCTGCGCCAGCCAGGTCGTCATTTTGGGCCAGAACGTATTGGCTGTTTTCTGGTTGGACATCAGGCCCAGATGACCACCCGGAATCAGAGTAAACGTCTTATCCTGGCTACTTGTCAATTCTATCAAAGGCTTAGCTGACTGTTCTGTGACAATCTGATCGGTTTGGCCGGCACCGACCAACAGCGAGCAGCTGATATTCTTAAGGTCAACAGTACGACCATTTAAGGTGATTGAACCTTGTTTTAAAGGATTTTGCAGCCACAGATGTAAGACCATGTCCTGATTAATCCCGCCCGGATAATCAATCATCTTATTCAGAAAATTTCCCATGGTGGCATGTTCATAGACATTTTCGACATGATCCAGATTCAGCAAAAACTGCTTCTGGCTTTTCAGCCAGCCGATCGGATCCAGTAATTTAAAGCCCAAGGCATTCACAATGCCGGGCGTATGAATATATTGCTTTGGAATATGACCCTGATGAATGGCCTGTTGCAGATTTTTATTTTTAGAAATCAGTTTATTGGTGGTCGAAAACAGTTTGCCGACCCGTCCTGATGCATAACTGTCGATGGGGCTGCCAACGACCATCAAATTTTTGACATGTTCAGGCGAATGCAAGGCGGTATAAAGCGTGACAAATACCCCAGCCATACTCCAGCCGTGTAGGGAAATGAACTGACTGTTCGAATGCTTGCAGATGGTTTCAATAGATTGAGGAATGGCTGCATCAATAAAAGACAAAAAGTTTAAATGACGATGTCTAAAGTTAAAACGTTTCCATTCCACCAGATAGACATCAAAACCGCTATGCTGAAAATGTTTGACCAGCGAACGATAGGGATACAGATCATAGATATCCATATTGATGGCGAGAGGGGCGACAAATACCAATGGCTCCTTGTATTTCTTCTCGGGTGAGGCGTAATAGCGAATCTTGCAAAACTCGGTGCTGGCAATATATTCAAAAGGCGTTTTTTGCGACAGAATCAGAGAGGAGGCATTAAACATCCGGGCACTGAAATGTTTCAATTTTTTTTGCTGGCGCTGAAAGTTTTGTTTTAACTGAATCATGTAAATAAAATATCCGTATCCGGGGAAGGATTGATCGAAGTCTAAGCAATAATTGCTTATTATGCCTTGACCTGAAATAGCATAGGCGCTCAAAATGTTGGCAATTTTTTACAAAAGGCAGCCTTAGGGCTGAGGTAGAGCGATGAGCCAGCAAGACGATATTTCATATCAATTAGAAACTTTAGCCATCCGTACAGGTCATACCCGTAGCTTTGAGGGTGAGCATGCTGAACCCATTTTTCTAACATCGTCATTTGTTTATGAAAATGCCGCCGAAGCTGCTGCGAAATTTTCAGGTCAGGAACCGGGCAATATCTATTCTCGCTTTACCAACCCAACCGTTGCCATGTTTGAAAAACGTCTGGCGGCACTCGAAGGTGCAGAGCGCGCCGTTGCTACCAGTTCAGGTATGGCTGCCATTATGGCAGTGACCATGGCTTTTTTGAAAGCAGGTGATCACGTCATCTGCTCACGTGCAGTCTTTGGTTCGACTGTTTCGCTATTTGAAAAATATGTCGCAAAATTTGGCGTTAGTGTTGATTTTGTAGATTTGACCGATCTTGATGCATGGAAAAATGCCATCCAGCCTGAAACCAAATTACTGTTTGTTGAATCTCCATCAAACCCGCTTGCAGAAGTGGCTGACATTCAGGCATTGGCTGATATTGCCCATGCCAATGATGCTTTACTGGCAATCGACAATAGCTTCTGTACACCAGTGTTACAACAACCCCTCAAATTTGGTGCAGACCTGGTGGTGTATTCTGCGACTAAATATCTGGATGGTCAGGGCCGTGCCTTAGGTGGAGCTGTGGTTGGAAACCATAAACTGCTGGAAGAAATCTTTGGTTATGTGCGTACCACAGGTCCTTCAATGAGTCCGTTTAATGCATGGGTATTCCTGAAAGGCTTGGAAACGTTACGTTTACGTATGCGTGAGCATTCAGCAAGTGCGCAGCAACTGGCTGAATTTCTGGATCAGCATCCAAAGGTAGAGAAGGTTTATTATGCCGGTCTGCCTGCGCATATCGGTCATGTGCTGGCAGTGAAACAGCAGACGGGTTTTGGTGGCATTGTGTCTTTTGAGGTGAAAGGCGGTCGTGAAGCCGCTTGGACGGTGATTGACAATACCCGGTTTATCTCGATCACCGGTAACTTGGGGGATGCGAAATCAACCATTACCCATCCGGCAACCACCACACACGGTAAATTATCGCCTGAAGCCAAAGAAGCAGCAGGTATTCGCGAAGGTTTAATTCGTGTTTCTGTTGGTTTAGAAGAGATTGGTGATATTATTCGTGATATTACTCGTGGTTTAGATCTTATCTAATTTTATAAATTTATGTTCGGAGATATTTATGAACATTAATATGTTGATGCAGCAAGCTCAGCGCATGCAAAAAGAAGTTGAAAACAATGTAAAAAAAGCCAAAGAAGAGCTGGCACAAACTGAAGTGCATGCCGAAGCGGGCGGTGGTTTGGTCAAAGTCACCATGACTTGCCGCAATGTGGTGAAGCGTATCGAAATCAACCCTGAATTACTTCAGGATGATCCAGACATGATTGAAGACCTGATTGCAGCTGCAATGAATGATGCAGCACGTCAGGCAGAATTGGTCTCTGATGAAAGAATGAAAGCAGCAAACTCGGGTATGGGTTTACCACCGGGTCTGGCAGGTATGTTCTAAGGAAGAATGCGCAATGTTTAGTGATCGTTTTGATCAACTGGTTCAAGCATTACGCATTTTGCCAAGCGTTGGGCCGAAATCGGCTCAACGTATGGCATTGCATATGATCATGAAAAATCGTGAAGGTGCAATTGGTCTGGCGCATGCGTTGACTGAGGCGACCAACTACATTCATGAAT
>NZ_PHRG01000006.1 GCF_002803605.1 Acinetobacter pseudolwoffii
ACAGATTAGCAAAAGCTGGCGTACACACTGGAAGAATCTGAATACCTTCTTTGCTTATCCAGCCGAGATTCGCAAAGCCATCTACACTACCAACGCAATCGAGTCATTAAACAGCGTAATACGTCAGGCGATCAAAAAGCGTAAAGTCTTTCCAACGGATGATTCTGTACGTAAAGTGATTTACCTGGCAATTGATGCAGCGTCTAAAAAGTGGAATATGCCTATTCGCGACTGGCGTTTAGCCATGAGCCGCTTTATTATTGAATTCGGTGACCGCTTAAGCAATCACCTTTAAATTTATGAAAAGCAATTACACAAAATTATTTACAGGCTCAAAAATCAGGCTATTTCATAATAGTTTAACTACACTCTTTTAAAGTTTTTTTATTAATATACTTTAAATATCCATTTAACTCTTTATTTAGTTGATCTAAATTTTCATTTTTTCTATTTTTTTCATAGTTCAATCTATTTATTTTTTTAGAACCCTCTCCATCTAAGAAATTATAACTATAATTTATTCTGTAACCTTCTAATATTTTAGCATTAGAAAAATATAAAATAGTTTCCGTACCATACACCCCTGAATCACCATCTATTTTAGATACAATTATACATTTAGCCTTGCTAACTTTATAAATACTTATCTCATTATTAAAGATAGGCCCTCCATTCTCTACTTCATAATCAATATTAAATCCTTGTAGTTTTTTAAATTTATTATTAATTTCATAGCCTGTATGCTTATAATATAAATAATTTTTAGCAGTACAACTACTAGACAGAAAAAAAATACACACTAATAAAAAAATGGGCTTCATACACAGATATCCTGATTATTAAAATTCCAATTTTTTATAATTACTTACACCAATTTCTAATAACTTTGGTTTTAAATCACGCCAAGTTTTTCCATTAGGATGTAATTCATAATGGGGATTGTCTATTATAGTCTTCCACCTCCCTCCCCAAACCAACCCCAATTCCTCCCCTATAGGCCCTAATTTTTTGTGATCACTCTCTGTTTTTTTTGTTCTGTCTTCTATACTTAATTCTTTATTAAAAAGAACGATTTCGCCATCTCGGACAGAGTATAGATCTATTGCAAGACCATATTGATGATAACTGCTCAATCCTTTAGCCTTTGTATTAGCGCTTGATAACGCATCTTGCGCAGAGGGACTTCTATAACCATCTGTAATCACCCAGCATATACCTAGTTTTTGATACCCTGTATTAATTAATTTAATAATATAAGGTTGATAAACCGAATGAAGCTCAGCTATTCGAGCTAATGTTCTCTTATAATATTTTTCTCTTCCACATGCTTGTGGCAATAAACCATTTTTATTGACAGGTAGCGGCGATTCAACCTTAGCTACAGGCGTTTTTTCTTTATTTTCAGAGGCATTTTGTTTAACTATGGGGGGAGTTAAAGAACTATCTTCTCCTTTCTTCTCTGCTTGAGGTTTAGTTGAAATAGAAGTAACTTTACGATCATAAACTTTTAGTTTTTGATTTGGACTGATTTTATCACTACTTAAATTATTAAGCTTTCTAATTTCATCTGGAGAGTTTCTTGTAAGCTTAGCAATCAATGATAAAGTATCACTCTTCTGAACAACTATAACCTTCGTTTTTTCTTGCTTCCTTGATGCTGGTACTTCTAGCTTAGATTTACTTTCAGATGCTAAAACAGTTACTTCAGTTTTTTTAAGAGGAATCTTAAGTACTTGTCCTGGATGGATATCTGTATCACTTTTTAGATTATTTATCCTACTCAACTCCGCTGTAGTTGTATGGTTATCAGCTGCAATCCGGGATAAATAATCACCTTCAGCGACTATATATGTTGATCTTAAATATGTACCTGTTGCTACATCCTTGGCTGAGAGGTTTAAACCTTTCAGAAGTACTTTAGGGCTACGAACAATAAAGACTACCTTTTCACCAATAAGTTCTATTTTAACCTTAGATTTATATTGGCCCGATGTAATACTTTTTATTTTTACATCAATAGTAGTGCCAACTGGCCGCCTAATCCATACAGATTCGCCGCTTGCAGGTGTAACATAATCAGAAATTAGCGTTGAACCTACCCAGAGTTGATGAACTAAACCATTGATGGGTTGGTCAAGAGCATCTAAAAATTTAATATTTGCAAGACAGTTCATAATTATTCCTCATTTTCCTCATCTTGATCTTGCCCACAAGAACTACAAATATGATCTATTTCTTCTAAATTTTCATCATCGACAAGCACAGTCCATTTATCTTCTGTACCAATGAGAATGTCGTAACCTTCGTTATTATAATTACTCATACGTTGAGTTCGACCATGTTGATCAAGTGTGCCTAATACATAGGTATTATTTCTATTATTGATTAATTTATATTTAACATCCTTAAAATCAGCCTCATAGAAAAGATTATAAAAATCCCATTTATTTGTGAAAGTCTTAATATCTTGAATTATAGGTAAATTGGGTATTTCAGCTTTAGCGGTCGCTCCACCTTCAAACAAATGCTGCCCCGCTTTACATTCAAACTTTCCACCAGTTGTGATACATACTCCACTGCTATTAATCTTTATTTGAGACCCTCCCGCGGTTAGCAGGATCTCTTTCGGACTGGTGATCTCAATCTTGTCTTCAGTTGAAATCAGCTTAATCACCTTCCGTGCAATTGCTTCGATGGCATCATCTTGGGCCTGTATTTCAATTTTACCTTTGCCTGCATATAAGCGTGCTCCGTTCTGAGCAGCAAATAGGCTGATCTTGTGCTGCGCATGTGCAATCAGAGACTGTTGAGTCGATAGATGGATATTTTCCCCTGCACTGTAATTTATCTGCTGGTCTGCAGATAAATGAATATTTTCATTTGTACTCAGCACAATCGAATGTGGTGCCGTTAATACCATAACAGCCTGTTTAAATGCAGTGGCTTTGCTCGCATCTTCAGTTTCTAGTTGATTCAGAAATTGTTTTAAGCTAAAAAAAACCTCAAGCGGATCAGTTTGCTGAGCTTCTGCCATCTCACTCAGAATTTTGGTGTTATTCAGATTTGATTCCATCTGGTTCTTGGCAGGCTTAGCATCCAGGTGATTACCTGCTGCTGTATCTTGCGAATAGGTCGAAATCAGTAAACCTTGCCCTGCTCGTACCACCCCCCACTGATCTGTCCTTAGTTCAAACCCTTCCCCACGACCTTCACTCGATTCGGTTTCTTTAGGATGACTGAGATTTCCTAAATTCAACTGGCTAGCACCATGACTACTGTGTAACTGCGCACTAATCTGATCCGTCGTATCATCAAAACGCAGCTGGTTGAAACCCTCACCCTCTACTTCTTGGGAACGGATCCCACTGAGTTTTCTGGTGGCTGGTAATTGTCCCTTCGCATCAAACATCACTGGATGTCGTTCTGCTTCGTGAATCCGTCCCATAACAAAGGGCCGATCGATATCGCCTTCAAAAAAATCAATCACCACCATTTCACCAACTCGTGGATGCAATCTGACTCCATAACCTTCACCAGCCCAAGGGGTTAATACATCAATCCAGGCCGAATCGCTATCATTGTCATTGCTGCCTGCACCGGCATCATGTTGATGGTCATCACTTCGGGTAAATAGAAAACGAACTTTCACTCTTCCCCAAGCATCGACATGGATTGTTTCACCTTCAGGCCCGACCACTCGAGCTCGCTGCGGATATGCAACGGGGCGATGCACAAAAGGCTGATATTCAGGTACGACCGGAATGTCACGACGGACGATATACAGCTGATTGCCCTGCCGTTCTTCCTCCGAAATTTGCCAATCACTTTGGCCGAGCAAGCTGTCTAGCTGCAATAAAATATCTTTAGGTAAATTATTCTGGTTATAGAAGCGTTTACCCAAAATCAAAAATTCACGCTCATGCACGGGATGCTGATCAATTTCAGCATGCTGTTTTAATTCAAACCAATACCCGACCTGAGCATCACGTACACTGCTGCTGGCTTTAAAATATTTGGATTGCAGCGCATGATAATGATTGAGCTGCTGATTCAGTCGTTCCAGTTGTGCCGTACCAGATGCCGTCACCTGATCCTCGGCATTCAAATCACCTGTCCAGGCCGGACTAATGTTCCAGGCATCCTCAAGATTCAGACTGGCCGTATCCTGCACGCTACTTTGCTGATGAGTATTTAATAAGGACTGGCTTTGATCCTGCGCAAGGTGCTGCGCTTGCCAGCGCTGGGTATGGGTACTGTTGGAATTAAGCTGACGTACGGCAATCAGACTGGTCAGCGTATCAAACTGCTCGGTGGCATGACTGCGATGGAAGCGGATTGAACGGCGTTTTAAAGCTGAAAAGGCTTGAGAATGATCGATTAAACGCAGGATCTGCGGCTGAATCTCAGTAGCGGACACCGGAACAATGGAGTGCTTTTCATCAATCAGCCAGTTTATTCCTTCACTACGCCATAAACGTGTTAAAAAATCATAATCCGACTCATTGGACTGCATCACAAAAGGGCGTACATCGTAATCCCGATTTAATCCGGTCAAGTCCAGACTAAGACTGGCTGCAAATAATGCACTTCTGCTTTGCCATTCACTAAATAATATTTCACTGATTTTGCGCACGCTCTTATTCATAAACACCCGACTATTACGGCGTTTGTGCCAGAGTGCAGTAGCATCCTGCATAGTTAATTTATACAAGCTCAAGGCACCGTCGCTGTGTCCCTGACTGGCTGCGGTAATAATGCCACTGGTTCGAAAAAGTTCGCCACGATCTGTTACCTGATCTACTGCCACCTGACAGCCTATAAATTGCTTTAAAGCAAGATTGGCCTGCGTAGAAAGGCAGATCAGTTCTGCCTGCAGACCCTGATTAATCTGATGCTGGCCATCAATCCGCTGAATCAAGACCTGATGATTTAAGGGCAGATGTGAAAACTGCAGATGCAGCACACGATGCTGCCGGTTCAGCCCAAGTTGCTCCAGTAGCAGATGAATATGTTTTGGCATTTTATAGTTATAGTTTTAAGCATTATTATTGTGGAGCAAATTCTAGGAAAAGTTGTCCATTTCGTCCAGCTCAGTGTGCATTTCACATAATTAGGCATTTGATTTTCAGTAATTCAATTGCACCTATTCAATAAATCTCTGAAAAATAGAAGTAAAAATAATGCCAAATATTTCAGAATTTTCTGATTATCCAGAGTAGAACTTGCTGCTACACTGGATTCAATCTTATTTTCAAGGCCAAGGACATGCTGGAATTCCCCTCTAAACTGCCTGATCTAGGCATCACGATTTTTAGCACCATGTCGGCCCTGGCACAAAAACTCGGCGCATTGAACCTTTCACAGGGATTTCCAGACTTTCCTGCGCCACCGGCATTGATTGAGGCTTTGAGCCGGGCCAGTCATAACGGATTTAACCAGTATGCACCTGGAGATGGCTTGCCGATATTGCGTGGGCTGGTGGCCGATCTGTATCGACAGCGCGATCAGCTGAGCATTGACCCGCTAGAAGAGATCACGATTACTTCCGGCGCCACAATTGCGATTTTTTGTGCGATTCAGGCCACAGTTCGTGCGGGTGATGAAGTGATTATTTTCGATCCGAGCTATGACAGTTATGCACCTGCAGTACAGCTGGCTGGTGCAACGCCTGTACATATTGCATTACAGCATCCAGAGTTTTCTGTGGACTGGAATCAGGTGAAAGATGCCATCAATAAGCGTACCCGCATGATTGTGGTCAACACTCCTCACAACCCCAGCGGTAGTGTCTGGTCCAGAGCAGACTGGCAACATCTGATTGAGCTGATCCGTGAGCGCAATATTGTGGTGTTATCCGATGAAGTCTATGAACATCTGGTTTTCGACGGCGTTCAGCACCATTCAGCCTGGTCATTTCCTGAACTGCGCGAGCGTAGCTTCGTGATTGGTTCTTTTGGTAAAACCTTTCATGTCACCGGCTGGAAAACCGGTTTTTGTATTGCGGCACCGCCACTCATGAAAATGTTCAGACAGATTTATCAGTTTGCCAGCTTCTGTGGCGTGACTCCGATTCAGGTGGCTTTGGCGGAATACATGCAACAGCATCCTGAACATATACGCGAACTTTCCCGGTTCTATCAAAACAAACGTGATCTATTTAATTCATCAATAGAAACATCACGTTTTAAATGGACGCCCTCTCAAGGAACTTATTTCCAGAATCTCGATTATTCGGCTATCCGGCCTGATTTAAATGATGTAGAGATGTGTCATTTTCTGGCAGAGCAACACGGGATCGTGGCAATTCCAGTCTCTGTGTTCTACCAGCAAGCGCCTGCCGATTTACGCCTGCTCAGGTTCTGTTTTGCAAAAAAAGAACAGACCCTGATTCAGGCAGGTCAAATTCTTTCAAAGGTTTAATTCAAATTTTAACTAAAATTCTTATAAAATAAATGCCTTAGTTACTTAAAAGCTAAGGCCTTTATTCCTGCTTTATTCAATAATAGCAACATAATTAAATAGATGAAAAATCAATAACAGGATAGGGCATGGTACAGCAATCACTGATCCAACAACAGAATTTATGGAAGGCCTTTCTGGTATTTCTGTTGCCATTAATTGCAACCAATATCCTGCAAAGCCTTTCAGGCACGATTAATACGGTTTTTGTCGGGCAAATGCTGGGAGTCAATGCCATTGCTGCGGTTGCGGTATTTTTCCCGATCCTGTTTTGTTTGATGGCTTTTGTCATTGGCTTATCTGCCGGTTCTACTGTACTTATTGGACAGGCCTGGGGCGCAAAAAATATCGAAAAAGTGCGCTGTGTGGTCGGTTCAACTTTATTTATGACCTTGATTGGCGGAAGCTTGATCGCTCTGTTTGGTGTGATTTTTGCCGAAAATATCCTCTTGGCGCTCGGTACAGATCCGGAGGTGATGCATTTATCCTTGCCCTATGTGCAATGGATGCTGGCAGGTAGTCCCCTAATTTTTATTTATATTATTTATACCTCTATCTTGCGCGGTGTAGGCGACAGCACCACACCGCTGTTTGCTTCCGCACTCACCATTGGCGTGGGCTTGGTAGTCACCCCGATATTAATTGCCGGATATTTTGGCTTTCCCCAAATGGGCATTATCTCGCCGGCAATTGCCACCATTTTGGGTAATCTGGCCGTATTGTTGTTTCTAGTCCTGTATTTAAATTATAAACAACATCCGCTCAGGCTCGACTGGGCATTATTAAAACATATCCGCCATCAGCCTAAATTAAGCAAAATTATTTTAAGTCTGGGCGTTCCGACTGGAATACAGATGATCACGACTTCTGTCGCCGGTCTGGTGATTGTCGGCTTGGTCAACCGCTATGGCGCAGAAGCAACGGCTGCCTATGGTGCGGTCAACCAGGTGTTAAATTATATCCAGTTTCCTGCTCTGTCGATTGCGATTGCAGCTTCTGTGTTTGGTGCACAAGCGATTGGTGCAGGAAAATCCGATTTGCTGAATAAAGTCACACGGACTGCACTCAGTATGAATATTCTGTTTACTGGCGGTTTGGTGGTTTTGGCCTATCTGTTCTCAAAATATTTAATGGCACTGTTTATTACTGATCCTCAGGTCGTGGTGCTGGGTCAGCAACTTTTATTCATTGTGCTTTGGTCTATTTTATTCTTTGGTGCCAGCGCCATTTTTGCGTCAATTATGCGTTCAAGTGGCACGGTAACTGCACCGATGCTGATCAATATTTTTGCAATTCTTTGTATTGAAGTTCCTGCCGCTTATCTGTTTAGCCAGTGGTGGGGGCTGGAAGGGATCTGGTATGCCTATGCATTGGCCTTTGTCAGCATGTGTATTTTGCAGGGACTGTATTATCAGTTGGTCTGGAAGAAAAAAACCATTAAAATATTGGTTTAGCTTCATTATTTTACATGCCTACAGCCTTACAGCAACTCACTCCTGATCTGCAATAAAAGATTAAAAACCCGCTTTCGCGGGTTTAATATCCAATGATTTAAGCAGATTTTTTCTTCTTTTTGCCAAACTGGGTCGCCAATGCAGTGACATGCTGATAACCGGTCGGCAAGATCCGCTGAATCAGGTCAATCGCTTTGGCATCATTGCCGATGAGCAGACGGCGCTTATCTTTTTGTACTGCTTCCAGAATTTGACGGGCTGCTTCTTCAGGTGGACAACGCAGCAGTTTATTAAAATTACGGGCGGCTTTTTCCGGATTCATGCCCAGGGTCAGCATACTGTCATTCATTTTCGCAGCATTGGCAATATTGGTACGGATTCCCCCCGGATGTACACAAAGTGCGCTCACGCCACAATTTTGCAAATCCAGTTCCTGACGCAAGGATTCGGTAAAACCACGCACTGCAAACTTGGTCGCGTTATACGCCGACTGGGTCGGCTGCGCGGTTAAACCAAACAGACTGGAAATATTAATCACATGACCATCGCCGGTTTTCTTGATTAAAGGCAGAAATTCTTTGGTGCCATACACCACGCCCCAGAAATTAATGTCGACGATCCATTCCAGATCTTCATAGCTCGCACCTTCTACGGTGCAGCCAAGTGCCACGCCGGCATTGTTAAAGATCATATTGACACTGCCATGATCCTGCTCCACCTGTGCTGCCCAGCTGCGTACCTCTTGTAGCTTGGCCACGTTAACTTTTTGAATCGTCACCCGAACATCACTGCCCTGCAACAATTCAACCGTTTGTGCCAGTCCCTGTTCATTAATATCACTCAGTGCCAGATGACAGCCTTGCTGTGCCAGCAAAACTGCCAGCTGCTGACCGATCCCTGAACCGGCACCGGTAATGGCAGCAACTTTATTCTTAAAATTTTTCATTGAATTTCCTTATGTAAGTAACTGCTCTTCCATGACAGCAGGATCTTGTTCTGTTGTTTCAGGAGTTAGCACAGACCCTCAATATAATTTTGACAATATATATTGTCAATAATTATCCGATGTCCTTAGCGGTCAAATTTCTCTGCTGAATTTCGACATAGGTCAAAGCGTGATTTATTGCTAAGATATTCAAAATCTTCATGCAGATGAGTAGCCAGGCCTTATGACCGATTCAATCAATGCAGCAGCACCATCACGACCACCCAAAAGCAAGGAACGTCAGTTTAAAGGCCTGTCGATGGCTGAGCGACAGCAGGTACGTCGTGAAAAGCTGATTGAAGCCGGCATTGAAGCTTATGGCAGCCATGGCTTTTTTTCAGTAACCGTGAAAGATATCTGCAATGAAGCCAAACTGACTGAACGTTATTTTTATGAATCTTTTAAAAAAAGTGAGCACCTGTTTCAGACCATCTTTTTAAAACTGATTGATGAACTGCAACAGAATGTCATGCAGGCCATGATGCAGGCATCCACTGATCCGAAAAAAATGATTGAAGCGGGGCTAACCGCCTTGCTTAGCACCTTGCGTGACAATCCGCGTATGGCACGGATCATTTATATTGATGCCATGCTGGTGCAGGAGTTGCATAATCAGGCCACCATTCATGAAACCATGTCGCGCTTCGACCGCATGATTCATGCCTTTGTCATGTTAATGATGCCGCAGTTAAATCGTAGTGAGCAGGAAATTTCACTGGTGTCGACCGGTTTAAATGGCTATGTCACCCAAATTGCCATTCGCTGGGTCATGAGTGGATTCAAGCAGTCACTTGAGGAAGTTTTATCATCATGCAGTGTGGTATTTTTGGCATTATTGGAGTCATTTTCCGACAAAAAATAGCTGTTAAATCGAAGGTTTAATCAGATTTTCTGCATTCTAAAACAGGTTGCTAATTTCTGCTGAAGCACCGATAAAAGTAAAATTAATTTATGATTTTTTAACAAGTTTCTTTACTAAAATTATCACAAATCTTTGCGAATTTCAGCAGTTTTTCCCTTTCTGCAATGATACTGTCATAATTAGTCTTTGTAATAAGCCTGTCATAAATATAAAACGGTTCACCGTTTACATGAAATAGGGTATTGCGTTGTGAAAGATGACTACATATTAATCGTCGATGACGAACTCCCGATTCGGGAAATGATCCATACCTCTCTGGATATGGCCGGTTTTCAATGCTTACAGGCCGAAGATGCCAAGCAGGCGCATCAGATGATTGTGGATCAACGTCCGGCACTGATTTTGCTGGACTGGATGATGCCGGGCGGGATCAGCGGTGTAGATCTATGTCGTCGTCTGAAACGTGATGAAAGCCTGTCAGAAATTCCGGTGATCATGCTGACCGCACGCGGTGAAGAAGACCACAAAGTACAAGGTCTGGATGCCGGTGCCGATGATTACATGACCAAGCCGTTCTCGACCCGGGAACTGGTGTCACGCATTAAAGCTGTCCTGCGCCGTGCCAATGCACTCAGCGGTGAAAAAACCATTGATGCCAATGGCCTGATTCTGGATCCGGTCAGTCAGCGGGTTAATTTTGGTGATAAAATTCTGGAAATGGGGCCCACTGAATACCGTCTATTGGCGTTCTTTATGACCCATCCGGAACGTGCCTATACCCGTGCGCAATTGCTGGATCAGGTTTGGGGCGGCAACGTCTATATTGAAGACCGCACTATTGACGTCCATATACGCCGTTTGCGCAAAGTGCTGGAACCTTATGGCGCAAACCGCTATGTACAAACCGTACGTGGAACCGGTTACCGTTTTTCAACCCGTGCAGATGTGGCTTTAGGTTAACGTCTTTTAAGGTAAATCTTGTTTTATGTATGAACCCTACCCTGTCCCCGAACTGGCACGTGAGCACAAAAGAATCCGTTACAGCAGTTTATGGGATTTTGCCAAACAGGATTTACGCTTACTGGCTTTTTTCCTGATCATCGCCAGCCTTATCGGTTTTGGGATTGGGTATTTCTGGATTTGTATCGTCATTGCCTTTGTGGCGTTCTTTAGCACCCAGATGCGCTCTTTATATCTGGTCAATGAATGGATTTCTAATCGCCCTTATGATGTTCCACCGAATATCGGCGGGATTTGGGGCGCACTGTTATTTAATGTTTATCGCGCTCAGCGGCAGGAACGGATTGTGCAGGCAGAAATGGTGGAACTGATCGATCGAGCACAGTCTTCACTGGTGGCCTTGCAAGAAGCGGTGGTTTTAATTGATGAAAACCAGCAGATTGAATGGTGGAATCCAGCCGCCGAACGTCTACTCGGGATCTCCAGTGATGACCGTCGCCGTAATATTTTAACTTTGCTGCGCCAGCCGAGTTTTATTGAATATTATCATCATATTGATGAGTCACCCGATGGCCTGAAAATGAGATCTTCGCTGTTCGAAGATCATTATGTCCAGGTCAAAATGACCCGCTTTGGTGGAGAAAGCCGGGTACTGGTCGCCTATGATGTGACCCGGATGCACAATCTGGAACAGATGCGTAAAGATTTTGTCGATAATATTTCGCATGAGCTGCGTACGCCTTTGACCGTACTCAGTGGCTATATTGAAACTTTTACCGACCAGGAAGACATCAATCCGCGCTGGAAACGCGCCTTTGATCAGATGCAGTCGCAGACCCGACGCATGAACGCGCTGGTGAATGACCTGCTGCTGCTGTCACGTCTGGAAAATGACAAAAATATTGCCAAAAACCAGATCATCGAAATGCCAAGTCTGATGAATCAGCTATTTGATGATGCACAGGCCTATAATATCGATTATGGCCATACCCTGAATCTGGACATTGACAGTCATTGCGATCTGATCGGTTCAGATATGGAACTGGCCAGCGCCTTTAGCAACCTGATCACCAATGCGATTAAATATACGCCTAAAGGTGGAATCATTACCATGGGGTGGCATGATGATGGTGAATCTGCCTATTTTGTAGTGGAAGATAACGGCATCGGAATTGATCCCAAACACTTGCCACGTCTGACCGAACGTTTTTACCGGATCGATTCAGACCGTAGCCGGCGCACCGGTGGCACCGGTTTAGGATTGGCAATTGTTAAGCATGTCCTGATGCAACATCAGGCACATCTCGAAATTGAATCCAAGGAAAACCAGGGTTCCACTTTTAAGGTAATTTTCCCTAAAGAGCGCCTTAGCTTTCCAGACTGATATCCCCCATTAAAAAAGCTGCCATCGGCAGCTTTTTTTTCAGGATGCTATCTGTTTTTCTTTGGCCAGTGCACGCGCATAGGCTGCACGTTGCGATACCCGTTTCAGATAAGCCTGAATCGCTGGATAACTTTGGCCAGTCCGGCTTTGCATGGCTTCCAAAGGAAAACTCATCTGAATATCGGCAAAACTGAAATGTCCGGCAAAATAATCATGCTCACTCAAATAACGTTCCAGAAACTGGATATGATCTTTTAAGCGGCTTTGTACAAACTGTTTCTTCACGCCCTCACAAATTTTCTTGGCTACTGGTCGAATCAGCAAAGGGGTATGTTTCGGTACAGTGGTCATCACCAGTTGCATCACCAGCAGCGGCATTAATGAACCTTCTGCATAATGCATCCAGTAACGGTACTGGGCCTTGTCGGCAGGATCTTCTGGGCGAAACTGCTGCTGTTCATCATAGCTTTCCTGTAAATACTCCAGGATCGCCGCAGATTCCGCCAGTACCTGCTCCTGATCGGTCAGAATTGGTGCCTTACCCAAGGGATGAATCTGTTTTAAGGCCGGTGGCGCGGAAAGATTAGGCTGACGCTGATAATATTGCACTTCATAATCCAGTCCTAACTCTTCCATGGCCCAGAGAATACGAAACGATCGTGATTGTTCGAGATGATGTAAAACACGCATATTAGACTCATGATTTTATTGTTCTTGCTTGCTGAGCATAGCAAAAAGCAGCGGAATGTAGCGCAATTTTTGATGACTGTAATGCTCTGTTCCCTAGGTTGCAGATTTGCCATTTTCAGTTCAAATCCGACAGGGTTCCATCCACCCCTGCAATTCTGATCGTTTATCTGGAAGCACGCATCCGGTCTGGAAATGCGGGAGCTTCTAAACGTGGTCCATCATAGGCCGGAATCGAACCGAAGCGTTCATGGCCTTCAATCCATTGTTGCCGCGCAATTTTAAGTTCCTCGGTGGTACGTCCGACCAAATTCCACCACAGTAAAATCGGGCTTTCAAATGGTTCACCACCAATAAGTAGCACACGGCTCCCGGCATGAATATCAGCATTAACCTGCTCTAATCCCGGTTCAAGGATCAGCATGTTATCTTCCGTCAGTTCATGCCCATTAATGCTGGCTGTTCCCTCAAGTACCATAAAACCATATTCAAATTTTGGATTCAGGGCTAAGCGCGCACTGGTACTTTCTGCTGCATACAGGTCTACCCCGAGCAGTTCACTATGCACTTTTACCGGTGAAACGGTTTTTAAATATTCACCGACTAAGACGGTAAATTCGATGCCCTGATCATTAACCACAGGCAATTCAGGATAATGCTCAAAAGCCGGTGCCATATTGATCTTGTCATCCGGTAAGGCAATCCATAACTGCGCTGCATGCATATGCGTTTCGCTTTCTGGAGAAACTTCCGTATGTGAAATGCCATAGCCCGAGGTCATCAGATTGACCTGTTTGGGACGAATCAGCTGCTGAGTACCTAAACTGTCATTGTGCATCATGGTGCCTTGCAGCATCCAGGTAAAGGTCTGCAGACCAATATGGGGATGTGGCCCAACATCTAGGCCATCGCCTTGTGGAAAGCTGGCCGGACCGGCATGATCCAGAAAACACCAGGCACCAATCATGCGTTTATGTCGGCTGGGCAAGGCACGTTTGATTACGGTACCCTGTCCGATTTCGGCACGGCGTAAAGGGAATTCCTGAATAAACTGATTGACATATTTTTCACAATCATCCGAATTGGACAGTTCAATATCACTATTATTCGACATGGCTGAGCTCACCTCGGCATTTTCATTCTAAATCTTAAATTATATGAAACATTCTTCCCTTGGACTGCTGCAAGATGTCTCCCTATTCAGGACAATTTACAGGGTCTATTTGCAAAATCTATCTTTGGAAATATTTAGATACGTATAAAACCCTTAACATCGCTTGATCGATCTAACTCCTGTTCAAGCGATCAAACCTGAATTTCGCAGTGTAACAGCCTGAGTGGAAGTGGCTCAATGCTGATTAGGGTGCTCTCAAGCCTGCGCTAGAAGCCATTTCGACATTGCTGGCCCAATTACCCAATGTTTCACGTGAAACGAATGATTTTAATTTAAAAATTAAAGCAATTAAAAATTATTTTTATGGATTTCAATCACTTTTGCAGCTAAAAAATATAATTTTTGTTACGTTTTAAAGTCAAATTTAAGTCAGATACCCAATTTTAGGGAGGTTATTTTTCATCCAATCACGGCATAATAGGCACCTATAAAAATAATACTGGACCAGGACATGTCTGCTCAGCATGAGAATATATATTCAACGGCGAATATATCTTTTCAAAACTCAACGACCGATAAATCACTGAAATTATCTGAATGTGATCTGCAAAACCGTCAGCTGATCGAACAGGCGCTGACAGATCCTCATGCCCGTATTCCTGCCGCGTTTCAGCAATATTTTCACGATTATGTCTATACGCATAGTCATACTAATTTACGTCAAATCAACTATCTGGCACAAATTGCCTTTTTGCTGTATTTCTTTGCCGATATTCTGATTATTCCAGACATGTTTTTTATTTCTGGTCTGATGCGCGTCATCTTGGTTCTAGGCGCTATGCTTTGCTGTTATTACTTGTTTAACACATATAAAAATATTCAGATTCTAGATAGAATCCTGCCGATCGCCACCACTGTGGCTGCAGCTGCATGGATTGGCTTGCTGGTGCTTTCAAGCAGCCCCCATGTTGCTACCTATATTTATGCCTCTGCGATCTTTATTCTCATCGCCAATCTGTGTATACAGACCCAATTTAAAGTTGCGGTCTATTGTTCCATCTTGATTGCCCTGTTTATCATGATTGGAGTGACCCAGTTAATGAATGCATCTCAAGCCTTTATTTTTACTGTCGTGTTTAGTCCACTCTGGTTTTTTAGCATTTATATTAACTGGAATAATATTCTGAACGTACGGCGTTCCTTCCTGCGCTCTTTGCTGGACGAATGGAACTATCAAACCTTAAAAAATCTGGCACATACGGATGATTTGACCCAGTTATACAACCGCCGCCATTTTGTCGATATGGCTGAACGTTCTATTCATCAATGGCCCAAACATGCCAGCACCTGCCTGCTGATGTTTGATGTCGATCATTTTAAAAATATCAATGACAACTATGGGCATGACATCGGCGATCGCGTACTACAACTGATTGCTGAAGTCACCCGTAAAGAAATGCGCCATAGCGATGTACTGGCACGTTTTGGTGGTGAAGAGTTTATTGCTCTCTTGGAAGATACCCAGCTGCCAGACAGTCTGGTGATTGCAGAGCGAATTCGTTGTGCAATTCAGAAACAATTTGTTTATGCCAAACCGAACCAGCCCATTCGTTTTACCATTTCGATTGGTATAGCAGAACTGGAGTCGCCTACGCAAAAGCTGGAGGAGCTGATCAAGCAAGCCGATATCGCTTTATATCAGGCGAAAAAATCAGGCCGAAATCGGATTGAAGTTTATCATTCCAAAATGCTGGAAAAGCCCAAACCTGCTCCAGCCAATCCCTGGAATGCCTTTAAGCCCGTGACCCAGCAAGGTCATTCAAAGGCCAATCAAACCAAGCAATTCTGATCTGCCCTTTAAATAATGAAATCAGGAATATTAGTGAAAACTTAAATTTTTATAAACTTTACATGGAAAAGTTGCATATTCTATCACGAAGAAAAAATCCTCATAAAAACTCATAAAAAAGAGCACCGAAGCGCTCTTTTTTTATTGGGATATCTCCGATCAACCAGATATTTACTACGTGCATAGCGCTTGGCATCATTCAGGCAAGAAGCCGTGCTTCGTGAAATCCCTCACTGCCGCGAGCATAGCTCTTGGCGTAAAATCGGCTAAAAGCTATCGCTTTTAGAAATCCCGATTTTACTCCCATTCAATAGTTGCAGGTGGCTTAGACGATACGTCATACACAACACGAGACACATCTTTAATTTCATTCATGATACGAGTCGAGATTTTATCGACTAGATCATAAGGAAGATGCGCGAAACGAGCAGTCATAAAGTCCACAGTTTCTACCGCACGCAGTGCAATCACCCATGCATAACGGCGACCATCACCGACAACACCGACAGATTTCACCGGCTGGAATACCGCAAATGCTTGAGCAGTCTTGTCATACCAACCGCTGGCACGAAGTTCCTGCATGAAAATGTCATCAGCAAGACGTAAAATGTCTGCATATTCTTTTTTCACTTCACCCAAGATACGCACACCTAGACCTGGGCCTGGGAATGGATGACGGTAAATCATGCTGTGTGGCAAGCCCAAAGTGGTACCCAATTTACGTACTTCATCTTTAAACAAGTCACGTAATGGTTCAACCAGTTCAAAAGCCAAGTCTGCTGGTAAACCACCCACGTTGTGGTGCGATTTAATCACATGTGCCTTGCCCTGTTTGCTTGCAGCAGATTCAATCACGTCTGGATAAATCGTACCTTGAGCCAGGAATTTTACCCCATCTAATTTACGTGCTTCTTCAGCAAAGACTGCAATAAACTCACGGCCAATAATTTTACGTTTTGCTTCAGGATCAACTTCGCCTGCAAGTGCAGTCAAGAAACGCTCTTCTGCAGCAGCACGGATGACACGAATCCCCATATTGTCAGCAAACATTTGCATCACTTGATCACCTTCGTTCAAACGAAGCAGACCATTGTCGACAAACACACATGTCAGCTGATCACCAATCGCTTTATGCAACAGCGCTGCAACGACAGATGAATCCACACCACCTGAAAGACCAAGTAATACTTTTTCATCACCGATCTGTTGGCGAAGCTGTTCTACACGTAGATCAATAATGTGTTCTGGCGTCCATAGACCGCGGCAACCACAAATTTGATGAACGAAGTTCGACAGTAATTCTGCCCCTTTAGAGGTATGTGTCACTTCAGGATGGAACTGAATACCATAGAAACCACGAGTTTCGTCAGACACCATCGCAATTGGACAGCTTGGAGTTTGTGCAGTGATCTGGAAGCCTTCTGGAATACGGGCAACCTTGTCACCATGACTCATCCAGACATGCAACTGGTTTTCACGGTCCTGTAAATTACCGATCAGCTTGTCACGTACCACGATATCAACTTCTGCATAACCGAACTCATGCACAGTACCTGGCTCGACTTTACCGCCAAGCTGTTCGCACATGGTTTGCAGGCCATAACAAATACCCAATACCGGTACACCGAGCTCGAATACCACTTGTGGCGCACGCGGGCTGCCTTCAAGGTGAACGCTCTCAGGTCCACCAGACAAGATGATACCGTTTGGATTAAATGCACGAATGTCTTCTTCAGACATATCATAGGCATACATTTCAGAATATACACCAGCTTCACGGACACGGCGTGCAATGAGCTGACTATATTGAGAACCGAAATCCAGAATCAGGATACGATCTTCAGTAATTTGAGTATTGGTAGTCATGACGAACAACTATGAAAGGCAAACGAAAGATAAGCGCCGTATTCTAGCATTTTTCTTGTGTTTAAGCACACTATTCCAATTGGTTTAAATATTAAACAGTTAAGAAATTTCAGAAAATAATGCCCTCATTTTTGACTGGTTCACAGGAGAGCAGAGTTTCGCTGCTTTCCTGTTCCAGCCAAATGAATGGTTTATTTCACGCGTTCAATCTGAATCACTTCAATATCGGTGGGTTTGTTGCGGTGCGTATCGACCTCGCCCCAGACTTCTACCCGATCGCCTGCTTTGAGTTTTAATCTTTTCCAGTGGTCGTCATCTACATCAATCATGATGCTGCCGGTTTTATCTCTTAATTCAAATTCGTCACTTTGTGCTGCACGCTGTTTGACGATCTGCCCCCTTAAGGTCACGCCAGTTTCATCTTTCATTTTATGTGCCTGAGCAATACTGACTACATTCTGTTTTGCTTCCTCCAGAATAGCCTGATCTGATTTAGCCCAAAGTGCCGGACTGGCAGCTGCCAGAACCAGTGTCGCCAGAATATATTTTTTCATGTGTTTTGACCTGCCATTTTTATGATGATTCTATGATCTAAACAGAAAGCCGAAATAGATGCCGCAGACGTTGTGTAACGCCATGATGAACTTGTGTTGTCTGCTCAAAAAGCCCCAATAAAAATATGCTCATACCCTGATACATCCATTTTAAAAGTGAAGGGATTCGCCCGACAGCAGAAAAATAAGCCGCAAAATAGTCGACTTTTATTACTGACTTTATAGGTGATCGCTGTTAGGATTTGAGCACACTTTTGCTTGTACTGGGCTCATGGAACTGATTGATTTTATCTTGCATGTTGATGATCACTTGCTTGAATTTATCACCAATTACGGGATCTGGATTTATGCCATTCTTTTCCTGATTATCTTTGTGGAAACAGGTTTGGTGGTGATGCCGTTCTTGCCCGGCGACAGCTTGCTATTTGCAGCAGGTGCTTTGGCAGCGTCTACAGGTGTGATGGATCCCTGGGTACTGATTCCGCTTTTATTTGTTGCGGCAGTATTGGGCGATACCCTGAATTACCATATTGGCAAATATATCGGGCCGCGGGTTTTCGAGATTGAATCGCGCTTTATCAATAAAAAACATTTATTGGCAACTCAGCAATTCTTTGCCAGACATGGTGGTAAAACCATTATTTTTGCGCGTTTTGTGCCTTTTGCTCGTACCTTTGCACCTTTTGTCGCTGGTGCTGGCAGCATGAATTACAAATATTTCCTGAGCTATAATGTAGTGGGTGGATTCATCTGGATCAGCTCATTTGTCATTCTGGGCTATATGTTCGGTAATATGCCGATCGTCAAAGATAACTTCACCTATTTGATTTTCGGTATTATTATTTTAAGTGTCTTGCCAGGTGTGATCGGCTTTATTCAACAAAGACTCAAAAAAAGTAAAACAGCTTAAGATTTTTTATAGCCTGTGCATTTAATCCCAAAGCTTGATCAGTAATGGGATCAGACAAAGCAGTACAAACAGAGCCGAGCCTTTATAAATAAGGCCGGCTTTTATTTTTTCAGAGTGACTGCTCAAAATTGCCTGACCAAAGACCATCCAGAAAATCCCTACTGGAACGGTACTCAAGCAAAAGGCAGCAAACACCAGAACAAAGTTGGTCGGACTTTGCCAAGTTTCCATGGGTAAGATCCCGGAGGCCAACAATGCTGCTTTAGGATTGCTTAAGGTGACAGTAAACATTTGCCAGGGACGAATCTGCGGATGATTTTTGCTATAGCGTTCTAACTGCTGGGCCTTATATAAATGCAGCGTCATCCAGCCCACACAGATGGTACTCAGGACATACAGCAAGCTTTTGAAGTTTGGCCAGATCGGTAAAGCCAGATGAATCAACAAAGCCCAGACATTAATCGCATAAAAATAGCCCATCAGAATGGCAGGAATATAAAGGCTGGTTTTGGCCTGACCCTGCTGATACGCAGAGCTGGCGACCAAGGCATTCGCCGGCCCAGGAATCATCAGAACGGCGATTAGCCCCAATACAAATAACCAATTTTCAATCATCGTGATGAACTATTCCGGGCCTAGCTTATAGCTTAATCAATATTCTCATGCCAGAACAGCTCTATAAATCTAGGATGCTGAGACGATACGCGCCATTTCAAGTGATATTAAGCGGAATATCAGCTCGGCTATTTTGAAAAAATCATAAAAAATGCTGACCCAAGATCAGCATTTATGAAGAGATCAGGAATTCGTTATTTAGCAATATTCTGACGAACCACAATCGGACAATTTTTGTAACGGGCGGCCTGAACAATCGCTTCCTGTTCACCTAAAAGCCGTGCCAGTTCGGTTCGCTTGGTATTGGATGACTGTCCCATATTGACGGAAACACTCGGACCAATCCCCCAACCACCGCGACTGCCCCAGCCACCACCCAGACCGACGCCCAGACCTACACCCGTACGTTTTGGTGCTTCCACGCCATTGTCGATATATTTCTGAATACGGTTATATTCGCCTTGTAGCTGCTGACAACCCAAGGTCTGATACTGGGTCGGGGACACATAGGTGGGTTTCACCGTTGTTGCACAAGCACTCAGCAATGCAAGTGCTGCAATACTCAGGCTTAATTTCACAAGTTTCATAGTTAACTCGATCTTAGTTCTGCTCTATCTCATTGAACAACGATTGATAGGCCTGAGTCAATTTATGATCAGTAGCCAAATGAATCAGGGGCTGATTTTTATGATGAGATTCTTTCATTAAGATGGAGGGCGGTAACATACTATTGAGTACGGGCAATCCTTCATCTTTCAGTTGCTGCACCACTTCACGCGGTAATCTGGCCTGTGCCTGAAACTGATTCACCACAATACCTTCAATTTCCAGTCTTTCATTATGGTCATCTTGGGTTTCAATGACATTTTCAATCAGGGTCTGTAAGGCGCGTTTAGAAAACACATCACAGTCAAATGGAATCAGCACGCGGTCTGCAGCAATCAAAGCCGACAGTGTAAAGAAATTAAATGCCGGCGGGGTATCAATAAACACCCGATCATATTGCCCGGACAATTGTTGTAAAGCATCTCGCAGTTTGTAGATTTTATGCTTGGACTCCAGTGCATGTGCCAAGGCGCCCAGTGTCGGGCTGGCTGGAATCACATCCAGATACTTAAAGGGAGACTGATGCACATAACTTTCCAGACCTTTGCTACGGCTTTTCAAAATCGAGCCAATTGCATTGCCGAGCAAGCCTTTACTTTGCTGATTGCCCAGCACATTTTCAAAATAGTTTTCAATATTCGGTTCTAATGCCGGCTTGTCACTTGAATAGGTCGCATCGTCACCTAATACGTATTGACTGGAATTGGCTTGTGGATCCAGATCAATGAGTAAAGTTTTTAAACCCTGATGTGCGCTGATCGCGGCCAGATTAACGGTAATACTGGACTTACCCACCCCACCTTTTTGATTAAATACCACACGTGTATTCATGTCCCCTCCTGTTATTTTTAACTACTTTTATCACACTTGTATTTTTTAATTATTCACATAGGCAGACTGCGCTTGAAGTCACAGCCTGCTTGCTTTTAGCCAAAATTCGGCTTGATCATCACCAAGATCAAAATAGAAACCAATGCAACTACCGCAATAAATAAGCCAGCCCGGCGTTGTGCCAGCAAGATTGAATCATCTTTTTTATAGGCTTTAGCTAAAGAGGATACCAGCACAAAAAATAAAATAACCTTGGCATAAAACCAGGGTTGCACATCAAAATCCTTGATCACCAATGACACAATACCTGTAAGCGCGATCACCGTAATGGCCAGATGCTGTAAAGCCACCAGCGCAATTCGTGCCTTTGGATTCGGTAGGTTGCCTTGTGTACCAATAAACAAAGTCAAGGCACGGGCAAGAATGGCGACAATCGCCAATCCTGCTGCTGACATATGAATAATTTTGACTAAAAGTTGAGTTTCCATCATTTCCTCTTAGTTTTTTGGTGCATGTGCACAAGCTGGACTGGTCGTGTCCTGCCCTGCCCATTCTTCAGGCAAAAATGCATGGATTGCCAGCGCATGAATCTTGTCTTTGGCCAGTAAATCACCAGCAGCAGCATAGACTTTCTGATGACGCTGGACTGGACGTAAACCGGCAAAGGCCTGACTGACAATCACAGTTTTAAAATGAGACTCTTTTCCAGGGAAATAACCGCCATGACCCGAAGATTCATTCACCACGTCTAAATGGGTCGGAGATAATTGTGCTAAACGATCTTTCAGTTGTTGTTCTAAGCTCATGGCCTGACTCCAATCTTTGAAAATATAAAGTCAGTATACCTTGTTCTGCTGAGTATTTTGGTAATCTGTCACAGCGCAATCTGTTGATTGTGGCGAAGTTTCATGAATTCCCACATGAATATTGGCGATTTATTGTCTGGTCTAAAGTATTTTGCTTTTATTTTATGCAATTGATACAAGATTTTTAACAAAGGTGTTGACCACATTTTTTCATGCTGTATTATACACGGCATGCGGGAATAGCTCAGTTGGTAGAGCATAACCTTGCCAAGGTTGGGGTCGGGAGTTCGAGTCTCCTTTCCCGCTCAAAATTTTTTCATTTAGTTTTTTCATTTAAAAAACTTTATAGACTCCGCGGGAATAGCTCAGTTGGTAGAGCATAACCTTGCCAAGGTTGGGGTCGGGAGTTCGAGTCTCCTTTCCCGCTCCAGATTCAAAAAGCCCTCATCGAAAGATGGGGGCTTTTTTATTGTTGATTTTATTATATTTTTAAAAATCCCCCTTCCTTTGTTATTCAATTCAATAAAAAATATTCTTAATGTAATTTATATTTTGTGACCAAGATGTGACCATGGCGTGCCCACGACCTTATCCGTTGTTCTGAACTGTAATTACGCTCCACTGGTCAAGAATGTGACGGATTATACCGAAGAAGAATATCAGTCCATTCGGACAGAGTTACTCCGTAATACGCATGGTCAAAATCATTGGTTTATGCTTGCCCATTTACTGGGTCACATTGACCCTACAGAAACCTTTAAAAGCTATATTCATCTGAGCTACCTGATCGCTGGGCATAAAATACTGCAATATCATCCAGACATAGATACTCAATTAGTAAAGAAGATGAAAGAAGATGATGGGCTACCTACCTTCTTTCAAATTTTTAAACACAGTAAAAGATACTGCTCCATTCAATTTTGAAAAGCATGCTATTCATTTAAGTCAGCAGTTACTCAACGACCAAACTGACTGGTTAAAAAGTAACATAGAAGACATTCTGGATGAGGTTTCATTTAACTCACAGCCTCATGATTTTTCTAAATATTTCGCAGGAACAAAGGAATCCAAAATCTCATTTGCATGGTTTTTTAAGTGCCTAAATTTACTGGAAATTCATCATGATCCAGATCAGGTCTCACAGGAAATGAGCTTACCTATAGAACTGGTTGAGTACTGGTATAAAAATGCCAAACAACTGGGCCAACTCAAGTCTCAAAAAAACAACCCAAGGTTATTTGATCTCAACAACACGAATCATCTTGATAAACCTTTAAAACCCGCCATGATTGATACCATTGAAGAGTGCACAGCAAGGAACTATTTCTTTGAAAATATTCAAAATATCTTTGAAAAAAAGCCAGATCAAATAAAAGCGGTGCTTGAGACATTTTTAAGTCGTGTTACGGTTTCGCATACTGGCATTCATTATCGATGAAATAAAATCGATCAATTGGAATCATTTTATTCCAAGGTAAAAGACCTGTTTCCCCATCAATTTTGGCATTTGCTTGGACAAGACTTGGTACAATTGCTAGATAAAAAGAAACAGCCTTTATTACTGAAGCTGGCTAAATCGAGCACAACAGAGCATCCTACCACTCAAGAAGATTATGTTCGTCTCCAGCTTTACTCAACAAAAGATGCCAAAGCACTGGCCGCATTTAAATTCTGTTTACATTTAGCCTGTATTGGCAGACCTCGATCTCTTTGAACTTAAAGCTGAAGGTCTAAAAATAACTACATGCTGTTAAATAATTTAACCGTTGCTTCCTTATCTAAAACCAAATTTAATATATTTAGTAAAAATTGAGTGTCTGATCAACGATAATTAAATAGTATAAACTCTATGAATTAGCAGCGTCTGAAACAGGGATCGGTCATGCGTACAACATCAGAAAAAACTGCAAAAAAGAAAATGATATTAGCTAAGGTAGTTTTAGCTGCTGCTGAACGACTTGGTCTTGCACAGGATCAACTAGCCTTAATACTCAGTATAGATTCGGTGAAAACTTTAACCTCTCTTGAATTAGATCCCACTTCAAAACAGGGAGAAATCGCCTCACTTTAATCCGTATTACCACATCATTAGATGCTCTGACAGGTGGGGATACAGCCTGGATGCAGCATTTTATGAAATCACCCAATAAATTGATGAATGGCATTCCAATAGAACAGATTCAGAACCCTCAGGGATTGGCCTCTGTTTTACAATTGGTGGAAGGTCTTCGGGCTAAACTTTAAGATAAGCAAAGTATTAGGCTATACACAGAAAAGTCTTTCAGAAAAGACCAAAGTGAATAAAACAACAATTTCAGAGATAGAGAATGGCCATTTTACAGGTTCATTTGACATATTTGAACGTGTGCTTGATGGCATGGGTTTACAATTCGAAGTGAATAAAAAAAGTTTAACTTGCCCCAATGGGATGAAATTGAAGAAATATTTGCGGAATATGATGAATAAATTAGATTAGATCTATGTTCACATTTGATATCTACACCTAATAATGTAGGCATAGTTCCAATGGTCAGCGCTCTCCATTAGATTATGAAAAGGCCCATCAAAAGATTAATACCAGTCAGTTAAGGAAATTTGGATGAAAAACAAATCTAAATTTCCTTATATTTGAATTTAAATTGATCTAAATTTATGTCTTAATTGAGCATAATTTTAGTTTTTCAATTCTTAACTGGCCGGCATTGTGGCCGGTGTCGGGTTTTCATCATTCGATTTAGGAAGCGAGCAAATTGCGTAAAACATAATGCAAGATCCCACCGGCCTTAAAGTATTCCACCTCATTCAAGGTATCAATACGACACAACACTTGAAAACACTTATATGTACCATCGGTATGTTGCACTTCTACATCCAGCATTTGATGTGGATAAATATCGTCCGACAAACCTAGAATTGATAGGGTTTCATGCCCGGTCAGGTTCAAGATCTGCCGGTTCTGACCCTCCACAAACTGTAAAGGTAACACCCCCATGCCGACCAGATTGGAACGGTGAATCCGCTCAAAACTTTCAGCAATCACCGCTTTTACCCCCAATAGGTTGGTACCTTTGGCCGCCCAGTCACGTGAAGAACCGGTACCATATTCTTTCCCGGCAATAATCACGAGTGGGGTTTGTTCTGCCTGATAGCGCATTGCCGCATCATAAATCGAGAGTTTTTCTGCACTTGGAATATGCAGGGTATTGCCACCTTCCTCCCCACCCAGCATTTCGTTTTTGATGCGGATATTGGCAAAGGTGCCTCGCATCATCACCTCATGGTTGCCACGGCGGGATCCATAAGAGTTAAAGTCTTTTGCATCAACCCCCTGTTGCTGCAAATATCGTCCGGCAGGACTATCTTTTTTGATATTGCCCGCAGGGGAAATATGGTCCGTCGTGACTGAATCTCCCAATACAGCCAAAATCCGTGCCTGTTTGATCTGCTGAATTGGTCGCGCCGGCTGATCAATTTCTGAAAAAAAGGGTGGATGTCGGATATAGGTCGATTGTTCATCCCACGCATAGGTTTGACTTTGTGGAATCTGGATCGCTTTCCACTTGGCATCGCCTTCAAACACTTCCGCATATTCTTTATGAAACATCTCGGTATTCACATTCTGCAGTGCGGCATCGATTTCTATCTGTGTCGGCCAGATATCTTTTAAATAAACCGCTTGCCCATCAAAGCCTTCACCTATCGGCTCAGCAGTGAGATCAGTTCGAATATTCCCGACCAGACCATAGGCAACCACCAAGGGTGGAGATGCTAACCAGTTGGTTTTCACCAAAGGATGCACCCGTCCTTCAAAGTTACGGTTTCCGGAAAGTACTGAGGCTACATTCAAATCGAAACATTGCACAGCTTCTTCAATCGCTTCAGGTAAAGGTCCCGAATTACCAATACAGGTGGTACAGCCATAACCTACCAGGTTATAACCCAGTTGATTCAAATAAGGCGTCAACCCTGCTGCATTGAGATAATCGGTAACTACTTTGGAACCTGGAGCCAGTGAACTTTTCACCCAGGGTTTCCGCTGCAAACCTTTTTCGATTGCCTTTTTGGCCAATAGCCCTGCTGCCAACATGACACTGGGATTCGAAGTATTGGTACAGGAGGTAATCGCTGAAATCACCACATCACCATGCTGCAACGGATATTTTTTACCCTCAATCATACAAAAAACATTTTCATGTGGCAGGTTGGCCTGTTTTGCTTCAACAGCCGTACCTCCCCCTCCTTCATTTTCCAGACGCTCTTTTTCTTCTTTGACCGGTTTCAAGGTCAGATCCATGAAGGCATCAAAGGTTTTCGACACTTGTGACAATAGTACACGATCCTGCGGACGTTTCGGACCTGCCAGACTGGCTTCTACCGTCGACATATCTAAAGCCAGCGTATCTGTAAAGACGGGTTCATCCCCCGGATTGCGCCATAATCCTTGTAACTTGCTATAGGCCTCTACCAAGGCAATTCTTTCGGGCTGACGTCCTGTTAAACGTAAATAGGAGAGCGTCACCTCATCAACCGGGAAAAAGCCACAGGTAGCGCCATACTCCGGTGCCATATTGGCAATCGTGGCACGATCCGCCAAGGGTAAATCGGCCAGGCCATCGCCATAAAATTCGACAAATTTTCCAACTACGCCTTTTTGGCGAAGCATCTGGGTAATGGTCAGTACTAGATCAGTTGCTGTAATCCCTTCTTTGAGTTTACCGGTGAGCTTAAAGCCGATCACTTCTGGAATCAGCATCGAGATCGGTTGGCCCAGCATGGCTGCTTCTGCTTCGATGCCGCCTACTCCCCAACCTAACACGCCTAAGCCATTGATCATGGTGGTATGTGAGTCAGTACCGACCAAGGTATCAGGAAAGGCAAAGCGCTGCCCATCAACCTCATTGCTCCAGACCACTTGTGCCAGATATTCCAGATTGACCTGGTGGCAAATCCCGGTTCCTGGCGGCACCACGCGAAACTCATTAAGTGCCGCCTGCCCCCAGCGCAGAAACTGGTAGCGCTCACCATTGCGTTGCATCTCAATTGCGACATTCTGCTCAAAAGCTTGCGGGCTGGCAAAGTAATCGACCATCACCGAGTGATCGATGACTAAATCCACCGGTGACAACGGATTAATTTTTTCCGGGTCACCACCGGCTTTGGCCACCGCTGCACGCATCGCGGCAAGATCAACCACTGCGGGAACACCGGTAAAATCCTGCATCAGCACCCGTGCCGGACGATACTGGATTTCCTGTTCTGAGGTTTGGTTGTTTAACCACCCTGCCAGCGCATGAATATGCTCGGTTTTCACCGTGAGCTGATCTTCAAAACGTAGTAAATTTTCCAGCAAGACTTTTAAAGATTTTGGCAGCCGGGACAGGTCGCCCAATTGCGCTTGCAATTTGGACAGGTTGAAAATCTGATAGTGTTCTGAACCGACGGTCAATGTTTCTAAGGTATTAAAACTATTGATATCACTATACTTGGCCATCTAGTTTACCTCCGGCTTGAGATGTTATTTTTATGATCACAGTCCACCACTTCTTTACTTACTGTATGCCAACTGCGCGGCGGGTTTGTTATTATTTATTATCGGATTGTGCTAGGCAGTTAAATGCAGGGCTGCCAGGAATTTTTGCCAGAGAGTTGTCGACAGTTCAGATCCGGCATCGACAATCTTTCTGCCAATTCCGTAAGGAGATAAGTTAAATTGAACCGCGTATTTTCAGAGTGATTTCAGATCACTACGTAGCTAGGGCTGTTTTACAGATCGAAATGATAAATTGCTTTAAAAAAGAAACTAATATGTTTCTTATAGAACCTAAAAGAAATAAATGTGTCTACAATGAATGAATCTTTACTTCAGCAAATCAAAAAAAGACGAACCCTATTGGGCTTAAAGCAAGTTAATATGCAATCCCGTACCGGCATTTCAAGACAGCAGTACCAAAAACTGGAAAGTCAGGGCAATCCACGATTAGAGACCTTAGAAATTATCGCGGCAGGATTAAATGCTCAACTGATGCTCATTCCAGATGATAAAGTTCATTTAATCAGACAATTATTGAATGATGAAATTAAAATCACGATCGAAGATCAGGATGAGTTAATGACCAACCCATGGAAGGGTCTTCTCGGAGATGAGGAATCATGAATCCTCTTAACGAGGTATTTTACCGGGTACTGACCATTATTAAAAAATTTATGCTTCATCCATAATCCATTCTTTAAAAAGAGCATCTTCGATTTCATAAGTACCATTTTCTGGTTTAAAAATAATTTGTTTTTTTGATAAAGAACGTAGGGCAGATTGAATACTTGATACTGCAATGCTGTCTACACCGATGGAGTCAGCAAGATGCTGTCTAAATTGAATACTATAAAGTTCAACTTGTGATTCAGCTATGGCTTTTAAGAGCAGCTGTTCTAATAACTTAAACTCTCCCCATAATCCTGAAAAGTCACGGTGCCCCATTGTATCGGCTATAAGCTGTTCCTTTGCAAAATCTATAGCCAGCATTGGGTTTAATGCTAAACGCTCAACCAATGACCTCACCAGTTGAGGACTTTGCTTCATATCTAAAAAAGCACACCATAAAATTTCTTTATCCAAACTACGTCCTGTTGTTTGATTAAATACATCTGCCAGATGATCTGTAAATGCTTTTGTTAGATTTGGAAAAGGTAAATTCTGCCCATAATGAAAAAATGGAGCACTACTCACAGAAAACATTTGTCTCAAGCCCTCTCGACTTGAACCAGTAAAAATTACCTTTATCGTTTCTTTATGCATATCTAAAGCAGTACGCAAACTGGCAATAGTTGTTTTATATTTTGAACTAGCTAAAGCCTGAATCTCATCAAGTAGCAATAAAAAAAGCCTGAATCTCATCAAGTAGCAATAAAATAGGTTTACCCTGCTGAGCCAGTTTTGTAATACTAGATAAAATACTGGAATTCACTTGCCCTTGTGCAAGAGTCACTTCGGCTTTTACACCTGCCACCTCTGTACTTAAAGAGCCAATATTTTTAATCCAATGATTGGCTTTACCAATCAAGCCATTTTGCTGTGAAAACTCATCAAGAGCTTTTACAAACTGTCCTTCACTATGCAGGCCTGCATCTAAAAAACTGAAATAAAAAACGCGCCATCCAAGCTGTTCTGCTAAGGGCGTAATATCTTTTCGTAAAAATTCAGTTTTTCCCATCCGGCGTGGGGCAAAAAAAGTCAGAGAACTAGCTAGTCCAGTCTCAAACATCCCTAAAATTTGTTTAGCTAGTTCTGTACGTGGAAAATGCCAAGGATCATTGGAGATGCTACTCATTTTAATTACTCAACAATGATTCTTTATTGCTATAGATTGTATTAGATTGTAAATGTCTAATTAGACTTCTTTAATCTAATAGGATCTAATCACCCAATAAAGCACCTTTTCACCGATCAACCGACACATTTTATAACTCCATTATTTTGTGGCTTAATAGCCATATCTGAACATAAGACCCAATATTATGGATTTAAGATTCAGAAAGACCTGAAGAAGTTGTTGCGTTTTATGTGAGAGGCTTCGTAAAGAACGACTTTATCTGGAAATAAATCCACGCTCAAAAAACTTAATGCTTACTATAATTGATGGGGTGAATATTGGCTTTGGGGTACACTGGTCTCCTCAACAGCAATCACAGGTCGACCATTAATTGCCTTTGAATACAGTGCTGAAGCGATCCGTAAAGGTTTAGAACTCTCCTCGTACCTACCCCCATTAAAAGGTGACCCATTAAGAAAAAACTTTCCTACATAGCACATGGGATTACCAAGTCATATATATGATGCCTCATCCGATTGCTAGGCGTGCTCCAGAATTTTGGTGGCTATTCAGTCCATCATTACCTACATTCAAACGCTCTAGTTTTCCAATTAGCTCAGGTTATAATAATGGCCACCCAAAATACGATTGATCTATTATGAACACCCCCAATGACCCTTTACACGGCAAAAAACTTGCTGACATTTTGGATGAATTATTGGATTACTACGGTGGCTTTGAAGGTTTAAGTCGTAAAATTGAAATTAGATGTTTTTGCATAGACCCAAGTGTTAAATCATCATTACGATTCTTGCGTACCACACCATGGGCACGTGAAAAAGTAGAAAGCTTATATTTGTACGTCTTACGCCAAAAGGCAAAACAGAAACCGTAGACCCAGGCCCCTCTCTCATCATCAAATTATACCAGTCAGTAAAATATTTTACATTAAATCATATATTTAAAATTAATATCATTTAACGCCAATCTCAACTTTTTAAGTCATTGAAATGAGAAGGACATAACCTCACTTTAATTTCGACCAAGAAAATAAAATTACAGTTATGTCCATTGAAGAATTTATCATCTTTGTCTATTTAATTATAGATGAGCTATATCCAATTGTTGTTAATAAACCACTCAGAACTCGTGGCTTTCCACCTGCTCTTACCGATATTGAAATTATCACAATGCAAATTGTGGGTGAATTCCTTGGAATGGATACAGATAAAAGTATCTGGATGTATTTTAAAAACAACTGGTTAGCTTGGTTTCCAAAACTGGGGTCATATCCTAATTTTTGTAAACATTGTGCAAACTTATGGCAGATCAATCAGAAAATCATAGCTCGCTTAACTACATATTATGGTCAGGATAATATTCATTTTATTGATGGATTTCCTATTCCTGTCTGTCGCTATAGTCGAGCAAAAAGACATAAAAACTTCAAAGAACATGCAGGCTTTAGTTATTGTGCAGCTCAACAGGAAAAATACTATGGTTTTAAGGGACATATCGTGATTAATTTTGATGGTATGGTCACAGGCTACACTTTTGCCTTGGCGAATGTTGATGAGCGTGATATTGCACCAGAAATTACAACACACATTCATGGATTATTGGGAGCAGATAAAGGCTATTTAAGACCAAGCTTAATCGAATACTATAAATTTCAATATGTTGATTTACAGACACCATTTAGAAAGAATATGCTTGATCTCAGACCTAAAGAATCAATGAGAGTGTTGATGAAGGCTAGAAGAAAAATTGAGACCGTCATTGGCCAGTTGGTAGATCGCTTTAATATCCAAAAAGTAAGAGCAAAAGATTTATGGCATTTATCACATCGCTTTATCAGAAAGATTCTGTCACACACCGTCTGCGTTGTTTTGAATAAGAAGCTTGACCATTCGCCAATTCAACTCGAAAAACTCATTTTAAGTTGAGATTGGCGTATCATTTAATAAAATAAATCTCAGCGACTTTATCGAGATTGGAATCAGAGAGCTCGAGTCTCCTTTCCCGCTCCAGATTCAAAAAAGCCCTGATCGAAAGATCGGGGCTTTTTTTATGCATTGCCTATTTTAACCAATAAACGCTGACCAGCCCAAAACGAGTGCTTAGTCAGAGTTTGTCTTCATTTAAAATTAGAAAGTGACCCGCTGATAATCACGATATTGCGGTGTCCAGAAATTATGCTCAATCGCTAACTGCAAGTCCTCAATACTTACTTTAGGCGCCACCCCATCCTCAATGGCAGCAAGGGCGACTTTCAACGCAATCTGCTTTGAAATAGACTGCAAATGATCGAGACTCGGCAATAAATCCGCTTGTGGGTCTTGCAACTTAGGCGAACAATCCGCCAGAGCATTACTAGAAGCCATCAGCATATTATCTGTAACACGCTTCGCACCCGAAGCAATCACCCCCAACCCAATTCCAGGGAAAATATAAGAATTATTGCACTGTGAAATATGATGGATTTTTTCCTGATAATTCACCGGTGCAAAGGGGCTACCTGTAGCAATCAGCGCTCTACCCTTGGTCCATTGCAAAATATCTGCCGGTACTGCTTCTACCTGTGAAGTCGGATTGGATAAAGGGAAAATAATTGGCTGCACGCTATTCTCAGCCATAGCTTCAACCACTTCCTGCGTGAATAATCCCGGCTGCCCCGAGACACCGATCAGTACTGTTGGCTTGGCATGCTTCACGACATCTGTTAATGAAATCATGGCTTCAGCATCTGCCCAACTTTCTACATGTTCAGCAGGCTGTGCCAATTTACGCTGAAAATTCAGTAAATTCGGCTGGTTTTCAGTGATCAGACCAAAGCGGTCAACCATAAATATCCGTGCACGTGCTTCGCTATCGCTCAAGCCTTCCGCAATCATTTGTTTAATGATCTGTTCCGCAATCCCGCAACCAGCTGAACCGGCCCCCAGAAATGCCACCACCTGATCTTTCAACTGCTTGCCTGCTGCACGCGAAGCGGCAATTAAACTTCCGACCGAAACCGCAGCGGTTCCCTGAATATCATCATTAAAGCAGCAAATGCGATCACGGTATTTTTCCAGCAAAGGCATGGCATTTTTCTGCGCAAAGTCTTCAAACTGAATCAATGCATCCGGCCAGCGCTGCTGAATGGCCTGAATTACCATTTCGACAAAAGCATAGTATTCATCGCCGCTGATCCGCGGTTCACGCCAACCCATATAAATCGGATCATTCAGCAATTGCTGATTATTGGTGCCGACATCGAGAGTGATCGGTAAGGTATACGCCGGGCTGATTCCACCACAGGCAGTATAGAGTGCCAATTTACCAATCGGAATCCCCATTCCGCCAATCCCCTGATCGCCTAAACCCAAAATGCGTTCGCCATCGGTAATCACAATCACTTTCACGTTCTTTTTATTAATATTGTGAATAATCTGCTCGATCTGATCGCGATCCGGATAGGAAATAAAGATCCCGCGATGACGGCGATAAATATCAGAAAAGCGCTGACATGCCTCCCCCACAGTCGGGGTGTAAATAATCGGCATCATCTCGCTAAGGTGATTTTCAATCAGGTGATAAAACAGGGTTTCATTGGTATCCTGAATATTACGCAAATAAATATGCTTGTTGATATCACTATTAAAAGCACAATATTGCTGATAAGAGCGCTGACTCTGCTCCTCGATGGTCTCGGTCACATGAGGAATTAAACCATGCAAATTAAAGCTTCTGCGCTCTTCTTCAGTAAATGCAGAACCTTTATTGAGTAACGGGAGTTCTAATAAGGTATTTCCGGCATACGGAATATATAAAGGGCGTTTACTGTTCAAATTTTCTCTGGGCATTATTTAACTCTTCTAATCAATCCTCGGCACTTCGCCGAAAACAATGACATCACTATCGTTATTTTATATAGCCTATCCTGATTTTAGTCTTTTGGGGTATTTAGTAAATTGATAATACTTTTAGCAGGATTTTATAATCTGATAACGTAGCGTGATAGGAGAGATTTTGGTTAATTTTGTAATAAATTTCTTTTATCCATCAAAAATGCTTGTTCTATTTTAAAATCTCACTGATTTAAAATGGGTTATGGCCTATTTAAATAGTGTTGATCTTTTTCATACTGCTAAGGCAGAAGATTGATTTGACAAAAAGTTAAAGCTCATCAAGGATAAAGGATAAATTCAATAATATAAATGAGTATAAAAATGAGTGAATTCCAGCCCCTTTATCAAGCTGATATTTTAGGCATCGGCTATGAGCAAGCCACCTTGAGCTTTCCAGATGACTATGAGGGCAAAGTTGTAGCAACCCTGATACGTAAAAAAGCAGCGCAGCCTACTCCTAAAGCAGTTTTGTATATTCACGGATTTATTGATTATTTTTTTCAGACTGAAATGGCGGAACGCTTTAATCAGCAGGGTTTTGATTTTTATGCGCTGGATTTAAGAAAATATGGCCGTTCGATTCTGCCGCATCAGAACTATTATAATGTGCATGAGCTGTCTGAATATGATGCAGAAATTAGCCAGGCACTGGATATTATCGCAAGCGAGGGCCATGATGCTGCCCTGCTCTGTGGTCATTCTACCGGCGGCCTCATCACCACATTGTACGCGGCACATCACCCTAATCATCGGTTAATCAAAGCACTCTGGGTCAACAGTCCATTTTATAACTTTAATATGAATCCGATAAAACGTGCGCTCGGCATCCCGCAGTTAAGCAAACTGGCAAAAAATTTTCCCGACCTTAAATTTCCGAGTGAGTTAAATAAATGGTATGCCACCAGTCTGCACAAGGATTTAAAAGGGGAATGGGACTTCAGTCTGGACTGGAAAAAGACCCGCTATCCAAGGGTACGGATCAGTTTTATTCGTGCCATCTATGAAGCACAAAAAGAAATTCATCGCGGCATCGAACTCGATATTCCGGTTCTGGTCATGCATTCGCATCAGACTTTATATCCCAAAAAATGGGGCAAGGCAGCGCAAACTAGTGATGTGATTTTGGGAGTTAAAGACATTCAGAAATATGCCAAAAAAATCAAAGCTGATGTCACGGTTCAAAGCATTCAGAATGGTTTACACGATCTGGTGCTTTCAGACAAATCTGTACGTGAACAGGTCTACCAGCAGCTGTTTCAATGGCTCAACAGCAAAGGATTATAATGCCGGCAAACAGGAAAGATGATTTTAGGCTCCTGTTTTCTGTTAAGTGTTTTGATTGAATAAAATGGCCCTCCTGAATGTAATCCACAACCATCAGAAATACATGAATCCTTCGATTTTTTAAGCGCCTGTTAAATGCTTATTTCTTAGGATAAGCTTCGATTAAATATAAAATTTAATTCCTATACTTCATATTCCAAATGTTGTCTTTTGTAGCAAGCGTGTAATCAAAGCACCACCTGTCTTTTTCCCTCTTTATAGTAGAGCTGACTGCTGAAACTGTAACATTTTCAATTGAGAAAATAGGGTCAGCGTGTACCAATAACAATCATATAAAGGAATAGATTATGCGTTATGCAGACCCCAATACTGACGGTGCAAAAATTCAATTTAAAGCCCAATACGACAACTTCATTGGCGGCGAATGGGTCGCTCCAGTTAAAGGCGAATACTTTGACAATATCTCTCCGGTAGATGGCAAAGTCTTTACCAAAGTGCCGCGCTCTTCTGTAGAAGACATCGAATTGGCCCTAGATGCAGCGCACAAGGCCAAAGCACAGTGGAATACATCCTCAGCCACCACCCGTTCCAATATCCTGCTAAAAATTGCAGATCGTCTGGAACAAAATCTGGAACTGCTGGCGGTGGCAGAAACCTGGGACAACGGCAAGCCGATCCGTGAAACCTTAGCGGCCGATATTCCGCTATGTATTGATCATTTCCGTTATTTTGCCGGCTGTATCCGCGCACAAGAAGGCGGCATTTCCGAGATTGATGAAGATACCATTGCCTACCATTTCCATGAACCGTTGGGTGTGGTGGGTCAAATCATTCCGTGGAACTTCCCAATCCTGATGGCGGCCTGGAAACTCGCACCCGCCTTGGCAGCAGGCAACTGTATCGTGCTGAAACCTGCGGAACAGACCCCGGTCAGCATTTTAGTTTTAGCTGAACTGATTCAGGACATTTTGCCGCCGGGTGTACTGAATATTGTCAATGGTTATGGTATCGAAGTCGGTCGTCCACTCGCGACCAATCCGCGCATTGCCAAGATTGCCTTTACCGGTTCAACCGCAGTCGGTCAGCAAATCATGCAATACGCCACCGAGAATATTATTCCGGTAACACTGGAACTTGGCGGAAAGTCACCAAACCTGTTCTTTGCCGACATTATGGATCAGGAAGATGATTATCTGGACAAGGCACTGGAAGGCTTTGCCATGTTTGCCCTGAATCAGGGTGAAATCTGTACCTGTCCTTCTCGTGCCTTGGTGCAGGAAAGTATTGCCGATGAGTTTCTGGCGCGTGCGGTAGAACGGGTGCAACGCATTAAAACCGGTCATCCGCTCGACACCGACACCATGATTGGTGCGCAAGCCTCACAGGAACAGCAGGACAAGATTCTGGGCTGTATTGCCACTGGCCGCGAAGAGGGTGCGCAAATTCTGACCGGTGGTGAAGCACGTCAGGAAGTGGGACAAGGTTTTTATATTGAACCGACCATTTTCAAAGGCACCAATGACATGAAAACCTTTCAGGATGAAATCTTCGGGCCGGTGCTGGCGGTGGCGACATTTAAGGACTTTGATGATGCCATTAAAATCGCCAATGACACCATTTATGGTTTAGGAGCAGGTGTGTGGTCACGTTCAGCACACACCTCTTACCGTGCAGGACGCGCGATTCAAGCGGGTCGGGTCTGGACCAACTGTTATCATATTTATCCTGCACATGCGGCTTTCGGTGGCTATAAAAAATCAGGGATTGGCCGTGAGAATCACAGAATGATGCTGGATCATTATCAGCAAACCAAAAACCTGTTGGTGAGCTATTCAACCAAACCGGCAGGTTTTTTCTAATCAATCTGATGATTAAAAGCGGGCTTCGGTCCGCTTTTAACCTAATATTTTTAAAAATTTTTAATACTAGGTAAAATTTTCCAACATTGTTCGTCCAGAATTCTATTGAATGACTGACAATAAATAAAAATACTTTCTAAAAACCCCTTAATGTCTGAGCTTATGTTGATTTCACCTAAGTTTCTCATTTTTTATGCTTTTTAATTGCTCAAAAAACCTGCATAAAGCCCAGGCTTTCATTTAAAGTCGGCTTTTCATGTTTATCAAGACTGTGTATAACAATGAACCACTAGAGGGAAAGCAATAAGCATAGGCAAAATTGCGCAAAAAGCGTTAGACTATGTACCCAATAATGTCATGATTCGGTCTGATCAAGATCAAAAAAGAAGGTGAAGGTTGATGCCGCTCAATACTGTTGAAGAGCTTGTAGCAGATATCCGTGCAGGAAAAATGGTCATCCTGATGGATGATGAAGATCGTGAAAATGAAGGCGACTTAGTGATTGCTGCCACGCACGTACGTCCTGAAGACATCAACTTCATGATCACCCATGCACGTGGTCTGGTCTGCCTGACTTTAAGCAAAGAGCGTTGCCAGCAGTTGAATCTGCCTTTGATGGTCGATGCAAACGGTGCCCAGCATGGAACCAATTTTACCCTGTCAATTGAAGCAGCCAAAGGTATTTCTACCGGGATCTCACCGGCTGAACGTGCGCACACGATTCAAACTGCGGTGGCTGCTCATGCCAAACCGGCAGATATTGTACAGCCAGGACACATCTTCCCGCTGATGGCGCAGCCGGGTGGCGTATTGCACCGTGCCGGGCATACCGAGGCAGGTTGTGATCTTTCTCGTTTAGCAGGACTGGAACCGGCTTCGGTGATTTGTGAAATCATCAATGAAGATGGCACGATGGCGCGCCGTCCGGATCTTGAAGTTTTTGCTGAAAAGCATGGTTTGAAAATTGGCACCATTGCCGACCTGATTCATTACCGCATGACCAATGAGCAAACTGTTGAGCGTCTCGATCATCAAAAACTCGACACTGAATACGGCACATTTGATTTATATCGTTATCGTGAACTGGGCAACCCGGATATTCATTTGGCCCTGGTCAAAGGCGAGCCTAAAGAAGGCGTGACTACCGTTCGTGTACATGGTTTTAATCCGACCCGTGATTTGCTCAAACTGAAAAAACAGGACGGCGAACCGGCCTGGAATTTAGACCGTGCACTAAAAGAAATTTCCAATAGTGATCGTGGTGTACTGGTCTGGATTGGGCAACGTCATTTACAGGATTTGGGTCCGGCTTTAGATACCTTAAACGCACCAAAAAATGTAAAATCAAATTCTGCACTGTCTCAGCAGTATCAGACCATTGGTGTCGGTGCACAAATTTTGCGTGATCTAGGCGTTGAAAAAATGAAGCTGCTCAGCTCTCCATTGCGCTTCAATGCCCTGTCAGGCTTTAACTTAGAAGTGGTGGAATACATCACCGCACAACAAACATCTTAAGAAATCATCGAGGTTGTTATGGCAGTTCGCCGTATTGAAGGTATGTTACATCTCGCGAACGAAGACCGTTATGCGATTTTAGTTGGTCGTTTTAACAGCTTTGTGGTTGAACATCTGTTAGAAGGTGCCATTGATACATTGAAACGTCATGGTGTATCAGAGGATAATATCACTGTTGTTCATGCACCTGGTGCCTGGGAACTTCCTGTCGTTGCGAAAAAACTGGCAGCTTCAGATCGTTTCGATGCCATCATCGCGCTTGGCGCCGTGATTCGTGGTAGCACGCCTCACTTCGATTTCGTTGCAGGCGAATGTGCCAAAGGTTTAGGCGTGGTTGGCCTGGACACTGGCTTACCTGTCATTAACGGTGTACTCACTACGGACAGTATTGAACAAGCGATTGAACGCTCTGGAACAAAAGCAGGCAATAAAGGTAGCGAAGCTGCCCTGACTGCGATTGAAATGGTTAACTTGTTAAAGGCTATTTAACGCTATGTCGCAAACACTTCAAGCAACTTATGCAGCAAAACGTAAAGCACGTCGCTTTGCTGTACAAGGAATTTATGAATGGCAAATGAGCCACAATCCGGTGCATGAGATTGAAGCACGTACTCGTGTGGAAAATGCCATGCACAAAGTGGATCTGAGCTATTATCATGAATTGTTGACTCAAGTGGTTGCCAATCATGAAGCATTGGATGCGCTCTTAATCCCAGTACTCGATCGCGAACTTTCAGCACTTGACGGTGTTGAGCTTGCGACCCTTCGTCTTGGTGCATATGAACTCAAAGAACATCTTGAGATTCCATATCGCGTGGTTCTAGATGAAGCGATCGAGCTGGCTAAACATTTTGGCGGTGCCGACAGCCATAAATACATCAATGGTGTATTGGATCGTTTAGCGACAACTTTGCGTGCAGCAGAAAAACAGCAGTCTAATTAATAACGTAGATTTGTTGTATGGCTGAATTTTCGATTATCGACACCTATTTCAATCGCAAGAATGCCAATTCTGTCGATCTGGGCGTCGGTGACGATTCAGCCTTGCTCACCCCCCCTCCTCAGCAACAACTGGTCATCTGTGCCGACACCCTGGTTGCTGGACGCCATTTTCCAATGGATACTGATCCGCATGCGATTGGCTGGAAATCTGTGGCTGTCAATTTATCTGATATTGCCGCGATGGGCGCAACCCCGCACAGTATTTTACTCGCATTGAGCCTACCCCAAATTGATCATGACTGGCTAAAAGCTTTTAGTCAGGGTCTGTACGATTGCTGCGATCAATTTGGGGTGAGTTTAATCGGTGGTGATACCACTCAAAGTCCTCATTTAACCCTGTCTGTTACAGCATTGGGCTGGGTGGATATTGGTCAAGCCATTACACGCTCAGGTGCAAAACCGGGTGATCTGATCTGTGTCAGTGGAACTGTCGGTGATGCAGCTTTTGCACTACAGCATCTTGGTCATCCGCTGCAAAAACGTCTGGATTATCCAACGCCACGTTGTCAGCTCGGTGCTGCCTTGAAAGGTTTGGCACATAGCATGATTGATGTCTCGGATGGTTTGGCCCAAGATCTTGGACATATCCTGAAAGCCTCTCAAGTCGGTGCAAAGCTGCAACTCGAAAACTTACCGATCAGTCCTGCCCTGCATGCCTTAAATGATGAACAAAAATGGCAATATGCCCTCGCTGGTGGCGATGATTACGAATTATGCTTTACAATAAGCCCGCAAAATTACGAAAAATTATTGCAAAAACAACTTGATATTTCGATTAGTATGATCGGCACAATTCAGCAGCAACACGGCTTAACTTTTGAAAAAGATGGCACAGACCATTTATTTCAATTTAATGGGTATCAACATTTTGCATAAACCTGCGATCAATTTTAAAGCCATGTCATGGATCGACCGACTGATTGTCTTTAGTGGGGTTGGTTTTGGTTCCGGTCTGGCACCTAAAGCACCTGGTACCTTTGGTTCGGCTTTTGCACTTTTATTTATCCCTATTTGGCTGCATCTTGGTTTTCTAAACAGTGTTTTTGCCATTGCTATCATGTCCCTGATTGGCATATATATTTGTGGCCACACAGCCAAGGTCATGGGCGTACATGATGATGGCCGCATTGTCTGGGATGAATTCGCCGGACAATCCATCACATTTTTACCCCTGATCTATCTCGGCCAGATGAACTGGCTCTGGCTGCTGGTCGGTTTTGCCCTGTTCAGATTATTTGATATCTGGAAACCTTGGCCGATCCGTGTGATTGACCGTCAAGTGGACGGTGGCTTCGGCATCATGCTGGATGACATTATTGCCGGCCTTTGGGCAGCTCTTTGTATTTTGCTTTATTTTTACTTCATCGTGGCATAAGCCATATTTAGGATTAGAACATGTCAACGACTGTTATTATTCTTGCTGCAGGTAAAGGAACGCGCATGCGTTCAAGCTTACCGAAAGTATTACAACCCCTTGCAGGACGTCCTTTACTGGGTCATGTCATTGAAACGGCAAAAAAATTAAACGCAGATAATATTATTACCATTTATGGTCATGGTGGTGACCGGGTTCAAACAGCATTTGCACAACAAGATATTAAATGGGTAGAACAGGCTGAACAGCTGGGCACCGGTCATGCAGTGCAAATGACCTTACCTGTCTTGCCTCAAGACGGCGTATCGCTGATTCTTTCCGGCGATGTACCCTGCATTAATCCTGTGACCTTGCAAAAATTACTCGATGCCACCGCAGAAACCGGTATTGGTCTGGTGACGCTTACCCTGCCGGATGCGAATGGTTATGGTCGTATTGTACGTGAACAGGGTCAGATCCAGGCCATTGTTGAGCACAAGGATGCTTCCGAAGAACAGCGTCAGATCAAGGAAATCAATACCGGTATTTATGCCGTCAGCAATGCTAAATTACATGAATGGCTGCCAAATTTAAGCAATGAGAATGTTCAGGGTGAATACTATCTGACCGATATTGTGGCGATGGCTCTGGCAGATGGTATGCAGGTTGCTTCGGTAGAACCTGAACAAGCCTTTGAAGTTGAAGGCGTAAATGACCGTGTGCAACTGGCAGCATTAGAACGTCAGTTTCAGGCATTTCAGGCCAAACAGCTGATGCAGCAAGGTGTGCATCTGATTGATCCGAGCCGTTTTGATTTGCGTGGTAATTTAACTGTCGGTCAAGATGTACAGATTGATATCAACGTGATTATCGAAGGTGATTGCGAGCTGGGCGACCATGTTGAAATTGGCGCCGGCTGTATCATCAAAAATACCAAAATTGCAGCTGGGACTAAAGTGCAACCTTATAGCATTTTTGACAATGCTATCGTCGGTGAAGATACCCAGATTGGCCCTTTTGCACGACTGCGTCCGGGTGCGAAGCTTGCTGCCGAGGTGCATATCGGTAACTTTGTAGAAGTGAAAAATACCACGATTGGCGTAGGCTCTAAAGCCAACCACTTCACCTATCTCGGTGATGCTGAAATCGGTGCCGGTTCTAATATTGGTGCAGGTACCATTACCTGCAATTATGATGGTGCGAATAAATTTAAAACGATTATTGGTGATCAGGCCTTTATTGGCTCGAACAGTTCATTGGTGGCACCTGTAAAAATTGGCAATGGCGCCACAGTCGGTGCAGGCTCAACGATTACCCGTGATGTGGAAGACAACAGTTTGGCAGTAGAGCGCTCTAAGCAATTTGCCAAAGAAAACTATCCACGTCCGCAAAAAATCAAGAAATAAGGGGAATAAATATGTGTGGTATCGTTGGTGGCATTGCAGAACGTAGCATTACCAATATTTTGATTGAAGGTTTAAAACGCCTGGAATACCGTGGTTATGATTCAGCAGGTTTGGCACTCATCAACAATAGCCAGGTCCTGCGTGAACGTCGTGTCGGCAAGGTCACGAACCTTGAACAGGCCGTAAATGAATCACAGATCAGCGGCTCACTTGGCATTGCACATACACGCTGGGCAACCCATGGCAAACCGACTGAAGAAAATGCCCATCCGCATATTTCTGAAAATGTGGCAGTGGTTCATAACGGGATCATTGAGAACTATCAAGAACTCAAAGATGATCTTGAAGCTTTGGGTTATGTCTTTACTTCACAGACCGATACAGAAGTGGTTGCACATCTGATCAATGACGCCCTGAAATCTACCCCAAGCTTAATGGAAGCTGTGCGCCAGGTGGTACCACAACTCAAAGGTGCTTATGCTCTGGGCATCGTGCATACAGATCATCCGGATGAACTGATTACCGTACGTGAAGGTTCGCCACTCGTCATTGGTGTGGGGATTGGCGAGAACTTTATCAGTTCTGACCAGTTGGCGCTGCTCCCGATTACCAATCGTTTTATCTACCTGGAAGAAGGTGATATTGCCCGTTTGACCCGCAGCACGATTGAAGTTTTCGTCGATGGTCAACTGGTCGATCGTCCGGTCAAGGAACTGGATGCTGCGGTCAGCAATGCCTCTAAAGGTGAATATAAACACTACATGCTCAAAGAAATTTATGAGCAGCCTGAAGCGATCAAACAGACCATTTCCCAGGCTTTAAATGGCAATGACCTGCGCAAAGACTTCCTTGCCAGTGCAGAACAGGACTTCACAAAAATCCAGCAAATCCAGATTATTGCCTGTGGTACCAGTTATCATGCCGGCATGATTGCCAAATACTGGTTTGAACAGCTGATTGATCTGCCGTGTCAGGTCGAGATTGCCAGCGAATTCCGTTATCGTACGCCAGTCATTGTGAATCACACACTCTATGTGTGTATTTCCCAATCCGGTGAGACTGCTGATACCTTGGCTGCATTACGTGATACACAGAAACGTGCGGCGGCCAAAGGGCTAGACATCACTACGATGACCATCTGTAATGTCGCTACATCATCGATGGTACGTGAGACCCAGCATAGTCTGTTGACATTGGCAGGTCCTGAAATTGGTGTGGCATCTACCAAAGCCTTTACCACCCAGCTTGCTGCTTTAATGCTGTTGGTATTGAAAATTGGTTCGGTCAAAAATAGCATTTCTACAGAACAGATGACGAAGATCAGCACAGAACTCTGGCATTTGCCTAAAGTGATTCTGGACACCTTGCATCATGATAATGAAATTTTAGGTCTGTCTGAGCTGTTTGTTGAAAAGCAGCATTGCCTGTTCCTGGGCCGTGGTACGCACTTCCCGATCGCACTGGAAGGCGCACTCAAGCTGAAAGAAATTTCCTATATTCATGCTGAAGGTTATGCTGCAGGTGAGCTGAAACATGGTCCATTGGCACTGGTCGACAATGACATGCCAGTGGTGATTCTGGCACCGCAAGATGACATGCTGGATAAACTGAAATCCAATATGGAAGAAGTTCAGGCACGTGGTGGCGAGCTATTTGTGTTTGCTGATGAAAACAGCGGCATTAAAGCCAAAGAACGCCAGCATGTGGTACATATTCCGGCAGTTAATGCAGTGCTGGCACCGATTGTATATAGCATCCCGGTGCAGTTACTGTCTTATCATGTGGCAGTGCTGCGTGGTACAGATGTCGATCAGCCACGTAATCTGGCAAAATCGGTTACGGTAGAATAATTAAAATTGAATCAGGGCTGGGGAACCGGCCTTTTTTCTTCTGAATGGAGAGCCTATAAATGACCAAACTGACTTGCTTCAAAGCCTATGACATTCGCGGCAAACTCGGCACCGAGCTCAATGAAGAGATTGCCTATAAAATTGGCCGTGCTTACGGACAGATTTATCAGCCTAAAACGGTGGTCATCGGCTGTGATATCCGGCTCAGCAGTGAAGGCTTAAAACAGGCCACCATTCGCGGTTTAAATGATGCGGGTGTCAATGTTCTGGATCTGGGCATGACCGGCACGGAAGAAGTCTATTTTGGCGCCTTCCATCTGGATGTTCAAGGTGGCATTGAAATCACGGCCAGCCATAATCCGATGGACTATAATGGCATGAAACTGGTACGTGAAAATGCCCGTCCAATCAGTGCCGATACTGGTCTTAAAGAGATTCAGGCTTTAGCAGAATCAGATGAATTTATTGACGTCAGCAATAAAGGCAATACTGAAAAATACAATATTCTGCCTGAATTTGTAAATCACCTGATGAGCTATATTGATCCGGTAAAAATCCGTCCGATGAAACTGGTGATGAATGCCGGGAATGGTGCAGCAGGCCATGTGATTGATGCCATTGAGCAAAAGTTTCAACAACTCAATATTCCGGTTGAATTTATCAAGATTCATCATGAAGCTGACGGCACTTTCCCGAACGGGATTCCCAACCCGATTTTAACTGAGAACCGTGACAGCACCCGTGATGCGGTCATTCAGCATGGCGCAGATATGGGCATTGCCTGGGATGGTGACTTTGACCGCTGCTTCCTGTTCGATGAAAAAGGCCAGTTTATTGAAGGCTATTATATCGTTGGTCTTTTGGCTCAAGCGTTCTTGCTGAAGCAATCTGGCGAAAAAATTGTACATGATCCGCGTCTGGTCTGGAATACACTGGATATTGTAGAGCAATACCAAGGGATAACGGTTCAGTCAAAATCAGGTCACGCCTTTATTAAAGATGTCATGCGTGAACATAATGCGGCCTATGGCGGTGAAATGAGTGCCCATCATTATTTCCGTGACTTTGCCTATTGCGATAGCGGCATGATTCCATGGTTACTGGCGATAGTAGTACTGTCTGAAACAGGAAAATCCTTATCTTCTCTGGTGGAGGAGATGATCGCCAAGTTCCCATGCAGTGGTGAAATCAACTTTAAAGTCGCCGATACCCAAGCAACCATCCAAAAACTTTTCGATCATTATGCCGATCAGCAGCCGGAGATCGATCAGACCGATGGGGTCAGCCTTAATTTTGGTGCATGGCGTTTTAATGTGCGTGCATCGAATACTGAACCGCTATTGCGTCTAAATATTGAAAGCCGTCGTGATCATAATCCACGACCAATGCAGGACTATGTCGATGAATTGACTCAGCTGATTCAGAGTTAATCTTCACGCATACAGTACAATAAAAATGGGAGCTGTTCATCAAAAGCTCCCATTTTTATTTATATCGCTATAAAGATTTTAGCGATAACCATTCGGATTCTGCTTCTGCCAGTTCCAGCTGTCAGCGAGCATATCCTCTAAACCATACTGAGGTTGCCAGCCCAACTCTTGGACTGCACGGGTATTGTCTGCAAAACAGGTGGCCACATCGCCTTCACGACGAGGGGCTAATTCAAATGCAATCGCCACACCATTCACTTGCTCAAACGTATCTTTAACTTGTAGCACTGAAATCCCATTCCCTGTACCAATATTCCAGGCACGGCAACCTTGCGCAGTTAGACGATTATTGAGAGCACATAAGTGTGCATTGGCCAAGTCGACTACGTGTATATAATCGCGCACACCAGTCCCATCCACCGTGTCATAATCATGACCGAAAATAGATAGCTTTTCACGACGCCCGACTGCCACTTGAGTCACAAAAGGCATCAGATTATTGGGAATACCTTGTGGATCTTCGCCAATCTGGCCACTTTTATGCGCGCCGACCGGATTAAAATAACGTAATAAGGCAATCGACCAACGTTCATCCGCCACAGACAACTTTTCCAAGAGCTGCTCCACAATCAGCTTGGTATAACCATAGTTATTGGTCGGCATTCCGGTAGGCATCTCTTCATTTAAAGGTGAAGGATTATTTTCGCCATAGACCGTTGCTGAGGAACTAAACACCAGTTTAAAAACCTGCGCGCGCTGCATCGCCTGAACTAGGCTGATTGAACCGGCAATATTATTGTCAAAATAAGCCAATGGTATTTGCTGGCTTTCTCCGACCGCTTTCAGACCGGCAAAATGAATCACTGCATCAATCGAGTGTTGCTGAAATACCTGATCTAATAATTGAGCATCACGGATATCACCTTGTATAAATGTCAGGCTTTTTTGGGTCAACTGTTGCACCCGATTTAAAGACTCAGCAGCGCTATTGCACAGATTATCTAAAACCACCACCTCATGGCCGGCATTTAATAACTCAACACAAGTATGCGAACCAATATAGCCTGCCCCGCCCGTTACCAGAATTTTAGCCATGCTGCTTCCCTAATAAAATGTTAATTAAACCTTGAGTTGAGCCATCCAGACCACCTAGCTCGGACTGTTCACCATTCAAAATAGGCAGCAACTGGTTGGCAATTTCCTTGCCTTTTTCCACGCCCCACTGGTCAAATGGGTTGATATTCCACAGCACCGATTGCACAAAAACTTTATGTTCATATAGAGCAATCAGCATACCCAGACTATAAGGATTCAGCTCTTGCATCAACAGCGTACTGCTCGGTTGGTTGCCTTCATACTGTTTATAGGCTGGCAAGCTCTCTAATTCTTTTGGGCCCAAAGCCTCATTACCAAAGGCCAGTAAACGTGATTGCGCCAAGCAGTTAGACAGGGCCAAATGATGCTGTTCAATTAATGCTTCGGCACTGTCTGCATAGGTATATTGTTGACTGTTATAGCGCTTGACCGGCGCAATAAAGTCACAACTCACTGACTGCGTACCTTGATGGAGGAGCTGATAAAAAGCATGTTGCGCATTCGGCCCTACTTCGCCCCAAATAATTGGACAGGTATCCAGCTGAACTTTTTCACCATCACGTTGAATCGACTTACCGTTAGATTCCATTTCCAGCTGTTGCAAATAAGAAGCAAAGTATTTCAGTCGTCCATCATAAGGCAGGATGGCATGGGTCTGAATATCCAGAAAATTGTTATTCCATGCACCCAAGAGCCCCATCAACACCGGAATATTGCGCTCAAAAGGCTGATACTGAAAATGCTGATCGACCGCATAGGCACCGGCCAGCAGCTGCTTAAAACCTTCAATGCCGATACTCAGTGCAATCGGCAATCCGATACAGGACCACAGTGAATAGCGACCACCGACCCAGTCCCACAACAGTAGCTGGTTTTCCGGAGCAATTCCCCAGGCCGTCATTTTCTCCGGCTTGGTAGAAACTCCAATAAAATGATGCTTCAGAATATAGGGATGCTGACCCAAGGCTTTTTCCAGCCACAGGCGTACTGTCTGGGCATTGGTCAGGGTATCAATCGTGCCAAATGATTTGGACGAAATAATAAATAGCGTGGTTTCCGGACGCAGCTGATGCAACAACTCGGACAGCTGACTGCCATCCATGGTCGAGACAAAATGCACATTGAGTGGCTGGGCAGACTGGTATTTAAAATCCGATAAGGCATGGGTGACCATTAGAGGGCCAAGATCTGATCCGCCCACGCCAATATTGACCACATCCTGAATCACTTCACCGGTGGCGCCACGACGCTGCCCGGCATGGATTTGCTCGACCAAGGCATACATGCGCTCAAGTTGAGCATGCACATCAGCGGCCAGATCCGCATGTTGCTGATCCTGGACTGGCAAGCGTAATGCCCAATGCATGGCAGCACGTTGCTCGGTATAATTAATGTCCTGATTTGAAAATAAAGACCCGATCCAGGATCTTAGGTTTTGTGCATCTGCCCATTCAATCAGGCCCTGCATCACCGCGCTGTTCATTCTGTGTTTACTATAATCGAAGACCAGCTGTTCAAACTGAATTGAATATTTGTTAAAACGCTGGGGGTCTGCAGCAAACAGTTCTCGTAGATGCACCGCATCAAGTTGTTCTTTGCTCGAGGCGAGTTTTTGACACACAGTTTCAGTATTTAGATCTGGTTTAAGCTGACTTAACATTAACGTCCCACCCCAATATAATTAAAACCACGCGCCTTGATATAGGCCGGATCATACAGATTACGCCCATCCAAAATCAGGGGATGCTGCATCAGTTTAATGAGGTGTGGATAATCTGGACTACCATACTGTTTCCAGGCAGTCATCAAACATAAGGCATCTGCCCCCTCAACTGCCTGATATTGATCTTCACACAGGATTAGATCCTGCCGTATCCCATAGACTTTTTTAATATTGGCCAATGCTTGCGGATCATGCAGTTTGACTGTCACACCCTGCGCCCATAATGCGGTCAGCATGGCATGCACCGGAGATTGCTGGATGCTCGGGGTATTTTCTTTAAAGGCTGCGCCCCAAATCGCCACCACTTTTCCCTGTAAATCGCCACGGAAATAATTCCATAGTTTGCGGAACAGTAATTCTTTTTGTTGTTCGTTAATCTCCCAGACCTGTTCCAGCAACTGGTTTTTCACTCCTGAATCTGCTACTGCATGCGTTAAGGTACGGATATCGTGAGAGAAGTTCTCTCCACCAAAACCGACTCCCGGAAACAGATAGGCGGAACCAATCCGGTTATCCGCAGCCATGCCCTGACGCACCTGTTCAATATCAATCCCAAGTTTTTCTGCCACACTGGCCAGATCATTCATATAACTGATCCGGGTGGCCAGCATGCCGGAAATGCTCAGTTTGGTAAATTCGGCATCTAGTACCGGCATAAACAGATACTGCTGCGCACGCGGGAATAAGGGCCGTAACAGCTCTCTGATTTTAAGCTGTGCATCCGGTTGGTCACAGCCGACTATCAGCTGACTGGCCTGCATAAAACTTCGAATCGCATTGCCTTCCTGAATGATATCTGGCAGGTAAATCCAGTCATCATTCGGCAGAAGTTGCTGAAAACGTTGCGTTCCGTGCAAGCCAAAAGTCGAGGCATTGATCATCAGTTTGGGATGGGCAAAACAGGCATGCCGGATGGTATCCAGCATCTGCAATGCCATATGTTCTTCAGTTGCATTAAAACTAAAGAAAAAAGCATCCTGATTGAAATCCAGATGCTGAAAATCACAACAGTTTAAAAAGCCGGATTTTTCCTGTTTTTGCAGCAAGGCCTGCAGTGCTTCATCCTGAAAATAAGTCCGTGCTGGATCATCGCTACTGAAGCTGTTACACCACACCACCTGATGACCACATTCAGCTAGAAGGGCCGCAATGACCCCTGAAAATAAGGTTTTTCCCAGTACCGCGACTTTCATAGTATCCCTTGATTATTATAATGCCAGTTCCTGAATCAATGCTTTAAACTCTCGACCAAGCTTGGGATGATCAACCCCATAATGTAATACAGCTTTAAGATAGCCGAGCTTGTTGCCACAGTCAAAAGTTTGACCTTTCATGCGATAAGCTTCCACCGCTTCAGTCTGCTGTAACATGGCAATCGCATCGGTGAGCTGAATTTCATTTCCAGCACCTCGTGGTGTCTGTTCCAGAAGCTGCATAATTTTCGCTGGCAGGATATAACGCCCAACCACAGACAGATTCGATGGGGCAGTACCGACTGCCGGTTTCTCCACAATCCCCTGCATGACAATACTGTCACCCTCTAAAGGCGATTCTGCAACATCGACAATCCCATATTGATCGACCAGATGCTCAGGCACCGCTTCGACCATGATTTGTGCTGCTTGAGATGCGTCATAACGCTGAATCATGCGAGACAAATCATTTTCTGGATCCTGATCCTTGACCAGCACATCGGGTAATAATACCGCAAAATCCTCATCGCCAATCACGGCTTTGGCACAGAGGACTGCATGACCCAACCCCAATGGCTGCGGTTGACGTACACTAATGATACTCACACCATTAGGCAGAATTTCAGTAATTTCTTTCAGTAAATCGGTTTTGTTTTTTTGTTCAAGTGTGGTTTCAAGTTCAAAATTACGATCGAAGTAATTTTCAATCGATGCTTTTGAAGAGTGAGTCACCAAAATAATTTGTTCAATCCCGGCGGCTACCGCTTCACGAACCACATATTCAATCGCCGGACGATCGACCACAGTGACCATTTCTTTGGGAATCGATTTACTGGCAGGTAAAAAACGCGTACCGAGGCCTGCTACTGGAAGAATTGCTTTCTTAATCATATCTATAAATAACCTAGTTCACTTGAATGTCATTACCACGTACATAACCATCGACATAGTATTCCAGCTGAGCAAGTGCCCATTCAATATCGGATTGGGTCGCTGAAAGTTCATGTATCCGGTTAAATACCTCCAGGATTTCTGCCAATGGATAATGCTTCTCGACTGATCTCAGAATACGCTTATGCGAAGTGATTTCTGTATTTTCTTCATCAATCAGCAGTTCTTCATACAGCTTTTCACCCGGACGTAAGCCTGTATATTGAATTTCAATATCACCATTTGGATTTTTTTCTTCACGGACTTTGAGTCCACTGAGTGAAATCATTTGTCGTGCCAGATCCTGAATCCGTACCGGTTCGCCCATATCCAGCAAGAACACATCTCCGCCCGTACCTAGCGCACCGGCCTGAATCACAAGCTGCGAGGCTTCCGGAATGGTCATAAAGAAACGGGTCACCTCGGGATCGGTCACGGTGATTGGACCACCTTTGGCAATCTGCTGTTTAAAGAGTGGAACTACTGACCCCGAAGAACCGAGCACATTCCCAAAACGTACGATACTGATCTGGGTCTGGTCCTGAGCTTCCGCCATGGCCTGACAATACAGCTCTGCCATGCGTTTGGTCGCACCCATCACATTGGTGGGACGTACTGCTTTATCGGTCGAGATCAATACAAAGGTTTCAACGCCTTTTTTCACTGCCGCATTGACACTGAATGCTGTTCCCACCGCATTATTTTTCAGGCCAGCCAGTGGATTGCACTCTACCAATGGTACATGTTTATAAGCAGCCGCATGATAAACCGTTTGCACGCCGTACTGTTCAATCACCCGTTCCAGCTTGCGCTCATCCAGTACAGAACCCAAAATTGGGATAATGTCACAAGTAGCAGTCAGACGTAATTCTTTATCAATACTATATAAAGCGAATTCTGTCAGTTCATAAATAATAATCTTGGCCGGCTGGTTTTGAATAATCTGACGACATAGTTCAGAACCAATGGAGCCACCCGCACCTGTCACCATTACCACTTTATCTTTAATATTTTTGGCTAACAGCTCTGCAACCGGTGGCACAGGATCACGACCTAACAAGTCCACAATATCCACTTCCTGAATATCAGAAATGCGAATTTCACCATTAACCAATTTGGTCAGCCCCGGAATTTCGGTAATTTTAAGATGGGCCGGTTCTAAAAACTTGACAATTTCGCTTTTGCGAATTCTTCCTACTGATGGCAATGCAATTAGAATTTCGTCAATTCTTAGTTTATTGAGACATTTTAGTGCTTTATGTGGTGTATATACTTGAATACCACCAATGTTCTGGCCATTTAAAGAGGGATCATCATCAATAAATATAATCGGTAAGTGCTCATTAGAGCGATTTAAGGTGGCTGCCACCTGCTGCCCGGCATAACCTGCCCCATAAATCGCAATGCGTTTTTTCGGTACACCGGACTTTAAATAGGACTGTACGACAAAACGAATCACACTACGACTAAACCAGATCCAGGCAAACATCATAAAGCCGAACATCAAGGGGATAGATGTCGGAATAAAAGCATGGGTGCTATAAGCCAGCAAGTACAATCCGATCACGCTTAATATCGTGGCCAGGCCCAATTTAACAATAAAAAACTCATTAAAAGTTCGTACAATAAAACGGTATACACCACAAATAAACAGCATGAATACTGCAATTATACTCACCCAAATCGAGCCAAAAGGAATGTTCGGCACAACCTCTGCACCGAGATCAAACTGGCGGATGGCATAACACAACCAGATCAGAACCGGGAATATACAGAAATCTAAAATAACTAGAAATGCGAGTTTTGCTGAACGTGGAGATTCAACTATAGGAATGACGATAGATTTCATATATTTTTCAACAAGTAATATCTTAATTTAAAAGAATTTGTTATTAAGACTTATGCCCAATACTGATTCCAACTTCCAAAAAAGAATACGATGGTATTATCTGGCCACCTGCGACTTTTACACCGACACTTAAGTGACTAAAAGCTTCAATCATGACATCATGATCTAATAAAGTTCCAATATTTAGAATAACACCATCTTGAATAATCGTATTCGTTCCGATGATACACCCAGCCATAATAATGACCCCTTGCCCTATTTTTACACTAGGAGCAATGACTGTTTGTGGATGTATAATAGTCGTAAGAGGTATAGATAAATCAAGCAGTAATTGTTGCCATTTTTGTCGTATTTGGTTATTTCCAACTGCTATAATGGCTTCAAAATTATTCACATTGATTGCTTCTAAAGATTGAATATTTGCAATAATTGTATAGCGACCAGCCTGTTGTTGCTCAGGCCATCGATCATCAACAAATGAAATACTCTTCCATTTACCTAGCAGTTCAGCAACTTCAGCAATTGATTGACCAAAACCTCCTGCCCCCAAAATAAGTAATTTTTTTTCAGGCATCAGGCTTTCCTGCTCTTAATTTAATAGCGATAACTATTAAAGGTAGATAAGCAATTAACACTGCCATTTCAGGATATGCCCATAGTTGGGTGGTTGTGATATAAGCGATTGGAAAGAGCCACAATAAATTAACAGCTGCTACCGCCAAAGTCACTGGCGTATGGCTACCCCATTTACGCGATAAAATTTGATAGCTATGGCTGCGATGCGCATCATACATTTTATAGCCACTGAGCACGCGTTTAATAAGAGTATAAGTTGCGTCGACTATAAACACACCTAGGCAAATGATCCACGCACAAAACAGTGCTAAGTTTTCTTTGAGGGCGATGAGCGCCAAAATACCCAAAGTGAGACCGAGAAATCCGCTACAGGCATCACCCATAAAAATTTTGGCCTTGGGAAAGTTCCACAGTAAAAAGCCAAATACACAGGCTGCCAATAACCACAATATGTCTGAGTTTAATGTGGTATTTAGCACATAATACAAAATTGCCATACTGACGACAGTGGTGATTGCTTCAACACTGGCAATGCCGTTAATCCCATCCATAAAGTTATATAGATTCAACAACCACACCAAAAATAGTACCGCAATGATATTGGCCATAAAGCCGAGTTGCAGGCTATTAAAAGCCGTAACTTCGCTAAAGCCACCCAAGCTGATGACCACGCCAATAGCCACCAAAAAATGTACGGCTAAACGCAGCATGGAGTTAATATGTCCATGGTCATCTAAAAAACCAAGTAAAGCGATGACAAAACCCGCTGCTATCAGGGTTAAACCAATATGTACGGTCAATTGTTGGCTATAGATTAACACCGTCAGTGCCAATAAGTAGCTACACACCACCGCAACACCACCACCGCGGGGCGTAGGTACACTGTGGGAGCTACGTTCATTGGGGTTGTCTATTATATTTTTTTTGAGGGCATAATGACGCATGTAGCCTGTGAATAGTAATGTCAGTATAAAAAATACGATGCTCAGTGCAAAAATTGACATGCGTAAATTACTCTTTCATTTTTAAATAATTTTGACCCGCTTGCAGCATCGCTTGCTGGGTACTCAATGGTGCTGTCCAACCCAGCAACTTCTGAGCTTTGGTCGTATCAACTTCTAGTGACTCAAACAACTGCTCATAGAGTTTGGATTTGCCAATACATACTGCCCCTAGTTTCATAAGCGATTGCGGAATATAAATAAAACGTACAGGTTTTTCCATACCCTGCTTTAAATATTGCACTAGCTCACGTGTAGAAATAGGAGTTTGATCTGCGACTAGAAATGTTTGATTGGCTGCATTTGGATGTTCGATACACGTTTGAATAAAGTCTACCAAATTTTCAAGCGCAACAAAGCTACGTTTATTGTTTGTTCCTGCAAAAGGTAAAGGTAAATTGCTCGCAACTAGTTTGAGTAACCTAGCAAAGTTACCTGGTGCATGAGCGGCATAAACTAAAGGTGGACGAATAATAACTAATTCTGTGTCTGATCCCGCAAATAGTTTTTTAAGTTCATGTTCGGCTTCGAGTTTAGAAACCGCATAATCTGCATGAGGTTGTGGTATAGCATCTTCTGTAAATGGCTGCTGTAATGTTACTGAACCATTCACACCTATAGAGCTCATAAATATAAAGCGTTTTACTTTTTTTTCTAAAGCCTGACGTGCTAACTGCAAAGTACCGTCAACATTCACTTTGCGAAATTCGCTCAATGGGTCTGTTGTCTGCTCATTTAAAATATGGGCACGACCAGCTAAATGAATAATGACGTCTATATTTTCAGGTAAGTCTACTGCAAAAATATTAGCAGCAACAAGTTGTTGGATATTTTCAGAAAGTACGTGATTCTGAGTGCGGACTAAAGCAATCTTGTCATACACACTATTCACCCGTTCAGTCAGAGATGTACCTACAAATCCTGTTGCACCTGTTATTAAAATATTCATTTATATCTTACCAAAATTTTATTTAGGCTTTTTTCTCAGAAGATTATTATAAACAAAACCTAAAAGATTGCTTGGTAAAAACCTAAAGAGAGAACGTAAAATAAATGTAACGTATGCAGAAATTAATGATTGAGTCTTTAAAGCTATTTTTAAATCTAAAAGTTGTTTTTCGCTCTTAATATATTCTGAACCACGACGCCGAGCGTGCATTCCATTTCCAACCCTTGCATAGACAAGGATTTGACTAAGGTTTGCAACTTCATATCCTTTACTCATTACACGTAACCATAAATTGTAATCCTCCATAAAGAGATGGTGTTGATAACCATGAAGAGATAAAATTATACTTTTTTTATAGGCTACAGTCATGTGGTTGAAAGGATTTCGCTTTTTTGAAAAGCTTAATATATCTGAATACTCTTGAGGGACGGGTTTAAGTTTATTAGCGTCATTAACATTTTTATCAAACTCTAAAATTTGACCACCAAATAATACTACATTAGGGTTATTTTTTATAAATTGTAATTGATATTCAAAACGTTTTTCAACACAAATATCATCTGTATCCATACGAAAAACCCACTCATTACTACAACTCTTTAACCCTTCATTTAAAGCTTTACCTAATCCTACATTTTGACTTAATTGAATTACTTTTAAAGGCTCGCCAATAATTTTTTGCCACTTTAAGACACATTGATTTAATTCTTCACCAATCAGTCCATCTAAAACTAAAACTATTTCATTAGGGTGAATAGTTTGTTTTTTCCAAACACTAAAAAAGCATTGATCTAATGCTAAAGGAGATTCTTTATAGTATAAAGAAAGTAATATACTAAACTTCATTAATTAAACTCGTGTACAATTTATAGTATCGTTCAGCCATTTTTTCTGAAGTATATTCTTTCTGGTATTTTTTGAATACTTTACTTTCATAGTCATTTTTATTTGAAACGAGCCTTCTAATAGAATATACCAAACTTTCAATGTTATCTAAAGCAAAAAAAGCAACCTCATCATTAGAAAATACATCCCTATTAACTGGTATATTCGAACAAATAATTGCTTTTTTTGCTGCAGCAGCCTCTAATAATGCTATAGATATACTTTCAGAATATGAAGTTTGTGAAAAAATATCAAATAGTTCCAAATATGCAGTTGCATTTTTTCTATACCCTAGAAACAAACACCGATCTTGAACATTAAGTTGATTTGCAAGTTTTTGTAATTCTTTTAAATAATCTCCATCACCAATCAATACAAAACAGAATTCTTTTAGTTCAACTAAAGATTGTATTATTTGTTTGTGACCTTTAAGTTTAATCGCTCTTGTACACGTACCTATACATATATAATTTTTTTTAAAATTCTGTATAAGTCTTAAATCCTCCTCAGGCACTCCACCTATAGAAACTAAGTTACGCCCGTTAGGAATATTAATTACTTTTGTCCTACAATAATAAAAATTTTCATAGTATTTTCTAGCAGTCTCTCCAATTGCAACAATTTTAGTTTTATTTAAAAGCGAAAAAGTCCAAATCCCCTCAATAAGTTTAGACTTCATGTATGAATTATTTATAATATACTCTTCAAAAACAATATTATGCTGTGTTGATACAGTCAATTTACAAGTCTTGTTAAAAAAAGTATATATATCTGGACGTAAACCATGTGAATGTATAATATCAAAATCACTAAAATCATGTTTTCTTAAAAAATCGATTTTGATGCAGTTAACTGCAAAACTTAAAACATCCTCTTTAATATCATCAAAATAAAATACTGTTACTGATAAATTTTTATTTTTCAATAAACCATCAACGATATCTTTAACAACAATAATAGGACCCAAGTTTTTTAAAGAAGGTAATAAAAATGCAATTTTGATTACTTTTTTCATTTTAACAACTTAACCCACAATTCACTAATTTTAGCCACTTCATAATCTAATGCTACTATATTGCTATTTTTAGACAATGTATTTAACTTTTCTTCGGACAGATTTGCATAATCCAAAAGAGTTTGGCAAAATACTTTTTTATCTCTATTTTTTACTATATAGCCATTATAAGAGTTTTTAACAATTTTATTAATACCATGTCCACATTCAAAAGTGATAATTGGAACACCAAAAGCCTGTGCTTCTAATAAAACCATCGGCAAACCCTCAGAATGAGATGTCATTAAATATACCGTAGCTTCCTGATAAAATCTACCAACATCTTTAGTAGAAGAAAAAAATCTTAGATTTTTTTCTTCTAAATTATATTTTTTAGCTAGCGTAAAAAGTTTTTCCTCTTCCAAACCACCACCTATAATATTTAATACTGCATTATGATTATATTTTATAAAATCAGCCCAAATAGCTATTAAATCATCAAATCCCTTTTCAGGAGAAAGACGCCCAATGCTTAAAGCAATAATTTTTTTTTGATTAATTTTTTTTGACCTAACCTGAAATGCTATAGGATTAGGTATTACAGAAACTTTGTTTCTTGAATATTTGTATTTTTGCTCCCACTCTTTTTTATCCAAATCTGTTAATGTAACAATCCTATTAAAAAAAAGAGAAGATAAAAATCGACCTAAAGATCTAAAGATAGACTTATCTTTAAATTCTAGACTAAAGTGCTCCCAACAAATAACTTTTAATTTTAAAAACCTAGTAGCAAAAAAAGAAAAACTTGCACATAAACTATCAACAACAATTAAATTATCTATTTTATTCATTAAAAGATAATGTCTTAGATTAGTGCAAATTTTTAAAAAATTTTCTTTTGAAGAATTTAATGGAAAACCTAAATTAGATACTAAAACATTTGAATCAACAGAATAAAAAAAGTCTTTTTCATCTTTAATAATACTAAGAATATGAACTTCAAAGCCTAGAGAGCTTAGTGAATTAGCAACCGTTGCTGTAACCCGCTCCGTTCCACCTGAAGAGTTGAAATTACTTATAAAAAAAACTATTTTTCTCATAAACCCCTCATAAGCTAAAATCTACCATTTCTCTTAAAATAAACAACCATAAAGTATGTTATTATAGTATAAAAAACTAGTGGAAATACAGTACTTAAACTAGCACGAGGAAGAAAAAGAACGTGAATTAATACCGATGCAGAAATCACCATTACTAATCTGTTTCGATATAAACTAAGTTGCAACCAGTTTAAAAAAATAGAGAATAAAATAATAAAAATACAATATAGGTAAACAATACCAAATGAATACCTATAAGCATCTGCAAAAAAAGCCCAACCTAAGCCAAAACCTTGTTCAAACAATTGAGGATTTAATTGTGAATTTAAATATGTAACGAAAGTCTTATTTTCTGGACGAATATCACCACCTAAAAGACTTGCGACAAATGTTGAGCCTGGAAGAAAATTTTGAAAATACTGATGTATTGGATAATTATTCAAATATAAAGATTCATTAAAAACAAATAAACTTACACCCTGATCATATAAAAACTGCAATATTTTTTGGTAAAAACTAATACCCTCATTAGCATCACCACTCATCTCCCTTAAAGTAAACATATAATAGACCGTATTCAAACTCAAAAAAATCAAGAAAAAATAAGCAAAAACTTTTAAGGAATTAACTCTCTTAACACCAAAGTCATTAAAATACCACATTAAAAAAAGCAAAAAGCAAACAAAACTCCCTCTTGACCCTGTAAAAATCACCCCCAAAAAGTATCCACCTAAAATAAATAAATATAATTTCCTTATATTTTTATTTGCCTGAATACAAACAATTCCAACTAAAGCATACATTAATGTTTGAATAGTACTAAAAAAGTCGTAATTATAATTAGAGTTTTGGCTATCAACAAATAACCCTAAATACCCACCTCTCAGAACTGTACTAATATTTAAATAAGTAGTATAAACAACATAAAAAGCTACAATAATAATCATAAAAATTAATAATAAACTTGCATTTATTTTTTCAACATAATTCTTTGATCCAACAGGTTTAAATAAAAACTTAGAGGAATAATAACCAACCTCCAAAGACAAAAGTCCTAAAAAAAGTAAAAACATCAATAAGCTTTTTTCTTGATCATTTAAAAGTCTATAAGTAAAAAAATCCAACTCGAAAAGTGGATTAGCATTATATCCTAATAATACTGAAAAGAACCTCCCCCCCATAAATATAAGAACCGTTATATAAAAAAGAGAATATATTTCAACCAAATTAACCTTATTTATATAACGAAATATATAAACAAAAACAATATATCCAATAAAAATTAAAGACCAAGTAAAGTCACTAAACTTAAACTCAAAATCCAAAATATAGCAAATAGAAACAAAAACCAAAACAAACAAAAAACTAAACAAAGTTATTAAATAATTTGTTTTAACAATATGACTATTTTGATCAATGGATTTTAATAGCTTCATAATGACCTACTAATAAAAGGTTGAATAATTACCGATTTTTAAAATAATTAAATAATACCAATATTTTAAAAAAATAAACTCCAAGAAAATAAAATAGCTTGTTTCCTGTATTTTTCACATATTTTACATTAAATGAAGGATTTTTTTTAATTTTACACTTTAAAGCATCCCATCTTTTTTTAGAAACATAAAAACCCTCTGCTCTATAACTATCATTAATATAATGCTGTGATAATGAAACTATAGAAGTACTTATTAATGGTTCTTTAAACAAAAAATCAATCATAAGATCAATTGCAAAACCTAAGTCTTCTATATTTTTTTTACTTTTTACTGCCGTAATACTATTAGAGTTTACTCTATAATTTATTAAAAATGACTCTAAAAAATATATATTTTTCACTTCATGAAAAATATAAGGTATAACACAAGCATCTTCATAGTTTCGACCTATTGGAAATCTTCTGTCTTTGAAAAATTTTGAATGATAAATCCTCATCCAAACAAACCATGCTGAATGATTATAAACTTTCAATAAAATTGATTTATCCACTTCATAAAACCCTTTTAAATTCAAGTTTTTTAAGAAAGATGAATATATTTTTTTATCACTATCGAATCTTTTAGCGTTAAATTGAATAATTTCAACGTGATAATTATCAATTACAGGTATGATTTCATCAAAATATTTATTTGATAAAATATCATCCGAATCTAGAAAGGCTATATATTCTCCTTTCGAAACTGAAATTCCTGTATTCCTAGCTCCACTCAACCCTTGATTCTCTTGATCTATAAAAACAAACTGCTCTTTTAAATGATTATATCGCTCAGATATATATTTACGTGCAATTAGCATAGAGCTATCCGGCGTACCGTCATTCACTAAAATAACTTCTACACCCGCAACAAGTTGACAACATACACTCTCCAAACACTCCTCAATATATTTTTCAACATTATAAATTGGTATAATTAAACTTAAAAGCATACTGCTACCGTTTCAAATAAGTAGATATTATGAACATTCTTTTTTGAGTGTCCCAAATAAGTCCATCTCTAAAAAAATAATTAAATAAGGTTACAGATAAAATCTCTGTTATTAGAATAGCGTAAATACCACCGAATAACCCATACAACTTGACCATTGAAAAAGTAAATATAATGTTAAAAAACACAAGTATAAATGTCTTCCTTTTCAAATATTCATATGCATTGAACTTAATCAAATACTTTTCTGCAATTGTAGACAGTCCTGAAAACAAGGTCACTAAACCTGCCAACCACAAAATCTCTGTAACCCGAATAAATTCAATACCATAGAGTACACCTACCACCCAAGGTCCGAACAAATATAGCCCTAGTGTAACCAACAAAGAAATAACCACCACTGCCATATAAAGTTGCGCAACATTATTTTGATTTTTTTCTAAGCTATCCTCTTGATAGATTCCAGTAAAATAAGACGAAATAATTGCGAGAAGAACAAAGTAAAAACTGTTCCCTAATGTCATAGCTACAGTATAAATACCCAGATCAAATTGTGACTCTAAACCTAGGAAGAGCTGTGCCGTTTTAGTAAAAATTGCAACCGAAAGTGAATACAATAAGAGCTTTTGACCGACCGCAAAAGTATACCGTCTATATCTTTTTATAGCATATGGCAGCATGATGCCAACAGACAGTTTTTTTTTCGTATAAAGATATTTTCTTAATAAAAATGGAATAAGTGTGAGTAAAATGATAGGAATGCCAAGTGTTTCAATAGGAAGTTGAAACAAAGCAATCATATAGCGCGCGCCCAACGAAATGATTAGCGCTGTGATATTACAATATGCATTTATCTTTGATTCTAATATTGCATTAAAATAAATACTATAAACATCATGTACAGCAAAATAAATCGCAATACAAGTTGCTAGACCAAAAATAAAAGTTAAACGATCTGTATAAAAGTAAAGTACAAATAAAATAATAATTGAAAGTGAGCTATAAATATAATCTCGCAGCATCTTGGAGGCAAAGATCATTTTCTCGCCAAACTTTCGATTCTTTGCTGTCTTTTGAAAGATTACATTCTCTGTTCCCATCAAGGACAGCGTTTGTACAATTGCAAAAATCGAACCAACAAAAGTTAATTTACCAAAGTTCTCAGGGCCGATATATTTGGCAACAAATGAAGTAACGAAGATTAAACCAAATATGGCAATGAGCTTTTCAGACATCATCCATAAGGAGTTACTAAACATAGGATTTGAAAGTTTAGCGAAGATTTTTTTCGTCATATTCATACAAAAATTTGATATTTTTACAATTTAAGGTTTAATTTGTAAAGTAAAGAAATATAAGCTAATTCATTACTCAGATTCAGTGTAATTTTTTCAGGCGGCACTATATCATAAAACTAAATCTGTCGATGTAACTTAATTACTTAAACAGTCAGTATGCGAACGTTGGTTTTTAGAATACAATTACGCTTCAAAAGATTTTTAAGCAACAACTTATTACAACTAAGGGTTTTGAATGTGAAATACAAAAGTACATCACTTTTTTTAACAGTTTCTTTTTTATTTTCAGGGTGTGCAATCACCTCCGGTCTTCAAACTTATGATTTACCAGAGCAAGGCGACTACACTACTGAACAAGGCTCAAAGCTGTCAGTGGTTCAATTGAATCAACAAAATGTGAATGCTTCTGCTTTAAATCATGAACAAAAAACACATTCATCTTCTATTACATATTTATTTAACAGCAATCAGCGAACTTACACTTTAAGCGCTGGCGATGTACTCTCAATTCAACTTTGGGCCTACCCAGAAATCACTCCCCCTATTCAGGATATTTCAAATGTAAAAGCTGCAGGTTACCCCATCGATTCTAGTGGCAATATACAATTACCTTTAGTGGGGCAGGTACGGGTAGCGGGGAAAACATTGGCTGAGACCAATCGTTTTTTACGCAGTCAATTTGCACGTTATTTGAAACATCCAGATGTCGTGGTTCGAGTGTTGTCTTATGAGGGCCGTCGTTATTTTGTCAATGGACAAGTCATGCGTAGTGGTCAATATACCCTTAATGATCAACCGATCAGTATATATACAGCTTTAGGTCAGGCAGGTGGTATTAATACTGAAACAGGTGACAATACCAATATTCAATTGATCCGGGAAGGTCAAACTTTTGACCTCAATGTACTACAACTAGAAAAACAAGGCCTATCTTTACATAATTTACTGATTCAGCCGAACGATACTATTTTTGTGAATACTAAACAGAATCAAAAGCTTTATGTTATGGGTGAGTCGAGTAAAAGCCAAGCACTGGCTTTACGTGATCAAGGTATGACCTTAAGTGATGTTTTAGGTGAAAGTGAGGGAATTAATCCTTACTCCGCAAGTGCGGCTAAAATCTATGTAATGCGCACCGATTTAGCCACCAAGCAGTCCACTGTGTATCACTTGAATTTAAGCAGTTTTGGTAATTTGGGCTTAGCCAATCAATTCCAAATGAAAAAAAATGACATCGTTTATATTGATGCGACTGGATTAACGCGTTGGCAACGTATTGTAAACCAGATTATTCCGTTTTCTAGTGCACTCTATAGCTTTGACCAACTGGGTAAATAAAATATGCAAATTCAGAATATTTTAGTCGTCTGTGTGGGGAATATTTGTCGTAGCCCAATGGGTGAGTTTTTTCTCAAGAAAAATCATCCTAACTTACATATTGAATCTGCGGGTCTTTCTGCCATGGTAGGTCATACTGCTGACGATAAGGCTATTGCAAGTATGGCAAGAAAATCAATTGATATGAGATCACATGTCGCAAAACAAATTGATGCCAACTTAATCAAAACTGCAGATTTAATTTTAGTGATGAGTTCAAATCAACAAAAACATATAGAAAAGACTTGGCCATTTGCTAAAGGTAAAGTATTTCGTTTAGGACATTGGCAAGGTCACAATGTTCCAGATCCTTATAAGCTCGATCAAGCATTTTTTGAAGAAACATGTAATAACATCGAATCTTATGTTTCGGATTGGCAATCACATATTTAATTTTTATCTAGTAGTTTATCCATGAATCAAAATTCAAGTACTAATGACGATACCATTGACTTAAAAGAATTATTTTTTTCGTTAATTGCACAATGGAAAGTGATCGCGCTTTGTATCATACTGAGCTTAACCTTCGCATTACTTTATTTACGTGTAACTCCCTCAATTTATTCTGCTGATGCAATGGTTCTAGTAGAGGATAATAAAGGCGCTGGAGCTGCTGCCCTCTTGGGTGGGCTGAGTGATGCTATTCCAGGGGGAATGGGCGGAAAATCTCCCGCAGATGCTGAGATTGAAATCTTAAACTCACGCATGATTTTGGGACAAACCATTCAAAATTTACACCTTGATATCCAAATTAAAGATAATAGTAATACTTTATTTAATCGTCTGATTGAAAATGACAAAGCTGAAGTTCTTTATAAAAAGGATATGGTGGTTTTCCAGAAGCAAAATCAAGCCTTTTTAATCAAAGCATTAAAAATTCCAAATTACTATCTAGATAAAAAGTTAGAGTTAAAATTCACGGATAATAACCAGTTTACTTTCTCTTATAAAGATGAGGTGATATTTAAAGGTCAATTGAATTCCAGCAGTCAAACCATAGACTCTAAGGGGCTATGGGAAGTCGCTATATTTAGCAAATCTCCGTTTAAAGAAACATTTACTATTACTAAACTTGCGCTACCTACAGCAATGCAGTTCTTAAAAAATGACTATAGTGTAGCAGAGAGAGGGAAAAACTCTGGTGTTATTGGTCTAAATTATAATGGCAATGATAAGGAACATATTACTCAAGTTCTGAATAATATTTTATCTGTTTATCAAACACAAAATATTCAACGCAAGTCTTTAGAATCTAACCAAACTTTAAGTTTTCTAGACAAACAGCTGCCAGAACTTAAACAGCAACTTGAGGAATCAGAGATCAAGTTCAACCGTTTCCGTGAGCAATACAATACTATTGATGTAACTCAAGAAGCCGAGTTAATGTTAAAGCAAAATGTTGAACTTGCGAAAATGAAAATTGAATTACAACAGCAGCAAGCGGAACTTTCTTCAAAATATACCCCTGATCACCCTCTTATGTCGGCGATCAATGCACAACTTTCTGAAATTAATCAAAAAACATCAGAAATGACACAATCTATTAAACGTTTACCAGAAACACAGCGATTATATTTACAACTATATCGAGATGTAAAAGTAAACACTGAACTTTATACCGCCTTACTCAATAGCTATCAGCAATTGAAGATTGCAGAGGCGGGTGAAATTGGTAATGTTAGAGTTATTGACCAAGCTATTGAACCTGTCAAGCCAATTAAACCTAAGTCATTAATTACCATAATTTTATCAATTTTTGTTGGTGGGTTTATTGGAGTATTAATTGCACTATTACGCAATATGATGCGTTCTGGCATTAAAGATGCAGCGCAAATTGAAAATGAGCTTGATCTACCAGTCTATGCCACTGTGCCACGCTCTTTAATTCAAGAAAGTCGCATTAACCTATTGAAGAAGAAAAAAAATATTCCTATTCTTGCAGTTAAAGATAGCAGTGATATTGCCATTGAAAGCCTGCGTAGCATGCGTACAGCAATTCATTTTGCCTTAATGAATGCGACCAATAATGTGATTGCAATTTCTGGCCCTGCACCTGAAATTGGCAAATCATTCATTACCACTAACCTTGCTACTATTTTAGCGCAAGGGGGAAAACGGGTTCTGGTCATTGATGGTGATCTGCGTCGTGGCTATTTACATAAGTACTTTAACGCCGAGGTACAGCCAGGTTTAGCAGAATTATTGAATCACCAAAATAGCTATGAAGAGGTGGTGCAAAATTCAACTGTAGATAACCTGTTTTTTGTGACTCGTGGTAAAAGTCCCGTTAACCCATCTGAACTGTTAAGTACCGATAAATTCAAAACTTTCTTGGATCAAGCATCTGCTCATTTCGATCACGTACTGATTGATACGCCACCAGTCCTTGCTGTGACCGATGGTATTATTATTGCGCAATATGCGGGTGTGAATTTATTGGTTGCCCGTCATGCCAAAACACAAATCAAAGAGTTGGAAATCACTGTGAATCGTTTTGAACAGGCCAATGTGAAAGTTAATGGCGTGATTCTGAATGATGTGCAAAAAGGGGCGGCAGGTAGCTATGGTTATAATTATGCCTATGCCTATACTGCACATAAAGATAATGACTAATTCATTGTAAACTTTGATTTCACATCCTGCCTCAAGCAGGGTGTGAAATCACCCTCTATTACATTTATTGCAAATGATTGTTGTTGAAAAAATCAACTAAAAAACCTATCGTGATTACAGTTTAAAACTCCTGAGAATATACAAGAATGTTTAAATCAAAAATACTGCTCGCCAGCTTGGCATTAAGTTCCTCACTGACTTTTGCCCAAGGCATCGTTTTAAATGACCAAAACCTGCGTACCGATTTAAACTGGCTCAATCAGCAAGGTGTGATTCAAATCAGTACTTCCACCTGGCCAATGAGTGGTGATGAAATTCAACGCGCCCTTGCCCAAGCTAAAATCAACAATAATACTCAACAAAAAGTCATTGATTCAGTCATAGCTCATTTGAACACCAATAACCAGTTACTCAAAGCATCACTATTTGCAGAGACAGATCAAAAAAATATTCCTCAAGCCTTTGGCGATCAGCAAAAAGCCCAATACCAAGCGGGTATAGAGTTGAATACAGGCAATCAAAATTGGGATGCCAGACTTCGTGTGAATGCAGAAAAAGATCTACAGATTGACAATGATCAAGATTTGAATCTTGAAGGCTCATATATCGCTGGAAAATTATGGAATCAATGGCTGATTGCTGGACAGATCCCAACCTACTGGGGTCCTGCACATGATGGCAGTTTAATTCGTGGTGATGCCAGCCGCCCTGTCTATGGCGTGACGATGCAACGCGCCGAACAGAATGCTTTTGCAAACAAATGGTTGGCTTGGATTGGACCTTGGCAATATCAAGCTTTTGCTGGACAACTGAATGACTACGATGCTGTGCCTGATGCCAAACTGATTGGCCTACGTGTTACTGCACAACCCTTGCCTTATTTAGAACTGGGTGCATCGCGGGCTATGCAATGGGGTGGCGGTGATCGTTCAGAAAGCTTGTCCACACTTTGGAATGCTATTAAAGGCAATGATAACTTTGATAATAGTGATGATGATAAGTCTAACCAAATTGCCGGATTTGATGCACGTTTAAATCTACATCCCCTCGTGCAAGTCCCGATGGGTATCTATGCGCAATATGTCGGTGAAGACGAAGCAGGCGGCTTACCGGCTAAAAAAATGTATTTAGCTGGAGTCGATTATTCATCAAGTTATAACAATATGCCTTTCCAACTGTATACCGAATGGGCAGATACTCGTAGTAATGGTAATGCGGATGGCATTTCCTATAATCACTATGTCTATACTGATGGTTTTTACCAACATGGCTATCCTCTAGCGCATGCTATAGGAGGTGATGGACAAATGATATCTATTGGCGGTGATATTCGTTTTGATTCTTTAAATCGACTCAATGCACGGGTATTATTAGCTAAACTCAATAAATCCAATCGAGCCACTAATCTGGCGTTTCCGCAGCAAGATGAATTAAAAGCGCTAGATCTAACCTGGACACATTATCTACGCCCAGACATTCCACTTAAACTAAATGGGTGGGTGGGTGACTCTGAGGTATACGGTAACGATGGCGGTGTATCAATTGGTATCGAATTCCCCTTAGAAAAGGGCTTATTTTCTTACTAAGACCTATTCAACACTTAAGTGCGGATGATAGCGACAACTTTCCCATACCTCCCAAAATACTGATGAAACTGAAAATAAAAAACCAGCGCTTGCTGGTTTTTTATTAAGTATCCGGTAATACATCGAGCTGCCCTACACCAACTGAACCAGTCTTTAAAAAAGTGATTGACCCCAGCCCGCTGATAAATCAGCTACTGATGAGAGAAGGGTCAATAATCACCATACTTATCAACTCATATATGGCTCAGTAGCTCAGGACCGGCTATAACTTTTATTAATCACTTACATCAGCATCAATTTTCTAGCCTGAGTGTCACATTGATCTCAAACCACTTGTCATACACTTAGTATTTTTTGTAGAACTGTCAATCTAACATTCAGTTTTTCACTAGTATCTCATTCGATACCTGTAGCTGGAAGGCATAGGTGCATTATACTAATACTCGCTTATGCTCAAAATTAATAGTTTAGATATAATCTTGCAGTACTCCGCATTTAGCTTTCGTGAAAGTCTTATTTATCCATGCTTGGTGTTATTTCACCTCTTTTGTAAATAAACTAGTGTCATGAATACTTTTTTTTGAAAACCGCGCAGCACCGACTTCCTGATCAGGAGCATTAATTCCCTCTTGGCTTAGCATTACCTTAGCGGTTTTAAACATAATTTTAAAATCAAACCAAATATTATACTGTTCAATATATTGCACATCTAATTCAAATTTTTCTTCCCAAGATAAATTGTTGCGTCCACTCACCTGAGCAAGCCCTGTCATACCCGGTTTTACCTCATGGCGTCGCATTTGTTCAGCTGTATAATGTTCTAGAAATTCTTTCATTTGAGGGCGAGGCCCAACAATACTCATATCCCCTTTTAAAACATTAATCAGTTGAGGCATTTCGTCCAAGCTGGTTGAACGTATCTTCTGTCCAAATGATGTGATACGAAATTTATCAGGTAAAAGATTACCATCTTTATCTACCGCATTTCTCATAGAGCGAAACTTAATCATTTTAAATAATTTACCATTTTTACCCGGGCGTTCTTGGTAAAAGAAAATGGGGGAGCCTAAATTTTTCCGCACTTTATAGCTCATAATAATAAAAACTGGAAACAATACTAATAAAGCTATTAGTGCAATAACTATATCTACTATTCTTTTAGATAATTTTTCTTTAGTAAAAATATTAGAAAAAGAATAAAAATGAACATGAGGAAATAAAGATTTTTTTAAACTAAAATTCTTTTTATCCATATAATGCCAAGAGCTTTTCTTATCTATTTCATTAACTCTATTCTTCTTTGAGGAAAATTGTATTATTCCATTCTTATGCCCCTGTGTATTTTTAGAATATTTATTTGATAAACTATTATCTTTTTCAATAAATAAAGACTTATGTCTTACAATATTGCTTCCTTCAAAGTTTTTGATCTTATTTTTTTCTTTTTTTAGATCCATTAATAAACACCTCAATATGTCTATTTATCAATCATAACAATTATATTTTTTTAAAAGTAGAGATATGTTTATCAAAAAAATATTAACCAACAATTTATTATAGATTAATCTTTCTTTATTAAAAAAATCATACAATTAGATTCTATGATATTTCACTTAATTGAAAAATTAAGACTTTAAGAAAATTTCAATTAAATAAGCCACTTTAGAAATTATCTCCCTTCATGAGCTTTTAATATATTTAATAAATAATTGTGAAAATTACTATTTATTGAAAAAAAGTCTATTTTTTAAATACAACACACCTCACACTAAAAAATATGTGACAAAATGTAAAATATTTTTAAATAATGTGAATTAACTCACTATATTAATTAATTTTAAGCAAGTCTAAGCCAGATAAGTAAAAAGAAGGAAATTTATTTAACCCGAATCGCGGATAAGAAATTGACTTGAAAAATAAGAGGACTAGAGCCATCAGTTGAGTTACCACACCAAACTCACAACTCTCGTCCTGATGTTCAATAGTACCGAATTATTCTGCGTAATTGATGATTTTTTTCTTAAATTTGAATCAACTTATTGGGAGTTTCTCAAACAAAACCGTGGTTCCTTAAGAATCAGAACTGCTCAACTTACAATTTCAGAAATCTGCTTTATTGCCATTTGGTACAAATGCTCTCATTTCAATAATTTCAAAGCCTTTTTCAGCTGGTTAAAAGAAGATAAAAGCCATTTATTTAAGTACTTGCCTTGCTATCAAAGGATGATTCATCTGATCAATATGCATGAATTAGCTCTACACGCTTTACATGTGGCACTGATGAAAGGCCAAGGTACACAATATTTATGGATTGATTCAACAACTCTGCCAGTTTGTAAAAATCAACGTATTCAGCGTCATAAATCATTAATCCAAATTGCATCACGTGGTAGAAGCTCAATGGGCTGGTTTTATGGCTGTAAATTACATATTGCAATGAATCAATTTGGTGAAATTGCCTGTTCTGCTTTATCGAATGGACATGTTGCTGACATAAAAATGGTTGAGCAATTGGTTGCTGGTATAGAAGCAAAACTTTACGGGGATCGGGGCTACATCAGCCAAGAATTAAAAATTAGATTGAAAGATCAAGGTATTGATTTAATTACTTATCATCGGAAGAATATGCAGGCTATTCAACTCTGTGCATCAGATGAATATCACCTAAGACAACGCAATAAAATAGAAACATTATTCAGCTTATTGAAGGGGCAATACAATTTAGTGACGAGTAAAGCACGTAGTCTTCATGGATTTCTGAGTGGAATTTACGCCTCACTATGTGCATATCAATTAACCCATCGAAATAAGCCAACAATTCAAATTAAGGAATCATCGGCTTAAGCAGGATTCGGGTTAATTAAAATAGCTTAATAGTTCACCGAATTTTTCTATTTTATATTCAGGTTGTGCACGTTGTAATTCATCTGCACTGCCATAGCCATATGTAACTGCAATAGATTTGATTCCATTGCGGCGTGCACCCAAAATATCGTATTCACGGTCACCGACCATGATGCAGCCTTCGGCCTTTAAATGTTGCTGTTCTAAAATATACTGAATCAGCTCATCTTTATTGGTTCTGTCACCATTGAGTTCGCTGCCATAAATTTCAGTAAAATACTGAGCCAGATCAAAATGCTCTAAAATCTGTTTGGCATAAACCGTCGGTTTTGCCGTAGCGACAAACAAACAATAACCACGGCGTTTCAGTTCTGCCAACGTTTCTGCCACACCCTCGAAAACGTGATTTTCATATAGGCCTTTCACTGCAAAACGTTCGCGATAAGCCATCAACGCCTGCTCAGCCAGAATATTATCGGTCTCGATATTTAAAAGTTTGGCCAGCGAGGCTTTTAAGGGAGGACCGATAATCCAGTCGATATTGATCTCATCGCTAATCGGATGACCCACCTTTTCCAGACCGTAACGCGCAGACGTGGTGATCCCCACTTTAGGATCAGTTAATGTCCCATCCAAATCAATTAAAATATTCTTAATCACAGCCCATCCCCTCTCATCAGCACCGATATAAATTAATATCGAGAGTTCATTCAAATTTGCCTATACTAATGTAATTTTAGTGAATGAAGGACATCATTTTGCGCCCTACCGTACTTTGCTTTTCCGGTTTAGACCCTTCAGGTGGAGCCGGTCTTCAGGCAGATATTGAAGCCATTGGTCAAAGTGGTGCACATGCAGCAATTGCCTGCACAGCCCTCACCATTCAAAATTCACAGCAGGTTTTTGGTTTTGAAGCGACATCTAAAGAGCTGCTGCTGGCTCAGGCCAATGCCGTGGTGAATGACCTGCCAATTCGCTGTATTAAATCTGGCATGTTAGGCACCACAGAGAATATCGCAGCACTGGCGGAGTTTTTGACTGCACATTCGGACTATCTGTATGTACTCGATCCTGTTCTGGTGGCAAATAGTGGCGGTTCATTGGGCAATCAGGCGACACTGGTCAAAGCATTTACCCAACTGATTCCATTGGCTACCCTTCTAACTCCGAATACGGTTGAACTGCGTGCTTTAACAGGTGAAGAAGACCTACAGCTGGCCACTCAAAAACTATTTGATATGGGTGCACAAGCAGTTCTGGTTAAAGGCGGTCATGAAGATACGCCGGATTATATTCAGAACAGTCTGTATATCGCGGGCAAGTTGATTAATGAGACCCGCTGTCCACGTCTGGAGGGTGAATATCATGGTTCGGGTTGTTCACTGGCCAGCTTTATCGCCGGGCGTCTGGCCATGGGTGATCAACTCAAAACGGCGGTACAGCATGCAGAAACCTGGTTGTTTGGGGTATTAAAAATTGCCGACATCCCTGTTCCGAATGGTCAGAGAATTCCAAAGCGCTTCTAAGATAATATTTTTTTAAATTCAAAAGCCTGAATGATTCAGGCTTTTTTTATAGCGTTTATTTTTATGCAGGATATGACTATTTAAGGGGAATGACTTTGCTCACATAAGTCGGCAAATTCCAGGCACCGCCAGCAAAGCCCTTGCATTGTACGGTTAGGCTACTGAAACTTTTGACAAATGCTTTATCATCCCATGCCCATTCGTCCTGACTCAGACAATCACCCAAACCACGTACTTTATGCCCGGAAAATATCTGGCCTTGGCTAAAGGTTTCTCCGGAGGTGGTCACCAGTTGTCTCGGTTGCTTGTTTTGATCTATCAGCCAAAAACCGCTGCCCATATTATAGGCTCCACGCCAGCAAGGGATCTGAATCAGCTGATTTTGAGCATTGATGGGATAAATCGTCATGACATCATCCGACATAAAATGTTGGCTAAACAGCAAATCACATTGATCTTCGTTAGTGGTTGCTTGCAGTTTCCGAATCATCTGCTGACCCGCCGCCGTATTCAGTTTCGCTTGAGTGATCTTGCCTGACTGATATTTGGGTATCACAATTTGCGGGATCGCTGCAGCTTTAAGCACTGCTTGACTGGATTTTTTTCCAGGCTTGATCAAGGCTGAGGGCGTGGAGAGGCGGCGCTGAAATTCATCCATCTTGAGCAAAACGGCACTGGCTCCGGCTGTTGACAAAGTCCAGCGTGATTGTGCATGCTTAAATACAACCGGACTGGTTCCCTGCACAGCTTTCAGGAAGACACGGGTTTGAGTGCTACTTAGCTGACCGATCCCTTGCGGATCCAGAGCAATCACGCCATAGGACTTATTGGCAATTTGCATTTGCAGCTGCCGGATCGGTTTGGTCGTCGCTGAAGCTAAAATCTGGACTTTGCCTGTGACTGCAGTGTTTGCCCCAGCCACACGCTCTAACAACACCGACACTGGCTGATCAAAATTCTGGTCGGCCTGATAACCGGCAGCCCGACAGGTTCCGGTATTGTCGCAGGCCATTTCCCAATCTTTATGTGAAAAATGCAGCCCCTGAATGGCAGCAAGACTTAATGAGCTGATACTGGCCAGACCAAATGCGACACTCATTGTTTTGATGCTGTCTATCCATTGTTGTTTCATTATTTAGTCCTTAAATTGTATTCGGCCAGCCTAGTGCGGCTTCCTCACTGGAAGGTTCCAGCCGACCACTTTGACATTCTGCACATTTGGATTCCTCGCTTCCTGCTTCGGGGTATCGATCGAATTTTCTAGCCTGTCAAAGGTCTGAATTGCACCGTCCCACATCCCGGCTCCCTGACGATAGTCTTTGAGTATATTCAGTTTTTGCTGAATGGTGTCCTGATAAAGCATGCCTGTAATCATTTACCAAGATATTGCACTTAATTTTTTGAGCTTATGACTTAACTGACGCTTTTGATCCTGCGCATCTTACGGGTTTCCAGTTGTACCGGTACTGAGGTATGTTGATGCAACAATTGCCATCGTCCCTGCTGCTTGCTGAGACACATACTGACCCGGCACCAGCCCAACTGGAAAATCGGCTCAATTACCGCATAATTCACCCGAACATAGCCATCGACCAAGGCTAAATCAGTGCTCACATGAATATTGATATCTTGACGCTCTATCCGGATTCCTTCAGGTATAAAAGGCCGATATTGCAACCAGAGTGCCTGATAGGCATCTATGCCTTTTATTTCAGTACTGACATCGACCAGACGGATATCTGGCCGGCATAATTGAATAATATCCTGGATCTCCAGACTGCATATGGCATGGTCCCATTGCTGAAGAAATGCCACGACTTCCTGACTCAGTTGTTCATCCCCAAAAACCTGCATAAAGTCCCCCTCAATCAGGTATTCAGACCTGAAATCGGAATTAAAATTGTCCCAAATTTCTGGTCTTTTGCTTTTCTTATTTTGATTATGCTCAAGCACTATAATTGCTTGGCTATCCCCTTTGTGTTATTCACTGCAATTCATCTGAATATTATTTAAAATATTATTTTGATTTCAATCTTTAAGTTAGGTCCAAAACTTCATGCAATCTGCATAGACATGCCACATTACAGCCCTATCAATCTTTATTTTTATTTAAATCAGGAATAGAGAGTTATCTGAACCCACTTTAAGACTTCTGCGGTATTATTGTAAATGACCAAAAATGTCATTTATAAAAAAATATGTTTATATTTTAATAAGATGAAATTAATTTAGGAATAGTATTCATGTTCGGTCGTCTGATTTATTTTAGACTGAGCACTGGTAGATGCTTTTAATACAATGCTTAAGCTGTCGCGATGCCACACAGCTAAAAGCCAGGATTTAAATCGTGGCTTTGCTATAGGTCTGCTTTGGCATTTCAATAATTTCGACACAGAGCTGAATTTTTAATTCGGGCTGTGGAGCAATAGATTGCTGCATCACCTCAAGCACCAATGCAGAAATCGCCTGACGCACTTCGACACTACGTCCACTCAATAGTGAGACTTTGGCATGTGCATAGGCCTGATCTGTCCGTGGACTCAGTCCAATGACATAATCCTGCTGCATAATCGCACGACTTTTTAAATCATCGGGATCGGTGACATAGCCTGCATTGAACAATGCCTGATGCATGGCCAGCAAGAGCGGCTGAGTCTGGAGCAAATGTTGAAGATTGTCAGAATATTCCAGATGCAGATGTGGCATACGAGTGATCTCGGATCAAAAACGTGAGGATTGGGACTACATAAAAAATAAACGCTGAATTTTAGCAATGAGACGATTTATCCACCGTCTCATGTCCAGTTAAAATTCTAGTCTGATGCCAGATTTAAGCTTTCTTTACATATTCAGATTTTAGCTTCATCGGGCCCATTCCCTCGATTTTACAATCGATATCATGACCATCGGCAGCATCCGGCAATAGGCGGATACTTTTGACTTTGGTACCCACTTTCACCACTGAAGATGAACCTTTGATTTTCAGGTCTTTAATCACCGTCACGCTATCGCCGTCCGCCAGCACATTGCCATGAGCATCCTTAATGATCACTTGTTCTTCAGTAATTTCGCCTTCTTTCCACTCATGTGCACATTCAGGGCAGATCAGTAGATCGCCATCTGCATAGGTATATTCAGATTGGCATTTTGGACAGTTTGGCAGACCCATAAGAACCTCGAAAAAGAGAAAAATTAAATAAATGAAACAAATAAGATCACAGTATAGCATCTTTGCAGAGATGCGCTTTTGAACAGGAGTTTCGTTGAAGGCCAGCTCATAATCATCAAGCATTAATTATCCGGGATATGCGGATTCACCAGCAAGGAAAGTAGCTGGAATGATTCCTGCCAACTTAAGTGACATACCGCAGGCGGCACTAAATCGGGATAGCCGACCTGAATAATATGCAGGCCTGTACCGACTGAAACCTTTTCAAAGATCACAGTGACTTCTATTTCACCTTGCAGATCTGGCGTCGAAAACTGATCGGTATAACGCAGTAACTGATTGGGAATCACCTCATGATAAATCCCATGAAAATGGTGCTGGGTACCGGTGGAAAAATTGGTAAAGGTGGTTTTATAGCTGCCGCCGGGTTTGACTTCCGCATGTTCTACCTTGGCAATAAAACCATGTGGTGCCAACCATTTTGCCAGTGCATCCGGATGAACAAAAGCACGATACACCCGCTCCGGAGGTGCACTAAACACTCGATGCATTTTTAGGGTGTAACTCATTTTGCCTAGTCCCTTATTGTTATTATGTATTTTTATTGAGGGATATTGCCCTTCTCTTGTATAGACTGACCAGACCAAGCTGAGCATCCATAGAACTGATTTTACGCAATCCTCAATCTGGTATATATAATGACTATGTATCTGTATTAAAGTCCTGACATTCCGATATAACTAAATATAAAGGATAAAAAAACCCGGCAGCACCGGGGTTTTTTTATTTAAATACAGGCACAATCAGCTATTACGCAGACTGCTTTCTTCTTCATCCAGCTCATCATCATAGACATAGGCCATGCAGCCCCAACCATCATATTCACCCTGAAATTCTGCAGCGATTTTGCTGAACCACTGTTCCAGATCCACAATATCCTCGTAGGTTGGTTCCATATAGACATAAATCGTGATGATCCATTCCAGGGTCGCGCTTTCTTCATCCTGAAACAGGCTGATCTTTTGTTCTTCCTTTAAGAGATACAAAGCACAACGATCCGCTTGCTCTTCATCAATAAAGACCAGCGAAAATTCGATTTCATGTGCTTCTTGCAGGTCGTCGCCATCCTGATGCATTTGCCACAGTACATTGCCATTTTCATCGTCAGGGAATTGATTGTAATCACGTGACATAGAAGTATCCTTATTATGATGCTGTTTTATTCTGCATCTAAGATTAGCTGATTTTTAGACAATTATCGAGATCCGGACAAAAAATATTATCTTTTAACCACAAATAAACATATGATTTTTATAAATATAAAAATTATCTGTCAAATGGGTATTTCTTAAATATTTACAGCCTATCACGTCCGGGAATATCGATCTTTCGCTAAAACCCTATTCGTTATCAGCTACCATCAAGACTTAGTGCGCTTGATGCCTATCAAAACTATACGGTCTCTGGATGCCGGCCTTCTTGCTTCATGTGCACAACCAGCGCAGCAAACTTTAATTCCTCTAAACGTAAATCCAGATAGGATGACTGAATCGTGGCCTGACTCAGTTGCTGTCCGGTATAATTCAGCAGGACATAATCATCCCTTAAGGCTTGCAACATCTGTCGCAAATTTTCTCTGTTTAATTGAGCAAGATATAAATCTGCCTTGCTATTAAAGGCCAAACTAAAGATTTCAATGATACTTCTACGGCGGCTGTCATCGATATAATTACAACTGGCGATCTGCTGTGTTGCTATGGCCTGCTGAATTTTTTCACGCACATCGAGCAGATGCCGAGCCGCATCCGTTTCACTATATCCTGCGATCAGCTGTTGTAAAAGTTGCGGTACTGGCAGACATAAACCGTAATGCTTGCCCTGGATTTTATGTTCCAGGGCATTCACTACGTCCTCTAAGTGCTGCTGTTGCTTGGCCTGTTGATAATAACCCGCTAAACTTTTTCTGGCCTGCTGTTCAACTTCGACTAAGGCTTTCGCTTGAAACTGGGCGAGATAGTCTTTCACGCTTTCAATATAAGCCTTGAGATCATCAATCATGATCGAAGCATCCAGTTTGGTCACTTCAACAAAATTTTCGGCCTGCAAAGTCCGGTTGATAATATATTGTTCGATATCACAGATATCCTGATATTTTTTATATTTATTCAGCTCAGTCGTTAAACTGCCATGCTGTACCCGCAGTTGGGTCACGTCATAATTCAGTTCATCGACTTGAGCGTCATAATCTGCCAGTCTGCTGCGTGAATGATCCAGATTTTCCTGTAAAAACCGGATATTGCTGCGTAATGAAGTCTGGATCTTCAAGCTCCAGAGCAAGGCACATAATAAAATACTCGCGAGAACGAAAAAAGCCATACTGAGCATCGTTCTATCCTTTAACCCCGGGCATTGCCCTAAAACATCAAATTAAAAATTTATTATAAAGTACCGGTTGATTTTGCATCACTTCGGCCAGATAATCAAAGCCATTAATCGCCACTAAGTCGTTCATTCATTTTATTTTTCTATAATTTTTTATGTGCAAGTCATACATCATGAATTGATTTGCAGCTTAAATCAAAACGATCCTGAAACAGCTAACGGTATTTTTTATATCAAAGGATATAATTTAAAAGTTTAAAATTAATGACAGTAAAATTAAAAAACCAATAGAAATAAAGATATCAAGCTTATAACAGCAGATAAAGACAATAAAAATTCCTAAACTCATCATCAAGATATGCAGCCAGCATTCACCGGTATGTTCTACATCGAAAGCAAATTGGGCAATGCATAAGTATTAGATTTCAAATAAAAAAACATGAAAAACTGTTAATTTTCAGAGCATTGACTGAAATAAATTCTCACACTTTTTAATTCAGGCAGCCCATTTTAAATGGCAAATACCATTTTGAATGATTACACAAAATAGAACTAATTTGACCGGATACCATCGTTTTCATAATCCACATCAAAACGGAACTACGACTTCAATCTCAACCGGAACACCACTCAGCGGCTGGCTAAAAGCCAGATAATTGGCATGCAAAGCCATACGATTTAAAGGACTGCGCTGTGGTTCTGGATGATAGATTTTATCGCCAGTAATGGGATGACCCAGATACAGCATATGTACTCGCAACTGATGAGAACGGCCGGTGATGGGCGTGAGTAAAACCCGACTAATGTCTTGCTGGGGCAAATATTCTATTGCCCGATATAAGGTTTTGGCAGTTTTGCCCAGTTCATAATGCACCATCTGACGCGGACGGTTTTCCCAGTCGGTCATCAAAGGCACTTCGACGCTGCCCTGACCTTCAAGTTTGCCTTGTACCAGTGCGACATAATTTTTATGCACGGTACGTGCCTGAAACATTTTACTCACCGCCACTTCTGCATCACGGTGTTTGGCAAACATCAAAATACCTGAAGTGGCCATATCCAGACGATGGGTGATTTTAGCCTGCGGATACTGGTCCAGAACCCGCAAATAAGCACTGTCATGATGTTCAGCTAAACGCCCGGGAACCGACAATAATCCGGCCGGCTTTTCAATCACCACCAGATCATCATCTTCATAAACAATATGCAACGGTTCTTGCGGTGGGCAATAGACAAAGTCGGGGTTGATGGGCATTTTAGGAATACAGCATCTGGAACAATGCGCGCAAAATAACAAGCTGTATTTAACCTGTCAATCACCGCGCATAGCCAGATAAATTAATCTGCCAGATAATAATCCACCGTCGAAACTACACGGACTTTCTTCAAATAGGGGGTATTGCTGTCGCGATCTTCGATACTAAACATGCCCTGATTGGCGGACTTGATTTTCCCCAGACTGCTTTTTGAATCTGCGGCAAATTTTTCTGCCACACTGCGGGCATTTTCGGTGGCTTGTTCAATCATCGCCGGCTTAATGTCATTCAACTTGGTAAATAAATATTCGGTTCTTTGTCCGGAATCATCTCCAGCAAAGGCAATGCCTTTTCTACCCAAAGCCACCAGACGGCTTTGTGCCTTGCGTACTGCATCGATGTTGTGGGTATAGACGGTAATGGTCTGACTGGCAGTATAGCGCAGTGCGACATTGGCATCACCGCCGTATTGCTGGGCGTATTTATCGGTAATACTCGGTGAAGCACTGGTGATCTCTTCGGCACTAAAACCTTCATTTTTTAGAAAGGTCTGAATTTCCTGGGTATTGTTTTGCATGGTATCGTACAACTGGGCCAGATCCTGACTGCCTGCGTTAAAACGGATCGGCCAGACTGCTACATCGGCTTTGACTTCGCGTTCCGACAAACCTTTGACCGACACAATACGTTCATACTGTTTGATTTTTAAGGCGCTATTGCCCAGAATCCATCCTGAAATTATCATCCCCAAAGCAATCAGGACACCCAAGATCAGTGCCGGTTTAAATCGATTCATCTGTTTCAACTCCTTTAAAATCCTGTTTTAGTTTTTATATACCCTACTGATCCGAAGCTATTTTTCTGTCATTGAAATATTCAGTTCAGCATAGCGCTTAACTTTGCTTGATTAAATAGATTGCAATTAAAGGTGCCAGGTTAAACAGCAAAATCCCAATTTTATACAACGCCATACCTGAATAATGAATCACATCGAAGCTGGCTTCAGATAGCCGGAACCATTTTCCATGCAATTGTTTCATCCAGTTTCGGGCAAATACAAAAACCGTGAACCAGAGGATGAGAATGGCATAATTGATGATCAAGGAAAATAGCAGAAAACGACACCAAATATCGAGATTCATCACAATTCCCCACTGGGCGCAGCTGATGCTTTAAAAATAACAGATTTGATCTGGGAAAATGAAGGGCTGATTTGTATCATGCTTGAATTGAATCTTGGTTTAAGCTTTTGATTTATTGTTATTTTAATGATTTATCATATTTGCACTGCTGGAGAATTTTTTAGGGTGTTGGGAAAACGTCTAATGGTTTACTTCAACTATCAATCTTTGTAAGACTTGATCTTATAGCCTATAAACTTGTGGTCTATAGCGTCCTAAGCCGGATCGAGACCTTTTGGGTTCGTACTGCACTCGCGTTTTGCGCCGCTCACAGCATGCTACTCTTTCCGATCCCATCACACCCTTGAGAGCTATATTAGGCAAAGATGGACGGGATTAATTTCCTATGTTTTTTTAATTTTTAGATTTTTTGAAAATTTATTTCATTATTAAACTAAATTTAGGGAAATAAATTCTATTCTTCATTTTTTACGCTTTTTTATTCTATAAAAATGGCCTTTATTGCAATTTATCTTCAAGACATGATGACTATTTATTAAAACAAAGCAGCCTGAATCCATTGTGCGCTAAACCACCAGATACTGATTGCGGTCATCCCGCAGAGCAGATTGGCCAGAACTTTATTGAGTCTCGTCAGTTCAGAGCTATAGATTTTCAGATTCAGTAAATATGCCATCACGCCGTAGAGCAAACCAATTGCGCCCCCAAACAGGATCAGAATTAATGGCCATGCGGAATAAAAGTGGGCTTTTTTGCTTAATTTTCCTGATTCTGGTGCGTACTCTCTGATTTCCATATGCGTTTGACCTCTTTCCAATATGTGTACATGCACGATTTCAAGGCAGATATTTCGCTGTTATTAAATATTTGCCTTCTAGGACTTTGATTGAAGCAAGAAGCAGACCAGTTTTAGTGTACAAAAAGCTGACGGGTATGTTGGTTGATATAGGCGTTCAGGCCATCGCCATATCGGGCGAGCTGTTTCATGTTTTCCACATGCTGATCACCGGCACTGCTATAACTGTAGGTATAAACTTTCGAGGTTTTCTTAAATTGCACGCGAATAAATTCGTTACCAATCTCGTAATTGGCAACACCTGAGTCGTGATTAAGATCAAGATAATTTTGCAATTCGGCAGCCTTAAATACGGTGAATCCAGGCTTTTATATGGAGATGATTTGGTTAATTTTCAATCAAAACCAAGGTTTAAAAAGATGTAAATTTACAAAAAAATATCCCACTCAATGATGGGATATTTTTTTTCAATCTAATTGAATTATTTAGCAATTAGGATCAACAACATAACTTGTCTGGCTAAATTTTTGCCATGCGCCAGTAGCAGCGCCATCTACAACCAGAATAGAAATAAGTCCCCAATCCAGGAAAATACCTAATAAAGTTGTTGGATCAAATGTTTTCTGTGGAATAACGGTGTTGGTTTGACAGCCTTGCTTCTCTGCCTTAATCACATAGTTTTCTTTCTTTTTGAAAGTATAGACAGTATTACGCTGTCCCATATATTCTTCATTGACATATAACTTAGCCAATTCATCATTACTACGGATATTCACAGTTTGAGTTGAACCATTAAACATCGTGGCACAGCCTGAAGTAAATAAGATTGCACTGCCTAGTACTAAAGCTGCAAATTTTTTCATTGTTTCACCCCGGAAATATCTAACCTTAATTTAAAAGTGGTTAGCTAATTTTTTAAAGCAGACAAGCTATACCGTTTATATTTAAATTTCAAATAATTTTTTGAATTTATTAGGTTTTACTTTAAATTAATAAGTTTTATAAATATATGATTGGCTTTTTCACCCTGATCTTTTGATTGCTACCTAAAAGGTTAGCTAATAAACAGCAAAAAGCCCTATCGAGTAATAGGGCTTTCGTTCAAAACAGAGGGTAACTGTTTGAGTTGTTTTGCTTAGGCATTCTTATTGTTAAATTGATTGCCTTGGCATTTGGTACACGGTGGTAAACGATCAGTACCAATTTCTAAGTAGGTGCGGTGTCCGCATTGAACACAAAAATAGAAGCCTGTTCCGGGTTTTTCGCCAGCAGTAACCATCTTTGTTCTCCATGGTTTTAGAAATGGTCTGTCTAGTATAACCCTCTGGTGATGAATGTCTATTGTCCATTTTTGTAAATGATGATGGCATTTGGGCGAAGGCAAATACTGCAAAAATCTACATGGTCTTATCGCCTTTTATGTTCGGTTCTAATTGCAATATCAGGTATTGATTCAGCAGGGCTAATTACAGTTTGTATTTTTGCTCTATCACTCAACCTTTCATTTAACATATAAGCAAATGATTTACCTAATTTTTTAGCTTCCATTTGTATTTCATAGAGCTCTTCTCCTGAAATTGGATTATCACTCATATCCACTATAGTAGAGAAATGATACGTTGCATCTTCTTCATTTTCTGAAAGGGATGCTAATTCAATGACTTTATTAGGATCTACACTCACTGCATCTTGCATACCAGAACCTGCAACCCCAAAATTTTGAACTACTCTAGAATTATCCCTTAATTTCAAAATTTCCAGGTCTTCTTTTGAAAAGGGTACATGGAATTCATTAAAATTTATGAAAGGTCTTCCATCAATCCTCATTTGAAAATGGTAGTGGGGATATTCGATTTGTTTGCCTTTATGCCCCTCAGCATCATTCTCTGAGCAATCAAATGTCCACTCAATATTTTTCCACTTTATTGTAGAAGATAAAATTTTACGCCCAGATCTTTCACTGTCTAGATCGTTAATATTTGAAAGTAACTTCTCTTCATTTGCACACCACCTTAAATAAGCTGCAATATTGTGATAACCATATTTTTCATATATCAATTTAAAATGTTTTTTTTGAAATTTACAAAGACGTAATAACCAATGTAGACATGGTTCTCCTACACTCATCGTTTTGAAATCTTTTCTGCATAGGTAACATTGCCGTTTCTGATAGCTCTCTTTAAAAGCAATTACTTGTCGCAAATTTTCTTCATGCTGTTTTGTATTAAATTCTTTAATTTGATCTTCTGTTAAACTATCGAGCCAAGATTCAAAACTTTTCTTATTCACTATTTTTCTCTTTCATAAATTCAGTCATATAAGAACTTAACATTTCTATTTATGTATGCATTTAATCCATTACCAGATCTAGCTAATATTTTCATTTTATCTACGTGAAACCTCCCAGCCTTCCTATAACTGTATTGATAAATTTTAGCCGTTTCTCTAAATTTCACTCTAATATAAGTCTCACCAATTTCGTAATGCGTCACGTTAGAATCATTATTAATATCTTTATAAATTTCCAAAAATCCCCCCCATTAAAAAATAAAAAACGCCCCAATCCACATTAGAGCGTTTTTTAAACAATTTCAATAACTTTAATCTCCCCCCTTGCGAAGCAATACTTCTCTCCTTTAAAAAAGGAGGGAGTTCCCCTCTTTATTAAAGAGGGGTTAGGGGAGATTCTTAAACATTCCCTTCTAAAAAGTCCTGTGCAAAGCGTTGCAACACCCCACCCGCTTCATACACATGCACTTCTTCTTCAGTATCCAGACGGCAAGTCACAGGCACTTCAATAATCTGGTTCTTACCATCATCGGTTGAACGCTCAATCACCAAAGTCAAAGTCGAACGTGGCGCGATATTACCAATCACGCTATACAGCTCCGTACCATCAAGACCTAAAGTCTTACGATCCGTACCCGGCTTAAACTCAAGCGGCAATACCCCCATACCGACCAAGTTGGTACGGTGGATACGCTCAAAACCTTCTGCGACAATCGCTTCTACACCCGCCAGACGCACACCTTTCGCCGCCCAGTCACGACTCGAACCCTGACCATAGTCTTTACCTGCAATAATGATCAACGGCTGTTTACGGTTCATGTAGGTTTCAATCGCTTCCCACATCCGCATCACTTCGCCTTCAGGCTCCACACGTGCTTTCGAACCCTGCTTGATGCTGCCGTCTGAACGCACCACCATTTCATTAAACAGTTTCGGGTTGGCAAATGTTGCACGTTGTGTGGTCAGGTGATCACCACGATGCGTTGCATAAGAGTTAAAGTCTTCCTCAGGCACGCCCATTTTTTTCAGGTATTCGCCTGAAGCACTGTCGAGTACAATCGCATTGGATGGTGACAAATGATCGGTGGTGATGTTATCACCCAAGATCGCCAGTGGACGCATATTGGCTAAGGTACGTGGTGCAGCGAGAGCACCTTCCCAATACGGCGGACGGCGGATATAGGTACTTTGCGGACGCCAGTCATATAGCGGGCTTGCTGCCTTTTCATTCACACCCAAGTCAAACATCGGAATATAGATTTGACGGAACTGTTCCGGCTTCACTGCTTCTTTCACCAGTGCATCAATTTCTTCATCCGATGGCCAGATGTCTTTTAGATAAATCGGGTTGCCATCTTTGTCATTACCAAGTGAATCCGTTTCGATATCAAAACGAATCGTACCGGCAATCGCATACGCCACCACCAGTGGTGGAGATGCCAGAAAAGCCTGCTTCGCATAAGGATGGATACGGCCATCGAAATTACGGTTGCCCGACAATACCGCTGTGGCATACAGGTCACGGTCAATAATTTCTTGCTGAATTTTTGGATCTAGTGCGCCCGACATGCCGTTACAAGTGGTGCAGGCATAAGCCACGATCCCAAAACCCAGTTTTTCTAAATCTTTGAGTACGCCAGCTTCTTCAAGATATAACGCTGCTGCTTTAGAACCCGGTGCAAAAGAAGATTTCACCCAAGGCTTACGGACTAAACCGAGTTCATTGGCCTTACGCGCCAGCAAACCTGCCGCCACGGTATTTCGCGGGTTTGAGGTATTGGTACAAGACGTAATCGCCGCGATAATCACCGCGCCATCTGGCATTAAACCTTCAGCTTCTTGCGCACGTGCAGCCTCTAGATTACCGGCAATGCCTTTTTCTTTTAAGTCAGATGTCGAGACACGAGCATGCGGATTGGATGGGCCAGCAATGTTACGGGTTACTGTTGAAAGATCAAAACGCAATACACGTGGATATTCTGCCTGAGTCATATCCGATGCCCACAGACCAATCTCTTTGGCATAAGTTTCAACCAGTTTGACTTGCTCTGCTTCACGACCGGTCAAAGTCAGATAATCAATGGTGTTCTGATCGATATAGAACATCGCAGCGGTTGCACCGTATTCCGGAGTCATGTTGGAAATCGTGGCACGATCACCCACTGACATGCTGTCGGCACCTTCACCGAAGAATTCTAAGTATGCCCCGACCACACGTTCTTTACGCAGGAATTCTGTCAGTGCGAGCACAATATCGGTTGCGGTAATGCCCGGCTGACGCTGACCAACAAACTCCACACCAATGATGTCAGGCAGACGCATCCAAGATGCACGGCCCAGCATCACATTTTCCGCTTCCAAGCCGCCAACACCAATCGAGATCACGCCCAATGCATCTGTATGAGGCGTATGCGAATCTGTACCGACACAGGTGTCCGGGAATGCCAGACCGTCACGGTTTTGAATCACCGGAGACATTTTCTCCAGGTTGATCTGGTGCATGATGCCATTACCGGCAGGAATCACATCGACATTTTCAAAGGCAGTTTTGGTCCATTCAATAAAATGAAAACGGTCTTCATTACGACGGTCTTCAATCGCGCGGTTTTTCTCAAAAGCATCCGGATCAAAACCACCAAATTCCACTGCCAATGAATGATCGACAATCAGCTGGGTCGGTACCACTGGATTGACTTTAGCCGGGTCACCGCCCTGTTCTGCAATTGCATCACGTAAGCCGGCAAGATCGACCAAAGCCGTTTGTCCCAAGATGTCGTGACAGACCACACGTGCCGGATACCATGGAAAATCATGTTCCTGTTTACGCTCAATCAGCTGTCGCAAAGACTGTTCTAAAATGGCAGGATCACAACGACGAACCAGCTGCTCAGCAAGCACTTTGGAGGTATAAGGAAGTTTGGCATATGCGCCTGGCTGAATATCTTCTACGGCCTGACGCACGTCATAATATTCCAGCTGGGTGGATTGCAGCGGTTTACGGTAGTTGTTGTTCATAGCTTGCCTGCCCTCGTTTATTACTCTTTTTTGCACATCAAAATTTATTGATGACTTGTTTTTAATCAAGGCATTGTACGCTGCCGAAAGTCCATTTCCCAAATCTTATAATTTTCAATAGTTTAATTATAGAAATCGGTCTATTTTAATAAATTTGTTATCTGGCCTTTAGAATTTTGGCTCTAAACTTCTATTTTTTTGAAAAATCGTAGAAAATTCATCTCATTCTTTAGTATGAGACACTCACAACAGCATAAAAAACAATCAACATATAGGCGCAATAAACAGGCTTTATTTCATATTCATGCAACTTTTATGAGCTGTATTTTAAGCAGCGAATAGACCCTATAACCGATTAAAAGCCAACTATTAAAAGCCAAATAAGTCTCTTCTCTTACATTTAGGTCTTTATATGCAAGCGGCTTGTTGATAAAAACTGGATATTAAGCATATCTTCAAAACATCCTTATACAATAATTCCGAAAATCATCGTATTTCAGCGATAGAACCATTTAAAAGCTGTGTCCTGATTCAATTCCATAATTTTCGTAAGACTTTCTTACAAATTTTACAACTATTTTAATATGTATAAATATTATCGAATAATTAAAGATTTACATAAAAATTAGCACATTCAACACCAAAGAAAAAATACTTTAGACATACCGTTTATCTGCCTCCCCCTAATTTGGTGATAACAGTTTTTCTCTCAATTAAGTAAATCTAAACAGTAATTACTTCACAACAACAATACTCATCACAAAAGTAGATAAAGGTGATTACGATGTTACAGCTTGCGATTATCGGTGTCATAGCAGCGGTCATAGCCGTACTGGCATCAAACTGGAATGGAGCTAAAAATCCTCCTAACCCCTATAACCCTTCAAATCCAAATAATCCGTCAAATCCAAGTAACCCAAACAACCCGACTCAGCCACCACCTGCTCCAACTGCACCGGATTCTCTGATCAGTAATCCGCCATTGCTACAGAAAAATGCCAAAGGCAAATACGAACTGATCATCGCGTATAAAACGGATAAGTTGTATAACCCCAGAAAAGGAACATGGGATCAACTGGTGCTCCGTGGCTATGTGACCAAGCCCAGTTTATTTAATAAGAAAAAAGCAGGTGAATATGTCGAAGACCGGCTGGTCGGGCCCCAGATTCGGGTCAAACAGGGAGAAACCTTTTCTGTGCATTTGAATAACCAACTGCCCACGGAGTCCACAGCAACCTGCCCAGAACATATTCTCGATGCGAATGACCCACATTGTTTTAATACCACCAATCTGCACACTCATGGCCTCTGGGTCAGCCCGCAAGGCAATAGCGACAATGTTTTCCTGAAGTTCAAACCACAGGAAAAATTTGACTATCAATTCAAAATGGAACCAAATCATCCTGCGGGTACTTACTGGTATCACGCTCATCTACATGGTTCAACGGCTATTCAGGTCTCTAGCGGCATGGCTGGCCCATTAATCGTAGAAGGCAGCCGTATTCCTCAAGTCAGGAATGGCAAAATCACATCGACGGGAGACATGGATATTCTGTGGAAAGATAAAGGCAAGAACAGCTATTCTAATGAAAATATCCTCCTGTTTCAGCAAATTCAGTATCGATGCACTCACCCGGCAGGTACAACCAATCTCAATAATTGTGATGCTGGTGAAGTCGGTATGCTGGAAGATTATCAAGGCCTGAATGCCTTTAATTCATGGGGAGCAAATCATTATTACACCTCGATTAATGGTAAAGTACATGGCGAGATTCAAGTTGAGCAAAACCAGTTTAAGCGCTGGCGTATGATTCATGGTGGTGTTCGCGACACCCTTGGTCTTATTATTAAGGAACTGCCAAAATCACAAAAATTTACCGCTGAACAAACCATTAAAGCTTGTTCTGAATTCCAGGAAGAAGACAAAAAAGCAGATTTTGATCAGCTCACCAGCTTGCCGGTCTATACCATTGCTCAGGATGGTTTAACCATGGATCATGTGCAGACACGTAGAATCTCCATATTTCAACCCGGTTACCGTCACGATGCGATGGTCGCCTTTCCAAGCACAAATAGATACTGTATTTTTGACAGCAATTTGAACATTGATGATGAAATCAATGCCATCCCTACATCCGGACAAATTACCCCTCAACTCGCTCCGGGTAATACGTTAAATGCCCAACTACTGGGATGGGTGAATGTCAAAGCGAGTAAATTAAAAGCGCAAACGCCAGCCCAGTTTTTACAAGCTCAGGCACAGAAAATTGGCTTAAACAAAGAAATTCAGACCCAGCTCTCACAGTTAAAACTTTCTGCCTTTATCGACCACCCATCGCTGATGACTACTGAAATTGAAAATCGCTTAAAGAGCCGCCCACCACAACGCTCAACCTTCGATGCCAGCTTTGGTCCAAATGGTAAGTTTGGCTACCGTTACAGTGATATTGAGGGAATCTATAGTTTTGGTGACCTCTTTACCGGCGCGGATGCAGTAGAAGGTGCATATGTACGGAAACTGGAATTTGGGCAAATTGATGAATGGATTCTTAGCAGTAATAACCTGAATCATCCTTATCATATCCATGTGAACCCCTTCCAGATTGTAAAAGTACTGGATCCAACGGGTAAGGATGTCAGCGATATTCCGCTGGCAGTAGATCCAAATCCTAATCTGGAAGATATTCAATACCGCGGCTTAAAAGGACAGTTTAAAGATACAATCTTTGTTAAACAGGGATATCAGGTAATTGTCCGCAGCCATTACAAGAAATTTGAAGGTGATTTTGTGCAGCATTGTCATATTCTCGATCATGAAGATCAGGGCATGATGGAATATGTTCGGATTTGTGGCGGTAAATTCCCTTGTGATTCGCCATTACCGGCTAGCCATCACCACTAAATATTATCATTCCATAAAAGCCGATGATTTAGATTGTTGGCTTTTTTGTTTGCCTCTATTTGATGCTTGCTGCACAATAACTGCATTGATTTATAGTATTCAAACTGGGGCTTATCATGGCAACGTCTCCTGCTTTTACATTGTTTAGTCTGAATGGTGTTGATGCACAAAAATTCCTTCAAGGTCAGGTGACTTTGAATACTGAAACATTGGCTGAAAACCAGACACGTTATACCGCGATCTGTAGCTTGAAAGGCCGTATTCAATTTGGCTTATGGCTTAAAAAGTTCAGTCCGGAAAGCTTTGAAATTGTAAGTACTGACGATCAGGCCACTGAACTGGCGAATCATATTAAAAAATTTGGTGCCTTTTCAAAAATGAAACTGGAACTGGTCGGTGCGGTTTATCCTATGATTAATGATATTCATACTGACTTTGTTGCAACTGAAACCGATGTAGCGACCTGGGAGCAGCAAGCCATTGAATCAGGTCAGGCCTGGATTCAGGCGGCCACTGCGACCCTGTTTCAACCACAGGAATTGCGCTTACATCAACGTGAAAGCATTCACTATGACAAAGGTTGTTACTTAGGTCAGGAAGTCATTGCACGCTTATGGTTTAAAGCCAAGCCAAAACATTGGCTGCATCTGATTCAAGCGACGGGTGAAGCACCTGTAGTCGGCACTCAGCTCAACAACAATGTTGAAGTCGTGAATAGCATCAGTCTGAAGGATGGCTATAAAGCCTTGGTCGTAGCCAAACCTGAAGCATTGGCCGAGTTGGGTCTAGAGGTTCTGGAACTTCCTGAAGCTTTGAGCGGTGATGTAGCACGTCCGCAATAATTCCGGTTTAGGCCCTAAAAAAGCCAAGAGTTAACTCTTGGCTTTTTTGTTTTAGAAACCATGAAACAGCTTATTCATGTCTTTCACCACATAATCTTTGAAGTGATAAGCACGAGCATGTTTGGCATCAAATTTTGTGGTTAATTCACCTTTTTGAAAGGTGTAGACCCGGTCTTCCTGACTAATCAAAAATTCTGCACCGAGCTTCATCAGCAGTGCGTCAATCTTTTCTTCATCCGCAATCGTTTCATCTACGTTAATTCTGTCATAGTGGCGTTTAATCGTTTTGACAAACATGGCTCAATCCTGGGAGGCTGATTTAAACCGAGATTTAACCAGAGAAGTTCCTTTAAGCAAAGTAATCCTTTCAATATCTGAATGATTGATAGGAAAGTTATCCAGATCAGTGATCTGGTTAAATCGGTATATCCTGATTTGATGATTTATTTTGAGTAAATCCCTTTCATAACTCAAGAAATGATAATTTTATTCATATTTAAATAGAGGTTGAACGCTCCTTCTCCCTTCGGGAGGAGGAGCATGCTGCGCAAGTCTCCGACAAGAAGATAGAATTTCATTTATAATAATTAAAAAATGATTTATGAAAGAACTCTAATGACAAATTGTATATTTACAAAGCACAAAATCCTTTTATGATGTAAGTGAAAATGATTAAAACCGCACCAAGGACTTAGGTGCCAGCAATAATAAGGTTATAGGAACCATGAAAAAGTTAATACTCGCTACCGTTCTTGCAGTTTCTGCGCAATTCACTCTGGCAAATACTGTAAAAGATCAGGCCGACCCCCAGTTTGTAAAAATTGAAGCCATGGTGAAAGCCAATAATTTCAAAGGCGCCTATGACGCTTTAAATCAATTGGCTAGTCAGGGAAATGCCCAAGCCATATATAACTTAGGCTATTTAACCCAGACCGGCCAGGGCACTGCCAAAGACGAGAAAAAAGCCATCCAGCTCTATGAACAGGCAGCCAGCAAAGGTTACCCTGTGGCCAATTATGTACTGGGCAAAAATTATGCGGCGGGTACATTAGGACTAAAGCAGGAGTTAAGCAAAGCCAAACAGTATCTGGAACATGCCTCAGCAGCCAACTTTGATGATGCCAGTGTAGATCTGGCTGTGCTGTTATTTGCTGAAAATACCCCTGCCTCAAATAAAATCGGACTACAAAAGCTGCAACCATTAATCACAAAAGGTAATATGCAAGCGATTCACGCCAAAGCCTTATATGACATCAGCTCTGGTTTTAAAAACAAAGATGAAAAACCGATTCAGCAAGGTTTAAGCAGTATTCAGGATCTGGCTAAAAAAGGCTATATCCCTGCCCTGATGGCAGTCGGCAATATGTTTGCCAATGGCAGTATCGTGCAGCAAAACTTGCCTGAAGCGAAAAAAATCTTTGCTGCATTGGCACAGCAAAATATTCCGCAGGCTAAAGAGTCTTTGGCAGCAGTAGACAAAATGATGGCGGAGCAGAAAAAAATACCTGCCAAAAAGAGTTAATTTGGTTTCGCCCCAATGAGAAGCGGAGCTTCGCAAGAAAGGCATCTTGCGGAGCCATACTCTCATCGCAAAACTCGTCAGCCAGCATCCACTGGTAAATTTGTCGCAAAAACAATCATTTTTAATCTTGCGGTGCAATACACCGCATTCCTCAAACAGTTGCGGCTGACTTTTCTACCTGTAAAATATAATCATGAATTTAAAAAAGAAAATGCCAATATGGGGCTTTTTATAAGGAGAGAATCAATCCTGGAATGAGCTATCCCCACCACAAGGCAATTAGGCCGCTGGTCACGATAAAACCAGCGATGGTGCTCATCAGCAGTGGTGTTAAGGCTCGATCATTTAAACCATAGGCCTGTCCCAACATACCGAAGATTGTTGGCATCGGTAAGGCAGCAATCAAAGTACCCGCATGAACCATTTCCTGACTTAAACTGGTCAATTGACTGAGGCCAAGATACATCAGCAGCGGCATCATAATGTTGTTAGAAAACACCAGATAGAAACTTTGCAGATTAACGTATTTCAGGCTCATTCCCACAATACCGCCACCAATTGCAAACAAGGCCAATGGCGATGCTGTCTGTCCGATCAAGGCAAAAACCTGATCGATATAGAGCGGAATTTTAATCTGGAAAATCGCACAGGCCATACCCAGTACGACCCCCATAAATAAGGGGTTTGTTACTAAAGTCAGCACCACACTTTTAAAAATGGAGCCAAGATTTGCCTGATGCTGTGTTCCCAGCGCAGCCATGACCAGTACCAAAGGAATCAGCAACATACTTTCAATGATGACCACCAGAGAAGTATAAGTCATGGCCTGCTGCCCGATTAACAGACTAAGCACGGCCGTACCAATAAGTCCGGTATTCGACATCGCGGCGCCCAGCGACAATACTGCACTCTGCGAATGCGTATTCTGAAAATAACGGCGCATCATCCAGAAACCGCTACCATAGAGCAGTAAAGTTACGCTGCTATACACCGCAAAGTATTCAAAATACCAGATTTCATGCAGGTCTTTAGAGGCGAGAGACTGGAAAAACAGCAGAGGCAACGCCACTTTAATGACAAAAGCACCGACTGTACCCACTTGCTCTTTGTCTAACACTTGACTTTTTACAGTCAGATAACCCAGTGCCAACAATAAAAAAATGGGCACAATGACCGCAAAAATCATAATGCAGCGTCCTCATTTGCAATGAGTGACTATTATACGACCTTCCTGCTTAGAAAAGATTGTTAAAAAGGCTCAAACAGATGGTTTAGACCATGCGGGGCACTGCGAAGATATTGGGGTGAAATCTTTAGTTTTTCTTCAAGTGCCGCAGCTGCATGCCAAGGCCAATGTGGATCGTAGAGAATCGCCCGTGCAATAGCGATAGCATCGGCCTGCCCTTTTTGCAGAATATGTTCTGCCTGTTCTGCTTCGGTAATTAAACCTACAGCAATTACCGGAATATTGACGGCTTTTTTGATGATATCTGCAAAAGGTACTTGATAGTTCGGTTTCACATCAATGTTCTGTTTGACATGTAAACCGGCACTGGAAATATGAATATAAGCTGCGCCCATCGCTTCGAGGGCTTTAGAGAGTTCAACCGAAGAATCAATATTCCAGCTATCTTCATGCTCCATCCAGTCACTCGCTGAAATACGCACTCCGATTGGATAATCTTCCGGAACTGCTGCCTTCATGGCTTGCAATACTTCCAGCGTCAGGCGAATCCGGTTTTCCAGTGAACCACCATATTTATCCTCACGCTTATTGGAAAGTGGCGACATAAACTGATGTAACAGATAACCATGTGCTGCATGTAGTTCAATCAGGTCAAAGCCTGCATCAACTGCACGTTTGGCACTTTCTGCAAAGTCTGCAATGACCTGATCAATCTCTGCCTGACTCAGCGCTTTAGGAGGATGTTCGTATGCCTGAAAAGGAAGATCACTGGCAGAAACAGTTTGCCAGCCATGTGCCTCATCCGGTTTAAACTGGCCTCTACCTGCCCATGGTTTATCTGTAGAGGCTTTACGTCCGGCATGTGCAAGCTGGATAGCAAATGGCATTGGCGATATAGATTTAACTTTGGCCAATAATGCTTTGATCTGGGCAGCTTGCTGATCATTCCACAATCCCAGGTCTGCATAACTGATACGACCTTCTGGTTGTACGGCAGTCGCCTCGACAATACAGAGTCCGGCACCAGAGAGCGCATAATTCGCCCATTGCTGCTCATGCCAATACGTGATTTCACCCTCATCTGTGGCTGAATATTGACACATGGGTGCAATAATAATTTTATTGCTGAGTGATAATGAACCAAACTTTAGCGGTTGAAATAATAATGTCACGTGGCAATCCCTCTTTATTCATGTGAAGTATGATCGGGCAATAAAAAACAGGCTTTAAAAAGCCTGTTTAGTTATAACGTGAACGATCACTTTTTAGAAGATGATGCGGCTGGTTAAACCAAGTAGCAGTGCATTATCTACGTTGTTGGTTGCCCCTGGATTGACTACATATTGCAGGTTTGGACGTAGCATCAGCCACTTTGTTGCATTATAGCTATAGTTGAGTTCGATATTGTATTCTGCATCGGCATTGAATGCTGGACGCGAATCTGCAAAGCGATTATTCACGTGCACACGGTTAACTGCCAGACCCAAAATATCATTCGGTTGACTGTCGAGCAGGCCAATATATTTCACCCCAAGCTGTTGTGAATGATCGACTTTATTGGTTACACGGTCATGCCAGGTGAAATTGGCAAATGAATGCAGGCCCTGACGCCCCTGACCTGTTGAAGTTAATTGCTGTTCAATGGCCAACCAGCCTGCAAAGGTACGATCTTCAGCTTGACCAGTGACAATATCTTTTTGATTGATTGGATCATCCGCAGTATTGTACATTCCACCCACACGGTAGCTACCCGGCAAGTTATTGATGAGTGATTTGGGTGTCCATACAATTTCTGCTGGAATGGTCACGCCATCGGCATGCTCAGTATCCAAACTCCAGCCTTGATCTTCTTTAGCCCCATTGCCATTGTCCGGATTAAACTCATAAACACCGACTTGTACTGCAAGTTCAGGGTTTAGCTGCTGCTTTATACGCGCACCCCATTGTGATACTGGCGTATTCATCCAGATATTGCCTTGCCATTTACCCATCTGCGCAGCACAAAATGCTGTACTGGCAAAATCACAGGCCATCACATTAAAGTCCATGCCCAGCCCCAAACGGCCAGCCTTAATACTCAGTCCTTGTTCTTTATAATTCTTTTCAATCGAAAGTTCACTCAGACGGCTATCCTGATTGCCACGCCCAAACGTACCTTGTGCATTGGCCATCTGTGGCGCTGATGAATCTTGCAAATCACGGATAGACGTACTTTGGCCTTGGCGCGCACTCATTGCAGCACGTACCGTGACACCGTTCCATCCTGCCAGTTTTTCCAGGTCCAGTTGAGTTCCCAACCATAACTGGGCAGAAGTTAATGGATCTGCGCCTGCATTCCGGCCACCATCCGCAAGATAGGCTGTATCAGTTAGCAGATTGGCTTCAAATTTAATTCCTTGCTGAGCCAGTTCTGTACGTTGACCATTCCAGTCCCCCAGTAAATATTGACCTTGCGGATCAAATGCAGATTCTGCCTGCGCGGTTGTCATGGCAGCCATTAATGACAATAAAGCGAAACCTAAATATTTCATGTAAAACCTAAACATTCGGAGAGAAAAACAAGCAAGGTTTTTAAAATTGCTATTAGGTGCATGAATTTACATAACTTTTCCTATAAATTCTTATTATTTTTTTTATTATTGATTAAACTTTTAGTTATGCCTTAATACAAAAAATATAATTTTATTTCAAAATAGTTAAATTATTTATATGTTTTTCAAAAACTTAGGATTTATTTATTTTTGCATTCCTTTTATTTCTTTAATTTTTGGTCTAAACATGCAAAAAAACAGCTTATTCTTTAAGCTCTTACACCTCCAGTAAACATGAAATCCCCAGTCATTTTCTAATGGTTGCATCCCCATTAAGACTTGTAATCTCCGTAAATTCGCCCAATATTAGCTGCATCTCCCTCGCCTCTGATGTGTTATGCCTGAATTACCAGAAGTAGAAACCACCAAAACCAGTTTATTACCCTTGTTAGAACAACGTGTAAAACGGGTTGAAATCCGTCAGTCAAGTTTGCGCTGGCCCATTCCCGAAAATATACAAAAGCTGGTCGGGCAGAAATTACTCAACCTGTCGCGCCGTTCCAAATATATTCTGGCTGAGTTTGAGCACGACACCATGCTCTGGCATTTAGGCATGTCTGGCAGCTTTCGTTTGTGTGAAACAACTGAAGAATTACGCAAACATGATCATCTGATTATTCAGTTTGATGATATTGAACTGCGTTATCATGATCCGCGTCGTTTTGGCTGTATTTTATGGCTAGATGCGCAGTCACAAAGCAAACTGATTGATACGCTGGGACCAGAACCCCTGAGTGAAAATTTTAATTCTCAGTATTTATTTGAAAAATTGAAAAATAAAAATGTTGGCACCAAAGTTGCGATTATGGATAACCATGTGGTGGTAGGTGTCGGCAATATTTATGCAACCGAAAGTCTGTTCAATATGGGCATTCATCCAGCGCAACCCGCCTCGACTTTAAGCTTGGCACAGATCGAAAAATTAGTGCTGGAAATCAAGCGCATATTAAAACAGGCCATTGATTTAGGTGGGTCGACATTACGGGATTACACCAACGCCATGGGAGAAAATGGCTATTTTCAGCAAACGCTGCTGGCCTATGGTCGTGCCGGGGAAATGTGCGTGAACTGTGAGACCACGCTTGAAAATATTAAACTGGGACAACGTGCTTCTGTGTTCTGTCCAGAATGTCAGCCTTTGAAAAAGATGCAACTCCCTGTCAAAAAACTGACAACTGTACGAGGGAAAAAGTCATGAAAACAGCCATTGTGCGTCATATTCTGGTTAAAGATAAAGAAACTGCCGAGCAGCTTAAAAAGAAGATTTTGAGTGGCGCTGACTTTAATAAAATCGCCAGACAATATTCAACCTGTAATTCTGCCAAGCGTGGCGGAGAACTGGGCGAAGTGAAAAAAGGCCAACTGGTGCCTGTCATTGATAAGCTGGTGTTTACGGCTGCTGAACGGGTCTTACATGGTCCGGTCAAAAGCCAGTTTGGTTTTCATTTGGTAGAAATTAAGTTCCGAATGGATTTTTAATCTTATAAATCTCTCCCCACCTCCCTTTAACAAAAGGGGGGATTTAGGAGGATTAAAAAAACGGCACAAGAGGCGCCGTTTTTTATTTGTGTCAGAACGCTTATGCTTCAGGACGTTTTTTCAATTCATCACGAATTTCACGCAATAATTCGATATCTTCAGGGGTGGCTTCAGGTGCAGGTGCTTCTTCTGCCTGTTTACGACGAAGTTTATTCATCATTTTCACCAGTAAGAATACCACCCATGCCAACAACAGGAAATTAATCAGAATCGTTAGGAAGTTACCATAAGCAAATACATTCAGGCCTTCAGCCTGTGCATTTGTCAAAGAAGTGACATTATTAGGATTATCACCCAGTACCAGGAACCAGTTAGAATAGTCAACATCACCACCTAAAATCCAGCTAACGATTGGCATGATGATATCTTTTACAAAAGAATCAATAATTTTACCAAATGCTCCACCAATAATAACACCGACCGCGAGGTCCATCACATTGCCTTTGACAGCAAACTCTTTAAATTCTTGAATAATACTCATTTTTTCTCCAATAATTCATTTTAAAGTTTGTGATGAATTATACATTAATTATAAGTGATTTCATTTTCACATAAGGTGATGTTTTTTATAAGATTTATCGTTCTAGTTAAAATTTTAATACAAAAAAAACCGCAATCTTTGAAAAGATTGCGGCTTTAGGAATCTTAGATCAATAATCTACAGATTATTTACCTGAACGGTTACGTTTACGTTCGTTTTCAGTCAAATAACGCTTACGGATACGGATTGACTTCGGTGTTACTTCAACTAGTTCGTCATCTTCAATGAATTCAAGCGCTTGTTCAAGCGTATATTCAACTGCAGGAACAAGTGTTAATGCTTCATCAGTACCAGATGCACGTACGTTGGTTAACTGTTTTGCCTTAGTCGGGTTCACAGTCATGTCGTCAGAACGTGAGTTAATACCAATAATCATACCTTCGTAAACTTCTAACTGAGGCTTAGCGAATAGACGACCACGGTCTTGTAATGTGAACAATGCATAGCCCAGGCAAGTACCTTGAACCATAGAGATCAACACACCGTTTTGACGTTTCGCAACTTGGCCTTGTTTCATTGGACCATAATGCGAGAAGCTTGATGTCATGATACCCGTACCTGAAGTCATCGTCATGAATTCAGAACGGAAACCGATCAAGCCACGTGAAGGAACAGTTGCTTCAATACGGATACGGCCTTTACCGTCAACTTCCATATTGGTCATCTCGCCTTTACGGCTGCCCATTTGCTCCATTACAGAACCTTGGTGCTGTTCTTCAACGTCAAAAGTCACGTTTTCGTACGGTTCTTGCATTTGACCGTCAATTTCTTTCAAGATGACTTGCGGACGAGATACACCCATCTCGAAGCCTTCACGGCGCATGTTCTCAATTAAAACTGAAAGGTGAAGTTCACCACGGCCAGATACTTTGAAACGGTCAGGACTGTCAGTGTCTTCAACACGTAATGCGACGTTGTGGATCAATTCGCGATCTAGACGCTCACGAATGTTACGTGAAGTTACGAATTTACCTTCTTTACCAGCAAACGGTGAGTTGTTTACCTGGAATGTCATTGTGACTGTAGGTTCATCTACAGAAAGCGGTGGAAGCGCTTCAACAGCTTTCGGATCACAAATCGTGTCAGAAATGTTCAATGCATCAATACCCGTTACGCAAACGATATCACCTGCATTGGCTTCTTCGATGTCCACACGGTCTAAACCATGATAACCCATGATTTTTAAGATACGACCGTTACGTGTTTTGCCTTCTTTATCGATTACAGTCACTTGCGTGTTCAATTTAACTGAACCACGTTGAATACGACCAACACCGATAACGCCTACGAAGCTGTTATAGTCAAGTGAAGACACTTGCATTTGGAATGGACCATCAACGTCAACTGCTGGCGGTTCAACGATGTCTACAATTGTTTGGAACAATGGCGTCATGTCGTCAGCAAGTTCTTCTGGAGAAGGACCCGCCACACCACGAAGACCAGATGCATAAACGACCGGGAAGTCTAACTGTTCGTCAGAACCACCCAAGTTATCGAACAAATCGAATACCTGGTCAATCACCCAGTCTGGACGTGCGCTTGGCTTATCAACTTTGTTAATAATTACGATTGGCTTCAAACCACGTGCGAACGCTTTTTGCGTTACGAAACGTGTTTGTGGCATCGGGCCTTCTTGTGAATCGACAAGAAGAAGTACGCAGTCAACCATCGACATTACACGTTCAACTTCACCACCGAAGTCGGCGTGTCCCGGGGTGTCCACGATGTTAATGCGATATTCAGTATTGGTACGTGCATCCGTCCATTTAATTGCAGTGTTTTTTGCAAGAATGGTAATACCACGTTCACTTTCGATAGCGCCAGAATCCATGACACGCTCAATCTCACCCGCGCGATCACCGAGAGCACCTGATTGTTGCAAAAGTTTGTCTACAAGAGTGGTTTTACCATGATCGACGTGCGCAATAATGGCGATGTTACGGAGAGTTTTAATATCTGACATGTAAATTCAATGCGTATGTAATTTGAGGGCAAATTATACAGAAAAATACAAAACTTTTATAGTCACTGTTACCACACTCCTCAACTTTTTTTAAGGAGATGGGCTTTTTTTGATTTTGTAAAGGCGTGTAACTCGATTAGAATAGCGCCACCCTGCCTTAATTTGCATTGACACATGTCTGATTTTAATCAATCTCCTCCTCCTAAAGATCAACTCGACCTGGTATATGGTCTGGATGATCGTCCAAAACCATTTATTGCTTTTTTAGCTGCATTCCAACATTTATTGGCAATTATTGTCCCGATCGTGACCCCTGGCTTGCTAATTTGTCTGGCACTTGGGGTATCCAAAGAAGACACCAACATGATTTTATCCATGTCTCTGGTGATCTCAGGTATCGCGACTTTTTTACAGTCTAAAAAAGTCGGACCTTTTGGTGCCGGTCTGTTGATTGTTCAGGGAACCAGCTTTAACTTTATCGGCCCAATTATTGGTATTGGTTCAGCCATGGTTGCTGCCGGTACGCCAGTTGAGTCAGTCATGGCAGCAATTTTTGGTGTGGTGATTGCAGGTGCATTTATTGAAATGGGCGTGTCCCAGATTCTGCCTTGGATAAAAAAACTGATTACCCCTTTGGTGACCGGGATTGTCGTCCTTCTGATTGGTTTAACCTTAATTAAAGAAGGTCTAATCAGTATGGGCGGTGGTTATCAGGCCATGAGCGATAAAACTTTTGCCAATGCAGACAACCTAATCATGTCCTGCACAGTCTTGGCGCTGATCATTATCCTGAACCGTATCCGGATTACCTGGGTAAAAAGTTCTGCCATTTTGATTGCCCTGGTTTGTGGTTATATCCTGGCCGGCTTTATGGGCCATCTGGATTTTTCTGGCTTAAAAGATGCCCCACTGGTACAGATTCCAACTCCAATGCATTTCGGTTTAAGCTTCTCCTGGAGCCTGTTTATTCCGATGGCATTCATTTATCTGGTGACCTCTTTAGAAGCGATTGGCGATATCACGGCGACCTCAAAGCTTTCTAACCAGCCAGTCGATGGGCCAAAATGGATGCAACGCATTAAAGGCGGTGTATTGGTTAACGGTGCCAATTCATTCCTTGCCGGTATTTTTAACACCTTCCCAAGTTCGGTATTTGCACAAAATAACGGTGTGATTCAGTTGACGGGTGTAGCGAGCCGTTATGTCGGCATCTGGATTGCTGCTTTACTGATCATTCTGGGTTTGCTGCCTGCGGTTGCCGGGATTATCCAGGCGGTTCCGCAAGCGGTACTGGGTGGTGCAGTGATGGTGATGTTTGGTGCAGTAGCAGCTTCCGGCATTAATATTCTGTCTGGCGTACATCTGGACCGCCGTGCCCTGCTGATTATTGCGATTTCACTGGCACTGGGTTTAGGTGTTGCACAAGTTCCACAAATTCTTGAGCATCTTCCTGAGTTATTCCGTAATATCTTTAGCTCAGGCGTTGCCACTGGCGGTATTGCTGCCCTTATTCTGAATGTTGTACTTCCTGAAACAAAGAAGTAATTTCATGTCCAAAGAACACTGTCTAGGTCAGACTTAGGCAGTGTTCTTTATATTGGAGAGATACCTATGGATCCTAAAAGCGAAGTTTTATTAAGACAATATGATTTTTTGTCGGGTCGCATCTTACTCATTAATGCACCGACAGATGATCTACTCGCTGAATTCGATGCCTCTATCAATCCCGCTGTCTGGACATGGAATTTTAATGATTTTCAATATTTCCAGTCGCAACAAGCAGATGTCCACTTTGGCGCAGAGATGCCTGAAGCTGAGTTTGATCAGGCGGTTATTTTTGTACCCAAGTCTAAAGAACTGCTCAATTATTTACTGCATAATGTGGCAGCACAACTTAAACCGGGCAGCAGTATTTTTCTGGTCGGTGAAAAGAAAGGCGGGATAGAACGTGCAGCCAAACAGTTGCAGCCTTATGGTAAAACCCTCAAACTGGATAGTGCACGTCATTGCCAGCTTTGGCAACTGGTTCTAGACCACACGGTCGAGAAAAAATCACTTGCAGACTGGGCACAGCGTTATAGCATCTCGTCCCCGAATGGTGACCTGAATATTTGTGCCCTGCCGGGCGTGTTTAGTCAAAACCGTTTAGATATTGGGACTGCCACCTTATTACCTTATTTGTCACAAGTTACCTCGGGTAAAATCGCTGACTTTGGTTGTGGCGCAGGTGTGATTAGTGCGTATCTGGCAAAGTTGAATCCGAAAAACCGGATTTTTGCCATGGATGTTGATGCCTTTGCGCTGGCCTCCACCCAAATGACCTTTGATGAAAACCAGCTTAGCCCTGAACAGATCGAAATTAAAGCGGTCACTGGCATTGCTGATGCACCCTTGTTCTTGCATGCCATTGTCAGTAATCCGCCTTTTCATATGGGAATCGAGACCGATTACACGGCCAGCGAAACCTTGTGTAAAACTTCGCGTCGTCATTTAAAATCAGGTGGCGAGCTTTGGATCGTGGCCAACCGTTTCTTAAACTACCCGACCCTGATTGAACAAAACTTTGGTCGCTGCACAGTGAAAGCGGATCAACAAGGCTTTAAAGTGCTGTTCGCTAGCACACAAAAAAATGTTAAGGAATCATGATGAGCGAAACGCAAAATACGATGCAGCTGCAGCGTAAGCTGGGTGCTCGTCATCTGAATATGATCGCCATTGGCGGATCCATCGGTACAGGTCTATTCCTGGCCTCGGGTGCGACCATTGCCAATGCCGGGCCAGGCGGAGCACTACTTGCTTATGCGCTGATTGGTGTCATGATTTATTTCTTGATGACCAGTTTGGGCGAACTCGCCACGCATAATCCTACCTCGGGTGCATTTTTCACTTATGGCACTAAATATGTCGAGGGCGGTTTTGGTTTCGCCTTGGGCTGGAACTACTGGTACAACTGGGCCATTACCGTAGCTTTTGAGCTGGTTGCCGTTCAGTTCATCATGAAATTCTGGTTTCCCGATATTCCTGGTGTTTATTGGAGTGCAATTTTCCTGGCTATTATTTTTGGGATTAATGCCCTGACAGTTAAAGGCTTTGGTGAATCTGAATTCTTCTTCTCTCTGGTGAAAGTTGTCGCGATTATTGCCTTTATCATTATCGGTATCTGGATGATCGTGAAGATTATGCTGACCCCAGGCGCAGAAGCATTTGCCAACTGGAGTATTGGTGACGCACCTTTTGTCGGTGGTTTCCAAGCCTTAATTGGCGTGGCGATGATTGCCGGATTCTCCTTTCAAGGAACCGAAATGGTCGGGGTGGCTGCGGGCGAATCGAAAGATCCAAAGAAAACCATTCCGGTGGCAATCAAGCAGATTTTCTGGCGTATCCTGTTATTTTATATCGTGTGTATTTTCATTATCGGCACATTGATTGCCTACAATGACCCACGCTTATTACAGGCGGCTGCGACCGACAATATTGCGCTTTCTCCTTTTACCCTGCTCTATGAAAAGGCCGGCTTTGCCTTTGCTGCGAGCATTATGAATGCGGTGATTTTGACAGCCATTCTGTCTGCGGGTAACTCAGGCATGTATTCCTCTACGCGCATGCTATTTGATATGGCACGTAAAGGTAGTGCGCCAAAACTGTTTGGCCGTCTGGATCCACGTGGTGTACCGATGAATGCCCTGTATGCCACCACTGCAATCGCAGCACTGTGTTTCCTGACCACCTTCTTCGGTGAACAAGAAGTCTTTAACTGGCTACTCAATATGTCGGGCATGTGCGGCTTTATTGTCTGGCTCGGGATTGCGATTTCACACTATCGCTTCCGCAAAGGTTACTTGGCTCAAGGCTACAAACTGGAAGATCTGGCTTATCGCGCTAAATTCTTTCCTTTCGCCCCTTGGTTTGCTTTTATTCTCTGTGCGATTGTCGTCCTTGGTCAAAACTATCAGGATGTTCTGGCAGGTCAATGGATGGGGGTTCTCTCGACCTATATCAGTATTCCATTGTTCTTGGCAATCTGGTTCGGATACAAATGGAAGAAAAAATCCAAACTGGTGTCTTATCAAGAGATGGATGTACAACCCATGAAACTTGATCAGGAATAAACCATCATAAATTAAAAAATCAGCCTACGGGCTGATTTTTAATTTCTTAGATTAGTTATGCCGCATGACAAAATTACGGTCATCGATCACAATCACTTGCTGACAGATCCCCTCTGCCTGACGCTGCTGCTCGAATACATCTGCCGGCATCGCATCAAAACTGTCAAAGAAACTGATCTCATGTTCATCTATTGCATAGATCAATGAATGATTACCGACCCCTTCTAAGGTATCGTAGAAAACAATCACGAAACGGCCTGCTTCCACCTGCTGCTGGATTTCTGTATAAGAGATCACACGCTCTTCAACAGGTATTTTAAGTGTCTGTGCTTGTTGATAAAAATCAAGCTCGACTGGCTGTTTATCTGCATCATATTCGCTAAAAAAAGCAACATCCAGTCCCAGTGTCTGCAAAGCCACTGCCAGCGCAATACTAGAAACCCCCATCTCTGAGTCATGACGGCAGAGCTGAACCAGATCAGGAATATGCAGGTCAATTCCATAATGATGAAAAATCATCCATATTGAAAAAATTCCACCATTGGCTTCCAGATTTTGCAAATCTTCCGGAATTTCTATACTCACGCTTTTACTCAACTACATTTTCAGTGCTTAAGTAGTGTAGTTAAAATTCAGAGATAAAAAAAGCGGCTCATATGAGCCGCTTTTTTAACAATTCAATAATTAATTATTGAGCTTGTTGTTGACCTTCAACAAGTACAGTACGGCTACCAGTGATTGTCGCGAATACACGACGGTTCATAGCACGACCTTCTTTAGTGTTGTTGTCAGCAATCGGTTGATCCCAAGCGAAACCTTGAGTAGACAAGCGAGATGCATCAACATTGTATTCATTTACAAGCGAAGATTTAACAGAGTTAGCACGTGCTAGAGATAAACGTTCGTTTAGTGCACGTGGACCAGTGTTGTCAGTGTGACCTTCGATACGAGCAGTAGCGTTTGGATATTCAACTAGCTTCTCAGCAACTTTAGCGATTTCTGGTTTGTATTGATCTTTGATGTTTGATTTGTTTGTATCAAAGAACACACGAAGTTCCATGTTCAGGTCTTCAGTCAACTCTTGTGGCGCTGGAGCAACTGGAGTTACAGGCTCAACTGGAGCAACTTCAACTACTGGAGCAGCTGGTTTCAGACGACCACCTAGAACAACATTAAGACCAGCTAATGCTGTGTAGTTCCAGAATTTTTCGTCAAAGTGGTAAGTACCACGAGCTTCAGTACGTAGCGCTAAGGCATCGTTGATGTGCCAGAATGCACCCACACCAGCATTACCTAGAGTACCTTCTTCTTCATTACCGCGAGTACCGCGTGGCACACCTTCAAATTCGTATTTGTAGTGACCCGCACCTAGAAGCATGTATGGCTTCACTTTGCTGTCATAGTTACCAGTAAATACGTCAGAAGTTGCGTAGAAGTTACCTGCGATGTTTTGGCCTTTATATTCTGCACCAGGCTCAGCACCGTCAACATCACCTTTAACTTGGCTGTATTCAGCTTCAAAACCTAACCAAGGAGTAAGTTCTACACCAATAGCTGCACCTACAAATAAATCATCTTGTAATTCAGGGCTGCTTGTAAGCTCACCATCATTACCGCCATTGTTGTGCTGAGTGTCTTGGAATGTATAACCTAACATCAACGGAGTAACAGTTACGCCTGCATTTGCAGCAGCAAAAGGTGCAGCTACAAGCATAGCTAAAGCAATACGACTCATTTTCATGGATTTATCCTCCAGAGATAACAATTGTTGTTCAAGCTCAAGCCCGTAATAGGCCATCCTGAGATAGGCTTTTTATTACCCCAGTTTTATTCTTAAGCTATTCACATGGCATCATACAAACACTTTATTATTTTTCCAAGTGCTTGATTAATTTAATCAAGTAAATTATTGACAAAATTACTTACAATTTCCGTTGTAATTCAGTAATTTTTTACTCAATTTTTTATTCTGAATGACCTATTGTGATTGCCAATTATTTTTTAATAGCTTTCTTGAATTTTGAGTAACAGCTAAATTACACGCTCAACAAAGCATAAAAAACGCATAATTAATAACATGTTTCCTATAAAAATAATATATAAATCAGGTAACTCTATGTATAGAAAAATAACAAGAGCGTTCACTATTGTTGAATTGATTATCTGTGTTGCAGTGCTTGCAATTTTGGCCAGTATTGCCCTGCCTTACTTTCATGAATATCAGTCCAGACAGGAAGCCAAACAGATTCCTATCAAATTATCTGCGGTTAACCGTTATGCACGTAGTCAGGCTGCCGTGTTTCACCAGAATATTGTGATCTGTCCCAGTCAGGATTCACTCAGCTGTCACCCCAATCAATGGAATAAAAATATACTGGTCTTTATTGATAAAAATAAAAACCGGCAAGTCGATGCAGGCGAACAAATTTTACACATTGATGCTCTAAATCTTAAATATGGCAACCTGAGTTGGCGAGGCGCATTAAGTTCACCAAGTGTCACTTATCAGGCACATACCGCCCTTCCGATTGGTTCGAATGGTAGTTTCTATTATTGTTCTGCTCAACTTTCCAGCCAGCAGCGTATTGTACTGAGTAAAATGGGACATATCCGGGTAGAAAGTCTCCCTTCTTGCTAACAGAACTATGCAGTTTATGATTGACTGCGATTAGCGCTTCAATCCTGAGTTTTTTTCAATATACTGCTTATGTTTGAAAAATTGATTAAAACTCATACGGAGATATAACAATGACTGATATCGTAATTGTCAATGGTGCACGCACAGCCATGGGTGGCTTTCAGGGTAGCCTTGCCAGTGTAACTGCACCTGAACTGGGTGCGGCTTCAATAAAAGAAGCGATTGCTCGCGCAGGCTTACAAGCAGCAGATATTGAAGAAGTCATTATGGGTTGTGTCCTTCCTGCTGGTTTGAAACAAGGTCCTGCCCGTCAAGCGATGCGTCAAGCCGGCCTTCTGGATTCAACGGGTGCTGTGACCATTAACAAACTCTGTGGTTCTGGCATGAAAGCGGTGATGCAAGCAGCCGATATGATTAAAGCCGGTTCTGCAAATATTGTGGTTGCAGGGGGGATGGAATCAATGACCAACGCGCCTTATGTATTGCCGAAAGCGCGCGGCGGCTTCCGCATGGGACATGGCGAAATTAAAGATCATATGTTCCTAGATGGTCTTGAAGATGCTGAGACAGGTCGTTTGATGGGTTCATTTGCCCAAGATATGGCAAATACCAAAGGCTATACTCGCGAACAGATGGATGATTTCGCCATTCGCTCATTGAAACGTGCACAAACTGCTGTGAATGAAGGCTATTTTTCTGATGAAATCGTAGCAGTTACGGTAAAAACACGTAAAGGTGATGTGGTTGTTGATAAAGATGAACAACCCTTCAATGCCAATATTGATAAAATTCCAACCCTGCGTCCAGCCTTTGCCAAAGACGGCACCATTACCGCTGCCAATGCCAGCTCAATTTCTGATGGTGCATCAGCTCTGGTGATTAGCTCAGCGGATCATGCCGCAGCAAAAGGTTTAAATCCTTTGGCCAAAATTGTTGCCTATGCTTCAAATTCACAGCATCCTTCTGAATTTACCATAGCGCCAGTGGGTGCAATTCAAAAGGTTCTCGATAAAGCAGGTTGGAATGCTCAAGATGTCGACCTCTGGGAAATCAATGAAGCCTTTGCCATGGTGACCATGTGTCCAATGGATGAGTTCAAGCTTGATCCTGAAAAAGTCAATATTAATGGCGGTGCCTGTGCCCTCGGTCATCCTGTCGGTTCAACCGGTTCACGTATTATCCTGACTTTGATTCATGCGCTGAAACGTACCGCTGGTAAACGTGGTATTGCTGCACTTTGTATCGGTGGCGGTGAAGCGACTGCTGTGGCGATTGAGTTGCTTTAATTAAAAGTCTCCCTTTTAAAAGAGAGATTTAGAGGGATTTTAGAAATCCTCCCCTCTTGCGGAACATCGTTCCTCATCCTTTAATAAAGGAGGGGGAATTTTAGAAATCAAAAAGCCTCCAATTGGAGGCTTTTTATCGTCAAATATTCAAAGCTGTACTTTAAATGATAAGACTTAAAGAATTTCTTTACGAAGTTGCTCAGGTGATTTCATTGACAACAAGCCCGGTGCCACATCAAATGCTGTTTTTGCACCATACTGCTGCATTTGATTTAAACGATAAGTTGCACGTGCATAAGCAACTAAAACGCTGGCTGTAAATTCTGGATTACTTTCTAGTTTTAATGAAAACTCAAGCACTTGTTTATGTGCATCACTGGTGTTTCCACTACGAATCACAAAACCACCATGCGGCATACGCTGGTGATCTTGTGCTAAAGTTACTTCATCAATGAAATTCACAGTCGTGTCATAGTCGGCAAAATAATCCGGCATGGTCACAATCGCTTGCTTCACTGCTTCTGCATCTGCACCCTCTGCAAGCACCACATAACACTCACGGGTATGTTTTTCTTTGGTCGTTAATACTGGACGAACACCACTACGTACTTTCTCAATTGCTTCTGTTGAAGGAATGGTATATTGCACCCCTGCTTTCACACCTTCTACACGACGAATGGCATCTGAATGACCCTGGCTTAAGCCTTTGCCCCAGAAAGTATAGGTTTCACCGTCTGGCAGTAAAGCTTCACCAAATAAGCGATTGATCGAGAACATGCCTGGATCCCAGCCAATCGAAATCATCGCAGTTTTCTTGCTGGCTGTTGCAGGTGCATCGACCGCTGCATAATATTCAGGAATACGTGCGTGAGTGTCAAAACTATCGACAATATTAAACTGGCTGGCCAAGATCGGACCTTGTTGCGGTAAGTCGTCTTTTGAACCGCCACATAAAATCAGCACATCAATTTTATCTTGGAAATCTGTCAGTGAGTCCATATGGAACACTTGGGTTGCTGCGAAGCAAGGAGATACCGTTTCAGGCGCACGACGGGTAAAAATACCCACAAGTTGTAAATCTGGATTCTTTTGAATGGCGGTTTCAACGCCACGACCCAAGTTGCCATAACCAGCAATACCAATACGGATAGAATTTTGCATAAAGACAAGTCACTTCATCATGAAAAAATTAAAAAAATAAATCAGATGACGATCCCATTAAAATCGCCCTCTTGATTGATTTTGCATACTCGAAAATTAGCGCTCTGCTCGCGTTACTCTCAGCATAAAGATACTTATGCTACAGCAATTCGCAGCAATTTAAAGCATTCAGGATAGTATAGAAACAATCATATCTATCGTCCAAAGCAAACAAAAAGCCTGCATTGCAGGCTTTTTGTTTATAAGAAAAACAGACTTATTTACAGACAAGCTTTTTAACTTTCAGGTTAGGCACCTGTTTGATAATTTGCCTGATTCACCGCGGTCGATGCTTGGTACGGATTTTTAAAATCATTTAAACCGGCAGCCGCCTCCTGAATGTCTTTACCTTCTTTAATCACGAAAGTATCGAAACCAGAACGCTTCATGTAGTTCAACACATCTTTGAATACATCACCAGTGGCACGAAGTTCGCCTTGGAAACCTTGACGGCGTAAAAGTGCTGCAAATGAATAGCCACGGCCATCATTAAAACCGGCGAATTCAATAAAGATTGCATCTAATTGAGCTAGCGGAAATTCATTGCTTTCAGGTGAAGCATCAACGGTTAAGTACAATGCTTTTTTACCTGAAACATGGCGAAGCTGATCTAACTGATCTACCGTCAGAACCACATCACCTTGTGGTAAAACACCCTCTTCACCGATGAGCTGGTAAGTATTTTCTGTCACTGTGCCATCTTTAGAGAGCACTGCGAGTGCGGTATTAAGCATATGCACGCTCCTTGAATGGTTGGATGCCAACACGGCGATAAGTATCGATAAACTCTTCAGCGTCCTGACGTAGATCAAGATAGGTATTTAGAATTTCTTCTACAATATCCGGCACCACATCTGCTGCAAATGACGGCCCAAGAATGTCGCCAATTGAGGCATCATGGTCTGCATTACCGCCAAGCGTGATCTGGTAGAATTCAGCGCCTTTTTTATCAACACCCAAGATCCCGATATTACCGACATGATGATGACCACAGGCATTCATACAACCTGAGATGTTCAAGTCCAGTTTACCCAAGTTGTAAATGGTATCCAGATCATCAAAACGGCGTGAAATCGCTTCAGAAATCGGAATCGATTTTGCATTGGCCAATGAACAGAAATCACCGCCCGGGCAGCAGATGATGTCGGTCAAGAAACCGATATGCGCGCGTGCCAGATTGTTTTGTTCAAGGGTTTGCCATACAGCAAACAAATCTTTTTGCGGCACATCGACCAGCGAGATATTTTGTTCATGCGTGGTACGTAATTCACCGAAAGTGTACTGATCGGCAAGGTCTGCAATCAGGTTCATTTCTTCAGTGCTGACATCACCCGGTGCAATGCCGGCACGTTTCAGTGAAATCGTCACAATACGATAACCTTTCACTTTATGGGCATTGGTATTGATATTGAACCACTGTTTGAATTTTGGATATTGCGCAAACAATTCAGTAAAATCTTCATCTGCATAATCTTGATAATCAAATGGGGTGAAGTTTTCATCCATTTTTGCCAAGGTGTCTGCATCGATTTTCAAAGTCTTAACAGTATGCGCAAATTCAGCTTCAACTTTCTCAGCAAATACCGCTGGCGTTAAAGCTTTGACCAAAATTTTGATACGGGCTTTATATTTGTTGTCGCGACGACCATGCAAGTTATACACACGAAGCACTGCTTCAAGATAAGCAATCAAGTCTTCACGTGGCAGGAACTCACGGATAAAGCTGCCAATCACTGGAGTACGGCCAAGACCACCACCCACTTTGATTTTATAGCCCATTTCGCCGGCTTCATTACGCACAATATATACACCGATATCGTGAAATGCAGTGGCTGCACGGTCGGTTTCTTCAAGCGCAGAGACTGCAATCTTGAACTTACGTGGCAAGAAAGCAAATTCCGGATGGAAAGTTGACCATTGACGGATCAATTCACAGGTCGGACGCGGATCGGCAATTTCACCAGCCACTACACCGGCATACTGATCCGTCGTGGTATTACGGATACAGTTGCCTGAGGTCTGAATCGCATGCATTTGCACGGTCGCCAGTTCAGCCAGCATATCAGGTACGTTTTCCAGTGCCGGCCAGTTAAACTGGATGTTTTGACGGGTCGAAATATGCGCGTAACCACGGTCATATTCTTTAGCCAAATCAGCCACTTTACGCAGTTGCTTTGAATTCATCAAACCATAAGGCACTGCAATACGTAACATCGGCGCATAACGCTGTACATACAGACCATTTTGCAGACGAAGCGGACGATACTCATCTTCGGTGAGTTTACCGGCTAAATAACGTTCCGTTTGGTCACGGAACTGTGCAACACGTTCATTAATCAGTTGCTGATCGAAATCAGTATATAAATACATGGCGTACAGCTGCTAGTAGTTTCTATTATATCGATCGCAAGGATAGCGAGATTAAACCTATCAATAAAATGCTTTTTATACATATTTCATAGCTGTTTTATTGATAAGCCTGCCAAAGTTTCACTGATATCACGGTTTAGCGCATTTAGTGTAGTTTTAAAGCAATAATGCTTTAATTCATCAATCATTAGCAGTTATTTTCATATAGTGATATTTCTATATTTTTATCCTTTTTTGTCTTTTAAATAATTAAAAATATTACCATTTTTCACTCTCACCCAAAAACTGACCGACAAAATCATAACGTATCTTTGAACGTGAAAATTTAATCGGACAGGCCAGTTGTGCTTCGGTCTGCTGACTATCGGGTTTTAATGGAACCTGAACTAGCCATTCTCGCTGTTGCGCTAAATCAGAATGCAAAGCTTCTTCAAGTTTTAGCACCGGCTCAACACAGACATCCAGCGCTGCGAATAGTGTTTGCCATTCCGCTAATGATTTTGACTTTATTCTATTTTGAATTGCCTGTTTCACCGCAGCACGATCTTCTGGAGCAAAAGAATTGCCTTTTTCTAGAATAATCGGCAGCTCTAAAGCCTGTGCCAATCCCTGCATAAATTGAGGTTCCAGACTGCCAATCGACAGATAACGTCCATCCTGTGTTGCATAATAGTCATAGAAAGTCCCGCCATTCAGATAGCCAGACTCAGGTCGTTGATGCTGATTGCCAGCCAGACTGGCGGATGCGGCCAGATTATTCATGGTGACCACACAATCAGTCATGGAAATATCAATATATTGACCTTTACCGCTGCGCTGGCGTTCGATCACTGCCGCCAGAATTGCAATCACGGCATGCATGGAACCACCGGCTACATCGGCAACCTGAATACCTAAAGCAGGTGGCCCACTTTCAATCCGGCCACTGTGTCCAGCAATACCGGACAAGGCCAGATAGTTAATATCATGTCCTGCTTTCGCTTTGTAAGTACCGGTTTGGCCATAGCCAGTGATGGAACAGTAAATTAATTTGGGGTTAATTTCGCTTAAGATTAAGTAGTCCAGTCCAAGCCGTTGCATCACGCCGGGACGAAATTGCTCAATCACAATGTCATAATCTGCAATCTTGGATTTGACCAGTTCGATATTGGTCGGATCTTTCAAATCCAGTGCTACCGATTGCTTGTTTCGGTTCAGATAACTCTGTGAAGTGGCCTGTCCATTGGCAAAGGGGGGCATTAATCGCAACAGGTCCGGGCGGGTCGGTGATTCAATATGCACAACCTCGGCGCCGAGATCAGCCAGATATAATGTCGCGAATGGGCCCGGCAATAATGTAGAAAAGTCTAGAATTTTCAATCCTTTTAAGGTATATGACATTGGAGTATTTGCTCTACTTATATTGCTTTTTTCAGCATCATAGAAACATAAATGCATAAAAACAATGTCATGTTCAGCCATTTACCTTGATAGTTTCGGCAATCTAATATGTAAGAAAATGGCAAAGGTGTTCTTGTAAATTGCCATTGCTTTATTATTTTTCGTCATTTAGGTCAAATATTAGTGAACATTAAAGAGACTGAAGGATTAAACATGAGTCGTGATACGATCAGTATCCATTTCGTCAATGCAGCCTTATCTGGCGTCAAGCGCTTAGGCATGGATGTCGATACTTTATTGTCTCACGTCGGAATTGAAGCAGAACTGCTGCATCAACCTAAAGCCCGTATTTCACCTGAACAATATACCCGCTTTATTAAAATGTTATGGATGGTGACCCAGGACGAGCATGTTGGCTTTGACAAACAGCAACGCCGATTGGGCACTTTTGCCATCATGTGTCAGCTCATCATTCATGCCAAAACCTTAGGTGATGCACTGGAACTTTCCTCGCAGTTCTATAAACTCTTCGGTGATGACTGGTCGGTGACCCTGGAACGTGACAAACACGAAGCACGTCTGGTGCCCCTCATTCCAAATGCAATGGATCCGGATCATTTTATTACCGAAAGTATGCTGATGATCTGGCATGGTCTGGCATCTTGGCTGATTGAACGTCGTTTACCGCTGGAACGTGTGCATTTTAGCTATCCACGTCCAGCCCATGCTGACGAATATGATGCCCTGTTCTTTGCGCCGGTAATGCAGTTCGACATGCCACGCACCGAAATCACTTTTGCTGCGGACTATCTGGACCTGCCGATCCGTCAGAATGAAGAAACCTTAGAGGAATTCTTGAAAGCTGCGCCTGCTCAGCTCTTGGTGAAGTTTAAAAATACCAACTCGCTGACCTCAAGAATCCGTGATGTATTGAAGAGCCAGATTGGCGAAGAAATGCCGACATTGAATGATGTCGCGTCAATGCTGTATTTATCTCCTCAAACCTTGCGCCGCCGTCTGGCAGCCGAAGGTAAAAGCTATCAAGGTGTGAAAGATGCCTTGCGCCGTGATGCCGCGATTCATCTGTTATTGAATCCAGATCTAACCCTCGAAGATGTCGCGCAGCAGGTCGGTTTCAGTGAAACCAGTACCTTCCATCGTGCCTTCAAGAAATGGACCGGTGTAACCCCAGGTCTATATCGCCAGTTGCATGGTTATCATTAATAATTCTCGATATCCTCTTCTCCAGCCCAGGTTTCCAGACCTGGGCTTTTTTTATTGGCAAAAATCGTCAAATGATCTGGTCCGTTCTCGTCATTGCACTTCAAAATTTAAGTATTACACTCGAGTCATTAAAATAATTTTCAGCAAATTAATAAAAGGGACATGCTATGAGCGAGGCATATATTATCGACGCCATTCGCACGCCACGCGGAAAAGGTAAAAAAGATGGATCTTTACATCAAGTCAAACCCATTTCATTACTGACTGGCTTGCTTAACGAACTTCAGGCACGTCATCAATTTGATACATCAAAAGTCGATGATATTGTGCTGGGTTGTGTCACTCCGATTGGTGATCAAGGCGCCGATATTGCCAAAACCGCGGCGATCGCAGCGGGTTGGGACAATGATGTCGCCGGTGTACAAATCAACCGTTTCTGTGCTTCCGGTCTGGAAGCTGTCAATCTGGCTGCACAAAAAATCCGTTCTGGCTGGGAAGATCTGGTCGTTGCAGGCGGCGTCGAATCCATGTCCCGCGTGCCGATGGGTTCCGATGGCGGCCCTTGGGCACTGGATCCTGAAACCAATATGGCCTGTGATTTTATTCCGCAAGGTATTGGCGCGGACTTGATTGCCACGATTGACGGTTATAGCCGCACCGACGTAGACCAGTTTGCCGAGCAATCCCAGAAGAAAGCCGCTGCCGCACAAGCCAATGGTTATTTCAACGCTTCTGTTATCCCGGTCAAAGACAAGGCCGGTGTGGTGATTCTGGACAAAGACGAATTTATCAAACCGACCACAACTGCTGAAGGCTTAGGCAAACTCAATCCTAGTTTCGCGACCATGGGACAGATGGGCTTTGATGCCATCGCCCTACAAAAATATCCTGAAGTTGGCACGGTGAATCATGTGCATCATGCCGGGAATTCTTCCGGAATCGTCGATGGTGCAGCCGTAGTTCTCATCGCATCAGAACAAGCGATCAAAGAACAAGGTTTAAAACCGCGTGCCAAAGTACTGGCCACGGCGCTGGTCGGGGCTGATCCTACCATTATGCTGACCGGCCCTGCCCCGGCAGCACGTAAAGCTTTGGCTAAAGCTGGCTTGACGATTGATGATATTGACCTGTTTGAAGTCAATGAAGCTTTTGCTGCGGTGGTGATGCGATTTATTAGCGAACTCAATATTGATCCAGCGAAAGTGAATGTGAATGGTGGTGCAATCGCTATGGGTCATCCATTGGGCGCAACAGGCGCGATGATTCTGGGAACTTTACTGGATGAGTTAGAACGCCAAGGCAAAAAACGTGGACTAGCCACACTGTGTGTCGGTGGCGGTATGGGCATCGCCACCATTATTGAATTGGTTTAACTCAAATATTTAAAGTGTTTGATTCACGTTTTAGTCATATGCAACCTGAGCAAAACCAAAGCACTGCTTTGGTTTTAGCGCAAGATCATTGTTTTACAAAATTAATAGATTTTGCGTATGACAATGGTTTTGCCTACTTTTGCTAAATGAGAAATACATTTCGTAAGGCAGGTCAAACTGAAGCTTAAACCAAGAATTTAGATGAATTTGGAAAGGCTCCGTAATAAGGAAAATTTCTAAAATCTAATCAGGATATTAATTCCAAATTCATCCCATTATGATCTGGATAAAAATTTATGAGCGCAATTCAATATCAAAAAACTGAAGATAATATCGTCATTCTGACCTTTGATTCTCCAAACCAGTCTGCCAATACCATGAATGCAGATTTTCGTAGCGCTTTGGCTGAAACCGTAGAAAAACTCAAAGCTGATGAAAATATTACAGGCATCATTTTCCGGTCTGCGAAAAAAACTTTCTTTGCCGGTGGTGATCTGGATGAACTGATTCAAGCTACACCTGAACATGCGACTGAATTCTTCAACATGATTGAAGAGATGAAAGCACAGATGCGTTATATCGAAACCCGCGGCATTCCGGTTGTGGCTGCACTAAATGGCACAGCACTGGGCGGTGGCTGGGAGATTGCTCTGTGTGCCCATCATCGTATTGCCTTGAATGACCCTAAAAGCAAGTTTGGCCTGCCTGAAGTCACACTGGGTTTACTACCCGGTGGCGGTGGTATTGTCCGTAGCGTGCGCCTGCTCGGCCTGCAAAATGCCTTTCCCTTGTTGATGGAAGGCAAACAGTTGGGTATAGAGAAAGCCCGATCTTTAGGGCTGATTCACGATATTGCAGACAATACCGATGAACTCTTAGACAAAGCCATTGTCTGGATCAAAACCAATCCGAAGTCACAACAGCCTTTTGATGTAAAAGGCTACAAAATTCCGGGTGGTAGCCCTTCAACGCCAGCAGTTGCACAGATGCTGGCAATTGCCCCGGCGATGCTGCGTGATAAAACCAAAGGTTGCTATCCTGCACCTGAAGCAATCATGTCGGCAGCGGTAGAAGGTGCTCAGGTCGATGTCGATACGGCGCTGACCATTGAATCGCGTTACTTTACTTATCTGGCCACGGGTCAGATTTCTAAAAATATGATCGCTACTTTTTGGCATGGATTGAATGCGATCAAATCCGGTGCCAGCCGTCCCCAAAAGATTGCGAAATGGAAAGCCACTAAAGTTGGCATTCTGGGCGCAGGCATGATGGGTGCAGGCATTGCTTATGTGACTTCCAACAAAGGCATTCAGGTTATTTTAAAAGACATTTCGATTGAAGCGGCTGAAAAAGGTAAAGCTTATAGCCAGAAACTGCTGGATAAAAAAGTAGCTCAAGGACGTTTATCTGCTGATCAACGAGATCAGGTTTTAAGCCTGATTCAAGCGACTGCATCCAATCAAAATCTGGCCGGTTGTGACCTGATCATTGAAGCGGTGTTTGAAAATCCCGCACTGAAAGCTCAAGTCACACAAGAAGCAGAACAGTATCTTGCCAGTCATGGCGTGATGGCATCGAATACTTCGACCCTGCCTATTACAGATTTAGCTCAGGCTTCAAAAAATGATCAGAACTTTATCGGTCTGCATTTCTTTAGTCCAGTCGATAAAATGCAGCTGGTCGAAATTATCAAGGGGCAAAATACTTCAGCAGAAACACTGGCCAAAGCCTTTGACTTTGTCCAGCAGATTGGCAAATTACCGATTGTGGTAAATGACAGCCGTGGCTTCTTTACCAGTCGTGTCTTTGGTACGTTCGTTCAAGAAGGTTTGCGCCTGCTGGCAGAAGGCGTGCATCCGGCACGGATTGAAATGGCCGCACTCAAAGCCGGTATGCCAGTCGGGCCTTTGGCCATTCAGGATGAAGTGTCCTTGACCCTCTCCGAACATGTGGCCAATGAAAGATACAAAGCCTTAGAAGCACAAGGTCAGACCATCACCAAATCACCCGCAGATGAAGTTATTCACAGTATGATTCATGAGTTTAACCGCAAAGGTAAGGCTGCCGGGGCAGGTTTTTATGATTATCCAGAAAATGGTAAAAAGCAGCTCTGGACGGGTCTCAACCACTGGAAAAAAGAGGTTGATCTTTCTGAACAGGAAATGATGGATCGTTTCCTGTTTGTGCAGGCACTGGATACCGTGCGCTGTCTGGAAGAAGGCGTGCTGGAGTCTGTGGTCGATGCCAATGTCGGTTCCATTTTTGGCATTGGCTTTGCAGCCTGGACGGGTGGCGCGGTGCAATTTTTAAATCAGTATGGTCTGGCCAAGGCGCTGACCCGTGCCAAGGTACTCGAAAACAAGTATGGTGAACGCTTCAAAGCACCGCAACTCCTGAAAGACCGGGCAGCAGAAGGCCAGCCGATTCAATAATTTTGAGCTCTAAATAAAAAGAGGAACTGAGTTGCTCTTTTTATTTTCCGGATCTGGCTGAATCAGTGGATACACTCGTCTAATGACAGATTTTGATCTGCTTTTTGATCAATTTATGTTATAAAGTTACATAAGTTTGATATCCACGTGGGTAAGACCTATGACTGATCACAGTTCACCTGAAAAATCCCCTTGGGGTTGGAAAGCACTTATTATCTTCTGTATTTTAGGTGGATTATTCATGTTTATTTTTTGGCTTGCGGTAACGAATGAACCGGATTACATGCCAAGCCAGCAAAATAAACAGACGACCCAGCAGCATGCTTTTAAAAATGCACCGACCATGTCTCCTGAAGCAATTGCGAAGGCTCAAGCAGATCGTGAGGCACGTGCGACTGCCAATACGGCTCATTCCGATACAACAGCGAATGAACATAATATGTCAACTGAAGAACATGCCAATATGGAGAGTGCCGAGCATAGCTCAGCGCATGGCCACTGATCTTGATTCAGTAAGGGCGTAAAAAAGCGAGGTCAATGCCTCGCTTTTTTGTATCTCAATAACTAAAAAATTAAAGCTTTAAATACATATCAATATGCGGGATGCCGCAATCCAGATAGTCATCACCTTGAGCTTCAAATCCCAGCGCTTGATAGAAGCCAATGGCGTGCACTTGCGAAGACAGTTTTAAATCTTTTCGATGATCTGCTTTGGCATAATCGATAATGGCCTGCATCAATTGCTGCCCGATCTTCAAACCACGATGTGGCTTTAACACTGCAACACGACCTACACTGTTATTCGCCAGCAATCTTGCAGTGGCTATCGCATGCCCCTTTTCATAGACCACAAAATGGATGGAAATGGCATCTTGCTCATCCCATTCTTCTTCAGCAGCGATATTCTGTTCTTGAATAAATACGGCTTCACGAATCATTTTGGCAGGCGTTGCCAAATCCTTCCAGCTGCCGGACACTATTTTCAATTCTGGATTATTTAGCATTTAGAACCAATTCCCTGCTGATCCCATTGATCATTAAGCAACAATTCCAGTGAATGTTTCTGGATCCCATACATCTCTTTTAGTGCCTGGATTTGTGCCAGAACTTCCTGATCGGGTTGTTGATAGTCTTTGCGTTTTGTCGCCAGAATCATTTTATTTTTACTGGTATGTTCCAGCGCCACAAACTCAAAAACTTTGGTTTCATAACCATAGGCTTTCAGCAATAACGCACGAATGGTATCGGTCAGCATTTCTGCCTGTTGACCGGCATGAATACCAAATTGCAGCATCGGACTCAGCACTTTTGGCGCCTGTAACTGTGGGCGCAATTCCTTATGGCAACATGGCGCACACATGATCATCTGTGCATTCAGGCGAATACCGCTGTGAATCGCAAAATCCGTTGCCACATCACAGGCATGCAAAGCGATCATTACATCCAGGCGTTTCGGTGCATAAGTACGCACATCGCCCTGAAAAAAGTCGAGCTGATCAAAGCCAGATTGTTGCGCGACCTTTTGGCAGAACTCGACCATTTTCGGATTCAGTTCCACCCCTGTAACCCACGGCGTCTCACCATGTTTTTGCATATAGTCATATAAAGCACAGGTCAGATAGCCTTTACCGGAGCCAAAATCCACCACACGCAGACCTTCGACTTGTGGCTTGAGCTGCGCCAATGCACCCGAAAAAATCTCGACAAATTTATTAATCTGTTTCCATTTACGCGCCATGCTCGGAATGATCTGCGCGTTATGATCGCTAATGCCGAGATGCTGTAAAAAGATGCTGTCCTGATCAACATAACGTTGTTTAATCCGGTCATGACCCTGTTCAGCGGACTTGACCTGAAGCGTCGAGTTTTTGTTTTTAGTACGGGTCAACATGGCTTTTTTCTTGTTTTTTTTCAGCTGTAATTCTTCATCTAGCGTCATTAAATTGGCTTGCTTGCAACATGCTAATAATACTGTCACCTGTGCCAGTGCATCCGCTAAAGGATAGTTTTTGGTGACATCCTGAGTTTTATGGCGATACAAACAGCTCAGTACTTTTTGCCCATTTAATGAAATGACTCGCAAGGTCATTTTCTCTAAATCCTGCAGTTCACCTTTATACTGGCTTAAGATCAGACGATCAAATTGATCACTTTCAACAGCTTGCTGAAATACATCTAAAAACTGCTGTTCTTGGTCTGAGAGAGTTGCCAACGTTGACATAGATAAAACCTGAAATGAATTGCCCCTCAAGTTTAAATCTTCTTAACCTAAAAGCAAAATTGAATTACTATACAAATGTATATTTTAAAGAAGAATGACAATCATGCAGAATGCGCCGCTAGTTCCAGATTATGATCACACTGAGGAACGAATTAATTATATCAGTCATGCTGTGGGTGCTGGACTATCGGTAATTGCTGGTATTCTTTTGATTATTAAAGGGTCTTATCTCAGTACTGGACAATGGATTGGACTTTGGGTCTATGCGCTGAGCATGATCTTGCTCTTCTCTGCGTCCATGCTCTATCACATGGCCACCGCAGCAGACCGTCGTTATTTTTATAAAAAAGTTGATCATACTGCAATTTATTATTTAATCGCCGGAACCTATACGCCTTTCCTGTCAATTGCCATTCCAACAGCCAAAGCCCAGTATTTATTGATTGCACTCTGGGTGATCGCCCTCATTGGTACACTGTTCAAGTTCGTTTTCATTCATCGTTTCCAGAAAATTTCTTTGGCGGCTTATCTGGTCATGGGCTGGCTGGCGCTGCTGGTGATGGATGATATGCAACAATATCTTAGTGCTCAATCTTTGACCTTTCTGATCATTGGCGGATTGGCTTATACCGTAGGTGCATTGTTTTACGCTTTAAAAAGAGTAAGATATACCCACGCTATCTGGCACATATTTGTATTGATAGGCGCAGGATCACATTTTCTGTCTATCTATCTTTACGTGATTTAATCATCTTCTTTTTCATTTCAGTGACCCTGAGCGAGTTAAAGCGAGAAGATTGCAGTTGTTTTTTTAAAAAATTACGCCTTTTTTAAAAAGATTACGCTTTTAAAACTAAGCTTTTTTATTTTTAGTAAGTGTAAGGTTCTCCATGGCGTCGTCTAATTCTGCTGCTCAGCCAGCACAAAATTCAAAATTTCGCGTTTTAACCGCGAGCTTGGTCGGTACTACAATCGAGTTCTTCGATTTTTATATCTATGCCACTGCTGCTGTCATTATTTTTCCGTATCTGTTCTTCCCTGCAAGTACAGATCCGATGACTGCCACCATTCAGTCGCTGGCCACTTTCGCCATTGCCTTTATTGCCCGCCCGATTGGTGCGGCACTCTTTGGTCATTTGGGTGACCGGATCGGGCGAAAAGCCACATTGGTCGCTGCCTTGCTGACCATGGGGATTTCCACCGTTGCGATTGGCCTCTTGCCCACTTATGCGCAAATCGGGATTGCTGCACCACTCTTGCTTGCACTCTGTCGTTTAGGTCAGGGCTTGGGGCTGGGTGGTGAATGGTCAGGTGCCGTACTTCTTGCCACCGAGAATGCACCTGAAGGTAAACGTGCCTGGTATGGCATGTTCCCGCAACTTGGTGCTCCAATCGGCTTTATTCTGGCAACAGGTTCTTTCCTGACGTTGGGCGCTTTCATGTCTGAGGCTGACTTTATGGCTTGGGGCTGGCGTATTCCATTTATCTCAAGTGCCTTGCTGGTGATTGTCGGTTTATGGATTCGTTTAAAACTGCATGAAACCCCGGCATTCCAAAAGGTGCTAGATAAACAAAAAGAAGTGAACATTCCATTTGTTCAAGTCTTCAAAAAACATTCTCGCATGCTGGTACTCGGCACCATCGCTGCAATCTGTACCTTCGTGGTGTTCTACCTCACCACAGTATTTGCATTGCAATGGGGTACTAAACAGCTAGGTTATTCTCGTGAAGAATTCCTGCAATTGCAGTTGGTTGCAACCCTATGTTTTGCTGCCTTTATCCCACTTTCTGCAGTATTGGCCGAGAAATTTGGCCGTAAAACCACCTCGATTGCAGTCTGTGTTATCTCTGCCATCTTCGGGATTTTCTTTGCAGATATGCTGGAATCTGGCAGCACGCTGGTGGTATTCCTGTTCTTGTGTATTGGTCTGGCGATCATGGGCTTAACCTATGGGCCAATCGGTACTGTATTGTCTGAAATATTCCCGACTTCAGTACGTTATACCGGTTCTGCATTGACCTTTAACCTGGCAGGCATCTTTGGTGCATCCTTTGCTCCGCTGATTGCCACCAAACTGGCAACAACTTATGGTCTGTCTGCAGTCGGTTATTACCTGACCGCAGCATCAATCCTGTCACTGATTGCATTTCTGTTGATTCGTGAAACCAAGAATGATGATGTAAATAATCAAATTTAAAGTCTTAGTTTGATTTAAAAGCCAGCATTCGATGCTGGCTTTTTTATGATTTCACAACAAAACTCTGCTACTTATCTCGTTAAATTTGCTCAACAATCAAATGGACTCAACCAGACAATGAGGCAAGGCAATGCAGGAACTTATTGAATCCCTAACCCAGGAACAGTTGGTCAATATTATTATTTTGCTGGAAGATGATAAAAAAATAGAGGCCGTTCGCTATATCACCGAGCACACGACTTTGGATGAAATCCAGGCGCTGCAAGTGATTGAGGAAATTGTCCGTGAGCACGATGTGGTCATGAAAACTGAAAGCACAGGACCGCGCTTTAGTGATGATGCGGGTGAGATTGACCTGGTAACGCCTCCCCTTGAAATTCCGACCCATCCGAGCCTGAATACCCCCACAGAAGCTGAAATCACCGCACGACAATTACGCGAAGACGTCCCAACCCGAAAAATTGAAAATAAAATCTGGATTCTGGCAGCCATTGCAGTGCTGTTATTGATCCTGATCTGGATCATCAGTTAAAGCTGAACAGGACAATATCTCCATTTAGATCAGTTCAATAATATCAATGGTGGGTGGTACTCGAAAACGAAAAGGTACGCCGACCAAACCGGTGCCGACCGTGACAAACACATCTGCATGTTCATGACGGTACATGCCCTTCTTATGCCCCAAAATTGATACTTTTTTCATGACATAATCGGTCAGCCAAGGCAATTCCACCTGTCCGCCATGGGTATGTCCAGCCAGCATGAGAGGACGTGTCGGCAATTTGGGAATCATATCCACCGTATCGGGATTATGCGACAAAATGACCCAAGGCTTGTCCTGAGGTAAATCTGGCAGACTGCGCATATCGGCTTTACCCGCCCAGAGATCGCCCACACCCAAGAGCCGAAATTCATCAAATTCGACAATTTGCCCTTCAATATCCATGACCTGATTGACTTGCAGTGCATATTGCAACAGTTCCTGAATCGGTGGTCCCGGATATTGCTCGTCATGATTGCCATTGACGGAATAGACTGGGGCATGAATTTCTTTTAAAACTGCCAGTTCTTGTGCCAGTTTATTTTCCGGCTCATAAGTCCAGTCTCCGGCCACCACCACCAAATCGGGTTGAACATGATTTAACTTATGCACAATTTGTCGCAACTGCCGTTCATGACCAGAAAACAGACCGATATGTAAATCTGCAATCAGGGCAATCCGGACGGGTTGCTTTAAGCGTTTATCCGCATTGATCTGATATTGTGTCGTTTTCACTTGAATTAAATGCGGCTCGATAAAGCGTGCATAACTCAAGACGGCGCTGATCAAAAATACAAAAACAGCTTCATGCAAGGAATAATAACCGCTCCATCCGGCATAAATACTGAAGAACACCAGTGGAACCAGTAAATAGGACAGGTAAAAAGCCAACAAATGACAAAATGCTTTAAATGGATGAATAGTCTCGGTACGAGATTGACTAGACCATGCCTGGTACACAGCCCAGATGGCCAGAATGGCCATGCCTAAATAAAAATAAAAAAGTACGGAACTGGTATCCCACATAGATTTGCCTTGTCGAGTCGAGAAGCTGATTACTGGCTTTATATTTATCTTTTCATAGCTGGCAATTATACTCAATTCTAATTTTTCATTCTTCGACTTATATGGCCACTGCTCCCCACGTTCAAGCTCATTCAAAATCTCCCAGCTTTTCATCAATTTATCGCTATAAAGCTGGGATTTTACTGAGCTGTAGCATGATCTTGGGTCTTCCTGCATGCAGTACTTTGCCCAAGCAAACTGAGCAGCCTAGCCAGATGGCATTTGAAACAGATACCTCACAAACCAGTTTGGCGCAAATTGTTGAACCTTTACGTGAACAGAACATCGGCCTGACCGGTTATCGTGTGCTCTATGACCCACTCGAAGCACTGGGTGCGCGTATCCAGCTGATTAAGAAGGCCGAGCGTAGTCTGGATCTACAATATTATATTTGGGACAACGACCGGATTGGCACCCTTGCCCTGCATGCGATTATTCAGGCGGCAGATCGTGGCGTAAAAGTGCGTCTGCTAATGGATGACAATAATGCCAAGAAAATGGAAGGTATTTATCTGGCCTTAAACCAGCATCAGAATATCGATGTCAAACTGTATAATCCCTACCGTTTTCGAAAATATCGTGCCATGGACATGGTGCTGGATTTAAAGCGTATTAATCGCCGCATGCATAATAAAAGTTTTATTGCCGACAACCAGATTGCCCTGATTGGTGGACGCAATATGAGTAACCAGTATTATAATGTCAGTGAAATTTATCAGTTTTCCGATGTCGATGTGATGCTGGTCGGTGCAGCATCGGATGAAATCATTCATTCCTTCGATGAATACTGGAATGATGATTATGCCTATCCGGTGCAACAGATTGTCAATCCGCGCCATCATGGCTTACGCTTTCCAAGCCTGAAACAACAACTGGAAAAGCACAGTCAGGATCAGGCCACACAGAATTATCTGGATCTGGCCAATCGTTCCAGAGCATTTGACCAATGGCTGGAACAAAACATTCAACTGGATTGGGTCGAAGCCGAAGTGGTCAAAGATCCTCCAAGCAAAATCAAGGCCAAGGCCAAAGCCGAAGAACATCTCAACTTCCAGTTATTACAACATCTGGAAAAACCTGAACAAAGTGTTGATATTGTCTCTGCCTATTTTGTTCCGGAAAAAATTGGCGCAGATCGTTTAAAGAAACTGGCGGATGAAAATATCGAGGTCCGTGTCTTGACCAATTCGTTTAAAGCCAATGATGTTGCCGTTGTACATGCCTTTTATGCCAAATATCGTCAGGATTTATTGGAAAATGATGTGCAGCTATATGAGTTCCTTGCAGCGCCAGATGCCGATCATCTCAATGCCAATACAGCGGAAATTTCCAAAAAAGCCAAAGTCAGCCTGAAAGGTCTGAGCCGCTCCAGCCTGCATGCCAAGCTGATGGCAATCGATCAAAAACAGGTGTTTATTGGTTCTTTTAACTTTGATCCACGTTCTGCCTATCTCAACACTGAAATTGGTGTCTTACTGAATAGTCCCTCTTTAGCACAGGCAGTGCACCAAACCATGGATCAGAACTTAAGTAAATATGCCTATAAACTGGTGCTGGATGCCAACCAGAATATTAACTGGAAAATCAAGAAAGCCAATGGAGAGGTTAAAACCTTCACCAAAGAACCCGGAATAAGATGGTACCAAAAAGCTGGGCTCAAACTGGTGTCCTGGTTGCCGATCGAAGGGTTTATGTAAGTGACAAACAGCTTGAGTTGAACTATTTAAAATAGCCTCTTCTTTAACGCTGCCTTCTTCTCATGGATTTGCCCAAGTTTCAGAGATATGAGTGTGGCAAGGATGTCACATATTATCTATCACGACAGGACGTCGTGTATGGATAATAAAGACTTTTGCCTACTTTGGGTCTGTCAAAAGTAGAGTTTTGCCAACACAAAGCCATTTAAATGTTTAAAGCAAAGATGAGGCTATACACGTCTATTCCCAAGAATAGATATCAAATGCCTAAATTTCTCATCCAGTTGTTTTTTATTAAGTCTTTTCTAGTACACGCGATTGCAACTCCACCAAGCCAGCCTGCATGGTTTGCTGTACCACACGGGTCAGGCTTTCAACAGTGTGCCCCTCAGTCGCGATTGCAGGTAAAGCCACTAAATGTGCAATCACTTGTGGCATTTCCAGTACTTTTTTGACATGGGCTGCAAAACTGATGTCATTGATAAACGGCGCAACCACATCGAGTTCACCCTGCTGATTCACATAACAAATCAGGCAAATTTGCACAGGACGCTGTGCCTCAATCGCAGCGCCCAAAATCCGGCCGTGTACTTTTTTAATGGCTCGCCCATCTGAAGTGGTGGCTTCAGGAAAAAATAATACGGGAATATTCTGTTTTAAAAATCCGGTAATCTGTTCGCGGATACGCACCGAATCACCAGAACCACGTTTGATAAATAAAGTGCCGCCACCTTTGGCCAATTTACCCAGAATTGGCCAGTTTTCAATTTCTGCTTTGGCCAGAAAAAATACGCGTGCCCCTGAACCTAAAACTGCAATATCGAGCCAGGACACATGGTTACTCACCCATAAAGCGGGTTCGCGCGGAATTTCACCGTGCACCTGGACTTCTATATTGAATACTTTGCACAACTGTCGACAAAAATGTTGCACATAACGGGTATTGGTTGGATTGTTCGGATTTTTGTATAAACCGTGACGGAAAACCAAATAGAACCCTTCACTGATAACAGCCAGTGAAGCTGTTACTTTTCGCATATAAAGCCAGAATTTTGCCAAGCCATGTCGGTGAGATGTTTGATCTTGTACAGTTGGGTTCATAAAAATGTCACTAAATCCTAAGCTAGATACAGGGAATATCCACGAATTAAACTCATTCTATACTGTTCATTCGCAACATGCATTGATAATAAAAACCGACCAATAAGATCTATATCTTCAATTTTAATTGGATTAATAAATCATTTAAAATAAAAATATCGGAATATTAGATTAAAAAGGATCGCTGCCATGCCAGATCAAACCCAGCCTGCGAATGAAAAGCTTCAGCCTTTACAAGTGCTCAAATATATTTTGGGTGGTACCTGTATCTATGCCGCTGTACTGGTAACACTTGCACAACTGTTTGTCACCGCACTTTAAACCAAAGCCGCGCTAATTCAGTATCTGCCTCGCTCTTTTTCAACTACACTAAAGCTTTCAAGTGGAGATTGGCCCGAGTGGAATATTTAGAACAACATCGGGGGAAAGAACGCGTCATTCTGGTGAGTGTCAGCGTACAAATGCTGGATGACCTTGATGCTGAAGAGTTTAATCTGCTGGCGCAATCTGCAGATGCCGAAATTCTGGAACATATTCATGCTCAACGCGTCAAACCGGATGCCAAATTTTTTATCGGGTCAGGCAAAGCAGAAGAAATCGCCGAATGCGTAGAAGAACTGGACGCCAATCTGGTCATTGTTGATCATGCCCTGACACCGGCCCAGGCCCGCAATCTGGAACAGGTCATCAAGTGCCGTGTGGTCGATCGTACCGAACTGATTTTAGATATTTTCGCCCAGCGTGCCCGTACCTATGAAGGCAAGCTGCAAGTCGAACTGGCACAACTGCAACATTTATCATCCCGCTTAATTCGCAGCCGTGGCAATCTCGACAGCCAAAAAGGCGGCATTGGCTTGCGTGGCCCGGGTGAAACCCTGCTTGAAACTGACCGTCGTTTACTGCGTATTCGCATGGGACAACTGAAAGCCAAAATTGATAAAGTCCGCCAGACCCGAATGCAAGGTCGTATTGCCCGTCAAAAAGCAGCTGTCCCAACTGTGTCTTTGGTCGGTTATACCAATGCCGGCAAATCGACCCTGTTTAACCTGCTGGCCAAGAGTGATGTCTATGCAGCCGATCAGCTTTTTGCCACCTTGGACCCGACTTTAAGACGTCTGGAATGGGATGGCATCGGTAATCTGGTACTGGCAGATACGGTGGGTTTTGTTCGCAATCTTTCCCACTCGCTGGTTGAATCCTTTAAGGCGACCCTGGAAGAAACCGTAGAAGCTACCCTGTTGCTGCATGTCATCGATTCAAGTAGTCCAGAAATGCTGGAGCAGATTGAAGCGGTTGAAAAAGTCTTGAAAGAAATTGGTGCCGATGTTCCGATCCTGCAGGTTTACAATAAAATTGACTGTAGCGGCGATGAGGCCAAAATTATTTATCGACGCCCGGGTGAGCCAGAACGTGTCTATGTTTCAGCACATAGTGGCGAAGGGATCGACCTGCTGCGTAAAGCGGTACATGAAGCCCTGATGGGACAATTGCAATCCTTTGACCTGATTCTGAAACCCGCCTACGGCAAGCTGCGCAACCAGCTTTATGGTTTAAATGTAATCCAGTCAGAACATTATGATGATGAAGGTCAGCTGCATTTACATATTCGGATTGCAGCACAAAAATTGGAGCAGCTGATTAAACAGGCGCATTTACCTTTAGATGAAATTTTAGGAAAACAGGCGCAGCAGTTTCAACGTCCACTGGAAGCGTTTGAAATCCGGTCAAAGATCGAGTAAAACTTGATAAGTAAACTTAATAATTGATCATACGAATGAACTGGATAAAACGAATAGACTGGCCAGCATGGATCGGCACCCTGTTACTTATTATTGTCTTTCGGGAAGCATCCGTCTGGCTCATGACCCAGCTGGATCATCCTGAATTGGGCAATCTGGTAGGATTGCTCAGCTTATTGATTGCCCTTTTTACCTGGCGCTATTTCGGTAAACTTCCCGCTCGTCTCGTAGACACCAATAACAAGCTGATGAAGGAAAGCGCCTTTGCTTTCCTGCCTGTCAGTGCAGGTGCACTGATGATGCTGGTCCATATGGGCCAGAAAATTCCGGCATTTTTATTCATCATGTTTTTCAGCACCCTGATTCCTTTATGGATTTACGCCAAAATGGCCAAGCGCTGGTTATAGGAGTACCGCATGTTATCTATTTTATATGGCTTTGCGGTCACGCTGATGGCCTATCTGATTGCCAAACCCTGTAACCGGATCATCCCGCAAATTCCTGTCATCGTATTTAGCATGTTCTTTGTGCTTGCAATTTTATTTGTGCTCGGGATTCCTTATCAAAATTACATGGATCAAGTGAATCCGCTCTTCAATCATTTACTTGGCTATGTGACCGTCGCCCTGGCCATTCCACTGGCTGCAATGCGCTATGATGACTTACCACTAAAAGCGATTATCGGTATCTTGGTTTTTGCCAGTATCAGTGCTGTCGCCCTGCCAATGGGACTGGCGTATCTGCTGCATATGTCTTCCGCAGATATTATGGCTTTCGCGACTCGGGCGGTGACGACACCCATTGCGATTAATATCGCCACCTTACTGGATGCTCCAATCAGTATGGTGATTCTGATTGTGATTCTTTCCGGAGTGATTGGCGCAGCATTTTCACCGTTTATCCTGCGGCATATCAATGATGAACGTGCTTCCGGACTGGCCTTAGGATTGGCAGCACATGCGATTGGTACAGCTCAGGCCTGGCAGCGTGGCAGTGTTGCGGGACGTTATGCCGCTTTCGGTATGGCAGTCAATGCGGTGTTTACTGCCATCTGGCTGCCTACGTTTATACTTTATTTGCAAAAAATGTGACTAGTGAATCATTTTAATTGTTTGTTTTGTGCTTTAATCGTTCCTAATATACAAACATAAAACAATTTTATTCAAGGAACAGAAATATGAAAAAGGTTCAATTATTCTCGGCTTTACTTTTAACCTCTTTCAGCCATCTGGCCTTAGCTTCGGATCTGTCAGGGACATGGCGCAATATCGATGATAAAACCGGTTCACCTAAAGCATTCCTGGAAATTCGCGAAACAGCTACAGGCACTTATACGGCCAAAATTACCAAAATCACGCCGCGCCCGGGCTATACCCCAAAAGAAAATTGTGTCTCTTGTCCTGCACCTTATACCAATAAACCGATTCTTGGACTGGATGTACTGACAGGCCTGAAGCACACCGGCAATAATAACTTTGCTCAAGGCAAACTACTCGATCCATTATCCGGGAATGTGTATAGCACCAAGGCAAAATTAAGCAGTAATGGTAAACGTCTGACTTTACGCGGCTATGTAGGCGTTTCGGCCCTGGGTCGCAGCCAGACCTGGATTAAACAGGATTAATTCATACTCTATTGAATAAAATGTGATGAGTTTAAAATTTAGCAGAGAGAAGCTTGCATTTTCATACATTAAGTTGTATGAATATTGAACATATGCTTTTCTCATGGATTATGAAAGTATAATAAGTAGAATTTACATAATATGTATCAAATGGAATTTGATGCGTTGTCATAAGGATATCGTATGCAGAAAATTGCAATTTTAGGTGTATTTACAGCCTCTATAGTCACCTGCTCCATGGCATTTGCGCAGGAGTTATCGGGTTTCTGGCAACAGATTGACGATAAAACCGGCTCACCTAAAGCACTGATTGAAATGAAAACTCAGGCAGATGGTTCTTATACTGGGAACATTCACAAAGTTACACCGCGACCAGGCTATACGCCACGGGAAAAATGTATAAAGTGCCCACCCCCATATACAGACAAACCGATTTTAGGACTAGAGATCATTAAAGGGCTGAAACCAACCAGCAAGAATAACTATGGACATGGTCAAATACTCGACCCTTTAACTGGCAAAATTTATGATTTAAAAGGGCGGATTTCTGCCAATGGGAAACGACTGACTCTACGTGGATACATTGGGATATCTGCCATCGGCCGTACACAAACCTGGATTCGCCAGGATTAATAAAGCAGCACATTTGTGTTGGAGATATTTTATTTCATCTATAAAAAAAGGGATAAATATAATGAAACAATCTAAATTAGGATTAATATTCATCGCTGCCATGATGACTGGCACTGCGTATGCACAGGACTTAACAGGCACCTGGCAACAAATTGATGACAAAACCGGTTCACCAAAAGCAGTGATTGAAATTCGCCAAAATGATAACGGTACGTTTGCCGGAAAAATTATCAAAGTTACGCCACGTCCGGGCTATACTCCACAAAAAACCTGTAATAAATGTCCCGCGCCTTATACCAATCAACCTATTCTGGGCATGGATGTACTGACTGGCTTAAAACATGTGGAAGGCACCAATAACTATGAAAAAGGCCGTGTGATCGACCCGCTGGCAGGTAAAATTTACGATGCCAGAGTACGTCTAAATGCCAATGGTAAACGTTTAACCTTGCGTGGTTATGTCGGCGTTTCTGCTTTAGGCCGCAGCCAGACCTGGATTCGTCAGGATTAGTATCCAATTCTCAATATTAATAAAAGCTGCCAACTTGGCAGCTTTTTTTAGTACATTAACTCTATAGTATTCAGATAATTATTGACTATTTAATCATAATTCCTAACATGAGGGCGCGATGACAAAAAACTCTCTGGAATGACTCTCTATGTTAAAAAAAATATTACTTGCCGCATTGACCACAGGGTTTAGCATGACCCTTTGGGCGGAAGATATTACTGGAACTTGGCAACAAATTGATGATAAAACGGGAGCTGCCAAAGCGATTATCGTAATTAGCCAAGAGCCTAACGACACTTACTCTGCTAAAATTGTGAAAGTTACCCCGCGTCCGGGCTATACACCACGTGAAAAATGTAATGCCTGCCCTGCTCCCTATACCAATCAGCCCATTTTAGGTATGACAATTATCAAGGGCTTAAAACATGTTAAAGGCACCAATAACTATGAAAAAGGTAAAGTGATTGATCCTTTGGCAGGTAAAATTTATGACGCAAAAATGCGTTTAAACAACACTGGCAAACGTTTAACCCTGCGCGCCAGTGTAGGTGTTTCAGTACTTGGTCGTAACCAGACCTGGATACGTGCAGACTAATAGATAGTTTAAAAAAGCCACGTGATCACGTGGCTTTTTTTATTGGATTTACTTAGATCACCGGATTATCAACCGCGAACATCTGCTGATCTTCCAGACGGAATGCCATGAGTTGATTGCCCCAGACACAGCCACCATCGACATTTTGAATTCGGTCCGAAATAGTTTTACCATTTAAGGCAGCCCAGTGACCAAACAGAATCTGATGGCTTTGCGCTGCTAATGACTCAAATTCAAACCAGGGTTTAAAGCCTTCCGGCATTGGATCATCTAGCGCATCTTTAAAGCTGTATTCCAGACGCCCCTCTGCATCAGTGAGACGCATCCGGGTCAAATAATTCACGATACAGCGAATACGCTCATGGCCCTTTAGCTGGTCTGACCACAGTGCGGGTTCTTTCCCAAACATCTCTTTCAAAAAATCATCCAGCACATCGAAGTCATCATTAGAAATGATGGCTTCAACTTCTTGTGCCAATTGAGCAGTTTTTTCTGCATTCCAGATATTCGGAATCCCTGCATGGGTCAGAATAGTCTGCTCATTTGGAAATAGACACAGCGGCTGTTTACGCAGCCAGTCAATCAGGTCATCGCTGTCGATGGCATCAATCACATCACGAACATTGTCTTTTTCTTTAATCGGCTTGATGCCGCGGGCATAGGCCAATAAAGTCAAATCATGATTACCCAAGACTGTTGCAGCCGATCCCTGTTCGGCCAGCTTCTTGATAAACCGCAGTGCAGCAATTGAGTTTTCACCTCGTGCCACCAAGTCTCCAGCAAACCAGATAAAGTCCTGATCTGCATCGAAGCGGATTTCTTTGAGCAGAGCTTTCAAGGCCTCAAAACAGCCTTGCACATCGCCAATTACATAATTATATCGAACAGTGCGGTTCATCGTTATTTAAGCCACCATTTGATCTGAAAGTGCAACAAACTGTTCAAGGGTCAGAGTTTCTGGACGTGCCATCGGGTCAACACCCGCTTTTTCAAAACCACCTTCAACCAGCATGCCTTTTAAGCTATTGCGCAAGGTTTTACGACGCTGGGTAAAGACATGAGATACCAGACGTGCCAGCGCTTTTTCATTTTTGGCCACAATCGGCTTGTCTGCATAAGGCTCTAAACGAAATACCGCCGAGGTCACTTTTGGTGGCGGATTGAAAGATCCCGGTGGTACTTCAAACAGGAAAGTCGGTTTGCAGAAATACTGGATCATGACTGACAAACGGCCATATTCCTTGGTATTTGGTAATGCGGTAATCCGATCAACCACTTCTTTTTGCAGCATGAAATGCATGTCCTGCACTTTGCCACCAAATTCCAAAAGATGAAAAAGCAGGGGAGTAGAAATATTATAGGGCAAGTTACCAACCACGCGCAGCGGACGGCCTTCTTCAAATAATGTTGAATAATCAAAGCGCAGTGCATCGGCTTCAATAATGGTTAAACGTTCTGGATGTGGTACACGACCCGGCAGGCCCGCAGCCAAATCGCGGTCAAGTTCGACCACAGTCAATGCATCACATTCACCAATCAAAGGTGAGGTCAATGCGGCCAGACCCGGCCCAATTTCCAGAATGTTCTGACCTGGACGTGGGTTGACTGAGCGTACAATTTTGGCAATGACACGTTGGTCATGTAAGAAGTTTTGACCAAATCGTTTTCGAGCCTGATGCCCTTCTTCTTTTGGGTTTAAGGCATTAATTTGATACATAAAAACATTTCCAACGTGAGTGATGAACAATAATCAGTGGCGCGCCAGATCGAGGGCTAAATCGACAGCAACGTGCAGGCTGGAACTTTTCGCAAGTCCCGTACCCGCAAGGGAGAGTGCTGTGCCATGATCTACAGATGTACGAATAAAGGGTAAGCCGAGGGTAATATTAATGGCTTCACCAAAGCCCTGTGATTTTAACACAGGTAAGCCCTGATCGTGATACATCGCCAGAACCGCATCGGCATCTTTTAAGTTTTCCGGGGTAAATAACGTATCTGCGGGCAAGCTTAAACTCATATTGATGCCTTGAGCACGGTAGCTTTCGAGTACCGGATTAATCACTTCAATTTCTTCCATACCCAAATAGCCACCCTCGCCTGCATGCGGATTGAGACCGCAAACCAAAATATGCGGATGTTCAATCTTAAATTTGGATTTCAGATCGTGAATCAGGATATCAATGACTTGATGCAAACGCTCTTTGCTAATCGCATCGGCAACGGCACGTAAAGGAAGATGCGTCGTTGCTAAAGCCACACGTAAAGTCTTGGTCGCCAGCATCATCACCACCCGCTCAACGCCTGCAAATTCTTGATAATATTCGGTATGACCGCTGAAATGGATGCCAGCTTCATTCATCACAGACTTTTGCACCGGTGCAGTTGCCACGCCGACACTTTTAGCTGACATGGCATAGTCCGCAGATCGTCGCAGTTGTTCTAATACATAAGCGGCATTGTTCGGGTTCAATTCACCTAATGCCACAGGCTGATTGAGTGGCACATGTTCAACATACAGCTGACCTTTTTTTGAAGATGCGTCCTGTCCGGTATATTCAATCAACGCCACAGACAATTTCAATTGATCTGCACGGGCTTTCAGCATATTCAGATCGGCCAATACTACAATCGGACGTTCATCCACACGTTCTGCCAGACTCAGGCAAATATCGGGACCAATTCCGGCAGGTTCTCCGCTGGTGACATATAAAGGCAGCATCATCTTCTCAATTTGGCAAAGCTGAGAAATATTATAACCCGATCATATCCAGGCTGCAGCGATCATTGCAAAGCGTCCTTATAAATCAATATTTTGATACGAATTGAAAGGATGGTTACAAATATAGTCCTCGTTTTTGCGAGATATTCAGGTTTATGCCTTTCCTTATTTCAGGAGATTAGATAAAATACAGCGCTTGAAATTTCAATTTTCATTTGTGATTCTTCACGTATTCGTTTAGAATCGCGTCTCCTTTAGTTTGGACAGATTCCATAGTCCAAACCAACTATAATAGGTAGTGGTTTAATGAAAACTCTCAGCGCTAAGCCAGCTGAGGTTCAACACGACTGGTACGTTGTTGATGCTTCTGGCAAAACTTTAGGTCGCCTTGCGACTGAAATCGCTCGTCGTTTACGCGGTAAGCACAAGACTTCTTATACTCCTCACGTTGACACTGGCGATTATATCGTTGTAATCAATGCTGAAGAAATCACTGTGACTGGTAAAAAGTCACAAGATAAGAAATACTATCGCCACACTGGTTTCCCTGGTGGTATCCGTGAGACTAACTTTGAAAAGTTAATCGCTCACAAACCAGAAGCAGTTCTAGAAAAAGCTGTTAAAGGTATGTTACCTAAAGGTCCTCTTGGTTATGCAATGATCAAGAAAATGAAAGTGTATGCAGGTACTGAGCATCCACACGCTGCTCAACAGCCACAAGTTTTGGACATCTAAGGGATAACAGCACATGGCTACTAATTATGGTACAGGTCGCCGTAAGACCGCAACTGCACGTGTTTTCCTATCAGCTGGTACTGGTAAACTCGTAATTAACAACCGTACTCTTGAACAGTATTTCGGTCGCGAAACTGCTCGTATGGTGGTTAACCAACCTCTTGAGCTGCTTGAAGCAACTGAGAAATATGACCTTTACATCACTGTTGCTGGTGGTGGTATCGGTGGTCAAGCAGGCGCAATCCGTCACGGTATTACTCGTGCATTGATCGCTTCTGACGAGACTTTAAAACCTGCTCTTCGTCAAGCTGGTTTCGTTACTCGTGATGCTCGTGAAGTTGAACGTAAGAAACTTGGTTTACGTAAAGCTCGTAAACGTCCTCAGTTCTCTAAACGTTAATTCGTTTACCGAACCGGACAAAAAAGCCTTGGATTATTCCAAGGCTTTTTTTATAAGTATTCATTATCAATATTGAAGGATATTTTTGCGGTTATTGTTCATGTATATCTTTACCCCAGCCCCCGTCATGGCACCAGAATGATTTACTCAGATAATAATTTGCCACACCAATAACAATAAATAGCAGGATGATGAGCGGTTTAATAAGCATGCTGTTTTTCTCCAGATATTTTTCTTATAATCTACCTTGGCTCAAGCCGATTGATCTTTGATGCTTGGTGCTTTTTAGGTTGAATTTTAGTATCCTAGTCTATTCATTAGAACTTCATCAGGATTTATGTCAGTCGAAAGCGCGCCTCTTCAAGGAATTACCTTATATAGTCATGCCGATGACTTCCGTTCCCATTGGATTCGCTATGTGCTTGCCGAGAAGCAAATTAAATACAACCTGATTCTGGTAGATACAGATGACGAGGATCTGGCCAGTCTCAATCCTTATAATCAGTTGCCGATGCTGATCGAAAATGAACTCAAATTATTCAATACTTCAATTATTTCTGAATATGTAGATGATCGCTATCGTCAGAATAAACTGTATGCCGATGCGCCGATGCCGCGCGCGGAGCAACGTCAATACATCTGGCGCTTTGAAAATGACTGGCTACAACTGGCCGATATCATGTTACGTCATCCAGACACCCTAGATAAAAAAGCCAAAAACCAGGCACAGAAGCAGTTACAAGATATCCTGACCTCATTGATGCCACTATTCCAGCATTTTCCCTATTTTATGTCTGAACAATTCAGTATTCTGGATTGCATGTTGGCGCCAATTTTTATCCGCCTGAAACAGATGGGCATAGAATTACCGCAGCAGCAATGCCGTCCATTTTATTTATATTGCCAGCGAATTTTCAGTCGTCCTGCCTTTGTAAAATCTATGACATTGCAGGAAAAAAACCGTTATTCAGCACAAATCAAGAACCTGTAGAGAAACATCATGTCCGAACAAGAATTCAACCTTAGCCCTACTCGTCCCTATATGGCACGCGCAATCTATGAGTGGGTTTGCGATAACAATATGACGCCCTACTTGCTGGTCGATGCGACACGTCCAAATACCATGGTTCCTGAGCAGTTTATTAAAGATGGGCAGATTGTGCTGAATATTGTGCCTCATGCGGTACATGCGCTACATATGAGCAATGATGCAATTAGCTTCTCTGCTCGCTTTGGTGGTGTCTCTCGTGATATCTATGTCCCTATGGCAGCCGTACTCGGTATTTACGCACGTGAAAACGGCCAAGGTTTATTCTTTGATCCAAGTGAATATGAACATACACAAACCGATGAAGATGCTTTAAAATCAAGCACTGAAGAAAAACCTGAACAGCCAAAGAAAAAACCAACTTTAAGGTTATTAGATTAAAAAATAATGGAGCAAGTGAATGGCTTTTGATTTAGTACAATATTTTGTTGAACAGATAGAAACTCAAAAGCCTGAGCTTCTAAAAGACCATACGAAAGAAGAAAGACGAAAATATATAACTGAAATTAATGCCTTAACTTTAGGCAAACTGATTACCGAGTGGCGCAACAATCCACAAAAAATTTATAACGAAATTAATCATCCTGATGAATTATATATACTGGAAGTCGTGCGTCATCTGGCCACCCATTCGGAAAACCAGTCAGCTCTGGATCGAACTCAACTAGAACAAAGCACCTCGGAAATTTTCCATTTACAGCTCACTGAATTAAAACAGTTACATGATACCGGCAATCATAATCTTAACAGCATTCAAGAACTGCTCACCGGCCAGATTGAACATTTATCCGGTCAAGCAGATGATTGGGTTTGGACAACAAACAACCTAACAGAACTCAAAGGCTCTAAACCAATTGTACAAGAAGAGCTATCATTGGAGGCATCAATGAAGGAGTTTAATCAAATGGTAAGCCAGAATCATCAGCATCAAGATGTTGAAGACGTCGTTCTTGTAGAAACCCCAACATGGGCAAAGATTGTTGAACCCATCATCGCCATTGCAATTCTTTGGGTATTAATCGCAGCCGTAATGCGCGTATTTGGTTAAAATGAACTGCAATCAAAAACCAGCATTTTGCTGGTTTTTTTATTTTTACAGATTTATGAACTGAATTTTTAGGCTATTTTCTCTGGTCCCAAGCAAGTCTTCGCTCACTCCCCTATCTAAGATTTAAATCATGCCAGTAACGCGCAAGAGAGCTGTACCAAGAGCTATCGTAAAGACCTGTACAGATCTACATTACACATCGCTTAAAGTCACATCTAAGGCTATCTCAATTATTGTTTTATGAAAATTCTATCCTAATCAAAGAACGGATAATTTTAATTTCCCTATTTTTCTTTTTTCCGCGCATAAAAAAACACCCCCTGCTAATTGCAGGGGGTGTTTTGAATAATGAGCTGGCGATGACTTACTCTCACATGGGTAACCCCACACTACCATCAGCGCAAAGAGGTTTCACTTCTGAGTTCGGGAAGGGATCAGGTGGTTCACTCTTGCTATTGTCGCCAGCACAACTGTTATGGACTTGTTCGGGTCTTATTTAACTACTTTTTTGTAGTGTTTGCCTTACTTCGTACCAAATAGAATACATTAACAGGTATATCTGAGTTGAACATTGTCTTACTAACGGTCTTCTGAATCAAGCTATTTTGCTTAATATCGAATCAATCGAGCTTTATACAACAACTGTTTGGGTGTTGTATAGTCAAGCCTCACGAGCAATTAGTATTGGTCAGCTTCACATATCACTATGCTTCCACATCCAACCTATCAACGTCGTAGTCTTCAACGGCTCTTTAGGAGACATAAAGTCTCGGGGAAATCTTATCTTGAGGTAGGCTTCCCGCTTAGATGCTTTCAGCGGTTATCCCTTCCGAACATAGCTACCCGGCG
>NZ_PHRG01000007.1 GCF_002803605.1 Acinetobacter pseudolwoffii
GGTAAAGTAGCAAGCTACTTTTCCCCGCTCGACTTGCATGTGTTAAGCCTGCCGCCAGCGTTCAATCTGAGCCATGATCAAACTCTTCAGTTTAAAATCAGTAGTAGCTTAAAGGCTACCAATCTTGGCTCATCAATTTTCTGACAAATATTTCTCAAATAAACTTCGAGTCATTTCTACCATCAATCAATGAAAATAATTTCGATCGATCAACCAGTAAAAATCCACACAAGTTGTTCTTCATAATCTCTTAATGATCTTCTTGCTACTTCGTCAGCAGCAAGCTAGGTCGGCTATATTACTCTTTATTTCGAAAGAGTCAACAGGTTTAGCTGATTATTTCCAAACTTCTTCAAGACTTCCAGATTTAAACCCTTTGAGCTAAATCCTTGTTTCTCAACAAGTTTTAATCAACATCACCGCCGATGGATGTGCATTCTACAGCATTTCACACCCAACACAACCCCTATTTCTAAATAATTCAGCAAAAAACTAATGACTGTTTATTTATTCTACAAAAAATGCAGGTTTTTCTATTTCCTGAGTAAAAAATATACATTCCAAGGAGGTTTATAGTGTTTATTTACTTATAAAAGCTATTTCTGGTGGATTTCAGATTTATATTGTAATTCATCTTTTCTTTAGTAAGAAAAATATAGATATCAAGACTGATAAATTATTTATATTTCCCTTTTATATAAATGCTGAGGAACGCATACACTTCACCAAAATAAAATAGTATGAAAATGAGAATGCCTCAATATTCCCCATCCTTAAACGCATCATAATCCTTCTTCAGCAAAAGACATAAAATAAAAAACCCATCTCACCTGCATAGCTATATTGAGTGAAAAATAAATTGATATAGAGATACAAGTGATTACATAAACAATTATTAAAAAGGCGACTATAAATAATATTGTGTATTTTTTATACTTATTAAATTTTAGGCATAAAAAAACCGCTTAACGCGGTATCTTTTATCTCGACCATCTTTAAGGAGATGGTCGGAGCAGTAGGATTCGAACCTACGACCCCCTGGTCCCAAACCAGGTGCACTACCAGGCTGTGCTATGCTCCGATTTCAACTTTAAAAGTTGGGGTGAATGACGGGATTCGAACCCGCGACAACTGGAATCACAATCCAGGGCTCTACCAACTGAGCTACATCCACCATCATTTTGATTCTTAACATCAAGCGACCAAATGGCGCGCCTGACAGGATTCGAACCTGTGACCATCCGCTTAGAAGGCGGATGCTCTATCCAACTGAGCTACAAGCGCGTTACTGATGCAAACATCATTTGCCTTGAAGAATTGGTCGGAGCAGTAGGATTCGAACCTACGACCCCCTGGTCCCAAACCAGGTGCACTACCAGGCTGTGCTATGCTCCGATTCATCTCAGCTTTCGTATCGAACATCGTTCGGTACGGTGTGCATTCTAGGCGTGACGCCCGGAGACGTCAACACCTATATTTAAAAAAAACCGAAAAAACGCTTCAAGCGTTTATTTATCAATCGCTTCAGACATTTTTTATACAAATTTTAACGTTTTAGTCCGGCACTAAAGTTCAGCATGCGATCTAGAGGCAGTTTCGCTCGTTCAGCAAGTGCCGGATCGACATAGACTTCCTGATCTCTATGCTGTAACACATGCAAGATACCATCCAGCTCGTTCATGGCCATCCAAGGACAATGCGCACAAGAACGACAGGTCGCACCCTCTCCTGCGGTTGGTGCTTCAATCAGGATTTTATCCGGTACTGCCTGCTGCATTTTATAAAAAATGCCGCGATCAGTCGCCACGATTAAACGCTGATTCGGCAAAGTCTGCGCTGCTTTAATCAGTTGCGAAGTGCTACCCACTGCATCAGCAATTTCAACTACAGACATCGGTGATTCAGGATGTACCAGAACCGCAGCATCTGGATAGAGCACTTTCATATTGGCAATACCGCGTGAACGGAATTCTTCATGCACAATACAGGCGCCATCCCAGAGCAACATCTCTGCATCGGTTTTTTTCTGGATATAACGACCCAGATGCTGATCGGGTGCCCAGATAATTTTTTCGCCCAGACTGTCCAGATGTTCGATAATTTCTACTGCACAGCTTGAAGTGACTACCCAATCGGCTCGGGCTTTCACGGCCGCTGACGTGTTGGCATAAACTACTACGGTATGATCCGGGTGCGCATCGCAAAAAGCGGTAAACTCATCGACAGGACAACCTAAGTCCAGTGAACAGGTCGCTTCCAGGGTTGGCATCAGCACAGTTTTATCGGGTGAAAGAATTTTAGAGGTTTCGCCCATAAATTTCACACCCGCTACCACAAGCGTTGAAGCTGGATGGTCGCGACCAAAACGTGCCATTTCCAGAGAATCCGAAACACAACCACCGGTCAACTCAGCCAGTTCTTGCACTTCAGGATCGCAATAATAATGCGCCACCAAAACGGCATCCTGTTTTTCCAGCTCAGCCTTGATTTGTGCAAATTTGTCTAATTTTTCCTGCTGGCTCATTTGATGTTCTTGAGGAACGCCTAAACGATCTAAATGCGCCTGCACAATCGACTTTGCTTCATTGGCTATTAATTTGGTCGCACTATTCATAACAACTCTTACTCTACCCTAATTATCCGTTATGACACGGACATTTACCCTACACCCTAATCACAATTGGCAAAATGCCATTTTTGACCAGTCATTAAAAATCATAAGATATAAAAAAAGCCCCACAACGGAGGCTTTAGAAACGATCTGAATTATGAACGATAATCTGCATTAATCTTGACGTAATCATAAGACAGGTCACAGGTATAGACCGTGTCTTTCGCTGTACCACGTCCAAGATCAACACGAATCGTCATTTCAGCTTGGGCCATCACACCTGCACCAGCTGCTTCAGTATAGTCTGCCGCCGCACCACCATCTTTACAGATTTGTACATCATCTAACCAAACCTGAATTTTTGCAACGTCTAAATTCGGCACACCAGCATAACCAATCGCTGCCAGAATACGCCCCCAGTTTGGATCAGAAGCAAAAATCGCAGTTTTAACCAATGGCGAATGTGCAATGCTATAAGCCACATCACAGCATTCCTGAATATTAGCACCACCTTCTACCGCAACTGTAATAAATTTGGTGGCACCTTCACCATCACGCACAATCAGTTGCGCCAAGCGTTTCATGGTACGCATTAACACATCAAGCACGACTGCATAACGTGGATCTTCAGTCGAAGTAATTTCAGCCCCCCCGCCTTGACCTGTGGCAATCAAGATGCAGGAATCATTGGTTGAAGTATCACCATCGATGGTAATGCGGTTAAACGACACATTTACTGTTTCTGTTAATAACTGCTGAACCAGTTCACGGCTGATTGGAGCATCGGTTGCCACATAACCCAGCATAGTCGCCATATTTGGACGAATCATGCCGGCACCCTTGGAAATACCGGTCATGGTATAGGTGGCACCATCCAGCTCGAACTGCTCTGAAGCGCCTTTCGGTGTAGTATCTGTGGTCATGATTCCCGTTGCAGCATCGACCCAGGCATCATCACGCAATGAGTCTAGCGCAGGTTGTAAACCGCTGAGCAAACGCTCCATTGGCAATTGCTCGCCAATGACACCCGTAGAGAATGGTAAAACTTCAGCAGCCTGTACCCCTGCCAGTTCAGCCAGCTTGGCACAGGTGGCTTCTGCATTTGCCATGCCTGTAGGGCCGGTTCCTGCATTGGCATTGCCGGTATTGATCACCAGGTAACGCGGATTCCCTACCTGTAAATGCGCTTTAGATACATGCACAGGGGCTGCACAGAAGGCATTTTGAGTAAATACCCCTGCAACATTGGAGCCTGCAGCCAGTTCAAATATCACCAGGTCACGTCGGTTCTGATAGCGCACATAGGCTTCAGCCGAACCAATTTTAACCCCTTTCACCACATGCATCTGTGGCATAGATACGTCACCAACTGCCATTTTAAAGTCCAATATTGAAGTTTCGGAAAAATACAGCTTAGTTGATCTGCAACAAAAAATCGAGCCAAAGCCTGAGTAAGCTTGAGATTTATGATGGATTTTCACAATAAAAAACCAGTCATCAAGACTGGTTTCTGCATTTTAAAAAATCGGGGATTTTAATTTTTCGCAAGTTGCCCTGCTTCATTTAATAAAGCCTGCTTCGCTTGCTGCTGACTCGCAGCAGAAAGTGCCGGATTAGATGCCACAATACGATCTGCATTGGCCGCATTGGCCGGTGCGATCGCAGCGGTCTGCAACACAATCGGGCGATTCTGATTGGCAAAGGTATAACGAATCCCGGTACGCGGGCTGGCCACGGTCACTTGTTCATCTGTACGTTGTACTTGAGCTGTAGTAGAACCCACTGCTTGCTGAACTTTATCAAGTGTCGTGGTGGCTGCAGTTTCTGCAAAACTTAAAGCAGGCATGGCCAAAGCGGCAATCATGAGCGTTTTTAATACTTTTTTCATTCAGGTTATTCCACTTTTCGGTGTTGAATGAGCCATTAAATACCATTTAATCCGCAGGACTGCAAATAGTATTCAGTTTCTGAAAAATCTTTATACATAAAAAGTCAGAGCCATGTGGCTCTGATTTTCAATATCGCTTAGATTCTGCCATGACACTGTTTATATTTCAGGCCTGAACCACATGGACAAGGTGCATTACGGCTTGCCGGCGCTTCAAAGACTGGCGCTACCGGATTTGCCTCAGCATTTTGTTCAGTCGTATTTTCATGTTCATCTGCCAGTAAACCGTCGAACTCATCATGAGATAACTGCAAACGCATTGCCTCAGCCTGTGCCAGCTGCTGCGCTTCCATTTCAGCCAGCTCTTCAGGTGTTGGAACATGAATACGCGATAAATCTGTAACGACATCCGATTTGATGACACCCAGCATATTCACAAACAGGTTATAGGCTTCTTTTTTATATTCCTGCTCTGGATTTTTCTGTGCATAGCCACGTAAATGGATGCCCTGACGCAAGTAATCCATCGCTGCCAGATGTTCTTTCCAGTGACGATCCAGAGAATTCAGCATAAAGTGACGTTCAAGCGATGCTGCAGATTCCGCACCCATTTGTTCACGACGTGAACGGTAACGATTCAGTACTTCATCGCTAATACGCACCACCAAGGCTTCTTCATCGAGACGACGGTCCTGTTCCAGCCATTGTGCGATAGGAAGATCGAGTGACATGTCTTCACGCAAAGCCAATTCCAGACCTTCAATATCCCACTGGTCATGAATCGACTCAGGCGGAATATAATTGGCAATTACACCCTGCATCACTTCACGAATCATTTCTTCAATATAATCTTGCAGCGAATTTTCTGCCAGAATGTCATCACGCTGACTATAAATAATCTTACGCTGTTCGTTATTCACGTCATCGTATTTCAGCAAGTTCTTACGAATATCGAAGTTACGTGCTTCGACTTTACGCTGTGCATTCTCAATCGAGCGAGACACCATTTTGTGTTCAATCGCTTCATCTTCCTGCAAGCCCATGGCACGCATCATACCCACCACACGGTCACCGGCGAAAATACGCATCAAGTCATCTTCAAGCGACAGGTAGAAACGCGATACACCCGGATCCCCCTGACGGCCTGCACGACCACGCAACTGGTTATCGATACGGCGTGATTCATGACGTTCAGAACCGATAATATGCAAGCCACCCGAATCCAGAACAGATTGATGATTAACATCCCATTCCGCTTTCAGACGCGCTTCGTCATCGCTTGTCGGATTTTCAATTTTGGCCAGCAATGCTTTCCAGTTACCACCCAGCAGAATATCGGTACCACGCCCCGCCATGTTGGTGGCAATGGTTACGGCACGCGGCGCACCAGCTTGCGCAATAATATCCGCTTCACGTTCGTGCTGTTTGGCATTCAGTACTTCGTGGGTAATGCCCGCAGCTTTCAGCTTATCGGATAGAATCTCAGATGCTTCGATGGTTGCCGTACCAATCAAGATTGGCGCAACACCGGCTTCATGCACACGCTGAATTTCTTGAATAATCGCGTTATATTTGCCTTCACGATTTAAATAGATTAAATCGTTCTGGTCATCACGGATCATTGGACGATGGGTCGGAATCAGCACCACATCCAGACCATAAATTTCTTTCATTTCCGCGGCTTCAGTATCAGCGGTACCGGTCATACCCGATAATTTTTTATACAGACGGAAATAGTTCTGGAAGGTTGTGGTTGCCAGGGTCTGGTTCTCTGGTTGAATTTCCAGACCTTCTTTGGCTTCTACCGCCTGATGCAAACCTTCAGACCAGCGACGGCCCGGCATGGTACGACCGGTATTTTCATCGACGATAATCACTTCACCATCATTGATGATGTATTGCACGTTACGTTGATATAAATAATGGGCACGAATTGCCGCAGTCACATGATGCAACAGATTCAGGTTCGACGCTGAATACAAGCTCTCGCCTTCAGCCAGCAAGCCCATTTCAATCAGTTCACTTTCAATGGTTTCAAAACCCACTTCAGTGATTTCAACTGAACGCTGTTTTTCATCAATCCAGAAGTGACCACCATCCGGCACTTTCTCTTCTTTCTGTGCCTGTAATTTTGGTGGAATATTATTGATGGCTGCATAAAGCTGTGAAGAATCTTCACTTTGACCGGAAATAATCAGCGGAGTACGTGCTTCATCAATCAGGATCGAATCGACCTCATCAATAATCGCATAGGTTAAACCACGCTGCTTTTTCTCAGCCAGCGAGAACACCATGTTGTCACGCAGGTAATCAAAGCCAAATTCGTTATTGGTACCGTAGGTAATATCGGCACGATAAGCTTCCGCTTTTTCCATCGGATTTTGCATGGAATAAATAATCCCGATGCTTAAACCCAAAAATTCAAATAATGGACGGTTGAGCTCGGCATCACGTTGTGCCAGGTAATCGTTCACGGTAATGACATGCACACCCTGACCGCTGATGGCATTCAGGTAACAGGCCAAGGTACCCATCAGGGTTTTACCCTCACCGGTACGCATCTCTGCAATTTTACCTTCGTGCAAGGTAATACCACCGATCAGCTGCACGTCATAATGACGCATGCCCATGACCCGCTTGGCGGCTTCACGACAGACTGCAAATGCTTCAGGCAATAATTTATCGAGGTTTTCACCCTTATTATATCGTTGTTTGAATTCTTCAGTTTTTGCAGATAAGTCTGCATCGCTAAGGGTAGATATCGTCGGCTCGAGCACATTAATCTTGTCTACGATTTTACGCATGCGTTTGAGTTCGCGCTCATTTTTGGTACCGAAGATTCCTCCGATCAGACTTGCCAACATGAATAGACTCTCTAAATCTTGCTTGTCAAATGAATATGTTCTTAGTCGTTATTATGGTGCTAGAAATTTGAACTACAAGGGTTTTGCTATAAAACCGCTGAAAAAAATCTGATCCTGAGTTCTAGCCCCGAGATCTAAGGCAAAGTAATGTAGCAAACTTTAGCTGTGCAATATAGTCAATTAGACGACTGATTTGTTTGATTCTAGATAGATAAAACAAATGACTTATGTAATTTATTCATAAAGAAAGCTAAAAACACTATTTTTAATCATAAAAAAATTAGTTCATATTAAATCTCATCTCTACATTAAAAGACCAATTGAGGCAAAAGATGAGTTTACGTCTAGGCGACACCGCACCGAATTTTGAACAGCAATCCAGTAAAGGCCTGATTAATTTTTATGATTTTCTGGGCGATAGCTGGGGCATTTTATTTTCACATCCGGCGGACTATACGCCGGTATGTACCACTGAACTTGGCTATACCGCAAAGCTGAAGGATGAATTTGAAAAACGTGGTGTCAAAGCCATTGCCTTATCGGTTGATGATGTTGAATCACATAAGGGCTGGATTAAAGATATCAATGAAACCCAGAACACCACGGTGAATTTTCCGATCATTGCCGATCAGGATCGCAAAGTTTCCGAGCTGTATGACTTTATTCATCCGAATGCCAGCGAAACGCTTACAGTTCGTTCTTTAGTGGTCATCGATCCCAACAAAAAAGTCCGTTTGATTATTACTTATCCTGCATCGACGGGTCGTAATTTCCATGAAATCTTGCGTGTGGTGGATTCATTGCAACTCACCGACAGCCATAAAGTCGCAACACCGGCCAATTGGCAGCATGGCGATGATGTGGTGATTGTGCCTTCCCTAAAAGATGAGACTGAAATTGCACAACGTTTTCCTAAAGGGTATACCGCGGTCACGCCTTACCTGCGCTTAACGCCACATCCTGAGCAAGGATAAGCAGAGCAACGCTCTGCCCTTGCGCAAGGTGAGAAGCTATGCTTCGAGCAACAAATTAAAAGGACTCCTTTTTAATTTTGCGCAAGACAAGCGAAGCGCGTAGTTATAAATAAAGCTTTGCTGTAGTGGTTCGCAAGACAAGCAAAGTAAAAGATAAGAGAAACTCTATTTTCCAGATTTTATGCTTTATCGAATACGACATCGAATAGGACATTGACGTGCCACGGATTCGATTTGTTGATACAGCCTGTCTTTGGATAGGCTTTTTATATTCAAAACCTGATATCCACTTTAAACTTGAAATAACAAAAACAACATCTATGCTCTGTATGAAAATCTGCATATTTCCAATCCTGATGAGCTGCCTCCTGACAGCTTGCATGACTACACCCACTCTGCCTGAACATCAACGTCCTCAGCATTGGGGACAGCCCATTCATCAGGATCATAATTTTCATCAAATCGGCGATTTTGTCTATCGTAGTGAACAGCCTTCAACTGAACTCATTCCTTTATTAAAACAGCATCAAATCGATGTAGTTATTAATTTACGTTCGCGAGATCAAGACAGCATCGTTTTGAGCAATGAAAAATTTCAGTTGCATCATGTACCCATACATACCTGGGCAATTGATCGGAAAGATTTATTGAAAATTATGCTACTGATTCAGCAAGCACAACAAAATCATCAAAAGGTGCTCCTGCATTGTTATCACGGTTCAGACCGAACCGGTGCCAGTGTCGCCATGTACCGGATTATTTTTGAACATTGGCCGATTGAGCAGGCGCTACAGGAAATGAAACATGGCGGTTATGGCTTTCATGCCATTTGGCGTAATATCGAAAATCTATTCACCCCTGAAAATGTAAAATGGATTCGCGAGCAACTCACGAATCCATCTACAGAAACTTTGGTTAATACAAAGAATTAACGCTTATCCAGTGGCACCCAATCATTCACCCAAGCTGATTTCATATTCAGGCTGGCATCAGACGCAATTTTCTTACGAAGTGCATCCGCAGTCTCACGGTCTTTGGATGGCCCCACCATGATGCGTACACCTTTAGAAGTTGAGCTTTTGGTTACTTTGTAACCTTTGGCACGCAGTTTGGCTGCTACAGCATCTGCATTGGCCTCATTTGCGGCCAGTGCCACCTGCACCATCCATTGCTTGTCCTCTTCACCTTCCAGTAACTTACGCGCCTGTTCAGCTTCTGCTTTCTTCTTGGCTTCTTCGGCAGCAGCCTTTTTCTTGGCTTCTTCAGCTTTACGCTTTTCGTCGGCTTTACGTTTTTCCTCAGCAGCTTTACGTTCAGCTTCTTTCTTTTCAGCAGCCTTACGCTCTTCCTCGGTTTTACGTTTTGCTTCAGCCGCCTTACGTTCTGCTTCGGCTTTTTGCTGTTGCTCTAACTTGCGTTTTTCTTCAGCAGCTTTGCTTTCAGCCGCTTTACGCTCTGCTTCTTTCTTGGCTGCATCAGTAGAACTATTGGCTTTTTGTTGTACCAGCTGCTGCTGGGCTAACTTTTTTTCTTGCACCGCTTTTTCTTCAGCCAGACGTTTCTGCTTGACCTGTTCGTCTTCAACCAGTTCTGGTGGAATATTATCGGAACTTTGCTGTCCCAGGCGGTGTGCATTCAGGGCAGCATATTCTTCAGCCGCTTTACGCGCAGCATCTGCTTCAGCCTGCTGTTGCATCGCTAAAAATTCGGCCGCACGCGCCTCCTGTTCTGCAACCGCTTTTTCGCGATCACGGCGTTGCTGTTCAAGTAAACGCTTTTCTGTTTCGACATCGACCGTCAAAGAACCGAGCGAATGATTCACTGCATCCTTAGTTTCCACTTCCGCAACCTGTGCCGGTTTCTGCTGACGGTCCTGCTTGATTTCATCTTGACCTTTCAGGAGTAATGCTGCCAATAAAACACCACCACCGAGTAAAACAACACCGCCCATCCAGCGCTGTTTGTTATTCATTGACATTCTTCCAAATACTCCCATACCGCTTCTAAGGTATGAAATGATCCACATACCAAAATCAGCTGATTATTATCTGTTTGATCCAGTGCTGATTTAAAAGCTAATTTCACATTGTCAAATTGTTCTACCGCCTCACCGCCTAGAGCTTCAGCCAAAACTGTGAGCTCTGCCGCACGTGGGACGGATAATGGTGCAATTTTCCACAATTGAACCGTGTCTTTCAATAACTTGGTGACAGAATTTATATCTTTATCTGCCAACATTGAAAACACACAAACGATATTTTTATAGTTTTGATTGTAATTTAAATAGTTTCGCAACTGTTTCAGCAGAAACTCGACCCCATGCGGATTATGTCCGGCATCAAAAATCACGGTTTTATTCTGGATTTGACAGACTTCAAAACGTCCCGGCAACTTTGCCGTTTGAATCCCTTGTGCAATCGCCTGCTGACTGACGTTTAATCCGCTCAGCAGAATGGTAGCCACAGCGGTAGAAATATTATCTAGCGCCAGTGAACCTGTTGGGAGTTTTAAGGTCGTACCTGAAGAAGCAAATGCCCAGCTTTGCCCATCTTCAAAGGCTTCATAGAAATAATCACGATTCACCGCATATAGGGGCGCGTTGCATTGCTGAGTTTTATCTAAAATGGCTTGTGGAATCTGTTGCTGTCCACCAAACACCACCGGAATATTCGGCCGGATAATTCCGGCTTTTTCAAAGGCAATTTTCTCGATGCTATCACCGAGCCAATCGGTATGATCCAGACCAATATTGGTAATCACTGCTACATCCGGATTAACCACATTGACCACATCCAGACGACCGCCCAGACCGACTTCCAGCACCCAGACATCACATAACTGATCTTTAAAAATCACAAAAGCGGCCAAAGTGGTCGCTTCAAAGAAAGACAGGCTCAAATCACATTCGCGACGAGCCTGGTCCACCTGAACAAAAGCATCCACCAACAACTGATCTTCAACTTCAATGCCGCGCAATTTTACCCGCTCATTGAAACGGTACACGTGTGGAGATTGATACAGCCCGACCTTGAAGCCTTGTGCATTCAAAATCGCAGCCAGTGTGGTGGTGGTTGACCCCTTACCATTGGTTCCAGCCACCGTCAGCACTTTGGCCGCCGGACGTGTCACACCGAGCTTTTCAGCCACCGGAATAACCCGTTCCAGACCTAAATCAATACCCGTAACGTGAACATGGCTCCAATAATCGAGCCATGTACTTAAAGAATCTGTTGCTAGCGGTGCTGTGTTCAATGCAGGTTCATCAATTTCGTAACAATACGGTAAACTGTATCACGTAATGCGTGACGGTGAACAATCTGATCGATTACCCCATGATCAAGCAAATATTCCGCGCGCTGGAACGGTTCTTCCAGTTTTTCACGGACAGTTTGTTCGATCACTCGTTTACCGGCAAAGCCAATCATCGCCTTCGGTTCAGCCAGATGTACATCACCCAGCATCGCCAATGATGCAGTGACACCACCGTATACCGGATGCGTCAATACCACCACATAAGGCAGGCCTGCTTCTTTTAAACGCTGGATAGCAGCCGAAGTACGTGCCATTTGCATCAAGGACAACATGCCTTCCTGCATACGTGCACCGCCTGAAGCAGCAAAGCAGATCAAGGGCTGACGGGCTTCAATCGCACGCTCTGCCGCCTGAACAAAACGGTCACCGACCACTGTCCCCATAGAGCCGCCCATGAAATCGAATTCAAATGCACAGGCAATCATTGGGACATCTTTTAGCAGGCCTTGAATCACGACCAACGCTTCGGTTTCGCCGGTTTTCTTTTGCGCTTCTGCCATACGCTCTGGATAAGCTTTGCTATCGACAAACTTTAACGGATCTTTAGCCTTAAACTCCTGACCCAGTTCAGTCTGTACCTGGTCAAAGAACCAGTTCAGGCGATCACGGGCTTTCATGCGTAAATGCTCATCACACTGCGGACAAACATAGGCATTGAATGACATCGCGGTACGGGTCACCAAAGCATGACATTCAGGACACTCGACCGTAGGCTCGGTAAATGTCGCTTTGTAGATCGTTTGCTCATCAGGTACATGAATGCCTGGAACAATGCGTTCCGTCCATGGGGTCGATGGGCTCAGAATTTTGCCTGATTTCACGGGTTGACTCATACTATAACTCATCGAGCGCTGCTCGAAGCTCCTTGACTTTATTCACCGTCGCAATAACGGCTTGTTCTGGTGCAAGCGTTGCAAACTGCTTTACAAACGCACTTCCCACAATAACTGCATCGGCAGCAACACCCATCGCTTTCGCAGATGCAGCATCGCTGATACCGAAACCTACGCCTACAGGAACATCAGTCACAGCTTTAATCTTTTGAATGCGGGCAGCGGCTTCAGAGACATCTAAAGTTGCTGCACCGGTCACGCCTTTCAAGGATACATAGTAGATAAAGCCAGTGGCCTGTTTCGCTACGTGTTGAATACGTGCATCGGTTGAAGTGGGTGCCAGCAGGAAAATCTGATCCATGTCATATTTTTCCAGTACTTCACCCAGACTTTGTGCTTCCTCTGGCGGTAAGTCCACCAGCAGCACGCCATCTACTCCACATTCGTAAGCATAAGCCACAAACTTTTCATAGCCAATCACTTCGACCGGATTCAGATAACCCATCAGCACCACAGGTGTTTCGCGATCTTTCAAGCGAAATTCTTTCACCATGTGCAGTGCGTCCAAAGTATTGGTTCCGCCTGCCAGCGCACGTTCAGCCGCTAAAGCAATTACGGGACCATCTGCCATCGGGTCGGAGAAAGGAAGACCCAGCTCAATCACATCGACACCCGCCTCTACCATTGCATGGAGCAAAGGTACAGTGACCTCTGGATGCGGATCACCAGCCATCACATAAGAAACTAAAGCTTTACGCTGTTGAGATTTAAGTTGTTCAAATCGTGTGGCTAAACGTGACATAGGGCTGAGCTTTCCTTAACGTGTTTCAAACTTGAGGCATTGACTATGTAAAAATACAAGACGTCGCATTGTAACGCTATTTTTTGTCCAATGAACAGTCTGCGATACCGACCTCGAGTATTTCATTTCCTGTACGAAGATTTCAAAACAATTCGGAAGGGTCTATTTACGATTATTTTGATTTTTTTCACAATGATCAAAGATGCCTAATTTTGCTATTAGCCAAAATCCTGAATATTTAGATAAACTTATTTTTATCATGCAAAAATTAATAAAAATGCAGATGTTAGCGCATTCATTTAAAGTTTTCTGAAATTGCAAAACCTGCTTTATACTAGTCCTATTCTCTTACTTTTTTATCTCCTATGCAGACTGATTCTGAGGCTACAGTGCAGGCACGCGCCATTGCACTGCTGCCGCTTATTGTATTTTTAACCCTATTTTTGGGTAGCGGGATCTATCATTCCCTGATTGGAACCGAATTTGCGTTCTATCAGGTGAAAGCGCCTGTTGCTGCCCTGCCTGCGATTATTTTGGCTGCATTGGTGTATCGCGGCAAACTCAATCAGGGCATTGAAGCCTTTCTAAAAGGGGCCAGTCATCCGAACTTAATTTTGATGTTTATGGTGTTTATGCTGGCCGGTGCCTTTGCCAGTGTCAGCAGTGCGATTGGCAGTGTGGATGCCACGGTACAACTGGGCCTGTCGATTATTCCGCCTGAATTTATCTTGCCGATGCTGTTTATCATCTCGGCATTTATTGCCACGGCGATGGGCACCTCCATGGGCACCATTGCAGCTTGTGCCCCGATTGCCTTTGGTTTTACCCAGGTCACCGATATTAATGTGATCTACGCCATTGGTGCAGTCGTAGGCGGTGCCATGTTCGGTGACAACCTTTCCATGATTTCAGATACCACCATTGCAGCCACCACCAGCCAGCGGGTGCAATTACGTGACAAGTTTAAAGTCAATGTCTGGATTGCTGTACCGGCCTCTATCAGCACCATTGTGATTTATATTTTAAGTACAGGCAGCTCCAGCCCCGTAGAATATAAAGATTTTAACTGGTTACTGGTCTTACCTTATATTGCGGTCTTTGTTTTGGCTTTTAGTCGCCTGCATGTCCTCGCAGTACTGACCATTGGTGTTTTGCTTTCGGGTCTGTTCGGTCTGTTTGCGACGCCTAAATTTAACCTGCTCAAGCTGAATACTTCGATTTATGACGGCTTTGTCGGCATGTTTGAAGTGGCATTACTGTCCATGTTTCTGGGGGGTCTGTCAGCGATCATGCAACGTGAAGGTGGTTTACGCTGGCTAATCGAGCGCATTTATAGCCTGACCCGTCTGTTTAAAGTTGGGCAGCAAAGGGCCGGCGAAATCGGGATCAGCTTTCTGGTGGTATTTTCAAATATCTTTGTGGCCAATAATACCGTCGCAATTATTCTGTCGGGTGATATGGCACGTGAAGTCGCCAAAGAATACGGCGTGGATCCCAAGCGTTCTGCAGCACTGATGGATATTTTCTCCTGCGTGGTACAAGGTCTGATTCCTTATGGTGCACAGTTGCTCCTCGCCTGCTCGATTGCAAAAATCTCACCGGTTGAACTGATTGGCGGCTTGTACTATTGCTGGATTCTGGCCATCTTCGCAATTGCTGCGATTGCGTTGAGATTCCCCAACCTTAAAGCAACCGCTTAATCTCTGTATCATCCTCACATCAAAAAGCGATCTGATTGGGTCGCTTTTTTATTGCTGTGCATGCTTTAACTGTTTCTTGCGCTGGAACAAAGTCTGTCCGGTGGCTGCTTTATAGGCGCGGGCCAAGGCCGACTGGTCGGAATAATCCAGCGCTTCAGCAATCTCGCTCAGACTAAGCCCCTGCTGTAACAAAATCTCACAGCGTTTGATGCGCTGCTGTTGCAGCAGTTTTTTAAATGAGGTGCCATGGGTGCTGAACAAGCGCTGCAAGCTTCGGGTCGACATCCACAACTGACGGGCAAGCTGCTCAATTTTGATCGCCTGTTGCCTGGTTCGCAACTGTTCGGCAATGATTTGCTGTGCTTGCTGCAAGGTATTTTCAACAGGTACTTTTGCTGCAATCGCCTGTTCCGCCTGAAGAGTCAGCAACTGCAATAATATGGGGTCAGCATGCTCAGACCCATGAGCTAACCCCTGTACATCCAGTTCCAGAGCATAATAATCTTGAGAAAACTGAACCTCACAGGCAAAGAATTTTTGATAATGCATTTGTGCCATTTCAGCTGCATGAGCCAGTCGTACACAACGCAATAAAAGTGGCTGCTCTTGCAAAATAACCCGTCCCAGTTGCACCATTGCTGCCATGGTGAGCTCATTTAACAAATTATATTTTTCATCTAAATAGCCCCAATAGAGTTCCATACTGTGTTCATGCTGCTTCAACTGTAAAGGCACGAATTCACTGCCATCAATCACCAGCCGCTGAAAGCGCATGCTATAGCCGATCATTTCCGCGACACTACTGCTACGTGAAACCATATAACCCAGTACACCAAAATGCTCAGGACGAATGACCTGCACGATTTCAAAAATCAGCTGCGGACAGTTCAGATGTTGCCGAGTAGTTAAAATAATATGATTCAACAATTCCAAAGGTACTTGTGTATCAAAAGGCTGATCGATGAGGGTCACAAGCGAGTCACGCACATCTTGCAGAAAGTCGGCAGTTAAGGGTTCAATCCCCACATCACGCAAATAAGTCGCCCAGAGCTGAAGATAACCATTGGATATTTTTATGTCTTGCATGTGCGATTCTCGCTGGCAGCTCTAATCTGACCAGTTTTATTTTCATTTGGCATAAAATGTATAAAAATTGGCAAGCTCTGTCAAAACAATGGCGAGATTCGCCGACATACTGTCAGCATCGTCACAAAAAAGAATCTACAAGATGAACGCCATATTAAAATCCGCCCTACAGCCTGTGGTTCGCACCCAACTTGATTTTAAACTGGATGAAATTCCACGTTACTGGTTCGGCGGCGATCCCTTTATGACACGCATGTTCGATGCCCTGAGCCTGACCTTTCCAGACGGCGAGCGCTATTTTATTCAGAGTGTCCGCCTGTTCCGCGATCAGATCCAGGACCCGGAGCTGCAACAACGTGTCGCGGATTTTATCAGCCAGGAAGCCCAGCACGGCATCGCGCATGACAAAATGAATCAGTTGATGCGCGAGCAAGGCATGCCTGTAGACCAATTTATTGAACGTTTAAATAAAATTTTCAATTATGATCTGAAGCACCGCTCACCCCAGTTTAATATTGCCATTACCGCTGCGGCAGAGCATTTAACGGCGCTTATGGCAGAAACTTTTTATGGACAAAAACAGACCCTGAAAGATGCCCATCCTTTTGTACGGGCATTATTGGCCTGGCATGCCATTGAGGAAATGGAACACCGCGATGTAGCTTTTGATGTGATGAAAAATGTGGCTAAAACCCCAGAATTTACCCGTCGAGCCACCTTAGTCAGCACGACCATTTTAATGTTTAGTTTTACCGTCTACCGTGCCAATGTCATGCTGAAACATGATGGCTTTAGCCTCTTGCAACGCTTGCAGATGAATATCAAGAGCTTACCCTGGTTTTTTGGCCCAAATGGCACATTGACCCGAATGGGCAAACAGTATCGAGACTGGTTTAAAAAAGACTTTCATCCGAGTCAGCACCCAGTGATTGCCCAATACGAGGTCTGGATCAACACCCTAAATGAAACCGGCGATCCGATTCAAGCCGGTGAAGCCTTCTGGCAGGCCGCGAAAGACTAAACGTGAGCATCGCTTAAATCAAAAAACCTTCATTAACTTGAAGGCTTTTTGATTTAAGATGATTTACCATTTGGCATAATGCTGCTCAAGCAAGGCATATTCATTCAGTAAAATAATTTCCTGATCATCCTGCTGAATGGTGCCACAGACTTTGGCCTGCCACTGGCTAAACTGGCTGCCGACCAGACGCAAATTCAGATTTTCATAACGTCGCCAGCCTGTGCTTACAGTCAGATTTAGCTTTTCATCTAGCGATTGAATCGTCCATTGAGTTTCGGATTCCTGCTGAAAGAGCACATCAGCCAATGGATAAATTTTTCCGTTGATCCATAAACAGTTTTCATTACCAAAGCTTTCGTTAACACCGGATGCTAAATTAATTCCAATCCGCTGATTGGTCGCATCCCAAAAGTTACACGACAACCAAAACCAGGCAGTTTCTGGACGTAAAAAGCCACAGGTGTCATCCAGCAAGGCAAAAGTTCGTTCGTTAAATTGAATCTTTTGTTTTTGTTTATTTAAAAAATAGCCTTCGCAACCTAAGGTCGTGAGCTTTTGCGTATAAGTCCAACCATTAATACCAGTTGGGCTACACATACTTAAAGGATCGGTTCCTGCACAAAAGATTCGTGCACTGAGCTGAATTTCGCCGTATTTACTGACATTGATATAGCGCACACCGTTGGCATGCTGAATATCGACCTGAAAAGGCGATTTATGAAAATAACTGTGATTGAATAATGGTTGTTCATCCAGCACAGTATGGCGAGACAGGAGATTAATCGCATTCCATTCCAGAACGTCATTGGTCATATGGTTGTAGACATAGACAAAACTGTGCCCTGCCCATGCAATATCGGCAATCGCCAGCCCAATGGTATAATGTTCGTGCTGAATACTACAAAATTTGAATTTCTTATATTTTAGATGCTTACGCCAGCCTGACAGCACCTGACCATAAGGGTTCTTGTATTGATATGCCTGATAGTCAATACTTTTTGGAAGTTCCTTGAAACGTCCATAGTGCGGTTGTCCATTTGCCTGAATTAAATCCATTTAAGATGTTCCATCTCAGTCAAAAGCTGTTTTTCCTTTCCGGTATTATGCAGATTATTGAACTTTGATAAAGATTTTTTTTAAGTCACTCGTCGAATCCTGACCCTCAGCCACGCTATAGCCCTATGCTTCAGTTTTAAATCGTGAGATAGGTATTTTCCCAGCGATTCGCACTAAAATGTCCCTCCACCAGCTGTACATATCGGCCATACACCTGATCAATCGCAATGCAATCATCGACATCCAGCACCCGGTCAGTATGCTGTTTTTGCCAGTGCTTGGCGAAATAAGCTTTACCGCGCTGTTTTGCCACCATGGCATTCTGTGCCACCACCAGCACATAACGGTGCAGCTCACCAAATTCACGTGCATCATAACCCCCTAAATTAATCAGCCAAAGCTTTTCGGCAGCCTGATTCGGGGCAGCATCGCTAAATTGAACGTGATAATTTTTGCCCTCGAACTCCAGTCCATTAATTTGCGCCCAAGCATCAATATGCAGCCCTTTTTGCTCGGCAAACCAGGCATTTTTCAGTTGAGGATAGGTTTCTTCCAGAGTTTCGCCTACTGCCAGTACCACATCATGAACTTCTGTATTGGCACGGGCATGACGGCCACCAAGCATCACAATAAATAAACTGGGCATCCGATTTCCTTATTTCGCTGCAATTTTAAGAATGATTTGATCAATGCTTAGAAGTATATCGCAAAGTAATTCCATGATATTGAGGTGATGATTCGTCAAGGCAAATTTCCTCAATTGACCCGAAGAAACTGCCCCGAAATAGCATCTGATCACTCAACATTCATTTGTATTTCAGGATCATCACGATCCCGCCCAATGCTCAAAAACTCATCTTCAGTGAATACAATCTGGTAGCATAAAATTTCTTTCCAGCACCACAATGATTTCTAAGCGCCGAAAATTATTTTTTTGTACAAAATACAAACACAGCTAAACCATACAAATCTGTACAAATTTTCGCCCAAATTTCAATCTAAAAGCATATTTCGTTGACTGAAATGCGCTGAAAGACGATACTCTCAATGTTTTTATTTAAGCAAATCGGTTCAATGAGGCTGGACCAAAAGTTCGGTCCTCAGAAACTCAATCCAACGCAAGGGGCTATATATGGCTGGTGGAAAGTCAACTATCATTTACACACTGACCGACGAGGCGCCATTACTGGCGACTTATTCTCTGCTGCCGATCATTGAGACCTTTACTAAGCCAGCTGGCGTTGAGATCGTCAAAAGTGACATCTCTGTAGCTGTGCGCGTGCTCTCTGAATTTACAGATTACCTAAGCGAAGAGCAAAAGGTGCCTGACACTCTAGCTGAGCTAGGTCGTCTTACACAAGATCCAGACACGAACATTATCAAACTCCCAAATATCAGTGCTTCTGTTGGCCAGCTAACAGCGTGTATCAAGGAACTCCAGTCTAAAGGCTATGCCCTTCCTGACTATCCTGAAAACCCGGCCACTGAAGAAGAAAAAGCAATCAAGGCACGTTATAGCAAATGTCTTGGTTCAGCAGTAAACCCGGTACTACGTGAAGGTAACTCAGACCGTCGTGCACCTGCTGCCGTTAAAAACTATGTGAAAAAACACCCGCACTCTATGAGCGAGTGGAAACAGTGGTCTCAAACTCACGTTTCACACATGGACGAAGGCGACTTCTACCATGGCGAAAAGTCGATGACTTTAGACCGTGCACGTAATGTGAAAATGGAATTGATCACCAAGTCTGGTGAAACCATCGTTCTTAAGCCAAAAGTTGCACTTCAAGATGGCGAAATCATCGATTCAATGTTCATGAGCAAAAAAGCGCTTTGCGATTTCTATGAAAAAGAATTAGATGATTGTAAAGAAGCCGGCATCTTGTTCTCACTTCACGTCAAAGCAACCATGATGAAAGTTTCACACCCGATCGTATTCGGTCACTGTGTGAGAATTTACTACAAAGACGCATTTGAAAAACACGGCAAGTTATTTGATGAGCTGGGCGTGAACGTAAACAACGGTATGGCTGGTCTTTATGAAAAGATCGAAACTCTACCAACCTCTGTACGTGAAGAAATCATTGCAGATCTACATGCTTGCCAAGAACATCGTCCAGCGCTTGCGATGGTTGATTCTGCCAAAGGCATAACGAACTTCCATTCACCAAACGACGTGATTGTAGATGCTTCTATGCCTGCAATGATCCGTGGTGGCGGTAAAATGTGGGGCGCTGATGGCAAACCTTATGACTGTAAAGCAGTTATGCCTGAATCAACATTCGCACGTATTTACCAGGAAATGATCAACTTCTGTAAGTGGAATGGCAATTTTGATCCACGTACAATGGGTACCGTACCGAACGTTGGTTTGATGGCACAAAAAGCGGAAGAATACGGTTCACACGACAAAACTTTCGAGATCTCTGAAGCGGGTATTGCCAACATCGTTGATCTTGAAACTGGCGAAGTGTTGATGTCACAAAACGTGGAAGAAGGCGATATCTGGCGTATGTGTCAGGTGAAAGACGCACCGATACGCGACTGGGTGAAACTTGCAGTAACGCGTGCACGTAACTCTGGCATGCCGGCAATCTTCTGGCTTGACCCGTACCGTCCACACGAAAATGAACTGATCAAGAAAGTTGAAAAATACCTGAAAGATCACGACACTGCCGGTCTTGATATCCAGATCATGTCACAAGTACGTGCAATGCGTTATACGCTTGAACGTGTTGCGCGCGGTCTAGATACCATTTCTGTAACAGGTAACATCTTACGTGACTACCTGACTGACTTGTTCCCGATCATGGAATTGGGTACATCTGCAAAAATGTTGTCAATCGTGCCATTAATGGCGGGTGGCGGCATGTATGAAACAGGTGCAGGCGGTTCTGCGCCTAAACACGTACAGCAGTTAGTTGAAGAAAACCACTTACGCTGGGATTCACTCGGTGAATTCATGGCGCTTGCAGTTTCTCTAGAAGAAATGGGTATTAAAGAAGGCAATGACAACATCAAGTTACTTGCTAAAACTTTAGACCGTGCAACTGGCAAATTGCTAGATAACGACAAGTCACCTTCTCGTCGTACTGGCGAACTCGACAACCGTGGTAGCCATTTCTACCTGGCGAAGTTCTGGGCTGAAGAACTTGCTGCTCAAGACGAAAATGCTGAATTGAAAGCGAAATTTGCACCACTTGCAAAAACTTTAGCTGAAAATGAAGAGAAAATTGTTACTGAGCTTGCTGAAGTTCAAGGCAAATCAGTAGACATCGGTGGTTACTACGCTGTTGATCAAGAGAAAGTAAATGCAGTGATGCGTCCAAGTGCTACTTTGAATGCAGCACTTGCTACGATCTAAGCTTTTGCAAAACTGACTTGATCAGTAATGTAAAATAAAAAAACCGGCGTCTAGGCGCCGGTTTTTATGTCTGATTCATATAGCACAATCACAATTCCGAGGATTATTTATTAATTTTCTCCATTTCCAAGAAATTTTTTGCTGCCTCGGGTTTTAAGTAATGCCACAGCACAAATAACGAAATCACAAAAAAGATAATAAAAATAAAAAATAATTCAGTTCATTAGGTATATTAAAATTTTGCTCACTATATCTAAATTTTAAATAAGTAAGAATCAAATACGGACTTAAACCCAATACATTTATTAAGATATATAAAACAGTTCCCAACGATTCATAAAATTTTATTTTCTTTAGCGTGTATTTTTTCTTTAATCTATAATTTTTGCTTTCTGAGTCTTTCTCTAAATAATCTTTGCCAATTTTATATAACCTAACAGCCTTATCCTTTTCTCTACAAGACAAAATATATTTGAGTAAATCTATATCTTTGTTTTTAATATTTAAGTAATTCGCTAATTTAGAAACCTTTAAATGATATTTCAGCTCATCAGAGAATTCTAATAGAGAATCCCCAATTAAAAGATTTTCCTGTTCACTAATGTGTTCATTATGCTTCTTTCGTCTATGTTCACTAAATCTCTTGCGAAAGTTAATTCAAGAGCATCCAATTCACCATTCCAACAATTAAATTCATTCTTAGACCAAATCGTTTCCGTCTATTTCTATAGCGTTCTGTCAATATCCGAAAATGTTTAAGTTTGCCGTTGATATGTTCAATTGTGATCCTACGCCGACTGATTTCTTGGTTGATCTGTTTTGCTATTTTGGGTAATGATAAATTCTTAGGTTTCTTGATTGGAATGAGTAACTTACTCTTAATCTGATGAAATCCTTTATAGGCTAAATCTGCCATAATACAAGGATAAATGATCATCTCCTTAAAATACTTACGCGCAATCGTCAGATCATGTTTTCTGCCACTTTCGACCTGTATACTTACAATTTGCTTTAGTCTTGGGTTAAAAATGACCTGTGTTTTTAGCGTATGTTTCTTCTTTTTACCGCTATAGAATTTTCTTTGTTTTTTTGGGACGCTCAATCTGTGACTCAGTGACATCAACGATCACATAATCACCTTCACTAAACTTTTGATTCCTTTTGGGTAATGCAAAAATCCGTGATTGAATCAGAGCATTTTCAACTTTATGAATAGTACGATTCACATTACTTTCAGCGAGATTATAGTCAGCGGATAATTCAATTTGAGTCCTATAACAGCGTAAGTAGTTTAGAGTTAACAATAATTGATCCTCTAAACACAAAGAATGCGGCCTTCCAGATTTTTTCTTGGCAAGTTCAGCGTGTTGTAACACCGATACCATTTTTAAGAATAATGGACGAGGAACTCCAACGAGTCGCTTAAATTCCCCATCATTAAATCTAGTTAAATTTTCATATTTCATGGTGCCAGTATAAACAATTTTTTACTTTCGCAGGAGATCTACTATATTCCCTTAAACCTGAAATCACCCCTGATTTAGCAATAAAGTAAATACTAGCAACCACAACAATAAAAGAAATGATTATGCATATAAACTCGAATCCATAAGCACTTTCCAATATTTTCAATGCAAATTGATTTAGATTTAATTCAGTATTTAAATTGGCTGCCATACTTCCTCTTTATTATTTATCAATACTTTATTAAATCAAAGTATAGTTTTAAAAATTTTCTTATATTGAGTTCAAAAAATTAAAATATATTAGATCAATTTATTTTCATTAGACAATAAAAAACCCCAAGACTGAATGTGCTTGGAGTTTTCTAGAATTTTGGTCCCGAGGGTCGGACTCGAACCGACACGTCATCTCTGACAGCGGATTTTGAGTCCGCCGCGTCTACCAATTTCACCACCTCGGGAGTGGATGAAAGGTATAATACGCGATTTCTCGGCACTGTCAACGCAGAATATTTACATTTGTTTATTTTTAAAACAAATGGCATTTTTTCGTTTTAAAATCGAGCAATTCCCGCCATAAAAAAGAAAAAAGTTTATACTAGCCGCAGTTTTTTTAGCGTAAATCATCATGCAACTTTCTGATTTTAATTTTGATCTCCCCGATGAGCTGATTGCTCGCTATCCTCTGGAAACACGCAGTGCCTCTCGCCTGCTGCACCTCGACGCACACGGTCAATATCACGACCATCAATTTACCGACATTCTGGACTTGCTTGAAGACGGCGACTTACTGGTATTGAACGACACCAAAGTCATGAAAGCACGTCTAAAAGGCAAACGTGCCTCAGGCGGTGCCATAGAAGTACTGGTTGAACGCATGATGGATCAGTTCATTGCACATTGTCATATCAAGGCCAGCAACTCACCGAAAGCCGGTGCAGAACTGTTTATTGGCCCAGATGCAGTAAAAGTGACCGTGCAAGGTCGTCATGAAAACCTGTTTATTGTGGAATTTTCACAGCCGATTTTAGACGTCTTAGACAAATATGGCGCCCTCCCTATTCCGCCCTATTTCAACCGTGAAGCAGAAGAAATTGATACCGAACGTTATCAAACTGTGTTTAATGATCCAACCAAGCTGGCCAGTGTCGCAGCACCTACGGCTTCTCTGCATTTCGATGAAGACTTATTGAAAAAGTTAGCAGCCAAAGGGATTCAGACCACCTTTGTCACACTACATGTTGGCGCAGGTACATTCTTACCAGTCCGTACTACCGATATTGAAAATCACATCATGCACAGCGAATGGTGCCAGGTGTCCGATGAGTCGATGGAACTCATCAAAACAACTAAAGCGCGTGGCAATAAAGTCATTGCCGTTGGTACAACGGCTACCCGTGCCACAGAAAGTGCGGCGCAGGCCAATGGCAGTGAGCTGAAAGGCTGGACCGGTGATACCCAGATTTTCATTTATCCGGGTTATCAGTTCAAAGTGGTCGATCGTCTGATTACCAATTTCCATTTACCGGAATCTACCCTGTTAATGCTGGTTTCTGCCCTATCTAATCGTGACAACATTCTGAATGCCTACAAGCATGCAGTAGACAGCCAATATCGCTTCTTCAGTTATGGCGATGCCATGCTGATTGATCAGGCACAATAGCGAGAATAGCTGCCCATGCCGATCGAGTCTGTACAACAGTCCATTCATATTCGCCGCAAGAAAAATGCAGTGGTGTTTCAGAATATCGCCCGGCTGTGGGATTTGGGCCGTCAAGCCAAGAGTCATCAAGACCTGCTGGACGGATTGCATCCCTGGAATGGCCCGATAACGCTAAAATTTGAAAATAATCTGCCATTGGCGCTGGCTGGTATTGGTTTGTTGCTCATCGTCAGCATTTTTATTGCACCGGAAAATATCTGGATTCAAAGTGGCGTTTTTCTGGGCGGTCTGCTGCTGTTCTGGGCCTATCTTTGCTATGAGCAACAACAACCATTAGATGAAGTTATTGGCTTTCTGGAAGATGCAGCACTGGCCAAAAAATATCAGCTTGCCTTTCAGCAACAGCCACAGCATATTTCAATTCCTTTAAATCCCCTGCATTTTATTGGACATTTAAAACGTTTATTCCCCTTATTCAATCAAGGTTCTTTGAGTAATGAGATTACACGTTATGCCAGTACGATATGGGAAGATGAAAACGGCCAGCAACATCAGGTGCTGCTGTTTCAATATCACTATATTGATGAAGTACAGGTTCGCAACAAGCAAGGGCAGCCGGTTAAATTAATGCAGGTTCACAAAGACCTGTGGGGCGTATTTGTATTTGATATCCAGATTCAGGGGCTGGCGGTCACGACTTCTCGACGTAAATTTTATTATCCTTATAGCCATCCTTGGCATAGTAGCGATATTCGTACCAATCAACGCTTAAGCTTTTATGGCAGTGATCCGATGCAAACCGCCAAATTACTCAGTCCGGGTTTTGTACTGCGTCTGGCCGATTTTTTTGCACAGCGTCAGGGGGATTTACTGTTTCATCCAGAAAATCGGATGCTCTGCTATCTGGGGCCTCATGATTTATTTCAGGTGTCGAGCAAGCATCGTCATATCAATGATATTTCGACATTGCGCGGCCATCTCAGAACGTTTAAATTAAGACAACTCGAACAGTTACAACATGATCTTGTGCAGTTTTTAAAATAACTGCTTTTTTTTAAATCAATATTTTCAGAATATAAATATGAATTGGGGAGATCTCGCATGGGATTTTTGGTTTTATGTTTGATCATTATTGCGCTGATTGTGCTGATCATTATGATCCGCAACAGTATTGTCCGTCATCACAACGCGACGATTCGCGCCTGGTCGGATGTTGCCAGTTATGAACGGCAGAAACTGAAAATTCTGGATGGACTGCAGCCGCTGGTCGAGCAATATTCTTCTTTTGAAAAAGGCACACTGGAAAAAGTCACCGAACTGCGTCAGAACATCATGAATTTAAATATCAACGATGCCGACATTTCTCAGTTACAGCGCATTGAAAGCCTGAACAAACAACTCATGCATAGCCTCAATGTAGTGGTTGAAAACTATCCCGAGCTAAAAGCCAATGACATTTATCTGAAAATGATGGCTGAAATTGAAGAACAGAATGAAAATGTCGGTGCGGCAATTACCATTTATAATCGCAATGTGGAACTGTTTAATAACCAGATCCAGATTTTCCCACACAATGTGATTAATAATATGCTGTTAGGAAAAAAAGCAGTTCGCCCTTTTCGCGATCAGAGCGCAACCCAGAGTTTTGACTATCGTCCAAATTTTCACTGAGCAACTATCTCATCTGATCGACTTTCTCATCCTGGCGTACTCAACTTATAATAAAATGACCCAGGATGAAGCTACACCTTTATAAAACCAATAAAATAAAGAATAAAAATTATGCTGAATTATGTAGAGCGCTTAGAGCAGACGCTGGTGGAAGAATTTTATCAGCTTTATGACCATTATCAGGACGATGGAATCTATGCCTGTAGTCTGGTCTTTGACGAATTTTTACTGCTGGATGATCTGGCCATTTCGACTGAATGCAGTATTTTTAAAGATCCGGAAGATCAGCGGCAATATCTGGCTGAACAAGATCGCTGGAATGTCCCAAAATGGCGTTATCGGGCACAAGCTGCGCCCGACTCCGGACTGATCCCCTTCAAAACTTTGCTGGCTGATTATTTTAAAACCCAGCATAGTTTTGGTCATCCGCTATTGGCACAGCAAAAACAGCTCCACACAACACATCTGGATTTATTACTGCAAACGTTCAAACAGGCCAAATACCGCCTCTCCGAAGCCTATGGGCTGGATCTGGGCAATATACTTTTTTTCCTGAGCCTGCCGAACCAGGCCGAATTTGAGCGCCGATCTGCACTGGAACTCAACCCAGAAAGCGCCTTATTGCAAAACTTTCTAGCCTCCCGACATGCCCAGCCTTTTTCTGAAATCAGCAAGCGATTAAAACTCTCGCAAAATGACAAGGACATTCTGATTGATCTGGAACAAATGCTGGTGATGGAGCCTTATGATTATCTGCAAGTGGCGCAAGATGCCCATTTGCTGACCTTGGAATCCTACTTTATCGACAGCAATATCTATATCCAGAAACTGATCCAGCATATCGCTGCCATGGCCTCTGAGCCGGATGGCAGCTGTGCTCTTAGCCGGGAAGATATCCAGCAGCGCTTGCAACAGTTTTCTGCAAATTCGACTATTTCACCTGATCTTGCATTTATTCAACGATAAATAAAATTACAGAGCGAATGCTCTACAATGCTGGCGTTTAGCGTAAGAATCAAGGAAAATAGCGCCCTTTAGCTATGAACTAGCAGCGAACTGTTTTTTCGCCTGGATGTGGAACTCCTATGAAGTTTGAAAAATTAGGTCAGTCGGGTCGCGCCCGTCGTGGTCGTTTAACGCTTGAACATGGTGTGGTTGAAACCCCGATGTTTATGCCTGTCGGCACTTACGGTACGGTGAAAGGCCTGTTGCCGCGTGATATTAAAGAGATCAAGTCTCAAGTCATTTTGGGCAATACCTTCCATTTGTATTTACGTCCAGGACTCGATGTGATTCGTGAACATGGTGGCCTGCACGAATTTATGAAGTGGAATAATCCCATTTTGACCGATTCCGGTGGCTTCCAGGTGTTCAGTCTGGGCGCAATGCGTAAAATTAAAGAAGAAGGGGTCACCTTCCGCTCACCCATCGATGGTTCAAAAGTATTTTTATCGCCTGAAATTTCAATGGACATTCAGCACACGCTGAACTCTGACATTGTGATGATTTTTGATGAATGTACGCCGTACCCTGCGACGCATGAAGAAGCGCAAAAATCCTTGCAACTGTCTTTGCGCTGGGCGAAGCGCTGTAAAACCCAACATCACGAGGTTCTGAAAAACCGTAATGCACTGTTTGGGATTATTCAGGGTGGCATGTATGAAGACTTACGTGAAGAATCGTTAAAAGGCCTGCTTGATATTGACTTTGATGGTTACGCGATTGGCGGTCTGTCCGTTGGCGAGCCTAAAGAAGAAATGATCAAGGTACTGGATTATCTTCCAGAACAAATGCCGGCAGATAAACCGCGCTATTTGATGGGTGTCGGCAAGCCGGAAGATATTGTGGAAGCGGTGCGCCGTGGTGTCGATATGTTTGACTGCGTGATGCCAACCCGAAATGCACGTAATGGTCATTATTTTGTCACAGATGGTCTGGTACGGATCCGTAATGCGAAATATCGTCACGATCAAAGCCCGCTTGATCCACATTGCGATTGCTATACCTGTACCAACTTCACTCGTGCTTATTTATTCCACCTCGAAAAATGTGGGGAAATGCTCGGTTCGATGCTCGGTACCATTCATAACTTGCGTTATTACCTGCGCTTGACTGAATCCATGCGTGATGCCTTGGACAACGGTACATTTGATGCGTTTGTGCAGGACTTTTATGCCCGTCGTGGCCTGGAAGTACCCCCTTGCCCGCAAGATTAATCCATCAGCATTTGCGCTGAGGAAAAAGACAATGTAAATTGCAAGAATATGTCAATTTATTATCAAGTTGATCACCAGTTTTTTTATTTTAGGAAAATGTAATGAGCCTTTTTATTTCGACTGCTCACGCTGCAGGTGAAGCTGCACAACAACCCAGCATGATGGCGAACCTTTTGATGATTGCGGTTTTTATTGCAATCTTCTATTTTTTGATCTGGCGCCCTCAATCTAAACGTGCCAAAGAACATCGTGCTTTGGTTGAAAGCCTTGGTGTTGGCAGTGAAGTCGTTTTTGCAGGCGGATTAATGGGCAAAATCACCAAGATTGAAGGTGACTTCGCAGTGGTTGAATTGAACCGTGGCGTAGAAGTTAAAGTTCAGCGTGCGAGTGTGATTTCAGTCCTTCCTGAAGGCACTTTAAATAACCTTTAATCAAAAATAGTCGTGCCCTTGCACGACTTTTTCATTTTAAGAAGAAAATAAATGCGTTACCCAGCATGGAAATATGTACTGATTCTAGTTGTACTAGTCATCAGTACCTTATATGCCCTGCCAAGTTTGTATCCAGATGAACCTGCTGTACAGATTTCGGGTGCCAAAGCCGGTACTCAAATTGATGCAAGCATCGTACAAAAAGCAGAGCAAATTTTAACAACTGAAAATATTGCCACCCATGACAATAGCTTTAGCAACAATGCTGCCTTATTACGTGTAGATTCAAGTGAATTGCAACTTAAAGCCAAAGAAGCTTTACGTCGCGGATTAGGTGATGATTACGTGGTTGCATTGAACCTTGCCCCGACCACGCCGGAATGGCTGCAAAAAATTGGTGCCAAGCCAATGAAGCTGGGTCTGGATTTACGTGGCGGTGTTCACTTCTTACTCGAAGTGGACATGGACAAAGCGATTGCGCAGCGCATGGAAACCTCTGCGACAGACCTACGTCGTCAGTTGCGTGATAACAACCTGAAATTTAATAGCCTGAACTTAAGCAGCAACACCATTGTGGTGCAGTTTGCCAGCAATGATGATCGTGCTGCAGCGATGGACTTCTTGCGCCGTAATGGCAATGAGTTTACCCAGCAGGCTGTTGCGACTGATACCGGCTCGACTTTACGTTTGACTTATACTGATGTACGTAAGCAAGAAATCGAGTCTTATGCAGTCAACCAGAACTTGACCACGTTACGTAACCGTATTAACGAATTGGGTGTGGCAGAAGCACTGGTGCAAACCCAGGGCAGCAACCGTATTGTGGTTGAATTGCCGGGTGTACAGGATACTGCAGAAGCAAAACGTGTCTTGGGTCGTACTGCGAACCTCGAGTTTCGTCTGGTTTCTGATCTGAATGATCAATATATTGATCCATATACCGGTCAGGCGACTGGCACATTGCCACCAGGTACAGAAGTATTCGCTTATGAATCCCTGGACAGTGGTCGTCAGCTGCTTTTGAACCGCAACCGGATCTTGACTGGTGAACGTGTTCAGAATGCATCTTCTGGCTTTAGTCAGGACACCGGCGGTGCTGAAGTCAACATTACGCTAGACAGCGCAGGCGGCAAACTGATGTCGGATGCGACCCGTAATGCGGTTGGCAAACGTATGGCTGTACTGTTCATCGAGAACAAACAGCGCATTAGCTATGTGGAAGACCCTGCGACCGGTACTCAAACTGAAGTTCGTACCCCATATACTGAATCTGTCGTGATTAATGCTGCAACTATTCAGGCGGTACTCGGCTCTCAGTTCCGTATTACTGGTCTGGATTCTCCGCAGGAAGCTGCTGAACTTGCCTTGATGCTACGTGCAGGTGCTTTGGCTGCGCCAATGTACTTTGTCGAAGAACGTGTGATTGGTCCAAGTCTGGGTCAGGAAAACATCGACAAAGGGGTACTTTCAACGCAAATCGGCTTCATTCTGGTGGCGATCTGGATGGTGGTATTCTTCCGTCTGTTTGGTGTGATTGCCAACTTTGCTCTGGTCTTTAACCTGGCCATGCTTCTTACCGTCATGTCATGGATTGGGGCTTCTCTGACCCTTCCTGGGATTGCCGGTATCGTGATTACCATCGGTATGGCGGTCGATGCCAACGTACTGATCTGTGAACGAATACGGGAAGAGATGAAATGGGGTGCCTCGCCGAAACAGGCGATTGTGGCGGGTTATGATCGAGCCTATAACACCATTTTCGACTCGAACCTCACCACCTTCCTGGTTGCATTCATTCTGTTCGCGATTGGTACAGGTCCGATCAAAGGCTTTGCCGTGACCCTGATGATTGGTATCGTCTGCTCGATGTTTACTGCCATTACAGTGACCCGTGCCGTGGTACAGATCATTTATGGCAAAAAACGTAACTTGAAAAAGTTGAGCATTTAAGGAGATCGATGATGACTGAAAATACTCAACTGAATCAGAAACAGTATGGTCGCCCTGAAGACGAACGCGTCATTCCGTTTATGAAGATTGCTTTGCCTGCGGCATTGTTGTCTATCTTCTTAACGGTTGCGAGTCTGTTCTTTATTGCCACTAAAGGTCTGAACCTGGGTCTGGACTTTACCGGTGGTGTGGCAGCCGAGCTGAACTATACCAATCCGGTCAAACCGGAGGATGTTTCCAAGGCACTGAGCCAGGCTGGCTTCAACGATGCCGTGGTGCAGACTTTAGGTTCAGAACGCGACCTGATGGTACGTATGCCCGTTCAGGAAGACATTGAAGCTGAAGACCTGACTAAAGCGGTCACAGCAGCGGTTCAGCTGCCAAATAATGCGGCAGAGGTACCGAAGCTTGATGTAGTCGGCGGACAGGTGGGTAATGAGCTGTATGTCCGCTCTGGTGGCGCGGTGGCACTGGCACTCTTGCTGATGCTGGTCTATGTCACCATCCGCTTTGAGCTCAAACTGGCGATCGGTGCAGTACTGTCGCTATTCCATGACATCGTGGTGACCCTCGGGATTTTTGCCATGACGCAGTGGCCATTTGACCTGACGGTACTTGCGGCACTCCTTGCGATCATTGGTTTCTCACTGAACGATAATATCGTGGTCTCTGACCGTATCCGTGAGAACTTCCGTAAGATTCGGGGTGCAGAACCGCTTGAAGTGATTAACATTGCCCTGACCGAAACCTTACGCCGTACCATTCATACCTCTATGACGCTATTGCTGGTTGTTGTTGCAATGATGCTCATGGGTGGTGATGGCCTGAAATGGTTCTCGATTGCGATGTTTGTCGGCGTTTTTGTCGGTACCTACTCTTCAATCTATATCGGGACTGGATTTGCACTTTGGCGTGGTTTAAACCGTCAGGACTTTATCGTACAAGTCAAGCCAGAATTTGAAGACGAAAACCAGATTCCCTAATCTGAGATCTCATTTTCATCGTTCAGCCCGTCCTAGGATGGGCTGAATTATTTCTGCTGTTTGAATGTTGAAGTAGCCGGCAGAATCGCAATCACTGGATGGATTTTTTCAATATCTGTTTTTTGGAAAATGACTTTCCGATTTTCATCCAGACTTCGAAATTCATAAACATCCTGAGCTTCGGCCAACTCTTCTAAAATGAGCTGCAAGCCGTTGACCAGATACACACAGCACATCCCAAAAACTGGCAACTCTTTATCACAAACCAGCCACCAGTCCGGTTTCAGAATGGGAAAATAATAGTGCTCTGCCACCTGAATCGCATAATGCTGTGCTTGCAGATGAAAAATATCTTGATTGAACGAAACCATAGAATCTATGGGATTGAGTTTAAAGGCCTGCTGCTGTACCACCTGCATCTGAAATAAAGCGACCTGTTCTATAGCTGTAGCAAGTTCAATCTTCGGTTCGACCGTCTGATCCAGAATTAAATGAGCTAAGCCAAGTTGCTGTTCCAGTTCCCTTGCCACCTTCTCTCCGATCTGGCGTTTGCTATTCAGTAACTGCGCGATATAAGCAGCAGACAAGCCAAAATGCTCGCAGATCTCTTTGCCGGTTTTAAATTGCTGGGTGTCAATCAGCTGATCAATCACTTTTGTCAGATGATGTCGTCTTCGTTCAAATATTTCTGGCGCACTCATATCGGTCTGTTGATCTGTTTTTATCCATTTTGTTCAAATACCTTACAATAAAAAAGCCCACAATTGAATTGCAGGCTTTCTTCAGCTTAGAAATAAAGAATTAAGTGCCCTGTACCAGACGGCGGGCGCTGATAATGCCCGGCTGCTGTTCAAGACGCGCCAGCAGTTTGGAAAGTTGCGCCAGACCTTTAACTTCAATCAATAGCTTCATATTGGCAATACCGTCCGCTTCCGAAATAGTATTGACCTGACGGATATTGATCTGGTCGGAAAAAATCACTTGCGTCAGATCTTTGAGCAGACCACGTCGATCATAGGCTTCCACCACAATCTGTACGCTCTGGCCACGTGTTGGCTGCATTTCCCAGTCGGCTTCTACCGCACGTTCAGGCTCTTGGGTGATCATGCGCACATAATCCGGACAAGCCACCTTATGAATGCTTACCCCACGATTCAGGGTGATATAGCCAGCGATCGACTCACCATGCACCGGTTGGCAACATTGCGCGACATGCAGCTCTACGTTATCCAGCCCGTCAATCAGAATACCGTGCGCTGACAGCGTATGACTGGCACGCGGATTCAGCGCTGGCTTCAGCACCAGCTCAGGTTCATCCTGATCCAGATGCATATGACGATTCACCTGATTAATCAAGGCATGCAGGCTGATATCACCATTGACCAGATTCACCAGAATGTCATCACCGGTTTTGACATTAAAATGATTGCAATAATCACTCAAATCGATCGATTTTGGATGAATCGCCAGACGTGACAATTCTTTATTCAGCACTTCACGGCCGACTTCCAGGTTTTTACTGCGGTCCTGTTGACGGAACCAGTGACGCAACTTGTCACGCGCACGTGCAGTCTTGATATAACCCAGAGAGTTAACCAGCCAGTCCCGATTCGGCTCACGGTCTTTTTTGGTCAGAATCTCGACCTGTTCCCCGGTTTTCAGGGTATAGGTCAGTGGCACATAGCGCTGATTGACACGCGCCGCATAGCATTTGTTACCAACTTCGGTATGCACATGATAAGCAAAGTCGAGCACAGTTGAATCACGCGGCAACTCTTTGATATCACCATCACGACTAAACACATAGATTTTTTCGAAGCCTTCGAAGTCTTGAATATGTTCGAAGTTTTCGATTTCATCTTCTGCTTCTTTATGTGCACTGGACTCATTGCGTTCCTGATAATGCTCGAGAACTGCGCGTAAAGAATGCAAACGATGATTAAAAGAATGATCGGTGGTTTTCGAGCCTTCTTTATAATTAAAGTGCGAACACACCCCCAGCTCTGCTTCTTCATGCATGCTGTAAGTACGAATCTGCACTTCAAGTGATTTGTTCTCGGCAATTACAGCCGTATGCAGGGAACGATAGCCATTGGCTTTTGGATTGGTGATATAGTCATCAAACTGATGCGGAATATGTCGCCAGATCTGATGTACAATCCCTAAACTGTGGTAACACTCCGGTACGCTCTTGACCAATACCCTTAAGGCACGAATATCATAGAGCTGGTCAAAACTCAGGCTCTTGCTTTTCATTTTTCGATAAATCGAATAAATGTGTTTTACGCGTCCGTTAATTTCAGCTTCGATGCCATATTCAGACAATTCATTGCGTAATTTATCAATCACGAATTGAATATATTGCTCTCGTTCTAAACGTTTTTCATTCAGTAAAGAAGCAATTTCTTTATAACGTTCTGGCGCAAGATAACGGAAGGCCAAGTCTTCCAGTTCCCACTTTAACTGGGCGATGCCTAAACGGTGCGCCAGTGGTGAGTAGATCGTCAGAATTTCTCGGGCAACCCGCTCCTGACGTTCACGCGAGGAATTGGTCAGCTCACGCAAGGCATAGGTACGCTCTGCCAACTTCACCAGAACCACACGCACATCTTCAGTCACTGAAATTAGCATTTTATAAATGCCGGACAGATGTTCACGCTGATTATTATCGAAATGGTCTTCCAGACGTTTATTTTTTTCGATCAGTTCAGACAGTTTACCCATGGCCAGCGTGCCCTTGACCAGGCTATGCACTTGCTCGCCAAACTTCTCTAACACTTCAGTCAGTGGCATGACGCCTTCACGCACCGAACGATAGAGCATGGCCGCGGACAGGGTATCTTCATCGACATGCAGATGTGCCAAAATATCCGCCATCTCAATACCGGTATAAAAGGTATTGGAACGATGCTGAACCGTACTTTGCAGCTCTCTTTCTAATGTTAAGTGGGCGACTTCTTCGAGCTGCTGTAAAGGTGCCCCATCTAATATGCCACGAACCCGATCCAACCACTCAGTCAGATCGTGGTGTGCTTGTTCGGCATGTTCTACAGTCGTCTCCTGTGACAACTCATTGAGTCGTCCAGGGAGTTGCTCACGTACTGTGACCATACCCTTCTCCTACTTGTAAATACATCATTTCTTCAATCGTTCATTTAATTTTCTTTTTCGAACAATGCAATCGATTCAACATGCCCAGTATGCGTGAACATATCCATCACTCCGGCTTGAGTGAGGCGATAACCCTGTTGTATCAAGAGCCCTGCATCTCTTGCGAGTGTCGCAGGATTACATGACACATAAACGATTCTTTTTGCGCCAAACTGAGGAAGATAATGCATGACTTCTTCTGCGCCAGCACGTGGCGGGTCAATCAATAATGCATCAAAACCTTGATTTGCCCAAGTCTGGTGCGAGAAATCTTTGGTTAAATCTTGTGAATAAAAAGCAACTTGGGCAATACCATTATTTTTGGCATTTTCCGCACCGCGTTGCACCATTTCTTCACTCCCTTCCACTGCAATCACCTGACCAGATGTGCCTACACAGCGTGCCAGTGCTAGAGAAAAATTTCCTAATCCACAAAATAGATCCAGAACCCGCTCACCCTGTTGCAGCTGTAGCAAATTACATGCCAGCGCTACCATTTGCGGATTGATAGTCGAATTCACCTGAGTGAAGTCCACAGGATTAAAACCGAATTTCACATCAAAGTCATCAAGACTATAGTGCAAGCGCGCCGCGGCATCTGGAGCATCAATTCGCGAGAGTGTATCTTTGCCGGCAGGCTGCACATACAGTTGCCAGCCTTTCTGTAACGTAAATTCGCGCAATTGGTTGACATCAGCCACTGATAATTTTGCAGTTTCACGCACCAGTAAGGCAATATCCTGATCCCCCATGGCCAATTCTATATGACCAATGTCAGCCTTGCCATTGAGACTTTGCAGCAATTGTTTAAGGCTTGTAAGCGATCCAAATTCACGATCCAGAATCATGCAGCGATCAATCGAGGTTAATTTATTGCTTTGATTCTCACGAAAACCTACCACCAATGTGTCTTTAGCCGGCAGATAACGCACTCCGATCCGGGCTTTACGGCGATAATCTTCACGCTCGGAACGTAGCGGTGCAAGCCACTGCACAGGCTGGATGCCAGCAAAATGCTGTAAATGCGATTTCAGCACATTCTGTTTTAGTTCAATCTGTGCATCGGCTGCGATATGCTGCATATTACAGCCGCCACAGACCCCAAAATGTGCACAGATCGGCTTGACGCGAATTTCGGAAGCTTCGCTGAGTAATTCAAGACTGTCAGCTTCTTCCAGTTTTTTAACTTCACGGGTAATGCGAGCACGCACGGTTTCACCGGGCAAGGCATAACGGATAAAGACTTTCTTGCCGTGTTTATGCGGTGGATGATCCGGGTGTGAACCATAATGAGCGATGCCACGTCCCTCATGCGAAAGTGACTCAACCTGAAAAATGTACTCGGGTTGCTGGGTAGGACGTGTGTGTGCTCGATGCTTCATGAAAACCTAGGATGTGGGAGTTGGAAAATCAAAACGGGTAAAGTCAGTTCTTTGTGACGTTTCACGCCAAACCGATAAAAAGTCCGCATGCTGCGGTTGGGTATGCAAATATTGAATCGTACTGTGCAGCAAATGCTGATAATCCGGCAATAACAGCTGTCCTTTTAACAACAGCCAGCGGATATAGACCAGCCAGGTATTCAGCACATCGCCTTCACAATAAGAGGTCAGTTCGATCCATTGCTGATTGCGGACATATTCAGGAACCCGATAGGCCCCGTCACCGCGTTTACCCGGATAACCCAGCAAATGTGCAACATCGTCCAGCTTCTGGAAATGACGCGTATGGAACATGGCCATCACATCCATTAAGTCAACATGACGATGATGGTAACGATTCTGGTAGTTATTATAACGCTTTTGCGTGTCAATTTCGCCCTGATCGAATAGACTCGGTGCAGAGAGTCCATGATACATGGCACGGTATAAAATCACCGGTAAATCAAACTGTGAACCATTCCAACTGACCAGCGTCGGATGACGCTTATCAAAAATCGATAAGAATTTTCTTAAAATTTCCGCTTCAGAATGCTGTTCCCGGCTAAAGGAAAACAGCTTCATGCCCTGCTCATCGATCCATAAACCGGAAATACAGACAATTTCATGCAAGGGCGGACGCTGAAAATCAGAGCCTGAATCCTGACGGCGCAGTTTGGTCAAGGCCTGATCCAGATCTGCTTCAGGCAGGTCCAGACCAAATAAATGCGCGCCTGATTTGAGATCGGTTTGGGTTTCAATATCGAAAGTTAAAACAGGCAGGCGCATAACACAGTGCTCAAATAATTATTCAGAATCTTGCACAGAGAATAACCCTGTAGACAAGTAACGGTCACCACGGTCACAAATAATACACACAATGACGGCATCCGGATGTTCTTCCGCCAGCTTTATGGAAGCCCACACTGCACCACCAGATGAAGTACCAGCACTGATGCCTTCTTTCTGCGCCAGCTTACGCATGGTTTTTTCAGCTTCAATTTGTGGAATATCGATAATACGATCCACGCGACTGCGATCAAAAATGGTCGGCAGATATTCTTCCGGCCAGCGACGGATTCCGGCAATGCTTGAACCATCAGATGGCTGTAAACCCACGATCTGAATCTCCGGATTCATTTCCTTCAGATATTTCGAGACACCCATAATAGTGCCGGTTGTACCCATAGAACTGACAAAGTGGGTAATCTTGCCACCGGTTTGCTGCCAGATTTCAGGACCTGTAGTCAGATAATGTGCTTCGACATTATCCGGATTGCCAAACTGATTCAGTACCAGACCCACGCCATCATTTTGCATTTGAGCGGCCAGATCACGTGCACCTTCCATGCCTTGTTCTTTGGTAACTTCAATCAGCTCGGCACCATAAGCACGCATCGCATCCTTACGTTCCTGACTCATATTGTTCGGCATGATCAGCTTCATTTTATAGCCACGCATCGCTGCGACCATCGCCAATGCAATCCCCGTATTTCCGCTCGTTGCTTCAATCAGGGTATCACCCGGCTTGATCTGTCCACGCTTCTCGGCCTGCATGATCATATTATAGGCCGGACGGTCTTTGACCGATCCTGCCGGATTATTGCCTTCGAGTTTCGCGAGTACTGTAGCTTGAGTGTGACTTACCAGACGCTGTAAACGCACCAGTGGCGTTTTGCCGACATAGTGGTCTAACAAAAATTCATCTGCTTGAAAATCGGGGGTGGTATTACTCATTGTGTGCACCTATATCGAGGTGCGGCTATTGTATGAAAAAATGCTTTTCCCTGCATCCATTTAGCACTGCTTTTTCAGGAAACTCTCTAAAACAGACTCAGTATCCTGCTATAAACTTCATTTCCCTGTGATTTAGCAAGATCAAGCAGCTCAGCTGTGAATATAAAAGCGTTATTTTCAGCCCCGGACTTTCAGATGACTGAAGTCTTCATCGCCCGCTTTTCACTGTATTTCAGCAATCATTTAACTGAAATCTCTTGTATTTTTAAAGGTTGATCTGAACCCTTATAAAAATAATGCTTAAATTTTAACTGTCGATTTAAAGCATGCTAATATGCCAGACATAAAGAAAATACTGCTTAAATCATGTCAACGATCAATAAAAAGCTGTTTAAACGCCTACACTTAAATCACGCCTATGGACAGTTGATTGCGCTGATTTTTGTGCCGATTACTATTTTGGCCTGTGTTGGCGCGATGCTGGTGTTGACTGAAACCTCGAATGCCGCACGTGCCCAGCAAAAGCAGATGGCAATTGCCATTATGACGCGTTTTCAAGGCACGTCTGAGTATGCACTGGATATTTTAAGCCTGTATCCCTGGCAATATGATCAGGCCCACAATGCCATGCAGAATATGCTCAATGAAAAACATCTGGTTCGGGCAGCCATTCTGGATGACAGTGGCAAGAATCGTTTAGGTATCGGCTTTCAGGAACAGGCCGCTTGGCCCGATTTTGATAAAAGCGGTAACTTTATTGGCCCGATTCTGCATAAAGACAATCATATTTATGCCATTAAAGTGAATGAAAACAGTTTTTCTAAAGGCTGGCTGGCAATTGAACTGGATAATCAGCCGCTGGCCATTGCCCGCTACCGGGTATTGATCGTATTGATTGCAACGGGTCTATTAACCTTATTATTGTTATTACTCTGTCTGAATTTCTACTCACGGCGCTGGATTGCACCGATGTATGAAATTCGCATGCAGTTGCAACGCCTGAATGCCGATACCCTCGGCCAGCATATGGTGATTAACAGCACCGGAGAGCTACGTTTACTGCAACGGGATATTGCCAATGTGGTAAAACGTCTGCATTTTAGTTTTCTGGAACTGCGCGAACATACTGAACAGACTGAAGATGATTTACGTCGTACTTTAGATACGCTCGAAGTACAGAATATTACTTACCGTCAGGCACGTGACCAGGCGATTTCAGCCAACCAGGCCAAGTCGGTGTTTCTGGCCAATATTTCCCATGAACTGCGTACCCCGCTCAACAGTATTGATGGCTTTATTCATCTGCTCTTGCGTCAGGGCAATCTCAGCAATGAGCAAAGTCTATATTTGCAGACCATTCGTAAATCTTCCGCACATTTACTGGCGCTGATTAATGATGTGCTGGATTTTTCCAAAATTGATGCCGGCAAACTGGAACTGGAAACCGCAGCTTTCGATCTGGAAGAAGCGATTTTTGATGTGATGGACATGCTCTCACCCCTGGCGGCACAAAAACATATTGATATGGCCTTCTACTACGCAGACAGCGTACCGAAACATGTGATTGGCGATACGCTACGCTTTAAGCAGATTCTGACCAACCTGATTTCCAATGCGATCAAATTCACGCCGGATGGCGAAATCATCGTGCGGGCACGTATGGAACATGAGGGGATCGATCGATGTGTCTTGCATTTTAGTGTACAGGACAGCGGCATTGGCCTGAGTGGTACCGATCGTAAGAAGTTGTTTGAATCTTTCTCACAGGGCGATACTTCGGTCACCCGTCAGTTTGGCGGTACAGGACTGGGGCTGGCCATTTCCAAACAGCTGGTCAGCCTGATGCATGGCCAGATTGGTTTTGAAGATAATCAGGAACGTGCCCCAACCGAAAAAGGCTCGACTTTCTGGTTTACTGCGCAATTCCTGGTCGATGAAGATACTGTAATTGAACATCCAGATTTCAATGAATTGACGGTGGTGTCTTATCTGGCCCATCCGGCAACCGCGAACGTCTTGCGTCATTATCTGGAAAATTATCAGGTCAAGCATATTGAATGCGCATCGATTCTGGATCTGTTTAGCCGCCTGAATCATCTACAGAACTCTGAAAACACCTGGCTCATCGTCGATCATAGTGGCGACAGCGAAGTCCTGTTACGCGAGATCCGCTCGCGTTATCAGGGTCATTTGGCCGTATATGGTTATCAGATGCAACTCGATCCAAGCATGCTGAACGACCATCGTGCCCGTGCTCTGCATCAGCCACTCAGCCGCAGTGCCTTGATTCAGCTGCTGGGCAATCAACCGGTCTTCGATCAGGAACAGCATGAAGACTTTAATGGTCAGGGCCTGCATATTCTGGCCGTCGATGATCATTTACCCAACCTGATTGTTTTGGAAGCATTACTCGCTGAACTGAATGTCACCACCAGCAAAGCCCTGAGCGGACAGGAAGCGATTGATATCATCCAGCGCCGTTATGAGCAGAAACAGCCAGCTTTTGATCTGGTCTTTATGGATATTCAGATGCCGGTGATGTCGGGAATTGATACCACACGTGCGATTCGCTCACTGGAATCGACCTTTGAAAACCATAACCGACTGCCGATTATTGCCCTGACTGCACATGCGCTGTCAGATGAAAAACATAAGCTGCTGCAAAATGGCATGGATGATTATGTCACCAAGCCGATCCAGATCGAGCAGATTGTGCAGATTCTGACCCACTGGACCACCGAACATTTTAAACGGCTTCCAGTGCTGGAACGCGCCCATGTGATTGATGCACTGGATCCGAATATTCTGGACTGGCAGCAAAGCCTGCAACTGGCAGCCAATAAGGAAGATCTGGCAGTAGACCTGTTGCGCATGCTGGTCGACAGTTTTGCCGATGAACTCACTGAAATGCAGCAGTTAATTGAACTGGAAGATTTCCCGCAACTGGAACATGTCTTGCATCGTTTATATGGTGCAACCCGCTATGTCGGCGCACCGACTTTGCAGAAAGTCACGGGCGGATTTGAACAGTTCGTTTCAACCCTGCGTAAAGAACGTCGCAAGGCCGACGAAAACTTTGTTCAAGACGTGCTGAAACATTTTGATGAACTTAAAGCCGTGGTCGAACAAGTTGAACAGGCCGCCCAGCAAATTCTGAAACAACATTTGAATTAAAACTTGAAGCTGCTCAGTCCGTGACTTAGAAAGTATGACTGAGCTGTCATGTAAGCTCACGGGCCGCATGTTATGCTCGGCTCAGGAAAATAAGGAAGAATGCCATGTCACTCGTGCGCTTGGAAAAAAATAACGGCATTGCCACAGTTACACTGAATCGCCCGGATAAACGCAATGCCATGAGCTTTGCCCTGCTGCGTGAACTGGTTGCGACTGCGCAGAAAATCAAAAAAGATAAAAGTATCCGTTGCGTCATTTTAACCGGTGAAGCGCAGGTGTTTAGTGCCGGCATTGATCTGGCCGATTTAAATAATCCTAAAAATCGTGCCTATGCGGCCTGGGAGTTAATCCGTCCGGGTCAGAGCCTGTTCCAGAAAGCCTTTCTGGTCTGGCAGGAATTACCGGTGCCGGTGATCGCTGCGATGCAGGGCTTCTGTTTTGGCGCTGGTATGCAGCTTGCTCTGGCCGCAGATATCCGTATTGCACATCCTGATACCAAAATGTCGATTATGGAAACCCGTTGGGGACTGGTACCAGATATGGGGCTCAGCCGTTCGCTGAAAGGCCTGATTGGGATTGATCTGGCCAAAGAACTGACTTTGACTGCCCGGATTTTTGACGGTGCCTATGCCAAAGAGATTGGTCTGGTTACCCATGTGGATCAAGAACCGTTGGCACGCGCACAAGCATTGGCTGAGGAAATGCTGCAACGCTCTCCGGATGCCCTGATGGCCTCTAAGTTTGTACTGGATGCCATGCAGCATCGTCCAAATAAATCTTTACGTATGGAAAAAATCTGGCAGCTGAAATTATTGCTAGGTAAAAACAGCCAGCTGGCTCGTAAAAAGGACAAGAATCCGGAAGTCCAGTTCGTGCCACGCCAATATAACTAAATCGAGTTAGAGTCCAAGCAAGGAATAAGAAAAAGCATGCAGTTAAATCGCGATACTAAGATTGCCTTTTTGGGTATGGGCCTGATGGGACGCCGGATGGCGACCCGTCTACTACATGCAGGTTTTCAGGTTGCGGTATGGAACCGTACCCCGGCGGCTTGCCATCCCTTAATCGACTTGGGTGCAACTGCGCTGTCTTTGAATCAGATTGCGGATTATCCAGTGATTTTGACTTGCTTGGCAGATGATCAGGCGGTGCAATCGGTCTTTGAGCAGATCGCGCCGTATTTGGTTGCCGATCAAATCATTGTGGATTTTTCCAGCCTTTCGGTGCAGCAAACTCACGCGCTTGCAGCACAAGCACAGACCAGACAGGTGAGCTGGATTGATTCCCCAGTTTCAGGCGGTACCGCAGGTGCTGAACAAGGCAGTCTGGTGATTTTTGCCGGTGGTGATGCCGCAATGATTGAACATCTTGACCCAATTTATGCAGCACTTTCACAGCGCGTCACCCGTATGGGCGACACCGGTACTGGTCAGGCGACCAAAATTTGTAATCAGCTCATTGTCGCAGCCAATAGTACCCTGATCGCGGAAGCAGTGGCATTGGCGGGCCTTGCAGGTGTAGATACACGCCTACTGGCACCTGCCTTGGCAGGTGGTTTTGCCGATTCCAAACCTTTCCAGATTCTGGCACCACGTATGGCCACACAAACTTTCGAACCGGTGCAATGGAAAGTGCAGACCTTATCTAAAGATCTGAACAATGCCGTGCAACTGGCCCAAAGCTTTGATCTGAATGTTCCGGTCGCGACTCAGGCCTTATCACAGCTGCAAATCCATCAGGCCCAGGGCTTTGCCGAGGCCGATCTGGCCACTGTGATTCAACAGCTCAAGCACGCATAATTTTTACTTTTGTAATACCCTGAATGTATAAGGAAAATACATGATTAAACTTGCCGTTAACCTGTCGATGATTTTTACCGAAGTGCCACTCATCGAACGCTTCGCGCTGGCTCGAGCACAGGGCTTTAATCATGTCGAAATCCAGTTTCCTTATGAATTGACGATTGGCCAGATTCAAAATCAGCTCAGCATCCATCAACTGAACTTATGCCTGATTAATGTGCCTGCCGGTGATTTAATGCAGGGCGGCCATGGCCTGGCCGGTATCCCGGGGCGGGAAATCGAGTTCCGTCATGCTGTTGAACAAGCTATCCAGTATGCCACGGCCTTAAATGTACCTCGGGTCAATATTCTGGCCGGCAAACAGCCTCTGGATTGTGACCTGTTGCCCTGCCTGAATACGCTGGCAAGTAATCTGAAAATGGCCTGTTCAATGCTGCTCGAGCATCAAATTGAACCGGTCTTTGAAATGGTCAATGGCACCGATATGCCACGTTTTTTGATTCAAAATGTTGCCCAAGCCCAGGAAATGCTGGAAGCAGTCAATCATCCGGCCTTAAAAATGCAGTATGACTGCTATCACATGGCGATGATGGGCGAAGATGTACTGGAAAATTTAAAAGAAAATATTCACCTGATTGGTCATATCCAGTTTGCGGATTGTCCGGGACGACATCAACCCAATACGGCGTCTATTCAATATCATGATATATTTCAGTGGTTAAAACATAGTCAATATCAAGCTTATGTCGCTGCCGAATATAAGCCGATGCAGCATTCCAATGACTCCTTTGTCTGGAAAGCTGAGTTCTTTCCGGAGCATGACTGAGTGGACTGCGGCTTCATTTGAAATTCAGCACTAAAACCGCTATATTAGACCATGCATAATTGTTAGGAAATTACACACCCCATGAATTTAGAACCATCGCCCAGCGCTTCTAATTCTCACGATCTTACTATGAATTCAAATTCTCAAGCTGTACAGGACTGCTTAAAAGTCGTACATGCTGCACTTGAAGATGTAAAAGCAAAAGAAATTGTTGAGCTTGATGTCAGCGGTATCAGTAATGTGGCTGATGCTATGGTCATTGCAAGCGGCACATCGACACGTCATATCAAATCACTGGCCAATAACGTTGCTGAAGAAGCACGTAAAGCTGGCTTCCGTCCGCTTGGTATTGAAGGCGAACGTGATGCTGAATGGATCCTCATCGACCTCGGTTATGTAGTGGTTCATTGTATGCTTCCAACAGCGCGTAAATTCTATGACCTAGAAAGCTTATGGCGCAATCCTGCAGATACTGACTCTGTAGCGTAAAAACCGAATATTCAAAAAAGCGACCTGTATAGGTCGCTTTTTTATTGCCTGTTCATCGGACTTTATAAGCGTTAATACAACTCAAGCTACAGCTATTTTTTTTAATTTTCATCTTGTCTTATGCACCGATTTGATGGGTATTTTAGGATAAATTCATCATAAACATAGACGTTCGATGACCGCTCAATCATCTTTTTTCCAAAATATAAAATAAAAAATCCCCCTTTATTAAAGGGGGACTTAGGGGGATTTAAATGATTAGTGACCCGTACCATTAATGGCTTTGGTCATATCCTCCACCACTTTCTTGGCATCACCGAAGATCATCATGGTCTTGTCGTTATAGAACAAGTCATTGTCCAGACCCGCATAACCGGTCGCCATTGAACGTTTGATTACCATAATAGTACGTGCTTTATGCGCTTCCAGAATCGGCATGCCATAAATCGGCGATGTTGGATCATCTTTGGCTGCCGGGTTGACAACGTCGTTTGCACCAATCACCAGCACCACATCCGTTGCCGGGAAGTCAGAGTTGATCTCATCCATCTCTAAAATATCTTCATACGGCACATCAGCTTCAGCCAGCAATACGTTCATATGACCTGGCATACGACCTGCCACCGGATGAATTGCAAAACGTACGGTTACGCCCTGCTCTTTTAAGATGTTCGCAAGTTCTTTGACCGCATTCTGTGCACGACCTTGCGCCATTCCATAACCCGGTACAATCACCACGCTGTCCGCATTTGACATGAGGAAGCCCGCATCATCTGCTGAACCAGAACGGTGGTTACGTTGTACCTGCTCACCCGCACCTGCTGTCGGCGCAGCTGTACCGCCCATTGCGCCACCAAACAGAACGTTGATGATTGAACGGTTCATGGCTTTACACATGATATAAGACAGAATCGCACCTGAAGAACCGACCAGTGAACCTGCCACAATCAGCATGTTGTTTTCAAGCGTGAAACCAATCCCGGCTGCAGCCCAACCAGAGAATGAGTTGAGTAGCGAGACCACCACCGGCATATCACCACCGCCGACAGGTGCAATCCATACCCAGCCAAAGATCAGTGCAAGTGCTGTCATTGCCCAGAATGCGGTCATATTCCCTGTTGAGAAGAACATGAAACCAAACACCAACATGGCAATAAAGATGATGGCCTGAACAGGTTTTACCCATGCGCCAGAAATGGTTTTTGCCCATTTCTTCGCAGCCAGTTTTCCATAAGCAAAGACTGATGCTGTAAAGGTAATTGCACCGACAAAACAACCCACGAACAGTTCAAATAAATGAACACGGCTCATTTCATGGAAATTGACACCATTGGCCGCCAAAAGGTCTGGACCGAGTTCAATCAGTTTGTTGTTATGAATAATTGCAGCAATCGCAATCAAGACCGCAGCCAGACCCACCAATGAGTGCATCAGCGCCACAGTTTCTGGCATTTGGGTCATAGGGACAGTACGCGCACGGGCAATACCCACCACCGCACCTGCTACCATTGCGCCCACAATCATCCACACCACAGGATTATCTGCAACAAAGAAGGTGGTCAATACTGCAATCGCCATGGCGATCATACCGTAACGGTTACCTTGAATTGCAGTTTTAGGACCTGATAAACCACGTAGCGTCAGGATAAAAAGAACGGCACCAATCAGGTAGAACCAATCCGCATATTCTCGAATCATTTCCATGGATTAACCCTCTTTTTTCTTTTGCTTAGGTTTAAACATTTCCAGCATACGTGCAGTCACGGCAAAGCCACCGAAAATATTGATACTGGCCAGGAACACCGCGATTGCACCCAGCACGCTCACCACGTTAATGGTCTGGAAATCCACGCTGCCTTCAACGCCGATCACCGGCAGACCAACGGTCTGGATCATCGCACCGACAATAATGATCGATGACAAGGCATTGGTGACCGCCATCAACGGCGTATGCAATGCTGGTGTTACACCCCACACCACGTAGTAACCTACGAAAATGGCAAGGACAAAAATCGTAATTGTTTCAACCATGAGTCTTCTCCTTAACCACGTTTTAGCAGCACTTGGCCGGCATGAGTGACAAGTAGGGCTTTTTGAATTTCTTCTTCTGGATTCAGGACAAAATTCTTGTCGGCATCAAACAGCGTTTCGACAAAATTAAACACGTTACGTGCATATAAAGCCGATGCTTCAGTCGATACAGTCGAAGGAATATTGGGAATACCCAAAATTTTGACGCCGTTGTCGGTATGCACAGTTTCACCGCATTTCGAACCTTCAACGTTACCGCCCGATTCCACTGCCATATCTAAAATGACTGAACCCGGTTTCATTTTCGCAACTGTTTCAGCACGGATTAAACGCGGTGCATCACGGCCGGGTAAAAGCGCTGTGGTAATCACAATGTCAGCATTTGATACGGCTTTATCCACAATGGCAGCCTGATCGCGGATGTATTCCTCACCAGGCATCCAGCCATAACCATTCTTGGCCGCATCCGCCGCTTTTTGCTGCTCTTCCGCAGACATCGGCACATCCAGCCATTTACCGCCCAATGATTCCACTTGGTCTTTTGCTGTTGGACGCAAGTCTGTGGCTTCCACAATAGCGCCTAAGCGTTTTGCAGTGGCAATCGCTTGCAGACCCGCGACCCCGACCCCCATGATCACCACACGGGCTGGTTTGACCGTCCCCGCAGCCGTCATTAGCATCGGGAACATGCGCTGGTATTCAGCCGCAGCCAGAAGGACTGACTTGTATCCTGCAAGGTTGGCTTGAGAAGACAAGACATCCATATTCTGCGCACGAGACAAGGTCCGTGGCAAAAGCTCCAATGCAAATGCAGACACGTTCTGTGCCGCAAATTGGTCAAGCTCAGTATTACGGTAAGGATCAAACATCGCCACGATGGCGATGTTCGGATTGAGTTTTTGAATTTCCTCACCTTTCGGTGCACGAACTTTTAAAATCAATTGACTGCCGGTGTAGGCATCATCCGTAATTTTGGCACCAACTTGTTCATAGGCGCTATCGATATAGGCAGCTTTAAGCCCTGCACTACGTTCGATAATCACGCTATGTCCTGCGCTGATCAATTTCTTTACTGTCTCTGGCGTCGCAGCGACGCGATTTTCACCGACAACAGTTTCGGCTGGAATTCCGATCTGCATGAGCGTTCCTCAAGCTAATTTTTCTTAAGTAAACATCGCTTAAACGATGCTTCCCCTCAGGATGTGTTCTTGTTGAATTTTTGGATTCTAATCAAACTGTTTGAAATTACCACCTACTATTTATTTAATAAATGCCTATATATTGAACTGATGATTCATAAAAATGTTGCTGTACTGGTGCATGGCTTATATACGCCAAATATTTATATTTGATTATTTTATAAACGATATTCATTTACCTGAATGAAAACCTGAAAATGCGCTCGGCTGATAAGCCGCCTACTTGAGATTTTTTTTGTTACATTGATCTTTCTGACCAAAATTCCTGTTTTGGTTCTTTATGCTACCCGTTTCTGAATAGGTCTCTCTGCTAAGGACAGCGGCACTTTAGCTCTCCAAGTTTTCTAAATTTGACTTTATTGACAAATAAAGAACTTATTCCAGATAAGCTATCTGATCTGTAAAGTAATACCTTTTATTCAATTTAGTTATGATTTAGCACCCATCAGGCTGAGGTTGAATTGATGGATGTGACACAACGAGATCTGTGGGTCTAAAGGTCACTTATCTCTAAAATGATCAGACCAAGAGGAACAAAAATCTTGCTGACCATTTATTATATTAATGTCATAAACCGAATAAGTGACTAAAATAAAGTTTATGCACCATATCTGCGCATAAAATGAGAGCCATTATTTAATTTTTTTCATTTTCAGGGGATTTTCCGTTCTTTCTTTGTCCTATGCGTTGTAATAAAGCCAGCTATTGATCAAAAATCTGGCAACCTGATCATTCCTGACTGGTTTTCTAATTCAAGTCTTGTGTAGTCCTTGCGATCTAAGATCTTTTCATTGAGTCATTGTAATATTTTTCTACTTTTAAAGCCTAAAGTTCTCACTTATAGTGCCTTTCATTCCTGCATCAATGCGCTGCTTGTTTTAAATTCTCCTCGGCTTAGATAAGGTTGCTGCTATGAACACGCCCCTCGATATCAGTCAAAACAAGCCCTTATTATGGCTGATGGCGATTGCCTGTGGTTTATGTGCCGGCGCCAACTATTATTGCCAGCCACTGATTTCATCGATTCAGCAATATTATCAGGTGCCGGAATCACAAGTGGCACTCACCGTTACCTTTGCTCAAATCTCTTATGCATTAGGCCTGCTGTTTATTGTACCTTTGGGCGATATGCTGAATAAAACCAAGCTGATTCCCTTTCTCATGCTGGGTGCAGCTGCAGGTTTATTTATTTGTGCCAGTGCGATAAACCTGCCGATGCTGTGGGTTGGCACCATCATTGCCGGACTGTTTTCCGTGGCTGCACAGATTCTGATTCCCTTGGCCACCATGGCAGTCAAACCGGAAAAAACTGGAGAAGTAGTGGGTTTCCTGATGAGCGGCTTGCTGGTCGGTATTCTGCTCTCGACCAGTATTGCGGGATTATTGTCCGACCTGTTTCACTGGAAAATGATCTATATCGTCAGTGGCATCAGCATGCTGGCTTTAAGTTTTTATCTGCGAGGAAAATTACCGAGTCTGCCACGCCTAAGAATCAGCTATGCAGCGATTTTCAAATCTATGGCGAGCTTATTAAAACATGAACCACGATTGGTCTTGCGCTCTCTTACCGGTGCCTGTGCTTTTGCCGCCATGAGCATGCTGTTCTCGACCATTGCCCTGCTGCTGACCCAAGAACCTTTCCAGCTGTCTGATGTCATGGTCGGTCTGGTGACACTGGTCGGCGTCTTTGGCGCATTGTCGACTCAATTCATTGGTAAATGGGCCGATCGGGGCCATATCAAAACCTTGAGCTGGATTGGCTGTTCGATCCTGATTGGGAGCTGGCTGTTCCTATATTTTGGTGCGGTATCGCTGCTGAGCTATATTCTGGGCTATGGACTGATTAATCTGGGGTTGGCGATTACGCATAGCTGTAATCAGAATGTGATTTTCCGCCTGCGCCCGGATGCCAAATCACGGGTCAATTCACTGTATATGACCCTGTACTTTATTGGCGGTGCCTGTGGTTCAGCCTTAGGGGTTTATGCCTGGCATCATGGGGGCTGGAGCATGACCTGTATGGCAGGACTCGGGCTGGCCCTAGGCGCTACCCTATTCGCCTTACTGGATCAATGGCATCACGCCCGGACAGCAGCCTAGATGCTTAACTATACTTAGCTGACTTGAGCCGCTGGATAGAAAGGTTTATTTAAATCTAGAGCAACTGAATTTTCCAATAAAATACAGATAAAGACCGGCAGCAAAGCGGCCAGAATCCGGCAGCTTTCCTCGAGTGACTTGTGGTTCAGGGAACTATGATAGGTAACTCCGCCCTGCATGAGCTGATGGTGTAATGTATATAAACGACGAAACACCCCGACTAAAATTTCGACAGAATTTCGCTCATTTAAAGCATGCTGTATGATTTTTTTCTGTGTTTCCAGTTCAGCATTACAGCGTTCCAGACTAATTTTCTGGTGACGATAATCCCAAAAACTTTGTTCCATATAGGGGTTCACTAAGAGTGAGTGGATTGGCTGACTGTACTTTTCCCAGACAATATGATTAATCTTCTGGTCCAGATCATTTTGGCAAAGTATTTCTAGAAATTGACGCAGCTTATCCTTTCCCTGAACCCGATCATCCTCTTCTGCATAAATAGCCTGAAAACCAATCCATAGACTGATGAATTTAAAATCCAGATCTTGATCCAAGTCTAGCGCTTTTTTAAACCAGCCTAAGCCACGATGAATTTTTAAGTTAAAATGTGCTGAATTTTGTGCTTTATGGCTTTTATAAATCTCCTCCAATAACAGCATAATTATTCTCCTTATTTCTATCATTTTTTATATTGGTGTTTCTACTATCAAAATATACCATTCTGGAATGACTTGGAATTCTAATTTTATTTCTTGTTTCATGTCCTGGACTTACTGGCTTGACTCAAGTTCGCCGGGTTGTTCTGCTGATTTTATGCTAGTATTACGCCCTCTTTTTTTGCAATATTGGCCTAGCGGGCTTGGGCAAAAAAATAATCTTTGGGCGATTTATTCATCCCTTCTTCTTCCATTTCGTTAAGGCGTAATTTTGAATGACTGATCTGACCACCATTGAAAATAAACTTCAACCACGAATCAGTGTGGCGCCGATGATGGATTGGACCACCAAAGACTATCGCTTCTTTGCCCGTCTGTTTAACCCAAATGTGATTATGTACACTGAAATGGTCACCACAGGTGCCATCATTTATGGGGATGCCAAACGGCATTTGGACTTTAACACCGAAGAACAGCCGATCGTACTACAACTTGGTGGCTCGAATCCTAAAGATCTCGCGACCTGTACCAAGATGGCACAGGATTGGGGTTATAACGAAGTCAATTTAAATGTGGGTTGCCCGAGTGACCGGGTACAGAATAATAAAATTGGGGCCTGCCTCATGGCTGAACCCGATTTAGTCGCAGAATGTATTGCTGAAATGCAGCATGCGGTGGATATTCCAGTGACTGTAAAACACCGGATCGGGATTGATGATATGCAGTCTTATGAAGAAATGCTGCATTTTGTCGATACCGTGGCCAAAACCGGCTGCAATAATTTTATCGTACACGCGCGAATTGCCTTATTAAAAGGTCTATCGCCTAAAGAAAACCGCGATGTGCCGCCCCTGCGTTATGAAGATGTTTATCGCCTGAAGCAGGATCGTCCTGATCTGCTGATTGAAATCAATGGCGGGATCAAGACCTATGCCGAAACGCTGGAACATCTCAAACATGTCGATGGCGTGATGATTGGTCGCGAAGCCTATCATAATCCGTACTTATTGGCTGAACTGGGCCAATTGTGGAATCTGGATGCACCTGATCGTTTCGAGATCATGCAACAAATGCTGCCTTATATTGCCCAGCGCATGGCAGAAGGTGCACCATTGTCAATTATTAGCCGTCATATTTTAGGACTGTTCCAGAACTTGCCGGGTGCACGTAAATGGCGTCAGGCACTAAGCGGTGGCAATGCCAAAACCTTGAAAGATGTGGAAACTGCGCTGTTTAATATTCAAGAAGCAATGCAACGTACTGAAGACTATGTGCGTGAACATCAGCAAGTTGAATCCTAAATACGAATTTAAAAGTCTAATCGATATAAAAAAGCACCGATCATCGGGGCTTTTTTATAGAGATGAGCGAAGACGTTATTGAGTATATGCGGTGATATTACCGACCGGAACCGGTTCTTCCTGATAAGAAACACCTTGAAATTCTGGCTCGGCAATGGATGTGACCAGAGAACCGCGCTCATGCTCTTTTGACTCATTTACAGGTTCCAGGTCATCTAAGGCTGCAGCCAGTTGCTGTAACTCCCGATCCAGTTGCTGCCGGTATTGCTCTATTTCAATTTCATCAATAAAAGCAAAGGCATCCTCTTCGATCGCCCACCTATAGCCTCCATCGACCTTAAAGATTTTGACATTGACCGGATATGCCTCCCCCTGATAATTCAGATGAGAAATCGCTTTAAATTGATTGCCCTGCCGCTGGACAATTTTGACCTTCTGCACAGTAAAACGATAGCGTTGATAATCCTGATTGGAATTAAATTCCTGTTGCATCTGCGCTTGAATATTTCTGGCCAATTCATCCATCGAGACAAAGTAACTGCATCCAGCCAGACAGGCGATCATCCATAACACAATGATTGTTCTCATAGCGCCTCCTTCTTTTTCTTTCCTGTTCCTGCTTATAGCTGATATATGCAGTATTGTTATGCTTGCTTATTCTGTGACCTATTTTATGCTTTTTTGAAAAAACAAGAAATAAGCAGTGCATGAATCATGACTAAATTATTTAAGATTTCTACAGCTTTTTGAATAAATGATAAAAATTTACTCATAAAAAAGCCCTGAGTCTAACAGGGCTTTTTTTTTGTGAAGATTCTTTTAAAAATCGTCATCACTGGATGGATCACGATGCAAGGCATCATGAATCGCTTCAATCAGCTGCTGGGCAATTTCCTGCTTGGAGGCTTTTTCCAGATCACGCTTATCCATCTGATACTGTTCGGCAAAAAATACGGTCATGGCATTTTCATCCGACGCAAAACCGATATCGGCACGTGAGACATCATTGCAGGCAATCATATCCAGTTTTTTCGCGACCAGTTTGCCCGCGGCATATTCTTCAATATTGCGGGTTTCCGCCGCAAAACCGACCATAAACGGACGTTTCTCTTGCTGGGCGATGGTCGCAACAATATCCGGATTTTTCACAAGCGCCACATTCAGCTCATCGCCAGATTTTTTAATTTTGTGTTCCGCAACTTCGGCCACGCGGTAATCCGCCACCGCAGCAGTTGCAATAAAAATATCACAGCCATCTTCCAGCATCTGCATGCTTTCATTGAGCATTTTTACGGCAGAACTGACATTTTTGCGTTTGACGCCATTTGGTGTATCCAGAGTCACTGGCCCTGCAATCAGGGTCACATCTGCCCCAGCGGCATAACAGGCAGCTGCCAGAGCAAAGCCCATTTTACCGGTACTGTGATTGGAAATATAACGTACCGGATCAATCGCTTCACGGGTTGGACCGGCGGTGATGGTGACACGTTTACCCGCAAGCTGACCAAATTTTTCTGCGATCGCACGCTGTGCTTGATGGAAATATTCTGTGACTTGTCGTGCCAGATCTTCCGGCTCAGGCATACGGCCTAAACCCACATCGCCACAGGCTTGAGATCCGGCATCCGGCATGATCACATGCACACCATCTTCAATTAAAGTGGCCAAGTTGCGTTGTGTTGGCTTAGCTGCCCACATTTGCTGGTTCATGGCAGGCGCTACCCAGACCGGTGCCTTGGTCGCCAGATATAAAGTACTGAGCAAATCATCTGCCAGACCTGCTGCAAACTTTGCCAAGATGTCACAACTTGCAGGTGCAACCAGTAACAGATCCGCCCAACGTGCCAGCTCGATATGCCCCATACCTGCTTCCGCTTCAGGATCCAGTAATGCCGTATGGACCGGATTGCCTGATAAGGCTTGAAACGTTAAAGGTGTAATAAAAGCCTGTGCCCCTTGGGTCATCACCACCCGCACATTAAATCCGGCATCTTTCAGACGACGAACCAGAATCGCACTTTTATAGGCAGCAATGCCGCCAGTCACAGCTAAAATGATATTTTTATGAGGAATTACACTTACGTCGAAGCTCACAAACAGGCTACCTTTCTGTTGCAGTGGGGCTCACAATAGCATTAAATAATGGCATTCCCAAGAGATCAGCTTCAGGGAAAACTCATAATTCATAATAAATAAGTCTAATAACTATGCAATTTTCTATTAAAAACTGGCCTGAACAAGAACGCCCGCGCGAACGCTTAATTCAATATGGTGCAGAAAGTTTATCCGATGCCGAACTACTGGCAATTTTCCTGCGTTCCGGCTCACAGCAACATTCCGCAGTCGAACTTGCCCGACTCTTGATTCAGCATTTCGGTCATCTCACTGCCTTACTGGATGCACCCTTAGAGGACGTCAGTCGCTTTCATGGCATGGGCATTAGCAAATATACCCAGCTCATGGCGGTCAAGGAATTAGGACGGCGTTATATTTCCGAACATCTGAAACAGGATGCACTGGAGCTCAATAATTCCAAACGGTTACGGGATTATTTACGTTTTGAACTGCTCGGTGAAACTCAAGAAGTGTTTGCCGTGCTGTGTCTGGATGCCAGTCTAAGAAAAATTGCCTTTAAAAAACTGTTTTATGGCTCCATCAATGCATGTGATATTTCCATTAATCAATTGTTGCGTTATGCCATTAGCCAACAGGCTACTTCCATTGTGATTGCACATAATCATCCGCTGGGCCGGCCCTCTCCATCCAAGGCTGACCTGGCATTGACCCGTCAGATTCAACAAGCCTGCCAGCTGGTAGATATTCATCTGATTGACCATTGTATTATCGCTTTGGAGGGCAGTTTTTCCTTTGCTGAGCAGCAACTCATCAAACCGGAAATGCAGTATTGAATAGCACTTGACAAAGCAGGCACAACTCCACAAGATCATGAAAAAAATTGTGATGATTCCAATAAATGATCGTACGTGACCAGCCAACTGTTTTTAAACTGCTGTTTTCCTGGCGAGGTACAATTTTGCCGAAAGTTTTGCCACCTTTAGGCGTAGTGATGTTGATCTCGGCCATTATCGGTGGCTTGTCACATATTGGCTCTTTTCATTTTCCAGAATTACCTCTGGTCGGCTTTACCCTGATTGGAGTGGTACTGTCGATCTTTCTCGGATTTAAGAATTCGGCCTGTTATGACCGCTGGTGGGAAGCCCGCAAACTCTGGGGTATTCTGATTGCCAATTCACGACATTTTGACCGGGATTGCCGGATGCTGTCCCAAGGTCGCCGTGAACGTGTGATTCAGCACGTGATTGTCTTTGCCAATGTTCTCCGTGACCGGCTACGCCATCAGACAGCCAATCCGACCGAACTGGTTGAAACTAGCGGCATGAGCCAGCAAGCTGTGACCCAGCTCTATCAACAGGCCAACGCGCCGCAATATACCTTAAGCCTGATTCAATGGGAGTTAATGCAGGCGCTCAAAGAAGGTGAAATCTCAGACATCATCTATATGCAGATGAATAATCACGTGGCGGAGTTGAGTATTGTCCAGACTGGTTGTGACCGGATTGCGACGACGCCTTTACCTTTTGCCTATTCGGTCTTGCTCAATCGTACCGTCTATTTTTTCTGTTTTATTTTGCCCTTTAGCCTGGGTTCAACATTAGGTTTATTTACGCCCTTACTGGTCGGTATTTTAGCTTATACCTTTTTAGGACTAGATGCCTTAAGCTCAGAAATTGAAGAACCTTTTGGCACGCAAAGTAATGATTTGCCACTGGACTCAATGGTACGTACCATTGAAATTGAACTCTTAGGCACGCTGGGCAAACCAACCCCACCACCGATTCAGGCCAAAGATCATAACCTACTGTAATTTATTCTTCTCTTGCCCTTTTCTATCAGCAAAGGGCCCTTCTGCTCTGCAAGAGCAAAGTTCGAGTAAAGCACTCAATCAACAAAACTTTCCCAAATCCCGACTTGTTCCGATTTTAGGCTCGGCACATTTCCGAGCCTGATCCATGGCATATGGTCGCCATGAAAGTCACTGCCAATCGAAACTTTCAGACGATGCTCCGCAATCATCCGATCGACCATCTGGCGAGTAGAACTTGGATCTACCGCTGGCGGCAGTTCAACGGCGTCGCCACCAAACTTGGCAAAGATCTCGATCAGGTAACGAATGTTGGTCGCAGATAGGTCATATTTGGTCGGATGTGCCAGCACTGCAAAGCCGCCACTTTCATGAATCACCTGAACCGTGTCTTCAAGACTCAAGCCATCAAATTTGACATAGGCTTTCTTACCTTCCTTGATGTACTTATCAAAAGCCTGTTGCGGGCGAGTCACAATGCCCTTTTCTACTAAGGTTTTGGCAATATGCGTCCGTGTTACCCGATCAGGGATATTATCGACTTTGACCAGTACATCGGCATAAATATCCTGACCAATTAAAGGAATCAGTAAGTCACAGATCTGTTTCGAGCGTTCCGCCCGGATTTTCTTCTGCTGATTGAGGGCTTTTTGTAAAGGCTCAGGATTTTGCATATTCAGTGCAACAATATGCACGCCATAATTTTTCTTGGTGGCTGGACGTGACCACTGGCTGGAGATTTCCACCCCAGAAATGATCTTAATCTCATGATTTTTAGCGGCTTCTTGTGCCAGTTCCAAGCCATCCATAGTGTCGTGATCTGTCAATGCCAAAGTATGCACCGATTTCTCTACGGCAGCCTCGACCAATTGCTGTGGAGTTAAAGTTCCATCAGAAATATTGCTATGTGTATGTAAATCTACGCCGTGCATCTCTATACTATGACATTTATTTAATCAGATTTAGATACTCTAACATGAAAGCACTTTTAGACTTTGTGCCACTCATTATTTTCTTTTATTTATATAAAACTGTAGATCCAAAAGACACTGACCATCAACTTTTGCAATTGATCGGTTCTGCGGGGGGTGTCGACAATAATAATATTCTTGTGGCAACCACTGGTCTGATTATTGCTATGCTGGTGGTCTATGGTGCGTTATTTGTCATGCAAAAATTCCGCCTGGATAAGCAGCAATGGATTGTACTGTTTATGACCGTGATTTTTGGTGGGATCACTCTGATGCTGAGCGACGATTTCTATATCCGTTTAAAGGCGGTATTGCTGAATCTGGTCTTTGCCGGCGTATTCCTGCTGTCGCCTTGGTTTAGTAAAGATAAAAAGCCACTGATTCAGCGTCTGTTTGGCCCGGTTTTCAACTTAAGTGAAAAAGGCTGGATCAAACTGAACTATGCCTGGGTCGCCATGTTTGCACTGATGTCATTTTTACATACCTTCTTTGCCTACTTGTGGCTGGATGGAAAATATTGGGGCGAATTTACGGCATTCGGTGACATGATCGTGATGTTTTCCTTTATCATTATCCAGTTTATTGTATTGCGTAAATACTTTAAGACTGCTGAATAAATCCAACTACAAACGATTGAGAATCATCATGCCGTTATTTGTCGTTAGCTGTACCGATCAGGAAGGTACAGTGGAGAAACGTCTTGCCATTCGTCCACAACATCTTGCCCGCTTGCAAAAGCTGAATGATGAAGGCCGTCTGATTGTTGCAGGCGCGATGCCGAAAGATCCGAGTAATCCACAAGCCGGCTTTTATGGCAGTACCATCATTGTCGATTTTGACAGCCGTGAAGACCTGGATACCTGGCTAGAAGATGAACCCTTCCTGAAAGAAGGTGTATATGCACAGATTGATGTGAAACCGTTTAACAAAGCATTCCCTCAAGGATAAGGTTTATGCGTGTTGTTCTTGCCAGTGTTATTGGCCTCTGTTGTACCTTTCATTCTGTATGGGCAGTAGAAGTTGCCACAGTTCAGACAACACCAAACAGTGTCGCCGCTGCTGCTGTACAAGCTGCGGTCGCAACCCCCACTACTACGCCAAAACCTGCAATCATCCCTGTGGCTGCAACAGCATCTCAAGCCCTTCCGGCAACTGGAAATAAGCCACTGACTGCTGAAGAACTTGCCAGAAATAAAGCTCAGCAAGACGCCAAAGTAAAAGCTTTGGTGAAGGATCAGGCGACGCGTCTGCAACAGCTGGAAAAAGCCAATCTGGAAGCGTTAGCACAAAATCAGGAACTACAGCTCAGAAATGACAATCTTGGCGTGCAAGTACAGGTTTTACAAAGCGAACGCAGTGCGCAGATGTTCCTGTATGGTGCTGCCACGTTGGCCGTGGGCGTTTTGCTGGGCTTTCTGATTGCCAGTTACGTTTATACCAAGCGTCGCCGTCAATGGTAATCTATTCCCCTTTCGGACTTATTTAAGGTTGTAGTCGTTTTGTCGCATGCAATTCAAACCGCCGATCTCGATTGGCAATTGGTGGATGGCATTGAAGTGCCTGTCTCTAAACAGTTTGGCGATGTTTATTTTTCTAAAGACAATGGTTTGCTGGAAACCCGCCATGTTTTTTTAAATGGCAATGACCTGCCGACCCGCCTGACTGACTTAAAACCGTTTGAATATTTTTGTGTGGGCGAAACCGGCTTTGGCACAGGACTGAATATTCTGGCGTTATGGCAGCTCTGGCAGCAGACCCGTCCGGACAATCACAGTCATTTGCATGCGATTTCAGTGGAGAAATTTCCGCTCTCTAAACCCGATCTGATTCGCGCTTTAAATGTCTGGCCTGAACTCAAGCCATTGGCAGATCAACTGATTTCCCAATATCCGATGCCAATTGCAGGCTGCCACCGTTTAAGCTTCCGGGAAGAACGTTTCTCAATCGACTTGTGGCTTGGAGATGCCCATGATGTATTTCCCATCATGGAAAAAACCGCACCTGTGAATGCATGGTTTCTGGATGGTTTTGCGCCGTCTTGTAATCCAGACATGTGGGAAGAAAATGTTTTAAATAATATTGTGCGTTTATCCGAGATTGGCACCACTTTCGCTTCTTTTAGTGTCGCAGGTGTCCTGAAACGTGGCCTAAATAACCATGGGATTTCCATTTCACGTCCAAGAGGTTTTGGACATAAACGTGAAATGCTCAAAGCCATCTGGAAGCTATCTGAACCAGCCAATTCGGGTGCAGATCAGGATATTACTCAAAAAAAAACAGCATTAAATCCTGAGCTTGAATTTAACGTACGCCAGATTGCGGTTATTGGTGCCGGAATCGCAGGTTTAAGTGCTGCCTGGGCCTTTGCACAGCGTGGCCACCAAGTCACGATTTACGATCAATCAGCGCCACTTGCTGGTGGTTCTGGTAACCCGCTTGCGCTCCTGAACCCAAAACTCTGCCCGATTGAGCAGAGTGCAGAACATTTAATGACCTTGGCTTGGCAACATGCCCTGACTCATTATGCAAAATTCAAAGCCTTTCGACCGATTCAGGTCAGTCAATTGGCACTCAAACATCCTGAAACTCTTTTAAGTCTGGCAAATGAATATCCAGCACATATTCTTTCAGTGCAAACGGCGGATGAGCAGAAACTGCATACTGAATATTCAAGTTTAAAACTTTTAGCAGCAGGAACTATTTCTCCGCATCAATTGCGTGATGAAATTTTACAGCATCCGAATATTAAATATATCCAAGCAAAAATCACCAAAATTGAGCAGCTATCTCAACCCGAACTTTTTGAAAATGAAAATTGTTTGGGTCAGTTTGATCATGTGCTGGTTTGTAGCGCGCGCGAGACAGCACAATTCTTTGAGCATTATCCGGCACTCAAGCCAATTCGTGGACAAGTGAGCTGGCTAAACAATAGCGCTCAGCCTTTAAGCAAAGAGACTGCTTATAACTACGGTGGGTATTGTATGCAACTGGATGATACACATTTAATTCTCGGTGCATCTTTCCATCCTGGTCGGGAGGATACAGAGGTGCTCCCAGAAGATCATGCACATAATCATGAGCTGCTCCAGAGCGTCTTTCCAGATTATGCCGCGTCATTAGCACCGATGGACACCTGGCATGGCCGTGCAGCGCTACGTGCCCAAAGTCAGGATTACTTTCCTTTACTCGGTAAAATGCAGCCTGAACAGGAAATTTATAGTTTTGCCGGTCTAGGCTCCAAAGGCTTTTTATTTGCACCCCTTTGTAGTGAAATTCTGGCCGCCCAGATTCTGGGTGAGGCCTGTCCTGTTCCGGCAAGTCTGGTTAAAAAACTCAGCGTGAGCCGCTTTCAAAAGAAAGTAAAAGCCAAGAAGCCTTATTTTAAGCCACAAATTTAATTACCCTTTTGCATGAATTCCTCTAAGTCTCCCTTTTTTAAAGGGGGACTTTTCTCTACTTTTATGAATAAATCGAATGCCTGTAGCTCCTCCCTTTAGAAAAGGGAGGTTGGGAGGAATTAAATTTCAGCCAATAAAAAAGCGCCTTGCGGCGCTTTTTTTTAACAGAATGCTTATGCACCCTGTTCAAGCGGTAAGCCTGCATCACGGGCGGCACGAGTACCCCCCATCAGAATGACATATTCACGTGAACTGTCAAAACCCTCTAGTTTTTCAGCAGCACGTGGAGCTTTACTACCCCCACCACACAAGATGTAAATGGGTTGATCCGCTGACACCTGAGTTAGGCTCTCTGCTGAAAGATCGTTAATGGGCTGATTCACCGCCCCTTTCACGTGTGCTTCAGCAAAAGCACTTGTATCGCGTACATCCCAGATAATTGCATTTTCTGGGAACTCAAATGTTGTAATTTCTTGTTTACGGATCATTGCGCACTCCTTTGATGTAAACAACACTTGGCAAATGAAGAAAACATCCCTAGCATCTCAGATATTCTTTCCATTTGTAAAGGTCTAAACCATGCCTTCTTTCGATATTGTTTCTGAATTAGAAATTTTTGAAGTAAATCATGCAGTTCAAAACACCCAAAAAGAAATTGCGACCCGCTTTGACTTCCGCGGTCAGGACGTTTCTATTGAACTGAATGAAAAAAACAAGGAAATCAAGATTTCGACTGAAAGTGATTTCCAGTGTGAACAAGTGTATAGCATGCTCGAAAGTCATTTCTTTAAACGCAAAGTTGATATTCAGGCACTCGATCCACAGAAAATGACGGCTTCTGGTAAAAACGTGATTCAGGTGATCAAGCTCAAAGACGGTCTTGACTCTGATACCGCAAAAAAAATCAATAAAGCCATTAAAGAAAGCGGCATTAAAGCGCAATCTTCTATTCAGGGTGACAAGATTCGTGTAACGGACAAGAAGCGCGACACTTTGCAACAAGTGATGACCTTCTTAAAAGAACAGCAATTTGGTCTGCCTTTACAGTTCAATAACTTTAAAGATTAAGACCGCACAGTGTCTTAAAGAAGGAATTATGACGCATCGCAATCGACTGACCAAACTGGTAAAAGCTACTTCCAGACTACCTCAAGCTATTCGTAGTACTTTATTGAGTAAAACCTTTGGCCGGATTATTCCCATGGTAGGTTCTGCCAAGATTCGCTATGTAGAACTCAGTGGAGCAAAAGTGGTGGTCACAATCGCCAACCATAAAGCCATGCAAAACCATATTGGTCAGGTACATGCCTGTGCCATGGCCTTAGTGGCAGAAACTGCGACCGGCTTTGTGACGGCAATGAATGTGCCGGATACCGCGATTGTATTAATCAAAAGTTTGAAGATTGATTTTAAACGTCCGACCAAAGGCGCCATGACTGCAGTCGCTACCTTGACGCCGGAGCAACAAGCACTCATGCAAAGCTCCGATAAAGGCGAAACATTGGTTCAGGTCACGGTCACGGATGAATCCGGAGAAACGCCGATTCAATGTGAAATGCTCTGGGCCTGGATTGCCAAAGATCAGCTCAAGCAATCATAATTCTTTCTAAGCAAGAAAAATCCCAGAGATGATCTCTGGGATTTTTTTATATCTCATTCAATCATTGGGCTGCTTGAGACTCTAAAAACTTCTGTTTGGCTTCCTCTGGAATCAGACGCTTATTGCCTTTTACATCGACTGCGACAAAAGTAAATACTCCTTCTGTGACACGAATCGGCGCACGTGAATCATCATGACTGTCCCAGACTTCAATTTCCATCTGAATAGAGGTCTTGCCAACTTTTAAAATCTGGGTATAACAGCTAATGACATCCCCGACTTTCACTGGAACCAGAAAGGTCATCTGGTTAATCGAAATCGTGGCACAACGTCCCTTTGAAAATCGTTCTGCGTGAATCGCGCCTGCCAAGTCCATTTGTGAAACGATCCAGCCACCAAACACATCACCACTCCAGTTGGTATCTGCAGGCATTGCGATCGTTTGTAGGGAAAGAATCCCCTCTGGTTTTACTTGAGAATCTGACACATTCACTCCAGGCATTTGAATTAGGGTTGGGTATTTAACTGCTGATCAAGCCATTTTTGTAGTTCGCTTGATCGTAATGCACCGCTTATTCTAGCAATTTCGTTGCTTTTATTCATCAACACCAGCGTCGGAATACTGCGAACATTAAATGCTGAACTTAAGCGCGGATTCGCTTCGGTATCAATTTTTGCAAAAACCACGTTTGGATATTGCTGCGCGACAGTCGCAAAATGCGGTGCCATCATTTTACAGGGGCCACACCATTCTGCCCACAGATCAATCAGGATTGGTAAATCACTATGGGGGACAAACTGGCTGAAATTCTGCTCATTTAATTCAATTGGCGCCAATGGAATCAGGGCCTGATGACATTGACCACAGGCAGGGTTGGCGGTGAGTTTATCTTCAGGAACACGATTTTTGGCCTGACATTCTGGGCATACAATAATCATCTAGCGTACTGCAATATGTTGATGTAGGAATTCTAATTGGGTTGAAACGGCTTTTTCAAACCATTCACCATGATAAATATCAAAATGCCGGATATTCCACTCCTGATATTGTACAAACGGTGCAAGATTGGTTACGGTTTCGCGACTGGATTCAATCGGAATTAAACTATCCAGTTTTGCTGCAATAAACAGCACCGGAATGGTGATTTTTCTAACTTGCTGAATCGGGCGATAACGCATTAAATTAAAAAAGACCCGCGCAGGAATTTGACCACTCCAATAATAATCCGGATTCACAATCGACAGATAACCCTCGTAGCTGTCCTGTGTCGGCATAAAACACAGCTCGTAAGGATCGACCACCGGCAAGGTTTTGGGCTGCATACCAACCTTGCTTCCCATATAGTCCTGACTAGAAACCTTAAGTGCCTTGGGGAGTTGCTGCAAAGGATAAAGCCTGGCACTTTCAGCCCCATCGACAAAAGGCACCTGTACCATTGCGGCCTGAATATTTTTCAGTTCTGCTGCCAGGGTGAGTACATGCCCTCCGCTTAAGGCAGTTCCCCAGAGCACGATCCGTTGACTATCAATCGACTTACGTGCCTGAATATGCTTGATCATGGTTCGCCAGTCATCCAGCTGGGCAGAAATCAAGACCAGCTCACGCGGTCGCCCGGTACTGCCGCCCCAATAGCGATAATCGAATAACACCACCGCATAGCCGGCACTGGCAAAATGCTGGGCATAGTGCACCAGTTTAAATTGACGTAAGGCCGCCAGACCATGGGCCATCAAGATCACGGCCGGTTTTTCTATATTTTTAGGCCGATAAAAATCTGCAGCAATCACATCCTGACCGCTTTTGACATACAGTGGCTCAACTGTATAAGCCTGCATACGCGCTCCATTGCGTTATCTTATGGTGATCATCATTTATAAAAATTTCACAACAGCTTCAGCATGTTTTCCGCTTAATGCTATCATAAAGCATATCGATATAAATGAAATGATGGAGTGGCGTCATGAGCGAAAATGTAGGCTTTGCTGGTCAAATTGGTCCGGAACACGTGACTCAGGTGGTCGAGAAAGGTTTTAAATCTATTATCAATAACCGCCCGGATATGGAAGGTGGTTCTGAGCAGCCGACCAGTGCACAAATCGAGGAAGCTGCACGCAATGCCGGTCTGGATTATGTATTCCAGCCAGTAGTAGCCGGTCAGATTACTGAGCTTGATGTACGCACTTTTGCCAATCATTATAATGATTTACCAAAACCGATCTTGATGTTCTGTCGTACTGGAAACCGCTCGAATAACTTATATCAACTGGCAAAACAGATGGATCTGCTGGATGACTAATTTGTTCTGGAAAGGTGTGGTACTGGCCAGCTGTTTAAGCTGTGCCTCACTGGTTGTTGCTGCAAATAATCTAAGCCATGCACTGACCTCTACAGTCAGTGTTTCAGGGCAAATGACCACCAACAAGTTCCAGCAATTGATTCAACAAGGCTTTAAGTCTGTAATCGTGAATCGACCCGACCAAGAACAAGGGAATCAGGTCAAGGTTGGACAGCTGCGTTCAATTGCTGAAAAGTCTCAAGTGAGTGTGATTTATCAGCCTGTGAATAGTGGTCAGATCTCTCAAGCCAATATTGAGGAATTTGCACGCTATTATAATGAGCTGCCAAAACCAATTTTGATGGTCTGTCGTAGTGGTGCTCGTTCAGCTGCCTTGTTCAATCAGGCTAAATCTCAAGGATTGATTCATGAATAAGTTATTGATTATTTTGTGTTGTAGTTTGGCTTTGATAGGTTGCAGCTCGATGAATCTTAAGCCGACTGTGGGTGTAAGTGTGGGAACATCGATTTAAGTTTTTTAAATTTCAGCTCCCATAAAAAACAGCGCCGAAGCGCTGTTTTTGTTTTCAAATTATTATAATAAAGGCGCGAATGGATCTGCCTGAACACAATTATTACCGTAAGGACTACTATCAAAGGGTTGACCTGTTTCTGCATCAAAGTCATCTTTTAGTAACCCTAGTGTATATACAAAACTAGAGTTTATATCTTTTGTACTCACATTCGTTTGTGCTCTAAATTCAACAGTTTGCCAACCAGCATATTGTCTTAAATACTGTACGCTAAAGTTAAACTTACCCGTAGCATCAGTCGTGTAAGTAAAGCTTGGCGTAATATTCCCTGTTGGATCTACAAAACCTGTAGCAAGTTGAATATTAGATTTATTTGATAATTCACAATAAGATTGTAAGCGTGCAGGTAATTCTAACTTTTCAACATTACTAATTCTATCTTGGGTCTGTTGGACTTGATTTTTAAACTGATTAACAATCGCTTGTTGGCTATTCACTCTTTGTTGCTTAGCATTATTTTCAGCGCTAATTTCTTTGCTTAAATCATCATTTAGCTCTTCTAACTGGATATTCAGAATGTTAATTCTTCCTTGAATTGTTGCAATGGAAGCTTGTGCAGCTTTAATTCTACCATCGTCTTCTGCATTCTGAGCCAATGCTAAAGTGGTATTTGCATCAGCTAAACTTATTCTTGCAGAACGTATTGATTGCTGTGTAGTTCTAATACTATTTTCCAAGTTAGAAATAGCACTCGATTGAATCGGAGCATTTTGTATATTAGTTAAGACTGCTTCTTGTTGTTGCAAATTAGCATTTTGTTGCAACAATTGATTTCGAACAGGAGTTAAACGCTGAGTTCGTAAATCTTGCAATCTTGCTTTTGTTGTAAATACACCTGAACCAGCACGTAACAAGTCGATATTCATTGTTACTTTGTAGTTCGGTAAAGGATTACCGTTGATATCTACTACATGTGCTGAAAGTGCTTCTCTATAATAAAGTGCATCAGCTGATTTTTCTAGTTCACTCGATTTACCAAAGGTGATATTACCAATCGGTTGTTCTACTACGCCCTTAGCTACGTTAAGCTTAATCAATTGTGAGCTAATATTATTGTTTGCATCAATCACACTTGCATTCAAGGTAATACCGCTAGCAATCAAACTTTCATTTGGTTCAGTTCTAGGTAATACAACCGTAAAGCTTACATTCCCTTCCGCATCAGTTTTTTGAACTGAACTACCAACTATAGTAACTTTATTCAATTTGGTATCAATAACCGAAAGAGATACGTCTTTATCTGCTACACCACCACCATTTGCATCGATTGCTTTCACAGTAATGAGTGCGTTATCACCTGTGGCTACCAAAGTAGGCTTATTCGTAATAATCGCTAAGTGATACTGGCCTAATTCTGCTTCAGAGCTAGATTCGGTCGCTCCAAGAAGCGTTGTTTGTGAAATAACTTTGCCTGTACCATCTTTAAAGGAAGAGTTAATTCTTATACCCTTGGCTAGAAGCTCATTAAGACTTGAAATATTTGAAGGACTTAATATTAAATTGAAAATTGCATTACCATTTTCATCTGTTGTTAATTGAGAAGGTCCCTCAATTGTAACGCCATTCTTTTGAGTATCTTCAATTGCAAGTTGTACAGCTTCACTTGCTACACCACCACCATTTACATCTACTAATTTTACTGTTACTACAGCAGAATCACCCGTAACAACTAGTCTAGGCTTGTTTACATTTATAATAAGATGATAATTAGTTTCCACAGCTTCTGATGGATTTCCAATGCCACTGTCTGAACCGCCTGCATTTCCAGAATTTGAACCACCATTATTATAGTATCCGTCACTACCACCACCGCCACAGCCCGCCAATATTAGTGCCAAAGTAAGAGCAGATAATTTAATACCTAATTGTTTACTAATCATTTAAATCCCCAAGACCCTCTATTATAGAGTTTGTTATCAATCTTTATTTAATTATGCGTTATGTAACCACAGTTAAGCTTTTATGTAAATAAAGGTAAGCCAAATGTTTTGTATGCTAGCTTATATCAATAAAGTGATTTTGATAAGAGTGATCAATGTACGACCTCATCATTATTGGCGCAGGCACTGCAGGAATCAGTGCTTATAACGAAGCCATCAAATACACCCAGAATATTTTAATTATCAATGATGGCCCCTGGGACACTACCTGTGCCCGTGTAGGTTGTATGCCTAGTAAACTACTGATCTCTTCTGCAAATCGTATGCATGATATTCAAACTGCTGAAAAACTTGTTTTAAAGCATAACGCTGTCATTGATACTTCAGATGTGATGCAACGTGTGCATGTCCTTAGAGAACGTTTTATTCGTGCAACCCTAAAAGGTGTTGATCGATGGGAGGCTTTACATAAAATTTCTGGTCATGCAACGTTTATTGATGCCCATACAGTTGAAGTCAATGGACAAGCTTATCAGGCTAAAAGCTTCATTATTGCGGTTGGTTCACGACCTAATATTGATAAAACATTCAAGGAAGAATTAGGAGATAAATATCTAACTTCTGATGAGATATTTGAACTTTCTCAATTACCCAAGTCTTTAGCAGTGATCGGAAGCGGTGTGATTGCCATTGAACTGGCACAAGCCATGCAACGACTGGGCGTAGACACTACCCTGTTCGCTCGTAGCCAAAAAGTAGGTGCCTTAACCAGCCCTGCTTTACAAAAGCTGGCACAGGAGCAATTGAGTAAAGAACTCAATATCAAGTTCAAAATCTTGCCAGATCGAGTTAAAAAACAAGCTGGTCATATCCAGATTAATTTTACTGAAAATGATCAAGCTCAAACTATTCAAGTTGAATATATTTTGGGCGCTACAGGCCGTCAGACTAATCTGGATCGATTGGGTTTAAATCAGTTAGAGCCTAATTTTGCTGATATCAAAAAATTGCCTATCAATAAAAAAACCAAACAACTCGCAGATATGCCGATATTTATAGTGGGTGATGCCGCACCTGATGCCCCCATTCAGCACGAAGCTGCTCATGCTGGTAAAGAAGTGGTTCATAACTGTTTAAATTATCCCGAGATTAAGCCGATTCCCGCACTCACCCCATTGGCAATCGTATTCTCTCACCCGGAAATGGCGATTATCGGGCAAAGTTTTAAACAGTTAGAAAAGCAAAATATTGAGTTTATTCGAGGATTTGCCTCCTATGAAAATCAGGGACGTGCATTGGTTCTTGCTGAAAATAAAGGTGGTATTGAAGTTTATATTGATAAAAAATCAGGCAAATTATTAGGCGCAGAACTCTTCTGTTCACAAGCCGAACATCTTGGCCATCTTCTGGCCTGGACCATTGATGCAGATCAGGATATTCATCAAATCCTGGCAAAACCTTTTTATCACCCAACGCTGGAAGAAGGCCTCAGATCTGCTCTTAAACATGCTCGTCGTCAATTTGATGCATTGTAAGTGTTTGCTGACGCTCATTGAGTACATTAATCAAACGGTAACTGTGCGCAACTAAGCGATCTAACCAACGCTGAGCAGCCAATAACTCAAAAGTTTTGGCTGCATTCAGCTGATACGTTGAAGCATAAATATTAGTTTTTTCACGTAATTCGCTACGATGCTGTTTACTCCACTGTTTTAGATGTCCCATTTCAATATACAGTTGGCTCAAATCTTCAGATGAGCGAGTATCTAGCATGCTATTTCCAGCATTTTCCAGAATCTGGATAAAATCCAAGGCAAGTTGATGAATCGCGGGTTGGGTACGAATACTCACAACATGCTTTAGATTTTCCAAATCACTACGCAACACTTTCAGATAAACCATCATCCTTAATAAGCTAAACAGCCGACTTTGATCAGTGCTATTTTCAGGCACAACAATTTTTTCTAAATAATCCTGTAATTTGTAAATTAATTCGTCTTGCTGTTTTAATTCATTGGCCGAAACCAATTCTGCTGACTTGATGGCTTTTAGAATCCAGGAATATTGGGTCAATATGGTTTTAAAGATCACTTGTTCTGCCGTATTAATTGCGACCGCAGGCACTGCCAAACTGGCTTCATCTAAGGCCTGTAATAATGAATCTTCATGTGCCGGAATATATTTCACCAACAGCTGTTCAAAGGGGCGAATCAATGGCATAAAAAATAAGGCACCAAATACACTGAAGGCTGTATGAAAAGCTGCCACAATGACCACATGATCCCAACCAGATAAAAAATACTGTGGTTGATACAGCCATAAAAACAAGGGAACCAAAATACAAAATGCAAAAATTGCACTCACGACATTAAAACAGACATGCACAGCAGCAGTTCGTTTTGCATTCGCATTTGCACCGATGGCTGCCAGTACTGCAGTTGCAACGGTTCCAATATTCTGGCCAATGACGAGCACAAGCGCTTGATCGAGCTGAATCGCCTGACTTGCTAATGCAGCAAGTGTCGCTGTAATGGCGGCACTAGAGGACTGCAAAATCACAGTCATGACCAAACCGAAAAGTACCAATAACAGCTTTGCAGCAAAACTTTCGGTCGAGAAAATTGAAAGATCGAGATGTTCTGCGACACCTGACATTGCTACTTGAAGCAAATCAATTCCAAAGAAAATCAGGCCGAATCCCGCAAGCGCCAAGCCGGTAAGCGCTGTACGTCCATGTGCTAATATTTTAAGTAAAGCGCCTATGGCAATGAGAGGCAAAGCCACTTGTCCAATAGAAAACTTTAAACCTAAAAAAGCCACAATCCAGCCAGTACTGGTTGTACCGATATTGGCGCCAATAATTACACCAATGGCTTGCGAAAAAGAGAGTACGCCTGCACTGACAAAGCCAATGGTTGCTAGAGTCGTGGCTGTGGAGGATTGCACAATCAAGGTCAAGGCAATACCTGAAGTCATTGCTTTAAAAGGAGAACCAGTAAACCGACCTAACCATTGTCTTAATGTTTCACCTGCAATATCTTTAAGGCTCTCGGTCATTAAAGTCATACCAAGCAAAAATAAACCGATTCCACCACAGAGCTGTGTAAATACCTCAAACACGCAGATTCCTAGGCTTTAAATTTTAATGATTAAAACATAATCAGGCTGATTTAAAAACAGCAAATAACCTTGAGTAAATTCAGAATATTATTTTTACTATATTTAATTTTACTATAAATCCCGCGCACAAAAAAACACCCCCAACTGTTAAGTTAGGGGTGTTTCGAATAATGAGCTGGCGATGACTTACTCTCACATGGGTAACCCCACACTACCATCAGCGCAAAGAGGTTTCACTTCTGAGTTCGGGAAGGGATCAGGTGGTTCACTCTTGCTATTGTCGCCAGCACAACTGTTTATGGATACTCGCTTTGGTCTTATTTCGTCACTTTTCAGTGTATGCCAATGCTTTCTACCAAATAGAATACATTAACAGGTATATCTGAGTTGAACATTGTCTTACTAACGGTCTTCTGAATCAAGTTATTTTGCTTAATATCGAATCAATCGAGCTTTATA
>NZ_PHRG01000008.1 GCF_002803605.1 Acinetobacter pseudolwoffii
GTTTTTAAAATACATCCAGATACTTTTATCTGTATCCATTCCAAGGAATTCACCCACAATTTGCATTGTGATAATTTCAATATCGGTAAGAGCAGGTGGAAAGCCACGAGTTCTGAGTGGTTTATTAACAACAATTGGATATAGCTCATCTATAATTAAATAGACAAAGATGATAAATTCTTCAATGGACATAACTGTAATTTTATTTTCTTGGTCGAAATTAAAGTGAGGTTATGTCCTTCTCATTTCAATGACTTAAAAAGTTGAGATTGGCGTAACATTATAAATAAAAAGGCGAAGCCTGAGCTTCGCCTTTTGGTCTTATTTTAAATTAGATTTTAGCAATCAGCTCAGCCACTTGTTTGGCCTGTTCAGCAGCATTACCTGTATAAGAAGCAGGTGTCATTTCAGCTAGACGCGCACGATCAGCAGCAGGAACCGCTTCTAACTCGTTACCGTTTACGAAATCAACCATCATGTCGCGAGTCATGGCCTGACCACGAGTCAGAGCTTTTAATTTTTCGTATGGTTTTTCAACGTTGTAACGACGCATTACAGTTTGAATCGGTTCAGCCAACACTTCTTGCGCATTGTCTAAGTCTTCGTTAATGCGCGCAGCATTGAGTTCAAGTTTGCCGATCCCTTTAGCACATGCTTCGAAAGCAATTAAGCTTTGTGCAAAACCAACACCCATGTTACGCAGCACAGTAGAGTCAGTCAGGTCACGCTGCCAGCGAGAAATTGGCAGTTTTTCCCCAAGGTGTGCAAGTACAGCATTGGCAAGACCCAAGTTACCTTCAGAGTTTTCGAAGTCAATCGGGTTTACTTTATGCGGCATGGTTGAAGAACCGACTTCGCCATCTTTTAGCTTTTGCTTGAAGAAACCAAGCGAGATATAACCCCAAACATCACGGTTAAAATCGATCAGAATAGTGTTGAAACGACGCAGGGCATCAAACAGTTCAGCCATGTAGTCATGTGGCTCGATTTGTGTGGTGTACGGGTTGAAATCTAGACCCAAAGATTCCACAAATGCTTGTGAATGCGCAGGCCAGTTGATGTCTGGATAAGCAGAATAGTGCGCATTGTAGTTACCTACTGCACCATTGATTTTGCCTAGAAGTTCAACATTTTTGAACTGTTTGATTTGACGTGCAAGGCGGTAAGCCACGTTCGCCATTTCTTTACCCAACGTCGTTGGGCTTGCAGTTTGACCATGCGTACGAGACAACATTGGCTGGTCAGCATGCTTTTCAGAAAGTGCAACAATTGAATCAATGATTTGCTGCATAGATGCAACCAGTACATCACGACCGCTTTTCAGCATTAAAGCATGTGATAGGTTGTTAATATCTTCAGACGTACATGCAAAGTGAATGAATTCACCGGCATTTTTCAATTCGTCGATATTGGCAATTTTTTCTTTCAGGAAATATTCAACCGCTTTAACGTCGTGGTTGGTGGTGCGTTCAATTTCTTTGATACGATTGGCATCATCTTCAGAGAAATTGCTTACAATCGCATCAAGCGCTGCATTAGTTTCGCCTGAAAACGCCGGAACTTCAGTAATTTCCGGATGGTTCGCAAGCGCCTGTAACCAACGCACTTCAACAGTCACACGAGCATGGATTAAACCAAACTCAGAAAGAAAGGGACGTAGAGCATCACATTTGCTCGCGTAACGTCCATCTAGTGGAGAAAGTGCAGTTAAAGCGTTCATATCGATTCCTTAGATTTTGGAATTAAACGTAAAACGAAACACGTGCAGTATCAGTTAAACCACCTGAAACTGTAAACGCGCCAGATTCTGAATATCTTTTAGCAACTTGCGTTTGCCAAATACCATGCCCCAGGAGCTGCCACCGAGCTGACGCCACAGGTGCGCCATTTGTAAACCGGTAAAGAGGGAAGCACGGATGCGGTTGGTGTGTCCGGCATCTTTAAAGGCTTCGGCATTGCCACGAACCATGATGCGCGGATTGATTGATCCCGCAGTATCGACATAGGTTTGAGCCAGATTGGCAATGATGCTGGGGTGCAGGTAATTGTTATCGAAAAAGGAAAGCTGTCTGAGAATTTTCTGTTGGGACTGTTCAATAATTTCAACAAATTTGGGATTGCTATAGACCTTCTTTTCTAATTGAAGAAGTGCCATGGCATAGCTCATTGGAAGTTTGGTGCTGGAAAGTTTTGGAATTCTGGATTTTGGCGAAGTATTGAAGGGTTGAATAATGCTGCTTTCTAATGTTTTTAAGCCTAAGGAAATATCGGCCAGTTGATTAAAAAAGTCTAGGGTCTGGGCATTTTCGTTATTGCCGGGACGAATATTGAGACTGGCTTTAATCAACTGTTCAAAATAAAAGTTACCGTTTTCACCAATACTTTGCTGACCACTCAATGCGGTCATATGGGTCAGCTGGGTGGCCTGAAACACACCCGCTAACGCCAAAGCGCGATTTTGACGAGTATTCAACGTTGTGGCTGGTTGAAATGGTAACTCCGTCATGCCGAATTCATCCTTTTATAAAATCAGGTTTAGGTGCATTGGTATGATGAATCACACCACCGCCTAAACAAACTTCACCTGAATAAAACACCACACTTTGACCTGGGGTCACTGCACGTTGTGGTTCATCAAACTCCACACGTACACCATTGGGTGATTCTGAATCTTGGTACACCGTACAGGCTTGATCAGTCTGACGGTAACGGGTTTTGGCCGAGCAACGGAAACCTGTTTCAGGAATATCCTGCTCGCCGGCCACCCAGTCAATCGCTTCACTCCAAAGCATGGTGCTTTGCATCAGTGGGTGCTCATGGCCTTGACCCACCACCAGACGATTGCCTTCGATATCTTTATGTAATACGAACCAGGCACCTTCCGCGACGCCTTTCATTCCGCCAATACCGATGCCGCCGCGTTGACCGAGCGTATAGTACATTAAGCCGTGATGATCACCAACCTCTTTACCGTCTTCCAGCACGATTTTTCCGGGTTGTGCCGGTAAATATTGCTTCAAGAAGTCATTAAATCGGCGCTCACCAATAAAGCAGATGCCAGTCGAGTCTTTTTTCTTTGCCGTAGCAAGATCTAATTCTTCAGCGATTTTGCGGACTTGCGGCTTTTCAATTTCACCGACAGGGAATAATGTCTTGTTAATTTCACGACCATGTACGGCATGCAGGAAATAGGTTTGATCCTTATTCTGATCAACACCACGTAATAGTGGTGCGTATTCTTCACCGCGCGAATTGGTCATGGTTGCACCGCGACGACAGTAATGACCTGTGGCAATAAAGTCTGCACCCAAGTTCACCGCATGATCTAGAAAAGCGCGGAATTTAATTTCTTTATTACATAAAATGTCTGGGTTTGGGGTACGGCCAGCCGCATATTCTGCTAAAAAATGTTCGAATACACGATCCCAATATTCCATGGCAAAGTTTGCGGTATGCAGTTTAATCCCGATTTTGTCACAAACGGCCTGAGCATCGGCAAGATCATCCATCGCCGTGCAATATTCTGTGCCGTCATCTTCTTCCCAGTTCTTCATGAAAAGACCTTCAACCTGATAACCCTGTTGAAGTAAAAGCGCAGCAGAAACAGATGAATCTACACCACCCGACATACCGACGATGACACGTTGTTGCATAGGATTAGGCATCCAAATTTGAAATTAAGGGAGAGTTTTGGTGCTCGTAAATGAGCGATAAAGGGTATTTTTGACCTGACAGGGCATCTTGCACGGCTTTAATCACCAGGGGACTACGGGCACGCGCCGATTCTTTCAGTTCGTCCAATGTCATCCAGACTGCGCCGACAATGTCCGTATCTAAAGCGGCATTTGGGTCGTAGTCAGTGGATTTGGCTAAAAAGCAGAAACGAAAATAAGTACGATCCGGAAACATGGGCGGGGTATAGGTATACATCCCTAAAAGATGGGTCACTTCAACCGTATGTCCGGTCTCTTCCATGGTTTCACGAATTGCGGCTTCGATAATGGTTTCACCGCATTCCACATGACCTGCTGGCTGATTAAATACGGTATGTGTCACAGCTTCTGTATGTTCTTCGACAAACAGGAATTTTCCATCTTTTTCAACGACGGTTGCGACAGTGACGTGAGCAGTCCAAGCGGTCATAGAATAGCACCAACACCAAGGAAGAGAGTGCACTATTGTATAAAATTTTGTGGTGTGTGGCTATGATGATCAGTTTTTTCTTTAAGGTGTTATCTCCTTTGCATGTGAGAAGTGGGAAATAAACCAAATATAATCAGTATCCCGCTCAATTAGATTATGAGGCATACATTTAATCTGATTTTCTACAGTCATTTTCAATCAATGTATCACGATAAGATTCATTCAAGCTGTGTTGCCAATGCTTAACATAAGCATCAACCCAGATGTAGCTCTCATTTTTGTCAATTTTAGTGGGTAAATATTGCTTATATTTTTGCAGAAAAACACCCATCCAACAGATTTGATTGATTTGAGCAATGTTTAAGTCTTCATCAAAACGATAAGACTTACCAATCGTTTGCTCATAGCCTCGAATCACAGCGATTTTTTCCAGTGTCGAAAATAGTAACTGTTGCGTTAATGGAGATAATTCAGATGAGGAGGCAATTTGGTACACTTTGGCATCGGACAACAATGTACCTACTATTCCTCGATTGGCATTTTTTAGTGCTTCACTATTTATGTCGGTTTGAGAGGCGAGTGAACAACTTGCCAAAAATATGAAACATAATGAACTAAGGGTTATTAATTTTTCTATACATGACATTGTCTGGATCACCTAAGTATATGCCTTGAGATTTTAATATTTGAATCATGTTTGGATTAAAATCCTGTTTAAAAACATCAATAAACATATTTTTATTAATTGTAATCGGCCCTTTGTTATTTTGGATTAAAAACATATCTCTTGTAGCATCAACAATATTAATTTTATCAATCTGATTTTGTAGTTTCTTAGCTTTAATTAGAGCAGATTTTAATTGATCTTGGGTGTTTAAATAAGGAATATCTTTTACTTCATCAATGGTAAAAGTCGTAAGAAACCGAGCCTTAAACACAGCTTTTTGAAATTCAGCTACAATTTTAGGAGCTTCGCGCATCACATTTTTCATTAGATAGTTATGAAACTTTACATACATTTGAGTATGAAATGCAGGATCTGATAAATACCCTTCAGGCAAATTATTAGTATCCCATTCCATCCCAAACCTGATAGCTGTAAGTAACTCTATCTTATTTGTGATACTCGACCATTGATCTAAGCTCATCAAAAAGTTGTAAGGACGAGCAATATAGTAATTTCGTACTTTAATAACACTGTTGCATAATGGTTCTGAAAATTCACAGACTTTTTTTTCCTCTGGAAAGGCTTCCCAAATATTAGAATTTCCAGAAATGATGCGACTATAGGCAGAGGCTAATTTTGTGGTTTCCATCATTATTCCCATTTATTCATGGGGTGGGAAAAGTCAAAAACATGTAGATCGACTTGTTCTGATTTAATTCCTGTATGCAAGATTTCAGTAAAACCATCATGATCTGTAAAGCCGCTCTGTTCTTTCCCATCATTTGTTGTTAATAGATAAAAATATCCATTTACAGGTATATTGAATTTTTTATTTATGAGCTGGAACTTTAGTCCATGTTCTTCTACAGGAATAGGATTCTCTACGAAATTTTGGGTACTTGAATATAGGTTTCTTTTTTGTTGCAGAAAGGCATGTACAGTATGCTGAGGAGCTCCAACCACATGAACTTGCTTTGGCATTAAGATTGCCCCACAGCTAAAGTGATCACCTGCATAAGCCACTGCTTTCCCATCCATAATGACATGATCATGGCTTTTAATTAGTGTTGACCACATATTACATTTGGGACAAGCAAAACCATCACCAACTCTTAAGAAGGAGATCCCCATTTGGGTAATCCTGGACTGGCTTGCCATAACTATTCCACCGTGTGAAGTCGTGGAACCTTGAATGCCGAAAGGACGTGTCATCATTTAAATTCTTATTGGTATATTGTTAACATGAATAAAGATACTTTTAATAACAACGATATATTCAAAATATGAGAAACTAACTCGCTTTTATAGAAAAATTATTCATACTTTTATATTGGGTTTTTCTTGTAAGTATATATTTTTATTAAAATTGCTATAATGATAATTTATTATGTTTTAAGCATATCAGAAGCATGATGAACTTGGAATCATCATGCTGAAAATTTTGCTTTAGAGGATCTGCTTTAAATAATTTTTTTACTTGTAATTCCCCGACACCTTCACATAATTCTGCGCTGAATACGGTAAAAATGCTTTTTCTTTATCTGTCAGCGGACGCACTTTTTTCACAGGGCTGCCCACATACAAATAACCGCTTTCCAAAACCTTATTCGGTGGAACAAGCGAACCTGCACCAATCATGACATCATCTTCAACAATCACATCATCCAGAATAATCGTACCAATACCGACCAAAACACGATTGCCAATGGTACAACCATGTAGTTTGACATGATGACCAATGGTGACATCTTCACCAATAATTAAAGGCGAACCTTCAAGCTTATCGGCTTTCTTATGGCTGACATGCAACATCGAGTGATCTTGTACATTCGAGTTTTTACCAATCCGAATATGATTCACATCACCCCGAATTACAGCAAAAGGCCATACCGAAACATTTTCAGCCAAGATCACATCGCCGACCACAATTCCCATCGGATCGACATAACAGGAAGCATCAATCTGTGGGGTCGTATCTAAATAAGAACGAATATTTTGGCTCATAACGATCTGTCCGATAAATGATGAAGGATCATGTGCATAGTATAAAATAAAAAGCACCCATCTGAATGAGTGCTTTGGTCTTAGTCCAAGACTGAAATGGTCTGTTTAGACTTAGAACAAGTTGCTAAAGAACTGTTTGATATGGTCGAGCATACGCGCGAAGAAACCCGCTTCTTCCACTGCATTCAAAGCCACAAGAGGTTTTTCTGAAATGACTTTACCATCCAGAGTTGCAACATATTTACCGACAACTTGCCCCGGTTGTAATGGTGCAGTCAGTTTCGGTTGAACCACCAGCTGGGTTTTAATCGCATTGGCCTGACCTTTCGGCATGGTCACGTTAAAGTTTTCAGCAAGTCCGATTTGAACTTCATCTTCCTTACCGAACCAGACTTTGGCTTTAGCAAGTACCTGTTTAGCTGGTTGAACATTTTTGGTTTCGAAGTTTGCATAACCCCAAGCCAGCAATTCACGTGTCTGCGTTGCACGTTCCTGCATGGTTGGTGCACCAAAAATAACTGAAATCAAGCGAGTAGGGCCGCGTTTAGACGAGGTGGTCAAGCAGTACCCTGCTTCATTGGTATGACCAGTTTTTAAGCCATCTACACTTGGGTCGGTATACAGCAGGGCATTACGGTTACCTTGCTTGATGCCATTAAAGGTAAATTCTTTTTCAGCATAAATCGGATAATACTTGGAACTGTCTTTAATGATGTGCTGTGCCAGCGTTGCCATATCTTTGGCAGTCGAATAATGACCTTCAGCAGGCATACCGGTTGAATTGATAAAGCTGGTATTGGTCATACCAATACGTTTGGCTTCCTGATTCATCATATGTGCAAAGGTACCCTCGTTCCCTGCAATATGTTCAGCCATAGCCTTAGATGCATCATTACCCGATTGAATAATAATTCCGCGCAGCATTTCAAGTGCAGTGGCCGTACCGTTTAAAGGCACATACATACATGATTCCGCGCTACTACCGCGACACCATGCTGACTCATTCATGCGAACCTGTTCATCTTCAGTGAGTTCACCGCTCAATAGTTTTTGTTCGATGATGTAGCTGGTCATCATCTTGGTCATTGAAGCAGGGGCTAATTTTTCATTTTCATTTTTTGAAGCGAGAAGTTGCCCTGTCTCATAGTCCATTAGCACGTAGGATTTATTATTCAATTCTGGTGGTGCAGATAGGACAGTTGCTGCAAAGCTAAAACTAGGAACTAATAATAATGCAGCAAGGGCAGTTTTTTGGGTCATTTCTAGTGGGTTCCTATATCTTGATGTAAGCACGAAGAGCCTAGCATTTTAGGATAAAGCTAGGCGGACTTCTATGGGAAACCCGGTCTTATTTCAAAAGTATTGTAAGTAATCGGCAGAAAAGCAGGTTAATTGTTATAGGTGGTTAATTCATTACAAATCACCTGATTTTTTTTCTTGCCAGCTTTCTTGGCATCAGATTGTGCTTCAGCCAGAATACTGCGGAAATCGTTCTGTTGAACCATCTGGTTTAAGCTTGCAACCGGATTGCGCTGACCTGGCATATATTCAGTCACCAGCTTGGTATAGCCCTGATTGAACTGTGACTTGTCCTTAACCATGCTCGGGCAGATTTCTGAAAGAACATAAATCGCAGCCAGTTCCTGCTTGGTCACTTGCTGGGTTGGCGTGACATTGATATTTTCATTGGCTGCAAATGCAGATGTTCCTAAAAGAGTCACGGCAGAAGCTGCACAAAGTGTCATGGCTTGAAGTAATGGATATTTCATTAAAAAACTCAAAAAATAGATTTAGAACAATAATTTGCCTAGCTTAAACTTATTTTTGAAATTGAAAAGTGGGAAAATGTAGCGAAGCTGTAGAATTATGAAGAAATCTGTAAGAGAAAATAAGACGATGTTTACACCGTCTTATTTGAAGATTTATCTAGCTTAGCCCTGGTAATCCAGAATCTCTTCGCATACGGTTTTTTGTTCGTCAGTACTGGTTTGTTTTGCACCCTGACGAGCTTCTTCCAGTAAAGATTTATATTCGCTATCTGCCTGTAGTTTTTGATAGCTCATGCCTTTATCTGAGTAGTCTGCAAGATAAGACTGGATGAGAGTCTGAATAATGCTGTCTAATTTTGCATTTTGGCCAATCATAGCCGGGCAAACCTCAGCCATGACTTGTGCCGATGCGATGTCTTCTTTCACAATGGTATTGTTTTCGTCAACAGTCAGCTCGCTCGCCATAACTGAAGGAGAAACAGATACTGCCAGGCTTAAAGCGAAAGCACTAAATAAAGAGAATTTTTTAATCATCTTGAGCCACATATTTTAAAGATGGATGTCGAGCAGTAAATATATATAATTCCAGCACTAATACAATTAAATGTCCTAACCAGTCATTTTTTAGCGCGACGAGATTTTTCAGTGAATATTTTAGTTTCAAATGATGATGGTGTGTTTGCACCGGGTATTCAAGCATTGGCACAGGCTCTAAAACCTTTGGGGAGGATTGTTATTGTAGCGCCAGAAAGTGAGCGCAGTGGTTACTCCAGTGCTTTGACTCTGGACCGACCTTTACGCCCGATTCAGACTTCTCCCGATGTCTGGGCTGTCAATGGTACTCCGGCAGATTGTGTTTATCTGGCTATGAACGGCCTGTTTGACTTTGAATTTGATCTGGTGGTCAGCGGTATTAATAGTGGTGCCAATCTGGGGGATGATGTCTTGTATTCCGGTACAGTCGGGGCAGCCTTTGAAGGTCGCTTAAGTAAACATCCTGCTATTGCGGTGTCATTGAGTGGGCCGAATGTACGCAGCTATCAACACCCTCAGGATTATCAGCTGGCTGCCAACTGGGTACATGATTTTATTGCACGCGGTTTGCCGGTTCTTCCTGAGCGTCATATTTTTAATATCAATATTCCGGATATGGCTGAATTACAGGGTGAAAAAGTGACTTATCAAGGCCGCCGCCGTCAGTCGAAGCCCATCACCAGTCATGTTGACCCACGTGGTCGTCAGGTGTACTGGATTGGACTGTCTGGAGAAGCAGTAGCAGAACCCAAGCAAGGGTTGAGCGAGATTGACTCGGACTTCTTTGCTGTGGCCAATGGCTATGTCAGCATTACTCCGATTCAGATGGATGCCACCAACTATGAGGTTTTGCGGAATCTTCAAACACAATTGGCAGAAAATGCGTTCTCAGTGTTATAACTTTGTGAAAAACTCGCGATTGCAAGTATATTGCAGTAAAACTTTGCTAATCTTAACGGGATTTTGCAACCGTATAGATCTTAGAGAGGAAGATAATGTTCTTGGTGTTACCGAAATGTGTTGTTGCTTCGCCTGCAGCCCTGATTAAAACCCTAGTTTTATCAACCGTTGTTATTTCTACAGGAGTAATCACCGGTTGTGCCACCAAACCTCAAGTAAATAATGCGACGCGTTATGCGACAGCTCCTGATTTCTATACGGTACGTTCAGGAGATACATTGAGTGGGATCGCAGCACGTTATGGACTGAACTATATCAGTGTTGCCGAGATGAATGATATTGCTGCACCTTACCGGATTTATGTGGGACAGTCGATCCGCCTGAAAAATAATACCGTACGTCGCAGTACCAGCACGCAGGCAGTGACTCAGGCAGCCCCTATCCAGCGTCAAACGATTGCAGTACCAACACCGGCCCCAGTTACACCAGCGACCACCGTGCAGACTACACCGCGTGTGAGCACGCCGGCGCCAATGACACCCGTCTCTACTGCCGCGGGTTTAGGTTGGGTAAAACCGTCTAATGGCCCAGTTTTGCAGCAGTATAATCTGGCATCTAATATCAAGGGCACACGCTATAGCGGCAATGTCGGTGATCCGGTGTTTGCAGCAGCAGACGGGCAGGTGGTTTATGCCGCAGATGGCCTGAAAGAATATGGCAATCTGGTGTTGGTGAAGCATATTAATGGCTATATTACGGCTTATGCCCATAACAGCAAACTGGATGTAAAAAGCGGACAGAATGTAAAAGCGGGGCAAAAAATTGCAGAAATGGGTTCAACTGGTACAACGCGAACCATGCTTGAATTTCAGGTGCGCTTAGACGGCAAACCGATTAATCCAACTACAGTTTTACCAAACAATTAAATAAATAATGCAAAACGTGAATTTCGCCGTATAATACAATAAGTTGCTTTTATCAAATGATGAGGCATCTCATAAGTTTAGAGGGAAATTTATGTTAGATCAACTTCGAGCAATGGGTGTTTTTGCTTGTGTTGTAGAAAAAAACTCGTTTAGCGGTGCTGCCCGTGAATTAGGGATTACGACCAGCGCCGTGAGTCAACAAATTCGCTCATTAGAACATGATATGGAAGTGGTACTTTTAAATCGTTCAACGAGAAAATTAAGTTTGACGGAAGCGGGACAAGCTTTTTTCTACAGTTGCCAGGAAATGCTATCTGCTGCAGAGCGCGGTAAAGTCCGAATCAATGAATTACGCGATGATCTTGTGGGTGAACTGCGCATTGTCGCTTTGCCAGAATTGTGCGCGAATCATGTGATTCCTGCACTTTCTCACTGGATGTCCGCACATCGTGGCCTGGCAGTACATCTGGAAACCAATAATCATGAGGTTGATTTGTTCGATGGGCGTATCGATATCGCCTTAAGATTTGAACAGAAAAATGATGAGCACAATCTTCAGGTGGTGCCATTGATGCAGATTGAGCAAATTCTGGTGGCGACACCGAGTTATATTAATCAGAGTACCATTATTTCACGTCCTGATGATCTTAAAAATCATGATGTGCTGCCTTTGAACCATATCAAAAATCATCAGTATTTCCAGTTTCAAAATGTCAATACTGCAGAAAAAGCCGATTTTGAATTGAAATCCCGTTTCAGTACCAATAATGGTCTGGTGGCAAAATCGATGTGCTTGCAGGGCAATGGGATTGCCAAGATTTTATATCTCGATGCGAAAAAAGACTTACTGAATGGCACTTTGGTTGAAGTTTTGCCTGAATGGCGACTTCCACCGATTACACTATATGCAGTCATGCCGAAACGTGAGCAACAACCGACAAAAATTCTTCGTTGCCTAGATACATTGAAACAATATTTTGACCAGATTTCTGGTGGGCGTATTTTACAAGCCGCATCATAAGATACAGAATATAAAAAAGCCGCTTTCAAGCGGCTTTTTTGTTTTTAAGCGCAGGGTTTAGGCCAAAAAAGCATTGATCATTTTCACTAAACGCTCAATCAGCTGATCAGCCTGTTCCTGAGTAATGTTCAGGGTAGGCAACAGGCGAACTACATTACCGGCAGTCACATTGATGATGGTTTTGTATTCATCACGTGCAATTGCGACCAGCTCAGCACATTCTTTCGGTAATTCAATTCCGATCATCAGACCGAAACCACGCACGCTCACATTTTGATCGGCCAGTTTGTTGCGTAGCTGATCCACGATATAAGCGCCTTTTTCCGCAGCATTGGCGACGATATTTTCTTTTTGCATAATATCGAGAATGGTGTAGACCACACGTGAACCCAAAGCTGTACCACTATAAGTCGAACCATGATTACCGGCAGTTAATACACCTACACCACGACCTTGAGTCATGACGGCGCCAATCGGGAAACCATTACCCAAGCCTTTGGCTGTGGTCAGTACATCAGGAATAATGCTGGTGTGCTGATAAGCAAAATATTTGCCCGTACGGCCATTCCCGGTTTGCACTTCATCTAGCATCATCAACCAGTTGTGCTGGTTACAGATTTGACGAATCTCTTCGAGATAGCTGAAACCTTGAGGTGCGGTATTTACACCACCTTCACCCTGAATGGGCTCAACTAAAATGGCTACGATATCCGGATGATGAAGCGCTGCCTCTTCAATCGCTTCGAGATCACCAAAAGGTACACGAATAAAACCTTCGACCAGCGGACCAAAGCCTTCCTGAACTTTTTTATTGCCTGTTGCAGAGAGGGTGGCCATGGTACGGCCATGGAAAGAATGATCCGCCACAATAATTTTAGGTGAAGCAATGCCTTGCATATGACCGAATTTACGTGCAATTTTGATTGCACCTTCATTTGATTCTGCGCCACTGTTGGAGAAGAATACTTCTTCCATACCCGCGACTTCGGCCAGTTTTTGTGCTGCCGCAGTTTGCCAAGGCACTTCAAACAGGTTGCTGGTATGAATCAAGGTCGCAGCCTGATCAGCAATTGCTTCGGCAATGACTGGATGCGCATGACCCAGACCACATACTGCAATTCCGGTTAATGCATCTAAATACTCTGTACCATCTTCGGTATAAAGATATGCACCTCGTCCTCGGACAAAGCTGATCGGTTGACGGCCAAATACAGGCATCAAGTGAGAAGGTTGATCAGTTTGTACCGGTGCGAGGGTAATATTATTCATGACTAACTCTTAACTGTTAGGTGGAAAGAAAAACTTATATAAGCAAAAACCCGCTCAGATTTAAAGGGTAATTGTAAATAAAATTGGAATTATTGCTTTAGACATACTGTTTTGTCTGGATTTGGGTATAATGCCAGACAGATGAGTTGAGGATTTATCAATGACTGAACAAGCACGCGATACCGAAGCGTTAATTCGTGACCAAATTGCTAAACATGCAGTACTTCTTTATATGAAAGGCACACCGCAATTTCCACAATGTGGTTTTTCTGCACGTGCAGTAGAAGCACTCAGTCAGATTGGTCGTCCGTTTGCTTATGTAAACATTCTGGAAAATCAGGACATTCGTGCGATGTTACCACAAATCGCCAACTGGCCGACATTTCCACAGCTTTGGATCAATGGTGAATTGATCGGTGGGAGCGATATCATGCTCGACATGTTCCAAAAAGGTGAATTAAAGCCTTTGGTTGAACAGTACAGCCCGGCAGCTGATGCTTAATTAAGGTTTAAATTAGGCCAGATGTTAAAAAAGCGCTTCATTGAGAAGCGCTTTTTTATTGCTATTTTAAAGATAGAGCAACGACCGGATTAATCTTCTGTTGCTGCATTTGGCTTTTGAGCTATTGCATGACCTGCTTCAAGTTCAGTGTGTGGCTCAACAATTTGCTTCTTGTCTTTTTTCTTCTTCTTTTTTTTCTTTTTCTTCGGTAATTCGACCAGCTCACCACCATCTTCAATCGCTTGCCAGTAATCCAGCTGTGCCATCACCGCGGCATAGATTGAATTTTTGCTATAGCGACCTTTTTTATCCAAGGTGCCGACCGGACGCGCCATCAGGATTTCCAGCGCCTGATCAATGGTATCAATCGCATGAATATGGAACTGACCTTCTTCGACAGCAATGGTGACATCTTTACGCAGCATCAGATGCTGCATATTCTGACGTGGAATAATCACGCCTTGTTTGCCGGTCAGCCCTTGCAGCTTGCAGGCATCAAAGAAACCTTCAATTTTGGCATTGACACCGCCCACTGGCTGTACTTGTCCCAACTGGTTCATAGAGCCGGTAATGGCCCAGGATTGATCAATCGGTAACTGGCTAATCGCAGAGAGCAGGGCAGACAGTTCTGCGACTGTGGCACTGTCACCATCGACCTGACCATAGCTTTGTTCAAAGGCCAGCGCAGCAGAGAAGTGCAGGGTCTGTTCACGACCAAAATGTGCTTTCAGGAAAGACGACATCAATAACACGCCTTTGGCATGCAAGGAGCCACCGAGTTCCACACTGCGCTCAATGTCGAGAATGTCACCACCCCCTTGATACACCGAAGCAGTCAGGCGTGAAGGAAGGCCAAATTCGACATCGGCATAATGAATTACCGACAAAGCATTAATCTGTCCCAGACGATGGCCACGGGTTTCGATTAGCTGTGTACCACGGGTCAGATCCTGCCAGTATAACTCACGCAAATAGCCTAAGCGATATTTACGATGATCGAGTGCAGTATTGATATGTTTTTCCGAGACCATCTTGTCACCGGCCTGAAAGGCATGATGATGCGCTTCACGAATCAGGTCACCCAAGGTCAGGGCATGTAATGATAGTGAGCTTTGGTCTTCGGCCTGACGGCTGGAATCTGTGAGCAGTGCAGCCAAAGCAGAACGGTCAAAAGGCAATAATTTATCCGATTGCACATAGTCGGCAATCAGCTGCATATAGGCCTGCTCGTTGTCGTCATTACGTTGTAATGTATCGGTAAAATCAGCACGGATTTTAAAGATGCTGCCCAGCTCCGGTTCAAGCTCTAGAATTTCATAATAAATTTCAGGCTCGGCCAGCAAGATCACTTTAATGTTCAATGGAATCGATGCCGGTTCAATTGAAATACTGCCGGTTAGCGTGATCATATGCTCAAGTGAAGACAGTTTTAAATGCCCGGATTTAAGCGCACGCTTCAAACCTTGCCATGCATAAGGCTGTTCCAGTAATTGTTCCGCTTCCAGCATCAGAAAGCCGCCATTAGCTTTATGCAACGTTCCCGGACGAATCAGGGTGAAGTCCGTGGTGATCGTGCCATTTTGGGTTAGCTGTTCCACATGGCCGAGTAAATTGTAATGTGTTGGAAAATCTTCAAAGATGACTGGCGCACCGCTATTCGGCTTGTGGGTAATAATCACGTTGGCCTGATAACGTGCCGGTACGCGGCTGAATAGTGCCGGGGTGAAATCATCTTCTTCCTGTTCCAGCACGATTTCGACATTATTGATAATATCTTCGGCATAATATTTTAGATAATGTTCCAAGCCTTGCACATGTTTGAACTTGGATAAAATCTGTTCTACACGTGGCACCACCACCTGTTTGGCAATATCACGATTCAGAATCTGAACTCGGTCGCGTGCATCATCTTCCAGATCACCCAGATGCAAACCCAGACGCTCCAGTTTTTTGTCCATATAGCGCATATTGGTCGCCAATTCGGCCCGATCCTGATTGCTCAGCGCATTCAGATCTTCCTGAGTCATTTCCTGTAATTTGTCATCAATCAGATGTACGGGAACAAAGCAGTGTTCATCGTGTCGCGAGATCAGTTTCAGATCGAGTTCTGCACCTTCTTTGGTGAGTTCGATCAGCGCCTGTTGCTGTTCATCGCCAGTTTCCTGGCGAATCATTTCAATGCGGTTGTGATAGGTTTCCGCAGTAAAACGGCGTTCGAGCTGTTTCAGAATGGTTTGCCAGCTTTGATTTAGCATGGCCTGAAATTTTGGACCTTGACCTGCGGGAAACTCCAATGCTATTGGCTGGCGCTGGTTTTGAAAGTTGTTGACGTAGACCCAGTCGTTTGGGGTTTCCATGGTTTTGGCATGCTGTTGCAGCAGGCGCTTCACCATGGTGCGTTTGCCCAAGCCAGCCGTACCCACGGCAAAAATATTATAGCCTGAATAAGGTAAGGCAATCCCTGCCTCGACCGAAGCCCGTGCGCGGTCTTGTCCCAAGAAATTATTCAGGGGCTTGATCCGTTTGGTCGACGCCGGAATTTTTTCTAGGTTTGGAATGTGCGTCAGTTGGGTGGATTTTAAGCGGGTATGCTCAAGGGTGTTGTGAATTTCGCTTTGTTCAAATGCCGAGATAAGTAAATCTGAGCGGATATTTTCTGGTGTTGTCGTATTGTTGCTGGCGATAGAAGAATTAATTTGATCGAGTCTCTGGGTCACTGTTGAAATCCAAAACGAAATATTACGTTGATAAGCGTTAAGGTATACAGATTTGCTTGGAAAATTCAAGCGAACATGTGGCTTTTGCCAGAAAATAAAAAACCAGAAATGTGATAAATATATAAATCTTGTTGAAAGATGCGCTATTACAGGATTGAATAGCAGCAATTGGTTTTTCCGCGGAAAATAATAAAGCAATGACAACACAAACGACGGGTTGGAAATCCGCATTTACAGCATTTTTAGATCGACGTGCCTTGATCATGCTGTTCTTGGGATTTTCGGCCGGTGTCCCGATTCTTCTGATTTTTTCCAGTCTGTCTTTATGGTTAGGTGAGGCCGGAATCAGCAAAAGTGCAGTCACTTTTTTTAGCTGGGCAGCATTGGGCTACTCGTTTAAATTCGTCTGGGCGCCGCTCATTGATGAACTGCCAGTGCCTTTTTTGACCAAGGCTCTGGGACGCCGTCGAGCCTGGTTGCTGATTGCACAGATTCTGATTGTCTGCGCCATTTCCATTATGGCTTTTTCTGATCCGGCTTTGGGCGTAACTCATTTACAGCAAATGGCGCTGGGTGCAGTCCTGTTAGGCTTTTCTGCTGCAACGCAGGATATTGTGATTGATGCCTACCGGATTGAACTGGCGGAAACCCAGATGCAGACCGTCTTGGCCGCGACCTATAATGCCGGTTACCGGATCGGAATGATCGTGGCGGGTGCTGGCGCCTTGTTTCTGGCCGCTTATTTGGGCACAGCCAAAGGCAACTATATCTACGATGCCTGGAAATGGACCTATCTGGCCATGGCCGGGGTAATGCTGGTCGGGATTGTCACCACGCTTTGTATTCGGGAACCGCAGGTTGACCGTGTGCCTAAACATTATCTGCGCAGTGATTATTTCCGTTTAGTCGCAGTGTTTTTTGTCGCAGTGATCAGCTTTGTACTGAGCTATATCTATTCAGGCAATCTGGTCGCCAGTATTACCGAACAGTTCACCATTCAAGATACTTTTGCCTTGTTCTGCTTTGAAGCCTTACGCTTTATTGGTTCTGGTGCGATTGCCTTTGCCATTGGTGCAAGCTTGGTGAAAATGGGTGCAGTCAACAAGCAGATGGCCTATGAAACCTGGGTTAATCCGGTTGCAGACTTCTTTAGGCGCTATGGCTTAAAACTGGCATTGGTGCTGTTGTTATTGATCGGTTTTTATCGGGTTTCCGATATCATCGCCGGGGTCATTTCCAACGTCTTCTATCAAGACCTGAATTTCAGTAAAGAGCAGATTGCCGAAGCGGTCAAAGTCTATGGGGTGATTTTCTCTTTAATTGGTGGTTTTCTTGGTGGTTTACTGGCCCAGAAAATGAACATCATGAAACTGATGTTTGTCGGTGCCGTGCTGGCCTGTTCCACCAACCTGATTTTTATTGGGCTGGTCAAATCCGGTGAAAAACTGGCAGCTGTCGAAGTTAGGGTCGCTAATCAGGTTTATCAGGCCGATACCGATGAAGTCGGTTACTGGAAGCTGAATGTACCCAGTGATGTTTTAGCGCAGAGTAAGCAACTGCAAGTGACAGCCAGCTATCTAAATTCAGATCATGCTACTCAGCCTGTACAGGTCAGCATGCCGTATTTGACTGCACAACAGGGCAGCACCCAGTTACAGATTCTGCCGATCACCAGTGACAATACCCTCAATGTCGCTGAACAGGACAAGACCATTGTGGTACGTGGTCAATATGTCGGTGCAGCGCTGCAACCGAATCAAAAGATTGTTTTACAAATCAATGATCAGAATATTGAGGCAAAATTAGAAAGTGAAGGCGTATTTACTGCCGCGATTCCTGCGCAGCAACTGATTCAGTCACCCGCACATATTGTCAGTGCAGTCCTGATGCAAGATGGCCAGGCGCTTCAGCAAACCACACATGTTTATCAGGTCAATGATCAGCTCATCCCTGGCCAGAATCTGGATGTTGATATTCAGCCTTTGGCGGTGATAGATGGCAGTAGTTCCGACATGATCGAAGTCAGTGGCAAGGTGATCAAACCTTATAGCGACAAGTGGCTTTATTTTGCCATTATTGTCGATAATCTGGCTGCCGGACTTGCGGGTGCTGCGTTTATTGCATTCTTGTCGAGCCTGACCAGTGTGTCATTTACCGCGGTTCAATATGCGATTTTTAGCTCACTCATGACCCTGACTCCCAAGATTTTAGGCGGATATTCGGGTACTATAGTGACCAATATTGGTTATCCGAAATTCTTCCTCATGACCACGTTAATTGGGATTCCGATCCTGATTCTGGTGGTTTGGGTCGCAAAACTGCTCGGTGAACACCAACAACAATCTGTACAGAAGGATGATTAATATGCGCATGCTGCATACCATGTTACGTGTAGGCAATTTAGAACAATCGCTCAAGTTCTATACTGAAGTACTTGGCATGACTTTGCTTCGTAAACGTGATTACGAAGAGGGCCGTTTTACCCTGGCTTTTGTCGGTTATGGCGATGAAGAAAATCACACCGTACTTGAATTGACGCATAACTGGGATACAGACAGCTATGAGCTGGGCAATGCCTATGGTCATATCGCGATTGCAGTCGATGATGCTTATAAGGCATGTGAAGAGATCAAGGCACGTGGTGGTAATGTCGTGCGTGAAGCTGGTCCAATGAAAGGCGGTGTGACTGTCATTGCATTTGTAGAAGACCCAGATGGCTATAAAATCGAGCTGATCCAGCAAGATCAGGATGCACGTAATAACTAAGTGGGATGTAGCGTGATAGATGAAATGTATTCACGTATAGATGAAAATATTACATCAACCTGAGTGCATAGCATGGACCCGGCATCTGTTAAGATAGCCGGGCATTTTTTTATCGAACAATAAAACTTTAAGGGAAGAACAGCAGATGCTTAAATTGTTGGCATTGGACCGCTTTACGATATTGCTATTTGTCATGGTGCTGTTGGCCAGTGTAGTGCCTGTCTCCGGACAGGCCGCTGAAGTTTTTGGCTGGATCACGACAGGCGCGATTGCCATTCTATTTTTCCTGCACGGTGCCAAGCTGTCCCGCGAAGCGGTGGTGGAGGGGATCATGCACTGGAAATTACATACTTTGGTCTTTGCACTGACTTTTGCCTTGTTTCCTATTCTAGGTTTGCTGGCCAAGCCGATTTTATTGCCAATGCTCGGGCAGGAGCTGTACTGGGGCTTCCTATTTATGTGCTTCCTGCCATCTACCGTTCAGTCTTCGATTGCTTTTACTTCCGTCGCACATGGGAATGTGGCCGGTGCTGTCTGTAGTGCATCTTTTTCCAATATTATCGGCATGTTTATCACCCCGGTATTGGTCGCATTTTTCATTTTAGGTCAATCTGAGCACGGGTTTGACCCAACCGCTTCGATTATCCAGATTACGCTGTTGTTATTGGTACCTTTTATCTTGGGGCAAATTTTACGTCCCTGGATTTATCCAAAAATGATGAAAATGCCAAAAATCGTCAAGGTCTTCGATCAAGGCTCAATTTTACTGGTGGTCTATGGTGCTTTTAGTAGCGCCGTAGTAGCGGGACTTTGGAATGAAGTCAGTCTCAGTACATTATTGCTGTTATTGCTAGCCTGTTCGGTGCTTTTGACCCTGGTGATGCTGTTGTCGCTGTATATCCCACGCTGGCTGGGTTTTAGTCGCGCTGACCAGAAGACGGTATTTTTCTGCGGTTCTAAAAAAACCCTGGCCAGTGGCGTGCCGATGGCACAAATTCTATTTATTGGCCAGCCACTGGGCATGATTGTTTTGCCGATCATGATTTTTCATCAGATTCAATTGATGGTTTGCGGGATTATTGCCAATGTGTGGGCCAAAGAGGCTGAGTCAGAAGCAGAAGAATAATTCGCATATTGAATTTTTTTCACGTATAATAATGCCCACTTGTTGTGCTTAGCTCTGACGGTATCCGTCTCGGTGGGCCAAAAGAATGGTCTGTTGTGGTGTTGATCTGCATGAACTTTGTTCCTGCTTCCTCATTTGAGAGTGATCAATAGCGATGACAGCTAAACCTTCTTGAATCTAATGGAGTAATCGACCATGCGCGCCGATATTCACCCAAAATATGAAACTTTAGTTGCGACTTGTTCATGTGGTAACGTAATCGAAACTCGTTCAGCTGCTGGTAAAGAAACACTTTACCTAGACGTATGTTCAGCTTGCCACCCATTCTACACTGGTAAGCAAAAGAACGTTGACACTGGCGGTCGTATCGACAAGTTCAAACAACGTTTTGCTGGTATGTCACGTTCTGTTAAACGTTAATACCCAAAATAAAAGAAACGGGCCTCAAGCCCGTTTTTTTGTGCCGGCCATTTGGAAAATAACCGCATGGCAGGCAATATAACTATTTAATGCTCTTGTACATCAATCAGGTGATCGAGTTTTTTCTGGAAATAATCCCCTTGAATAAAGCGGGCATCAACATTCCAGGCATTGGCGAACAGTGTCATATCATTTAATTCGCGGACCAGAATATTCAGCGGTTTGATATCATTATAGCTGGTGATTTTTTCCTGTAGCTGCTCGACTTCAGTCTCGTTATTCAGCATCTGGGTCAAGCTGGAATGCAAGCTGACACCATCTATTTCCAGCTCACGCAGCAAATTCGGACTATACATCGATTGACCAAAATCACGCAGCGCAATCAGCGCGCCATGTTCATGCAGAACACGTAAATATTTCTGTGCATCCTGTTGATTTAGCAGAATATCTTCTTCTGAGAATTGTAGGGTCAGCGGATGTCGGACTTTGCTGCGAATAATCGTAATCAGCTTGGAAATAAATTCCGGGAAGCTACGGTCTTTAAAGAGTACCGCACGGTTCAAATTCACGATTAAGGTCGCATCCGGATACTGGGTAATAAAATTGTGCAACTGTTTACTGGCTTCAACCAGAATCCAGCGATCCAGTTTAATCGACAGCTCATCATCTTCATGCAGTTCAAGCAGTGTAGAAATATCCTGCCATTTATTCTCATAAATGAAGCCGTTGGTCACTTCATAAGTATAAAGGCGAGTATCTTCTTTATCATACAACTGCTGATATTTTAAATGGATTTCACCACGATCCAGACATTCACTCAAAGCTTTCAGGATATGAGGTGTCGCCGCAGGAATAGAGCTGACTGCTGGACTGATCGCCGCAACTGTTGGGCTTTCGATTGGTGTCTCGGCCACACTAAAATCGATCTGCGGCATTTCTAGAGATGGCTGGTTGCTCAGTGAAGCAGGAATATCCAGTACAAATTCAGGTGCTACTTCTGCTTGAGGTAAAGACGTAGAGAAGGCTCGTGCAATCAGTTCATTGCAGTGCGCTTCATCATTTAAACCCTGTTCCAGAACCACATAACCCATGCGTAAATTGAGCGGGAACGAATTTTGTCCCACTGTCACTAATTGCGGCTTGCTGAGCGCATTTAATCCGATCAGTTTGGATTCAAGAATTGCTTTGGAATCTGCCTGGAACAGACCGACAAGGACGTCATATTCCAGCTTGAATAATGGAACATGGGTTTGTTCTTTGAGGAATTCTTTAACAGCTTTGAAATATCCACTAAACGTCGTCCACTCAGACTGTAGAACTTCTGGTTCATAGGAACTTAAAGAGAAAGTTACCATGGCATTTACAGGTGCGGACTGTTTGGTTATTTCACGTTTAAGGAGCTGGAAAGTACTCGGTTTTCCGGCCGGCTTCTCGGTATTGCCTGCTTGAGCCTGAGTATCAATAGTAATTTGTAGTGCATCTTCTTCAGCGCTGGATGGCAAGAATTCCAGTTTTAATGGGTTAGATGCGGCGACACGCGGATTAAGAGAGTGGATTTCAACCCGGCCTAAATCGACCTGGCCTTGAGAAATCTTTTTGAAACGTGTTTTAAAGTCGTTTAGATCAGAAGGTTGTAATAGATCTAGCAGCGGCAGGCCAATAATCTCGTCTTCACTTTGTAAGCCAAACAGTTTCAGATAGTCTGCATTGGCCTGAATATGAATCCCTTCTTGAATGGTTGCGATGGCACGGTTACTATCTTCGACTAAGGATTGTGTCTGACTTTGTGCTGCTTCCAGTTCATTGAGCAAATGTTGCTGGGTCTGCGATACACGGCTAAATGACAATGCCCGAACCAGTCCCACATAAAAGCGTTCCAGGTAGTCAAAATTGAGAATGTCATAAATTCCTTTATGAATATACTGGGCATAGTGTTCAGCCTGATAGTCATCCGGTTTAAGCAAAATCATCGGCAGATGAGACTGCTGGGAAAGACGCACCAGACTTAAGGCCTGTTCATATTTCAGATCATAAGCACGGCCAAAGATAATCAGATCCCAGTTAAAATTTAACTGTTTTTCAAAAGATTGCAAATCATCAAGCAGGACAGCATCGACCTGATAGTCATTGCTGGTCAGAAGATCACGGATTTGGTTATATCTAATTTGATTATCATCAATAATCAGTAAACGTGTTTCGGTACGTTTTAACTTTTTAGACAATAATGGATTTCTCACTTCAATGCTTCCCATAAATCATGATTTCTGCTTTCATTCATGTGCTGACCGATAAAGTTTTCTATCATTTCTTCTTCTTGATCATTCAATAATTCATAATCAAAACGGATAAAACTCTGCGTAATCAGTTGTGCTTTGGTCAGATAGATTTTTAATTCTTTCTGACCGAGGCGTAAATGAATGGTTTGTTTTTCCCTAAACATCTGTGAACCCGAGACAATCACACTGGTCGTGACCTGATCCAGTTGCGTCATTTTTACCAGCAGTGCAGGCTGATAATTGACATGATGGCGTTCGGTACGGCTATAAGCCGCGCAAGGGAATAATTCCTGAGCCAGAACTTCCAGACCAATTTCCAGACTCTTGTCGGTCGATTGCTTGATCCAGCGAATCACACCACCACGCCACTGGCGCTGTGATTTTTCCTGAACCAGAATAAATTCACCGGTTTTCAGATTGGCAGGGGTAATACCAGTCCATTTAATCCGGTAACCATTGACACTAATATCCAGAACTTCAGCACTATGAATCTGTTTGGTTTCGCGATCGAGGGCCTTGATGCTGCTAAAACCACTTGGAATGGCATTTTCCATTGAGCTGACAAAACTGCTTTCACTCTGGAAATTATAATTGGCCTCAAGTTCCAGGGTCTCGTTAAAGTTTTTACCTTTGGATAGATAAAAATGTGCCACCGTCAAGCCAAAGCAGATATTGATCTGGGCTGAATATTCATAACGTTCATGACGGCGTTCGATATTATTCGAGAGCAGATTGTAGATATGAAAATGTAGTGCAGGGGTCAGGAACAGTTTTTCATTACGCGACAGATACTGAGCATTTTTGCTTTGAGTATGGGTCAAATGTTCCATCAGATTCTGGGTGGAAATATAGAAGCTTGGCTGAAAATGTTCACCCTGATGTGAATTAAAGATCGGGGGGTGATCTTTGCTGGCGTCGACTACATAGCGCGAAAGTGTGGTTTCTTTCGGCAGAATCTGCACCAGTTTGGCCCAGTCAAAACTGCATAAATACAGCCCTTGAATTTCTGCAGGGCGAATCTGATGGGTATTAAAAATATCCAGTAAAATCAGTTGAGCATAAGCATGTGCAATATTCTGGATCTCGTGCTGGGTGCCTAAGACCTGATTGATATTGCTTTGGTAGAAATTATTTTCGATTGCACATTCAAGCAGTTGATGTGCAGCCAACCATTGCCCCATACCCGGTGTGCTATATAACATATGCTGTTGATATAACAGCAGGCTGAGCTGTTGCAAAGCATAATAAATCGACACCATACGCGCAGTTTGAATGCTTTTCTTTTTACCCAGAGAAAACAGGGAAAATTTTTGATGGGTCAGTTGATGATTACAGCGTTTGACGATATCAATATAAATTTTGGCAAAATGGCTACGCAGCAGCATGGCCAGTTCAATGATTTGATCGTTACGATCCGAAGTAATCAGCCCCTGATTGACAAAATGCTTTTCCAGACTGGTCAGAACATTTTCAAGGGTCGGATGCAAGACCTGAATCAGGTCAAAGCGCAGGGTTTCTGTGCATTTCAGCTCAGAAATTTCTAATAAGGCATTAAACAGGGATTTGGATGAATTTCCCAGTTGCAAAATTGAAATACCGGAAACCCACTCTTGCAAAGCTTTGGCAGTCGTCGGGCAAAAGCTCAGCTGATCCCGTGTGAGTTCCGTCGGTGTCTGAAAAATGTCGGACGTATGCTTGCTCATCTTTATTATTTAACTCAAAAATGTTGAAACCCCAAAAAGCGGTGTCTTATTGTTCTCGCCCGCTATTTCTCGAACCAGTTTAGGAACCAAATACCCCGGAAGGTTCGCTAAAACTTCAGTATAAATCTCATAAATGTCATCAGGTGGTAAATCAAAATGATGTGCACCTTTTACTTTATCAAGTACATGTAAATAATACGGCATCACCCCGGCATCAAACAAGCGATAGCTTAAATCTGTCAAAACCTGAGCAGAATCATTCACACCTTTTAATAAAACTGTCTGATTCAGCACAGTAATCTGTTGTTGAACCAACTGGTTCAAACGCTTGCAGGTGAAGTCATCCAGCTCCGATGCATGGTTGGAGTGTACCACCAGAATAATACGTAGCCTACTGTTTTTTAACATGCTAAGTAGCTCTTCGTCCACCCGGTTAGGGATCACAATGGGAACTCGTGAATGTATTCTTAAAAATTTGAGCTGTGGTAGAGATTCTAGTCGCTCAATCCAGAGTTGCAATTTCCGGTTGGATAAGGTCAGTGGATCACCACCGCTCAGAATCACTTCATTAATATCAGGCTGGCTTTGCAGATATTGCTTGATATTGATCCAGTCTTCATTTTTAGGCAGGTTGTCCTGATAAGGAAAATGCCGGCGGAAACAGTAACGACAATGCACGGCACAGGCACCGGTCAGTGTCAGCAAGAAACGCGATTTATATTTATGTAATACACCGGGCTGCTGATTGGCCTGTTCTTCGCCCAAGGGATCGGTAACAAATCCCGGATGATCTTCCAGCTCCAGATGATGCGGCAGGACTTGTAACAGTAGCGGGTCTAAAGGATTGCCTGGCTGCATTTTGCCGACAAAAGCACGTGGCACGCGTAATTTGAACTGTTCACTAGCCAAAATGGCACCTGAGAGCAGCTGCGCCGGGGCGAGTTGCAGCAGTTCAAGCAGTTCGTGCGGATCGGTAATCAGGTCGCTAAGCTGTGATTGCCAGTTTTGTTCTTGATATAAATAATTCGTCATGCTGGAAGATTAACAGTAGAAGTGGGAGGGCAAGGCCAGAGGGTTGCAGTTTAACAGTTTGTCGAGAACCAGAATAATCTGCTGTGCGATAAAATTTGTCGTCATGACTATATGTCATGTCAAAAATGATGACAGCCGGATGGCATTTTAGCGTCCAGCAAGACATGAATAAACAAAGGATTTTCATGCCTGATGCTAACTTAGGCAGTGTGAAGGGCTGAAAGCGGAATTTTTCATTGCGGCGAGCGCCATTGCTCATTTAGAATACGTAACATTAAATGAATGTGCATGTGGCAACTTAATGTTCGTGTCAGACTTGCTAAATGACATTGCAACAGCCCTTAGCATCGATAGATTAAAGTTAGTAAGTTTGGAGAGCGCCAGTCATGGCCTATTATTCTACGAATGATTTCAAGTCAGGCCTTAAGGTTATGCTTGATGGTAACCCATGTTCAATCATGGAAAACGAATACGTAAAACCAGGTAAAGGCCAAGCCTTCAACCGCGTAAAATTACGTAACCTTAAATCAGGTAAAGTTCTGGAAAAAACATTCAAATCAGGCGAGAACCTAGAAGCGGCTGATATCGTTGAAGTAGAAATGGAATACTTGTACAACGATGGCGAAATGTGGAACTTTATGGATCCTGTATCGTTTGAACAGATCGCAGCTGATAAAACAGCGATGAGCGATGCTGCAAAATGGTTAAAAGACGATTCAAATGAAAAATGTACCATTATGCTGTTCAATGGCGTGCCGTTAAACGTGACTCCACCGAACTTCGTGGTACTTAAAATCATTGAAACTGATCCAGGCGTTCGTGGTGATACTTCTGGCGGCGGCGGTAAGCCGGCGAAACTTGAAACAGGTGCTGTGGTACGTGTTCCATTATTCGTACAGCAAGAAGAAAGCGTTCGTGTAGATACCCGTACTGGTGATTATTTAGAACGTGCATAATGGTTTTAAAATAGACTATTATCGAGAGGGATGATCTAGATCATCCCTTTTTTTATGCCAAAGTCTTAGAGGAAAGTGAAAAGAACAGGCGTAAAGTCGCAAGGGAAAACAGCAGTACTTCGAACAACAACAACCGCGCTGATTTGTATGCATCACAATATGAGGGATTGAATGGAAACTTTACAAAAGAAGTCCACGCTGACTTCGAAAATAATTTGGCTTTTGGTAGCCATAGTGGGTGCAGTCTCCTTTGGAGTGCTGGCCCTGAGTCGGGGTGAGCATGTCAATGCAGTCTGGCTGGTACTGGCAGCTGCCTGTGTCTATAGCATTGCTTACCGTTTCTATAGCCTGTTTATTGCCACCAAAGTATTCGAGCTGAATGAGCGCCGTTTAACCCCTGCGCATCGTCTGGCCGATGGTCTGGACTATGTGCCAACCAATAAAAGTGTTTTGTTTGGCCATCACTTTGCTGCAATTGCCGGTGCAGGCCCGCTGGTCGGTCCGATCCTGGCCGCGCAAATGGGTTATTTGCCCGGAACCATCTGGCTCTTGGTCGGTGTAGTACTGGCCGGTGCGGTACAGGATTTTCTGGTGCTGTTTATTTCGACCCGTCGTGACGGTCGTTCACTCGGTGAAATGGCCAAGCAGGAACTCGGCACCTTTGCCGGTATTATCGTCATGCTGGGTGCCTTGGGTGTGATGATTATCATCCTGGCGGTGTTGGCACTGGTGGTCGTCAAAGCCTTGACCAATAGTCCGTGGGGCGTGTTCAGTATTGCTGCCACGATTCCGATTGCGATCTTTATGGGCGTGTATATGCGTTTTATCCGTCCGGGTAAAATTGCAGAAGTGTCGATTATTGGTTTTGTATTGATGATGCTCGGGATCATCTACGGTGAAAACATCGCGCAACATCCGTACTGGGGGCCGTTCTTCACACTATCGGGAACTGAGCTGACCTGGGCATTGATCATCTATGGATTTATTGCATCAGTATTGCCGGTGTGGCTGTTGCTTGCGCCACGTGATTATCTATCCACTTTCTTGAAAATTGGTGTAATTGCCGGTCTGGCGATTGGTATTCTGTTTGCCATGCCTGAAATGAAACTGCCAGCGGTGACCAAGTTTATTGATGGTACAGGCCCGGTATTTGCAGGCTCCATGTTCCCATTCCTGTTCATTACCATTGCCTGTGGTGCGATTTCCGGTTTCCATGCCCTGGTCTCTTCGGGAACGACACCGAAACTGGTCAATAACGAACGCGATATCCGTGTGATCGGTTATGGCGGTATGTTGATGGAATCTTTTGTGGCGATCATGGCTTTGATCTGTGCCGCAGTTCTGGATCCGGGAATTTATTTTGCGATTAACTCGCCAGCCGCCTTACTCGGGACTACCGCAGAAAGTGCGGCAGAAGCAGTGCGTACCCTTGGTTTTGTGGTAACTCCTGAAGCCTTGACTTTATTGGCTCAAGAAGTCGGTGAAAACTCGATTCTGTCACGTACAGGTGGTGCACCGACTTTTGCGATTGGTATGGCGCATATCATCACGGAAATTTTTAATAGCCGTGAAATGATGGCGTTCTGGTATCACTTTGCGATTCTGTTTGAAGCTCTATTCATTCTGACAGCGGTAGATGCCGGTACGCGTGCCTGTCGCTTTATGGTGCAGGATACAGTCGGCATCGTGATTCCTGCGGTGAAAAACTCGCATAATTTCTTTGGTAACTTGCTGGGTACTGCGGTTGCAGTCGCAGGTTGGGGCTTCTTCGTCTATCAGGGCGTGGTCGATCCACTCGGCGGCATTAACAGCTTATGGCCGCTATTTGGTATTGGTAACCAGATTCTGGCTGCGATGGCGCTCATTCTCGGTACAGTCATTCTGTTCAAAATGAAAAAACAGAAATATGTCTGGGTCACCATTATCCCGACCGTTTTCCTGTTCATTACTTCCATGACTGCCGGCTGGCAGAAGATTTTCCACGAAAATCCGAAGATTGGTTTCCTGGCACAAGCTGATCGTTTCAATACGGCCATTGCCAATAATGAAATCCTGGCGCCGGCTAAAAGTATTGCAGAAATGCAGACTGTGGCCATGTCGAATCAGATTAATGCCGCACTTTGTGCCTTTTTTATGATCGTTGCTTTTGTGATGCTGTTCGCCGCGATTCGCGTGATTCGTCGTGCTTTAGCAGATCCGAATCCTTCTGTGCATGAAGCAGAAGCCATCTATCGCGATCCTGAAGACATTCAGCCAGCGAAAGGTCATTAAGGAGAGTCTTATGAATCTGAAATTTGCCAAAAGCGGAAAAACTATGATTTATAAAATCATCAAAATGACCGTGATGTCACAAAAGGATTTGATTCTGAATCCGAAAAACTGGTCACGTATTGCGACCTTGTGGCAACGCTTGCAGCAAAGTTTCCGCCTGATGGTTGGGGTGCCAGATTACCAGACCTATGTGGAGCATATGCGCAAGCATCATCCAGACCTGGAAGCGATGGACCCGAAAACATTTTATCGTCACTGTGTGGATTCGCGTTATCCATCGGCAGGCGGCGGGATGAAAAAGTGTCCGTGTTAATCATTGAGTAAAACAAGCGCCTTTCGGGGCGCTTTTTTATGCCTAAATATCGGTCTTAAAAATGGCCGAGCGAATGACCTCTCATTTCGTTCACTCAGTTGTTTCAGAATATTCTTGATTCAAATCCAGGATAAAAATAAATCTGCATACCTTTTAAGTATGGTGTTTTAACTATCATAAATAAAATGTATACGAGGTATTAATACTCGCACTCGAAGAAAAAATGATTTCTTCTTGAACCGGTTTTTTTGCCTGTTTTCTATGTTGCCATTTTCTCCGTACTTGATAAAACCCACCTATTTTTATTTGAATTTTCGCCATTTTGTCGCGGGTATTCTCATTCAGTTACACAGATAGAGAATTGATCTTTTGGGAAAATTAAAATTTCAGTGTATGTTAATCCTAGACCATGTTTTATTAGGAAAATTAGTGTGATCTGGGGCATGAAACAAAAGGAAAATAACGATACTGCACATCTCAATACTGTGCTTGAACAAAAGATTGCAAGTTATGCGCCCAAGATCCAGCATTTTTTTGAAGAGGTCAATGCCATCGTACTGGACAAGCAGGCCCAGACCAAGTTGGCGCTGTGCTGTCTGATTGCAGGTGGTCATGTTCTATTTGAGGATTTACCGGGTCTGGGGAAAACCACATTGGCGAGTAGTCTGGCACATCTGGCAGGGTTGAAGTTCCAGCGGATTCAATTTACCAACGATATGCTGGCCAGCGATGTCATCGGCATTAATATGTTTAACCAGAAAGAACATCAGTTCGAGTTTAAACAAGGCCCGATTTTCACCCAGATTTTACTGGCAGATGAAATTAACCGTTGTAGCCCCAAAACCCAGAGTGCCTTACTTGAAGCCATGGAAGAGGGTTATGCCACCATTGATGGCGTACGCTATGCCTTGCCAAAACCATTCTGGGTGATTGCCACGCAAAACCCGCTGTTTCAAAGCGGCACTTATGCCTTGCCGGAATCGCAGCTGGATCGTTTTCTGATGCGTTTGTCTTTGGGTTATCCATCGCGTCATGCCGAGAAGCTGTTATTACAGCAGGAATCCCGTTTTGCCCTGATTGCCAGTCTGGCGCATATTTTTACTGAAGATGAAATTCTGGATCTGCAAAGTCTGGCGCATCAGGTCTTTATGAGTGAAGCGATTCAGGAATATCTGCTCGATCTGGCGGAAGAAACCCGCAAGAACCGTCATGGCCTGTCCACCCGTGGTTTATTGGCACTCAAGCATGCAGCACAAGCACATGCGCTGATTCAGCAACGTGCCTTTGTCACAGCGGATGACGTACAGGCCGTATTTGTGGCGGTGACTTCACATCGTCTGGGTTTGAGTGAAGCTGAAACTTTGAATGTCATGCAACAGGTTGCGGTCAGCTAAAGGAGTCCTCTCTTGGATAAAACCTGGCAAAAATGGCTGGCCAAACGCTTTCAATTTTCACAGCAGAAACAGCTCTCGCAGAAAGACGTCTTGGTATTTATTTATCAGCAGGGTTATCTGTATCTGGTGTTGATCTTGATCACCTTTGTGGCAGGGGTAAATTATGCCAACAATCTGATTTTAGGTTTCTGCTTTTTAATCAGTGCTGTGCTGTGTATCAGTTTTTATCTGACGTTTAAGCAGCTGCATGGCTTGAAGATTGAATTAATCGCGGATGAAGTGGGGCAGGTCGGACACAGTCTGAATCTGCAAATGTATTTTCAGCAGCAGCAAGTTCGACCACGTTATTTGTATATTAAAGCTGGAAATCAGCTACACAAGGTTTATCTGAATGCACAGAAGCAGCAATTTATCCTGCCATTTTATACAGAGCAACGCGGTAAATTTAATTATCCCGTCATTCAAATATATTCGGTTTATCCTTTTGGATTAGTTCGGGCCTGGACTTATCTTTATCATCAGCATACTGCCTGGGTTGCGCCCAAAGCGGAAGTTTTTAGTGCAGAAAATAAATACCATCTGAACCGCTTTGAACCAGATATGGATGAATTTCGCGAGCTGCGAAATTACCAGACTGGAGATTCCTTGCAGTCGGTATCCTGGAAGCAGTTCGCCCGAGGACAGGGCTTATATGTCAAGGTTTTTGAGCAGTATCAGGATGAACACAGTATCGAGATTCATTATGAACATATGCCGACGCAATCACATGAAGAAAAACTTGAATTTATGATGGGACTGATCGAGCAATGCGAGCAACAGCAATGTGCTTATGCACTGCATTTGCCCCAGGCCGAATTGCCACAGGGTGCAGGTGAAGCGCAACTGCGTAAAGCTAAACAGTTATTGGCACAGGCCTAAGGCAGATAAAGCAATGATCAATGCAAAAATCCGTACTTCGATTGTACTGACCTTGAGCCTGATTCTCATCGCCCAAATGGCATTTATTCCGGTTTTACTCAGCATTATTTTTGCCATCAGTATTCTGTGTATCTGGATTTATCTGAAACGTCAGCAGCCATTTCCTAAAATTGGCACCTTCTTGCTCACAGTTTTGGCACTGGGCAGTATTTATTTAAGTTATCAGAGCTTTATTGGTGTTGAAGCTGGAGTGGCAGTTTTATCGACATTTTTATTTGCCAAATCACTGGAAAGTAAAAACAGGCGTGATCTAATTATTTTGTTTAATTTTGCCCTGTTTGTCGCTGCCAGTTCATTTTTATACAGTCAATCATTTGGTATGGCGATCGTGATTGTGCTGTGTTTAATCAGCTGTCTGATTGGCCTGTACCGGATTCAGACCAGCGAGTTTGAGCAGGAGCCGACCACCCAGCGTGCCGCCTTACAACAGGATGCCAAGCATGTAGCGAAGTTTATCCTGTATGCCATACCATTTTTCCTGCTGCTGTTTATTTTCTTCCCGCGTTTGCCACCACTTTGGCATATTCCCATCCCAGAAAATAAAGGTGTGACCGGTATTAGCGACAGCATGTCGCCCGGTGATATTGCTGAATTATCGCAGTCTAGTGCATTGGCTTTCCGGATTATCGGTGATGTCAGTAAACTCCCACCGCGTTCAGAGCTGTATTGGCGCGCCTTGGTACTGGATGAATATGATGGTCAACGCTGGACCAGCAGTTTCGTCAATCAGCAACCTTTAATGCGACAGCCCATGGATAGCTCGCCAGTGCCGGTTGGATGGAACTATCAATATCTGGCTGCGGATCCTTCGGTGTTCTGGATCATGGGGTTGGAAAAATCAATACCTGTGGAGCGCCGTTATTATAACCGTCAGGACTGGAGTATTGTGCCGCGACGACTCACGCAACGCGTTGAACCGATTCCGCTGCAGTGGATTGGGACACAATACGATCCTCAGGCTGTAGGTCAATATCTCGCGCGAATCAGTACCCAGGTACAGCGCAGATTGGATCCTCAAGCGCAGCAGCTGGCACAACGCCTATATATGCAAAGTGCTGAAGATCCACGCCGTTATGTGCAGAACGTTCTGAACTGGTATCAGCAGAATAACTTTGTTTATACCCTGAAACCGGGCCAGTTGGGACAAAACCGGATTGATGAATTTCTATTTAACTCCCGGCAAGGGTTTTGTGAGCATTATGCATCGAGTTTCGTCATGCTGATGCGTTATGTCGGGATTCCTGCACGTGTGGTGACTGGTTATCAGGGTGGGGAACTGGCACCGGATCGTAAGAGTTGGGAAGTCCGGCAACTGGATGCTCATGCCTGGACAGAAGTCTGGTTAGATCAGAAATGGCAGCGCTTTGATCCGACCGCCATGATTGCGCCGCAACGTATAGATGGCGGAATGCAAAACCTGCTGTCTCAAGATGAAAGAGTCTGGTCAAATAATTCGACCTGGACATCGCAGAATAATCAGTGGATGACCAAGATGCGGGTCTGGAGCGATTATGCCAGCTACCAGTGGCAAAGCAAGGTGGTGGGTTATAATGCAGAATCGCAACAGAACTGGCTATCAAAATTAGGTCTGAGTTCGGTTTATTCGAGTATTGTGGTTTTGCTCGGCAGTATTGCATTACTGATTCTAGCTTATATATTAAGAATTTATCTAAAAGCCCGACACGCTCAATCCCCATTTGATCGTGCTATCCAACAGTTGAATCAATCTTTAGCTGACGATCTCAAAAAACAGCCTGCTGAAACTTTTCATCACTGGATGCAGCGTTTATCCCAACAGGTTAAGGTCGAAAATCAGTCTGCATTTATAGAGGCAATCCGGATTTTTGAAAAGTATCTTTATTCAGGAGCAGAACTTACTGATCAAGAATTGAAAAAATTCAAGGATTTGCTTAAAACTTGTGCTGACAGTTTGAAAATCAAATGAAAAGACTTGTCTTCAGTCAGAAAAATTTATAATATGCCATACATTCTAGGTGTATAGCTCAGTTGGTTAGAGCGCTACGTTGACATCGTAGAGGTCTCCAGTTCGAGTCTGGATATACCTACCAAGATTTTTATTTGGAAAATCAAGTAGATGTAATTTATATCAATAACTTGCGTCTAAGTTTTTATTGCTAAATTGGTCAGCTTGAGAAACAAAATTCTCAAAATTCGCATTAAAAACCGCTTAATATTTCCGTTTTGACACCAAAACGACCCCAAGTTAAATGCATGGGTGTTGGTTTTGGTGTCTTTGCGACTACATATTTTGAGGTATATATGCAAAAGCCGATTCAGCGTGGTAAATCTTGGCGTATCACTGTACGCCATAAGGGTCAAAGATATAATGCTACCCGTGACACACAAGAAGAATGTATTAAATGGGCAAGGCTTAAATTGGTCGAGCTTAAAAGTCTAGAAAATCAATCTCAAGATCAACTCATTCATATTACTTTCCAAGAGCTTTTTGAAAAATACTATGCCGACCTCGGTTGTCAAATGCGTGGTGCTAGCTATATTAAACAGCAACTAAAAGCCTTCAAGAAATATTGGGGGTACTTGGCTCAAGAATCCATTCATAGTATTACTCCTCAAAAAATTACTAAATGGCGTAATGATCGTTTAACCGAGGTTGCTCCTGGTACAGTCCATCGTCAAATGGGTTTGTACAGTGCGGTATTTACTTATGCGCGCAAAGAATTATTCTTGATTAAGGAAAATCCTTTCAGCGGTGTTGCAAAGCCTGTAAAGCCAGATTCACGTTCACGTTTAATTTCAGAGAGTGAAATTGATGCTGTTCTAGCAGGTTTGAATTATAAACATGGAATGGTCCCAACTAAGCCCTCACATTTTGCAGCTTGGGCTTTTCTATTTGCCATGGAGACTGCTATGAGACGAGGGGAAATTGTTGGTATTACAAGAAAGCATATCCATGAGGATTATATCCATTTGCCAATTACCAAAAATGGAAATCCAAGAGATGTGCCATTAACTCACAAAGCAAAAGAGCTATTAAATTTGATTCAACATACTAGTGAAAAATTGATTCCCCATACTGATAATTCATTAAGGTTGATCTGGGAGCGAAATTTACATCGTGTGGGTTTAAATGGGGTTGTGCATTTTCACGATACCAGACACGAAGCTATTACTCGTTTTGTGAATCAACGTAAGTTGCCGGTAGAGATACTTGCAAAAGTTACAGGACATAAGACAATAAAAACTTTGATCAATACTTACTATAATCCAAGTGCTTCAGATATTGCCAAAATGATGAACGCATGAAACTATTAGCCCCTGATTATAGGGGCTTTTTGATAAGTATGAAAATATCTAATCTTTCTATAGGATCTTTAATAGCTGTAGTTTTAGGAGATGAAAATACTCCTAGCTATAGAGGAGGGCCTAAAATAGTAGAGCTATTTAATTTAGTAGGGTTTAATGAAGAATATTGGGATTTAAGTAAAAAAGGTTTGTTTGGAGCTAGAAAGGACTTTACAAAAAGGAAGCTCGAAGAAATAAATGGAACTAATAAGCTAGTTTTTTTAATTGAGCTACTCGTTGATGATCGTCAAACCCAGAAAAGTGATGAAGTAGCTAAGAAATTAAATAATATTTTAAAACATGATAAATATCATCTAATAAAAAATAAAGAAGGTATTTATAAATTGTCAGGCTTTAATTTACCTGAAGATGCCATGGTAAGGCCTGTATTTGAGTTAATTGAAAAAGAAATTATAGGGCATATTTTAGCCAGTAAATATGCTGTCTGGGTTGCTGTAGCATGGATTACTTCAAAACCAATAGCTACTGCTCTTTATAGACAACATCAAAAAGGAGTAAATATTCGTATAATTGTAAATGATGATGAAATAACAAATAGCAAAGGGATTGCTTTCGAAAATACCCAAATTGAATATTATAAGATCCAGCAGCAAAATGGTGCTTTTAATAACCTTATGCATCATAAATTTTGTATTATTGATTTTAAAAAAGTCATTACGGGTTCATTCAATTGGACTATTAAGGCATCCTTTAATAATGAAAATATAACAGTGATAGAACAAAAAGAGCAGGCAGAAAAGTTTGCAGATGAATTTATAAAGTTAATTAAAGACTTTCAAAGAAGCTAAAAGTCCATTAAGTCTTCTTTAATTTTTACGTCTTGAATTGCGTTTTTCATTCTGCAAGTGGAGATTTTCTAAAATTGGGATAACCTCTTTAGGATCATAAAGGTGTTTGTTCTCATCACCTTTATTGTAGATACCGACTTTCTCGATGATTGTTTTTCGAGATAAATTGAATCTTTCAGAAAGCCATGCTGCTGTAACACGATTTGGTAATTCCTCGCTCTTAAGTTCAACAACTATTCCAATATTTGGAAGGTTGTCTTTTAAATGGATGCGTGGAGGAAGGTGGGACTCGACGACAATTATGTACTTATGAAGGATTGTCATATATTTATTTTCTCAAAATTAATGAAAGCGACGCAGAGGGTCAGCTATGCGTCAAAATAAATATTAAACCTTGGATTTAATTATTGCAATAATTTTTTTGATCAATTTAATTTTCTTTGGTGTTCTACTACTGTTCCTAAAATTATTAAATCATTTTCAATAGATGAATAAGATGGAAAATTGTGATTTAGTACTTCTATATTAAAAACTGGTTGCTGCTCAGATGTATGAGAGCCTATAACATACTTACCAAGTACAACATTGGTTTTGCCATTTAAAGCTAATACATAATCATTTGTTTGAGGCAGTTTTTGAGGGTCTATAATGATGTGATCATCTATTTGAAATACAGGCTCCATACTTTTATCTTCTATTTTATAAGAAAATGAGTAATCACTAATTTTAGATAAAGTTGTAGGTATTACTTCATTATTCTCATCTAAAACTGTTTCTTTAAAGTTAACTAATTGATTTTGCGTGTAAACTGGAATTATGCTTACTTCTATTTTTTCAGAAATATTTAATTTACTAATAAATTTTTTCTCACTATTGTCTTTGAGCGCTTTAAGAAAATAGCTTAACCCTGCTGTAGCTAATCCAAGAATTGGACCTCCGAAACCAGTAGCTATAGTTGTTGTGCCTATCATTCCAATTGCTTGAGCTGGCTTGGGAGTGGGATGCCCTTTACCTGTTAACAGCCAATAATAATCTACCCCAGTAAAATTCGATATTTGTTCAAGTGTATCTTTGCTTACTTTATCTTTTTTCCAGTTAGTCGGAGCTTGAGGAGTTAGACCAATAGCTTTGGCTAGGCTTGACCATGTAAGTTTTTGATTATTTTTCTTTTTATAGAAATTTATAGCATATTCTATTCGGTCAGATATGTTCTTCAACTCATTGATACTATTCATCTTAATTAAAACTCCTCACCTAATATTTAAATTAATTATATATGAGTTTAACAAATAAATCTTATAATTATGTCAAAGGTATATTGATTTAATAATGATACTAATGATTTAATATTTTAAGTTTAAATTAAATCAGAGATCCTCATGTCTATCCAAGAGAAACAAACAAATGGAATTAAAAGCCAATCTGGCTATGAAGCCGAGCCTTTCCAAGGGGACTTTGAAGAAGAAATTCAGAGGTTGGCTCAACTGAAAATCGAGGAGTATGAACTGCAAAGAAAGCAAACAGCCAAATTGTTTGATATACGTCCTCAAGTTTTAGATAAACTTGTTGAAAAAAGACGTCCTAAACATCAGATGAAGCAAAATGAAGATGAATGGTTTGAAAAAGTAGAGCCATTCTCTGAACCAGTTAATGGCAGAGATTTATTAAATGAAATCAATGCACAAGTAAAAAAATATATAGTTTGTGATGAATCTGTAGCTATCGCAGCAACTTTATGGATTTTATTTACTTGGGCTATAGATCATATGAATTTCGCTCCTATAGCTTGTATTACAGCTCCAGAAAAACGATGTGGAAAAACACAACTACTTACTCTTATAGGCGAGTTATCTAAAAAAAATATTTCAGCTTCTAACATTACAAGTGCGGCTTTATATCGAACTATTGATATGTATCAACCAACTTTAACAATTGATGAGGCTGACACTTTTTTAAGCGAGCAATCAGGTATAAGAGGAGTAATGAATGCAGGGCACAGTAGAGAAAATGCATTTGTAATACGTTGTGATGGGGAAGACAATCACCCTAAAAGATTTAATGTATGGTGTGCTAAAGCAATAAGCGGGATTGGCCATCTTTCTGAAACATTAAGGGATCGTTCTATTATATTAGAATTAAGAAGGAAAGTGAAAAATGAAAGTATTGAAAGCCTGAGATATAGGGATAAGGAATATTGGAAACTGATTAAAAGAAAATGTCTTAGATGGGTAAATGATAATCAAGATTTACTGCGTGCTATTAAACCTGTATTACCTGAATGCTTAAATGATCGTGCTAAAGACAATTGGGAGGGTCTATTCAAAATAGCAGCTATAGCAGGTGAAGATTGGCTAGAGCGGGTTGAATTTACAGCAATTAGTATTCAAAGAAGTGAAGAAGATAATCTCAATCTCAATGAGCAATTATTATTGGATATTCACACAATTTTCAAAAATAAAAATGCTGCTAAATTATGGACACAAGATATTCTTAGTGCCTTGTGTGAGGATGAGGAAAAGCGTTGGATAGATATTTGTGAAGGTCGAAAACTTTCTGCCCGTAAGCTGGCTACTATGCTAAAAGGGTTCAAGATTTCCTCACATGATATACGTATAGGTGATAAAGTGAAAAAAGGATATGAGTTAGTACAATTTACTGAGGCATTTGAGAGATACCTGTGAGAATCTGCTACAACGCTACAACGCTACAACGCTACAAGATAGTAAAATTAAGGTCTTACAGTGTAGATAAACGCAACATAGTTATTTATGTTGCGTTTTCTTTTAAAGAAATTTTATATTTATCATTGTTGTAGCGGCGTTGCTTATTGAGATGTGACAACTAGATTATGCTTATTGTCCACACTAATTTCAAGGAAGGATTCTGAGCTTTTTAACCAGTTAGCAACATTTATGATAACTGATTGTGGATCTGTCTTCGCGCCTTTTATACTGCATTCCCATATAATACAAATTCTCCAATTTGTAGACTGTAATGCGGCAATAGCTTTAATATCATTAGCCTGATTCTTTAAAATTTTGTTTTCCCAAAATTCAGGTCGAGTTTTAGGTAATTTAAAAAGATGACAACTATTATGACCATGCCAAAAACAGCCATTCACAAATATAATTGCTCTATATTTAGGTAATACGATGTCTGGTTTTCCTGGAAGATCTTTCACATGCAAGCGAAAGCGGAATCCCATTCGATGAAGTAAACTGCGAATTAATAACTCTGGTTTTGTATTTCGGCCTTTGATACCTGCCATCATGCGACTACGGGTAAGAGGATCAACAATGTCTGTCATTTAAAAATACCAAGTATTGTAATTTTTTTGAGAAGGCTAACAATTATCTGTATTGATTGATGCCTATTTAATCTTGTTTTAAAAGTAATCGTTCAGTGAACCCCGCTTTTCCTAACTTACTAATACCGCGATAGTACTCAAAAAAACTAAGTAGACACCTATAATAGAACACTAACAGAAAAACGATCACTATACTTTTCTTTTGAAAGTCGAGTAGGCAATTTTCAGTATTTCTGATTATATCCTCTACAATATCTTCGACTAGATCAACAATAACTGAAAATGCATTAGATTAATCTGCATCAAGCCAAAATAATGATGGGAATTTAACACATAAACCAAGAATTCATTATCTTCTGCTAATCAAGTAACTCATAGATCACTGCCTGAACTGGATTATACTGTGTGGGGGCATAGGTCCAGACATAATATTTCTTCAGTTTTTGCTCATCCTCACACATCCGCATAATGGTGACCGATGTTTCATCGGCATGTATCACCTGCTGTTACGGCACCATCTGTTTTAAGGCGTTGACCAGAGATTCCGGTTCCACACCACAGCAGCTAATCCAATCTTAGAGAGTGGATCTGGATAAATCAATTCCCGCACTTAGAAAAATCTGGCGCTGACGGTACAGCGGTAAATGATCAGCATACTTCGAGACCAGCAAATAACTCGGCAATTTTGTACTGGCAATGCCTTTATCAATCACATGGGCAGGTATGACTTGCTGAGTCAGGGTGTCACTCTGATCACAGATCCATTTGCCGCGCACATGCTATCCCTTATAGAACTGTGCCGGTCTGAAATTCATTTTCTCACTGATATCTTCACCGATATGAAGTAACTGGCAGCCACAAGCACATTGTGTTGATCAGCTATCAATAACTGTCTTTAAATTCATAAAGAGTTGTCCAATTAATTAGTGGGCACTATGGTGATATTAATGAGTCAGAAAAAGAGGAATACATTGTGTTTTTACTTCCTATTTTAGAAATGTTGTTCCTATTTTAGAAATGTTGTTTGTATTTCTAAAATAATTATTGTATTTTCTGTTAAAAATCTAACTTTACTGGATCTAGTTATGAGTAGTAAACGTGAAAAATTTGTTGAACTTGCAGAAAGCAGAGTTCAAAGAGCTTTGAAAGATATTCAGTTAATCGGAAATCTCTCAAATAGAAACTCATATGAATATACGGATGAGGATGTGAAGAAAATTTTTTCAGCCCTGCAAAAGTCTCTGAACACATCTAAGTTACGTTTTAATCTTGACGCTGAGTTATCAAATGAGGAGTTTAAGTTATGAATGAAATAACTTTAAAATTTCTTCCTAATATTGCTGGAGAGACTGAAGGGTTAGCAGATGCCGGAATCGAAAGTTTTCGTGGACATCCTTATCTTTCAGTAGCAAGAGAAACATCACAAAATAGTAGGGATGCTAGAGATAATGAAACTTCTCCTGTTTTACTAAAAATTGATCGATTTAGTATTCCTGCTAATGATTTTCCAGAGATTGAAAAATTACGATCAACAATTAATAGCTGCTTAAACAAAGCTAATATGCGTGGGGGTATTAATGAACTGGAATTTTTTAAGAAAGCTCAGGAATATCTGAATCGACCAGATCTTCCAATCTTATGTACTGCAGATTTCAATACAAAGGGTGTCCGAGGTCCGTGTGAAGATGGTTTTGCGTTTCATGCCTTGGTTAAAGCCGATGGAGTAAGTGTTAAATCAGATTTGGACTCTGGGGGGTCTTATGGCATAGGTAAGAACGCAGTTTTTGCCTTATCTGAAATCCGAACAGTTTTTTATTCTACAAAATATCAAGAAAATAATGAATTACATACACTATTTATGGGTAAAACATTATTGATGTCTCATACGGCAGAAGATGGTGAAGAGTATGGACGTAAAGGATATTTTGGTTCAGAAAACTTTATGCCTATCTTGGATGAAAAAAAAATACCTCACTACTTTCAAAGAAAAGATCAGGGAACTTCTATTTTCTCTATTTGTGTAAGAGATACTCCATATGAATGGTCTTATGAGATTTTAGTAGCGTTCATGATCAATTTTTTTGCAGGTATACATAGAGAAGAAATTAAGTTCGAAATTGATGGTGGAAAGATTAAATTAAACAAACATAATATTAATTCTTGGTTTAGTAATCAAAAAGTGTTGTCTATAGTAAAGGAACTTCAAATACAGGAAGTATTTGATGTAGCTAAGAAACTATATAATTGTTTGATTGATAACAATGTTAACTCTGAATTGATTAATATAAAGAATTTAGGACAAGTTAAGATTAGTATTTTATTACGAGAGAAAGTTGGTTACACCGTTGGGATTATTCGTAATGGGATGTATATAACAAATAATTTATCAAATTTTAATGAGTCTTTTCAGCGTTTTCCTCTATATCACGAGTTTACAGCAATTGTTGAACCAAATGATAAAGAAGCTGGAGAATGGTTTAAGCGTTTAGAGAATCCTAGTCATGATGAATTTTCTGCTGAACGTATTATAGATCCAGATAAACGTAAAAAGGCAAAAGCAGCTTTTACGGAACTTGGACGCACAGTTAGGAAGATAATCAAAAATTTTGCTAAAACTGAACCTAAGGATGCTTTTAAGTTAGACGAATTGAATGATTTTTTTACTGCAGAGAGCTCAGAAGCTGAGAGTGATACTGGCTTGATCAAAAAGATAGGTAGCAATAAACCTACCAAGCTCATAAAATTAGTGCAGAAAAAAAAACTTGGTATATATGATTCAAATGATTCAAATGATTCAAATGATTCAAATGATTCAAATGATTCAAATGATTCAAATGATTCAAATGATTCAAATGATTCAAATGATTCAAATGATTCAAATGATTCAAATGGTTCAAATGGTTCAAATGGTTCAAATGGTTCAAATGGTTCAAATGGTTCAAATGGTTCAAATGGTTCAAATGATTCAAATGATTCAAATGGTTCAAATGGTTCAAATGGTTCAAATGGTTCAAATGGTTCAAATGAGAAGAAAAGTAGAAGTAAGCCAAGAACTAAAGAGCAAATTTTGAATAAAGATAAAAATTTAAAATTAATATTTGTGGAACTGGAAGAACAACGAACTCTACTACTTGATAGATCTAACACAAAATATAGACGTGTGATATTCACTTCTACTCAGACAGGTAACATACTCCTTAGAATTTTTGCTGCTGGGGTTAATATAGAAGAGCAGCTTCATATTTTAGCTTCAAATGTTGGAGATGTTAATGATGGAATGGTCAAGGTATATTGCAAGAAAGGTCAGCGCATACAGTTAGATGTTAAGTTTAGTGTTGAATTTCCTGGTCCAATTCGAATTCAGGCTATAGATCTAGGTAAAAATAATCATAAGGAAAAAGTATGAAAATTAACGATAACATGCGTTTTCCGCATCCTATTCTTAGTGATATAACAAATGACTATACAAAAGGCTCATTTGAGTCTGACTTTACAATTACAGAGACCGAAAATAGAAGTTTAAAGTTAACTTCAAAAATCAATATTGAGAGTCCTCGATTATCTGAGCTAATTCAAGATGGTAAGGTTGCTGTAGGTTATTATCTTATATGTCGAGAAACATTTTATGATGAATTACATGTCTCAATTTTAGGTGAATCTGAAATTATTATTCCACAAGGAATGTTATTTGGCAGTGTGATAATCCGTCCAATTGCTTGGACTACTTCATCTGAGGTTGATTTGAGTACATTAACACTAAATCCAGAATTTTCTGTGCTGCCAATACTAGCCAAAGGTGAAATAGTTGCATTAGGTCCTGAATATAGATTCTCTATGGATCCTAAAAAATATAAACCGCTAGGTAGTATTTTTGAATTAACTCGTAATGATAATTTACCGGCTGGTATTTTTCATGTTGATACTGAAGGAGATATTATCAGACTAGTTGCTGAAAAAAATACCTTTGAAAATATTGTTCAGCTTCGGAATACCCATAATCGAAACTTGTTACTTGGTAGTATCTATTTGGCAGCTCTAGTTGATGTACTTTCTAGAATGTCAACTTCATCTAATGATGAAGGTAAAACTTGGTATCGTGTTTTAAAAGCTAAATATGATGAGTTGGGTTTAGATTTATTGCAGACTACACCAAGTGAAGGCGCTCAAATGCTATTAAAACGACCAATTCAAGAACTTTTTGCAGTAGTGGAGCATATGAATGGCTAAATTAATGTATTTTTCAGAGAAGGTTGTAGATCAATTGAAGTCAAATATTGAGGCCAATAAATCACGCTACCTTCATGATGGATTTACAGATTTACTTGATAATGAAGGCTGGGGAAATTCTTTAGATATAGAGATTGATTATCAAAGGCTTAAAACTTTGGATTGCCCTGAAAAAACTGCATTGGGATCTTCCGATGTAATTAATTCACTAATTGTTGGCGAAGCGTTATATGGGCTAAGTGCCGCAGACGCAAATGAAGCTGAAATTTGGACAAGGTTATCCCACGTGGAGTGTATTGACTATACTAGAAAACGATGGATAAAAAATCTAGATAATGATGAAAAAATTCGACGTGATATTAAAATACATTTTTTTGCAGATACCCAAACAAAAAGGCGAGATGACCATTCAATATCAAGGTTATGGTGGAATTATTATATTGCAAAAAAATGTATGCCTGAAGATATACCAAAAGCACTGGATTTATTTGTCGCTAAAACCGATATACGCAGTAATTTTGTCGAACGAATTTGGTCGACCAGTCGAAAAAATATTGCTACCGCAGTTCTACGAGCATTAGCAGATAATGATTGGCTTTCTATTGACGAGGTTCATTTTCGCAAATTTATGAAAGCGCTTAATCGGTTAGGGGCTGGGGTTATTTTTGAAGAATACTCAGAAAGTGAAATGAATTATTTTGTTGAAAAGTGTATCGCTGATGCTAAAAAAGATTCATGAATTTATTATCAAATATCGTGAATTTTATAAATTTAAAGATAGTTTTTATATGACGATGAGCCTGTAAATAATTTTGTGTAATTGCTTTTCATAAATTTAAAGGTGATTGCTTAAGCGGTCACCGAATTCAATAATAAAGCGGCTCATGGCTAAACGCCAGTCGCGAATAGGCATATTCCACTTTTTAGACGCTGCATCAATTGCCAGGTAAATCACTTTACGTACAGAATCATCCGTTGGAAAGACTTTACGCTTTTTGATCGCCTGACGTATTACGCTGTTTAATGACTCGATTGCGTTGGTAGTGTAGATGGCTTTGCGAATCTCGGCTGGATAAGCAAAGAAGGTATTCAGATTCTTCCAGTGTGTACGCCAGCTTTTGCTAATCTGTGGGTACTTGTCATCCCATGTTTGAGCAAATTGATCCAAGGCCATCAATGCAGCCTCTTCAGTAGGTGACTGATAAACGGCTTTTAAATCCTGAGTGACGGCTTTGTAATCTTTCCATGACACGTATTTCAAGCTGTTACGCAGCATATGGATAATACACAGCTGGATATGGGTTTGCGGGTATACGCTGTTAATGGCATCAGGAAAGCCTTTTAGTCCATCCACACAGGCGATCAGAATATCCTGCAACCCTCGGTTTTTAAGCTCAGTCAGGACATTCAGCCAGAACTTTGCACCTTCATTCTCAGCCATCCACATGCCGAGCAGTTCTTTCTGTCCATCAAGATTAATGCCTAAGGCAAGGAATACAGCCTTGTTGATAACACTGCCATTATGACGGACTTTAACTACAATACAGTCCATATAGACGATGGGATAGAGTGCATCCAGCGGACGGTTTTGCCATTCAGCGACTTGCTCCTTAACAGCATCAGTCACCTTGGAAATAAGCGTTGGAGATACATCAGCATCGTACATTTCTTTGAAAGTAGCCACGATTTCACGGGTAGTCATACCTTTGGCATAGAGGGATAGAATCTGGCTATCCATTTGCGTGATACGGGTCTGATTCTTTTTAATCAGCTGTGGCTCAAATTTACCGTCACGATCTCGTGGTGTAGTAATCTCAATCTCACCATCATCGCTCAGCACGGTCTTACTGGAATAACCGTTACGGGCATTTGAACCGTTCTTACGAGCATTCTTTTCATGTCCGAGATGTTCGGCATTGAGAGCCGTTTCAACAGTGAGTTTAGTCAACAATCGGGTGAATTGGTTGAGATCGTCTTCTGTTTTGATTCCTTTAGCAAATTCTGCTGCAAGGTCTTTTAGTTTTTGTTCGTTCATCATGTTGCCTGACTCCGTTGTGAATATGAACATAGCAAATTCAGGCAATTACACAATTTAATTTACAGTCTCTGATTTTTTTCTTTAATTAAATAAAACACTTTAGTTCATAAAAAAAGCCGACTTCCGTCGGCTTCTTAAATCACCCTTCCAAAACTTCTTCCAACAACTCTTCACTCGGTGCAAAGTAATATGCTCCATCTAGTGGAGTGACGAAGTGTAGCAAGCGGTCATGGATCCCATCGCCAGACGTACCAAACATACGCTCTAACATGGCATCAATAATAGTTAAGTCTTTGGTATAGGCAATGAAGAATAGACCTTGGTCACCACGGCCATCACCATAAGGCAAAGAATGACGGAGAATCTCCATTTCTTCGCCTTTTTCATCTTCCACTACAGTACGTGCAACGTGAGCATTTGCCGGTTTAACCTCATCCTCCAGTTCAATCGATTCCAGTTTGGTACGACCCATCACTTGCTCTTGAGTATCGACTTTCAGCTTTTTCCACTTTTCCAGATCATGCGCATAACGCTGGGCAAAAATAAATGAACCATCTTGGAAAATGCCCGTATCTTCACCGAGTAATGCCACCTCAGCACGATCATCTGGGAATTGCGGATTTTCAGTGCCATCAATAAAGCCTGTCACATCACGGCCATCAAAATAGCGAAAGCAGACACGTTCATCCAGAACTTCAACCTGATCCTGAATCCCTTCAAAAAAAGCCTGACTCAGCGCAAAACAGATATCCGCCCGTGCACTGGCAATATGAATCAGAATATCTGCCGGAACAACCGGCATTGCAAATGAACCCTGAATCGGTTCAAGCTGTTTGAAACCCGCAGGGCTTTGTGAATAAAGTCTTGACCAAAGCTCAGGACCAAAAGCGACCGCTGTTTTAATTTGTGCTTGAGGATGTTGCGTAATCAGACGATCACGAGAAGTAAAAAGATGTTCTAATTTTTCTTTGAGTGCTTCAATATTTAAGTCTTTAAGACGCAATACAATAAAGCGAGCATGATCTGAGGGGAGGGGCAAGATTACCGATTGGGCTGTCATTCATGGCTCCTGTAATGATAAATCCTGTTTTTTAATGCACATATTGTGCCTGAAGCTCTGCAGAGTGAACAGTGCAGCGCCTTATATTTAAGCAATTTTTTAGCCTGAATCTATTGGATAAGTCCTATAATATTGTGCAAGTTTTCCAGAGTTCAATGTTCATGTCCTACCAAATGTGGTTTGCCTATATGCTGGCCTGTTGGGTGATTAGTGTTTCACCCGGTGCAGGGGCAATTTCTTCGATGTCGAGTGGGCTGAATTATGGTTTTCGGCATGGCTACTGGAATGCATTGGGTCTGCAACTGGCATTACTGGTGCAGATTGCAGTGGTGGCAGCCGGAGTGGGGGTGCTGTTTGCGACCACGCCATGGGCATTTTTGGTGGTGAAATGGTTTGGTGTGGGCTATTTATTATATTTAGCTATTTTACAGTGGAAAGCGCCACTACAATCCATTGAAATTAAACATGAATTGGCACGTAAGTCTGCGGGGAAACTGGTTTTATATGGTTTCTTGGTGAATATGAGTAACCCCAAAGCCATTGTGTTTTTACTGGCTGTATTGCCACAATTTCTGGATTTATCCAAACCACAATGGATTCAGTATGTGATTATGGCGCTGACCATGATCACGATTGATCTGATTGTGATGGCGGGCTACACGGGGCTTGCTGCAAAAGTTTTACGATTGCTCAAGTCACCAAAACAACAGAAAATTCTAAATCGTACATTTGCCGTATTATTCGGTTGTGCTGCTAGTTTGTTGAGTTTGGTACATCAATAACAGTATGGAATACATTTTTAAGTCTATTAATTGATTTTTAAGCGTATTTCATCTAGTTTGATCGCATGAAAACAACAATAGGCAAAGCAGCATGTCAACGCCATTATGGATTTTGATCTATGTCTTACACTGCATTTTAACCAAGTGGATTATTTCGTGGGGCGGGGCAGCATATATTAGAGGCTGGAAAACATGGTTTGTGTTTAACATATCTCAATCTGAAGAATGGACGAAAGATCAGGTAATTATGATGGCGTGGTTCTTTTGGATTGCATTCACGATTTTATTTTTGATTGGGCTGTTTAATCCTGAATTTCGCTTTTATAAATTAAAGAATAGTCTGTGATAATTGTGCCAAGAATTCATCTTCAGTCATCACAACAATGCCATGTTGTTTAAAGAGTGCAGCGGTAACACCATCGCCCTGAATTTTATGTCCTGAAAATGATCCGTTATAAATCAAATCACTACCACAAGAGGGACTGTGGGCTTTAAGAATTGCATGTGTGGCGTGAAAGTCTTGCGCAACTTTTAAAGCGAGATATGCACCTTGTATAAAAGCTTGAGAAACATCATTGCCTAGAATATCTATAACTAAAGATTTTTGCGCAAGTACATCTAAGCCTGAACCATTTTGAATTTCGGCAGGTGGACGTGGAATCGGTAGTCCACCTGAGATTTCAGGACACAGACTGATATATTGATTTGGAACTAAAGATTCGAGCACTTCTTTGACAAGGCAATCCTTGCCATCGTAACGAACTTTTTGACCGAGCAAACAGGCACTCACAAAGTAGCGTTTAGTCCCCATGTCCTAGCTCAGCTTTTTAAATTTTTGAAAGATAAACATCATTGCAAATAACACTGCCATGGTCAGCACAATGGTCAGCCCAGTTGAAGTATTAAGGCCTGCGCTCGACCAGAGGCCTACTGTCACACCAATCTGTGCAATCACGAATGCCCAGATCACCATTTGGCGTGGAGAGTTTGCCAGAAGGCGAGCAGTCAGAGCAGGAATAACCAACAATGCACCCATCAATAGGGAACCGACCGCGCGTAAAGCCAGTACAGTAAATAGCGCAAGCAATAACATAAAGATCAGGCGTTGCCATTTGGCATTTACCCCTTCACTGACCGCCATATCCGGATCAATCGCGATCTGAATCTGGGCTTGCCAGCTTTTATATAAAACACCTAAGGCCAGAATGATCACAATGGCGAACGTGGGCAAGTCCGTCCAGGAAATGGTCAGTAGATCACCGAATAAATAGCTGAGCAGTTCAGGTCTTAAACTTGGTAAATGTTGAATAAACAATAAACCCGAGCAAAGTAAGGTCGCTGAACACAGTGCAAGCAGGGCATCATTGGGGAGGCGGGGATCATGTAGCACCCACAGAATGGCAACCAGCAATAATGCCAAGAAGGCCACGCCCATCCACAGCGGTAGACTTAAGGCGCCTGCAATCGCAACACCCAGTAAAGTACCATGTGCCATAGTATCAGCAAAAAATGACATACGACGCCACAGCATCAAGCAGCCTAGCGGTGCCGTCAGAAACACCAGTAGCGTGCCCATAATCCATGCAGGTAAAAGGAGTTGTAACCAATCCATCATGGTTTAAGCTTCCGGCTCGGGGTGAATATGAGGGCGCGTATCATGCTGACACGGCATAGCAGAATCGCCATGCGCACAATGATCATGATGATGCTGATAAAACACCCGGTTGGTGCCAAAGATTGCCTGATATTCCGGATGCTGCTGCACGCTTTCCGGCAGGCCGCTGCAACAGATATGCTTGTTCAGGCACACCACCCGAGTCGTACCTTGCATCACCCATTGCAGGTCATGTGACACCATTAATACGGCACAGCCATATTTTTCCGGCAAGTTACGCACATATTCATACAGTTCAGCTTCGGATTGAATGTCCAGACCTTGCATCGGTTCATCCAGTACCAGAATATCGGGTTGGCGTAATAAGGCCCGTGCCAAGAGCACCCGCTGACGCTCACCGCCTGAGAGTTGTTGAACTTTGGAATCTTGCAGTTTACTAATGCCAGTATCGCGAATAATTTCGGTTTTGATTTTGGATGGGCATTTTTCCAAAGCCAATAAGTCTTTTACACGCAGTGGCAGACTATGCGATGGATTGAATTTTTGTGGCACATAAGAGAATTTCAGTTTACGTGCAGTTTTGATCTCACCGGATTGCGGTTTCAAGATGCCGAGCATGACTTTAATTAAAGTCGACTTGCCTGCACCATTCGGGCCAATCAGCGTGACAATCTCTTTTTCTTGCAATGAAAAATCAATGGCTTTTAAAATATCACGCTCATCAATCTTGACCCAGATCTGGGAGAGCTGAATCAGGGGGGAGGCACTTAGGCTTTGTTGCGACACTGCTGACAGATTCCTGAAATTTCAATAATGCTGTGATGTGCGCTAAAGTCATCCGAGCTTGCAAGTGCATCAAGTTGGTCAAGCAGACCTTGCGCTGATGCTTCTGTCACCGCTTTACATTCGGTACAGATTAAAAAAGCCGCCTGATGCCCTTCACGTGGATGGCAACAAGGAATATAGGCATTGATCGAGGTCAGGCGGTGAATCAGCCCTTTACCCAATAAAAAATCCAAGGTTCGGTATACCGTAGGTGGCGCCGCAGGACGATCACTGGCATTTTTCATTTGTGCCAGTAAGTCATAAGCCCCCATCGGGCCAGTCGCATTTAAAATGAGTTCCAGCACTTCTTTACGCAAAGGGGTAAGGCGTGCGCCTGTTGCTGCACAAAGACTTTCCGCTTCAGCAAGACGTTGTGCGACATTGGGATGATCGTGCACGCCGTGCAATGCGTTGTGGTGTTCGTGCGAACAAGAACCCATAGTTCACCTCAAGTGCGAAACTGAAAATTAATAGATTTCAAATCTTAACATGAAGCGTTCAGAGTTTCGATTGGGCATAGGTATTTTTGTATTTTTGTTATATTATAACACTCACTAATTTTCTCGTTTTTAAGTGATTTCTACTCATGTTCCGTCTCCTTGCAATGGGTCTTTTGGCTTTGTTCAGCACACTCAGTTGGTCACAAAGTCTGGTGGTCTCGACTCAGCCGATCTATCTGATTGCCAAGAAAATTACCCAGGGCGTGGAACAGCCGACTTTATTACTGGCCAATCAGAGCGGACATGATGTCAGTCTGACCCCGGCACATCGTAAAATCATTCAGGATGCCGGTCTGGTGATCTGGCTGGGTCAGGCGCATGAAGCACCGCTGGCCAAAGTGCTGAATGACAGTCATAAAGGTATCGCTATTTTAGAGTCCGGTATTTTGACCACATTGCCGATGCGTAACCCGCGTGGTGAGGCCTTAAAAAATACGGTAGATACGCATGTCTGGCTCGATCCAAACAATGCCGTAAGGATTGGCTTCTTTATTGCGGCGCTGCGTTCGCAACAATTGCCGGAGAACCGTGAACTGTACTGGAAAAATGCACGCGACTTTGCGCAAAGCATGTTTGCGACGGCCCAGCGTTATAGTTCCAGCACTAAAGCCAAAGCTTACTGGTCGTATCATGATGCCTATCAATATCTGGAACGTCCTTTGAATATGAAGTTCATGGGCGCACTGACCGATGATCCACATGTCTCGCCAACTGTGGCACAAATCAAGTTCTTACAGGATCATCGCCCACAGCCTAAAATGTGCCTTCTGGCCGAAGGTCATGCCAGTGAAAATCAGTACCGAAAACTCAAACCGGTGGTGTTTCAGCATGTCGATGAAAGCATGAGCGGGGCAGGGGACTTTGTGCAAGCCTGGCAGCAATTAGCAGCAGAAACCCAGAAGTGCGTATTAAATGCGCGCTAATGATTTAAAAAATAGACAGATTTTGATTAGTTTAACAGCATTGCCCCGATTTAAAAAAACACGACTAAGGTCGGGAAAAGATTGCATGTTCAGGGGTGTAACTCTATAATGCCTGCGATTAAAAATAATCACCTGTTAAACTTGTCAAGCATGATTGCTGTGAGTGAATAAATAATGAGCCGAACTAGTCGCTTGATTGACCGACGATTAGCGAAAGCTTTGGTCCTCCTGCAAGCCTGTATGATCCCTGTTTCAGCCTTGATCGGCTGGGTCGTGAAAGACTCAACCGCAGCCCTGAGTGCAGCATTAGGTGCGCTCGTTTGTTGGCTTGCGACTTGTTATTTTTCGTGGCAATCGTTTCGAGCAGCAGGAGCCCGCGCGTCTAAACAAGTTCTTTCGAACATGTATAAAGGCTTAATGGGAAAGTTTGCAATTGTGATTGTTGGTTTCATTTTAATTTTAAGCAATGTCGAACCGTTGTCAGCGGTGGCGTTGTTTTGTGGTTTTATACTTGTTCAAGCCATGTCGTGGGTCGCTCCGTTTTGGGCGTCACGTCTACAAAAATGAGTATAGACACAACAAGAAATTGAAAAGTTTTTCAGGAGCAGGCGAGATATCAAGCAGCACGCGATATTCGTTTGTTCTATTAGTTTTTTGACATTGACCAGGTGTGATTTATGGCTGCTGAAGAACATGCCCTTACTTCGACCGAGTATATCAAGCATCACTTGACCAACATGACCTATGGCAAAATGCCAGATGGTACATGGAAATTGGCCGAGAGCGGTGCTGAAGCTCAACAGATGGGGTTCACTGCTATTCACTTGGATTCAATGGGTTGGTCTATCGGACTGGGTCTGATTTTCTGTTTGTTATTCTGGTTGGTTGCGAAAGCGGCTAATGCTGGTGTTCCTACCAAGTTCCAGTCTGCAATTGAAATGATTATCGAGTTTGTAGATTCAAGTGTACGTGATACCTTCCACGGGAAGTCTCGATTAATTGCACCCTTAGCTTTAACCATTTTCGTGTGGATTTTCCTCATGAACTTGATGGATTTGATCCCTGTTGACTTTATTCCTTATGTAGCTCAACACGCGATTGCTTCTATGCTGGGTGTAGACCCTCATCAGGTTTACTTTAAAATTGTTCCGACTACAGATCCAAACGTTACCCTCGGTATGTCTATTTCTGTATTCTTCTTGATCATTTTTTATAGTATTCGTGAGAAAGGTGTTGGCGGCTTCGTTGGTGAGTTAGCACTTAACCCATTTAACCCAAGTAACCCAGTTGCTAAAGTGCTTTTGATTCCATTCAACTTATTGTTGGAATTGACCACTTTCTTGGCGCGACCAGTTTCATTGGCTCTACGACTGTTCGGTAACATGTATGCGGGTGAGTTAATCTTCATTCTTATCGCGTTATTACCGTTCTGGATCCAGTGGGCGTTGTCTGTGCCTTGGGCGATTTTCCACATTTTGATTATTACGCTACAAGCATTCATTTTCATGATGTTGACTATCGTGTACATGAGTATGGCAAGCGAAAAGCATTAATGGTATTGCCTAACTGTCAACGGATGGTTGGGCACACAATTTTTTAACTTAATTTGGTATAAAACCTAACCTCTGAGGAATTATCATGGAACTCACTTTAGGTCTAGTTGCAATTGCATCTGCTATCTTGATCGCTTTCGGTGCTTTAGGTACTGCGATTGGTTTTGGTCTTCTAGGCGGCCGTTTCCTTGAAGCTGTTGCTCGTCAACCAGAATTGGCTCCGCAACTTCAAACTCGTATGTTCTTAATCGCAGGTCTTCTTGATGCTGTGCCTATGATCGGTGTTGGTATTGGCTTGTTCTTCATCTTCGCTAATCCATTTGTAGGTTAATCAGCTTAATTCCGAAATTCACTATTTGAGGAATTTGCAATGAATATCAACCTCACATTGTTTGGCCAAGCGATTGCGTTTGCGATTTTTGTCGCGTTCTGCATGAAGTTTGTATGGCCACCACTAATCAATGCGATTAGTGAACGTCAGCGTCGTATCGCTGATGGCTTAAATGCTGCTGAAAAAGCGAAAGCTGACCTTGCAGATGCGCAAGCACAAGTGAAAGCTGAACTGGACACGGCAAAAGCACAAGCGGCTCAATTGATCGAACAAGCGAACCGTCGTGCAGCACAGTTGGTAGAAGAAGCGCGTACTCAAGCATCTGCTGAAGGTGAGCGTATTCGTCAACAAGCGAAAGAAGCTGTTGATACCGAAATCAATTCTGCTCGCGAAGAATTGCGTCAACAAGTGGCTGCTCTTGCAGTGACTGGTGCTGAGAAAATTCTTAGCCAGCAAGTTGATGCAGAAGCTCACAATGCCATGCTGACTCAGCTGGCTGCTAAACTTTAAGAGAGGCAGATTATGGCTGAACTCTTGACGTTAGCACGCCCTTATGCAAAAGCAGCATTTGCTTACGCTTCTGAGCAGGGTGCAACTGACTCTTGGTCAACTGCACTTGAATTGCTCAGTGCTGCGGTGCAAGACGAAGCATTTTCAGCTTATCTAAATCGCCCGGAGCTTACACCTGCTGAGCAGGTGTCTCTTTTTGCCAAAGTTTTAGGTGAAGACCAAACTGCAGCAGTGTCTAACTTCCTGACATTGCTTGCTGAAAACAACCGTTTGACGCTTCTTCCTGAAATTGCTGCAGAATATGAACAGCTCAAATCACAGAATAACAATACTGTGGATGTTGTGATTGAATCAGCATTCCCATTAACTTCTGTTCAGGAACAATTACTGACGCATGCATTAGAGAAGAAATTCGAAGCTGCAGTAAGTGTTTCTGTAGAAGTGAAACCAGAGCTTATTGCTGGTGTAGTTATTCGTGCAGGCGACCAAGTGATAGATGATTCTGCGCTTAACAAGCTTGAGAAAATGCGTACTCGTCTTCTTGCTTAAGAAATAAGAAGACTGAACTTTAAAAAGATTGAGGTATAGCGCAATGCAACAACTGAATCCATCCGAGATCAGTGCGCTCATTAAACAGCGTATCGGCGATCTGGACACCAGCGCAACCGCTAAGAACGAAGGGACCATTGTTATGGTTTCCGACGGTATTGTGCGTATTCACGGCCTTGCTGATGCAATGTACGGTGAAATGATCGAATTCGACGGCGGCCTTTATGGTATGGCACTGAACCTAGAACAGGATTCAGTGGGCGTCGTTGTTTTAGGTAACTACTTAAGCCTTCAAGAAGGTCAAAAAGCGCGTTGCACAGGTCGTGTATTAGAAGTTCCGGTTGGTCCAGAACTTTTAGGCCGTGTAGTCGATGCTTTGGGTAACCCGATTGATGGTAAAGGCCCGATCGATGCTAAATTAACTGATGCTGTTGAAAAAGTAGCACCAGGCGTAATTTGGCGTCAGTCAGTGGATCAACCTGTACAAACTGGTTATAAATCAGTAGATACAATGATCCCTGTAGGCCGTGGTCAGCGTGAGTTGATCATTGGTGACCGTCAAACTGGTAAAACAGCAATGGCGATCGACGCGATCATCGCTCAGAAAAACTCTGGCATTAAATGTGTATACGTAGCAATTGGTCAAAAACAATCGACTATCGCTAACGTAGTACGCAAGCTGGAAGAAACTGGCGCTATGGCGTACACCACTGTTGTCGCAGCAGGTGCATCTGATCCAGCAGCAATGCTGTATTTGGCTCCGTACTCTGGCTGTACAATGGGTGAATACTACCGTGACCGTGGTGAAGATGCGTTAATCATTTATGATGACTTGTCTAAGCAAGCTGTTGCGTATCGTCAAATTTCATTGCTTTTACGCCGTCCACCAGGTCGTGAAGCTTATCCAGGTGACGTGTTCTATCTACACTCGCGTCTACTTGAACGTGCTTCTCGTGTATCTGCTGACTACGTTGAGAAATTCACTAACGGTGAAGTTAAAGGCCAAACTGGTTCATTAACTGCATTGCCGATTATTGAAACTCAAGCGGGTGACGTATCTGCATTCGTACCAACCAACGTAATTTCGATTACTGATGGTCAGATCTTCCTTGAAACATCATTATTCAACGCAGGTATTCGTCCTGCTGTGAACGCGGGTATCTCTGTATCTCGTGTTGGTGGTTCAGCGCAAACTAAGATCATCAAGAAATTGTCTGGTGGTATCCGTACTGCTTTGGCGCAATACCGTGAATTGGCAGCATTTGCTCAGTTCGCTTCTGATCTTGACGAAGCAACTCGTAAGCAACTTGAACATGGTCAACGTGTAACTGAGTTAATGAAGCAAAAACAATATGCTCCTTACTCAATTGCTGACCAGGCTGTTTCAATTTATGCATCTAACGAAGGCTACATGGCTGACGTAGACGTTAAGAAAATCGTAGACTTTGATGCTGCGTTAATTTCTTACTTCCGTTCAGAACATGCTGCGTTAATGCAACAAATCGATGCCTCTGGTGATTACAACAAAGACATCGAAGCTGCAATCAAAGCAGGTATTGAAAGCTTTAAAGCGACTCAAACTTACTAATTTAGCAACTTGCTAGATTAGTGTTGGTTTGGTTCACGGAATCAACCTTCGGAAGCTCGCAAGGGCTTTCGAATACTAGGTTAAGCGTATGGCAAATTTAAAAGAAATTCGCGCCAAAGTAGCTAGTATCAAGAGCACGCAAAAGATTACTCGAGCGATGCAAATGGTAGCAGCTTCTAAGATGCGTCGTGCGCAAGAGCGCATGGCTCAAGGCCGTCCGTATGCCGAAAATATGCACCGTGTAATTGCTCATTTGGTCCAAGCGAACCCTGAATACAAACACCGTTATATGGTTGAACGCCCGGTTAAGCGCGTTGGCTATATCATTGTGTCTTCAGATCGCGGCCTTGCTGGTGGTTTGAACATTAACCTGTTCAAGAAAGTGGTAAAACACGTTCAACAGCAACAAGAGCAGTCAATTGAAGTTCAATTTGCTTTAATTGGTCAAAAAGCGGTTTCGTTTTTTAAAAACTACGGCGGTAAAGTGCTTGGGGCGACGACGCAAGTCGGTGATACTCCGAGTCTTGAGCAGTTATCTGGTTCTGTACAGGTGATGTTGGATGCTTATGATAAAGGCGAGTTAGATCGTATTTATCTAGTGTCAAACGGCTTTGTCAATGCCATGACTCAAAATCAAAAGATCGAACAACTTGTTCCTTTGGCTGCTGCTGAAGAAGACAAGACTCTTAACCGTCAATACGGTTGGGATTATATCTACGAGCCTGAAGCTGAAGAGCTTTTAAATGGCTTGTTGGTTCGCTATATCGAGTCTGTGGTGTATCAAGGTGTGATTGAAAACATCGCATGTGAGCAGTCTGCACGTATGGTCGCTATGAAAGCAGCGACAGACAACGCAGGCGAGATCATTAAGAGCCTGCAACTTATTTATAACAAGCTGCGTCAAGCCGCGATTACTCAGGAAATTTCTGAGATCGTTGGTGGTGCCGCTGCCGTTTAACATTATTTTGAATTGAGGAGACAGCAATGAATAGCGGTCGTATCATTCAGATCATCGGCGCGGTTATCGACGTCGAGTTTGAACGCAACAGCGTTCCTAAGATCTATGACGCTCTCCAAGTAGATGGTACTGAAACTACTTTAGAAGTTCAGCAACAGCTTGGTGATGGCGTAGTTCGTACTATTGCAATGGGTTCTACTGAAGGCCTTAAGCGTGGTTTGAACGTAGTTAACACTGGTGCGCCGATTTCTGTACCTGTAGGTACAGCGACTCTAGGCCGTATCATGGACGTTCTTGGTCGCCCGATCGACGAAGCTGGTCCTGTTGCGACTGAAGCGCGTTTACCAATTCACCGCTCTGCACCTTCTTATGCAGAACAAGCAGCTTCTACTGACCTTTTAGAAACTGGTATTAAAGTCATCGACTTGCTATGCCCGTTCGCTAAAGGTGGTAAAGTTGGTCTGTTCGGTGGTGCCGGTGTTGGTAAAACTGTAAACATGATGGAATTGATCAACAACATCGCGAAAGCTCACTCAGGTTTATCTGTGTTTGCTGGTGTTGGTGAGCGTACTCGTGAAGGTAATGACTTCTATCACGAAATGAAAGATTCTAACGTTCTAGACAAAGTAGCAATGGTCTACGGTCAGATGAACGAGCCACCAGGTAACCGTTTACGCGTAGCGTTGACTGGTCTTACTATGGCTGAATATTTCCGTGACGAGAAAGACGAAAACGGTAAAGGCCGTGACGTACTATTGTTCGTAGATAACATTTATCGTTATACACTAGCGGGTACTGAAGTATCAGCACTTCTAGGTCGTATGCCATCTGCAGTAGGTTACCAGCCTACACTTGCAGAAGAGATGGGTGTTCTTCAAGAACGTATTACATCGACTAAGTCTGGTTCTATTACGTCAATCCAAGCGGTATACGTACCTGCCGATGACTTGACAGATCCATCGCCTGCTACAACGTTTGCTCACTTAGACGCAACTGTTGTATTGAGCCGTGACATCGCATCTTCTGGTATTTACCCAGCGATCGATCCACTAGACTCAACTTCACGCCAATTAGATCCGTTAGTTGTTGGTCAAGAGCATTATGAAATTGCACGTTCTGTACAGAACGTATTGCAACGTTATAAAGAGCTTAAAGACATCATCGCGATTCTTGGTATGGACGAGCTTGCTGAAGAAGATAAACTGGTTGTTTACCGTGCGCGTAAAATCCAGCGTTTCTTCTCTCAACCGTTCCACGTAGCTGAAGTATTTACTGGTGCACCTGGTAAATTAGTATCTCTTAAAGAAACGATTCGTGGCTTTAAAGGTCTTCTAGCTGGTGAATACGATCACATCCCAGAACAAGCGTTCTACATGGTTGGTGGTATTGACGAAGTGATTGCTAAAGCCGAGAAACTTTAATTAGCGACTCTAATTTAGGAGATTCTCATGGCGACTATGCAATGTGATGTTGTAAGTGTTCAGGAGTCTTTGTACTCAGGCACTGTAACGATGCTAATTGCAAAAGGTGCTGGCGGTGAGTTGGGTATTATGCCTGGCCATGCTCCGCTAGTAACTTTGCTCCAACCTGGCGCGATCCGCGTTATTTTGGAAAACGGTACAGAAGAGTTGATCTATGTATCTGGTGGTGTTCTAGAAGTTCAACCGCATGTTGTTACGGTTCTTGCAGATACTGCAATCCGTGCCGACAACTTGGATGAAGCGGCAATTATTGAAGCGCGTAAACACGCTGAACAATTGCTTGCAAATCAAAAGAGCGATTTGGATTCTGCTGCTGCATTGGCTGCTCTTGCAGAAACTGCTGCACAGCTGGAAACGATCCGCAAAATCAAAAACCGCGCTCAATAAGAGACGGTTTGAGATTGAAGAAACCACCCGAAAGGGTGGTTTTTTTATGTTATAAATAGAATTATCATAAAATAAATTAAAAATTTATGAATATTGAGAGCTTATTCGTTTCCTCAAAACTAGAAGGGAAAATTCAATATGGTCAAAATATTGAAATAATCTTATGTACTAAATGCAGAACGTATATCAAGCATGAGGTTTTAACCGATATTTATCATACTTGTGATGAGTATGATGGAATTCTTACGATGTTTTATAATCATCGTATATTGTGTTGTATTAATTGTGACTCTATTTCTTATCAAGATAAAATTGTTAATTCGGAGGAAGTAGATCAAATTGGTGAGGAGTATGACGGCACTCCTATTTACGAAGATAATGCACAGATCCAAATATATCCATTACGTGATGATGAAACTGCATTTTCTAAAGAGTTTGAAAAAATTCTGCCTGAAGAGATTTATTTAACTTATGAAGAAGTTATCATAGCTTTAAATAATAATATGCCTTTATTGACTGCTTTAGGTTTAAGAACTCTTTTAGAGCAAATAATAAAGTATTTTGGCAAGTCTGATGATTTAGGTGTGATTTTAACCCAATTTGAAAAAGAAGGATTTATTTCTACCAAACAAAGAGGATTGTTAGATAATATTCGTTATTTGGGTAATGATGCCGCACATCATGCTGATAGCAAATCTAGAAAAGACTTAATTTTGCATCTAAAAGTTTTAGAAAACTTAATTCATCAGTTATTTGTCTATTATAAAATGGAGGAAGAATCTATAAAAAAGTAATGAAGGGTGTGAGATTAAAACCTTCTCCTAAACACCCTATACCTGTTGTCAGAGAAACCACACATAAAAGAAGACCCAAAAAAAGACTTTAATAGAGCTTAGGGATGGAGAATAATCGAAAATTCTCCACAATCTTCACCTTAAATGTCTTATCAAAACCTTCTGCTAAACTTGGTACTTCAAGCTTTTTATAGTTTGCTCGAACCCTAATTTCAGCACTATTGGCTTTAGTTTGATATTTATTAGAAAACTTTATTTTGTACCACTCGATATAACTTTTACCCTTTCTCAGTAATGTTTTGAACCAATCTGTAAGCAGGCATACACCATAAAAAAATCAATGATAAGTTAAATAATTCGAACAGATACTTGCTTGTTATAACTTGATGCGATTGGGTTTTGAACAGGCAAAACTTATAATTGAAAAAGGGAAAATCATGGCTTATCAATCTATTAATCCATTTACCAATCAAAAATTGAAAGACTACCCATCCCATAGTGATCAAGATATTCAAAATGTACTTGATGCAGCAGAACAAATCCTAAAGTCAGACTGGGCTCAACAGGCCGATACCCGTATTGAAGTACTTCGTAAACTGGCCAGCAATATGCGAGAGCAAAAATCTGAACTGGCCAAGCTCATGACGCTGGATATGGGAAAACTCATTAAGCAGAGTGAAGGTGAAATCGAAACCTGCGCCAAAATTGCCGAATACTATGCGGATCATGCCCAAGAATTTTTAGCGCCCGTGTCCTATGAAACGGAACTGGGTGAGGCCTGGGTTGAGCATCATCCACTGGGTATTATCATGGCGGTAGAACCGTGGAACTTTCCGTTTTATCAACTGATGCGGGTCTTTGCACCGAACTGTGCCATTGGTAATCCGGTTCTGGCAAAACATGCTGGCATTGTGCCACAATGTGCGGAAGCCTTTGAGCAACTGGTCTTGGATGCAGGCGCACCCAAAGGCGTCTGGACCAATCTGTTTATCAGTTCCGATCAGGTGAAAGACGTGATTGCCGATAAACGTGTACGTGGTGTGGCACTCACAGGTTCAGAAGGTGCGGGCAGTGCAGTCGCTGAACAGGCCGGAAAACATCTTAAAAAATCAACGCTGGAACTGGGCGGGAATGATGTATTTATCGTACTGGATGATGCAGATCTGGAACGCGCAATTAAATTAGGCTGTCAGGCGCGCGTCAATAATGCCGGCCAAGTCTGTACGGCGGCGAAACGATTTATCCTGCATGAAAAAATTGCTGAACAGTTTAAAGCTGGCATGCTCAAAGCCTTTGAGCAATTGAAACTCGGTGATCCGCTTGATCCGGAAACCACGCTAGGGCCACTGTCTTCAAAAGATGCCTTGGAAAAGCTCACCAAACAAGTCGAAAAAGCCGTAGCGCAAGGTGCGACTGTGGTCACGGGTGCTAAAGCCGTAGAACATCAAGGCAATTTTTATGCACCGACCATTCTGGAAAATATCACGCGTGAAAATGAAGCCTGGTATGAAGAGTTCTTCGGCCCGGTGGCGCAAATTTATGTCGCAAAAGATGATGATGAAATTGTCGAAATTGCCAATGATTCTAACTATGGTCTGGGCGGCGTGATCCATGCGCAAGATATTGAGCGCGCTAAACAACTGGCGTCACGGGTGGAAACCGGTATGATCTGGATCAACTGGTTTACCGATACCACGCCGGAATTACCATTTGGCGGGGTGAAGAACTCCGGTTATGGCCATGAACTCTCGATTGATGGTTTCAAAGAATTTGTGCAAAAGAAACTGGTCGTGGTCAAAAGCCCGAAGAAATAAAATATTGACTCGACAAAGAAGCCACTATTCAGTGGCTTCTTTGTTCTGGATATTCTTCGCGTTGACCACCGTCATAACTGGCAAAACGAGGTTGTTCTCGTGGAAATGATGGTTCAGCGTTTGGCCAAGGCCAAGCACCAAACTGGGTGTCACGATAACGGCGAAAAGCAGCATCCAGTTCCTGCGGAGTATTTAACACAAAGGGCCCGCGCATCGCCACGGGTGCACCAATCGGTTCACCTTCTAGCCATAAAATATGCGATTCTAGTAAACCACCTTTGAGATGAATATCCTGATCTGGTTTGAGTTCTATCAGATGCTTGACCTGTATTTTCTGTCCTTCCAGCTCCAGACTTTTGCCTTGGTAGAAATAACAAAAACGCGTCGCGCTCGCAGTACTTGCCGGAATAATCAGCTCTGCCTCAGGCGCAAGTGTGATCAGGTAAATATTGACCCTGTTTTCAGCAGGTGCTGCCCAAGAATGGGGTGGACGATCCAGTGCTTCGGTATCTTTAAACTGCCCTGAAATGACCCGAATATCCGCTTTAGGTCCGGCTGCATTGGCTGAAAATACATGCGGAATCTGTTCACGCCACAACATTTTATAATCGGCCGGCTGCTTTTTCTGTTCCGGTGAGGAATTCAGCCAGATTTGAAACAGCTCCAGAGGATTATCCTGATCTTGATGAACTAAGGGAAACATTTCGCAGTGCTGTACCCCATTGCCGGTGGTCAGCCATTGCACATCACCTGCGGCATAACGTCCCGAGTTTCCGAGCGAGTCAAAATGGTCGACATAACCGCGCTCGACAATGGTAATGGTTTCAAAACCGGTATGCGGATGCTCCGGAAAGCCGGGAATTTGCTCGCCATAATACATGTCATATTCATGCTGATACGGCGGTGTAACTGGCCCTAATTGGGCATTGCCTTGTGGATAATGATCCTGATGGTGAACAGTAAAAATAAAGGGATCTTTCAGGTCAAGTCGGGATTCGACCGGAACAACAGAATACAGCACTGAATTCGACATGATTGAACTCCTGATTATTTTATTAGATATAAGCTTTTAATTTAAATTAGTTTTTATAATAAATTACAGTGTAAAGCAGATAAGGCGATTGAGGAAGATGCTTTCCGATCTATCGCCTTAGATGAAGGTTTAGGTATTTTCCTGTTCAGTCGTACTGTCTGATTTTTGCTCTGGATTCTGGATCAGCAGCCCCGCCAGTTTGATCATTTCAGCTTGCACATTGACCATCTGCGATTCAATTTTTTTCAGGTCGATCTGGCTTAAATCCATGTCACCATTCAACAGCGGTGAGGCCAAGACTTGCTGATTGGCACTCATGATATTGCTGCGGATCTGGTCAATTTCCTGACTTTTTAAGTTCAGGTTGCCCAGTACCTGATTAAAACTGCTGAGTTGCTGTTGAAGCTGAGTCGCAGTGGATTGCAGTTGCTGGGTATCTTTGGTTTCGACCGCCGTTTGCAGTTCGGTCTGGGTCTGTTTTAACTGTTCCACATAACTGCCGGCCTTGAGCTGCAAGTCGGCGACATCCCGAACCATATAAAACATATTGCCCGATCTAAGCTCAGTTGGTGCGGTAGCGCCAGTTTGCGGCTGGCTGGCAGTGTCAAGATCGGAACTACGAGTTTCCGCTTGCTCAGTGGGTGCTTCAACTGCCTGTTCACATCCCATCAGTAAAATCCCTGAGCTAAATAATGCAAAAGGAAGAACGGCATTGGCAAGAATCTTGGACATGGAATCAGGGTCTCGGTGCAGGTGGAAATATTTCATGATTTAATATAGGGACAAACTATGGAGATAAAAAAGATTGTTGCAAAGTTATAACAAATTTACTGAAGCGCAGACCGTCTTCGATTAAAAATGCTTAAAAAATAAAGATAAAACTCACGTTTTCAACTCAATAAATTGTTTGGGCTGTAATGATGTTAAGAAACGGAGAGTTCTGGATATGCATGCTTACATTCTCCCTATTCACTTGATCCAGTACGGGTTTCTCATACGCGTAGAATGCATTTGATATAGAAAATACGCTTACTTTTACTCAATGGTTTATTGCTTCAAGTGTATTGTTAATCTAACCGAGGATCGTTGCAGATTAGGCCTGTTAGATTGATGAACAGGCGACGAACTATAGCCAAAAATAAAAGTTGAGGGCGACTTATAGATAGGATTTATATGAATCATTATGTATTTAACTCGCTGTGTTTAAATTACAAAGTAAGTATCTATTGGGTAAATACATACTTACTTTGCGATTAGCAATTATTTGGCCAGTTCGGCATTTACCGCATCCACAATTCGCGGATCATCTGCAGTAATGTCAGGCGCAAAACGTGCAACCACTTCGCCATTCTTATTGATCAGAAATTTCTCAAAGTTCCATAACACTTCAGGCGGTTGGTTTGGAGTCAGGCCATAATCGACCAGATCTTTCCACCACGGGCCTTCACCGATCCGCTCTGGTACAGCTTGAGTCAGCGTGGTATAGAGCGGATGCTTGTCTTCGCCCGCCACAGAAATTTTAGCAAAGAGCGGGAAGTCAACCTGATAATTGATAGAGCAGAATTCCTGAATCTCTGCTTCGCTACCTGGTTCCTGCTCCAGAAAGTTATTGGCAGGGAAGCCCAGAATTTCTAGACCTTGCGTTTTTTTGTCTTTATACAGCTTTTGCAAACCTTCATATTGCGGAGTCAGACCACATTTCGATGCCACGTTCACCACAAGCAATACCTTGCCCTGATACTGGTTTAAGGTGGTTTCTGGGCCTTGAATGGTTTTGACTGGAATGTCATATACAGAGCGAGTCATTAGATTTCCTGTTTATTCAGACTGAATCGTCTTTGTTTTAACGGGTATTTAGATTCAATACAAGTAACAGCAGCTGAAGCAGGAGGCTTAAATCGGTAAATTGCCTGAATATCATGTGAAAAATCTATTATGCTAGGGTGCGCAAATAGCAATCGCTAAATAACAAGACAAGCGACACATGGATGAGGGTATGACACAGCAGCACAAAGCAGTCTGGTGGGCGATGGTATTGCCATTGGCCGCAGTTTTTATTTGGTCCTTAAACATGACGGTGACACGTTATGTGGCGGATTATATTTCTCCCATCAGTATCAGTTTTTACCGCTGGGTACTGGCACTGCTAATTTTAAGCCCATTTCTGTTGCCCAAGGTCAAAGCGGCCTGGCCGGAAATTCGACCACATCTTGGACACTTTGCAGTTTTGAGTGCCTTGGGGATGGTGCTGTATCAAGGATTGGCCTATAGCTCTGCACACTTTACCACTGCGACCAATATGGGGCTGATCAATGCCTTTATTCCTATTTTTACCATTATTGTGGGTATTTTTGTCTTAAAAATTCGCCCGACGCAGGCTGCAGTGCTGGGAAGTCTTCTGTCATTTATTGGCCTGATGTATGTCATGGCGCAAGGGCAGGGCCTGCGGTTCTTAAGCGTAGGTGAAAGTTATATTGGCGATTTGCTGATGTTGATCGCGGTATTTTTCTATGCCTGTTATGGCGTATTCCTGAAGAAATGGCAGATTCAGATTCCACTACTACTGAGTCTGTATATCCAGATTTTTATGGCTTTTCTTTACCATATTCCTTTGATACTGTTTTTAGGTCTGGACAGCATCAATAGCGCGAATGCAGCTAGCATTGTCTATGCCGGAATTTTTCCTTCCATTGCCGCGCCCTTATTCTGGATGATGGCTGTGCAGCAACTTGGTCCAAATCGCAGCAGTATTTTTATGAACCTGATGCCTGTCTTTACCGCAGTAGTCGCATATTTGTGGTTAGGCGAAGCTTGGACTATGTATCACACTATTGGCGGCAGTATTATTCTATTGGGGGTTTTATGGGCGCAGTACCCCGCGAAAAGCCAAGTCATAAGGAAATAGCTCAGTTTTTAAAATTCTTAATTGTTTAAATATTGATCATTCAGGCATGTTTTTTTAATAGAATTCATCTGTTAAATACTGATTTCTGAATGTAACAATAAATAGAAAATTAGCACTTTATTTTAAAATCGGAATGGAATGAGCTAGATATTTTGAATTTTCAATAAAAGTTCTACTTTGTTAATAGAAAAAATGTATTAATTGAGTTTTTTATTGTACTTGTTGTTGTGACCAATTTCTCGCATAATGCGCCCATCGAGAATGATCAAGCAAAAAAAACCTTGTTTTATCAGGCTCCCAGAGATTTTCTGAACCCTCTGGATGTGATTTATGCACATCCTTTTTTATGCTCAGCCATCCCTATATGGTTGAGCTTTTTTTTGTCTTAAAACTTTAGTCGAGCTTGAATATCTGAGTCGACTGAGAACCAACTTAGTCGCGAATAATCGCCCCACTGACGGCGTCAATAATCCGGCTCGGTTGCTGGCTTAACCCTAAGTCACCATTCAGATAATTCAGATTCTGATCAAAGTAGCGAATCGCATCTTGCAGTGAACGTGCCGGTTCCAATCCTGCAGGATTGGCACTGGTAGACACAATAAAACCGCCAAAGGCCTGACACAGTGCCATACAGAGTGGATGGTTGGTAACGCGAACCGCCACTTTGGGATGATCGCCCTTAATCCAGGCCGGAATCTCCTGATGCGCGGGAAGCAGCCAGGTAATGGCGCGTTCAGCGGGTCTGTCATTGCTCCAGGATTCAATCACTTGTTCACGCATTTCTGTAGTTAAATCTTGCAGCAGATGTTCCACCTGTGAAATATGCGCTGCCAATAGAATCACCCCTTTTTCAATCGGGCGCTGTTTCAATTTTAAAATCTGATGAAATGCCTGTTCATTATAAGGGTCGCAACCCAAGCCCCAAACAGCCTCTGTAGGATATGCCAAGACTTGTCCGTCTTTAAGACATGCTGCTGCTTCAGCAACAGAGGTAGTAATCATGTGAATACCTTATACAAAACAACAAAGCCCTATTGTGAACTTTATTTCAGTGGACGACAACGCTGATACATGCCCGCTTGTTGAGTACTCAAGCCGAGCAGCTCAAGTTCCATCAATTGACTGGTCAAGGAAGATACTTCCTGTTGTAAATGAAAACTGAGCTGATCCAGACTCTGTCCGACCCAATCGAGTTGATTATAAAGATGAATTAAATGGGGCGGGATAGTGCGCTCTTGCTCAGGATAAGTATCTTTTTTGAAGTGATTTGCATTCGCTTGCCACTGTGTTGCTAGGGCTAAATCCTCAATCACTTGCTGTGGATGGTCAATTAAAATTGCACCTTCACGAATCAGTTGATGACAACCTTGATGATGTTCACTGTAAATATGCCCCGGAATTGCAAATATGTTCTTGCCTTGTTCCGCTGCCCATTGTGCCGTAAGCAATGAACCACTTTTTAACGCGGCTTCTGCCACAATCACCCCAAGACTTAAGCCGCTGACAATTCGGTTGCGCCGTGGAAAATGCTGCTGCAAGGGTGGGGTAAAAGGTAAAAACTCAGTAATAACTGTACCACCGTGGTTAATCATTTGCTGACGTAGTGCTTGATGTACAGCAGGATAGGTCTGTTCGATCCCTGTACCCATCACTGCAATCGTTCGTCGATGTTGTAGCGCAGCCCGATGTGCTGCTTCATCAATCCCTTGTGCCAAGCCACTATTAATATAAAAACCTTGCTCACTCAGATAAAAGGCAAAGTCATAGGCGACTTGCTGTCCGTGCGGACTTGGCTTGCGACTGCCAACAATTGCAATTTGTGGCTGGAGTAACTGATCTGCATGTCCCTGCCCGAACAGAATTGGCGGCTTATGCTCATAATGACTCAGTTGTTGTGGATATTCAGCATCTGTATGCAAAAGCACAAAATCACTGTGCAACTGAATCTGTTCTAGACTGTGCTGAAAATGGGTTTGAGATTCGCTGCTTTGAAAGTCTTTCAGGCGTTGAATATGATTTTTATGAAGGCCGAGCTTTTGCCAGGTCTCGATTTGAGAACAATGGACTGCATCCGCAAGATCTGCATAATGCCGACTGATTTTATAAAAGCTGGTGAGGGAATGTTGCACCAAATACCACAGCGTGATGGCATTGATTTGTGATGTCGACAATCTGTTCAACATAGTGAGACCTATTTTTGCGTCTTCTTATTATTGGTATGAATGAAAATAAGTGAGATGATGCTGATCTATCAACATCATCTCACTTTGCAACCTTAGTCTTCTAACAAAGGAGGCTGAATGCCGGCACCCACTTTAATTGGAAGCTCGCTATCCAGCACATAGGCATAGCTCAATTGATCGAAGGCTTTAAAGACCATCACCTGACCAATACGCTCACCTGGCAATTGCACCCGTTCTTTAGTCTTCGGATCAGTCACCACTTCACCTTTCTGGTTTACGCTAAAGACATGACCTGTCTGAACGCCATGTGCCGTACCACGGTCAAGGGTGACGACACTATGACGTGCTGCAGTACCAATCGACCCCAATACACGCACAATCTGACCACCAGGCACAATACTTTCTGCATTGGTTGGGTAGAACAGCGTCGGTAACATCGGGTCGTATTCAGCGAGTACGCGGTCACCGCGACGCACCTCCGCGTTATAACTGTCAGTCAGCTCCAGTGTGGTTACCTCACCTTCACTACGTACCGCAATACCAGATGCCACCTGTTGCAGCTCGAGTGCAGCAGTATATTTCTTGCCATTGGCATCGGTAAATACATAAGGCTCAGCTTCACGATAAACGGCATAGCGTTGACCAACGACCAGACCGTTACCACGTACATAGACTTTCTGGCCTTTGCCCGCCAGTACGCGCTGATCTGCAGTTCCAAGAATGTATGGGGTGCCTTGAACTGAATCAGGCGCCATCAGGGTATAGCGCTCTAGCCACTGTTTGATATGTTCTAGTGGAATCACTGGAATGGTATTGTTTAAAGATTCAACCCGAATCTGAGGTTGCAGAGAGGTGCTGCCCAGATAGCGGCTGATAATACCGTCACAACCATCACCTTCATCTTTGCCAATAATCGGACGGCCCTGGTAATCACACATCAACAGGCGATCGCCCGGGAAAATCCAATGTGGATTTTTCACATGCTTGTTGCTGGCCCAGATTTCAGGCCAACGCACCGGGTTTTTCAAAAAGCGTTTTGAGATGTCCCAGAGGGTATCGCCTTTTTTGACCACATAAATATTGGGTGCACTGGCTTTTAATGCCGGCGGATTGACATTACGTGCAGGTGCGGCCTCGGCAGAATGAATAGTCCCCATACCGACACCGACACAAACGGCGAGTGCCAGCATCTGATTTTTAAACCCCAAGGCACTAAAAAATGGCATGCCCTTCAAAACCTTTTTCATTATCATAATTCCTAAAATTATGTGCGTAGTTGCGTTATAATAACGATCTTACACACATTTTTTGATGAAGCATTCCCTTCATTTGGTTTTTTGATCAATGGCATAATTGAGGACGCAGTATGGCCTTATTACCTATTTTAAGTTTCCCGGATCCCCGTCTTCGTACCATTGCACAACCTGTCGAAGATGTGACTGATGAAATTCGTCAGCTCGCTGCAGATATGTTTGAAACCATGTATGAAGCACCAGGTATCGGACTTGCCGCGACTCAGGTGGATCGTCATATTCAGCTGATTGTTATGGATCTGTCTGAAAATAAAGATCAACCGATGGTGTTTATTAACCCCAAAATTACACCATTGACTGAAGAAACGCAGCCCTACGAAGAAGGCTGTCTATCAGTTCCTCAAATATACGATAAAGTTGACCGTCCGTCACGTGTAAAAATCGAGGCAATTAATCTGGAAGGTCAAGCATTTGAACTCGAAGCTGACGGACTTCTCGCTGTGTGTATTCAACATGAAATGGATCACTTAAGTGGCAAATTATTTGTTGATTATTTATCGCCATTAAAACGTCAACGTGCACGTGAAAAAGTAGAAAAACTGGTACGCCAGCGTAATAAAGACAAGGTGGCAGTTAAACGCTAGGATATTTTTTTAATTTATTTTAATGATCCAACAAAGCCCAATTCTGATTGGGCTTTGTTATAATCGACATGAGCATATTTTAGGAGTGGCCTGTGTTTTTACGCGCGGGGCTGCTATTTGCATTTGCAGCTGTGTTTCTACAGATTGCTGTATTTTTACAGCCTTTGTTACCGACGCAATATCAGGTTGCTCCGGTCTGCGAAACCATCACGCGTGCGCTTCTTATCGCGACAGACGTTCATACACAGCATAGTGCCAGTGAACATCACCATTTCAAAGTCCAATCTGGTCATATTCAGCATGATCATCATGATGCCAATCATCAGTGTCAATACTGTACGGTTTATGCCAATTTAGTCTTACCGCCGGATCTGGATATCAAACAGGTACTTGACCGGATTCAGGTACGTTTAATTGCTTATCAAAAAACCTTTAAGCATGTCTGGTTTGTCCTTCAGCAGCTCTTTTTAATTCCTCAGGGACGAGCGCCGCCACTGCCTGCATAAACCTGCATTTTTCGCTTGGGTTGTTATTGACTCAAGCCATGCTTTTTTATGTATTCAGTGAGATAAAAAAATGGCTCAGCCTAAATTTTTTTTACAGCCACTTGCGGCTGCGATTTGTGTTATCTGTTATTCACCAGCCACAATGGCAAATGAAACGATGCCCGTGCAAACTTTGGCACCGATTGTGGTGACTTCTACAGCAGGTAATGATGCCAATGGACTGATTGTCCGTGCTGATCCGAAACAGCCGATTCAACCGATTCCGGCATCAGATGGTGCAGACTATTTACAAAGTATTGTCGGTTTTAGTGCAGTGAATAGCGGTGCCGGCACCAATGGTGATGTGACTTTCCGGGGTATGTTTGGTTCAAGAATTAAAATCCTGACCGATGGCACTGAAAACCTGGGGGCCTGTCCAAGTCGGATGGACTCACCCACCTCATATATTTCCCCAGAAAGTTACGACCAGATTACGGTGATCAAAGGCCCGCAAACGGTTCAATATGCCAATACTGGATCTGCCGCAACCGTGATTTTTGAGCGCAGTCCGGAACAGTTTAAAGATGATAAAAACTATCGTGGTCAAACAAGTGTCTTGATGGGTTCATTTGACCGACTGGATCAGAATATTGAAGTGGCAGCAGGTGATGAGCAGAAATATATCCGTCTGAATAGCAACCGTTCTGTATCTGATAGCTATCAGGATGGAAGTGGTAATACTGTGCCATCAGACTGGGAGCGCTGGAATGCGGATCTGGCTTTAGGCTGGACACCTGATGAAAATACCTGGGTCGAACTGACCGGTGGTAAAGCGGATGCTGAAGCAGTCTATGCTGGTCGGGCTATGGATGGATCGAAGTTTGCCCGTGAAAGTCTCGGTCTAAGGTTCGAAAAGAAAAATATTAGCGATGTGATTCAGAAAGTTGAAGCACAGGTGAACTATAACTTTAATGATCATGTCATGGATAATTATAGTCTGCGTGAGTTTCAGGCCAGTCCCATGATGAGTATGCCCATGGCGAGCAATGTTGCGCGTAAAACATTGAATGCTCGTATGGCAATGACCAATGAATGGAATAAATTACAGCTGATTACTGGTATCGATAGTCAGAATAACCAACATACTAAACGTAACGGAAGTCTGATGACGCCGTATCAAAATCAGTCACGTACTAAAGATATGGAATTCCAGTCTGTTGGGGTTTTTGGCGAGCTCAGTTATCAGCTTAGTGATAACAATAAGCTAGTGTCTGGTTTGCGTCTGGATCAGGTCAATGTAGAAGCAGTGGAGTCAAATCAGGAACGTAAAGAAACTCTACCGAGTGCCTTTGTACGTTTTGAAAATCATCATCCCGATCATGACGATGGTAAGACCTATATTGGCGTGGGCTATGTCGAACGTATGCCAGATTACTGGGAATTATTCAGTCCTAAAACAGGGAATGGTGACGCCAATACTTTTGCCAATATTGATATTGAAAAAACACTTCAGCTTGATCTAGGTTATCAGCATACCCATGCTAATTTTAGTTCCTGGGCATCGGCTTATGCTGGGCTGATTAATGACTATGTGCTTACCACCTATAAACTAACAGGAATGATGAACATGTTGGAAGCGCATAGCCGAAATGTGGATGCCACCATTGCCGGGGCGGAAGCAGGGGTGGGTTATCAGTTTAGTGATGCGATTCAGACAGATGTCAGCGCGATGTACGCATGGGCTAAAAACACCACCGATAATACGCCGTTGCCACAGATTTCACCTTTAGAGGCTCGGGTAAATTTACGTTATATCCAGGACAATTACACTTTGGGTGCTTACTGGCGTTTGGTCGATGGTCAAAACCGAATTAGTGAGCGTGAAGGGAATATCGTTGGTTATGATGTTAAGAAAAGTGCAGGCTTTGGCACACTGTCTTTAAATGGCACATATCACATTGCAGATGGTGTTGATCTTTCTGTTGGGGTCGATAATGTCCTAGATCGTACCTATGCCGAGCATTTGAACAAGATGGGCAGTTCTGGTTTTGGGTTTGCTGCCAATGAGCAATTTAACAATATTGGCCGTAACTACTGGGCAAGAGTCAGTATGAAGTTTTAATTGTTGTCTAATCTTTTGAAAAAGCCATTGCTCTTAAGCAATGGCTTTTTTAATTTTAAGGTCGGAGTTTATTTTGCATATTTAAATAGAGTGCCAATTTCTAGGAAGAAGGCCGTATAAAACAAGTTTTGTCTATATAAGCGTCAGGGCGGTGAAGAATAAAACAAGAATTGACTACGCCTTAAGCAATAGGGAGTGCGTAATAAATGATTTTTTTAAATAATTTTAATTAAAACAATTGGTTGTAATTGCTTGGGTGAGAGTTCTTAGCTAGATCACATGAAAATCAAAAATAATTAAAATAAATTTTATATAAAAAACAATTATTTATATTTTTATTGGTTTATAAAACAAACACACGATAAAAAATCTTTGCAAGAAGTGTTGCAAGCGCTCTGAAATGCTGTAGAATGCACATCCATCGGCAGTGATGAAGATTAAAACTTCTGATAAAACAGTAACTTAGCACGAGGTGTTAAGATTGGGTTTTGTTGGATAAGTTTAAATTAATTTGAATTACGGATTGACACTTTAGAAATTCAGTGTAATATAGCCGACCTAGCTTGCTGGTGACGAATCAGCAAGAAGATCATTAAGAGATTATGAAGAACAACTTGTGTGGATTTTTACTGGTTGATTGATCGAAATTATTTTCATTGATTGATGGTAGAAATGACTCGAAGTTTATTTGAGAAATATTTGTCAGAAAATTGATGAGCCAAGATTGGTGTCCTTTAGGCACTACTGATTTTAAACTGAAGAGTTTGATCATGGCTCAGATTGAACGCTGGCGGCAGGCTTAACACATGCAAGTCGAGCGGGGGAAGTTGCTTCGGTAACTGACCTAGCGGCGGACGGGTGAGTAATGCTTAGGAATCTGMCTATTAGTGGGGGACAACATCTCGAAAGGGATGCTAATACCGCATWCGTCCTACGGGAGAAAGCAGGGGATCTTCGGACCTTGCGCTAATAGATGAGCCTAAGTCGGATTCGCTAGTTGGTGGGGTAAAGTCCTACCAACGCGACGATCTGCATTACCGTCCACCGCATCCACCAGAATTGGCTCTACTTCGCC
>NZ_PHRG01000009.1 GCF_002803605.1 Acinetobacter pseudolwoffii
CAAGAATTAAAAATTAGATTGAAAGATCAAGGTATTGATTTAATTACTTATCATCGGAAGAATATGCAGGCTATTCAACTCTGTGCATCAGATGAATATCACCTAAGACAACGCAATAAAATAGAAACATTATTCAGCTTATTGAAGGGGCAATACAATTTAGTGACGAGTAAAGCACGTAGTCTTCATGGATTTCTGAGTGGAATTTACGCCTCACTATGTGCATATCAATTAACCCATCGAAATAAGCCAACAATTCAAATTAAGGAATCATCGGCTTAAGCAGGATTCGGGTTATTTAATCTAAAATTTATATAAGAATCTTATTGATATTTACTTAAAATATTTATATTTTTCAAACAGATAAGACCTTATTGATATTTCTACGAGATAAATCCAAAAAAATTGGACAGCTTTAAAAGTAAACTACTTTATTTTTAGAATATTGATGGTGTTTATTGTCAGTATGAAACACTAAAGAAAAAAATAAAAAGAGGCAGAAAATTCACCTCTTATAAAGTATTGATTTATGCTTCAAGGTGGAGGTATTTCTATATGAGTTAGGTCACTATACATCTATACTATAAAAGTCATGCACAATCGCACGAGCACCAAAACTTTCTTTTTGATTAATCAGTCCTGTATTTAAAAACTTTCCTTCTTTTTCATTTGAGATACCAAAATCAAATATCTTAGTAGACTTGATATTTTTATTGATTAAAAAATCGATTAGAATATCTAAGGCTCTTTCTTCCCTTCCCTTATCATTACTGGCTAAATACTGTAAATGGACTACTTTCTCAGTTTCAAAAGTCACTGCTGCTGCAACAATCTGACTTTCAAAACAACATTTATAAGCCCTTATGTTATTAGGGAATCTACTTTTTAATAAATCTATTTCCGTTTCATTATGAACTGGCTTTTGATGATGATGTTGACCTAAGACTTCACGAATAACTTCCCAGACTATGCTTGGCTGTTCGACTTCTTCATAAGTTAATCCAGATTTTTTTGCTTTATTGATTGCCCATTTTTTAGATTTTGAATAGTAAATTTTTTCCTGTAAGTTAATAGAAGTACTAATATCCCGACGATAGAGCCTTGCTTCATTTAGAAATAAAGCATATAAATCCTCTTGAGCAGGATAATGATGATAAATATTAGGTATGCATTTATATATAATTTTTTTAATATAGTTCTCTTTTAAAAAACCTTTTAACTGAGAAAAAAGACTTAACATATCAATAGCACGACAATCCCTATCAATCAAAAAACCACCAAATGTTAAGCCTTGATGACTATAAAAAATATTATCTTTAATATTTCCAGGCAATAAAGCCACGATTTTATCTTTATCATTTTTAAACATTAAAGAAAAGTCTTCAAATCGATCAGAATGGTAGTCCATAAAATTCCGATTAAACATGAAATGATAATTTTTACAGTTTAATAAAAAATCATTCCATACTTCTTTATCAGCATCTTCATATTTTTTTATTTGAAAACTTACAGCTTCTTTCACCGTAATCTCCTTTATCATTATAAATTTTTATAAGGTATAAAATTTAAATAATATTTTTAATAATTATTATTAAAAAATCTTAAAATTTATTAATTCCTAGTATTTGTAATAATCTATAATTGATCAAATCCGCATTAAAATTTTTTTTAGCATACAGAAATCCTTGATATCCCATCTTATTTACTTGTTCAGGATGCTCTATAAAATAAATCATCTTTTTTACTAATGCAGCTACATCCCATTTTGGAATAAGAAAACCAGTCACCCCATCTACTACAGTCTCATTACAGCCTGGAACATCAGTGGTAATCACTGGGCGTCCTATAGCCATCGCTTCTTGTGTACTGCGAGGCACACCTTCACGATAATAGGATGGCAATACAAATACTGTGCTATTACTTATTCTTTGAGCAACATCTTTGACGAATCCATCATATTCTATAATACCCATTTCTATCAATCGATCTATTTCTGCCTGTTTTAAACCTGTAGGATTTTCTGAATCTAAGCAGCCTATAATTTTAAATGATACTTCAGGATATTTTTTTTTAATTATTTTAGCAGCTTCTAGATATTCAAATATACCTTTTTCAGCAATTAGTCTAGCTATAAAAATAAAAGATATTTCTTTTTGATCATCCCATTTTTTATAACCAAAATCTTGCAAATTAAGACCAATAGGTCCCAAAACTTCAATTGCATTCTTTTTATGCGGAAGATTATAACGATGAACGAGATCTTTAGGATCATCATGATTTAAAAAAATAATTTTATCTAAGTATGGAAATGCAAGTCGATATAAAGAGACTTGTATAAAGCGGATCAACTTAGCTTTAAAACTTTGACCGTATTTATGTATTGTAAAAGGTGAGCCTAAGCCCTCGATCATGCCATAAATATAAGGAACCTTCATCTTATAAGCAGCCAAAGTTGCATAAATAACGGGTTTTGTTGAATATGAAAATACGATATCAGGTTGAATTTCCTTTATTTTATGAGTCAATTGGTAAGTTGAACGTAGATCAGATAGTGGATTTAGTCCTCCACGACTAAGTTGATAAGTAATAGGAATTACCCCAAGATTTTTAATAATATCTAGCCACTGATCATCATATTCTGATACAAAAGCATAAACCTGATGACCATGCTCTAAACATGCAAAAATAAAATCTTTACGGAAATTATAAAGGTTATAAGCAGTAGAACCTATAATAGCAATTTTTTTAGTTATCATTCTTTTAATCTTCCTATAATTTCTAATTGTGAAGCATAAAAATTTCTATCTTCTTTAGAAACAGCAGTCATCCTACGTTGATTTAAAATCTGCATTAAATTCAAAAAACTTAATATTTTTACAATCATTTTTTTTATTTCAAATTTCAAAACAATCTTATTTTTATCGAGGTCAGATATAATATTGTTATAATATTTTTTAATCAATTCTATTTGAGTATTATAACCAAGAATCATTTTTTCTTTTTTTATATTTTCTACTTCTCGGTAAAAATATAAAGGCTCTTGTATAACCAAATAATTAAAATCATTTTTTATCGCTGCTGAGAGCCATAATTCATAATCCTCAGCTAAGCAATTAGTTTCTTGATAAGGATTTCTTTGACACCACGCCTTACGCGCGAGCAGTGAAGCATGTAATAAATTTGTCAAACCTTGTAAAATTTCTTTGGGTTGCATTTGATGATTAGAATAAATTCTTTTCCCTAAAATTTCATTTTTATTTCCAATCGAATACAAGCTGGTTACCACTAAATTAATCTCTGGATTTTCATTCAAGACTTTTATCTGTTTTTCCAACCGATCTACTGCCATTAAATCATCAGCATCCATACGTGCGATAAAGTCATATTTTGCCTCATTAATAATCTGATTTAAGCGATAAGGTAATCTTCTATTGCATCCATCAGTAATAATACGAATCCGAGGATCGACAAATGACTGGGCTATCGCTAAAGACCGGTCTGTTGATCCATCATCTACCAGTATCAATTCCCAATTTTGAAAAGTTTGAGCCAGTACTGACTTAATCGCATCTTCCAAGTATTTTTCTGCATTAAAAAATGGAATTCCTATAGAAATATACATATTTATTCTTCCTTATTATTATTTGAAAATAGTAAAAAAGCTGCCAATAAAAACCAGAAAATAAGCGTTCTTGCACTATAAGTGGTAAATCCATATAACATTGGCCCTAACAATATAATTTTGTTTGAAAGTGAAAGTTTCTTGAATATTTGGTATAAAAATATTAAAAATAAAGTTATACCTATAATCCCATAATAAAATAAGATACCTAACCAAGTTGAATGAATTTCATTATTGGCAGGGCTATATAACCAATGAGCACCTTGTCCAGCACCAAAAATTAAATATTGAGGATAATCAAGAAAATTAAGAAGACCGCGCCCTTCTGCTTGACTATTTCTCTGATCGAATCCTTCTATAAATCGTAATACAACATTATCAAAAACCCCCATGTTATATAAAAAGTAACATAAAATACTAAAACATACGAATGTTCCAAAAAATACCAATATTCTTTTATCAAGGTCTCCTTTTTGACTAAAAATAAATCCTAGAGTTAACATCAAAAAACCAATTGATGCTGATCTTGACATAGTCAATAAAATCAAAAATAAGGCCAACGAATAAACAATTATTTTTTTAAAGTTGCTTCCAGAAATATATAAATAAATTGCACAGGTACTGAGCACCCAAAATGCCATTTGATTAGGATCATTAAAAAGACCATTGTATCGTGGCTCAAAATCATAACGACCTAAGTTACTTGCCCAGATAATAATTTCGATGACATAGGAGAAAGGAATAAGAAATAATAGTTTTTCATAGAAAAATTTAACTTGGACTTGATTTAAGTTTGTCATTAATAAAAAAAATAATAAATTAAATATCCAGTAAACTGTAGACATCATATAACTATAATCTAAAATGATTAAATACCAAGCAAAATTCACACAAATTGTATATCCTACAAATAATAAAATTATGCTTGAATACTCAATATTTATTTCAGATTTTTTACTAAAAAATAATAGAAGTGCCCCCATAATAAAAAGGTGACTAAACTGTGGAACCCCACTGGACCAAAAATAAAACTGGGATAAAAAAAATGAAAATAATATAAGATAAATAATAACTTTATCTTTTACATTACTATCACTTAAAAAAATAATGTTATTTTTTGAATTACTTTCATTTAAAATAATCACTATACATTCCTTTTATATTATCTAATACCTTATTAAGAGCAAAATAATTGATTAATATTTTATATTATTAAATTTATTATTTTTTCTTCAATATATTTAAAACTATTTTCATCTATATAAAATTAATAATATTAATTAAACTTACTTTGTTATTAAAAATCTTTCTTAATGAGTAACCAGTAAAAAAACCTGAAAAAATCATATGTCAAAATTTCAGATGGATATTCTTTTAAAATTCCTAGCACTTTTTCTAATGATTTATTTTTGGATATTAACCCTAATTCAAACGCATTTATCCATAAAGCTCTTTTTTTTGCTTTATTAAAAAGTATATGATTTTGGTACTCATTTAAAATCATCATTCTTGAATCATGCATGAGAGAGGTTTGCTTATGCATATTATTATCATGTAGCCTGTATTTGGCAAACAGGACAGGAAGATAACATAACTCCCCTTCTTGTGCTAAAAGCAACCACATATACCAGTCTTCAATTTTCACCTCAGCATCATAACCACCGATTTTTTTTAAAGCATTTGATCTAATCAGTTGTGTCATGGCGGGTAACTCATGCTCTAACAATAAAATTTGTTCAAAACTATAGTTTTTTCTTTTTTTAATTCTATTTTTTACCTGATTAGAATCATGATCAATAACTGATATTCCTCCAAACACTGCAATACAATTTTTGTTATGCTTTAAAAATTCGGATTGTATTTTTATTTTATCTTCCAAGATTATATCATCAGAAGCGAGAGAAGAAAAATATTCTCCTTGCGCCCATTCTAAGGCTTCATTCAAGGTTGCACTCAAGCCCTTATTCGGTCGATGCCTAAATTCAAACCGGGTAAATCGTTTTTCACATCGTGGAATCAGTTCTTGTATTTTTTTTACTGAAGAATCTGTAGATCCATCATCAATGACAATTAACTCAATATTCTGATAAGACTGGTTAATGACACTCTGGATACTATCACACACAAATTTTTCATGATTATAACTTGGTATAATGACAGAAACTAAAGCTTGGCCATTTATCATATTATCTCTCTTTGTTTTAATGATTTAAATATAAAAAAACTGATGACGACCCAATACATTCCATAGTTTATGAGGTGGGCCATTGAAACACCTTCAAATCCAAAAAGCTGGGTACATACATAGGTCAAAGCAATAAGAGATAAGGTAAATATAATCTCTGTAGAGATGTACAGTTTGGTCATTGCTTTACTGAGCATCAAATAAGCCAGTATCCAGCTTCCTATTTTTAGTGCATCCCCCATCATTTGCCAAAAGAACAGGCTCTGCATGGGTGCGAAAGATGGACTGAATAAGACATTGATAATCAAGTCACGCAGCACAAAAATGACTACTCCGCCTGCCACAGCCAGTGGAAAAAGAAATTTATAGCCTAAATAAACTTCTTTCTTAATTTCATCAATCATCTTGAGTTCTGACAAGCGCGGTAAGTAATAGACTCCCAATGTTGTTGTGACCAGCATCAGGTATACGGTGCTTAGACGGATCATGGCTTCCCAGTAACCGGCATACGCCAGGCCAAATTCCTGACTTAAATAGGCTCGAATTAAGATTTGCGATAAAGGCACACAGATCGCACTGACCAATGCCATCCAGATAAAAGAACTAAGTTTTTTAGTAATTTCTAAGTCTATTTTTCCAAACAGAGAGGAAAACTTAAACCAATCCGCTCGATAACACAGAAATAACGTCACTATAAACGCAATAGATTGATAAATGGATAATGCAATTAAGGCACCATATAAATGTAATTTTATTGCTAAAATACTCGTAACAATAAGCGCAAATAAACTACCCGCAATATTGGCAAGTACCAGCTTTAATATTTCTTTTTTGCCATTGAGTATGGCTAAAAACAGGGTATTAAAATTAAAGAATAATAAAAATACTGCAAACCATACAAAAACTGTTTGATATTCAAGTGTATGAAATATATAAAGTGATAGCTGCCTTTGGAAAATTAAAATTAAAAATGCGAACATCAGACTAAATACAAAAACAATACTGCCTGCTGTTTTCCAGATTGCACGTTGTTTGCTTTCATCTTCATGATATTCAGCAGTATATTTAATGACTGCGGTATTAATTGCACTACCCGCAAAAGTAGTCACCATTTGAATAAAATTTTGGAATTGACCTAAAGCTGCATATCCAGTCGGCCCCAGATATACAGCCAGAATTTTATTCAGTACAAACAGGGTTATGGTCTTAATCAGGACCGCCGCCCCATTCAGTACACTGGTCTTAAGTAAATTCATCTATATTTGAAAACCATTACATAACTGAACAACTTGCTTTGCTTCATCCATGGATAAAGTAGGCCCTATCGGCAAGCTCAAGACCTGCGCATGAATTTGTTCTGAAATTGGTAAGTTTAAGTTATTCCATGCTTTATAAGCTTGCTGCTTATGGGGCGGAATCGGATAATGAATCAATGTCTGTACCCCATGCTCTGCCAAATATTTTTGTAATTCCTCCCGATATCTGGTCTGGATCACAAATAAATGCCAAACATGCTGCATATCAGTTGCGGTATTTATATTTTTAAGTGGAAGCACAATGGCTGGATTCTGAATTTCTTTTAAATAGAGATCTGCAATCTGACGACGATGCTGGTTTTCCTGATCTAAAAATGGCAGTTTTACATTCAGGATAGCCGCCTGAATTTCATCAAGGCGACTATTTACTCCCATGACCAGATTTTTATATTTTTCATGTGAGCCATAATTACGTATAGCCTTAAGCATATGGGCCAATTCAGCATCATTGGTGGTAATTGCCCCGGCATCACCCAGCGCACCCAGGTTTTTTCCTGGATAAAAACTGAAGCCTGAAGCATCTCCCCAATTCCCTGCTTTTTTACCCTCGATTTCAGCGCCATGGGCTTGTGCCGAATCCTCTAAAACCAGTAAATTATGTTTCTTGGCAATCGCCATAATTTCTGGCATGGCAGCAAGCTGTCCATATAAATGAACAGGCAAAATTGCCTTTGTTTTGATGGTAATCGCGGCTTCAATTTTCTTAACATCAATATTGAACGTCTGGATATCCGGTTCGACCAACACCGGTTTCAGATGATTCTGTGAAATTGCCAAAATACTTGCAATATAGGTATTTGAAGGTACGATCACTTCATCGCCTTCATTCAGTTTACCCAGTTCTTTCCATGCCCGCAGGGTCAGAATTAGAGCATCCAATCCATTGGCGACCCCTATGGCATACTCTGTACCACAATAATTCGCAAAATTTCGTTCAAAATCCTCTAACTCTTTGCCACAGATATACCAACCAGAATCAATGACCTGTGTACAAGCTGCTATAAGTTTGTCACGGTATTGAACATTTATCGCTTTTAGCTCAAGAAAAGGTATCATTATTATCAATCCCGTATAAAAATTTGTTATTCATTTTTTAATTCCACATTTATCAAAACTAATCTATTGATATGAATTAAAGTGAAAACCCCAATATTATTTATTCAGTTCATAATTCTTAGATTTAAAACTTGGCTCTAATAAAAATTTCTTCATCTTTCTATTTAAAGGCTTTTCAATATATTTATACATTATAAAGCTGGCTATTAAAGTCAAAATAAATATAATCAATGAAAACAACATTAAATCTATGTCAAATAAAAACATCTTTTTTATATAATTTAAAACTTGTATTTCCAAAACATGAAGCAAATAAAAACAAAAACTGATTTCTCCCGCCAAAACCATATATTTATTTGATAAAAACTTAGTAATAATACTTTTTTCATTAACAACATGAGACAATGCAAAAACAAGAATGATGGTGGCCATAGGTAACCAATAATAAATTGAGTATCTATAACTGATATCTATCTTGCTATGAAATACAAAGAATAAGATAAAAAGTAAAATCGCTCCTGATTCAAATACAAAAGTAGGTATCTTCATTTTAGAGTAATTAACTTTTATTTTCTCATAAAGATCAAACAGGATAATACCAAGTAAAAAATCTGAAAAACGTACCCATGGTGAAATGTACAGCCAATAGTGATTCTGGTTTTTATCAAGCTGCATATTCAAAACCAGAATACCTATAAGATAAAAAATAAATATATAGCTTCTTATTTTTTCAGAAATTAAAAATGCAAATGGAAAAAGTAAATAGAAGAACAATTCATCGGAAATGCTCCAGGATGGAGAGTTTAATGAAAAATGAATATTTTCTTCTAAAAAAAAGCTTTGTATTAGAAAAATGTGTTGAATTAAGTATCCCCATCCTTGTCCAGACTGGCTAAAGGTCAACAGAAGTACAATTGCCGTAGTTGCTATATGTACTGGATATACTCTTGCTAAACGAGAAATATAAAATTCTTTTTTTGAAACATTTCCTCTAAAAAACTTTTCTTTATAGTTATAGGATAAAATAAATCCGCTTAATATAAAGAAAAAACTGACGCCTAAAAATCCTTCGTCAAAAATACTGTTAAAAATATTTGCATAATGCGTGTCATTTTTTAAAAAGGCCAAATGACTAAGAAAAACAAATAGCGCAAAAAACATACGCAATGATGTAAGCGGCTTAATCATCTCATACATCTCCTTCATATTTATTATTATTTAAAATTCTATTTTCTGAAGTCTCTCGAGTAACAAAGCCATCATACTTGTGAATTATTTTTCTTAATTTTATAGTCTCATTTTCTAAGCAATAAAAGTTTTATCTGCTTCTTTTAAAAACTGGTCGTAATTACGGATATAGTCACTTTCATCATAATAATCGCTTGCCAATATTAACAATATGCAATCTTTAGAAAAATCATGCATTTCATGCCAAACCATGGGCGGAATTAATAATCCTTTATTGGACTGACTTACGCACACTTCTTGTTTTTCTTTACTGTTATCCATTAATATTTTACAGCTGCCTTGAATACAAAACCCAATTTGTTGAAGCTCTTTATGTGCATGAAACCCGCGAGGAACATCAGGCTGAGCGCCAAAAATATAGTAGAGCCTCTGTATATGAAAGGGGATATTCCGATTGGCTTCAGCGACCACCAAACTGCCACGATGATCTCCCAGATTAGGTAAATCAATCCATTCAATAAGATTCATCATGATTACCCCACCAAAGAAATCAGATATTGACCATAGCCATTTTTACTCATCGTTTGACCAATGGCTAACACTTGTTCTTTGCTTAACCAGCTATTATTCATTGCAATTTCTTCTAGACAGGCAACTTTATAACCTTGACGCTTTTCAAGGGTTTCCACAAATTGAGCTGCCTCAAGTAGACTTCCCTGTGTACCTGTATCTAACCAGGCAAAGCCACGTCCCAGCAATTCAACATTTAAATCACCACGTTCCAGATATGCCTGGTTAATGGAGGTAATTTCCAGTTCACCTCGCTCAGAAGGTTGTACTTGTTTGGCAATCTGAATCACATCATTGTCATAAAAATACAGGCCCGTTACAGCAAAGTTAGATTTAGGTTTTTCTGGTTTTTCTTCAATTGAAATAGCACGTTGCTGTTGATCAAATTCCACCACACCAAAGCGTTCAGGATCTTTGACCTGATAGCCAAAAACAGTGGCTCCTTTTTGACGTTCAGCAGCCTGACGCAGCATGGGGGTAAAACCTTGCCCATAAAAGATATTATCGCCGAGCACTAAGCACACATTACTTTGCCCAATAAATTCTTCACCCAGAATAAAGGCTTGTGCCAAACCATCAGGTCGAGGCTGAATCGCATAACTCAGCTGCATGCCAAATTGTGAACCATCACCTAATAATCGCTTAAACCCATCAATATCTTCCGGGGTACTGATGACAAGAACCTCCTGAATACCGGCTAACATCAACACAGATAATGGGTAATAAACCATAGGTTTATCATAAATCGGAAGTAACTGTTTCGAGATTCCTTTAGTGATTGGATGCAAGCGTGTGCCCGAACCACCTGCTAAAATAATCCCCTTTGTTGATCTTGACATTAGACTGCCTCCCCTAAACGTTCACGCTGATAAGAACCATCCTGAACGCGACGGCACCATTGCAGATTATCCAGATACCACTGCACAGTTTTACGAATACCGGTCTCGAAGGACTCTTGTGGTTTCCAGCCAAGTTCACGCTCAATTTTTGAAGCATCAATGGCATAACGTAAATCATGACCAGGCCGATCACTGACGAAGCTAATCAGGCTTTCATATATTTGGCCATTGAGTCGTGGCTTAAGTTCATCCAAGATGGCGCAAATGGTTTTAACCACATCAATATTCTGTTTTTCATTATGCCCCCCAATATTGTAGGTTTCGCCTACCCTGCCTTTGGTCGCAACCTGATATAAAGCACGGGCATGATCTTCTACAAAAAGCCAATCCCGAATCTGCTGACCATTACCATAAACAGGTAAGGATTTTCCATCCAGCGCATTTAAGATGATCAAAGGAATCAGTTTTTCAGGAAAATGATAAGGCCCGTAATTATTTGAACAGTTCGTAACCACGACCGGCAAACCATAGGTTCGATGCCAAGCACGCACTAAATGATCCGAGCTGGCTTTACTTGCCGAGTAAGGTGAACTTGGCAAATAAGCTGTGGCTTCATTAAATAAGTCGGTTGTTTCTTTTAAATCCCCATAGACTTCATCTGTTGAAATATGATGAAATTTAAATTTAGACTTTTTGATTTCACCCAAATTTTGCCAATATTTTCGTGCGACCTCCAAGAGTGTATATGTACCCACAATATTGGTGCTGATAAATTCAGCTGGACCATCGATCGAACGATCCACGTGAGACTCTGCTGCCAAATGCATGACGATATCTGGCTGAAATTCTGAAAATAATCGTGTTAAAGATACATGATCACAAATATCAGTTTGAGCAAATTGATAACGGGGATGAGCTGATATAGAAATTAATGACTCCAAGTTGCCTGCATAAGTTAACTTATCAACATTTAAAACATGATGTTCAGTCGCTTTGATGATATGCCGGACGGTAGCAGATCCAATAAAACCAGCTCCACCAGTCACTAATATTTTTTTCACCATTCCCAGTATTCCTTTTATTTTTATTTTACTTTTCAAATATTTTTTTAATTCATTGATGCCTTCAGGCATAGATATTCTTATTTGATTATTTATAACATATATTAATTTTATTCAACACACCACCTATAAAAATATTATTCTCAAATATAGTTACATTTTATGGATAAGTATTTTTCTTATACCACTTACCCAATACTTTATAATTATTGTTTTTTTAAAACACTTTTCAACCAATAAAAATCAGCTTAAGCTTTACAACTACTGATATATTACTTTCAACTAATAAGAGATTATTAATTAACACTTCATTTATATAATCTAGTTAATGCCGAATAAATATATGTGAAATTTAATAAAAATAGAATCTAAAAAACCTTTAAAGTATACACAAATAATATGAAAATACTTTCATTGCTACTAAGTTTTTGTTTTGTATAGTTATACTGTGATAATCACCTTAATCTGCAAGCAATAAAATTTATAAACAATCCATTTTACCTGAATAAACTAAGTAATACTTGTATCTCTACACCTTAATTTAATGGAAGTTTTAGATACTTTTTTTAATAAATGTTATTGATCTATTTTAATTCAAACGTATACTTAGAACTAAAAATAAGTATAGACAAGCTATATAATTTGTTATAACTTTTAGATGTTAATCACATAAACCATGTTAAAAAAATTAATAATTACGAATAAATACTAATTTTAAATATATAAAAATAAAGGGGTTTCAAGTGAACAATAGACACCTTATAGGCGTTTTAACCTTAAGCCTATCATTAGTCGGATGTGCAGCAACATCTGGCTTTCAAACCTATGATTTACCAGATGAAGGAATTTATCAAACCGAACTGGGAACTCAAGTTAATCTGGTAAAATTGACTCAGGACAATCTACCTGCAGTGCAGTCAGCCCAAACTCAACACCTGAATCATTACGCACCTTTATTTCAGCATGAAATGCAGGATTATCGTTTGAATCCAGGTGATATTTTATCCTTTCAATTATGGGCCTACCCGGAAATTAGTGCAGTTCCAACAGCAACTGATAATACCAATGGTTATCAAATTGACCGAAATGGTTATATCCATTTTCCATTAATTGGACGCTATAAAACAGTAGGGAAAACCCTTCCGGAGGTTAATCGGGAAGTACGCCGACTATTAATTCCTTATTTAAACAATCCAGATGTGGTGGTGAGAGTACTTTCTTATCAGGGACAGCGTTATTCAGTGGTGGGTAATGTGAAATCAGCTGGGCAGTTTTATTTGTCTGATCAGCCCGTGAGCGTTTATACAGCACTGGGTCTGGCCGGCGGCATTAACGAGCAAGGTAACTCTAGCTCTATTCAATTGGTGCGTCAGGGTGTGGCCTATGACCTCAATACAATTGCATTAGAAAAGGCAGGATATTCATTACATAAGCTGTTAATTCAACCCAATGACACCCTGTATATCAGTCCTCGTGAAAATCAGAAAATCTATGTCATGGGTGAAGCAGGCACGAATACCCCCTTACCCATACGTGACCAGGGGATGACTCTCGCGGATGTTCTCGGTGAAAGTGAAGGGATTAATCCCTATTCAGCCAGTGCTAGTCGAATTTACGTCTTACGTGACAATTCAAATAATCAGATGACTGAAATATATCATTTAAGTTTAAAAAACCTGGGAGATTTTGGCTTGGCCAAAAAGTTCAAAATGCACAGCAATGATATTGTCTATGTAGATGCCACAGGCCTGACTCGTTGGGAACGAGTGGTTAGCCAGATTCTTCCATTTTCAAATGTTGCTGGTACAGCTATACGCTAGCAGGTAGTTCAGCTATGCATATTAAAAAGATTTTGGGGAGCTGTTTTGAAAATATTAACCATCGATTAATGACTGAATGTTTACTAACGAGATCTGCCCGTATTTGTAGATTAAATCTATAAATATAGATGGCTGAAGTAATGCTCAGCGCTGATCACAAGACAGCATTTTTACGTAATAGCATGGGATCTGCCTGCAACTCCATGTAGTTCAACACTAAATATGAAGCAGATTGAATAAAAATAATCTTATCCTGATCATCATAAAAATATCTGGGTTTACCAGACTAGATTTTTTTTGAGGGAACAATAAAGCCAGCATATTTGGGATTCATTTTTGCAGGGGCAGCAGGTCTTTGATGAAGTTCTGTAATTTAATGCAACACGACGTCATCGACTGGAAAAATCACTTTTAAACTTTTAGAAAGCAAAATTATGAACAAAAATAACAATACCGAAAATATGATTGACCTAAAAGGGGTGTTATTTTCCTTGTTTGCGCAATGGAAACTTATCCTCGTATGTGCCTTGCTCAGCGTGCTTGCTGTCCTGCTCTATTTACGCACTGCAGCGATTAATTATAAGGTCGATGCCATCGTCCAGGTCGAAGAAAGTAGAGGTGCCTCAGCTGCTTTATTGGGTAACCTTTCAAGTGTCATTGGGCAAATGTCTTCATCTAATGCTGAAGTTGAGGTATTAAAATCACGCAATATTCTGGAATCAGTAATTAATCGCTTAAATTTAGATCTTCAGATTACCAGTACTGAAGACACTTTTGTTAAGCGACTATTTCAAGGGGTAAATTATCAAACCGAATATCAACCTGAAACTGTGCGCTTTAAAGAGGGTCAAAAAAGCTTCGACATTCGACAGTTTGAAGTTCCTGCCACCTATTTGGATAAAAATCTGCTACTGCAATTTCAACAACAGGGCTTTAGTCTGATCAATCCTGTGACAGAAGAAACCATTTTCAAGGGTGCACTGAACCAGCCAGTACAATTCAAGACTGCGCAGGGCGACTGGAAAATCGCGATCTTTACTCAGGATCCGCTAGATAGCAGTTATCAGGTGCAAAAGCTCTCTTTACCCTCAGCGATTGATTCTATTCTTGCCAATTATTCAATTGTAGAAAAAGGCGAACTTAGCGGGATTTTGCAGCTTCGCTACCAAGGTCATGACAAACAGCACATCACCAAAGTTCTGAATACTATTTTGGCAATTTATAGCCAAAATAATATTACCCGTCGTTCGGCAGAAACTGCTCAGACCCTCGCTTTCTTGGATGCTCAATTACCGGATTTAAGAAAACAGCTGGATGATGCAGAGCGGGTCTTTAACCAATTCCGTCAACAGCATAATACTGTCGACATCACCCGGGAGTCAGAATTATATTTAAATCAGAGTGTGACTTTAGAAACACAACGAGCTCTACTCGAACAGAGACAGGCGGAAATAGGCGCTAAATATGCAGCAGCACATCCGACCATGCGAGAAGTTACTGCTCAACTTCGTGTGATTAATGGCAAGATTCGTGAGCTCAATACGACACTTAAAAATCTTCCAGAAATACAACGCCAGTATTTACAACTGTCTCGTGAAGTCGAAGTCAAACAACAACTGTATACCAATTTGGTCAATTCCTACCAACAACTGCGAATTGCCAAAGCCGGCGAGATTGGCAATGTACATGTTATTGATACTGCGCTTGAACCGATTGACGTGATTAAACAGAAACAGCCATTAATTCTGTTCTTAACTTTTTGCTTCGGTACTTTCTTGGGAATTCTGGTGGCATTATTCCGCAATATGTTCCGTTCTGGAGTGAAAGATAGTAGCCAAATAGAATACCAACTGGATCTTCCCGTCTATGCCAATATTGCACACTCCCCTGTTCAGAAACCGGGACTGAAACTGCTGAAAAAGAAAAAACTGCCTTTCTTATTAGCCCTTAAACATAGTGATGATATGGCGATCGAAAGCTTGCGCAGCATCCGGACAGCAAGTCATTTCGCTCTGTCTCAGGCCAAAAACAATATTATTATGATCTCGGGTCCAGCGCCTAGAGTTGGAAAATCATTTGTTTCCAGCAATCTGGCAGTCATCATGGCAGAAAAACATAAACGCGTATTGATCATTGATGCGGACTTGCGTCGTGGTCATATACACAAATATTTTGATTTGGATAATCAATATGGATTAACTGAATACCTGAATGAGCAAATTACCTTGGAACAGATGGTACAAAGCACTAATGTAGCAAACCTCAGCGTCATCACCTGTGGTGAAAATCCAGTCAATCCATCCGAACTTCTCAATTCGGTACGGTTTCAGGAATTACTGCAACACCTGACGCCACACTATGATCATATTATAATTGATACGCCTCCTGTCCTGGCGGTCACGGATGCGATCATCGTGTCCCGATATGTCGGACTCAATCTGGTGGTGGCCCGCTATGCAAAAACACAAATGAAGGAATTGGCACTGACAGTGAACCGTTTTAAACAAGCGGGAAGTACCGTAAATGGCTTTATCCTGAATGATATCCAGCGTTCAGCAGGTGGTAGTTATAGCTATGATTATACTTATAGCTATAAAACCAAAACAAAAACCAGTTGATCTTTTTGAATAAAAAAACCAGCCATTGCTGGTTTTTTTATTTTTTTAAAGCTCTACCAAACTGCGATATTTGCTTGCTAAAAAACCACCCATTCTGCAAGATTTCTCAAAATTTTCTGCTAAGATGGAATGAACCTCAACGATAACATTAGATTGGAATAATACATGAGCAAGGCCTTACCGATTGCTGTCGCTGTTCTTCTAGGCGGTGCCGCGCTAGTACCTGTTTACTATGCAACTCAAAACCCAGCTGCTCAAACGACTAAAGCATCTAAAGATGCCTCTGCTGTTTCTAAAATCAGCTATGCTCTCGGTTATGAAGTGGCTCATCAAACCCCACCTGAACTCGATATTAATAGCTTTGTGACAGGCGTACGTGAAGGACATGCGCGTACTGAACCGGCGTATACTGAAGAAGAACTACAGGCAGCTTACGAACAGTTCCAGAAAGAAATGCAGCAAAAGCAACTCGATAGCACTAAACAGGCACAAGCATCGAGTGACAGTTTCCTGACAGAAAATACCAAAAAAGCGGGTGTAAAAACCACAGCTTCCGGTTTGCAATACCTAGTGACCAAAGAAGGCACGGGCAAACAGCCGGCTGCTTCTTCAATCGTGAAAGTCCATTACACCGGCAAACTGGTGGATGGTACTGTATTTGACAGTTCGGTTGAACGTGGCGAGCCGATTGAGTTTCCACTCAATCAAGTGATTCCAGGCTGGACTGAAGGTCTGCAACTGATGAAAGAAGGCGGTAAAGCGACCCTGTATATCCCATCTCAACTTGGTTATGGTGAACAAGGCGTGCCAGGGACGATTCCTCCACACAGTACTTTGATTTTTGATGTGGAACTCATTGAAGTCAAATAATCTATAAATAAGGAGAGCAATGCGCTCTCCTTTATTTTGAGAATAAATATGAAAATACAAATAAGTTTGATGGTTTTACTGCTAAGTTCTGGCAATCTGCTTGCCAAAGATGTGACCAATAAAAGCCCGGAAGCTGAACAGGTCGGTTATAGCTTTGGTTATCTGATGGGGAAAAGTAATGCTGACTCTTTGCAAGGGATTGATCTGGATGCTTTCAGTGCCGGTTTAAAAGCTGCTGCTGCCGGAAAACAATCCACTTTAACTGAAGAAGACATGGCTCGAGTGCTGACCCAGTTTAAACGTCAAAGTGAAGCCAAAGAGCTGATTGAATTAAAACAAAAAGCTGAAGAAAACACCAAAATCGGTCAGGATTTTCTGACAGAAAATGCCAAAAAAGCAGGGATAAAAACGACTAAATCTGGCCTGCAATATCAGATTCTTCAGCAAGGCAAAGGCAAATCGCCAAAAGCCGATAGCAATGTCCGCGTACATTATGAAGGCCGTTTGATTGATGGTACGGTTTTTGACAGTTCAATTGCCCGCAATCAGCCTGTGGTCTTCCGTACCACCCAAGTGATTACCGGTTGGACTGAAGGCCTGCAACTGATGAAAGAAGGTGCCAAATACCGCTTCTTCATTCCTGCAGAACTGGCCTATGGACAAATTGGTTCAGGTGATGTGATTGAGCCAAACAGTACCTTAATTTTTGATGTGGAATTACTGGAAATTATGAAGTAATCAATACTGTTTTTTTTAAATATTCAATCAGAGAGGCGCGATAGCGGCCTCTCTTTTTTATATGGATGAAGCATAATTAATCGAATGTTTTCATGTCACATTCAGATCAGTTTTGCTATGTTATATGTTAATTAAACGGTTCAACAAGAATAGAGGACGTCAGCATGGCAGCAATCAAGACCCGTGAAATTCATTATACTGCGCCGGATGGTAGCGCATTGATTGGCTATTTTGCCGCTCCAGAAACAGATGCACCCCTTGCAGGTGTGCTGGTCGCACCAGAATGGTGGGGTCGTAATGAATATACCGAACAGCGCGCTCGCGAACTTGCAGAACATGGCTATGCGGCCTTGGCGATTGACATGTATGGTGACAAAAAAGTGACCACCCATTCTGATCAGGCCTACCAGTGGATGATGCAGACCTTTGAAGATCCGGACACCATCGTTGATCGTGCGACAGCAGCTTTAAATACCTTGGCAGCACAGGATGAAGTCAATGCAGAGAAACTTGCTGCCATCGGTTTTTGTTACGGCGGTAAAGTGGTGCTGGATCTGGCGCGTGCCAATGCCCCTTTAAAAGCAGTGACCACCTTCCACGGGACACTTGCTGCCAAAGCACCGGCTCAAGAAGGTCAGGTTCAGGCCGAAATTCTAGTCTTGCACGGTGAGCTAGACAGCATGGTCACCTTAGATGATGTCGCCAGTTTCCGTGAAGAAATGCATGCGGCCAACGTCGAGCATGAGGTGATTGTCTTTGAAGATGCCAAACATGGCTTTAGCAACCCGCTCGCCGACGAACGGGCCAAAGCCAATGGCGTGGATCTTGGTTACAATGCTGAAGCGGAACAAAAAAGCTTGGCGGCGATGTATGCCTTATTGGAACGTCATTTGGCTTAAATAGATATAAGTGCTCGACTTGAAATCAAGCTGAGCACTTTAAAGAATCATTGAAGAAAAGAACGATAAATCCTACCAGAGGAGAATGCTGACTATGGCTGAAACCAACTGCCTTTACTGTAACTATGACGAATATGATGTCATTGCTAAAAATGATTATGGTGTGGTGCTGCCTGAACCGAATTCATTATCCGAAGGTCACTGTGTAGTGATTCCACTCCGGCATGTGGCTTCATTTTTTGAAGTGACGGACAAAGAACGTAAAAGCCTGATGTCTTTGCTCGAACAGGCACGTAATGAGCTCAATTTACGTTACCAGCCCGCCGGTTTCCATGTCGGTTTTATTGATGGCGAAGTGTTTCAGGAAAAGGGCGAACATCTGCATATTCATATTATTCCGCGCTATAAAGACAAAGTATTGAAGCTGGATGAACGTTGGGGGATTAGCGACTAAGTCTTTGCTGTTTTAAAATAAATGCTCTTCGGAGCATTTATTGTTTGTGTTATTAAGCCGATATCCATACACACTACTCCGCAGTTTTTATCTACTTTTCACATTTCAGGCCTGCCGATTCCGCTATAATGGCTGCTGCTTATTCAGTTGCTATTTATCCATGTTTGTATTTTCAGATGCCCTGTTAGAATGGTTTGATGTGCATGGTCGTCATGACTTGCCCTGGCAGGTGACAGATGATCCCTACAAAGTCTGGGTCTCTGAAATCATGTTGCAACAAACCCAGGTCAAAACTGTGCTGCAATATTATGAACGCTTTATTCAGCGTTTTCCGACCGTTCAGGACTTAGGTCAAGCGTCTTGGGATGAGGTCGCGCCTTACTGGGCAGGACTGGGCTATTATGCCCGTGCCCGTAACCTGCACAAAGCTGCCGGCATGGTGACAGCACAGCAGCAGTTTCCTCAAACCCTGGAACAATGGATTGCCTTGCCGGGGATCGGCCGTTCCACCGCTGGTGCCTTAATGTCACTGGGTTTACGCCAATACGGCGTGATCATGGATGGCAATGTCAAACGGGTGTTGTCGCGTTTCTTCGCGATTGAAGATGATCTGTCCAAACCCATTCATGAACGTGCTTTATGGCAACTGGCTGAAGAATTATGTCCGGTCGAACGTAATCATGACTATACCCAGGCGATTATGGATCTCGGTGCTACGGTCTGCACTCCGAAAAAACCTCTGTGCCTATACTGTCCGATGCAGCAACATTGCAAAGCGCATCAGCAAGGTCTGGAAAATGAATTACCATTCAAGAAAGCCAAAAAACCGGTGCCAGTGCGCTCAGCACAGGTCTTGCTGATTCAGTCCGGTGAAGAATGGCTCTGGCAACAACGACCGAACAGTGGCCTGTGGGGCGGACTCTGGTGCTTGCCGATTATTGAAAATGCCCATGAATTCGAACAGCAATGTCAGCAGCTTGGCCTGAAAAACATCCTCAAAAAAGTCCAGATCAGCCACAGTTTCACCCACTTCACCTGGCAGCTTGAAGCAATCGTTTTCGCAGTGGATCAGGATCAGCAGGAACATCTGGCGATTGAACTGCAAGGCAACTGGATGCGTCCACAGACAGCCATTGATTGCGGTCTGCCGACAGCAATGAAAAAATTGATCTCTGCGGTAAATGTATGACATAGTCTGAACAAAGCAAAAAATCGATCAGCTCAGAATGAGCATTGCCAATATTTAAGGATGAATAGCGTGCGCCAATACCTTGCTTTGACCTGGGTGGCTTTGATTGCCATATTACTGACCGCCTGTAGCAGTACGCCGAAACAACCTTCTTCTGCACAGTTAAATCCGCTACTGGTACAAAAACTGCAAAATAAGCGAATGCCTTCTTCACTGCCCATCCCGGTGGCACGTGTACAGGCACGTGAATTACAGGATACCTGGGGGGCGTCGCGCAGTCGCGGACGTTTGCATGAGGGCATTGATATCATGGCTCCACGTGGAACCAAAGTCTTTAGTGCCACAGAAGGTCTGATTGCAGATTTACGCAATAACAATTTGGGTGGTAAAGTAGTCTGGATTCTCGGTCCGGGCGGCTCCTGGCATTATTATGCACATCTGGATGGACATAAACGCGGCCTGAAAGTAGGTGATGCTGTCAAAAAAGGCCAGCTCATCGGCTATGTCGGCAATAGCGGTAATGCCCGACATACTGCACCACATCTGCATTATGGTATTTATTTACAGGGCAAGGGGCGCGGTGTGGTCAACCCCTACCCCTATTTACGTTAATTTTAGGATATTTACATGTCAGAAACGTTGATCAACCGTCTGGTAGAATTTGCTGAATCAGGCAATCAACAAAAAATCGTGCTGAATGGTCAAAGCTACCAGGGCTGGGTGATGGAAATTACCGAAGATGCGCTGCTGATCAGTACCGGTTATACCGACAAAAGTGGTAAAGACATGTGGATTCAATTTAGCGATCTGGATCAGGCTGAACTGTCGTACTGGGACAATCAGCAGGATCAATGGGCTGTGTTTAAATTATAAAACCATAAAAACAAGGAGCATGGCATGACTCTGCAACGCTGTGGCTGGTGCTCCAATGATCCGCTGTATATCACCTATCATGATCAGGAATGGGGACAAGCCCTGCTGGATGAAAATCGCCTGTTTGAAATGCTGTGTCTGGAAGGACAGCAGGCCGGTCTAGCCTGGATTACCGTACTCAGAAAACGTGAAGCGTATCGTGAACATTTTTTTCAATATTCCATTCAGTCGATTGCAGCACTTACAGATCAACAACTCGAACTCAAGCTTAAGGATGCCCGCCTGATCCGTCATCGTGGCAAGCTGCATGCCATTCGCGAGAATGCCCAAGCATGGCTCAAGCTGCAACAGCAAGACATCAATGTAGGGCAATGGCTATGGTCTTTTGCCCAGCAACCACGACTGAATAATGATGTTGCGGATTATCGTCAGGCAGCGGCACAGACTATCGAAAGCCAGATCATGTCAAAAGCCTTAAAAAAGGCCGGTTTTAAATTTGTCGGACCCACCATTTGCTATGCCTTTATGCAGGCCGTCGGTATGGTCGATGATCACGAAAATCATTGTGACTTTAAAACAATATATTCCCATTCAAAGAAGAGCTGAATTTATGTCGAATAATATTATCCACGCTTATGCTGCAATGTCAGCAGGTGCTGCACTCGAACCCTATCAATTCGATGCTGGTGAACTACAGCCACATCAGGTCGAAGTCAAAGTAGAATACTGTGGCCTGTGTCATTCTGATATTTCAGTCCTCAATAATGACTGGGGTTCATCCGTTTATCCGGTCGTGGCTGGACACGAGATTATCGGCATCATCACGCAACTGGGTGGCGAAGCCAAAGGCCTGAAAGTGGGACAACGGGTTGGCATTGGCTGGACTGCGGAAAGCTGCCAGTATTGCGATCCGTGTATTTCAGGTCAGCAGGTACTCTGTACTGGCGGCCAAGTGGCGACTATTGTCGGACATGCCGGTGGTTTTGCCGACAAGGTCCGTGCTGGCTGGCAATGGGTCATTCCCCTGCCTGAAGATCTGGATCCTGAAAGTGCCGGCCCTCTGCTCTGTGGCGGGATTACCGTATTCGATCCGATTCTGAAACACCAGATTCAGGCTATTCATCATGTTGGCGTGATCGGGATTGGGGGTCTGGGTCATATCGCAATTAAACTGCTCAAAGCTTGGGGCTGTGAGATTACGGCTTTCACATCAAATCTGGACAAGACCGATGAGCTGAAAGCCATGGGCGCAGATCATGTGGTGAATAGTCGTGATGTTGCTGCCCTAAAGGCACAGCGTGGCAAGTTCGATTTATTGCTGAGTACGGTCAATGTCACCTTGAACTGGCAGGCTTATCTGGCCACTCTGGCACCGAACGGTACAGTACATATGCTCGGTCTCCCTTTAGAACCGATGCAAATTCCGGCGGGCATGCTGATTGGCGGCGCTAAATCGGTCACCGGCTCACCGACCGGTTCACCTGCGGCACTGCGTCAGTTACTCCAATTTGCCGCACGTAAAAACATTGCGCCACAAATTGAAGTCTTCCCGATGTCACAGCTGAATCAGGCCATTGAACATCTGCATTCCGGTAAAGCCCGCTACCGGATTGTATTAAAGGCAGATTTCCAAGCTTAAACTCTGACTGTTTCAATCTGGCAAAAAGACCCAGCAATTGGGTCTTTTTTTTATTGCAGGGCTTCAGGCAAAACTGCAAGGCCTGAAGGCTTGGCCAGTTCCGTCTTCATCTTCTGCAACATCTGATACGGCTGCTGCTGTACGAACATATTTACAAAAGTTAAGGGAATCGAGCCTTCCGGATTGGCATAACCATAAGTTGAAACCTTGACCTGATTATTGGCCAGCTTTTGAAAAGTCCAATCCCCCTGATAATCGGTCAAACGCACATAATTCGGATTTAAGGGATAACCGGTCTGAATGGCTTTATTCTTGATACTGATTTGTCCATTAGGTTGCTTGATCATCTTGCCCTGTACAATCAGGTCGCGGTCTTTTAACGGAAATGGAAAATCCAGCACCATATACAAGGTAAATTCGCCTTTTTTATCATCACGTGATAAGACCTTGATGCTGCCCATATAAGGCACCCATTGCACGGCATGCTCGATATCCAGAATCAGCGACACGGCATTTTCAATTGGTGCATGGTAGGTAGTTTCTGCCTTATATAGAAAGACCGGATTCTGCTGATCCTGATAGGTCCAGACCTTGATATTATTTTTATCAATACTCAGTTTGGGCGTATGTAGCGGCTTTGCCTGCGCAATGGTGCCAAGCACCACTGCACAGAGCAGGAAGATCATTTTTTGCATTTTATTATTCGTCTTATTTTAGTTTTAGATCTTTTTTATAAATGATTTTGACTGGGTTTTAAACCTGAATATCGTTAAAACCCAGCACGTCTTTCATGTCATATTTACGTGCATCACGGCCGACCACCCAGGCAGCAGCACGTACTGCACCGCTGGCAAAGTTCATGCGGTTGGTGGCTTTATGGGTAATTTCCACACGTTCACCATCAGCAATAAACATGGCGGTATGTTCACCTACGATATCACCACCACGAATGGTCTGGAAACCAATGCTTTGACGCTCACGCGGACCGGTATGACCTTCGCGGCAGTACACAGCGTCTTCTTTCAGGTCACGGCCTAAAGCATCCGCAATCGCTTCACCCCACATAAGTGCAGTACCCGATGGTGCATCCACTTTATGACGGTGATGTGCCTCAATCACTTCGATATCCACCGTATCGCCAAAGACTTTCGATGCCAGTTCAAGCAGTTTAATCGATACGTTCACACCGACTGAATAATTCGCTGCATAAACCACAGGGGTTTCAGCTGCTGATTCATCTAAATAAGCTTTTTGCTCATCATTCATCCCCGTGGTACCAATCACGATGGCAACACCTGCTTCACGGCAAATTTTCAGATGATTGACGGTCGCTGCCGGTGCGGTGAAATCAATCACGACATCACAGTTTTTGACCACCTCTGCAAGACTACCCACCACCTTGACACCGACTGCACCAATCCCGGCAAGTTCGCCCGCATCTGCGCCTAATAGGGTACTTTCAGGGCGTTCTACTGCAGCTGCCAATTGATAACCGGCTTCATGCACAGCCTGAATGAGGATACGCCCCATACGGCCGCCTGCACCCAAGATTCCAATGCGTGGTGTAGCTGACATAACATAGTCCTGATGTTGATCCAAAATTGCTTTTACTATAGCAAAACTGCGGAATAACACTAAGATGCATTGCATAAAAATCAATGAAAAGATATGAAAGGTGTTATGAGCGATTTTTATATATCTAGAATTTTCTGATTAGATTGGCTTTATAAAGTTGTGGAACATTGCTCAAATAGTAAGCGTGGAACGTGAATAATCATAAAAAAAGCCCAATCGGTGAGGATTGGGCTTTTCAATACAACATAAACAACTGAATTAAAACAAATAATTTAAAGCATTTCGTATAAGGTGTATTATGTTAATTTTAGAGAAACTTAAATTTTGCTCTGTTCTTTTATAATTTTTCGAGCATCTAAAATATGTACAAAGTAAAGAATAAATAAGAGACTTAAAGTATATTTAAAATATTGAATAAACAAAATCAATCCAGGTTTAGCAAAATATAAAGCTTTTTTAAGAATATATCCCTTTGAGCCTGTTTCTGGAAGTGTTGGATCACTTGGAAACCAAGTTAAGCTGATACAAATGATAAAAAAAATAAAGAAAAAGGTCATGGTTGCACTGTACATGGCTAGACCATCACGAGTTCTTATCTGTTTAATAACATCGTTTTGTACCTGTAATTGGATCTCTGGTTTCAAGCCAATAAATTTTCTGCTGAAAAATATAAGAGCAATTGTGATCCAAGTACACATAGCAAAAAAGTCGTTTAAAAACTTATGTTTTGATGAAATTTGAAGTTGTTGTGTATTAGGAAAAATTCCTCTGAACTCAAAATCGAAACAAATTATAGTCAAGGCTATAACAAAGGGGATAATTAAAAAATAATAAAATGGAGCAATATTATCTAAGTAGTTCGTAATCGAATTTGTTTTATGTATTGTCATTAAAGATATTCTATATTGCCCTATATACCTGATTATAAATAAAATTTATACAAATTAAAATATCTAGAATATTTTCATTTAACATAATGGCGGTTATACGAAATTAATGAATGTTCGTATAGATTACTTGCATATTGTATTCGATCGAATACAATATAGTGAGAAGATAAGGAATCCTCATGATTGAAATTAAACGTCTGCCAGAATTTGATGAATGGTTGGATGGCATTAAAGACAATATGACCCGTATTCGCCTGAATCGTAGATTAGATAAGGTTCAACGTGGAAATTGGGGAGACATTAAGCCTCTCCAAGATGGCGTTTGGGAAATGAGAGAATTCTTCGGTGCTGGATGGAGAATGTATTACATCCAACATGGTGACGTAGTGATTGTAATGCTTGGTGGAGGAGATAAATCGACTCAACAACAAGACATCGATCGTGCAGTCAAATTATCGAAAACATTGGAGGATTAAAATGGTTAAAGTCGCTGATTTACCAAGTTTTGATATGGCTGAGTCACTCAAAACTGAAGAAGACATTGTGATGTATCTCAATATGGTTCTTGAAGATAATGATCCAGCTGAATTAGCCCATGCACTTGGTATTATTGCTAAAGCTCGTGGCATGACTCAAATTGCTAAAGAAGCAGGGATTGGGCGTGAGGCACTCTACAAAGCCCTACGTCATGATTCAGCACCACGTTTTGATACCATTAATCGTGTAGTGAATGCTTTAGGCTTAAAACTCACAGTACAACATGCCTAAGACCTTAAAAAAATATAGTAAAAATGGGAGCTAATGGCTCCCATTTTTGTGTTATTCCTAAGTAGAAATGTCCTACCTTAAAACCAAATAGAAATGTCCTATACAGACATTTCCAAGTCAAGCACAGGATTCAGATTTCGTTCTTTGATTACTGTTTTCTGTGCACGTCTGCTTGGCATCTTTTGAGAACGATTGCGTTTATTTTGTTGTTCTAGTTCTTCATGCTGCTGTTGAATATGGGCTAATACAGAACTCAAACGTTTATTTTCAACAATCTCTCGCTGGTTGAGCTGACTTAATTTATCGAAGATGCTGTAATTGATTTTTCTTCCCTGATATTCAATCGCGACTGTACTATCCGGGTATTCCAGAAACTCAAGATACTTGCCAATCAATCTTTGGTTTTCTTCCGTGTTTTCCAGGAGATATACGCATTTATCATAAGTGATCGTCAGGCTATTCGTGACTCTGCGGGGTTCACGCCAGGTAAAAATATCATCTAATTCTTCGGCTGTTTCAGTGACAGTCCGGTGTAGATCCTTGGGATTAAAGGCCATCTTGGCAAACTTCTGATTGAACTGCTCAATGAAGCAGGGTAGCCAGGCATTGGCTTCGGCAATCGAATTGATGCCTTCCAGACGCATTTCTTTGATCAGACGGTCCTGAAGCGTTCTATTGGCTCGTTCTACACGGCCTTTGGCCTGTGGTGAATTAGCGAAGATAATATCGATATTCAGGGTGCTGAGTACGCGCCCAAACTGGGTAATCTTGGTGTCTTTCTTACTGCTTTGATTCACCCTGAAGACTGAATGTTTATCGCTGTAGAAGGCTAAAGGCTTACCATGCTGCTCAACATACAAACGTGTTGAAATCATATAGTCAAAGGTTGATTCCGACTCACAGAAGCGTAAATGCTGTAATTTGCCTGTGGCATCATCGATAAATACCAGCAGACAGCATTTAGGGGCTCGACCTTCAAACCAGTCATGGTGTGAGCCATCGATTTGGATCAGTTCACCATAACAGTCCCGGTTATAACGAGGCTGATACGGGCGTTTCAGACGCTTGGCGCGAGGAATCCATAAATCGGCTGCAATCATCCAGGAACGCAGTGTTTCCACTGAAATATCAAAGCCATGAACGGTGGTGAGCTTTTCATGCGCTAAAGTGGGTCCGAAACCATGCAGTTGATCAGAAACAATATTGAGGCACTTGAGTCTGAGCTCTTCAGGAAGCCTGGAATTGCTGATTTGACCACGACCGGCATGGGCTAATGCAGCTGGGCCTTGAGCTTTGTATTTTTGCAATAAACGCCTGATCTGACGCTCTGAAATATGAAGTAGCTGAGCAGCTTGGGACTGGGTTATGCGTTGATCACAGATTTCCTGCAAGACCGACAATCGTTTAAGTTCTTTATCCGACATAGACACCAACATATCAAACCGTCCGCTAAGAAAATTGCAAAAGCGCATATTCTAAAAGCGGACATTTTTACTTTGGAGAAACCGGACATTTCTACTTTGGGCTTACATTTTTGACTTCGCATAAGGTGTATTATGTTAATTTTAGCAATACTAAATTTTCATAAATTTCGATAGGCTATAATTTTTTTCACTATCTGAGCCTTTAAAATATTCATTTCTCCAATCAATATTTTTTTTTCACCATCTACTAATTTTACTTCAATTTTTTGATCAAAATTCTCACTACATTGAAAGTTTAAATTTGGTCTTTTAGGCGTATTTATAAAATGAAGATCGCCTTCAAAGCGATACTGATAACTATATTTTTTAGGGAGATCAGATAAAGCTTTTATACTTAAAAGCTGATAATTTTCTAAACTTTGTACTTTAAGAAATAATGTGATAACTCCCTCACAGACATCTTGTTGCTGTTGAACTTGTTGAGAAACTTGTTTTAGTTCACAAGCAGTTAATCCTCCTAATGTTAAGAGCATCAAAATAATTTTCATAATGAGTATCCGTTTGTACCTGAAAACAGAATATATCTGTTACTTTAATAGATACAGATGCAGATAAATTAAAAAAATAGGTACAGATTGACAATGTTTCAATATCAGATCTTAGCAAATCAATTAATTAATAGAATCAAAGGTCAAGAGTTAAAATCTGGACAAAAAATGCTGTCTTTGCGTCAATTTTCTAAACAACATAAGGTCAGTATTAATACGGCAAAATCTTGTTATGACCTATTAGAGGCCAAAGGTTTTATCTATGTGGTAAACAAATCGGGATACTTTGTTCAGAATATTAATGGATTAGAAACACTCTCTAATTTAACTTTACCTTACCATTCTGATTTTGTTCCAGGTATACAGGAGGTTTCTCATTTAGATCTACAAATTCAGATCCAAGAAGCGGCAACTAAGAAAAAACTAGCTCAATTAGGCTCAATTCAACTTTCTCCTGACTTAATTCCAGTTACTTTTTTAAAGCAGTCAATGCTACGGGCAATTAAAAATAGTAAAGCTGAAGATTTTCTCTATAGTGATCGACAAGGCCACATTCTCTTACGCGAAGCTCTATCCACTCATTGGGCAGAAGATGGTTTCTATATCCTTCCAGAGAGTATTTACATTAGTAATGGATGTATGCCTGCACTATCAGTAATAGTTCAACAGCTAACTCAAGTAGGCGACAGTATTATTGTCCCGACTCCATGTTATAACGGTCAGTTGCAATTATTGGCCTTACTTAAGCGGAAAATTGTTGAAGTTCCTGCACATACGGAGGGATTTGACTTAGAGCGATTAGAACAAGCAATGCAACATTCGGGAGCAAAAGTCTGCCTATTGACAGCTAACTATCAAAATCCTTTAGGGTTTTGCTTAACAAACAAAGATAAAGAAAAAATTGCACAATTGGCTGCTAAATATCAATGCTATGTTATCGAAGATGATATTTATGCTGAATGCTGTTTTGATAATCTACGACCGTTGCCTATCAAATACTGGGATGAAGATGGATACATCATATATTGTGGATCTATCTCTAAAACAGTTTCACCCGCATATCGAATCGGTTGGTTCTGTACTCCCTCAAGACTCGTAAATCTACATGCTAAATTGATAACACAGAACATCAATGTAAATACCCCATTACAACTTGGATTGGCAGACTTAATTTATAGTCGTGCATATAGACAACATTTAAATAATTTACGCCCGAAGCTATGGGCGCAGGTAGAAGAATATCGATACTTCATAGCAGAAGCTTTTAAAGATATCTCTTTTGGGTTAACCAATCCTCAAGGAGGATATATTTTATGGCTCCAGTTTCCAAAACAAATAGATAGTTTGGAAATGTACTGCTTCGCTCAGCAGCAAGAGATTAATATTGTGCCAGGATTGGTTTTTGGTGCAGGCAATCGCTATAACAATTGTATAAGGATCAATGCTGGACATTCGCTATCAGATGAAATTAGACAAGCAATACAGCTCCTTGCAGACTGGGCGAGACATCAATTAAAGTCTTAGAGTTAACTACTAAACAGCTGACCTATTTCTAACCTGGTATAGCCACGTTCTTTAAAAATCAAAATAATTGCTTTTTTATAATCTTCAGAAGTAGAGGTCTTATATTTTGTTATGAGTTGAATTTCAGAATTAAGCTGAAGGTCATTTTTAATGGTCAATACTTCGCCAGAGATCTTATTAAAGATATTTAGATTAAACATACAGGCACTCGTCATCAGGGTTATAGCGGCCCGACTACAACAAATACCTGCCTTAGCTCAGCTAGACACCCTTGGCTGCAAGGATTACAAATTAGACAAGATTCTGCAAGCTTTGCGGAATTGAGAGCCTGAATATTCGACGAAATTATTCTTCATTTAACATAATGGGCGTTATACGAAATGCGATTTTAAATAATATTATTTATCAAAGGTTTAAGACAAAAAACACACAACTTTCAAGATCAAAAAACACACGTTTTAACAACTCGTGTGTTTTTTAAGCAGATTTGTAATCTTTCGCCAATAAAATTGACTAAAAAATGCTCAATTTTGGCATTTTCCCAATGTTCTCAGCTCTTCCAGGGCGAAAACTATCCCCAATTACTGTGGATGAAATTTAGGCTATTTTGTACGCTTTGGCTCACATCAATCTCGGTCCTTTGCGGCTATCTGAAATACTGGAATTTTCATATGATTAGTTTGTCAGGAACAGGAAGTTTCAGATAATAAAAAAATAAGCACCAGGATGGTGCTACACAAGACATGTAAGAGCACAAACCTAATGTTCCAATAAAAAACCCCGGCAGGATGCCGGGGTTTTTTATTATCTAAACTTCTTAAATTAAAGTTGGATGAGCATCTAGAATACGAATTAAGGTCGCTGCAGGACCAGTCGGATAGCGACGGCCCTGTTCCCAGTTTTGTAGGGTTCTCGCGCTGATATGCAAACGTGCAGCAAATTCTGCCTGGGTTAAGCCAGTTTTCTCACGTACTTCTTTTATATCTGGTAATTCAAGCTCAGTCACTCGACTTGCTTTTATTTCATTGCGTTTGATGGCACCAGCTTCTTTGATTGAAGCAATCAGGTCATCAAATAAGTTGTTATCCATGAAATTGCTCCTTCACTAATTGACGTAGGATCGAGGTCTCTTTGTCTGTCAGATTATCTTTCACAGACTTTGGATAAGCGACTAGGAAAAAGATCTGATCATCCTCTGTGACCCAATAATAGATCACCCGGATACCACCACTTTTACCCTTATTACCTTGAGCACAACGTACTTTACGAATACCACCGCCATTCTTGATTAAGTCACCTTTATCGGGCTATACCAAGAGCTCTTGCTGGAGCTGACGATACTCTTCATCACTTACATGCTCTTTGATTTGCTTAGTAAAAATATTGTTTTCAATGAATAACATAGGTTGAAGTACGTCAATGGCGTATAAGAATTTTAGCAGTTTTTACATAAAAAAACGAGAGCTTTGAGCTCTCGTTTCGCACAATCAATATCGTATTAGTTTTAACAATAGTATTTATAAAATTTTAAAAATTTTTCCACTTAAAGTACTTTGGAAAAACATTTCGAAACTAGGTCGAATATCTTCTCCATCAACAGTGATATGTTTTATATTCGAGTGAGATTGCGTATCGGCAAACTGATGATCTACTGTTGCTTGAATAGCGTGTTTAACCCCAAACTGGTCTTTTACGCTGAGATTCTGTTTAAACATATATATTCCCTTAATAAAATTATAGTGGTAGAAATCTACCCAAATTTTTAATGCTTGTTGATGTTGGCTCTAAGCAACTTTATGACTTAATTTAAATAGCTGATTTAAAGAAGTGTAAAATGTACGGCCATCCAAATTTAAATCAACTTCCATTCCAGAGGAAAGAAGAACTCTTTTACCCACTTCAATTCTTTTTAAACCCTGACGTGTATTTTGCATTTTATTGAGAGGAATTAACGAAACAATAATTTCAGTACCATTTTTAGATTTTGCAATTAAATCATTTATTTTTAACAACTTGAATCCTGTTTTTCTAAAGATTTTTCCAATTTGGAAAATAACTTAAAATTAAATTTGAACGATAAAAAAAGCACTTATTAAGTGCTTTTTTTTACTGTTTATTCTCACTTAGATAGCAACAATATTTACAGCATTCGGTCCTTTTTGACCTTGAGCTACACTGAATTCAACCAGTTGGCCTTCCATTAAGGTTTTAAAACCTGAACTGGCGATTTCGCTGAAATGAGCAAAAACATCTGGACCTGATTCTTGTTGAATAAAACCAAAACCTTTAGTTTCGTTGAACCACTTTACAGTACCTTTAACAACATTTGAGTTTGACATAATATATCCTACTAATTTTTTAATAATTTTTAGTCAATTTATTGACTGAATATAACTTTGAAATAATAAAGAATGAGACTTAAAATCTGAAAAAAACGAAGGATTATGACTAAAACTGCGATACTTAAAGAAGATTTACCGAAACAAGACTTTTTTCTAGTTAAGTTAACTATACACGAAAAATTTAATTAATCAAGTTTTCTTATATATATATTTATTTTATTTATTAAAAATGAAATTTTAAAAATTTATAGTGATTTCAATAAGATTAAGCTTTCATTGTCATGATAACAAAATAAGAGTAATCTGCTGTACTGGTAAATTTGATAAGTAATGAATGCGATTATATAGCTCTGTAATAACAATATTGGCCTTTTTAATTTCGGGAATGATGCTTTTTTCTCACTTACAAAATATCTATCACCCTCCAAATTTGGACTCATACTTTCTATTTAGATAGTCAAATATAAAAACAGAAACCGCTTTTTAGGCGGTTTTTATGTTTAAGCGATACCTATCAACTAATAAATAGCATCTTCTAATCTAGAGTATCTTATCTACATAATAAAAAAGGACGCCTCAGCGTCCTCTTTTACTTTCACTCAATTAATCAAACAAACGATCAAAGAATGATTTTTTCTTTGGTGAGGATTTGCTGTCTTCCCCATCCATGGTTTCTTGCAATTCTTTTAACAGTTCACGTTGACGTGCACTTAAATTCACTGGAGTTTCCACTACAATACGGCACAGCAAGTCACCTTGCATGCTGGTACGTACCGGTTTAACACCCTTACCACGTAAGCGGAACAGTTTACCCGTTTGCGTACCTTCAGGAATTTTCAAGCTAACACGGCCATCCAGCGTAGGAATCTGAACTTCCTTACCTAAGGCTGCATCAGCAATCGATACCGGCACATCCATATACAGATCAGCGCCATCACGCTGGAAGATTTCGTGCTCACGCACCACCACTTCTACGTACAAGTCACCTGACTGACCATCACAGATTGCTTCACCCTTACCGGTCAAGCGAACGCGGTCACCATTGTCCACACCCGCGGGAATAGTGACTTCCAGAGTTTGCTGACGATCCGACACACCTGAACCATGACATTTATTACATGGGTTCTTGATGATCTTGCCCTGACCACGACAGGTGCTACAGGTTTGCTGTACCGAGAAGAAACCTTGCTGCATACGCACTTGACCGGCACCATGACAGGTACGGCAGGTTTCCACATCATTTGGATTTTTTGAACCCTTACCCTCACAGGCATCACACGGTGCCGGTGCAGTAAAGGTAATAGTTTTCTTGACGCCTTTGACCGCTTCTTCCAGGGTCAGTTCCATCACATAGCGTAAGTCAGAACCACGGCGTGCACGTTGCTGGCCACGACCACCGCCGCCACCAAAAGCACCACCGAAAATATCACCGAACTGGCTAAAAATATCTTCTGCGCTGAAACCACCGCCGAAGCCGCCACCACCGCCCATACCACCTTCAAAGGCCTGATGGCCCATACGGTCGTACATGCTGCGCTTTTCACCATCAGAGAGCACTTCATAGGCTTCTGCTGCTTCTTTGAATTTATCTTCAGCTTCAGCATTGTCCGGGTTACGGTCTGGATGATATTTCATCGCCAACTTACGGTAGGCTTTTTTGATTTCATCATCACTAGCGGTTTTAGCGACGCCCAAAACCTCATAATAATCACGTTTAGCCATGTCTGGCGATGCTCCTCACGGAATTTTGTTTAATATTCAACTGAGGTCTGAAATTGGGGTCAAACCGAGTTTTACAAGGGGAAATCTGAAAAAAATTATACGCTTTAGAACACAGCTTTATTTTGAGAGAATTTATAGATACCTTTAAACCAGGCATTGATCAGGAAAATAAAGGCAATAAAGCTGAAAATCACCCCGGTCACCACACAGGCTTTCACCCATAACTGGCTGTCCCAGGCAAAGAAAAACAGGGGAATAAACCACAGTGCAGCAAAGAGCGCCAAAATGGTATAAATCACGATATTTCGCATGATCCACAAGGCCTGTGCTTGTAACCAGACTTCGGCATAATCAACCTGGGTAACTTTACGTGCGAACCAGTAGGCCAATAGTCCACTAAACAGGGTAAATAAGGCCAAAAACATGAAGACATAAGCCATCGCTACGGAACGTCGCATCTTGGTTAATGTATCTTGAGTCATGTTTGGTTCAACCTCGTTACCGTATTGGCAGCTCGGCCAATGCAGCAATTACTTATTTTTTTAAATTATAAAAATCTCAGGTGCTACTATATTGAAAATTTCCAAATTTCGCACCTGAAATTATGACAAATTTAAACAGAATTTAAACTTTTTTTCACTTTAAACCACTGTGCATATAGTGCAGGCAGGAAAAACAGGGTCAATAATGTTGCCACAATCAAACCACCCATAATCGCCACCGCCATTGGCCCGAAGAAAATACTACGGGACAAGGGAATCATCGCCAGAACCGCAGCCAGTGCGGTCAATATGATCGGACGACAACGGCGTACTGTGGCATTGATGATGGCATCCCACTGCGACTCTCCGGCCTGAATATCCTGCTCAATCTGATCGATCAAAATCAGCGAATTGCGCATGATCATTCCGGATAATGCAATCGTTCCGAGCATCGCAACAAAGCCGAAAGGTTTATTGAAAATTAACAGGAATAACACCACTCCGATAATGCCCAAAGGTGCGGTCAGGAACACAATAAAGGCCCGTGAGATGCTTTTGAGCTGAATCATCAGCAAGGTCATGACGACTGCGAGGAATAAAGGCATGCCGGCATTAACCGAATTCTGTCCGCGAGCCGATTCCTCAACTGTGCCGCCCACTTGCAGCAGATAGCCATTCGGCAGCTCTGCCCGGATTTTTTCTAGTGGCTCTTTGAGTTCATTAACCACAGTAGCGGGCTGCAACTTGCTACGAATATCGGCACGCACTGTGATGGTCGGTAAACGATTCCGATGCCAGATCAGACCTTCTTCAAAGCTGTATTCAATTTTGGCCAGCTGCGCCAACGGTACCGATGTACCGGTTTCGGTCGGAACAGCCAGACTGGCTAAAGATGCTACCTCCACCCGTTCAGCCTGAGCACCACGTAAACGGATTTCAATCAATTCACGTTTTTCACGGTACTGATCAATACCGGCCCCCAAAATCGAGCTGTTGAGTACATTGGCCAGTTCACTGCTGCTCACCCCAAGCTGACGGGCACGATCCTGATCGATCTCCAGTTTGATGACTTTGCTCGGCTCACCCCAGTCTAGATGTACATTGGTGGTATTCGGATTTTCGCCCACGGTTGCGGCGACTTTCTGCGCCCATTCACGAACCAGTCCCAGATCTTCACCAGAGACCCGGAACTGCAATGGATAACCGACTGGAGGGCCATTTTCCAGCAGGGACACCCGGGTACGGACTTCCGGTAATAACAGCCGAATCTGGTCACTCAAGGATTGACGGATTTCGTTACGATCTTCCAAAGAGGATGCCAGCACCACAAACTGGGCAAAACTGGTTTGCGGCAGCTGCTGATCCAGCGGTAAATAGAAACGCGGAGAACCAATTCCGACATAGGCCACATAGTTATCAATGCCCTGCTGTTTCGACAAAAAGGCTTCAACTTTTTTCACCGCAGCTTCGGTGGCTTTCAGAGAGGCGCCTTCTTCGAGTTTGAGATCCACCAGAATTTCAGCCCGATTCGAGGGCGGGAAAAATTGCTGTGGCACCAGCTTAAACATTAAAATGGAGAGAATAAAAATTCCTACCGTTGCTGTAATCACGGTCTTACGATAGGTCACACAGGTATTTACCCAACGGCGAAAACCTTGATAAAACCGGGTTTGATAAGGGTCATGCTGTTCGCCGGCATGATGTACGACCGGCTGAGGTTCGGGCTGCTTGCGCAAACGCGCCCAAAGGCGCTGATACCACGGCGCTTTTTGTATCAAGTCTTTGTTGAAATTGGGCAGCAGTTTATCGCCCAGATAAGGCACAAATAACACCGCGGCAATCCAGGACATCAACAGTGCAATCGTGACCACCTGAAAAATAGAACGGGTATATTCACCGGTACTCGATGCTGCTGTGGCAATCGGTAAAAATCCGGCGGCGGTAATCAGGGTGCCGGTCAGCATTGGAAAGGCGGTGGTTTTCCAGGTAAAGCCTGCCGCTTCAAGCCGGCTATAGCCCTGCTCCATTTTAATCGCCATCATTTCAATGGCAATAATGGCATCATCGACCAGAAGACCAAGTGCCAGAATCAGGGCACCCAAGGAAATTTTATGCAGGCCGACATCAAATAAATGCATGCCGGCAAAGGTCATGGCCAATACTAGCGGAATCGAAAAGGCCACCACCAGTCCGGTACGAAAACCCAGCGAGAAGAAACTGACCAGCAGCACAATAATTACTGCCTCTGCCAGCACTTTCATAAATTCGTTAATGCTGCGTTTGACTGCCACTGGCTGATCGGAGACTTTTTGCAGCTCCATGCCAAGGGGCAAGGTTTTTTGCAGACGGGCAAATTCCTGTTCCAGATGTTTGCCCAGTGCCAGAATATCGCCGCCTTTGCGCATGGACACGGCAATACCAATGCCATTTTCAGCCATAAAACGCATCCGGGGTTGGGCCGGATCACTAAAGCCACGATAGATCTCAGCGACATCTCCCAGCTGAATGGTTTTGCCATTTATCAAAAGTGGCAGTTGCTGTAATTCTTCAATACTGTTTAAGGCACCGCTGACCCGAACCTGAATCCGGTCTGAGCCGGTTTCAAAAAAACCGGCATGGGTCATGGCATTTTGTTGCTGCAAAGCCTGCTGAATGGCGCTGACTGGAACTCCGAGCTGGATGGCTTTGGTGTTGGAAATCTCAATCCAGATTTTCTGGTCTTGCAGGCCGATTAAATCGACTTTGGCGACATCTTTGACCCGTTGCAGTTGTAACTGCAAACGGTCGGCGTATTCCTTGAGGGTCGCATAATCGAAGTCTTTGCCTTTGAGCACATAGATATTGCCAAAGGTATCGCCGAATTCATCATTAAAGAATGGGCCTTGTACTCCTTGCGGCAATTCATGCCGGATATCGCTGACTTTCTTGCGGACGTTATACCAGACATCGGCCACATCTTTCGAAGCCAGAGAATCCTTGGCAATAAAGGTCACCATGGATTCACCCGGACGCGAATAGGCCATGATGCGGTCATACTGCCCCGTGGTCATCAGTTCCTTTTCAATCCGATCCGTGACCTGTAGGGACACTTCTTTGGCACTGGCACCCGGCCAGTAGGTCTGGATCACCATCACTTTAAAGGTAAAAGGCGGATCTTCACTTTGCGACAGCTGGGAATAGGACACGATGCCAATCAGCCCGAGCAGGATCATAAAATACAGTACTAGTCCCTTATTCTTTAAAGCCCATTCCGACAGGTTAAAGTTCATATTTAACTCCCTGCCTGAACGGTCACAGGACGATTTTCACGATTAATCGGATTGATTTTTTGCTGGTCACGCAGCAAATGTACGCCGCCAATCACCACATAATCTTCCGCTTTCAGGCCACTGAGTACCGGTACGCTATCGCGACCATAAGCCCCTAAAGTCACCGGGACTTTGTGTACAGTATGATCCGGCTTGACCAGCATCACATAGGCTTGTTGATCTGTGGCTGAGACACTGGACAGCGGTACACTGAGCCTATTGTCCCGGCTGTGCTGGAAAAACACCCGGGCACTTTGTCCGAGCTGGATCTGAGCATTGCCTTCGCGCAGTGAGACTTTTACTCTAAATGTTCTCGATTGGTCTGCGGCTGGTGATATTTCACGGACAAAGGCACTAAATTTTTCTTCTGGTTTGGACCATAAAGTCACCGTGGCAGGCTGTCCGACCTTGACCTCTGAAATGGCCTGTTCCGGCACGCCAATCACCACTTCACGCTCACCGGAAATGGCTAACTCATATACCGCTTGCCCGGCTGCGACCACCTGACCCGTTTCGATATTGCGTGCCGTGATCACGCCATTTTTAGTGGCAATCAGCTGGTTATAAGTGGTCTGGTTTTTGGCAGTATCATAATTGGATTGCGCCTGTTTCAGACTCGACTGTGCAGCTTTATATTGATTATCGATGGCATCATATTGCGAGCGACTCACGGCATTGACCGGTAACAGCTGCTTGAAACGCTGTAGTTCATCCTGAGCAATTTTACTGGCAGACTGCGCGTTTTCCAGCTGGGCACGTGCCGCATTCAGCTGCAACTGGGCATCTTTTACATCCAGTGTGGCCAGCACCTGTCCGACTTTGACTTGGTCCCCGACATCGACGAAGCGCTGGGTCACCTGTCCCGCTACCCGAAAGGCCAGTGCTGTTTGCTGACGCGCCTGCACATCGCCGGCATAACTTTTCAGTTCATGCTGTGAAGTGCTCGGTGTGGTCACCATGACAAAGGGAATTTCCTGTTCTGCGGCGATTGTATCTTTACTGCATCCATTTAAGGTCACACTGCAAAGCATCATCATGCCAGCCAACACGCTGTAAATCCTGCTCATCTTATTCGCTCTTATCTGATCATCTTTTTTCGGGCAAACTATGCTGATATATTGAATTGCTTGTTTTTTAATTAATATACCACCCGGTACACTAATTACAACAGAACCCTCAAAGCAATGACCAAGTTGACTTTTTTTGGAAGAAATTGTGCAAATACCTGTAGGACGACCGAAAGATCTGGAGAAACGCCAACGCATCCTGAGCGCGGCCAAAGCGCTATTTTTAGCGCATGGTTATCATGCCTCCAGCATGAACCAGATTGCCCGTGAAGCAGGGGTGAGCAAACTGACGGTCTATAACCATTTTCAGGACAAGGCGACGCTGTTCAGCTGTGCCATTGAAGATACCTGTGAAGCCATTCTGCATGAGCATCCGCAGGTCTTGCAGCCAAGCAGTGACTTTGCTCAGGAATTTTATCGGGCCTGTTTACGCGCTTTGAATATTATTAGCCTGCCTGAAGCCATCAAACTGGACCTATTACTCATGGAGCTGGCCTCGCAGCAAAGCCCGCTGGCAGAGCAGTTTTATCAGGCCTCGCATGCCAAACTGGAGGCGGTCTGGCATGATTTCTTTGCGCTGGCGCAGCACTACCAGTTTATTCAGGTCGATCGACCCGAGAAACAGACCGAACTGATCGTGTCCCTATTGACCGGAACACGTCATCAAAAAATCCTGCTCGGACTTACAGCTCCGCCCTCCAGTACAGAACAGCAGCAGATCATTAATCAGGCGATTGAATTGTTTATGCTGAAATATGCCATTGCTGATTAAATTCCTTCTGATCGCTTGAGTGCTGGCGACAGGATACTGGCTAAAATTTGCTAAAAAAACCGCAAAATATCTGCAACTTTTGTCTGTAAAGGACTTGGATTGTCCTACAGTCGCGGTATAGTCAAAGCAAGCATTTAAGGGAATATAAAAATGATTCAACAAATTGATGCACCACTACGCGAAGACGTACGCTTACTGGGTAATTTGCTGGGGGAAACCTTAAAATTACATGCGGGGCAGGATTTGTTTAATCAGATTGAGCAGATTCGTGCTTTATCTAAAGGCGCACGTGATGGACAGGTCGAAGCAGAAAAACAGCTAGAACAATTATTTTTGAGTCTGGAAGATGCGGAAATCCTGCCTCTAACCCGTGCCTTTACCCATTTTTTGAACTTTGCCAATATTGCCGAACAATATCATGTGGTGCGTCGTCGTCGCCAAAGCGAATTCGATGACACGGCAGAATCCCCTAATCCTCTGGTACCGTTATTTGAAAAATTTAAACAGCAGGAGATTTCTGCCGACACGCTGTACCAGCAAATCTGTGAATTAAAAATTGAACTGGTACTGACCGCGCATCCGACAGAAGTCAGCCGCCGCACCCTGATCCAGAAATATGATGGTATCAATAATGCCCTGTCCAAATTCGATCAGCAGAAACTCACGCCGCGTGAACGTCAGGCGGTGTTGGCAGATCTGAAACAGCTGATTAGCTCGGCCTGGCAAACCGATGAAATTCGTCAGCATCGTCCGACCCCGATCGATGAAGCCAAATGGGGCTTTACGACCATTGAACAGACCCTGTGGAATGCAGTCCCGAAATTTATCCGGGAACTAAATGACATGGTCGAACAACAATGCGGCCAGAACCTGCCCTTAAATATTGCACCGGTACGTTTTGCTTCCTGGATGGGTGGTGACCGCGATGGCAACCCGAATGTTACCCATAATGTGACGCAAGAAGTGCTGTGGCTGTCACGCTGGAAAGCTGCCGATCTGTATTTACGCGATATTGAGAACCTGCGCTGGGAACTCTCCATTCAGCAATGTAGTACGGAAATCTCCGAGGCATTGGGTCTGGATCATCCGGAACCCTACCGTGAATATTTACGTGACACCCGTAGCCGCCTGAAAGCGACCCGACACTGGCTGGCAGAAAAATTAAAGGGCAATGATGCCGATGATAGTTTAGTCATTAAAAGTAAAGATGAGCTATTACAGCCACTATTGACCTGCTATCGCTCCTTAATGCACTGCAATCTGGCCGAAATTGCCAATGGCAGCCTGCTGGACTTTATTTACCGGGTCAACAGCTTTGGAATTGAGTTACTGAAACTGGATATTCGTCAGGAATCAGGTCGTCACCGTCAGGCAATCTCGGCGATTACTGAATATTTAGGGCTGGGAAATTTTGACACCTGGACCGAACAGGCACGTCAAAACTTTTTACTGCAAGAATTGCAAAGCAAACGTCCCTTGCTCCCAAAACATCTGAATGAACCAGCCGGCAGTCTGATTCAGCATCCGGATGTACAGGAAGTCTTTGCCACCATGCGCACCCTCGCAGAACAGCCAAGTGAGTCTCTGGGTGCCTATATTATTTCCATGGCGGAATATCCAAGTGATGTGCTGGCAGTATTGCTTCTACAAAAAGAAGCGGGTATCAAGCACGCATTACGAGTGGTACCGCTGTTTGAAACCCTCAAAGATCTGGACGGTGCAGCCGAGACCATGTCGACCCTGTTCAATATGCATTGGTATAAACAGCATATTCAGGGCAAGCATGAAGTGATGATTGGCTATTCGGATTCAGCCAAGGACGCCGGTTTTATGTCGGCCAACTGGGCGCAGTACCGTGCCCAGGAAGAACTGACGACGATTGCCCAGCAACATGGCGTTCAGCTGACCCTGTTCCATGGCCGTGGCGGTTCGATCAGCCGTGGCGGTGCGCCAACCCAGCAAGCCTTGTTCTCACAGCCACCGGGGTCGATTTCAGGCACGATTCGGGTGACTGAACAGGGCGAAATGATCCGCTTTAAATTCGGACTGGAAGAAATTGCCCTGCAAAATCTGGAAATTTATACCGCTGCGACCTTAGAAGCAACCTTGCTCCCGCCACCCGAGCCAAAACAGGAATGGCGCGACTTGATGCATCAAATGACCGAACTCTCGGTTCAGGTCTATCGCCAGACCGTGCGGGAAAACCCGCACTTTGTCAAATACCTGCGCACTGTCACTCCGGAACTTGAACTGCAAATGTTGCCGCTGGGTTCACGGCCGGCGAAACGTAAAGTCAGTGGCGGGATTGAATCCTTGCGTGCGATTCCGTGGGTATTTGCCTGGACCCAGATTCGTCTGATGTTACCTGCTTGGCTGGGTACCGGTGCCGCGCTGAATAAAGTACTGGATCAGGGGCAACGGGCGGTACTCGATGAGATGCTGGCAGAGTGGCCATATTTTCAGACCCTGATTGATATGCTGGAAATGGTGCTGTCCAAAGCCGATGCACATGTGGCCCTGTACTATGAATCACATTTAACTCAAGATGAAGATCTCAAAGTACTCGGCACAGAGCTGCGCCAGCGTTTGCAGGATGCTGTACAGACCTTGCTGACGTTAAAGGGTGAATCCAAATTGCTCAGCAGCAACGGCGTCCTGGATCAATCCATGAAAGTCCGTAAACCGTATTTGCTACCACTACATTTGCTGCAAGCCGAGCTGATGAAACGTCGTCGTCTCTATCTGCAACAGCAGCAAGCTGAAAATACTCCGGTGGATCATGCCCTGATGGTCAGTATTGCCGGAATTGCTGCGGGTTTACGCAATACCGGTTAATCCAAACAGACTGTTTAAAAGCACATCTTCGCGATGTGCTTTTTTATTGAGCAGTCAATAGCCAAGAAATATTTTATTTTATATAGTAAATCAGATTTATTTATACATAGCCCTATTGATTATAAGAAATTAATCTACTGATTTCACTTTAGTTTTAACTCAAAATTCTTTTACCACCCGGTAAAATATTAAATAAAGTCATAGAATTAATTTGAACAAAAATTTTGTTTAAGTGATTAAATCTTCTAAAGAACAAGAGTATGATGTGCACAATTTATCTTTCGAGTGCTCATTTTATGTCCAGTTGGTTTCCCAAATGGCGCCCTTATGAGGGCAGCATCGATGCACGCCCAGTAGGTACCGCAGAGTATTTGCCACCCGCACAAACGGTCGTTTTGGGTGTACAACATGCTTTTGCCATGTTTGGCGCGACTGTACTGGCACCTTTTTTAATGGGCTTTGACCCTAACCTGGCCATTTTAATGTCAGGGATTTGTACCATCCTGTTCTTTCTGATTACCGGTGGCCGGGTTCCAAGTTATTTAGGTTCAAGCTTTGCCTTTATTGGTGTGGTCATCGCGGCAACCGGTTATGCCGGTGGTGGTGGACTCAACCCCAATATTGGCGTCGCAGCCGGCGGTATTATTGCCTGTGGTATCTTCTATGCCCTGATGGGTTTTCTGGTCATGGCGACCGGCACGCGCTGGATTGAAAAGCTGATGCCACCGGTGGTGACCGGTGCCGTAGTGATGATCATTGGTCTAAACCTGGCGCCGGTGACGGTAAAAAGCGTGATGGGCAACACCTTTAATATGTGGATGTCTCTGGTTACCGTCATGTGTATGGGCTCAATTGCCGTCTTTACCAAGGGTTTGCTACAACGCCTGCTATTATTGGTGGGGCTATTATTGGCCTATCTGATCTATTTCGTGCTCAGCAATATTATGGGTTATGGCACTGCAATCAATTTCCTGCCCATTCAGCAAGCCGCCTGGTTCGGGTTACCGACCTTCCACGCACCGACTTTTGAAGTCAATGCCATGTTGATCATTGCACCGATTGCACTGATTTTGGTGGCTGAAAATCTGGGACATATCAAAGCGGTAGGCGCGATGACCGGAGAGAATCTGGATCCGCATATTGGTAAAGCCTTTGTTGCAGATGGTGTTGCAACCACTCTGGCAGGCGGTGTGGGTGCCCCGGGCATGACCACCTACGGTGAAAATATTGGGGTCATGGCCGTAACACGGGTTTATTCGACCATCATTTTTGCAGTGGCTGGTGTCTTTGCGATCTTCCTGGGTTTATCACCCAAGTTTGGGGCGGTGATTCATACCATTCCCACCGCGATTCTGACCGGTGCTTCGATTGTGGTCTTTGGTTTGATTACCATTGCCGGTGCCAAAATCTGGATTGAAAATAAAGTCGATTTCTCGCAAAACAAAAACCTGATGGTGGCTGCAGTGACCATTATTTTAGGTACCGGTGATTTTGCCCTGACATTTGGCAGTTTTAATCTGGGTGGTATTGGTACGGCAACTTTTGCCGCATTAATCCTGAACTGGTTCTTTAGTCTGGCCGATAAAAAATAAAACTCGAAATAAAAGTATTGAGCAGCCGAATGGCTGCTTTTTTTATCTTTGTATTTTTCAACTTTGCGATTAAAGAAATGAAAAGAAGCCCCGCAAGGCTTCTGTTAAAGCACAAGTCTGGTTAAGGGCGAAACTCTTTCAATTCACGTTGAATGAAATAATGAAACATTTCACGATACAGATGTTCAATAAATTCCTGATCGACGCCCTGCTGCTGCGCCAGTGCTCTGACATGTTCTACAATCTGCTCCATACGTTCCGGTGACTGTAAATCGGTTTCAGTTTTTTTAAAACGGGTGGTTTGATCAACATAAAATTGACGCGCAGCGATCAGCTCAACTAAAGCTGTATCAATGGCATCGATCTGTTGACGTGCATGTTCTAATGATTCAGCTTTGATCTTTTCCATGTTTTTTCAATTCACTTTCAGTTTGATTATTACTCTTATACTTTTCTTCTAACACATTACTGAAAATACTTTCAATCATCCAGACCCGATATAAGCTATTAAATGTATAACTTTGATCATCGATGCGCAGTTCCAGTACCGGAAAGTTCGGCTGCGACTTCATTTCACAGAGCATATCATTGTCCTGCAACTTGGCCAGAATATCGTCCTGGCTCAGCTCGGCAATGTTGAGTTGCTGCTGCATACGCTGGAAATGCGGTGCATAGGACAAGTCTTGACCACGGGTCCAGACAGCTTGCAAGATCTGATACATGGCCTCAATGCGCTGTTCTTCAGGACAGCTATAAAATAACTGCGCCATGGGGGCAATCGCCTGTTCAGTCGGACGGCAGAACGGGGTAAATTCGACCTCAGTCCGTTTCGACAAACGCGTGGCCAGACTCCAGTCAAACTCATCCCGGCCACGGTAAGACAAAGGATAGACTTTCAGCTGGATATTATAATAATCCGCCAGTTCTTCTTTGATATAGGCCAGCAACAACCAGGAAATCGGATCTTCCAGCGCAATATATAAATCCAGTTCCGGGTCCATCGACTGGATCTCGTTCAGCTCTTCGGCATCACTGATCAGATGCTCACGCCATTCAATATGATTGATCAGGAAAATCGGATTGCCGGTGAGCAGTTTCTGCTGCTCCAGACGCCGAGTCAGACGTAATAGGTCATCCACCGCCTGATACTGGCGGCCCCCCAAATCAAAATAGCTGGCCAGAACCGGGGTCTGGTCAAAAATGCGTTCGGGAAAATCCTGTGGCTGATGATGGCGGCTGGCCATGGCATATAAGGTACGTAATTTTCCGGTCTGCTTTTGCCAGAGCATATGAAATACATCTTCCAGCAGATACAGGAAATCCTGCCCGCGTAGCGGGGTGCGCCGTAAAATCAGTTCCGCCTGTTGCAAGGCTTCAGCGCTTGGCAATTCTGGCGTGTCATGAAAACTGAAACGATGCTGTTTCGACAAGATCTTGGCATCATTAATCGTGTAATGCTGCCATTCCTCAAAAGACATCTGATTGGGGGGTTCTGCATGCGCACTGGAAATCATCACTTTCAGCGGCTTGAGCTGCGGACTTAAAATTTCTTCGAGCTGGGGCAGCTGCTGTACCGCCAGATAGCTGTACACATCATCCAGTCTTAAATGGATACTCAGCCCATCTTGAATAGATAACACCGTTTGACGGATTGGTTTCTGGTAAAACCAACTCGATCGGATTGGATCAAACCAACGGCGTAACAGCGACATGAGATCGGCCTCGACAAGAATGACAGTGCGCAGCTCGACAAAGCTCAATCTGCGCAGAATAATCTATTTTTAAGATCGCAGAGCCAAAGCCCTGCATGGTGTAAAAACTTATATCAAGTCATAAGCAAATGTTCAATGTTTAACAATGGATTAGAGCTCAAGATTCAGGTCAGTGACTGCCCCGGTTTCTGCACCTGAGGTCAGTTTGGCGAATTTGGCCAGAGCGCCGTGGGTATAGTTCGGTTTTGGTTTGATCCAGGCTGCTTGACGTGCTGCAATCTCCGGCTCATCCACATGCCAGGTCATTTCCCGGGTTTCCGCATTAATTGAAATCTGGTCGCCATTTTGTACCAGACCAATCGGGCCGCCATCATAAGCTTCGGGGGTGACATGACCAATCACAAAACCGTGACTGCCACCCGAGAAGCGTCCATCGGTAATCAGGGCAACTGATGCTCCCAGGCCCTTCCCGATAATCGCAGAGGTCGGTTTCAGCATTTCTGGCATTCCCGGGCCACCTTTGGGACCAACGCCACGAATCACCACCACTTCACCCGGCTGGACTTCACCATCCAGAATACCGCGCATGGCGCCCTGCTCACCTTCAAACACGCGAGCTGGGCCAGCAAAATGCAGTCCTTCCTTACCGGTAATTTTGGCGACCGCGCCCTTTGGTGACAGATTGCCTTTTAGAATCACCAGATGCGAGTCTTTTTTCACTGGCGCATCAAAAGGCAGAATAATCTGCTGGCCTTCCGGATAGTCCTGCACATCGGCCAGATCTTCTGCCAGCGTCTTACCTGTGACCGTCAGACATGAGCCATCCAGCATGCCGGCATCCAGCATGCGCTTCATCAGTGGTTGAATCCCGCCAATCGCAATCAGTTCTGACATCAGATATTTACCTGATGGACGCACGTCGGCCACCACCGGAATATCTTTGCCAATTCGGACAAAGTCATCCAGACTCAATTCAACCCCTGCGGTATGCGCCATGGCTAGCAGATGCAACACGCCATTGGTGGAACCACCCAACGCAATCAAGACCTTGATCGAATTTTCGAAAGCAGCCTTGGTCATGATGTCACGTGGCTTGATATCCAGTCGCAACAGATTCATGACTGCTTCACCGGCACGGGCACAGTCGATTTGTTTATCATCCGAAATTGCTTCCTGCGCCGAGGAGCCCGGCAAGCTCATACCGAGTGCTTCAATCGCAGAGGCCATTGAGTTAGCGGTATACATGCCGCCACAGGAGCCCGGACCCGGCAAGGATACTTCTTCAATATGCTTGACCTGAATCGCGTTAATTTCGCCTTTGGCATACTGACCGACTGCTTCAAATACCGAAATCATGTCGGTATGACCTTCGCCCGGTTTGATGGTGCCACCATAAATAAACAGACCCGGACGGTTTAAGCGTGCCAACCCCATGATGCAGCCCGGCATGTTTTTGTCGCAACCACCAATGGCAATCACCCCATCATAAGCCTGGCAGCCCACTACTGTTTCAATGGAGTCTGCGATCACTTCCCGTGACAGCAGTGAATATTTCATGCCTTCCGTACCATTGGAAATACCATCTGAAATAGTAATGGTATTAAAGATAATGCCCTTGCCGCCCGCAGCACTCACGCCCTGCTCTACAGTTCTGGCCAGACCATCAATATGCATATTACATGGTGTGACATTGGCCCAGGTCGAAGCGATGCCAATAAATGGACGTTCAAAATCGGCGTCGTTAAAACCGGTAGCACGCATCATGGAACGCGCCGGTGCATTTTCAATACCTTCATAAACGGGGGCTGAATGCTCACGGATATTATCTTTACTCATTATTTTCTTCCTGGGCGATGACCAATTTTAAACATGGGTCTTTGGCAATTTATTTTAAGATCATTGTATAGAAGGCAGGCAGCACATAAAAGTGAAACTCTGTGTTATCGCAGTGCCCTATTTATGCTTTTTAACTCTAAATAGATCACATGACAAAGCGACAGGGAAGGTCGCTGTTTCACTGTGCTACAAGGAAGTAGAGTTAGCGGAACGAGAGCGTTTTGTTACTTTTGCGCCGTCAAAAGTAAGATTCTGCCTGCACAAAGATCATCAGAACTTTTAAAGTTATTAAAGCTTTGATTTTAAGTGGATCTTCGATTTTTTTACCATACAGCCTCAAATTACCTGAGTAATTTTTAATGTTATCTCGTAGGCACTTTTACTTTTGTCGAAACAAAAGTAGGTCGAACCGAAGCTTATAAACTGCAATTAGCCAATTTCCTTTAAGACTGCGCTGTACTGAACCTATAAATTTCATTAAATAAAAAAGCACCCCATCTGGAGTGCTTTTTTGCGCTATAAAAATTACAGCTTAAATATCACGTACCGCACCTTTCGCCGCACTGGTGGCATGCATTGCATAGGCTTTCAGCGCTTTAGAGACTTTACGTGGGCGTTCTTTAGCAGGCTTCCAACCTTTGGCTTCTTGTACTTCACGGCGTGCTGCCAGTACATCTTCAGCAACAGCTAAATGAATGCTACGGTTTGGAATATCAATTTCGATACGGTCACCATCTTCAACCAGGGCAATTGTGCCGCCTTCAGCTGCTTCTGGTGAAACATGACCAATGGAAAGACCTGAAGACCCCCCAGAGAAACGACCATCAGTCACAAGCGCACAATCTTTACCTAAACCTTTCGATTTCAAGTAGCTGGTTGGGTACAACATTTCTTGCATACCCGGACCACCTTGTGGACCTTCATAACGGATCAGTACCACATCACCTGCCACGATTTTTCCACCAAGAATTGCTTCTACTGCATCATCCTGGCTTTCAAATACACGTGCTGTGCCGTTGAATTTCAAGATTGAATCATCTACACCCGCAGTTTTTACGATACAACCGTCCAGTGCGATGTTGCCGTAAAGCACTGCCAAACCACCATCTTGCGAGAAGGCATGTTCAACGTTGCGGATCACACCATTTTCACGGTCGCCATCTAGACGGGTGTAGTAACGATCTTGTGAGAACGCTGTTTGGGTTGGTACACCGCCCGGTGCCGATTTGAAGAAGTTATACACCTCTTCATCTTCAGTACGGATGATGTCCCACTTGTCTAAGGCATCTTTTAAGGTCGCTTCATGTACAGTAGGTACAGAAGTATCCAGTAAACCACCACGGTCTAGTTCACCGAGGATCGACATAATGCCGCCGGCACGGTGAATATCTTCCATATGAACGTTTTTAACCGCAGGTGCCACTTTACACAGTACAGGCACTTTACGAGATAAACGGTCGATATCGTCCATGGTGAAGTCTACTTCTGCTTCGTGAGCAGCTGCCAACAAGTGAAGAACGGTGTTGGTTGAACCACCCATCGCGATGTCCAAAGTCATGGCATTTTCATACGATGCTTTGGTCGCAACATTACGTGGCAACACGCTGTAATCATTTTGCTCATAATGACGCTTGGTGATTTCCACAATCAACTGGCCTGCACGCTCGAATAATTTTTTACGGTTGGCATGCGTTGCCAGCGTAGAGCCATTACCCGGTAAAGATAAACCGAGTGCTTCAGTCAAGCAGTTCATCGAGTTGGCGGTGAACATGCCTGAACATGAACCACAGGTAGGACAGGCTGAACGCTCATAAGCTGCCACTTCTTCATCAGTGAAGCTGTCATCTGCCGCAACCACCATGGCATCCACCAGGTCAATCGCGTGTTCGTTACCACGAATTTTAACCTTGCCCGCTTCCATCGGACCGCCAGAAACAAATACCACCGGAATGTTCAGACGCATCGCAGCCATCAACATGCCCGGGGTGATTTTGTCACAGTTCGAGATACACACCATCGCATCGGCACAATGCGCATTGACCATGTACTCGACCGAGTCTGCAATCAGGTCACGCGAAGGCAATGAGTACAGCATGCCGTCATGACCCATCGCAATACCGTCATCGACGGCAATGGTATTGAATTCTTTGGCCACGCCGCCTGACGCTTCAATTTGACGTGCCACCAGCTGACCCAAGTCTTTAAGATGCACATGCCCTGGTACAAACTGGGTGAACGAGTTCACCACCGCAATAATCGGTTTACCGAAATCTTCATCTTTCATGCCAGTGGCACGCCATAAACCGCGTGCGCCAGCCATATTTCTTCCGTGTGTCGATGTTTTTGAACGATAGTCAGGCATTTTATATTTCCAACAAAGTTTGAGCTTGCAATGAATCGGGCAGATCCACTCTGGCTAAATCATACTGACAAGGAGCTTAAATCAGTTGAATTTTAAACCTATCATACTACAAGCCCTTGATTTACAAGATGGCCTTTTGGGTGTAGACGCAGGCAAAAATATCTATAGAGAGGTTTTGATGATCTGACGATAAAAATTTCTTAATGAAATCTACTATACCGCCATCATCATCAGGACAATACAAAACTTTCATGAATAATTTTTACAATTTGCATGAGTTTTTTTTATATAAAAATTCTACTGAAATTCAAGCACTCACCGGTCTTATCCAATAAGTTTTTGCAACGATTAGGCTGAAATTTGGCTTTTGGCTTATAATACGCTTTAAGTTTATTTGGAATTTCATGTGTGAAGATCATATTTGCAGGCACACCAGAATTTGCAGCGACTGCATTGGCTGCGCTGCTCAAAACCGAGCATGAAATTGTGGCGGTGTATACCCAGCCTGACCGCAAGGCCGGACGCGGACAAAAACTCACGGCATCTGCGGTCAAGCAGTTGGCGCTTGAACACAATATTCCAGTCTACCAACCGCTTCATTTCAAATCTTCGACTGAAGAAGGTCTGGCAGCGCAAGCAGAACTCAAAGCCTTAAATGCAGATGTGATGGTGGTGGCGGCCTATGGCCTGATCCTGCCACAAGTGGTTCTGGATACACCAAAATATGGTTGCCTGAATATTCATGGTTCCCTGTTGCCACGCTGGCGCGGTGCAGCCCCGATTCAGCGCGCGATTGCCACTGGCGATGCCGAGACCGGTGTGACCATTATGAAAATGGCGGCTGGTCTGGATACCGGGGACATGATGTACAAAACCATCTGTCCAATTACCGCCGAAGATACCTCTGCCAGTCTGCATGACAAACTGGCGCTACAGGGCGCTGAAGCGACGCTAAAGGTTTTAGAATCGGAACAGACCTTGCAGCACTATTTAGCACAGCGTGAAGTGCAAGATGACAGCCTGACGGTCTATGCACATAAACTGTCTAAAGCAGAAGCGCAAATTGACTGGACACAAGCTGCGGCAGAGATTGACCGTAATATCCGCGCTTTTAATCCTTGGCCAGTAGCCTTTACCCCGCTGGATGACAGCAACAATTTACGCATCTGGAACTCATCACTTTCTACGCACAACGCAAGCACTGCTCTGCCTGGTGAAGTGATTGCCCTGGATAAAGACGGCGTACATGTGATGTGTGGTGATCAGAACGCCATTTGCATCACCAATCTGCAATGGCCAGGTGGCAAAGCCCTGAATGCTGTTCAAATTAATCAAACTCAAAAACTATCGCTAGGATATAAATTCGCATGAGCCAAATTCAATCATCAGCTAAAAACTTGAATTTGCGCGCGCAAGTTGTCAAAACGCTATTGGCTGTACAAAACGGCCAATCACTTGCTTCTGTACTCAATCAACATATCAATATTGTGTCTGAACGTGACCGTGGCTTGTATCACGAGTTAACCTTGGGCTGTTTACGTCAATGGCATGGCCTGAAAGCCATTACCCTGCCACTGTTAACCAAACCTCTGGATAACCAAGCTCTAGAAAGCTGCTTATATTTGGGTTTATACCAGATTCTATGTACCCGTATTCCGGCGCATGCTGCGATTTCAGAAACGGTGACAGCAGCCAAACAGCTGGGATTCGAACCTTTAAGTGGTCTGGTCAATGCAGTGCTGCGTCGTGTTTCACGTGAAACAGAAGAATTTGATCTGGCTTTAAATCAGGCGCATGGCCTGCCAAGCTGGTTATTTAAGCGTTTAAAGAAAGACTGGCCGGAACAGCTGGCTGAACTGTCGCATGAGTTAAAACAGATTGCGCCGTTGACCTTGCGTGTCAATGTCAATCAGGTCAGCCGTGATGAATATCTGGAAATTCTGGAAGAAGAAGGTTATGAGGCACGCGCCTGTACCCTGTCTGAAGTCGGCATTGTGCTGGAACAGAATGTACATATTCCAAACCTGCCGGGCTATGAAGCTGGCGGTTTCTCGGTTCAGGATGAACACGCACAGCTTTGCGCAACTTTAGTGCCTGATCTTGAAGGCAAGGTCGTAGTCGATGCCTGCGCTGCGCCGGGTGGGAAAACTGCGCATATTCTGGAAAAATACAGCCCGAAAAAGCTGTATGCAATTGATCAGGACGCCAAACGTTTAGTGCGTGTGGCAGAAAATCTGGAACGCCTACTGTTAACAGAATATGCCGAAGTTGAAATTATTGCAGCCGATGCCATCAACTGGACAGCGCCTGAACCAGTCGACTGTATCGTACTGGATGCGCCATGTTCTGCGATTGGTGTGATTCGTCGTCATCCGGATATTCGCTTGCTGCGTCATTCCACAGATATTCCGCAAACCGTCGCGCTGCAAAAGCAGATTCTGGAAAATATGTGGCAGCAGCTGAAAGTTGGCGGCAGCTTGCTGTACATCACCTGTTCGATTCTAAAAGCGGAAAATGAACAGCAGATGGTCGAGTTCTTTGCCCAGCATAGCGATGCCAAAGAAATCAAGATTGAAGCCGATTGGGGCATCGAACAGATTCACGGTCGTCAGTTGTTACCAACAGCCGATCAAGGCGACGGTTTCTTCTATTGCCATATTGAAAAGACCGCATAAATCATTAGTTTACAATCAAAAAAAGCAGCTTAGGCTGCTTTTTTTATGGAGTTGCCGGATGGCAACAGGACTTACTGAATAAACTTAAAGATCACCAGACTGCTGGCCAGCGCAGCCATACCGCTCACAAGTCCATATACCGTTTCATGCCCTTCGGAATAACGTTTTGCAGTCGGCAATAACTCGTCCAGTGCCAGATAGACCATCACCCCGCCAATTAAACCAAAAACCAGACCATATACTGTATCGCTCATATAAGGTGCCAGAATAAAGTAACCCAAGGCGGCACCCAAAGGTTCAGCCAGTCCCGACACCAGACTGGCCCAGAGCGCATAATCTTTGCGTCCGGTCGCCATATACACTGGCAAGGCAATTGCCACACCTTCCGGGATATTATGAATCGCAATTGCCACCGCCAGAGGCGCACCCAAGGCAGGACTTTCCAGCGTGGCAAAAAAGGTCGCCAGACCTTCTGGCAGGTTATGTGCGCTAATGGCGAATAAAGTCAGCATGCCGGTACGCAATAGTTGCGGTGAACTGACGCCCTCACTGGCATGCGTTTCAACAGTTTCATGCGGATTCGGCACAAAATGATCAAGCAATAACACCAGAATCACGCCCAACAAAAATGCAAAGGTGCCAAAGGCAAAACCGGTTTTTTCATCAAAAGCCAGACTAAAGGAGGCAATCGATTTATTCAGAATTTCGGTTAAAGAAACATAGATCATGGCGCCCGCGGCAAAGGCCAGACCAAAGGCCAGCAGACGGAAATTGGGTTTTTTTAAGAAGAGTATCAGTCCCCCACCCAACACGGTGGCAAGCCCAGCGAAGAAGGTCACGGCAAAGGCTGTATAGACTTGTCCATCTGAAACGGAAATCATGCCAAATCGTCAGCCATTAAAAAAGTCATTATCACCATAGATGATAATGACTTTCGTTTACAGTAAAACAGTAGGTTTATGTGAAGATTTTTAGTCTTCTGGTTCTTCCGGATTTTTTGCCAGATGAATCACGGACAGTACCAGACCACCCCACAATAAAACGATAGAGATGATCATCATCACCAGTGCAGATGTATTCATAGTCGCTCTCCTAGCTATGACGGTCTTTGACCAGACTAAACAGAATGGCGCCCAGAATAAAGAATGCCATGACACCTCCACCCACCATCCACAGGGTGCTGGCAGCATAGCCACCATAACCTTCTGCCATGATCGATTTCAGGGTCAGACCCAATGCCATTAATAAGGACAACGGCGTGATGACGGTCAGCATGAAGTTCCAGCTGCGACCAAGTTTCACGCTGGCAAACTGATTCACATGGCCTTCCAGCTGCTTCATCAATGGACGACGGAACCACGACAACAGAATAATGGAGATCAAACCACCACCGACAATACCGATATTATTGGCAAAGTAGTCAATAATGTCGACAAAGGTAATCGCACTATGGGTCGAGAACATCAAGGTAGAAATCACCGCTGAACCACCGGCAATAATCGTGACTGACTTGTTCTTCGACCAGCCCAGTTTGTCCTGGAATGCGGCAATCGGAACTTGCAGGATACTGACCATCGAGGTAATACCGGCAACTGTTAATGAAGCAAAGAACAGGAAGCCAAACAGGTCACCGCCTGCACCTAAACTGGAAATGATTTTCGGGAAAGCAATAAAGGCCAGACCAATACCGCCAGATACGACATCTTCAACATTTGCACCTGCGCTGAAGGCCATAAAACCAAGCGCTGCAAATACACCAATACCCGCCAGAATTTCAAAGGATGAGTTGGCCAGTGCCACCACAATCCCAGAACCGGTCAAGTTGGTTTTGCGTTTCAAATAAGAGGCATAGGTCAACATAATCCCGAAGCCCACCGACAGTGAGAAGAAGATATGACCAAATGCGGCCAGCCAGACTTTATAGTTGCTCATGGCCTCCCAGTTCGGCGTAAAGAAAGCATTTAAGCCGTCGACTGCACCCGGTAAGCGTACCGCCTGAATCACCAGAATAGAAAATAAAATTACCAGAAGTGGCATAAAGATTTTATTCGCCAGTTCCACCCCACGGCGTACCCCACCGTAAAGAATCAACATCACCGCAGCCCAAACAATTACCAAACCGAAAAACAGGACAGGAACAAAACCTAAACTTAAACCTTCGCCGTTTTGCAGATAAGTATTGAAAAAGAAGTCCTGGGTATCTGTGCCCCACTGCTGCCCAAAGGAATAGAACATATAACTGCCGGCCCAAGACAAGACGCTGGCATAGTAAATCCCGATGATCAGGGTCACCATCACCTGCCACCAACCCAAGGATTCGGCATTCATGAGTTTTTTATAGGCCATGGGTGGTGCTTTACGGAACTTGTGTCCGACCGCATAGTCTAAAAACAATAAAGGCAAACCTGCTGCAAAAATCGCAATCAGGTAAGGGATCAGGAATGCCCCACCCCCATTTTCATAAGCCACATAAGGGAAACGCCAGATATTTCCCAAGCCAACGGCGGAACCAATGGCTGCAATAATGAATCCTGATCGTGCAGACCAATTCTCACGAGTTTCTGTCATAGAACACCTAAACTTTAAACCCCTTCAGATGCTGCTTGTTATGGTTATAGCGCAAGCAAATAAAGAAGCATTTCAATTATTTTGGGTGTTTGGATTAGAGCTGCACCTTTTGGGCGTCGAATTCTAATGTACAAACAGGTCAGCAGGTCTTACATCTTGCTTAAAGTCTGATCGAAAAGCTGACCTTGTAGATGGTTCAACAATACTGACTTTTTTAAATTTTTTCTGTAAATTCTGCTGAAAATATTCGTTATTTATAATCTATTCGAATTAAGCGTTCAATAATTCAACGAAACCTACCTGATTTTATAGGTTATATATTGACAAACTTTTTGGAATATATCTTTCTTAAGTTTGACTACAGAACCGTAGTCAAGCAAAGCTCATGCTGCGATCATCCAAATCGCCTTATATTTATAGAAGAATTAAAGTCAAAGGCTTATCGCGATGTGAGCCACTCTATAGCTGAAATGCGCGGAGCAGAGATCTGATCGCCCTGCTCCACGTGCATTTTTGACATCTAAAAATGGACTGCAATACCCCGGTCTGACCTGCAGCAAATCCATCACGGGATCTGAGCGATTGATGTCATTTACTTAAGATTTAATCACCAGCATCCGTTCTTCCTGCATATCGCGAATGGCAGATTGAATCCCTTCACGGCCTAAACCTGAATCCTTCACCCCACCATAGGGCATGTTGTCCACCCGGAAAGATGGAATGTCATTGATAATGACCCCGCCGACATGCAGATGATCCCAGGCATACAGCATCTTGTTCAAGTTCTGGGTATAAACTCCGGCCTGCAAGCCAAAACGGCTACGATTGATACAGGCAATCCCCGCTTCAAAATCAGGATAAGGTTCAATCATCGCCACCGGACCAAAGACTTCATCACGGTAAATTTCCAGATTATGATCCACGTTTTCCAATAAAGTCGGTGCGAACATCACGCCATTTAGCTCACCTCCAATCAGGATTTTCGCATCCTTTTTCAGTGCTTTTTCCAGCCATTTTTTCAGGCGTTTGGCTTCTGCTTCCTTGATCATCGGGCCGACCAAAGTTGTGCTCAGATTTGGATCGGTGGCTTTCAGATGTTTGAGTTTTGCAAGCAGTTTATCTCTGACTTCGGCATAAATATCCTGATGCACCAGAATGCGCTGTACACTGATACAGACCTGCCCGGCATGACCATAAGCACCGCCAACCAGACGGGTAATCAAGGCATCATTAATTTCGGTATCCGGCTCGATCATCACTGCGGCATTACCGCCCAGCTCCAGAACCACTTTTTTGCGGCCAGCACGCGCTTTCATATCCCAACCCACCACATCGGAACCGGTAAAACTGAGTAATTTAAAACGGTCATCGGTGACCAGCACATCGGCCAGCTCGCGCGGACAGGGTAAAACTGAAAATGCGCCTTTCGGCAAATCGGTTTCCGCCAGAATCTCGGCAATTTTCAAGGCAGAAATCGGCGTCAGACTGGCGGGTTTCAACACGAAAGGACAACCGGCAGCAATCGCTGGTGCAATTTTGTGGGCGGTCAGATTTAAGGGAAAATTAAAAGGGCTGATTAAAGACACTGCGCCAATCGGCACCTGCTTAACCATACCCTGATACCCCGATGCTGCCGCGGTTACAGCCAAAGGCAGCATACGTCCCTGATCGATCTGAGTCACGGCATCTGCGGCAATTTGAAAGGTATTAATCAGACGCTCGACTTCGGCTTCTGCCGCTTTGCGCGGTTTACCGCCTTCTGCAATCAGAATTTCAGTCAGTTCTTCACGAATTTCATGAAAACGGCGCACACAATGCAGTAGAATTTTCTGTTTTTGAAAGGGTTCTAAAGCCGCCATCTCTGCCTCGGTGTCTAGGGCAGACTGAATGGCCTGCTCCAGGCTTTTGGCATCGGCCAAAGCGACACGTGCATAGAGTGCTTGCGTATATTTATGTTTAACCTCTAGCCATTCTCCGGTCTGAACCGCCTGACCAGCCACATAGAATGAATAGTCTTTACACTGTTGTACTGCTGTAGATCGCATTTTTTAGTCCTTCAAAATCTCAGGATATACATTTTTGAAATTCTCTATATCATGCACTTGCTGATAAATATTAAGAAGATGTTTTTAAGTAACCAGACACGCTCAATTTTAATAAAGCTTTAGGGACTCACTGTCATGCAGACAAAAATACTCGCCACATTATTCTTCAGTTTTGGATTAAGCACGCTCAGTCATGCAGATTTCATCGGGGCAAAAGCCGATCTCAGCTACTGGAATTTTAACGGTTATAGCGAAAATAGCAGTATGAAACATGGTCTGGATCGACAAGGTACGGCGCAGCTGTCCGTGGCTTTTGAACATCCGATTCCGCTTTTACCGAATGCCAAAATCAAATATGTCAATCTGGACAGCAACAGCGAACAAAGCACTCCGATCAATGCCTCAGAAATCAAACTGAAGAATATTGACTATATTCTGTATTACGAATTGCTGGATACCATGGTACATGCCGATGTAGGCGCAGGCTTAAGCAATCTGGAGGGTACGGTAAAAAACCTGAATACCGGGGCTTTCACGCAATACGATCTGGATGAATACACTCCACTGCTCTATGCAACTGCAGGGGTTAAATTGCCATTTACCGGACTGAGTGCCAAAGCAGAAGCCGTTTACAGTCATGGCAGCGATAGTAAAAAGACCGATGTACAGGCTGAGTTACAATATGATTTTATTGATAATCTGCTGGTCGATGTCGGTGCCAAAATCGGTTATCGCATGATGACGGTAGATTTTCAACAGGATCAACGTCCAGATTTACAGCTGGAATTTAAAGGCCCGTATATTGGCTTAGATGTACATTTTTGATGCCAAGAATTCAGCAGCTGGTCGTGCTCAATTTCTCTGCGCTCATGTAAGTCAAAGCGTACAACAATAAGCGCAATCTGCTGCTGGTACAAAATCTGCTTGTGTATTACTTTAGACACATAGAGAGCAGGATGCTCCGAAAACCTAAAAACAACAAGAATAAGCAAGCATCAGGACGTGAGGTACGACAGGAGTTATACCTAAATCACGAGATACGGAAAAAGCCCCAACAGGATGTTGGGGCTTTTTTTCTGCTATTTCTTTTTCTGTGCATTGCTTTATTTATCATTGCTTAACAGTTCCGAGTTAAAACTCCAACATTGTAAAAATCGGCTTGTTGTTAAGCTAAAAATCCTCACATTTTTTGGGAACAGCAATCATGGTAAAAAAGGTCCTCTTTATTACATCCAATCAAGGTATTGAACATGATGAACTGACTGAGCCTTTAAATTTTTTAAAGTCCAAAGGTTTTGAAGTGATTCATGCTGCAGAAAAAAATGAAGATGTCGCCACTGTCAAAGGTGATACCAAAGCTGCTACCCAATATACGCCTGATACCAGTTTCGACCATGTCGACCTGAATGATTATGATCTGTTGGTGATTCCAGGTGGTACAGTCAACGCAGATACTTTAAGAATTAATCAGGATGCCCAGAAAATTATTCAGCATTTTGCCGACAATCACAAACCGATTGCGGCGATCTGTCATGGGCCATGGGCCTTAATTGATGCAGATCGAATTAAAGACAAGAATCTGACCTCGTATAAGAGCATCAAGCTGGATCTGGAAAATGCCGGCGGTAAATGGGTCGATGAAGAAGTGCATCGCTGTAATACCGGCGGCTGGGTACTGATTACTTCACGGAATCCGGATGATCTTCCGGCCTTTAATGAAGCCATTTTAAAAGAACTTGAAGGCGATGCTGCCTAAGCTCATACCATAAAAAAGAACCTCAAATTTGAGGTTCTTTTTTATATTCAGACACCACCGGCCAGACTTTTCAGATAAGCCACAACTTCTTTATTGCCTGCCATTTCGGCCAGTTCTAAAGCAGTATTAGGACTGCGATGTGCAATATCTGCACCTTTGCTGACCAAGAGTTTGACCACTTCCAGATGATCATTTTCAGCAGCGGCCTGTAAAGCACTATAGCCTTCTTCGTCGGCAGAGTTAACGTCCAGACCTTCCTGTAAGCCTTGCTCGACCTGTTCAACATCGCCTAAAGAAGCCCAGTACACCAGTTCAGGAAGATGTAATTCGTCATCATCTTCAGGGATTGGGGAGAATGAGTCGAATTGCATAGAATCTACCTCAAGATTTATTTTAAGTCTGAGGGTATAAAAGCATATCCATTATAACTAATCCAATCCATGTGCAAAAAATTTCCTAATGATTTAACTGACTCAATATTAGCTGTAGGACCCATTAAAAAACTAGAGAAAACATTTCTTTTATTATTTTCTTTATATTCATGGATATACCATACACCCTGTATATGTTTTCTTTGAATATTGCCTTGTTCATCTTTTCTATGTAATAGAGGACTTATTTCTTGGTAAATAAAATCTTGATCATGAAAATCATTTCTTTCATTTAGAAGAACTAATATCCCTGTGCAATCATCTTTTCCTATAGCTTTTTTAGTTTCAGAGATTTGTTTATCTGCTGATGAAAGAAGTGATCGCAAATTTCGAGAGGCATAATCACATAATTTATTTCTAATAAAATTAGGATCTTTATGTTTTTGGATCAACTCTTCAATATGTACAGTCCCAAAAAATTCTGGGAAATCCTGATCTTTATCTACTTGATCATTTGTAAAGTCATTAATTGTACTCTGTCTATCTTTTTCTAAAACTTTGACTTCCAAAATCCATGAGCGCTCAAAAGCAAAATAATCTGCCTTACGCCCTATAAATTTAATATCCTGTATATCATCTATCGATTCATATTCAGAATCCGCAAACTTCTTAAAACGATCATTTAGGTTCATTTATTTATCACTTTTTTAATATTTTTAAAATTTATCATTTAATGATAATAATAAAAAAGCCCCCTTTCGGAGGCTTCTTATTTAAAAACTTAGCTTTAAGCTTTAGACACTGCTGGCTCAATTGCACCAATCTTTTCAGATTCATTGTCATGCATGATTAACGCAACCGCAATTGCAGTAATCAGAACCGGTAAGCCGACTGCCATAAAGTTAAAGTAAGCAGGCAGGTTCATACCAAGCAAACCACCAATCAGGATCGGCCCTACAATCGCGCCCATACGACCAATCGCAGAAGACCAGCCAATGCCTGTCGAACGTACCGCAAGCGGGTAGAACTGCGCAACATAGCTATATAGCAACATTTGTGAACCAATCGACGCTGCACCCGCCAGAAACACCAGGATGTAAAGTAAGAATTGGTTAGATGCGAAGCCCATTGAGCTCATCACAATCGCACCCATCATACCGAGGAACATCAGAACCGGTTTCAAGTGGAAACGATCCGCCAGAATACCGCCACCCACAATACCCACGACCGCACCCACGTTCATCACCATCATGAACATCAGACTGTTGTCCATCGAGTAGCCCGCTGCCATCATCAACTTCGGTAACCAGCTACTTAAAGCATACATGGTTAACAGACAAGTGAAGAACGCGACCCAGAACAATAAGGTATTGACCGCACGGCCACGACGGAACAAGCTCACCACGTTCGCTGCTTCAGGCACATTTTCCTGTGGCAGGGTAAGCGTTGTATTCTCGGTAACCGTTAGATTTGGTGCCAGACGACGTACGATTTGACGTGCTTCAGCCTGCTTGTTTTGCTTCACAATAAATGCCAGCGATTCAGGCAAAAATTTCCAGATCACTGGTAATAAAAATAATGGAATACCCGCGATAAAGAACATGATTTCCCAACCAAAACTTGGGGTAAACCATGAACCCAACAACGCAGCCATTACACCACCGACGGCATAACCACTAAACATGGTGGTTACCAAGGTACTGCGCATTTTTTGTGGCGCATATTCCGAAGTCAATGCCACCAGATTCGGCATGACCCCACCAATACCCAGACCGGCAAGAAAACGTAAAATACCGAATTCGGTTGGATTTGAGGCAAAGCCACCCGCAAAAGTTAAACCACTGAATAATACAATACAGATCATGATCACTTTCTTACGACCGATCTTGTCCGCGAGGGAACCGAAGATCATCGCACCAAACATCATGCCAGCCAGTGCGGTACTTGCAAGCATGCCCGCTTGCACTGCACTTAAGCCCCAGTCTTGCATCAGTAAGGGTAAAACCACACCATTGATTGCTAAATCGTAGCCATCAAATAAGATAATGAGTAAACACCAAGCAACTACATTGAAGTGGAAAGGCGTGAATTTCGCATTATCGACTACAGAATTTACATCTATTTTTTCCGTTGTCATCGTTCTCATCTCCCATGAGTACTTGTCCATAACATCTTTGTTGAAGATTGAAGGCAATCTTCAATGTCAGGCAATATACGCAAGCGGGATTTAAGGCACAATAAGACTAATTGATATTCTGCTATGACAAATGTAATGCCATTTATTTGCGTGATATGTCACATTATTATTAAAATTAAATTTTAAGCCATTAATAATAATGACTTTAATTTAAGCAGAATTTGTAGATTTTTTAGCTCAATCACTTTTTTTGAGTGGTTTTATTTCATACTAAAGATATAAAAAACCCCTTCAGACAAAGGGGTTTTTTAAACTGAATGAATCTATGAGGATCGTTTAAATTTTGGCTGCTTTTAATTGTTTCACCTGAACGCGACCGGGTTGTGGTTGACGAATCATTGAAATAGCGATGATACCAATAATACCCGGCATGGCAACCGCGATGAAATTCCATTTATGTGGTAATTCCATACCCAGCAGCATACCAATCACAATTGGACCCACAATTGCACCTGTACGCCCCACAGCAGAAGCCCAACCAATACCGGTAGAACGTACTGCAACAGGATAGTATTGAGCAACATAGCTATATAACAAGATACTGGTACCAATAGATGAAGCACCTGCTAAACTGACAAGTAAATAAATAACAGGTGTTGGAGAGTTAAAGCCTAAACCAACCAGAGACAGTACACCCACAGTTAACATACTAATAAGAACAGGTTTAAAGTCAAAACGGTCTGCCAGAATACCACCACTAATGGTTCCGATCACGGCACCAATATTCAGTGCTAATAAGAACATTAAACTGCTGCCTAAAGAATATCCCGCAGCCATCATGAGTTTTGGCAGCCAACTTCCAAGTGCATAAAGCATGAGCAAGCACATAAAGAAAGCAATCCAGAATAAGAATGTTCCCATTGCACGATTTTCTGTAAATAACGCTTTTACTGATGCACTTTGTGTCTGATCGCCTGTGGCTAGAACCAGTTCAGTGTCTGCTCGTACGTCTGCAGTTGGCTCAACTCGTTTTATAAAATGACGTGCCTCATTCATTTTTTGTTCTTTAACCAAGAAAGTTAGAGACTCAGGTAAGAACTTCCAAAACAATGGAACAAAAAGTAAGGGAATACCTGCAATGAAGAACATAATTTCCCAACCAAAACTTGGGGTAAACCATGTACCACATAATGCAGCCATAATCCCACCTACGGCATAACCACTAAACATGGTGGTTACAAGTGTACTTTTTAAACGTTTAGGCGCATATTCAGAGGTTAAAGCAACCAGGTTAGGTAATACCCCGCCTATGCCCAAGCCGGCAATAAAACGTAAAATACCAAACTCTGTTGGAGTGGTGGTAAATCCACCCAAAAATGTAAAAGCACTAAATAAAGTGACACAAATTAAAATCACTTTTTTACGACCGATTTTGTCTGCAAGCATCCCAAACAGCATGGCACCAAACATCATGCCGGCTAGTGCTGTACTGGCAAGCATGCCTGCTTCAACAGCACTCATGCCCCACTCCTGCATCAGTAGAGGCAGAACGACACCGTTAATTGCTAAATCATACCCGTCAAATAGAACAATAAACAAACACCACAATACAATGCTTAAGTGAAATTTAGTGAATTTTGCCTGATCAATCACATCATTCACACTAACCGTATTTGCTGCCATTTTCGTGTTTTCTACCATTTTTACTCACCTCCTGTGAGTTATTATTCGTTGTTTTCAGCACGACACATGCCACTAACTCTTATTTATTATTTTTAATGATTCTTATCGCCATGTTCGTGCAACAACTTAGTTCAACACAACTAATTTTCAGGCAATATGCGACTAAAGTCTTAAGCTTTGCTCAAAATTCTAAACCCATGCGTCCAGTTTTTAATGATTTCTTAACAATTCAAGCTACTTCTTCGATATAAAAATCCCTGAGTTCTCAGACTCAGGGAACGTTTTAAAATTGAGAAAAAACTGAAATTAATATAATGCTTGAGCTAATCGGATCTGAATAATTTCATTATCATCTGCCAGATTTCGATTACGACCACTTGAACCGGGAAAGTTATTGTCATTCAAGACGGTAATTAAATCAGGCCCTTCAATAATAATGTCTTCAATGGTCTGAAATGGAAAACCAAAGCGCTGACCGGTGGCAAGATCTCCCGGACGTACCGGACCATAAAGTAAATCTGGATTGGCCAGATCCATTAAATTAACCAGTTCTTCACGTGCGACAGACTCACCGGACTGATTCAATCTGACCTTGATTAATTTTTTATAGCCGCCCAGATTATTTTCACTGTCATCACGTTCAATAATCACACCTTCTTTGGCACTAAATAACTGAAAATCACCAATTGCAGAGGCTTTCGAAGCCAACTCAAAATAATAGAAATTTCCAGTATAAACTTTCTTTTCCAGATCAAATTCTGAAATGATTAGTTGTGGCGTCGTGGCATTTAATAAAGGTTTTTCAAGTAAAGGATATAAATAGCGACCATTGGGGGAAATTGCCATACCTTCAAAGCCCCCACTCTGCTGTACCAAAGGTTCAATATAACCGTTAATATAACCGATAGTCCCCTTGTTTAGCTGATTTTGTGGAGATCTGAGTTCAGTTCCAGCTTCTAATGGATGCGCTAAAGCAATCGGCGGACTTTTTAATATTCCATCTGCACTAAAATGTAATAAATAAGGGCCAAATTCATCTCCAATCCAGATATCGCCATTGGGCGCGCGCTGCATAGATTCCGGATCAAAGTCAGCACCTGTCAATAAACGCTCTTGAGTATTCTGATGGACAATTTCAAAAGGAATCAGTTTGTTCGGATCACGAAGCTGAATATAAGATAAATGTTTGACAGTTGCTGTACCGCCCGCCTTGGTTCTGAAATCGCTAGAAAGATGATGCAAACGCAATAAATAATCAGAAGAATTATCCTGCGAGCCAAAGCCATTATCCGACATCACCAGATAAGTTCCATCCGGCTGCTTTAATGCAGCAGAAAAACCCTGTACAGGCTGGCCTGAAAATGGAGGAAAAATACCATTTGCTCCACGTACATCTCGTCCTGAATCAGAGCCTTCTGCATAGGTCTCTACATCCAGTTTGGCAAAAGACACCAAAGTTGGTTCAGTTACGCTTTCGATGGGCTGAAGGGTTTTATCATCGGATTCATTGCATGCCGTCAGAGCGAATACAGAGACCGCCAGCAAACTTAAAGAAATTTTTCTCATACGTCTATTCATCTTTTTATAAAGTCGACGTCTTATTTAATACAGTTTGAATGACAGGACAGTTGCGATGAGATGAAGTTTTAAGGACAGTTTTATTTTAATAATTTTATCCCATGCAAAAAAAACACCCCCAACTGTTAAGTTAGGGGTGTTTCGAATAATGAGCTGGCGATGACTTACTCTCACATGGGTAACCCCACACTACCATCAGCGCAAAGAGGTTTCACTTCTGAGTTCGGGAAGGGATCAGGTGGTTCACTCTTGCTATTGTCGCCAGCACAACTGTTTATGGATACTTGCCTTGGTCTTATTTCGTCACTTTTCAGTGTATGCCAATGCTTTTTCCAAATGAGTTATTAACAGAATATTTGTGTTGAATTAAGTTTGTTTAGTTTAACTAGCTTGATCACTAAATCAAGTTGTTTTGCTTAATATCGAATCAATCGAGCTTTATACAACAACTTATTCAGAATATTCCATCGATTGCCCGGCTCTATCAAATGTCCTATGACATGCTGTTTCATTATGGCAATACCCTGATTGCACCCGGTCTACGCCAGATTATTKAWSKTCATGCCAAATTATTTCCAATGCATCAGACTAAAAAGACGCATGAAAACTGGCAGCCAATTCATTCTTCAATAGATAAGTATTTTGATGCCTATGAAGGTTATATCTCATCTCATGATGCTAAAAAGGTAGATGATCAAATATTGGCACAATTGGCTGAAGAAATATCGTTCAATAGGATCATGAAAAATAAAAAGCCCTCCTTGATAAAAGAAGGGCTGATAAATCTTGGATAGCTTATTTCAACAACGCATTCAAAAACTTACCCGTATGTGACGCTTTGACTTTTACCACCTCAAAATCGGATTGCCGGTGAGCAGTTTCTGCTGCTCCAGACGCCGAGTCAGACGTAATA